>NZ_JAMTCR010000002.1 GCF_024171945.1 Actinokineospora globicatena
CACACCATGCGGTGCGGGGTCATATCCGGTATTAGACCCAGTTTCCCGGGCTTATCCCAGAGTATGGGGCAGATTACCCACGTGTTACTCACCCGTTCGCCGCTCGTGTACCCCGAAGGGCCTTACCGCTCGACTTGCATGTGTTAAGCACGCCGCCAGCGTTCGTCCTGAGCCAGGATCAAACTCTCCAAAGATGCTTTAAGAGTAATACCTGACAAACAGACACCAAACTGGCATCATATTCATCTCAAAGGAACCCACAAATAGGGTTCAATCATTCAAGCTCTACTGGCTTAAATCGGCACACTGTTGAGTTCTCAAACAACACACGCACATCCGATTCAACCGCCACCATGGGCGACCTCATCCGAGGCTGGTATTGCCTAGCAAGTTTGTATTCACCTGATCGTATCCCACCCGCGCCGGACCGGAAGGCCCTGTGCTGGGAGAAGTAGATCGTGGCAACGTCGCAGTACTTTACTCGGTTCGGTTCGCGGTGTCAACCGCTCGACCCGTTCTGTCTCCGAGTCCGTCCCCGCCAGGCTCTTGCGTCCTGTTCCGTCCGGCGCTCCGTGCGACATGGAGAAAGTTACCCACCCCGAATTCCAAAGTCAAATCGCCTGGTCAGCGGCTTGCGGGGGGTCGCAGCCACAGCGTGCGGACCCGCCCGGCGAGCACGTCGGAGACGAGATCGGCCACCGCGGCGGGCACCTGCTCGCCGACCCGCACCAGCTCGTACCCCCACGCCTGGAACTCGCTGAGCACGGTGGCCGGGTCATCACCGAAACCGCTGGTCATGGCGCCGTCGAAGGCGAGGATGACGTTCGGTCGATCCTTGCGCAGGCGGCGCACGAGACCCCCCAGGGCGCGGTGCCCGAGGCCCGGAATGTCCACTTTGACGACCGTCAGCCGCTGCCCCTTGGTGGCCTCGATGGCGTCGAGCTCGCGGTCGAGCCGGACCGCGGGGACCGCTGATCCACTTTGTGTGTCCGTGGTCACTTCCGGTGATCCGGCTGGCCGAACCCCGTAACCGCCGCCCGGCGCGGGGGTCCCCACGAGCGGGGTCGTGCTGTCCCAGGCCGCGGCCTGCAGCACGACGAGGTGGTCGGCGACCACGTCCGAGACGTTCTCGGAAACGTTGTGGCGCAACAGTTTCACCGCGTCCGGGTCGGGCTCCACGACGACGACGGTCCCACTCGTACCGAGTCGGCTGAGGACTCGGATCGCGTGGTAGCCGACGTAGGCGCCCACGTCGAGGAACACGCTGTCGGGCTCGATGAGCGAGTCGACCAGCTCCGCGACGTCGGGTTCCCAGACCCCGTTGCTCGACAGAACGGCCGACATGACGCTGTCCTGCGCAGGTAGCCGCAAGAGTCCCGCGTCGCACAAGACGGGAGAGCTGGGTACATCGACCGAGACCCCGCGTTCGTGCTGCCGGACGACGACACGGCGAAGGGCATCAGTGGCGCGAAGTGCCTGGTCCGCGGACCACGAGCCCATCACGAGTCGGCTCTCCGCCTCGGCCTGCTGAGCGGCCAGGCGCGCTTCCATCGCATCCAGCCTGGCGTTGCTCGCGGCTAGGGCGTCGGTCAGTGCCCGGACCTCGGCAGAGCTGTCGTGTTGCTCCCTTGTGGACACATCTCGGACTTGTGCGGTGAGGTCGTCCACTATGCGTGTACCTGCCGCGGTCTCCCCCCTCAGGCGAACGACTTCCTCGCCGGTAGCGGAGACCTGCTTGCCGAGTTGGCCCATCCGGTCCACGACCAGGTCGAGGTCCGCGCGTAGTAGGTCCGCGTCTAGGCCCGCACCCGCGCTAGAGAGCCTGTCTTGGCGTTCGACGAGCTCGACGGCCGTGCGCTCTATGCCGTCGATCAGCGAGGCGAGCACCGAGGTCAGATGCGCGTCGTAGTGGTTGAGCACGCGCAGCACGGCCCGGCGTAGCTGCGGGGCCATCGGGATCTTGTGCCCCACGTCGGTGTCCGGTCGCCGGTGGAGGGCGTGCCGGGCAGCGCGTAGTGCGCGCAGTGGGTCGTCTTCGGTGGCAGCGGCGAGTGCACGCCCCGCTCTCCAACTGCGGTACGCGAGTTCGACCCGTCTGCGCACGGCAGCTCCAGCGGCCGCAGGTGCGAGTCGTTCGAGCACGTGCGTGCGCGCGGCCGAGCCGATCTTGTCGGCGGCCGCGTGGTCGTCGACCAGGTCGCGGATGGCGCCCGCGACCATCGTGTCGGCTGCGAACTCGTCGGTGGGTAGTGGGACGCAGCTGTCTGGTCCGAGCAGGTCAGCTGCCGCTCCCCCGGCGAGGGTGATCGTCGGGACTGCCCGCAGAGACACCTCTGCCAGCCAGCGGTTAACCCGGGCCGAGTCAGAGCTATCCGGCTGATCCAGCGACACGACCCAGTTCGCCGCGTCAGCGACGGCGACGAAGGTGGACTCGTCGGGGACTAGCCGGACACGGGAGTCCGCCGCCGCGGAGAGCCGGAGTCTCTCGGAAGCCTCGGAGCGCGCGAACGCTGTGGGCACCAAGAGCACGAGTCGGACGTCTTCGCGGCCTGGGAAGGCGGCGGCGAACGCTGCCAGCAGGTCGTCTCCACGATCCGCGAAGGCGACGAAGACGAATTCGTCTCCCAGCCCTAGTCGGTGTCTCGCGTGGTCACGTGCGACCTCGTCGCGCGCGCCTGGGTCAGGCAGTGGCAACGGGACCGTGTGTGTGGCTATGCCGTCTGGAGCGGGAGCGACAGTAGGCCAGACCAGCCATCGTTCGTCGGCCCGGAACGGGATCGGCGTGAGGTCGTCTCTAATCGCGATGACGTGGCGCTGTCGCGGTAGTCCGCCTGGTACTCCGCAGGCGAGGACCACCGGGTAAACCGGCTCGTCGGAGATGGGGAGGCCGGATGCCTCCGCGGCGAGGCGGACGCGGTCCGCGAGTGGGCCCGTGCCGATGACGGACACGCCGATCTGGTCGATCAGGGTGACGTCGACGGTCTGCTGGCCGGGTACCGCGCGCTGGTGGAGGCGTCCCGCGAGCACGGCGTCGGTCGCGCACCAGTCGCGGTAAGCGGCGGCATCGACCCCGAACGGCTCGGGGAAGCGTTCGCCCAGTTCAGGGTCGCCCTGCCAGAGCGCGAACGACCACCTGGTGGCGTCGGGAACACCTGGTTCGGGAGCACACGCCCAACGCAGGAACCCGGCGGGCTCGACGCCCGCGGGCGGAGGCGGGTCTTGGCTGCTCCTAGCGGCGCGGTACGCGGCGCGCAGGGGTGCGGGGAAGACAGTGCCATCTGCGAGTTTGCCAAATCGGACTGTCGATTGCGGTAGCTCGTACACGTCGTCGAGCGCGGTGGCGTAATCGGTGACGACTGAGGCCAACAGCGGGTGTTCCGAGAGGAGAACTCGCGGGTGGTCGGTGATTTCCGCGGTAAGAAGCCACGGTTTGGCTGGGTCGAAGCCTTGGAATATCGCCGTGCGTAGAGTCGCCGCGCCCGCGGTGAGGTTGCCGGTGGCATCACGCGCTAGCGCCCGTTGGGCGGCGTTCCACCCGGAGAGCCCTAGACCGGGGTCACGCAATACGTGGTGGTCAGCCATGGCAGGGGCACCGTCGAGGAACGACCCCGCGCGCGCGGGGTCGTCCAAGCAGGCCTCTGCCCAGGCGTGCAAGAAGGGCTCCGCGCCGTGGCTGACCGCGATGAGGCCGTCGTCGTAGATCCCGGCGGCGAGCAGTTCCTGCTGGGTGGGGCGCAGGCCGTCCGCTGGTAGCGGCCGCAGCACCCTGGGCACCAGGACGACGGCGGCCTGGTCGAGCGGGGCGGTCACCGCGGCCGCGAACGGCGCGTACACCCTGGTCCACGGCGCCAGGTAGATCACCGGGCAGGTGTGGTCGACCAGCAGCGACTCCAGCAGCCGGGGGCGCAGCGCGGCGCACGCCTCGGCCGCGGTGTGGCCGGTGGCGAGGTCGGCGAGCTCGGCCGGGTGGACGCCGATGTCCTCGGGCACCAGCACCCCGTCGGAGCGTTCGCCGTCGACCAGCAGGGTCACGAACCGGGCACCGGGGTGGTGGTCGAGGAAGGTCCTGGCCGCCAACCGGGCGGCTGGCAGGTCCTGCGCGGCCACCGCGGTACAGGCGATCACGGTCGTCACGGCGTCGGGGGGCACGTCGGGCACCCGGTCAACCTAGTGGCTCGAAGGGCGCCCGTGGGCCTACCAGTCGAGCGATCGGGTGATCGGACTAGAGCATCGGGAGAAGAGTTCGCAGCTCGTAGGGGGTGACGCTGCGCCGGTATGTGTCCCATTCGGTCCGCTTGTTGCGGAGGAAGTAGTCGAAGACGTGCTCGCCGAGCGTCTCGGCGAGCAGCTCCGAGTTCTCCATCTCGGCCAGGGCCTCGCCGAGGTTCTGCGGCAGGTTCGCGTAACCGGCGGCGCGGCGCTCGGCGTCGGACAACGACCACACGTCGTCCTCGGCGGCCGGGGGAAGCGGGTAGCCCTCTGCGACGCCCTTGAGGCCCGCAGCGAGGATGACCGAGAACGCCAGGTACGGGTTGCAGGCCGAGTCGAGCGAGCGGATCTCTACGCGGCGCGACGACGCCTTGGTCGGCGAGTACATGGGAACTCGGACCAGCGCGGACCGGTTGGCGTGTCCCCAGCAGACAGCGGTAGGGGCCTCACCACCGACGATGAGCCTCTTATACGAGTTGACCCACTGGTTGGTGACGGCCGAGATCTCGCGTGCGTGCTTGAGCAGACCCGCGACGAACGCCTTACCGGTTGCCGATAGCTGATACGGGTCCTCGTTGTCGTAGAACGCGTTGCGGTCGCCTTCGAAGAGGCTCACGTGGGTGTGCATGCCGGAGCCGGGCTGATCGGAGAACGGCTTGGGCATGAAGGACGCGAACACGCCCTGGGTGAGTGCGACCTCCTTGACCACGTACCGGAAGGTCATGACGTTGTCGGCCATGGTGAGCGCGTCGGCGTAGCGCAGGTCGATCTCCTGCTGGCCGGGCGCGCCCTCGTGGTGGCTGAACTCGACCGAGATGCCCATCGCCTCGAGGGTCTCGATGGCGTGCCTGCGGAAGTGCGTGGCGGTGGCGTGGCTGGCCTGGTCGAAGTAGCCGCCGTTGTCGGCGGGGGTCGGCTCGCTCCCGTCGTGCGGCAGGTCGTTGAGCAGGAAGAACTCGATCTCGGGGTGCACGTAGCAGGTGAACCCGGCCTCGCTGGCCTTCGACAGCGTGCGGCGCAGCACGTGCCGTGGGTCCGCCCAGGACGGTGAGCCGTCCGGCATGGCGATGTCGCAGAACATCCGCGCCGAGTAGGGCTCGCCGTCCGGGGTCTCCCAGGGCAGCACCTGGAAGGTCGCCGGGTCGGGCTTGGCGATCATGTCCGACTCGTACACCCGGGAGAATCCCTCGATCGCCGAGCCGTCGAACCCGATGCCCTCGGCGAACGCGCCCTCGAGCTCGGCGGGCGCGACCGCGACGGACTTCAGGAAGCCGAGCACGTCGGTGAACCACAACCGGACGAACCGGATGTCGCGTTCTTCGAGCGTGCGCAGGACGAACTCTTGCTGGCGATCCATGTGCGCAGCGTAGACATCAACTGGTGGTGCGCGCCTTATCGAGCCCGTGTGAGGTGATGCGCAGTGACATGACGGCCGCTAGAGCGCACAGTCCGCCCGAGACGTACCAGGCGATGTCGTAGCTGCCGTGGTGGTCGCGCGTGAGTCCCGCGCCGACCGCGGCGAGCGCGGCACCGACCTGGTGGGAGGCGAAGACCCAGCCGAACACGATGGGTCCGTCGTGGCCGTAGACCCTCCTGCACAGGGCAACCGTCGGTGGGACCGTGGCGACCCAGTCGAGACCATAGAAGACGATGAACGCCCACATGGGTGGTTCGGTGGTGGGGGCGAACAGCTGCGGCAGGATCAACAGCGACGCGCCGCGCAAGGTGTAGTAGGCGCCGAGTAGGTAGCGCGGGTCGACCTTGTCGGTAAGCCAACCGGACGCGATGGTGCCGATGACGTCGAACAAGCCGACTAGGGCGAGGAGTCCCGCAGCGGTCGTAGTGGGCATCCCGTGGTCGTGGGCGGCAGGTACGAAGTGGGTGCCGATGAGCCCGTTGGTCGAAGCGCCGCAGATGGCGAAGCCGCCCGCGAGGAGCCAGAACGTCCCGGTTCGCGATGCCTGGCTGAGCACCTGCAGGGCTCGGGACGCGGTTCGCCCGCTGGTGGCGGGGATCGGATCTTCCTTACCGGTGGCTCCGTAGGCGGTAGTGCCGACATCGCTGGGCTTGTCCCGGAGCGCGATGAGGACAAGAGGGACGACGGCGAGCGCGGTGAAGGAGATGGCTAGGGAAGCCGTGCGCCAACCGCTGTGGGTGGCGAGCTGGGCGACTACGGGCAGGAACACGAGCTGCCCGGCCGCGCCTGCCGCGGTGAGTACGCCGCTGACGAGGCCTTGGTGCTTCACGAACCACCGGGAGGTCACCGTGGCGACGAACGTGAGCGCCATCGAGCCGGTGCCGACACCCACGAGCACGCCCCAGAGGAGGAGCAGCTGCCAGCTCGAGTTCATGAAGACGGTGAGTCCGCTACCGGCGGCGACGAGCACTAGGGCGCCCGAGACGACTCGGCGCATTCCGAGCCGCTCCATGAGCGCGGCCGCGAACGGCGAGATCAGTCCATAGAGGAGCAGGTTGATGCTGACAGCGGTCGAGATGGTCGCGGTGGACCAGCCGAACTCGCGGTGCAGGGGGTCGATCAGCACGCTGGGCGCTGCGCGGAACCCCGCGGCGCCGACCAGGGCGACGAAGGCGACGCCCGCGACGAACCAGGCCCAGTGCGGCCGCCGGACCCGGATCTGTGTCTGTGTCACGGCGTCCAGGGTGCGGTGTCGGCTCCACTGTGGCCTAGTGGCCTGATTGCCAATATGTGCAAGAATCTGGCCATGACGCACCGGGTGGCGGTCCTGGCCATCGACGAGGCGGTCGGCTACGACCTGACGATCCCGCCGCAGGTGATGCGCGCGGCGGTCGACGGCGAGGGCGTGCCGCTCTACGAGGTGGTGGTGTGTGGGGTCGACGCGAAGCCCGTGCGGATGACGACGGGGTTCACCGCGCTGCTCGACCACGGCCCCGAGGCGCTGGAGACCGCGGACACGGTGATCGTGCCCGGCACCCGCTCCCCCGGGCCGCGGCACCTGGGCACTCTTCCGGGTGACATCGGGGAGGCACTCGCGCGGGTGCGGCCGGACGCGCGGGTGATGTCGATCTGCACCGGCGCGTTCGTGTTGGGTGCCGCCGGGGTGCTCGACGGGCGCCCCGCGACCACGCACTGGAAGTTCGTCGACGAGTTCCGGGCGCTCTACCCGTCGGTGCGGTTGGACCCGGACGTGCTGTTCGTCGACGACGGCGACGTGTTGACCTCGGCGGGGTTGGGCGCGGGCGTCGACCTGTGCCTGCACGTCATCCGGACGGACTTCGGCAGCGAGGTCGCGAACCGGGCCGCTCGCTACTGCGTGGTGCCGCCGTGGCGCGAAGGGGGGCAATCGCAGTTCATCGATCGCCCGCTGCCCGAAGGTGGCTCTGACGGCGTCGCGCCTACTCGCGCGTGGGCGCTTGCCAGGCTGCACGAGCCGCTGGAGCTGACGGCGTTGGCCGAGCATGCCGCGATGAGTGTGCGCACGTTCTCTCGACACTTCCGCGCGGAGACAGGGCTGTCGCCGGGGGCGTGGTTGATTCAGCAGCGCATTCGATTGGCGCGGCGGCTGCTGGAGACGACAGATCTACCGGTCGACCAAGTCGCCGAGCGGGCTGGTGTCGGTAGCGCTGCCTCGCTGCGGCAACACCTGCGGGCCGCGATAGGCGTGTCTCCGCTGGCTTACCGCAAGATGTTCCGACCTAGCTCATCGCAGGGATAAGAGCGCGGGACAGGTTCCACTCGATCAGGTCCATGCGCTCGGACAGCCGGTAGAGGAAGTCCTCGAAGTCGCGGCTGTGCTCGGGCGAGACCAGGGCCTCGGTGGCGCCGACGGCCTGCTCGATGAGCCAGGACGAGACGCGCCGCAGGCCCAGCGACGGGGTCTGGTCGACCCAGGCGAGTAGCTGGTCGCGCATCGCGGGGTCGGCGCAGTGGACCGCGACGAGGCGGCGCCTGCGCAGGGCAACGGTGAGGTCGGTGCCCGCGAACAGCGGTGCGCGGTCGGCGCGGCGGATCACGGCCGCGATCTCCTCGAAGCCCTCTTCGACGATGGACCCCATGCCCGCGACCGACGTCATCTCCGCCGCGGTGAGCTGGCCCGCGGCCAGGACCTCCGCCTGACCGCCGATGCCGACGCACGGGGTGGCGAGGTAGGTGGCCATCCGACCCGCGAGCGGGCCGACCCGGTCGGTCACCTCGAGGAAGACGACGGACGCGTACGGCACCAGGTCGGCCCACACGATCGCTGGCACCTTGTCGAGAGCTACGTCACTCAATGAACACCTACCACTCGTTCCCGCCATCAACACCACCCACATTGAGCCCCCATTTGGGGGAACTCAAGCACTCTCCGACACCAACACCCGAAAGGTTGAAGCTTGTAACACCTGCGGGCGCGGTGGGCTGTGGACAACTTCCGCGGCCCTCAGCTCGATCCGCCTACGATCTGGGCCATGGTCAAGCGTGGGTGGGTTGGAGCGGTCCTGGCCGTGGTCGGGCTGCTGGTCACGGGGTGCACGTCGGAGGAGCCGACCGGGGGTGGCGGCGACCTGCCGGACGGGGCGGCGCTGGTGCGCGAGTCGGCGGAGGTGACGAAGGGGATCAAGAGCGCGCATTTCTCGCTCAAGGTCAACGGGTCGGTATCGGCCATCCCGGTGCAGAACGCCGAGGGTGACCTCACCCGGGAGGGCGGGCCGTCCGGCGCGGCCAAGGGCACGGTGAAGCTGACGCTGCTCGGCCAGCTCATCGAGGGCGAGTTCGTGCTCGTCGACGACTCGCTCTACATCAAGGGCCCGACCGGGGGGTTCCAGAAGTACCCGGCGTCGCTGAGCTCGAACATCTACGACCCGTCGGCGATCCTCGACCCGGACAAGGGCATCGCCAACGTGCTCGGCAAGATCCAGAACCCGCGCACCGACGGCAAGGAGTCGGTGGAGGGCACCTCGGCGTACAAGGTGTCCGGCAAGGTCACCAAGGACGTCGCGAGCGCGCTGGTGCCCGGGGTGAACAGCGACGTGGACATCTCCGTGTGGCTGCGCGAGGACAACAAGCAGCCCGTCAAGGCCTCGGTGAAGCTGCCCGGCGGTGAGGGCCAGACCGCGTCGGTCGACCTGACGCTGTCCGACGTGGACAAGCCGGTGACGATCACCGCGCCATGAGCAGGGGACGCACCGTAGCGATCAGCGCGGGCGCGCTGGCCGTGCTGCTGGGCGCGCTGGACACCTACGTGGTGGTCAGCGTGCTCCGGCAGATCATGGGTGACCTGGAGATCGCGGTGAACCGCCTCGAACAGGTCACCCCCATCATCACCGGCTACCTGCTGGGCTACATCGCGGCGATGCCGCTGCTCGGGCAGGCGTCGGACCGGTTCGGGCGCAAGCTGCTGCTGCAGCTGTGCCTGGTCGGGTTCCTGGCGGGCTCGGTGCTGACCGCGCTGGCCGAGGACCTGCCGACCCTGGTCGCGGGCCGGGTCGTGCAGGGCATCGCGAGCGGTGCGCTGCTGCCCGTGACCATGGCGCTGGCGGCCGACCTGTGGGACGAGCGACGCCGGTCGACCGTGCTCGGCACCGTCGGCGCCGCGCAGGAACTCGGTAGCGTTATCGGCCCGCTCTACGGGGTAGCACTCGCCGGTCTCCCCCTGTGGGCTGACGCGTTCGGCATTTCCGGCTGGCGTGGCGTGTTCTGGGTCAACGTCCCCCTGGCCGTGCTGGCGATGGTGGCGATCCAGTTCACCGTGCCCGCGCACCGCAAGTCAGCCGATCCGGTCCGCGTCGACGTGGTGGGCGGGCTGCTGCTCGCGTTGACGCTTGGCCTCACCGTGGTCGGTCTGTACAACCCGGACCCGCGCAACGCCGTGCTGCCACCGTGGGGGTTAGGGACGCTGATCGGTGCTGCGGTGGCACTTGCCGCGTTCCTGCTGTGGGAGCGCCGATCCCGCACGAAGCTGATCGACCCCGCTGGCGTGAACATGCGGGTGTTCCTGGCTGCCCTTGTGGTGTCCGCGCTCGCCGGGTCGGCGTTGATGGTGACCCTTGTGGACGTGGACCTGTTCGCCCAGGCGCTACTCGGCAAGAACGACGAGGGCGGCGTCCTGCTGTTGCTGCGCTTCCTCATCGCACTACCGATCGGCGCCGTCGCCGGAGGCTACCTGGCGGCCCGCTTCGGCGAACGCGTCGTAACCGCTGCGGGCATGGCCATCGCGGGGGTCGGGTACCTGCTCATGTCGCAGTGGCCGGTGAACCCCGTAGCCGCGACATCGCTGTTCGGGCTGTCGCGAGTGGACGTTGACCTGGTGGTCGCCGGGCTCGGGTTGGGGCTGGTGATCGCGCCACTGTCGGCGGTGGTGCTGCGGGTGGTTCCTGCGGAGCGGCACGGCATCGCGTCGGCCGGTGTGGTCGTGGCGCGGATGACGGGCATGCTGGTGGGGGTGGCGGCGCTCTCAGCTTGGGGGCTGCACCGGTTCCACACGTTGACTGCGTCGTTGGCTGTTCCGCTGCCTTGGGGCAAGACGGCGGAGGTGGCGGCGCGGGAACAGCGTGAGTACCTGGACGCTTTGCAGGCGGCGTTGTTGACGCAGTTCACGGAGATCTTTCTGATTACCGCGGTGCTGTGCGGGGTGGGTGCTGGGGTGGCGTTGTTGTTGGGAGTTCCGTCGCGGGAACGGGTTGCTGTGGAGGGGTGAGTGGGGGGTTATCCACAGGGGGTGGAGTTGTCCACAGGGCTGACTTTCAGCCTCTCCGGTCTTGTGTGCTCGTCGGTAGGCTCTATATTCGGGGGACTTTGGGCGGGTTGATCTTGGCGGCCGTGGTTGGTGGGGCGTTGAGCTGGGGGAAGTCCGGGTGTCGGGCCTTTGCTTCGCTGCGGTAGACGCCTCGCCTGCGGCATCGAACAGGCGCGAGTTTCGAGCTTTGCTCGATGGGGCGAACTTGTTTTGCGCGGGGCCCCGAGACCACCCGTGGCAGGACCGCAAAGCAGGGGCCCAAAAGCATGGCCCTGTCCGCGCAACGACGCTACGGGTGGTCCTCCCCCACACAAAACAAGTCCACCCCATCGAGCCGGCCTGGCACCAGCGGCTTGAGGGAGCGGTGGTGGGCCAACGTCGTCGGCGGGCGTCTTGAGGCCAACGTTGTCGGCGGGTGCTCTAGGGCCAATTTTGTTGGCGTGTGCTTTAGGGCCAAGGGGGTCGGCGGGCGGTGTTGGGGTCAATGTCGTTGACGGGTGAGTGGGGGCAGTGCGGGCGGGGTCCTGGCCTGTCGGTGGTGGGTGGGGCTGGTGGGTGGGGGCTTGGCGGAGCGGAAAGGCGTTCGGGTGGGGGTGGGGGTGGTGGGTGGGTTATTTGGGTGTGGCGCGGTCGGGTTGTTGGGACAGTGGGGCGTTCCTGGTGCGGGGCTGGAAACTCGGAGGGGGAGGCTCGGATGAGTGATGGGGTGTGGGGTCGGGTCCGGGAATTCGAGGAGCGGTTCGCTAGGGCGCAGGCCACTGAAGTGGTGGAGTGGGGGTGGGGGTATGCGGTGGTGCAGGCGGAGTTTTGGGCTTCTTGGCACCACAACCGGGTGGTGGTCACGGGGGAGGTTGAGCGGGGGTGGTTCGGGGGGCTGCTGACGAGGTGTTGGGTGGCCGGGGGCTTGGGCATCGGTTGGTGCAGTTCGAGCGGGACGAGGTAGGGGCGGCCGCGGCGGCGGAGTTCGCTGGTTATGGGGTGCACGAGCGGGTCTTGACGATGGTGCACTCCGGGGTGTTGCCGCCGGAGGGCGGTGGGCGGGTCGAGGCGTTGTCGGTGGCCGAGTTGGTGCCGTCGCTCGTGGCGGACTGGCGGTTGGGAGAGCCGGGCCGCACCGAGGAGCAGGTTCGGCAGTTGGCGGAGCGGATCACACTGTACGAGCGCGGGGCCGACGTCACGTTCCTCGGTGTTCGGGACGACAACGGTGATGTCATCGCGCGTGGGGAGTTGTACGTCGCGGACGGGGTCGCGCAGTTCGAGGACGTGATCGTGCGGGCGGAGCACCGGGGGAAGGGGCTGGGCAAGCAGCTCTTCTCGGCGGCGTTGCACCGCTCGGCGGCGGCCGGGGCGGATGTGTGGTTCTTGATCGCGGATGACGACGACTGGCCGCGTGGGTGGTACGAGCGACTGGGGTACCGGGCCGGACCGGTGATGCACGTCTACCAGGGCATGGCCTAGCAGGTGAGGTCTTGGGTGGGGAGCTTCAGTTCCACCAGGTAGTCGACGCCTGCGTTGTCGACGCAGGAGGAGCCGTCCAGGAAAGCCGTGTGTTGGGTGGCTTTGTAGGTGATGAGGCGGGCGTTGAGGGACTTGGCGAGGTTCACGCCCGCGGCGTAGGGGGTGGCGGGGTCGCCGGTGGTGGAGATGACTACGAGGGTGGGGATGCCCGCGACCTTCGGTTGGTGGGGCTCGCTGGTGTTGGGGACCGGCCAGAAGGCGCAGGTGTCCAGGGCGGGGAGTTGTGGCTCGGTGTCGGCCATGAAGGTGCCCTTGGTGGCCTCGACGATCTCGCGGGAGGTCGACTCGAGTTGGGCGCGGTCGGTGATCCGGGGCTCGTCGACGCAGCGGATGGCGGTCAGGGCGGCCATCAGGTTCGTGTACTCGCCCTCGTCGTCGCGGCCCAGGTAGGCGTCGGCGAGGAGCATGAGGGTGTCGCCCTTGCCCTGGGTGAGTTCCTTGAGCGCCTGGGTCAGGATCGGCCAGTACTCGTCGTTGTAGAGGGCGGCGGCGATGCCGGTCGTGGCGTCGCTGAGCGACAGCGCGCGGTCGTCGACCTTCAGCGGCGCGTCCTCCAGCGGCTTGAGCAGCTCCTCAAGCCGCGCCTTGGTCTTGACCTCGCACTTGGCGCACTGGGCGAAGTACGCGTCCAGTGCCTGCTCGAAGCCCTTGACCTGGCCGATGACCTGCTGCACCGGGTCCTGGTTCGGGTCGACCGCGCCGTCGAGGATCATCGAGCGGACGTTGGCGGGGAACGCCTCGGCGTAGGCGGTGCCTATGCGGGTGCCGTAGGAGTAGCCCAGGTAGTCGAGCTTCTCCTCGCCCAGCGCCGAGCGCAGGACGTCCATGTCGCGCACGACGTCCCGGGTGCCGACGTTGGCCAGCACCTCGGCGCCGCCGCTGCGCTGGGCGCACTTCTCGGCGAACTCCTTGTTGTCCGCCTCCACCTCGGGGACGGTGTCCAGCGACGGGGCGACGCGCTCGGCGTCCATCTCCGCGTCGTCCAGGCACTCGATCCGCGGCTCGCTGACCCCGACTCCGCGCGGGTCGAACCCGATGATGTCGAAGCGCTGAACAAGAGCTGTCTTCTTAGCCTTACCCGCGATGTAGACCGCGGCAGACATACCGGACGCACCAGGGCCGCCAGGGTTAATCATCAGCGAACCGACTTTCTCCCCACTGGCGCGTTGGCGCAAGACGCCGATCGTGATGGTGCGGCCGTCCGGCTTCGTGTAGTCCAACGGGACGCTCAGCAGCGCGCACTCGACGCCCTTGGTGGCGAAGGCGCCCTTGCTCTCGTCGTCGTGGGCCATGGCCCGGCAGTCCCGCCAGACCAGCGCTTGACCGTAGTAGCGGTCGAGCCCAGCGGGCACGGGCCCCTTAGGACCGAGCTGCTCGGTGACGCCGACGATCGGGGTACCGGTGATGGTGGTGGTGCAGCCGCTCACCACGAGTGCGGCCGCTGCCAACACGATCACGCGAGATGTACGCACGTCTCCATACTGTCAGGCCGAGCAGCGAATGCCCTCTTGTGGCAACCGGAGCTCGGTGAGGTAGGCGGCGCCAGCGTCGTCCACGCAGCGCACACCCTGCAGGAACGCGGTGTGCTGAGTGGCCTCGTAGGTCAACAACCTGCCGCCCAGCGCGTCGGCCAACGCCACACCCGCTTCGTAGGGCGTCGCCGGGTCACCTGTTGTGGATATGACCAACACCGGCGGAAGGCCCTCTACGGACGGGAGGTGCGGCGTGCTGGTAGGCGGCACGGGCCAGAACGCACAAGCGTCAAGAGCCTCAGAAGCCGGCTTTCCGTCGTCTAAAAACGGGGCGGCTTGCTTGTAGCGCCGCTGGGCCTCTAACACTGCCGCGCGGTTGGTGACACGGGTGTCATCGACGCAGCGGACCGCGACGAACGCGTCCTGTGTGGTCGTGTACCGGCCGCTCTTATCCCGCTCGAGGTAGGCGTCAGCTAGAGCCATGAGCGTGTGGGACCGGTTCTGCTTGAGTTCGTTGAGCCCGGTGTTGAGCAGCTCCCACAGCTGCTCCGAGTACAGGGCCTGGGTGACACCGGTGGTGGCGTCCGAGTACGACAGCCGCCGACCGTCACCGGTCTCGATCGGGCGCTCGGCCAGTGGCCGGACCAGGGCGTGGAACGCGCGCAGCGCGCGGGTGGCGTCGCGGCCGAGCGCGCAGTCCTGCCGCTGCACGCACCAGGCGACGAAGTCGGTGAACGCGGACTGGAAGCCGGTGGCCTGGGCGACCAGCTCGGCCACCGCGTCCTGGGTGGGGTCCACGGCGCCGTCGAGCACCATGGCGCGGACGTTGCCGGGGAACGCCTCGGCGTAGGTGCTGCCGATCCGGGTGCCGTAGGAGTACCCCAGGTAGGTCAGCTTCTCGTCGCCGAGCGCGGAGCGCAGCACGTCGAGGTCCCTGGCGACGTCGCGGGTGCCGATGTTGGCCAGCATCGCCGCGCCCTTGCCGGTGCGTTCGGCGCACTTGGTGGCGTAGGCGCGCTGGTCGGCCTCGACCTTGGCGACCCCCTGCGGCGAGGTGTCGAGCTCGTCGTCCTCGGCGCGTTCGACGTCGCGCTCGGCGTCGGTCAGGCAGCGGACCACGGGCTCGCTCGCCCCGGTGCCGCGCGGGTCGAACCCGACGAAGTCGAAGCGCTGGTTCACCCCGGCCACACCGGACAAACGGGCCGCCGTGGACAAGCCGGACACGCCGGGCCCGCCGGGGTTGATGATGAGTGACCCGATCCTCGCGCCATCATCAGTTGCCGGTTTTCGCGACAGCGCCAGGGTGATCGTGTCGCCGCCGGGCGCGGTGTAGTCGAGCGGGACGGTCAGCCGGGCGCACCGCAGGCCAGGGGCGCGCAACGGCTGGCGATCACCATCCGTTCGGGCGTAGGGGGCGCAGTCTTCCCAGGTCAGTGCCTGGCCGTAGTACCGTTCCAGCCCGGCGGGCACGGCACCGCGAGGTCCGCGCTGTTCGGTCACCGGCGCGGGGGGTTCGTCGCTCGAACAGGCCGCGAGCGCGCTCGCGGTGAGGGCGAGCGCGGCAACCAGAGCCCTCGCGACCGACCTCCGCACCGGTGTGATCCTGCCACCCGGATGCGGAACTCACCTGCCGTGCTGCACCGTTAGGTGGCAGGGCGAGAATTGCGTCACGTGGTGGACGAGGGAAGAGGTGGCCGGAGACGTGGCTGCGTTTCTGACACGGGTCAAGAGCGGGTTCCAACGCCTGTTGGAGCGCCCGTCGACCGTCGACCTCAAGAGGTACGCCGAGGTCCTGACCTCGATCGAATGGCGTGAGGAGCGGGTAGCCAAGCTGGACGACGCCGAGCTGACCGAGGCGGCCGCCGCGCTGCGCGAGAAGGTCACGGGCAGCGCCAAGGACCTGGACAGCCAGGCGATGGTCGAGCTGTGCGCGCTCGGCCGGGAGGCGGCGCGGCGCGCGCTGGACCAGCGGCCCTACGACATGCAGCTGGTCGGCGCGATGGAACTGCTGCACGGGCGGGTCGTGGAGATGGGCACCGGTGAGGGCAAGACCCTCGCGGGCGCGCTCGCCGCGGCCGGGTACGCGCTGCAGGGCCGGTCGGTGCACGTCATGTCGGTCAACGACTACCTGGCCCGCCGGGACGCGGAGTGGATGCGCCCGGTGTACGAGCTGCTCGGCGTCTCCGTCGGCTGGGTCGACCAGGAGGCGGACGCCGAGCACCGGCGCGCGGCGTACGCGGCCGACGTGACCTACGGCGCGGTCAGCGAGATCGGCTTCGACGTGCTGCGCGACCGGCTGTGCGTCGACCCGGACGAGCTGGTGCAGCGGGCCCCGGACGTGGCGCTGATCGACGAGGCCGACTCGGTGCTGGTCGACGAGGCGCGGGTGCCGCTGGTGATGGCGGGCTCGACCGACGACAGCCAGGGCGACCCGGAGGTGGCGCAGGTCGTGCGGGCGCTGCGGCCCGGTCAGCACTACGAGCGCGACGAGGACAACCGCAACGCCTGGTTGACCACCCGCGGCGCGAAGGTCGTGGAGAAGGCACTCGGCGACATCGACCTGTACTCCGGCGACCACTCCGACCGGCTCGCGGCGGTCAACGCGGCGCTGCACGCGCACGCGCTGCTGCAGCGCGACGTCGACTACATCGTCCGCGACGGCAAGGTCCACCTGATCAACACCTCCCGCGGCCGGATCGCGCTGCTGCAGCGCTGGCCGGACGGGTTGCAGGCGGCGGTGGAGGCCAAGGAGCGGCTCAA
The DNA here is from genome assembly GCF_024171945.1 of Actinokineospora globicatena. Classification (GTDB taxonomy): domain Bacteria; phylum Actinomycetota; class Actinomycetes; order Mycobacteriales; family Pseudonocardiaceae; genus Actinokineospora; species Actinokineospora globicatena. The sequence goes on from NZ_JAMTCR010000002.1 coordinate 16,655, forward strand.
GCCGACCGAGAGCGGCGAGGTGCTCGACTCGATCTCGGTGCAGGGCCTGGTCGGCCGGTACCAGCGGGTGTGCGGGATGACCGGCACCGCGCAGGCCGTCGCCGAGCAGCTGCGCGAGTTCTACGAGCTGAAGGTCTCGGTGATCCCGCCGAACAAGCCGTGCGTGCGCGAGGACGAGCCGGACCGGGTCTACGAGACGGTGGAGGCCAAGGAGTCCGCGCTGGTCAAGGAGATCGTCGAGCAGCACAAGGGCGGGCGGCCGATCCTGGTCGGCACCATGGACGTCGCCGAGTCCGAGCGGATCGCCGAGAAGCTGACCGAGGCGGGCGTGTCGAGCGTGGTGCTCAACGCGAAGAACGACGCCGAGGAAGCAGCGATCGTGGCCGAGGCGGGCGCGTTCGCGGCGGTGACGGTGTCGACGCAGATGGCGGGCCGCGGCACCGACATCCGGCTCGGCGGCGCGGAGGGCGACAGCGACGACCACGACAAGGTCGCCGACCTGGGCGGGCTGTACGTGATCGGCTGCGGGCACTACCCGTCGAGCCGGTTGGACAACCAGCTGCGCGGCCGGTCCGGGCGCCAGGGCGACCCGGGCGGGTCCGTGGTGTTCGCGAGCCTGACCGACGACCTGGTCAACCAGTACGCCCCGGACGCGGCGGCGGGCTCGGACGCGGACGACGACGGGCGGCACACCGACGACCCGACCGCGCGCCGGTACATCGAACACGCGCAACGCGTCGCCGAGGGCGTCAACATCGACATCCACCGCAACACGTGGCGCTACACGCGGCTGATCGAACACCAGCGCGGCATCGTCCTGGCCTACCGCGACGACGTGCTGAACACCGACCTCGCCGCCAAGCAGCTCAAGGAGCGGCTGCCGGAGCGGTGGGAGGAGCTGGACCTGCCCCCGGAGGTCCTGGAGCGGGCGGCGCGGCACGTGCTGCTGTTCCACCTGGACAGCCGCTGGTCGCAACACCTGGCATACCTGTCGGACGTGCGGGAGACCATCCACCTGCGCGCCCTCGCCAGGGAAACCCCGATCGACGAGTTCCACCGAGCCGCGATCGGCGAGTTCCGGGGACTGCTCAAGGAGGTCGGCGACCTGGCGGCGGAGACGTTCGAAACGGCCTCGATCACCGCGGACGGGGTGGACCTGGACGCGGCGGGGCTGCGCAGGCCTTCGTCGACGTGGACGTACATGGTGCACGACAACCCGTTCGACTCGGACGCGGAACAGGCGCTGCAGCGGGTGCGGGCGTCGCTGAAGAAGATCAAGGCCGGGAAGGCTTAGCGGCCTTGGGTGGTGCGCTCGGGTGTGGTGGGCGCACCACCTGGATTTATCCACTGTGGACGGTTGATGCCGTTCTGGTCTCAATGTCGATCACTCGCGGGACGACTTGCTGGCGAGCCGGGGTGGTTCTGACGGTCCCAGGCGCCTGACCAGCGAATTCCTTGCCGATGGGGTGACTGAATCCACTCTGATGGGTGACAGAAGTTATCCACATGTGGATCTCTGCGGGGGCTTGCTCAAGATCCACTGTCGGGGGGTGCCGATAGACTGGCCCAGGGACGCCCCCCGGAGAGGGTGGGGGCCGGGCCAGGCTTGGGGGTGGCCCCCGGGGGCGTCAAGGGGGTTCGCCCGAAGGTGTTACGGGCGGGCGTCAGCGGCGGGGTGGGCGTGGTCTGGAGGCCGCAGGCCCTGACGCCGGACGGCGGGTCTGGAGGCTCGCAAGTCGCGATGCCGGAGGGCGCGTGAGCCGTGACGCTGGAGGGCGCGTCTGGAGGCCGCAAACCGGGGCGCTGGAGGGCGAAGGGCGCATCCAGGGCGGACTGGGGTGGAAGTTCGATTTCTGGGCGGACTGGGGCGCCGGGGCGAACGGTGGTGTCTGGGCGCCGGGGCGGGGCAAGAGGTGTCTGGGCGCCGGGGGGGAACGTGGAGTGTCTGGGCGCTGGTGTGGAAATGGGCGTCTGGGGGTGACTGCGGCACCTGGAGACGGCATCGGGCGGATGCGCGGAATGGCTGGGTGCGAAGTGGGCGCGGGGCCTGGGCAGGCGCGCGGGCGGGTCTGCGCGGCGGGCGGGCCTATGCGGCAGGCAGGGCGCCGGAGTGCGGGGGCGGCGCGGGCGGAGGGGTGGCTGGAAAGAAATGGGTTAGCGGGCGGGGGATAGGGCTTGGGTTAGGGATTGTTTGGCGGTGACGAGGGAGGGGCCGTACCAGGTCAGGTGGCGGCCGGGGGTGAGGATGGGGTGTTTGGTGGGGAAGAAGTTGGGGCCGTCGGTTGGGGTGAACTCGTAGGGTTCGTCGGGGAGGATTACGAGGGTGGCTGAGGTGGCGTTGAGGTCCTCTATGGACAGGCGCGGGTAGCGGTCGGCGTGGGTGGCGTAGGCGTTGATTACCCCTAGCCGTAAGAGGATGTCGCCGGCGAAGGTGGAGTTGCCTAGGACTATCCAGGGTTTGCGCCAGACGGGGATGATGGCGGTGGCCCAGGGTGCTTCGGTGTGGGACCAGAGGGCGTCGGCTTCGTCTAGCCAGTCGGGGGTCGCGCCTAGGCCTGCCAGGAGGAGGCGGGTGGAGGCCAAGCCCGCGGGGACGGTGGTGGGGGCGTCGGTCACCCACACCGGGACGCCCGCTGACCGGAGAGCCGTCACGTCCTCGAGGCGGTTCTCCTCGGTGTTGGTGATCACCAAGTCCGGCGCCAGGTCCCGCACGGCGGCCAGGTCCGGGTACTTCGAGCCGCCGACCCGGGGGACGTCCAGGTCCGCCGGGTGGGTGCAGTAGTCGGTGGCGCCGACCAGCAAGCCCGGGGCGGACACCGCGACGGCCTCGGTCAGGGACGGGACCAGGCTGATGACGCGGCGGAACGAGCCGACGGGTCCCAAGAGCGTGCCGTGGTCGTCGAGCGCGTCAGACATCGGTGATCCGCAGGCCCGCGTGCGACTTGTACCGGCGGTTGATGGCGATCAGGTTGGCCGTGAACGCCTCCACCTGGTGGGCGTTGCGCAGTCGGCCGCCGTAGACGCCGCGCATGCCGGGGATGGCGTCGGCGAGGGCGCGGACGGTGTCGGTGGCCTCGCGGTCGTCGCCGAGGACCAGCACGTCGATGTCGACCTCGGCCACCGACAGGTCGCCGAGCAGCACCGCGGACACGTGGTGGAACGCGGCCGTGACCCGCGAGTCCGGCAGGGTCTGCTCGGCCTGCTGCGCGGCGCTGCCCTCGGCGACCGGCAGCGCGAACGGGCCCTGCTTGTCGAAGCCGAGCGGGTTCACGCAGTCGACGACGATCTTGCCAGCGAGCTGGGACCGCAGGCTGACCAGCAGCTCCTGGTGCCCTTCCCACGGCACGGCGACCAGCACGAGGTCCGACTCCGCCGCGCAGCCCGCGTTGTCCAGGCCGGTCACGTGCTCGACCCCGGCCGCCTCCCGCAGCTCAGCCGCGGCTGCCTCGGCGCGGTCGGCCGCGCGCGAGCCCAGCACCACCGGGATACCGGCCTTCGCCCAGCGCAGCGCGAGGCCGCGGCCCTGCGGACCGGTCCCGCCGAGCACCCCGACCTTGAGCTGACCCAACTCCGCCACGTCCCGCCCCTTCCCGTGAAGACACTCCCCACGAACGGTAGCGAGTCAGGCGCGCTCGAACGCGACCCGGCGGCGGACCGGGTCGACGGCGGTCAGCCGGACCCGCACCGACTCGCCCTCGCGCAGCCCCTCCCCCGCGGCCTTGGCGAGCACCGGCGGGGTGGGGATGAAGATCTCCGCGACGGTGGCCTCCGCGCGCAGCACGACCGCGTCGAACTCGGCGCCGACCTGGTCGGCGAGCACCCAGGCCTCCACCTGGTCCAGGCTGGCGCGGTCGACCTTGGCGGCGAGCGTGTCGGAACTCTCCATCAGGCCCGGCAGCGCGGGCAGGGCGGCGCGCACCCAGTCCGCGACCGGCTCGCCCGCGCAGACCGCGAGGCAGATCTCCGTGCCGAACCGGTCGACCAGGCGCCGCAGCGGGGCGGTGACGTGGGCGTACGCGGCGGCGATCCCGGCGTGCGTGACCAGCTCGGGCAGGTCGCCGTCGAACACGGTGTACCCGGCGCCGCGCAGCAGCCGGGTGGCGTCCATGAACAGCGCGAGCGCGGCCGGGTCGGCGGGGTCCAGGCCCGCGAGCAGCTCGGCGGTGCTGGTGCTGGGCGGCCACTCGATGCCCAGCGCGGCCGCCGAGCGGTGCAGCCACTCGACGGCGTTGTCGTCGGCGGGCGGCAGGGTCCGCAGCACACCGACCTTGGCGCGCAGCATGATCTGGGCCGCGCACATGCCGGTGAGCAGCGACAGCTCCGCGTTCCAGGCGTCGACGGCGGTCCGCGTGCGCAGCACCAGACCCCAGGTGTCGCCGTCCTTGTCGACGTCCTGCTCGGGCAGTTGCAGCTCGACCGCGCCCCGCTTGATGGCCAGCGAGCGGCGCAGCGAACCGACCTCCGGCAGGAGCGTCACCGACGGGTGCTCGCGGCCCGCGTCGATGTCGGCTTGGACGGTCGCGTAGTCGAACTGGGCCACCGACCGGATCCACGCGCGCTTGACGTCAGCGCTAACCGGCTGCCCTTCGGTGTCGAGGTCGATCGTCCACAACGCGGCGGCGCGGCGTTCGTCGGGCAGCAGGCTCGCCGCGCCTTCGGACAGCACCGTTGGGTGCAACGGGACGTTGCCGTCCGGCAGGTACATGGTCTGACCGCGCTCACGGGCGACGGTGTCTAGAGCGCCGTCTGGGACTAAGAACGCACCGAGGTCTGCGATCGCGTAGTGCAGCCGGTAGCCGCCTTCGAGTCGACTCAGGCACAGGGCTTGGTCGAGGTCCTTGGCGCCGGGCGGGTCGATGGTGACGAACGGGATGTCCGTCGCGTCCACGCGCGAGCCCCGCGGGCCGTCTGACACGGCTTTCTCGGCCTCGGTTAGCGCTGCCGGGGGGAACTGGTCCGGGAGGTCGAAGTCGGCGCGGACCCGCGCGAAGTCCCCGCCCGTCGCGTTCGCCGAGGAATCCACGGGGGAACCCTAACCGGTGAACGTGACGGGCGGGGGATGGTGAGACGGAGCCGGTCAGCGGCTGCCCTCGCGCCACGCGTTGGTGATCGGCAACCTGCGGTCCCGGCCGAACGCCCGGAAGCTGATCTTGGTGCCCGGCGGGTACTGGCGCCGCTTGTACTCGGCGAGGTCGACCATCCGCAGCACCCGGTCCACCACCTCGGCGGCGAACCCGGCGGCGAGCAGGTCGGCGTAGCCCCGGTCGCCCTCGACGTAGTCGTCGAGCACGGCGTCGAGCAGCGCGTAGTCGGGCAGCGAGTCGCTGTCGAGCTGGCCGGGGCGCAGCTCGGCCGACGGCGGCTTGCTGATCGAGTCCTCCGGGATCGGCGGCACCTCGCCGCGCTTGTCGGCCTCGGCGTTGCGCCAGCGGGCCAGCTCCCAGACCAGGGTCTTGGGCACGTCCTTGATCGGGGCGAACCCGCCGACCGCGTCGCCGTAGATGGTCGAGTAGCCGACCGCGAGCTCGGTCTTGTTGCCGGTGGCCAGGACCAGGTGGCCGTGCTGGTTGGACAGCCCCATCAGCGTGACGCCGCGGCAGCGGGCCTGGACGTTCTCCTCGGCGAGCCCGGTCAGGCCCAGGTCGCCGACGAACACGTCGACCATCCGCGCGATCGGCTGGACGCTGTAGTGCACCCCGGTGCGGTCGGCGAGTTCCTTCGCGTCCGACTTCGAGTGCTCCGATGAGTAGCCCGACGGCATAGAGACGCCGTGCACCGCGTCAGCGCCAAGGGCGTCAACGGCGAGGGCAGCGACAACGGCCGAGTCAATGCCGCCCGAGAGCCCTAGGACTACCGAGCGGAAGCCGTTCTTGGTGACGTAGTCGCGTAGGCCGGTCACGAGCGCGGCCCACACCTCGGCCTCTTCGGGCAACGCCTCGGCGATCGGCGGCACGTGCGCGGGCTCGTAGGCGGGCACGGGCTGGTCGGAGATGGTGGTGCGGCGGATCGCGAACTCGTCGTCGGCCTGGGCGTCGGTCTTCGTGGCCCCGCCCGGGAGGTCGAGGTCGACGACCATCAGGTGCTCGACGAACTGCGGTGCCCTGGCCAGCAGCGACCCGTCGGCGCCGACGACCATCGAGTCGCCGTCGAAGACCAGGTCGTCCTGGCCGCCGACCTGGTTGACGTACACCAGCGGCGCCCCCGCCTCACCGGCGCGCCGGGCCACCAGCGGCAGCCGCGCGTCGTCCTTGTGGCGCTCGTACGGCGAGGCGTTCGGGGCGACGACCAGGTCGACCCCGGCCCGGCCGAGCGCGGCGATGGGGCCGCCCTCCTGCCAGATGTCCTCGCAGATGACCATGCCGACCTCGAGGCCGCGGATCCGCACGATGTCGAGGTGGTGGCCGGGCTTGAAGTAGCGGCGCTCGTCGAACACCCCGTAGTTGGGCAGGTGGTGCTTGAACTGCCGCGCGACGACCTCGCCGCCGTGCAGCACGGCGGCGCCGTTGCGGGGTCCCTCGACGTCCTGCTCCAGGTAGCCGACGTAGGCGGGCAGGTCGCCGCAGCCCGCGTCGGCGAGGTCGGCGGCGAGCCGGGTCAGCGCGCCCTTCGCGGCGGCGGCGAACGACTGGCGCAGTGCCAGGTCCTCCACGGGGTACCCGGTCAGCACCATCTCCGGGAAGACGACCAGGTGCGCCCCGGCCTCCGCGGCCCGGCGCGCCCAGGCCACGACGGTGGCGGCGTTGCCGCCGAGATCCCCCACGGTGGGGTTGACCTGGGCCAGTGCGATCCGTAGCTGCGGCATGTCCTCATCCTCCACCATGTTTTCGCCTCAGAGGCGAAAATACGGGTCCCGGGTGAGGAACACCATAGGTCAGGGCGTGCTGACCTGGGAATCAGCGGAACTCGTCGGTCGCGGCGCGCAGGGCGTCGAGCACCCCGGGATCGGCCGTCGAGTGACCGGCCTGCGGCAAGATCGTCAACCGCGCCGTCGACCACGCCCGGGCCAGGAGCCAGGCGGACGCGGGCGGGCACACGGCGTCGTAGCGGCCCTGGATGATCCGGCCGGGGATGCCCGCCAGCAGGTGCGCGTTGAGTAGCAACTGGTCCTCGGTAAGCCAGCCGCCGTTGGCGAAGTAGTGCAGTGCGACGCGCGCGAACGGCACGGCGAACGACGGGTCCGCGTACTGCGCGACAAGAGCCGGGTTGGGCACAAGAGACACCGTTGCGCCCTCCCAGTTGCTCCACGCCGTGGCCGCTTCAGCCTGGACAGCGGGATCCGGGCTGGTCACTAAGGCTTGGTAGACGGCGAGCGGATCGTGGCCTTCTGGCACCAGGCGTAGGAAGTCCGCCCAGGCCTCGGGGAAGATCGCGCCCGCCCCGCCGCGGTAGAGCCAGTCGAGTTCCGCGCGCCGCAGCAGGAAGACACCGCGCAGGATGATCTCGGTGACCCGGTCGGGGTGGCGCTGGGAGTACGCGAGCGCCAGCGTCGCGCCCCAGGAGCCGCCGAAGACCTGCCACCGGTCGATCCGCAGGTGCTCGCGCAGCCGTTCCAGGTCGGCGACCAGGTGCCAGGTCGTGTTGGCCGTCAGGTCCGCGCCAGCGGAGCCGACGTGCGGCCAGCTGCGGCCCGCGCCGCGCTGGTCGACGAGCACGACCCGGTACGCGGTCGGGTCGAAGTGCCTGCGCTGCACCGGGTGCGTGCCCGCGCCGGGGCCGCCGTGCAGGACGACCACCGGCTTGCCGCGCGGGTTGCCGCTGACCTCCCAGTACACCCGCTGCCCGTCGCCGACGTCGAGCATGCCCCGGTCGTGCGGCTCCACCGGCGGGTACAGGGACAGCATGGCCTCCATGCTGCCCTACGCCCCGCGTCGGGAACCACGGCGCGATCGGCTGTTCCGTCCCACCGGGAGCGGGACGGGCTGACCCCACCCCGAGCCGGGGCGGGGTCGTCCGGCCTCAGTGGAACGCGTGCTCCGGGGCCGGGAACTCGCCGCCCCGCACGTCGTCGGCGAACGCCTTAGCGGCGGTCAGGAGCGTGTCGGCCACGTTCGCGTACCGCTTCACGAACCGCGGCGCCTTGGCCCGGCGCAGACCGGCCATGTCCTGCCACACCAGCACCTGCGCGTCACAGTCCGGCCCGGCGCCGATGCCGACGGTCGGCACCCGCAGCTCGTGCGTGACCCGCTTGGCGACCTCGGCGGGGACCATCTCCATGACCACCGCGAACGCCCCGGCCGACTCGATCGCCCTGGCGTCGGCGACCACCGCGTCCCCGGTCTCGCCGCGGCCCTGGACCCGGTAGCCGCCCAGGTTGTGTTCACTCTGCGGGGTGAACCCGACGTGCCCCATGACCGGGATGCCCGCGTTGGTGATGGCCCGCACGTGCGGCGCGAAGGCCTGCCCGCCCTCCAGCTTCACCGCGTGCGCCCGGCCCTCCTTCATGAACCGGACGGCCGTGGTCACCGCCTGCTCCACCGACACCTGGTAGGACCCGAACGGCAGGTCGGCGACGACCAGCGCCCGCGACGTGGCCCCGGCGACCGCCCGGACCAGCGGGATCAGCTCGTCGACGGTGACCGGCAGCGAGGTGTCGTACCCGAACACGTTGTTGGCCGCGGAATCACCCACGAGGAGGACCGGGATCCCGGCCTCGTCGAAGAGCTCGGCGGTGTACATGTCGTACGCGGTGAGCATCGGCCACGGCTCGCCGCGGTCCTTGAGCTCCTGCAGGTGGTGCACCCGGACCCGCTTCGCGGGCTTGGCGGCGCTGCTCCCGGTGCCGTACGGGGCGGCGACTTCGGGGTTGTCGGTAGCCATGTCTGCTCGACCGTCCTTCCCTCGAGGCCCACGTCAGCGCGGGTCCCCGGGTGTTCGCGGATGGCTTACCCACCCAGCGTCGCACCAGCGCCGCCACCGGGCGAGGCCGTGGGACAGACCTCACACGGCCCCCGAGCGGGGCGCGGGCATCATGGCGGGGTGGACGCAAGATCATCCGAAGAGGACCTCACCAGCCCTCCCGGTGCGGACCGCGCCACCAGGTCGGCCGCGGTGCTCGCCGTGGTGTCCTACCTGGTGACCGCCGCGATGCTGGTGTTCTGCTGGTGGTTGTTCGTGTGGGCGAGCCGCGAGGACGGCATCTCCGGGTACTTCCTCTACGGGTTCGCGGCGCTCATGGTCCTGCTCACGCTCACCACCGGGCCGCGGTTCGGGTTGCTGGACTTCGGGCACAACGTGGTCGAACGGGAGTCCGCGCCGGACCTGTACGCGTTGGTGGACCGGATCGCCGACGAGCTGGGTGCGCGGCGGGTCTGGCGGATCGAGGTGTCCGAGGACTTCAACGCGGGGTACCGGATGGTCTGGTACCGCAGGCGCCCGGTGATCACGTTGGGCTACCCGCTGTGGAACCTGTTGGCACCGCAGGAGCGGGTCGCCCTGCTGGCGCACGAACTCGCGCACGGGGTGAACGGCGACAGCGCGCGCTCCGCCCTGATCGGGCCGTCGCTGGACGGGCTCACCAACGGGTTCGAGGCGCTCGAGGTCCCGGTCACGGTCGACAGCTCGGAGTTCGTGGAGCTGTTGGCGGTGATCTGCGCGCCCGTCGGGTACCTGCTGACGTTCCCGCTGCGGTGGCTGGCCGCAGGGCAGGAGCGGTTGCTGCGGGAGTCGTCGCGGCGGGCCGAGTTCTACGCCGACCACCTCGCGACCGGGGTGGCGGGCCGACCGGCGACGGTGTCGATGCTGGCCAAGCTGACCCTGGAGACCGAGGCGACGCGTGAGTTGGTCGCGGCGATGCGCAGGGGCGACGCGGACGTGTGGGCGGCGCAGCGGACCTGCCTGGCCGGGATCGAGGACCTCTCCGACATCGATATCCAGGACGAGCACGCGGTCGACTCCACGCACCCGTCGACGGAGCGGCGGATCGACGTGCTCTACGACCGCGAGTACGGCGAGCCGCGACTGGAGTCCAGCGCGCGGGAGGCGCTAGCGGTCGACGCGGAACTGGCGGCCAAGCTGCCCGAGGTCATCGAGGCCCTGCGCAAGCTCGACAAGGAGCACCACCACAACGACGAGCCCGGGAGCGGCGACCCGGCGTGATGGGCCGGGCCGCCACCCGGGTCAGTCCTCGTCGCGGTCCCAGTTCTGGTCGGCCTTGTCCGCGGCCTTGGTGCGTTCGCGGGCGATGTCGAGCGCCCGCTCGGCGGTGGCGCGGTCCGGGTACGGGCCGAGGAGGTCGACCGAGCGGGACCGGGTGCCGTGCTCCACCTGGTTGGTCTTGGTGTTGTAGTACCAGCCGGGGTCGGGGTTGGGGTCGTCTGCCATGACGATCAGCTAACCCCAGTTGGGGGCCTGCTGCACCGGGAACCCGCGCGGCGGGGTGTCCTGGTTGGCGTTGTGGTGCTGGCTGGGGATGGGGTCCAGGCAAGAGACCAGGACCTCTTGGCGCTCCGGGTGCTCGATGCGGCGGCCGTTGCGCTCGCGGTAGACCAGCTCGCCGTCGGTGTCGATCTCCACCATGCAGCCGACCTCCGCGAGCTGGTCCTCGTCCAGGTCGACCAGGCGCTCGCGGCGGGACGGGACGACGCGGTACTCGGGCCAGTCCAGGTGCGCGTAGACCTGGTGGAACTCGTGCAGCAGGTGCGCCATGTGCTGCTGCCACGGCAGCGGCATCGCCTCGGCGAGCGAGCGCGGCAGCACCACGTAGCCCTCGCTGACGCCGGGACGCGGGGCGGTGTTGAGGAAGTCGCGCACCGGCGCGCCGGAGGCCACCGGGCCGGTCGGGCGGGCGATGGGGGCCGAGCCGGGGTGTCGGGGGCCCGGCCCGGGTGGGTACATGTTCACGGTGGTGCCCTTCCTCAGACCCCCGGCCGCACGGCCTGGTTCATCAGTTCGCCCTCGGTCCACGACAGCGGCCGGATGTGCACCGGCACCCCGTTCTGCTGGGCCTCCACGATCTTGCCATCGCCCAGGTACATCGCCACGTGGTGGATGGTCCTGGGGTTGGACTCGTCGTAGGCCCAGAACAGCAGGTCGCCCGGCTGGGCCTGTTCGACCGGCAGCAGCGCGCCCGCCCAGTACTGCTCGCGCGAGGTGCGCGGCAGGCTGATGCCGCCCGAGCGGTAGGACTGGACCATCAGGCTGGAGCAGTCGTAGGAGTTCTGCTGGTTGGTCGCCGCGCCCCACTGGTAGGGCTTGCCCTGCTGGCCGAGGGCGAACTGGATCGCGGTGCCCGCGGCGACGGTGGGGGCGGGCAGCAGGTTGCCGAAGCCGGTGCCGCAGCCGGTGAAGTTCTCGATGTGGGCGAGTTCGCCGATGAGGTGGGCGGCCATCGACTCCCACCGGTGGTAGCGGTCGGGGAAGGCGGAGCGCTCCACGTCCTGGGCGGACTCCCCCGGGCGCTGGCTGTCCCAGTTGGGCACGTTGAGCAGCACGTCGTAGAACTTGTTGATGGCGTAGGTCGGGTTGGTGACCTGCTCCGGGGTGCCCCAGCCCATGGAGGGCCGCATCTGGAAGATGCCGAGGGAGTCGCGGTCGCCGAAGTTGAGGCTGCGCAGGCCGGACTCGGTCATGCCCGCCTGGATGGCGATCTGCCAGGCCCGGGACCCCAGTTCGCGCTGCTTGCCGATGGTGATGATCATGGCGACGATGCCGCGCTGGTCGTCGGTGAGGTTGGCCGCGTCGGCGGCGCCCGAGCCAGCCGGGCCGGTGCTGGACGGGCCGAGCGCGGCGTTGCAGGTGCCGAGCCCGGCCGCCCTGGCCTCCTGGGCCTGCTCCTGCTGCACGACCTGGCTGACCGCGCCGGTGCTGATCACGGTGGTGACGACCGCGACCACCACCGTCCCGACGATCAACGCGGTCTTCACCCGGACCCCTCTTGGTAGTCGGCGACCTTCCAGCCCTGGCCGGTGTCGATGACCGTCACGTGCAGCGGCCGGTCGTTGGTGGGCACCTCGGCCTCGACGGACTTGGCGTAGGAGGTCTCCGCGCGGACCGGGCCGGTGACCTTGGTGGCCTTGATGTTGGCCGGGTCGACGGTGCCCATGACGCCCAGGTACTCCTCGGTGGTGTACGGGCGCAGCCGCTCGAGCCAGTCCTTGCCGGTGATGCCCGCCGGGTGGTCGACCCAGAGCTCGGCCCACTTGGTGACCGCCTCCAGCGCCTGCGGCGACACGGTCTCGCGGGTGGTGGGGCTGGGCGCGGAGGTGATCCTGGTCGGCAGCGGGCTGGTGCTGGGCCTGCTGGTGACGCCCTGGTCGGGGACCTGGCCGGGTCGGGTGGTGGTCGGCGCCGATGACGACGCGCCAGCCGAGACCTGGTTGGTGGCCTTGGTGCCGATCACCTTCGGGACCACGATCCCGGCGGCGGTGAGCACGAGCGCGGCGATGAACACCGCGACGCCTAAGTGCCGGGGCGAGCGCAGCGGCCAGCCCCACAGCTTGCGGTACACCGCGGCACGGCCCCGGTTGGTGCGGATCGGCACGGCGTCACCTCACCACGGCGTCGGTCTCGCGCGGGCCGTCGTTGAGCGGCATCCGGCGCGGCGGGGTGTTGTCGGCGACCTCGAGACCGCGCGAGGGCCGGTAGACCACGTGCACGGGCCTGCCCGCGACCATCTCGACGTCGGCGACCCGGGGGGTCGGGTTCGGCTGGGCCTCGACCGGCGCCTCGTACTCGCCGCGCCTGCTCGACACCATGGACGGGATCACCACGGCGTCCTCGCCGCGGTCCCAACCCCGGTCGGCGACCGGCGCGGTGTCGACGGTGCGGCTGGCGCGGCCGGAGCCGATGGTCAGCCTGGTCGCCCCGGCGGCGCCGTTGAGCACGAGTTCGCCCTGGACCTCGGTGTTGGAGCTCCCGGACTCCAGGCTCGGCCGTGACCGCGCGATGGTGGCCTGCGCGCGGCGCAGGTCCATCCGCTCGGCGTGCACGGTGACCGGGTTGCTGGCCTCGGGCCGGGGCCTGCGGCCGATGGTGCGGGCCAGCGCGCCCGCCTCCGCGGTCTCCTCGGCCCCGCCCTCGCGGACCTGCTCCCAGAAGTCGTCCTGCGGGGTCGGCCCCTGGTGCTTGTTGCGGCGGAACCGGGAGAAGATCCCGGCGCCCGCCCCCGGCATCGACGCGCCGGCCGCGCCGACCGAGAGCTCCAGCATCTGCCACATCCGCCGCGCGGGGCGGCCGACGAGGAAGAACACCAGGGTCACGATGGCCGCGAGCAGCATCTGGGTCAGCAGCGAGAGCTTGGCCTCCGGGGAGAAGATCAGCTCGAGGAACTTGAAGTGGATGCCCGCCAGGATCGCCAGCACCAGCACGTTGAGCACCACGGCGCCGACCGCGCGGCCGACCTTGCGCAGGATGTCGTGGTGGATCAGCGCGACCAGGCCGATGACCGGGGCGGTCAGCGCGAGGATGCGCAGCAGCAGTTGCGCCAGCAGCACGGCGAGCTTGGCGAAGAGCTGGAACAGCGAGTACACAATGGACTGGAACAGGGCGAGCACGCCGGCGCCGGTGCGCGAGCCGTCGGTGCCCTTGAAGTAGCCGGTCGCCGGGCCGAGCTGGGTGGCGATGGTCTTGTACTCGTTCTTCTTGGCCTGCTCGGCGGCGTTGTCGGCGTCGCGGCCGGTCACCAGGTCGTCGCGGGTCCAGGACTGCGCGTCGAGCAGCTTGCGGCCGAAGTCGCGGGCCTGCGGGGAGTCGGGGCTGCCGAACTCGCCGCGCAGCCAGTTCTCGTAGATGACCTTGTTGTGCAGGTCGGTCGGCAGGATGTGCCGGACCACCCGGTCCTCCTCCGGGTCGACGAAGCCGCCCTGGATGCCGGTGGTGGTGCGCACGATCAGGTCGTCGACGCGGTCGTAGTTGGCCACCAGGACCGCCGATGACGCGGCCAACCACATGCCTGCCAACGCGAACAGCGTGCGTTTGCTGACCGTGGCCAGGTCGCCCTTCCAGATCTGGCGGAACAGCAGGATGGCCAGCAGCAGCATGAAGACGCTGAACAGCTGGGTGTAGATGTTGTCGAAGACCGAGTCGGCGGCCTTGCCGATCTGCTCGTTGAGCCCGCCCATGACGCCACCGGTCATCAGCGTGTAGTGCAACGAGTTCGTGGCGCCGACGATGTTCTTCGCCATGTTGAACAGCTCGTTGCCCGCCCAGTTGTCGATCGTGGCACCGGGGTCGGACACCCCCGCGGGCACGAGGCCACCGCAGGACTCGTCGTAGACGTGCCAGACCAGGCCCGCGTAGCCGTAGATCAGGTACGGGCTGTCGGCCTCGCCGTTGCCCTGGGGTGGGTCGATCGCGCCGACCATCCCAGCGCCGGGGCGCTCCGGGTTCGGCACGCAGGAGTCGTTGGCCTGCGCCAGCGCCGGGCTGCCGATGACGGCCTGCAGGGCGACGACGCCGATCACGGCGACCATCGACCAAGACCGCCGCGACATCGCCGCGCCGCGTTGTCTCCTCCGCCGCCGCGCCGCGAGCAGCAGCGTGGCGGCGGCCACCACCAGGAGCGTGATCATGTGACGTCCACCAACCTCGCCGGGCTCGGGTAACCGACCTCTAGCTTGATCAACTTAGCCAACCGGACACCGCCGCGGACAGCGTCCGCACCGGTACTCATGCCGCGTCCTCACGACCGCGCTTCTTACCGCCCCCTGGCTCGTCCCCGCCGCCGGGCACCGGCTCCCCGACGAAGTCCTCCTCGGTGAGCCCGAGCTCGAACTCGGCGGCCCGCTCGAACTCCTCGTCGGTCGCGGTCCCGTCCAGCGGCTCGAACTCGTACTCGCTCGGCGGGGTCGGCGCGGGCAGCTGCGGCGGCTCGACCACCTGGCGGGTGGACTCGCGCTGCGCGTCCGGGGTGGTGTCCATGACCGTGCGCAGGTGGTTGAGGTGTTCGCCGGACAGGTCGACCCGGATGCGCTCCACCCCGCCCGCGCCGTCGCCGAAGATGAACTGCCGGGGCGAGGTGTCGCGCTCGGTCATCCCGCGGTGCGCGCCCGGCCTGCGACCGAGGCTGGCCACGACCTGCTCGTAGCCCGAGCCGACCGGGACCTTGAGCAGCCGCAGCGCGTCGGCCTGCGCGGCGTCGTCGTCGAGGCGGCCGATGAACACCGAGTCCAGCAGCGCCACGAAGCCCTGGATCTTGAGGAAGTCCGCCGGGATCTGCGAGGACAGCAGCACCCGCACGTTCCACTTCCGCGAGTCGCGGGCGAAGCGGTTCATCAGCACCCGACCGGTGGGCACCTCGGAGAGGAAGAACGCCTCGTCGATCCAGACGCCCTTGCGCATGTCCTTGGGCTTGTCGTAGATCGAGCGCTGGGTCAGCCAGGCGGCCAGGTTGAGCATCTCCACGCCGAGCGCCTCGGCGTCGGTCCAGTGCTCGCGGCCGACGCCGTCCTTGGGCAGGGTCAGGCCCGCCATGGTCAGCACGGTCATCCGGTCGTCGCGCTGCTCGTCGTACGGGTCGGCGCCGCGCTCGGGGATGAGCAGCGACATCCGCTCCTTCATCTCGTCGAGGAAGTCGGCGACCACGACGGCGTGCTCGTGGTGCTCGCTGGCGTCGCGGCGCAGCGCCTCGAACACCAGGCTCGGGTCGGCGTCGACCCGGCCGCCGACGGTGCGCACCGCGCGCAGCAGCACGATCCGGCTCTGCGGCAGCCTGGCCACCTCGTAGGGCAGCAGACCGGTGAGCACGTCGAGCACCAGGCGGCGGCGGGTCGCGGCGGCCAGCGCCTTCTCCCGGCGCCAGGCCCGCTCGGGGTCGTCGTCGTCGAGGAAGTGGTCGATCTTGGGCTCGGCCACCACCCGGTACGGGTTGAGGATGCCCGCCTGGGCGTTGAGCAGGTTGATCGGCCGCGCGTAGGGCCGCAGCTCCGGCAGGTCGCACAGCCGGGCCAGCGGGCCGGACGGGTCGAGGATCGTCCAGTGCGCCCCGGCCCGCAGCGTCTTGTAGACGATGCCGCCGCCGAGGAAGGACTTGCCGCCACCGAGCCCGGCGACCATCGCGGTCAGGCCGGAGCCGTCGCGGATCTCCTGGGCCATCCACGGGTCCCACGCCACCGGGCGGCGGGTCGCGGTGCAGGTCTCACCGAGCAGGATGCCGCGGCGGTCACCGACCTCCGCGGTCGCCGTCGGCACCGCGGAAGCCGCCCACACAACGGAACCACGGCGCAGGTAGGCGCTAGAGGCGAGCGGTTCACCGGGGATGAACTCGCGCGCCATGGCGTACTGGGCCTCGGGGTGCTCGATGGCGACCTTCGGCTTGTAGAGGTCCAAGAGCTGCTGGGCCAACCGGAGCGCGTCCCGCTCGGTCGGGCCGGACACCGCCAGCCGCCACCACGAGCGGACTCGGGTGGCCAGCGCGGTGAAGCCCGAGGTCATCTCGTCGTCGATCTCCAGCACCCGGCTCGCCTGGCGGGCCAGCGACTGCGGCGGCTCCAGCTCGTGCTCGTCGGTGTAGTGCTTGACCTGCGAGCGGACCTTGTTCATCTGCCGCTGCAGCTCGCCCTGCACCTCTTCGGGCTTGCGCACGTAGAGCCGGGCCGACCACTCGACCGACGCGGGCAGCCGGTCGCTGCGCTGCACCCACGGGTCGTCGATCTCGGGGATCTGCAGGCCGTGCATCATGCCGACGGTCAGCACGGTCACGTGCCGGGTCACGCCCGCGTTGGAGCCGGTCCGGCCGCGGACGGTGACGGTCGGGGCGTACGGGTCCTGGTGGAAGTCGGCGGCGTCGGTGAAGCTCGCCAGGTCCTCCGGTTCCCAGGCGGCGCCGGGCACGGCGGGCATGTTGCGCGGCGCGGGCAGGCCGAGCGAACAGGACCGGTGCATCAGCCAGGACATCTCCTCGGCGGTGGCCGCGCGGCCCTCCAGACCAGCGGAGCCGATCACCTGGTCGAGGTGCTCGACCTCGCTCTCGATGGCCAGCAGCTCCGCGTCGACCGCGTCCGGGAACACCTTGCGCAGCAACGGTGCCGCGCGCTCCACGGCCCGGTCGACCACGTTGCGGGTCTGCACCTGGACACCCAGGTAGACCTCCTTCTCGGCCATGGAGCGGCCCAGGAGCTGCTGCTGCTCACCGATGAGGTAGTCGTCGAAGCTCAGCGCGCCCGGCACGTCCGGCAGCCGGTTGACCGCGTTGTGCACGTGCGCCTCGGCCCACATCCGGATCGGGTAGGGCCGGGTGGTGACCCGCAGGTGCAGCCAGCGGCCAGCCAGCTCGGCGTACTGGCCCGCGATGGCGGCCACCAGGTCCTGGCGCTGCGAGTCGGACCGGAACGACCAGCGCTGCGGGGCGAGCCGGTACCAGGCGTAGACGTCGGTGCCGGTGCGCAGCAGGTGGCCGTCGATGGTCCTGGCGGCGATCTCCGGGGTGTAACTGGGCATCGCGGCCTCGCCTGGGAGCCGCTTGTTCGCCTTGCGCGGTGCCTGGGCCTGTTGGTATCGCGCGCTGTGCCGGGTGCGCCCCTGCTGGGGTGCTCGGTCGAGCGGCTGGCCCGCCGGATAGGGCGCGAGGGCGTCCCGCTCGCGCTTACGGCGTCCGAACACCGCTGCCCTCCCTGTTCCTCGTGTTCCTGGCATATCCGGTACCGCGGGGTGCCGCGGGTGGGTTGGCCGTGCGCGCGGCCCTGGCGCGGCGACGGGCCTCTTCTGCCCTGCGGGCGGTCTTGGCACGGCGGCGGTCCGAGCCGCGCTGGTCCCGGCGGGGTAACTCGGCGCGCACGCGCACGCCTGCGGCGCTCACCGCGCCCCCCGCGCCGGAAGTGGTCTCGCGCGGGCTGTTGAGCTCGCGGACCCACATGGTCAGCACGGCGCCGAGCGGGCGCTCGTGGCTGATCCGCGAGCAGATGACCATGGTGATCGCGATGGTCGCCACCAGCCCCCAGGCGAAGGACCAGAACAGCCCGACGCCCAGGTTGCGCAGCACCGTGAGCACCAGCAGGAAGACGACGGTGCCGACCCCCCAGGCCACGTACCTGGCGCGGAACGGGAAGGTGGCCTTGGGCGGGCCGAGCCAGACGGCGTCGACCCGGTAGACCTCGTCGTCGGTGCGTATCCGCACGTGAGTTCCCCGCGCCTGGTCAGCCGGTGAACAGACCGGCGAGCCAGCGGCCGATGCCCTCACCGGCGTTGGTCACCGCGAGGCCGACGATGGCGAGCGCGACGATCACACCGCCGAGCCTGCGCATCACGCCCGCGTTGTCTCCCTTGCCGCCACCGAGCCAGAGCAGCAGCAGCGCGACGACGAGCAACAACAACGGGATGATGTTGTTGAGGATCCAGTCGCGCAGGTTGTTGGTGTCCAGGTCGGTCTTGGGTGGCTGCTGCTGCTGGGCGAGGTCGAAGAGGGCGGCGATGGTCGGGGTAGTCATCTCGATCTCCCAAGTGCGCGGATGCGGTCGGGGCGTCGTGCTCCCGCGCGACAGGTCTGTGCGGTGCCAGTCGAGTACAGCACGAGCGGCACATCATTGTCATTACTTACGGTAGCTAGCAGGATGCGTTCCGTAGAGCCTGGTGGCACTCCTCTGTCCCGTCCGGCTGCCATCTGACCACACCATCATCATCCTGGCGGGGCCGGTCAGGACCCACGACCACCCGATTTTCCTAGTCCGACGGCCGTTTCACCCGCACGCGCGATCATCGACCACTCAGAGTGAGGCAATTCACAACGAATTTCCCGGCGTGCCGCGTGCGGAACTACTCCAATCGGTGTAGGCGCCGTTCGGACTACAGGGCGGGCGAGCCGACGTCTAAGCCGGATCCTGTGTCCCGAGACCCGCGTCTCGGGCGGCGACCATCCATCTAGGCCTGCCGTCGCCGGCAGGCTCGTGCGGCCTACCCGCAGACTCGGGCGGGCAGCCCTCAAGCGTCTGCGCAGGGGTCTCGCGACCCCTTCTTGGCCTTGCTCCGGGTGGGGTTTACCTAGCCACCCCGGTCACCCGGGGTGCTGGTGGTCTCTTACACCACCGTTTCACCCTTACCTGGCCCGGAGGCCAGGCGGTCTGTTCTCTGTGGCACTGTCCCGCGAGTCACCCCGGGTTGCCGTTAGCAACCACCCTGCCCTGCGGAGTCCGGACTTTCCTCGTCGGTGCTCGCGCACCGCCGCGGCCGCCCGGTCGACTCGCCCGCGGGGACAAGGATACGGGGGTCCACCCAGCGGTCCGCACGTCCCATGGCGTGGACGCCGTTGAACCGCCCCGACCTGGACTGATCTACTGCGAGCATGTCCGGTGACCGCTTACTCACCCGGCGCAGGCACGTGGACTTCCTGCTGCTCGCGGGTGGCGGTTGTCGTCGCTGACGCCGCACCGCCGTCACCGACAACCAATCACAGGGGGACCCCGTGGGCTCGATCCTGATCATCTCCGGCAGCCCGTCGCCGTCCGCGCGCGCGGGCGTGCTCGTGCGGCACGTGTCCGACGAACTGCGCGGGCTCGGTGAGCACACCCGGCTGCTGAGCGTGCGCGACCTGCCCACGGTGTCCCTGCTCGCCGAGGACACCACCGACCCGGCCATCGCGGCGGCCATCGACGAGGTCGCCGCCGCCGACGGCATCGTGGTCGCCAGCCCGGTCTACCGGGCCGCCTACAGCGGGCTGATCAAGTCGCTGCTCGACCTGCTGCCGTCCGGGACGCTGGCGGGCAAGGCGGTGCTGCCGCTGGCCACCGGGGGCACCCAGGGGCACCTGGTGGCCATCGACGGGGTGCTGCGGCCGCTGCTGTTCGCCATGGGCGCCACCAAGGTGCTCGCCGGGCACTTCGTGCTCGACCAGATGATCGCCGACGAGCACGAGGGCCACGCGCACGTGCGCCCGCTCGCGGCGGCCGCGCTCGGCGAGGTGCTGACCGGTTTCACCGAAACCGTCCGCCGCAGGCGCCCCGCGGTGGTCCCCCTGGTCCCCCTCACCGGCTGACCCCCCACACCACCGACCAGAGCACGGAACGCCCCCCCCACCAAGCCGGAAACGACGCCCGGCAGGGATACCGGAACGGCACCCCACTAAGCCGGGAACGATGCCAGAACGTCCCCCGCCAAGCCGGGAACGAAGCCGGAACGCTCCCCTGCCAAGCCGGGAACGATGCCGGGCGGGGACGTGGGGGCGGGCGGCGGGGAGAGTGTTATAGATGCGAGATGTCGTTGACCAGGCGCACTGAGGCGTTGCCATCGGGGTAGAACTCGACGATCGACAGTGACGCCAGGTCCAGGTGCAGCCGGAACAGCAGTGACGCCCCGACGTCGAGCCCCAGGCGCAGCAAGGACTTGATCGGCGTCACGTGGCTGACCACCAGCACGGTGCGGCCCGCGAACTCCTCGACCAGTTCGTCGCGCACCTCGGTCACCCTGCGGTGCACGGCGTCGAAGCTCTCCCCGCCCGGCGCGGCGACGGCGGTGTCGGACAGCCAGCGGCGGTGCAGGTCCGCGTCCCGCTCGGCGGCCTCGGTGAAGGTCAGCCCCTCCCAGCGGCCGAAGTCGGTCTCCAGCAGGCCGCTGTGCGTGCGGACCCGGCCGCCGGTGGCGCTCGCGACGGCGGCGGCGGTGCGGGCGGTGCGCGAGAGCGGTGAGGCGATGATCGGGGTGTCCGCGTCGACGCCGTCGAGCTTGGCGATCCGGCGGCCCGCCGCCTCGGCCTGGGTGGCGCCGAGCTCGGTCAGGTCGACGTCGCCGCGACCGGAGTAGCGGCGGTCGACCGACATCGGGGTCTGCCCGTGCCGCAACAACAGGATCTTGGTCGGCGAGCCGGTGGCACCGGACCACGAGGTGGGTGGCACGCGGTTCTCGGCGCCGGTGGACCGGTCCGCAGGCGCGGTGGACCCGCTGGTGGCCTGGCCGTCCATGGCCTGGTTGGCCAGCCGGTCGGCGTACTGGTTTCGCTCGCGCGGGATCCAGGTGTAGGTCACGTGGTCGAACCGGGCGGCCAGCTCCCCCGCCTCGCGCGCCAGCGGCTTCATCGACGGGTGCTTGACCTGCCAGCGCCCCGACATCTGCTCCACGACCAGCTTCGAGTCCATCGCGACCTCGACCGCGTCCGCGCCGACCTCGGCGGCGGCGGCCAACCCGGCGATCAGACCCCGGTACTCGGCGACGTTGTTGGTCGCCACCCCGATCGCCTCGGCCCGCTCCGCGAGCACCTCGCCGGTCGCCGCGTCGCGGACCACCGCGCCGTAACCGGCCGGTCCCGGGTTGCCCCGCGACCCGCCGTCGGCCTCGACCCGCACCCTCACAGGCCGGACTCCGGCGTGCGCACCATGATCGCGCCGCACTCCTCGCACTCGACGACCTCGTCGGCGGCGGTCTCGCGGATGCGGGAGATCTCCCGGCTGTCGAGCTCCAACCGGCACGCGCCGCAGCGGCGGGCGCGCAGCAGCGCCGCGCCGATCCGGCCCTGGCCGACCCGGCGCTCGTAGAACGCGAGCAGGTCGGCGGGCAGGCCGGGCAGGATCTTGGCCCGCTCGGCGGCGCGCCTGGCGTCGACGGTGTCGAGGTCGGCCAGGTTCTCGTCGCGGCGGTGGGTGGCCTCGGCGAGGACGTGCTCGGCCTTGGCCAGCTCCACCTCGGCGTGCTTGACGTCGAGCTCGACGGCCTCGCGGCGCTCCATCAGCTCGAGCAGGTCGTCCTCGAGCACGCTCTGCCTGCGCTCGAGCGAGTGCAGCTCGTGCTCCAGGTCGGCCAGCTGCTTGGCGCCGATCGTGCCGCCCTGCAGCAGCTTGCGGTCGCGGTCCTCGCGGGCGCGGACCGCGTCGATCTCCTTCTCCTGCCTGGCCGCTTCCCGGTCGAGGTCGTCGAGCTGGGTGCGGATGGCGACCCCGGCGTCGCGGCGGGCGCGGACGGCGGCCTCGGCGGTGGTGATCTCGGCCAGCTCCGGCATGGTGGTGCGCCGGTGGCGCACGCGCGAGAGTTCGGCGTCGACCTCGGCGAGGTCGAGCAGGCGGCGCTGGACAGCGGGATCGGCTTTCACCCGGTGAACCTCCCGGTTCGGGTTGGCGCGCAAGCGGCCTGGGTGGTCCAGGGGTCGGTGCGGCGGATGGAGACGTCGACGGTGACGGTACCGCCGAGGCCGGTGCGCAAGATCCCCGCCGCCTGGCCGCACCAGGGCCACTCGCTCGCCCAGTGCGCCACGTCGACCAGCGCGGGCGCGCCCGGGACGGCGAGGTGCTCGGCGGCGGGGTGGTGGCGCAGGTCGGCGGTCACGAAGGCGTCGACCCCGGCGGCCGTCGCGGTGCCGAGGTACGAGTCGCCCGCGCCACCGGAGACGGCGACCCGCGTGATTAACCGGTGCGGGTCCCCGGCTGCCCGGACGCCGCCCTCGGTGTGCGGCAGCGCGCGGGCGACGCGCTCGACGAAGGCCGCGAACGGCTCCGGCTCGGGCAGCTCGCCGAGCCTGCCGATGCCGGTGCGGCCGTCGGGGTTGGGGTTGAGCGGGCCGGTGACGGTGAGACCGAGCGCGTCCGCGAGCGCGTCGGAGACACCGGGGTCGGCGGCGTCGGCGTTGGTGTGGGCGCAGTAGAGGGCGACACCGGCGCGGATCAGGCGGTGCACGAGGGAGCCCTTGGGGGTGTCGGCGGGGACACCGTGGACGCCGCGCAGCAGCAGCGGGTGGTGGGCGAGCAGGAGTTGGGCGCCGGTCTCGACCGCTTCGTCCACTGTGGACTCGGTGGGGTCGACGCAGACGAGGACCTTGTCGACGGTGTCGGCCGGGTCGCCGCAGACGAGGCCGACGGCGTCCCAGCCCTCGGCCAACCCCGGCGGGTACGCGACCTCGAGGACCCGGACCACGTCGGCGACGGTGCTCATGATCGAACCTCCAGTTCGGCGCGCAGGGCCGCGATCAACGGCTCGCACTCCCGCGGCGACCGCACGGCGACGCGCAGGTGGTCCGGGCCGAGTCCGGGGAAGGTGTCGCCCCTGCGCACAGCGATGCCCCGGTCACGGAGCGCGCCGCGGACCCGCTCGCCATCGGGGACCTGGACGAGCAGGAAGGGGGCTCGCGGGTCACCGAGGACGAAGTCGGCGAGTTCGACCTGGAGCGCTTCGCGGTGGGCCTGGGAGTCGAGCGCGGCGATCTCGGACTCGGCCAGCGCGGGGGCCTCACAGCAGGCGGTGACGGCCTCTAGGACCAGAGTGCTGACCGGCCACTGTGGACGGTTCGCGGTGAGCCGGGCGATGAGGTCCGGGTGGCCGATGGCGTAGCCCGCGCGGAGACCGGGCAGGGCCCAGGTCTTGGTGAGACTGCGGAAGACGAGGGTGTCCGGCTCACCCGCGAGGCTCTCGGGTTCGCCGGGGATGGCGTCCATGAAGGCCTCGTCGACCAGCACTGTCCTGGCGCGGCCCTGGTTGGCGATCTCACGGATGGCGTCGGCGGGGTGCAGGGTCGAGGTGGGGTTGGTCGGGTTCCCGATGACCACGAGGTCGGCGTCCTGCGGGACGCGGTCGGGGTGGAGCCGGAAGCCGTCTTCCTGGTCGAGCAGCACCCGATGAACGGGGACGCCCGCAGAGCGCAAGGCCACCTCAGGCTCGGTGAACTGCGGGTGCACCACCGCGGCCCGACTGTCCACAACCCGCGGCACCAGCGAAAACCCCTCCGCCGACCCGTTGAGAACCACGACCGCCTCAGGCTCACACCCGTGCCGCGCCGCCACCGCCTCCCGCGCCCGCAGATCATCCGCAGCAGACGGGTACACCCCAACCCGCCCTAGAGCCCCCACCAACCGCTCCAACAACCACTCGGGCGGCCGCCCCCCACGCACATTGACCGCGAAGTCCACCAACCCGGGAGCCGCATCCACATCCCCGTGGTGCCGAAGCAAGTCATCGCTGGTCATCCCCCCAATCCTAAGCCGCCCCCACCTCGCCCCCCGAGGCCCCGCCCCCTGGGTCCCCACCCCAGCGACCCCGTCCCCCGCGTGCACCGCCTGGCCCGCCACCCGCCCCTGCCAGACCGCCGCCCCCGCCCGGCCTCAACACCCCGCCACACCGCTCGCCCTGCTGGGCCGCCGCCCCCACCTACCCTCACGGCCCACCCACCTAGCCCAACACCCAGTCGCGCCGCCCAGCCAACCCACCACCGCCGCCCGCCGCTGCCAAACAGCGGGCAGGGAGAGCACGACACCCCCGAACCTTCCGAGACGACGCCGGACTCAAACCGCCACCGAGTGGCCTCCGGCCAACGAGCCCGCCCCCGACGACCCAGCGAGCCCCGCCCCCAATGGCCCGTCGAGCCTCCCGCCCCAGCGGCCCGCCGCACCCACCCAGCCCTACCGCCCCCGGATCGCGCCCGCGCGCGGTCCCTCCCCCGCCCAGCCCCCACCCTCTCCGGGGGGCGTCCCTGGGCCAGTCTACCTGGGGGTACCGACAGTGGATCTTGAAAGCATCCCTGCGGAGATCCACATGTGGATAACTTCTGTCACCCATCGGCATGAACATCGGGGCAGGAGCGACGCGCTGACCAGGGGGCACGTGCCGGATGGGTGAATGGCGGGTGGGGGTGGGGCTAGTCGCAGTCGGTGAGGGGGGTTAGGTCGTTGGCGCGGAGCCAGCGGCGGGCGCGGCGGCGGGCTAGGTCGTCGGGGGAGGTGCGGAGGGTGATGTGGTGTTCGACCGCGAGGAGGAGGCGGTCGGGTGGGGGGTTGGTGTCCACCGTCCACCAGGGTTCGTCCACTGCTGGTCCCCTTCCTCTTACCCTGGCCGCGTGCACATTTGCTTCGTCTGTACCGGGAACATCTGCCGGTCCCCGATGGCCGCGCTCGTGTTCGGCGAGCACCTGCGGCGGGCCGGGTTGGCCGGGCGGGTGCGGGTGACCAGCGCGGGCACGGACGGCTGGCACGTCGGTGACGCTGCCGACCCGAGGACCGCGCGGGTGCTGGCCAGGCACGGTTACCCGACGGCGCACGTGGCGGCGCAGGTTGGTGCCGACCACCTCGACGCGGACCTGCTCGTCGCGATGGACGCCGGGCACGCGCGGGCGTTGCGCGCCCGGGTGGCTGACCCCGAACGCGTGACATTGTTCCGGGTTTTCGACCCGGCCGCCGAGACGGATCTTGACATTCCGGACCCCTACTACGGCGGGCCGGACGGGTTCGACGAGGTGTTGGCCATGGTCGAGGCCGCCTGCCCGGGGCTGGTGCAGTGGGTGCTGGACAACTGAACCCGGCGGCGGCCGTGGCCGAGCTCACCGGGATGACCCCGACCGGGGTCCACGCGCTGGCCGACCACGTCTTCGAGGTGGACACCGACGACGGTGACCTGGTGGTGGCCAAGTTCGACCCGCGGCCGGGGGCGATCGCGGCCGAGGTCGCCGGGTTGCTGTGGCTGGCGGAGCCCGGCGCGGTGGCGGTGCCGGAGGTCCGGGCGCACGACGACCGGTGGCTGGTGATGGCGCAGGTGGAGCCAGCCACGCCGAGCATCGTTGCGGCTGAGCACCTTGGTCGTGACCTCGCTGACCTGCACGCGGCAGGCGCCGAGGCGTTCGGCGCATCGACCGGGCCTGAACAAGCATGGATCGGTCTCGCCCCGATGCGTTGCGTGCCGAGTGGTGACTGGGCGCACTGGTATGTCGCCGATCGCATCGAGCCCTACCTGCGCAACGCTGCTGACCGGCAACTCATCGATCGCGACGGTGTCGCGGTCATCGAAACGTTGTGCCGTCGGATCGAGGTCCCGGCCGAACCGCCCGCGCGGCTGCACGGTGACCTCTGGAGCGGCAACGTTGTGTGGGCGCGGCAGGCGTGGTTGATCGATCCCGCCGCGCACGGTGGACACCGGGAGACCGACCTGGCGATGCTGGCCCTCTTCGGCTGCCCGCACCTAGACAGGGTCATCGCCGCCTACGACGAGCACCGGCCTCTAGCGGACGGTTGGGCTGCCCGAGTCCCCTTGCACCAACTGTTCCCGCTGCTCGTTCACACTGTCCTGTTCGGTTCGGGATATGCGCGTCAGACCGTCGCCGCAGCCCGGGCGGCACTAAGGGGATGAGCCTGGCCTACCGTGGTGGGGTGCGGTTGAAACTGCTGCTCCGTCCCGGCTGGCTGGTGCTGGCCTTCGTCGTGGTGGCGTTCGCCGTGGCCTGCTTCACGCTGCTCGCGCCGTGGCAGTTCCAACGGCACGACGAGCGCAAGGCGACGAACACCGCCGTGCAGAACTCGTTCGACGCCCCTCCGGCCCCCATCGGCTCGGTCCCGCCGGACCAGTGGCGACGCGTCACGCTCGCTGGCACCTACCTGCCCGATGGCGAGGCTCTAGCGCGGCTCAGGACAGTTCAGGGCAACGCCGCCTTCGAGGTGTTGACCCCATTCCGCCTCACGGACGGCAGCGTTGTCCTGGTCGACCGGGGTTATGTGCGCCCGGCCGAAGGCGTCAGCGTCCCGAACTACGCACCGGCCCCAGCCGGTGAGGTCAACCTGCTCGCGCGGGTCAGGATCGGGGAGTCGACAGACCGCCAGGCGTTCGAGGAAGACGGTCACCGTCAGGTCTATGCGATCGACCCCGCCGTAGTGGGTCGCGCGGCCAGTCTCAACATTCGGCCGGGCTACGTGCAGCTCGAAGCGGGCTCCCCCGGCGTTCTCGGGGTGTTGCCGCTACCGCAGCTAGAGGTCGGACCGTTCCTGTCTTACGCATTGCAGTGGATCGCGTTCGGTGCGATGGCCTTGCTCGGGCTCATCTACTTCACCTGGCGCGAGATCAAGCCCGGCGGGAGCCTCGCCGAGGAGACCAAGACGCGGCGGAAGTCGGTGTCGGAGATCCTCGCCGAGGACGAGGCCCGGGAGCGCGCCGCTTCATCGTGATCAGCGCGGCCAGCCCGGCCGTGAGCAGCCCAACGGCCCGAGACAGCGTTACCGCCCGTGCGACGTCGGTAGCGTCAGGTGCGCGCCCCTCCCCCAACACCGGCCGGTCTTCAACGCCGTAGGAGTACTCGGTGCGGCCACCCAGCTGAACTCCGAGCGCGCCCGCGAACGCCGCCTCGACCTGACCGGCGTTAGGACTCGGATGAGCCCCCGCGTCCCGCTTCCAAGCCTCCCGCGCGCGCTGACGGTCCCCCTTCACGGCAGGCGCAGCGACGACCGTTAGCGCTGCCGCCAACCGAGCGGGCACCAGGTTCGCGACGTCGTCCAGCCGCGCGGACGCCCACCCGAACCGGAGGTACCTAGGCGACTTGTGGCCCACCATCGCGTCCATCGTGTTGATCGCGCGGTACCCCAGCAGCCCAGGTACCCCTGCCACAGCCCCCCACAGCAACGGCGCCACTACGGCGTCAGAGGTGTTCTCGGCGACAGACTCCACAGTCGCCCGCGCCAACCCTGCGCTATCCAGCGTCGATGGGTCCCGACCACACAGGTTGGGCAACCGCTCCCGGGCCCCCGCGATGTCGTCCGCACTCAACCGGGCCCCGATGGCCCAACCCTCGGATGCCAGTGACCGACCGCCCAGCACGACCCAGGTCGCCACCGCGGTCCCCACGATCCGCACGATCGGGTTACGCGAACGCTCGACCACGACACCGAGCCCGACAGCGCCACCCGCCAACACAGCCGTGTAGAGCACGCCAGCACCCCGGTGGTCCCGGTGCACGACCCGCTCCAGGCGCTGGGCGACCTGCCCGAACCCGGCGACGGGGTGCCACCGGCGGGGATCGCCGAACGCCGCGTCGGCCGCGACCCCCAGGAGCAGGCCGAACGCGCGCGACGCGGACACTGGCTGCCCTCCCGGTCGGTTTCCCCCTGGCGGGTGGAACCGTAGCGCGGGCGGGCGGCCGGGGTGCGCGGCTGTCGGCCGGTCGGGCTATCGTGGCCCGCCGTGGATGACGAGCAGGGGGAGGCAGGCCTGGAGGCCGCCAGCAGGCTTCAGCTCTACGCCTACCTGCAACCCCGTGAGCACCACCACACCTACCTCGCGATCATGCGGCTGTTCACCTCGACGCTGCTGGCCGACCTGTCCGCGGGCGAGGTGTCGAGCGCGCTGGCCGGTGCCGAGCGCGACGGGCGCATCGACATCGGCGAGTCGCACATCGACGTGGTGATCCCGCGGCTGCGGCAGCTGGTCGAGTGGGGCAACCTGGTGCACGGCCGCCGGGAGACGATCGCGGCGAGCATCGCGGAGTTCCAGCAGGGCTCCATGCGCTACCAGGTGTCGAAGCTGGCCGTCCGGGTCCAGCGCGACGTCGACGAGCTGCTGCGGGTCCCCGAGGGCGCCCGCGAGGTGTCCCGCGAGCTGCTGCCCGCCATCGAGCGCGGTCTCGGGGAGCTGGGCGAGGCGTTGGCCATCGCCGTGGCGCGCGGTCAGCGCGACCCGGGTTCACTGCCCGCGCGGCGCGCCCGTGAGCAGCTGGCCGAGCGGGTCACGACCCTGTTCCTCCAGCACGTGGAGTTGGCGGCCACGGTCCGCGACTTCTATGCCTACCTCGGCCAGATCCTGACCCGGCACCACTTGGCACCGGAGGAGATCGCGGGTTTCCGCAACCTGCTGGTCGAGTACATCCAGGTGGTGGTCGAAGACGTACTGCGACACACCCCCGCGATCGCGACAGCTCTATCCGCGCTGGCCCGGTCTCGTAGTGAGCTGCTGCGGTTGCTGCGGCCTGCTGACCAACTGGGCGCGGCGGTGGAGCGCACAAGAGGCCGCGGTGAGGCTGACTGGCAGGAGCTGACTGACTGGTTCGTCGACCGGCCGGGTAACCCATCGCAGGTCACGGCCCTGCGCGAGGCGACGACTAGGGCTATCGGCGCGCTGCTGGCGACAGTGCGGCGGGCGACCACTGGCGGCGGGTTGCTGCCGAGCAGGCGCGCGGAGCTCGTGCGGCTCGCGGGGTGGTTGAACGACGCGACACCCAAGCGTGCGCACGCCCTCTACGCAGCCGCGTTCGGTCTGCACTCGGCGCGCAACCTGCTGCCCGCCCCCGAGCACGACGGCGACGACGAGCACACCCCGTGGCGCGACGGCCCGGCGATCGACGTGTCGGTCAGCGTGCGCGGCCGCGGCGACCGGGGCGCGCGCGGGCGGACGTCGCGGATCATGGACGACCCGATCACCGAGCAGGGGCTGCTCGCCCAGGCGCGGGAGGCCGACGAGCTGCGGGAAGCGGCGGCAGCGGAACTGGCGGCAGCCGCGACGGACCTCGACAACACGACGTTGTCCGGTGCGGCGTTGCGGGCGTTCTGCGAGTTGCTGACGCTGGCGATGGCGCAGCGCGAGGGGGCTTCCGATCCAGGCTCCGCGACCGATCAGGTGCGGGGGCTGGCGTTGACGCTAACTCCGCAGGTAGGCCAAGTGACGCGGATTCGAAGCAAGTCGGGCACCTTGACCTTGCGCGACACAGTGGTGGGGATCTCCCGGGTGGAAACGAGGGGTCGCGGTGGCCGTTAAGTCACGTCCTGACGTCCTCGGCGACCTGTCCGACATCGACGCGTCGAACGTCGCTCGATGCGCGAAGGTCTTGTTGCGACACCCGCTCTTGCGGCCTGGCGGCCCTGACGGCGATCTACTTCCTTTGGTCTACCGGTACCGGATCTCTCTCCAGGAGATGTTCGCGAGCCTGCTCGGCTACCGCCTTGTCGTGGAGCGCCGGTTCGCACGTCTCTACAAGTGCGGCCCAGGCGAGGACCACACGCGCGGCGAGTCAAGCCTGACTCCGCGCGGCTACGCATACGTCTGCCTGACCATGGCAGCGCTGACCGGCGTCGGGCGGCAGGTACTGCTGTCTCGTCTGGTGGCGGACGTTCGTGGCGCGGCCTCTGAAGCCGGTATCGACGTCGTCGACGACGTAGGAGACCGACGGGCGTTGACGGCCGCGCTGCGGCACCTGATCTCGCTCGGCGTGATCACCGAGACCGACGGCACGGTGGCGGGCCTGATCTCCGAGACCCCACCGGAAGCGCTGATCACCATCCACACCGACCTGCTCGGCCAACTGCTCGCGGGTCCGCTGGCGGAGGCGACCAGCGCGGACGAGCTGGTCGACCTGGCGTCGGCGCCCGGTCGGCTCGGCGTCGAGCACGCGGTGCGGCGGCGGCTGGTGGAGAACCCGGTGACGCTGCACGCGGACCTGCCGCCGGAGCAGGCCGAGTGGCTGCTGCGCAACCAGCGGCGGGAGTCGGTGGTGCTGGAGCGCTGCTTCGGGCTGGTCACCGAGATCCGCGCCGAGGGGGTGGCGGTGACCGACCCCGAGGAATACCTGACCGACGTGGTGTTCCCGTCGACCGGGACCGTGGCCAGGGTGACCCTGCTTGCGCTGCCCGAGCTGGTCGACCAGAGCGACCTGGGCGACGGGGACGACGAGCCCCCGTACCGGCCGGACGGGCGGGTGCCGGTAAGCCGCGAGCGGCTGCTGGAGGTGTGCGGCAACCTGGTCGCAGACTACCCGGCCGCGTGGTCGCGGCAGGCGACTGACGACGTCACGGCGCTGGCCGACGACGTCACAGACCTGTTGGTGCGCTTGACGTTGGCGGTGCCGGACGGCGACGGGTGGCTGATCAGCCCGGCGGCGCACCGGTGGTTGCCGCAGCCGGACGACTCGCCGGGGCGCCCGGTGGCCGTGTCCGAGCTACCGCCGGAGCCGGGGTGGTCGCTGTTCGACGAGGAGGGGGTTCGGTGACCGAGCACGACCAGGTCGAGCAGGCCGCGGCCGGGGTGGCCACCGACGAGGTGTCCGCCGAGGGGCTGACGACCGACGAGTTCGGCGGCACCGAGCAGGCGCCGGAGGTGGGGCGGTGGCGCCTGCACCGGGGCGGGATCGTCAACATCTGGCAGTACCGGGAGCAGACCTTCGACTTCTCCGGTGGGCGCGCGATCTTCCAGGGCACCAACGGGTCCGGCAAGTCGCGCACGCTGGAGTTGCTGCTGCCGCTGTGCCTGGACGGGGACCTGCGGTACCTCGGGTCCAAGGGCGCGGGCACGGTGTCGATCCGGCGTCTGATGCTCGACGACTACGACGGTGGGCCCAACCGGATCGGGTACGCGTGGATCGAGCTGCACCGCACCACGGCCAAGGGCGCCGACGAGTACCTGACGTGCGGTATCGGCGTGAAGGCGTCTGCGACCTCGCAGCAGATCAGCGACTCGTGGCGGTTCGTGACCCCGTCGCGGGTGGGGACGCACTTCCAGCTCGCTTCCGCTGACCGCGTGCCGTTGGGGCCCGCGGCGCTGCGGGAGGTTCTAGGCGCGGACAGGGTCTACGACGAGGCCGCGTTCCGCGCCAAGGTCGCCGAGACGGTCTACGGCGTGCCCGGTGGCCGCTACGGGGATCTCCTGCACCTCCAGCGGACCCTGCGGAACCCGGACATCGGGTTGAAGGTGCAGGACGGTCAGCTCGAGCAGATCCTCACCGATGCGCTGCCGCCGTTGGACGCTGGTGTTGTCGAGCAGTTGGCGACCTCGTTCGAAGACCTGGAGTCGATCCGGGAGAACATCGGCAGGCTAGGAGCCGCCGACACGGCTATGAGCGCGTTCCTGGCCACCTACTCCGGTTACGCACTTAGCGCACTGCACGCGGCTGGCAGTAGATCGCAGGCTGCGTCTAAGACGTTGGATAGCGCGCACGCCGAGATCCGGAAGCTAGAGCAGCGACTGGTGACCGACGAGGAGCGCCACGCTGAGGCTGAGGAACGGGTTCGCGTCCTAGAGGAGCGCGATCTCGAACTTGAGAACAGCATCGACTCGCTGAAGTCGTTGCCCGCCTACCAAGGACTCCGCGACCTGCAAGACCGCGAGAAGCTGGTAGAGCGAACGCGCGAGGCAGCCAGTGCGGCGCTGGATAACGCTGGGGTGCAACGCAACCACGCCGACCGCGCTGTGGAGACAGTGCTAACTGTGCTGCGCAGGCTCGGCGGTGACATCGAGGACGCCGCGGAACTCGCCCTGTCCACTTCGGACGCTGTGGCCGCCGCTGGGCTCGACCCCGCGCTGTGCCCCTCCGTGCCCGCCGCGCCGGAACCGGTGCCGGGGACCGAGACCGACCGGGTGCGGGCCAAGCCGGACCCGGAGGCCGAGCCGCTGACCATCCAGCGCCGCACGCCGCCACCGGTCGCGCCGGACGAGCTGTCCGCCGTGCTGTCCGAGGCTGCTGGCCGGGCCGGGGAGCTGACCAGCGTCGTCGCTCACCGGGCCGCACTGGCCATGTCGCTGCACGACCGGGCGATGTCGCTCGACGCCGACCGCCAGGAACTGGACAAGCTGCAGGCCAAGGCCCGCGACGCGCAGATCGAGGCGACCGAGTCGGCCGGGTGGCGCAACGAGGCCCGCCAGCGGTTCACCGGCGCGGCCGAGGTGTGGCGCGAGAAGGCCACCGCGTGGACCACCGCGGGCCCGTTCGCCGACGACCACGCCGCCCGACCGCCGCGCCCACCGGCCAGCGAGGCCGTGCTGACCGGGCCGGAGTCGACCAGGCAGGCCAGGGACGCCGCGCGCCAGTGGGCCGCCCCGCACCTGACCGGCCTGCGGCAGCGGGTCGTGGCGGCCCGCCAGTCGGTCGACGACCTCGTCGGCCGGGTGAAATCAGCCGAGGCCCGGTTGATCGAACTCCGCAAGGGCGTCGACGCCGCACCGCCCGGGTTGGTGGACCAGGGCTCCGGAGCGCCGTTCTACCGCCTGGTGGACTTCACCGGCCTCACCCCGACCGACCGCGCAGGCCTCGAAGCCGCCCTCCAAGGCTGCGGCCTCCTGACAGCCTGGGTCCGCCCCGACGGCGGCGTGGGCGACCCCGCCACGGACGACCCGGCACTGAGCACTGGCGCTGCTTCGAAGGCGGCCAGCGGATCGGTGCCTGCTGGGGTGGTGGCGGGGATCTTGGCGACGGTGGCCGGGGCCGCCCCGTCGCCGTTGGGGGCTGTGTTGGTGCCTGCGGTCGAGCCGGATGGGGCGGTGCCCGCTGAGGTTGTGGCGGGGTTGCTGGCGTCGGTGTCTTACGGCGAGGAGTACGAGGGCCTCGCGGTGTGGCCGGATGGGCGTTGGCGGGCTGGGGTGCTGCGCGGGGCGGGCAGCAAGCCGGACGCGGAGTTCGTCGGTGCTGGGGCGCGGGAAGCGGCGCGGCAGCGGGCGATCGCTGAGCTGGCGGAGTCGCTGGAGGTCCTGCACACGGAGTTGTCGGCGGCGGAGTCGGAGCTGCGGGACCGGTCGCGGACGGTGGAGGTGTGGGACCGGCACCTGGACGGGTTCCCCGACGACCGGGAGCTGATCGGGGCCCGGGTGACCGCCGAGCAGGCGGCGCGGCAGGCGGCGGACGCGGCGACCAAGGCGGAGCGGCGGCGGGCCGAGCACGTGGCCGCCGAGGGCCGGGTCAGCGCGATGGAGACCGGGTTGTCGCAGGACGCGGGCGCGGCGGGGTTGACCGCCGACACCGAGGCGCTGCAGCAGGCGCACCGGGCGGCGACGCAGGCCAGGGGGTCGGCGGAGAGCCTGCGGGACGCGCTGGCCAAGCGGTGCGTCGGGACGGTGCGCGACCTGGTCGAGGCGCTGCACGACCACAACGCGGCGGTCGACGACCGGGAGACGGCCGAGCGCGTGGCCGACGACAAGTGCGTCGCGTTCCACCGCGAGGCGGCCGCGTTGGCGGAGCTGACGGCGGCGGTCGGCAGCGCGGCCGAGGAGGTCGCGCGGCAGCTGGGCGAGCTGGAGCGGTCCCGCCGCGAGGCGCGCGCGGAGCTGCCCGAGGCTCGCCGGGGCGCCGGTGAGCTGTCCAACCAGGTCGTGAAGACGCAGACGTTGCTCGACACCCGGGGCGCGGAGATCGACGGCAAGCGGTCAGCGGCTGGAGCTGCGGCGCAAGCGTTTGCCGAGGCCCTGGCGGCGCCCGGCGTGTGGCCCGCGGCGGTCGACGACGACCGCCCCGCCGACGACGCGGACGCCTGGGACCTGCTCGCGACGGCCGTCGCCGAGTCCAAGCGGCTGCCCAGCGAGGAGAACGTGCTGGGCAAGCTGCAGAACCTGCAGTCGTCGCTGGCCGGGACGCACAACGTGCTGCCCGAGCGGCACGCCGGGATCCTCACCGTCGTGGTGTCGGCGGAGGAGGGCCCGGCCCCGGTCGCCGTGGCGGCCCGCCGGGTGGCGACCCGGCTCTCGGAGCGGCGCGGGTTCCTGACCGAGCAGTACCAGGGCATCTTCGCGCTGCACCTGGTGCGCGAGCTGGCCGAGCGGCTCTCGGCGCAGATCGCGGTCGCCGAGGACCTGACCAGGCGGATGAACGAGGTGCTCGACACCGCGCGGTCCAGCCAGGGCGTGCACGTGCGGCTCGACTGGCAACCGGCCGCGTGGCTCGACGAGTCCACCCTGGAGGCGCTGCGGCTGCTGCGGGTGCCGTTCGCGCAGCGCACCGAGGAGCAGGACGCGCGGCTGCAGCAGGTGTTCACCGAGCGCATCGAGTCCGAACGCGACAGCGCCACCGGCGGCTACACCGAGATCCTGGCCCGGGCGCTGGACTACCGCTCGTGGTTCGCGTTCACCGTCCGCGTCCGCGACACCGGCCCGGACGGCAAGCCCCGCTCCCGGCGCCTGCGCCAGCTGTCCTCCGGCGAGACCCGCCTGATCTCCTACGTCACCCTGTTCGCCGCCGCGGCAGCGTTCTACGGCGCGATCTCAGCGGGCCTGGCCAGCACCATGGCCCCACTGCGCCTGGTGCTGCTCGACGAGGCCTTCGAACGCCTCGACGACCCCACCATCGCCCGCATGCTGGAGCTCCTGGTCGACCTGGACATGGACTGGGTCATCACCTGGCCGAGCGGCTGGGGCGTGTCCGACCGCATCCCCCGCATGCACATCTACGACGTCCTACGCCCCAAATCCGGCCACGGCGTCGCCTGCACCCACACCACCTGGGACGGCACCTCCCTGGACCGCGACGACCCGTGACCCCGCCGACCACACGACACCAACCGACCGCACGACCCAGGCCAGCCACACGACACCAGCCGGGCGCACCACAGCGACCGGGCACGCCTCTCCGGCTGACCGCACCGCGCTGGTCGGGCGCGCCGATCCTGGGCGAGCATGTGGCCAACGTTGGGCTGGTCGGTGCTCGGTCCGGGTTCGGGGGCCGGGCCGTGATCAACTGTGCCGGGGCGGGTGGCCGCCGTGGGGCTGGTTGGTTGGTGCGGGGAGTGGGATCGTCGTGAACGAGGAGTACCTGCGGCCGGAGTTCGCCGTGTTGTGGCGGCAGGCTCGGACCGCTGTGGCCCGGGGTCAGGTGAAGCTGGGGTTCAAGGCCCCGGACGCTGCCGCCGCGAGCGCGGTGGCGGGGTTGTTGGGGCGCGAGGTGACCGCCGGGGTCGGGATGACCGTCGTGGTCGCCGATCTCGATGCGCGGGTTCGCGCGCTGTTCAGTTGTGGGTTGGACGAGGTGCTCTCCTCTCTCTTCGGTGAGTCCGCGGGTGGTGTGGTGGCTCCGGCGGAGGCGGACGACATCCTCGGAGCGGCTGTGGCGGCGGCTGGGGTCAGGGGCGGGTGGGTGTCGTCGTGGGTGGATCAGGCCCGGCGGTACGCGAAGATCTCGCCGACCGACCTGGCCGGGATCGCGCCGAGGGCGGCAGCGGCCATCGCGCGGCTGCATCTGGACGCGTCAGCACCCGCGGCGTGGTCGGTGCTGTCCGATCTGGGCCTGGTTCGCGGAACACGACTGGCCGGGCTGGTGCTGCGGGCGGCGGCAGTGGCTCATGGGGTGCCGCTGCCCCGGTCCACTTCGGACGAGCGGCGGTTGTGGGAGCGCAGCGGCGTGCTGCTGGACGCGGTGTCGACAACGGTGCTGACATGGGCTTTCCCCGGGTGTGATGGGCGGACGGAGTTGGGCTTGCCCACCCATCTGACCATCCGGGACGCCATCGAGGCAGGGGTCGACGCGGCGGTGTGCACAAGTCCGGTGGTTGTGGACAACTCGATCGCCGCCGGGGTCCGGTTCCCGGTGATCTGCCTGTCCGGCCACCTCAACCCGGTCGCCAGGACCCTGCTGTCCCGCCTGGGCGGCGCCCGCGTGCACGGCGACTTCGACGCGCACGGGCTGCTGATCACCCAGCAGGCCCTGGCCATCAGCAACGGCACCCCGTGGCGGATGTCGGCCGCCGACTACCGCGCCGCCCTCACCCCCGGCCGCGACCTCCAGGCCCTGACCCCCGACCAGCTCGTCGCCCCCTGGGACCCCGAGCTCCCCGAGGCGATGCGCGCCGGGTGGGCCGTCCCCGAGGACGCCGTGGCGGAGTCCCTGGTCGCGGACCTGCTCACCTTCTGAGGTCGTCGAGCACCTCGGTGACGATGGCCCGCATCGACGCCTCGGCGCGGACCGGGTCGCCCGCCGCGACCGCCTCGGCCACCGCGACGTGCAGCCGCACGGCCTCAGGCTTGGGCGTCTCCGGCATCAGGTGGTGGTGCGTGCGGCCGGTCAGCACCGCGTCGACCACGTCGCCGAGCTGGCAGAACATGTCGTTGCCCGAGGCGGCCAGCAGCACGCGGTGGAAGGCGATGTCGTGGCCGAGGAACGCTTCGAGGTCGTGCGTGGTCGACCGGAGCTGGACGGCGAGCTCGGTCAGCTGACCGGCCTGCTCCGGGGTCGCGCGGACGGCGGCGAGCGCGGCGGCCACCGGTTCGGTCGCCGACCGCAGCTCGGTCAGCGAGCGCAGCTGGTCCGCCCGGTCCGAGCCGTCGAGCCGCCAGCGGATGACGCGGGGGTCGTAGAGGTTCCAGTCGGTCCGCGGCAGCACCGTGATGCCGACCCGGCGCTTGCTGCTGACCAGCCGCATCGCCTCCAGGACGCGCAGCGCCTCGCGGACGACCGTGCGCGACACCTGGAACGCGCGCTCCAGCTCCTCGGTGCGCAACACCGCGCCAGCGGGGTACTCCCCACTCACGATGGCGGGGCCGATGTCGTCGAGCAGGCGTCCGGGCAGTCCTGAGGTCACCCCGCCAGTGTCTCACTCATATGACCAATACGTGTCGAACTCTTGAATAAGTACTACCTTTGAGCTTCACTGAGTCGGTGCACAGCGTCGTGGTCGTGATGGGCGTGGCGGGGTCGGGCAAGACAACCGTCGCCTCGCTGCTGGCTGAACAGCTCGGGGTCCCGCTGGCCGAGGCGGACGAGTTCCACCCCGCGGCCAACATCGCCAAGATGAGCGCCGGGACCCCGCTCACCGACGAGGACCGCTGGCCGTGGCTGGACGCCATCGCGGACTGGATCCGCGAACGCGCCCACGACGGCGGCGGGGTCGTCACCTGCTCCGCGCTCAAGCGCTCTTACCGTGACCTGCTCAGTAGGGACGAACGCGTGTTCTTCGTCCACCTCAACGGTTCGCGGGAACTGCTGGCGGAACGGATGCGCGGCCGCAGCGGGCACTTCATGCCGGTGTCGCTCCTGGACTCCCAGCTGGCCGACCTGGAACCGCTGGCCGGGGGCGAACCCGGCCTCGAACTCGACATCACCGATCCCCCCGACCACCTCGCCGCGGCCGCCGCGCGCGGGCTGGCCGAGTTCGAAGGAGCACAGCCATGACCGAACCCCTGATCACGGCGGCGGCCTGGACCGGCCACGACACCCGGCTCGTCGGCGCGACCGTGCTGGGCATCGCGCTGATCGTCGTGCTGATCACCAAGCTCAAGTTCCACCCGTTCCTGGCCCTGGTGCTCGGCTCCGGCGCGCTCGGGCTGGTCGCCGGGATGCCGGTCGGCACGCTGATCGAGAGCTTCACCAAGGGCGTCGGGTCCACTGTGGCCGGTGTGGGCGTGCTGATCGCGCTCGGCGCCATGCTGGGCAAGCTGCTCGCCGACTCCGGTGGCGCCGACCAGATCGTCGACACGATCCTGGGCCGCGCGTCGGGGCGGAAGCTGCCGTGGGCGATGGCGCTGGTGGCGGCGCTGATCGGGCTGCCGATGTTCTTCGAGATCGGCCTGGTCATGCTGATCCCGGTGGTGCTGCTCGCCGCGCGGCGCAGCGGGAAACCGTTGATGCTGCTGGGGATCCCGGCGCTGGCGGGCTTGTCGGTGCTGCACGGGCTCGTGCCGCCGCACCCCGGTCCGCTGGTGGCGGTGGACGCGCTCAAGGCCGACCTGGGGCTGACGCTCGGGCTCGGCGTGCTGGTGGCGATCCCGACGGTGATCATCGCGGGACCGGTGTTCGCCAAGTTCGCGGCGCGGTGGGTGCCGGTCGAGGCGCCGGTGGTGGAGGAAGAGGTGGAGCGCCCGGCGACCCGTCCGAGCTTCGCCGCCACACTCGCCACGGTGCTGCTTCCCGTCGTGCTGATGCTGGGCAAGGCGCTCGCGGACATCTTGCTGGCCAAGGAGAACACCGTCCGGCACGTGCTGGACTTCCTCGGCGCCCCGCTGGTGGCGCTGCTGCTGGCGGTCCTGGTCGGGATGGTGACCCTCGGGCACGGGTTCGGGCGCGACAAGCTCGCGGCCTCGATCGGCGAATCGCTGCCGCCGATCGCAGGCATCCTGCTGATCGTGGGCGCCGGTGGCGGGTTCAAGCAGACGCTGGTGGACGCGGGCGTCGGCGACGTGATCACCGGTCTGGCCAAGGACGCGAACTTCTCGCCGCTGCTGCTCGGCTGGCTGATCGCGGTGGCCATCCGCCTGGCGACCGGCTCCGCCACGGTGGCCACCATCTCGGCCGCGGGCATCATCGCCCCGCTGGCCGTCGGGATGGAACCCACGCACGCCGCCCTGCTCGCCCTGGCCATCGGCGCGGGCTCGCTGTTCTTCTCCCACGTCAACGACGCCGGGTTCTGGCTGGTGAAGGA
This sequence comes from Actinokineospora globicatena, assembly GCF_024171945.1. Lineage (GTDB taxonomy): Bacteria > Actinomycetota > Actinomycetes > Mycobacteriales > Pseudonocardiaceae > Actinokineospora > Actinokineospora globicatena. The sequence goes on from NZ_JAMTCR010000002.1 coordinate 55,342, forward strand.
GTACTTCGGGCTCAGCGTCGGTCAGACGATCAAGACCTGGTCGGTGATGGAGACCCTGATCTCCGTCGTCGGCATCCTGATCATCCTGCCGCTCAGCTGGCTGCTCTAGACCCTCAAGTGCCGTCTCCCGAGGCAGGTCCACGCCATCATGCAGTCAGGCGTGCCCAGCCCGCGATCATCTGGCGGGCGATGGAGGTCTCACCGGGGAGGATCAGGTCCGGGAGTTGGCCGCCGTTGGACAGGGCCTCGGTGACCTGGGCCCGGGAGACCCAGTGCGCGTGCTCGATCTCGCCGTCGGCCGGGACCAGGGGGGCGGTGGGGTCGGCGGTGGCGGCGAAGCCGATCATGATGGAGCGGGGGAAGGGCCAGGGTTGGCTGCCCAGGTAGCGGATGTCGGCGACCTGGATGCCGACCTCCTCGGCGATCTCGCGCTCGACGCAGGCCTCCAGGGACTCGCCGGTTTCCACGAAGCCCGCGAGCACGGAGTAGCGGTGGGCGGGCCAGATGGGTTGGCGGGCGAGCAGGACCTGGTCCGCACCGTCGTGGACCAGGCAGATGACGGCCGGGTCGGTGCGGGGGTACTCCTCGCGGCCGCAGCCGGTGCACTTGCTGGCCCACCCGGCGGCGATCGGGGTGACCGGGGAGCCGCAGGACGCGCAGAACTTGGCGCGGGCGTGCCAGTTGAGCAGACCGACGGCGGTGGTGAACAGTCCCGCGGCGGTGTCGTCGAGCAGGGAGCCGATGCCGCGCAGGTCGTGCCACTGCTCGCCGGTGGCGGATTCCGCGCCCGCCCACAGGCTCCACGCGCCGGGGGGTGCGGCGACCGGGCGCAGCTCCTCGGTCGAGGGCAGCACCCAGTAGGCGACGTCGTCCTGTTCGCCGAGCAGCATGGCCTCGGCGGGGTGGTCGTCGGCGATCTCCAGGGCCTGGCGGGGGGCCAGCGCGGTGGCGCCGTCGCGGACCGGGGTGCGGCCGTGCTTGTCGACGAGCAGCACCTGCCCCGACTTCCACAGCCGGTCCAGGCGCTGCGGGTCCTTGCGGGCCGTCTCGTCGCGGGCGGCGGTGGCCCGGGACAAGGTGGGCAAACCGGCTAGCTGGAACGAATCGCCGACAGTCACGCGGAACCCCCTTGGCCGAACACGTCAGCGCCAACCCTACGCACCCGGGCGCCCGGTCCCCGCGCTGTCCTGTGTGGACAGCGCGGGGTCGCGGGTCACGGGAAGCGGACGCCGCCGATGCGGTCGAGCGGGGCGAGCTTGCTGACGTCGCCGACGATGACGCCGGTGAAGCGGGTGGGGGCGAAGAACTCCCGCGCGGCCTCGGTGACGTCGGCGGCGGTGACGGCCTTGAGCCGGTCGGGGTGGCCGACCAGCCACTCGACGCCGAGCCCGAGCACGGCGAGCGCCGCGATCTGCGAGGCGAGGCCGCCCTGCGACGAGGTGCTGGTGAGCAGGGAGCCGATGGCGTACTGGCGGACGATGTCCACCTCGGCCTCCTCGAGCGCCACCAGCGCGAACCGGCCCAGCTCGTAGCGGATCTCCAGCAGCGCGGCGGCGGTGACGTCGCTCGCGGTATCGGTGTCGATGAGCAGCGTGGCGCCGTCCGGGGTGAACTCCGGGTACGAGCGAGCGTGGTAGGTGTAGCCCTTGTCCTCGCGGATGTTCTCCACCAGCCGCGACGAGAAGAACCCGCCGAAGGCCAGGTTCGCCAGCTGCAGCGCCGGGTAGCGCGGGTCGGTCCGGGAGATCGACTGCGCGGAGAGCCGGATCTGCGACTGCACGGCACCGGGCCGGTCGATGACCAGCAGGTCGCCGGGGGTGACCGGGGGCAGCGCGGGCAGCACCGACGCCGAGGCCTCCGACTGCCAGCCACCCAGTGCCGCGGCGGCACCGGCGATGGCGCGCTCGGGCTCCACGTCACCGACCAGGACCAGCACCGAACCGCGCGGCAGCACGGCAGCCTGGTGCAACGCGCGCACGTCGGCGGGCTCGACCTTGGCGACGTCGGCCGCCTCGGGCAGCTCGCGGGTGAACGGGTGGTCGCCGTAGCGGTGCCGCTGCAGGGCCTGGCGGGCGATCACGTTGGGCTTGGACCTGGCCACGGTGATCCGCTCGATCAGCCGCGCCTTCTCCCCCGCCACCTCGTCGTCGGCGTAGGTGGCGCCGGTGAGCGCGTCGGCGAGCACGGCCAGCAGCGTGTCGAACCCGCTGGCCAGCGCGTTGCCGCCGAGGGAGAGCAGCTCGGGGTCGACCGCGGCGGACAGCTCGCCGCCGACCAGCGCCAGCTCGGTGTCCACGGCGACCCGGTCGCGCGACTCGGTGCCGGTGAGGATGGCGGCGGCCAGCACCTCGGCGGTCGCCGCGTGCCCGGCCTCGGCGCCCGCGAACGGGATCCGCAGCCGCACCTCGACCATCGGCACCGTCGGCTGGTGCACCGCGATGACCCGCAACCCGTTGTCCAGCACGGTGTCCACGACCGACAGGTTGGTGGCCGCCCGCTGCTCGCCCAGCGGTGGGAGCGGCCGGGGCCCGATCTCGGTGCGCCCGATCTCCTCTGCGGTGCGGCTCACTGCTGTCCTCCTACGGGAACGACGGGGGTGTACGCGATCAGTGGGCACCGCGCAGCGGTGCGGGTCGAGCGCGTCATCGCTTCGCACCGCTGGTGCGGGAAGCACTCGCGGCGGTGGGGCGTGGGGTCACTCGGCACCGCCGGACGGGGTGATGGTGAGGATGGCCCGGGAGTCGGGGCGCAGCGCCTTGGCGGCGGCGGAGACGGCGTCCGGGGTGACGGCGCTGATCCGGTCGGGGAGCTCGTAGACCAGCGAGGGGTTGCCGTAGAGCAGTTCGAAGGCACCGAGTGCCAGCGTGCGGCTGACGATGCGGTCGTGCTCCTTGTGCAGGCTCGCGGCCCAGCGGGCGGTGATCTTGGCGAGTTCCTCGGCGTCGGGCGGGGTGCTGGCCAGCCGCTCGAGCTCCTCGTCGATGGCGGCGAGGACGGGGGCCAGGTCGGCGTCCGGGGAGTACATCGCGGTGATGGTGAAGGTGTCCGGGTCGCGCGCCTCGAACGGGCCGAACATGCCGCAGCCCGCGCTGACCTCGGTGACCAGCTGGTCGCCGTAGACCAGGCGCTGCTGCAGCCGGGACCCGTCGCCGTCGGTGAGCACGCCCGCGAGCACCAGGTACGCCAGGTAGGCGTCGAGCTCGTCGATCGGGTCCGGGATGCGGTAGCCGATGGCGACGGCGGGCAGCGGGGCGAGCGGGTCCGGGTGGTCGGCGCGCAGCTCGGCGGCGGGCGGCGGCTCGGCGAAGGAGGGCCGCTGCGGCCGGGGGCGGGCCGGGACGTCGCCGAAGTGGCGCTCGATGAGCTCCTTGGCGCCCTCGACGGTGAAGTCACCGGCGACGGTCAGCACCGCGTTGGCAGGCGCGTAGTAGGTGTCGAAGAACGCGGCGCAGTCGGCGACCGTCGCCTGCTCCAGGTCCTCGAACCCGCCGTAGCCGTTGTGCGCGTTGGGAAAGGTCTCGAACAGCACCGGGGGGAGCAGGATCCACGGGAAACCGCCGTAGGGGCGGTTGAGCACGTTGAGCCGGATCTCCTCCTTCACCACGTCGATCTGGTTGCGCAGGTTCTCCTCGGTGAGCTTGGGCGCGCGCATCCGGTCCGCCTCCAGGAACAGCGCGCGTTCCAGCGCCGCGGAGGGCAGCACCTCGAAGTAGTCGGTGTAGTCCGGGTGGGTGGACCCGTTGAAGGTGCCGCCCGAGGACTGCACGTGCCGGAAGTGCGCCAGCTTCTCCAGGCTCTCGCTGCCCTGGAACATCAGGTGCTCGAACAGGTGGGCGAACCCCGTCCGGCCTTCCGGCTCGGACCGGAAGCCCACGTCGTAGTGCACGCTGACCCCGACGACCGGCGCGGTGGCGTCGGGGGCGAGGACAACCCGCAGGCCGTTGGCGAGCGTGTAGCGGTGCGGCTGGGAAACGGTCACGCGGCGAGCCTACGGGAGGTGCGCCACAGGCGGACACCGTGCGGGGTCCGCCTGTGGATGAATCAGCTGCCTGTGGATCAGGCGGAGCGCTTGCGCCGCTGGGCGATCAGCAGGAACGCGCCGCCACCGAGCGCGGCCAGGCCGAGCAGCACCATCGCGCCCACCGCGACACCGGTGACGGGCAGGTCGCCCGAGCCGCCGTCGGCGTTGGGGGCGGTCCCGCCCTGGGGCGCCGGGGAGGTGGTGGTGGCACCGCCGGTCGGCGTGGCGCCGGTCGTGCTGGTCGGCGTCGCCGGGCTGGTGGTGTCCGGGGTGGACGGTTGCGTGGTCGTCGGCGTCTCGTCGCGCTCGCAGTCGACCTTGAAGGTCTCGGTGGTCCGCAAGCCGGAGCCGGTCAGGTGCGCGGTGTAGCTGCCGTCGGCGAAGACACCGACGTGCCGGGTCCACTGGTAGACGCCGTCGCCGTCGAAGCGCACGGTCTCCTCGAAGCCGGGCTTGCCGTCGACGGTGAACTTCCGCTCGGCCGGGTACGGGCCGACCGCGTAGTAGCGGAAGGTCACGACCGACGCCTCGTCGACGCACCGCGAGGAGATCTGGAGGCCGTCGGTGTCGACCTTGACGTCCTCGCAGAAGTCCACGGAGACGCCGGTGACCGTCTCAGTGCCGTCCGAGCCCTTGACGACGACCTTGAAGTCGCCCGCTTCGATCGGACCGAGGTTGGCGCTACCGTGCCCGACAGCGGGAACGGTGACGGTCTTGCTCGCCTCGTGCGCGGTGACGGTGTAGTCCACCGAGATCCGGTTGGGGTTGTCGATCTCGACCCACAGGTTCGGCAGGCTGTTGATGTTGTCCTTGCCGTCGCACTGCGCGTAGGTGCCGAGGCCGGGCGCGTTGCCCGAACGGCAGTTGACGCTGAAGGTCTTGATGATGGGCGGGTCGAAGCCCGGCCCGTGCAGCTTGATCTGGTACTTGTCGCGGTCGTCGTAGGCGTTGTCGACGACCGTGTACGCGACACCCGGGGCGATCTCGCCGGAGTGGGTGTAGGGCAGGTCGATGTCGATCGCGTACTCGCGCACCTCGTCGGTGGACGGGTTGGTGACCTTCGCGGTCACGATGCCCCAGCCGCCGCGGCACTGGACCGAGACCTCGAGCGGGTCGTCGGACGGGGTGTCCTCGGTGCACGGCTTGACCACGACCGGCAGACCGTCGGACGCCTCACCCGCGCCGTCGATCTCCACTGTGTACTCACCGGGCGGGACCGGGCGGAAGGTCACCTTCGGGTCGTCGGTGGCCTTCGTGGTCTTGGCCGGGAGGTCGGAGCCGACCAGGCGGACGGTGAACGGCCCGCTGTCGTGGACGGCGACCTCGACCGAGCGCACGCCCTTCTTGCAGATGCTGGCGACGGTGGCCGGGGTGGGGCTGACCACCTCGTCCATCGGGTAGTCCGGGAAGGACAGGTCCGGGTCGTCCTGGGCCAGCGCGGGCACGGCGGAACCGACGACCAGGGTCAACCCGGTCGCGATCGCCACAGCAGCGCGCTTCACGAACGTGAGCAAACGGACCTCCCAGAACGCGCGGTGAAGTGGGCGAAACGTACACCGCGTGATGGTTGATCCGCTAATTACCCCCGAAAGTGTGTCTTGCCAGGTCAGAGACGTGACCGAACGGCAACAGTCAGTGTTTTTCGCCCGCGCCGCACGCCTGCCCGAGGGCGGCCAGGAACGGGGTCAGCCGGGTGGCGAATTCCCGCTGGTCAGCGCCTAGATCAGGGTCTTGGGAGGCGTACCAGGCGACCCCGGCCGGGTCGATCGGGCCGAACCCGGCGAGCCAGCGCTCGGCCTCGCCGAGGGCCACCGCGAAGGGCAGCGACCGGGAGAAGACCACCTCGCGCTCGGCGGTCACCGTCTCGGGTCCGACGCCCGCGACGAACGCCGCGACCCCTCGCAGCTGCTGCGCCAACGCCGACCCGCGCTTGGTGCGGAGCGGCACGAACCGAGCACCGATGAGCAGGCCGAGCCCAGCTAGTCCTACCGCGACCCCGAGCAAGGCAGGACCACCGGCCAACGCCAGCACTACCGTCCCAACGACACCGACGGCCAGCACGGCGGCTCCGGCCAGCCCCAGCCAACCGAGCCGACCGGGGATACGGGTGAACCAGCCTCGAGCGACGGCATCGGCGTGGATCGCGGTCCGGGCAGCGGAGACGTCGAGCGGAGACGTACGCAGGGTCGAGAGAGTGACCGAGTCCGTGCCCTCTGGCAGCAACGTGCGGTAGACGACGCGCTCGTAGTCGGTAAGAGCGTCGTCGGCGGCGTTGCGTCGGACGATCTGCCAGTCGCCCCCGGACTCTGTGACCCACAGGTAGTTCCGGACGGCGAGGTCCACGACGGTCGCGGCGAGTTCACCGTGGTCGGCGCGCTCGGTGAGGACAACGCCAGCTTGCGCCGGTAGCACCCCGTCGGGAGAGGCGAAGGTGACCTTGCCGCCGTCGGTGGCAACAAGCTCGACCGGGCCAACATCGGTGGCGAGAGCCTTGGCGTCGCGCTCACGAGCACGCCAGAGGAAGACGAACCCACCTAGGAGTAAGAGCACGGCAAGACCCAACCCAGTGCCACTAAGCGGAGTCACCGCGAACGCCGTCGAACCGGCCTTCTCGAAGCGGGCGTTGGCGGGGACAAGACCGGCGGGCAGCTTGGCGGACAGGTCGACCCGCGCGCCGGTGTCCAGAGTGGACTGGTTGACGCGCAGGACGCCGCCGCCGTCGGTCAGGGCGGAGTCGCAGATGTCCTCGGTCCCGGGTCGTCCGGCGAGGCAGACGAAGTCACGGCCGGGCCGCGGGGTGAGCAGCGAGACCCGCACCGACGCCAGGGTGGTGTCCCACCCGCTCACCGGCTGCCACCGGAACTCCTGGTGGTCGTCCACGTCGGCGATCGCGCCGTCGACGGTGTAGGTGACCGTCGACGCGCCCCCACCGAGCCGGATCGTGAACGTGTCGGCCGTCGCGTTCACGGTGCCGTCGCCCTTGACCTTGGCATCACGGACGGTGAACACGCGGTCGCCGATGCGCAGCGGTGCGGTGCGGACCATCTGCTGCTTCGCCTGCACGATGACCTGCTCGCGGACGGTAAGGCTGCCGTCGCGTTCGACCTTCAGCTGCACGTTGACGCTGCGGGGCAAGATGGGCTGAGCGGTGCCAGGAGGCCTGCTCGGGCCTCCCGTGGGCGGGATCGGATCGATGACCGGCGGCTTTACCGTCCCCGTTGGCCCTGGTTTGGGGATCGGGAACGGAATGCTCGGCATCGTGGGCGGTGCCGTCGGCAGTGACGGGAACGTCGGCTGCTCAGCCTCCGCGGCCCCTGTAACCACACACACGGTGAACAACGCCGTCACCGCCGCAACGGTGACCCCCCATTTCCTCAACACGGCAGCGAACGATAGCCGAGCGCCCCTATGCTCACCGCCGGTCTGGCCGAATTGGTCAACGCAAGCCGACACGGGGGAACGATGAGCCATCCGCCTATGGGTCCGTGGCGTCCGCACGGCCCGTACCCGCCACCGATGCCGGTGGCACCGCCGCCGATGGCATTACCGGGCTACCAGGCACCTCAGGGCTACCCCCGCACTCAGCAATACCCAGCTCCGCAGCACCCTGCTCCGCAGCACCAGTACCCGGCACAGCAATACCCCCAGCAGCAGTACCCAGCACAGCAGTACCCGCAACAGCCGTTCTATCCACAAGGGACTTACGGCTACCCACCGGCGCCACCAAAGTCCAACACCGGCATGGTTGTCTCCCTCTGCCTGATCAGTGTGTTGCTCGCGGGGGCCGCGTTCGTCGGTTTCGTACAGCTGGCCGGTAAGCGCAACCGTTCCGACGATGTCGGCTACTCCGCCCCCACCACAGCCGCGTCGCGCACCACGACAACATCAACGACTACGACCACAACCACCCGCGCCACCACGACGAGCACTAGAACCACCACCAGCCGCTCATCGCAGCCGACCACGACCACGCAGTCGGGTCCTAAGCCGGTCCTGGCTCTAGGCGACAACCCGTTGTTCAGCGCCACCAACGGCGTGAGCGTGGTGACGTGCAACCTCCCCGCGTGGCGCAGCGACCCCCAGTCCGCCCAGGCCTACTTCACGGCAGCGCTACCGTGCTTCGACAAGGCATGGGCGCCGGTGATGCAACGCGCGGGCCTGCCGTACTTCACCCCGAAGCTGCAGTTCCCCACCGGCAAGTCGTGGAGCAGCCCGTGTGGAGCGGCCAAGTCCACCTGGTCCGCGTTCTACTGCGGGCAAGACAGCACTATCTACATGCCTTACGAGGGGTTGCAGACCGACGTGGTCGGCAATAAGAGCGGCGCGTACCTGGCCTTGTTCGCGCACGAGTTCGGCCACCACATCCAGTCCCTGTCGGGCGTCTGGAGCGCCTACTGGGACGAGCGCTACGCGGCGGGCGACCAGACCGCGAAGGGGCTCGAACTGTCCCGGCGGGCCGAGCTGCAGGCGCAGTGCTTCGGCGGGATGTGGTTCGCCGGTGGACAGCACGGCGGCGGTTCGGTCACCGACACCGTCATCCGGGACATGCTCGCCGACGGCTACACCCGCGGCGACTGGCGCGAAGGTGACACCCCCGACCACGGCAGCCCCCAGCACTACGGCTCCTGGCAGGAACACGGATTCACCAACAACCGGACCATGCCCTGCAACACCTGGCTCGCGGCCCCGGGCGACGTCTCTTAGACCCGTCGCCGGAGTTGGGTGAACCCGGCTCCGGCTATCCCAGCGAACACGAGGAGGACCACGGCGAAGGGGCGGGCGTCCACTGTCGCCCCCGTCGTGGCCCTGGCGAGGTGGACCACGTCATCGCCAACAGTTACCTCTACCGACTCACCCGACTCGTGCCCACAAGCGTCGAGAAACGCCTCCTGCTTCCCGCCGTCGACGAGGTAAGAGACCCGCTCGGAGCCACTACCGTGGCACGGGACCCCAGCGAGCACGGTCGCACTCACGGTGGTAACGGTGTCAGGACCGCTCGACCAGTGCCCCAAAGCGCCCGCGAACGCAAGACCCAGCGCCAGGACGACGCTGAACGCCGCGACGGCCGCCAGCTTCAGGGCGGACGCCGGTAGGGCGAACGGGACTCGCATCCCCGGATCGTCGCAGACCGCGCAAGGAGCCGTCAGTCTTCAGCCGGAGTCACCTTGCGGATGTAGAGCAACCGGTCGCCGTGCTCGATGGCGTCGGCCTCCGAGGAGTCGACCCGGTAGAGCTTCCCGGCGCGCACCAGCCCCAGCACGATGTCCGGCAGGTGCCGCGGCGACCCGCCCACCTCGCTGTCCTCGACCTCGCGCTCGGCGATGGCCAAGCCCTCGTCCGGGGTGATGAGGTCCTCGACCATGTCCACCACGGTCGGGGTGTGCGTCGCCATGCCGAGCAGCCGCCCGGCGGTCTCGCTGGACACCACGACCTGGTTCGCGCCGGACTGGCGCAGCAGGTGCACGTTCTCGGTCTCGCGCACCGCGGCCACGATCTGCGCGTTCGGCGACATCTCCCTGGCGGTCAGCGTGATCAGCACCGCCGAGTCGTCCCGGCTGGCCGCCACCACCACCGACTTCGCCCTGGGCACGCCCGCGACCCGCAGCACGTCCGATCTCGTGCCAGAGCCGTGCACCGTCACCAGCCCCAGCGACGAGGCCGCGTCCAACATGGCCTGGTCGGTGTCCACGACCACGATGCGGCTCGGCTCGACCCCGTCGGAGAGCACCGCGCTCACCGCCGACCGGCCCTTGGTGCCGTACCCGACGACCACCACGTGGTCCCGCACGTTCGACCTCCACCGCTGGATCTTGAAAGCCTGCCGGGAGCGCTCGGTCAGCACCGCGAGGGTGGTGCCGACCAGGACGATGAGGAAGAGCACCCGCAGCGGGGTGATGACCAGGATGTTGAGCAGCCTGGCCGAGTCGCTCGCCGGGGTGATGTCGCCGTAGCCGGTGGTCGACAGGGACACCGTGGCGTAGTAGACGGCGTCGAGGAAGGAGATGCCGTCCTCGTTGACGTCGCGGTAGCCGTCGCGGTCGAGGTAGACCAGCAGCACGGCGGCGAACAGCGCCACCACCGCCCAGGCGATCCGGCGGACGATGGCGGTGACCGGGCTGACGCTGCTCTCCGGCATGCGGATGATGCCGACCAGGTCGTGCTCGGCCCGTCCGGCGAGGTCCTCAGCCGTCCGCCTCGGGCGGATCACCGCCACTTCCCCACCGTGCGACTCACGGCCGGAAGGCTACCCACCCGGGGGTCGGCGCGCTCGCTCCCACCCTCCTCAGCGGATCTCGCCGGTGCTGCCGGTCGCGGTCACCCTGGCCAGCATCGCCTCGGCGTCGGCCCGGCTCATCGCGGTGCCCACGGTGATCGGCGGCGGCGACTCGGCCAGGTCCCGCGCCTCGGTGAGGGTGCAGCCGAGCACCTCGCGCAGCATCTTGATCAGCTGGATGCGGTACTCGCCGACCTGGGTCACCACCACGTCGAAGGCGATCCGCCGGACGCTGACCGCCTCGGACAGGTGGATGTAGCCGTCGAGCGCGGCCGGGTCGCGGGCCACCAGGTCGGCCAACCGGCGCACCGACCGGTGCTGGTCCACCTTGGTGATCATCTTGTCCGGCCGGTCGGCGACCAGCGCCTGCCGGGACGCGGCCACCTCGGCGTAGAACGCGGGCAGCCGGTACTGCACGATCAGCAGGTCGACCAGCACCATCGGGGTGTAGTCGGGGCCGACGAAGATCTCCTTGGCCAGCTCGTTGTTGAGGATCAACGAGTTGACGAACCGCTTGAGCTGGCGCGGGTTCGGGTCCAACCCGGCCACGATCTCGGCGGTGACCTCGGCCAACCCGTCGGGCAGCATCGACCGGACGAACCGCGTCGCGGCGTCGGCGGTGATCGGCGGCAGCGCGAACGGCACCTGGACGATCTTGTCGAGGTAGTGCTCGCTGATCCCCCGGTCCCCGTAGCGGGCCCGGATGGTGCTCTCCAACGCCTCCCGGTCCACGCCGAGGACGAAGACGCAGCCGGAGATGTTGAGGAACAGCTTGAGCGCCTCAAGGGTCTTGAGGATGTACTCGGGCAGGCACCGGTCCAGGTCGTCGATGAAGAACGCCAACCGGATCGCCCCGCGCTCGGTCGCCTTGTCCAGCAGGTCCCGCAGGTGCTGGTGCAGCAGGATCTGCTGCTCCCGCGCGGTGAACCGCTCGTCGAGGAACCGCTTCCTGAGCTCGTCGAGGTCCGCGGTGCTCTCCACCAGCGGCCGCACCCACTGGGTCATGTCGGTGAACGCGCCCGCCACCGAGGTCAGCAGCTCCCTGGCCTGGCTGCCGCTCTTCTCGGCCAACCCCAACTGGCTGACCATCGTGTGCAACAACCCGATCGCCGGGTTCTCGTCGAACTGGTGCTGCCAGGAGTCGAACCAGACGGTGTAGAAGTCGGTCTCGCTCTCCAACTCCGCCTGCACCAACTTCATCAACGACGTCTTACCGGTGCCCCAGGAGCCATAGACGCCGACAACCAGCGGCGTGTCACACACCTTCACCGCCTTCGCCAACGCCCTGGCGATCTTGTCCCGGTCGAGCGCGTCAACCGAAGCGGGCTCGTCATTGCGAATACCGGCAGGAGTGGGTGGCACGCCTGTGTAGATCGGCCCCGGAGTCAAGCCGTTACTCCGCGCTCACCTGGCCGAGTCCGGTGTCGACTGGGCCGACGTGGGGCGGGGGTTGTTATTCGGCGTGGGGGATGGTGCGGAGGAGGGTGGTGAGGCCGTCGGCGTCCAGGAGGTCGGCTGGGCGGAGGGTGGTGTTGGGGCGGATGTAGTGGAAGGCGGCGCGGACCTGGGAGAGGGGGGTGTCGGAGAGGCCGGACCAGGCGAGGCGGTAGGCGGCTAGTTGGACGGTGAGGGCGGGGAGGTGGTCCTCGTCGGGGACGCGGCCGGTTTTCCAGTCGACGACGGTCCAGCCGCCGTCGGGGTCGAGGTAGACGGCGTCCATGCGGCCGCGGATGGCGATGCCGTCGACCTCGGTGGCGAAGGGGACCTCGACCTCGTGCGGGGTGCGGTTGGCCCAGTCACTGGCCAGGAAGGCGGCGCGCAGGGCGTCGAGTTCGGTGTCGGGGGCCGCGTCGTCGTCGGCGGCGCCGGGGAGTTCGTCGAGGTCGAGCAGGGCGCGGGAGCCGAAGCGGCGTTCCAGCCAGGCGTGGAACGCGGTGCCGCGGCGGGCGACCGGGTTGGGCGGGAACGGCAGCGGCCTGCGGAGCCTGCGGGCCAGGGCGGTCGGGTCGGTGGCGAGTTCGACGAGCTGGCTGACCGAGAGCTGGTCCGGCAGCCGCACCTGCTCTTGCCTGCCCCCCGCCGCGCGCTCGGCCAGCAGCACGTCGGTGTCGCGGACCCAACCGTCCGGGTCGTCGTCCTCCTCCGCGGGGTCCTCACCAGCTCGCAGCGCCGCCAGTTCGAGGCGCACCAGTTCCGCCCCCGCCACGACATCGGACCGCCGGTCGCGCAGCGGGTCGGCGGGCCAGGTGGCGGAGCGGACGGCGGTGGCGAGCGGGTTCTCGCTCCCCTCCTCCGGTTCCTCCGCCCAGATGTCCACGTACGACTCGTAACCGCCCAGGTCCGCCAGGAACTCCGACGGCCCGCGCGGCGCTCCCCCGGTGCGCCCCCACCAGTGCCCGGACACCAGCAGCACCCGCTCGGACCTGGTCAGCGCGACGTAGAACAGCCGCCGCTCCTCCATTAGGCCGCGCTCGGCGAACTCCTCGTTGTGGATCTTCAGCGCCTGCTCGACCTCCTTGCGGTTGGCCGCCCCCGCCAGGTTCAGCCTCGGCAGGTCGACGGCGTCGCCGCGCAGGTCGGCGGGCAGTTCGGTGACCGTGCGCAGCCAGCTGCCGCCGCGCCTGCCGCTGGGGAACACCTCGCGCACCACGTGCGGGACGGCCACGACCTCCCACTCCAGGCCCTTCGCGGAGTGGACGGTGACGATCTGCACCCGGTCCTCGGCGACCACCACCTCCCCCGGCTCCAGCCCGTCCTCGGCGGCCTCAGCGGTGGCGAGGTAGTCCAGCAGCGCGGACAGGCTCGCCGCCGGGGCCGCCTGCGCGTAGTCAGCGACGACATCGGCGAAGGCGTCCAGGTGCGCCCGCCCCGCCCCACCCCGGCGCGCGGTCGCCTCGATGTCGAGCAGCATCGTGCGCTCCACATCGGCGACCAGCTCCGGCAGCGGCTGGTCCAACCGGCGCCGCAACATCGTCAGCTCACGCCCGAGCGACCGGACGCGCTGGTACCCCGCCTCGGAGTACAGCGCGGGCTCGCCGGGATCGTCGATGGCGTCCACCAACCCGGCCTGCTCGGCGCCCTCGCTGGGCATCAGGTTCCCCGGCTCGGTCGCGTACGCCCCGGCCAGCTCGCTCGCCCGACGGGACAACGCGGCCAGGTCGGCGGCACCGACCCGCCACCGCGACCCGGTCAGCAGCCGAGCCGCCGCCGTGCCCGCCAACGGGTCGATCAACACCCGCAACGTGCTGACCAGGTCACGCACCTCGGGTTCGTCCAACAGCCCACCGAGGCCGACGACCTCGACCGGCAACCCGCGCTCACGCAGGGCGGTGGCCAGGTCGGCCATGTCCGCCCGGCGGCGCACCAGGACGGCGGCGGTCGGCGGCGTCCCCCGCTCCTCGACGACGGCGTGCCACCGGTCGGCGACCTCGTTGGCCACCCACCGCACCTCGGTGTCCACATCGGACAGCAGTGCGATCCGGATGTCCCCCGGCGGCGCGTCCTCGCGGGCCCGCAGCTCGTCGACCTCCAACCCGCTGCGCCGCAACGGTTCGGACACCGCGTTGGCCAGTTCCAGCACCTCCGGCGGGTTGCGGAAGCTGGTCAGCAGGCCGTAGCGGGTCGCGGGTTCCTTGCGGCCGCGGTGTTTCTGCGGGAAGTCCGTGGTGAACCGGGGCAGGTTGGCCGCGCTCGCGCCGCGCCAGCCGTAGATCGCCTGCGCCGGGTCGCCGACGGCGGTGACCGGCATCGGCTCGGCGTCCGGGTACTCCAGGGAGCTGCCGAACAGCGACCGCAGCAACACGCGCTGCGAGTGCCCGGTGTCCTGGTACTCGTCGAGCAGCACGGCGCCGAACCGGGCCCGCTCGCCCTGCACCGTCTCGGGGTGGGACGCGGCGAGCTTGGCGGCCAACGACATCTGGTCGCCGAAGTCGAGTGCCCCGTCTTTGCGCTTGCGGTCGGCGTACGCCTGCACCAGCGGCAGCAGCGCGATCCGGAACCGTTGCGTGACAAGGATCTTCTGCAAGTCTTGCGACAGATCGGCGCGCTGCCCCTTCGCGCGCGGAGCCGATTCGATCGCGGTGCAGACGGCCTCGGCGTGCGCCATCAACGAGTCCGGGTCGACCAGGTGCTCGGCCAGTTCGCCCGCGAGGGAGAGCAGGTACTGGGTGACGGTGGCGGGCACGTAGTCGGTGTCCAGGTCCTGGCCCCAAGTGGACACGACGCGGTGCGCGGCCTGCCAGGACGCGGTCTCGGTGAGCAGCCGGGAACCGGGCTCGACCGGCAGCCGCAGCCCGTGCTCGGCGACGAGCCTGCCCGCGTAGGCGTGGTAGGTCAGGATCGTGGGCTCACCGGCGAACACGGCGGCCTTGCGCTCCCCGGTCGGGTCGAGCCGGTCGAGCAGCCGCGCCCCGGCGAGCCTGCGCAGCCTGGCCCGGACCCGCTCAGCCAGCTGCCGGGCGGCCTTGCGGGTGAAGGTCAGCCCCAGCACCCGCTCCGGGGTCACCAGCCCGTTCGCGACCAGCCAGACCACGCGCCCGGCCATCGTCTCGGTCTTGCCCGCGCCCGCGCCCGCGACGACCAGCGCCGGTTCCGGCGGCGCCGAGATGACCTCGGCCTGCTCGCGGGTGGGTGGCGCCAACCCCAGCTCGGCCGCCAGTTCCCGGGGGCTGACCAGCGCCAACCCCGGCAGCGGCAAGCTCACCGGCGACTCCACCTCACGCGCGACAATGTACTCCGGACCCCCGACAGACCGCTGGTCCGACGGGCACGGCTACTCCGTGACCTGGCGGCCGCTGGGGTGCAGCGGGCAAGCCGTGCGGACCGGGCAGCGGGGGCAGTCGGGGTTTTCGTACGCGGTGTACTCGGGGCCCACCGTGGACGCCGCGGCGTCGCGGACGATCTTGAGCCAGTGCTCGGCCGACTCGCCGCGCACCGGGGACTGGGCGCGTTCGGTGGCGCCGGTCTTCTTGTTCGCCTTGGCCACGTACAGCAGCCGCGCGCCGCCGGGTTCGGTGCCGACGTCGCTGAACGCCCCGTAGGCCACCGCGAGCTGGTACACCGCGAGCTGGGGGTGTTCCTGGGCGTCGTTGGCGCTGACCGGGGACTTGCCGGTCTTGATGTCCACGATCACCGGCCGCCCCTCGGCGTCGACCTCCAACCGGTCCACCCGGCCAGCGACGGTGATCTTGTCCGGTAGCTCGACCTTGACCTCGCGCTCGACGGCGACCTGGGTCAGTTCCGAGCGGGTCGACTGCATCCAGCCGAGGAACGTGTCGAGCATCGCGCGGATCCGCTGCTTCTCGCGCCGGGAGAACCACGGCGCGCCCGCGTCGACGGCGTTCCACGCCTTGTCCAACTCGACCATCAGCTCGGCGCGCGGCACCCCGGACGCCGCCGCCTGGGCCAACGCGTGCACCAGGGTCCCGGTGACGGCCGCGAGTTCCGCCGGGTCCTGGCCGCCGTGCCGCTCGACCATCCAGCGCAGCGGGCACTTCGCCAGGATCTCCACTGTGGACGGTGACACGCGCACCGGTTCGTCCGCCGCGCGCAACGGTGCGACGGTGGTCAGCTCCGGCAGGCCGTACCAGCTGTCCGGGTTGGCCCCCGGCACCCCGGCGGCCGCCAACCTGGCCAACTGCCGCGCCGCCTGACCGCGCCGCGCCTGGTCCGAACCCTCGTCGCACACCACCTGCCGCAGCTCACCGACCAGGTCGGCCAGCACGAGCGCGCGCTCCTGCTCGGCCATCGGCACCGGCATGTCGGTCTCCGCCGTGTCGGCCCCGGCCAACTCCGCGAGGAACCGCGAGGGCTGCTCCTCCTCGCCGCGCACCGCGCTGACCAGCAGCTTCGACCGCGCCCTGGACGCGGCGACCAGCAGCAGCCGCCGTTCCTCGGCCAGCAGCGGCGCCGTCGCCGACACCTGCTCGCCCACCCCGGCCAGCACGTCGACCAGCCGCTCGACGCCCAGCAGCGAGCCGCGCAGCCGCAGGTCCGGCCACGCGCCCTCCTGCACGCCGGGCACCGCCACGACTGTCCACTCGCGACCGGCGGCGGCGTGCGCGGTCAGCACCGCGACGGCATCACCCTGCGGGGCGCTCGGTGCCAGCGTGTCGCCCGCGATCCGCTGGGACACGATGTGGTCGACGAAACCCGTGACGCCGGACCCGGGAAGGCGCTCGGCGTAGCGCTGCGCGGTGTGGAACAGCGCGACGATGGCGTCCAGGTCACGGTCCGCCTGCGCGCCGACCGGACCACCGCGGGAGGCGACGGTGACCCAGCGCGCCTCGAGACCGCTCGTCTGCCACACGTCCCACAGGATCTGCTCAAGCCCGATGCCCTCGTCGATCCCCTTGCGCGCCAACGAGATCAGGTTCGCGACCCGGCGGACCGGGCCTGCCTCGGTGTCAGCGAGCGCGCTGAGCTTGTCGTTGTCGTTGATGACCTCGACCAGCAGCTCGTCGCTCGACTTGTCGCCGCCCGAGGTCAGTTCCAGCCTGCGCAGGCCGCGCCGCAACCGCCGCAGCGCTAACGGATCCGCGCCACCGAGTTGCGACGCGAGCAACGTCTCCGCCAGTGCCGGGTCGAGAACCGCGGGCACGGCGGCACACCGCAACAGCGCCAACAACGGCCGTACCGCGGGCTGTTGCGACAACGGCAACTCGTCGCCCGGCGCCGCCACCGGAACCCCCGCTGCCGCCAGCGCGCGGTGCAACACCGGCACCGACCGGGTCGCGGAACGCACCAGCACGGCCATGTCCGCCCACGGCACCCCGTCGATCAAGTGCGCGCGCCGCAACTGGTTCGCCACCCAGCTCGCCTCGGCCGCCGCCGACGGGTGCAGCCGCACGGTGACGGTTCCGTCGTCGGACTTGCTCTTGTCGACCCGGCGCACCCCACCCGGCAGCCGCGCAGCCAGGTGTGACACCGCTTTGCGCACGGCGGGCGACATCCGGTGACCTGAACCGAGCACAACGGTGCCACCACCGGGATCGGCGTCGCGCAGCAACGCGGGATCGGCGCCGCGGAAGGAGAAGATCGCCTGGTCCGGGTCGCCCGCGACGACGAACTCCTTCGCCGCGCCGCCGAGGGTCCGCAGCAGCGCGTACTGCAGCGGGTCCAGGTGCTGCGCGTCGTCGACCAGCAGGTACCTGACCCGGTCGCGTTCGGCGTTGAGCAGCTCGTGGTCGGTGTCGAACGCCAGCAGGGCGCTGGCGACCAGCTCGGCGGCGTCCAGCGCGGGGGCGGTGGTGTGCGCGATGCCGCTGTCCGCCGACCCGATCAGCAGCGTGACCTGTTCGTACTGCCGCCCGAACCGGCCTGCCGCGACCCATTCGTCGCGGCCTTCCCGCTCGCCGAGTTCGATCAGGTCCTCCGGGCCGAGTCCGCGTTCCGCGGCGCGCAGGACCAGGTCCCGCAGCTCCTCGGCGAACCCGGGGATGGCCAGCGCGGGCCGCAGCCGTTCCGGCCAGTGCCGGGCCCCCATGTCGATGTCACCGGCGAGCAGTTCCCGGATCACCGCGTCCTGCTCGGGGCCCGAGAGCAACCGGGGGCCGGGGGCGTCGTGCAGCATCGCCTGGATGCGCAGGACCGCGAAGGCGTAGGAGTGCACGGTGCGCACCAGCGGTTCGCGCACGGTTCGCGGCGCGCCCTGGTCGGTGAGCAGCTCGGTGATGCGTCCGCGCAGGTCAGCGGCGGCGCGGCGGCTCGCGGTGAGCACCAGCAGCTGCTCGGGATCAACGCCACCGCGCAGGATCCGGTCCGCGGCCAGCTCGGCGAGCAGGGTCGTCTTGCCCGACCCGGGACCACCCAGGACGCGGACGAAACCGTCGGCGCCCGCGAGCACCCGGCGGGCGTCCTCGCCCCAGCGCAGGGCGCGCTTGCGCGGCTGCGGCGCACGGACCAGCCGCGGAGCGAGCGGCGACTTCCCGGCGACCATCCGCCGATTGGACCACGGCCGCCACCGCGACCCGGACGCGGCACGCCCAACGGCGGCGGATGGGATGATGCGCGGCATGGCCGACGCCCTGAACGTGCACGTCTTCGGACCGCCGGACGCGCCGCCGTTGCTCGCACTGCACGGGGTCACCGGGCACGGCGGCCGGTACCGCGCGCTGGCCGAGGGGCAGCTGCCCGGCTACCGCGTGATCGCCCCGGACCTGCGCGGGCACGGCCACTCCCCAGCGCTGCCGCCGTGGACGCTCGAGCAGCACGTGGCCGATGTTCTCGCGGTCATCGAGACTTTCGGCTTGGACGCGCCACCGGTCGTGGCGCACTCGTTCGGCGGTCTGATCGCGTTGCACCTGCCGCGGCACCGGGTCGGGGACCTGGTCCTGCTCGACCCGGCGGTGAGCGTGCGACCGCAGGACGCGTTGGCGTACGCGGAGAACGCGGCGGCGACAGCGAGCGATCCGGTGGCCGCGCAGCGTGGCGACTGGCCCGCGGCGCCGGACGAGGTGGTGGCCGAGGAGGTCGCCGCGCACTGGACGCGGGTCGACGGCGGCTGGCGACCCCGGTACTGCCCACCAGCGGTGGCCACGGCGTGGAGCGAGATGTGCCGCCCAGTCCCGGCCCCGACCGAGCGGACACTGGTCGTGCGGGCACTGCGCGCGCCCTACGTCGGACCGGAGTTCCTCGCCGGGGCTGGCGCGGCAAAAGTCGTTGACCTCGACTGCGGTCACGTGGTCTATGTGGATGCCCCGGAGCGCGTCGGCGCTCTGGTGACCGACTTCCTCGAGGGATGAGCGTGGACGAGGAACTGCACGAGCGGGTGCGCGCGGCGATCAGGCGGATCCCCGGGGGGAGCGTCGCCACCTACGGCGACATCGCCGACCTGACCAGCGCGCCGTCACCCCGGTTGGTGGGCAAGGTGCTGGCCGAGGACGGTCACGACCTGCCGTGGCACCGGGTGCTGCGGGCCAACGGCACGCCCGCGCCGCACCTGGCCGAGGAGCAGCTGGCCAGGTTGCGCGCGGAGGGGGTGCTCGCCGACGGCGACAAGGTCGACCTGCGTCGCCACCGGTGGGCGGATGTGGTGCCGGAAGACGAACCGGGCTTGTTCTAACGAGCTGGTTCTAGCGGCTACAACGGCTGCTGGGGCCTTAGCGGCGCTTGCCGTCGGCGGGGTCCAGACCAAGCATGTCGAGCAGGCGCAGGCAGTCCTCGGCGTCGGAGGAGTGGTCGGCCACCGTGCGCGCGGCCTTGCTGCACTGGTCGGCGTTGTGCATCGACTCGACCTCCCGTGCCGCGGCGATCCTGGTCGGGGACGTCGGTGTCCCGTTCGCGAGCGTCATGGCGAAACCTTCCTAGAGACGGCCGCCACCACGAAGGGCGTCGAGTGCCCACAGGGGTTTTCGCGTGGCGTGCCGGCTGGAGTGGCCATCACTCTTTCAGCCCATTGCGGCCGCCGCAAGAGGCCCAACGGTCCTGGTGTGTTACGCCGGTGTGAATGTCACGGAATGCGATTGGCCGGGCACAATCACTGCTTGATGCGGCGCTTGGTGAAGGTGATGAGCCCGCTGACGAGCAACAACGCACCCACGACGACCGCGATGAGACCAACGTCCATGCATTCCAGGACGCGGCACCCGCGGTCCTGGTTGCGCGATTGGGTGGAAGGTTTTCCACCCAATCGCGATCCATTTCGGAAACGCTAGGTGAGGCGAGCCTCACATTCCGCGAGCGCCGAGTTCGCCTCGGCGGATCCGGTCATGGCCGCCGCCAGCCGCAGGTGCGGCACAGCCTCGGCGTGCTTGCTCTGCCTGGCCAGCGCGCGGCCGAGCAGGGTCAGCGCGAACGCGTCCGAGGGGTCCAGCTCGACCAGCTCGCGGGCGGTGGCCTCGGCCTTGCCCAGCGCGGCGGACTGGAAGTGGGCCAGCGCCAACTCGGTCAGCACGGCCCGCGACGTCGGGTCCACCTCGGCGGCCTGGGACAGGTAGCGGGCCGCGGTGGTCGGGTCGCCACCCTCGCGGTAGCGGCGCCCGAGTTCGTAGAGCGTGGCGAGGTCGGTCACGCGTCCTCCTCGGTGAGGTCGGCGGAACTGCGGTGGGCGACCGGGATCTGGCCGAGCCGCCCGGCCTGGTAGTCGTCGAACGCCTGGAGGATCTCCTGGCGGGTGTTCATCACGAAGGGACCGTAGCGGGCAACGGGTTCGTTGATCGGCAGACCGCCGAGCACCAGCACCTCCCAGGTCGGGGAGTTGCCCGGCTGGGTGTCCGCCGCGCGCAACGTGAGCGCGTCTCCGGCTTGCCCGAACACGGCGAGCTCCCCTTCCCGCAACGGCCTTCCTTCTCTGCCAACGGTGCCGCGACCGGAGAGCACGTAGGCGAGGGCGTTGAAGTCCCGCGCCCACGGCATGGTCAACCGCGCACCGGCCGCGACAGTCGCGTGCAGGTAAGTGATCGGCGTGTACGTCGAACCCGGTCCCTGAAAACCAGCGAGGTCGCCAGCGATAACACGCACGAGTGCGCCACCGTCGTCGCTGGCGAGCAACTTCGCGTCACCCGCGGCGATGTCCTGATAACGCGGCGGCACCATCTTCATCGCCTTGGGCAGGTTGACCCACAACTGCACGCCGTGGAACAGACCACCCGTCGCCACCAGTTCCGGCGGCGGGACCTCGTTGTGCAGGATCCCGCTCCCGGCGGTCATCCACTGCGTGGAGCCGTCGGTGATGAGACCGCCGCCGCCGATGGAGTCGGTGTGCGCCATCGCGCCGTCGATCATGTAGGTGACCGTCTCGAACCCGCGGTGCGGGTGCCACGGCGCGCCCTTGGCCTCGCCGGGGCCGTACTCGACGGCGCCCATGTGGTCGAGCAGCAGGAACGGGTCGGCCATCGCCAGGTCGACGCCCGGGAACGGCCTGCGGACCTGGAAACCCTCACCCTCAAGGAAGGACTCGGCCCGCACCGTCGTGCGCACCCCGCGCCAGGTCGTCGCCGACTCGGGCAGGACGGGCAGGCGGGGCAGGGTCAGCGTGTCCGCGGTGACAGCAGGCACGGCAGCCTCCTCTCACTCAGGGCCACCCGGGCGGCGACCACGCCCCGGTCAACCTAGTTGCGCGCTCAATTATTCCTCAGGTCTGCGCCCACATCGAGTAGATGAGGTTGTCCTCGTCCGCGCACACGACCTGCGGCAGGGCGGGCTCGGCGACCTGGTTGCAGCGCATGGGACCGATCTCGAAGTCCGGCAACCCGGTCTTGGGCTCCGGCCGCGCGGCGTAGTAGTCGAACAGGATCGCGGCGGCCTGCTCGCAGTTCAACCGCCCACGCGGCGTCTCCACCACGGCGGCGAGCATGTCCTTGCCCAGCGCGCCCTTGAACGGCCGGTCGCAGTGGGTCGTGGGGGCGCTCTCGTCGACGGCGGGGACCTCGGACTTGACCTTGGTCGTCGTGGTCGTGGTCGCCTTGGTCGTGGTGGGCCGCGCCGGGGTGGTGCGCTTGGTGGTGGTCGTCGTCTCGGGTGCGGTGGTCGTCGTTGTGTCCACACTCGACGCTGTTCCTGTGACGGGCGCGGAACAGCCAGTAACCAAGGCGGCGAGCAACATCAAACCGGCAAATGACCTCATGTCCACGGGTTCGACGGACCCACCCCGCGCGTTACGCGTCCACACCGGACCACGATCGGTGGAATCCCCCGCGCGCGCCGGGCGCCACCGCCGGTCAGCCCCTACCGTTTCCGCGTGCTCGCCCGATCCACCGCCGCTCTCCTGTCCGCCCTCACCCTCACCGGCTGCACAGCCACCCCGACCGCAAGCCCCCAACCCCAACTGGCCCCCGTGCGCTCCGAGCCCACGACGTCCTACCCAGCCCCACCCCCCACCCGCCAACCCGACACGATGGTCGGCTCCCCCAAGCTCGCCCCCGCGGTCCTCGACTGCCCGAGCTACGTAGCCCTCATCACCAAGGCAACCGGCGTCAAAGCCGAACCCCTCCTCGGCACACCAGACCTGTGCCGCTACCGCCTCCCCTACACCCGGGGCACCACAAACGTCTCCATCCTCTTCCGCGCCGAACCCCCCGGCACCCCCAGCTACGTCCGCACCGAGGACCACTACGGCAACACGGCCTACCAAGTAATAGGCCCAGACCCCACCGCCTGCGGCCTCTCCATCGCCCTGGACCCCTACCTCCCCCCACACGAGCACGGCTCACACCTCACGGTGCTCGGGAGCTTCGAAACCGCCCCCTGCCCCACCGTCAACAAAATCATCGCCCCCCTATTCGACCGCCTAACCGACGCACCGGAATAGCCACACCCCCCTCGGTCCCCACCCCCTCTCCCCTCCTCCCTCCCCACCACCCCACGCCCCACTCCCGCGCTGTCCCCCACGCCCCACCAAGTCCCCACACCCAGTCCCAGCCCACCCGCAACGACTGGCGAAGCCCCGACGACGTTGGCCCTAAAGCACCCGCCAACACCGTTGGCCCCTAGTCACCCGCCAAACGACGTTGGCCGACACGCGCTCCACCCGAGTCGCTGGTGCCAGGCCGGCTCGATGGGGTGGACTTGTTTTGTGTGGGGGAGGACCACCCGTAGCGTCGTTGCGCGGACAGGGCCATGCTTTTCGGCCCCTGCTTTGCGGTCCTGCCACGGGTGGTTCAGGGGCCCCGCGCAAAACAAGTTCGCCCCATCGAGCTTCGCTCGAAACTCGCGTCACGACGATGGCGCAGCCGAGGCGTTCCCCGCAGCGAAGCGGAGGCCCGAGACCCGGACTTCCCCCAGCTCAACGCCTACCCGCCCGCGGCCGCCAAGATCAACCCGCCCCAAAGTCCCCCGAATACACAGCCTACCCAAGGGCAAGCAAGGCAAGAGAGGCTGAAGTTCGCCCCTGTGGACAACTCCACCCCTTGTGGACAACCCGACCGTCACACCCCCGCGTACGCCAAGCTAGGCACCCGAGAATCCACCGACGTCCGCCGCAGGTAAAAGAACCACGTCACCAATGCCAGCACCACGTACCCCACCACAAACACCCACAACGCCGACGTAGACCAAGTCGAATGCGCCGCCGCCGCAGCCGCCTTCTCCTCCACAGTCCGCCCCGCAGCGACCGCTGCACCCACCGGCGCACTAGCCACCCGGAACACCTGCTGGATCAAGAACCCACCAAACGCCCCGATAGCCCCCGCGATCCCAATCACCGCAGCCGCCATCCGCTTGTACCGCAACGCTGTCTCAGCATCCGAGGAATCCCGCCGCCCCAGCGCCCCGAAGATCACCGGGATCATCCGGTACGTGGACCCGTTCCCAGCCCCCGACAGCGCGAAGATCACCATGTACGAAGCGAAGAACATCCCGAAGTCGCGCCGAGTCACACCCAGCATCGCCACCAACGTGAACACCGTCATCCCGACGAACACCCACAAAGTGACCCGAGCCCCACCAAGCCGATCAGACAGCCAACCGCCGAACGGCCGCGTGACAGAGCCGATCAAGGCGCCCAGGAAACCCAAGCCGGCAAGGTAAGTACCGATGAACGGGTGCTCGGCCAAGAACTCCGGGAACGTCAACTTGATCACCAGCGGCAGGGCGAACGAGAAGCCGATGAACGAGCCGAACGTGCCGATGTACAGGATCGACATGATCCACGTCTGCGAGCGGCCAAGGCACGCGGCGTAGGAGGCGGCGTCCGAGCGGGCCATGGTGAGGCTGTCCATGAACAGCCAGGCGCAGACCACGGCGGTGATGATGAGCGGGATCCACATCAGACCCGCGTACGCCAGGTGCACCGGGTGCACGGGGTTGCGGGCCACCGCGTAGGGGACGCCGACGATGATGACGAGCGGGGTGAGCAGTTGGACGACCGCGACGCCGAGGTTGCCGCCTGCCGCGTTGAGGCCCAGCGCGAGGCCCTTTCGCTTCTCCGGGTAGAAGAACGAGATGTTGGCCATCGACGAGGAGAAGTTGCCGCCGCCGACGCCCGCGAGGGATGCCGCGGCCAGCAGCAGGGCGAACTGGGTGTCGTGCGTCTGCTCGCGCACCACGTCGAAGTGCACGAGGGCGGCCAGCGCGGTGGTCGGGACCAGCAGCAGGGCCGCGCTGATGGCCGTCCACAAGCGACCGCCGAAGCGGGGGACGGCGAAGGTGTAGGGGATGCGCAGCGCCGAGCCGACCAGGTTCGGGGCGGCGGTGAGCCAGAACAGCTCGCTGGGGGTGAACGGGGTGCCGCCGCCGAAGCCCGCATTGGACAGGTTGAGCACGACGACCGACCACAGCACCCAGATGGAGAAGCCCAGGTGCTCGGCGAAGATCGAGAAGATCAGGTTGCGCCTGGCCACCCGCTTGCCGGTCGTGGCCCAGAACCGCTCGTCCTCGGGGTCCCAGTGGTCGATCCAGCGGTTCACGGTGCCTCCACGGGCAGGTCTGCGAGCCAGTCGGCGATAGCGGCGGTCTTGTCGGCGCAGGTCCCGCACCCGGTCGTCGCGCGCGTGGCGGCCACCAGCCCCGGCACCCCGGTCGCTCCCGCCCGCCACGCCGCGACGAGACCGGCCTTGGTGACGGTGTTGCAGCGGCACACCAGCGCGTCGTCGGGCAGGTCCGCGGGCGAGCGCGTCGCGCCGCCGTCGGGGTTGGCGCGGCCGAGCAGCAAGGCGATCCGGTCGACGGGCGCGGGAGCGCCGGAGTCGAAGAACTCGGTGATGGTGGCGGCCGCGTCGGGAAAGCCGATGACGATGGCGCCCACGACCCGGTCGTCGCGCAGCACGAGTTTCGCGTAGCGGTCACGTGTCGGGTCGTTCAACGAGATCACCTCAGCCGAGGCGTCCGACGGGCTCGTCTCCCCCAACGCGGCGAGGTCGACGCCCCGGGCCTTGAGCCGGGCGACCGTGGGCGTGCCGCGATACCGGGCAGCCGGGTCCACGCCGGTCACCAGGCCCGCCAGCACAACGGCTTGGTCCCACCCTGACTGCACCATCCCCGCCACGGTCCCCGGGTGCGTGGCGCAGTCGCCGATGGCGTGCACCCTCGGATCGCTGGTGCGCAACGCGTCGTCGACGACGATCCCGCCGTCCACCACCAATCCCATCGACGCGGCTAAGTCTGTCTCCGCGCGCACCCCCGCAGCCACGACCACCAACTCGGCCGGGACGTGGCTGCCGTCGTCGAGCTTGAGCCCGTCGCCGGGGGTGTGCTGAGCGGCCAAGCGGCCCAATCGCACGTCGATGCCCATATCGGTGAGCACCTTGGCCAGCACAGCGCCACCGTCGGGGTCGACCTGGCGTTCCATCAGGTGCCCGACCGGATGCACGACAGTGACCAGGCATCCGCGACCCAACAGCCCGCGCGCGGCCTCCAACCCGAGCAAACCACCGCCCAGCACGGTGATCGGTGCGCCCGGGCGGACCCGGTCCAGGATCGCGGCGCAGTCATCGAGGTCCCGGAACGTCGCCACATCCGGCGCTAGGGCGCCGGTCTCGGTGCGCAGCCCGTCCACCGGCGGCACCCAGGCGCGGCTCCCCGTGGCCAGCACCAGCGCGTCGTACTCCACAGTGGACCCATCGGAGAGCGCAACGGTCCGCGCCGCCCGGTCGACCGCGTCCACGCGCACGCCCACCCGAAGGTCGACGCCCGCGGTGTCCGCCCAATCCGGCGCGTGCAGGGCGACGACCTCGGGCGGCATCGTGCCCGCCAGCACCGCCGACAGCAAGATCCTGTTGTACGCCGCATGTGACTCGGCGCCGATCACGGTCAGCGCGACCCGATCCCCGGCCGGGTCCCGCCTGCGCACCTCCTCGGCGAACCTGGCGCCCGCCATGCCGTAGCCGACGACGACCACCCGGCGCGGCCTCATGACGGCTCCAACCGGACCGCGCACACCTTGAACTCGGGCATCCGGCTGTACGGGTCCAGCGCCGGGTTGGTCAGCAGGTTCGCCCGCTGCGCGCCGGGGAAGTGGAACGGCAGGAACACCGTGTCCAGCCGCATCGTCGGGTCGCACCGCACCACCGCCTCGGTCTCCCCGCGCCGCGACACGACCCGGGCCCGACCACGGTCACCCACCCCGACCCGAGCCGCCGTGTCCGGGTGGACCTGCACGAACACCTCGGGCTCGGCGTCGGCGAGTTCCGCGACGAGCCTGGTCTGCGCGCCGGACTGGTAGTGCTGCAGGACGCGACCGGTGGTGGCCAGCAACGGGTATTCGTCGTCGACGGGCTCAGCAGGACCGGTGTAGTCGACAGCGGCGAACCGCGCCCGCCCATCGGGATGCGCGAAGCTGTCCAGGAACATCCGCGGTGTCCCTGGGTGCTCGGTCGTCGGGACAGGCCAATGCAACTGGTCCCCGTCACGCAACCGCTGATAGGTGACGCCTGAATAGTCGGCGGGCCCGCCACGCGACGCGCGGCGCAGTTCGTCGAACACCACCTCGGGGTCGGCCGGGAACCGGTGCTCGGGCTGCCCGAGCCGGATCGCCAAGTCCCGCAACAGGTCCAGATCGCTGCGCACGCCCTCGGGAGCGTCGATGGCGAGCGAGCGGAGCAGGACGCGGCCTTCGAGATTGGTCATCGTGCCACCTTCCTCAGCCCACTGGGTCACCGGGAACACGACATCGGCGAGCGCGGCCGTCTCCGACAGCACGAAGTCCGCCACCACCAACAGGTCCAATGTGGAGAGACGATCGGCGATGTGACCCGCGTTGGGCGCCGACACCACGACGTTGCTCCCGAAGACGAGCAACGCGCGCGGACCGTCGTCGCGCCCCAGCGAATCCAGCAGTTCATAGGCCGATCTCCCCGGCCCGGGAAGGCTTTCCGGCGGAACTCCCCACACCGAGGCGACATGGGCCCGCGCATCCGGATCGGTGATCTTGCGATACCCCGGCAGCTGGTCGGCTTTTTGGCCGTGTTCACGACCGCCTTGGCCGTTGCCCTGCCCGGTCAAACACCCGTAACCCGATCCCGGCGTTCCCGGCAGCCCAAGGGCGAGCGCGAGATTGATCCAGGCCCCAACGGAATCCGTCCCGTTCGAGTGCTGCTCAGTGCCGCGACCGGTCAGGATGTGCGCGGTGCGAGCACCTGCGAGAAGCGCGGCAGCCCGGCGTTGATCGCTGGCCGCGACTCCAGTGACGCGCTCCACCCGTTCGGGCCACCACGCGGCGGCGATCCGCCATGCCGCGTCGAATCCCGCCGTGCGCTCAGCGGCGTAGTCACCCCGGTAGTGACCGTCGGCGACGACGGCGTGCAGGATTCCCAACGCCAGCGCCAGATCCGTGCCCGGACGCGGACGCAGGTGCAGGTGCGCGCGCTCAGCCGTCGCGGTGCGGCGCGGGTCGATGACGATCAGCGTGCCGGTGAGGTGTTGCAGGAACGGCGGCATCGTCTCGGCCGGGTTCGCGCCGACCAGCAGCACCGCCGCCGACCGCGCCAGGTCGTCGATGGGGAACGGCATCCCGCGGTCGAGCCCGAAGGCGCGCATGCCCGCCGCGGCGGCCGAGGACATGCAGAACCGGCCGTTGTAGTCGATTTGCGCGGTTCCCAACGCGACCCGGGCGAACTTCCCGAGCAGGTAGGCCTTCTCGTTGGTCAGCCCGCCGCCGCCGAACACCGCGACCGAGTCGGCGCCGTGCACATCACGTGAACGCGCCAACTTCGCGGCGACCAGGTCCACAGCGGTGTCCCACGAGGCAGGTCTGAGTTCGCCGTCCACCCGCACCAGTGGCGTGGTCAGCCGGGCGGGCGTGCGCAGCAACTCCGCCGCGGTCCAGCCCTTCTGGCACAAACCGCCCCGGTTCGTGGGGAAATCGCGGGATTCGACGGTGGTTCCGGTGAGCCGCATACCGCACTGCAGCGCGCAGTACGGGCAGTGCGTGTCTCCCCGGCCGGGCGCGGCCAGTCTCGTCACGAGCTCCCCCTGTGTCTGCACCGACACTCAAGGAGAGCGCATCACGCGGTGCCCCGTCCAGGTTTTGTTGGCAAGAACCCGTCCGCGGCCGCCCCTAGTAGGGGTCAGATCAACTGACCGATGGCCTGCGCCGCGCGTTCCAAGCCCCGCATGGACCTAGGGGTCGACTTCGGGTGCAAAGCGTGCACTGCCAAGCGGAACAACAGCGCGCGCAGCAGCGCTTGCGGCCATTCCGGCAGGTGGCCCCACCGCTTGGCGATGGCCTCATCCGCGCCGCCCCACGCCATGGCGTCCACCACCACCACGGCCGCCGCCCACTCCGGCGGGCGGAAGAACGCGGTGAAGTCGATGATCCCGGGGTCCGCGTCGCCGTCGAACAGGACGTTGCCGAAGAGGTCGCCGTGCACGACCTGCGCGGTGAGGCTGACCTCCTTGCGCGACTCGGCGTAGAGCTCGAAGAGCCGCCCACCCAGCTGCGGGTCCAGGGTGACCTTCTTCTCCTCGCCCCAGGCCAGCCGGTCGGCGGTGGCGAACACGTCCGCGCGCAGCTGCAGGAACCGCGGCCTGCGCAGCTCGGCGGTGACCTTGTGCAGCCGCAGCGACGCGGAGATCACCTCGTCGTAGCGCGGCTCGGCGCGACCGGGCACGAACCGGAACCCGACCCAGCCGCCGACCACGTACCGGCCGTCCGAGGAGCGCACCGGCCGCCCGATCCGCAGCTCGGGCACCTCCAGCTCACCCAGGGTCTGCGCCACCCAGGACGCCTCGGCCGGGTTGACCGCCTGGCGCAGCGCGATCTCGCCGCACCGCCACACCGGGCCGTGCTCGATCAGCACCGGCTCGGCGTTCTTGGCGCCGAAGGCTGCCCGGACGTGCGGCGGGGGCGGTGTTCTCACGGGCGGGGACGCTACCTGCCCACCAGGCGATGACGGGGTCGCGACACGTGCCCGATGGATGGTTGATCTCCAGGCCGGGCCTGGGAAGTGGGAAAACGGGAACGGCCCCGGCTCGTCGTGAGCCGGGGCCGTCCGCCGTCGATCAGTACGTGGGCAGGCTGGTGTCCACGTCGCGCGCCCAGCCGAGCACGCCGCTGCCGACGTGCACCGCGTCCTTGAACCCGGCCCGGTGCAGCGCGGCGAGCGCCTCGGCGGAGCGGGCGCCGGACTTGCAGTGCAGGACGATCTGGCGGTCGTGCGGCAGCCCGGCCAGCGCCTCGCCGGAGATGATCTGGTCCTTGGGCACCAGGACCGAGCCCTCGATGCGGACGATCTCGTACTCGTGCGGCTCGCGGACGTCGATCAGCGCGAAGGTGTCGCCCCGGTCGAACTTGGCCTTGAGCTCGCGCGGGGTGATCGTCGAGCCCGCGGCGGCGGCCTGGGCGTCGTCGCTGACCACGCCGCAGAACGCCTCGTAGTCGATGAGGCCCTCGATCGGCTTGGTCTCCGGGTCCTTGCGGATCTTGATGGTCCGGTACGACATCTCCAGCGCGTCGTAGACCATCAGCCGACCCAGCAGCGGCTCGCCGATGCCGGTGATCAGCTTGATCGCCTCGGTGACCATGACCGAGCCGATGGAAGCGCACAGGATGCCCAGCACACCGCCCTCGGCGCAGGAGGGCACCATGCCCGCGGGCGGCGGCTCGGGGTAGAGGTCGCGGTAGTTGAGGCCCTGCCCGTTGGGCGCGTCCTCCCAGAACACGCTGACCTGGCCCTCGAACCGGAAGATCGAGCCCCACACGTACGGCTTGCCCAGCAGCACCGCGGCGTCGTTGACCAGGTACCTGGTCGCGAAGTTGTCGGTGCCGTCGAGGATCAGGTCGTACGGGGCGAACACGTCGAGCGCGTTGTCGGTGGTCAACTGCTCCTGGTGCACGTTCACCGTGATCAGCGGGTTGATCTCGGCGACCGACTCCTTGGCCGAGATGGCCTTGGGCTTGCCGATGTCGGACTGGCCGTGGATCACCTGCCGCTGCAGGTTCGACTCGTCGACGATGTCGAAGTCGATCACACCGAGGGTGCCGACCCCCGCCGCCGCGAGGTAGAGCAGGGCGGGGCTGCCGAGCCCACCGGCGCCCACCACGAGCACCTTCGCGTTCTTGAGCCGCTTCTGCCCGGCCACGCCGACGTCCGGGATGATGAGGTGGCGGCTGTAGCGGGCCACCTCGTCCCTGGTCAGCTCGGTCGCGGGCTCGACGAGCGGCGGGAGACTGCCTGACATCGGGTCCTCCTACAGCACGGATGTATGCCGGATTCTTCCCCGGTCAACGCCAGGATCCCACCACGCTCTTCCCCACTCCCAGAATCCGGGATGCGGTACCCGTCACGGCGTGGGGCGGGCCTGGGGATTGGGTCACACAGCGCCATCCCCACTCCCAGCACCGGTGCGGACTACGGGGTGGGACGCGCCTGGGGGTTGGGCCAGGCGTTGGGTTTGCAGACCAGCCCGTCCGCCTTGACCGGGTCCGGGTTCCCGACGGCCTTGTTGAGCTGGGCCACGTAGTCGTTGGCCACCCCGAAGCTCTGCTGCATCATCACCGGCGCCAGCGCCCCGGCCTGCGGGCAGCCGACGTGGTTGTTGCGGAAGGCGTGGCCGACCTCGTGGTTGAGCGCGTACTGCCGGTAGGTGAGCATGTCGCCGCCGAAGACGACCGCGCCGCGCGACCACCGGGCCAGGTTGATCATGACCCGCTTCTCGCTCGACCGGTAGCAGGACGACTCGTACTTGATCGAGAAGCCGCACATCTCGCCCCGGTGCGCGGTGTCCGGGGTGGTCAGGCTGATCCGGAAGCTCGGGTTGGGGAAGTCGGCGGCCACCCGCTGCACCGAGATCTCGCCGAGGCCGGTCCAGCCGCGCGGGTCGGCCAGGGTGGAGTCGACCAGGCTGGCGAACGCGTCGTCGCCGCCGTAGGAGGCCGGGTCGATGCCGTCCTCGACCTCGACGGTGTAGGTGAAGAACTTGGCGCCGGTGCCGATCTTCGGGCCGCTGCCGGGCACGACGTGGAAGGTGACCTTGCCCGTCTGGGTGAAGGCACCGCCGTTGGGCAGCTCCGCCGTCGGGATGTTCACATCCACCGGACCGGGTGGACGTTCAGTGACGTCGGGCACACCCGAGCCGCCCTCGGTGACCGGGTTCACCTGTTCCGTGGCCTGCTCGCTCGGCGCGGAGGCGACCGACTCGGCCTTGTCCCCCGCGGTGCGCACGGCGACCAGGGCGGTCACGGCGATGAGCACCGGCACCGCGTACACGCGCCACCCGTAGGTCGCCAGGAAGCCGCGCTTGCGGGCCTTGCGCGGGCGCTCCGGCTGCCAGGAGGCGGCGAGCGGCTCCGCCGACGTCCGCCTGCCCGATCTGCGGTAGCGCTCACCGGCCTCGGGGGTGGCTGCGGAGCGTGACGACCCAGTGGCCGTGTCCGGCTCGCCCTGCGTCATTCGGCTCACGCGCCCCAGGGTGCCACATCACCCGACGCTCGGTGGATTGGTGCCACCGGGGCAACGACGCGTGTCACCAATCCCCCGCCTCGGCGGTCTCCCAGAGCCCGAGCACCGCGCGGGCGACCGCCGACGGCCGCTCCATCTGCGCCACGTGCCCGGTGCGCGAGAGCACGAGCAGCCTGGCCCGCGGGATGAGCCGGGCGGTCCTCGGCGCCTTGCGCACCGACATCAACTTGTCCCGGTCACCCCAGATGACCAGCGTGGGGGCCTTGATCCGGGGCAGCGCCCGCCAGAGCGACCTCGCCCCGAAAGCGAACCAGGCGCGGATGAGACCGATTGTGCTGGCCGCGAGCGCCGGTCCGGCCCAGGTCATGCCCGCGCGCTCGGCGTACTCGGCGGTGGCCTCGGCCATCCGCTCCTCGGTGACCGCCCACGGTTCGGCGTAGCACAGGGTGAGCATCTGGCTGGCCCGCTCGGCCGGGGTGAGGTTCGCCAGCGCGTGCCGGACCTTGGCGCCGACCACCGGTAGGAACGCCAGCGGGATGCGCCGGTCGGACATCCGGCTGGCCAGCGGGCGCAGGTCGGGCACCGCCGGGGAGACCAGGGTGAGGGTGCGCACCAGGTCGGGGTGGCGGGCGGCCAGCAGCACGCTGATCGCCCCGCCCATCGAGTTGCCCAGCAGGTGGACCGGTCCGAGGGCCAGGCCGCGCAGCCAGGTGGCCAGGGCGTCGGCGTGCGCGGTCAGCGCGTAGGTGTAGCCCTGCGGCGGCTCGGTGCGGCCGAACCCGGGCAGGTCGACGGCGATGCCGGGGGCGTACCCGGCGAGCGAGGCGGCGAGGTCGGTCCAGTTGGTCGCGGACCCGCCGAGGCCGTGCACGTACACGGCGGTGACGGGGCCGACACCGGGCGTCCTGCGCACGTGCAGCCGGATCCCGGCGGACTCGACGACCTCGCCCGGCCAGGGCGCGACGGCGGCGTCGAGCACCGGTAGTTCGGCCTCCGACAGGGGCACGGGGGCCAGCGGGGCGCGGCGGGTGGTGGGTCCGGCGGTCACCGATCCAGTGTGCACGCGATCCCTGGGGCTCGCCGCACTGCGGCGTGGGTCACACTGGATACTTGTCGTGGAGCACGAACGTCCATGAAATTGCCCCGAACGGGGATACCGGCGAGTACGGTCGACCCAGCCGCGGGGTTGGTGATCCTGACCCCGGCGTAGCGGTGAACGAGGGTGGAGACGCATGTCCGAGACGGTTCAGTCGAACGGGGTCGGCCGAGGGGCCAGACTGCCGCGCACCGCCAGGCGCGCCCAGTTGCTGGCCGCGGCCCAGGACGTGTTCGCGGCGAACGGCTACCACGCCGCGGGCATGGACGAGATCGCCGAGCGCGCGGGCGTGAGCAAGCCGGTGCTCTACCAGCACTTCCCCGGCAAGCTCGAGCTGTACATGGCGCTGCTGGACAAGCACGTCGACGAGCTGGTCCGCCGGGTCACCGAGGCGATGGACGCGACCAGCGACAACAAGGCCAGGGTGCGCAACGCGGTCGGCGCCTACTTCGACTTCGTCGACGGCGAGAGCCAGGCGTTCCGGCTGGTGTTCGAGTCCGACCTGCGCGGTGAGCCGCTGGTCCAGGACGCCATCGAGCGGGCGACCAGCGCCAGCGTCGACGCCATCGCCGCGACCATCACCGCCGACGCCAGCCTGGACGAGAGCCGGGCGCGGCTGCTGGCGGTCGGTCTGGTCGGCGCCAGCCAGGTGGCGGCCCGCTCGTGGCTGGCCGACAACCGCGCGCTGCCCAAGGAGGAGGCCATCAACCTCATCTCCAACCTGGCCTGGCGCGGGATCGGCGGCGGCTTCCCGCTGCACCCGCACGACTGACCAGCCCCGGAACTCGACCGAGCTGTCCCAGAACTCGATCGCCACGTCCCAGGAGTGGCCACGGGACCCGGTGACCGGGCACCGTGGGGACATGATCTTCTCGGCGGCGAGCACGACGGCGCTCGGTGGGCGACCCACCAACCAGGACGCGGCGCACGCCGCCGAGCACCTGCTGGCGGTGGCCGACGGCGTCGGCGGGGCCCCGGCGGGCGAGGTGGCCTCGGCGTTGACCATCCGGACGGTGGTCGAGCAGCACGGCCACTCCCCCGAGGGCATGGTCGAGGTCGCGAACGCGGCGGTCTTGGCCCACGGCGACGCGGAACCGGACACCGCGGGCATGGGCACCACCCTCGACCTGGCCGTCCTGGTCAAGGCAGGCGGCAAGTGGCTGGTCCGCGGCGCGCACGTCGGCGACAGCGTGACCATCGTGCAGAGCGGCGCCGACCTGCGGGTGCTCACCAGGGGCCACACCCTGGCCAACGACCTCGTCGACGGCGGCCACGCCACCCCGGACGAGGCCGCGCGGCACCCGCAGCGCGCCGCGCTGGTCCGCGCGGTCGGGCTGGAGCACGCCATCCGGCCGGACCTGTGGGAACTGCCCGCCACCAAGGGCGACCGGTATTTGCTGTGCACCGACGGTCTCACCAACACCTTGGGCGACAACTTATGGCCTCTATTGCGGTCTTTACAGGGAGAAACAGCCGAGGTTTGCGTAACCGAACTCGTGCGCGCCGCGTGCCAATTGAGCCCTAAGGACAATGTGACGGCAGTGATCGGCGACGTGCGCGGAAGCTCGAGTTGGCTGAGCTAAGAGTCACCCGGTAGCGGCTAGAGGGCGTACTCCCGCCACAAGTCCGTTGAGGTGTGTGACCACTTCTTCGGCGCGCTCGTAGTTCAGCATGTGGCCGGCGCCGGGGTAGATCAAGAGGTTGGCGTCGGGCAGCGCTGCGGCGATGAGCCGGGCATCGGCCACTGTGCACAGCCGGTCCCGGCCGCCGGCCATGACCACGGCGGGGACTCCCCGGTAGACCGGCAGGGCGTGCACCCGCTCGTGTTCGTTGAGCGCGTTGCGGAACTCGACCATGTTGGCCGGGTTGCAGCGGCCCACCTGCGCGGCGGTGGCGGCGATGTGCGCGGGGACCGGGCGCTTGCCGAACACCAGCCAGCGGACGCCGGGGCGGGCGTAGCCGGTTCGCTTGCCCATCAGCGCGGGTCGGCGGAACCGGGCGATCCGCCGGTTGATCAGCTTCTCCGCGTGGAGCACGGGCGCGGCGACCCACCTGGGCAGGCCGAGGGTGAGTGTGGACAGTCCACCTGAGGTGGTCGCGACGAACGCCACGCCCGCGACCCGGGACGCCACCAGGTCGGGGTGCCGCTCGGCGAGGGCCATCAGCGTCATGCCGCCCAGGGAGTGGCCGCCGAGCACGACGGGGCCCGTCGGCGCGGTCGCGGCGATCACCTCGGCCAGGTCGTCGGCGATCCGGGCGATCGTGGCCGTCCCCTGTGGAGCGGCACCCGAGGCACCGTGCCCGCGCAGGTCGAACCGGACGACCCGGGCGCCCGCGAGACCGCCGACGACGAGGTCCCAGGACGCGTGGTCCATCGTCCAGCCGTGGATGAGCACGACCGTGACCGGGCCGGACCCGCTCTCGACGACGTTGAGCGCCACGCCGTCCGAAGTGGTCACGGTGCTCATGGGGCGAGCAGCATCGAGCGGCGCCACAGGACCATGCCGGGACCGCCGACCAGGTCGGCCTCGTCCAGGAACTTCATGATCCGCTCACCCCAGTAGCGGATGGTCTCCTGGAAGTGCGGGTTGGCCTTGGCCGCCTTCCACGCCTGCTTGGGGTCCAGCCCCACCGCGCGGTACACCTCGGGGTTGACCAGGCTCAACGCGACGAAGTACGAGACGACCGCGGTGAGCAGCCGGTGGTAGCGCTTGGCCAGCCAACCCGCCTTCGCCATGCCCTGCACGACCTCTTGGCGGGCGAAGGTGACGTGCCGCGCCTCCTCCAGGACGTGGATGCGGTTGACCATGCGGATCAGCGGCTGGAGGGTCGGGTCGACCATGTTCTCCCGCTGCATCCGGTCCAGCACCTCCTCCGCGACCAGGATCGCGGCGTACGCCGACGGACCCCGGCTCAGCACGGGCAGCACCTTCGCCAGCTGCTTGACCCACCGGCGCGGGCCGTAGGCGGGGACCCCGAAGCGCTTGCACGCCTTGCCGAACATGGTCGAGTGGCGGCACTCGTCAGCGATCTCGGCCAGCAGGTAGTGCACGTGGTCGGTGGTCGGGTCGTGCCGGTAGACCTGCTTGAGCAGCATCTGCATCAGCAGGACCTCGAAGAAGATCCCGGTGCTGGCGATGCTCGCGATCTCGTGCTTGCCCAGCTCGATCCGCTGCTGCGGGGTCAGCGTGTCCCACAGCTCGGTGCCGTAGAGCGAGATCCGGTGCTCGGGGTGGAAGTGCAGGTCGGCGGGGATCTCGGCGCCCCAGTCGATATCGATCTCGGGGTCGTAGAACTTGTCCGCGGAGGACTTCAGCAAACGGCCCGCGGTCTTCTCCCGATCGGCTAACTTGGCAACCTGCGTCGCGCGGCTCATCGGCGGGTCACTCCTCCTTTACGCGGCGGTTCCAGCACGCGTAACTTCGGGTAACAGTTACTTCTGGTAGCATGAGTGGCATGGCTGACCGTGTCAAGCGCCACAGCCCCGGCGACACCGGGGCGGGCACCGGGGACGCGCGGCGGGACCGGTGGAAGTCGCACCGCGCCGCCCGGCGTGAGGAGTTCGTCGAGGCCGCGTTGCGCGCGCTCGCCGAACACGGCCCCGACCTGGGCATGGAGCACGTCGCGGCGGCGGCGGGGGTGACCAAGCCGGTGCTCTACCGGCACTTCACCGACAAGGCCGACCTGTTCGTCGCGCTCGGCCACCGGGGCACCGAGATCCTGTTCGAGCGGCTGATCCCGGCGATGAGCCGCGAGGAGGCCCCGCTGCCGCGGATCCGGCGCAGCCTGGACGCGTTCTTCTCGATCATCGAGGAGTACCCGAACCTGTACCGGCTGCTGGTGCGCAGCACGTTCGCCGACCGCAAGATCGACAACGACATCGTGGCCGAGGACAAGGAGGTCATCGCGAACGCGCTGGCCGCCCTGCTCGGCGACTACATGCGCGCCTACCAGATCGACTCAGGCGGCGCGGAGATCTGGGGCCACGGCATCGTCGGCATGGTGCAGAACGTGGGCGAGTGGTGGCTGGAGCGGCGCACGATGAGCCGCGACGCGGTGGTGGAGTACCTGACCATGACCATCTGGGCGGCCATCGACGGCACCATGCGCGGCTACGGCGTGACCATCGACCCGCACAAACCGCTGGACCTCAACAAGGTCATCACACTGTCCACCGGCGACACCGCGGCCGGTTAGAGGAGCGACCCGTGAGCGAACACCCGGACGAGGACGGATACCGGGGCCAGGCCAGCCTGGTCGTCGGCGAGCACGAGTTCGCCGTCTCGGTTGACCTGCGCGGGCACTTCCAGCCCATCGACGGCTACTACCGCTGGTACGGCCGGATCGCCGCGGACACCGCGCTGTCGGCCGCCGTCGGCGGCCGCAAGACCAGCGCCGTCCTGCGCACCCCGCAGGGCGAGGCGGTCGGCGAACTGTCCGATCCGGACCCGTGGGACCGCTACCGGATCATGGGCACCTCGACCCCGCCGTTCACCCTCGTGACCGAGTTGGACGCGCTGGAGGCGTAGGGCCTCTAGCCCAGCCAGGACTTCCAGGTCGGCAAGAGGACCTCGAGCAGCTCGTCCGGGTTCTCGATGGCGGGCGAGTGCGCCGCGTTCGCCACCGTCGAGAAGTCAGCCCCGAGGCGGTCGGCCATGTCCCGCTGCAGCGCGGCAGGCCAGGCGTCGTCCTGGGCACCGCAGACGACCAGGCACGGCGTCCCGCGCAGCGCCTTGGACAGCTCCAACACCAGGTCAGGCTCGGTGCGCAGGCCGTTGCCCATGCCGAGCAGCGCCTCGGGCCGGTTGCGCAGGAACCGCAGCCGCAGGAAGTCTCGGACCTGGTCGGTCTGCGCGAGCCACCGCGGGTTGGACGCGTTCACCGCCTCCAGCCCCCGGTGCACCGCAGGCACTCCGTGCTGCCGCAACAAAGGCTCACCGGCGTCGAGCACGAGGCGACGCGGCCCGGCGGGGAGATCGGCGGGACCGGTGCTGAGCAGGGTCAGCCCCACGATCTTGGCGCCACCCAGGACTGCCCGGCGCACCACCAGACCGCCGTAGGAGTGGCCGAGCAACAACACCGGCCGGTCCAACCCGGCGATCACGTCGAGGACCACGCCGCTGAGGGGTTCCGGCAGGTAGAGATCCTCGTCAGCGGGCCCCGGCGAATCCTGCTGCCCGGGCAAGTCAATGGCCAACGGCGAGAACCCAGCCCCCGCCACCCCGTCCAACAACGGCGCGAAGTCCTCCTTCGACCCCGTGTACCCCGGCACCATCAGCACGTACGGCCCACCGACATCCCGGAGCAGAGCCCCCACGGGACCGAACCGCCCAACCAACTCGACCGACTCAGCCCCATGGCTGGTGAGCTGCGAGTGCATACCCCCAGTCTGCCCGCCCAGCCCC
The DNA here is from genome assembly GCF_024171945.1 of Actinokineospora globicatena. Classification (GTDB taxonomy): domain Bacteria; phylum Actinomycetota; class Actinomycetes; order Mycobacteriales; family Pseudonocardiaceae; genus Actinokineospora; species Actinokineospora globicatena. The sequence goes on from NZ_JAMTCR010000002.1 coordinate 93,410, forward strand.
ACCACCCACCACCGCTCACCCGCCCCAGCACCGCGGCGACCTCAGCGCGGGGTGATCAAGTCAGTGCGGAGTCGACCGGGTCACCAGGGCGCCCAGTCGGCGCAGAGCCGACTGGGATCAATGCAGGGCGACGAGGGTGGGGCCGCGCTGTTCCAAGACCATCGAGCCGATGGTGGCCATGGTGACCGGGCCGGTGTAGCCCTCGCGGTTGACGGGGATGGTGCCGATGCGGGTGCCGTCGGCCTGGCTGAGGACGGCGAGGCCTTCGGGAACCGGGACCAGGGCTCTGCCGCCGAAGACGACGCCGGGGCCGCGGGTGTCCGGGACGGTCCACAGGGGGCGGAGTTCGGTGGCGGAGAGGACGACGGTGCGGGAGCCGGTGTACCAGTAGTAGGCGCCGGTGGCGGTGGCCACGAGGGGGGTGTGGCCCGCCGCGTCGGTGGTCAGGTCCTCCGGGCCGAGGTCGACGTCGAAGGTGCCGGTGCGCTCGCCCTGTTCGTTGTAGACGATCACCCGGCCGGGGTTGGGGAGGGCGATCGCGACCAGGCCGTTGTTCATGGCGATCACCTGCGCGCCGCGGCCGTCGAGGACCTGGCTGGTGACCTCTTCCGGCTTCTCCCACTCGGCGGGGGCGGCGCGGAGCACGGTCAGCCGGTCGGAGGTCTCGTCCGGGCAGCTCTCGACGACGGCGACCTTGCCCGCCGCCGCGAGCACGGAGTGGTACTCGCAGCCGGTCCTTGGCTGCCTGCCCGGGTTGACCTTGGCCGCGACCTCGCCGTACTCCTGGGTCTTGACCAGGTCGTAGCGCAGCGACAGCAGCAGCCGGGAGCCGGTGGCGGTGAGGTAGTCCTGGCCGTCGAACAGGTACCGGGAGCCGAGTTCGGCGTCCCAGTCGCGCTGGCCGACGTTGCCCTCGCCGTTGTCCTGGTTGTCGCGGACCCCGGTGGTCGGGTCGAGCGCGGTGACCTCGCTGCACCCGCCCGCCGAGCGCGGGTCCGACGGGGGCAGTTCGCGGCCGTCGGTCCGGAACACGGAGACGACCTTGCTCCAGGCCACGGCGAGCCCGCACAGGTCGAGGTCGCGCTCGTAGGTCCAGCGGACCTCGCCGGTCTCCGGGTCCCGACCGGCGACGGTGCCGCCGTCACCGGTCACCACGGTCGACCCGGGCTTGGCGTTGCCCTGCTCAGCGGTGATGTTCGCGATCACGGGCTGCCAGGTGGCCGGGCTGCTCACCCGCCACGCCTCGCCGAGCGACGGCGGGAACACCTCGGGCGGGGTGAGCACCGGGTAGCTGCCCGTGGCCGGTTTCGACTCGGTAGCGGCGATGTCGCTGCGCTGCCACACCACCACCCCGGCGGCGACCAGGGCCAGGACGATCAGGATCAGCAGCGCCCAATCGCGCTTGGTGTTGAACCCGTTGCGCGGGCCCCGCACGCGCGTGGCCGGGGCGTCCCCGGCCAGCACGTCCTCGTCGACCACGGCCGTCCGGCCGCCGGTCGACCCGTATCGCGGGTCCGGGTCCTGGTGCTCCCCGTCCCCGCCGTCCCTGGTCTCGCCGAGCGTCACGGGCGCTAGTCTGCCCCGCCCGGTGTGTCGCCCGCGTTGGCCCCGGCCTCACCCGCGGAATCCGCGCCACCGCGGCGACGCCTGCGGCGGACCCGGGCGGGCTTGTCCGACTTCGACTCCGGCTCGGCGGCGGGCTCGGCCGAGACCTCGACCGGCGTGCCGTTCTCCTCGCCGATGTCCTTGCCACCACGACGGCGGCGGCGCCTGCGGGGCCTGCTGTCGTCGTCGCCACCAGCCTCGTCACCGGCTGGACGAGCGGCGGCCTCGGCCTTCGCCCTGGTCGCGCCGGTCGCCCGGACCCGCTTGGTCCGACCGGCGCCCGCTCCAGCACCGGCACCGGACCCGCGGCGCTTGCCGCCGAAGTCCTCCTCCGGCTCGGCGTCCAGACCGGCCCTGGTGCGCATGCCGATCGGCAGCCTGCCGGTGGACCCGGCCGGGATGCCCAGGTCGCTGAACAGGTGCTCGGAGGTGGAGTAGGTCTCCACCGGGGCGGGCTTGTCCAGGCCGAGCGCGTCGCTGATGTCCTTCCAGCGCTTCTCCTCGTCCCAGTCGACCAGCGTGATCGCCACGCCGGTCTTGCCCGCGCGGCCGGTGCGGCCGATCCGGTGGACGTAGGTCTTCTCGTCCTCGGGACACTGGTAGTTGATCACGTGCGTGACATCGGTCACATCGATACCGCGCGCGGCGACATCGGTGCAGACCAGCACGTCGACCTTGCCGGAGCGGAACGCGCGCAGCGCCTGCTCGCGGGCGCCCTGGCCGAGGTCGCCGTGCACCGCGCCCGCGGCGAACCCGCGCTCGGTCAGCTCGTCGGCCACCTTCTGCGCGGTCCGCTTGGTCCTGGTGAAGATCATCGTCAGGCCGCGGCCCTCGGCCTGCAGCGAGCGGGCCACCACCTCGACCTTGTCCAGCGAGTGCGCCCGGTAGACGAACTGCTCGGTGCGCTCGTGCACCGCGCTCGCGTCGTTCTCCTCGGCCCGGATGTGCGTCGGGCGGGTGAGGAAGGTGCGCGCCAGGGTGATGATCGGGCCGGGCATGGTCGCCGAGAACAGCATGGTCTGCCGCTGGTCGGGGACCATCCGCAGGATCCGCTCGATGTCGGGCAGGAAGCCCAGGTCGAGCATCTCGTCGGCCTCGTCGAGCACCAGGCCGCGGACCTTGCCCAGCACCAGGTGCTTCTGCTCGGCCAGGTCGAGCAGGCGGCCGGGGGTGCCGACCACGATGTCGACGCCCTTGCGCAGCGCGGCGACCTGCGGCTCGTACGGGCGGCCGCCGTAGATGGAGAGCACCCGGATGCCCAGGTGCTTGCCCGCGTCGCGGATGTCGGCGGTGACCTGCAGGCACAGCTCGCGGGTCGGGACCACGACCAGCGCCTGCGGGGTGCCGTCACCCGGTGTGGTGACCCGCTGCAGCAGCGGGACGCCGAAGCCGAGGGTCTTGCCGGTGCCGGTGCGCGCCTGGCCGATGAGGTCCTCACCGGCCAGCGCCAGCGGGAGGGTCAGCTCCTGGATGGCGAAGGTGCGCTCGATGCCCGCCTCGGCCAGCGCCCGCACGATCTCGGGCTTGACGTCGAGCTCGGCGAAGGTCGGCGCGGTCGGCTTGACCGGGGCGCCCGCGGTCAGCGGGTGCGATGTGTCGTTCTCGGGCAGGCCTGCCTCGCTGTGTTCCAGCGTGACCGGGTCCAGCTCGTCGGTCCTGGCGGCGGTGTCGCCTGCCTGGGTGTCGTCCTGCGTCAGGGTGATCAGCCTCTCTCGTACCAGCGCGCACTGCCCTGGAGGGCCCTTCTCGACCGCGCCGGTCCCGCCCCGGGTCCCGCGCGTCGAGGCGCGGCCCGGGTGGGGCGCGGGAGGGCCTGCGAGGTAGGCGCGCACCCACTCTCTCGGTCCCGCGGGCGGAGGTGCCCGCGACGTTCCCCGAGGTCTTGCCACCGCCCGGCGCCACCCGCCCAGGGGCGGTGGCGAGCCAGGCGTCCTGGCGAGTCTACCCGCGAGGGCCGCCGGATACGCTGCCAACCATGGAGAACGCGGAGTCGGGAGTGTCCGGGAGCGGCCTGTCGGCGGGGGTGGTCGACCTGCTCGGCGTGCTCGCTTACGGGGAACTGTCGGCATTCGACCGGCTGTCCGAGGACGCCAGATCGGCCCCGACCGTGTCCGGGCGCGCCGCGCTCTCGGCGATGGCGGCCGCCGAGATGGGCCACTACGCCAAGATCGAGAAGTACCTGGCCGGGCACGGCGTGCTGATCGAGGACGCGATCGCCCCGTTCATCGCCCACATCGACACCTGGCACGTCTCCACCGCGCCCCGGTCCTGGCTGGAGTCCCTGGTCAAGGCCTACGTCGGCGACGGCCTGGCGGCGGACCTGTACCGCGAGATCGCCGCCTGGCTCGACGAGGACACCCGGCTGCTGGTGCTCGCCGTGCTCGCCGACACCGGCCACTCCGCGTTCGCCGAGCGCGAGGTCACCGCCGCCATCGACCGGGACAGGACAGTCCGCGACCGCCTCGCCCTCTGGGGCCGCCGCCTGCTCGGCGAGGCCCTCACCCAGGCCCAGTACGTGGTCGCGGAGCGTGACGGCCTCTCCGAGCTGATCGTCGCCGGAACGGGTGACCTCGCGGGCATCGCCGCGCTGTTCCGCAGGCTCCAGCAGCAGCACGGCAAGCGGATGACCGCCCTGGGCCTCGGCTAGTTTCGCGGTAGGTGAACGCGCCCCTGCGCGCCCCGGGCCCCGCACTCGACTAGCCTTGGCGTGAAGGTCTTCTCCCGATTCAATGCCCGGAGGTCTGCGTGGAGGTCAAGGTCGGTGTCGCGGACACCGCGCGGGAGCTCGTGCTCACCAGCACCCAGACTCCCGACGAGGTCGAGGCCCTGGTCGCCGACGCGCTGCGGGACACCAACGGCCAACTCGTCCTCCTGGACGACAAGGGCCGCCGCTTCGTCGTCCCCGCCGCCAGGGTCGCCTACGTGGAGATCGGCAGCGCGGACACCCGCAAGGTCGGCTTCGCCCCCTGAGCGGAACGCGTGACGGAAGGCCGCTGTCCCTTGTGGACGGCGGCCTTTTTGCTGTCTGAAGTGGACCGCCTGCCCGCGTGCCGAGCGGCGACCGGCGGTGCAGGGTCCTTGGTCCCGGTCCGACCAGGACTCGAGTACCGACTTCGCCGGGCGACCAGGCGTTTCGCATCTCGTTGAAATATGGACTTTCTCCATCGCTCGTGCGCGCTTCCCGGCGTCCGAACTCGCAGGGGAACCGGCCGGAGGGCCGCGACCGAGTGAGGTGGACGATGGCGAGTGCGCGCAGTGCGGTGATGTCGCGGTGGTTGGCCAACCGCCGCGTGGGGACGAAAGTGCTGGGTGCGGTCGGCGTGCTCGGTGTGGTCGCGGTGAGCGTGGGGACACTCGCGATCATCCGGATGAGCGACATGAACGAGGCGTCCGACTCGCTCTACAGCAGCGGCCTGCTGCCGGTGCAGCGGATCTACGAGGCCAGGATCGACATGGCGGACACCCGCGAGGACCTGCTGAGCCACACCTCCTCGGACAGCCGGGAGAAGATGGCGAGCTACGAGCGCGCGATGCAAGCCGACGACGACGCGTTCAACGGCGAGATCGAGGCCTACACCGCGCTGAGCACGGTCCCCGAGCTGATCGCACCGCTGCGCGAGGCCTGGACCGCCTACCAGAAGGTCCGCGACGACCAGGTTGTGCCCGCGAGCAGGTCGAACGACACCGCGAAAGTGGAGTCACTGACCGACACCGTGCTCGAGCCGTTGTCGGTCAAGGCCGAGGACGCCCTGGAGCGCATCGTCGAGGCGGAGATCAGGGGTGCCCGCACCCGGCAGGAGGCGACCGAGGCCAGCTACGCGTCGGCGCGCACCACGATCATCGTCGCACTGGCGGTCGGCATCACCCTCGCCGTCGCGATCAGCCTGTGGGTGTCGCGGGCGATCGTCGGCGGCGTGCGCCGCATCGGCGCGGTCGTGGCGGCTCTCGCGCACCGGGACCTCACCAGCACCGTCGGGCTGACCGGGCGCGACGAGCTGGCCGAGATGGGACGGGACCTCGACACCGCCATCGGCACCGTGCGCGAGACGGTGCGGGAGATGGCCGGGACCGCGACCACGCTGTCCACCGCGGCCGCCGGGCTGTCCGCGGTCAGCGCCGAGCTGAACCAGGGCGCTGAGAAGACCTCCGAGCGAGCAGGCATCGCCTCCGCAGCCGCGTCCCGGGTCAGCGCGAGCGTGCAGAGCCTGTCCTCGGGGGCGGCGCAGATGACCACGTCGATCGCCGAGATCGCGGGCAGCGCGACCCAGGCGGCCGAGGTCGCGCAGGAGTCCATGCGGGCGGCGGCGGACACCGGAGAACGGATCGAGAGCCTGCACCAGGCCAGCGCCGAGATCGGCGAGGTGGTCAAGCTGATCACCAGCATCGCCGAGCAGACCAACCTGCTCGCGCTCAACGCCACCATCGAGGCGGCCCGCGCCGGGGCGGCGGGCGCAGGCTTCGCCGTTGTCGCGGGCGAGGTCAAGGACCTCGCCCACGAGACGGCCCGCGCCACCGAGCAGATCTCCCAGCGGGTCACGGCCATCCAGACCGGGACCGGCGCGGCGGCGTTCGCGGTGCGGCGCATCCAGGAGGTCGTCGCGCAGATCACCGACCACGCCACGACCGTGGCCTCCGCGGTGGAGGAGCAGTCCGCGACGACCTCGGAGATGACCAGGTCGATCGCTGAGGTCGCGCTGTGCGGCGAGGAGCTGACCAGCAGCTTCACCGAGGTGGCCGCGGTCACCACCGCGACCTCCGAGAGTTCGCGCGCCAGCCAGGGCGCCGCCGAGGACCTCTCGCGGCTCGCGGCCAAGCTGACCTCGCTCGTCGAGGTCTTCGACCACTGACCACACCGCACACCGGAGACGACCATGGACACGCACACCACACAGGACGACCGGCGGACCACGTTCGGCGGCGGGCACACCGCAACGCCGACCGGCCCCCTGGCGGGGGTGCCTGCGGACGCAGGCCGCGCCGACCGGCTGGCCGAGATCGCCAGGTACGACCTCGCCAACCCCGGCTTGCTCGCCCACCTCGACGCCGCCGCCACCCGCGCGGTGACCGCGCTCGCCGCGGGCTCGAGCCTGATCTCGGTCATGCTCGGCACCGCGGCTCGGGTGCTGGCGGCGGCCGGACCGGTCACGGAAGTGGTCGGTCCTCCCGCGGCGGACCTCTGCGCCCGGGTCGTCGAGATCGGGGTGCACTCGGTGGTCGACCGCTCCCACGGCTGCCTCGGTGTCCCGTTGCGCTCACCTCGGGGACACGTGCTGGGGGCGTTCTGCGTGGTCGGCACCGGCCCGCGGGAGTTCAGCGACGCTGAGCTGGACTGGCTCTCCGGTGCGGCGGACGACGCAGCCACGGTTCTCCAGTTCTACCGCGACGACCGGTGACCCGGGTCCTGCGGGCAGCGTTCTTCCCCGCAGGACAACCACTCCAGCCGACCAGGGGTCAGGCCCACCAGAAGAACCAGATGGCGATGCCGGTGGAGATCGCGACCAGGAGGACGGCCAGGGCGGCTTGGGGGCCTTGGCGGCGGTCGGCGAAGTGCTGGGCGGCCAGGGCTGCGGCGGCGGTGGCGAAGTGGCCGAGGAGGACGCCGATGCCGGGGCCGGGGAGGCCGCGGATCCAGGCGATCACCTGCAGGGCCAGGACGATGGTGGCCAGTCCGGTGAGGCCGATGGCCAGCGCGCCCGAGGTTTCGCGCCAGAAGCCGGAGCGGGCGCGGGTTCGGGGGAGCTCGACGGTGGCGTCGTCGGGGCTGGGGTGGGTCACGGGGACAGCATCGCCCATGGGTCGATGGTGGGTCCAGCGGCCTGGCCCTCGGGGCAGTTGCGGCGGAAGTCGCACCAGGAGCACTGGCGGCCGGGGTTGGGCGGGAAGAGGACCTCGGGGTCGCCGCCCGCCTTGTGGGTGTCGATGGCGAGTTGGAACTCGTCGGCGGCTTCCTCGGCGCGGGTGAGGTGGCGGGCGAGGGACTCGTCGGTGTGGTCCCAGGCGGCGACGGTGCCGGTGGGCAGGTGGTGCAGTTCGACGCGGGTGCACGGGCGGCGCAGGGTGCGGCGCGCGGCGAGGACGTAGAGCGCGAGCGCCTGCGATCCCCTGGCGTCGTCGGTGGTGAGCGCGTGCCGACCGGTCTTGTAGTCGACGATCACCAGTTCGCCCGCGCGCTGGTCGATGCGGTCGACGCGGCCCTCGGCGACGATGGTGCCGACCGGCGCGGAGACCCAGCGCTCCAGGCCGACCGGGTCGTCGGAGACGTCGGTGTCCTTGACGTAGTCGTGCACCCAGCCCGCGGCGCGGTCGCGGAACTCGGCCGCCTGCTTGGGGTCGGCGAACCCGTCGTCCTTCCAGTGCGTGCTCACCAGCGCGGCGGCGGCGTCGGGATCACGGCGGCTGACGGGCAGGTCGAACAGGGCCTTGAGCGCGTTGTGCACGACCGCGCCGAGGGTGCTGTGCGCCCACGGCCCGCCGCGCGGCGGGGTCGGGCGGTCCACGTAGGTCATCCGGAACCGGCGCCTGCAGTCGTTCCACACCCCGAGCCGCGACGGCGTCACCTTGATCAACTTGCGTGGCATGCTGTCGAACCCGAGCTGCTGCACGAGGTACACGGTACGCACCAGCACCGACAGAACCGGCGCCGGGCACAATCGCGGGCGTGGAGATCTGGCACAACCCGAGGTGCGGCAAGTCGCGCACCGCCAAGGCCGCGCTCGACGCCGCCGACCCGTCGCACACCGTCCGCCGCTACCTCGACGAGCCGCCAAGCGCGGCCGAGCTCGACGAGGTGCTGACCAAGCTCGACCGCCAGCCGTGGGAGATCACCCGGCTCAAGGAACCCGTCGCCAAGGAGCTCGGCCTCGCCGACAAGCCGAAGGACCGCGCCGCGTGGATCGCCGTGCTGGTGGCGAACCCGGTGCTCATCGAGCGGCCGATCATCGTCACCGACGACGGCCGGGCCTACCTCGCGCGCACCCCGGAGGCACTCGACGAGGCGCTCAGCTAGCACCCTCGATGAAGCCGCGCACCGAGTTGGCGATCAGCTGCACGGCGATCGCGGCCAGCAGCAGACCGGCGATCTTGGCCAGCAGGGTGATCCCGCTGTCCTTGATCAACCGGATCACCGCGCCGGAGAACCGCAGGCACAGGTAGAGGATCAGGTGCACGGCCAGGATCGCCGCGCCGAGCGCCACGTAGGACGCCGCGTGCCCGCCCGCGCCCCGGACGAAGACGATCGTGGCCGCGATCGCGCCCGGTCCGGCCAGCAGCGGCGTGCCCAGCGGCACCAGCGCCACGTTGACGTCCTCGACCGCTTCCGGTTCCGTGCTGTTCTTGCCGGTCAGCAGGTCGAGCGCGATCAGCAGGAGCAGCAGCCCGCCCGCGCCCTGCAGCGCCGGGATGCCGATGCCCAGGTAGCGCAGGATCGCCTCGCCGCTGATCGCGAACAGGCTGATCACCATCAGCGACACCAGCACGGCCTGGCGGGCGGCGCGGTTGCGGGTCAGCCGGGTCTTGCGGCCGGTGAGGCTGAGGAACACCGGCACCGTGCCGGGCGGGTCCATGATCACCACGAGGGTGATGGTCGCCTCGGCGAACAGCGCGGCGTCGAAGAACGCCATCACGCACCCACCAACAACCCGGAACCGGAGGCCCGCGCGACGATCTCGTCGAGCATCCCCGGGGCGGTGGTCTCGGCGCCGAGCCCGATGGTCTTGTTCGTGCCGTGGTAATCACTCGACCCGGTGACGACCAGGCCGTGCCGGTCGGCGATCGCGCGCAGCCGGGCGCGGTCGTCGGCGTCGTGGTCGGGGTGGTCGACCTCGACCCCGTCGAGCCCGGCGCCGACCAGGTCGACGAGCACGTCGGCGGAGATCGTCGGACCGCGCCGGTGGGCGAACCCGTGTGCGAGGACGGTCACCCCGCCCGCGGCCCGGACCATGTCGATGGCCTCGCGGACCGGGGTCTTGCTGCTGGGCACGTAGTAGCCGTTGCGGCCGTGCAGCAGCTCCTTGAAGGCCTCGTTGACCGAGCCGACCACCCCGGCCCTGACCAACGCCTGCGCCAGGTGCGGGCGGCCCGCTGGGGCGTCCGGCGGGAGGTCGCCGAGCAGGGTGTCGGGGTCGACGGGGTAGCCGTCGGCGGCCATCCGCTCGGCCATCGTGCGCAGGCGGCTGCGTCGCTCGGCCCGCGTGCGGGCGTACTCCCGGACCACGGTCTCAGCCTGCGGGTCGAACAGGTAGGCCAGCAAGTGGATCGTGCAGTGCCCACCCCGGCCGTCCTCGGACACGCAGGTCAGCTCGGCGCCGCGCACCAGGCCGAGACCGGGCGGCAGCGCGGCGGCCGCCTCGGCCCAGCCCGCGGTGGTGTCGTGGTCGGTGATCGCCAGCACGTCGAGCCCGGCGCGCGCCGCGGCGGCCACCAGCTCGGTGGGGCTGTCGGTGCCGTCGGAGGCGTCGGAATGGCAGTGGAGGTCGATCCGCACCGACCCAGTGTTCCCGATGACCCAGGTCACCGGCGTGGTGGGCGGTGCGACCCGATCAGCCGACCGGCTTGCGGGCCTTGCGGGTGCCGCGCGCCAACCGCTGCGCCTTGATCATCGAGAACCGCTCCGCCTGGGCCTTCTTGTCGCCGAAGACCAGCTCGGAGATGGCGTCGTAGACCTGCTCCGGGCGGGGCAGGAACTCGATGTTGTTCAGCGCCTGGATCTGACCGGCGGACTCCACGACCATGGTGCCGTAGCCGAACACCCGGCCGGTCGCGGTGCGCTTGTAGGTGAGGTCGGTGACCTTGCTGATCGGCATCATGAGCACCCGGGTGGTGAACACCCCGGTGGTCATCATGAACCGCTTGTCAGTCACCACGATCCGCTCCACCCACCACTCGATCACCTGGTAGGTGAAGCGGAGCACCACCACGAGCGCGACGTACCACAGGATGTTCTGCACCAGCCAGGCCGCGGGCGGCAGCAGGTACGAGATCATCACGCACACCGCGAGCAGCGCGACGGCCTCGAACACCTGCCACGCCAGGCTCGCCCAGTGCCTGCGGACGCGGATCACCCGGCGCTCGGAGTCGAGCAGGTACTCGTCAGGGTCCCTGGGCGCGAACATGATCCGACGCTACTTCGTCTCAGCCCTGGAAGACAGTGCGGACGAAGGTGATCACCGCTTCGGCCCCCTCGCGGAGGCTGGTGAGGATGGAGTTCACGATCCCCGCGGACTGGACCGGCTGCGTCACCAGGAAGAAGACGAGCAAAGCGGCCCCAGTGATGATCAAGATCTTCTTGATGTCCACTGTGATCTACCCCGTTCCGTACGCACCCTGCATGGCGCCTGTTGAAAACCGTTGTACCGCATACGGCGGCGGTTAGGGAGGGTAGTCGCGCTCTTGGGGCAACGCGGAGCGTCACCACCCGGTTCTCGCTACTCTGCGTCGTCATGAACGACGATCACATTCGGAGGATCAGGTGTGTCGGTGCCCTCGTCCGTGATGGGCGCGATCGGCTGCTGCTGATCCGGCGCGGCCGCGATCCCGGTGCCGGACTGTGGTCCATCCCTGGCGGGAAGGTCGAGCCAGGCGAGTCCGACCCCGAGGCACTGACGCGCGAGGTGCTCGAGGAGACCGGGCTCGCGGTGGCCGTGGGTGACCACGTGGGCAGCGTCGAGCGGCCCGCGCCCGGTGGGCTGTTCGAGATCCACGACTACCGCTGCGCGATCACCGGGGGTGATCTTTCGGCCGGTGACGACGCCGATGCGGCCACCTGGGTGGATCTTGCGATGTTCACCACATTGAGGGACCGAAACGCGGTGGTGGACAGCCTGTGGGAGACCCTCGCCGAGTGGGGTGAGCTGCCGGGATGACGGGAATCAGACGAGCCACGCCATGCGCTCGCCGTGCATCGCGGCGCGCGCGAGAGCGGCAGAAGTCGGGACGCCGCTGTCCCACCTGGTGAGCCCCACGACGCTAAATGCCGGTTGGCCCTGGGCGGGTGCGAGGTCGTCGCGGTCGGGCAGGACGTGGTGCAGTCCGACGGTGTAGACCTCGTCGCTGACCCACCAGAGCGCGCGGGTCTCGGCGAGCGCGGCGACGGCGGCCACGAAGTCCGCGCGGTCGCTCTCGGACAGGTACGGCAGCACGTGGCTGGTGATGACGACTAGAGGCACCGAGGTCGGGATCAGCGCGGCAGCCTTACCGAGATCGGCGATGGCGTCGCCCTGCACGAACTGGGGCGGGCTCTTGCGCTGGAGGGCGGCGGCGGTGCTGAACAACCGTTGGCGTTCAGGCTGGTCCGCCCAAATACAGGCCTCTAGCCACGCGGCGGCGTCTTCGTCAGTCAGGTCTACCGGCGCCCGATCAAGACCGACCCGTTCGGCGACAGCAAGCTTCTTGGGGATGGTCGGCAGCACCGCGTCGGGTCCCAACTCCAGCGCACAATGCAACCCAAGCGGGGTCTTGGTCGGGCCGACGACGATCTGGCCGGACTGCTCCGTCTGGTACCGGTAGCCGTACCGGTCGAGGTTGAGAAGGAGCCCGGCAGAGCAACCGACCTCCAGCAGACCGATAGGCGCACCGGCCTGCTTGGCGGCCAACGACACCGCCGGGTAGAGCAGCGCGGCGCGGCGCACCTCGTTGGTCTGCGTGGTGTGGGCGGCGACCAGGGCCCGGATCTTCTCGGCGCGCTCGACGACGAACTGCCGGAACATCGGCCAGGTGGCCGCGTCGACGCCGTAGCTGCCACCCATGGACGGGTAGTAGTTGACCAGCTCGTGGAACGGCTCGGCCTGCAGCGCCCGGTGCACGGCGGCGAGCAGCAGCGTCGCCTTCTCGAACCCGGGCTGGGCGGCGGTCAGCAGCGCGGCGACGTCGTCGTCCTCGGCGGCGCGCTCGGCGAGGTGCTGGTAGAGCGGCGACACCCCGGCCGCCTCCACGTCGGCGAAGCGCCGCAACCGGTGCTTGACCTCGTCCAGCGACACGGTCACGGCGTTCCCTCCGTCCGCCCGGGTTGTCCCCAACCCGGCAGTTAGACCTTCGGTTCCGGTCGTCCCGGCTGCTCGCCCCCGCGCGCCTCACCGTAAGAGCGCTTGGGCACCATCACCTTCCGGCGGAAGATGCAGACGACCGTTCCGTCCTGCTTGTAGCCCCGTGTCTCGACATGCACAACCCCCCTGTCGTCTTTCGACTTGGACGGCGTCTTGTCGAGAACCTCGGTCTCACCGTAGATGGTGTCACCGTGGAAGGTCGGCTTCACGTGCCGCAACGACTCGACCTCGAGGTTCGCGATGGCCTTACCGGACACGTCCGGCACCGACATCCCGAGCAGCAGCGAGTAGACGTAGTTGCCGACGACCACGTTCTTGCCGAAGTCGGTGGTGGTCTCCGCGTAGTTCGCGTCGAGGTGCAGCGGGTGGTGGTTCATGGTCAGCAGGCAGAACAGGTGGTCGTCGTACTCGGTCACGGTCTTGCCCGGCCAGTGTTTGTACACGGCACCGACTTCGAACTCTTCGTAGTACCGCCCGAACTGCACGTGGGTGGGAGGGGGGGTTGAGTCCAACAGAGCCTCCTACGTGACCGGCGAGTAGGGACCTGTGTACGGCGACCACCGGCCCCGTGCAACCGGTGTGTGAGCCAGGGCACCGCGTGTGAAACGCGTTCGGTTTCGCGGCCCTGTGACCGCGGTGTCGGCGCGCCGGAGTACGCTGTCCTACCGGCAGGCCTGCGCGTCACGCGCCCTGGGCCGCCGTCGACATGAGGAGGTGAGACGCATGGGCGACCCCACTGGTCATGAAACCGAGACTGGATGCAGTAGTCCCCGCGTCCCCTCCGGAGGTGTTCGCCGCCGCTAAGCGCGGGCACCGTGTCACCGGCCGGGGCGCTCAGCAACCCCGGTTACGCCGTTCGGCCAACCGGTCAGCCGCGTCGGTGCGCGACGCGTGTCGCTGGAGGTCTGATGCCCGCCATTCCCTCGTTCGGCGGCCTGAGAGGTCGCACCAACCGGGTCACGCCCCCGACGGCGCCGATCCCGGTGCCGCTCTCGGCCTACGTGGTCGACTGCGGCGTGTACGTCGACGGCGAGCGGCTGCCCGGCCGGTGGACGCACATCGACGCGGTCGCCGAGGTCCGCCGCCGCGGCGAGGGGTTCGTCTGGATCGGGCTGCACGAGCCGGACGAGCGGCAGATCCAGGGCGTCGCGGAGACCTTCGGGCTGCACGAGCTCGCGGTGGAGGACGCCGTCACCGCCCACCAGCGGCCCAAGCTGGAGCGCTACGACGACAACCTGTTCATGGTGCTCAAGACGGTCCGCTACGTCGAGCACGAGTCGCCGACCACGGCCAACGAGATCGTCGAGACCGGCGAGATCATGGCCTTCCTCGGCGCCGACTACGTGGTGACGGTGCGCCACGGCAAGCACTCCGGCCTGCACGACCTGCGCGCGGAGCTGGAGCGGTCCCCGGACCGGCTGCGCGGTGGGCCCGCCGCGGTGCTGCACGCGATCGCCGACCACGTCGTCGACACCTACCTCGCGGTGACCGACGCGTTCGAGGGTGACATCGACCTGATCGAGAAGGCGGTCTTCGCGCCGCGCAGCCCGGTCAGCGCCGAGCAGATGTACCTGATGAAGCGGGAGATCCTGGAGCTGCGCCGCGCGGTCATGCCGCTGGCCAACCCGTTGCGGCGCCTGGCCGAGGGCTGCTCGCCGCTGGTGCCCGACACCGTCCGCTCCTACTTCCGCGACGTCGACGACCACCTCACCACGGTGTCCGAACGGGTCACCAGCTTCGACGAGCTGCTCACCACCCTGGTCGACGCCACCCTGGCCAAGATCACGCTGCAGCAGAACACCGACATGCGCAAGATCACCTCGTGGGCGGCCATCATCGCGGTCCCCACCATGGTCGTCGGCGTCTACGGGATGAACTTCGACCACATGCCCGAGACGCACTGGCGCTTCGGCTACCCGATGGTCATGGCGGTCATCTTCGTGGCCTGCATCGTGCTGTACCGCATCTTCCGCAAGAACCGATGGCTCTGACACCCCACCGCCCACCCCTTTCGACGGGAGGTTCCCCCATGACCAGGTTGCTGACCAATGTGAAGTTCTGGCTGCTCGCGGTGATCGTCACCTGGATCACGGTGGTGACCGTGATCATCGCGGAAACCCCTGGCGCGTAAGGGGTTCCGTCCCAGGCCCGGATTTTCCCCGCCCACCAAGCGGTCCACTGAGGACCGTGACCGACTTCCTCGCTACCGCAGGGGTTCCCAGTTCAGCCGCGGGTGGCGTGGGCCAGGGAGCGGAGGTGGCCGAGCAGCTCGTCCATGCCCAGCGGGTTGACGCTGAGCCACGCGGTGTCGTCGCTCGTGGTGGTGGCCAGGCGGTAGCGGCCGCGCGGGGTGTCGAGCCACCGGAGTTCCTGGCCGGTGCGGCGCCAGTGGTCCTCGCTGTCGTCCCGGATGGCAGTGCCCGCCTGGCCGTTGCCCAGGACGGGTTGCAGCGACGAGACCATGCGGCGCGTGACGCGGTCGTCGATGCCGTGCGCGTGCAGGAGTTCGTCGATCTCGGGCTGGGTCATCGGGTTCGGGGTGCCCGGCTGGTCGGGTTCCGGCAGCCGCGCGAGCATGACTGCGAAGGCCTCCTCCAGCGGGCGCATAGGGAGGCTGAACGGCGCCGTGAGCGGGGCGTCGACGCGCGGGACCATCCGGGCGACCCGGCCGATGGCCTCGTCGACGGTGGCGGCCCACATGCGGATCAGGCCGTCCGGGTCGGCCTGGTCCTGGGTGAGCACCAGCGCCTCGTCCCTGGCGGCGAGCACGGCGATCCCGAGCGTGCCGGACGGGCGGTTGAGCACGATGTCGAGCACACCCGTGCAGGCCCGCAGCAGGTAGACGAACTCCTCGGCCACGTCCAGCGGGCCGTTCTCGTCGGCGAGCCCGCGCTCGGCCAGTTCCTCGGCGGCAGCCCGGTAGAGCACGCCCCGCTCGATGTCGGAGGTCGCCGCGGCCGGGACCTCGATCGGGAACGGCGGCGACACCTCGGCGAACGCGCACAGCAGGTCGACCTCGACCGGGTGCAGCGCGACGCCGGGGGCCAGCGGCGCCGTCACGGGTTGGTGAAGCGCTGCGCGGAGTTGTCGTCGCTGTCCTGGTACCCGGCGGCGGAGCGCTCGGCGCTGGCGACGAACTCCTCCATCCGGCGCAGCGCCTCCTCCAGCTGGCCCTTGAGCCCGGTCTCCCCCGCCAGCCGCTCGGTGAACTTCTCCGAGAGCTCCTGGCCGACCGGGCTGGTGCCCAGCATCGGCAGGTAGGCCGGGGTGGCCAGCTCGGCGACCTCGGCGAAGATCGAGTTCAGGTCGGCCCTGACCTCCTCGACCGCGGCGGCGAACTCGCGCACCTGGTCGGGCTCGACGTGCCAGCCACCGCCGGTGGACTCGTTCATGCGCAACTCCCTCGTCAGGCGCCGATGACCGGCGGTGCGGCGGTCAGGTCGGCCGTGGTGAACGGGTCTTCCTCGATCGGCACGCGCCGCTTGTGCTCGCCGTCCTCTTCCTTGTCGCGCGCGCCACCCGGGGGCATGCCGTAGCCGTTCCCGGACCGGCCGTGCGCGTCGGCGAAGCCACTGGCCCGGCCGAACCGGCTGGCACCGCGGGTGCCGTCGCGACCGCGACCCGACCCGCCAGGTCCACCGAGGCCGCCGCCTGCCATCCCGCGACCCGAGCCGCCGGATCCACCTGTGCCGCTGCCGCCGAGCCCGCGACCCGCGCCGCGTCCACGGCTGCCGTCCGCGCCGCGACCACCCACGCCCGCACCAGGTCCGAGCCCCGCGCGACCGGAACCCGACCCACCGCCGCGGTTGCCACCACCGAGGCCGCCGGGCAGGTACCCGCCGCCACCGATGCCGATACCGCCGGGGCCGTTGCCGATGTTGCTACCGCCGCCACCGGGCAGCTGACCGCCGGGACCCATCCCGGTGAGGCCGCGCCAGTGGTTGTCCCAGCCCTTGTCGAACCCAGGCGCGAGCGACGGCGACGTGCCGATGCTGGGGCCGCCACCGAACCCGGGCGGCGGCGCCGACGGGTCGGACGGCCCACGACCGGGACCACCAGGGACGGTCACACCGGGACCGGGGACGCCCGTGCGCGGCGGCTGCGGCTGCGGCCGGTTCACGCCGGGGTCGACGCCGGTGGCCGGTGCGCCGAAGCGGGGAGTGCTGCCGTCGATGCCGAGCACCGCGGTCTCGAAGCGCTGCATGGTCTGCACTGCCTTGCGCTTCATCTTCTTCTTGTTGCTACCGAAGCCGAACGCGCTGGCGATGCCGCCGAGGGCCGCGCCGAACGCGGCGCCGACAGGTCCACCGATCGCGAAACCGGCCGCCGCGCCGCCGCCCGCCGTGGCGAGGAACGGGCTGCTCGGCGACCCGCCGGGCATGGTGCTCTGCGCCGACCGCAGCGCGCCACCGGCGTCCTGGATCGGGTCGGCCATCCGCTGCGCGGTGCCACCGAGCTCGGAGATCCACGCGGCGTTGCTGACCACGGTCCGCGACGCGTCCTGGGAGGCGCTGCCGGACCAGAACTGCATCAGCTTGCCCATCGAGCGGGACAGGTCGCTCGAGGCCTGGGCGACCTTCTCGCCGTAGCGCGCCCACTCCCCGGCGAGCATGTCCAACTGGGCGGCGTTGGCCTGGTCACCGACCATGCGCTGCAAGGACTTGAGCGAGTAGCCGTCCCAGTGCACACCACCGGTGACGTAGCTGTCGTCCGCCTCGCGGCGGCGCCTGCGCTCCTGCTCGGCGGTCCGTCGGGCGGCCGCGGCCGCCTCGGCCTGCTCGGCCAACCGGCGCACCACGTCGTCGAGTCCGGCGATCATGCCCGTGCCCTCCCTCACGCTGTCCACTCCGACCTCGGCGCGGTCCGCTCGTGACTGCTCCGCGCCAGGTCACCCCGCGGTCCAACCGTAGCCGATGCGACGGTCGATCCGGGAATGTCCGCCGGACCTAGTGCCACAGTTCGGCGGCTAGTGACCGGATGCCCGCCCGCAGGTCATCGCGGGTCAACGGGTTGACGCTGACCCACCCGGCCGAGTCGGTGCCGAGCCGGAACCGACCGCGCGCGGTGTCGAGCCAGCGCAGTTCCTCGCCGACCCGCCCCCACTCGTCGGCGTACCCGCGGCGCTCGGCCGCACCGGCCTGCCCGTTGCCGAGCACGGGCTGCAGGTGCGTGGTCATCCGGCGCGCGGTGGTCTCGTCGATGCCGTTGTCCCGCAACAACCTGTCGACCTCGTCGGCGTCGAGCCTGCGCGGCTCGTCGTCGGGTCCGGTCGCGGCCTGGATCGCCCGGTAGGCCTGGTCGAGCGCGCGCTGGGAGAGGCTGAACGGGGCCGCCATCCCGGGGCCGTGCTCGGGCACCAGGTCGACGAGCTGCTCGATCGCGTCGTGCAGCGACAACGCCGTCAGGTGCACCCGGGCACCGGGCAGGCCGATGTCCTGGCGCAGCAGCAGCGCGTCGTCCCGTTGCGCCAGCACCAGCGCGCCCCGGGACTGCCCGAGCCGGGCGACCATCAGGTCCACCGCGCCCGCGCTGGTGCGCAGCAGGTGGACGAGCTCGCCCGCCAACCCGCGCGGGCCCCGCCCGTCGGCCAGTCCACGCCTGGCCAGCTCGGTGCGGGCCACGGCGTAAGCGGCCTTGCGGTCGCCGAGCGCGCCGACCTTCAACGGGAACGGCGGCGTCACCTCGGCGAACGTGCACAGCAAGTCCACTTCGGCCGGGTGCAACGAGGCCTGACCGCCGTCGCGGTACTCGGAATCGGCCTCCAGGCCGGTGGACAGCTCGGTCACGTGGTGCCGCCCGAGGACCGGTCACGCCTCTGCATGTCCCCGCGCGCGGTGTCGTCGACGTCGAGGTAGCTGTCACGCACCCGCTCGGCGCTCTGGATGAACCCGTCCATCTTCATCATGGCCTGGTCGAGCAGGGTCTTGAGGCCGTTGGGCCCGTTGAGCCGGTCGTCGAACTTGCGCGCGAGCTGCTCGCCGACCGGGCTGGTGCCCAGCTTCGGCTCCTTGCCCGCCATGCCGCGCACCTTCAGCTGCACACCCTCGAGCCCGAACCGGGCCGCCTTCACCGCGCGGGCGAACCCGGCGAGCTCCTCGGGGTCGATCTTCCAAAACCCCTGCGACGTGCCGTTGCTCGGCTGCACCGACCCGGGCTGGACCGAACCATCCGGTCGACTCCCGGCGGGGGTGGTGGCGTCAGCGGGCTTGGTCGAACCGGGCTCGGTGGTGCCGGGGGTCGTGTTGGACGGCGGGGTCCCGGGCTTGGTGTCGGGGTACTGGTTCCCGCCTCCACCGCCCGGGTGGGACTTGCCGTGCTCGGGGGTGGGCGCCGAACCCGAGGTCGGGGGGACACCGGGCTTCTGGTGGTGGTCACCGCCCCTGCTCGGACGCGGGGTCCAGTGCGGAGTGGGGGCGGGGGCGGGGAGGGGAACCGGGACCGGCTCGGGGGCGGGCATGGGCGCGCCGGTGACCGGGCCGGTGGGGACGGGGGCGGGCGGGTACGGCCCGGGGTTGCTACCGAGGTCAGGAGCCTGGCCACCGGTGGTGGGGGCGGGTAAGGGATTCGGCTGCACTGGGATCGACCCGGACACCGGCGGATACGGCAACACCGACAGATCCGGCGCGGCAGGTTCCGGGAACCCCGGGCCCGAGACATCCGGCGTCGGCTGCGCGGAAGCATCCGGCCACGCGGGACGGCCCTGCACATCCGGCACCGGCTGCGGGAATGGCTGCGCCGAAGCGTCCGGGACGCCGGGACGGCCGTAGACGTCCGGCTGCGCGGAGGCGTCGGGGAAGCTCGGGCGACTCATGTCCGGCGTCGGCTGCGCGGTCGCGTCTGGCCACGCGGGGCGGCCCTGCGTGGAGGCGTCCGGGTAGCTGGGGCGGCCGTAGACGTCCGGCTGCGGGTAAGGCTGCGCGTCCGGGGCGAAGGGGGACTGCTGTGCCGGGTGCTGTGCGGCCAGGCGGGCGGCGAGTTCCGGGGAGAACGCCGTCGGAACCGTCGCGTCGGACGGGTAGGTCACCTGGTGGCGCGCCGGGTCCGGGTACTGCTGCTGCGGGTAGTGGTACTGGACCGGCGTCTGCGGGACCGGCGGCACGGGAGGTCCGGGCAGCGGCGGGACCGGAGCGGGCGGGCTGGGAATGGGGTCGGGCGTGGGCGGCACCGGGATCGGGTCGGGCGCCGGGGGTGCTGGGATCGGGTTGGGCTGCGGCGCGGGCACGGGGGTGGCGGTCGGCAGGGCACCGAGCACGGGGACCGAGACGGTGAGCCCGTCCGGGATGCCTGCCGGGAACTGGTGGGTCGCGTCCGACTGGGGGGTGTTCTCGCGCATCGTCTTGGTCTCCCTGGCCTCAGAGCCCGATCACCGGTGGCGAGGCCTTCTGGTCCAACAGGAACGGGTCTTCCCCGTCGTACGGGTAGCGCCTGCGGTGGTCAGCGCCGCCTTCGCCGCCTTGGCCACCACCCATCGCGCCGCCCATCGGCATGCCGCCCATGCCCGCGCCGGAACCACCCGAGCCACCAGCCGCCGCGGCCATGCCAGCGGCGGGTACGGCCGGTCGGGGGTTGTTGCCGGTAAGAGCCTCCGTCGCGCCTACCGAGCCCCCGTACTGCAACGGTCCACGGCCAGCGTCAGCACCAACGGGGACGGCAGCGCTACCGCCACCGGAGTAACCGCCCGCGTAGCCGCCGCCGTCACCGACACCCTGCGCGGTGGTGGTCGGGTCGCCCTTGGTGAGTTCGTCCCACCGTCCGACCGGGTCGGTCGAGATCGGCGGCGGTGGCGTCGTGCTCGGGGGCGGTGTGGGGATGGGAGTGGGTTCGCCGGGGACGAGGCCCGTGTCGGGCGCGGGTTCGGCGAAGCGGGGGGTGGACTCGTCGATGCCGATGACCGCGCCCTCGAACCGGCGCATGGCGTCGACCGCGCGGGACTTGAGCTCGGCCGTCTTCTGCTCGGCGGCGAACGCGCTCTCCGTCCCGGCGGCGGTGCCGTTGACGGCGGACACCAGCGGTCCCCCGGCGTCCAACCCCCTGGCGGCGCTGTCGGCGGCGAGCGCGGGTGGCACGGCGGGCTCGGCGGGGAGTTCAGGCATCGCGGCCTGCACGGCCTGCAGCGCGTTGGCCGCCTCCTCGATCGACGGGCCGATGTCGTGCGCGGTCTCACCGAGGTCGGCGACCCAGCGCGCGTTGAGCTCCACGTCGTGGCGGGCCTGCTCGGCCGCGGTGCCCGCCCAGAAGTCCATCAGTTGGTTGAGCGCCTCGCCGAGCAGCCCGGCGGCCGAGACGACCTGGTCGCCCGCCTCCCGCCAGTCCTGCGCGAGCTGCTGCAGTTCGGGTGCGCTCGCCTGCTCCTCGACCATCTTGACCAGCTGTTCCAGGGAGTACTTCTCCCACTGCACACCGCCGGTGACGTACCGGTCGTAGCCGTGCCGCTCCGTAACCATCGCCTCTCCCCTCGGTGGCTGACCGGACCACCGCTCCCCTCGGCCCCGCGGACGATCGCTTCCGACGATGACGCTAGCCCGTTGGACGCACGCCGGACACCGACAGTTCCCTTCTCACCACTCCTCGTTCCCCGCACCCGCATCGATACCGAGCGGGCCGGTTCGGTTGCCCCCTGTGCGCAACTTCGTACCAGGCAACCACGACACCGCCGCGTCCGCCGGAGGCACCCGACGTGGCGTGACGGCGAACGGACGGTTACCGGACGTTCACTTCGGTGCGGGTCAGTCACCCGATGTTCGGTACGGCCGTTCAACAGCACGCACTGGGACGAGGTGCGCGCCGCGGCGGGATTTCACCCGGCTGGCGCAGTCCGCGAGGGGAAGACTTGGCCTGCCGCCAGAGAGTGGGAGCGACCATGCCGCGCGACACCGGTTTCCCCGACGCCGACGCCGAGTACGACTTCCTGCGGGCCCGCCGCCGCCAGGTGCTCGCCCGGCTCGGCGCCTGGCTGCGCCGGGAACCGGACGACGTGAACATCATGCTGCCCTTCGACGAGGTCGTCGCGGCCCTGGGCCGCACCGGCGAGCGGCGGCTGGGGCAGCGGGTGATCCAGGTGGAGACGATCGTCGGCAGCGTCGACCGGGGACGCGAGTTCGACCGCCGCTTCCGCCCGACGTCGACCCAGTCGCGGCAACGCTGGGAACGCCTCGCCCGCGCGTCCCGCCGCGGCGAGTCGACCCCACCGATCGACGTCTACCGCGTCGGCGAACTCCACTTCGTCATCGACGGCCACCACCGCGTCTCGGTCGCGCACGCCCTCGGCCTGACGAGCATCGACGCCACGGTCACCGAGATCACCACCCGCGTCCCCGCCGAGGGCATCCGCCTGCGCGGCGACCTGATCACCAAGGACTACCACCGGGTGTTCCTCGACCGCGTCCCGCTCAGCCAGGACCGCAGGGCCACGATCTCGCTGACCGACCCGTGGGACTACACGGAACTGAGCGAGGCCGTGGAGGCCTGGGGCTTCCGCCTGATGCAGGACGAGCAGACCTTCCTGGACCGCCCCACCATCGCCCGCCGCTGGCACACCGAGGAGTTCACCCCCGTAGTCGAGATGGTCCGCCAAGCCGCCATAGCCCCCACCCGCACCGACGCCGAGGCCTACCTCTGGGCCATCGGCGAACGCTACCGCCTGATCCGCTCCCACCACTGGGACGACGCCGTCCTCAACACCCTCCGCACCCGCGACTGACCTCCCGCTTCAGCCAGCCGGTGCACCGTCCTCAGGCACCGGTAGTCGATGTCGTCGCGGAGGGTTGCGCGCGTTGGACTACCTGGTCGGCGAAGGAGTCGAGTAGGCGGGTGCCTAGTTGTTGGGAGTAGCCGAGGACCAGGGCGAGGACGAGCAGGGCGGCTTGGTTGCCGATCACGTCGGGGAGGAGGCCGGTGCGCAGGACCAGGACGCCGACGACGGCGAGGATGGCGCCGAGGAGGACTTTGACGACGGCCTGGTACGGGGTGAGTGTGTAGGGGACGACGCTGGGTTTGGTGCGCAGCAACAGGACGACGACGGCGATGGACGCGCCGAGCATGCCCATGAGTTGCAGCCACCAGACGTCGCCGCCGGTGGGCGTAGGGGCACCGGTGGGGCAGATCATGGCGGTGCCGGTGCCGAGGCACAGCGGGAGCATGTGGTCGTGCAGGGCGGTGAGCCACCCGACGGCCACGTTGATCACCAGTAGCAGCAGGCCGAACAGGATGATCCGGTTGCGCAGGCTCCGCACCGCGGTGGCGGCGTCGTGCGAGGCCTGGTGGGTCCCGCGCAACGCGACCAGCACGACGTCCCGGCGCGCGGCGTCACCGAGGACGTCGAAGGACGCCGGGGCGAGCGCTCTGGCCCGAGGGTCGCGCTCGGTGAGCTTCCTGGTGACCGTCGCGCGGATCGCGGGCAGCCTGCTCGGCAGGTCGGGGCTGGACGCGACCAGCACCTCGTCGGCCAGGTGCACCGCGCGCCAGGCCCGTTCGATGTTGACCCCGGAGTACCAGCGCGCGGGCGAACTCTTCAGCTCGACCGCCCGCGCCGCGATCCGCATGGCGGTGTGCGCGGCCGTCGGCACCGGCGCGCCCCGCTGGTCGATCTCGGCCTGCAACCGCTGCAGCCGTTCCACCACCGACATCCGCCACGCCGACGCCGGGTGCAACTCCTCCACCCGCGTCGACCAGTCCCCACCACCGCCCGCGGGCGCATCGGCCTTGGCGGTCCCAGTGGGCACCACCAACTCCGCCACCACCGAAGGCAGACCGTCGGAAGTCATCCGCATCGCCCCATCCACCACGCAGCGCACCGTGTGTGGATGACGTCGATCCCCGGCGCCGGAACATAACGAGGTCGTGGCGCCGAGCGGGATCATTGCCCGAACGGGCAACGGTTCAGGGACTGGGCCGCCACAACGAGACGGCCAGTTCGACGTTGAATGGCGACGTGCTGCCCCACCGCTGGACCGTGATGATCGCCCATGCGTTCTTGCTCGTCCGCACGCACACCACGTCGCTGGGCTTGTGCGAGTACGCGTCGGCGGTCTTCGTGATCAGCGCGCTGTTGGCGCACGCCTCCGGGGACGCCTTGTCCCGCGCGACGAAGGTGGCGAGCATTCCGGCCGACACCTTGCCGTCCCGCCGGGAGAAGTAGAGCGTGCCGGGGAGTCCGCTCTCGTAGTACAGGTCGAAGTCGGGCCCTCCTTCCACACTCGGCTTCCCGTTCTCCACATCGAGGTCGACAGCAACCCCGGAGGCCACGGAGATCGGGTACTCGACCGGCGGCCCGTTGTACGCCACCGACGCACTGGTCACCGGCGGCGTGGTCGTACCACCCGACACCGATGTCGGCCGGGATTGGCTTGTCGTGCCCGTCGTGGTGCTGGGAGTTGTTGTTGTGGTGCCGGGGGTTGTCGTCCCGCCACCACCAGCCCCCGCCGCTGGCACCACCGTCGTGGAGCCACCGATGAAGGTCGCCGTGAACACGACCGACCCCGCCACCAACCCCACGACCGCCAACATCCCCTGCCACCGCAACGGCTGTCCCCACAGCCGAACCAGCAGCCACAACGTCAACACCACCGCCACTACCGCGGCGATCCGGATGACAGCGTCAACGGTGTTCGCCGCGATCGCCAGAATCGCCGACACATCAGCGACAACGCTGACGATGGTCAGCACCCAGTGGGACCTAGAGCTAGAAGCCGTTGGCTGGCTCACCGAGCACCCTCCCGACCTACGACGCTGCCCCTAGGTCGCTACACCCCCAACCACCGTTACCGATCACCTCCTCCACGCCTCACCTGACACCACGAGCTTTCCGTTGCAGCACAACAACCAACAACCCCACAGACCCATCAGCCCGCCAACACGAGACACCAATGGCCCAACGCTCCCCCTGTCACGACCCGCCCACATGACAACCCCAACCGGCCTTCGACACCCGTCCATAGATCGCCTTTCACCGAACTCAGCTCCAGCACTCGACTTCGGTGCCTCCTTACCCTGGCGCCGCACCGAACAGACCCGATGACACCCCCGCCGCAGGCAGCCACCCAACGAATCCGATCGCCAGCTGGCAACCAGGCAGCAAGACACTCACACCGTCGGATCGGCCCACTGACCCGGACCAGGCCCAGGTGGGGCCAAGGCACACCAGCTCGGCCCGCTGACCCGATCGGGCCGGGTCAGACCGAGTCGCCCGTAGAGCGAGGCGAGCCGGGCCAACCAGCCAGGACCGTTTGCCTGGGTTGAGCCGATCAGTCGGTCGAGTCGGATCAGTTAGGTCTGATCAGCCCGGTCGGGCTGGATCAGGACGACCGAACGGGGATGGCTGGCCGGGCAAGTAGGGCTCATCAGATCGAGTCGGCCGACCAGCCGGGCTGGGTCAGGACGGACCGGACCGGGCCGAGTCGAGTCAGGCCGGGTCAAGTCAAGTCGAGTCGAGTTGGGCCAGGCTGGGGTTAGGTCGGGTCGGGGGGTGCTGGAGCGAGCCTTTCGGGTCGGGTTGCGGATTTCGGGCGGGCCTGGTGGGGAGGGGGTCGGTCGGTCGAGGGCGGGCTGTCGGGGGGCGGGCTAGGGCGGGGCCGGTGGGGACAGGGCGGCCGGTGGGGGTGGGCGGGGTTGGACCGCGTGGAGGGGTGGGTCAGGCGGGCCAGAGTTGGATGGCTCGGACTACGAAGGGGGTGGTGGGGACGTAGGTGCCTAGGCCGGGGTAGGTGGTGAAGTCGGCTTCGGTGGCGCATTCGGGGGATTCGTAGACGGTGACGTCGTGGCGGAGGAGGTTGGCGAGGGAGCGGGATTCTCGGCCTAGCACGATGCACTCCCCGACCGCGGATGAGCCGATGCCGAACTTGCCGGATTCGCCGCGGAAGGCGATGCCGGACCAGACGCAGAACTCGCCGCGGTCGCAGAAGGGGGACGCGGCGGCGGGCACGGTGAAGCCGAGGGCAGCGACTAGGGCGACGACCAGGGACCGGAGGAAGAGCCCGGCGGAGCGGCGGGAGCCCGACCAGATGACACGTGGGCCGCGCACACGTCGCCGGATCGGGTGATCCCGGGAGACCGGATCACTGAACACCGGCCTGCCGGGTTTGCGGAAGCCGAGCACACCCAGCCGCGGCGAGACGGTGCGCGTGAGCAGCGAGAACAGGAGGGCGAACACCATGGAGAACACCTCGATCCCCGTTGGGCCGCCCCGGGTGGGCGGTCCGACGGGGACCAAGATGGCAGGTTGTCAAGACCCGTGTGGAAAGTTGTCCACAGGGTCAGTCGGAGTGGGTGAGGGTGCGCCCGTCGGACGGGTCGAACAGGTGGAGCTTGTCCGGGTCGAACCAGACCTCCGCCTCGTCGCCCTCCTTGATCGACGAGGCCGCCGAGAGCCGGGTGACGATCTGCGCGCCGCCGTCGGTCATCTCCGCGGAGCCGGACTCGGCGGCGAGCTCGTCGAGTTCGGCCGAGGTCGCCGTCTCGCCCTCCACCAGGAAGTAGGCGAACTTGTCCGAGCCCATCGACTCCATGACCTCGACGGTGGCGGTGAACGTCGCGCCCGCGCCGAGTTCGGCCTCGTCGAGCAGGGCCGCGTCCTCGAAGTGCTCCGGCCGCAGCCCGACGATCACCTCCCGCGGTGCCTTCGCCGCCTCCGCGAGCCGCCGGATCCGGTCGGTCAGCGGCACGGCCCCGAGCGGGGTGCGCAACTGGCCGTCGGCGAGGGTGGCGGGCAGGAAGTTCATCGACGGCGACCCGATGAACCCGGCGACGAACAGGTTGACCGGCTGCTCGTAGAGCGCCTGCGGTGACCCGATCTGCTGCACGAGCCCGCCGCGCATGACCACGACCCGGTCGCCGAGGGTCATCGCCTCGGTCTGGTCGTGGGTGACGTACACCGTGGTGGTGCCCAGCTTCCGCTGCAGCTTGGCGACCGAGGTGCGCATCTGCACGCGCAGCTTGGCGTCCAAGTTGGACAGTGGCTCGTCCATCAGGAACGCCTTGGGGTCGCGCACGATCGCGCGCCCCATCGCCACCCGCTGCCGCTGGCCGCCGGAGAGGTTGCCCGGTTTGCGGTCCAGGTGCTGACCGAGGTCGAGGATGCGCGCGGCCTCCTCCACCTTGCGGTTGATGGTCTCCTTGTCCACGTGCGCGAGCCGCAGCGGGAACGCCATGTTCTCCCGGACGCTCATGTGCGGGTACAGCGCGTAGGACTGGAACACCATCGCGATGTCGCGGTCCTTGGGGGCGCGCTCGTTGACCCGCTGCCCGTCGATGCGCAGCTCGCCGCCGGTGATGTCCTCGAGCCCGGCGATCATGTTCAGCGTGGTGGACTTCCCGCACCCGGACGGCCCGACCAGGATGATGAACTCCCCGTCGGCGATCGTGATGTCCACATCGGACACGGCGAGCGCGCCGTCCGGGTACCGCTTGCTGACCTTGTCCAGAACGATCTCAGCCATGCCTAGCCCTTCACCGCGCCCGAGGTCAGCCCCGCGACGATGCGGCGCTGGAAGAACAACACGAACAGGATGATCGGCACCGTGATGACCACCGCGGCGGCGGACACGGTCCCGGTCGGGTCCTCGAACTGCGAGGACCCCTGGAAGAACGACAGCGCCGCGGGCACCGTCCGCGACGAGGTCGTGGACGTCAGCGAGATCGCGAACAGGAAGTCGTTCCAGCAGAAGATGAACACGAGGATCGCCGTGGTGAACACACCGGGCGCCGCCAGCGGTGCGATGACCCGGCGGAACGCCTGCGCCGGGGTCGCACCGTCCATCTTGGCCGCTTTCTCCAGTTCCCACGGGATCTCCCGGAAGAACGCGGAGAGGGTGTAGATCGCCAGCGGCAGCGCGAAGGTGATGTACGGCAGGATCAGCCCCGGCCAGGTGTCGAACAACCCGAGCGACCGCTCCATCTCGAACAGCGGTGTCACCAGCGAGACCTGCGGGAACATCGCGATCAGCAGCGAGACGCCGACGAGCAACCGCTTGCCGGGGAAGTCGAGCCGCGCGATCGCGTACGCCGCCATGGTGCCCAGCACGACCGCGATCAGCGTCGCGATCACCGCGATGCCCACGGAGTTGAGCAGCGCGCGCAGGAACTGGTTGGTGGTGAAGATGTCCGCGTAGTTCTGCAGCGTCCACTCGCGGGGGATGAAGTTCTTGTCGGTCAGGGTCTCCTTGGTCTTGAACGACAGCGACACGATCCACAGCACCGGGACCAGCGCGTAGACCAGCACCACGATGTTGATCAGCGACCAGCGGACCTTCGCCGCCCGCTCGGTACCGCCCAGGACGGCCATCAGCGCTTCCCCCCGTCGTTGCCGGGCGCGGCGGCGCCGAAGACCTTCACGAAGATGAACGCGATGATGGCGACCGCGATGAAGATGAGGACCGACATCGTCGACCCGACACCGAGGTTGAGGCCCCGGATCAGGTTGTTGTAGGTCTGCATCGACACGGACCCGGTCTGCTGCGCGCCGCTGGTCAGCACGAAGATGTTGTCGAACACGCGGAACGCGTCGAGCGTGCGGAACAGCAGCGCGACCAGGATCGCGGGCTTCATCACCGGCAGCATCACCTTGGTGAACCGCTGCCACGGTGTCGCGCCGTCCATCGACGCCGCCTTGAGCAGGTCTTCCGGCACCAGCGCCAGACCCGCCATCAGCAGCAACGCCATGAACGGCACGGTCTTCCACACCTCGGCCAGGATGATGATCCCCAACGCCGAGGCCCGCTGGGTCAGCGGCGCGGAGTCCCCGAACAGCTGCGCGAGGTACCCGGTGGTGTCGTCCCAGGCGTAGCGCCAGGAGAACGCGGCCACGACGGTCACGATGCCGTACGGGATGAGCGCGACTGTCCTGATGAGACCCCGTGCGACCAGCGTCCGGTGCATGACGAGCGCCAATGCCATGCCCAGCACCAGTTCGATGATGACGGACACGACCGTGATGAAGGTGGTCACCCCGAACGCGGTCCACCAGTAGGAGTTGGTGAGCACGGTGGCGTAGTTGGCCAGCCCGACGAACTCGCGCTCCGCCGGGAACCGCAGGTCGTAGCGCTGCAACGACAACCAGACCGAGTAGATGATCGGGTAGGCCGTCACCGCGATCATCACCAGGGCAGCGGGCGCGCACAGCCACAGTCCGAGTCTGCGCTCGGCTTTCTTGCCGTCGCTGACCTCTTTCACGGCAGGACCCCCTTCGAGTCGAGCGCGTCCTGCAGTTCGGTGCGCAAGCGCTCAGCGGTCTTCACCGGGTCGATGTCCGATGGCGGCGACAGGATGGTGGAGATCAGCGTGGAGACGTTCTGGTAGGCGGGGGTGATGGGCCGGACGGCCGGGTTCTTCAGCTCGGTGAGGATCGCGTCGCGCATCGGGTACGGCTCGGCCATCTCCGGGTCGGCGTAGACCGACTCGATGGTCGGCGGCACCCCGGAGTTGATCGCCGAGAACTTCTGGTTCTCCGCGCTGCGCAAGCACTTCGCCGCCTCGAAGGCCTCCGGCTTGTGCCGTGAGTACGCGCTGACGGCGAGGTTGAACCCGCCGAGGGTCGCGGTCCCGGTCTTGCTCGCGTCGATGGCCGGGTATGGCGCCCACTTGAACACCTTGGCCAGGTCCGGGTTGGACTTGCCCATCGACGCGTAGACGAACGGCCAGTTCAGCTGGAACGCGGCGGTTTTGCCCGACTCGAACTCCTGCCGGATGTTGTCCTCCTTGGCGTTGGACAACGACGGGCTCGCCGACGACGAGGTCGCCAGGTCCCGCAACGCCTGCAGCGCCTTGACCGCGCCGTCGTCGACGACCGCCCTGGTGCCGTCGTCGGACAGGATCTTGCCGCCCGCGCCCGCGGTCAACTGAGAGAATTGAACAACCAGGCCCTCGTACTGCGCGCCGGTCATCAGGATGGTGCCGGGCTTGCCCTGCGCCTTGAGCTGCTGCGACTGCTGCAACATCTCACCCCACGACTTGGGCGGGGTGGGGACCAGATCGCTGCGGTACCAGAGGAGTTGGACGTTGGTGTTCTTCGGCGCGCCGTAGAGCTTGTCCTCCCAGCGCGCGGTGGCCAGCGGCCCTTCGAGGGTGCCGTCCTCGACATCGGCCTTGTCCTGGCCGGTCCACTCAGCGATCCAGCCCGCCTCGGCGAACTCCGACACCCAGGTGACGTCGAGCCCGAGCACGTCCATGTCCGCGTCACCGGCGGCCAACCGGCGCACCATCTGCTCGCGCTGGTCGTCCGCGCCGCGCGGCAGGGTGTTCAGCGCGATCTTGTACCGACCACCGGCCGCCGCGTCGCACCGCGCGATGACCTGCTCGAAGTTCTCTTCAGGGGAGTAGTAGACGTTGACGGTGATGCCGCCGCTTTCCGAACCACAGGCCGCCAGCAACGGGCTAGCGAGGAGCGCGGCGCACAGCGCCGCTCGCAGGCGTCGTCCTCGGCGGCCGGACACCCGATGAGCACGCCCCATCGTCCGACCTCCTTCCGACGGCGACACCGAGGGAAGGCCTGACCCGAACGAAACCCAAGCACCTCGACGTGCGCCGTCATGCGGGTAGCTCGGTACCCGCAACCGGGTCACCTGAAACTAAGTCGGGTGCCCGGGGCCCGCAATTCGACGCGGCGGACGGCTTACTCGATACCCCTGTTCGGCCGCATGGACAGCTTCGCCAGCAGGTCACGGCCCTTTTCGGCGTTGCGCGGCTGGGCGAGGACGTCGTAGCGACCGGCGACCAACTGGGTGGCGGAGGCGATCTCCCGACCCCGGCCGCGGGTGCTCGCGTAGCCCGCCGCGGCGAAGACCACGCCGAAGACGACACCGATGCCGAGCCCGACCAGAATCGGGCCGAAGGAGGCCTGCTGCTGGTTGAACAACCCGAGCAGCAGCCCGACGAACAGGCCGAACCACGCGCCGGAGAGCGCGCCGGTGCCCAGCACCTTGGGCCAGCTCAACCGGCCGATGACCCGCTCGACCAGCATGAGGTCGACCCCGACGATGGTCACCTCCTGGACGGGGAACTCGCTGGCGGCCAGGTGCTCCACCGCGCGGTGGGCCTCCTGGTAGGTGTCGTAGGAGCCGATCGGCCACCCGGTGGGGGGTGTCGGGACCTTGGGGAGACCCTGGTTCGCTCGTCCAGGGCCGGAGAACGCACCGGTCATGAGCCCATCCTGCCAACCTGGCCGCAACCGTGCTAATCCGACATGCTCAGCGCGCCCGGTACTCCCGCAGCAGGCCGCGCGAGATGATCGTCTTCTGGATCTCGCTGGTGCCCTCGCCGATGAGCAGGAACGGCGCCTCGCGCATCAGCCGCTCGATCTCGTACTCCTTGGAGTAGCCGTAGCCGCCGTGGATGCGGAACGACTCCTGGGTCACCTCGGCGCAGTACTCGCTGGCCAGCAGCTTGGCCATGCCCGCCTCGACGTCGTTGCGCTGCCCGGAGTCCTTGAGCCGCGCGGCGTTGACCATCATCAGGTGCGCGGCCTCGACCTTGGTCGCCATCTCGGCGAGCTTGAACGCGATCGCCTGGTGCTCGGCGATGGGCTTGCCGAAGGTCCGCCGCTGCTGGGCGTAGTCGACGGCGAGCTCGAAGGCCCGGATCGCGATGCCGCAGGCGCGGGCGGCGACGTTGACGCGGCCGACCTCGACGCCGTCCATCATGTGCGCGAAGCCCTTGCCCGCCGCGCCGCCGAGGACCTTGTCGGCGCCGATCCGGTACCCGTCGAACACGGCCTCGGTGGTGTCGACGCCCTTGTAGCCCATCTTCTCGATCTTGCCGGGGATGGTGAGGCCGGGCGCGACCTCGCCGAAGCCCTCGGGCTTGTCGACCAGGAACGTGGTGAGGTTCTGGTGCGGCTTCTCGGCGCCCTCGTCGGTGCGCGCGAGCAGGGCGATCAGGTTGGAGCTGCCGCCGTTGGTGAGCCACATCTTGGCGCCGTCGACGGTGTAGGTGTCGCCGTCGCGCCGGGCCCTGGTCTTGATCGCGGCGACGTCGGACCCGAGGTCGGGCTCGGACATGGAGAACGCGCCGCGGATCTCACCGGTCGCCATCTTGGGCAGGTAGTGCTGCTTCTGATCCTCGGTGCCGTGCTGCTTGACCATGTGCGCGACGATGAAGTGCGTGTTGATCACACCGGACACGCTCATCCAGCCGCGCGCGATCTGCTCGACCACCAGCGCGTAGGTCAGCAGCGACTCGCCGAGACCGCCGTACTCCTCGGGGATGGTCAGGCCGAACAGCCCCATCTCGCGCATCCCGGCGACGATGTCGGTCGGGTAGGCGTCCGCGTGCTCCAGGGCCTGCGCGTGCGGGATGATCTCCTTGTCCACGAAGTCCTTGACCGTGGCCAGGATCTCCCGCTGGATGTCGGTCAGTCCGGCGGTCTGCGCGAGGCGGGCCATGCGAGCTCCCTACGTCCCGGGGTTGTTACCGGCCAGTATGTCGCGGTTAACGCCCGTTCGCGCCCCCGAAGTGCTCCGGACCACACGCAGCGGCCCGGGCTGCTGGACCCGGGCCGTTTCGAACTCTCGCTGTGGGGTTACTACTCAGCCAGCACGCAGCTCCAACGCGGTCCCGCAGTCCTTGCAGTCCTCGGCGAGCACGTAGACATCCGCACCGCAGTCGGTGCACGAGCGGAAACTGCGGTCGAACAGATCATCCCGCTGCCGGTGCCGACCACTGAAGAAGCTCAGCACGCCACGCGACTCGGAAGGAAGGCTGTGTCTACCCATGCCCCCAGAGCACCCCACCGCCATGGTCACGAGCAAGTCTCCCCCGTGATCTGTGCGTTATGTCACGACAACCTCTCACGCTTTGTCACGTCCTTGACCTGCACCGTAATCGGACTGTGAACATCACGCCCCGATCACACCACCGTCCCCCAGTCAACCCGAGGTGCCTTAGGGAGCCAGTTCTCAGGCGTCGAGTCCCAGCAGCCAGGTGTCAACGTGGGGGCACAGGGCACGCAACGCGTCGATACCCAGGGCGGTCACCGCGAGCGGCCCTTCGACCGTCTTGGCGTACCCCGGGCAGTGGCCGATCAGTCGCTTCGACGGCGCCGTAGCAGGCCCGTCGTTGATCAGCTCGGGCCCACCCGCCTGACCGACCTCGGCTGCGAGCTTGAGCGCGAGGCCCGGCTCACCCCGCAGCTCGGCGAGCTGCACCCCAGCGGCGAACACCCACGCCTCGATCTCGTGCAAGACCACATTCGGCCGGAACCGGTGATCGCCGATGGCTGCTGCCATGGCTGCCTCGACGTGCGCGACCCGCTCGTAGGCGTCGTGCGCGGGCCTGTCGGACATACCCGGACACTCCTCGGGCAGGCCGTAGAAGTCGACCAGGGTGGTCAGCACGTCGATGCTGGAGTCCCGCAGCAGGAGCCGGATCTCTCGTTCGAGCTTCGCCCACGTGGTCAGGCCACCGCGGCGCGCGGGACCACCCACCGCCCGCCGGGTGGTGACGATCGAGAAGGTGACCGCCCACCCCGCCCGCTCCAGGTGCGGACGCAGGACCTCGGCGACGACCACTTCCTCGGTCTGCCCTTCCACCAGCAGGTGCAGGCGGCGGAAGCGATCAGGCATAGGGGCTGCTCCCGGCAGGGCCAGGTCGACCGCCGAGGAGGTTCTTCTCCCAGAGCTCCCCGAGCGAGTACTCCTCCAGCCAGGCGGCGAGGTGCTGCGCGTCGGGCCTGGTGAACACGGATCCGCCACCGGTCCGCTCGACCACGATGAGGTCCTCGATGTCGAACTGGTTCATCAACGTCACGGACTGGGTGGCCAGCAGCACCTGCGCCCGCGTGCTCGCCTGGTGGAGCAAGCCTGCGAGCTGGACGACGGCGAAGGGGTGCAGACCGAGTTCCGGCTCGTCCAACACGACCAGGTGCGGCAGGTTGGGCTGGAGGAGCAAGGTGGCCAGGCAGATGAACCGGAGTGTCCCGTCGGACATCTGGTTGGCGGAGAAGATGACATCGGAATCGGTCTGCTGCCAGCGTATTCGCACCCGGTCGCTGTTTTCCGGCTGGAGGACGAAATCCCGGAAGAACGGGGCGACTTGGCGGACCACGGCGACTATCCGCTGATACGCGGAGTTGTCCTGGCTATCGCGCATCGACAACAGCACAGCCGCGAGGTTCCCGGCGTCCGACCGCAACGCCAGGTTGTCCGCTGTCGGGTTGAGCCGCTTGACCGGGGCGTCCCGACTCGTGTCGTGGAAGTGGAAAACGCGGCAACCCTTGACAAGATCGGACGTGTCTTCGAACGGCGGGAACATCGTCTGCTCGGGCGATGGCCTGCCGCCGCGCACCCGGCCGGAGAGGCCGCTCTCGCCATGTCCGACGCCGAGCGGGATCTCGATGCCGTCGGACTCGATCACTTCCTTGGCGAAGATCATCTCGTCGTTCGCCCCTGGCACGAGGTGCGCCGTGTAAGACCGCGCGGGGCCGCGGAGCACGAGTCGGATCTCGCGGGCAGGGGTGATCTGGTCGAGCATGGCCGATGCCCCACCGTTGACACCCACGTAGAGCCGCAATTCCCGATCGGCTATCCGGCCGAGCAGTTCGAGTACGCGGATGAAGTTGCTCTTGCCCGCGCCATTCGCACCGACGAACACATTGATCCTGCCGAGTCGAACAGTCGCGTGTGAGATCGAAGTGAAGCCCTCCACCTCGATCTCACGCACAGCGACATCGGACACGGGCCGAACTCTAGTCAGCGTTGATCGCCGACGCGATGGCTAGGACGCGGTGGGCGTCGGCCACGTGGAGGTTTTCGATCATCTTGCCGTTGACCGTGGCCACGCCCTTGCCGGTGGATTGGGCTTCGTCGAAGGCGGCGATGACTTCGTGGGCGTGGGCGATCTCGGCTTCTGAGGGGGCGAAGATGCGGTTGCAGGGGTCCAGTTGGCTGGGGTGGATGAGGGTCTTGCCGTCGAAGCCGAACTGGTGGGCTTGGGTGCACTCTTCGGCGAAGCCGTCTAGGTCCTTTACGTCGTTGTAGACGCCGTCGAGGATTGCCTTACCTGCGGCTCTAGCACCGAGCAGCGCGAGGGACAGGCTGGCGAGCAGGGGGCCGCGGCCAGGGACGTGCTGGGCGTGGAGTTCCTTGGCCAGGTCGTTGGTGCCCAGCACCAAGACCGTCAAGCGCGGGGAAGCGGACGCGATCTCGTAGGCGTGCAGCATCGCGATCGGGGTTTCGATCATCGCCCAGATCGGGGTGTCCGCGGGGACGGCGTCCTCGATGCGGCGGACGTCCGCAGCTGAGTTGACCTTGGGGACGACGATCGCGGCGGGGGACACGGCGGCGGCGGCGCGGACGTCGTCGGCGAACCACGGGGTGTCCAGGCCGTTCACCCGGATCGTGACCTCGCGCTTGCCGTACTCACCGGAGGCGACGGCGGCGCAGACCCGGGCGCGGCCGTCGACCTTGGCGTCCGGGGAGACCGAGTCCTCCAGGTCGAGGATCAGCGCGTCGGCGTCGAGGGTCTTGGCCTTCTCCAGGGCGCGCTCGTTGGCGCCGGGCATGTACAGGACGGAGCGGCGGGGGTTAGCCACGGGCGGACTCCTCGTAGGCACGGGCGAGTTCGGGGTCGCGGGCGGCGAGGGCGTCAGCCAGCTCGACCATCACGCGGCACTGCTTGACGGTGGCGTCGTCCTGCATCTTGCCGTCGAGCATGACCGCGCCGGTGCCGTCCCCCATCGCGGCGATGACGCGGCGGGCCCAGGCGACCTCGGCCGGGTCCGGGGAGAAGACGCGACGGGCGATCTCGATCTGGCGCGGGTGCAGGCTCCACGCGCCGACGCACCCGAGCAGGAACGCGTTGCGGAACTGGTCCTCGCACGCCACTACATCCGCGATGTCCCCGAACGGCCCGTAGTACGGCAGGATCCCCGCCGCGGCGCACGCGTCGACCATCCGCGCGACGGTGTAGTGCCATAGATCCTGCTGGTACGTCGTGCGTCCCGCGGTGAGGTCGTCGCCTAGAGGGTCCGTGCGCACTAGATAGCCAGGATGCCCCCCACCGACGCGGGTCGTTTTCATCCGACGGCTCGCGGCCAGGTCGGCGGGACCGAGCGAGATCCCCTGCATGCGGGGGCTGGCCGTGGCGATGTCCTCCACGTTGGCCACGCCCGCCGCCGTCTCCAGCAGCGCGTGCACCAGGATCGGCCGCCGCAGCCCGGCGCGCGCCTCCAACTGGGCCAGCAGCCGGTCGACGTAGTGGATGTCGGCGGCGCTCTCCACCTTCGGCACCATGATCACGTCGAGCTTGTCGCCGATCTCGGTGACCAGGGTGATCAGGTCGTCGAGCACCCACGGCGAGTCGAGGCTGTTGACCCGGGTCCACAGCTGGGTGTCGCCGAAGTCGACCGCCTTGCCCACCTTGACCAGGCCGTCGCGGGCGGCCTCCTTGCGGTCGGCGCGGACCGCGTCCTCGAGGTTGCCGAGCACGACATCGGCCTTCGCCAGCAGGTCGGGGACCTTGGCGGCCATCTTCTCGTTGGACGGGTCGAAGAAGTGGATCATGCGCGACGGCCGGAACGGGATCTCCCGCACCGGGTCCGGCGCGCCGACCGCGAGCGGGCGGAAGAAGTCCTTCGGGGAGCGCATGGGACCTCCGATCGAGGTTAACCGACCAGTAACAACGTGAGTTCTAGTCGACCACGGCCCTGTCGACGTCGCCATTGTGGCCACCGACACGTGCAGGCGGCCGGGACCACCCCCCGGGTCCCGGCCGCCGTCTTCCCCCGCGCACAGCACAGCGCAGACCGACGGGTAACCGGAAACCTTTCGAAGCGGTTCGAAAGCACCACTAACCTGGCTGGATGATCACCGCCCGGCTGGACGCCGACGTGCTCGCCCGGATCCGGTTGAGCAGCTCGCCCGCGGCGGAGGCACTGGCCTGGCTGGTCGCCACCCTCGCCGAGCGCAGGCACCCGATCTTCGGCGCGCCCGGCCCCGCGGCCCGCTTCGCCCTGCGCGACCGCGACGTGCGGATGATCGCCAGCACGCTGCCCACCGGCAAGGGCTACATGCCCGACTTGCTCACCCCGCCACCCCCGCGCGGCGCGGCCGACCTGGTCCTCGCCGAGCAGCTGGACATGGTCGCCGCCACCCCGGCCGACGTCGCCGCCTTCCAGGTCGCCGCCACCAAGCACCCGTCCGCGGACGCCCGCCGGGCCATCGAGAACGGCACCTTCGCCGTCCGCGCCGCCCAGGGCCTGGCCCGCTTCTGGTCCGCCGCGATGACCGAGAGCTGGTCAGGCCTACGCGACCGCCTCGACGCCGACATCACCGCCAAGTCGAAGGTCATGGCCACCGAGGGCGTGGGCGCGCTGCTCGGCTCCTTGCACACCCACATCCGGTGGACCGGCGGGGCTATCGAGCTCACCAAGAACCGCTCTTGGCACTGGGAGACCACGCCGACCGACCTGGTCTTGAGCCCGGTAGCCCTAACTTGGCCCACCTACTACGTGCAGTTAGAGGACCCCGAGAACGCTGTCCTCTACTACCCACCCCAAGGCCTGGGCGTACCAACCGGCGCGGATAGGACTGCCGTGTCCCGCCTCATCGGACCAACCCGCGCAACCCTGCTCCGAGACCTCCACGTCCCGCGCAGCACTACCGACCTCAGTAAGCGCCACCAGCTCGCGGTAGGAACGGTCTCGTACCACTTATCTGTCCTGCATGAATCCGGCCTGGTCACCAAGACCCGCGCCAAGCGCACCGTCCTCTACCAACGCACCGACCAGGCCGAACGCCTCCAGTAACCCGCCCAAGCCCCACCACCCGCCACGCCAGCGCCGCCACGCTCTCCCCCGCGCCACCGCCCCAGCCCTGCTTCCCCCGGCGCCACGAGCCTGCTCAACCGACAAGCCGCTCGCCCCAAACGGCCCCTCATCTAACCCGGCCCCACTAGCCACCGCGCCCAACCACCTCGGCGCAGCCATGAACGCCAGGCCCAACCTCACCCCGCGGCAGCTAGCCCCACCGCCCCCGGATCGCGCCCGCGCGCGCAGGCAACCCCTGCCCAGCCCCCACCCTCTCCGGGGGGCGTCCCTGGGCCAGCCTACCCGGGGGCACCGACAGTCGATCTTGAAACGACCCCCGCAGAGATCCACATGTGGACAACTTCTGTCACCCAGAAGACGGAAAATCCGAGCAGCACAGAAGCCAAATCCCCTGGTCGCGACCCCAGAGGCAGGCCAAGCCCAGCGATCCAAGAGCAAGTCGCCCCGCGAGTGATCATCAACCACCCGGAACGAACCGGAAGAGTCCACAAAGGACGAACGCCGCGACAACGGCGGGCGAGCGCTGATCGCGTGACGGGCCGGGTGGGCTGAGTCCGGCTAGCCTGACCGCGTGGCGGGCATGGGCAAGATCTTCGCGGCGCAGTTGCTGGGTCTGCCGGTGTTCGGGCCGGACGGCGAGTCGATCGGGCGGATCCGGGACCTGGTGGCGGGGTTGCGGCCGGACGGGTCGGCGCCGAGGGTGCTCGGGGTGGTGATCGAGTTGGCGTCGCGGCGGCGGATCTTCGTGCCGATGCTGCGGGTGGCCTCGATCGACCCGACGGCGGTGACGCTGGCGACCGGGTCGGTCAACCTGCGGCACTTCCACCAGCGGCCCAACGAGGTGCTGGTGGTCGGCCAGCTGCTCGACGCGAGGGTGACCGTGGTGGACAGCGGCGCGCGGGCCGAGGTCGTGGACACCGCGATGGAGCAGACCAGGACCAGGGACTGGGTGCTGTCGCGGGTGGCCATCCGGGAGCGCACCGGGCGGTTGGGCAGGCGCGGGCCGATCATGGTGCTGGCCTGGTCGGAGATCCGCTCGCCCGGGATCACCGAGCTGGAGGGCGCGCCGCAGGCCGCCGACCAGCTGCTGGCCGTGTTCGACACCATGCGCGCCGCCGACGTGGCCACCGCGCTGCAGGACCTGCCGCTCAAGCGCCGCTACGAGGTCGCTGACGCGCTCGACGACGAGCGGCTCGCCGACGTCATCGAGGAGCTGCCCGAGGAAGACCAGAAGGTCCTGCTGGCGCACCTGGACGAGGAGCGCGCCGCGGACGTGCTGGAGGCGATGGACCCCGACGACGCGGCCGACCTGCTCGCCGAGCTGTCCGAGCTGGACAAGAACCGGCTGCTGGAGCTGATGGAGCCCGAGGAGTCCGCGCCGGTCAGGCGGCTGCTGGAGTACTCCTTCGACACAGCGGGCGGGTTGATGACCCCGGAGCCGATCGTGCTGACGCCGGACGCCCCGATCTCCGAGGCGCTCGCCCGGGTCCGCAACCCCGACCTGCCGCCCGCGCTGGCCAGCATGGTGTTCGTCTGCCGCCCGCCGACGGCGACCCCGACCGGCCGCTACCTGGGCTGCGTGCACATCCAGCGGCTGCTGCGCGAACCGCCGTTCGACCTGGTCGCGGGCGCGGTGGACAAGGAGTTGGCGCTGCTGCGGCCGACCGACTCGCTGGTCGAGGTGACCCGCTACTTCGCCACCTACAACCTGGTGTGCGCGCCGGTGGTCGACGACGAGGAGCACCTGCTCGGCGCGGTGACCGTGGACGACGTGCTCGACCACCTGCTGCCCGAGGGCTGGCGCGAGCGCGAGGGGGCCCGCGGTGCCTGAGCCGACAACCAGGCGGCGCCTGGACCAGCCGCGCCAGCGCGGGCTGCGCTTCGCGATCGACCCCGACGCGTTCGGCCGGTTCTCCGAGCGGTTGGCCCGGTTCCTGGGCACCGGGAAGTTCCTGTTCTGGCAGACGGTGCTGGTCCTGGCGTGGATCACGCTGAACCTGGTCGCGGTCAGCCTGCGCTGGGACCCGTACCCGTTCATCCTGCTGAACCTGGCGTTCTCCACCCAGGCCGCCTACGCCGCGCCGCTGATCCTGCTGGCGCAGAACCGGCAGGACGACCGGGACCGGGTGTCG
This sequence comes from Actinokineospora globicatena, assembly GCF_024171945.1. GTDB lineage: Bacteria > Actinomycetota > Actinomycetes > Mycobacteriales > Pseudonocardiaceae > Actinokineospora > Actinokineospora globicatena. The sequence goes on from NZ_JAMTCR010000002.1 coordinate 132,937, forward strand.
CTCGAGGAGGACCGGGCGCGCGCGGCGCAGACCAAGGCCGACACCGAGTTCCTGGCCAGGGAGCTGGCGGCGGTGCGGCTGGCCGTCGGCGAGGTCGCCACCCGCGACTACCTGCGCGGCGAACTGGAAAAACTGCGCGGTGACCTCAAGGGCAAGCGGAACAAATCCCGCCAGGACCCGAAAGAGCTGCGGGATGACCCGCGCTGGGACGAGGTCAGCCGCTAGTCGATCAACTGCCCGCACAGGTCGCCGAGCTTTCGCAACTGCTCGCCGTCCAACCGCGCGACAAAGTGCTCGGCGACACCGGCCAGGTGCGTTCTGGACGCCGTGCGCAAAACGTCGAGGCCCTGCTCGGTGAGCGCCGCGACCACGCCGCGGCCGTCACCGGCGACCCGTTCCCGCGCGACCATTCCGGCCCGTTCCAGCCGGTCGACCAGGCGCGTCACCCCCGAGCGGGACAGCAGCACCGCGTCGGCGAGTTCGGCCATTCGCAATTTGCGATCAGGAGCTTCCGCTAGTTGGACCAGGACGTCGTAGCCGCCGAGGGAAAGCCGCTGCTCGGCGACCAACTCGGCCTCCAGCACGCGGGTGATGTGCGCGTGCGCCCGGAGAAAGGTGCGCCACGCGTGCAGTTCTTCTCGGGTGGGCCGGGCGGTTCTCTCCGGCACGGTCAAGATTTCCTCCTAGCGCACAAACAGGGTGGTAATGGTACGGAACACCACGGTGGTGGCGCGCGCTGGCCGGTAATCACGGGGTGTCCGCACTGTGGTCCTGACCATCCGCGCGCACGGCGGTCCGCTACCCGCCCGTAGCATGGTGCGGTGACCACCACCGAGCAGGTTCCCTCTGTCGAGGCCGTCCGCACGGCGTTGGCTGGCGTGCAGGACCCGGAGATCCACCGGCCGATCACCGACCTGGGCATGGTCAAGGACATCACCGTGCACGAGGACGGCCGGGTGGACGTCGGCGTCTACCTCACCGTCGCGGGCTGCCCGATGCGGGACCGGATCACCAAGGACGTCACCGCCGCGGTGTCGGCGCTGCCCGGCGTGCGCGCCGTCGCGGTCGAACTCGATGTGATGAACGACGAGCAGCGCACCACCCTGCGCAAGTCGCTGCGCGGCGACGCCGAGGAACCGCGCATCCCGTTCGCCGAGCCCGGCTCGCTGACCCGCGTGTACTGCGTGGCCTCCGGCAAGGGCGGCGTCGGCAAGTCCAGCGTGACGGTCAACCTCGCGGTCGCGATGGCCGCGCGCGGGGTGAAGGTCGGCATCGTCGACGCCGACATCTACGGCCACTCCATCCCGCGCATGGTCGGCGCGACGGAGAAGCCGACCAAGGTCGAGAAGATGATCCTGCCGCCCCAGGCCAACGGGGTGAAGGTCATCTCCATCGGCATGTTCACCCCCGGCAACACCCCGGTGGTGTGGCGCGGCCCGATGCTGCACCGCGCGCTGCAGCAGTTCCTCGCCGACGTGTTCTGGGGCGACCTGGACGTGCTGCTGCTCGACCTGCCGCCGGGCACCGGTGACATCGCGATCTCGGTCGCGCAGCTGATCCCGAACGCGGAGATCCTGGTGGTCACCACCCCGCAGCAGGCCGCGGCCGAGGTCGCCGAGCGCGCGGGGGCGATCGCGCTGCAGACCCGCCAGCGGGTGGCGGGCGTCATCGAGAACATGTCGTGGTTCGAGCTGCCAGACGGCTCCCGCGCCGACATCTTCGGGTCCGGCGGCGGTCAGTCGGTCGCGGACTCGCTGTCCCGGGCCGTCGGCTCCACCGTCCCGCTGCTCGGCCAGGTCCCGCTGGACACCCGGCTGCGGGAGGGTGGCGACGCGGGCAAGCCGCTGGTCCTGACCCAGCCGGACGCCGCCGCCTCGAAGGTGCTCTCAGACATCGCGACCAAGCTCTCGGTCCGCGCCCGCGGCCTGGCGGGCCGGATGCTCTCGGTCTCCCCCGCGGGTCGCTAGACCCTCAAGACGAAGAAGTCGGCACCGGTGGTGGTCGGTGCCGACTTCAGCGGGTGGTCAGGTGGCGTCCGGATCGATCGGCGGCCGCTCACCGGGCGCGCGGGGCGGTTCCGGCTTGGGCGCGGCTGCCGGTGGGACCGGGGGGATCGCCGGTTGGCTGCTGGCGTAGCCGTTGGGCTTGACGCCGTTGGAGTCGTCGCCGAACAGCTGCTTGGCGACCATCTGCTTCGGGTCGAAGTTGCGAAGCTGCTGCAGGTCCTGCAGCGGTTTGCGCAGGTCGTCGAAGTCAGTGCCGAGCTCGCCCTTGAGCTGGTCGCGGGCCCCCGTCGCGAACTCGCGCACCTTCCGCATGCTGCGCCCGACCCAGGCCGCCGCGGACGGCAGCCGTTCCGGACCCAGGATGAACAAACCGGCGATGCCGAGAACGAGGATCTCGGCCCAGCCGATGCTTTCGAACACCCTCGCTACCTCCGAACTACGCCTCTACCACCAGGGTAGCCGGTCAATCCGACTGCAGGGTTACCTGAATGGTGAGCTCACGTCCCTGCCTGGCCAACACGACGGGAACTGTCTGACCAGGTTGGTGCTGGCGGACCGCCACCGTCAACTCCGCGGCGTTGCGGACCTGCCGGTCGCCGACCTTGCGGATGACATCGCCCTCCGCCAGCCCGGCCTTCGCCGCGGCGCCGCCATCGGTCACGTTGACCACCTGGGCGCCCTCCGCGGTCTCGGCGGACACCGACTTGACGTTGGCCCCCAGGTCGGCGTGCTTGACCACGCCGTCGCGGATGATGGCCTCGGCGATGCGCTTGGCGTCGTTGGACGGGATGGCGAACCCGAGGCCGACGCTGCCGGTGTTGCCCGCGCTGCTGCGGATCGCGGAGTTGATGCCGACCAGCGCGCCGGTCGAGTCGACCAGCGGGCCGCCGGAGTTGCCCTGGTTCACCGCCGCGTCGGTCTGGATGGCGTCGTAGGTGATCGGGGACTCGCCGTTGTCGCCACCGGCCACGACCGGCCGGTGCAGGGCGCTGACGATGCCCTCGGTGACGGTGTCGGTGAGCCCGAGCGGGGACCCGACGGCGAGCACGGTGTCGCCGACTTGGAGCTTGTCGGAGTCGCCGAACTGCAGCACGGTCGGGTTGGTGACCTTCACCTTGATCACGGCGAGGTCGGTCTTGGGGTCGGTGCCCACGAGCTGGGCCTCGGTCCTGGTCCCGTCGGTGAACACCGCGGAGATCTTGGCGGACTGGTCCGCGCGGCCCTCCAGGGTCACCACGTGCCAGTTGGTGACGATGTAGCCGGAGCCGTCGATCATCACGCCCGAGCCGGTGCCGCCGCCCTGGGCGATCTTGACCTCGATCGACACGACGGCCGGGCGCACCCTGGTGGCGATGTCGGCGACCGAGCCCGCCGGGCGCTCCTTGCTCGCCTCGGCCTGGGCGAGGGTGACGTCGCTGGTGAGCGCGTCGCCGCCACGGGCGACCAGCCAGCCAACCAGCCCACCCGCCGCGCCGACCAGCACCGCGACCAGGCCCAGGATCCCCAGCGCCAGCGGCTTGACCCGCCTGCCGAACAGCACGTCGGACAGGCTGAGCAGCGGACCGGACTTGGTCTCGGCGTCGTCCTGCTCGTCCTCGTCCTTGGCCAGCGCGGGCGGCCCGATGATGGCCCCGGCGGCCGGATCGCGCCACGGGTCGGACTCCGCCGACCACAACGGCTCATCCCCAGCGGCATCGTTGCGCTCGCCCGGCGGCCGTTGCAGCACCGCGGTCTCCCCCGCGGGCCGCCCGAACGCACTGACCAACGCCTCCGGCGTCGGGGGCGCCACGGCGACCTCACCCAGCGCGGGCCGCGCGGACGCACTCGGCGAGAACGCCCCGGCCACCCCGGAGGGCCGCCCGAACACCGCAGCCGCCCCCGGGTCGACCGCGGGCCGCTCCAACGGCCGAGGCGCGAGCCGCTGCTCACCGGTCGAGTCAGAGTTCTGGTTCATCACCGTCCACAGTGCCAAACCACTGGTGAAGTAGGCGTGCGGACCCCCCATCGAGCGACCCCGACCACCCGCGCCTGCCTCGCCGACCAGGCCCACCGCTGCCACAGCCGACCTGCCCACCGAAAGGAGCGGCGCCGCGCTGGCGGGTTGATCCACAGCGTGGCCGAAGGACGGGCGACAGCATGAAGGCCACCGCCGTCGTGGCAGTGGCCTTCACGTGTGGAGAAGGGTCTGTGGGGGGCCTAGCGGGCGGCGACCATGCCGAAGCTCGGGGAGAGCGAGGGCAGGGTGCCTTGGCCGACGAAACCGACCGGTTGGGCGTCGCCGCCCTGGGGGCGGGCCGGGTGGGGCTCGGCTGCTGTGGTGGGGCCGCCGGTGTTGACCAGGGCCAAGGCGCCGAGGACCAGGCCGGAGACGACAACACCAGCACCCTGGGCGGCGCGGCGGTTGCGCTTGCCGAGGACGACGCCCTCGCCGAGCTTGGGGCCGGAGCCGAGGGGGGCGCTGGCGCCGAAGGCGGCCGCAGCGCGGTCGGGGCGTTGGATGGCGACGAGCTGGCCGTCCGCGGTGACCGCGAGGCCGTCCGGGGTGGCGGGCAGCTCGGTCTCCAGCGGGATGGCGCGCAGCGCGGCGAGCAGACCGGCGGACATCGTCGGCGTGGTCGCGGCGCGCACCTCGGCGCTGGCCTGGCGCTGGGTGGTGATCTCCGCCGCGCACCAGGCGCAGCTCGCCAGGTGGGACGTCACCCGGTCGTGGGCGGACCGGGTGAGCTCACCGTCGACGAAGGCGACCACGGCGTCGGGGAGCAGGTGCTGCTCGCCCAGTCCCAGGGCGCGTTCGAGCGTCATGAGAGGTCCTCCACACGGGTCATGCCGATGCCTCCCGGGCCAGCGCCCGGCGGCGCTCCAAAGCCACCCGCAGTGCCTGGCGGCCGCGGTGGATCCTGCTGCGCACAGTACCGAGCTTCACCCCGAGGGTGGCGCCGATCTCCTCGTAGGAGAGGCCCTCCACGTCGCAGAGCACCACGGCGGCGCGGAACTCGGGCGGCAGCTCGTCCAGGGCGGCCTGCAGGTCCGGGTCCAGGTGGGTCTCGTCGTAGACCTCTTCCGGGCTCGGCTCGTCGCCCTCGATGCGGTCGGTGTCCTCGGGCAGGCCCTCCATGCGCAGCCGGGAGCGGCGCCGGACCATGTCGAGGAACAGGTTGGTGGTGATCCGGTGCAGCCAGCCCTCGAACGTGCCCGGCTTGTAGGACGCCAGCGAGCGGAACACCCGGATGAAGGTCTCCTGGGTGAGGTCCTCGGCGTCGTGGGCGTTGCCCGCGAGCCGGTAGGCCAGTCGGTACACCCGGTCGCCGTGCTCGCGCACGACCTCGTCCCAGCTGGGCACGGTCCACTCGGCCGCGCTGATCTCCGCGACCTCGACCGGCTTGACCTCGACGGCGCTCACCGTCGGGCTCTGCGTCGTAGGGATGCGCACCTCCTGAAGCATGTCCTGCCCACCACCCTGTCCAACGACGGATCCGCTCGCTGTGTTCCCCGTGACCGCTCCCACCGCGTTCCCCGCTCCCACCGCGTTCCCGGCTCTCACAGCGTTCCCCGCTCTCCACGTCCCCTTGCTTACCGACAACGATGCGCCCCGCCCATGTGGCGAGCCTCAGAGCGGCCTGAGACGAGGCTGAGAAAACGTCGGCGGGTGACCTTCCGGTCAGGTTCACCCGTTTTGGCCACGAGCGCCGCTAATCTGCGTTCCCGTGGGACCGGAACAGCCCGCCGTGCGCTCGGTGGAGCTCAGCGAGTACGTCGAGGGGTACCTCGCCGAGGACGAGACGCTCGTCGCGGCGCGCTCCCTGGGCGCCCAACTCGGCTGCACCCCGGTCGGTGTGACCACCGGGGCCGCGCTCCGGTTCCTGGCCGCGGCGCTGCGCGCGAAGGCCGTGGTGGAGATCGGCACCGGGGTCGGGGTCAGCGGCCTGCACCTGCTGCGCGGCATGGCCCCCGACGGCGTGCTGACCTCCATCGACGTCGAGCCCGAGGTGCAGGCGGTCGCCAAGCGCACGTTCCGCCAGGCCGGGATCGCGCCTGGTCGGACCCGGCTGATCATGGGCAGGGCGTTGGACGTGCTGCCCAGGCTCAGCGACGGCGGGTACGACCTGCTGTTCGTCGACGCCACGAGCACCGAGTACCCCGCCTACCACGAGCACGGGGTGCGACTGCTGCGCCCTGGCGGGGTGCTGGCCTTCGCCAGTGTCCTCTACCAGGGCAACATCGCCAACCCGGCGCGGCGCGACGCCGAGACGCTGGCGCTGCGCGAGGTGGTCCGGGCGGTGCGCGACGACGACCGCCTGGTCCCGTTGCTGCTCCCCCTCGGCGACGGGCTGCTGCTCGCCGCCAAGATCACCTAGTCCGCGCGGGCACCCTTGCCGAGCACGACCACCCCGCTGGCGCTGACCGTGTACCGCTCGCGGTCCGACTCCAGGTCGACGCCCAGCCGCACCCCGTCAGCGACCACGACGTTCTTGTCCAGGATCGCCTTCCGCACGACGGCACCCTTACCGACGCGCGCGCCGGGCAAGAGCACGCTGCCCTCCACTACGGCACCGTCCTCGATGACCACATCGGCGCTGATGACCGAGTTGGTGACGGTAGCGCCAGAGATGACAGACCCCGGTCCCACGATCGACTCGGTAGCCGTACCGGAGTTCACGAACTTCGCCGGTGGCAGCGGCGGGGTGGCCGTACGGATCGGCCACTGGCGGTTGTAGAGGTTGAAGACAGGGTGCACGGACACGAGGTCCATGTGGGCGTCGTAGAACGCGTCAAGCGTCCCCACGTCCCGCCAGTAGCCCTTGTCCCGCTCGGTCTCCCCCGGCACGACGTTGTCGGCGAAGTCGTAGACGTACGCGTCGCCCTGGTCGACCAGCATCGGGATGATGTCGCCGCCCATGTCGTGCATGGAGTCGCGGTCGGCCGCGTCCGCGCGTAGGGCCTCGACCAGCGCTGACGTCGAGAACAGGTAGTTGCCCATAGAGGCGAAGGTGACGTCGGGGTCGTCCGGGACCGACGGCGGGTCGTCAGGCTTCTCCAGGAAGCTGGTGATCTTGCGGTTAGCGTCGGAGTCGATGCAGCCGAACGCCCTGGCCTCTAGGCGCGGAACCCGGATGCCAGCGACGGTGACCCCAGCTCCCGAGTCGACGTGCTGTTCCAGCATCTGACCCGGGTCCATGCGGTAGACGTGGTCGGCACCGAAGACCGCGATGTGGTCCGGCTGCTCGTCGTTGACCAGGTTGAGGCTCTGGAAGATCGCGTCGGCCGAGCCGGTGTACCAGCGCGGACCCAGCCGTTGCTGTGCCGGGACCGGGGTCACGTACTGGCCGAGCACGTTCGACAGGCGCCAGGTCGTGGAGATGTGCCTGTCCAGGGAGTGGGATTTGTACTGCGTCAGCACGCACAGCTGGTGGAAACCGGCATTCACCAGGTTCGACAGCACGAAGTCGACCAGGCGGTAGTTCCCCGCGAACGGAACGGCTGGTTTGGCCCGGTCCGCCGTGAGGGGCCACAGGCGTTTGCCCTCGCCACCAGCCAACACGATCCCGAGTACGCGCGGCTTGCCCTTCACACGATGAATCTAACCGTCAGCGTGGTTGTCCTGCCATACGCGCTACTCCGTGTGGGCGCCCGTTGACCCTGCATTGCCCGTGTGTTCACCCGTGCGCCGCCGGGTCGTCCCGCCCCCCGCCGCCCACGTGCCGCCCGCTGGGCTGCGGCTACGGTGACAGGTGTGCGCATCGGATTGCTGACCAGGGAGTACCCGCCGGAGGTCTACGGCGGGGCGGGCGTCCACGTGGGCTACCTCGTGCCGAGGTTGCGCGACCTCGTCGAAGTCGACGTGCACTGCTTCGGCGGCCCGCGCGAGGACGCGACCGCGCACAACCCCGCGCCCGGCCTGGAGCAGGCCAATCCGGCGCTGCGGACCCTGTCGGCGGACCTGTCCATCACCGCGGCGGTCGAAGGCGTCGACCTCGTGCACTCGCACACCTGGTACGCCAACCACGCCGGTCATCTCGCGCAGCTCTTGCACGGGGTCCCGCACGTGGTGACCGCGCACTCCCTAGAGCCGCGCAGGCCCTGGAAGGCCGAACAGCTCGGTGGCGGATACCGCCTGTCGAGCTGGGTAGAGCGCACGGCGTATCTCGCGGCCGACGCGGTCATCGCCGTGAGCGAGGGCATGCGCACAGACGTTTTGGACTGCTACCCGGAACTGGACCCCGCGCGGGTGCACGTCGTCCGCAACGGCATCGACACGGCTACCTACCACCCTGTGTCCCAGGTGGACGCCCTCATAGAGCACGGGATCGACCCCGCGCGGCCGACCGTGGTGTTCGTGGGGCGCATCACCCGGCAGAAGGGTGTAGACCACCTCATCGCCGCCGCGCACGACATCGACCCGTCCGCGCAGGTAGTCCTGTGTGCGGGGGCGCCGGACACGCCGGAGATCGCCGAGGAGACCCGAGCGGCGGTCGCTGAACTGGCTGAACGGCGGCCAGGGGTGTTCTGGATCCAGCGGATGCTGCGACAGTCAGAGGTGCAGCAACTGCTCAGCCACGCCACGGTGTTCGTGTGCCCGTCGGTCTACGAACCGCTGGGCATCGTGAACCTGGAGGCCATGGCGTGCGGGACGGCGGTCGTGGCCTCTGACGTCGGGGGTATCCCCGAGGTCGTGGCGCACGGCGAGACCGGCCTGCTGGTGCACTACGACGCCGACGACACCGCCGCGTTCCGGGCGGGCCTGGCGGACGCCATCAACTCGCTGCTGTCCACTCCGGACCGCGCGGCGGCGATGGGTGCCGCGGGGCGGGCGCGGGCGGAGCGGGACTTCTCGTGGGCGTCGGTGGCGGAGCAGACCCTGGCGGTGTACCGAGCGGCGCTGAGAGGACCGTCAGCTGGTGGCTCCTAGGTTGGCGAAGGTGGCACATGGCGTGCGGGTGCGGTTCACCCGCTACTCAGTGGCGTCCCTGGTCGCGACCGGGATAAGCCAGTTGGTCCTGTTCGCCCTGTACGGGTGGGGCGTACTGGGCGCGCTGGCCGCGAGCACGGCCGCGTTCGTCGTGGGCGCGGTGCCGCACTTCGTGATGATCCGCTGGTGGGCGTGGGGGCAGCGCGGCATGCCGAAGCTGACCAGGCAGGTGGTGGGCTACCTGGTCGTCACCCTGCTGGGTGGCCTCGTGTCGGTGGTGCTGACGGCGGGCGCGGACTGGCTGATCGGTCCTCTTGTCGAAGACCGGGCCGCGCGCACGTTGGTCCTGAACGTGACCTACGTGCTCAGCGGCCTACCGGTGTTCGTGGCCAAGTACGCGTTCTTGGACCGCGTGTTCGCTCAGGACGCGTACGCCGCGACGAACTCGACCAGGGTGCGCGCTGCGAACCCGGTAGCACCGGGCACGACGTCGTCGTAAGAGCGGTCGGCGCGTGCGGGGCCCGCGATGTCCAGGTGGGCCCACGGCAGGCCGCCGGTGAACTCACGCAAGAACAGCGCGGCGGTGATCGCACCAGGACCAGGCGGGCACTGCCGGACGTCGGCGATGTGGCTGGGCACCTCAGCGGCCAAGTGGTCTAGCAGCGGCATCCGCCACAGTGCCTCACCGGCGGTCTCACTCGCGGCCGTGATCCGTGCGGCGAGAGCGTCGTCGTTGGTGAACAGGCCACCGATGCGCGTACCCAGGGAGACTTTCATCGCGCCGGTCAGGGTCGCCACGTCGACGAGGAGATCGGCGTCGAGGTCCTGATGGGCGTAAGTGAGCGCGTCGGCGAGGACGACCCTGCCTTCGGCGTCTGTGTTGGTGATCTCGGTGGTCTTACCGCCGTAGTGGCGCACAACATCGCCCGGACGGTAAGAGGAACCGGACAGGTGGTTCTCGGCGCACGGGACTAGACCGGATACCCGAATCGGTAGGCCCAACTTGGCGATAGCGGCCACGGCCGCGATGACCGCCGCGCCACCCGCCATGTCGGTGCGCATGAGGTGCATGCCCTCGTTGGGCTTGATGGACACACCACCGGTGTCGAAGGTGATGCCCTTGCCGACCAAGGCGATGTGCGGACCGGCGGCGCCGGGCGGGGCCCAGGTCAGGTGGACCAGCCGGGGCGGGCGGGAGGAACCGCCACCGACCGCGAGCAGCCCGCCGAAACCGTGCTCGGCCAGCCACTTCTCGTCGCGGACCTGGGCGGTGAGGCCCTTGGGCTTGCCGACGACGCGAGCCGCGGTCTTGGCGAGCCAGGCGGGGTCCTTGACATCGGACGGCGCGTTGGCCAGGTCCCTGGTCAGCGCGGTCGCCCAGGAGAGGACCCCGGTCCGCTTGACCTCCGCGGCGATCCGGTCGCGACGGTCCCGTTCGGACACGACGAGCCGGATCGACCGCAGCCGGGGCGCGGGTGTGTCTCCGGTCACGCGGAACCGGTAACCCCCGAGCCGCAGGCCGGTGGCGAACCAGCCCGCCTGCTCGGCGTCGGTGTCGTCGGGGAGCACGACCTGCAGGGATTGACCGGAATCCGGCTGGTTCTCCAGCAGCGCGTTGACGGCCCTCGCCAGGGCCGCGCCCGCGGTGCGCCAGTGCTTGGCCGCACCGGTGCCGATGCCGACCGACCAGCGCGCGGTGGCCGCCAGCGGGGCGCGGTGCACCTCGCCCGCCTTGCCGGTCAGGCCAACGGCCTCGGCCCACTCGGGGGTGAGCTCGTCGCCGCCGGGACCGATCAGCGCGGGGCCGTCGGCCGTCCTGGTGAGCACCGCGACCGGGACGCCCCCGGCGGTCCCGGCGGCCACCTCCACGTCGGGAAGTGCGGTCGGCGGGGTCGGCACCGGCGTGGGCAAGCGGTCCTCCGTGCGGGAGCGTCGGGTCGTGTCAGCTGGGGGAACGCCGGGGTGATCCCGCCGAGGCGGTGATCAGACCCGGCGGTGGGAGGATCAGCCCGCGGCGGACTTGAGCGCGTCGCCGAGGTTGCTGGCCTCCTCCGGGGTCATCTCGACCACCAGACGTCCGCCACCCTCGAGCGGGACGCGCATCACGATGCCCCGGCCCTCCTTCGTCACTTCGAGGGGACCGTCCCCGGTCCGGGGCTTCATGGCCGCCATAGCGTGCTCCCTCCGTCATAGCCTGCCCACCCGACGCGGCGAACCCGCCGGGTCCGGGCCATTCTCCCCCATCCGGCGCGCGGCGGTGAAATCGGAACCGATCATCGCGTGTCGGGTGACCGGCCACGATGGGTGGCGCCGGGGGTCGGCGGCCTGCCAGACTCGACCGTCGTGCGCGCCCGTTCCGCCCTCTTCGACGTCTTCGGCGGTCACCTGCGGCAGCGGGACGGCTCGGCGACCATCGCCGCGCTGGTACGGCTGCTGGACCCGCTGGGCTTCGGCGCGCCCGCGATCCGGACCGCGGTGTCCAGAATGGTCCGTCAGGGTTGGCTGACCCCGGTACGGCTACCGGAGGGCCCCGGCTACGCGCTGACCACGCGCGCGGAGCGGCGGCTCGACGAGGCCGGGACCCGGATCTACCGCACCGGTCTCTCCACATGGGACGAGCGTTGGCACGTGGTCGCGCTCGCCGAGGTGCCCCCTAGGGTCGCCCGGGAGAGGTTGGCGTCGTCGCTAAGACTGCTCGGATACGGCCCACTGGGGTCGTCCACCTGGGTAGCGCCACGGCCGTCGACAGAGCTAGCGGACGTGCTGGCTGCGGAAGGGCTAACCGCTCGGGTCTTCCACGGAGCGCACGACGGGTCGGACGCGGAACTGGCCGCGGAGGCGTGGGACCTCACCGGGTTGGGTGAGTCCTACCGGGGGTTCTTGGCCGAGTGGGCGCCGGTGATGTCCGCTGTGGACGGATCAGACCCCGCCGAGGCGTTCGCGGCGTCCCAGCGGCTGCTGCACGCGTGGCGGAAGTTCCTGTTCGTCGACCCAGGCCTACCGGTCGCTTTGCTCCCACCGGACTGGCCTGGCGCTACCGCCGCGGAGCTGTTCGACACGCACACCGCGCGCTTGGCCCCCGCTGTGACCGAGTTCCTGGATGACTGCCTGCGAAGGGGTGGTAAGCAGAGGTCTACCGCGTGACCAGGAAAGGTGGCGACCAGTGGCCGAGGTGCTGACGATCTCAGACCGCGACGGGGTGCGCACGCTGACGCTGAACCGACCGGAGTCGTTCAACTCGCTCACGGTCGAACTGAAGGAAGCCCTGCTCACGGCCCTAGAGGCCGCTGGCACGGATGACGCCGTGCGGGCGGTGGTGCTGACTGGCGCGGGCAAGGCGTTCTGCGCGGGACAAGACCTCAAGGAGCACCTGGAGCGCTTGGAGGCAGGTGACCCTGCCCCGCTGGCGACGGTCGACAAGCACTACAACCCGATCGTGACGGCGATCACCACGCTGCCCAAGCCCATCATCGCCGCGGTGAACGGGATGGCGGCGGGCGCCGGGGCGTCGTTCGCGTACGCGTGCGACCTGCGGATCGCGGCGGAGTCGACGAAGTTCCTGATGGCTTTCGCCGGGGTAGGGCTGACGGCGGACTCGGGCTCGGCGTGGACCCTGCCGCGCCTGATCGGGTACGGCCGCGCGATGGAGCTGTTCCTGCTGGCCCGCCCGGTCGCCGCGGACGAGGCTTTGCGGATCGGGATGGTCAACCAGGTGGTCCCGGCCGAGGAGGTCCTCACCACCGCGCACGCCCTGGCGACCCGGCTCGCGGCTGGCCCGACCACGGCTTACGCCAAGATCAAGGAGGCCATGCTCGCCTCCGCCGGGTCCACCCTGGCCGACGGTCTCGCGGTCGAGGGCCGCACCCAGGCGGAGGCCGGGGCGACCGAGGACCACCGCGAGGGCGTCGCGGCCTTCGTGGCCAAGCGGCCACCGGTGTTCACCGGCCGCTGACGCCCGCCCGCCAGCAGGTGCTGATGTGGTCGTCGACCATGCCGGTGGCCTGCATGAGGGCGTAGCAGGTGGTGGGGCCGACGAAGGCGAAACCACGGCGTTTGAGGGCCTTGGCCATGGCCGTCGACTCGGGCGTGATCGCCGGGACGTCGGCCATGGTGCGGGGCCGGGCGCGCGCCCCGGTCGGCGCGAACGACCAGAGCAGGGTGTCCAGCGGCTGGTCGAGCTCACCGATGGCGCGGGCGTTGCGGATGGTGGCCTCGATCTTGGCCCGGTTGCGCACGATGCCGACGTCGCTCATCAGCCGGTCGATGTCGTCCGGCCCGAACTCGGCGACCCGCTCCGGCACGAACCCGGCGAACGCCTCCCGGAAGGCTTCGCGCTTGCGCAGGATCGTGATCCAGGACAGGCCACTCTGGAACGCCTCTAGGCTGACGCGCTCATACATCGCGTCTTGGCCGCGCAGCGGTACGCCCCACTCGTTGTCGTGGTACTCAGCGTAATCCGGGGCCGTGTCGCCCCACGCGCAGCGGACGAGCTCGGTCATGCCCTGGCCTGCGCGAAAGCGGCGAAGCGGCGCAGGGAGGCACGGAGGCCCGCGCGGAACACCGGGCTGACCGGCGCCCACAGCAGTCGGGGCACGTTCAGGTCCTCACGCCAGACGAAGGTAGAGCTACCGGCGCCCCGATCGACGACCTCGAAGACGCCGGTACCGCGCACGAGCCACCCCGTGTGCCGGACGGCGCAGCGGACCGGCGGCCGCCACTCGGTGATCTCCATGTGGTCAGTGAACCCGATGCGCGCGAGGCCGGTGAACGCGGCCAGGGTCGACCCGACGCCACGGCCGTCGCCGCTGGTCACGCGGACCGTGGTGCCCAGCATCCACGCGCCCTGCCCGGCCCAGTCGGTCATCGCGGCCCAGGTCGTCTCGACCGGGGCGGCGACGTCGACCCGCTCAACGACTCGGATCATCCGCCTTCTCCAGTTCGGCCACCTTGGCGCGCAGCTGGTCGATCTCGCCGCCCAAGCGCTTGAGCACCCAGTCGACCTCGGTCATCCGGTAGCCGCGGAAGACGAGCTGGAAGCGGACCGCCCGCACGTCGGAACCGGTGACGTCGGCCTCGGGCAGCCGGGTCGGCGAGGCACCTGGGGGTAGCGCGGGCAACTCCTCGCCGCGGCCGAACACCACGGAGGCGAGGAGGAACACCACGGCCGCCACGAGCGCCATGACGACGAGGTAGATGAGCACGGTGGTCACGGGCAGATCGTGTCACGGCGCGGCCGGTCGGCGCAGCGGGTGCGGGCCAGAAAAACTCCTTGCCCGCCGCCCGGGCCCGGACGACGCTGGCGATCATGGCCATCCGCCGCGCCTCCCCCGCCGACTGGTCCGCGATCCGCGCGATCCGGATCGCCGCCCTCACCGAGGCCCCTTACGCGTTCGCGTCGAACCTCGCCCGGGAGCTCCCTTACGACGAGGACCACTGGCGGAGCTGGCCGCTGCGGCACGCCGTCTTCCTCGCCTTCGACGGCGACGAGCCGGTCGCGATCAGCGTCGGCATCCCTGGCGACGAAGTTGAGATGATCTCCGTCTGGACCGCGCCAGCCGCTCGCGGAACCGCTCTGGCGACCGAGATGGTCGAGACGGTCGTCGCCTGGGCGAAGGCGGAGGGCGCCACCGCCGTCAAGGCCTGGGTGGTCGAGACCAACCCCCGCGCCAGGCGGTTCTACGACCGGCTGGGGTTCCGGCCGACCGGCGAGGAGATGGCCTACCCGAACGACCCGACGATCACCGAGTACCACCTGAGCAGGCCGCTCTAGTCGCCCAGGACCGCGGCCATCGGGGGGCGGTCGGCGACGAGCACCTCGGTCCGGTCCGGCAGCCACTCGCCGCCGACCTGGACGAACTGGGTGAGCACCCCGGTGCCCGAGGGGACGCCGCAGCGGTCGAGCGCGGTGCCCAGGATCTGCCGGGCCATCACGCCCAGCTGCAGCAGCGAGCGGTTGCGGTGCTTGCGGACGCCGAGGTTGACCTGCGCCAGGCCGTCGAGGCCGTAGCGGGTGTGCGCGTCGAGCAGCAGGCCGATCTCCACCCCGTACCCGGCCGCGAACGGGACCGACGTCAGGAACTCCCTGGTAGCCGCGTACTCGCCGCCGAGCGGCTGGATGATGTCGGCCAGCTCGGGGCGCAGCGCGGAGAGCACCGGGCGGGCCAGCAGCTCGGTGACCCGACCGCCGCCGGTGCCGACCTCCTCGCTCTCCAGCCGCAGCGGGCGCCGGTAGAAGCCCTTGACCAGGTGCACGCCGTGCGCGGTGAGCAGCGGGCCGAGCAGGTGCGGGACGAACGCGGGGTCGGGGTCGACCAGGTCGGAGTCCAGGAACACGACCAGGTCACCGGCCGTCGCGGCGAGTGAGCGCCAGAGGACCTCGCCCTTGCCCGGTCGCGGCGGCACGGTCGGCAACACGGCGTCGCGTTGGACAACGCGGGCCCCCGCGGCTTCGGCGAACGCACGGGTGCGATCCGTCGAGCCGGAATCGATGACCACCAACTCGTCGACCAACGTGCCCACCAGCGGTCGCACCGATGCGACCACGGCAGCAACGGTGTCCTCCTCGTTGAGCGCGGGCAGCACGACGCTGACCGTGCGGTTCCCCTTGGCGCGCACCAGCTGCGTGACGGTCCACTCGGGACTCTGCCAGGTCGCGCGGGCCAGGCCGCTCACGCCAGGGCCCTGGTCACCCTGGCCGGGGGGCGGGTGCCCGCGATGCAGGCGACCATGTCGACGACCTGCCTGGTCCTGGCGACCTGGTGCGCGCGGAACACCTTGGCGCCCGCCCACGCGGACACCGCCGTCGCGGTCAGCGTCCCCTCGACCCGCTCGTCCAGCGTGACGTCGAGCGTCTCGCCGACGAAGTCCTTGTTGGACAACGCCATCAGCACCGGCCAGCCCGTCGCGACGAGTTCGTCCAGGCGGCGCAACAACTCCAGGCCGTGCCAGGTGTTCTTGCCGAAGTCGTGCGTCGGGTCGATCAGCACGCCCTCGCGCGGGACACCGAGGGCGACCATCCGCTCGGCGCGCTCCACCAGTTCCGCGACGACCTCGCCGACCACGTCGCCGTACCGGACGCGGTGCGGGTCGGTGCGCGGAGCGGCGCCGCCGGTGTGCGAGCAGACGATGCCGACGCCGAACTCGGCGGCCACCTCGGCCAGCCTCGGGTCCGCGCCAGCCCAGGTGTCGTTGATCAGGTCGGCGCCCGCCTCGCAGACCGCGCGGCCGACCTCGTGCCGCCAGGTGTCAACGCTGATCACCAGGTCGGGGTGGCGCTCGCGCACGGCGGCGACGAACGGCACGACCCGGCTCGCCTCCTCGGCGGAGTCGACAGGCTCACCGTGCGACCCGGCCCGGACACCGCCGATGTCGACGATGTCGGCGCCCTCGGCCACCGCCCGGTCGACGGCGGCGAGCGCGGCCGACTCGGCGAAGGTGGCACCCCGGTCGTAGAACGAGTCCCTGGTCCGGTTGACGATCGCCATCACCAGGGCGCGGTCCTGGGTGACCTCGCGCGTGCCGAACCGGAGAGCGGTCATGGCTACCGATCGTGCCATGGGTGAGCGGCGTCTCCACCGCGCGGTGGCCGGGGCGGGCGCCGGCTACAGTTGGGTGCGACCGAGGAGGCCCATCCGTGTTCTACCGCACGCTGCGTGTCGTGCTCTCGTCCCTCGCCCGGCTGTTCCTGCGGCCCGTGGTCGAGGGCGCCGACCGGGTGCCCACCAAGGGGCCGGTGATCCTGGCCATCAACCACCTCGCGGTGATCGACAGCTTCGTGGTGCCGATGATGGTCTCCCGCCGGGTCGCGTTCCTGGCCAAGGCCGAGTACTTCGCGGGCGGCTCGATCGGCAAGCGGCTGGTCGGGATCCTGTTCCGCTCACTGGGGGCCATCCCCGTCGAGCGCGACAACAGCCGCGCGGCACTGGCCTCGCTGGAGGTCGCGGGCGAGGTGCTCGACGGCGGTGACGCGTTCGCCATCCACCCGGAGGGCACCCGGTCGCTGGACGGCAAGCTGCACCGGGGCCGCACCGGGGTGGCGCAGTTGGCGCTCGAGCACAAGGCACCGGTGGTGCCGGTGGCGCTGATCGGGACGGACAAGGTGCAGCCCGCGGGCAAGAAGTGGCCCCGGCCGCACCGCATCACGGTCCGCTTCGGCGAGCCGCTGGACTTCTCCCGCTACGACGGCATGGCGAACTCGCTGCCGATCCGCCGCGCCGTGACCGACGAGGTCATGTACGCGATCCTGGAGCTCAGCGGCCAAGAGTACGTCGACTCATACCACAAGCGCCCCAGCGAAGCCGCCTGATCGCTAGGCGCAGGCGGCCAGCGCCTCCTCGGCGGTGCGGGCGACGACCAGCGCGTCGAGGGCCACGTCGCTGACGAAACCCCGGGAGCGCAGGCCGCGGACCCACTCGAGCATGCCCGCGTAGTGGTCGTCGGGGTCCAGCAGCACGACCGGCTTGGTGTGCATCGCCAGGTAGCGCGACGTCCAGACCTCGAACAGCTCCTCGCAGGTGCCGAGGCCGCCGGGCAGGGTCAGGAACGCGTTGGCGCGGTCGTCCATCTCGCGCTTCCGCTCGCGCATGGTGTCGACGACGATCAGCTCGTCGGCGTCCGGGTCGGCGGCCTCCAGGTCGACCAGGGCGCGCGGGATGACACCGACGGTCCTGGCTCCGCCGCGACGGGTGGCCCGCGCGACGGAGCCCATCATGGACACCCCGGAGCCACCCCAGACCAGGGTCCAACCCCGGGCCGCGATGCCTTGGCCCACCTCGTCAGCAAGGTCCAGGTACGACCGGGGGACCGACGAGTGAGAGCCGCAGTAGACAGCCACCGCGCGGCTCAATGCGCGTCGCTCCACGCCTGGTAGGCCTTCTCGACCACGCTGACCGCGTCGTCCACGTCGTCGGTGAGGTGCAAGAGGGACAGGTCCTTCTCGCCGATCTTGCCGCCCTCGAAGACGGACGCACGCAGCCAGTCGTAGAGGCCGCCCCAGTACGAGGTCCCGAACAGCACGACCGGGAACTTGGTGACCTTCTTGGTCTGCACGAGGGTCAGCGCCTCGAACAGCTCGTCCAGGGTGCCGAACCCGCCCGGCAGGCAGATGAAAGCCTGCGAGTACTTGATGAACATCGTCTTGCGCGTGAAGAAGTAGCGGAAGTTCACGCCGAGGTCGACCCACGGGTTGAGGCCCTGCTCGAACGGCAGCTCGATGCCCAGCCCGATGGACAGGCCACCGGCCTCCGAGGCACCCCGGTTGACCGCCTCCATCGCGCCGGGTCCACCGCCGGTGATGGTGGCGAAACCGGAGGCGGCGAGGGCGGCACCGATGTCGCGGCCGAGCTGGTACTCCGGGTCCTCGCGCTTGGTGCGGGCCGAGCCGAACACGGTGACCGCGCGCGGCACCTCGGCCAGGGCGCCGAACCCCTCGACGAACTCGGCCTGGATGCGCAGCACCCGCCACGGGTCGGTGTGCACCCAGTCCGACGGGCCGCGCGAGTCGAGCAGCCGCTGGTCGGTCGTGGTGGCTTCCTCGCTGCGGCCGCGGCGCAGGGTCACCGGCCCGCGCTGGCGCTCCGGGGGGTGCACCTCGTCGGAGAGGTCGCTGCCGAGGTCCTGGGGTCCGTCGATGGTCACGGGCCTGAGTCTAGGACGATCACGTTGTCCCCGAACGGGCTAATGGCGACTATCCGCCGACGAACAGGCGAAGCACCCGCGCGCACCTGGTGATCTGCTCCACCGGGACGTTCTCCTGCTGGGTGTGCGCCAGCGTCGGGTCACCCGGTCCGAAGTTGACCGCCGGGATGCCCAGCGCGGCGAAGCGGGCCACGTCCGTCCACCCGAGCTTGGCCACCGGGGTGCCCCCCGCCGCCTCGACCAGCTCGCGGGCGGCTGGCGCGCTCAGGCCGGGCAGGGCACCCGGCGCGGAATCGACCACGGTCACGTCGTGCCCGGCGAAGACCTCACGCATGTGCGCCTCGGCCTGCTCCTGGCTGCGGTCGGGCGCGAACCGGAAGTTGATGCGCAACAGCGCCGCGTCCGGGACGACGTTGCCCGCGACCCCACCGGAGATGTGCACCGCCTGGAGCCCCTCGCGGTAGGTGCAGCCGTCGATGTCGACCGTGCGGGTCTCGTAAGCGGCCAATGTGGACATCACGGCGCCGAGGGCGTGGATCGCGTTGACCCCCATCCAGCCGCGAGCGGTGTGCGCCCGCTGGCCGGTCTTGCGCAGCTCGACGCGCATCGTGCCCTGGCAGCCCGCCTCGACCACGCCGTTGGACGGCTCGCACACCACCGCGAGGTCGCCGCGCATCCAGTCCGCGAAGTCCCGCTCGACCCGGACGAGACCGTTGCGCGCGGCGTCGATCTCCTCGCAGTCGTAGAACAGGAACGTCAGGTCGTGCTTGGGCTCGGTGACGGTGACCGCGAGGTGCAGCATGACCGCGACCCCGCCCTTCATGTCGACGCTGCCCAGGCCGTGCAGCACGCCGTCGACCAGCCGCGGCGGCAGGTTGTCGTTCACCGGGACGGTGTCGATGTGACCGGCGAACACCACGCGCGACGGGCGGCCGAGGTTCGTGCGGGCCAGCACCGCGTTGCCGGTGCGGACGACCTCCAGGTGCGGTGCCTGCGACCGCAGCGCGCGCTCGATCGCGTCGGCGAGCTCGGCCTCCTCCTCGGACACGCTGGGGGCGGCGACGAGCGCGACGGTGAGGTCGACGGGGTCGATGGTGAGATCCAACTCAACGGTCACGGCCCGTCACCTTACTCGTCGCGGCATTGGCTACCGTGTGCCGTGTGAGCAGCGCGGAAGCGAGTGAGAGCAAGGGCGCCCACGGCGTCGGCCTGGCGACGGTGACCACTGAGGGCACCGTCCTGGACACCTGGTTCCCCAGCCCCCGGCTGGGCGCGACCACCGAGGCGGGCACCACCCGGCTCTCCGCCGACGAGGCGACCACCGAACTGGGCGCCGGGGTGGCGGCCCTGCTGGGCCCGGACCCGGTGCGCGGTGTCGAGGTCGTCGCCGTGCGCACGGTCATCGACGACCTGGAGCGCCCGCCCACCGACGCGCACGACGTGTACCTGCGGCTGCACCTGCTCTCCGCCCGCCTGGTCCGCCCGCACGGCCAGAACCTGGACGGCGTGTTCGGCCTGCTCAGCAACGTCGTGTGGACCAACCACGGCCCCTGCCCGGTCGACGGCTTCGAGGCGACCCGGCTGCGGCTGCGGACCAGGGGCCAGGTGACCGTCTACGGCGTGGACAAGTTCCCGCGCATGGTCGACTACGTGCTGCCCAGCGGCGTGCGGATCGCCGAGGCGGACCGGGTGCGACTCGGCGCGCACCTGGCGACCGGCACGACCGTGATGCACGAGGGCTTCGTCAACTTCAACGCGGGCACCCTCGGCGCGTCCATGGTGGAGGGTCGCATCTCCGCGGGCGTCGTGGTCGGCGACGGCTCAGACGTCGGCGGCGGCGCCTCGATCATGGGCACCCTCTCCGGCGGCGGCAAAGAGGTCATCAGCGTCGGCGAACGCTGCCTCCTCGGCGCCAACGCAGGCGTCGGCATCTCCCTCGGCGACGACTGCGTGGTGGAGGCGGGCCTGTACGTGACGGCAGGCACCAAGGTGCGCCTGACCGACGGCACCCTGGTCAAGGCCCGCGAACTCTCCGGCGAGTCCGGCATCCTGTTCCGCCGCAACTCCACCACCGGCGCGGTCGAGGTAGTCCGCCGAGACGGCACCGGCATCGAGCTGAACACCGCCCTCCACACCAACGACTAACCGCCACCAGCCCCGACCCGGCCCACAGTCCCGGCCCTCACCGGCCCCAGCCTCAGCGAACCCGCGCCTGAGCGAGTCGAGCCCCAAGAACCGACTCTGCCCCAGGCGCGAGCACGCTTGCCTGAACGCACGGGTCTCGAGCGGACCAGTTCTGCCCTGAGCTTGGGCAGCCCGGGCCGAGTGAACCGGGGCTGAACGGGCGGGGACATACGATGTCCGGTGTGACTGAACTCGTCGAACAGGTCCAGGCCCGGCTGCTGGTGCAGGCAGAGGAGCTGACCACGCGTACCGAGGGTGCGCGGGAGGGCTCTGACCCCGAGCACGTGCACCAGATGCGGGTGGCCGTGCGACGGGCGCGGGCCGCGCTCAAGGCGGGGTTGCCGACGCCGGGGTTGGACGCCGAGCTGAAGTGGCTCGGTGCCTCGCTCGGCGCCGTCCGGGACCTGGATGTGCAGCTGGACAGCCTGCGCGCCAGGGCGGTCGGCTTCGACGAGGACGAGTTGGCCGCCGTCGAGACGCTGCTGCACGGCCTGGTGGTGCAGCGGCGCGCGGCCCGGCAGACCATGCGGCGGGTGTTGCGCAGCAAGCGGTACCGCAAGCTGCTCGACGCCCTGCGCGAGGCGGCGACCTCCGCCACCGCCGTCCCGGTCGAGGACACCGAGGATGAGCCGCCCGCGCTCATCAGCGTGGTCCGCAAGCCGCACCGCAAGCTGATGCGGGCCGCCGAGGCCCTCGGGGAGAACCCCCCGGACGACGACCTGCACGAGCTGCGCATCCACGGCAAGCGCCTGCGGTACGCCGCCGAGATGGCCGAGCCCGCCGCCCGCAAGCGGATCAAGGCCCTGGTCTCGGCCACCAAGGAGTTCCAGGACGTCCTCGGTGACCACCAGGACGCGGTGATCGCCGAGGAGACGATCCGCGGCCTGCTCACCGACCTCGGCGACGGTGTCCCGGTCACCGTCGTGTTCGCCGCGGGCCGCCTGGTCGAACGCGAACGAGCCCGCAAGGCGCACTGCCGGACCCAGTGGCGCCCCTTGCTCACCGAGGTCGACCTCGCCGCCCAGTCCCTGTTCGACCGAGCTCCCGAGTAGTTCAGCCCCGTAGTCCATTATGGACTGAAGTGCTGTGCCCCGTTTCCACTATGGAGTTGTGTTCCCAGCGGTATCGCGCGTTGCCGATCTCCTTTCTGACCGCCTCAACCTGGCGGACGCGTGGTTGGTGGTGGGGCTTCTCGGGTCGATCACTCACGCTCCGCGGCAGGGTGAGTGATCGACCACGGGGTCCGCTGGGCTCATCCCCGAAGGCCAGCGGCGCGGTGGGTCAGACGACGTCGGCCAGCGGCTGCGCCTCCCAGACGGCGACCGAGTCGAGCGGGTTGTGCCTGCTGCCCGCGACGCCCAGTTGCAGGTTCGTGGGCACCGGGCGGGTGGACAGCACGCGTGCGGAGGCGCCGACCGAGCGCCTGCCGTCGTGCTGGACCCGGGTGACCCGGCGGACATCGGCGTTGGGCCACGGCAGCGGCGGCACGCCGGGCTGCATGCCGTCGACGATCATGGCGTAGCCGTCGTCCCGCGCGGCGACGCCGAAGGCCGGGTTCAGCGTCATGCCGCACGAGGTGACCAGGTGGATGTCGACCTCCGGCTGGTCGGGCACCCTGGCCTCCATGGTGCGCAGCAGTCCGACGTCGGAGTCCGAGCCCGCGTAGGCGACGATGTGCTCCAGGCACACCTCCAGCCCGAAGACCAGCGGCTGGCCCTGCGGACCGTGCTTGCCGTGGGCGGCGAACACGTGCCAGCGCCAGAACTCGTCGTCGGTGAAGCTGAGCCGGAACATCGGGTTGAGCGAGGCGTCCCACTCCGAGCGGTCGACGCCGATCGCGTAGTCGATGTTGGACATCAGCGACTTCTGGTTGGTGGTGGCGGCCCCCACCGTGGCCAGCGCGCGCACGTCGGCGTTGTCGGCGCGCTCCTGCGGGGTGAGCGCGGTGTCCGGGCCGCCGTTGATGACCAGCGTGGTGTTGAAGTAGCTGGGGTGCGCCGGGCCGCGCTTGTGCCAGAACATCGACCCTGCCACCACCACCCAGTCCGCGTACCCCTCGGCGGCGAAGTGCGGTTTCAGGATCTCCTCGGCGAGCCGGGGCAGCAGCTGCTCGCCATCGGGGTAGCTGTCGTTGAGGACCTCCGGTGGGTCGGACGGGCCGCCGTAGCGGAAGTAGAACTCGGGGGCGACGAAGACCTTGAGCGTCTCCGGGTCGGCGAGCGAGGACGCCGAGGTGGTGGCGGCCCAGTCGGCGACGTCGCAGAGCGTGCGACCCCGGCTGGCCAGGTCCTCGTAGTAGCGGTTGGACTGGTCACCGGCGAGCACCCGGGTCGGCGTGGAGGTGACCGCGCCGTAGCTGATGAGTTGGATCTTGGTGTAGTTCGTCACGACGTCTCCTTGGCGTGGCGTGGTTGTGGGCGCGCGGGGACAGCGGGGCGCGGGGGTGCGGGCCCCGCGCCCCGCCGGACGGCGGCCGTGGCCGCCATCTGGGGGACCGCCCGCGCCTGGCGATGGGCGCGGGCGGGATCGGTCAGACCTCGCCCGCGCTGATCTGCCAGACGTTCTTCGAGTTGAGCACCGCGCTCATCGCGAAGGTGCCGTCGTAGGGCACCGCGGCCTCATTGGTGATCTGCTCGACGTCGAGCACCTCGCCCGCGGTGAAGGTGCCCGCGGTGAGCCAGTACTCGGGGTGCGGGGTGAACACCAGGTTGGTGTTCGGCTGCGCCTGCACCGCGAACGTGCCCGCGTTGGACATGCCGATGCCGACGGTGGCCGAGTTGGCCGGGACACCGTTGAGCTCGCGGATGTAGAGCGAGCCCAGCTGCGGGGTGCCGACCGCGGCGCCGTCGAGGAAGGTGAAGGCACCCTGCCGGTAGTCGAACTGGATCTGGTTGTTCGCCAGGTTCTCCGGGTCGGCGCCGATGGTCTGCTGGGCCTTGAAGGTGACGCCCGGCTGCAGCGAGCCGGTCTGCGCCCAGACGAAGCTGTAGTCCAGCGACCAGGTGAAGGTGACCGTGGTGCCCGGCCACGCGGGCGCGGTCAACCAGGCCAGCGACAGCGCGTTCGGCACGCCGAGGTCAACCGGCTTCTGGTAGACACACAGGTCCTGGAACTGGGTCGAATTGTTCGTGACGGTGAGCGAGTACTGAGTGGACATGCTGAAGGCTCCCAACGAGGGGGTGGAATGGTGGAGGTGACGCGGGCGGCACAGGTGGGGAAGCCGAATATCGCCCGGTCTGGTGACGCCGAGCGTGAACAGCGCTCGGCGCCGGAAAGGTACTGCCTGACGGAATGGTGCTGCGTGACCCCGCCTCCGAAAGCCGCCCCCGGCGCTCTCGGCATTTCGAAGACCCTTTCAGTGAACCACTGGCCGGTGGGCTCGTCAACGAAACCTGGTTCGCTCGATAGTGCTCAGCCCAGGCATACGGAAAGTCAGGGCATTTGATGTCGGCCGCCGAGAAACGCCACCCGGGAGTGGTGACAAAAGTCTGCGAATACTGCGGACGGCCGCTGGTGGTCGCCGGTTCAGGTAGGCCTAGGCGGTACTGCACCGCGGCCTGCCGCCAACGCGCGTACCGCAGTAGAGCGGTCGCCGCCGAGGTACGTGAACGCATCGAGCTAGGACAACTCGCCCTCCAGTTGCGCGACAACGCTGACCGCCTACTGCTGCTCTCCCAAGGCTGGCAACCCCCGGACGGCACCGACCCGCTCGACGGGCTGCTCGCCGAGACCGCGCACCTGGCCACGGAGCTGTCCCGGCGGGGCCACATCCTGGGTGGTTACGAAACCGGTCACGAAACCCCGATTCCGCGATCACCCGACTAGGGGACTTACGCCGAGTTATCCACAACCGCACCAGCCATCCACAGGGCAGAACCAGACCTTGCGCCCCGTCCCCCACTGTCGATAGCGTCGAATTCGTTGGCACGCCCAGCGCGCGGGCGGCCAGCCGGATTGAGACGGAAGGAGAGCGCGAATGCGAAGTCCGCCAGCATGAGGTCTCGGATTAATGTCGACCGGAGTTCGATCACCGAAGGGAGGTGCACGAGAAACACCCACGGCCGTGCGACGGCAAAAACAACTCCATAGCGGAAGAGCGGCGACACAAGAGGACACAGGGGCGCAAGCCGCCAAATGGTGGGGCCTGGAGCAGTGCACACCACCGAATGGCGGCGCGGATCGGTAGTTCACCACACCGCGGGTGGTGAACTACCGGATGCCGCATAGAGATAGGGCTATCAGGGGCCTGTAGGCGAATGAGCGCGCAGACAGGTCAAGAGGCGGCACACGACGCGGCGGGACGAGCGGCCGACTGCCCTACCGCGCGTGTGGCGCCAGTGCTCGCGCTGGTTGCTAGAGGCGCGCGACGGCGCTGGCAATGCGCTCGTCGGTGGCGGTGAGCGCGATGCGGACGTGCTGGGCGCCTGCGGGGCCGTAGAAGGTCCCGGGGGCGACCAGGATGCCGCGGGCGGCCAGCCACTCCGTCGTGGCCCAGGCCGGTTCGTCGCGGGTGGCCCAGAGGTAGAGGCCCGCTTCGGAGTGGTCGATGCGGAAGCCCGCTGCCTCGAGCGCCGGGCGGAGCTGGGCCCGGCGGGCGGCGAAGCGGGACTTCTGGGCGGCGATGTGGGCGTCGTCGACCAGGGCCTCGGTCATGGCCGCCTGGACCGGCCGGGGGACGATGAGGCCCGCGTGTTTGCGGACCTCGAGCAGCCCTCGGACCAAGGCGGGGTCACCGGTGACGAAGCCCGCTCGGTAACCGGCGAGGCTGGAGGTCTTCGACAGGGAGTGCACGGCCAAGAGCCCGGTCGGGTCTCCGTCGTTGACCGACGGGTGCAGGATCGAGACCGGTTCCGTTTCCCAGCCCAGGGCCAGGTAGCACTCGTCCGACGCCACGATGGTCCCGCGTTCGCGCGCCCACGCGATGACCTTGCGGAGGTGTTCGACCGGGAGGACGCGGCCGGTGGGGTTGGACGGCGAGTTGAGCCAGATGAGGCCGGGGGCGGCGGGGCCGAGCGCCGTCAGGCCGTCAGTCCGGACGTAGGAGGCGCCCGCGAGGCGCGCACCAACCTCGTACGTCGGGTAGGCCACCTCCGGGATCACGACCGACTTCACACCCAACAGGGTGGGGAGCCAGGCGACGAGTTCCTTCGAGCCGATGGTGGGCAGGACCGCGTCCGGGTCCAGCCCACCGACTCCGTGGCGGCGCTCCAGGGCGTCGACAGCGGCCGTGCGCAGTTCGGGCAGCCCGTGCGTGGTCGGGTAGCCCGGGAGTTCGGCCGCCGTGGTGAGGGCGGCCTGGATGAGCGGGGGGACGGGGTCCACCGGGGTGCCCATCGAGAGGTCGACCACGCCGTCCGGGTGCGTCCTGGCCCGGGCGGCGTGGTCGGCGAGGACGTCCCAGGGGAAGTCCGGCAGTTCGGGGAAGCTCACTCGCCCCGGGGCTCCAGGGCCTTGACCCAG
Organism: Actinokineospora globicatena; assembly: GCF_024171945.1. Classification (GTDB taxonomy): domain Bacteria; phylum Actinomycetota; class Actinomycetes; order Mycobacteriales; family Pseudonocardiaceae; genus Actinokineospora; species Actinokineospora globicatena. The sequence continues at coordinate 159,130 of NZ_JAMTCR010000002.1, forward strand.
TCGGGGTCAGCGCTGACCTTGCCCGCCTTCGACGCGCCACCGGGCGAACCCAGGTCGTTGAAGAAGTCGACGTTGGCCTTCGTGTAAGCGGACCACTGGTCGGGGACGTCGTCCTCGTAGTAGATGGCCTCCACGGGGCACACCGGTTCGCAGGCGCCGCAGTCCACGCACTCGTCGGGGTGGATGTAGAGCATCCGGTCGCCCTCGTAGATGCAGTCGACCGGGCATTCCTCGATGCATGCCTTGTCGAGGAGGTCGACGCAGGGCTCGGCGATCACGTAGGTCACTGCGCTCTCCTGCTCCTTCATGGTGTTGCGCGCGCACTCGGGAAGGATGCGCGACATTCGACAGTATCTACCGGCCGCCGAGTGAGCACGCACCCGGTGCTGTCTAGCTCACACACGTGTACGGGCTGATAGGGGCCAGACTCGCGGGGTGAGCAGGGTACCGACACTAGAGGCAGTTTGTGCCGACGCGTGGCCACCGCAGGTAAGCCGCCGTCTTGGGGAATGGCGCCTCAGGGCAGCGGGCGGCTACACCGGTAGGGCTAACAGCGCGCTCGTCATCGGCGATCCCGGGATGCCCACCGAGCGAGCCCTCAAACACGTCGTCACCTTCGCGGATGAGCACGGGATCCGCCCATATGCGCAGGTCGTCGTGGGGTCGCACTGGGAACGCGAGCTGTCCGACCACGGCTGGTCGATCAACACCGCCCACCCGAAGGGCGCCGAATCGGCCGTTCTGCACAGTCCCCTCGGGACAGGCAGCGCGACCGCTGTGGTGGACACCGAGCCGCCGGAGGGCTGGTTGGAGCTAGCCGTGGGCGGCAGAGTCACCGACGCGCAACGGCACGTGCTGACTAGCGGACCGAACGTCGGTTTCGCGTCAGTGAACCGCGACGACCGCATTGTGGGAATAGCCCGGGGCTGCCTTATCGACGACTGGCTACATATCGCAGTCGTGGAAGTCCTCCCCGACTACCGACGGCAAGGGATCGCCACCGCCCTCCTCGGAGGTCTGGACCTCTGGGCCACCGGCGCCACCACCCGCCTCCTCCAAGTGGCCACCGACAACCACCCGGCCTGGGACCTCTACCGCCACCACGGCTACCGCGAGTCCCACCGCTACCGGTACTGGCTGCCCCCGCAGCCCTAACCGCCCGATCCCAGCCTGCTCCAGCTCCATCCCGGGCCTCTCATCCGACCTCGGGCCACGCCACCGGACGCGGGCACTCCCTGATGACCGTGAGACCGGTGCCCCCGAAGTCCGCGTGTGGGCCAGCGCGGGGGTGTCTCGATGGGAGGTGTGGCAACAAGATGCCACCGACGGGAGCGGGGCTAGAGAGGGCCGCCGGTGGGCGGGAAGGCGTGGAGCCACTTGCTGCCCTTTTTGGCCGCGCGTTTGAGGGCGCTGCGTTCGCCAAGGTAGTCGCCTGCCATGCCGACGACAGGGAGCATGCCCATGGCTTTGTGGTAGAAGCGACCTTGGGGGCGTTTGTCCAGTTCGTCGCCCAGGGCGAGGAGGGTGCGGCCGAGGCGCCAGAGGGACTTGGCGGCGGCCTTGGGGGTGATCTTGCCGTGGGCGCGTTGGGACTCGTCGAGGTCGGCGGTCATCTCGGCGGTGGCGGCGTCTTCCTCCTCGTCGGTGAGCAGGTCGCCCTCGCCGCTGGCCAGGAGGGGGTCGATGTCGCGGTCGAACAGGACGTGGGCGATGAGGCGGACCCGGGTGCCGGAGTCCTCGGCGCCGTGTTCCACCGCGATGGCGGAGAGCACCAGGCCCTGGCCCGCGGTGGCGAGGGTGTCCTGGATCGGGAGGCGGTCGGCGAGCGCGCCGCCGATGCCGGGGATGGCGGCCATCAGCACCGTGACGCGGCCGACGCGGTTGACCCACCAGTCCTCGCGTTCGGCGACCGTCATCGTGTGCCAGGCGGCGGTGCCGGGGACCCGGACGCTCTCCAGGCCCTTCACCACGCTGGGGTCCACCTTGGCCATCTCGATCGCGGCCTCGTGCTCCTCGCGGGCACCCATGACCCGGCGGACCAGGCCGAGCGGGTCGGCGTCGCGCAGCGCGCCCAGCACCGGGGTGGTGGCGCGGACGAACGGGCGCAGCACGGACACCACATGCTTGTCGGTGATCAACTCGCTCATCGGCACCTCCTGACCCGCGCGCCGTCAGTCACGGGCGGCGGCCTTGGTCGCGGCGGCGAGGATGTCACCGATCTTGACGGTGGCCGGGAACACGGCGGCGGCCAGCAGCAGCAGCGTGCGCCAGTTCGTCATGATGATCATGTCACCGCCGGGGGCGACGACCACGAAGGCGAACAGGGTCGCGAGCCAGATGTAGAGGGGTCCGCCCGCGACGGAGGCCTTGGCCTTGATCCGGCCCGCGCGCACCACCAGCCACGGCATGGTGAACCCGGCCAGCACGGCGGTGATCGGGAACGGCAGCGCCCACAGGTCCGGCAGCACCCGGCCGTCGAAGCGCAGCGGCAGGAAGAACAGTTCGAACACGGCGAGCACGACGCTCGCGGCCAACAGCCCGCCGTACCGGACGCGTTCGCCGGTGGTCACCGGTCGGCGCCGACGTGCTCGACCGGGGCGAGCCCGCCGAACACGTCCGACTCGATGGTGTCGGCGGTCCCCCGCGCCAGCGCGTAGTACTCGTGCTCGACCACCGGCTGCGCGATCCCGTTCGACAGCGCGTAGGCGTCAGTGCCGTCCTGGCCCTGCCACACGCTGACCTGCGTCGCGTGCGCCCGCAGCGCGCGGAGCTTGGCGGGCAGGTGGTCCCCGATGAACACCGAGGTGGTGATCTCGTCGTCGTCCACGACCGGCAGCTCACCAGCGGCAGGTAAACGCCACGGGAGCCCGTCGACCCCGGCGAGCGAGGCGATCCCGTCCTCCACGGCCCGCTTGGACACCACCGTGTAGTACAGCCGCGCCACCTCGGGGACACCCGCCACAGCGGCGACGGTGATCTCGTGGGCACGGATGTGGTCCGGGTGACCGTACCCGCCATCGGGCCCGTAGGTGACAACGACCTGCGGCCGGACGTCTTGCAGGATCGCGGTAAGAGCCTCGGTCTGCTCGGCGAGGTCTCCACCGGCGAAAGCGCGAGGGTGGCCGTTAGCGCCAACACCCGCCATGCCCGAGTCGCGCCAGCGGCCCATGCCGCCGAGGTAGCGGTGGTCGGAGACGCCGAGGGCAGCGCACGCGGCGCGCAGCTCGCCGACCCGGTACCCGCCGAGCTGGTCGGCGGCCTCCGGGCCGAGCTGGGCCAACGAGGCGGGGATGACCTCGCCCTCCTCGCCGAGCGTGCAGGTGACCAGGGTGACCTGGACGCCCGCGGCCGCGTACCTGGCGATGGTCCCGCCGGTCCACAGGCTCTCGTCGTCCGGGTGGGCGTGGACGAGCAGAAGTCGAGGTGGCGCTGTCAGCATCGGGTTCAGCCTAAGGGCGTGTAGGGCGGTGCCGGTGCGTCGGACTGGCCGAGCACCGGCACCGGACAACCGGCGCGGGGCCAATGGCCCCGGCGGCAGCACCCTACTACGGCAGCACGCTGCGTTCCTCAGCGAAGTGGCACGCCGAGAAAGTCGCACCGTGGCGCACCAGCGGCGGCTCCTGCACCGCGCACACGTCCTGCGCCTTCCAGCACCGGGTCCGGAACCGGCACCCCGACGGCGGTGACACCGGGCTGGGCACGTCGCCGGTCAGCACGATCCGCTGCCGCTGGCGCTCCTGGCGCGGGTCCGGCACCGGGACCGCGGACAGCAGTGCCTGGGTGTACGGGTGCGAGGGCCGGGCGTAGATCGACTCCCGCTCCCCGATCTCCACGATCTTGCCCAGGTACATCACCGCGACCCGGTGCGAGATGTGCCGCACCACCGACAGGTCGTGCGCGACGAACAGGTACGCCAGCCCGAGCCGCTGCTGCAGCTCCTCGAGCAGGTTCACCACGCCCGCCTGCACCGACACGTCCAGCGCCGACACCGGCTCGTCGAGCACGATCAGCTTCGGGTCCAGCGCCAGGGCGCGGGCGATGCCGATGCGCTGCCGCTGCCCGCCGGAGAACTCGTGCGGGTACCGGTTGCGGTGCTCGGGGTTGAGCCCGACCAGTTCCAGCAGCTCGTCGACCCGCCGCTGGATGGTCTTGGCCGAGCCGACCCCGTGGATGCGCAGCGGCTCGGCCACCACGTCGTTGACCTGCCAGCGCGGGTCGAGCGAGGCGTACGGGTCCTGGAACACGATCTGCAGGTCGCGGCGCAGCGGCCGCATCTGCGCCTGCGTGAGCGTGGTCAGCTCGCGGCCCTCGAACTGCACCGACCCCGACGTCGGCTTGTGCAGCTGCAGGATGGCCCGACCGGTGGTCGACTTGCCGCAGCCGGACTCGCCGACCAGGCCGAGCGTCTCGCCCCGGTGCAGGTCGAAGCTGACCTCGGAGACGGCCTGCACCTGCCCGACGACGCGCGGGATGATCCCGCCGCCGCGCACCGGGAACGACTTGACCAGCTTGTCCACCCGCAGCAACGGCGGGTTCGCCTCCGGTGCGGCGTGCCTGCCCGGGGCGGCCTGGGTGTTCGTCATGGGTTTCGCCCTTCGTACGGCAGCCGCAGTTCGACCGTGTGCGCCTCCTCGGCCACCGGGATGCCGGGATCGGCCTCGATCAGCGCGGCCGGGTTCTCGATCACCCCGATCTCCTCGTGTTCGAACAGCGCGCGCGGGCGGGGCAGCGAGGCGAGGTGCTGCCAGCGGTGGCAGCGGGTGGTGTGGTCGCCGCGTTCGGTGCCCAGCAGCGGCGGTTCCTCGGTGCGGCAGGCGTCGACGGCCAGCGGGCAGCGCGGCGAGAACGCGCAGCCGCGCGGCAGGTTGATCAGCGACGGCGGCGCCCCGGTGATCGGCGTGAGCCGCTGGCCGAGCCGGGCCGGGTTGGGCAGCGAGCCGAGCAGGCCGACGGTGTAGGGCATCCGCGGCCGGTCGAAGACCTCCTCGACCGGGCCGGACTCCACGACCGTGCCCCCGTACATGACCTGGACCCGGTCCACCATGCCCGCCACAACGCCGAGGTCGTGGGTGATCATGATGATCCCCGCGTTCACCTCGTCGCGCAGCCGCAGCAGGGTCTCCAGGATCTGCGCCTGCACGGTGACGTCGAGCGCGGTGGTCGGCTCGTCGGCGATGATCACGTCCGGGTCGTTGATGATCGCCATGGCGATCACCACGCGCTGGCGCATGCCGCCGGAGAACTCGTGCGGGTACTGCGCGGCGCGCCGGTCCGGCTGCGGGATGCCGACCAGTTCCAGTGCCTCGATGGCCTTGGCCCACGCGGCTTTCTTCGACACCGAGTGGTGCGCCCGGTACGCCTCGGCCAACTGCCAGCCGATGGTGTAGACCGGGTTGAGCGAGGTCATCGGGTCCTGGAAGATCATCGCGACGCCGTTGTTGCGCACGCTCTGCATGTCCTTGTAGGACAGTCCGACCAGTTCGCGGTCCCGGTACCGGATCGAACCGGTGACCTTGGCGGTACTGGGCAACAAGCCCATCACGGCCATAGAGGACACCGACTTGCCCGAACCGGACTCGCCGACGATGCCAAGAACCTCACGCGGGCGTAGCTGGTAAGAGACATCCCGCACCGCGCGGACATTTCCGTCGTCGGTGGGGAAGGTGACCGACAGGTTCTCCACCGAGAGCACGGTGTCGGTCCTGGCGGCGTCGTGGTGGTTGCCGTGCAGCAGTCCGGTCATCAGGCACGCACCTTCGTCTGGCGTGGGTCGAACGCGTCGCGCAGGCCGTCGCCGATGAAGTTGACCGCGAGCGAGAGCAGCACGATGATCACGAACGGCCCCCAGAACAGCCAGGGCCGGTTGGTGATCTGCGAGTAGTTCTCGTTGATGATCAGCCCGAGCGAGGTGTCCGGCGGCTGCACGCCGAGCCCGATGAACGACAGCGCGGCCTCCGAGAGCACCGCGCTGGCCACCGCGAGCGTGGTGTTCACCGTGATGGTGCCGATCATGTTGGGCACCAGGTGCCGGAAGATGATCCACCGGGTCTTGGCCCCCGCGGCGCGGGCGGCCTCGACGAACTCGCGCTGCGCCAGCGACAGCGTCTCGCCGCGGGTGATGCGGGCGATGGTCATCCAGCCGAACGCGGCGAGGATGAACGCCACCGTGTACCAGGACCCGCTCAGCGCGCGGACCAGGATGGCGGCGACGGCGATCTGCGGGATGATCAGCATCAGGTCGACGAACCGGCTGATGGCGCTGTCGACCACGCCGCGCAGGTAGCCCGCGAGCGCGCCGAGCAGCACCCCGACCAGGGTGGACCCGATGGCCACGACCAGCGCGATCTGCACCGAGAGCCGGGTGCCGATGATCAGCTGGGCGAGCATGTCCTTGCCGGTCTGGATGGTGCCGAGCGGGTGCGCCGCGCTGGGCGGCAGGTAGCCCCGGCTGCTGGTGTCGGACACCGACACGGTCCAGAACAGCGGGCCGAGGAAGCCGATCGCGCAGATCAGCAGGAACACGACGAGCGCGACGACGGCGAGGCGGTGCCGGAAGAAGCGGCGCAGGATGAGGGTGCTCTGCTTGCGCGCCTTGGTGGTGTCGAACTCGCTTGCGGTGGCCACGGCGACGCCGCCCGCTGGTGGCAGGCTGGTCGCGCCGAGCGGGTTGAGTGCTGGGTCGCTAGGCAAGGCGGATCCTCGGGTCGAGGAAGCCGTACATGATGTCGGCAACCAGGTTGAACACGATGACCAGCGTGGCGGTGACCATCAACCAGCCCATCAGCATGTACGGGTCGAAGGTGCGGATGGACTGGACGAGCAGGTTGCCCATGCCCTTCCAGCCGAACACCGTCTCGGTGATGATCGCCCCGGAGAACAGCGCCGCCGAGTTGATGGAGAACAGCGTGGTGACCGGGATCAGCGCGTTGCGGAACGCGTGCCGGAAGATCACCCGCCGCTGCGAGATGCCCTTGGCCCGCGCGGTGCGCACGTAGTCGGAGTTCAGCGTCTCGAGCATCGAGGCGCGCTGGAACCGGCTGTACGCGGCGAAGCTGATCAGCGTCAGGCTCAGCGTCGGCAGCAGGTAGGTCCCGGTGTACTTGAAGACCACCTCGCCGAAGGAGCCCTGGAACCCACCGGCGGCGGGGCTGACGGTGCTCAGCCACCGGTCCATCCCCAGGCTCTCCAGCAGGTTGTTGAACTTGATGCCGTAGGTCTTGAGGATGACCGCGACGCACACGATGGGCATCGAGAACATCAGGAACGCGCTCGAGGTGGCCAGGTAGTCGAAGATCGAGTACTGCTTGACCGCGGCGAGCACGCCGACCGACACCCCGAGCACGATGGCCAGCAGCTCGGCGCCGATCACCAGCCGGGCGGTGATCCACAGCGCCCGCATGACCGAGTCGAAGATGTCCACTTTGGCCTGGCCGAGCGCGATGCTCTTGCCCCAGTCGCCCTGCAGGAAGTCGAGCAACCACTTCCAGTACCTGACGATGATGGGCTGGTCGAGGCCGAGGCTGGACTCGAGGTCGCGGATCTGCTGGGCGGTGACGCCCGGCTTGGCCTTGAGCTCGGCGACCGGGTTGCCCGCGGCGGCGACGAGGAAGAAGGCGAGGAGGCTGCCGATGGCCAGGATGGGGACGGAGATCAGCAACCGACGGATGATGTAGCGAATCACGGAGAGCTCCTCGGTGGGGTCCCAGGCGGCCGGTGGGCGGCGCTGGTTGTCCCTGCCTGCGCCAGTGTGCGCCCGACCAGGTCAGGTACCCAAGGCCGAGGGGCCGGACTTCTGGTCCGGCCCCTCGGACTTCGTCGAACCGGTGTCGCCGCCCGGGAAGGCGGCAGCGTCGACTACGAGGTCTTGACCCACTCGTTGGCGTTCCAGAGAGCGCCGTTGTACGACTGGAAGTAGACCTTGTCGATGCCCTTGAACGCCCACATGTTCGGGAGCTGGTAGAGCGGCAGCGAGTAGTTGTCCTCGGCCATCAGGCGGTCGGCCTCCTGGAAGGCCTTGCGCGAAGCGGCCTCGTCGAGGTTGCTGCTCGCGTCCTTGTAGGCGGCGTCGACCTTGGAGTTGCCGTAGTTGGACCAGTTCTGGCCGCCGCCGGTCTCGTAGATCGCCTTCTGGCTGGACTTGAACGGCGCCGCGGACCAGGCGAACAGGGCCACGTCGTAGTCGCCCTGGCTCACCCGGGTGTCGAGGAAGTTCGGGTCGGTGTCGTCGATGACCTCGATGCCCGCGGGCTTGCACTGGGACTGGATGAGCTCGACGGTCTGCTTGCGGCGCGGGATGTCGGTGTGGCTGATCTTGATCGACACCTTCTCGCCGCCCTTGGTCGCGATGCCGTCGCCACCGATGGTGTAGCCCGCGCCCTCGAGGGTGGACTTGGCCGCGGCCGCGTCACCCTTGTACTGCGCGTAGTTGTCGGTGTAGCCCTCTTCGGCCTGGAAGAAGACCAGGGAGCCGAGCGGCTTGGCGTTCTCGAGCACCGGGCGGATCAGCTTCTCGGCCAGCTCGTCGCGGTTCACGCACTGCATGAACGCCTTGCGGACGGCCTGGTCGGCGAACCACTTGTTCTTGAAGTTGAGGTCCATGTGCTCGAACGAGAGGCCGTTGGAGGCACCGAAGCGCACACCCTGCGAGGACAGGCCGCGCAGCCGCTCGGCGGCGTTGGCGTCCGGCTGGGCCATGGAGTTGACCTGGACCTCGCCGTTCTCCAGCGCCTGGGCCTGGGCGACCTGGTCGGAGATGCCGCGCAGGACGATCTTGGCGGGGCCGCCGGGCTTGCCGAGCCACTTCGGGTTGCGCTCGAGGGTCACCGAGTTGTTCTGCTCGAACGCGGTGATCTGGTAGGCACCGGAAGCGGGCATCAGCTCCTTGGTGAAGCCGTTCCACTTGGTCTTCCAGAACTCGGCCACCTTGCCGAGCGCGGCCTGGTCGCCACCGGTCGGGGTCAGCTTGGTGACGTCCGCGACGCCGGTCTCCTTCTCCAGGATGTGCGCGGGCATGATGTCCAGCGAGATGCCGAACAGGCCCTTGTAGTCCGGGTAGGACGTGCCGAAGGTGGTGACCACCTCGGTCAGCGACGGGCACTCGACCTTGTCGATGAGCTCGTAGCCGGTGGTGTTGGCGGAGGTGAAGATGTCCTTGCCGTCGGCGCCCTTGGACTTGCCGGTGGACGAGAGCCAGGCCAGGTAGAAGTCGTCGCAGTCCCACGGCTCGCCGTCGGACCAGGTCACGCCCGGCTTGATCTTCCAGGTGACGACCTGCGGGGACTTGCTGGTGACCTCGACGCTCTCCATCACGTCCTTGTTGAGCAGGACCTTGTTGTTGCCGTCGAGCTTGTAGGCGCCCGAGATGACCTGCGCGAGCGCGAACGTGTTGTACGAGTTGTTCGCGTCCGCCGCGGAGTTGTTGTACGCGGTGTACGGGTTGTCGGTCGAGACGACGAAGGTGTCAGTCGACTGCGGAACCTCCGGCGAGGTGTACTCGTCGCCGGACTCGCCCTTGGCGATCGCCATCGAGGCGATGTCGCCGGTCGGCTCCTGCGCCCCGGTGCTGCCGCCGTTGTCGCTTGAACCACCGCCGCAGGCGCTCAGGACGAGCGACGCACCGACGACCAACGCGATCGCCGACAGTGAGTTTCTCTTAGTTGACACGTGCCCTCCTAGCACAGGGTCGCCCACGACCGATCCGGCCGGGCCGCACCCGGAACCCTTCACGCGCCCAACGACCGTTGGGCGGCGCACTAGGTGGGCACGCTAGGAACGAACTGTCACCGGGGTCACCTGTGGCGCGGCGATCGTGACCAAAGGGTGACCGGCAGGCATCCGGGTGCAACGAGACCGTTACCAGCAGGTACACAACGGTGGCGGTCCATGACGGAGCGTGGCCTAAGTCACCCCTGGGGCCGCCGCCACTGAGGGGCCGTCGCGAAGGGACCGGAACCCGGTGGTCCGGCGGTCACTCCCGCCATTTCCCGGCGCACGACCAGCGCGTCGGCCTCTTGGTAAAGAGGTAGTGAGATCGCCCGGCTCCACAGCGTCGGCTCGACCAGGCTGAGCGCCTCCGGCAGGGCGATGGTGCCGGTGAGGGCCTTATCGATGGTGTCCTGGACGGTCTGGTCGCAGAAACCGGCCGGGTTGGCCGCTGTGGCCGCCGCACCCACCATCGCAGGGGTGCAGCCGAACCGGGTGGCCAGCGCGGTCACCGGGTCGCCAGCGGCGGGCTGGGGGGCCACGACGAGGTCGACCTGCTCGGTGGGTGCGGCGGCGGTCGCCGGGCGCGGGGCGAGCAGGTCGGTGAACAGCTGGTCGGGCTCCGGGGTGATCAACCGCGACTGCACGCCACCGGCGGAGAGCTGCCGTTGCAGCTCGCGGGCCATGTCGATGTACGCGGACCGGCCCGCGGGGGCGGCGATGACCAGGTTGAGCGGGGTGGCGCCGAGCGCCCAGCCCTCGTTGACCCTGGTGTACCCGGCCTGGGTGAGCAGGCTCTCGGCCAGCGCGAGGTCCGGCTTGGCGGGCGGCGCGGCGGTGGAGGTGTACCCGGGCGCGCTCGGGGCCAGGACCTGCGCGTTCGCGGGCAGCGTCGAGCCGGGGCCGCCGCCGGTACCGGCCTTGACCAGGGCTTCGCGGTCGGTCAGCGCCACCACGGCCGAGCGGATGCGCTGGTCGGCCATCGCGGCGCCGACCGGCCGGAGCAGGACGGTGGCGACGGCGGGCCGGGGCACGGTGGTCGTGGTGACGGACAGCCCGAGGTTGGCCATGGCGGTCAGGCCGTCGGCGTCCGGCGCGGTCAGGGCCAGCTGGTCGTGCCCGGACCCCAGCGCGGAGGCGATGCCGGCGGCGTCAGCGCGGCGCAGGATGACCCGGTCCAGCGGCACCGGGGTGGACCAGTAGCGGTCGTTGCGCTCCAGCACCACCTCGCCGCGGTCGCGGTCGATGCCCTTGATGGAGAACGGCCCCGCGGTGACCGGGAAGTTCTCCCGCAGCACGTTGGCCCAGCCGCCGGGGATGTCCTTGAGCAGGTGCGCGGGCAGCAGGTTCGCGAACAGCCCGCGCCAGCCGGGGTAGGGCTGCGAGAACGTGACCTCGACCACCCGGCCCGCGTCCCTGGCGGAGATGTTGGAGATCAGCCGGTAGCCCGCGCTGTCCGTGCTGCCGGGCTCCTCACGCAGCTGTTCCCACAGGTAGACGAAGTCCTCGGCGGCGACCGGCGCGGAGTCCGACCAGGCCGCCTCGGCGCGCAGCTGGTAGGTGACGGTGTACGGCTCGGCGCTGGTGACCTCGGCGGAGATCATGAGCGTCCGGTCGAGCACCGGGGTCCCGTCGGGGCCCGGCCGGAAGACCGAGGGCAGCAGGACCTGGGCGAGTGCGGTGGTGATCGTCGACTGGTCGGAGAGCTTGTGCGGGTTGTAGCCGCCCGCGACGCTGTCCACGCCGACGACGGCCTCGTTGGGGTTCGGCGCCTTGGTCGTCTGGGTGCGCGCGACCTCCGTGGTCACCAACGGCGGCGGCGGCGCGTTCGTGCACGCCCCCACCCCCACGGCGGCGGCCACCACGGCCACCCACCGCGCCCCCCTACGACCGACGAACCGCACGGACCCTCCTCCCCCAGGCGATCCCGGATGGTCCATGCTCCCAGACCCGCCGCGCCACCGGTTATGCAGCCAACCGCATGACGCACGGGCCTGGGCGCAGGTTCCGTCCGTTGGTGAAGTGGTTATCCGCTCAGGCCCGCCATCCTCAAGGCGGACTCCAGTACGTGCTGGCCGCGTTCTCTCGCGCGCTCGGCGCCTGCGACCCGGATCGCGTCCAAGCCAGCCGGGTCGTCCAGCAATTCCAGTGTCGACGCTCGCAGCGGGGCGAGTTCCTCGACGACGGCCTCCGCGACGGCTTCCTTTAGCTCACCGTAAGACGAGTATTCATCCGCCATCTCGATCGGCGAGCGGCCGACGCACGCGGCCAGGATCTCCAACAGGTTCGCCAGGCCGGGCTGGGTGGTGGGCCGGTACTCCAGGCGGTTCTCGTTGTCGGTCACGGCGCGCATCAGCTTGCGGCGCACCAGGTCCGGCTCGTCGAGCAGGAACACCACGCCCGCGTTGTCCTGAGTGGACTTCGACATCTTCCGCGTCGGGTCCGAGAGGTCCATCACCCGTGCGGCCGTTGGGGCCATCACCGCGCGCGGCACCACGAACACCTCGCCGAAGGTCGTGTTGAAACGGCGGGCCAGGCTGCGCGCCAGTTCCACGTGCTGGGTCTGGTCCTGGCCGACCGGCACCTCGGTCGCGCCCTGCAGCAGGATGTCCGCCGCCATCAGCACCGGGTAGGTCAGCAGGCCGAGCCGGACCGTCCCCTGGCCGTCGGCGCGCTGCTTGAACTGGGTCATCCTGGCGGCCTCGCCGAACGAGCACGTGCACTCCAGCACCCAGCTCAGCGCACCCAGCTCGCGCACCAGGTCGGACTGGACGAACACGCGGTCCGGTTTGATCCCCGCGGCCAGCAGCACCGCGAGCAGTTCCCGGGAGAGCACCCGCAGCCGCGACGGGTTGTACGACACCGTCATCGCGTGCAGGTCGCTGACGAAGTACAGGTCACCGGCACTGCCCTCGCGCGCCCACCGGCGGATCGCGCCCAGGTGGTTGCCGAGATGGGCGTGGCCGGACGGGGTGATCGCCGACAGGCGGGTCATCTCTTCGCTCCTCGAAGCCTGGGCCGCCCGCCCGGGGTCCCACGACCGCCCGGGTGGGCGGCCTGTGGGGTGCACAACGTCAGGGCCGCCGGTCGGTGGCCCACCACAGGGTGACGTTGTGAGTGCTCATCACGGCGAACGGTAGCGCAGCCGTCACGCCGCCTTCAATCGTTTCAGGGCCAGCACCGGGCACTTGCCGCAGCGCGGCTTGGACTGGCAGCACTTCTTCTTGACCTTGCCGGATTTCATGAGCTTGCGCACAGCCTCGGCGGGTGTGCGGTTCTTCTTCCCCAACGCCCCCACCTCGTCCGTTCCGGCGAAAACCCGCAACTGAGGTTAGGTTAACCTTTCTTGATCCCATGCGTGGTGCTGCTCACACCACCCGACGGGGTATCCTGGTGTACGCCATCAGCAGCTGATCAGCTGCGCGGGCGCCCTGCCACGTGACACATGCCCGGGCCGCCCTCAACCGCCAGAGCAAGGAACCGGGAGCACGCGCGTGCCCACAGCGACCGCATCCGCCGAGCAGGCCACCGCAGGCCTGCGCCGCAACGACCTGCGCAACGTCGCCATCGTCGCGCACGTCGACCACGGCAAGACGACCCTGGTCGACGCCATGCTGCGCCAGTCAGGCGCCTTCGCCGCACGCGCCGAGCTCGTCGACCGGGTCATGGACTCCGGCGAGCTGGAGCGGGAGAAGGGCATCACGATCCTGGCGAAGAACACCGCCGTGCGCCGCCAGACGCCGGACGGGCCGATCGTGATCAACGTCGTCGACACCCCCGGCCACGCCGACTTCGGCGGCGAGGTCGAACGTGGACTGGCCATGGTCGACGGTGTCCTGCTGCTGGTCGACGCCTCCGAGGGCCCGCTGCCGCAGACCCGGTTCGTGCTGCGCAAGGCGCTGGCCTCGAACCTGCCGGTCGTGCTCGTGGTCAACAAGGTCGACCGCCCGGACGCGCGCATCGCCGAGATCGTGGAGGAGACCCACGACCTGCTGCTCGAGCTGGCCTCCGAGCTGGACAACGTGGACGAGTCCGTGCTGGACCTGCCGGTCGTCTACGCCTCCGCCCGCGCGGGCATGGCCAGCCTCAACCAGCCCGAGGACGGCGGCCTGCCCGACAGCGAGAACCTCGACCCGCTGTTCGACCTGCTGATGGACAAGGTGCCCGCGCCGCTGGCCGACGCAGGAGGCCCGCTGCGCGCCCTGGTCACCAACCTCGACGCGTCCAGCTTCCTCGGCCGCATCGCGCTGTGCCGGATCCACTCGGGTCGGCTGCGCAAGGGCCAGACCGTGGCCTGGATGCGCGAGGACGGCACCACCGCCAACGTCCGCATCACCGAGCTGCTGGTCACCGAGGCGCTCGACCGGGTCCCTGCCGAGGAGGCCTCCGCCGGTGAGCTCGTCGCCATCGCGGGCATCCCGGACATCACCATCGGCGACACCCTCGCCGACCTGGACAACCCCGAGGCACTGCCCCGGCTGACCGTCGACCTGCCCGCCATCTCGATGACCATCGGGGTCAACACCTCCCCGCTGGCCGGGCGCAACGGCGGCAACAAGCTCACCGCGCGGATGGTCAAGGCCCGGCTCGACGCCGAGCTGGTCGGCAACGTCAGCGTGCGCGTGCTGCCCACCGAGCGCCCCGACGCCTGGGAGGTGCAGGGCCGCGGCGAGCTGGCGCTGGCCATCCTGGTCGAGCAGATGCGCCGCGAGGGCTTCGAGCTGACCGTCGGCAAGCCCGAGGTCGTCACCCGCACCATCGACGGCAAGCTGTGCGAGCCGTTCGAGCGGCTGACCGTGGACGCCCCCGAGGAGCACCTCGGCGCCATCACCCAGCTGCTGGCCAACCGCAAGGGCCGCCTGGAGCACATGGGCGGGCACGGCACCGGCCGGATCAAGGTCGAGTACGTCGTCCCGTCGCGCGGCCTGATCGGCTTCCGCACCGACTTCCTCACCGAGACCCGCGGCACCGGCATCGCCAACGCCATCTTCGAGGGCTACTTCCCGTGGGCCGGTGAGATCCGCAGCCGCCACACCGGCTCGCTGGTCGCCGACCGCCAGGGCCCGACCACCGCGTACGCCATGCTCCAGCTCGCCGACCGCGGCACGTTCTTCGTCGACCCGGGCGCCGACGTCTACGAGGGCATGGTCGTCGGCGAGAACCCCCGCGCCGAGGACCTGGACGTCAACGTCACCAAGGAGAAGAAGCTCACCAACATGCGCTCCTCCTCCGCCGACGTCTTCGAGACCCTGGCGCGGCCGCGCAAGCTGAGCCTGGAAGAGGCCCTCGAGTTCTGCGCCAACGACGAGTGCGTCGAGGTCGCCCCCGAGGTCGTCCGCGTCCGCAAGGTCATCCTCGACGCCACCACCCGAGGCCGCCAGCGCTCCCGCGACAAGGCCCGCGACCAGCGCTGACCCTGTCTTCGGCGGGTTTCACACTTCGGGCTTGGGTCACCGACTGTGGTCGGTGACCCAAGCCCGAAGTCGCTGCCGTGCGTGCGTGGCTGTCAGGCGCGGGTCGTCGGCCCCATCTGGCACATCCCGTCCGCCACTGGGCAGATCGCCGGATCGTATGGCTCGGTGAGGTCGGTGTAGAACGCTCGCGCGTCAGCAGGGCCGTCCTCGCGAAGCCAGCGGGCCAGGCACAGGATCGTCACCGCTGTCGCACCGCTGTCCTTGAGCGCCAAAGCTGCTGACTGCGCGCTTCCCCCGGTCACCCACGTGTCCTCGACCAGCAGCACGTGCTTGCCGCGAACCTGGGACGGTTCGCTCACACCGAACAGCCCCTGCCGCACCTCGCGGACATCAGCGGAATCCTGGGCGAGGACGAGGTCCGCGCGCGGGACGTTGATACCGGCGGCGTTGCCGAAGTAGGCGTTCCGACACAGCCTGACCAGCGGATGCTCACCGAGTCGGGAGTGCTTCGCCGAGGGCACTGTGGTCCACGCCTGCCAGGGCAAGCCCGTCTGCGCCTCGGCACAGCGCCGGTGCCACATGGCGGCGACGAAAAGCATCAGTCCGAGATCTGTCGTACAGCCCGGGCCTGGCTGTGGGTTCTTGTACGACCACATGTGCTGCTCTGACTGGTGCCGCCCGATCAGCGAGATCTGCGCACCCGACCTGCGATAGGCATACGCGAGAATTGCCGTGGCGTCCGCGATGTCGCCATTCCACCGGAGGTGGTTCTGTTGGCAGGTGAAACATCGTTCGTAGCCGGAGGTCGGCGTGGCACACACTTTGCAGGTGCGACCAGGCAGCCATTGCGCGTTGCGGAAGACGCTGCCGACTCGTTCTTGGACCGCGATCCGAGCCGGGTTCGACGCGACGTCGTCACGACGCATCGAACCTCCCACTAAGCGCCCGCGCGGAGCAGGTCCCGGATGACGGAGTCCGTGTCCTGCGTGCGTTCGAGGACTCGGAGAACATCGGCCAGACTTGACACAGCGTATACGCCCGGCTTGTCCAGCATTTCCTTCGCCCAGTTCGTGCTCTCGACCACTCGGTCGGCGAGGAGAACCGGTCGACCGTGCTCCACCGCGTTCCTCGCCTGGATCCTGGTCCCACTGCGCTCGGCGGCTTCGATCACCACAGTCGCGGCCACATAGCCCGACATGACGGCGTTCCGCATCGGGAAGCTGGCCTTGCTGGGCGCGGACTCCGGCCAGAACTGCGACATGATCATGCCGCTGTCGGCGATTCTTTCGTGGAGCTGTTTGTTCTCCGGTGGGTAGTGATTGTCGAGTCCCGTACCGATGACGGCGACAGTGCGAGCGCCACAGGCCAGGGCGGCTGTGTGGGCGGCGCTATCGATACCTGCGGCGCCGCCACTCACGATCGTGTAACCACGTTCCCCGAGCCCTGTTGCCAGCCGGGCGGCATTGAAAAGTCCTTCGGTCGACGCCTGACGGGATCCCACGATGGCGACCGCGCGAGCGTCATTCACCAAAGTGCCACGGGTGAACACAATGGGCGGCATGTGCAACACATCGCGCAGTTGAGGGGGGTAGGTCGCGTCCAACATCGTGTGGACCCCGTACCCCTTGCCCTCCCAGGCGTCGATTTCGCCGAGCGCTCGCTCAAAGCGTTGGTCCTGGTCAGCTCCGTGGTCGAAGAGGTCGGTCGGCTGCAACCGCCGGTACACCTCGACGGCCCCGCCCTGGTCGGCCACGAGATCCGCGATCTTCCTCCAGGTGACGTCACCGGGCCGATCCCGCAGCAGGGCCACGAGTGCTCCCCGCTCAGTTCGGCTCGTCATAGTCACACAGTATCTGCCTGGGCCGACAGGTCCGCCAGGGTGCGTCGCCGCAACTGGGCAAGGCCTAAGTGGATCAACTCGATCAACAGGGGAGTTGGTCACCGGAGATGCCGCACAGGAGGACCAGGTCGGCTTCGACGGCGTTGTTCGGTGTGGCCCCCGCGTCGCCGGTGATGATCTCCACGTCGAGGCCCTGGGCAGCGGCTGCGGCGAGGCAGCGGTCCTGGGGCGCTCCCGCGGCGATTGAGGACAACGGGCCGAGGGGCTGGAGCCGCCGGTCAGCGGGTCCAGCCCCTCAGCGCGCGGTGGGTGGTTCAGTCAGCGCGGTTCCGGCGCTTGGTGAGGTCGAGGATGGCGTTGAGGATGAAGCCGCCAACGAACGGGCCGGAGAGCACCAGGAGCCAGGGGGCGCGGTCGATGAGGGTGATGGCGACCACGAGCACCACCGCCAGCACCGTCCCGGAGATCAGGTAGTACCGCTTGCCCCTGGCGGGGTGGTCCGGTGAGGTCACGAGAAGAGCTTCCCGATCGGGCCGCGCAGCTTGCCCAGGCCCTTCACCAGACCGCCCGCCACGCCGAGCAGGCCGTCGTCGCGGACCTCGCTCCGGCTGCCACCGCCGATCGTCGACCCGAGGCCCGCACCAGCGCCCGCGGTGAGGCCGCCGACGACCGCGACCGCTCCCGCACACCCGAGGCCCGCTGTTGCCGGGCAGCTGGCGACGAGCGCGCCGCCGATCACGGTGCCTGCGAGACCACCGAGGAACGCGCCCACCGACGACCCCGTGCTGGCGCCGGTCGGGTCGCTGTTGTTGATCGGGTCGGATTGGGCGTACGCGTAGGCGTTGCGCTCCTGGCTCGTCGGGTCGGGACTGGTGAACCGGGCCCAGCTGGAGTTGTAGTACCGGTAGCCGAGCAGCGTCAGACCGCCGTCGAGGGTGTAGCCGCTGAGGTAGCGGAAGGGGTTGGCGGTAGCGGCCGCGCCGCTGGGCGACACACCGCCGTACGGGGTGTAGGTGTAGCTGCCCGCGAGGGTTCCGCTCGTGTCGACCAAGCCGAGGACGGAACCCTGCGGGTCCACGACGACGTTGTAGCGGGCGGTGCCGACCTTCTCGGTGACGAGCTTGCCGTCTGGGTCGCGGGACACGCTGGTGCGGGTTCCGTTGCGGGTCGCGGTTGTCACACCGAGCGCGGTCTGGGTGAACACGTGCGCGGTGGTCGTGGCGCCGTTGGTCTCCGTGATGGTGCGCGGTTGGGCTTGTGTGGTGGTGTCGTAGCCCGCGGCGAAGGTCTGCGTGCCGCTGGTCGTGCCGCGCACTAGTTGGTTGGTCGTGGAGTACTCCCACGTAGTGGTGGGGTTGGCCGACGCGGTGACGTTGCCCGCGTTGTCGTAGGACAGGGTGGTGGCACCGATCGCGGTGTGCTGGTTCGCGGCGTTGGTCGGCTGGGCCGTGCCGTTGTTGCTCGTGATGTTGTCGGCCTTGTCGACGGTGTAGGTCACCGCACCCGCCTTGGTGAGGTGGCGCTGCGCGTCGTAGGTGTACGCGGTGGTGACACCGGCGATCGTCTTGGACTGCAGGAGGTCGCTGTCCGCGCCGCCGGAGGTGGTGTAGCTGTAGGTGGCCTTGAGCAGTTCGGTACCACCGGTGTTCTTGGCCACCAGGCTCGTCTGCCGCCCGGCGTTGTCGTAGGTGTTGGTCTGGGTCCCGCCCCCGGGCCACGCGGTGCCGGTGCGGCGATCAGCGTTGTCGTAGGTGAACGTGGTCGTCTGGCCGAACGCGTCGGCCAGCGTGAGCAGCCGGTTCGCCGCGTCGTACCCGTAGGTGGTGGTGCCGGACGGGTCGGTCAGCGTCTTGAGGTTGCCCGATTTGTCATAGGTGTAGGTGACCGTCTCGGACGTGCCGCCTTGGGTGCGCTTGACGCTGGTGGGCTGGCTCCCGAAGGTGAAGACGTCGTAGGTGAGGGTCGTGGTGACCGTCGGCGTGGCACGGGTGAGCAGGTTGCCGAGCGCGTCGTAAGTGTTGGTCTGCGACACAGTGCCGCCGGAGCTGATGGCCACGACGCGGTCGAGTTTGTCGTAGGCGTAGTCGACCTTCTTGCCCGCGCCGTCGGTGATGCTGGTGACGCGCGAGAGCGAGTCGTAGCCGTAGCGGGTCACCCCGAGTGGGGACGGCGGCGTCACGGAGGTGAGGTTCCCCGGGCCGTCGTAGCCGAATCGGGTCACGGTGCCGTTGGCGTCCTTCTGCGTGGCCAGCAGGCGCTTGGGGCTGGTGTAGGTGCGGACGTCGAGGTCGGCGGCCAGCGGGGTGGACCGGATCTTGGTGAGGTTGCCCGCCGCGTCGTACTCGTGGGTCAGCTCGTTGCCCGCCGGGTCCTTGATCGAGGTCGGCAGGCTCGGCAGCGCGGTGTTGGTGTACCCGACGGTGGACTCGGCGCCGGTGGGCAGCTTCGTCGAGATCAGGTTGTCCGCCGTGTCGAAGGTGGCGGTGGTCGAGTTGGTCAGTCCGTCGGCCACCGACTGCACCTGGCTGCTCGCCGTCCAGGTCTGCGCCTTGCTGTGCCCGAGCGCGTCCTTGGCCGAGAGCTGCCTGCCCTGGGTGTCGAAGGTGTAGGTCGTGGTGTTGCCGTTCGGGTCGGTCTCGGTGCCCGTGCGGGTGTCCCAGTCGTTGGTGAACCGGGTGTCGATCACGCCTGCCTGCCGGGGCGTGACGACCTTGGTGATGTCGCCCGTGCTCGCGTCGTACTCGAAAGACCACTGCCTGCCCAGGGGGTCAACCAACGCGCTCGCCTGGTAGAAGTTGCCGGTCAGGGTGATCTGGTAGGTCTTGCCGTCGCGGTCGGTGATGGTGGCGTTCGCGGTGCCGAGGCCGTCGTAGCGGGCGGCCACCGTGCCGGTCGGGTCGATCACCTGCGCGACGTCGCCGTTGCTGTCGTTGACGAACGTGGTGACCCGGCCCTGGGTGTCGGTGAGCGAGGCGAGGCTGCCGTCACCGTTGTAGTAGTAGGTGATGGAGTTGCCGTTGCGGTCGGTCCGGTTCAGCGGCCAGCCGAACGCGTCGTAGGACCAGGTCTCACCGCTGTCCTGGTAGCGGGCGGTGAAGGAGCCACCCGGGTTCTTGGTCAGCTTCACCCGGACACCGCGGCCCTCGGTGCGGTAGCTGCCGTCGGCGTTCTTGCGGAACGTGACGCACCCGCCGGAGTCGACGCGCATGATCACGGTGTCGAGGAAGGACAGGTCGAGCGCCATGTCCCGGCCCGCGTTGAACAGCCACTGGTCGCCGTACGGCGCGCTGTGGGTGTAGACGTAGCCGAGGTCGAGGTTCAGGCCGGTGCCGCGCACGGTCAACCCGCGGTGCCGGAACCACAGGTAGCCGCGGTGGAGCTCGACCGCGGCCTGGAACCGGTCGCTGACCTTGAACCGCTCGAACGGCTGGTCCGGCAGGACCCCTTCCGGCGACGAGATGCACGACGCCCGCGCGACCGATGCCGCGGTGGCGGGCGGAGCACCGCCGCTGGGTGTCCGGTCGACCGTCGCGGGTGCGGCCCACGCGGTCGCCGGGAGCTTGGGCGCGGCCACCGCTTGGGGGTTCGCCACGATCATCGAGCTCACGACGGCGGCGGCCACGGCGCACGCGCGCAGCCTTCTTCCAGTGTTGCTCAAGGTATTCCTCCCCAGGAACTTCCCCAGTGACGCGACACGGCGTCGAGGACATCAGACCAGTTCGCGCGGCTGCGGCGCGTCCGCCGGGGGATGGTGAGGAGGGTCATCGACGACCACCCCGTTGCGTGGTTTGGCCACGGTGTGCTGCTCGTCGCCGCGGCAAACGCCAACGATGAGGTGGACTAGCACCCGCGGCGTTGGGTGCTTTCGATCAGCGTGACAACGAGGTCGGCCAGTCCCCTGGCGCTGTCCGGGTCGTCGGCGGAGCGGTGGATGGCGAGCGGGCCGACCTGGTCCAGCACGATGTTCGCCTTGGCGAGTACGAAGGCGAGTGCCAGGAGGGCCGAGCGGGCGTTGCCGTCGGTGAAGGGGTGGAAGAAGCAGACGTCGAGGTAGGCGCGGGCGGCGCGTGAGGCGATGGGCAGTGTGTGGTCCTCGGTGCCCGCGAGGCAGATGTCGAACCGCGCCGGGGTGTCGCTGTCGAGGCCGTAGTGCTCACGGCCGCCCTTGGCGAATGCCGGGCCGCTGCGGAACGGCGCGTGGTCCACGGCCAGGACGGTCCGCTGCCATTGTGCGAGCAGCGCGAAGTCGAGAGGACCGGCGGTACCGGTGCGCACTTGGTCGTAAGCGGCCAGGAAACGCCGTGCCCGCACGGGGTCACGGGCGTGTTCCACCGTCGTGATCCGGTGGACCAACCCGTCGCGACGCCCCAGGACCCGGCCGTGCGGCCAGCCGGGACCGTGGCGGATGTCGTGCCAGGGAACCTGTTCACGGACCTCGCACCAGATGCGCAGGTGGTCGATCACGGGCTGGGGTTGGCGGCGGTGGCAGCGCGGGCGATGTGCTCGGCGACGTCGTCGACCAGCGTGTCGGCGGGCACGATCCAACTGTCGAACCTGCCACCGATCGCCCCGTCGACCATCCCCGCCGCGACGTCGCCCGCCACGCCCCAGCGCGCCAGGAACCAGGTCAGCACCTGTGCGCAGTGCCGGTACCAGGCGTCGCCCGCGGCGGTGCGCTCCACGACGTGGTGCACCAGTCGGACCGCGCCGCGTTCCCATGCCTGGAGCCGTTCCGGTTCGGGGAGGTCCGCCAACGGGTACTGGTCGAAGCACTCGGCGAGTTCTTCCAGCCAGCCGCGCCACTCGACCAGCGCGTCGGCCACCCTGGCCACGGTGTCCTCGGTGCTGGCGAGGGAATGCCGCGCACAGCACCAACTCCCCACCGGGCCGCCGCCGAAGTCGCCCTCGTCCTTGGCCCAGCGCCACCCGGCGGCCCAGGACCCGTAGCGGTCCATCAGGCTCGCGGTGACGGAATCCGCCCACGCCTCGCCCGGATGGTCCCACCAGTCGCGCGCCTCTTCTTCCGCGGCGGTGAGCCGCGCGGGCACAGTCGGGGCAATGCCTCGGACGAAGTCGCGCACCGGGCCGCCGTCGAACGGGTGGTGGCCCGGATCGACCTCGTCCCAGCGCAACACCCACGGCGACACGGTGTGGTCCACGCCGCCGAGGATGCCACGCCTTCCCGGTCAGCGGGTGAGCGAGGAGAGCAGGGGGCGCAGGGTGGGGATGGAGAGGGTGGCGGTGGGGTTCTTCGAGTCGCGGATGGCGACTGGGTTTCCTTGGGTGAAGCGGACTTCCACGCAGTTGTCGTTGGAGGTGTTGCTGAAGCTGCTCTTGAACCAGCCGGTATCGCGGGGACCGTTCATGGTGTGCCAAACCCTTCCTGTTTCGCGGCGATCAGCCTCTGGGACTCGTCGCGGGTGAGCGTGAGATCCCGCAACCGATCGAACGCGCGCGCCATGCGCGCGGTGTCTTCATCCTTGTCCAGGTAGGTCGATGGTCCATACTGGACGGACTGGAAGCCGATCGGGCGGAGCCACTCTCCGAAGCCGAACAGGATGAGGCTGTTCGTCAAAGGGTTGTCCCAGCTGGGACTCGGGATGATGCGGATCTCCAGGTTCGCGTGGGTCTCCAGCAGCGAGATCATGTGCGCGCACTGGGCACCCATGACTTCCTTGCTGCCCAGCCCGGCGTTGAAGGTGTCCTCGTTGAAGAAGACGCTCACCGTCTTCGTGCGGGGATCTTCGAACACCCGCCGCTGGCGCTCCAGCCGAGCCGCGACCGTGCTCGCCCGCGCGCGATCATCCATCGGATCGAGCCAGACACCGTCGTTCACCAGCGTCTGCGCCGTGATGTACTCGCCGCTCTGCACGAGGCCGGGGAACACACCGTTCTCGTAGGCCTGGATCGAAGTCGCGCCCGCCTCCAGGTACGCCACCCGGCGCCAGGACTCCGGGCCGATGTCGGTGTACGGGTCGCCGGTCGGAGACTTACGGGCCTCGGCGCCCAGAGCTTCCAGCTCGGCCAGGCGTTCACCGGTGGCGCCCAGGTACTTGGCCAGCTCGCTCAGTTCGTGCTCGGTGAAGGTGGCGCGGCCCTCGAGCAGGTTCATCAGGCGCTGGCGGGGCTTGCCGACGTGCTTGGCCGCCGCTTCCAGGGAGATCCCCGCATCGGCGCGCAGTTGGGCCAGGGCCACGCCGAGGAAGACGCGGGGCATGGTGGCCGCGCCCTTCGCCATCACGTTCTCCTGTCGTCGCGGGCACGGCTGCAGCCATCCCACCATGGTGTTGAGCCCGGGGAAACTTCCCCCGATCGGGGGTCTGCCACGGGATGCATGTACCCCCTATCGTATGGGATACATGTAACCCACAACCCCGAGGTCGCCTCCGCAGCGTAGCCAGGCATCACCGGAGCGCGATCTTGACCCCACTAACCAGGAGAAACCATGCGCCAGGGCCCCGTCATCGTCGACACCTTCGTCACCATCACCACCGACTGCCCCATGCGCCTCGAGACCGACCCTGAGGGCATCGACGTCCACTTCAACGAGTCCATCACCGGCCAGGACCTCACCCTCCGCTTCACCCACGACGCCCTGGAAGCCCTCATCACCCTCGTCAAGACCGAACTCTCGGCATGACCCCGGTCCACCGCAGCCCACCCCCACCGCTGCGGTGGACCTCCCTAAGCCGTGTCCCCCGCGGCCCACACAGCCCAGAACACCGGCCCACCCACTCCCCCGATCGCGCCCCCAACCCCGGCACCACATCCCCCAACATCACCGCCACCGCCACCACGACATGCACCCCCACCGCCACAACCATCCGCCCCCACCGCCGCCCCCGAGGCACCACCCGCTGGTAGACCCACGCTGCGAGAACCGCAACCCCACCACACGCCAGCGCGACCGCACCCGCCATCAACCAGGGCACCGACCGGAACAACAACACCGCCGCCACCACATACCCGACAACGCCCGCGCCCCCAGCCCACACCCACCATCCCCGCATGATCACCAAGTGCCCCGCCACCCCCACCCCCACACCTGGCGGCATCCCGACGAACAAGGTCACCCAGGCACCCTCAAGCCGACCTGGGCCCCAGCGCGACTCGCCCCCGCCATCCCAGGATCACCAGGTGCCCCACCCAGCTACCACGTCACCTCGACCCGACCGCCTTTATCGAGGCCGCCCAACCTCATACCGCCCACTCTCCTTCGCCGCCTGCCACACCACCTCAAAATCCTCCGACGAACCGTACCAGGCCCTGAACTCCGCTTGCTCGTTTAATGAATTCCAATGACGGCACTGCCACCTCCCCCAGCCCGATCTCGTCCGTCTCATGCCCACCATCCGCCCACGCCGCACGACCATCGCGGTAAACCTGAACCTTTCGCACCTCGTGACGGTCCCCATCCAATTCACTGATCAACAAAACCGGCTCCTTCGCTTCGTCATGAATCCACTCGGCCCATAGATAAAGCACCCCCACCTCCTCTCGCGACCTAGAACCCCTTGATCGTTACTTGGGCACCGGAACACCTCTCATCGCCTTCCCAGTACGACGTCGATACTCCGCCCGGGCCAAATACAACAACTCTTCAGCCGACAGCATTGCGGAGTCGACAAAAACAGCAAACCGCTCAGGCTCCGAGAAAACCCGCCGAGACTCCTCCTTCCCCGCGAGCATGCACGCACATCTGGCATAAAGAAAGCCGTCGATCGACTGCTCCCAAACCTCACCCCCCGGGCGCCGGACCGGCATGGAGGCCAGTTCATCGCGGTCCAGCAACTCCAA
Source organism: Actinokineospora globicatena (assembly GCF_024171945.1). Classification (GTDB taxonomy): domain Bacteria; phylum Actinomycetota; class Actinomycetes; order Mycobacteriales; family Pseudonocardiaceae; genus Actinokineospora; species Actinokineospora globicatena. Next base: position 183,883 of record NZ_JAMTCR010000002.1, read on the forward strand.
CTTGACAACAAGCTGACGATGAAACATGACAAGTTCTTCCGGACTCAGCGACCGCAACCGACCTTCAATGCCCCGCAGAGCGGCATCAACGCCAGCCTCATCAAACGTCTCACACGCACCGATCACCTTCCAGAAATCGAGCCTCACAAGTAACCCCATCTCTCCGCGCCTGGCCACATCGGCTGACAACGCCTTTGAAGAATACTCTTACCTGGAGAGGCTATTCGATTAGAGATTGGAACGCCTTGTCGCAAAGCTTCCATGCGAAGATACTCAGCGCTCCCTGGAGCCGGACACGGGTTGCGACAACGAGATGGCTGCCCAATTCGAGCTTGCAGCCTGTTCAACTAGCTCTTCTCAGTCCGGCATTTGCACGACCTTCATCGCCTCACCAGCCTGCAGTTCATATTCTCTATCAGCCAGGTACATCAACTTTTCAGACGACTGAAGATTAGGCACAACGAACGCAGCAAACCACTCAGGCTCGCCAACAACTCGACGAACAGCCTCCTGTCCAGCAAGTAAACAAGCACACCTAGCGTAGAGAAAATGGTCTTCAGTTTGCCAGTAAATTGCCCCGCCCCGCGCCTCAATGGGGAGAGCCGCCAAATCATCGCGACCGAGCCTCTCCAACTGTATAGCGAGCTGCTCTTGGAATGCGACCAGGTCCGCAAGATCAAGCGACTGTAGACGAGCTCCGACCTCACTCAATGCGACATGCACGTCGGATGCGTCTCTCATAGGAGATGAGCCAATAACCGACCAAAAATCGAATGTCATGCCAAACACCCCATCCCTCGGCGCCTGGCAACATCGGCTAACTACGCCTCTCGTAAATAGCCTTCCCCGGCGACTCGATCTTATTCGACAATGAGACACCTTGACTTCGCGATTTCTCATACGAAGGTACTCGACCTCCAAGACGTCATTTTTACATCCACATACGTGGGTCACCTCTACATCAACTGTAAGGTCATAGACAGGCCCGACGGAAACCTCATCTTGTCTGGCAGAGACCTTAGCCTGTTCGCCGCTGGCGGCAAGTAGGCGAGTGCCGGGGGTGATGTCGCCGAGGTTGATCCAGCGGTTCTGGTCGACTGACCAGATGGGTGCCAGTTGGTGCCGGTGAGGGTGGCGCCGTTGGTGAAGGTCAGTTGGGTACGTTCGGGTTCGTCGTCGTGGACCCAGGTGGCGACGACCTTGCGGGCGGCGGACTGGCCGGTGGCGGGATCAGCGGCCAGGACCTCATCGCCGAGGCGGATGTCTTCGATGGGTTTGCTGGTGCCGTCGGCGAGCAGGACGCGGGTGCCGGGAACGAAGCTGTGGGTCGGTTGCCGTCGCAAAAGTACCCGGGTACGCCGGGCAGTGGTGCAACCATTCGCTCCGCAGGTACAACGCCACCCCGACGGGCTCGACCGCCGGTTGGATCAGCTGTTCGACGATCCGACCCAACCGGCGGGTGAATCATGGTCAGACCGAGCCCAGATAGATCTCGACGAAATCCGGGAACTTGCCCGAATCAGCGAAAACGGTGACCGTCAGGTCGCCGAGTGGGCGCCGGAAGGACAGCTGAACCTCCTCGTTCGGATCATGCAGGATGATCTTCCTGGCCGAGATGGGCAGAGAAGCGGTGAAATAATGGATACCACTGGGACCATTCGGTTCCCCGTCGAACACGCTGACGTGCACGGGACCGTCGACCGCCGCATTCACAGCGAAGATCAAGGAGTCATCGATTACTTCGAAGGGCGCGGCGCCAGGGTCCCATCTACCGTGGCCTGTCTGCGTATCCCCGTCTCGAAGTATCAGGCACCCGTGGTGGATTGGCGCCACGAATGACGCGAGGAAATTATCATCTTGACTCATCAGTCCACCCTTGGTTGACAGCGTTCACTTGTCCACCCTGCCTGCGAGCACACTGCAGGCAGTGAGGATATGCGGTTTGCGGCGTACACTACGCGATCCCCATAGCGGCTGCGGACTTCTCTGGACGACCAGTTCGAAGCAAAGTATCCAACATCACACGCGACAGCTTTGAGACGCGCGAGGTCCGCGACGTCCCAGCCCGCGTACTAATCAGGCAACAGCACGGCCTGCATCGCCCCGCCGGTGCGCCGCTTGTATTCATAGCCAGCCAGGTACATCAACTCTTCCGCTTGGACACCCGGGGAAACAAATTTGGCAAACCGCTCAGGCTTCGCCATGACTCGACGGACCGCCTCCTGGCCCGCGAGCAAACATGCGCACCTCGCGTAGAGAAAATGGTCATCGCTTTGCCCGTAAACCACACCCTTGATCTCGACAGGAATAGAAGCCAGGTCGTCGCGATAAAGTGCCCCCAGCTGGATCGCGAGCTGCTCTTGGAACGCAACCAACTCTGCCGGTTCCAACAGCCGCAGACGACTCTCAACACCGGCCAATGCGGCACGCGCATCGGACGAGTTCGACATCGGAGATGAGCCCAGGATCTCCCAGAACTTGAGCACCACATCAGGCACCCACCGCTCCGCGCCCGGCAACATCGGCTGGACCACGTCCTCCTCCGAGGCCATGTCACCTGCCATCGAAACCCCCATCGTCGCGCGTTTTACTCGATCTGGAATTCGATTCGAGCACCATCCGGCAGGTCTTTGATCTGAACCGCTATGCTCCCCCGGGCTCGCATCCCGGTGACGGCGTCGCTGGCGTACAGGTTCTCGATTTCGTACTTACCGCCCGCGAAGAACGGCAGTTTGGGGAACAGCCGGGTGCCTGCGGCGAGGGCACCATTGCGCTCCTGCCAGGCTCGTGCCAACGGGAAACCGGTCCGGTACTCGGGCTCCTCCAGGATCACCTCCGCCCAGCCATCAAGGCTGTCGGCGACCTCCTCGACCTGACCCGTTTCCGAGTCGAACGCCACCACAGCCTCCCCACCCGCCGCGATCGCGAACTGGAACCCGAATACGTCCTCCGCGAAGTACAGGCGCCCATCAGCGAGACCAGCAAACGTCTCCCGCCAACACCCCGCCGAGTTCCACCCCACCAACCCCGCCGGCGTCTCCCCACCGAGCCCCCGCAGGTGCAACGCCGACAAGAACCCATAGAACCCGTTCCGCCACCCAAGCAACGAGGCCAGCTCCCCACCGACCCGCCCCCACTCGGACAGCAGCTCCGCTAGATCGTCACCCGACGCAGCTGGGCAAGTCGGCCCACTGGCCGCACGGAGAAGCTTCTCAAGATGGTCCACCCCGCCACCCTATAACCGCATCGAGCGGTCGACTAAAAGTCGACCTCCCGCCTGCGCGTCGACTCACCAGGCTCGCCGTACCTCAGGACGGCATGCCCGGAGTAGGAGGAATCACGGCGCAGTATCGGCTCGACGACGGCGAACAACTTGTCGGCATCGGCTCCGTACATGAAGAGGACCACTTTGCCGCCACCAAACTCATCCCCGTCGAACTCCCCAACACCAGCTGACTCGACCGCTTGCCGAATATCCTCCTCCAACGCACGAACCTTGCTCCTGTCATCATCCGTACCGAAATTCCCACCACTCAGCACAAGGGTGACAACACCGCATACTCACTCAACCCAATGCCCTTTCTCGAAACTTCAAGATCCACGAAACAACTCGGCCGATAGTCCCCTAATTGGGACTGGTCACCGACAAGGTTTATGCCGTCCGGAAATTGTCGGATGCGGACCACTCCCAGGCAATGCCTGCCAACCGGGAGATCCACAACAACGCGGGCGGCTCAGGTTCATCGAACAGGACGTGGAGCACTCCCCGGTCAACGCTCGACGTGATCCAGTCGACGATCTGGAATGATCCACAGTCGCGTAGAATACCCAAGAACTCGGCGAAGGTGTCGGCGACTCTGCGGGGGACCCGGTCCTCGTCGACATAGACCACCGCAGGTTCACCGCCCGGGCCGCACTCCCGATAGTCGAGCATGACCATGTCATGTCCACCAGAGGGCAGGTCGCAGATCACGATGCCTACGTTGGGGTACTCCCATTCTTCGATCATGTACTTGCTGCCGAATCGCGTGTCTATCCCGCGTTCGCCGCCGATGCCGACTAGCGATCGGATTTCGAAGTGATCCGGCGCCCAGGAGGTCGGAAAGGTGACAGGGCAGCACCGGCGCTTGAACAGTCCGCCGTTCGTCTGTCTGATCAACTCGACGTACGAACGTGGCAGGACATAGCCGAGTTCGGCTTCGGCTGCCAAGACCATCTCGTCATCCACAGGCGGACCTGTGCGAAAGTCCACACCCTCGAAATGGCTGTTCATTGAGCCTCTCCCACTGCCTGCGGCGCCTGCGCCAGCTCCCCAGGGATCCGCACGCTATCGGTTACGGGAGTAGGGCGCGGAGGGCGGGGAGTAGGGCGCGGTCGGCGGGGAGCCAGTTGACGGTGGGGAGGTCGGTGGCAGTTAGCCAACGGAGGGTTCGGTGTTCGCGGGGTTCGGGGGTGCCCGAGAGGACTTGGGCGGCGTAGACGCGGAGGACCAGGTTTTCGCGTAGGGGGATGTCGGGGCCTACGCGGGGGCCTACGGTGACGGTGATGCCTAGTTCTTCTTGGCACTCGCGGCGGACGGCCTCTTGCTCTGTCTCCCCAGGTTCTACGCGGCCGCCGGGGACTTCCCACATGCCGGCTTGCTCTGGGGGGAACGCGCGCTCTTGGGCCAAGAGGCCTTGGGGACCGATGATGGCGGTTCCCACTACGACGGAAGTCACGGCTGGCAATCTGTCACGTCAGAGTCGTAGTGCGCCAACTAACCAAGAAGCGCGCCCCACCTTCCGGCGACTCCGACACCCGCACGGTCCCCCCACGCCGACGGACCACCTCTGCCACTAGAGCCAATCCAAGCCCGGTACCCCCACTGCTGCGCGCGCGGTCGTCCTGCACCCGATAGAACCGGTCGAACACGCGCCGACGGTGCCCGGGAGGGATACCTGCGCCGTCGTCGTCGACCACGAGGCGTGTAACCGTCGTGCCCGCGATAACCGTGACCGTGATCAGTGAGCTGGCATGCCTAACAGCGTTGCGCAGCAGGTTGTCCAAGACCAGGTCCACCTCGCTGTGCGCCGCCCACACCCAGCACAACCCAGCCGGGGTGTGCACCACGACCTCGGGCCCGTCCTCAGACGAGCACCGAGTGGCGGCAGCGTGAGCGGCGGCAAATAGGTCTACCGGCTCTGCTGGCGGTACCTCTCCCGCGTCGGACCGGGCGAGCGTGAGGAGGCCGTCGACAAGAGACGACAGGCGCTCGGACTCGTGGACTACCTCAGTCAGCACCTCTTGCGACAGTTCTGGGTCTGGGTGCCGGACCGCGACCTCCGCCTGCACCCGGATCGACGCGACTGGGGACCTCAGCTCGTGCGCCGCGTCGCCGGTGAAGCGGCGCAATCGGTCAGCAGCCTCGTCGCGGCGGGCCAGCAGGTCGTTAAGCGCGCCAGCCAAATCGCGCAGCTCATCGTGCGACGGTGGCAGGGGCAAACGTTTGCCTGCACCTAGCCGGGTCGCCGCGGCGCGCATTCGTTGCACGGGCCGAAGCGCCGATCGCACCGCGAACCACGTGGCCAGAGCCCCAGCCGCGGCGACGATGATCGCGGCGACCAAGAGCCACTGGAGAGCGCTACCGTGCGCGGCCGCGTAACCGGGCAAGCCAGCACCGACGACCACCAGACGCTGCGACCCGTCCGGGCTGGTCGCGATAGTCCCCTGCCAGCGCGTAGGCGGGGTGTCCGACAGCCGCAAGACTGGCGTACCGGCCTTGAGGACCCTCACGTCAGCAGGTGAGAGCACCGGCGCCGGACGGTCATCCACCGGCGTCCCTGCGGTGTCGAGTACGTGCACGTTGATGTTCGGCGTACCGGACGAGGGCGCCTTACCTTCCGCGACCGCCGTAAGAGCAGCAGACAGCACTGGTGCGAGCTCGTCGTCGGTCGACTTGACCAGCAACGGGCCGATCATCCGGCTGGTCAGCAGCGCTAGCACTACCAGCACCGCGAGGGTGACGGCCGTGGCGACGGTCGTGACTCGGAAGCGCATAGAGCGGCGCCGCCACAGCAGGCCGATCACCGGGGCGGAGCCGCGGCCGGGTCTATGGCGGCGTCCAGCTCGGTCGTCGAGGCCAGGTAGCCGTGTCCGCGGACCGTGCGCACGATGCCGTCCGCACCCGCGGCGTCGAGCTTGCGCCGCAGGTAGCCGACATAGACCTCCACGGCGTTGCGCGTCGCGGCCTGCTCGTCGCCCCACACCGCGCGCAGCAGCTCGTCCTTGGTGACCACCGACCCTGCGCGCCCGGCCAGCGTGTCCAGCACCGCGAACTCCCGCGGGCTCAGCGACACCTGCACCCCGTCGAACCGCACCTGGCGAGTCCCCCGGTCGACCTCCAGCCTGCCCAGCCGCAGCGTCCGCCCGCTCCCCTCGTCCGACCCGCGCCGCAGCACGGCCCTGACCTGGGCGACCAGCACGACGAAGGAGAACGGCTTGACCAGGTACCCGTCGGCGCCGAGGTCGAGGCCGTCGGCCTGGTCGACCTCGCCGTCCTTGGCCGACACCAGCAGCACCGGGGTCCGCACGCCGTCGGCGCGCAGCCGCTCCAGCACCCGGTAGCCCGAGAGGCCGGGCAGCATGATGTCGAGCAGGATCACGTCGAACGCGCCGGTCAGCGCCACCCGCAGGGCACTGGGCCCGTCGGCGGCGACGACCACGTCCATGCCCTCGGCGGTCAACCCGCGTTGCAGGGCGCGCCGCACACCCAGCTCGTCGTCGACCACCAGCACCCGAGGCTTCACAGGTGCCATCATGGCGCTACCGACCCACCAGGGGCGCGGACTCTCAGCCGACTCTCAGCAGGCAGGCCGCTCTCAGCGCCATCTCAGCGGCCGTGGCGCAGTGTTCTCGGTGCGGGAACGACAACCCGAACAGGGGAGAGAGCAATGGACAGGAAGAGGACGGCGCTGACCGTCGCGGCGGCGGGGACGGCGGCGGGGGTCGCCGGGTTGGTGCTGATCGCCAGCCCGGCCGGGGCCAACGAGGCGCCGCCCGTGCTGCCGCCGGTGAGCGCGGAGGCGCTCGTGCAGTCGGTCATCGACGCCGACACCCCGGCGCTGGCCGGTGCGGTGGAGCTGCGCAACAACATCGGCCTGCCCATCCCGGGCCTGCCCGCGGGGTCGAGCGACGAGGAGCTGGCCCGGGTCTACACCGACGGCCAGGGCCGCGGCCGGATCGCGCTCAAGCAGGGCGGCGGTGAGCGGACCTTCGTCCAGGACGGCACCACGACCTGGCTGTGGAACTCCGCGGACAAGTCCGTCACCAAGTACACCAGCGAGGGCAAGGACGACGCCGAGGAGAAGCTGGCCGACCCGGCGACCGCGGCCCGCGACCTGGTCGAGCTGATCAAGAAGGACAGCACGGTCACCGTCGACGGGACCGCGCGGGTGGCCGACCGGGCCGCCTACCAGCTGGTGCTGACCCCGAAGCCGACCGAGCGGACACTGCTGCGCGAGGTCCGGATCGCCATCGACGCGCAGACCAGGGTGCCGCTGCGGCTGGAGGTGCTGGCCAACGGCCAGTCCGACCCGGCGCTGCGGATCGGGTTCACCGAGTTCAGCACCGGCGCGCAGGACCCGGCGCTGTTCACCTTCACCCCGCCGCCCGGCGCGAAGGTGATCGAGGGCAAGAAGGACGACACGAACAAGGAAGAGCACGAGGAGCTGTTCAGGTCGGCCGACCTGAAGGTCGTCGGCGAGGGCTGGGACGTGGTCGCGACCGGTCGGGTGCCCGCGGCGCTGCTGTCGGCGCAGATCCCGCAGTCCGGTGAGCGCGGCGGTCCGCTGGACGCCACCAGCATCCTCAAGAAGCTGGGCAAGGAGGTCTCCGGGTCCTTCGGCACCGGGTACGTGATCTCGACCAAGGTCGGCACCGCGCTGGTGACCACCGACGGCCGGGTCGCGGTCGGTGCCGTGCCGCAGCAGGTCCTCGTCGACGCCCTCGGGCAGAAGTGAGCGGCTTGACCGAGCAGGGGGCGGCCGCGGTGACCACCGCGGCCGCCCGCACCAAGGGCCTGCGCAAGGTCTACCGGGGAACGGTCGCCGTGGACAACGTCGACCTGGAAGTCCCGACCGGCGCGGTGCTGGGGATGCTCGGCCCCAACGGATCAGGCAAGACGACGACCATCCGGATGCTGCTCGGCCTGGTGACGCCCACTGCCGGTGAGGTGGAACTGCTCGGTCAGCGGATGCCGGACGGGGCGGCGTTGGCGCTACCTGAGGTGGGAGCGCTAGTGGAGGGGCCCGGGTTCTATCCCTTCCTCTCCGGCCGCGAGAACCTGCTGCGATTCGCGGCAGCGGAACCGTTGCTCGCTAGTGCAGACATCCCCAACGCCGTGGGGACGGCGCTGGAGCGGGTAGGGCTAACGGGGGCGGCAGGACGGCGGTTCCGGGGGTACTCGCTGGGCATGAAGCAGCGGCTCGGGTTGGCAGCGGCGCTTCTAGTACCGCGCAAGTTCGTAGTGCTGGACGAGCCGACCAACGGTCTAGACCCGGCCGGCACCCGTGAGATCCGCACGATCATCGCGGACCTGCACGCCGCGGGGACGACGGTGCTGGTGTCGTCGCACCTGCTGACAGAGGTAGAGGCCACCTGCACGCACGTGGCGGTCTTGAACCAGGGGACGGTGGTGGCGCAGGGGGAACTGTCGACACTGCTGGAAGCCGGTAGCGCCAACCTGTTGGTGAGCACGCCGGAGGTCACGCTGGCTGTGGACGCACTACGCGAACAGCGAGTGCCCGCGCGGCCAGTGCCGGAGGGGGTCCGGGTAGACCTAACTGCCACGACGGCGCCTGCCGTGGTGGAGGTACTGGTGCGGGCGGGGGTACCGGTGCATGAGGTCCGACGGCAGCGGACAGGGCTAGAGGATCTGTTCGCGCGGTTGACGGAAGACACGGCTACCGCTGAGTTGGCCGAGCTAGACCCGTTGGTGACGGAGGAAGCGCGATGAGGGCGCGGCTTGGGTTCGACTTGAGCACGGGGGGTGTCCGATGACCACGATGACTGTGCGCCGGGCGCCGATCACGCGGGTCCTGCGGTCCGAGCTGCGGATGGTCCTGCGCAGGCCGCGGACGCTGGTGGGGCTGGGGCTGCTCGGGCTGGTGCCGGTGGTGATGGGCATCGGCATCGCGATCGCGGCGGCGTCGGGGGAGACGGGGGAGGGCGCCGAGGGGATGGCCGCGCTGGTGATGGGCAACGGGATGCTGTTGCCGATCTTCGCGCTGTCCATCGCGGTCGCCATGCTGCTGCCGCTGACCGGGGCGATGCTGGCCGCCGACGCGCTGGCCGGGGAGTCGTCGCACGGGACGCTGCGCGGGATGCTGATGGCCCCGGTGAGCCGGGGTCGCCTGCTGGCGGTGAAGGCGTTCGGGGTGGCGTCGGTGACGCTGCTGGCCGTGGTCCTGATGGCGGTCACCGGCATGATCGCGGGCGTCGCACTGCTCGGCGGCGACGGGATGCTGACCGCGTCGGGGACGTCCCTGCCGTTCGCGGACGCACTCGGCCGGGTACTCATCACGGTGGTCTATGTGACGCTGCAGGTATGGGCGTTGTCGGCTCTAGCGCTGGCCGTGTCCGCTTATACCGAGCACCCGCTGATCGTGGTGGTGGTGACGCTGGGAGTCGTGATCGTGTCGGGCGTGCTGAGCGCGATCCCGGCCCTGGACTGGATCGACCCGGTCCTGATCACCACCAGCTGGGAAGCGGTCGGCGAGGTCATCAGCGACCCGATCTCGTGGAGCCCCTTGGTCGAAGGCGCACTACGCGCCGCCTGCTACATGCTGATCGGTGGCTCTATCGCTTACAGCCGCATGCTCACGCGCGACGGCTGACGCGCTTTGGGGGTAGGAACGGCGACGCTCAGATCTTTGGGCGTCGCCGTTGCTGTCTGTTGTGGATCTTGTCGCCGGGTGTTGCCGGGTGTTGCCGGGCGACTTTTCGTTGGCGGCGATGGGTTGTGTCGCGTGGACGGCGTGAGCTGGGGATCTGGTGATGAGACCTGGTTGAAGTTCATTCTGCTGGGGGACAGGAGTTATCCACATGTGGATCTCTGCGGGGGTCGGTTCAAGATCGAATGTCGGGGGGTCCTTGTAGACTGGACCAGGGCCGCCCCCCGGAGAGGGTGGGGGCTGGGCGGGGGAGGGACCGCGCGCGGGCGCGAAGCGGGCGTTGCGGGGTGGGGGGTGTTGCGAGGCCGGGTGGGCGTTGCGGGGTAGGGACGTTTGCCGGGCGGGGGGGCGTTGCGTGGCCCGGGGGCGCTTCTGCAAAGGGGTTACCTCAGCAGCGGGGGCACTGCGGCGGCGGAAACGCCTCTTGCGCGTAGGAGCTCCGACGCGCGGGGCTGTGATGGGACGAGGAATGCGGCCTAGAGGACGTCGTGGGCTCGTGGGGTTTTCGGGGTTGGGGTGATGATGGCTAGGCCGTCGGGGGCTAGGGAGAGGGTGGTGGGGGTGCCGGGGGTTGGGGGGGTTGTGATGCTGGTGATGGCGTCCACTTGGCCTGCGGATGTGGTGACCGTGAGGCGGATGTGGTCGCGGCGGTGGACGGCCGTGAGGATGGTTGCGGGGGTGGGGCCGGGGCCAGCGTGGAGGGCTGTGGGGCGGAGGCCCAGGCGGACAGGGCCGTCGGGGGCGGTGAGGGGAGCGGGGCCGAAGGGGGTCTGGATGGTGCCGTTCAGGGCGGTGCCATCCATAAAGGTGGTGCAGCCCAGGAAACGGGCAGTGTCCTCGTCCGTCGGATAGCGCCAAACCTGTTCAGGGGTACCGGTCTGGACGATCCGACCAGCGCGCATCACGGCCACGCGACTGGCCAGGGTGAAGGCTTCGTCGTGGTCGTGGGTGACGACCAGTGCCGTCGTACCGGAGTCGCGCAGGAGTCGGGAAAGGTCGATGGCCAGCTGCTCCCGGAGCGATCTGTCCAAAGCAGACAATGGCTCATCCAGCAGCAGCAACCGAGGCCGGGGAGCCAAAGCGCGAGCCAAGGCGACGCGTTGTTGTTCGCCGCCTGAAAGTTCCGTCACCCGCCGCGGGCCGAAACCCTCAAGGCCGACCAGCTCCAGCAGCTCATCCACCCGACCTTCGACGCGCCGCTCCCCCGCCATGCGCAGCCCGAAGGCGACGTTCCCGGCGACCGTCCGGTGCGGGAACAGTTGCCCATCCTGGAAAACCAGCCCGAAACCACGGCGGTGCACCGGAACGCCACTCAGATCGACCCCGTCCCACGAGATCACCCCGTCCGCCGGTTCCAGGCCCGCGACCGCGCGCAGCAGCGTCGACTTACCGCAGCCGGACGGCCCCAGCAGCGCCAGCACCTCACCGTCGGCGATCTCCATGTCCACAGAGGACACAGCAGGCACCCTGCCGTACCGCACGGTCACGCCCTCAACGCGGAGCATCGGACTTCCCTCCATACTGGGTGGCGTGCTGACCTTGCTGCTCCCCGGCCACGGCTACACCGCGACCATGCCCCTGCTGGACTACCTCCGCGAGGCGACCACCCGCCGGGGCGCTGACGTCATGCCGGTGACCTGGCCCGACGGGTTCACGCCGGAACGAGTCCCCGCGCACGTGGCCGCCATCCTCGACGGCCTTGCCGAGCCGCCCTTGGTGATCGCGAAGTCGCTGGGGACGTTCAGCGCCGGGGTGGTCGCCGAGCGCGGGCTCACGGCGGTCTGGCTGACGCCTGTGCTGACCGACGCCGCCGTGGTCGCCGGGATCAGGGCCAACCCGGCGCCCGCGTTGCTGGTGGGTGGCACGGCGGACCGGTTCTGGGACGGCGAGCTGGCGAGGAGCCTGTCCCCGCACGTGCTGGAGGTCGACGGCGCCGACCACTCGATGCTGGTGCCCGGCCCGATGGCCCGCTCGGCAGCCGTGCTCGGCCAGGTCTGCACGGCGGTCGAGGAGTTCTTGGACGGGCACTAGAACTCCCCGACCGAGCCGACGCGCAGCCGGTCGACGGTGATCACGATGGCCACCGTGACCAGCATCAACAGCGTGCAGGATGCGTACGCCAGCTGGTTGTTCAGCTCACCCGGCCTGGCCACGAGCCGCCCGATGACCACCGGCAGCGTCGCCGACTCTGGTCGCGCCAGGAAGCTGGTCGCGCCGAACTCCCCCAGGGCGACGGCGTAGGCGAAGGCGGTCGCGGCGAGGAACGACCGGGCGGCCAGCGGGATGTCGACCTCGCGCCAGACCTGCCACGGCGCGGCGCCCAGGGTGGCGGCGGCCTGGCGGAGGCGGTCGTCGATCGACCGCAGCACCGGCAGCAGGGTGCGGATGACCAGCGGCGTCACCACCAGCGCCTGCGCGAGCGGGACCAGCAACGGGGACGTGCGCAGGTCGCCGGGCAGCGCGTCCAGGGTGATCAGGTACCCGAAGCCGACCGTCACGGCGGACACGCCCAGCGGCAGCATCATCGCGGTGTCGATGGTCTCGATGAGGCTCGGCCGGGCCCTGGTGCGACCCAACGTCACCAGTGCGACGCAGGTCAGCACGCCGAGCACCAGTGCGAGCCAGGTCGCATCGGTGGCGGCGCGCAGCGAGTTGAGCACCGCTTCCCAGCCCGTGACCTGCAACGACCCGCGAAAGCCGGTGCCGCCGATCGCACGGTAGCCGTCCAGGCCCGACTCGAACGACTTCGCGACCAGCGACACGATCGGCACCATCAACGCCACAACGACGCCCCATGCCGCCGCAACGATGCCCCACTCGCCCCCCACCGGACGCCGCGCGGTGTCGGCCCGGCCCCGCAGTCGCAACGCCGTCGACCGGCGGCGCAAAATTGCCCCGATCACCAGTACCGCAACAACCGAGGCCAGCTGCAACATCGACAACGCCGCCGCACCGGTGAGGTCGAACAGCTGCACGGTGCGCAGGTAGATCTCAGTCTCCAGCGTCGCGTACTCCCCGCCCCCGAGCAGCAGGACGACACCGAAGCTGGTGGCGCAGAACAAGAACACGACCGCGGCCGACGACGAGATCGCGGGCCGCAACACCGGCAGCGTCACCGAGAAGAACGTCCGCCACCGCGAAGCCCCGAGCGACCGCGCCGCGTCCTCCGCCCGTCTGTCCACATGCGACCACAACGCCGCCACCGTGCGCGCGACGACGGCCACGTTGAAGAACGCGTTCGCCAGGATGATCGCCAGCGGCCCGCCGTCACCGAACAGCGACCGGAACGCGAGGCCAACGACCACCGTCGGCAGCACGAACGGCACCATCACCGCAGCGCGAACGAACCCGTTTCCCCACAACGACGTCCGCGCCAGCAAGAACGCCACCGGCAACCCGGTCAGCACCGCGACAGCGGTAGCGGCCGCCGCCTGGCCGAGGGTGAAGCCGACGATGGACCAGGTGTCCGGACTGGACAAGACCGCGCCGACGCCGGGGCCCAGGCCGAGGCGGACGATCGCCACCACCGGCCACAGGAAGAAGACAGCGAGGAACCCCAGCGGCAGCGCGGCCGTGGCCAGCGCGCCGGTCAGGCCCGGACGGCCGTGCGCCACTGCTCGATCCACCGCTCCCGGTTCGCCTGGATGTCGTCGGCGGGCAGCGTCGACGGCGCCTCCGGCCGGGGCGAGGCCTGCTGCCAGGCCGTGGGCAGCTCGACGCCGTCGCGCACCGGGTAGACGTACATGGCCTCCGGCACCAGCTTCTGGAACGTCTCGGAGATCAGGAAGTCGACCACCTTGCGGGCGTCGTCCGGGTTCTTCGCGCCGTTGAGCACACCGGCGTACTCCACCTGGCGGAAGCAGGTGTCGAGCAGCGCGGAGGTGCGGGGCTTGCCGTCGTCACCGATCTCGGCCGACGGGGACGACGCGTAGGACACGACCAGCGGCCGCGGCCCCTTGCCGGAGGACCCGGAGAACTCCTGGGTGTAGGCCTCCTCCCAGCCGCTGACGACCTTGACGCCGTTGTCCTTGAGGCGCTTCCAGTAGTTCGCCCAGTCCTTGGTGCCGTAGTGCGCCACGGTGGCCATCAGGAACGCGAGGCCGGGCGAGCTGGTCGCCGGGTCCTCCACGACCAGCAGGTCCTTGTAGCGCGGGTCGGCGAGGTCCTCGAAGGTCGCCGGGGTGGCCAGCTCGCGACCGGCCAGGGCGCCGAGGTCGACGTTGACGCACACGTCGCCGACGTCCACCGCCGTGAGCCTGCCCGAGTTGTCCACCGCGTACTTCTGCGGACCCTTGTCGGCGTCGGCGGGCTTGTACTCGGCGAAGACACCCTCCGTGAGCGCGCGTGCGGCGAACGTGGTGTCCACTCCGAACGCCGCGTCCCCGATCGGCGCGGCCTTGGTGAGCACGAGCTGGGCGGTCAGCGCGCCCGCGTCCCCGCTCTTGCGCACGTCGATCTTGATCCCGGTGTCGGCCTTGAACTTGTCCAGCACCGACTGCTCGACGGAGAACGAGTCGTGCGTGACGAGGACCACCGTGCGCTCGGCGTTGTCCTGGGTGCTGGTGGTGCACCCCGCGACCAGCGGGATGGTCATGGCGGCGGCCAGCAGGAGACTGCGTCTGCGCATGGGAGTCCTTCCTCGGGCGAGCGCGCCACGAGCACCTCCCTGCGCGGGCATGATCCCGATCAGGTGTGGACGGTCGAGGGCCGCGTGCCCTCCTCTCAGCCCGGCGTGCCGGACTCCCGTGGCGAGATGAGCGTACGCCTGCGGTTGGGGCCAGGATGGGGACCATGGCGCAACTGCTGAGCGACCCCGAGATCGGCAAGGCCCTGGGCAGGCTGCCCAAGTGGCGACTGGTGGAGGGCGGGCTGGTCCTGGTGGCCCAGTTCGCCGACTTCGCCCAGGCGATCCAGGCGGTGAACCGGGTGGCCGAGATCGCCGAGAACGACAACCACCACCCGGACATCGACATCCGGTGGAACAAGGTCACCTTCCGCTGCTCCACGCACTCCGCGGGCGGGGTGACCGCGCTGGACACCAGCCTGGCCACGGAGATCGACGGCATCGTCTCCGCCATCGGCTGACCGAGGGGGCGGCGCCCACCAGCGCCGCCTCCCCCGCCGTCACCCCCGGAACGGGCCGGTGACCTGGTAGGTGATGCCGCCGTGGATCGTGCCCGCGGTGCCGAGGAGCGCTGGGCCTGGGGCCAAGCGACCACCTGTGACAGAGAGTGGCCGCTGACCTGCGGGAGCGGGGCGATCACACCCGCCAGGGTGACCACGTCGACCCCCATGACAGCGTCGGCCACCGGGACGGACAGGTCCCCGCCCACCACCCCGCGGCGCCTTTGGCCACGGTGGTCGTCGACGCGCCCGCGTCGGGGCCCTCATGCGGTGGCGAACCAGCAGGTGCCCGCCGCGACGCCCCGGTCCACCGGGTTCACCACACGACCGCGCCGGACCACAGCACTCTGTCCCCGCGCTGTTGGACACTTGAGTCCGCTGCGGGGTCTACAGCTGTGAAAATCAGATCGCGGTATCCATTTCCCGGTCACCTTGGATTGGCCGAAAATAGCGAGATACCTGGTTCGGGTGACGATCTCGCGAATACCACGGGGTGGATGAGCACGGACGTTGTAACGATCCCCCGGGGTGCGGTGACTACCTGGGTAGGTGATCCGGAATGTGCTGGCGTTGTCAGGGAATCGTCGTCGACCATTTCCTGTTCGAGAACCGGGGGGACCGCGATGGGTCCGGGGACGACGTGCCCGGTGTGCCTGCTCGCCGACCCGGTCGGTGCGCACTGCCCCGAGTGCGGGTGGGTGCTGTCGGCGGGGCCGTGGGCGGGCGTCCCCTCACCAGCGCGGGCGGAGTCCTACGCCACGGCGTTCGCGCGGGCTTGCCGCAGGTGGGACCTGGCGGTGGCGGCGCGGGCCGCGGGGTACCCGGGGGCAGGTGAGCCGGACCGGCTGGACCGGTTGCTGGCCTTTGTGCGCGGTCCTCGTCCAGAGCGTGGCGATGTGGTCGCTGCCGTCGAAGCCTTGACGGTCGAGGGTGTTGAGGCGATCGACGAGGTGATCACGCCAGCGCTGCTGTCGGGCGCCACGGTCGTGGACATCCATCCGGCGGGGGTGACCCTTGTGCGACTTGGAGTCGACGACCTAGGGCGACCACGAGTGTCCACACCGGAGTTTCTTGACTGGCACTCGCTCGGGCTCTCAGCGGATGAGGACAGCGCGCGGTTCGACTTGGCGGGTGGGACGAGCGTGGTCACGTTGCCGGAATGGCCTGAGGACGCCGTGGTGCTGAACCGGCTCGCGGGGTGGCCCGGGATCGATGTGCCGGGCGCTCACCTCATCAGCGGCGATGAACCGGCGGTGGACGACGACCTGGTCTTGGCGCTGGCCGGTGGCGTACCGCAGCGGCACGGATGTGGGCTGATCCTCGTGGATGTGGCGGCGAACGGGCGCACGAGCGTGGTCGTTCACCCGTTGTTCCCGGCGGGGGCCACCGCGCTCGACAGCCCGGAGGCGGTGGTGCGGATCGCCGCGCCGCCGCAGGACGATCCACTGTTGCTCGCGGTCGTCGCTGGTCCGGCGGGTACGCCGCCGTGGCACCGCACGCTGATCCGCACCGCCATGGTCGAACTCGCACCGGACGAGCAGCACACTGTCCGATTCCGACTGACCGGGCCGGGCACCGTCGAGATCACGTCGCCGGACACGGAGGCTGTTGAGGTCGACTGCTTGGCAGACGTGGTCAAGCAGGTCCCGACGCGGTATCGGCGGCGGGACAGTGCAGCCGATCTGGCCGTTGCCGTCGAACTTGGTGGCGCCGCGTTCGCGAAGCGGCAGGAGTTGGCCTTGGCGCTGTTCGACTCGATCGAGCGTGGGCATCCGGCGCCGTCGTCGGTCCGGGTCGCGGTGCTGGCGTATTCAGACCACAAAGGACGTGCTCCGCAGCAGGTTCTGACCGTGCACGAGTTCAGCGGTCTCGTTGCGGCTAGGGGGTTTGTCGCCGGTTTGCATGCCGCCCCGCTGATTGGTTCTGTCGCGGCGCCGGTGGAGGACGCGTTGTGGGCGGCGGCGAGTCTGCCGTGGCGTTCGGTCGCGCGCACGTTGGTGCTGCTGGGAAGTCGTCCACCGCACTCCGCCGAACACGGTTGCCCCAACGGACACCGCTGGGACGACCTGGTGCGCAGGCTCGAACGCGACGAGGTGCACCGGGTCGTGGTGTGGGACCAGTTCGGCGACGAGCCGATCCCCGCGGTCTGGTCGGCGCTGAGCAGACCGCACACCCCGTTGCGCGCGGACTGGGTGGCCGCCGACCGGCTCGCCGCCGACGCCCGCGCGTTGGGCCGCACCGGCGCGGCCACCGCGCTGCCGTTCCCGCTCACCAGGCTCCCGCAGCAGGAGACCCGATGAACCGGGAGCGGGCGGTCGGGATCGACATGGGCACGGCACGGACGAAGATCGCAACGGCCGGGTCGGTGCACGAGTGCGCAAGCCCACCGCTGTCAGCCGGGTCGGCGACGGGGATCGCCGAGCACGTCGCCACTCGGACGGCCGCGCGCCAGTTGGCCGAGTTCCTCAGCGCGCTGTTCACAGACCTGGTGCCGGTGGTGCCGGAGAAGGCGAGTGTGGTGCTGGCGGTGCCGGACCGCTGGGCGGTTTTCAGTGCGGACAAGGTGATCCCGCCAGCGAGCAGCCGGACGGGCCGGGTGCTGTCCCGGGTGCTGATCGACTCGGTCGGGTTCGCCTCCGCGCGGTTGGTTCCGGGATTGCAGTGCGTCGCGGCGGCGCAGAGCAGGCCGGGGCGACAGGCCGGATCGTTGCTGGTGCTGGACGTTGGGGCGTCCACTGTGGATGCTGCGGTCTACGTCCTCGACGGGCCGACCACTCGGCTGATCGATGTCGCGCACGGGGACCTGACCAGTGCGGGGTGGCGCGACTCGCCGAGCGAGGTCGCCGCGGCGGCGGTTGGTCGGTTGTTGGCGCGGGTCGACGGCCCGCTGGTGCCGCACGCCGTCGTGACCGGGGGCAACGCGACGGCTGCAGTGCTGGAGGCGGTCCGGAGTGCGGCGGCCGGGCGGATCACATCGGTGCGGTGGGCGGATCCGACGGAGACAGCTCGGGGTGCACTGCTGATCGCCCGAAGAGAGTCGACGGCCCTGGCGGAGTACCCGCACAACGTTGGCGTTTCGGCACACCTGATCCGCGACGGTCTACTTGAGACTTTGGTACTGCCGCTTACCGCCTCTCCCATGCGGCTGACGGTCACGGATGATCACATGGGCCCGTTGCCGGTCGTGATCCAGCTCGACCGCTCGGGTTCGTGGCTTCCCGCCGGCCTGGCAGCTGATGTGGCACCGGGCGAGCATGAAATCGCCCTGCTGCCCCGAAATGGCACCCACGGCGCGATCCGGATCGGTTCTGAAGTCCACCGGATCGCGTTAGTCGCGAGCGCGGAGAGCTGATTCCACGTCCGCCCGGGTGAGACCGAAGTGGACGGAGTCGGTGAGCACGCCGAGGAGCAGGTGCTCCGGCCAGATCTTCTCGCCGCCGAGCCGCAGAGCCTCGCGGTGGCCCAGTTCCAGGGCCTTCTTGGCGGCGGCGGAGAACGGGATGGGGCCTTCGGTGGGTGACTCGCCGGTGCCGAGGTGGGACTTGGTGGTGGACTCGACGGCGGCCAGGTCCGGGACGAGCGCAGCGACATCGGGGTCCTGCAGGAGAGCCAGGAGCAGGTGACCGGGCTGGATCTCGGGCAGAGCGGTGGCGCGAGCCTGCTCCTGGGAGCGGATGACGACCTGGCGGGCGCCGTCGGTGTAGCGGGCGAAGATCCGGATGTCGGCCTCGCCGGTCGCGGGTTCGTTGGGCACGAACCGCTTCTGCGCGGCCTGCTTGGTGACGCCGAGGCTGTCGCCGATGGTGGTCCACGACGCGCCGGAGCGGCGGGCGCGGTCGACGAAGTGGCCGATCAGGTGGTCGGTCACCTCGTCGAGGTGGCGGCCGAGCAGCGCGGCCTCGCTGAGCCGCTCGAGCGGGTCGTCGGCGCGGGCCTCGATGGCGGCGATCAGGTCGTCGAGCCGGGGTGCGTTCATGTCGTCAACTCTAGGTTGACGTTATACCGATCGTCAACCTTCAGTTGACGCTGCCGCTAGTTAGGGTCGGCCGCTAGTTGACGCTGGCCGCGACCGCCCTGGCGTAGACGTCACCGGCGAGCGCCGAGTACTCGCGGCTGTGCCTGCTGAACCGCTCGAGCGACACCCCGCTGTTGACCTCCATGACCAGGTGCTCACCGTCGACCACCACGACGTCCACGGTGGCGAACCGGAGCCCGAGCGCGGCCATCGCGTCGCCGCCGACCTGGGTCAACTTGTCCACAGTGGAGGGATCGACGCAGACCTCGGGGGTGGCGCCGAGGTGCAGGTTGTGCCGCCACTCGCCGGTGTCGGTGCGCACCTTGCGGAAGGCCAGCAGCAGCTCGCCGTCGAGGAACACCGTGCGGTACTCGTCGTCGACCTCGAGGAACGGCGACCACGCCAACGCCCGGTACCGCTGGCTCAACTCCCGCACCGCCGCGTCGAGCTCGGAGGTGGTGTGCGCCAACAACACGCCGCGCCCCCCGGACTCCACATTGGGCTTCACCACGACCGGCAACTCCCGATCCCAGTTCACCGCGGGCGACCCGGTCCACCCCGGCCGCACCAACCGGTGCTCGACACACCCGATCTTCGCGGCCCGCAACAACACCGTCGTCGCAACCTTGTCATCCGCAGCCTTAGCCGACGCAACGTTGTTCAACGGGAACGAGTACCCAATGATCAACCCCCGCGCCGCCCCCCGGCACAACTCCCCGATCCAATGCCCGCTGTGCCACGCGACCACCCCACCCAACTCAGCGATCGCCCGCTCCACATGCCGAACAAAGTGCCGATCAGTAATACTGGTCGACCCGGCCACATCGTCGAGAAAATCCTTCACCCACGCACCCCGTGTCCAATACGCCCCTCACCGGACATCTTACCTCCCGAACCCCCGCCACGACTCGGCCCCCATCAAGCACCAGACCGCGTCTTCCACCCCACCGACACAGGACGATCCCCACCTTCAACGAATTCATCCACCGCGCGCACTACCGCCCGGTACGAGATCACGCTACGTGCGGGAATCAGCGTTTCGCCACCCTGGTAGTCGTAACTCAATACCTCATCAGCGGTGCCCTCCTGAGTTCGGCGTTGGGATTGCTGGGGAGTGTCCTCAGCCCCTACGTCGGTGGCCCGTCCTCGTTGCGGAAGTCCTAGATCCTGCTCAGCGCAGCTTCGCCGATCTCGCGTAGCGAAGTCTGCAACGCGTCGACGTCGCTGCCGCTGCCGTAGTTGGCCAGGTACCGCACGGCTACCGAGAGCAGTGCGAACTGGCCGGTACTGGTGTCGAGCACGTCAGCGAACGTGTCGTGCACACGGTCCGCGATGGCCGGCACGAGCAGGCTGTTGCAGTACAGCGTGGCGGCGTCGTAGCCCGCTGGGGCCCGGCGCCAGGATTCCCAGTCGAGGAAGGTGAGGTCGGGGCCGGTCAGGTTGCCCCAGTGCAGGTCCGCGTGAGCGGTCGTCCACGTCAGGTCGTCGAACTGGTCGAGGTCGAGTCGGTGATCGAACTCCCGCTCGACCCCGCGCACCGCGAAGCCGATCGAGTCGACTGGATCGCCCTGCGGCGCAGGGTGCGCGGCCAAGGCCATGAGCCCGGTCCGCAGGTCGGACCACCACTGGTCCGGCAGGACCGGTTCAGCGAAGAGCACCCCGTCCGCAGCGATGGTGGAACCACTGGCCAGGGTCATGACCTCAGCTCGGAGACGGCGGCCGTTGAGGTAGTCGTCCCGGTTCTGCCAGTCCTGCCAGCGCAGGACATGTGGCTTGGGAACGCCTCTGATGGCGTTCGCCTCCACGTTGCCGTCCCACCGGCAGGCGGGCAGGTAGTCCGGATCCTCCAGCACGACACGCAGCCACACGTCGGTGTCTCCGTCGCGGGCCACCGTTCCCGCCGAACGCATGTCGTAGGTGTTCACCACGTCACCGTTCGAGGGTTCGACGCCGACCAGTCGAGCCGCGGCCTGGAGTTGTCCGGCCAGCCACAACCGGCGTTCCTCCACGGCCAGCTCTACTTCTTCGTCGGTCAACACCGATCACCTTCCGCAGGCTAGTTCTTGGTGAACTGCCCGTCCTTGTAGTGGCTCTGGCCCCGTCGGCCCCACTCTGTCATCCGCGTTCCGGTGGCGCTTCCCGGCACCTGGTGCCGGGCGATCAGCCGTGCGAGCGCGGGCGGCTTGGGCCTGCGCAGGAGTTCGTCAAGAACGGTCATGGGGTGTCCTCCCGTAGTAACTCGGCAAGCGCCAGGGCAGGCGCTTGGAAAGCCACCTGGCAGTGGCTCGTTTCTGTGGCGGTGAAGGTCTGGTGCTCGAAGTACCGGTTTCCGGCGTGAGCACCCTGGCAGTAGTCCCAGAACTGGCAGGACTGCTTGCAGGCGTCCAGCCCGTCAAGGAACTCCCGCACGTACGGGACCCGCGTCACGTCTTCCAGCAGCGTTGACAACGGCGTGTCGACGACATTGCCCACGATGAAGTCGTTGTACCGCTTGTCGTGAACACCGAGCAGTTCCGGCGACAGCAGCACGACGTCGCCGTTCCAACTGATCGTCGGGATCAAGTCGTGTCGGCCGTCAGCCTTGCGAATCTCGGTGTCGTAGGACAGGAACTTGGCCATGTTGTCGACTTCCCGGATCGTCATATCCGGGTGCTCCGCAGTCCACTCGAACGCATCTCGCCAGAAGCGCTGGGCTTGGTCGATCTCCGGTGTGGTGCCGCTGACGTTGGCCGCTTCCTTCGCCTCGACGTTGAGCCCGACCCAGTGGCAGCCGAGATCAGCGAAGAAGTCCAGGGTCTCCACCGCCCGGGTCGTTCCCTCGATCGTGACGACCGCGAGCGTGGTGAACGGCAGGCCGTGTTCTTTCAGCTTCTCAATGCCCCTGATGATCCGGGAGAACACAGGCCGCCCACCGCGATCGACGCGGTTGTGGTTCGTGTGTTCCGGGCCGTCGATGCTGACGCCGACGTCGATCTCGTAGCGCCTGAACAGGTCGCACCACGCGTCGTTGATGAGTATCGCGCCGGTCTGGACTCGCTGGACGACTTTGCCAGCCGCCCGCAACGGCTCGAACGGCTGTAGCAACTCCTCGAACTTGTCGACACCGACCGCCAGCGGCTCCCCACCGTGCCACACGATCTCGACCGGCTTGTCCGTGAACCAGTCGTCGGCCATGCCGCGGACGATTGCCTCCACGGTGTCGACCGACAGGTCTTTCTTGCGGTGGCGGTTCGGCAGATAGCAATACCCGCAGTCCATCGGGCAGAAGGTGGTCGGCTGCAAGATCATCGTGTTCGGGCTGGGAGTCAGCCAGGTCTTGGCCAACCTCCGGTAGTCGGTCATACCCTGAACCTAAGGCCGCTACCGGTCGGTATTCCGGTCTCTCAGACCGAGTTGTCCGTCAGACCGGGATGCCGAGCTGCTCGGCGAGCGCAGCTCCTTGACGGGCGGCGTTGGCGCGGCCCTGTCGCACGATCGCGTGCACGACCGCGTGCGCTGCCGGGCGGTGCAGCACGTCTTCCGGTGCGGTGCCGTTCGCGGTCTGCACCGCGACCAGGGCACCGTGGTAGTCCCTCCGCTGCACGTAGCCCCGGGCTTGATCGAGGAGAAACGCGACCCTCCGCTCAATCGACATGCCGCCCGGGGGATCAACGGTTTCAGCCAGTCGCAACGCTTGCGCTACCTCGCCGCTCTCGAGTTCAAGGCTGACCACGTGCATGGCGACGCTGGTCGGGCCGAAAGCGGTCCACGCGGTGTTTCGCTCGCCGGTAACGGACGCGATCTTCGCGGCCTCGCTCAACTGCTCGCGCGCGAGCCAGGGGTTTCCAGCGCGCGCCTGTACCACCGACCCGACAGACAACAGCGCACCTTGAATCGCGAGCCCATCCAGGGTCGCTGCCTGGTCGCTCTCGCGTATCGCCGCGATGGCGTGGGCGACCACGGTTTCGGCGCCGTCAGCCTGCTTGTCCGCGAGCAGGACGTGCGCCATGTTCCACGCCGCCGCAGCCCTCAGCGTGGGGCTCCCGGCGTTCTCTGACGCCCGTACCGCCCGGTCCGCGGCCAGCAGTGCGGAGTCCAGGCGACCGATCCGCTTCGAGACCGTGCGCACCAGGCCGTACAACTCGACGGCACACGCGTTGGAGCGGTTCCCGGGCTGCTCTCGTAGGACGTGTTCGGCATCGGCGATGAGACCGGGCAGGACCCCGGTCAAGTCGGTGTACCTGCTGGGCGACCGTTGCCACGTACGCCAGGCTTCTCGGATTCGCCTGCCGATCTCCAGCCCGTTGACGGGTTCAGCGGGCCTGGTGATCGGCACCGTGAGCGCCCGGTGGATCTCTGTGGAGCCCGGCCGAGCTACCAACCTCCGCGCTGGTCGGACCGTGGCAGGCGGCAGCAGATCACTGGCTGGTCGACGCAGTGACCGGGCAAGAGCGAGCAGGACCGGGAGCGTGGGGAGCTTCCGACCACGCTCGACCTGGTACAGGTAGTCAGCGGTGATGCCGCTCAGACCAGCGACAACCTCACGCGTCTGCCGGTTGGCCAGGCGGATCTGCCGCACCCGGTTGCCGACCTCGTGCGCCAGTTCGTCATCCACCACAACCCCCGCACACCACGTAGCCGTGGGTACACGGTGGCAGAATCCCGGGCATGTCGGGTACCGGTTCCGCCTCATCCACACCGCGCTACCTGGTGCTCTGGGACGTCGACCACACGTTGATCGAGACCCGTGGAGCGGGACGCCGGTTCTTCGAGCAGGCGTTCCAGGCCGCGACCGGTCGTCCGCTCGCCAACCGGGCGAACATCTCCGGTCGCACCGAACTCGACATCATCAGGGAAAGCCTGAACGTCAACGGCATCGAGCCGAATGAAGACCGGGTGGCGGAAGTTGCCACCGCACTAGTGCGCCAATACGAGCATGGGCGCGACGAACTGGCCGACACCGGGCGAGCACTACCAGGCGCACGGGAAGCGCTTCAAGCGCTCGGAGGCGACCCGGCGGTCTTCCAAACAGTACTGACCGGCAACCTGCCAGAAGCCGCCAGAGTGAAGCTCGAAGTGTTCGACCTGGCGAAGTACCTGGACCTCAGCTCAGGCGCTTACGGTGCGGACCATGAGGAACGCGCCGCATTGGTCGCCGTAGCACGGGAGCGGGCCGCAGCGCGGTTCGGCTCCGGCTTCGACGGCCACGACACCGTGCTCATCGGCGACACACCGGGCGACGTAGCGGCGGCAACCGCCACCGGCGCGCGGGTCATCGGGGTCACCACCGGCAAGTTCGACGCCGCCGCGCTACGGGGCGCGGACACCGTGATCGGCTCACTGGAGGAGTTCAGTCCGAACCTGATTCCGCCTAGACGTTAAACCTGAACTCGACTACGTCGCCGTCGGACATTGTGTAGTCCTTGCCTTCGATGCGGACTTTGCCCGCGGACTTGGCGGCGGCCATGGAGCCCGCGTCGACGAGGTCGGTGAAGGAGACCACTTCGGCTTTGATGAAGCCGCGTTCGAAGTCGGTGTGGATGACGCCCGCGGCTTGGGGGGCGGTGGCGCCTTGGGGGATGGTCCAGGCTCGGGCTTCCTTGGGGCCTGCGGTGAGGTAGGTCTGCAGGCCGAGGGTGTGGAAACCGGCGCGGGCGAGGGCGTTGAGGCCGGGTTCGGTCTGGCCGACGGACTCGAGGAGTTCGCGGCGGGACTCGTCGTCGAGTTCGAGGAGTTCGGCCTCGACCTTGGCGTCGAGGAAGACCGCGTCGGCGGGGGCGACGAGCCCGGCCAGTTCGGCGCGGCGGGACTCGTCGGTCAGCACGGCCTCGTCGGCGTTGAAGACGTAGAGGAACGGCTTGGTGGTGAGCAGCGACAGCTCGCGCAGCAGGGCGGTGTCCACACCGGCCGAGAACAGGGTGCGGCCACTGTCCAGGATGTCCCTGGCGGCGAGCGCGGCCTCGAGCAGGGGGCGCGCCTCCTTGCGGGTGCGGGCCTCCTTCTCCAGCCTCGGCAGCGCCTTCTCCAGGGTCTGCATGTCGGCGAGGATCAGCTCGGTGTTGATCGTCTCGATGTCGGCCAGCGGGTCGACCGCGCCGTCGACGTGCACCACGTCGGGGTCGTCGAACACCCGGATGACCTGGCAGATGGCGTTGGCCTCGCGGATGTTGGCGAGGAACTTGTTGCCCAGCCCCGCACCCTCCGAGGCGCCCTTCACGATGCCCGCGATGTCCACGAACGACACCACGGCGGGCACGATCCGCTCGCTGCTGAACACCTCGGCCAGCCGGTCGAGCCGGGGGTCGGGCAGCGCGACGATGCCGACGTTGGGCTCGATGGTGGCGAACGGGTAGTTCGCGGCGAGCACGTCGTTGTTGGTCAGGGCGTTGAACAGGGTGGACTTGCCCACGTTGGGCAGGCCGACGATCCCGAGGGTCAAACTCACGGTTGCTGAGTCTACGGACCGCCCCGGAGGATGCCCGACCGCCCGGTCGTGTGCGAAATAGTTACCAACACCGTTCACAGATTTGACTACTAAACGATGTATGTCCGGGGCTCTTCATACGCAGCAAAGCCCCCGTTCGCCTGGTAACGAGCTGGCCACTTGCGACGATGCGAGCACACTGCGTGCCAAAACGTCTAGACCCACTCGACCGGATTAGCCCAAATGGACGCTAGTCACCGAGACGGTCGCGAAGAACACTCCGTGAGCGCCCCCGCGCTCGTCCACCGACCGGAGGTCAAGGGGCGCGCCCAGCTCACCCGCTGAGGAAGAAGGAAGTGGGATGATTCAACCCCCCAGGCGACGGCGTGGCCGGATCGCACTCGGGATGGCGTTCACCACCGCGGTGGCAGGCGCTGTGCTGACGACGATCCCCACTGCCAACGCGGCGCCCGCCCAGGTCCCCACCGAAGAGGGCCCCGGCATCGGCAAGCACGACCAAGAACTGCTGGCGAAGGCGCAGCAGGCCGGTGAGAAGACCGTCAAGGTCCTCATCGCGACGAAGGACGGCGACGCCGCCCGGCACGTCGACGAGCTCACCAAGGCTGGCGCCAAGGTCGAGTACCGCGAGGACGAGATCGGCTACGTCCGCGCCGAGGTCGCGGTGGACAAGGTCACCAAGCTGGCCAAGCTGCCCGGCGTGCAGGCGCTCGACCTGGACGAGAACATCGCGCTCGACGACCCGCGCCCCACCGGCCAGGTCGACCCGACCCCGCAGCCCGCCCCCGGTCCGAGCACCCCGCGGGTCAACCCGTACATGCCGATCGGCGACATCAACGCGGCGCAGTTCGTCAACGAGCACCCCACCTGGGACGGCCGCGGCACCACCGTCGCCATCGTCGACAGCGGCATCGACCTCGACCACCCGGCGCTGAACAAGACCAGCACCGGCGAGCGCAAGGTCACCGACTGGGTCACCTACACCGACCCGACCTTCACCGACGGCGTCAACAACGACGACGACCCGACGTGGATCCAGATGTCCACGCCGACCACCGGCCCGGAGAACGGCCTGCCCAACGAGTCGGGCGCGCTGCGCTACGGCGTGTTCAACGAGCGCGACGCCCGCCTCGGCGGCGAGGTCGGCTCGGACGTCAACCGCGACGGCAACCCCGCGGGCAGCAACGGCCTGTTCGGCGTGCTGTGGAACCCGGCCACCGGGACCGTCTGGGTGGACACCAACCAGAACAAGAACTTCGGTGACGACCAGGCCCTGACCGACTACAAGGTCAAGTACGACATCGGCACCTTCGGCAAGGACAACCCGGCCACCCCGGTCAAGGAGTCCATGCCGTTCGTCGTGCAGACCGACGTGGCCAACAACGTGGTCAACATCGGCATCGTCTCCGGCGCGCACGGCTCGCACGTCGCGGGCATCGTCGCCGGTAACCGCCTCTTCGGCGGCACCGTCAACGGCGCGGCCCCCGGCGCGAAGCTCGTCTCCGTCCGGGTCTGCCTGTTCGTCACCGGCTGCACCAACCACGCGCTGCTCGAGGGCATGATCTACTCCGCCCGCGACGCCGGTGCCGACGTGATCAACATGTCGATCGGCGGCCTGCCCGCCCTCAACGACGCCAACAACGCGCGCGCCGAGCTCTACGACCGGCTCATCGACACCTACAACGTCCAGATGTTCATCTCCGCTGGCAACTCCGGCGCGGGCGTGAACACCGTGGGCGACCCGTCGGTGGCCACCAAGGTCCTCTCCGTGGGCTCCTACATCACCAAGGAGACCTGGAAGAGCAACTACGGCTCGGACCTGGGTCGCGCGGAGAGCCTGCACGGCTTCTCCTCCCGCGGTCCGCGCGAGGACGGCGGCTTCAAGCCCGACATCATCGCGCCCGGCTCGGCGATCTCCACCGTGCCGACCTGGCAGGCGGGCCAGCCGGTCCCCGGCACCTACACCCTGCCCCCCGGCTACGCGCAGTTCAACGGCACCTCGATGGCCTCGCCGCAGGCAGCCGGTGCCGCCGCGCTGCTGGTGAGCGCCGCGAAGGCGAAGAACGTCTCGCACACCGCCGCGCAGATCCGCACCGCGTTCCGCTCGACGGCCCGCTTCGTCGACGGCCTGGGCGCCTACGAGCAGGGCAACGGCCTGATCGACACCAAGAAGGCCTGGAACCTGCTCAAGGACAACCCCAAGCAGACCGACATCTCGGCCAAGGTCCCGGTCAACACCGCCCTGTCCCCGCTGCTCAAGACCCCGGGCATCGGCACGGGCATCTACGACCGCGAGGGCGTCAAGACCGGTGACCGCTACACCCGGACCTACACCTTCAAGCGCACCACCGGTTCGGACTACCCGGTGACCTACCAGGTCAAGTGGGTCGGCAACGACGGCACCTTCAGCTCGCTGCCGGTCGTCACGCTGCCGAAGAACGCCGACGTCAAGTTCACCGTGACGATCAACCCGCGCTCGGCGGGCATCCACTCGGCGATCCTGAACCTGGACAGCCCGCTCACCTCGGGCATCGAGGCGCAGACGCTGAACACCGTGATCGCGGCCGAGGACTTCACCTCGGCCAACGGCTACTCCGTGCGCAAGGGCGGCCAGCTGGGTCGCAACGAGGTCGCGAAGTTCTACTACCGCGTCCCCGCCAACACCCCGGCGTTCAAGGTCGACCTGCAGGGCGGCGGCACCGGTGCCGGTGCGGGCCAGCTGCGCTTCCTGCGCTTCCACCCGTACGGCGTGGGCATCGAGGCCAACTCCTCGACCAACTGCTACAACCCGCCGGTCGCGGGCTGTGACGCGGGTAGCCCCACCAGCCGCACGGTGACCAACCCGCAGGCCGGTGTCTGGGAGGTCGTGGTCGAGGCCCGGCGCACCTCGGACACCGCGTTCGCGCCGTTCACGCTGACCACCTCGGTCCTCGGCGCGTCGGTCACCCCGAACCCCGACACGATCGCCTCGGCGACCAAGGGGACCCCGGTTGTGCGCAGCTACACGCTGAAGAACCTGTTCGGCGCGTTCACCGGCAAGGCGAACGGCACCGCGCTGGGCAGCGCGAAGCTGGGTCAGCTGAGCATCACCGACGGGCAGAACCAGCAGTACCCCGTGGTGGTCCCGGCAGGCTCGACCTCGCTGCGGGCCAAGATCGGCAAGACCTCCGACGTGGGTGCGGACCTGGACCTCGCGGTCTACAACTGCACCTCGGGCAGCTGCGTCCTCGCGGGCCAGCAGGCCGACGGTGACTCGGAGGAAGAGGTGACCATCGCCAACCCGGCGGCGGGCACCTGGATCGTCCTGGTGCAGGGTTACGCGGTGCCCGCGGGCACCACGACCTACGACTACCTGGACGTCTTCGCGAACCCGGCGTTCGGCACCGTCGCGGTGACCGACGCCAACGCGACCCGCGCCGCCGGTGCCCAGTGGACGGTCTCCGGCTCCGTGACCGCGAACCAGGCCCCGGCCGCTGGCCGCGTGCTCCTGGGCAACGTGGAGGTCCGCAACGACGCGAACGTGCTCATCGGCACGGGTGACGTCGTGGTCCAATCGGTGTCGTAACCGAGCCTGATTCCCAGCGGTAAGCCGAGTGGGACCCGCCGTTCGCGGCGGGTCCCACTTGTTTTGTGGGCCGTACGGATGCAGATGTCTCTTTCCTGCCAGCCCTTGCGCTTGCACGCCGGCAGCATGGTCGGGTGTTGATCGACCCGGAGTTGGGATACCGCGCGGTCGTCTCCCGCGACGCGCGCTTCGACGGTCAGTTCTTCCTGGCCGTGCGCCCGACCGGGCTCTACTGCCGACCATCGTGCCCAACCATCGCGCCCCGCAGGCGCAACGCGGAGTTCTTCGCGACCGCGGCCGCCGCGCAGCAGGCCGGATACCGGTCCTGTAGGCGCTGCCTGCCCGACATCGTGCCCGGCTCCCCGGAGTGGGACACCCGGGGTGACCTGGCCGGACGCGCGATGCGGCTCATCGTCGACGGAGTCGTGGAACGCGAAGGCGTCCCAGGTCTCGCGCGCCGGGTGGGCTATTCGGAGCGGCACCTGACCCGGGTGCTGACCGCCGAACTCGGCGCGGGACCACTGGCTTTGGCCAGGGCCCACCGCGCCCACACGGCCCGGCTGCTGATCGAGACCACCACGATGTCGGTGTCGGACGTGGCCATCGCGTCCGGTTTCGCCAGCGTGCGCCAGTTCAACGACACGATCCGTTCGGTGTTCGCGACAACACCGTCCGAACTGCGGGTCGCCGCCCAGCGCGCGGGACGGGGCAGGCAGCACGCGGGCGCGGGACGGGTCCGACTGCGGCTGCCGGTCCGAACCCCGTTCGACGCGGCCGGGATCCTGGCATTCCTGTCGGCCAGAGCCATCCCCGGCGTCGAATCCGCCCGCCCCGGCCGATACGCGAGAACCCTTCGCCTGCCCCACGGTTCAGCGACCGCGCACATGCGCCCGGCAGGCACCCACGTCGAATGCACACTGCGTCTGGCAGACCTACGCGACCTGAGCACAGCGGTCTCCCGCTTGCGCCGACTGTTCGACCTGGACGCCGACCCCGCGGCCGTAGACGGGGTCCTAGTCACCGACCCGGCGTTGGCGGTATCTGTCGCGGGGATACCCGGGATCCGCGTGCCAGGCAGCGTAGACGGCACCGAGACGGTCGTACGGGCCTTGCTGGGACAGCAGGTAAGCGTCGCCGCCGCCCGAACCGCCGCGCGTCGACTGACGGAGGCTGTAGGGGAGCAACTCTTAGCCCCACAGGGCGAATTGACGACCCTGTTCCCATCAGCAGCGGCTGTCGCCGAACGCGCCTCCGAAATCCTCACCGGCCCCGCCCGCCGCGTAGAGACCATCCGAACCATCTGCGCCGCCATCGCCTCCGGCGACATAGAACTCCACGTCGGCGTCGACGGAGAGGCATTACGCAGCCGCCTCCAGTCCTACCCCGGGATCGGCCCCTGGACCGCCAGCTACGTAGTAATGCGCCTCCTAGGCGACCCAGATGTCCTACTCCCCCAAGACCTAGCCCTACGCAACGGCGCCCGCGCCCTCGGCCTGCCCTCTAGCATCGAAGCCCTCACCGAACACGGCCGCCGCTGGCGCCCCTGGCGCTCCTACGCCGCCATGCACCTCCTCCGCGCCGCAGGCCCCACCGTCTAACCCCTCCCCCACCCTTCCTCGAATCACGCTGCCCACCCGCGCCCCACCCCAAGCCCGGACAGCCTGACCACCCCACGCCCCCACCAAGCCCCCACACTCAGTCCCAACCCACCAGGTACGACTGGCTAGGCCTCCGACCGCCTTGCCCGGGACGCCCGCCGACAACGTCGGCCCCCCAAGCACCCGCCGACGACGTTGGCCACCCACCGCTCCACGAAGGCGCTGGTGCCAACTGCTCGATGGGGCGGACTTGTTTTGTGTGGGGGGACGGTACCTGTAGCGTCGGTAGCGGACAGGGCCATGCTTT
This sequence comes from Actinokineospora globicatena, assembly GCF_024171945.1. Taxonomy (GTDB): domain Bacteria; phylum Actinomycetota; class Actinomycetes; order Mycobacteriales; family Pseudonocardiaceae; genus Actinokineospora; species Actinokineospora globicatena. Next base: position 214,842 of record NZ_JAMTCR010000002.1, read on the forward strand.
TCGGCCCCTGCTTTGCGGTCCTGCCACGGGTGTCGTAGGGGCCCCGCGCAAAACAAGTTCGCCCCATCGAGCTCTTCACATTCTCGCGTCAGTTCGATGCCGCAGGCGAGGCGTTTCCCGCAGCGAAGCGAAGGCACGAGACCCGGACTTCCCCAGCTCAACGCCTACTCAGCCACAGCCACCCTCACACCGACAGCCGCAGCGTCGACCCACCCCTCCCCTTCAAAACCTTCACCCGAGTAGGAATCCGCTGCCGCAGCTCGTCCACATGCGACACGATCCCCACCACCCGCCCCCCATCCCGCAACTCGTCCAAGATCGCCATGACCTCGTCCAGTGTCCCAGCGTCCAACGTCCCGAACCCCTCATCCACGAACAGGGTGTCCAGCAACGCACCCCCGCCGCTCTCCGCCGCGACCACATCCGCCAGCCCCAACGCAAGCGCCAGGGAAGCCACAAACGACTCCCCACCGGACAGGGTCTTCGCAGGCCGCGTCATACCCGAGTAGTCATCCAGCACGTCCAACCCAAGCCCACCCCGGGTCCCCCGAGCCCCAGCCTGGTCAGAGTGCTCGAACGAGTACCGCCCCTGCGTCATCTTGCGCAACCGCTGGCTCGCAGCAGTGGCAACTTCCTCAAGGCGCGCAGCAAGCACGTAAGACCGCAGCGACATCTTCGTGCTGTTCTGCCCCCGACCGTTCACTACGTCAGTCAGCGCGTCCAACTCAGCGAACTCAGCCTCTATGGGCGCTAGCTCAGCCCAAGCCTTCTGCAGCAACGCCCCCAACCCAGCGAGTTGCTCTAGCCGCATTGAGGTCTCGCGGGCCACAGCAACAGCGTTCTCCGCGGACTCACGCGCTGCCGTGGCGGCTTCCAACAGAGGTGCCAAGTCGACGTCTAGGTCTGCCTCAATGCCAAACAGGTCAGGGTCGGACAAGGTAGCCCGGTGCTGCTGCTCAGCCTCGGTAGCCTCAACGAGCCTGCTGCGGAGCTTGTCGATGATCGGCTCAGTGCGAGCGGCGGCAAGAGCCTCCGCAAGCTCAAGGAAGCCGGCAACGGAGACCTGGTCTGCGAGAGCGTCGCGCTGCTCGCGGACGCGGTCGTGTGCGGTTAGTGCCTTCGCGTGGGCTTCGATGAGGGTGTCGATGGCGGTGACCGTGTCTAGGACGTGCTGGCGGCGCTCTACGACCGAGGTGTGCTCGCCGCGTGCTTCGTCCACGATGGACTCGCGGCGGAGGATGGCCGACTTCAGCTCAACGCCCTCTGCGGAGAGCCTGCCAGCCTCAACCTCTTGCTTGGCGTGTTCATTGCGCAGAGCCTCGTGATCGCGCTCTACGTTCCGGAGCGTGCGCTCTAGCGTCGGGTAGCGCGAAGCGAGTTCGTTAGAGGCAACGAACGCCTTGTCAGCTTCGGCGTAGGCGGCGGCGATGTCCTGGCCCTCCCAGGGGGTCAGCCGCTCCAAGAGAGTGTCGACGGCTGAACGGGCCCGAGTGAGGGCAATGCCTGCCTGCTCGCGAACTCGCAGTGCCGCTACCTCAGCCGTTTGCGCCCTCTGCTCGTCAGCTGCGGTAGCGGCACCGGTCGGAGTCGACGCTGGGTGCGGATGTTCGTGACCGCCGCAGACAGGGCAAGGGTCGCCGTCGGACAGTCCTGCGGCTAGCTCTGCGGCCATGCCGTCGAGTCGGAGTTGCCGGAGGCGCTGGACTTCCTCACGCGCGGCTTGGTGCTTGTCGGTCGCTGCCCGCGCGGCGTCTTCAGCGCCTACGACAGCCTTCCGCGCAGCTGGCAACGCCTTCTGGTTCCCTAGAGCGGCATCGATCTCCGAGCGCCGAGCACGTAGGCCGACCAACTCAGCGCGCGCGGTCGTCGCGGCGGTAAGAGCCTCGCGGGCCTTTACGAGCTGATCGGGATAAGACGTCAGCCGACGCTCGATCTGCACTAGGTCAGCACGGATCGCCTCTTCGCGCTCCACGAGCGCACTCAGCCGCCGCTTGTCAGCGCGCTGGTGTTCGGCCTCGGCGACCAGCTTCGCCAGTCCGCCGGCCTCTTCCCGGAGCTTGCCTACCGCCTCGCGCAAGGTCGGTAGCGCGGCGTCGGCCTCTTCAACGCCCCGCGCGGCCACCTTCTCGGCGCAGTCAGTCACCACGGCGTCCGCGTCATCGGCGCGCCGCTCGAGGGTCATCAGCTGCTCGGTAGCCGTGACGACCGGGACCGCGCGCTCGGCGGCCGCCAGTTCATCCCGCCACGCGATCCGCTCAGCGGCCTGGTGCGCCAGCTCGGCGAGCCCGTTGACGGCCCGGTGCACACGCTTCACGCGCCCCTGGAGGTCCCGACCGTCGAGCAACGCGTCCTCTGCCCGGACCCGGCGCTTCGCGGTCGCAGCGGCGGCCTCAGCGGCCTTCTCGGCGGCTTGCTCGGCGTCAGTCAGGATCCCGTCGAGCCACGGCAGGTCGGACCGCTCGGGCGGCTCGATGCCCGCGGCCTGGGCGAACCGGGCCAGCAGCACGGTCGACGCCGCCTGGCGCTCGTCACGTTCGCGGCCGAGTTCCCGGCGCTGGTCGCGGAACCACTGCTCGACCCGCTCGAAGTGCTCGGTGCCGAACAGCTTCTCCAGCAGCTTCTCGCGCTCCTCGGTGGAGGACCGGAGGAACCTCGCGAACTCGCCCTGCGGCAGCAGCACGACCTGGAAGAACTGCTCCTTCGTCATCCCGAGCAGCCGCTCGACCACGCGGGCGACCTCGTCGATGCGGGTCACGCCCTCGGGCCGGTGTCCGGACGGGGCGGCGCCAACCCAGGTCAGCGACGCCTTGGCCTGCTGCTTGGTCGTGCCGCCGCCGCGCCTCTTAGGGCGCTCGTACTCCGGGCTGCGGGTGATGCGGAGCCGGTGGTGCTGGACGGTCAGCTCCAGCGTCACCTCGGTGTGTGTGTCCGGGTCGGCATAGTCGCAACGCAGACGCTTAGCCTCCGCGCGAGCGCCTGGCACAGCACCGAAGAGCGCGAAGGCGACCGCGTCGAGCAGGGTCGTCTTACCGGCGCCAGTATCGCCGTGCAGGAGGAACAGGCCGTCGGCGCCTAGAGCGTCGAAGTCGACCTTCTCGGTCCCCACGAACGGCCCGAACCCGGTCAACTCCAGGAAGTGCAGCCTCACTCGCGCTCCTTACCAGCGACGGCAGCAAGAGCCTCCCGCAGTAGCGCGCGCTCGGAGTCGTTCGGCGGGCTGTTGCGGGTGTCCTCAACGAAGCAACAAGCGACTTCCTCGTCCGTGCGCCCCTTCACCGTCTCGGTGTACCGGCGGACACGCGGCTTGCCGCCCTCCGGTTGCCAGTCCAGGTGCAGCGCGTGGGGGAACCGTTCCCGCAACCGGCGCATGGCGTCTAGAGGACGGACCTGGTCGGTCAGCTCTACCGTCAGGAACTTCTCGACCTCGAACTCGTGCGCGGGGTCGGTCAGCAGGTCTTGGATCTGTCCGCGCAGACGCCCCAAAGCGCGCGGCACGGGCAGTTCGCGGCGCTCGACCCCGGCCAAACCGTTGGCGTCGAACTCAACGAGCCACACGGACTTGTGGTGGTTCGCCTCGGAGAACGAGTACGCCATAGGGCTTCCCGAGTAGCGCAAGTGCTCGGCGATGGTCTGCGGGCCGTGGAGGTGGCCGAGCGCGGCGTAGTCGATCCCGTCGAATAGAGCGCCCGGTACGTGGGGGACGCCACCGACAGCGATGGTGCGCTCGGAGTCGCTAGCCTCACCGCCGATCACGAAGGCGTGCGCGAGAACGACGGACCTAGTCCCGCGCACGGCCAAGTCGGCCTTGATCCGGCGCATAGCCTCACCGAGCACGGCAGCGTGACCGCGTAGCTCGGGGTCTCCTAGGGCGTGGCGAGCGAGCTCTGGTTCCAGGTAAGGGATGCCGTAGAAGGCAACAGGCCCGTGCGAGTCCTCTAGGAGCACCGGCTCGTGCAGATCCGCGATCGCGGTGCGCAGGTGCAGGCCGCCTGCCTTCGCGAACGCCGCGAACGCGCCGAGGCGGGGGGCCGAGTCGTGATTGCCCGGGGTGATGATGATCCGCGCACCCGCCGCCGCGATCCGGTGCAGCACGCGGGCGCACGCATCGACCGCCTCGGCTGAGGGCACCGCACGGTCATAGAGGTCACCGGAGACCACTACGACGTCCACGCGCTCGGTGTCGACGAGATCGGCGAGGCCGCCGAGCACCGATTCCTGCTCCGCGAGCAGGTCGCGGCCGTGGAACGTGCGTCCCACGTGCCAGTCGGAGGTGTGCAGGACCCGCATGGCGGGCCACGGTAGGCCGATCTTGCCCCCGATCGGGGGAGGCTCGCCGGTCGAACGCCCGTTCGAGTCTGGTTCTGTCGGGGCAATACGGTAGGGATCACTGCTGTACGAAGGAGGTGTTGCCGTGACCGCCGTGCTCGGCACGATCGTCGCCGTGCTCGTCCTGCTGCTGGTCGGGGCGGGCGGGCTGTTCTGGCGGCTCTACACCGACGCGCTGCGCCGGGCCGATGCCGCGCGCGCCGAGGTGGCCGCCGAGCGCAGCCGCTCGGACGGGCACCAGTCCGCGCTGCGCCGCTACGAGGTCGCCTTCGCGTCCATCAGCGGTCGCGGGGAACTCGGCGAGCAGGTGCTGGTGGAGACGGCGCGGTCGCTGGGGTTGCGCGAGGGCCTGCACTACACGCTGCAGACCGACGTGGCCGGTGGCGGCTCCGCGCGGCCGGACCTGCTGCTCGTGGTCGGCGACGACCGCCGCGTCCCGGTCGACGCCAAGATGAGCATGGCCACGTGGGCCGAGGCGGTGGAGACCGACGACGCCGAGGAGCGGCTCGACGCGCTGCGCGTGCACGTCCGCAACATCCGCTCGCGCGCGGCCGAGCTGGCGGGCAAGGGCTACCAGCGCTGGGCGGACGCGATCTACGGGACCGTCATGTTCGTCCCGTCGGACGCCGCCGTGGTCTCCGCGCTCGACACCGACCCGACGCTGCTGCGCTGGCTGCTGGACCGCCGGGTGTTCCTGTGCGGGCCGACGGGGTTCGCGGTGCTGGCCTCCGCCGCGCTGTTCGCCGCGACCGAGCGCACCCTGGCCGCCGACGTCGACGCGGTCCGCGCGGGTGCGGCCGCCGCCCACCGAAACGCGACCGCCGCGGTCGAGGCGGTCAACCTGTCCAGCACCCACCTGCAGCGGTTCCTGTCCGCGCGGCGGCGGGAACTGGACGCGCTGGAGCAGTTCCGCTCGACGGTGACCCCGCTGACCGACGCGTCCGGATCGCCGTCCCCGGTGCCGGACCTGCGCCGGGTCGAGGAGTTGGTGGCGGGGGGCGAGGAGGAGCTCACCGGGTGAACCAGGCATTTCGGACCTCGTGCGCGCGATAACGAGTGGACCCGGGGATCGGTTACGGCCAAGTCACGGCGCGTCATCGGCGGGACGGTCTAACGTGTGCGGGTGTGACCGCGACCCGCGATCGCCGAAGCGATCTTGACGACTCCCCCGCCGCGCCCGCGTGGGACGAACGGCCCATCCTCGGCCGCTCGCGCGGGCTGCCCTGGTGGGGCGCGATCCTGCTCGCCTGGGGCCTCACCGCCGTCGCCGCGGTGATCGACATGCAGGCGCAGGGCACCCTCGGCAAGATCTTCCAGGCGACCTACGTGATCAGCTGCGTCGCCGCGATCTGCCTGGTCCGCCGCGCGAACCTGTTCGGCCCCATGGTGCAACCGCCGCTGGTGTTCGCCATCGTCGCGGTCGTGGCCAACCTGGCCCTCGCCCCGACCGACGCGGGCGGCGGCAAGCGGACGCTGCTGATCACCATCGGCTTCCCCCTCACCAGCAACTTCCCCACGATGGCCATCACCACGGGCATCACCCTGGGGCTGGGCATCCTGCGGCTGTTCATGCAGCGCGACCCGGACCGGGTCTCGGGCTCTCGCTCCGGTTCCAGTTCGCGTTCAGGTTCTGGCTCGGGTTCCGGTGAGTCCGCGCGCGCCAAGGCCTCCGCGGCGTCCGCACGGCCCAAGTCGACCCGTGAGCGCCCCTCCGCCGAGCGCGGCTCCACCCGCACGACCGACCGCAAGCCCCCGCGCAAACCCCGCGACCGCGAAGACCGCGCCTGACTCTTCTCTTCCTGGCTGTCCAGTTGAGCTTCGGCGCGGCATTGTCGGCGCCTGATTCGGGGCGCCCGTGCGGCCGCTGGCAGGGTTTTCCGCCCGCCTGAAGCCCTGGATGTCCCGCCCCTATCGAGTGGATCTCACCCGCCCTGGTCCCATTCGCCCAGGTCGGTTTGTCCACAATGGGTCGAGTTATCCACAGGTTTTCGCCGTCACCCCTTCGAGCGAGGGGGTCCTTGTAGACTGAGCCTGGGGACGCCCCCCGGGACAGGGTGGGGGCCGGGGTTCGCGGGGGCAGCCTCCGGAACGGCGGCGCGGGGTGAGCCGAGGCGGCTGGATTTGGGGCTGTGGCCGGGATTTGTGCGGTTGTGGTGACCGGTGGCCGGGTTTTCGGGTGGCGGTAAGGGTTTCGGGCGAAGGTCCGGGTGTGGGACCGCAGGAAATGGGACTGCCGGTGACAGCGCTGGCGGGGGTCGCCAGGCTGCCACCGGCAGTTGGTGGGGGTTAGCCCGTGTGGTCTTCCAGCATCTCGGTCACCAGGGCCGCGATCGGGGAGCGTTCCGAGCGGGTCAGGGTGACGTGGGCGAAGAGCGGGTGGCCCTTGAGCTTCTCGATGACGGCGGCGACGCCGTCGTGGCGGCCCACGCGGAGGTTGTCGCGCTGGGCGACGTCGTGGGTGAGGACGACGCGGGAGCCGGAGCCGAGGCGGGAGAGCACCGTGAGCAGGACGTTGCGCTCCAGGGACTGGGCCTCGTCGACGATGACGAAGGTGTCGTGCAGGGAGCGGCCGCGGATGTGGGTCAGCGGCAGGACTTCCAGCATGCCCCGGTCCAGGACCTCGTCGATGACCGGCTTGCCGACCAGGGCGCCGAGGGTGTCGAACACCGCCTGCGCCCAGGGGAGCATCTTCTCGCTCTCGGTGCCCGGCAGGTAGCCGAGGTCCTGGCCGCCGACCGCGTACATCGGGCGGAACACGACGACCCGCTTGTGCAGGCCGCGCTCCATGACCGCCTCCAGCCCGGCGCACAGCGCGAGCGCGGACTTGCCGGTGCCCGCCCGGCCGCCGAGGGAGACGATGCCGATCTCGGGGTCGAGCAGCAGGTCCAGGGCGATGCGCTGCTCGGCGGAGCGGCCGTGCAGGCCGAAGGCCTCCCGGTCGCCGCGGACCAGGCGCACCTGCTTGTCGGCCGTGACCCGGCCCAGCGCGCTGGAGGACCCGGCCAATAAGCGCAGCCCGGTGTTGGTCGGGAGTTCGGCCGCCGCCGGGACGCCGTAGTCGGCGGGGTCGATGGCGCCGGACTCGAACAGCGCGTCGACCGCCTCCAGGGGCACGTCCAGGTCGGCCATGCCGTTCCACCCAGACGGGCTGACCTCCCCGGCGCGGTACTCGTCGGCGTCGAGGCCGACCGCGCCCGCCTTGACCCGCAGCGGGATGTCCTTGGTGACCAGGGTGACCGCGAGGCCCTCCGCGGCCAGGTTGAGCGCGCAGGCGAGGATCCTGGCGTCGTTGCCGTCGGTGCGGAAGCCGGGCGGCAGCACCGAGGGGTCGGAGTGGTTGAGCTCGATGTGCAGGGTGCCGTCACCGATCGGGATCGGCTTGTCGAGCCTGCCGTGCTGGCGCCGCAGGTCGTCGAGCAACCGGAGCGTCTCCCTGGCGAACCACCCCAGTTCCGGGTGGTGCCGCTTGCCCTCCAACTCGCTGATGACCACCAGCGGGACGACCACCGAGTGCTCGGCGAACCGGGTCAACGCCCAGGGGTCCGCCAGCAGTACGGAGGTGTCGAGGACGTAGGTGCGCCTGGCTGGGTCCGCCTCCTGGGGGGAACTCGACTGACGTGAGGAAAGGCCTGTGGACGAACGCGAAGCAGTCACGGCAACTCCCTCGCGAGCGCGGCACCCGCGCCCGCTTCCTCGGTGGGCCGGGCAACCGGCCCTGGCTGGGTTGCGATAGCGACGCACGGTCTTACCGGCGTCCACCTCGCTCCCCGCGGGAGCCGGGCGCCGGCCCCCTCGCGATCGTCACTCTCACGACCAGGGCCTCCCGGGACGGACCGCAGTGGACACGGCCCGACACTTCGAAAGCTACCTGCGAAGTCCGACAATCGGCACGCTGCCAGGCAGGTGATTTTCCATTTCGTCATCACCGTGACATCCCGGGTCTACGCGAACGCGCAGCGTTATCGACCCGGCACGCAGGTAGCACAACCGGTCACAGTTGGCAGCGGCCGAACGTGTCGTGGCATCCACACCCGGCCGGTAGGGGTACCGCCCCTAGCTCGCTTGACGCTGCGTATCGGACCGCCCCCGCGACCACCGGTACGGCGGTAAAACCCGCACCAAACCGGCGAAATGGTCGCTAGAGGTGATCAGGAGCCGAAACGCCGGTGGCGTATTCCGTACGCCCGGAGCGCGCGCAGGAAATCGGTGCGCCGGAAATCCGGCCAGTAGGCCTCGCAGAAGTGGAATTCCGAGTGCGCGGACTGCCAGAGCAGGAAGCCGGAGAGCCGCTGCTCGCCGGAGGTCCTGATCACCAGGTCCGGGTCGGGCTGGCCGGAGGTGTAGAGGTGCTCGGAGATGTGGTCGACGTCGAGCACCTCGGCGAGCGCCTCGATGCTGGTGCCCGCCTCGGCGTGCTGCTGCAGCAGCTTGCGCACCGCGTCGGCGATCTCCTGCCTGCCGCCGTAGCCGACCGCGATGTTGACCTCGACGCCCTCGCGGCCCGCCGCCCGGCCCGCGGCGGCCTTGAGCCTGGTCGCGGTCTCCACCGGCAGCACGTCCAACGCGCCGATGATGCGCAGCCGCCACGGCGCACCCGGCTCGGCCAGCTCGTCGACCACGTCGCCGATGATCTCCAGCAGCGGCTGCAGCTCGGCGGCGTCGCGGTTGAGGTTGTCGGTGGACAGCAGCCACAGGGTCACCACCTCGACCCCGGCTTCCTCGCACCAGCCGAGCAGGTCGGCGATGCGCCTGGCGCCCACCCGGTGGCCGTCGTTGACGTCGGTGAAGCCCGCCTCCCGCGCCCACCGCCGGTTCCCGTCGAGCATCACCCCGACGTGCCGGGGGGTACGCCCACCCGCCTGCTGGACGAGTCGCTTCTCGTAGATGCCATAGACGATGTCGGCCACGCGCCGCCGCAGACTCACGGCCGACAAGGTTACGCCGCACCGGGCCGCCACGGGGGACACTGGGGACGTGCACCGTACCGAGATCGATCCGATATGGCAGGACCTCGCCGTGCTGGAACGGCTGGTCAGGGAGTCGCGCACCATCGCGGTGGTCGGGCTGAGCGCCGACGAGCGCAGGCCGAGCCACGGCGTGGCGTCCTACCTGGTGGCCAGCGGCCTGACCCTCTTTCCGGTGAACCCGGCGCTGACCGAGTGGCAGGGGCTGCGCGCGTACCCGTCGCTGGCCGACGTGCCGGGCCCGATCGACGTGGTCGACGTGTTCCGCAGGCCCGAGCACGCCGTCGCCGTGGCGCACGAGGCCGTGGCGGTCGGCGCGGGGGCGCTGTGGCTGCAGCTCGGGGTCATCAGCCAGGAGGCGGCTGAGGTGGCCGCCGCGGGTGGGCTGGACGTGGTGGTGGACCGCTGCTTCGCGGTGGAGCACCGCGAGGTGGTGGGCTGGTCGTGAGGCCGGTTGTGGCCCGGCGCACACAACCCCGGCGGAAGAACCTACGGTCCCGTAACCTCGGTGGGGTGACGGCAGCGACCCCGACCGCGCCCGCCCAGCGGCACGCGAAGCCCCGCATGCGCGGTGTCATCCACATGTGGTCGTTCTTCCTGTCGTTCGCCACCGGCGGCACGCTGGTCTCGATGGCGGCGACCGTCTCGGCGACCGCCGCGCTGGCCACCGCCATCTACGGCGCCACCGTGCTCGGCCTCTTCGGCGTCAGCGCGCTCTACCACCGCCGCTGGTGGGTGACCAAGCGCGCGCACACCATGATGAAGCGGCTCGACCACTCGATGATCTTCCTGTTCATCGCGGGCACCTACACGCCGTTCAGCCTCCTGGCGATGGACCAGCCGACCGGCTACATCGTGCTCGCCGTGGTCTGGGGCGGCGCGGTCCTCGGCGTCGGCCTCAAGCTGCTCTGGCCGCACGCCCCGCGCTGGCTCGGCACCCCGATCTACATCGCCCTCGGCTGGGTCGCGGTGTTCGTACTGCCCCAACTGCTCGCACACGCCGGTGTCGCCGCCCTGGTGCTCCTACTGGTCGGCGGCCTCTTCTACACCGTCGGCGCCGTCTTCTACGCCACGAAGTGGCCGAACCCGTGGCCCGGCACCTTCGGCCACCACGAGTTCTTCCACGCCGCCACCGTCCTCGCCGCCATCTGCCACTACGTGGCGATCTGGCTGGCGATATACCCGTAGGTCAGTCCTCGACCCACTCGAGCAGGTCGCCCGGTTGGCACTCCAGGACGCGGCACATGGCCTCCAGGGTGCTGAAGCGGACGGCTTTGGCGCGGCCGTTCTTGAGGACCGCGACGTTGGCGGGGGTGAGGCCGACGCGTTCGGCGAACTCGCCGACGCTCATCTTGCGCTTGGCCAACTCGACGTCGATGCGGACCACGATCGGCATCAGATCACCGAGTCCAGGTCGGCGCGCAGCGCGGAGGCCTGGCGGAGCAGGGCGCGCAGGACGACCACGAGCAGCCCGACGACGGTGACGCCGACCGACAGCAAGAACAGCACGAGCGGGAGCCCCGGGTCGTTCGCGTTGAGCCCGACGTAGCCGAGCACCGCGAGCAGCACGGCGCCACCGGCGGCGATGGCCCACACGATGGCGTCCACCCACACCAGCGAGTCCTCGCTGAAGATCCGGTCGGTCTTGACCAGGGTGAGCAGCTTCCAGGTCGACACGATCACGACCTGCACGCACAGCACCCAGAACACCGTCACCCCGGTCGCGGGCCACCGCAGGTAGGCGAACTCGGGGTCCTCGCGCGCCATGTGCGCGAACTGCCCGGGCAGCGACATGGTCTGGAACAGGACCAGGACGCCGAAGAGCACGACCAGCAGGAACCGGAGCGGCAGGACCGCTCGATGCGCAGCAACCATGCATCGAGTGTCGCGGGGAATCTATCGAAAGTCAATCACTAGCTATCGCCTGTCGACCGAGTGCTCACCCGGTCAGCACGAAGCTGTCGACCACGCCGGTGGTGTTGCTGATGGGGGTGCCGAGCAGGCAGCCCACGACGCTGCCGAGGTAGCTGATGCCGGAGGTGACCTTGGTGGCGGACGCGTTCAGGTGCCTGCCCGCGGTGACCTCCCCCGTGAGGACGACGGTCTGGCCGACGACGGTGGAGTTCGTCCACCCGACCGTGCTCGTGGCACCGGTCCCGTCGAGCCAGGTGACGACCTCGGTCTCCGGCGGCAAACCGGGCACCACCGGCACGCAGGACAGGGTGGCGCTGTTGACCGCGGTGCCGGTCGCTGTGGGACCGACCAGGCAGGTGCCGTAGGTGTAGGTGGCCGCGGCGGTCACGGTCTGCGGGGTGGTGGTGACCGGCGGGGTGAACACCCGGCTGAACCCCCCGAGGCACTGCGCGTCGACCAGGCTGGCGACCGCTGGGGGCGCCGCGGCGGCCGGTGTCCAACTCGCACTCGTCACGGCCGCAGCCAAGACCGCGGCGACGACCAGCGCACGGCGGAGGACTCTGGGCGTCGTCATCTGGTTACCGCCTCGTTCGTCGAGTGGTTCGCCTGACGTCGCTGATCTTGCTCCAGCGGGGAACCCCCGGACAATGCGCCATCCCGGGGTTCACCGTTGGCTCAGTCCAAGGCGCGCCGCAGGAAGCCGCGGATGCCCAGGGTCCCGAAGCCCGCGCAGGCGGCGAGCATGACCAGGAGGCTGATCCAGACCGGGATGTGCGGCACGTGCGGGACCAGTTCGGCGCGCATGCCCTCGCTGACGTAGGTGAGCGGGTTGAGCGCGCACAGCACCTGGAACCAGCGGACGCTGTCGAGGCCCATCCACGGGAACTGGGTGGAGCCGGTGAACATCAGCGGCACCAGGATCACCGCGAACAGGATGTTGATCTGCCGGGGCTGCACCGAGGTGCCGATGGTCATCCCGATCGCGGCGCCGACCAGCGAGCCGAGGACGACGATCAGCATCACCGGCAGCCAGGCGGAGGCGGGCCAGGTGACGCCGTCGAGGATCAGGAAGCCGATGGGGATCATCAGCACCGCGGCCACCACCCCGCGCAGCGCGCCGAAGAGCATCTTCTCCACCGCGACCCAGGCGATCGGGATCGGCGCGAGCAGCCGGTCCTCGATCTCCCTGGTCCAGGAGAAGTCCATGATCAGCGGCATGGTGGTGTTCTGCAGCGCGCCGAGGAAGCCGTTGAGCGCGACGATGCCGGGCAGCAGGATGGCCGCGTAGTCCGGGCCGACGTAGCCGAGGTTGGCCAGCACCTTGCCGAAGATGAACAGCGTGAAGAACGGCTGGATGATCACCTGGGCCAGGAACGGCACCAGTTCCCGGCCGGTGACGAAGATGTCGCGCCACAGCACCGAGCCGAAGGTGCGCACGGGCGAACTGGCGGTGGTCATCGCAACTCCCGGCCGGTGAGGTGGATGAAGACGTCTTCGAGGCTGGGGGTGCCGATCGACAGGTCGGTGACCTCGCAGGCGGTGTCCCCTAGAACCCGCAGCACGGCCGGTAGGACTACCGCCGCCTCTTGTCCGGTGTAGAGCCGGAACTGGCCGGTGGTTGGGGTCGCCGCCGGGCCTTGGGCTTGGGCCTTTGCCGCGATGGCTGCTAGAGCGCCTGGCGGCAGACCGGGAGGTAGCGCTGACGGCACGGCGGGGCCGCCTGCGGCGATGCGCTCGACCCGTTCCACGCCTTCGATTCCGGTCAGGGCCTTCTCGACTAGCTCTGCCGGGGTGCTCACCAAGTTGACCGTGACGCTCACGGTGGTACTACCGGGCAGGCCACGGGTAAGAGCCGCTGGCGTGTCCAAGGCGAGGAGCTTGCCGTGGTCGACGATGCCGACCCGGTCGCACAGCTTGGCCGCCTCGTCCATGTCGTGCGTCGTGAGCACCACGGTGACGCCCTCGGCCCGCAGGTCCTTGACCCGGTCGTGCACGAACAGCCGCGCCTGCGGGTCCAACCCGGTCGACGGCTCGTCCAGGAACATCACCTTCGGCTGGTGCATCAGCGCCCGCGCGATCATCACCCGCTGCGCCTGCCCGCCGGAAACGATGTCGATGCGGTCCTTGGCCCGGTCGGCCAGCCCCATCCGCTCCAGGATCTCGTCGGCCCGCGCGGTGCGCTCGGCCCGCGGCACCCCGTGGTAGGCGGCGTGGAACAGCAGGTTCTGCCGGATGTTGAGCGATCTGTCCAAGTTGTTGCGCTGCGGCACCACGGCGAGCAACTGCCGCGCCCGCCGCGCGTCCCGGACGACGTCCACCCCGTGCACCGACACCTGTCCCGACGTCGGCAGCACCCGGGTGGTCAACACCCCGACGGTGGTGGTCTTCCCGGCTCCGTTGGGCCCCAACAAGCCGAACACCTCGCCCGCCTCGACGCCGAAACTCAGGCCGTCCACCGCGGGCTTGGGGTTCTTCTTGTACAGCTTGACAAGGTCACTGACCTCGACTGCTCTCACCGGGCAACCATATGCCCGTCGTCAAACGACTTGGGGCTGTGTTCGCTGTGGAGTGAACGACAAAACCCTCACCAACCGGACGGAAGGGGCCTACCCTCCGCGAAACCGGCAGCTGATTGGACGCCGACCGCGGCGCGGGCGTGGAACTCGGCCAAGTTCCCCGCACCCGCGTACGTGCACGCGGAGCGGACACCGGAGCAGATGGCGTCCAAGAGGTCCTCGACGCCGGGGGCCTTGGGGTCCAAGCGCATGCGGGACGACGAGATGCCTTCCTCGAACAGGGCCTTCCTGGCGCGGTCGAACCCGCTGTCGGCGCGGGTCCTGGCCGACACGGCGCGCTTGGACGCCATGCCGAAGGATTCCTTGTACGGGCGACCTTGTTCGTCGCGCAGCAGGTCGCCGGGGGACTCGTAGGTGCCCGCGAACCACGAACCGACCATCACCGACGACGCGCCCGCCGCCAGCGCCAACGCGACGTCGCGCGGGTGCCGGACACCGCCGTCGGCCCAGACGTGCTTGCCGAGGGAACGGGCCTCGGCAGCGCACTCCAGGACGGCGGAGAACTGGGGACGACCGACGCCGGTCATCATCCGCGTGGTGCACATCGCGCCGGGGCCGACACCGACCTTGATCACGTCGGCGCCCGCGTCCACCAGGTCACGCACGCCTTGCGCCGTCACGACATTGCCCGCGACCACGGGGATCGACGGGTTCAACGCGCGCACGCTCTTGAGCGCCGACAGCATCTTCTCCTGGTGCCCGTGCGCGGTGTCCACCACCAACGTGTCCACACCGGACTCCAGCAGCGCTGCCGCCTTCGCTGCGACATCGCCGTTGACACCCACGGCGGCGGCGATCCGCAACCTGCCGGACGCGTCCTGCGCAGGCGAGTAGATGTCCGCCCGCAACGCGCCGACACCGGTCAACACACCCGCGAGCCTGCCCTGCGGGTCCACCGCCAGCGCCACCCGCGCGGAGTGGTCGTGCAGGGAGTCGAAAACGGCCCGGGGCGGGCTGTCCACCGGCAGGATCACGATCGCGCGGTCCGCGACCTCACCCACCCTGGTGAACCGGTCCACGCCCAGGCACGCGGCCTCGTCGACCACGCCGACTGGACGACCCTCACCGTCGACGACGACCACCGCGCCGTGCGCCCGCTTCGGCAGCAGGTTCAACGCGTCGGCAACCGAGTCGCCAGCCGTCAGCACCAACGGCGTGTCCCACACCAAGTGCCGCGACTTCACCCAGGCCACGATGTCGCCGACGGCGGCAGGGTCAACATCCTGCGGTAGCACTACCAGGCCACCGCGGCGAGCGACCGTCTCGGCCATCCTGCGGCCCGCGACGGCGGTCATGTTCGCGACCACGATCGGGATGGTCGCCCCAGTGCCGTCGGAGGTCCCCAGGTCGACGTCGAACCGGCTGGTGACCGCGGAGCGGCCGGGCACCAGGAAGACGTCGTCGTAGGTCAGGTCATGGGCGGGCTCGCCGTTGAGGAAGCGCACCCCGGTCACGGTACGGGGTGCACCACGGGTTCTGCCGGATTCTCCGACCACTCCAGGGTGATACCGGCTATTCCGCTGTCGACCCCTGGGTAGTACGCACTCACGACGTACCCCCGATCGCAGTAGAGGTCAGCGGAGACCAAGGGCGGGCGCATGTCGTTGGTCCGCACCTCTTGCACGCAACGGGCAGGCAAGTCGTCCGGCGGTAGCTCTAACTGGAGCAGGAAGGGCCCACTGGGCTCGCGGAAGATCCGGTAGTAGCCGGGGCACTCCAGCTCCGAGTTGTCGTCCAGCGAGTAGCTGAGCACGACGGTGTCGCCCTCGGCGAGCCTGCGGTCGAACATCAGCTCGAACGCCACGCAGATCCCCTTGCGCCGCACCCGCCCCAACCGGCACCCGTCCCCGGCCACGATCCGCACCCGGGCGACGTCGCAGTCAGGCTCACCGTGGTAGACCGCGATGTAGCGGTCGATCCCCGGTTCGCGCGCGACGCTCACCAGCCGGGTCTGGATGCGGCCCTGGGTGCGGTCGGCGGCGATGCTGACCCGCTCGTGGGTCATCCGCAGCTCCATGCCCGCGTTGCAGCGCTCGGGGTCCACGCCGAGTTGGGCCAGCAGCTCCCTGGTCGTCGGGCCCGCCACCACCAGCTCCGAGAACGACGCCGACGGCTTGCGCGGCCTGCTGCCGCGCTGGCGGGGTCCGATGAGCACCACGAGCGAGTCGACTGGCAGGCCGAGCACGATCTCCAGCCCGCGCACGGCCGACATCGCGTGCGGCATGTCCGGGTGACGGAGGCCGCGCTGCCAGTAACTGAGCGTGGACTCCGCGACGGTCACCTCGATCCGGGCCAGGTGCGCCCGCAACCGCGCCAGGGACAGCCCCCGGTGCTCGATCGCCGTGCGCAGGGCCACGTGGAACGGGCCGCGGCGCAGTGCGTCGGCCAGCGCGTCTGCGGTCACGGCGACTCCGGGACGTTCTCGAACGGGTGAACGGTGGTGAATGTTCACAGTAGCCACGCACTACCGGTCGGTAAAGGTGCGCCGTCGCCCTGGAACGGTCCGGGGCCCCTTGTCCGGCCCTTGTCGCCCGAAACGCGGTGATCGCACCCTTCCGTGCACTCCACCCTGCGTCTTCAGGAGGCACCATGTCCCGCCCCGCGACCCGCTCGGCGCTGGCGGCCACCCTCGTGGCCGTCCTCGCCTGGCTGGTCAGCTCACCGGCGACGGCCCAAGCCGCCGCCGCGTTCACCATGCAGGCCCAGCAGCAGAGCAACTGGTGCTGGGCCGCGTCCGGCACGTCGATCGCCGCGTCCCACGGCGTGACCGTGTCCCAGAACAACTTCTGCGCGCTGGCCAAGAACCGCAACACCGGCACGCAGTGCCCGAACGACCAGGCCGACCTGGCCCAGGTCCGCAACGGCTTCTCCCGCTTGGGCTTCAGCAACCCGGGTTCCTACGTCTACAACACGATCAGCTACTCGGCGGTGCAGTCCCAGATCAACGCCGCGCAGCCGGTCGAGACCCGGATCCTGTGGAAGTCCGGCGGCGGCCACATGCACGTGCTCTACGGCGTCGACACGTCCAAGAGCTGGGTGTACTGGGGCGACCCGTGGCCCGACAACTACCGCTACAACTGGGCCACCTACAGCTACTACGTCAACAACTCCAGCTTCTCGTGGACCCACACCCTGACCGGAATCCGGCGGTGAACGGCATGCGCAAGATCCTCACAACCCTCGCACTCACCGCTATCGGTGTCCTGAGCCTGTCCAGCCATGCGGGCGCCGACCCGGTCGAAGGCACGGTCACGGCCGCCGACAGCGCCAAGGCCCAAGCGGCCGCCAGCGCTCCGGACGTCACGGCGACCGTGGGCAAGTTCCTCGGCACCACGGGCTTCGCGGCTCCCCAGGTCGGGGGCTCGTCGGTCGCGGTCTACGAACTCAGCCCCGACTTCGTGTCCGGCCGCTCCCCCAAGGTCGGCCGCCTCGCCTACGTCGCCGTCCCCGCGACCGCGGGTGGCGCTACCGCCTCGGTGTGGACCGTGCGCTCGCCCTCCGGCGCGTGGACGGTCGCCAACATCGCGGCGGGCGACCTGGAGTTCCGCAACGCGGGCAAGATCCCCGCGGGCGCGCTCCTGCTCCGCGAACCGCAGACCAACACCTGGTACGCGGTCACGGGCAACGCCATCCGCTCCCTCACCACCGGGAAGTCCCAAACGCTGGCCCAGTACCAGCGCGACGTCGCCACCCGCTACGCCGACAAACTCCCCGGCTCCGCCTACGACCGCTCCGGCATGGCGGGCGGCTTCGCCTCCCCGAGCACGGGCACGGTCAGCCCCACCGGTACCGGAACACCCGGTAGCGCGACCGCGCCCTGGGCAGTACTCGGGATCCTGGTGCTCGGCGTCGCCGCGGTGGTCTTGACCACCACCGCCCCTGCACTGCGACGACGCTGACACCCGCGGGTGGCGGCGGCCCTGGCTTGAGGAGGTCTCGGGCCGCCGCCACCCGCACCAGTCCACCCCGGACCCACGCCAGTCCACTCCGGACACAGCGCGGGTCCGTTCACGACAGGGACGCAAATCTGCCGGTACTGGCGCCAGAACCCCCGCTGGCCAAGATCAAACGGCGCTGAGCAGCCCCCGATATACAGCTTACCGAGAGGGGCTGACAGGTTGGCCGTGGTGACGCGGCGCCTGTGGACAACTCCGGGTTAGCGGTCCTCGGCTTCGGCGGCGGCGAGGGCTGTTTCGACGCGTTCGCGGGCGCCTGCCAGGTGGCGGTCGCAGGTTTTGGCGAGGGATTCGCCGCGTTCCCAGAGGGTGAGGGATTCCTCCAGGGGGAGGCCACCGGCTTCCAGTTTGGCGACTACCGCGGCTAGTTCGTCTCGGGCTTGTTCGTAGCCGGGTTCGGTCACCGTGTTGGGCTTTCCTGTCGGGTGTGGGCTCGGGCGATGGCGGCGGCGATGGCTTGGTCGTAGCCGATGAAGGCCTCGGCGAAGTCCTCGCCGTCGCGGTCGGCGACGGCTTCCTCGATGCGGCAGCGGGCCTCGTCGATGCGGCCGCGGTTGCCGTCGGTGGCGTAGGTCGCGGCGGCGGCGGCGAGTTCGCGCAGGCGGGTGGGGAGCTGGTGGCGGCCGGGGGCGTCGCAGCCCGCGAGCAGGGCGGCCCAGCACTCGGCGGCCGCGGAGTCGGCGCGGCGCGCGGTGGCCTGGACCACCTGGGCGGCTGGGCCGTGGGTGGCGCAGGCGGTCCTGGCCGTGGACAGGGTGAGCGGGAGGAACGTGGGTTCGCGGCAGGTCCGCATGGTCTCGATCAGCTCCCTTCGCCCTCCGGGCCGCCGGTGACGACCGCGTGCAGTGCGCCGTCGGCGAGCCGGATCCGGACCTCGGTGCCCTCGCCCGCGTCCTCGGTGGAGCGGAGGACGCGGGGAGTCCCGTCGGCGTCGGTGTGCTGTACGACCGCGTACCCCCGGGCAAGGGTGGCGGCTGGCCCCAAGGTCGTCAAGCGGGCTTTCGTCGCGTTCAGCGCCGCGCGCTCCTCGGCCAGCCGCGCCAGCAGTGCCCGGCGACCCCGCTCGACCAGCGAATCGACCTGCTCCGCGCGCCGCAGCAGCGGCGTGATCGGGTCGGCGAGCACCGGCCTGCTGCGCAGCTGGGTGAGCAGCCGGACCTCGCGATCCACCCATCCGTGCAACGCCCGGCGGGCGCGGTCGCGCAGCTGGCGGACCCTGGCGACCTCCTCGGCCACGTCCGGGACCACCCGTTTGCCCGCGTCGGTCGGCGTGGAGCAGCGCAGGTCGGCGACGTGGTCGAGCAGCGGGGTGTCCGGCTCGTGCCCGATCGCGCTGAGCACCGGGGTGCGGCAGTCGGCGACCGCGCGGCACAGCGCCTCGTCGGAGAACGGCAGCAGGTCCTCGACGCTGCCGCCGCCGCGGGCGATCACGATGACCTCGACCTCGGGGTCGCGGTCGAGCACCCGCAGCGCGTCCAGGATCTGCGGCACCGCCAGCGAGCCCTGCACGGCGACGTTCTCCACCCGGAACCGGACCGCGGGCCACCGGGCGGTCGCGTTGGCCAGCACGTCGCGCTCCGCGGCCGACGCCCGACCGGTGATCAGGCCGACCTTGGCGGGCAGGAACGGCGGGCGGCGCTTGCGGCGCGGGTCGAACATGCCCTCGGCGGCCAGCAGCCTGCGCAGCCGCTCGACCCGGGCCAGCAGCTCACCGATGCCGACCGAGCGGATCTCGTCGGCGCGCAGGCTCAGCGTGCCGCGGTTGAGGTAGAAGGTCGGCTTGGCGTGCACGACGACCCGCGCGCCGTCGGACAGCGGCGGTTCGTGCGCGCGCAGCAGCTGCGTCGAGCAGGTCACCGTCATCGACACGTCCGCGGCGGGGTCGCGCAGGGTGAGGAACGCGGTACCGGTGCCCGGCCGGGCCGAGATCTGGGTGACCTGGCCCTCCACCCACACGGTGCCCAGCTTGTGCACCCAGTCGGCGATCTTGCGGGCGACCGTGCGGACCGGCCACGGCTCCTCGGCGGTGGGCGCGCTCACGTGGCGGGGGTGTCCCGCAGCGCGGCCAACCTGCGGGTGAGCATGCCCACGTACGACGGGCGGTTGCCGGTGGCCCGCTCGTGCGCCAGCAGCTCCTCCAGCGCGGCGACGTCGAACCCGCGCAGCCTGGCCCGCAGCTGGGCCAGCGACAGCTCCCCGTAGTTGGGCACCGACGCGGGACCGGCCACCGGCGCGACCGGCTCGTCCTCGACCAGCACCGGCTCAACAGCGTCGACGACCTCGGCGTCGGCCACGACCGGCACAGGAGCGGCCTTGACCGGCCCGGGGGCGTCGTCGTCGGCCAGGTCGAAGGTGGCGGGCTGGTCGTCGTCGGCCAGGTCCTCGTCGAAGGTCGCCCACTCCGGCTCGTCCTCCACCGGGCGCAGCGCGGCCAGCGCCTCGTCGCCCTTGACGGCCAGCTCGGTGACGTGCTGCTGCACCCGCATGGACACCTGCAGCGCCTGGCTGGCCACCGTGACCGGCAGCCCGGCGATCCGGGTGGGCAGGTCGCGGGCGTGCTCAAGCGCGGTGGCGGCGAGCCCCGCCGCGACCCGCAGCGGCAGCGGGAGTGACTTCATGGTTCCTAGCCTGCCCGAGTCCGCCGGATCTGCACAGCGACCCGGCCGGGGGCGCACGGCGTGTGACAGCTCCGACACCCGGCCGAACAGGAGCGCGCCGGTCAGCGCCCGTACCCTGGACGGTATGAGCGCCACCACGAAACGCGTCCTGCTCGCCAAGCCGCGCGGCTACTGCGCGGGCGTCGACCGCGCGGTCATCACCGTGGAGCAGGCGCTGGAGACCTACGGGCCACCGGTGTACGTGCGCAAGGAGATCGTCCACAACAAGCACGTCGTGGAGACCCTGCGCGACCGCGGCGCCATCTTCGTCGACGAGGCCGACGAGGTGCCCGAGGGCGCGCTCGTCGTGTTCTCCGCGCACGGCGTGTCACCCGCGGTGCACGAGCAGGCGGCCGAGCGCAACCTGCGCACCATCGACGCGACCTGCCCGCTGGTCACCAAGGTCCACTTCGAGGCCAAGCGGTTCGCCAAGGACGACTACGACATCCTGCTCATCGGCCACGAGGGCCACGAGGAGGTCGAGGGCACCGCGGGCGAGGCGCCCGACCACGTGCAGCTGGTGGACACCGCCGAGGACGTGGACAAGGTCGTGGTGCGCGACCCGTCGAAGGTCATCTGGCTCTCGCAGACCACGCTGTCGGTCGACGAGACCCTGGAGCGGGTCGACCAGCTGCGGGAGCGCTTCCCCGACCTGCAGAACCCGCCGAGCGACGACATCTGCTACGCCACCTCGAACCGGCAGACCGCCGTCAAGGCCATGGCGCCGCAGTGCGAGCTGGTGATCGTGGTCGGCTCGCAGAACTCGTCGAACTCCAAGCGGCTCGTCGAGGTCGCGCTGCAGGCGGGCGCGAACGCCTCGTACCTGGTCGACTTCGCCAAGGAGGTCGACGAGTCGTGGTTGGACGGTGTCACCACGGTCGGCGTCACCAGCGGCGCCTCGGTGCCCGACATCCTGGTGATGGACCTGGTCGCGTGGCTGGCCGAGCGCGGCTACGGCGAGGTCGAGGAGATCACCACGGCTGAGGAGAAGGTCACCTTCTCGCTGCCCGCCGAGCTGCGCAAGGCCCGCAAGGCCGCCGCCAACTAGCGGTCCGACTAGCCCGTGGCGGCCGCGGCGAGCAGCCGGAAGTCCGCGTCGGTGGCGTTGCCGGTGATCAGCAACCGCACGCCGGAGACGTCGGCGACCCAGGCGAGCTCGTCGCGGCGGCCGGGGAACACCGTCCACTGTGTCCCGTCGACGGTCACCGCCTCCTTGGCCAGCCCGAGGGTGCCGACCTCGGCGGACACCAGGTCGGTCAGCTCCGCGTCGGACTGGCTGAGCTGGATGAAGTGCTCCGGGGTCAGCCAGCCCGCGCGCACCACTCGGCCGTTCGGGTCGACCCGGCCGCTGCTGTAGGAGTTGCCCTGCCAGGCCGCGGGCACCGACGGCACCCGCACCCGGAACGGCGCCTGCGCGCGGGAGAGCCCCGCGGTGACGTCGACCCGCGGCGCCGACGCCGGGTCGGCCTGCGGTGCGCCGGGGCTGAACGTGCACGCCCTGGTCAGCAGCAGCGGGGTGCCGACGATGAGCAGCAGCGCCAGCAGCGACAGCAGGATGTCGCGCGGGCCGTGGGTCAGCCGGTTGCCGGGAGCCATTGCCCAATAGTCGCAACCCGGGTACCCCGTCCTCGCACCAGCACCGCGTGACGAGCAGCACGGCCGTCGACGTAGGCAGGTACACACCGTGGTCTGGGAGGATGCGGATTGGTCTGCACAGCTGCAGGCTGCCCGCGCCGATCCGGGAGGCAGTATGAGCACTCCGACCACCACTTCGACCGCCGCGCGACGCCGGGAGGCACCCGACCGCAACCTGGCGATGGAGTTGGTCAGGGTCACCGAGGCCGCCGCGATGGCGGCGGGCCGCTGGGTGGGCCGCGGCGACAAGAACGGCGGTGACCAGGCGGCCGTCGACGCGATGCGGATGCTGATCGGCACGGTCACCATGCGCGGTGTCGTGGTCATCGGCGAGGGCGAGAAGGACGAGGCGCCCATGCTGTTCAACGGCGAGGAGGTCGGCAACGGCGAAGGCCCCGACTGCGACGTCGCGGTCGACCCGATCGACGGCACCACGCTGATGTCCAAGGGCATGCCGAACGCGATCGCGGTGCTGGCCGTCGCCGAGCGCGGCGCCATGTTCGACCCGTCGGCGGTGTTCTACATGGAGAAGCTCGCGGTCGGCCCCGAGGCGGCCGACGTGGTCGACATCACCGCGCCGGTCGCGGAGAACATCCGCCGGGTCGCCAAGGCCAAGCACACCGACGTCTCCGACGTCACCGTGTGCATCCTGGACCGGCCGCGGCACGAGCACCTGGTCAAGGAGGTCCGCGAGGCGGGCGCCCGGATCCACTTCATCTCCGACGGCGACGTGGCAGGCGCGATCTCCGCCGCCCGGCCCAACACCGGCGTCGACCTGCTGCTGGGCATCGGCGGCACCCCGGAGGGCATCATCGCCGCCGCCGCGCTCAAGTGCATGGGCGGCGCCATCCAGGGCAAGCTGTGGCCCAAGGACGACGCCGAGCGCGGCCGGGCCATCGACGCGGGCCACGACCTGGACCGGGTGCTGCTGACCGACGACCTGGTGCGCGGCGACAACGTGTTCTTCTGCGCCACCGGCATCACCGACGGTGACCTGCTGCGCGGCGTGCACTACCGCTCGGGCGGCTGCACCACCCAGTCGATCGTGATGCGCTCCAAGTCCGGCACCGTGCGGATGATCGACGGCTTCCACCGGCTGACCAAGCTGCGCGAGTACTCGTCGGTCGACTTCGACATCGACACCGCGGACGGCGACGCGATCCCGCCGCTGCCGTAGGCGGCGAGTCGTAGTCGGCGGTCGACTAGCCGAGTCGGGGGGAGTGCGGGACGGTCGCAGGGGCGGCGGAAACCTGCCGCTCGGGTAACGGATCGGTCGCGGCGGACAACCCCACGCGCTCCCCGGTCGTCACCTCTGTCGACGGGGCGTCTACCCAGATGCCCGCTGGGGTAGTCGAGGAGCGAGCCATGAAGGTCAACCGGCTGATCGCGGGTGCCGCGGTCGCCGCGGGCGCACTGCTGGCCACGGCGTGCGGCACGGGTGACGCCGCGCCCGCCGCCCAGCAGGTCCAGGCCGCGACGACGACCAGCACGACCAGCCCCACGACGACCACCACGACCACGGTGGCGCCGACCACGACCACCACCACGGTCGCGCCGACCACGACGGTGGCGCCGACGACCACCACGAAGAAGCCGGTCCCCACGACCACGACCACCAAGAAGCCGAAGCCGTCGACGACGGCCAAGCCCGCCCCCGCCCCGGTGGAGGGCGTGCCGTGCGCGGCGACGGTGTCGGCGTGCATCGACCTGTCGGCGAACAAGTCGTGGCTGCTCAAGGACGGCAAGGTCGTGCTCGGCCCGGTGCCGATCACCCACGGGCGCCCCGGCTTCCGGACCCCCGTCGGCACCTTCAAGGTGGGCTGGAAGGACATCGACCACAAGAGCAGCGAGTTCAACAACGCCCCGATGCCGTACTCGGTGTTCTTCAACGGCGGCATCGCGTTCCACCAGGGCAGCCTGAAGGTGCAGAGCCACGGCTGCATCCACCTGTCGGCGTCGGCGGCGAAGGCCTTCTTCAACGGCCTCGCGGTCGGGAACACGGTGCAGGTAGTCGCGTAGATCTTTGCGAGAAGGGCGGCGGAGAGAGATCTCCGCCGCCCTTTCCGCTGTTCGGGGCCAGTGCTATTCGGCGTTGCTGGAATGCCCGGGGAACAGGTGCGCGTCGGGGTCGAGCGCGACGGCGATGTTGTTCACGGCGGTCGCGGCCTCTCCGAAACCGGTCGCGATCAGCTTTACCTTGCCGGGGTAGGCGGCGACGTCACCTGCGGCGTAGATCTTGTCGCGGGCGGTACGCATAGTGGTGTCGACCATGATCGAGCGGTGGTCGACCTCTAGGCCCCATGAGTCGATCGGCCCGAGGTCCGCGGTGAAGCCAAGAGCGGCAACGACGGCTTGCGCCGGTAGCACTACCGACTCCCCGCCGACCGATAGCTCAACCTCGTGCAGGCCATCGTCATCGCCGCGGAGGTCGGTGACCTGGGCGTCGGTGATGATGCGGACGCCGAGGGCCTCGACCTGCCGGACGGTGGCGGGCATGGCGCGGAACTTGGCCCGCCGGTGCACCAGGGTCACGGAGGTGGCGATGGGGTGCAGGGCCAGCGCCCAGTCGAACGCGGAGTCGCCGCCGCCGACGATCACCACGTCCTGGCCGCGGTGCACCTCCAGGCTGGGCACGAAGTGCACCATGCCCCGGCCGAGCCAGCCGTTGCCCGCGGGCAGCGGGCGCGGGGTGAACTCGCCGATGCCCGCGGTGATCAGCACGGCGCCCGCGTCGACGACGGCGCCGCCGTCGAGCTCGACGTGGAACCGGTCGTCCACTTCGGACAGGGTGAGCGCGCGGCGGCCGAGCAGGTAGGTGGGCTTCCACTGGTCGGCTTGCTCGACCAGCGCGGTCACCAGGTCCCGGCCGCGCACCGACGGGAACCCGGCGACGTCGAAGATCTGCTTCTCCGGGTACATCGCGGTGATCTGCCCGCCAGCCTCGGGCAGCGAGTCGACGACGGCGGTGCGCAGGTCCCGGAAACCGGCGTAGTAGGCGGCGAACAGACCGGTGGGTCCGGCGCCGATGATGAGGAGGTCGACTTCGGTGGTGGTCATCGTCGTACCTGCCCTTCCACGGGGTGTGGGCGTCGGCCCCACCCTATTGCCGCAGGCCCGGTTGTGGGGAAGCTGACCGTGCCCCCGGCGGCGGACCGGACGAGACTTGCCGCATGGCTGAGTTCCGCATCGAGCACGACACCATGGGTGAGGTCAGGGTTCCGGCCGAGGCGCTGTGGCGGGCGCAGACGCAACGGGCCGTGGAGAACTTCCCGATCTCCGGGCGCGGCCTGGAGCGGGCGCAGATCCGGGCGCTCGGCCTGCTCAAGGCCGCCACCGCGCGGGTCAACGGCCGGTTGGGGGTGCTCCCGGCCGAGGTCGCCGACGCGATCGTGGCCGCCGCAACCGAGGTCGCCGACGGCGCGCACGACGCGCACTTCCCGATCGACGTGTTCCAGACCGGGTCGGGCACCTCGTCGAACATGAACGCCAACGAGGTCATCGCGACCCTGGCGAGCCGGGCGCTCGGCCGCGACGTGCACCCCAACGACCACGTCAACGCCTCGCAGTCGTCCAACGACACCTTCCCGACCACGCTGCACCTGGCCGCGACCGAGGCCGTGGTCACCGACGTCATCCCGGCGCTCGAGCAGCTCGCGGCGGCCATCGCCGAGCGCGCGGCGCAGTGGGGCGGGGTGGTCAAGTCCGGCCGCACGCACCTGATGGACGCGGTGCCGATCACCCTGGGCCAGGAGGCCGGGGCGTGGGCGGCGCAGGTCCGCTACGGGGTCGAGCGGCTCCAGTCGGTGCTGCCCCGGTTGGGTGAGCTGCCGATCGGTGGGACCGCGGTGGGCAGCGGGCTCAACGCACCGCCCGGGTTCGGCGCGGCGGTGTCGGCGGAGCTGGCCGCGGTGACCGGGCTGCCGGTGACCGAGGCCCGCGACCACTTCGAGGCACAGGCGACACAGGACTCCGTGGTGGAGGCCTCCGGGCAGCTGCGGACGGTCGCGGTGTCGCTGTTCAAGATCGCCAATGACCTGCGCTGGCTGGGGTCCGGGCCGCGCACCGGGCTGGCCGAGCTGGCGCTGCCGGACCTGCAGCCGGGCTCGTCGATCATGCCGGGCAAGGTGAACCCGGTCATCCCCGAGGCGACGATGATGGTGGTCGCCCAGGTCATCGGCAACGACGCGGCGGTGGCGTTCGCGGGCAGCCAGGGCAACTTCCAGCTCAACGTGATGCTGCCGGTGATCGCCCGCAACGTGCTGGAGTCGGCGCGGCTGCTGGCGGCGGTGGCCAGGCTGCTGGCCGAGAAGGTCATCGCCGGGGTCGAGCCGGACGTGGCGCGGCTGCGCGAGTACGCCGAGAGCTCGCCGTCGATCGTGACGCCGTTGAACTCCGCGATCGGCTACGAGGAGGCGGCGGCGATCGCCAAGCAGTCGCTCAAGGAGCGCAAGACCATCCGCGAGGTGGTCATCGAACGGGGTCACGTGGCGTCGGGGAAGCTGACGGAGCAGCGGCTGGACGAGGCCCTCGACGTGCTGCGGATGGCCAAGGGGAACGGCTGAGCAGGCCGATCACGCACCCGGCGCCGACCACAGCGACACCGGCGACCCCGGTCAGCGTCAACCCCTGGGAGCCGACCGCGACGGACACGACCAGTCCCGCCGCGGGCATCACGCCGATGAGCACCCCAGCGCGGTCGGCTCCTAGGACCCCAACGGCCTGGTACCAGATCACGAACGCAACGACGGTCAGCACCGCGACGACAGATAGCGCTGTCCACTCGCGAGCGGTTGGAGCGCGCCACGGCTCTAGGACTACCGCCAGGCAGGCACCGGCAACTGTCGCGATGACGTGACACCACAACGCGACGGACAGTCCGCCGATTCTCCTGACCACACCTACCGCGAAGAGGGTGAACCCGGCTTCGCACAGCATGGTCAGCACCGCTAGCAGCAGACCTGGGCCCTCCCAGCTTCCGCCGCCGGACAGGACGACCACACCTGCGACGACTACAGACGCGCCTAGGAGAGTTCGTACGGCTGGCCTGCGCTTGGCCATAAGGGGGGCGATCGCGGCTAAGACGAGCGGGCTGCCGCCGAGGACAGCGGCGACCAGGCCCGGATCGGCGTGGCGCTGGGCGGTGATCATGAAGGCGTTGAAGCCGAGCATCCCGACGGCGACGATCGCGAGGAGCGCGGGGGCGTCGCGGAGCTTGGGAGCGGTGATCGGGATCCGCCGGGCGGTCGCCCACGCCACGAGCAGGACGGCGCCGACGCCGTAGCGCATGGACTGGCCGGTGAGCAGCGGGTAGTCGACGAGCATGCCGGACAGCGGGACGGAGCCGCCGATCATGGCCGAGGTGAGCAGGCCTGCGCCGATGGCGAGGCGGTGGCGGGAGGTGGGCACCCGCCCAGCGTGACCGGGAAGTGGACCTGACAACAGCTCCACTTCAGTGGGTGCACACTGGTCCACTTGGTCGAACCAGGGGGCCCGTAGGCTGGGGACATGTCCTCCTTCCGCGAGCTGCTCGTGCCCGGCATGGCCGAGGTTGGGCGCGGTCAGCGTGGTCGCGCGCTAGAGGCAGCGGTACGGGCAGCGATCCGGGACGGGCGGCTGCCGCAAGGGACTCGGTTGCCGTCCACTCGCGACCTGGCTGTGCAGCTCGGGTTGTCGCGGGGCACGGTTAGTGCTGTCTACGCGCAGCTCGTCGCCGAGGGATACCTGCGCGCGAAGCACGGCTCAGGCACGACTGTCGCCACTACGCCCGTGAGTTCGGAGGTTGCGTCACCTCCGCCGGTGAAGACCGCTCCCCGGTGGCGCTATGACCTACGGCCAGGTGTTCCGGCTCTATCAGCGTTTCCCCGGGCAGAGTGGCAGGCCGCTACGCGAGCAGGACTGGCGACGCTGACCGACGACGACTTGGGCTATCCAGACCCGGCAGGTCTACCGGCATTGCGCACCGAGCTAGCCGCGTACCTGGGGCGCGCGCGGGCAGTGGAAGCGGCTGATGTCGTCGTCACCCACGGCGTCGCGGAGAGCCAGTCGCTGATGGCGCAGATCCTGCGGGCCGACGGGCACCGGACCATCGCGGTCGAGGACCCGACCCACCCGGGGTCCGCGGAGGCGCTGGCCGCGCACGGGTTGCGGCCGGTACCGGTGCCGGTCGACGAAGACGGCATGCGGGTGGACCTGTTGCCGCGCACGGGGTGTCGAGCCGTGCTGGTCACCTCGGCCCACCAGTTCCCGTTGGGCGTCGTCCTGAGCCCTCAGCGGCGCAGGGCCTTGGTGAGCTGGGCACGCGAACGCGACGGGTACGTTCTAGAGGACGACTACGACGCCGAGCACCGGTACGACCGGCCAGCGGTAGGGACAACGCAGGTTCTTGACCGTGATCGGGTGGTCTACCTCGGGAGCGTTAGCAAGGTCTTGGCGCCCGCGATCCGGCTGGGGTGGATGGTGGTGCCCGCCGCGCTACGAGACCGGGTGGTCGACCACAAGAGGCTGTCCGACCTCGGCTGCTCCCCCATGCCCCAAGCCGCGCTGGCTCACTTGCTGCGCACCGGCGGGTACGACCGGCACCTTCGACGCAGCCGTCAGCTCTACCGGCGCCGTAGGGACGCTCTACTCGCTGCCGTCGCTGGCGAGCTCCCCGACTGGCAGCCGCACGGGGTCGCCGCAGGCCTGCATCTGGTGTTACGGCTACCGGAAGGCACTGACGACCGGGCGTTGCAGATAGAGCTCGCACAACGCGGGATCAACGCACCGGCGTTGTCCGGGTACGCGCTGTCGACCAGTCCGTTCCCGGGGTTGGTGCTGGGGTACGCGGCGCTGTCGGTGGACCGGCTGCGCGCCGCCGTCGCGGAGATCGCCTCGGTCAGCGCGCTCTGACCATCCACTGTGGAGGGCGCATCGGGTGCGCCTCGGTGGCCTGGTGCACCGGGGGCGCCATCGGGATCGCGATCCGGCTGCTGGGTTCCGCGCTGGGGGGTGTGCGGTCGGCACACCCGGCCACCACCGCGGCGGTCATCGTGAGGACTGCGGCGAGGACTAGACGCTTCAAGGAGGGCTCCACTGGTACGAGGGGCTCATCCAGGTAGACGCGCGGACCGGACCGGGGTTGAGTCCGATTCCGATCTTCTTTCGGCTGCGGTTGTCAGTCCCTGCGGGCACCATGGCCCCATGCTCACCCTGACCGATGTGGTCGCCGCCTCCGCCGAGGTCGGCGGCACCCGGTCGCGCCTGGCCAAAGTCGACACCCTCGGCGCGGTGCTGCGCCGCGCCGAGCAGGCCGAGATCGCCCCGCTGGTCGGGTTCCTCACCGGCTCACCGGTCCAGGGCCGCATCGGCACCGGCTGGCGCACGCTGGTCGCGGTCGACCTCCCACCCGCGACCGCGCCGACGCTGACCGTCTCCCAGGTCGACGCTGCCCTGACCGGGTTGTCCCAGACTGCGGGAAAGGGCTCGGTCGCCACGCGCAGGCAGCTGCTCGACGACCTGTTCGGCGCCGCGACCGAACCGGAGCGCCGGTTCCTCGTCGCCCTGCTGACCGGCGAACTCCGCCAGGGCGCGCTGGAAGGGGTCATGCTCGACGCGGTCGCCAAGGCCGCCGGGACGCCGATCGCCGCCGTCCGCCGCGCGTTCATGCTTTCGGGACGCCTGCCCGCCACGGCGGTGGTCGCTCTCACCGGCGGTGACCTTGCCGCGATCGGCCTTGAGCTGCACCGCCCGGTCCGCCCGATGCTGGCCGCCCCCGGGGACTCCCTCGCCGACGCGCTGGCCCAGCTGACACCGTGCGCCGTCGAGTACAAACTGGACGGCGCCCGGATCCAGGTGCACAAAACCCCCGACCGGGTGACGGTCTACACCCGGTCGTTGCGCGAGATCACCGACAGCGTCCCCGAGCTGGTCGCCCTCGTGCGCGCCCTGCCCTGCGCCACGGCGGTCCTCGACGGCGAGACCCTCGCGATCACCGACGACGGCAGGCCCCGCCGGTTCCAGGACACGATGAGCCGCTTCGGCAGCACGGCCGAGGAACAGGTCAAGGCGCTGATGCTGCACCCGTTCTTCTTCGACTGCCTGCACCTCGACGGCGAGGACCTCATCGACCGGCCCCTGCGCGACCGGATCGAGGCGCTGCGCCGGGCCGTCGGTCCGCACGTGATCCCGGGCTTGGTCGACCCGTCGGCCGAGGAGGCGGAGGAGTTGGCGGCGCGTGCGCTGGCGGAGGGCCACGAGGGGGTGATGGTGAAGGACCTGTCGTCGCCCTACGCGGCCGGGCGGCGGGGGAAGGCGTGGCAGAAGGTCAAGCCCGTCCACACCGTCGACCTGATCGTCATCGGCGCCGAATGGGGCCACGGCCGCCGCACCGGCTTCCTCTCCAACCTCCACCTGGCCGCCCGAGACCCCGACGGCGGCCCCCCGATCATGGTCGGCAAGACCTTCAAGGGCCTCACGGATGAACTGCTGCGCTGGCAAACCGACCACTTCCCGCAGTACCAGGTCGCGGCCGATTCCTGGTCGATCCAACTCCGCCCAGCACTCGTCGTCGAAATAGCCCTCGACGGCGTCCAATCCAGCACCCGCTACCCCGGCGGCCTAGCCCTCCGCTTCGCCCGGGTGATCCGCTACCGCCCCGACAAGTCCCCCACCGACGCCGACACCCTCACCACCCTGCAACGGATGCTCGGCTCCCCCTGACCCTGGGCCTCAACTCCGCCACGGCCACTCGCCTTGAGCGGTCTCGTCCGCGGCTCTGCTTTGCCGCCGCCCTGCTTTGCCGCCGCCCAGCCATGTGCCGCGCCCTCACCCTGCCGCTGGCGAACATTCGTTCCCAGCCAGAACCCCCGCGCGGACCAAACCAGCGCCCCACCCAGCCCCTCAGCGCGACTCGAACCAGCCCCGAGCCGCCGTTCCGGAGGCTGCCCCCGCGAACCCCAGCCCCCACCCTGTCCCGGGGGGCGTCCCCAGGCCCAGTCTACAAGGACCCCCTCCCCCGAAGGGGTGACGGCGAAAACCTGTGGATAACTCGACCCCTTGTGGACAACGCGACCTGGGCAGAGTCGGGGGCAGGAAGAGCGAGCAAGCGGGATTCACCCGGTGGAGGCGGCGAACTCGGTGGCCAGGAGGCTCATGACGTACATGTCGTGTAGTCGGCCGTCGCGGCGGTGGACCTCGCGGAGGCGGCCCTCTTCGACGAAGCCGAGCTTGCGGTAGAGGTGGATGGCGGCCTCGTTGTCGACGACCACGGAGAGCTGGATGGCGTGCAGCCGCATGTCCTCGAAGCCCCAGTGGCACATGAGCCGCAGCGCCTCGGTGGCGTAGCCCTTGTTCCAGGTGTCGGGGTCGCCGAGGTAGATGTCGAGTTCGGCGCGGCCGCTCTCGGGGTGCGCGTCGCGCAGGGCGATGTAGCCGACCAGCCGGGACTCGGCGGTGGTCTCGATCGCGAACCGGCAGCGCTCGTAGCTGTTCGGTGCGAAGTCCGCGAAGCGCTTGCGCAGCTGGGCGCGAGACTCGGGGTACGAGGTCCCCATCCAGCGCATGGCGTGCTCGTCGTGGTGCCAGCGCCAGAACGCGTCGGCGTCTTCCGGCTCGATCGCCCGCAACCGCACCCGCTCACCGATGAGGGTCATACCCGTCACCCTAGAACCGCGCCACCACCGGATTTACAGGTGTAACGTTGTAATCAGGTAATCGAGAGGAATGGTCATGTCCGACGACGTCACCGCCTGGTTCTCCGGGCGGCTGCCCGACACCTGGTTCACCGAGAAGCCCGTCATCACCGTCGACCGGGAGGAGATCCTGCTGGTCGGAACCCTGCCCGCGCTGGCGGAGGAGTTCCCCGACGAGGCCGCGACCGCCGCGGCGGAGTCCGGCCGCATCGCGCGGTGGCGGGAGGAGACCAGGGAACACCGCATCGAGATCGCCCGGCAGGCCGAACACCGCTACGGCCGCAAGGTCGCCTGGGGCGCGCGGCTCGGCGGCACCGAGGAACTGTTCACCACGCTCTCGGTCCCCGTCATGACCCGCCTGCGCCAGCCGGAACGCCGCACCCTCGACACCCTCGTCGACGCCGGTGTCGCCCGCTCCCGCTCCGACGCCCTCGCCTGGGCCGTCCGCCTCGTCGGCAAGCACGCCGAGGAGTGGCTAGCGGACCTGCGCACCGCGATGACCACGGTGGAGGACCTGCGCACCAAGGGCCCGAACCTCTAGTCGGCCCACCGGAACCAGGCCTCAGCCCCATCGATGTGCAAGAGGAAGTGGCTCACCGGCCCGTCCGGCGACACCAACGCCAACGGCCCGGTGACCTTCTCGTACACCGACTCCCACTCCTCGTGCCCGTCATCGGCACTGAGCAACTCAAGCTCCCGGTCGAACAACGGCTTGAACTCGCCAAACCCCGCCTGAGCCTCGAAATCCCCGTAGAGCCACGGGAAGTCCCGATCGGTGATCGTGATCTCCCCGATCAACCCGTCCCCGCGCACCAACCGCCACACCTCAGGCACGTACCCTCCGCTCCCGTCCACACCAGACACACCCCCCCCACACCGCCTACCAGCCCGGCACCGGCGACCCGCCGCCGCCCCCGCCCGCCAAGCCCCCTGCGATGTCAACCTCGCGACCTCGGCTCGCCAGGCCCACCCCTGCGGGTGCCGACCTCGCGACCTCCACACCAGCGCCCGTCACACCTTCGGGCGAAGCCCCTTGACGTTCCCGGGGGCCACCCCCAAGCCTGGCCCGGCCCCCACCCTCTCCGGGGGGCGTCCCTGGGCCAGTCTACCGGGACCCCCCGACAGTGGATCTTGGAAGCACCCCCGCAGAGATCCACATGTGGATAACTTCTGTCACCCAGAAGAGGGGAATCGAGGGGGTGGCGATGGGAGAAACCGCTGGTCGGAGGGCATGTAGGTCGCACAGAGAGCGCCGGAGAGGGCAGGTTGCCGGGCGGGTGATCATCATGGCGGGGAATCGGCGTCAAAGTGTCCATAGTGGACTCAAAGTGCAAACCGGGTGTCAGGGGGTGGGGTGGTTTGCCAGACTCGGGGGTGTGCTGCTGACCGTCTCGACTTCGACATGTCCGGCTACTGATTTGGGCTATTTGCTGTTCAAGCATCCTGACCGGGCGCAGGTGTTCTCGGTGGCGTCTGGGGTTGCGCATGTGTTCTACCCGCGAGCGGACGAGGCGGTGTGTACGGCGGCGTTGTTGCTAGAGGTGGATCCGATCACGCTGGCTAAGAGCCGGCCGGGTAGCACCTATGTCGACGATCGTCCCTATGCGTCTGGGTCGTTGATGGCAGTTGCGATCGGGACGGTGTTTCGGACCGCGATGAACGGGCGTTGCGATGCGCGGCCGGAGTTGGCGCAAACGGCGATCCCGTTGAGCATCCACCTGCCCTCGGTGGCCATCCAGGGTGCCGATGACCTCGCCGAGCGGTTGTTCGGGCCGTTGGGGTGGCACGTTGAGTGCGCTCCCGTGGCGTTGGACCCGGAGTTCCCCGCGTGGGGCAATTCGCGGTTCGTCAGCCTGCGGTTGACCGGCGAGCACCGGTTGGCCGACGCGTTGCGGCACCTCTACGTGATGTTGCCGGTGCTCGACGACACGAAGCATTACTGGGTCGGCGAGGAGGAAGTTGCGAAGTTGGTCCGCGCGGGTGGCGAGTGGTTGACCACCCACCCCGAGCGGGAGTTCGTGAGCCGCCGGTACCTCGCCCACCAGCGCGGGTACGTGCGCAGCGCGCTGTCCGCCCTCGACGGGACCATCCCCGACGAGGAGCCCCGGACGAACCGGCCGCTGGCGGTGGTTCGGGCCGAGGCCGTGGTCGCCGCGTTGCGCGAGGTCGGGGCCCGCCGGGTGCTCGACCTGGGGTGCGGCGGCGGCGCGTTGCTGGAGCGACTGGTCGCGGACACCTCGTTCACCGAGATCGTCGGCACCGACGTCTCGGCGGGAGCGTTGGACGCGGCCGAGCGCAGGCTCGCCAAGCTGCCGGACCGAGCCAGGTCGCGCGTCGCGTTGCGGCACTCGTCGTTGACCTACACCGATCCCGAGTTGGCCGGGTTCGACGCGGCCGTCCTGATGGAGGTCGTCGAGCACGTCGACCCGCCGCGACTGCCCGCGGTGGAACGGGTCGTGTTCGGTGTCGCCAAACCCACGCATGTCGTCGTGACCACGCCGAACGTCGAGTACAACCCTTTGCTGGGCGAGCAGAAGTCCCGGCACCCGGACCACCGTTTCGAATGGACCCGGGCGGAGTTCCAGGACTGGGCCAACGCCGTGGCCGAGCGCAACGACTACACCGTCCGATTTGGACCCGTCGGACCCGTCGACCCCGACCTGGGACCAGCGACCCAGCTGGCCGTGTTCAGCAAGAAGGAGGCGTAGATGGACCTCACCATCCCCGACATGGCCTTGGTGGTGCTGATCGGCGCCTCCGGCTCGGGCAAGTCGACCTTCGCGCGCAAGCACTTCGCGGGCACCCAGGTGCTCTCCAGCGACTTCTTCCGCGGCCTGGTCAGCGACGACGAGAACAACCAGGCCGCCTCGGCTGAGGCGTTCGACGCGTTGCACTACATCGCAGGCAAACGGCTGCGGGCAGGCCTGGTCACCGTGGTCGACGCGACCAACACCCAGCGCGGCCCACGGGCGGAGCTGGTGCGACTGGCCAAGGCGCACGACGTGCTGCCGGTCGCGATCGTGTTGGACCTGCCGGAGCAGGTTTGCTTGCGGCGCAACGAGGCCAGGCCGGACCGCGACTTCGGGGCGCACGTGGTCAAGC
The DNA here is from genome assembly GCF_024171945.1 of Actinokineospora globicatena. Lineage (GTDB taxonomy): Bacteria > Actinomycetota > Actinomycetes > Mycobacteriales > Pseudonocardiaceae > Actinokineospora > Actinokineospora globicatena. Next base: position 249,640 of record NZ_JAMTCR010000002.1, read on the forward strand.
GGCACGTGGACGAGCTGCGCCGTTCGGTGCGGTCGCTCAACAAGGAGGGCTTCCGCCGGGTGCACGTGCTGCGCGGCGAGTCCGAAGTGGACGAGGCGCGCATCGTCGTCGAGCCGCTGCGCAACGACCTGCGTGGCGAGACCGGTCCGTTCGACGTGATCGGTGACGTGCATGGCTGCCGCGCGGAGCTGGAGGAGTTGCTCGGCGAACTGGGTTACGCCATCGACCGCGACGAGCAGGGACGAGCGGTCGGCGCGGCGCACCCGGCTGGGCGGCGCGCGGTCTTCGTCGGCGACCTGGTCGACCGCGGACCGGACACCCCCGGGGTGCTGCGGCTGGCGATGGGCATGGTCGAGTCCGGTTCGGCGATGGCCGTGTCCGGCAACCACGAGAACAAGCTGCTGCGGGCGTTGCGCGGCAAGCAGGTCACGATGCGGCACGGGCTGGCCGAGTCGCTGGAGCAGTTGGCGGCCGAGCCACCGGAGTTCGTCGAGCGCGCGACAGCGTTCTGCGACAGCCTGATCGGGCACTACGTGCTCGACGGTGGCGCGCTGGTCGTCGCCCACGCCGGTCTGCCGGAGCAGTTCCACGGTCGGGCGTCGGGTCGCGTTCGGTCGTTCGCGCTCTACGGCGAGACGACCGGCGAGACCGACGAGTACGGCCTCCCGGTCCGCTACCCGTGGGCGCAGGACTACCGGGGCCGCGCGATTGTCCTGTATGGACACACACCCGTCCCCGAGGCGGAGTGGATCAACTCGACCATGTGCCTGGACACCGGCTGCGTCTTCGGCGGCAAGCTCACCGCGTTGCGCTACCCCGAGCGCGAGCTGGTTTCCGTTGCCGCGCACAAGGTCTGGTACGAACCGGTGCGCCCGCTGGTGGCACCGCTGCCGGACCGGGAGCCGACCGCGTTGGCGCTGGACGACGTCATGGGCCGCCGGGTCATCGAGACATGGGCGCAGGGCATGGTGACGGTGCGCGGCGAGCAGTCGGCCGCGGCGCTGGAGGTGATGAGCCGGTTCGCCGTCGACCCGCGCTGGCTGGTGTACCTGCCGCCGACGATGGCGCCCGCCGAGACGCACCGCGACGGCGATCTCCTGGAGCACCCCAGGGAGGCGTTCGCCGGGTTCGGGTCGTTGCCGGTGCTGTGCGAGGAGAAGCACATGGGCTCGCGGGCCGTCGTACTGGTGACCCGCTCGGCATCCGTCGGCCCGCGCCGGTTCGCGATCGAGGGCGACGGCGCCGTGTACACCCGCACGGGCCGCCCGTTCTTCGACGAGGAGTCGACGACGACCCTGCTGCACCGGGTCCGCGCGGCGGTCGAGGGCCTGTGGGACGAGCTGGACACCGACTGGCTCTTGCTCGACGCGGAGTTGTTGCCGTGGAACGCCAAGGCGATGAAGCTGATCACCGGTCAGTTCGCCGCCGTCGGCGCGTCGGCGCACGCCGCGCTACCGAGTGCCTTGTCCGCACTGGGTTCCGCACTCGACCGGGGTGTGCCGGTGGGCGACCTGTTGTCCCGCACCGAATCGCGGCTGGCCAACGCCTCGGCCTTCCGCGACGCCTACCGCCGCTACTGCTGGCCGACGGAGGGCCTGGACGGCGTGCGACTGGCGCCGTTCCAGCTGCTGGCAACCGAAGGAGCGACCTACCACGACAAGCCGCACGCGTGGCACCTCGCGATCGCCGATCGCCTGCACCAGGCCGACCCCGGCCTGTTCACCCGCACCAAGCGCCTCGCGGTCGACCCGACCGACGCGGACTCGGTCGCGGCCGGTGTGGCGTGGTGGGAGTCGATGACCGCGGAGGGCGGCGAGGGCATGGTGGTCAAACCGGCCGCCAACTTCGTCCGGACCGGCCGCAAGCTGACGCTACCCGGCCTCAAGGTGCGCGGCCGGGACTACCTGCGGGTGGTCTACGGCCCCGACTACACCGACCACCTCGACCGGCTGCGCGACCGCAAGATCGGTCCGAAGCGCTCCCTAGCCCTGCGCGAGTACGCGTTGGGCCTGGAAGCGCTGGACCGGCTGTCCAGGGCGGAGCCGCTCTGGCGGGTGCACGAGGCGGTGTTCGGCGTCCTGGCGCTGGAGTCCGAGCCCGTCGACCCCAGGCTCTGAACCGAGGACGACCTAGCCCGCCGCGGGCTTCGCCGGGGGTTCCGCACCCTCAGCGCCCTCGGCGGGCTTGTCGGCGGGCTCGTCGAACGACTCCGGCAACCGCTTGAGGTGCTTGGTCATCGAGCGGACCAGGAACGCGACCGCGACGAAGAACAGCACCAGGATCAGGAAGCCCAGCGGTGAGGACTTGCCGAAGTCCTCACCCTGGCCGCCGGGGTCGGCAGGCTTGGGCGGCTCGGTCTGCACCTGGGCGAGGGTGACCGGGAAGTCCGGCCCGAGCGTCAACGCGGTCACAGCGCGGCCTTCTCCCGCAGCCCGGAGAACAGGTCGTCCTCCGGCAGCGTGCTGTCGACCAGGGACCGGACCAGCTCGTACTCCTCGTACGGCCACACCGTGCGCTGCAGGTCGAGCGGCACGGCGAACCAGCGGCTGTTCGGGTCGATCTGGGTGGCGTGCGCGAGCAGGGCGGCGTCGCGGACCTCGAAGTACTCCGCGCACTCGACCCGGCTGGTGACCCGGTGGGCGAGGTCGCCGCGCTCGGCTGGCCAGTTCTCCAGCCACTCCGCGTACGGCGACTCCAGGCCGCGCTCGAGCAGCGCCTCGTGGATGGCGACCAGCCGGGCGCGGCTGAACCCGTGCGAGTAGTAGAGCTTCAGCGGCTGCCACGGCTCACCCGCCTCCGGGTGCAGGTCCGGCTCACCGGCGGCGTCGAACGCGGCGATGGAGACCTCGTGGCAGCGGATGTGGTCGGGGTGCGGGTAGCCGCCGTTCTCGTCGTAGGTGATGACGACGTGCGGGCGGAACTCGCGGATCGCCTTGACCAGCGGCGGCACCGACTCCTCCAGCGGCACCAGGGCGAAGCAGCCCTCGGGCAGCGGCGGCAGCGGGTCGCCCTCGGGCAGACCGGAGTCGACGAAGCCGAGCCAGCGGTGCTCGACGCCGAGGATCTCGGCGGCCTTGGCCATCTCGGCGCGGCGGACACCGGCGATGTCGGCGGTGACCTCGGGCCGGTCCATGGCCGGGTTGAGGATGTCCCCGCGCTCCCCGCCGGTGCAGGTGACCACCATGACCTCGTGCCCCTCGGCGACGTACTTGGCCATGGTGGCCGCGCCCTTGCTCGACTCGTCGTCGGGGTGGGCGTGCACGGCCATCAAACGCAGCTTCTCGGACATGGTCCTCCTCGGCCCCTCCTGGAACGTGGTCCCGCTCACGGCGGATACTCGACCCGAACAGCGCAACGCGCCGGGCCGGGACCATTGTTCCCGCCTGCTGGACCACCCGGGTGAGGAGGCCCCCGCTATGACCGCTGCCGGTCGCACACCGCCAGAGGGCCGCTACGGCGCGCGCAAGGCGCCGCGCTCCAAGCGCACGGCCGTGGTGCTGGTGGTCCTGGGCCTCGCGGCGGGCATCGTGGTGGCGTTCCTCGGCTACCAGAACCTGGGCACCGCGCCCATCGAGGCCGAGCGCACGGCGTTCAACGGGGAGCCCGGCAACCGGATGCGGATGACCTTCGACGTGACCAGGACCACCCCGGAGCGGGCGGCGGTGTGCGTGGTGCGGGTGCGCGGCATCGACGGGTCGGAGACCGGGCGCAAGGAGGTCTACATCGCGCCGGGGCAAGACTCCGTGCGGATGACGACCACCATCGCGAGCAGCGGCGAACCGGTCACCGCGGACGTTTTCGGCTGCTCGTACCAGGTGCCCGCTTACCTGTCCACAGCCCAGCCGCCAACGGGGTGAACTCCACCCAGGATCAGGGCATATCAGGCAATTCAGACGTTATAGCACGTGTGTTCGTGGTACGCTGGTAGACCTGCACGGCCCCTAGGAGGGCCGTGTTTTTTCCATTCCAGGCGCACCACGAGGCCTGGTTTGCCGGCCTGTGACCACGGGCCCGGAGTACGACGAGGAGTTGGTGACCGTGAGCGACACCCAGGTGACCTGGTTGACCCAGGAGGCCTACAACCGGCTCAAGAACGAGCTCGACGAGCTGATTGAGAACCGCCCGGTCATCGCGCAGAAGATCAACACCAGCCGCGAGGAGGGTGACCTCAAGGAGAACGGCGGGTACCACGCCGCTCGCGAGGAGCAGGGCCAGCAGGAGGCCCGCATCCGCCACCTCCAGGAGCTGCTGCGCGGCGCGAAGGTCGGCGAGGCGCCCGCCAACGACGGCATCGCCGAGCCCGGGATGGTGCTGACCGTCCGCTACGACGGCGACGACGACGAAGAGGTCTTCCTGCTGGCGACCCGCGAGGAGGGCGGCGAGGGCGAGCTGGAGGTCTACTCCCCCGAGTCCCCGCTCGGCCGCGCGCTGCTCGGTGCCAAGGAGGGCGAGACCCGCGAGTACGAGCTCCCCAACGGCAAGACCCAGAAGGTCACCCTGACCAGGGCGGTCCCGTACGGCGGCTGACACAAGCCACAGCAACAGCGAGACGGCCACCCCACGTGCCGATGGGGTGGCCGTCTTGTTGTGTCAGGGCAACCGCTCGGACCCGACGGTGCCAAGCCGGGAACGATGCCGGGCGGCGACGAGGGGGCGGGCGGCGGGAGGGGAGTTAGACAGATTTAGCTCAACCGCTCCAGGACCATGGCCATGCCCTGGCCGCCGCCGACGCACATGGTCTCCAGGCCGAACTGCTTGTCGTGCCACTGCAGCGAGTTGATCAGGGTGGTGGCGATCCTGGCGCCGGTCATGCCGAACGGGTGGCCGACCGCGATGGCGCCGCCGTTGACGTTGAGCCGGTCCTCGTCCACGCCCAGTTCCCGCGCCGACGGGATGACCTGGGCGGCGAACGCCTCGTTGATCTCGACCAGGTCGATGTCCGAGATGGACAGCCCGGCGCGCGCGAGCGCCTGCCGGGACGCCTCGACCGGCCCGAGGCCCATGATCTCCGGGGACAGCCCGGACACCCCGGTGGACACGATGCGCGCCAGCGGCGTCAACCCCAGCTCGGCGGCCTTGCGGTCGGACATGATCACCAGCGCCGCCGCGCCGTCGTTGAGCGGGCAGCAGTTGCCCGCGGTGACCCGGCCGTCGGGGCGGAACACCGGCTTGAGGGTGGCCGTCTTCTCGTAGGTGATCCCGGCGCGCGGACCGTCGTCGGTCTCCACGACGCGACCGTCCGGGAGGGTCACCGGGGTGATCTCCCTGGCCCAGAAGCCGCTCTCGATGGCCTGCTCGGCGCGGTTCTGCGAGCGAACGCCGAAGTGGTCCATCTCCTCGCGGGTGATCCCCTTGGCCAGCGCCAGGTTCTCCGCGGTCTGGCCCATGGCGATGTAGGCGTTGGGCACCCGGCCGTCGAGCCGGGGGTCGTGCCACTCGTCGGCGCCGGACTCGGCGACCGCGGCGGTGCGCGCCTCGGCCTCGGCGAAGATCGGGTTGTGCGTGTCGGGCCAGGAGTCGGAGCTGCCCTTGGCGAAGCGCGAGACGGCTTCCACGCCCGCGGAGATGAAGACCTCGCCCTCGCCCGCCTTGATCGCGTGCAGCGCCATCCGCGTGGTCTGCAGCGAGGAGGCGCAGTAGCGGGTGACGGTGCAGGCGGGCAGCGAGTCGTAGCCGAGCAGCACCGCGACGACGCGGCCCATGTTGTTGCCCTGCTCGCCGCCGGGCAGGCCGCAGCCGAGCATGAGGTCGTCGATGTCCGCGGGGTCGAGCGCGGGCACCCGGTCCAGGGCGGCGCGGACCATCTGCGCGGTCAGGTCGTCGGGTCGGATGTCGACCAGCGAACCCTTGCCCGCCCGGCCGATCGGCGAGCGGACAGCGGAGACGATGACTGCCTCTGGCATGGCGGGTGCTCCTTCGCGGTAGGTCGTCCAGCACGACACCGCTGAGGTTACCCACAGGTAACTCACCCGTGGAGCCACGCTGCTCAGCCGGGTGTCACCGCACTGTGGCACACCCCGGCCACCGCGCACAGTGGGGCGAGGATCACGCTCGCCGCCAGGCCGTACCCGGCGCCGTTGGGGTGGAACCGGTCCGGGCTGAACAGCTCGTCCGGCCTGCGCGCGAAGTGCCGCGACACCAGCGTCATGGGCACCACCGCCGCGCCGCTGCCCGCCAGCTCGCGGGCCTGGGCCCGGCCGAGCGCCAGGCTCCAGCGCTGGGCGAGCGAGCGCAGCGGCTGCGGGATCGGGCGGACCGCGCCCAGGTCGGGGCAGGTGCCGACGACGACCCCGGTACCGGCCGCGACCAGCCGCCGGACCTGCTGGCCGAGGAGCTCCGCGCACGCGTTGACGCCGAGCCGGGCTGTCACGTCGTTGCCGCCGACCATGACCACCGCGGCCTTCGGCGGGTCTAACAGTGCGCGATCGATCTGATCGGCGAGGTGGGTACTACGGGAACCGACGACGGCGTAGGTCGTGAGCTGCACCGGTCGGTTGGACTCTTCAGCCAATCCCTTCGCGAGCTGCACGCCGGGTAGAGCTTCCGGTGACTCCGCACCCAGCCCCGCGGCGGTGGAGTCACCGAAGATTCCGAAGGTAAGAGGGTCGGTGACGGTTAGAGGGCCAGAGCCGTCGGGTAGGTAACCGCCGTCCGCGTTGAAAGGCAGGTCCCGGGGTACACCGATGACGCTGCGCGCCTGCCGGGACTGCGACTGCAGCAGCGTGTACGCCGCGCCGGACAGGCCGCCCACGGAGCCCGCCGCGACAGCGGCCACCCAGAGCCCACGGATCCACAACATCGCCTGCCCCCCTCCGACCAAAGGTGACTGTCTTAGACCTATCGCCGTCTTCGACCTCCTCTTTACCAAACGCGGCGATTACTTCGCCGCCGCTGGAGCCGGGATACGCTCCCCCACGAGCAGGTCAACGACGCGAACCCCCAACGCGACCCCACGAAGGAGCCCCTCGGTGGAGTACGTCGAGCACATCATCGATCTCGTCGGCGACACGCCCCTGGTGAAGCTGAACTCGCTGGCCGACGGGCTCGCCCCGACCGTGCTGGCGAAGGTCGAGTACTTCAACCCGGGCGGCAGCGTCAAGGACCGGATCGCGCTGCGCATGGTCGAGGCGGCCGAGGCCTCCGGTGAGCTGCGCCCCGGCGGCACGATCGTCGAGCCCACATCGGGCAACACCGGCGTCGGCCTGGCCCTGGTCGCCCAGCGCAAGGGCTACAAGTGCGTGTTCGTCTGCCCGGACAAGGTCAGCGAGGACAAGCGCAACGTGCTCAAGGCCTACGGCGCCGAGGTCGTGGTCTGCCCGACCGCCGTCGCCCCGGAGCACCCGGACTCCTACTACAACGTGTCCGACCGGCTGGTCCGCGAGATCGACGGCGCGTGGAAGCCCAACCAGTACGCCAACCCGGAGAACCCGGAGAGCCACTACCGCTCCACCGGCCCGGAGCTGTGGCAGCAGACCGACGGCAAGATCACCCACTTCGTGGCGGGCGTCGGCACCGGCGGCACCATCTCCGGCACCGGCCGCTACCTCAAGGAGGTCTCCGGCGGGAAGGTCCAGGTCATCGGCGCCGACCCGGAGGGCTCCGTCTACTCGGGCGGCACCGGTCGGCCGTACCTGGTCGAGGGCGTCGGCGAGGACTTCTGGCCGGAGACCTACGACCGCTCGGTGGCCGACGAGATCATCGCGGTGTCGGACTCCGAGTCGTTCGAGGTCACCCGCAGGCTCGCCCGCGAGGAGGGCCTGCTGGTCGGCGGGTCGTGCGGGATGGCGGCCGCGGCGGCGCTGCGGCTGGCCAAGCGGCTGGGCCCGGACGACGTCGTGGTCGTGCTGCTGCCCGACGGCGGCCGCGGCTACCTGTCCAAGGTGTTCAACGACTCGTGGATGGCGCAGTACGGGTTCCTGCCGCCCGAGCACTCCGGTGCCACCGTCGGTGACGTGCTGCGGCGCAAGAGCGCCTCCGGCACCACCATCCCCGACTTCGTGCACGCCCACCCGACCGAGACGGTCGCCGACGCGGTGGCCATCCTGCGCGAGTTCGGCGTCAGCCAGATGCCGGTGGTCAACGCCGAGCCGCCGGTGATGGCCGCCGAGGTGGTCGGCGCGGTCAACGAGCGCGACCTGCTCGACGCGCTGTTCACCGGCAAGGCCGCGCTGGCCGACCGGCTCGACCGGCACATGTCCGGCCCGCTGCCCACCATCGGCGCCGGTGAGCAGGTGTCGGTGGCGATGAAGGCGCTGACCGACGCCGACGGCGCGCTGGTGCTCGTGGACGGCAAGCCCGCGGGTGTGGTCACCAGGCAAGATCTCCTGGGCTTCCTGGCCGGGCGGTGACGCCCTATGGTCACCCCGCATGCCGCGAACCGCGCACCGATATCGCGTCCGATAGCGTTACCCGCAGAGTTGTCTGTTTCGCCAACTGATAGTCCAGGTCAAAAGGGGTGGGAAACCCGATGAGTGCTCCCCAACCGCCGAACCAGCCATGGCAGGGCGGTCAGCCCCAGCAGTGGCCTGGTCAACCCGGTCAGGACCAGCAGCCGTACGGCCAGCAGCCGGGCGGGTACCCCCCGCCGCAGCCGCACTACGCGCCACCGCCCGGTGACACCACCGGCGCCGACGGCGTCGAGCGGACGCAGGCCATCCGCCCGGGTCAGACCCCGCCCGGTGGCGAGGAGGAGGGCGTCGACCGCACCCAGGTCGTGCGCCCAGGTCAGGGTGACGCGACCCAGATGGTGCCGCCCGGCTCCGTCCCGCAGTCGCCGCCGTACGCCCCGCCGCCCAGCGCCGCCGACCAGGCGTCGCCCCCCGGTGGGTTCCACCAGCCCTACGGCCAGCAGCCGCCGCCCCAGCAGCAGTACGGCCAGCCCGGTGGGTTCGGCCAGCAGCAGGGTTACGGCCAGCAGCAGCCCGGCGGCTACCCCGGTCAGCCGGGTGGCTTCGCCCAGCAGCCCGGTCTCGGCGGCGCTCCCGGCGCGGGCGGTCAGGGCCAGAACACCGGCATGATCGCGCTGATCGTGCTCGGCGCCGTCGCGGTGCTCGGCCTGATCGCGCTGATCATGAGCATCTCGCTGATGTCCAACCTCTCCACCATCAGCGGCCTCTGCGGCGACGTGAGCGGGCTCGGCGGGCTGGCCTCGAGCTACTGCCCGAGCGGCTTCAACACGTTCCTGGCGTTCGTCCAGATCGCGGGCGCGGGCGTGGCGATCGCGGGCGCGGTCCTGCTGGCGCTGAAGAAGAACCTGAACATCGCCCACCTGCTCGTCGTGGGCGGCGGTGGCGCCCTGGTGGTCGCCGCGATCATCAACGGCGCGACCTTCAGCTTCGTCGGCCAGATCATGACCCCGCTGGTGTTCGGCCTGCTCATCGCCGGTGCCGGTGCGCTGGCGTTCTTCCCGCAGACCAAGGACTACCTGCTCGGCAGCTCCCCGCTCAGCTCGCTCAGCGGCGGCGGTGGCCACGGTGGTCCTGGTGGTCCCGGCAGCTCGGGTGGCCCCGGCGGGTTCGGCCAGCAGCAGGGCTTCGGTCAGCCGCAGCAACAGCAGCAGTACGGCCAGCCGGGTGGGTACGGCCAGCAGCAGCCCCCGCAGCAGCAGGGCTACGGCCAGCCCGGTGGGTACGGCCAGCAGCAGCAGCCGGGATACGGGCAGCAGCCCCCGCCGCCCCCGCCCGGTGGTGGTTTCGGCCAGCAGCCCCCCGGAGGGCAGCAGCCACCGCAGCAGTGGTGACGAACTGAGTTGATAGGCCCCGGCAACCCGCCGGGGCCTATCCGCGTCTTTGGGGTCGATAACACAGACGCGAGGGGGAAACATGAACTACCAGGCTCAGGGCTACTACCCGCAATTCCAGCAGACGTCCCCGGGAAGCCCCGGAACATCGGTGCTCGCGGGCATCGGCGCGCTCGGCATCGCCGCCGGAATGGGCGGCGCCTCGGCGTACTTCCTCGCCGAAGTCCCCACCGCGCGCGACATCTTCGCCCTCCCCGCGGGCCTCCAGTCCCTGCTCATCGGCCGCATGGTGCTCGCCGCCCTGGCCTTGATCGGCGCCATCCTGCTGTTCACCCGCCGCCGAGCAGGCGTCCCCCTGGTCGCCCTGACCGCGGTGGCGAGCGTCGCGTCCCTGCCCCTGGAACCCCTGATCTCCGAATTGCTCCGCGGCATCGGAATCACCGTCAGCGGCTACTTCGAAGCACTCCTCGAGTTCAACGACACCTACACAATCCTGTTGGCCGTCGGCGCCGCAACCGGCCTGATCGCCTTCCTCTTCGCGATCCTCCCCGCCACCAGCCGCTGGCTCCGCACCCCGCGCTACTGACCCGCGTTGCTGGGCACCCAGGTGTCGCACACTCCGCCACCTGACCCGCCGTACCGGCGCCGCTTGCTCACCGGATCCGCGCCCACCAGCCAGCCTTCAACCGCGAACCCCACAACCGCACTCAAACGGGGCCAACCCCAGCCAAACCCGTTGTCCCCCAACGAAAACACGCCCCACAACGCCAGCCTCGCGCGCGCGAAAAGCGAGTGCCCGGCCCGCACCCTCTCCGGGGGGCGTCCCTGGGCCAGTCTACCGACACCCCCCGACAGTCGATCTTGAAACAGGCCCCGCAGAGATCCACATGTGGATAACTTCTGTCACCCAGAAGCATGGATATTGGGGGCGGGACAAGGGCAGATCCGCAGGTCACAGCACCAAGGGGTCAGCGTCGACGCCAAGAGCGACCAAGTCGCTCGGCGAGTGATCATCCGGCCGGCCAGAATGTCCACAGTGGACACAACACCCCACCAGGGGGCGCGACGGGCGGGTGGGTTCTACTACACCAACGCCCGTTCTGGGATCGCTCGATCAGTGAAATATTCCTAATAGTGGGAACGGTCCCACATGGTGGTCGGATCGGCTGTTCCCCGTAACCTTGGGGACATGGCTGACGAGACGTCCCGTTGGGGTTTTGAGACCAGGGCGATCCACGCTGGGCAGGAGCCCGATCCGCGCACCGGTGCGGTGATCGTGCCGATCTACGCGACCTCCACCTTCGTCCAGGACGGGGTTGGCGGGGTGCGGGACGGCGGGTACGAGTACTCGCGCAGCGCGAACCCGACCAGGACGGCGCTGGAGCAGGCGCTGGCCGCGCTGGAGGGGGGCAAGCACGGGTTGGCCTTCGCCTCCGGGTTGGCCGCCTCCGATGTCGCGCTGCGGTCGATGACCAGGCCGGGCGACCACGTCATCCTCGGCAACGACGCGTACGGCGGGACGTTCCGGCTGCTCGACAAGGTCCTCACCCAGTGGGGCGTCGAGTACACCTCAGTCGACCTGGCCGACCTGACCGCGACCCGGGCCGCGCTGCGCCCGACCACCAAGGTCATCTGGTCGGAGACGCCGACCAACCCGCTGCTCGGGGTCGCCGACATCGCCGCGCTGGCCGCCGTCGCCGCCGAGGGTGGCGCGAAGCTGGTCATCGACAACACCTTCGCCACCCCGTACCTGCAGTCGCCGCTGGGTCTCGGCGCGGACGTGGTGCTGCACTCGACCACCAAGTACCTCGGCGGCCACTCCGATGTCGTCGGCGGCGCGCTGATCACCTCGGACGACGAGCTGCGCGACAAGTTCACCTTCCTGCGCAACGCCGCGGGCGCGGTGCCCAGCCCGTTCGACGCCTGGCTGGTGCTGCGCGGCGCGAAGACGCTGGCGCTGCGCATGGAGCGGCACAGCGACAACGCGGAGCGGATCGTCGAGGTGCTGCTCGGGCACCAGAAGGTCACCAAGGTCTACTACCCCGGTCTGCCGGAGCACCCCGGGCACGAGATCGCCGCCAAGCAGATGCGCCGCTTCGGCGGGATGGTGTCGTTCTCGGTCGCCGGTGGCGAGGAGGCCGCGCTCGCGATCGCCGCCAGGACCAAGCTGTTCCTGCTCGCGGAGTCGCTCGGCGGCATCGAGTCGCTGATCGAGCACCCCGGCAAGATGACGCACGCCAGCACCACCGGGTCGCCGCTGCAGATCGCGGGCGACATCCTGCGCCTGTCGGTCGGCATCGAGGACGGCACCGACCTGGTCAACGACCTGCTCAAGGCCCTCGACTAGCACCGGCCGGACCCGCTCGAACGCCGAGAGGCCCGATCCCGCGAACCGGGGATCGGGCCTCTCGCGTTGCCAAGATCAGGGGCTGGTCTGGTGGAACCGCTCCACGGCGCTGCCCGGGTTGGTGCCCACCGTCGGCGTGCTCGGCGCCGCGGGCAGGTCGGCCGGGTCGACGCAGCCGCCGACGAGCTCGAGGCCCTGGCCGCGCTGCACGAACTCCCCCGCGCTGGCGCACCCGGCGTTGCTCACCGTGAAGACGGCCACCCCGGCGAGCACCAGTGCCGCTGCGGCGGCGCCAGCCAGCGGCATCGTCCTGCGTGAGGTGGCCATGGTTCTCCCCGAGTGGATATCGCCCTGGGGCGAGCGTACCCGCCCGTCCGCCACCGCACCTGAGCAGTAGCTGAGTGTGGCCCCCGCCCGGGATCCGGACGGGGGCCACACCACGGGCTCTGGGTTACAGGTTGCCCCGGCGGTCCTGCTCGCGCTCGATCGCCTCGAACAGGGCCTTGAAGTTGCCCTTGCCGAAGCCGAGGGAGCCGTGCCGCTCGATCATCTCGTAGAAGACCGTCGGCCGGTCGCCGGTGGGCTTGGTGAAGATCTGCAGCAGGTAGCCGTCCTCGTCCCGGTCGACCAGGATGGCGTGCTCCTTGAGCTGCTCGATCGGCACCCGCACGTTGCCGATGCGCTCGCGCAGCTCCGGGTCCTCGTAGTAGGAGTCCGGCACGTCGAGGAACTCGACACCGGCGGCGCGCATGGCGGTCACGGTGGCGATGATGTCGTTGGTGGCCAGCGCGATGTGCTGGCAGCCTGGGCCGCCGTAGAACTCCAGGTACTCGTCGATCTGCGACTTCTTCTTCGCGATCGCGGGCTCGTTGAGCGGGAACTTCACCCGGTGGTTGCCGTTGGCGACCACCTTGCTCATCAGCGCCGAGTACTCGGTGGCGATGTCGTCGCCGACGAACTCCGCCATGTTCACGAAGCCCATGACGCGGTTGTACCAGTCGACCCAGTAGTCCATCTTGCCGAGCTCGACGTTGCCGACGCAGTGGTCGACGGCCTGGAAGATGCGCTTCGGGGCACCCTCGGGCTTCTTGTACGAGCCCGCCTTCTCGACGTAGCCGGGCAGGTAGACGCCGTTGTAGCGGGAGCGGTCGACCAGGGTGTGCCGGGTCTTGCCGTAGGTCGCGATGGCGCCGACGCGGATGGTGCCGTGCTCGTCGGTGACGTCGTGCGCCTCTTCGAGCACGATCGCACCCTGGGCGCGGGCGTGCGCCAGGCACTTGTCCACGTCGGTGACCTCGAGCGCGAGGTCGACGACGCCGTCGCCGTGCGCGCGCTGGTGGTCGAGCAGCGGGCTCTTGGGGTCGACGCCGCCCTTGATGACGAAGCGGGCCGAGCCGGACTTGAGCACGTAGGCCTTGTGGTCGCGGTTGCCGGTCTCGGGACCGGAGTACGCGACCTGGGTCATGCCGAACGCCGACTGGTAGAACAGCGCGGTCTGGGTGGCGTTGCCGACGACGAAGACGACGGCGTCCATGGCCCGCACCGGGAACGGGTCCTTGCTCTCGTCGTACTCCACGAGGCCGACGAGCTGGCGGAGCTGGTCGAAGCTCACCTCGTCCATGCCCTGGTCACCGCGGTTCAGCGTGCCCGTCATGGCGTTCCTCCTGCGTTCGCGTCCTGCACCTGCCCCACGAGCATGGGTACTTCCGAGCATCCTGCGCAACACTTAGGAAGATCACTGGACAACATGACTAGGTATTAACGGGGCGTGTCTGGCAAACTGAACACTCTGCTCAGGGAGGGGCTCGATGACCGAGGAGAGTCCGGGGATCGACGACCTGGACGCGCGGCTGCTGTTGCTGCTCACCGACGAGCCGCGACTGGGGGTGCTGGAGTGCTCGCGCAGGCTCGGCGTCGCGCGCGGCACGGTGCAGGCGCGGATGGACCGGCTCGACCGGCGGGGGGTGCTGACCGGCTTCCCGCCCGCCGTCGACCTCGCCGCGATGGGCTACGGCCTCACCGCGTTCGCCGTCTTGGAGATCGCCCAGGGCAAGCGCGGGGAAGTCGCCACCCGGCTGCACGCCATCCCCGAGGTGTGCGAGGTGCACGCCACCACCGGCGAGGGCGACCTGCTGGTGCGGATGGTCGCCCAGAACAACGCCGACCTGCAGCGGGTGATCGACCGGGTGGTCAACGTCGAGTGGGTGCGCCGCACATCGACCTCGATCGCGCTGTCCACGCCGATCCCGCCCCGGGTCCGGCCGCTGCTGGAACGCGCGGTCCGGCAGTCCGGCTGAGTGGCGGACCCGGGGGCGCGCGTGCGCTCGGTCAGGCCGCGGGACGCCCTCGTCGACGTGTGCGTGGCGGTTCTCGCTAGTCGACCAGGGGTTCGTGCACGGTGCCGATGCGGTGCAGGGTGCGGTGCTCGGCGGAGGTGTTGCCCGCCAGGTCGTCGTCGATCCGGCGGCCGTCGCCGTGGTAGCGGCTGCTCTCCCTGGCGTGCCGGAGGTTGCCGGAGATCATGTGGCCGACCTCGACCAGGAACCGGGCGACGTCGTCGCGGTGGCGCAGCGGACCGGTGGCGACCCGGTCGCGGGTGGCGATGAACCGCTCCTCGGTCGCCACGGCGCGGGCGGCGATGGCGTCGAGCGCCTCCTGCAGCGGCGCGCCTTGTCCTAAGAGGACCCACACGGCGTTGATCTTCTCGCCCTCCTCGATCTCCTTGGCGAAGGAGTAGAGGTCGTTGACCAGCACCCAGTGGTCGATGGCGAGGGTACAAGCCTTGTGCACCAACGGGTCTTGGCTGGCCAGCCCGTCGAGGTCGATGCCGAGCGCCCACTCGGCGAGGGCCAGGATCCAGAACCCGTAGGCGTTCACCCGGCGGCTGGAGCCGAGGTAGGCGTCCAGGTCGTCGAACTCCTCGACGGTGTTCTGGTTCGCGTTGTCGATCACCACGGTCTTGCCGACGTCGATGAGGCGTTGCCGCAGCGAGCCGCTGTCGGGCAGCAGCAGGGCGTGCACGTCGCTGAGCAGCCTGGCCAGCGGGGTCGCGCCGCCGGGGGCCGCCTCGACGGCCGCGCACAACTGCCGGGCGAGCAGGTCCCGCGCGGGTTGCTCGCGCAGCCACGGCGCGGAGAAGGCGTCGTCGAGCAGCGCGGCGGCGTTCATCCACAGCTGTTGCGCGAAGAACCGGTCCGGCCTGGTGTGCGGCATGCACAGGGCGCCCCAGCGGTGCAGGTCCTGGCGGAGGTACCGGTCGGTGATCGGACTGTCCTGTTCGGACTCGCCGAAGTAGTCGACCAGGTGCGGCCGCAGCCAGGCCAGCACCCGCGGCGCGGTGGCGGTGAACTCCGGGTGCAGCGCGAGCGGGGACCGGGTGGGCAGCGCGGGCAGCCGGTAGGTCATCCCGTAACGGAGTCCGGCGCCGGGATGGGAAGAATTTTTCACACCAACTCCTCCATTTTATTGTTCAATTGTAAACGCGGTGGATTGTTTCGCTCCATCCGGCTCATGCGGATGCCGCAGCGGTTCACCTGTGCGGACGCACGGTCGTCACGGTGTGCACGGCGTCGATGCTCCACACCGGTGATCTTGACCGGTACCCGCCGAACGGGTTCAACCGGGGCGTGGTCGTCGCTTCCTTAATCACGAACGGGTGACGGCCACATCACCCGAGTGTGAATGGCTTTCACCTGTGCGGCAGCGCTCCCGGCACCCAGTGCGGCCGGGCTTGCGCCATGCGGGGGAAGGTTCGGCCGGAGATCACCCGAAAAGATCACCGTCGGTCGTGCAGGTGCACGGGATCATTCAAGGAGCGCCATCGGCCGTCGACGGAGGAAGCACCAGGCATGGGTCCCGGTACCGAGCAGCTGCTTGCCACCAGCCGGGCCGCGGTACTGCCTGCGCTGCGTGCCGCCGTCGACTCGCTGCCGCCTGCCATGCGGCGGATAGCGTGCTACCACTTCGGATGGGTCGACGCCTGCGGCGC
Source organism: Actinokineospora globicatena (assembly GCF_024171945.1). GTDB lineage: Bacteria > Actinomycetota > Actinomycetes > Mycobacteriales > Pseudonocardiaceae > Actinokineospora > Actinokineospora globicatena. The sequence goes on from NZ_JAMTCR010000002.1 coordinate 265,714, forward strand.
CCCGATCGAGGCGGATAGCGGCAAGATGGTCCGCTCCGCGCTGACCCTGTTGTCGGCGGAGGCGGTCGGCGGCGACCCGGCGGACGCCGTCCCAGCGGCGGTGGCGATCGAACTCGTGCACAACTTCTCACTGCTGCACGACGACATCATGGACGGCGACCGGACCAGGCGGCACCGGGGCACGGCGTGGGCGGTGTTCGGCGTCCCGGCCGCCCTGCTCGCTGGCGACGCCTTGTGGGCACTGGCGTTGCGGGTGCTCGCCGCCGGACCGCACGCGGACCGAGCGCTTCCCTTGCTCACCGAGGCTTTGTGGCGGCTCATGGACGGCCAGAGCGCCGACGCCGACTTCCCGCACCGGCACTCGGTGACCCTCGCCGAGTGCGAGGCCATGGCCGCGGGCAAGACCGGCGCCGTCATGGCCTGCGCCACCGCCCTCGGCGCCCTCTTCGGCGGCGCCACCCCCGACCAACTCGCCCTCCTGCGCGACATGGGCGAACACCTCGGCCTGGCCTTCCAACTGGTCGACGACCTGCTCGGCATCTGGGGCGACCCCACAACAACGGGCAAACCCGGCGCCGACCTGGTCCACCGCAAGCGCTCCCTGCCCGTGGTCGCCGCCCTCACTTCGAACACCCCCGCGGGCGCCGAACTGGCCACCCTCTACCTGGCCACCGACCACCCCATGACCACCCCGGAACAAACCCGCGCCGCCACCCTCATCACCACCGCGGGCGGCCGCACCTGGGCCACCACCCAGGCCGAACTCCACCTGGCCCAAGCCACCACTGCCCTGCGCCGCACCAACCCACCCGCCCCCGCCCTGGCCAACCTCCTGGCCCTGGCCGACCACTTCGCCCACCGCACCAGCTGATCCCACGATCGTCCACACAGGACTCTTTTGCCTCGCAACGGCTTCAATGGCCTCCAATGGCGCCAATAGTCCACATCGGACTTTCACCTGCGAGAGCAAACCCCGCTGCTCGCCGCACCCGGCCCCACCAGCCGCCACAACCGGAGGCCGCCCCCGCAAACCCCGGCCCCCACCCTGTCCCGGGGGGCGTCCCCAGGCCCAGTGTACCGGGCCCCTATCGCCCGAAGGGGTGACGGCGAAAACCTGTGGACAACTGGGGGGCCTGTGGACAACTTGATCTGGGGAGATGGTCGGCGGCGAGAAGTGGGCTGGGGGAAATCACCCGGTGGAGGGGCTCCGGGGAGGGGCGGCCTGCTGGTCGAAACGCAAGGGCGACCAGGGTTCGGTGCACGTGGGCGGACGCTGGCCCGGGGTGCGGGAGAGGCGCGGGCAGAACGAAGCCCAGCTCGCGCGACACCGGGCGGCCAGGGCGGGCATAGGGCCGAGGGTTGGGCGCCTACGGCTCGCGGCAGGGCACGCCCAGGAGGGGCGCGCGCCCGGTGAGGGCACGAGACCACAGCGCCGCGGGTGTGCAGGAAGCACCCGAAGCGCCAGGCGCGGCAGGAACCGCCCGAAGGTCCGCGCACCACAGGAACGGCCCGAAGGTCCGGGCGCGGCAGGAACCGCCTGAGGTGCCGGGCGCAGCAGGAACCGCCGAAGTGCCGCCGGGCGGCGGGCGGCGGGCGGCGGGCGACCCAGGAAACCCAGGAAGAGCTAGCTGGTCGTCTGTGGCAGCGGCAGGTTCTTGGCCGTTGGCGCGTTGGCGGTGGTTTCGTCCAGTTCGGACTCGGCTTCGAGGGGTTGGAGGAGTTGGGAGCTCTGCGTCAGCAGCTCCGAGGTGCCCCGCAACCGCCCGGCCAACTGCTCGCGCAGGGCTGTCAGCCGCTCCACCTGGCTGGTGGCCGTGGCGATGCGCTTGTCGGCTTCGTCGGTCGCGGCCTGGACGAGCGCGGCGGCCTCGGCGGTGGCCGTGGCGCGGGCGGTGGTGACCTCGGTGTCGAGGTCGGAGCGGCGGGTGGCGAGTTCCTGCTGGAAGGCCTGCTCGAGCCGCTGGCGGTCGCGTTCGGCTTGGTCGTCGGTGGTGCGCTGGCGGGCCGTGGCGGCGGTGGTCATGTCGTCGACCTTGGTGCGGGTCTCGGCCATGAACTCGGCGTGCGCGGTGTGCAGTTCGGCGTGGCGCTTCTCGGCGTCGGCCATCAGGGCGCGGTAGCGGTCGCGCAGGGCCACGGAGGCGGCCTCGGCGGCGGACCACGCGGTGTCGGCGGCGGCCTCGGCGCGGGCGGTGATCTCCCTGGCCTGCGCCTCGGCGGTGGCGATGGTGCGGGCGGCCCGCTCGGCGGCGTTGGGGGCCGAGGACGCGGCGGCGGCGTTGCCGATCTTGTCGAGGCGCTCGGTGAGGGCGGCGATCTCGCGGCGGGCCAGCTGGAGCTGGCCGTCGACCTCCTCGGCGCGCGCCAGTGCCTCGTCCCGCTCGGCGGTGATCGCGGCGTGCTGGTCGGCGAGGGTGCCGAGGTAGCGCTTCACCTGGGTCCGGTCGTAGCCGTGCCGCGACACGCCGAACTCGGGGTGATCCTGCTGGGGGCCCATGGCGACGACCGTACCCGCGAGGCCACCGGCGGCAACATGAAGGCCGCTCGACCGGGTGACACATCACCCCGCAGAGGGGGTCCAACAGCCCCGGGATGCCGCAGCGGCACCTGCCTGCCGGGAGCCGTTGACCACCGGGACCCCCTCAGCCAGCCAGCGACACCGGACCGGGCACGAACCCCGGGTCGACCTGCTCGGCCAGGTCGCGGCCCGCGCGCCCGTTGGCCCACGCGGAAGCGTTGCGCAGGTGGAACTCCACGGTCTGCCGGTGGAACTTCGGCCAGTCCTGCTCGACCCCGTCGACCAGGGCGCGCATCGCGCGCAACGCCTCGCGGTTGGCCGGTTCGAGCCGCTCGACCGGCCGGATGTCACCGCGCTCGGCGGCCCGGACGTGGTCGGAGCGGCCGATCCAGGTGAGCAGGTCGGCACCGACGTGCTGGCGCAGGAACGCCACGTCATCGGCATCGATGACCTTGTTGCCGACCACCGCGACCCGCACGTCGAAGTCCCGCGCGTAGTCCAGGTACTGCCGGTAGACGCCGACGCTGCGCAGCGTGGGCTCGCACACCAGGAAGGTGACATCGAATCGGGTGAACAGGCCGGAAGCGAATGAATCGGCGCCCGCGGTCATGTCGACCACCGCGTACTCGCCTGCGCCGTCGACCATGTGGTTGAGCAGCAGCTCGACCGCGCCGACCTTCGAGTGGTAGCAGGACACCCCGAGGTCGGACTCGGCGAACGGGCCGGTCGCGGCCAGCCGGACGCCGTCGACCCGGCGGACGAACCGGGCGTAGAGCGGGTTGTCGTCGTCGATGCCGATCAGCCGGGAGCCCCGGCCGGGCGGGGTCGTCTTGATCATGTCGGCGGCCGAGTGCACCAGCGGGTTGTCCCCGCGCAGGTGGTCCTTGATGGCCGTCAGGTGCTCACCGAGGGTGGGCTGGGTGTGGTCGTCGGCGGCGCCGAGGGCGGCGGCGAGGTGCTGGTTGATGTCGGCGTCGATGCCGAGCAGCGGCGGTGTGGGGGTCTCTGCGGCCAGGTGGCGCAGGAACAGCGACGCCAGCGTGGTCTTGCCGCTGCCGCCCTTGCCTACGAAGGCGATCTTCACGGGGGTCTCCGGTGGTGCTGGTGGATCGGACCCCACTACTGGTATCGGTTATCATTATCCAAAGCAAGCGGGATCACCCGAATGTGATCAGCTCGGTTGGGCGATCTGCGCGTTGGGCATTGCCCGGAACGCGTCGAGCACCGCCGGGTCCTGCAAGGCGAGCCATTCCACGACCTCCGAGTAGGTGGCGCACACCGTCTCGGGTTTCGCGCACACCGAACCCATGAACTTCTCCGTCGCCGCGGTGAACGCGCCGCCGGACCAGTTGTTGAAGTGGTTGCCCACCACCATCGGCGCCCGGTTCCCGTCGAACGCGGCCTGGTAGGCGCGTTCATAGGTCTCCTGGACGACGGCGGTGAACTCGGGCGCCCGACTCGGGTCGTCCTTCGCCTTGTTCAGCAGGTACCAGAAGTTGTAGTCCATCATGATTGTCTTCTTGTACTTCAGCCCTGGCACCCGAACCGAGGGCATGGCAAATTCCCACACCCCGTGCTGTGTCGTGGGCCAGGCGAGTCCGTCGCTGACCTGGCTGGTGTCGTAGGTCATCCCGCGGCTGGCGAGCACCGGCAGCAGCACGTCGAACTGGCCCTCCAGGCACGGTGTCCGACCGCCCTTGATGGCCTTCGGGTCGACCTTGAGGCCCTGCGCCCTGCCCCGGTCCACGAAGGCGAAGAACTGGTCCAGCTCGGAGTTCCACTGCGCGGCGTCCCACCGGCCGACGCCGGGCTCGGCGCCCTGGCAGAAGTGCCCGTTGTAGTGGGTGCCGACCTCGTTGCCCTGGTCGACGGCGGCGTTGAGGTCGCCGATGAGCGCCTGGACGTCCTGCTGCGTGCCGCCGAACCCGATCGACGCGCGGCCGGGTTTGTGGCCGGGGCCGGTGTACTCGGCTTTCTGCTCGTCGGTCAGCAGGTAGATACCGGACAAGAAGCCCGAGAAATGCGCGTTCACACTTCTCGCCAATGGCAAGAACTTCTGCCAGTGCTCGTGCGAGCCCGCGCCGTCGAAGGAGAACAGGACGAACTGCGGTGGTTTCTCACCCGGGTTCAGCTTCCGCATCCACTTCGGCGGACCGGCGGATGCCTGCGGGTGTGGTTCCGCTTCGAGCACGCGCGTTTGCGGTTGCGGACGCACGGTACCGACGACGACCAGAATGACGAATGCCAACGCCAGTGCCACCCCGACGGCGACGATCTCCCAACGCCTTCTCGTTGTCATCCGCGTTCCCTCCCCGGTTGTCCGCCGCTCCCCACCGGAATAGACGCGCGACGGGATGACTCGTTGCCACCGGTGATTCGCCGTCCCCCGGACGTGACCGATCGCCCCGGTTCAGGGACACCCAGCCGGGGGGACGACCTCAGGCGGGTACGGCGATGACCACCCGGTTGGACTCGTAGCCGTCCGACCCGCCGACCCACTGGCCACCGCAGGTGACCAGGACGACCCGGTGCGGACCGGTCTGCCCGAAGAACTCCTCGGCCCTGGCAGGCAGGTCGTGCTTGCTGACCGTCTCCACCCGGGTCACCCGGTAGCGCCACTGGGTGCCCTTGTCGTCGACGACCGAGACGAGGTCACCGACCCGCGAGCTCCACAGCTCGGAGAACGGCCCCGTGGCGCCCTTCCAGTTGACGTGCCCGGCGAACACGGAGGCGCCCGTGGGCGCGTCGAGCCCCGCGCCCCACCAGGTGGCCTCCTTGACCCCGCTCGGGACCGGCAGCGTGGCGTCCGGGCCGAGTTCCTTGCGCACCAGGGTCGCGGTGCCGCCCTTGGCGAGCCGCAGCGTGCCGGGGCGCTGCCCGGCCACCGGCTGGCGCGGCGGCGGGGGTGCTTCGGCGGCGGGCGGCGTGGTGGTCGAGGTCGGTGGTGGCGCGCTCGGCTCCACCGACGGCGCGGGTTCGGCCGGCTTCGGCTTGATCTGGGACCGCAGACCGGCCAGTGCCGCGTCGCTCTCGTTGGCGGCCTTGCGGATGGCGGTGAGCTGCAGACCCGGTTGGGCGGGCAGCGGCAACCCCTGGACCGGGGTCGGCGACGCGAAGGTCAACCCGCAGACCAGGAGCACGAGCACGCCCGCCCCACCCGCGACGGCGGGTGGGGCGAGCGTCGAGCTACGGCGAGCCATGCCCGGTCAGTGCCCCCAGTCCTTGCGCATCCGGCGGCCGACCACGATCGGCCCGCGGCCCTTGCGCACCAGGGCGGTGCCGGCACCGGCGGCGAACAGCAGCAGCGCGCCGAGGGCGACCAGCAGCCCGGTGGACGGGCCACCGGCGTCGAGCACGGCGGCGGCGTTGGCCGGGCCGTCACCGGCCGGGATGGTCTGCGGGACGGTGGGCACGTTCGGCTTGTTGACCAGCCGCAGTTCCACCGTCTTGCCCGGTTCGAGCTTCCCGCACGCGGACGGCGGGTTGTTCGGGTCGTAGGACTGCTCGTAGCCCGGCGGCGCCGCGACCTCGGTGACGCAGACCTCCTGCGGGGTGCGCAGGTTGGGCACGGTGGCCTTGCCGTCGGCGCCGGTCACCACGACCAGCGGCTTGCCGTCCGCGCCGACCAGGGGTTTGCCGTCCTGGTCGACCGCGGGGGTCGTCTTGTCGGCGCCGGTGACCTTCAGCGACACCGAGGCGATGCCCTGCCCGGTCTTCTCGTCGACCTTGGCCACCGCGACCTGGCCGGGCGCGGTGACGGCGGTGGTGTCGGCCGCCGCCTTGAGCTCCTTCTCGCCGCCGGTGGACACCACGCTCTGCGTGCCGTCCTCGACGGCGTGCTGGACGACCGGCTGGTCGGCCGGGGCGAGCAGCGAGATCGACACCGATGGCTTCGGCCCGGTCGGCACGACCTCCAGCGCGATGGGGCCGCCGTTGTCCTTGGTGGTCGCGGTCAGCTCGGTCTTGCCACCCGAGGTGGCGTCGGTCAGCACGACCTTGACCGGGACCTTGCCGACGCCGCTGCCGCCCGCGCCGCGCACCTCGATGGGCCAGGTGTCCGGGGTGCCGATGACCTGCGGCTTGGTCGGCTTGGTCAGCAGCGGGGTCCACGGGCCGTGGTTGGCGGTGGCGTCGGCCCTGAGCTTGGCGACGGTCCGCATCGCGCCGGGGAGCTTCTCCTCCAGCGCACGCTCGTGGAAGGGAACGTTGTAGGCGATCGTGCGGAATCCGTTGGTGGCCGGGTCGAGGTCGGCCGGGGTGCGCGGGGCCGCCGTCCACTGGTGCAGCAGGTGCGCCAGGGCGGCCGACTCGGCGGTGTCCTTGGTGTCGGCGTAGCGCAGCAGCAGGTAGGAGATGTCGGCGGCGTGGACCGGGTCGAGCGCGGCGCCGTACTTGGTCTTGAGCACGTCACTGGGCTGGTAGACCTCGTTGGTGTCGGGCTCCTTGAACGCGAACTTGACGCACCAGACCTGCTTGCCGTTCACGAGGTAGGACCCGAGCCAGTCCTCGGTGGCTTCCCTCGGCGGGTCCTTGTAGGGCTGCAGGGCCACCCCGATGCCGGGGCCCTTCTTGTACTCGGCGGCGGCGGGTGGGGCGCCGACGACGAGTAACGCCGCCGACAGGGTGGCCACCGTCGCCACCGCAGAGCTCAGCCGGGCACCGAGTGTGGATCGCCGCATGGGTCGTCGGCTCCTTGCCGCGCCGGGGCAGCGCACGGCCGTCGGCGCTTGAAGTGCGGGACTTTCCTGGCGGTGCGGCCCGCCAAGGGAGACGGTTGGGGACCGGGGGGCGCACCTCGTGCGAGCCTGCTAGGCGGGCGGGGGGCCGGGCAATCCGCCCAACGGGTGGAGATGATCATGGTTACCCTGCGGCGTTCCCCCAGGTCGGTGCCAGGTCCGGACCAGGGTGGGGGTATCGGACGGCGTAGGGTGCACCTCGGCCGGTCACGCACGGTGTGGTGCGCGGGAATCGACGGTGCCCGCACTGCGTTGCTCCGAATGTGGGTAAAGTGGGTTTTACCCAGCGGGAACCGGTCGGCCGGGTCGATCGTTGACCGTCAGCAGGCGCCATCCAGGCCCAGGAGGATCAGGTGCGTTCTACCAGCAACCCCGCGTTCCGTAACCTGCCGCAGGGCGGTTACGCGGGCTTCCAGCCCCAGGCCCAGGGCTACCAGGACCAGGGCTACCCGCCCGGGTACGGCAGCCCGAGCGCGCCAGCGGGCACCGGCGACCGGCCGATGACCGTCGACGACGTCGTCACCAAGACCGCGGCCACCCTCGGCGTCGCCCTCGTGGTGGGCATCATCACCGCGGTGCTCGTGCTCGGCAAGGACATCAGCCCGTACCCGCCGATGATCATCGGCGCCATCGTCGGCCTGGTCATCTCGCTCGTCATCATCTTCAAGAAGACCCCGAGCCCCGCGCTCGTGCTGACCTACTCGGCGGCCGAGGGCCTGTTCCTCGGTGCCATCACCGGTGTCTTCGAGATGTTCGTCCCCGGCATCGCCTTCCAGGCGATCCTGGGCACCGCGCTGGTGTTCATCACCATGCTGGTGGTCTACAAGACCGGCGCCATCAAGGTCACCCCGAAGCTGACCAAGTGGATCATCGGTGCCACCGTCGGCGCCGCTGGCCTGATGCTGGTCAACCTGGTGCTCTCGATGTTCGGCGTGAACATGGGAATCCGCGACGCCGGACCGCTGGGCATCGGCATCAGCCTGCTGTTCATCGGCATCGCCGCGTTCAACTTCCTGCTCGACTTCGACATGGCCGACCAGATGATCCGCTCCGGCACCCCGTCGAAGTTCGCCTGGTACGTCGCCTTCGGCCTGATGACCACCCTGGTCTGGCTGTACCTGGAGATCCTGCGCCTGCTCTACATGCTGCAGAGCAGCGACTGATCGCACTGACTCGTGAGGGGCGCCCGACCGGCTGGTTGGGCGCCCCTTCCGTTTGGCCTTAGAGTCGATCTCGTGCGCGCACTCATCTCGTGGCTGCTGTGCCTGGCCGGGGTCGCCGTGGTCGGGTTCGGGGCGTTCCGGCCGTGGTACGAGGGCCGGGCGGGCAACACGCTGCCGTTGTCGGACCTGTTCAGCGGGGTCAGCCGGGAGAGCGCGCCGGTGTTGGGGTCGTTGACGCTGCCGTTGGCCATCGGGGTGCTGCTGGCGGTGGTGGGGATGTTCCGCGCCAAGGGGATCCTGCAGCTGGGTGGGGTCATCCTGGCGGCGACGATGATCGGGTGGGTCGTGCAGGCGCGCGAGGTCGTGGACCTGGGTGACCTGCAACTGGGGGCGTGGAACGCGCTGTTCGGCAGCCTGCTGGTGCTGGCCTCCGGGATCATGCGCCCCGGGCGGGTCTGACGGCTCAGCCGAGCACCCTGGCCACGCGGCGCATCAGGCCGGGGAAGAACCGGGCGCCTGCGCGGGCGAGCTTGGCCTCCGGGGTGACCGCGACGACCGGGGTGCCGCGTTCGACGGCGCGGACGATCTCCTCGGCGACCCGGTCCGGGGTGAACCCGCGGCGCGCGTAGGCCTTGGTGGCCTGCTGCCGCATCCGTTGCTGCCCGAGGTCATCGGTGCCGGTGAACGTCGTCGTGTTGGTGATGTCGGTGGCCACCACACCCGGGCAGATCGCGGTGACGCCGATGCCGTGGTCGGCGAACTCGGCGCGAACGCAGTCAGACAGTGCTAACACCGCCGCTTTGCTTGCTGCGTAAGCGGAGAGGGAGCGGCTGGGGGTGTACGCGGCCGCCGACGAGATGTTGACGATGTGGCCGCCCTCCCCCGCTTCAGCCATCAGCGCGCCGAACTCGCGGCAGCCGTTGACGACGCCGAGCAGGTTGACGTCCGTGACGCGGCGCCAGTCCTGCGCGGTGGTGGCCAGGAACGGCCCCGCCATGCCGATCCCGGCGTTGTTGACCACGATGTCGGGGGCGCCGTGCTGGTCGGTGATGTCCTCGGCGAACGCGCGAACGGCATCGGCGTCGGACACGTCAACCGGGTGCGGATAGGCGGCTGGCCCGATCTCGGCGGCGGTGCGGCGTGCGGCCTCTATGTCGATGTCAGCGACCACGACCTCCGCTCCCCTAGCGGCGAACGCGAGCGCGGTAGCCCTACCGATGCCCTTGCCCGCCCCGGTGACGACGACCAGGCGGTTGGTGAAGCCCTCGTCCCGGCCCGCACGGGCGCGTTGCAGGCTGCGGGTCATCGGGGCGCCGGAGACGTGCTCGACGAAGTCCTCGACCACGCGGGCCAGCGCCTCGGGGTGCGACAGCGGCACCCAGTGCCCGGCGACGAGCCTGCGCCGCCACAGCCGGGGGATCCAGCGCTCCAGGTCCTCGGCGAGGGCCGCGGTGACGAACCGGTCCCTGGTCGGGAGCACGACCTGAATCGGCACCTCGGCGGGGCTGGGCGCTGGGCGGGACCGGCGGCTGAGCATGTTGGCCCGGTACAGCCGCACGCCGTTGGCCGCGTCGGTGCCGATCGTCGGCGCGGGGGTGGCCTCGACGCCCTCCATGCGGCGCAGGAGGTGGCCCCAGCGGGGTCCGACGACCGTGCGCCAAGCGAGGCCGGGCAGGACGGGGATGTGGAACAGCGCGATGTACCAGGAGTGGGTGAGCTGCGCGACGACCTGGCGCAGGTTCGCCGGGGTCGGCCGGGTGACCCGGCGGCGCACCCACTGCCCGACGTGGTCCAGGTTCGGGCCGGAGACCGAGGTGAACGACGCGATCCTGGCCTTGGCGCGCGGCGCGGTGACCGCCGCCCAGGCCTGGATCGAGCCCCAGTCGTGCGCGACGACGTGCACGGGCCGGTTCGGGCTGACCGCGTCGGCGACGGCGAACAGGTCCTCGGCCAGCAGTTCGGTGCGGTACTCAGCGGTCTTGCGCGGGGCCGTGGAGGCTCCCGCGCCGCGCACGTCGTAGCGGACCACGTGGTAGTCGCCGATCAGGCGCTCGGCGAGGCCGTCCCAGAGGCGGTGCGTGTCGGGGAAGCCGTGCACCAGCAGGATCGTCGGCGAGGCGGGGTCGCCCTCGCTGAACACAGCCAGCTCGACGCCGTCGTTGCTTACGGTGCGGCGGCGCGGCCCAGTGGCGGGCAGTGGGCGCGGTTCGCTGACCATGGCGGCTCCTGCCCTACCGGGTTACGCGACAATGACGAACGTTACAATCGCCATTGTCACAGTGCAAGGGTGTCACTCGGCCCGCTCCCTGGCCCGCTCGGCCAGCGCGATCAGCCGGTCCCCGAGCACCTCGGGGATGACCCGGCGCGCGGAGCGGTCCACCGCCGCGCCCACCGCGGACATCACCAGCGGGTGCAGCCGGGAGATGACGTCGGCGAAGTGCGGCAGCTCCTCGCCGCTGGGCAGCCAGTCCGGGCCCTTGGGGTCGAGCACGTACCGGCGGACCAGGCCGATCAGCAGCGCGGTGATCCGGTCGGTCTCCGACTGCAGCTCGGCGGCCAGCGCGAGCGCCTCGGCCAGCGGCACGTCGAGCTTGACCAGCTCGTGGCCCGCCTCCAGCAGCTTCATGCTCGGCGCGACCAGCTGCGCGCCGCGCCGGACCAGCACGCCCAGCTCCAGCGCCGTGCGGATGGTCGACGGTGTCACCTGGGTGCCGAACATCCGCACCAGCTGGGCCATGGACACCACTCGCGGCTGCTCGTGCGACCAGGCGGCGCCTGCGGCCTCCTCCAGTCCGAGCACGTCAGCGAGGCTGTGCCCGGCCTGCCAGGCGTCGAGCATCTCCTTGATCTGGGCGAACGCGTAGCCCCGGTCGAGCATGTTGAGGATCAGCCGCAGCCGGGACAGGTGCGCGTCGGAGTAGACCGCCGTCCTGCCGCGGCGGCTGGGCGGCGGCAGCAGCTCGCGGTCCTGGTAGACCCGCACGTTGCGCACCGAGGTGCCCGCCGCGCGCGCCAGGTCGTCGATCCGGTACTCGGCCACCCGGCCGAGCCTAGGCGCTGTCCTGCAAGTCCGGCACGCGCTATCCGCGCCCGCGCGGCCCCTGGCCGCACGGCCGGAAAACCCGAGTACAACCCGGTACGAGCGGCTTCCCGTCCGCGCACCCAGGAACCACGCGGATCACGAATCCCACCCACCGGACTTGCGGGACAGCGCCTAGCCGCCCGAGCCACCGCTCCACAGTGGACACTGCGCCGCGACCGGGCCTGACGTGGTACGACAGCGCGCCCGGCGGGACCGGGGTCGCACCCCGCCCGCCGCTCGGGGCGGACAGCGGCGCACGACACCCGGACACCACCGGGCACACCTGTGTGGACGGACAGCACGACCGCGCGCGCAACGGTGATTCACCACCGCGACTGTGGTCCAGTGGACGATCGCCGAATGGACGTCCCTAGCGGACTGCTGTCCTGCTTTGGTGCCCCCGACCGGATTCGAACCGGCACTCGACCCCTTTTAAGGGGGCTGCCTCTGCCTGTTGGGCTACGGGGGCAGCGGCAGCCTAAGGTGCGACAGGCGGCCTCGGGACGGGTTTGTGACAACTCCGGCCGGGTGGCCCAACCGGAGTTGGGCCGTTTGCCCCTCAGCCCTTGGAGACCCTGGCGAACTCCGCCTTGGGGTCGTTGATCTGGCCCATCGAGATCACCTCACGCCGGAACAGGCCGCCAGTTAACCAGTCCAGCGTGATGCGGACCTTGCGGTTGAAGGTCGGCATCGCCTTGACGTGGTAGGCGCGGTGCATGGCCCAGGCCAGGAAGCCCTTGGCCTTGATGTTGAACACGTCGCCGACGCCCTTGTGCAGGCCGAGGCTGGCCACCGAGCCGATGTTCTTGTGGAAGTAGTCCTTGGGCTCGTCGCCGCGCAGCGCGGTGACGATGTTGCGGGCCAGCAGCCTGGCCTGGCGCACCGCGTTCTGGGCGTTGGGCGCGCAGATCGCGGTGGGGTCCTCGTCGGTGCGCGACAGGTCGGGCACCGCGGCGCAGTCACCGGCGGTCCAGGCGTCGGGCAGGCCCTCGACGCGCATCGCGGCGGTGGCGCGCAGGCGGCCCTGCTTGGTCAGCGGCAGGTCCGACGCGGCGAGCACCGGGTTCGACTTGACCCCGGCGGTCCAGACGATGGTGTCGCTGTCGAACTCGGTGCCGTCCGACAGCACGACGTGGCCGTTCTCGAACGACTTGGCCAGCGTGGACAGGTACACCTCGATGCCGCGCTTCTCCAGCTGCATCACCGTGTAGACGCCCAGGCTCTCGCGGACCTCGGGCAGCACCCGGCCAGCCGCCTCGACCATGACGAAGCGCAGGTCCTCGGGGCTGATGTTCTTGTAGTACTGGGTGGCGAAGCGGGCCATGTCCTCGAGCTCGCCGAGCGCCTCGATGCCCGCGAAGCCGCCGCCGACGAAGGTGAAGGTGAGCAACCGCTTGCGCAGCTCGGGGTCCAGCGTGCTGTCGGCCTCGTCGAGCTTGCTCATCACGTGGTTGCGCAGGTAGATCGCCTCGCCGATGGTCTTGAACGAGATGCCGTGCTCGATCAGGCCGGGGATGGGCAGCAACCGGGCCACCGAGCCGAGCGCGACGACGAGGACGTCGTAGCCCAGCTCCTCGGTGTGGCCGTCGGGCGCCTCGATGGTGACGACCTTGCGGGCGTGCTCGATGCCGCGGGCGCGGGCGGTGATCACGTGGCAGCGCTTGAGGGCGCGGCGCAGCGGCACGACCACGTGCCGGGGCTCGATCGCGCCAGCGGCCGCCTCCGGCAGGAACGGCTGGTAGGTCATGTGCGGCTGCGGGTCGACGACGGTGACCGACGCCTCGCCGGAGCGCAGCTTGCGCTGCAGGCCGAGCGCGGTGTACAGCCCCACGTAGCCGCCACCGAGGATGAGGATCCGGGTGGGCTCCGACTTTCCATGCGCCATGTCCTCATGGTGGCACTGGTGTGGGGTCACCGCGAGGCGCCCCTGTGTTGGTGTGACCCCGGTCGCTGGGGAGTTTCCGCAGGTGTGACGGCCGTCGCGGGCCTATCGGCGCCCCCGACGAGCGGTGATCACGAGCAGTGCGAGACCGGCGATCGACAGTAACGCGATCAACTCCACCGGTTCGGGTGTACGGGTGGTGGGCGACACAGCCGCGATGAGCGCCAAGCCGAGCGCGACGGCCTGGACACCGAGCGCCCGGCGCAGCGGCTGGCGCAACGCCGCCGGGTCGAACCGGGCGCCCTTGGGCAGCAGCCCGGCCAGCGCGCAGCTCAGGTGCAGGGCGTGGACCAGCGGGATCAGCACCAGCACGGCCGGTCGGAGCGGGTCGTCACCGGAGAGCGCGACGCTGAGCGCGGCGCAGCAGATGAGCACCAGCGGGGCCGGTGACGCGGGCAGCAGCACGGACGCGGTCGCGAGGAGGGCGGCGATGGCGAACATGACGGTGGACACACCGCTGAGCCCGAGGTCGAGCAGGATCCCCGCGCACGCCACCCCGGCCGCTCCGCGCAGCCACCACGCCGACCAGCCGCGACCGACGTCGACGGCGCTCACGACCGCACCCGGCGCAGGGTCGCGGCAACGGCCTCCGGGCTGTCGACGACCGCGACCCCGTTGGCGCGCAAGGCCTCGCGCCGCGCCTGGTGCTCGGCGGTCATGACCAGGCGCACCACCTCGCCCCACGGCGTGCCGGGGTCGGCGACCAGCGGCGAGGGCAGCATGTCGACGGCGATCACCAGGTGCCTGCGGGCGGTCGTGGTCGCGGCGGTGACGGTGGCGTCGTCCAGGAACGGGGAGAGGAACACGACCACCGCGCCGGGCGGGACCTGCCGGGGCAGCAGCACCGGTCGCGACGCCCACCCGGCGGCGCGGGAGCAGGCGACCAGCTGGTGGCGCAGGCGGGTGAGCTGGCGCAGGCCGACCCCGGGCGGGAGGGAGAGCTGCGGGTGGCCCAGGTCGATCAGGCCGACGCGGTCGCCTTGGCGCAGGTAGCCCGCGGCGAGCGCGGCCGCGGCGCGGACGGAGTTGTCCAGGCTGCCGCCGGGTCGAACGGTGACACCGGGGGCGGCGGTCGACCAGTCGGCGAGCTCGGCGCTGACGTCGGCCAGCGAGTCGAGCACCAGCACCAGGTCCGCGTCGACCTCGGCATGCTGCTCCCGCACGTGCGGGACGGCCAGCGGGTCACCGGTCGCCGCGCCCGCGCGCAGGGTCACCCGCCAGTCGACCCTGCGCAGCCGGTCCCCCGGCTGGAAGGGCCGCACGGTGCGGAGTTCGACGCCGTCGCCCGGGCGGCGCGAGCGGTGCGCCCCGACCAGGCCGGACGCCCTCGGTGGCAGCGGTCCCGCGATGAGCGGGACGACCGGCGGCAGCACGGTGCGCCTGGTCTCGACGCCGACGACCGGGCCGCTGATGAGCAGCGCGTCGCGGCTGGCGGCTAGGTGATCGGGCCGCAAGTCGACGCCCTCGCCCCAAGCGTTCCAGCGCAGGGTGGCGCGCAGCGTGGTGGCGCGGCCGGAGAGCAGGTGGACGGGGCCGAGCGAGGCCGTGCCGGGGGTGGGCAGGCGGATGGCGAGGAACTCGACGCCGGGGTCGGCCGCGGTGGTGATGGCTGCCTTGGCCCCGTCACCCGCCTCGACGGTGCGGGGCAGCGGTTCGAGGCGCGGGACCGGCGGGCGACCGACCGGCACGGCGAGCGCGGCGATGGTGGCCAGCAGCAGGGGCGCGCCGATCACGACGAGGTCGACCCGGTGCAGGACAACACCGACGCCGACCAGCCCGAGACCGCCGACGGCGCCGCGGAACAGCGCGTCGGTGACCCGCCAGCCCGCGCGGCCCGCGCTCTGGCGCGCGGTGAGGAACGCCAGGACTCGGCTCATGCGCGGGCGGCGGCGGGACCGGGGACCGTGCGCAGCACCTCGGTGACGACCTCGACCGTGCTGGCGCCGGAACTCCAGGTCTCCGGCCGCAGCGTCAGCCGGTGCGCGAGGGCGGGGACGGCGCACTCCTTGACGTCCTCGGGGAGCACGAAGTCCCGGCCGTCGATGACCGCCAGCGCGCGGGCGACGAGCAGGAGCGCCTGGGAGCCGCGCGGGGAGGCGCCAACGTCGACGCTGGGGTGTTCGCGGGTGGCCCGGGCGAGGTCCACGCAGTAGCGGAGGATGTCGGGGTCCACGTCGACCTGCTCGACGGCGGCTTGCAGACCCGCCAACTCGTCGGCGCTGACGACCGGGGCGACGGAGGTCTCCTCCCTGCGGCGGGCCAAGCGGCGGCGGAGCACTTCGACCTCGTCGTCGGCGGTCGGGTAGCCGATGTCGATGCGCAGGAGGAAGCGGTCGAGTTGGGCCTCGGGGAGCGGGTAGGTGCCTTCGTACTCCACGGGATTCGCGGTGGCGAGCACGTGGAACGGCCGGGGCAAGGGGAAAGTGCGCCCCTCTACGGTGACTTGCCGCTCCTGCATGGCTTCCAACAACGCCGACTGCGTCTTGGGCGGCGTCCGGTTGATCTCGTCGGCGAGCAGCAACCCGGTGAACACCGGCCCCGGCCGGAAAGCGAACTCCCGCTCCGCCGGGTCGAACACGAACGACCCGGTGACATCGGCGGGCTGGAGATCAGGCGTGCACTGCAACCGCGCGAACCCCAACCCGATCGCCCCGGCCAAACTCCGCGCCAACAACGTCTTCCCCAACCCCGGCACGTCCTCCACCAACACGTGCCCACCCGCCAGCACCGCGGCCAACGCCAACCGCACCGCCCGGTCACTCCCGACGACAACCGCACCGACCGCCTTGGCGATCGCCTCAGCCGACTCGCTGACGGACATGACTCCTCCACAGTGGACCAGAGCGGATCGCGCTCTACTCGACAACTCTCGATGGCGGGTCCACTTGTGGTGAACCCTCCACAACGGACTTGAGCAACGCCGCGAGGTGGGCCGGGTCAGGCAGGGTGGCGTTGGGGTTGGTGGCCAAGGTGTGCAGTTCCGGGCCGAGGCGGGCGCGGGCGGTGGGGGTGTTGAGGGGTTCGCCGATGGTGTGGGTCAGGGCTGCGGCGAGGCGGGGCTGGATGCGGGTGCGGAAGCGGTGTTGGTCCTCGGCGGCCTCGGTGAGGCGGGCGGCGAGGGTGGCGGGTTGGGGGTGGGTGGCGGAACCGGTCTCGTCGGGGAGCGCGGTCCAGATGGGTTCCAGCGGGCCGGAGAGGCGGACCACCACGGCGGTGACCGCCATGGCGGGGATCGCGATGGCGATGGCCCAGAACAGCGGGATGCCGCCCGGCCAGGTGCCGACCACGACGACCAGGGCGCCTGCCAGCAGACCGAGGGTGAGCTCCTTGATCACGGGCCCACCAGGGAGCGTTCGAGCCGGGCGAGGGCGTCAGCGGCGGCGGTGACGTCCGCGGTGGTGATCACGGCGGACGGGCTGAACCGGGCGCGCTGGTAGGTGCGGCGGAGCGCGCCGAGGGCCTGGGGGTCGGCGGCGTGGGCGACCAGGACGTGTTTGGTGAACTCGGTCGGCGTCTCGTGCGGGGCGCGGGGCGTGCCGAGCTGGGCCGCGCCGTGCTCCAGGGCCAGCCACGCGGCGATGACGGCGTTGCCGGGGTCACCGGCGACGTTGGCGGTGAGCCCCAGGCGAGCGGTGCGCGCGGCGGCGGCGAGGTGCGGCACGGCCGTCACCCCCGCGCCGTCGGCCCGGTCGAGCGACCAGTCGAGCTCGGGCAGCACCGGGCGGGCGCGGCGGCGGCGGACGAACAGGTTCGCCAGCACGCCGACCAGGCCGAAGAGCAGCATCGCGGCGACCGCGAGCAGCAGCAGCCCGGTGCTGATGCCGCTGATGAGGTCGAGCACCGGGTCCGGGTCGGTCGCGGCGGTGGCCGCCGGGGACGCGGTGGGGTCCGGGTCGGTCGGCGCGGTGGTCCCCGGCCCCGCCGGGATCGCCGACCCGCCGCGGGCGGCGACGACCGCGAGCAGCAGCAACGCGGTCGCGACCAGCGGCGGTGCCAGGCGCGGGGACATGGGCGCCAGCTTGCCCCACCGGCGCCCCCCGGACCAGTGCCCGCCTACGCGCGCACGAAGGCGAGCAGCCTGCGCACCGAGCCGCGCGACACCTCCAATTTACGCCCGGGATTCTTCGAATCGCGCACCGAATTCCCGCCGGACCACCTGGCGAGTTCGACGCAATTATGGCTTTCGCTGTAAGAACTCTTTCGCCACTCCGAAAGCACCACGTTCATCAAAGCCCCTCCGCGGTCGGCACCCCCGCCGGGGGCGCAATACCCGGGCATTATTCCGCGATTGTCGGCGAGCCGTGAATCCGCCGCGCGGGTAGCACCACTGCACCGAACGCAGGGCACGCGGCCGCGCACACCACTGACCAGAATATCGACGGAGAGTGACTATCGGCGGTGCTGGAGCTCTCCCCACCGAGTGGCCGAAGTCGGCGAAACGGCGTCCCCGAAGGGGCAGCGGAACCAGGTCGGGGCGTGCTACCTTGCCAAACGCGCCCGAACACGTAGCGCGGTGGCGGACAGCCAAGTAGCACTCTGCCGGGTGACACTCGCTCTATAGTATGACGCCCCGTAGCCGATCGTCCCCCCTCGGAGTCGCACCATGCCAAGACAACGAGACCCCCGCTTCTCCAAGCGCCAGCTCGGCAGGCTCCTGCGGACATTCCGCGAGCAGGCGGGCAAGACCCAGCCCGAGGTCGCCACCACCATGGACTGGTCGGTGTCGAAACTGATTCGCATCGAGAAGGCGGCGGTGGGCGTCTCGACCACCGATCTGCGCGCGCTGCTCGCCGAGTACGGGATGCACGACCAGGAGGTGGTCGCCGACCTCGTCGAGGTGGCCAAGGAGTCGCGCGAGCAGCCCTGGTACGCCCGCTACGACGCGGTCACCAGCGAGCCGTTCCGCCGGCTGCTGGCCTACGAGGGCTCCACCGCCGCGATCCACCAGTTCCACCCGGTGCTGGTGCCGGGGCACCTGCAGACCGCCGACTACGCGCGGGCCGTGCTCGCCACCGTCTACTCCGGCGTGGAGCTGGACCTCGCGGTCGAGTGCAGGCTGCAGCGGCAGTACCGGTTCGAGAGCGACCGGCCGAAGCTGGTCGCGCTGGTCGACGAGGCGGCGGTGCGCCGGACCATCGGCGGCCCCGAGGTGCTGCGCGGCCAGCTGCGGCACCTGCTCGCGCGGTCGGCCGAGGACTGCACGACGCTGCGGGTCGTGCCGTTCACCTCTGGCGCGCACCCGGGAATCGGCGGCGCTTTCATGTTGCTGGAACTGGACGACGAGATCGGCGACACCGTCTTGTTCGAAGAGGCGGCCGGTAAGGACTACCTCGCCACCGGCGACAACGAGGTCGTCACCGGCGCCTGGGAACGGTTCCTCGCGATCGAGCAGTTAGCGCTGTCCGAGGCCGACACCACCACCCTGCTTCGGCAGCTTGTCGAAAGCTGACAGTCCCAACTCGACCGCGCGGTGGCGGTCCGATGTGGGCCGCCACCACCGCCCGTCGACCATGATCGACACCGAGCGTCACCGCCGGGGAATAGCCGTTCCCGTTTTCCCGGAATCGGCATTCGCCAGCACCACGAGGTCGAGCTCGGGCACCGGCAACACCCGAACACGGAGCCTGATCTCCCGCACGGGTTTGTCCAACAGCCTGTCCAGCGCCAGGAAAACAAACCCCCACGACACGAGCACGCCGAGCACCACGACCAGTGCTGTCACAGTGGATACCTCACCAACACCCCGCCTGGACAAATCCCCCACAGCGCGGCGGTAGCGCATGAAGCGAGCATAGCGACACGTGTCAACGCCGCTGTTCGGCCCAGATCAGTCGCCCGACCGGGCGGCCCGGCGCAGGACGTCCTCGACCATGGCCTGGGTGAGCCTGCCGGTGAAGGTGTTCTGCTGGCTGACGTGGTAGCAGCCGAACAGGGTGATGTCCTGGCCGCCGTCGACCGCGGCCAGGCGGTGTTCGGCACCGTGGCCGAAGCGGGGGCGCGGGCTGGGGACCGACCACATCGGGGTCAGCACCGGGAGCAGGGCCTGCCAGCCGAAGGCACCGAGGACGACGATGGCGCGCAGGGTCGGCCGCAGCAGGGCCAACTCCTCGACCAGCCACGGGCGGCAGGTGTCGCGCTCCTGCGGGGTCGGCTTGTTGGCAGGCGGCGCGCACTTCACCGGCGCCGTGATCCGCACACCGCGCAGTTCGAGGCCGTCGCCGATGTGGGTGGCCGTCGGCTGCGACGCCAGGCCGACGGCGTGCATGGCGGCGTAGAGGACGTCACCGGAGCGGTCACCGGTGAACATCCGGCCGGTGCGGTTGGCGCCGTGCGCGGCGGGCGCGAGACCGACGACGGCCACCGAGGCGTCCGGCGGCCCGAAGCCGGGCACCGGGCGGCCCCAGTACTCCTGGTCGCGGAAGGCGGCCCGCTTGGTGGCGGCGACCTCCTCGCGCCAGGCGACCAGGCGCGGGCAGGCACGGCAGCCGGTGACCCGGCGGTCCAGGTCGGCGAGGGTGCTCACAACCGGCAATCACACCACGTCACGACCCCGTCGCGCTCGCGCCGCTAGGGTCGAGGACATGGCACAAACCGATGCGGACGACGAGGCCAAGCCCGTTGTCGAGCCGACCGACGACCTGGTCAGCACCTCCCACTCGCTCACCGTGCGCAGGCGCAAGCTGAACTACACGGCCACCACCGGCCGGGTCGTGCTCCGCCAGGAGGTGACCACCGACGGCAAGTTCGACGGGCACCAGGCCAAGGCCGAGGTGTTCATCACCGCCTACACCCTCGACGGGGCCGACCCGGCGCGCAGGCCGGTCACCTTCGCCTTCAACGGCGGCCCCGGCTCGGCGAGCGTCTGGCTGCACCTGGGCCTGTTCGGGCCGCGCCGGGTGGTCAGCGGCGACGTCGGCGACCTGGCCGCGCCGCCCTACGGGCTGGTCGACAACACCGAGACGCTGCTGGCGCACAGCGACCTCGTCTTCATCGATCCGGTGTCCACCGGGTACTCGCGCGCGGTCAAGGGCGAGAAGGCCGACCAGTTCCACGGCTTCGGGGCCGACATCGAGTCCGTCGGCGAGGTCATCCGGCTGTGGACCTCCCGCAACGGGCGCTGGATCTCGCCGAAGTTCCTCGCCGGTGAGTCCTACGGCACGACCCGCGCGGCCGGGCTGGCGCACCACCTGCAGACCAGGCGCGGGATGTACCTCAACGGCCTGATCCTGATCTCCTCGGTGCTCGACTTCGGCACCCTGTACTTCACCCCGGGCAACGACACCCCGTACCCGCTGTTCCTGCCCAGCTACGCCGCGATCGCGCACTACCACGGCCTGCACGGGGACCGGCCGCTGCGCGAGGTGCTCGACGAGGCGGAGGCCTTCGCCGCCCGGGACTACCCGTACGCGCTCGCCAGGGGTTCTCGACTGTCCACTGAGGAGCGGGAGACGGCGGTGGCCACCCTCGCGCGGCTGACCGGCCTGAGCCCCGACTACGTCGACCGGGTGGACCTGCGGGTCGAGCACGTTCGCTTCTTCACCGAACTGTTGCGCCACCGCAAGCAAACCGTCGGGCGGCTCGACGGCAGGTTCACCGGGTGGGACACCGACTACGGTCGTGAACGGTTCAGCGACGACCCGACCAGCGCGGGCATCATGGGCGCCTACACCGCTGGTATGAACCACTACCTGCACGCGGAACTGGCCTACCCCAACGACTTGCCCTACGAGGTGCTCAGCTTCGAGGTGAATCGATCCTGGTCGTTCAAGGAGTTCGAGAACGCGCACGTCACGGTCACCGACAAGCTCTCGGCGGCGATGCGGGCCAACCCGCACCTGCGGGTGCACGTCGCATCCGGGTACCACGACGGCGCGACCCCGTACTTCGCCACCGAGCACTCGTTGGCACAGCTCGACATCCCCGCCGAGCTGCGCGACAACATCGAGGTTTGCTACTACGAGGCCGGGCACATGATGTACGTGCACGAGCCGTCCCGGTTGCGCCAGTCGAAGGACATCGCCGCGTTCATCGGGAAAACCGTTAGCGGATAAGCGGTTACCCCGCGGACCCCGACGCCGTACGCTGGGCGGCGTGGCCCCCGGCCGGTCCGGCCGGGGGCGGTCTCAGCTGAGCCTCCCTTCGGCGAAGGGGTCGAGCGTGAGCGATATCGGGCGCCGCCTGCGGCAGATCCGCAACGCGCGGGGCAAGTCGCTTGCGGTCGTCGCGGGCCTGGCTGGCATCTCGCCGTCCTACCTGAGCAGGCTGGAGTCCGGGCACCGGGCGCTGGACCGGCGGTCGCTGATCATGTCGCTGGCGCGGGCGCTCGACGTCGCGCCGACCGAGATCACCAACGTCGCGCTCTCGTCCCCCGGCGAGGCGGAGGAGGACCGCTCGCTCGGCGCGGTCCGGCTCGCGTTGTTCGGGGCGGCCATGCACGTCGAGCGCGGCCGGGTCTGCGGGATCGACGAGCTGCGGGCCAGGGCCGACCACCTGCTGGAACGGCAGCGGCAGTGCGACTACGGGCTCGTCGGCGCCCAGTTGCCGGATCTCATCGACGACCTGCACACCACGTTGGCCGCCGGTGGTGACCGGCAGGAGGTCTTGCGGCTGCTGGTCATCACCCACGTGCAGGGCACGCAGGCCTGGTTGGGTGACATCGGCGCCAGCCAGGACCTGGGCTGGCAGGCGGCCACCCTGGCCGCCGACGCGGCGCAGCGGCTCGACGAGGCCGCGTACCTGGCCGTCAGCGGGTTCGGCACCGCGTTCGGGCTGATCGGGGCCGGTGGGTTCGACCTGGCCCAGCGGGTGCTCGACGACACCGACCCGGGCACGGCGGGCAACACCGAACTGCAGATGTCGGGCATGTTGACGCTCACCAGGTCGCTGGTCGCCGCCGCCAAGGGCGACCAGGGCGAACGGGCCGCGGCGCTCGACCACGCCGAGGACCTGGCCGGGCACGCCGGTGAGGGCAACGCGCTGTGGTTCGGCTTCGGCCCGTCCAACGTCGGCGTCTGGCGCATGACGGTGGCCCTCGAGGCGGGCGAGCACGCCGAGGCGGTCCGGATCGCGAGCACGGTCGACCCGAACGTCCTGCCGTCACCGACGCGCAAGTCGGCGTACTGGCGCGAGTACGGCCGAGCCCTGGCGCGGATGCCCAACCGCCGCGACGAAGCCGTCCTGATGCTGCGCCGCGCCGAACGCATCTCGCCCGCGCGTGTGCACCGGCACCCGTTCATGCACTCCGTGCTCGCGGAACTGTTGGCCCGCGCCCGCGACGACGCCATCGGCCGCGAACTGCGCGGACTCGCCTACCGCGCGGGATTGCTGACGTAAGGTCCCATATGCGTTCCCGCTCATGGGTTTGCGCGGTGCGCCGAACGGGGGACCTTGCCACAGTGGCAAAGCCCGCCACCCACCCGCTCCTAGCGTTGACCGCGGTGGAGGAGGTGGTGGGCGTGGTCGGGGAGATCGGGTCCGCGGCACGGATGGGTGGCACGGTGTGACGGCGACCCCGGAGCAGGTCGACACGGCACGGGCGATCGTCCTGCTCGCCGCCAAACTGGACACGCTACCCACCCGGCTGCGCGACTACGCCTCCGGTCTCATCATCGGCTGGGCCTCTCCCGAACAGGCCGACGCCCTGGCCGACGCCCTTGAGGAGACAGCACGACAGATCCGCCTCAACCGACCGAGGTTCGTGCTGACCATGGAATGACCCCCTTCCACCACAGGGCAGCGGGTCCCGCCGAGACCGACTCGACGGGGCCCGCTGTCATCCACCCCAGCGGTGGCCCGTCCGCAGTGGAGCCAGTGGGACAATCCAGTACGTGGGAGCGCGGACCAACTACGTCGTAGTCGAGAACGGCACCCGGGAGCTGTACTACTCCCACTGGGGCGCACAGGAGCTCGACGTCGGTTGACCGACCTGATCCGCTACGTCGGCGAGGACCCCGCGCTCACCCGCGCCAGGAAAGTCCTGGACTCCGTGACACCCGCCCCGGTCAAGAACGCCGACTGCCTCGTCACTATCCGGGACACAGACGGCGTCCGGGCCTATGCGGTGTACCAGGCCATGTGCGTCGCACTCGGCCCCGCCATCGCGAACCAGCTACCGCCACCGGGAACGATCACCCACCTCGACCGCTTCCTCCAGCCAGGCCTGCACGTCGACCTGACCACCCGCACCGCGGGTCACTGGACCTTCGACTACCTCCACATCGACTTGTCCACAGTCAGGACCGCTGGCGCGGCTGGGGCCTCCAGTTCTGGGAGGACAACCACCGCGCCCACGCCGCCAACCGCGCGGACCTGTTCCCCTGCCCGACCTCGACCTGCCAAAGGGCTTCGACATCCTCACCAAGCGCGTAGCCGAATTCGACCAACCCGATCCTGTACCCCGAGCCCAAGAAGCGGCGATCGTGGCCGAGGCTCGCGTCCTGCTCTGGCACAGGAGCAGCCGGCGCTGTCCACTGTGGAGCTTTACGGTCTACCGGTGTTGGCTGTCGGCAGCGGCGGGGTGCCTTGGTCCTCGGGGATGTCGTGCAGGTTGACGAACCAGTGGTCGTTCACCCGGTTGAGGAAGATCCGCTCGCTGAACACCTCACCCGATGCGGTGCGCCCGACCAGGTTGACGGAGGCCTGGTGCGGGGCGGGCCCGTACCGGACCCGCCGGTCGCCGATCGTGATCCCCTTGCCGCCGCTGGTGTCGAACCGCCGCTTGATGCCAGCGTCCAGGGTCGGTCCGTCGGTGATCGAGAGATCCCGCAACCGCGCCTCGTCCCACCGGTTCAGCGCGTGGACATAGATCCCAGCAGCGTCCTCCGGCGACTCGGCCCCAGACCCCACGGTCCGCTCACCCCACGGCGCCCACAGAACCACCCCCACCACTGCGGCGACCAAGACCAGGGCCAGAACGAGCCATCGGCTAGTCACACCGTCCGGTATACGCCGATTCCACTTGCCCCGCAACGGAATCAAGACTTCCCGCCGCTCGACGGCTAGTCGCAGGTGACCGGCGGGCGGGTCTCGCCTGCGGGAAGCTTCTCCGGGGAGCGGTAGTCGTTGGTCACGATGACCAGCACGCCGGGCGAGGCGTCTTTGATCCCGTCGAAGCGGGACTCGCAGCGGGCGCCGAGGTCGGTGGCCACTTTCTCGGCCAACTCCCGCTCGTACTGGTCGCCTGCGCGGAAGTAGATGGTGGTCATCGGGATCGTACCGCCGGAGTAGTTGCCACCTGGGGCGACGTCGTACCCCAGATCGCCGATGTCCTCTGCCGCCTTCGCCCCTAGGCCAGGAACGGAGGAGTTGTTGTACACCTTGATAACCGGCTTCTCGGTGACCGATGTGGGGGCGGTCGGCGTGGTGGTAGTGGTGGTCACGACGGCGGGTTTCGCGGGAGCTGAGGTGGGTGTCGGAGAAGAGGAGGTCGGGGCGTGGAGCGCGTCGAACGGGTCTGGAGTGAAGCTCTCGTAGGCGAACCAGCCCGCGAAGGCGGTGGCGATACCCAGGGCCGCGGCCACAACCACCGTCCCCCAAGGGAAGCGGCGGCGTTCGGCGACGGGCGGCAGTGGACGCGGGTGGTGCACGGGGTTCCGGGCGAGCGCGAGCAGGCCCGCGTTGTGCGAGCCCGCGCTGCCGGGTAAGGGATAGCCGTGGGCGGACATGCGGGAGTGGACCGCGCGGTAGATGTCGTCCAGGCCGAGGAGTTCCGAGTCGTTGGCGACGCCGTGGGTCAGGACGTGCAGGAGTTCGCCGGTGAAGGCGGTGTGGGTGTGGCCTCTGGGCGCGAGAGCGACAGCGTTGGGTGGTGTGGCGGCGAGGGTGTACGTGCCGGTGACCTCGACCTGGCCGACGACCGTGCCCATCGCGTCGGGGAGGGCGCGGCCGCTGAAGCAGCAGTCCAGGACCAGGACCCGGTTGGCGGCGGGCGATTCGCGCAGCACCTCCCGCACCACGTCGAACGCCAAGGCGCTGACCCGGACCTCGTCGGGGTCCGTGTCCGACAGCGCCAAGTGCAGTTCGCCCTTGCCCGGACTGATCAGGCCGTGCCCGGCGAAGTAGACCAGGACCGTGTCCTGCGCCTTGGTCTGCTCCCGCAGCGCCCGGTACACCTCGCGCACCGAGGTCGGGTTCGCCAGCACCACGCAGTGCTCCGGGGCGAACCCGCCCAGGTCCGGGTCGGTGAGGGCGGCCGCGAGGTCGCGCAGGTTCGCCCGGACGGCCGGGAGGTCGGGCAGGCGCTGGTAGTCGGTGGTTCCGATCAGGATGGCCCGGGAGCGGGCGGGATCGGGCAGGCGCATCGACGTCCCTCGGCAGGCGGCGGGTCCGGGACGACGATAAACGAAAAGGCCCCCCGGGTGCACCGGGGGGCCTTCGCGTGGAACTGGTGCTACTTCAGGAACTTGCGACCGCCGGTCACCGCGTTCCAGGCGTCCACGGAGCCGTGGCCGTAGAAGCTGTTGAAGGAGGCGGTGCCGGTGCAGGTCGCGTTGAACTCGGCCGGGCGGCCGATGGGGGTGTAGTCCACCGTCCGCGGGGTCGGGCAGGCGATCTCGGCCGCGGTGCCCTCGAGGACCCGCTTGACCTTGTCCGGGGACAGCGACACGCCGTTGCGGGTGTAGTCGCCGTACTGGGACACGATCAGGGCGGCCACGCCGGAAGCGTGCGGCGAGGCCATCGAGGTGCCCTGCAGGTACTGGTAGTAGCCGCAGGTGCCGTTGGGCTTGCAGGCCTTCTGGACCCCGAGCGCCTCACCGTCCGGGGTGATGTCCCCGGCCTCGTCGATCGCCCCTTCGGTCAGTGCGACGTTGCGGGGGTAGGACGAGAGGATGAGGTTCTCGTTGGTGCGGTACCAGTCGGTGCCCAGGCCGTCGCGGAAGTACCCACCCGGCGCCGACACCGAGATGCGCTCGGTGCCGTAGTTCGAGTAGTCCGCCTTGGCCTGCGACGGGCCGTACGCGCTGACACCGATGGCGTGCGGGCCCTCGATCGGCAGCGAGAAGCACGTCGCGTTGTCGATCGTGCGCAGGTACGCCGCGCCTGCCGGGTAGTCCGGGCTGCTGGAGTCGGGCAACGGGTTGCCCAGGTCCATGTGCCCGTTGCCGAGCGAGACGATCTGGCTGACGCCCTTGCGGTGCGCGTACTCCATCGCCCGGTTGATGGACCGGACGATCAGCCGCTGCTCGGCGCGCTGCTCCGGGCTGTCGGCCGGGTTGTTGGCGCAGTTGTAGAGCCACGGGTCGACGTAGAACGACATGTTGACCACGTCGATGCCCGCGTCGCCCGCGTAGGTCATCGCGTCGACGACCGGCTGCAGGAAGAAGTAGCCGGAGTCCTGGCCACCGCGGATGTTGACGATGGACACGTTCGGCGCGACACCGGAGATGCCGAAGCCGTCGGCGGCCGCGGCGATGGTGCCCGCGACGTGCGTGCCGTGCCCGCCGTTGTCGACGTCCGCGGGGTCGACGCAGCCCCGGTACTCACAGGGGCCGTCGACGACCTCGCCGTTCTCGTCGAACGGGATGTCGCGGGTGAAGTTGCGCGACAGCGCCCGGTCGAAGTTGGGCGCGATGTCCGGGTGCGACGCGTCGACGCCGGTGTCCAGGACACCGACCTTGACCCGCTTGTCCCCGGCCTGCTTGGTGCGGGCCAGGTCCGAGCGCACCGCGGACAGGCCCCACGCCAGCGAGTCGAGCGGGTCGAGACCCGCCGTCGACGCCTTCGGGGCCTTCTTCTTGCCCACCTTGGCCGAACGGCCCTCCTGCTCGACGGCCTTGGCCTTGGCCGCCTTGGAACCGCGCGGCGACTGGCCGATGGACTTCGAGCGGGCGGCCGTGTCGACCGCCCTGTTCCCCGCGAGTCGGGCGGTGAAGCCGTTCTCGGGAGCGGTGGCGGTGATCAGACCAGCGGCCTTGTTGCTGGTCACCACGGTGCCACCGGCCGCGCGCACGGCGGCCTCGACCGACTCGACGGACGCGCCGTCAGCGGTGAGGACGTTGAACTCGACGGTCTTGCCGGACAGTGCTGGCTGGGCGTGGGCCGCGCTGGGCGCGACGAACCCGGCCAGGGTCACCACCAGCGGAACCGCGAGCGCGGCACCGACCAGTTTGCGACGATTCACGCGAACTCCTCCTCGTGCACCATCCCTGAGGTCTGCCCCCGACTCAGGGAACGATCGACTTCTCCTCGGCGAAGTGGCAGGCGCTGGGGTGGTTGGCCACCCTGGTCACCAGCTTCGGCGCCTCCTGCGCGCAGATGTCCTGCGCCTTCCAGCACCGGGTGCGGAACCGGCAGCCCGACGGCGGGTCGACCGGGCTGGGGACGTCGCCCTCCAGCCGGATGATCTGCCGGGAGCTGCGCAGCTCCGGGTCCGGCACCGGCACCGCCGAGAGCAGCGCCTGGGTGTAGGGGTGGGTCGGGTGCTCGTAGATCTCCTCTTCCGTCCCGATCTCCACCACCTTCCCCAGGTACATCACGGCGACCCGGTCGGACAGGTGGCGGACCACGGACAGGTCGTGCGCGATGAACACGTACGACAGCCCGAACTCGGTCTGCAGATCACCGAGCAGGTTCATCACCTGCGCCTGGATGGACACGTCCAGCGCCGAGACCGGCTCGTCGCAGACGATCACCTTGGGCCGCAGCGCGAGCGCGCGGGCGATGCCGATGCGCTGGCGCTGACCGCCGGAGAACTGGTGCGGGTAGCGGTTGATGTGCTCGGGGTTGAGCCCGACCACGTCGAGCAGCTCGCGCACCTTCTTCGCCCGCGAGCCCTTCGGCGCCACCTCGGGGTGGATCTCGAACGGCTCGCCGATGATGTCGCCGACGGTCATCCTCGGGTTGAGCGAGGTGTACGGGTCCTGCAGCACGATCTGGATGTCGCGGCGCAGCTTGCGCAGCTCGCCGCCCTTCATCTTCAGGATGTCGCGACCCTCGAAGGTGGCCGTGCCGCTGGTCGCGGGCTCCAGCCGCATCAGCACCTGGGCCAGCGTCGACTTGCCGCAGCCGGACTCGCCGACCACGCCGAGGGTCTCGCCGCGCTTGAGGTCGAAGGACACGCCGTCGACCGCGCGCACGTGCCCGACGGTGCGCTTGAACAGCACGCCGACCCGGACCGGGAAGTGCTTGACCAGGTCGCGGACCTCGATGATGTTGTCAGTCACCGCTGATCAGCTCCTCGGCGAAGTGGCAGGCGCTGAGCCGACCTGGGGCCAGGCGGTGCTGCGGCGGGACCTCGGTCTTGCAGATGTCCTGCACGCGGGGGCACCTCGGGTTGAACGGACAGCCCTTGGGCACGTTGAGCAAGCTCGGCGGCAGCCCCTTGATGGTGCGCAGCTCGGTGCCCTTGAGGTCGAGCCGGGGCAGCGAGTCGAGCAGCCCCTGGGTGTAGGGGTGGCCGGGCTTGCGGTAGAGGTCGCGCGCGAGCGACTGCTCCACGATCCGCCCGGCGTACATGACCGCGATCCGGTCGGCGACCTCGGCGACCACGCCGAGGTCGTGGGTGATCAGGATCAGGCCCATGTTCCGCTCGACCTGGATGTCCTTGAGCAGGTCCATGATCTGGGCCTGCACGGTGACGTCGAGCGCGGTGGTCGGCTCGTCGGCGATGAGCATCTCCGGGTCGAGCGCGAGCGACATCGCGATCATCGCGCGCTGCCGCATGCCGCCGGAGAACTCGTGCGGGTACTGGCGCACCCGGCCCTTCGCGTTCGGGATCTTGACCTGGTCGAGCAGTTCGACGGCGCGCTTGCGGGCGTCCTTTCGCGACATCCCCCGGCGCAGCCGCAGCTGCTCCTCGATCTGGAAGCCGACGGTGAAAACCGGGTTGAGCGCGGAGAGCGCGTCCTGGAAGATCATGGCGATGCCCGATCCGCGCACCTCCCGCCGCCGCCGCGCCGAGGCCTTGAGCAGGTTCTCGCCGTGGAACCGGATCTCGCCGCCGGTGATGAAGCCGGGCGGCATGTCCAGGATGCCCATGATCGTCTGCGCGGTCACCGACTTGCCGGAGCCGGACTCGCCGAGCACGGCGAGCGTCTCACCCGGCTCGACCCGGTAGCTGACGCCGTTGAGCACCTTGGCCACCCCGTCGCGGGTGCGGAACTCGACGAACAGGTCGTCGACCTCCAGCAGCGGGGCCCCGGGGACCTGGCCTGGTTCTTCGAAGTCCACTTCGGACTGTGTGGTGGTCATGGCGCTACCTCGCCTTGGGGTCCAGCGCTTCGCGCACGGCGTCGCCGAGCATCACGAAGGCGAGCACGGTCGCGGTCAGGAACGCAGCGGGGAACAGCAGGCTGTGCGGGGCCACCCGGATCACGTCGCGCGAGTCCGAGATCATCACGCCCCAGGACACGACCGGCGCGCGCAGCCCGATGCCGAGGAACGACAGCGTCGCCTCCGCACCGATGAACGCGCCGAGCGCGATGGTCGCGTAGACCAGCACGGGCGCGACCGCGTTGGGCAGCATGTGCCGCAGGATGATCCGCGACGTGCTGGCGCCGAGCGCGCGGGCGGCCTTGACGTAGTCCTGCTGCTTGGCGGCGATGGCCGCCGACCGCATGATGCGCATGCACACCGGCCACGACAGGATCGAGATGGACAGCACGACCAGGAAGATGATCTGGGTCGCGCTGGTGTCGCCGCTGGCGCGGAAGCTGGACAGGATGACGATGGCGCCCAGGACGAAGGGCAGGCCGAAGAACACGTCGGCGATGCGCGACATGAGTCCGTCGAGCCAACCGCCGTAGTACCCGGCGAGCAGGCCGAAGGTCGATCCGATGAGGACGGTGAGCAGGGTCGCTGCCACGCCGACGATGATCGACGCCCGGCTCCCGTAGATGGTCCGGGAGAACAGGTCGTAGCCCTGGTTGTCGTAACCGAACCAGGCGGCCGCCGAGGGTCCCTCGCGGCTCTTGCCCAGCTCGGCGTAGTTCGGGTCCACCGAGGTGAACAGGCTCGGCCAGAACGCCATGAGCAGCACGAGCAGGATCAGCGCCGCGGAGACGATGAACAGGGGTCGCCTGCGCAGGTCGTGCCAGGCGTCGGAGGCGAGGCTGCGGGGCTTGTTGCCCTTGACCTCGGCGTGCTCTGCCGCGGTGACGAACTCCTCTGGAGCGGTCGTCACCGCGCTCGCGGTGCTCGGGTCAGTCATAGCGGATCCTTGGGTCGAGGACGGCATAGAGCAGGTCCACCAGCAGGTTCGACAACAGGTAGACCATCACCAGCAGCGTGACGACGCCGGTGACCGTTACCCCTTCCTTGCCGATGATGCCGTCGTAGACGAGACTGCCGATGCCCTTGATGTCGAAGATGCCCTCGGTGACGATGGCTCCGCCCATGAGGGCGCCGAGGTCGGTACCGAGGAACGTCACCACGGGGATCGCGGAGTTGCGCAGCAGGTGCACGCCGACGACGCGCCGCTGGCGCAGTCCCTTGGCGGTCGCCGTCCGGACGTAGTCCGCGCGCTTGTTCTCCGCGATGGAGGTCCTGGTCAACCTGGTCACGTAGGCCATGGACAGGCTGCCGAGGACGAACCCGGGGACGATGAGGTGCTCCCACGGCGCTGGTGAGGCGGAGACCGTGGTCTTGATCCACTTGAGCTCGAACCCGAGGGTGATCTGCAGGACGAAGCCGGTGACGAAGACGGGCAGCGAGATCAGGAACAACGTGGAGACGAGCACCAGGTTGTCCAGGAAGCCGCGGCCGCGCAGGCCGGTCAGCACGCCCGCGGCGAGGCCGATGACCGCTTCGATGGCGAGCGCGACGAGGGCCAACCGGATGGTGTTCGGGTAGGCGTCGCCGATGAGCTCGCCGACGTCGAGGCCGCGGAAGGTCTCACCGAAGTTGCCCTGCAGCACGTTGAGCATGTACTTGCCGTACTGCACGACCAGCGGGTCGCCGAGGTTGAACTTGTCCATCATGGCCTGGACGTAGGCGTCCGGGCAGGGGCGGTCGCCGCACTTGCCCGCGAACGCGTCGCCGGGAAGGCTCCAGACCAGCCAGTAGATCAGGAAGGTGGTCCCGATGAACACCGGGATCAGCTGTAGTAGTCGTCGGAGGACGTAGCGTCCCATTGTCTCTCCCAACCTGACTCCGGGCCGGGGGCGCGGGATCGCCGCACCCCCGGCCCGGAGTGGAACTGGTGTGAACTACTTCTTCTTGACCGTCACGCTGGTCAGGTCCAGTTCACGCAGCGAGCTGAGGCGGGCGTTGTCGAGCCGCTCGGACCAGCCGTACTGGGCGGTCTGGTTCCACAGCGGGATGACCGGGAAGTCCTCGGCGAGCACGCGCTCACCCTCCTGGTACAGCTTGTTCGCCTCTTCGACGCTGGGGGCGGAGTCCGCCCGGGCCAGGATCGCGTCGAGCTTGGGGCTGGAGTACTCACCGTCGTTCGAGGAAGCGCCGGTGCGGTACAGCTGGTTCAGGAAGTTCTCGATCGACGGGTAGTCCGCGATCCAGCCGGTGCGGAAGATCGCGTTCATCTGCCGCGCGTTGATCTTCTGGCGGGTCTCGGCGAAGGTCGGGATGGGCTCGTAGAGGCACTCGATGCCCAGCGCGTTCTTGATGCTGTTGCAGGTCGCGGTCATCCAGTCCTTGTGCCCACCGTCAGCGTTGGTGGAGAACTTGACGGTGCCCTTGAAGCCGGACTTGGCCAGGTACTCCTTGGCCTTCTCCGGGTTGTAGGTGCACAGGTCGCCGCACTGGCCCTTGGCGTAGCCGGGGACAGCCGGGTTGACCCAGCCGTCGGCCGGGATGCGGGTGCCGTCGAAGATCTTGTCGACGATCTCCTGGCGGTTGATCGCCAGCGACAGCGCCTTGCGCAGGTCGGCGTTGGTGTAGGTCGGGTCGTAGTACGGGAAGGTCAGGGTCTGGTTGCCCATGTACGGGGTCGACCCGTTGCGGCCCTCGAGGTCCTGCTTGTACTTGCCACCGGCGATGCCGGTCGGCGGGATGGTGTCGAGGAAGTCCAGGTCACCGCCGACGATGGCGGTGTAGGCGGCCTCGTTCGACTCGAAGATCTTGAACGTGAGGTCCTTGAACTTCGCCTTGTCGTCACCGGCGTAGTCGTCGTTGCGGGTCAGCACGATCTCGGCGTTGGGCTTGCGCGAGACGAACTTGAACGGGCCGTTGCCGACCGGCTTGGCCTCGAAGCCCTTCTGGTCGCTGAAGAACGAGTCCGGCAGCGGGAAGAAGGGGTTGTAGCCCAGCTTCAGCGGGAAGACCGCGAACGGGGCGGTGAGGTTGACCTCGAAGGTGGTGTCGTCGACGACCTTGAGGCCGGACATCTCCTTGGTGGTCGGCTCCGGCGCCTTCTGCGGGCCCGCGGTGCCGTCCGGGTCCTCGGTGTGCACGTCCTTGTAGCCCTGGACCTGCTCGAAGAAGCTCGCGCCCTGCTGCCCGTTGGGGCTGTAGGCGGTGTAGTTCCAGGCGTCGACGAAGTTCTTGGCCTTCACCGGGGTGCCGTCGTGGAACTTCCAGCCCGCGTTGAGCGTGATCTTGTAGGTCTTGGAGTCGGTGGTCGCGATCTCCTTGGCCACGGCGTTCTTCGACTCACCGGTGACCGCGTCGTACCTGGTCAGACCGGTGAACAGCGCGCGGATGACCTTGCTGCCGCCGCTCTCGGTCGTGTTACCGGGCACGAGCGGGTTCTCCGGCTCGGTACCGAAGGCCGACAGCGCGCCATCGGCGTCAGCGGCCCCGGTGTTGCCACCGGTGGTGCCGCCGCTGCCGGTGTCCTCGCTGCCACCGCCACACCCCGCGATCGTGAGCGCGAGTGCAAGCGGCATCACCGATGCCGCTATCCAGCGTGGTTTGCGCATGGGTCTCCTCCCAGGCTAGTTCGACGTGCTCGGGCTTGGTACGCCCAACGGCAGTCGTCGATCGCGGAGCGGAACCGCCCGCTCCGAAAGTGAGTGGAAGTTAACCGGAGGGGTGAGTCAGCAGGCGATCGACAGCGTCACAAACGAGTCACAATCAGCGCGAGTTCATCCGTTTGGGGGATGGCATCTTCGGAGAGTGACCGCTAACCGAACAGTTTGTCGTTGGCGATTCTGTGTCAGGGCAATGTTATGACGGCTATCGGAGAAACTGATGCGGATCACTGATGGCCCGCGGTCCTCGCGATGGACAGCGCGATGCCGTCCAGAATGTCGTGTTCGCTCACCAGAAGGCTTGTGATCTCCGTCTCCAGCGCGACGCGCCTGGCCAGGGCCCGGACCACCACCGCGCCACCACCGATCACGTCCACCCGACCGGGGTGCATGGCCCCGATGGCGGCGCGTTCGTGGTGACCGGTGGTGAGCAGGCGGGTGGTGATCTCCTCGATCCCGGTGAACGGGATCCGGCTCAGGTGGATCCGCTCCGGGTCGTAGGTCGAGAGCCCCAGCGCCATCGCGGCCATGGTGGTGACGGTGCCCGCGACGCCGACCCAGGTGCGCGCGGCGGCCACCGGGACCTGCGCGAACGCCTCGTCGAGCAGCAGGCGGGCCACCTCGTCGGCCTCGGCCACCTCGGCCGCGGTCGGCGGGTCGGAGCGCAGCGCGCGCTCGGTGAGGCGGACGCAGCCGACGTCGACCGAGTGCGCGCCGTCGAAGGTCGCGGAGACCCCGTCCCAGGTGCCGAGCACCAGCTCGGTCGACCCGCCGCCGACGTCGGCGACCAGGAAGGGGCCGTCGTCGGGGTCCAGGTCGCCCACGGCGCCGGTGAACGACAGCCGCGCCTCCTCGGCCCCGCTGATGACCTCGGCCTCGACACCGAGCACCTCGGCGGTCATGGCGAAGAACTCGGCGCGGTTCGCCGCGTCCCTGGTGGCCGAGGTGGCCACCATCCGCACCCGCTCGACGCCCTTGCGGCGCAGCACGCCGCCGTAGTCGACCAGGGCGGACCTGGTCCTGGCGATGGCCTCGGGGGCGAGCAGGCCGGTGGCGTCGACGCCCTGGCCCAGGCGCACGACCCGCATCTCGCGGTGCAGGTCGCGCAGCGCGGCCGAGCCGTCGTGCCCGGTGGCCACCTCGGCCACCAGCAGGCGGATCGAGTTCGTGCCGCAGTCGATGGCGGCCACTCTGCTCATGGCACGAGCGTAAGCGTCGGATTTTTACAGCGTCTTCCCGGGCCGGGCCGACCTACTTTCGTCGGGTGCGGCCCGGTGGAATGCGCGGACGTGCCCGATCGCACTCGGCAGTGCGCGCATTCACCGGGTCGGGGAAGGCAGGACACAGACCGTCAATGGTGAGTGAGGACGGCGCCCATCATTACCGGTTGCCATTTGCCAGTCGTCACGCTGCCGCCCCGGAACGGTGTGAAGGCGTCAGTGCGGGGCGGGCAGGCGGCCGGGCAGGCCGATCCTGGTCAGCTCCGCGTCGCAGGCCGCGAGGTGCGCGGCGAGCGCCGTGGCGTGGTCGCGGCCCGCGGCGTCGAGCAGCAGGGCCCGGCGGGCGGCGAACCCGCTGGTCACCGGGCCGATGTCGGCGATGACGGCGGCCAGCGCGGCGGCCGGGTCGTCGACGACCTCGTCCACCAGGCCGATCCGGTGCGCGTCCGCGGCCGTCAGGTCGGTGGCCCGCACGACCAGGCTCCTGGCCCTGGCCGCGCCGAGGTGGGTGGCGAGCCGGTGCAGGACGACGCCGGGCCACACCCGGCCCTGGTTGCGCGGCAGCCCGACGCGGGCGTCGACGGCGGCGATGCGGTGGTCGGCCACCAGCGCCGTCTCCAGCGCGGGACCGCCGCAGGCACCGGCCAGCACCGCGACCACCGGGACGTCGAGCCGCTCGACCCGGCGCAGCACCCGCTCCCAGGCCGCGACGTCGGTGCCGTCGGCGGCGCCCGGCCACGGCCGCGCCGCCTCGTGGTGCCAGAGCACCAGCACCCGCCGGTCGCGCTCGGCCGCCGCGCAGGCCCGGTCGAGCAGGGCTGCCAGCTCCGCCATCGGCCGGTCACCGCCCACGTCGACCTCGGGTCCACCGGCGGGCGGACAGGTGGGGCTCGGGACAGGACTGGTCATCGTCTCCCCCTCGAATTGCGCACCCGGGTCGGCGCGGACCGCGGGCCTTGATCCGGCCGCGCACCACCGACCATCCACTTGGGACAGTCAGGGCGCGGCGCGCGGGTGCGGACAATTAAATAAAAACAAAAACCCCCTGGTGGCACGCGAACCCCAGGATGCGCACAGCCGGTGAGCACTGTCAACCAAGTGGGGACTTTCGTCTGCGGCATCGGTGAAAACGCCGTGACAGGATCCGGGGGCCGCTATTCTGGTGGGCCGCCCACAAGATCTTTGCCTTGCGGCACAGGACAGGCGGCCAACCACAGGATCGTCCGGTGCCGAAAAGGAAACCGCCCCGCTCGTGCTGAGCGGGGCGGTTTCCTTGATCAAGCGGATCGCGGGTATTGCCTTTCCGCAGTACTACGGAGTCGGCACCACCGAGGAACCGGCGGCACCGGTGGGCTGGGCGGACGAGGCCAGCGGCGCGCACGGGTCCGGGACCGGCGTCGTGGTCGGCGTCGGCGACGGGGTGGTCGTCTCGGTCGGCTCGACGCAGGTCGGCGCGGTGGTCGGCGTCGTGGTGCTGGTCGGGTCGCTGCTCGACGTGGTCGTCGGGGCCGTGGTCTGGCTGGTGGAGCTGGCCGTCGGCTCCGTGCTCGAGGTGGTCGAGGCGCTGGAACCGGTCGGCGCGGTGGTGCCGGACGGCGGGACGCTCGAGCTCTGCGTCGGGGAGACGCCGTCGACCGGCGGCGGGGTGGTGCCGCCCTGCGGCTGCGGCTCCTTGGGCGCGGGCAGCGCGAGCTGCTCGGCCTGGTCCACCGGGGTGCTCGGCAGCGGGGTGACGCCCTTGGCGTAGGCGTCGGCCCAGATCAGGACCGTGCGCACGTAGCTGTCGGAGTGGTTGTAGCGGAACACCGCGGTCGCGCGCTGCTG
This sequence comes from Actinokineospora globicatena, assembly GCF_024171945.1. GTDB lineage: Bacteria > Actinomycetota > Actinomycetes > Mycobacteriales > Pseudonocardiaceae > Actinokineospora > Actinokineospora globicatena. Next base: position 302,064 of record NZ_JAMTCR010000002.1, read on the forward strand.
CGGGTTCGCCAGGTCGAGACCACCGGAGCACAGGTACTTGCCCGCGCCGAGGGTGGCGTCGTAGATGTTGTTCGGGTCGGTCTCGCCGTCGCCGTTGCCGTCGGAGGCGTAGCCCTTCCAGGTCGACGGGATGAACTGCATCGGGCCGACCGCGCGGTCCCACCGGGCGTCGCCGTCGTAGCGGCCGCCGTCGGTGTCGCTGATCGCGGCGAAGCCACCGCCGTTGAGCACCGGACCCAGGATCGGGGTCGCGGTCCTGCCGCCGGCGTCCACCCGGCCGCCGCGCGCGTGGTTGGACTCGATGCGCCCGATGCTGGCCAGCAGCGGCCAGTCCAGGTGGCAGTTCGGCGTGGTGGTGGCCAGCGTCTGCGCCGCGCGCATGTAGGCCTGCAGCATGGTGCCCGGGATGCCGTTGGGGCCGCCGGGCAGCGTGACCGCCGGGCCTGCCGTGTACTTGAGCAGCTCGGGGGTCCCCGCCAGGGCGAGGATCTGCTTGCCGAGCTCGGTGTTCTCCGGCGCCGAACCGTCCGCGCCGACCTCGTTGGGGTCGGCGAGGCCGAACAGCCCACCGCCGACGTGCTTGGCCAGTGCGACGGCGCTCGCGTCGTCGGCACCGGCGAAGTTCACCGGCTCGCCCGCCACGACGACGGGGACCAACAGCAGCGCACCTGCCGCCGCGGCCGCTCCGCGTCTGCGCTTGCGCTGCTGCCGGTGCTTGCCTGCCTTCCTGCCCCCGGTCTTGGAACTCACCGTGAAACCCCGCCCCTCGGTTGTGCTTTCGCCTGCCGCCGCAGACCCGTGCTCAGTTCTCCGGTCATCTACCCTGCCTCATCTCGGTCCCAGAGTCATCGTCGGCAGGCGAAGCCGCGGTAAAAGGGTCCAGAAGTCGTCACCTGCCGCCCTTACGTCCGTCCGTTGTTAACCCCGGGGTTCGAAATGGGGCCGTACTCGACCAAGGGGGGACGGAACGCGCACCGTCCCCGGTTGCCTGGCACGCCGAGTTACCCTTCGGTAATGACCGGCACCGAGCCACCCGCGCGCCCGCTGGACAGCACCCACGACGTGATCAACCAACCCCCACCTCTGCATCGCGCGGACCCCCTCGCGTGTGACCCCGCGCTGGTCAGCGCCGTGCGCGCGTTCGGGTCGGACAGCGTGCTCGACTCGATCGACTCGGTGGCCAGGGAGTCCGCGACGGCCGAAGCGCGTGAACACGGAAGGTTGGCCAACGAACACCCTCCGGTGCTCCACACCCACGACCGGTACGGCAACCGGGTGGACGAGGTCGAGTTCCACCCGTCCTGGCACTGGCTGATGACACGCGCCGTGGCACACGGCCTGCACGCGGCACCGTGGGCACCGGACGCGGGCAAGCACGCGCACCTGCGCCGGGCGGCCGCGTTCAGCGTCTGGTCGCAGGTGGAAGCGGGGCACGGTTGCCCGATCTCCATGACCTACGCGGCGATCCCCGCGCTGCGCCACGAACCGGGTCTCGCGGAGCGCTACGAACCCGGGTTGCTCTCTTCGGCTTACGACTTTGGTATGCGCCCCGCCGAAGCGAAAGCGGGGTTGCTCGTGGGGATGTCCATGACGGAGAAGCAAGGCGGCTCGGACGTCCGCGTGAACTCCACCACAGCAACACCTTCGGGGGACGGGACGTACGCGCTCGTCGGCCACAAGTGGTTCACCAGCGCCCCGATGAACGACCTGTTCCTCACCCTCGCGCAGGCCCCCGGCGGCCTCACCTGCTTCCTGCTGCCCAGGGTGCTCCCGGACGGCACCCGCAACGCACTGCGGCTGCAACGGCTCAAGGACAAGCTGGGCAACAAGTCCAATGCCTCCGCCGAGTTGGAGTACGCGGGCGCCACGGGGTGGCGGGTCGGCGACGAGGGCAGGGGCGTGCGGACCATCATCGAGATGGTCACCATGACCCGGCTCGACTGCGTGCTCGGCTCCGCGGCGAACATCCGGGCCGCTCTCACCGAGGCCGCTCACCACGCCGCGCACCGGTCGGCCTTCGGCGCGCTCCTGCGGGACCAACCGGCGATGACGGCCGTGCTCGCCGACCTGGCGCTGGAGTCGGAGGGCGCCACTGTGCTGGGGATGTGGCTGGCCTCGTTGGTCGACAGCGGCTCTCCCCTGCTCCGCCTCGCGCTGCCAGCGGCGAAGTTCCTCGTCTGCAAGCGGGCGCCGGGTGTCGTTGCCGAGGCACTGGAATGCTTGGGCGGCAACGGTTACATCGAAGATTCCGGCATGCCGAGGCTCTACCGGGAAGCGCCGCTGATGTCCATCTGGGAAGGCTCTGGCAACGTGACCGCGCTGGACGTGCTGCGGGCGTTGAGCCGGGAGCCGTCCGTGGTCGAGGCGCTGTGGGCGGAGTTGGCGGTGACCGCCGGGGCGGACGCGCGGTTGGACGCGGCGGTGGCGGAGCTGCGGTCGGAGATCGCCGAGGCGTCGCCGGAGCGGGCCAGGCGGGTGGCCGAGCTGATCGCCCTGTGCCTGCAGGCGAGCCTGGTGCTGCGGGTGGCACCGGAGGTCGGCGAGGCGTTCATCGCGTCGCGGCTGGGCGCGCGGTCCGGGGTGTTGGGTGTGCTGCCGCGCGGGGTGCGGACGCGGGACCTGGTCGACCGCGTGACGCCCGCCGGTTGACAGCGGGCCGCCTGATGATCGTCCGCTGTGGATCAGGCGCTGTCCTGCGAGTCCGGCACGCGCTATCCGCGCCCGCGTGGTTCCTGGCCGCACGGCCGGAAAACCCAAGTACGTCCAGTACGAGCGGCTTCCCGTCCGCGCACCCAGGAACCACGCGGATCACGAATCCCACCCACCGGACTCACCGGACAGCGCCCAACCGCCGACCAGCCGGTGCCGGTCGGCGGCCGCGGCTCAGCCGGTCAGGTGGTGCTGCGCGGCGTCCTGGATGGCCTGGCGGGCCTGTTGCAGGGCCTGGTTGAGCGCGTCGGCGTGCGACTCGGCCTGGTGCAGCAGGTTGGTGATGTTGCCGGAGGTGGACGTGCTGCCCAGGATCGACGACACCTCGGCCCCGATGTTGCTCAACTCGCTGAGGAACTGCTGGGTGGCGTTGACCGGGACGCGGTCCGCCACGCCGTTCAACCGCTGCGCTTCTTCTTGGATGCTCATCCTCCGGATTCTCCCGTCGGCCGGTGACGCGACTCGGACCGGGATATCTTCTCCGACACCGGGCGAACACCCGCGGTGATGGCCGGAACCCGCGCGCTCAGCGGTCGCTCTCGACCGAGATCCTGGCGTTGACCTCGCCGAGCGCCTCCTGGTACTCGGGCAGCGGGTTCATCGCGACCGCCATCCGCAGCTGGGTCTGCGCCTCGGTCAGCCTGCTCTGCCGCTGCAGCGTCTTGCCGAGCGCGAAGCGGGCGTAGTGGTCGGACGGGTCGAGCTCGAGCACCCGCAGGAAGGCCTGCTCGGCGCGGCGCAACTGGGCCGAGCCCAGGTAGGCGCGACCGGCGAGCAGGTGCACGCTCGGCGCGTTCGGCTCGGCCTCGAGCACCGGGACGAGGGCCGCGAGGGCGTCCAAGGGCCTGCGTTGGGCCACCAGTGACTCTGCGTGGCGGAACGCGGCGAACACCTCAGCGGGCTCCTGGGTCATAGTCAGATCAACTATAGGCGGGCGGGGGTGGTAGTTCGACCCCAGAACAACTCGCCCCACGATGTGAGCGATCCCCCGCTCGTGTTCGTCTCCGACCGGGTCAGAGCACCGCTAGGCTCGACCCGGAGTAGTCGGCAGACGTTGTTAGGAGCACCACGTGGCGGTCATCGAGCAGGTCGGCGCGCGCGAGATCCTGGACTCACGCGGTAACCCCACCGTCGAGGTGGAGGTCGCACTCGACGACGGCACGCTCGCCCGTGCGGCGGTGCCCTCGGGCGCCTCGACCGGTGAGCACGAGGCGGTCGAGCTGCGCGACGGCGACCCCAACCGGTACTTCGGCAAGGGCGTGGAGAAGGCCGTCACCGCCGTGCTCGACGAGATCGGCCCCGAGCTGCAGGGCGTCGACGCCGTCGACCAGCGGATCGTGGACCAGAAGCTGGTCGACCTCGACGGCACCCCGGACAAGTCCCGGCTCGGCGCCAACGCCATCCTCGGCGTGTCGCTCGCGGTGGCCAAGGCCGCCGCCGACTCCAGCGGCCTGGAGCTGTTCCGCTACCTGGGCGGCCCGAACGCGCACGTGCTGCCGGTGCCGATGCTCAACATCCTCAACGGCGGCGCGCACGCCGACACCGCGGTCGACATCCAGGAGTTCATGATCGCGCCGATCGGCGCGGAGAGCTTCCGCGAGGCGCTGCGCTGGGGCACCGAGGTCTACCACTCGCTCAAGTCCGTGCTCAAGGCCAAGGGCCTGGGCACCGGCCTCGGCGACGAGGGCGGCTTCGCGCCGAGCCTGTCGAACAACCGCGAGGCGCTCGACCTGATCCTGGTGGCCATCGACAAGGCGGGCTACACCGCTGGCCGCGACATCGCGCTGGCCCTCGACGTCGCCGCCACCGAGTTCCACTCCGACGGCGCCTACACCTTCGAGGGCAGCAAGAAGAGCGCCGAGCAGCTCATCGCGTACTACACCGAGCTGGTCAACGCCTACCCGCTGGTCTCGATCGAGGACCCGCTCTCGGAGGACGACTGGGACGGCTGGGTGCGGCTGACCGCCGAGCTGGGCGAGCGCGTGCAGATCGTCGGCGACGACCTGTTCGTCACCAACCCCGACCGGCTGGAGGAGGGCATCGCCCGCCGCGCGGCCAACGCGCTGCTGGTGAAGGTCAACCAGATCGGCACCCTGTCCGAGACCCTGGACGCGGTCACCCTGGCCACCTCCTACGGCTACCGCAGCATGATGAGCCACCGCTCCGGCGAGACCGAGGACACCACCATCGCCGACCTGGCCGTGGCCACCGGCGTCGGCCAGATCAAGACCGGTGCCCCGGCCCGCGGCGAGCGCACCGCCAAGTACAACCAGCTGCTGCGCATCGAGGAGACCCTGGGCGACGCCGCGCGCTACGCGGGCGAGCTCGCCTTCCCGCGCTTCACCGCGGAGTCCTGACGCCGATGGTCGGGCGCGGAACCGAACGAGGCCGGGGTCGGCGCGACCCCGTCGCCCGCAGACCGGCACGCGTGCGGCGCACGCGCCCGACCACCGCCACCCCCGCCAGGGAGCAGCCGTCCCCGGCCAAACCGAGGCGCACCCGCAAGGGCATCCTCGGGCTCGCCACCACCCGCCGCGCCGCCGTGGTCGCCACCGTCGTGTGCGCCCTGGCGCTGAGCGTGGCGGTGCCGCTGCGCAACTACCTGTCGCAGCGCTCGGACATCGAGGTGCTCGAGCAGCGCCACGCCGAACTCGAGGCCCAGGTCGCCGAGCTCAACGCGCGCAAGGAGCGGCTGTCGGACCCGGAGCAGATCCGCGCGCAGGCCCGCGAGAGACTGCGCTACGTGATGCCAGGAGAGACCCCGTACATGGTGGAACTGCCCAGCGACCCGGTCACCGCCCCCGGTGCCGGCCAGCACGGCCGACCGATCCCGCAGCAGGCCTGGTACGAGGGCCTGTGGGACTCGGTCACCGGAGCCCGCCGGTGACCCTCACACCCGCGACCGAGGCCGACGTCGCCACCATCACCGCGCACCTGGGCAGGCAACCGCGCGCCATCCGCGCCATCGCCGCCCGCTGCCCCAGCGGCCACCCGGCGGTCATCCAGACCAACCCGCGCCTGGAGGACGGCACACCGTTCCCCACGCTGTACTACTTGACCTGCTCCCGGCTCGCCGCCGCCATCAGCACCGTCGAGACGACCGGCGTGATGCGCGAGATGACCGACCGTCTCGCCGACGACGCAGACCTGGCCGCTTGGTACCTGCGGGCCCACCAGTCCTATTTGGACGAGCGGAACGCTTTGGGGGACTTGGGAACGCAGGTCACCGCAGGCGGAATGCCCGGCCGGGTCAAGTGCCTCCACGCCCTGGTGGCGCACTCCCTGGCCAAGGGCCCAGGAACCAACCCCTTCGGCGACGAGGCACTGGAACTCCTGACCCCCCACTGGCCCTCCGGCGACTGCGCTTAGTCAGCGGAGGATCGCCACAACGTCCGCCTCGTCGTGGCGGCCCGGGTCACCATCCAGCGGTCACCTTGTCGGTGAACGCGGCCGACGGTGAGGACCACGCCGGGGCGGGTGAAGATGAGCCGGTTGCCGTCGGCCAGTTCTCCCGGGCCGATGGGGTCGAACCAGGTCATGCCGTCGGTGGTGGTCAGCGTGCCGGGGATACCGGAGATGTTGGCGCTGATCTCCCCCTCTTCGGCCAGCGCGGCCAGATCAGTGTTGAGCCTGCCGTCGGCGCCGACCACACCGACGACACCACTGCCCGGCGCGGCGATGATCGCGCCCGGCGTTTCGGATGCGCCCGGCTGCGTTCGCGGGTCGTTGACGCTTGCCGCCAGCGGCACTTTCTGTTCCGAGACAACAGCTGTCGTGTTCCACGGCCCCCACCCGGCGGGCGTGATGCGCCAATGCGCTCCGGCCGAGGTGTCGTCGCCGAACTCATAGTCCACAACGGACGAAGTAAAGTCTATTAAGGACTTCTCTTGTGCGGCCAACACAAACGCGATACTCCCCCCACCGGGGATCGGCGCGTCTCCAGGACCTGGCCGCATCCCCCAGTTCGGCGAGGCCTGTGCATAGATCACCCGCACCTCCCCCACCACCAGCCCAATATCCCTCGCCTGGTACCCAAAATCGGGTGCAGCACTGTGCCGATAGTTGTCCACAGAGCGGTTGGTTGTCCACAAGCAGCTATTTGGCTGGCCCGGTTTTCGGCGGGCTTCGGTAAGCTGTACATCGGGGGCTTCGTTGGGCGGGTTGATCTTGCAGGCCGTGGTTGGCGGGGCTTTGAGCTGGGGAAGTCCGGGTCTCGGGCCTTCGCTTCGCCGCGGTAGACGCCTCGGCTGCGCCATCGGATTGACGCGAGTTTCGAGCAGAGCTCGATGGGGCGAACTTGTTTTGCGCGGGGCCCCGAGACCACCCGTGGCAGGACCGCAAAGCAGGGGCCGAAAAGCATGGCCCTGTCCGCGCAACGACGCTGCGGGTGGTCCTCCCCCACACAAAACAAGTCCACCCCATCGAGCCGGCCTGGCACCAGCGGCTTGAGGGAGCGGTGGGCGGCCAACATCGTCGGCGGGTGTGTCGGGGCCGACGTCGGGGGCGGGTGTGTGGGGCAATGCGAGGGAAGGCTTTGCCAGTCGTCAGTGGTGGGCGGGACTGGGGGTAGGGACTTGGTGGGGCGCGGGCGGGTTGGCCGCGAGCGAGCAGCCCCCGATATACAGCTTACCAAGGGTGAGTGGGTCGGTCGAAGCGTCGAGTTGGTGCTGTGGATGGCTGGGGCCCATGTGAACAACCGCGACCAAAGGGCAGCGGTGAGGGGGGTCAGGCCAGTTCGGCGGCTTTGCGGGCGTAGGCGGCTGCTCCGCTGTAGACGGATTGGGCGTAGCGGGTGGATTCGTTGTAGGTGAGGACGGCTTTCCACCAGCCGGGGCCGGTGGCCAGGTCGCCGCCGGAGGTGCAGAGGTAGTTGGCGGCGGTGAGGGCTGAGTCGTCGACGTTCTGGGGGTCCGGGCGGGCGCCGTCGGGGGCGGCGCGGAGGCCGAAGCGGGACCAGGTGGTGGGGAGGAACTGCATGGAGCCGACGGCGCGGTCCCACTGGGGGTCGCCGTCGAGGGTGCCGTCGTCGGTGTCGGGGATGGCCTGGACGCCGGGGGAGCCGTCGAGGGGGACGCCGATGATGGGCTTGGAGAGCTTGCCGTCGTCGCCGACGCGGGTGCCGCCGTAGCGGCCGTGGTGCGACTCGACGCGGCCGACGCCCGCCAGGGTGACCCAGGTGAGGTTGCACTGGGGCAGGCGCTGGCGGGTCGCGGTCTCGGCCGTGGCGTACGCGAGCAACGTGCGCCGCGGGATGTCGGTCGCCGCGGACACCCGGCTGGCCCACCCGGCCACGTCGTCGGTCGGCACCGGCTCAGCGTGCGGCGGCACCTCACCCCGCCGGACCGGCACCTCCACCACCGCGAACCGCTGCGGCGGCGGCTGCTCCTCACCACCGTCGAGCAGGATCACCGTCCCCGCGGCCAACGCCACCAGGAACGCGACCAGCGCGAGCCGCGCCACCACCCGAACACCCCGGCGCCGCCGAGGCCCCGGGGCCGGTTCCAGCGGGATGGACAGCGTGGTCGGCTGGGGTGTCGGAGAGGCGGCCACGAAATCCAGGCTACGTGCTCACCAGCAGTGCTCGACCGCGCCCTCCGTCCTCTGCACCCGCCAAACCCTCGCTGACCAGCAGCAACTCCACCCGAAATAGCTACGCCCCCACCCCCGCGCCGCATGGCCGGACCGGTTGGTGGTTATGGCTTCACGGCTTGGAGGGCGTAGATCAACGGGATCCGGGGCGCGGACTCGGGCAGCGTGAACCAACCCCCCGCGGTCGTCATGGTCGACCAGCGTGGCCACGGCAGTTGCTCCGTCTCCCGCAGTCGGGTGATCCGCAGCCCGGCCCCGACCAGTGCCGTCACCACCTCCCCGATGCCGTGTTGCCACTCGAACGACACGCGCGCGTCCGGCAGCTCGGGCCCGTCGGTGTACGTGCGGGTGCCGTCCCGCTCGATGGCGCCGCGGCCGCTCAGGTAGTCGTGGCGCAGCAGGAGTTCTTCGCTGCCGTCCGGGGGTGGGACCGGGCTCAGGGCGTTGAGCAGCGGGTGGAACTCGACCAGGTAGAGCTGGCCGCCGGGCCGGAGCAAGCCGGCGACCTGACCGGCCCAGATGTCCAGGTCAGGCACGTAGCAGAGTGCACCCTTGCCGGTGTAGACCACGTCGAACCGGGACGCGCCCAGGGTCTCGACGGCCGTGTGCACGTCGGACTTCACGTACTCGACCGCGACCCCCTTGGACTCGGCCAACGCGGTCGCGGCGCGCACCGACTCCGCCGAGATGTCCAGCCCGACGACCCGGGCGCCCAACGGCGGGAACGCGATGGTCTCCGCGCCGATGTGGCACTGCAGGTGCACCAGGTCCTTGCCCGCCAGCTCGCCGAGGTCGGACCACTCGAACTCGGCGAACCAGGCGCGGGGGTCGCGCCCGGCCACGTCGTAGAAGCCGGACGCCAGGTGGATCGGGGTGCGGGCGTCCCAGTTCGCCTCGTTCGCCCGGATCATGGCAGCGGTGTCGAAGTCCATGATCCTCATCCTGCCCGTCCCTACCGCAGCGGTGGGATGGCCGGTGGCGTCGCGGCGGGCTTGGCGGCCAGCCGCTCCATGGCGATCTCGATGGCGGCGTCGAGCTGCGGGTCCCGCCCGGCCACGTGGTCCTGCGGGGTCATCACCACCTCGACGTCCGGGTCGACGCCGTGGTTCTCCATGCCCCAGCCGGTGCCCTCCATCCAGGTGGCGTAGCGCGGCTGGGTGACCAGGGTGCCGTCGACCAGCCGGTACCGCATGTCCACGCCGACCACGCCGCCCCAGGTGCGGGTGCCCACGACCGGCCCGATGCCCAGCGCCTTGATCGCGGCGTTGACGATGTCGCCGTCGGAGCCGGAGAACTCGTTGGCCACGGCCACCACCGGCCCGCGCGGGGCGTCGACCGGGTAGGTCTCCTCGTAGTAGCCGTCGCGCGCGCGGACCCAGCCGACGATGCGGCGGCTCAGCTTCTCCACGATCAGCTGCGACAGGTGCCCGCCGCGGTTCTCCCGCAGGTCGACGACGACCCCGCCGCGGCGCATCTCCAGCCGCAGGTCCCGGTGGAACTGCGCCCAGCCGTTGGCGACCATGTCCGGCACGTGCAGGTAGCCGATCTTGCCGTCGGTCGCGGCGTGCACGTGGGCGCGCCGGTCGTTGACCCAGGCCTGGTAGCGCAGCGGCATGTCGTCGAGCAGCGGCACCACCACCACGCGCCGGGTCGCGCCGCCGCCCTTGGGCTCCACGGTCAGCTCGACCGGGTTGCCCGCGGTGCCGACCAGCAGCGTGGCCGGTCCGCGCAGCGGGTCGACCGGGATGCCGTCCACGGCCACGATCGCGTCGCCGTCGCGGACCCCGACGCCGGGGGCGCGCAGCGGGGACCTGGCCCGGGGGTCGGAGGTCTCGCCGGGCACGATCGCGCTGATCCGCCACACCCCGTCGCCGTCGCGGTCGAGGTCGGCGCCGAGCAGGCCGAGCCTGCGCCGGGAGTCGCCGTACCCGCGGACCGGGGTGACGTAGGCGTGCGAGGTGCCCAGTTCGCCGTTGACCTCCCAGAGCAGGTCGACGAGGTCGTCGTGCGAGCCGATCGCGTCGACCAGCGGCCGGTAGGTGCCGAGCACGCCCGCCCAGTCGACGGCGTTCATGTCCGCGCGCCAGAAGTGGTCGCGCATGAGCCTGCCGGACTCGTCGAACGACTGCCGCCACTCCGCCGCCGGGTCGACCCGGACCCGGACCCGGCTGAGGTTGACGGTGATGTTGTCCTCGGAGTGGTCGTCGTTGTCGGCCTTGCGGTCGGCGGGCAGCACCCGCAGGGACCGGCCGTCGCGCACCACGATGCGGCTGCCGTCGCCGCTTGGCCACACCGCGTCCAGGCCGTCGACCAGGATGTCGGCCTTGAGCTTGGCCAGGTCGTAGCGCTCCAGCACGGACCGGGGCGCGGCGGCGCCGGAGTCGTCGAGGTCGTCGCCGAGCGAGCCGGTGAGCGGGTCGCGCAGCCAGGCGACGCCACCCTTGACCGCGATCAGCCGCGAGTAGCGGGCCGCCGGGACCGGGAACGCCACCACGCGGTCGGTGATGCCCTCCAGGTCGACGGCGGTGCGCGGGGTGCGGTCGTCGGAGTCGGTGTCCTTGTCGGCCTTGTCCTCGGCGCCGCCGAAGGCCCGCCCCTCGCGGACCGGGGCGAACGGCGACGGGGTCAGCGCGGCCAGCGGCGCCAGGTAGGGCCGGGAGCCGTTGGCGAAGGACACGTCGAACACGTGCACGTCGTAGATCGGGTCGAAGCTGCGCGAGGACAGGAACGCCAGGTGCTTGCCGTCGAGGGTGAACGCCGGGTCGGAGTCGACGAACCGCAGCGGGGTCACGTCGACCACGGTGAGGCTGGTCGTGTTCACCATCTTGATGTGCCGCAACGGGTCCGGCCCCGGGTGCGACCAGGCCAGCCAGGCCGAGTCGGGCGAGAAGGTGAGCCCGGACGGGTCGGCCTCGGTCGCCTTGATGATCTCCCGGACCTCACCGTCGTCGGTGTCGACCAGCAGCAACCGCCCGTCGTGCGACACCACCGCGACCCGCCTGCCGTCCGGGGACGCGGCCAGTTCCAGCACCCGGCCCAGCTCACCGGTGGCGACCCGGCGCGGGTTGACCCCGGGCTCACGGCCGTCGACCGGCCCGAACTCCAGCGCGTCCTCACCGTCGGCGTCGGTCACCCACACGGCCTGGCCGGTCGTGCCGAGCACCTGCGGCAACCGGGCGCGGACCCCGGGTTCGACGGAGAGCGCCCGCACCGGACCGTCCCGGTGGGTCACCCAGTGCACGGTGCCGCGGACCTCGACCGCGCTGGCCCGCCCGGTGCGGTCCGGACCCGCCCAGCCGATGTTGCGGCCCACGTTCACCGGGTACACCTGCCGCGACCCGCGCGGGCCACCGAGCTTGACGTCGACCAGCCTCGGCTCCGCGTCCAGGCCGTCGAGCAGCCAGATCTCCCCCGCGCGGTGGTAGACGACCCGGGTGCCGTCGGTGCTGGCGTTGCGGGCGTAGAAACCGCTGTGGTCGCTGTGCTTGCGGACGTCCGTCCCGTCCGGTTCGCACGAGTAGACGTTGCCGACGCCCTCGTGGTCGGACAGGAACGCGATCCGGCCGCCGACCCACAGCGGGCAGACGATATGACCGTCCACATCGGACAGAATGCGCTCGAAGCCGCCGGTCCCCGCCCGGTCGACCCACACCTTGCCGATGGTCCCGCCGCGGTAGCGCTTCCACCAGGCCGGCTCGCGGGAGATCGGCGTGCCCAGCACGACACCACCGTCGGGGGCCAGGCTCAACGACGCGAGCGGCCCGTACGGCAGCCGCTCGGCTGGCGCCCCGTCGAGCGGCACCGCGTACGCCCAGGTCGCCCGGATGGACGCCCGCCCGGTCGAGGACTTCGCCGCCACCCGCCCGTCCCCGGTCCACCCGACGACCGCGGTGTTCACGTCCCCCCAGAACGTCAACCGGTCACTGGCCCCACCCCCGACCGGCGCGACGAGCACCTCCGGCTCCACATCCCGGGTACTGCTCCAGGCGATCGCCGCCCCGTCCGGCGAGAACCGCGGGTTGGTCACCGGAACCTGGTCAGCCGACAAGCGCCACGCCCGGCCGCCGTCGACCGGCGCCAACCACACATCGTCCTCGGCGACGAAGGTGATCAGGTCCGCGTGCAGGTGGGGAAATCTCAGGTAGGCGTCGGTCACCCTGCCAAGTTAGCCACACTCGCCCGCCCACGGTGCCACTTTCACCGCCTAGCCCCACCCCATCCACCGACTGCCGTAGCGCCCACCCACCCCCGCCACAACACCCACCGCTGTCAGCCACTTCCCCACCACAAACCCACTTCCCCCGCCCCTCACCAACCCCCACGCCCCCCGACAACGTTGGCCCCGCGCGCACCCCCCGCCGACGACGTTGGCCCCACACCCCCGCCACAACGTTGGCCCTCACATGCCCGCCGACAACGTTGCCCCAAAACGCCCGCCGACGACGTTGGCCCACCACCGCTCCCTCAAGCCGCTGGTGCCAGGCCGGCTCGATGGGGTGGACTTGTTTTGTGTGGGGGAGGACCACCCGCAGCGTCGTTGCGCGGACAGGGCCATGCTTTTCGGCCCCTGCTTTGCGGTCCTGCCACGGGTGGTCTCGGGGCCCCGCACAAAACAAGTTCGCCCCATCGAGCTCTTCGCATTCTCGCGCCTGTTCGATGGCGCAGCCGAGGCGTCTACCGCAGCGCAGCGGAGGCACGACACCCGGACTTCCCCCAGCTCAACGCACTGCCCCAAGATCAACCCGCCCCAAAGACCCCCGAATACACAGCCTACCCAAGGGCACGCAAGCCCAGAGAGGCTGAAACCCACCCCTGTGGACCACCCAGGCCATTGTGGATAACCCAGCCATGTGGAGCCCACCCGGCCACGTGAACACCCAGCCACCGCGGACACCCCAACCACGCGAACACCCCAGCCACGTGGACCAACCCGGCCATGCGGACCAACCCAGCCATCGTGGACAACCCCACTCAAGCAGGCCAGTGCGCCCGCCAAGCCTCCGCCGTCAACTCCACCCCAGCAGCCTTCACCGACTTCTCCGCAGAACGCACCCTGTCCGCGAACCCCCGAGCGACTTCCCGCAGATCATGTTCCGGGTCCCGCCCGTCCACCCGAGCCCGCGCGGCCAGGGCGAACAACCGCTCCCCCACCGACTCCCCCTCGGGCACGAGGTCAGCCGGGAACCCAGCCTTCCCCGCCCGGTGCACCAGCTTCGCCGCCAAGGCAAGCGCGGGCTGCCCCATAGCGACCCCGTCAACGCTCGAGTCGCGCTGCTTCTCCTGCTGCTTCAGCTCATCCCAGCGCCCCTGCTGGGTCTCCGCGTCCCACACCGCGGGCCCGTCAGCGAACACGTGCGGGTGCCGCGACACCAGCTTGTCCACCAGCGCCGTGGCCACGTCGTCGATGTCGAACGGGTCGGCCGTGTCGTCAGAGGCGACCCGCGCGTGGAACAGGACCTGCAGCAGCACGTCCCCCAGTTCTTCGCGGAGGGCGGGGCGGTCGCCGTCGTCGATGGCGTCGAGGAGTTCGTAGGCCTCTTCGACCAGGTACTGGCGGAGGGACTCGTGGGTCTGGTCGGCGTCCCAGGGGCAGCCGCCTGGGGAGCGGAGGGTGTCCATGACCTGGGCGGCGCGGATCAGGGCGGCGCCGGGGGTCCGGTGGGTCGGGGCGCCCGTGAGGGTGAACGCGGGGTCATCGGTGAGGATGACGGATCCGGCGGGGACCTCGGGAGGCACGGGGCCGTCACCGAGGGCGGGGTCGACGCCGCCGTGGGTGTAGACGTGCGACGCGGTGCGCAGGAGCGGGAGTGCGGACACGGGCACCGTCGTGGCGGTCAGTACCACCACGGCGGTGCCCGGCTGCTGGGTCACTGCTGGGGCGTGTTCTTGATCGGCAGCACCACTCCGAGGGTCTCGGACTCGCTGGCCGCGATGTTCATGTCGGCCACGTCCCACACGCCGTAGCGGGGGCTGATGGTGATGCCGAGGTCGTTGCCGGTGGACTGCAGGAGCCTGCGGCCAAGCGAGGTCGCGGCCCTGGCGTCCTCCTGGGCCTCCGCGGTGGGCTTGCCGTCCTGGGCGCGCTTGTGGATCACCGCGACCACCCAGTTGGCGTTCTCCGGGTTCGGCTGGAAGGCGATCACCGAGTTGGCCGGGGCGCCGAAGATGACCGTGCCCGCGATGTCCGGGGCGGACGCCGGGGTGAGGGTCTCGCCCTTGGCGGCCTGGGCACCGGCGGCGACGTCGGCGTCGATGACCTTCTTGGCCTCGTCGAGGCCCTTGGCCAGCTGGTTGGCCTTGTCCAGCGCCTGCTGGCGCAGCGAGCCGGTCTGGCCCTGCTCACCGGCGGCGGCGACCAGGGTGAAGTCGAAGGTGACCGAGAGCTTGTCCATCTGCGCCTGGCCGAACTGGGCCAGCAGCAGGAAGTCGCGGGCCAGGTAGTCGGCCGGGAAGGTGCGGTTCACCGCCTGCTGGACGATGGCCTCCGGGGACGCGCTGCCGTCGGCCGGGAACTCCTTGAACGAGCCGGTGATCTGCTCGGCGAGCTGGGTGACGGCGGCGGGCTCTGCGGTGATCTGCTGCTTGACCGAGTAGTCCGCGATCAGCTCGTGCAGCACGAGCTGGCGCAGCAGGGCCCGGGACAGCAGGTTGAGCTTGCGCTGGTCGGCGAGCACGCGCACGGCGGGCTCGGCCTGCGTCGCCTTCGTGACGAGGTCCTGGACCTCGTTGACGCCGATGGTCTTGCCGCCCACGATCGCGGCGGCGTTCACCTGGCTTGGCCCGCTCGCGCAGGCGCCGAGCACCAGTCCGATCGCGAGGAGCGACGCGACGAGGGGGGTGCGGCGGCGGATGACGGTGGTCACAGTGGTCAAGCCTCTCACAACGGCCCTGGCGCGGCGACGAGTACCCGACCGTGTTACACGCCGTGAGCGGCGCCGCTGCCGCGCAGCAGGTGCGCGAGCTGGTCGCGGAGCAGGGCGGCGTCCGCAGGGGCCAGGGCGACCCACTGGCGGCCGTCGGCACGCACCGTGCGCATCAGCGCGTAGCGGCCGTCGTCGGCGACGTCGAACCAGAACAGCGACGGACCGCGCTCGCCGTGCGTGGTCACGCCGAGTTGCCCCGCGCGCAGCCTGCGGGCGGCGAGCAGCTCGGTCAGCACCGGCACCTGCTCGGCCTGCTCGGCGGGCCACTGGCCACCGGGGACCCTGCCCGCCCGGTCCGCGGGCAGCTCGGCGACGACGGCGGAGACCAGCGCGGTGATCCCGACGTCGCGGACGAGGACGTCGCCGCCCGCGTGCTCGCTCGGGCCCGGTTCCTGGGTGGCGATGGCGGCGCGCCTGCCGACCCGCGCGGCGAGCACCCGGTGCGGGGAGTCGGAGCCGTCCTCGGCCATCCACACCGAGTCGACGGAGATCTCCGGGGCGTGCAGCATGCGCAGGCTGGCGTCGAGCTCGGGGTCGACCCGGTCGCCGCGGCCGAGGATGTTGGCGGTGCGCAGCCTGGCCCGCACCCGCTCGTTGACCTCGGCCTGCTCGCGCTGGGTGATGCCCGCGCGGGCCACCTGCAGCGGGTACGGGAAGACGTCCATGCCGAGCCGGTCCCAGATGTGACCGAACTCCTCCGGGGTGAGCGTCCAGCCGAGCTGGGTCGTCAGGGTCACTGCTGCTCCCCGATCACGGGCGGCGCCGCCCGCAGGCCTGCGCCGAACACCTCGTCCTTGTCGATCTCCGTCAGGTACCGGTTGCGGTGCTCGGTGTCCTCATCCCCGGAGGAGGAGCCGTGCGCACCCATCGGCGCGGGCAGTCCCGCCGAGCCGGGGCGGGGCGCCGTAGCGGACATTGTCGTCGACGCGCGCGATCCGGTAGGGCCGAACTGCCCTGGTGGCACCGTCCCCGACCGTTGACTGCCGTCGCGGGCGCCGGTCCCAGCGGTCGCGTTCGGACCAGTGTGCGGGCGGTATGCCCAGCCCCCACCTGCGGAAACAGCCCCACCAGCGAGTGCGGCGGATGGCGTGGTCGACCCCGGAACCGTTGGCGCCGTTGGTGTTGCCAGCAACACGTTCGGCGATACGGCATTCGGCGGCACGCTGCTCGCCGGGACAACGGGTGATGGCACAACACCGGATGACACGGTCGCGTGGTGCGTCGACGGCGGGAGGTAATCGGACGGGTATCTCGACGGGGCGGGGTAGTCGGCGTGACCTGATGGCGCCGCGAGCACGGGTCGCCGGTGGTCGTACGTCCACTGCGGACGGTAGTCGGTCGGTGTCGACCGGTAGACGCTGGAAGATTCTTGCGGGTTCTCGCCGGTGCGGGTGCCCGGTGGCGACGGGAACGCGGGCACGCTGTTGTCCACGGTGACATAAGGGACCGTGTAGTACGTGAGCATCACCTGGCGCGCACGGGCAAGTGCGGCCTCGCGTTCGTTGAACTGCTGCCGCATGTCGTAGATGCCAGCGGCAGCTGCACTTGCCGATGCCAGAGGGCCATATCCGCCACCGAACGCGGCACCCGCCATGGCGGCCATCATGTTGCGGCGCCAGTTGAAGTCAACCGGCTCAGGTAGATGTGCCTGGGTGTCGCGGACCGCTTGGGCTACCTCGTGGAGTTTGCCCGCGGTGCCGTCGATCGAGGCACGCATGTCCGCGGCCCACGTGCGGTACGGGTTCACGGTGGCACTGGCGCGCTCGGCGGCCTCGCCCTTCCAGCTGACACCAACGATCTTCGACAAGTTCGCGCTGAAGTCCTCGAAGGACTCGACGAGCTTGGCGCCGAGGCCCTGCCACGCGTGCGCGGTCGCGTCGATCCGACCCGGGTCGATCTTGTGGACCATGCGCTTGAGGTCGTGGTGGTCCCACACCCACCAGTTGTCCCGCTCCAGCAACCGGGGCGAGTCGAAACCGACGAACTGGCCGTACTCGGGGAACTGGCCGTACCCAGGGGCTCTCGCGGGCTCCTCGGTCACCGGCCGCCACCGATCCACCGCATGCTGTCCAGGTCGGCCTGCGCGTAGCCGTCGGCGATCGCGCGGAACTTCTCCGCCATGTCCCACAACTCGGCCCGCACCTGCGCCACCCGGTGGTCGAACCCGTGGTACGCGGCGGCCTTGTCGGCGAACTTGAACCCCATGGCGTGCCCGAGCGCGCAATCCCCGTAATCGATGTACTCGTGCACCGTCGCGGCGGCAACGAGCACATCCAACCGGTCGATCTGCGCCATGCAGTGCGCCACGGCCTGACGCGCCTCGTCCGGACTGATCGAGAACTCGCCAGCCATGGCCGTTCCTCCCCTGCTCAGCCGCCCTTTCCAGGCCGCTCGCCAGGGGAGTCGCCAGCCACCGGACCCGTGTTACCGCCCACCCCCCGGTCCACCCCATCAACGCCGCTTAGTCGCCGGCCGTCCCCCTAGCCGACACCTGTCGCCGCACCTCAGGGCGACAAAACCGGTGCCGACTGAGGACACCACATGATCTCCTTGCGGCGCAGGTCTCGGTAAACATTCCCGGCGCCCCAGAATCGAGGAGCGAAGCAGTGGGCACAACCTTCCCCGACGACGTCGAGTCCGTCCTGCTCGCGGCGGGCTGGCACGCCGGCCGCGAGGTCGACACCTCGCCGTGGCGGTCCCAACTGGCGGCGGAGGGCGTGAAAATGCACGAGGCCGCTGACCGATTTCTAGCAGAGTTCGGCAACCTGACCTTTGACTACCGAGGTGTGGGACTCGAGGTCGCGCCATTCAATTTCGACCCAGCTCGCGGCATTGCCGATCTGCCGCGACTCGTCGAATGGGGTGAGCACCTGGGTGTCGACCTGTGTCCTATCGGGATGATCGAACCACCAGTCCACCACCTGGCGATGGACGCCGACGGCGACTGCTACTTCATCTCCTCCTGGGCGGGCCGGTATGGCCCCTGGCCAGAGGCCGTGGTCAAGTGGATCCGCGGCATCAACTACGTGGAGATCCCAGAAGAGCCAGAGTGGGGTCCGTGATGTTTCGACCTATCGTTGTCACACCAGGAAGGTGGTCAAACGTGCGTGAGTCGTATGTGTGGGCGCCGCAGACCTTCGAGGTGTTGCGGGCGGTGGGCTGGACACCTGACCGCGCTGTTGACACCGCACGGTGGGAGGCCGAACTCGGCGCCGGGGGGTTCACCATCGGCGATCCCACGTTCGAACCGACGCGCCGGTTCCTCGCCGAGTTCGGTGACCTCGAGGTCGATGACCACGGGCCGGGGATTCTTAAGGGCTGCATCGGGTTCACCATCGCACCGCTCGCGATATGGCGGAGGGCCGCCAGCGCGGTGAGAACCGCAGAACGCCTCGGCGTGAACCAGGTCTACCCCATAGGCCACGTCCAAGGCCACGCCATCCTGGTCATGAGTGACGAAGGCGAGGTGTACATGGACTGGGGCCGAGGACACACGAACCTAGGCTACGAACGCGACGCAATAGCCCGCCTAATCCAGGGCGACCCAGTGTCAGTCTTCAACCCGAGGCCTTCGTAGCGCCGCTCCACCGTCGTGAGGCGCCACTAGAATCCGGTTGCAACAGTTCAGCGGAGATATCGGGGTTGGAGTAGCTGTGGAGTGGCTTACCGTTCGTGTCGGCGGAGTCCGGATCGCATACTTCCCGGCGGGTGCGGCAGTCGACTTCTCGCGAGTGTTTCACTGCACGCCGAAGGTCATGGCCGCTGATCAATATTTCGCGAACCACCCCGACGTGCGGCGAATCTTGTCGCGGCCCGGCAAGCCGGACTGGAAGGTCGGGCCCGCGGGCTGGCTCAACAAGCCCAAGTCGTACGGATTCCACTACGGTCTGCTTCATTGGGCCGATGGCGCTGACTTGGCAGACCTGGACAGCCGCGTTCGTAGCCACACAGTGCGTCCCGATGACTTCGCCGCGTGTGTGGCCGCTATCCCGATCTCCATCGGATGCCTGCGATGTCGTGCGCACATCACGGTCGCGTTCACAGCAGCCGGGGAAGGGCCCCCGTGGGCCGCGAACGTCGAGCGGATCAACGAGCACGTGTTCTACCGCGAGTGCCCGGCCTGCGGCCAAGGGGAGCGATGGCCGCTGGTCGTCGACTTCGTTGATCCGCGGAGTTGGCCGCAGGGGTGGCACGTGCGATCTCCACCTCGATGACCGCAGCGACCACCCCCACGGGTCACCTCCATTGTGGAGGCGTCACACGCCTGCCACGGCGGGTTTGACCTCCAGGGACTCCAGGAACTTGACGCACCAGTCGAGGAGGTCGCGGTCGCGGAGGACTGGGGCGCCGAGGCGGCCGCCTGCGGCGCCTTCGGTGGGGCGGGGGACGGTAACGGTGTTGGTGACCGCCTTGTGCGTGGCCTTGGGGTGTAGGCGCTTGAGGCGGACTAGTTGGGAGTCGCGCAGGGGCAGGGGGGCGAAGCGGATTGAGTTGCCCTGGGCGATGGCTTCGGTTACGCCGTGTGCTCGGCATTGCTGGCGGAACCTGGCCACCGCGAGCAGGTTGACGACCGGCGCGGGTGGCTCGCCGTAGCGGTCGACGAGTTCCTCGCGGACGGAGTCGAGGGCGGCTTCGTCCGGTGCGGCGGCCAGTTTGCGGTAGGCCTCGAGGCGCAGGCGTTCGCCGGGGACGTAGTCGTGGGGGATGTGGGCGTCGACGGGGAGGTCGACCCGCACCTCGGCCAGGTCCTCCTCGTCCTCGGCACCCGGGGCGCCCGCGTGCTTGCGGAACGCCTCGACCGCCTCACCCACCAGGCGCACGTACAGGTCGAACCCGACGCCCGCGATGTGGCCGGACTGCTCGGCACCCAGGATGTTGCCCGCGCCGCGGATCTCCAGGTCCTTCATGGCCACCGCCATGCCCGCGCCGAGTTCGGTGTTCTGCGCGATGGTGGCGAGCCGGTCGTGCGCGTGCTCGGTGAGCGGCGACTCCGGCGGGTACAGGAAGTAGGCGTACCCGCGTTCCCGGCCGCGCCCGACCCGGCCGCGCAGCTGGTGCAGCTGGGCGAGGCCGAGCATGTCGCCGCGCTCGACGATCAGGGTGTTGGCGTTGGAGATGTCCAGGCCGGTCTCCACGATCGTGGTGCAGACCAGCACGTCGTGCTCGCGTTCCCAGAACCCCTGGATGATCTTCTCCAGCCGGTCCTCGTTCATCTGGCCGTGCGCGGTGACCACCCTGGCCTCGGGGACCAGCTCACGCAGGGCGCGCGCGGCCTTCTCGATCGAGGACACCCGGTTGTGCACGAAGAACACCTGGCCGTCGCGCAGCAGCTCGCGGCGGATGGCGGCGGCGACCTGCTTGTCGTCGTAGCCGCCGACGTAGGTCAGGATCGGGTGCCGGTCCTCGGGCGGGGTGAGGATGGTCGACATCTCGCGGATGCCCGCCAGCGACATCTCCAAGGTGCGCGGGATCGGCGTCGCGGACATGGTCAGCACGTCGACGTGGGTGCGCAGCGCCTTGATGTGCTCCTTGTGCTCGACGCCGAAGCGCTGCTCCTCGTCGACGATCACCAGGCCGAGGTCCTTGTAGCGCAAGCCGGTCTGCAGCAAGCGGTGCGTGCCGATGACGATGTCGACCGAGCCGTCGGCGAGACCTTCGACGGTGCGCTCCGACTCCTGCGCGTCGGTGAACCGGGACAGGCCGCGGACGGTGACGGGGAAGGAGTGCATGCGGCCCGCGAAGGTGTTGAGGTGCTGCTGGGCCAGCAGCGTCGTCGGCACCAAGACCGCGACCTGCTTGCCGTCCTGCACCGCCTTGAAGGCCGCGCGCACCGCGATCTCGGTCTTGCCGTAGCCGACGTCGCCGCAGATGACCCGGTCCATCGGGACGCCGCGCATCATGTCGGCCTTGACCTCGTCGATGGCGGCGAGCTGGTCGATGGTCTCGGTGAACGGGAACGCGTCCTCCAGCTCCCGCTGCCACGGGGTGTCCGGGCCGAACGCGTGCCCGGGGGCGGCCTGGCGGGCCGCGTAGAGCTGCACCAGCTCGGCGGCGATCTGCTTGACCGCCTTCTTGGCCTTGGCCTTGGTGTTCTTCCAGTCGGCGCCGCCGAGCTTGTTGAGCGTGGGCAGCTCGCCGCCGACGTAGCGGGAGATCTCGTCGAGCTGGTCGGTCGGCACGAACAGCCGGTCGCCCGGCTGGCCGCGCTTGGAGCTGCCGTACTCCAGGACCAGGTACTCGCGGGTGGCGCCCGCGACGGTGCGCTGGACCATCTCCACGTACCGGCCGATGCCGTGCTGCTCGTGCACCACGTAGTCGCCCGGCTTGAGCGCCAACGGGTCCACCGCGTTGCGGCGCCGCGACGGCATCTTGGTCGACATGTCCTTTGTGGACGTGCCGTGCCTACCGCCGGTTAGGTCTGCCTCGGTGAGTAGGACCAGCTTTGACCCGGGCGCGATAAGCCCGTCTTCGATGGCACCGCATACGACGGTGACCAGCCCAGCGCGCGGGGGCTCCGATAGGCCTTCCTCCGCGAATACGGCTGACACGTCCGCGTCGGCCAACTGCTCGACCGCGCGCTTAGCCGTACCGGCGCCAGGTACGACCAACACGGCCGCGCCGCCGGTAGCGGTATGTGCGCGCAAGTCCGCGAAGGCTCGTTCGATCTCACCGCGGTAGCCCTCGATGGGACGCACGTCGAGCGTGATCGAGTCCTCGTCGGGGGTGGTCAGCTGCGAGAGGGTCCACCACGGGTGATCGCTGTCGCGGGCGTGCGCGGCGACCTCACCCAGGTCACGGTAAGCGGAGGCACCCAGGTCGATCGGGGCCTTACCGCCACCGGCCGCGGCCATCCAGGAGGCCTCTAGGAACTCTTGCCCTGTGCGGACGAGGTCGTGCGCACGGGTGCGGATCTTCTCCGGGTCGTTGAGCAGCACGTGCGTGCCCGCCGGGACGACGTCGGTGAGCAGTTGCATCTGACCGGGCACCAGCGCCGGGATCAGTGCCTCCATGCCCTCTGAGGGGATGCCCTCGGCCAGCTTGACCAGCATCTCGTGCAGGTGTGCGTCGGCTTGGTGCGCCCCGGCCAGCCCGGCCGCGCGGGCCCGCACGTCGGCGGTGAGCAGCAGCTCCCGGCACGGCGGCGCGGTGACCTCGGCGATCTCACCGGGCAGCGACCGCTGGTCGGCGACGGCGAACGCGCGGATCTCGCTGACCTCGTCGCCCCAGAACTCGACCCGGACCGGGTGCACGGCGGTCGGCGGGAACAGGTCGACGATGCCGCCGCGGACCGCGAACTCGCCGCGCTTCTCGACCATGTCGACCCTGGCGTAGGCGAGGTCGGCGAGCCGGGCGACGACGGCGTCGAAGTCCTGCTCGACGCCGGTCTTGAGGTGCACCGGGGCCAGTTCACCCAACCCGGGGGCCATCGGCTGGATCAGGCTGCGGACAGTGGCCACGACCACCTTGAGCTGCCCGGCCGGGTGGTCTTCCGGGTGAGCGAGCCTGCGCAGCACGGCCAGCCGGGCACCCACGGTGTCCGCACGCGGCGAGAGCCGCTCGTGCGGCAGGGTCTCCCAGCTGGGGAAGTCCGCCACCGCGTCGCCGCCGAGCAGGTCGCCGAGCACGGCCACCAGGTCGTCGGCCTCGCGGCCGGTCGCGGTGATCGCGAGCACCGGCGCGCGGGCGGCCAGCGCGGCCACCACCAGCGGCCTGGCCGCGACCGGGCCGGACAGGGTCTTGGTCGGTGCCCCGGCCGCGTCGGTGATGGCGACGGCGGCGGGGTCGGCGAGCAGGGTGGTCAGCAGGCCGTGCAGCTTCGACACGAGCGGGGTGTCCTTCAGTGCTGGAGTGCGGGTCAGTGCTGGATGACGGGGTCAGTGCTGGAGTGCCGGTGGTACTGGGGTGTCGGTCGTTCTGGGGTGCTTGCGGCTCGGCGGGTGTCTGGTGGGAGCCGTCGGGAGCTCTCTCGGGCGTGCGGGAGTGCTCGGTCCCGGGAGCGGGCCCGGCCGAGGTCCACCTCCCAGACTACGGCTTGCCACCGACAGTCGTCGCGCCGTATACGTGCTGCTATGGCGCTGGCGCGGTGGGCTTCGCTCGGACTGGACGAGGCGTTGGGGCGGTCCCTGGTGGGCCGCTGGTCGGAGCCGCACCGGCGGTACCACGACCTGGCGCACCTGGAGATGGTGCTGTCCGGTGTGGACCTGCTGGCTGGGCACGCAGATAGCGCTAACCTGGTGCGGTTGGCGGCCTGGTACCACGATGCCGTGTACCAGGGCAGACCGGACGACGAGGAACAAAGCGCGCTGTTGGCCGAGGTAGAGCTACCGGCCGCCGGTCTGGATGCGGCTGCGGTAGCGGAAGTGGCACGTCTCGTGCGTCTTACGGCTGGACACCGCACTTCGCCCGGTGACCGCAACGGCGAGGTGTTGTGCGACGCGGACCTGGCCATCTTGGCGTCGGACGGGTACGACGACTACGTGGCCGCGGTCCGCGAGGAGTACCGCCATGTTCCGGAGGAGGCCTTCCGCGCTGGTAGGGCTGCCGTACTTCGGAACCTGTTAGCCCTACCCAACCTCTACCGGACCCCGCTGGCTCGCGAGCGGTGGGAGACTGTCGCGCGGAAGAACCTGCTCTCGGAGCTAGAAGCGCGGGAGTCGCTTCTCTAGGAACGCGGAGACACCCTCTGCGTAGTCGGCGCTGTTCACGGACGCGGAGTACATGAAGTGCACTTCCTCGTCCTCTTCATATCGCCCGTCGACGATGCGGCCGACGATGTCCTTGGCACCGCGGATCGTCACCTGTGACCGGGACGCCATGGTGGTGGCCAGTTCCAGCGCGCGCTTGGCGGGTTCGGCGTGCAACTCGTTGACCAGCCCGATCCGGAGAGCAGTATCGGCGTCGATGATGTCGCCGGTGAAGAGGATCTGCTTGGCCCAAGCGGGCCCGACAGCGTCTACGAGCTGCTTGGTCGACGGCAGGTTGAAGACGATGCCCAGCTTCGACGGCGTCACCCCGAACCTGGCGTCGGTAGCCGCGATCCGCAGGTCGCACGCTAGAGCCAGCTCGCAGCCGCCGCCGATGCAGAACCCCTCTACAGCGGCGATGGTGGGCTTGTTGAGGCCGGTAAGAGCCTTGGTCGCGGCCTCTATGGCGTCGGCGTAACGGCGGGCGCCAGCGGGGTCCTTGCGCAGGCTGGTGAACTCGCTGATGTCGGCGCCCGCGGAGAAGAGGTCGGCGCTGCCGCGGATGATGAGGACGCGCACGTCGTCGTCGGCGCGGACGCGGGCGGCGATGCCGGGGATGGCGGCCCACATCTGGTAGCTGATCGCGTTCTTCTTGGCGGACCGGTCGATGACGAGGGTGGCGACCGGGCCGTCGCTGGTCAGGATGAGGTGCTCGCTCACGCCGGTCACGGTAGCCCGGGAATGTTCCCATCGGTTGGGTTCGACTGGATGGGGCATTCTGGTCATATGCGCCGTACCCCCCTGGTTGCCTTGTCTGCCGTGCTGGTGCTCAGCGGTTGCGGTTCGAGCGGGGCGTCCGTACCCGCCGGGCCCGCTCCGTCGGGCGCGCCGGGGTTACGGGTGGAGACGGTGGCGACGGGCCTGAGCCACGGCTGGGACATCGGGTTCCTACCGGACGGCAAGATCCTCGTCACCCAGCGCAACGGCGAGTTCGCCCTCATCTCCGGCGGTGGGACCGTCACCCGGCTCAAGGCGGCGACCCACACGGTGCAGGTCCGCGGCGAAGGCGGCCTGATGGGGATGGTCGTGCACCCGGACTTCGCGACCAGCCGCGAGTTCACCACCTGCCAAACGCACACGGAGAACGGCGAACCGGTCGACATCCGCCTGGTGACGTGGCGGCTGACAGACGACGAACTCATGGCCACTCGGGTTCGCGAACTACTGACCGGACTGCCTCTAGCCGCTAGCGGTCGTCACTCGGGGTGTAGGCCGACCATCGCCGCGGACGGCGCGCTGCTCGTAGGCACCGGCGACACCGCGCGCGGGGATGCTTCGCAAGACCCGCGGTCACTTGGCGGGAAGGTCTTGCGCATAGATCTGAAGACAGGACAACCGTTGCCGGACAACCCGACCCCTGGCTCTCCGGTTTACACCTACGGCCACCGGAACGTGCAGGGCGTAGCCGTGCGCGCTGGGGGCCAGGTGTTCGTCGCCGAGCACGGCCCGGACAAGAACGACGAAGTGAACCTCTTGAAGCCAGGCGCCAACTACGGCTGGGACCCCTCCCAGGGCGGAACCGTCCCCGGCTACGACGAGAGCGTCCCCATGACAGACCTGACCCGCTTCCCCGACGCCGTCCCCGCCAAGTGGCAATCCGGCAACACCACCGAAGCCATCTGCGCCGCCGCCTTCCTGACCGGCCCGCAATGGGGCTCCCTGGACGGCACCCTCGTCATCACCGCCCTCAAAGGCGCCAAAGCCCTCTTCCTCACCCTCAACCCCACCGGCGACGTCACCTCCACCACCATCCCCGCCGAACTCCAAGGCCACGGCCGCCTCCGAGCCACCCGAACCGCCCCGGACGGCTCCCTCTACATCACCACCTCGAACGGCACAGACGACAAACTCCTCAAGATCACCCCGAACGCTTGAAGCACCGTGGATCTCACTCCGGTTCTTCCGGGATCTCCTCGTAGATGATTCCGCGGATCCACTTGACCATCGCCTCTGACCAGGGGCCGTATCGGCCTGCCCAGGAGGTGATGAAGTAGCACTCACCGTCGGCGTCCATCGCCAGGTGGTAGACCGGCGTTTCGATCGTCCCGATGGGGCACAGGACGACCCCCAGGTCCTCGCCCCACTCGACGAGGCGCGGCAGATCGGCGATTCCTTCGGCGGGGTCGAAATTAAAAGCCGTGCGCGCCACGGTGATTCCCGCGCCCCGGTCGCCGAAGGCCAGGTTGCCGAACTCCGCCAGGAATCGGTCGGCGGCCTCGTGCATCGTCACACCGGACGCCGCCAGTTGAGTCCGCCACAGCGACGTGTCGACCTTACGGCCGGTGTGCCAGCCTGCCGCGCGCAGAACGGACTCGACGTCATCGGGGAAGGTTGTGCCCACTGCTTCGCTCCTCGATTCTGGGCCGCCGAGAATGTCTGCCAAGTCCTGGGCCGCAAGACATCGTACAGCTTTTCTGTCGACACCATCCAGCGGTCGGACCATACATCAGGAGTTCTCCTGCCGCATGGTACTAGCGATCAACTTTCGCGGCGATTCTTCATACCACTCCACGTCGATCAAAACCTACGGCGGCGAGCTAGGATTGCCAATCCGGAGAATCGACCCGACGACCAGGGAGTCAGCTTGCCCCCTGCAGTCGCCATCCACCTATTCACAAAAGCCTGGTCACCACTCACTCCGCGTCTTGAAACTAATCTCATACTCGGCCACGAGATGCTCACACGTATCGCACGCCTTGATCGGTTGATTTCCGGGATCGTATCCCGGGCGGGTGATCGTCCACGCCGCCGCCGAAGACCCCCTGATGTCCAACCCCTGATCCCAAGCTTGGCTTATGCATTTCAGCAAACCACACTTGCCATGGCCGTTGCCGATCTTTCCCGTTTTCTCAATCTCCTCCAACTTGGGCCCAAGGTCTGGATGCAAGACAGGCAACGGACCTTTATTACTCAGGCCAGTAATAATGAGACCGCTAGGCAACCGAAGGGCCTCTGCGACACCCGGCTTCTTCTTGTTGGATATATGAGTCCAATACGTCGCACTATTCGCCAAATCGAAGGCCGCGTCGTTCACCGCACAATCGTCATAGCGGCCTTCCCATCGACTGAGGTCGTTGTTGTGCGTGAGGACTGCGGTGGTGCCGATGCCGACGTAGTAGGTGTGGAGGGTGTCGACGGTGAGGTTGTAGACCTGGCGGTCGGGGGTTAGGGGGCGGACGGTGGTGATGGTGGTGGGGCGGTGGTCTGCGGTTTGGAAGGTGTAGCCGGGGTGGAGGTCTTCGGCGTGGATCCACTTTTGGAGGGAGTCGATCCAGAAGGGGTGTTCGTCGGTGGCGGTGAGGGTGCCGCCGTCGGTGATGGTGATTTCGTAGAGGAGGCGTTCCGCTTTGTGGGAGCGGACGTCGGTGACCGGTTGGACCGAGGTTTCGCCGGTGGTGGGGTCGGTGGCCAGGACGGTGTCGCCGACGACCACGTCCTTGATGGGTTTGGTGGTCCCGTCAGCCAGGAGCACCGGGGTGGTGCCGTCGAAGCTGTTGGAGTTGACGCGGCACGAGCCCCCGGAGGTCGCCTCGTCGCGCGCTGATTTGCCCTTGTTGCCGGGTTTGCGCTTGCCGCCGCCCGCCGCGCCTGCCAGGTCGAGCAGCTCGGCGGGCACACCCGCGGTGGCCAGGGTCTCGGCGACCTGGGCCTGGGCGGCCTCGACGACGATCTCCTTGCCGACGCCGAGCATGGCGGTCTTGATCTGGTCGTAGACCTTGTTGAGGTCCTGGACGTTGGTGACCACCGTCTGCACGATGCGGGCCGGGGCGTTCGGGACCGACGACACGATGCTCTTGAGGTTGGCGACGCGCGGCTTGAGCGCGGCCTTCATCGCGGGCAGCGGGTTGGACTTCACGACCTGGGCGACGACGGCCTTGGCCTTCGCCGTCCTGGCGACGGCGGCCTGGAACGCGGCGCGCGCGGCGGCGGCGCGGCGGGCGGCTGCCTCGGCGGCGAGCTTGCGCGGGTCGGGCACCGCCTTGGCGGGCACCGGGACGTCCGGGGCCTTGCCCGCCTTGGCCTTGACCGGCATCCCGTCGGGGCCCTTGCCCATCTTGGCGCCCGGGCCGTCCGGTGCCTTGCTCGGCGGTCCGTCGGGTTTGCGCGCGTGCGGCGCGTCCGGGGCCCGGGTGGGCACGTTGTCGGCGCGGCGGCCGACGTCGGAGGCCTTGTTGGCGTACTTCGCCGCGGTGGCGCCCCAGCCGCCGAACGGGATGGCACCGGCGAAGGACAGGCCCGCGTCCAGGTAGTTGCCCTCGGCGAGGTACTAGGCGCCGTTGATGACGTCGGCGACCTCGCCGACACCGGGGATCATGCCCGCGACGTCGAGCAGCCCGTGCCCGAGGTCGCTGAGCCAGCCGTGCCCGGTCGGGTCGAACCCGTTGAGCGGTGACCCGACGCCGTAGAGGTACCGGTTGTACCCGGCCGAGCCCGGCCCGCCGACGGTCAGCGTGTCGCGGCTGACGAACGAGCCGGTGGACGGGTTGTACCAACGGGCACCCATGGTGACCAGACCGCTGGACGTGTCGGTCCAGTCGCCCTGGTAGCCGACGCTGCGGCTGGTGCCCGTGGTCGCGGTGCGCTTGCCGAACGGGTCGAACGCGGTCGAGTCGGGCAGGGAGGTCAGCGCGGTTGCCGGGTCGAACCCGCCGACGACGTCGCCGTGCTTGTCCGACAACAGCAACCGCTTGTCCGCGCCCTGCGCCAGCGACAGCAATTCGCCGCCCGCGCCGCGCCCGTAGGTGGAGACCCCGTCGGACACCGGGTCCATCTCCGAGCCCGCGTACTTGAACGTCGACCCGCCCCGGGTGACCGGTCGGTCGAGCCCGTCGTAGGTGTAGGACACCGCGCCGACGCCGACCAGGCGGTCGAAGGCGTCGAAGGTGAAGTTCTCGGTGAACCCGGAGCTGGTGCGCGAGGCGAGCGTGCCGCGCGCGGTGTACGTGTAGGTGTAGTCCCCATCGGACTGCACGCGGTTGCGCTGGTCGTAAACCGCTGACTTGGCGCCGTTCTGGACCCGGTTGCCCGAGGCGTCCCACGTGTAGTTCGTGGTCGTCGCCCCGGCGGTCCAGGACAGGGTGCGGCCGAGCTGGTCGTAGGTGTAGGTCTGCACGCCAGCGTTCGCGGTGCCCGCGGTGGTCTTCTTGGTCAGCCTGCTGTTGAGGTCGTACTCGTAGCCGATCGACGCGACCGTCGCGCCGCCGGAGTTCTTGGTGACGTCGGAGGTCTCGCGTCCGAAGTCGTCGTAGCCGAAGGTGCGGACCCGACCGGAGCCGTAGTTGATCGTGCCCAGCTCGCCCGCGTTCGTGTAGCCGAACGCGATGCCGAGGCCGCTGATCCCCTCCTGCACCGAGGAAAGCCTGCCCGCGGTGTAGGTGAACCCGGTGGTCCCGGAAGCGTCCACACGGGACGTGAGCCTGCCGGACCCGTCGTAGGCGAACGTCGCGTCACCGGAGGGACCGGTGGCCGAGGTGAGCTGGCCGCGGTTGTTGTAGGCGTAGGTGTTCGAGCTCCCCGGCGCGCTGACCTTGGTGGTGCGACCGGCCGCGTCGTACTCCAGCACGCGGTCCGGGGTCGTGGCGGAACCGCCGCCTGCTCCGGTTTCCCGCACCATCCGACCGAGACCGTCGTAGGTCACCTGCCGGACGACACCACCCGGCTGCGTGATCGACGTGGGCCGGGAAGCCGCGTCGTACGCCGCGGTCCACGTGCGGTCCGCCGCGTTCGGGTGAGCCGGAGTGGACGGTTCGATCACCGATTCCGGCTTGCCGAGGGCGTTGTGGGTGTAGATCGTCGCGTTGCCGCGCCCGTCGGTGAACCGGGTGGTGTTGCCCTCGGCGTCGTAGCCGAACGACGTGGTGATCGACGTCGTGTCGGTCACCGGCTCGACCCGCTGCGTCACGTTTCCGAGCGCGTCGTAGGTGAACCGGGTGAGCTTGTTGTACGCGTCGCCCGCGGTGAGCAGGTTGCCCGCGATGTCGTAGGTGTAGCGGCGGGCCGCGAGGATCTGCCCGGCCGGGTTGAGCGCGACGTCCTGGGCCTTGTTGCCCGCCTGGTCGAGCTTGGTGTAGCTGGCGCGCCCCAGGGCGTCGCGCTGGTAGACCTGGTTGCCGAAGCCGTCGTAGCCGAACTGGGTGGTCACCCCGGCCGCGTCGGTGGCGCTGGTGCGCTGGCCGAGCTTGTCGTAGCCGAAGGTGGTGACGTCGTTGGTCGGCGAGGTGACCTTGGCGAGGTTGCCCGCGGCGTCGTACTCGTACTTGGTCTCGTAGTTGGCCGCGGTGGGCCGCAGCTCGATCTGGGTCGAGGTGAGCGGCCTGCGGAACTGGTCGTAGGTGGTGCGGGTCTCGGCGCCGGTCGGGTCGGTGCTGGCCAGCAGCTCACCGGTGTGGGTGTAGCTGTAGCGCCAGCTGCCGCCGGGGTTGGCCGGGGTGACCGCGTCCGGGTCCTGCCGCTCGACGACCCGGCCGAGCTGGTCGTAGTAGTTGCGGCTGATCGCGCCGGTGCCGTTGGTGGACTTCACCGCCCGGCCCATGCCGTCGTACTCGACCTGCAGCGCGCTGACGACCGGCTGGCTCGCGCCGGGGGCGAGGTAGGACGGCGACTCGACGCGGACCGAGCGGCCCGCCTTGTCGTAGGTGGTGCGCACGACGTTGCCGAGCGCGTCGCGGACCTCGGTGGCGTCGCCGAAGGCGTTGTACCCGGTGGTCCTGGTCGGCCGGGTCAGGGTCGCCGCGGCGCCGTTGCGCTCGGTGAGCACGGGCGGCGAGGCGACGGAGACGACACGGCCCCGGCTGTCGTGGGTGTAGTCGGTGGTGTGGTCCGCGGCGACCGCGCCCGCGACGTTGCCGCGCGGTGCGACGACCTTCGTGGTGAGGTCGCGCTGGTCGTAGCTGGTGCGGGTGGTCACCGGGCCCTGCGGTCCGCGCAGCGACTCGGCGGTCTGGCGGCCCGCGAGGTCGTACTCGAAGTCGACGACCTCACCGAAGCTGGCGCTGAACGCACCGGTGTTGGAGTGCGCGCCGAACCGGGCGACCTGGGTGATGTTGCCCGCGGGGTCGTAGCGGTACTCGGTGCGCCGGTTGAGCGTGCTCGGCTCCAGGGTCGACGCGGTCCGCCGCCCGGTGCTGTCGTACTCGTGGGTGGTGAGCTTGCCGCCCACGCCGACCTGCTGGGTCAGGTTGCCCGCGGCGTCGTAGGTGTTCTGCTGCAGCACCACGTCCGCGGTCTGCGGCTGGTTGTCCGCCCTGGCGCGGATCTCCTTGACCGTGCCGTCGCCGTTGTACAGGAAGCTGGTGCGCCTGCCCATGGCGTCGAGCTGGACGACGAGCCTGCCGGAGTGGTCGTACTGGTTGGCCTCCAGCACCAGGTCGGGCACGGTCTGCTCGGGGTCGAGCGGCGGGACCTCGGTGGCGCCGGGGGTGACCGCCCTGCCGTGGTAGCCGACCAGGCGGACCTGGGCGACCTTGTTGCGCGCGGTGTAGGTGGTCAGGACCTTGACGCCGTCGGCGTCCACCGCCCAGGTGCGGTTGCCGAACGAGTCGTAGCCGTAGCTGGCCTCGTTGCCCTCGGGCCCGACGGCTTTCGTCATCCGGCCGAACTGGTCGAACTCGAAGCGCGAGGTCCTGGTCTGGCTGGCGTCGCTCTCGTCGATCAGCTCGGCGAGCGTGGTGTTGCCGTCGGCGTCGTACTCGGTGCGCGCCTTCTCCCGCTTGGTCTGCGCGCTGATGGTGTTGGTGACGGGCGGGTAGCGGACCTCGGTGACCCGCCCGAGCACGTCGTAGGTGTACGAAGTGGACAGACCGGCCGGGAAGCTGTCGGAGAACTCGGTCTCGGTCGTCTTGCGGCCCAGCGCGTCGTAGCCGTAGGTGGTGCGCAGACCGGATGCCGCGATCGTCTCGGCGAGGTCGCCGTTGGCGTAGTACTTGTTCGTGATGACCGCGCCGCGCGGGTCCGTTGTGGACTTCAGCAGCCGGGCGGGTTCCAGGCCGCCGCCGACAGCGGTGCTGGTGCCGTCGGTGTAGGCGTGCGTGGTGAAGGTGCCGTCTGGGCTGGTTTCCTTCGCCAGGTCACCGAACGCGGTGTACTCGGAGGCCGTGCGGTAGGTGTTGTCTGTGGGACCGGACGAACGCGGGTCGCGGGTCGCGATGAGCTTGTCCGTGCGCGGGTCCGTGGGGTCCGCCGTCGGCGCCTGGTACTCGTAGTGCGTGCTCTGGCAGTTGCCCTCGGTGCGGCAGCTGGTCTTGGTGAGCAGGTTGCCCCGGTCGTTGTGCTCCAGGACGACCTTGTTGCCGTCCTCGTCGACGACGGTGGTCTGGAAGCCGGACTCGTCGTAGCCGAAGAGCCGCACGCCGAGGCTGACCACGAGCCCGTCGCAGGACACGATCCCGTTGCTGTCGGTGGTGCAGTCGCGGCCGACGATGTCCTCGGGGCGCGGTCCGGTGCCGATCGGCGTGACCTGGCGCAGGACGCGGCCCTTGAGCCCGTCGAAGTCGTAGTACTGCGGCCGGTCGCCGGGGTCGACCACCCGCACGCTGCGGATGATGTTGGTCTCCGAGCCGCCGACGGTCGGGGCGCCGAGCTGCCACCGGCCGCCGTCGCTGTCGACGTACTCGCGCATGCGGTCGTTGGCGGTGTCGTAGGTGATGCTCGCCGCGACCCGCAGGCTGGGCAGCTTCACCTTGGTGACCTGGGCGCCGCCGAGGCGGGCCCGGTAGTGCGCCTGCACCGCCGTGGCACCGAGCGGCCTGCTGTAGAAGGCGACCTCGTCGACCGAGGCGGTGATGGTGCTCGCGCCCGCGCCGATCGACGGCCACGACCCGATCACGTGCGCCGCGCCGAGCTGCGCGAACTCCAGCCGGGAGTGGTCGATGACGCCGCTCAGCGTGCCGACCGCGACGCCGTCGAGGTAGAGCGTCTGCGTCGCCAGCGAACCGGTGAGCACGACGTGGTGCCAGGAGTTGTCGTTGACCACACCCACGGAGGTGATCGGCGCGATCGAGCCGGTGCGGAACTGGCCGCGCAGCTTGCCGTCCTGGCCGACGTAGAGCACCGGGACACCGGTGCCGGGGGTCTGCCCGACGGCCTTGTCCTGGTAGCCGACCAGCGGACCGGCGGCACCCGTGCGGAACCACAGTTCGATCGACAAGTCGCGGTGCTTGTTGACGGTGCGGTCGGGCAGCTTGACGTGCGCGGCGCCGTTGAGCCGCACACCGGTGTCACCGGGGCCGGTCGGCACGCCGTCCTGGTAGGCGAAGTCGGTGGGGAGCAGGCCCGCGTAGGTGGCCTTGTCCTTGCCCAGCTTGACGCCGATCTGGCTGTTGGCCTCGGTGCCGCCCGGCTCGCCGAGCCGCCAGTACGACTCGGGGCGCGAGTCGAGCACCGCGCTGCGCATGTGCGACCCGAGCTCGTACTCGTAGCGGGTGCACTGCGTCGTCGGGTCGCAGGCCTCGATCAGCCGGTCGGCGTCGTAGCGGTAGACCCAGGTGAGCCGGGTGCCGTTGAGCGGGTCGGTCTTGACCTCGGTGATGTGCCCTTCCGGGCCCCAGGTGAAGCCGAGCGTGCGGTTGCTGGCGAGGCTGAGCGCCTGCACCAGCCGACCGTTGCCGTCGTAGAGCAGCTCGACGGCGCGACCCGCGCTGTCGGTGATGAGCCGCAGCGGGCCCTCGGCGCGGAACTGGTAGACGGTGCGGTCCTTGTCGACCAGCTTCCAGCCGCCGGACTGGGCGGGCGGGACCTCGGTGAGGGTGGCGAACCGACCGGGCGGCGGGGTGAAGCTGCCGTCGGGGTTGCGGCCGAAGCGGACCTGCTGCCCGTCGGGGTAGGTGACCACCAGGTTGCCGCTGCCGTCGGCGTCCGGCGCGACCCGCATGTCGTAGCGGGTGGACCAACCGACGCCGAAGGCCAGGTCCGACCGGGGGTCGAGGCTGTTGTAGGTGCGGGCCACGTTGAGCTCGGGCCCGACGACCGCGGCGGCCGCGTCGATGGCGGCGGTGGTGTAGTTGCCCGCCATGGGGTCGAAGCCCAGGCCGTTGCCGGTGTAGGGCGCGGTGCCCAGCCGGGAGGTGATCTCCGGCTGCGGAACCGAGGTCAGCAGCGCCGAGAACGGCAGCGCCTCGCTCTCGGAATGGCCGTCCCAGGCGAACGCCCGCCACAGGTACACCTTGTCCCAGCGCAGCTCGGTACCGGCGAGCGTCCAATATGGCGCGTCTCCCCTGGCCGAGCTGAAACAGTTGACCGGGGTGTTCTGCGGGCTTTTCTCGCAGACCTCGAAACGGTATTGCAACGGGTCGTTCTCGTGGTCCTGACCGCGAGCCCACAATTGCGGGTGCAGTGTTTCCACGCTGTGCCCGCTGGGTGGGTACTGCTCGCCGATGACCGGCGGGATGTTGAAGACCTGCAGCGAGATGCGGGCGGGCGCCACCTGTTCGTCGGTGAACAGCACGCCGTTGTGCCGCATGGTGAAGTCGAGGACGTAATTGCCCGGTGGCCGGGCCGAGATGGTGGCGTCGACGGTCGCGGTCGCGCCGGGCGGGACCGAGGTCGGCAGCGTGCCGGAGTTCTGCTCGGTGCCCAGGTGCGCGCCGGTGTCGGCGTTGAACACCTTGTACGCCATGGCGTGCGTGCCCGGCGCCCAGGTGCCGGACCCGGTGTTGGTGACCTTGATCTTGACGACGCCGCTCTGCACGCTGGTGACCGGCGGGTTCGGGATCGGCTGGTCGATGGCGTAGCGGGCGTTGTAGGGACTGTGGGTGATGAACAGCCGGGGCGGGTTGGCCGAGGCGGTGCCGGTGAACTTCTTGAAACCGGACGGGTTCGTCTCGTGCGCGCGCAGCGTGATGCCGTGGTTGGCCGCGCCGTTGGCCCAGCGCTGCACCAGGTCGGTGCCCGCGACGCCGAAGTCGATGAGCTCGCCCGCGGCGGGGCAGGCCGAGCGGGTCTGGCCGAGGCGGATGAACCCGTGCGAGAACGACGCGCCCGCGATCGGGGTGCCCGCGAACGCCGGACCCGGCCAACCGCCGCTGCTCCCCCAGGCCTGGCTGACCTCGTGCACGGTCAGCGGGGTCGCCTGGCAGGTGGTCGAATCGAAGTTCACCACCTGCAGCGCGGCGCCGAAGACCTTGTGGTTGGCCAGCCGGGTGCCGATGTCGCCGAAGGCGATGTAGGAGGCGTTGCGGACGCCGTTGTAGCCGATCCGCAGCTCGCTCGGCGCGTTGACGCGGCTGCCACCGGCGACGTACATGCTGGTGTTGGCGCGGATCTCGGTGACGCTGGGGTCGACGAGCACCGGGTAGGCGCGCGCCGGGTCGGCCAACCACGCCGGGTCGGCGGTCACCTCAAGCGCCTGGCCGACGAGCCGGTAGCCGACGGCGGCCGAGACGGCGCCTGCCGCGTCGACCATGTGACCGGCGGGGATGCGGGCCTGCTCGGCGCCCGCGGCGTCGGTGAGCACGACATCACCGTCGACGACCTTGGCGGTCAAGCCCTTGAGCCGCAACGGGAACTGCCAGGAGCGCGGCGCGGTGGCCGCGCGCAGCACGATGGTCTCCTTGACGGTGCCCGCGAGCGACTCCAGCACCAGGTCGGTCTGCTCGGCCACCCCGGTGTAGGTGATCTTCGACCCCGCGTGCGCGCCCGCGACCGGGCGAGCCCCGGCCAGCCGGTAGCCGAACTCGGTGCCACCGCGCAGCTTCACGGTCACCAGTTCGTCGGCCGCCGCGGAGTTCGCGACTCGGACGCCGAGCTGGTCGGCGGCGTTGCGCCACCCCGCGCCGTCGGCGACGAGGGTGGGGTCGACCGGGGCCCAGCTGCCGTCGGGGCGCTGGTAGTTGAGCGGGGTCGCGCTGAACTCGGTGGTCTGGGTGCCGTCGGCGTTGCGGTAGACGCGTTCGGTCCTGCCGCGCCGCTCAGCGATTTCCTCGCTCGTCGAGGAGTTGAACCCCGCCTTGGCCGCGGGGGGCGACAACACGGCAGCGGCGTTGCGCGCGCCCGCGCCGATCGCCGGGAACTTGGGCGGTGGGTACTTGGACTGCTCCGATTCGGGCATTCCCCAGTTGCCCTTGGCCTGGTCCGCCTCGGGGGACAGGCCGTCCGCGGTGCCCCAGCGCTGCTGCGCCGCCTTGGCGCGCGCTTCTTCCAGCCCGGCACGGATGTCGGCGGCCGTTTGCCCGTCCTCGCCGAGGGTCCACGAACTCCACGGGTAGGACGGGCCGACCACCCCACCCACCAGCACCAAGACCAGGAATAGGCCGAACATCCCGACGAGCGCCTTGGGCAAACGGGCGCGCGAAAACCCAGAGCGGTTCATGTGACTTCTCCCCAGAAGTAGCGCTCACCAAAGCAGCCCGCGATCGAGCCCCAGCCGTCAAGAGCAGGTAAAGCGACACTAAGCGGACCGCCCGACGTACCACAAGAGCCAACCGGGGATTTCCACAAAATGCCGGTGTGGCACACCGCGCACTTCCGGGTCGCGCCACGCTGCCGCACACTGACGTGCTGAGTCGACGATTCACCTGGGGAAGATCATCTTTAGCGGGCGGGTCCCGTAAATAACGCACGCCATTTGTCGTGTCAAGGAAAATGCAGACGAAGTGGAGGAGTCGATGGGCAGATTCACGCGTTCGGCCCGACTCGCGCTGGCCGCCCTGGTCGGCGCGGTGGGGATACCCGTGCTGGTCGGCGTCGGCACGCAGGCCGCGGCGCTGGACACCAGCACGTGCGCGCCGTCGGTCAACCTGTTCACCGCGCTCAGCGGTGGCGATGGTCTACAGCTGTACACCCACGACGAGCCGGAGTCCGGCATCGCCTCCATCCCGGTCAGCCAGGGCATCGGGAACGGCTGGAACGGCCGGGTGCTGACTGGGCCGAACGGGTACGTCTACCACCTCAACGCCGCGGGCGATGTCGCCAGGCACCGCTGGTTGCCCTCGGGCGCCTGGGAGAACGGCGGCCAGTCGGTGCTCGTGGGCACCGGGTGGACCGGCTGGCAGACCGCGGCCCAGCACTACCGGATCACCGTCGACGCCAACGACCACTTCTACACCGTGAAGCCGGACGGCAAGCTGCGCTGGCACGCCTACACCCAGACCGGGTCGACCTACACCTGGCAGGAGCGCGAGCTGCAGTCCGGCTGGGACCGGTTCGACCAGGTCTTCGCCGGTGGTAAGGGCGTCCTCTACGCCAGGGCACCTGGTGAGGGCACCGGCAAGCTGTACCGGTTCGTCTACGACCACGTCACCAACACCTTCACCCAGAACAACCTGGTCGTCGGGGACGGGTGGAACGGCTTCAAGCAGCTGGCCTCCGGCGGCGGCGACGTGATCTACGCGCTGCGCACCAACGGCGAGCTCTGGTGGTACCGCTACCGGCCGACGCAGGCCGCGTGGGCGAACAACCCGGCGGGCGCGGAGAAGACGCTGCTCGCGGGCTGGTGGACCGGGGTCGACGAGTTCGCCCCCGCCATCGACGCCTGCTCGCCGAGCAGCCTGGCCACCGACGTGGTCTGCGCACCGCAGGTCGACCTGCACTCCACCGGGGCGTCGGGCGGGTTGACGCTCAACCGCCAGGAGGAGGTCGAGGTCGGCTACTTCGGCCGCAAGGGCGCCATCACCAGCATCGGCGGCGGCCCCGGCTGGGCGAACCGGGTGCTGCGCGGGCCTGGCGGGTTGATCTACTTCATCACCCCGGCCGGTGAGCTGCGCAGCCACCAGTGGAGCGCGTCGGGCTGGACCGACGGCGGTGTCTCGCTGCTCAAGGGCACCGGCTGGACCGGGTTCGACCAGCCCGCCAACCGCTACCGGATCACCGTCGACGCCGCGGGTGACTTCTACTGGGTCAAGGACAACTCGGAACTGGTCCGCTCCCGCCGCGACTCCGGCGGCACCTGGACGCACGAGACCCTGGACTACGGCTGGGGCCGCTACAACCAGGTCTTCGCCGCGGGCAACGGCGTCATCTACGCCCGCGACGGCTCCATCGGCGACGGGACCGTGTACCGCTTCCACTACGACGTCGCCAGCAGGCGGTGGTTGGACTACGGCACCTCGCTGAGCACCGGGTGGAACGGCTTCAAGCAGCTCGTCTCGCCCGGTGGCGACATCATCCTCGGCCTCACCGGCGGTTCGGGGGTGTTCTGGTACCGCTGGGACCCGGCGGCCAAGCTGTTCGCACTCAGCGGTCGCGGTGTCACCAAGGAGTTCCTGCTCGCCTGGGACGGCGCGAACGAGATCACGGCGGACATCACCGCGTGCACCGCGGTCGCGCCGCCGACGGTCCCGGCGGTGACGCCCGCCGGGCCCAACAGCGAGCGGGGCGCGCTGGTCTACAACCCGGGCACGCAGAAGCTCGACGCGGCCTACGTCAGCGACCAGAACCAGCTCTACCTGGGCAGCCAGTCCTCGCAGAACAGCCCGGTGATCACCTTCGACCCGGCGCTGACCGGGCCCAGCTACACCGGGACGCCGAGCCTGGCGGTCGGCTCGGACGGCGCGCTGGTGGTGGCGGTCAACGCGACCGACGCCCAGACCAGGACCTCGGCCCGCACCGGTCCGATCACCGCGCCGTGGACGGCGGCGGTGTCGCAGCGCGGCACCTTCGCCAACAGCCCGACCCTGGTGCGCGGCGGTGACGGCCTGCTCTCGGCCTTCGCGGTCGACGGCGCGGGCAAGCTCTGGTGGTCCAAGCAGTTCTCCGCCACCAAGGCGTTCGCACCGTGGCGGCTCGCGGGCAGCACGACCATCACGGCGGACTTCGCGGTCCTGGCCAACGGCAACGACTTCGAGGTCGTCTACCGCACCACGTCGAACGCGGCGGCGGTGAGCAAGGTCGTCAACGGCGTGGCCTCGGCGCCGCGGACCGCCGCCGGTGTCACCGTCGGGTCCGCCCCGGCCGGTGTCGTGTTCGCCGACGGCAAGGTCCAGCTCGTGGTCCGGGCCGCGGACGGCAAGCTGCACACCCAGAAGGAGACCGCGTCCGGATTCACCGCGGGGTGGACCGAGATCGGCGCGTCCCAGGCGACCTACGCGGGTTCGCCGAGCGCCATCCTCAACACGCACGGCATCGTCGAGGTCGCCGTGCGCGGCAGCGACGGCTACGTGTACCGCGGGGGCCAGACCGTGCCCGGCTCGAGCACGTGGCGCTCGTGGGCGACCAACCTGGACCCGGCGGCGAGTGACCCGGTGCTGGCCAAGGCGTCCGGTGTGGAGCAGCGGGTGTTCTTCCGCGACGGCTACGGGGGCTCGTACCTGTGGTACGTCGAGGCGTACAACTCCAGCCAGCAGTTCGCGGCGGGCACGAGGCCGGGGACCGAGCGGGTGGAGATCAAGTCGGTGAAGGGCAAGGCTCCGAGGTAGTCGGAGCTGGCGGGCCCCGTGGTGGTACCACGGGGCCCGCCGTCACCGTCCTTGCAGGACTGGTTTTCCGTCCAGGTTGGACAGTCCGTTCCAGGCGAGGTTGACCAGGTGTGCGGCGACGTCGAGTTTCTTGGGTTTGCGGGCCTCCAGCCACCACTGGCCGGTGAGGGCGACCATGCCGACCAGGGCCTGGCTGTAGAGCGCGGCGAGCTTGGGCTCGTAGCCGCGGCGGGCGAACTGGACGCCGAGGATGTGCTCGACCTGGCTGGCGATGTCGTTGAGCAGGCTGGAGAAGGTGCCGGTCGTGGTGGCGACCGGGGAGTCGCGGACCAGGATGCGGAAGCCGTCGGTGCTGCTCTCGACGTAGTCCAACAGCGACAGTGCGGCGCGCTCCAGCAGCACCCTGGGGTGCTCCTCCTCGGACAGCGCGTTGGTCATGCCCTCGAGCAGGGTCTCCATCTCGCGGTCGACGACGACCGCGTAGATGCCCTCCTTGCCGCCGAAGTGCTCGTACACCACCGGCTTGCTGACCGAGGCGCGGTGGGCGATCTCCTCCACCGAGGTGCCGTCGAACCCCTTCTCCGCGAACAGGGACCTGGCGACGTCGAGCAGCTGCTGCCTGCGCTCCTTGCCGGTCATCCGGACGCGGGGGGTCTCGATCTTTCTCGGCACCGGCACAGCCTAGGGGGTCGGGGCGGGCGGTGCGGGTCGGTCGACCGGCACCGCCCCGCGCGCTAGCGGACGCTGAGCTTGGCCAACCTGGCCTCGGTGGGCCAGCGCACGTCGCTGACCCAGCCGAGCTTCTCGAAGATCCAGATCAGCCGGGCCGAGGTGTCGATCTGACCGCGCTGCACGCCGTGGCGGGCGCAGGTCGGGTCGGCGTGGTGCAGGTTGTGCCACGACTCGCCGAAGCTGAGGATGGCCAGCGGCCAGAAGTTGGCTGCCTTGTCGCGGCTGGCGAACGGGCGCTCGCCGATCATGTGGCAGATCGAGTTGGTCGACCAGGTCACGTGGTGCAGCACCGCGACCCGGACCAGGCTGGCCCAGAAGAACGCGGTCACCGCGCCCCACCACGACCAGGTGAGCAGGCCGCCGAGCAGCGCGGGCAGCAGGAAGGTGGCGACGGTCAGCAGCGGGAACAGCTTGCTGACCCGGACGATGTCCTTGTCCGCCAACAGGTCCGGCGCGAAGCGCTCCTTGTTGGTCACGTCGTTGTCGAAGATCCAGCCCATGTGCGCGTGCCAGAAGCCGCGGGCGAGCGCCATCGGCGAGGTGCCGAACAGCCACGGCGAGTGCGGGTCGCCCTCGCGGTCGGAGAACGCGTGGTGGCGGCGGTGGTCGGCGACCCAGGTGGTCGGCGGGCTCTGCACGGCCATGCTGCCCATCACCGCGAGCACGATCTTGAGCGGCCGCTTGGCCTTGAACGAGCCGTGGGTGAACAGCCGGTGGTAGCCGACGGTCACGCCGAGGCCGGAGAAGTAGAAGAAGAACACCGCGAGCGCGATGTCGACCCAGCCAAGTCCCCAGCCCCAGGCGAGCGGCACCGCGGCGATCAGCGCGGCGAACGGCACGAGGATGAAGATGTACACGGCGATCCGCGAGGTCAGCGTGCGCTTGCCCTCGAACATCGGTTTCCGCCCCGTGGGCGGCTGATCCGTGGTGGCGTCGAGCGTGCTCGTCATGGTGTCCCTCTCTCCGAACCCGGGGCCTGCGGACTAAGGCCCGGCTTACCTACGGCGCCGTAACCTACGACAGCGTAAGGAACGATCCGGCCCGCGCGCCAGTGCCCGGGTCGTGCGCCACCCGACCCGGCCCCCGGGGTCGCTCAGCGTCGCTGACCTGGTGAACGACGGTCCGCACACATACCGCCCCGTTCGGTGACACCGCTGCGGATCTTGTGAGTCCGCTAACACCCGAACGGACGCGAGCGGGGGCCAATCGCCCGGGTAGGGCTGCCCCGGTGGGTACCCTCGTGCCACGATGTTCCCCACTGTGAGCGAACACCGCTCGCGATCCGCCGTGGTGTAAAGGCAGCACCTTGGATTTTGGTTCCAATGGTTCAGGTTCGAATCCTGGCGGCGGAGCAAGTCACACCTGAGTCACTCTCCCAGAACAGCCCTGACTCAGCACCGAGCAGACGCGTACGAGGGGGTGCCGCGCCGCACGTGGACGACGAGCAGCGGGACCCAGGCGAACTGCCCGCGTTGGAGGAGCGCTCCGACGCCTGGCTGGTCGGGCGCGCACGGGAGCTGCTCGCGGTCATCCAGGTCAGCCCGATCGCCGAGCGGATCCGGCACACCGACGAGGTCGACCGGCTGCTCGCCGAGGCCCAGCACCGCGGTGAGCCGAGGATGGTCGCCCAGCTGCTGCGCTCCGCGGTCGCGGTCCGGGTGGTCAACAACGAGCTCGCCGACTCGGCGGAGCCCCTGCTCGACGAGATGCTCGCGCACACCCGCAGGCACGGCCTGGTGGTGCTGCAGGCCGACGCGCACGCGTTGCGCGGCCGCCGGTTGCTGCTGGCCGGTGCCGAGGACGCGGCGCTGACCGAGGCCGCCGTGGCGCTGGCCATGCTGGACGAGGACATCACCCCGGACGTGCTGCTCGGCGGCCGCAACTGGGACATGATCATGGCGGCCACGCTGATGGACATCGGCACCGTGCTCACCCAGCTCGGCGTCTACGAGGTCGCCGACCAGGTGATGGCCAGGGCCAACAAGTGCATCCGGGCCAGCGCCGGGCCGCACCTGATCTCCGTGCACCTGATCAACCGGGCCCGGCTGCTGGTCGGCTGGGGACTGCGGCTCGAGCGCATCGGCGAGGACGAGCGGGCCGCCGAGCGGTTCGCCACCGCGGCGGCGATCGCGGTCGCGGTCGAGGCCCCGTTCCGCGAGTCGCTGTTCCCGCGCGACCCGAACCTCTCGGCCGCCGACCAGAACCCGATCATCGGCGCGGCACTGGCGCTGGCGCAGCCCTCCGGCGCGCACATCAACCGGCTGCAGCGGCTCTCGGCGTCGCTGCGGTACCCGCGCGAGTTGGTCATCGTCGCCGTGTCGCTCGCCAGGTGCCTGGAGCACGAGGGCCGCGAGGACGAGGCGGTCGAGGTGCTCGGCGAGGCGCGGTCGCGGATGTACCACGAGGCGGCCGAACCGACGCTGCGGTTGTGCTTGATCCGCGAGTACGCACGGCTTTCCGGCCCCGAGGGCGGCCAGCGCACCACCGGCGCGCTCGAGCACTACGCGACCGAGTTGGAGGCCCAACTCTGGGACATGCGCGAGTCCCGGATCGCGACGCTCAACACCCGCCGTGAGCACGAACGGCTTTCCCGCATGCACGGCGCCATCGCCCGGCAGGCCTTGCAGGACCCGTTGACCGGACTGCCGAACCGGCGCGCGCTCGACGAACGGCTGGAGACGCTCGCGGGGTCACCGGCCAACCACCCGCTCGCCGTGGCACTGGTCGACCTGGACGGTTTCAAGGGCGTCAACGACCGGATGTCGCACGCGGAGGGCGACGACGTGTTGCGCGTCGTGGCCAGCACGCTGCGCGATGCCTTGCGCGGCAGCGACATGGTGGCCCGCTACGGCGGCGACGAATTCATCGTATTGCTGCCCGGCGCGCCGCTCACCGCGGCCGAGGCGGCGCTGCGCAGGGCCCTGACCGCGGTCGCCGGTCTCCCGCACGACCTCTCGCACGGGGTTACGCTGTCCATCGGCGTGGTGTCCTTGCGTCCACAGGAGACCGCCGTCCGCGCGCTGGCCAGGGCCGACGCCGCGATGTACCAGGCCAAGCGGGGCGGCGGCAACGACATCGTCGCCATCCACGCGGGCGAGGGCGACGGCGGCACCGAGGACGCGAAACCGGACACCGACCGCGCGGACGGCGAGCGGCTGGACCCGGCGTGGGTGCTCCCGGAGACCACGTAGGATTCGGCACCGGTCGCCAGTCGTGCGCGCGATACCCCGCCGACGGCGGTCCCTTCCGCCTTGTCTCGCCAATGCTAGGGAGCGCGATGTCTACAACCTCCCCCGATCGTGCACGCCTGGGTCAGGTCACCTCCGTCATCCTGGCCGCCGGGGAGGGCACCCGGATGCGGTCGGCCACCCCGAAGGTGCTGCACCCGGTCGCGGGCAGGCCGCTGGTCGAGCACGCCGTGCGGGCGGCCGCCGGCCTGGACCCCGACCACCTGGTCGTGGTGCTCGGGCACGGCAGGACCGCCGTGGGCGCGCACCTGGGCGGGGTCGCCGACGCGCTCGGCCGGGAGGTGACCACCGCCGTGCAGGAGACCCAGGACGGCACCGGTCACGCGGTCGCCTGCGGGCTGGCCCCGCTCGGCGCGGTCACCGGCACCGTGCTGGTGACTTACGGTGACGTCCCGCTGCTGGACACCCCCACGCTGACCGCGCTGCTCGCCGAGCACGCCGAGCAGGGCAACGCGGTGACCGTGCTGACCGCGCGGGTGCCGGACCCCACCGGGTACGGCCGGATCGTGCGCGCCGAGGACGGCACCGTCGAGCGGATCGTCGAGCACAAGGACGCCACCGAGGCCCAGCACGCCATCGACGAGGTCAACTCCGGGGTCTACGCCTTCGACGCCGCGGTGCTGGTGGACGGGCTGGCGCGGCTCAAGACCGACAACTCCCAGGGCGAGCTGTACCTGACCGACGTGCTCGGCACCGCCCGCGCCGACGGCCGCCGGGTGGGCGCG
This sequence comes from Actinokineospora globicatena, assembly GCF_024171945.1. Lineage (GTDB taxonomy): Bacteria > Actinomycetota > Actinomycetes > Mycobacteriales > Pseudonocardiaceae > Actinokineospora > Actinokineospora globicatena. Next base: position 346,081 of record NZ_JAMTCR010000002.1, read on the forward strand.
CTGGTGTGCGCCGACCCGTGGCTGGTCGAGGGGGTCAACGACCGGGTGCAGCTGGCGAAGCTGGGCACCGAGCTCAACCGGCGCACGGTGGAGGCCTGGATGCGGGCCGGCGTGACCGTCGTCGACCCGGCCACCACCTGGATCGAGCTCGGCGTGACCCTCGGCCGCGACGCGCGGATCGAGCCGAACACGCAGCTGCGCGGCGCCACCACCGTCGGTGAGGGCGCCCTGGTCGGACCGGACACCACGCTGACCGACGTGGTCGTCGGCGACGGCGCGGAGGTCGTCCGCACGCACGGCTCCTCCGCCCTCATCGGCGACGGCGCGAGCGTCGGACCGTTCGCCTACCTGCGGCCCGGCACGAAGCTCGGCGCCCGGGGCAAGATCGGCACCTTCGTGGAGACCAAGAACGCCGACATCGGGGTGGGGTCGAAGGTCCCGCACCTGAGCTATGTGGGTGACGCCACGATCGGTGACCACAGCAACATCGGTGCGGCTAGCGTGTTCGTCAACTACGACGGGGTGAACAAGCACCACACAGTTGTCGGCTCCCACGTGCGCATGGGGTCGGACAACATGTACGTAGCGCCGGTCACCATCGGTGACGGCGCCTACAGCGGCGCCGGGACGGTCTTGCGCCGCGACGTGCCGCCGGGCGCGCTCGCGGTCTCGGGGACCCCCCAGCGCAACATCGAGAACTGGGTGGTGCGCCGCCGCCCGGGCACGGCAGCCGCGGACGCGGCGCAACGGGCACTCCCCGCCGACAGAACCAGCGAGGTCAACGGATGAGCTTCAAGGCCGGTACCCCCAAGAAGAACCTGATGCTGTTCTCCGGCCGGGCGCACCCGGAGCTGGCGGAGGAGGTCGCCAAGCACCTCAACGTCAGCATCACCCCGCAGTCGGCCTACGACTTCGCCAACGGCGAGATCTTCGTCCGGTTCGAGGAGTCGGTGCGCGGCTGCGATGCGTTCGTCATGCAGAGCGCCTGCGCCCCGATCAACCAGTGGGTCATGGAGCAGCTGCTCATGGTCGACGCGCTCAAGCGGGCCAGCGCCAAGCGGATCACCGTGATCATGCCGTTCTACCCGTACGCGCGGCAGGACAAGAAGCACAAGGGCCGCGAGCCGATCTCCGCGCGGCTCATCGCCGACCTGTTCAAGGTCGCGGGCGCCGACCGGATCATGACCGTGGACCTGCACACCGCGCAGATCCAGGGCTTCTTCGACGGCCCGGTCGACCACCTGTTCGCGCAGAACACGCTGGCCCGCTACATCAAGGACAACTACGCCACCGACAACATCGTGGTGGTCTCCCCGGACGCGGGCCGCACCAAGCTGGCCGAGAAGTGGGCCGACGACCTCGGCGGCGTGCCGATCGCCTTCATCCACAAGACCCGCGACCCGCTGCGGCCCAACGAGGTCGTCGCCAACCGGGTGGTCGGCGAGGTCGAGGGCAAGCTGTGCGTGGTCATCGACGACATGGTCGACACCGGCGGCACGATCGCCAAGGCGGTCCGCCAGCTGCTCGACGAGGGCGCAGCCGACGTGGTCATGGCCGCGACGCACGGCGTGCTCTCCGGCCCGGCCCGCGACCGGCTGCAGGGCAGCGGCGCGCGGGAGGTCATCTTCACCAACACGCTGCCCATCCCCGACGACAAGCGCTACCCCGGCATGACCGTGCTCTCGATCGCCCCGCTGCTGGCCCGCGCCATCCAGCAGGTGTTCGAGGACGGGTCGGTGACGTCGCTGTTCGACGGCGACGCCTGAGCGCACCGCGCGGCGGGGCGACCCCCGGGTTCGCCCCGCTGGTGACGCGTGCGTAAACTATTCGAGTTGCCTCGGCGAGGCGGGCATCGCGCCTGGCGTGATCGACGTGGCGGTTCGGTTCTTCGAACCGTGGCGTCTCACTGCCTCCCGTGCCCCTTGCCGCAGGCCACCCGCCCCGACTGTGAAGTCGCGCCCCCGCCGCACTGCTGATCGCAAGGAGAGCACCACCGTGTCCGAGGTACGTCTGGCCGCCGAACAGCGCACCGAGTTCGGTAAGGGCGCCGCGCGCCGCACCCGCCGTGCGGGCAAGATCCCCGCCGTGCTCTACGGACACGGTTCCGACCCCAAGCACCTGGCCCTGCCCGGCCTGGAGTTCGCCCGCGTCGTGCGCGAGCACGGCCAGAACGCGGTGCTGACCCTCAACATCGGCTCGGACACCGAGCTGGCGCTGACCAAGACGGTCACCACGCACCCGCTGAAGAACTACATCGAGCACGTCGACCTGCTGCTGGTCCAGCGCGGCGAGAAGGTCACCGTCGAGATCCCGATCGTGGTCACCGGCGACGCCGTGCCCGGCACCCTGGTCACCCAGGACCTCACCAGCCTGCTGATCGAGGTCGAGGCGCTGCACATCCCCGAGCAGGTCGAGCTCAGCATCCAGGGCGTCGAGGCGAGCACCCAGATCACCGCCGCCCAGGTCGAGCTGCCCAAGGGCGCCGTGCTGGTGACCGACCCGGAGGCCCTGGTCCTCGCGGTCAACCCGGCGCCGACCGCCGCGCAGCTCGAGGCCGAGCTGGACACCGAGGGCGCGGGCGTCGTCGAGGAGCCGAAGTCGAGCTCCACCGAGAGCTGATCCCCTACGCTTCCCCGGTGCCCCGGTCCCCCCGCTCAGGGTCCGGGGCACCGTGCTGTCGGCAGGTGCGCGAGGAGGGGACATGGCGGACGAGGCGCCGATGGTCGTGGTCGGCCTCGGCAACCCGGGGCCCAGGTACGAGGGCAACCGGCACAACATCGGCTTCCTGGTCGTCGACGAGCTCGCCGCCCGGGTCGGCGGCCGGTTCAAGGCGCACAAGGCGGGCGCCGAGGTGGTCGAGGGCAGGCTCGGCGACCAGCGGGTCGTGCTGGTCAAGCCGCGCTCCTTCATGAACCTCTCCGGCGGCCCGGTGGCGGGCGCGGCCAAGTTCTTCAAGGCGGGCCCCGACCGGATCACCGTGGTGCACGACGAGCTCGACCTGCCGTTCGGCACCGTCCGGCTCAAACTGGGCGGCGGCGACAACGGCCACAACGGACTGCGCTCGATCACCAAGTCGCTGGGCACCAAGGACTACTATCGGGTGCGCTTCGGCATCGGGCGCCCACCTGGCCGGATGGACCCAGCGGACTTCGTGCTGCGGGACTTCTCGACCACCGAGCGCAAGGAACTCGCGTTCGAGGTGGACACCTGCGCCGACGCGGTGGCCGCGCTGGTCGAGCAGGGCATCGAGGCGGCGCAGAACACCTTCCACGCGACCTGACGGAGGCCCCGGTTGTCCCTCACCCCCGACGCCGTGCGCGCGGTGACCTTCGACAAGGCCCCCTTCGGCAAGCGCGGCTACCACGAGGACCAGGTCGACGCGTTCCTGGACAAGGTCGAGGCCGCCCTGGAGGGCCGCGGCAAGCTGACCGTCACCGAGGTCCGCGAGGCCGAGTTCGACGCCGCCCCCCTGGTCAAGCGCGGCTACAACGAGGACCAGGTGGACGAGTTCCTGGACTCGGTCGCCGTCGAGTTGGAGGCCCGCGCGGCGGAGGACGCCCTCAAGGTCATCCCGGCCAACTCCGAGGCCCCGTACCTCCCCCTCCCACCCGCACCCCCCGGCACCCGCGGCTACCACCCCACCGACGTCGAGCGCCTGGCCCACCTCCTCGACCGAGCCGCCAACGAACACGGCGCAGGCCCCACCGCCGACCAGGTCGAAAACCTCCGCCTAGGCCTCTCCGCCTACCCCGGCCAGGGCTACCACCCCGACGCCGTGGACGCCATCAAATCCGCCTGGCTAACCGAACTCCGCCGCCGCCGCTAACCCCGCGCCGTTCAGCTCGGTCGGACCAGACGTGGAGAACTCGGGCTTTCCACAACGGCCGCCGCTCTCCCCCGCAGCCCGCCCTCACTACGCACCCACAGCCGGGCCGCCGCTCGCCCCTCTCCATCCTCACAGCCAAGCCAGCGCTCGCCCCGCGCCCGCAGACTGGCCGCCGCTCGCCCAGCTCTGTCTTACAGCGGGGCCACCGCTCCGTCCCCAACACCGGGGCCGCCACTAGTCCCCGCCACGCACCCCTCGGCCGGGCCGCCACCAGTGCCCCAGCGCACCCGCAGCCGGGCCGCCACCAGTCCCAGCTACGCACCCGCAGCCGGGGCCACCGCGCCCTCGCTCCGTCCTACAGCCGGGTGGTCACTCGCCCGCTGCGAATTGTGGCTTGGCCGCCGCCAACTCCGCTCCACACCCGCACCGCCGCGCTGCCTCACCAATCGCACCGCCAGCGATCAACCCATCACTGACCGATCCCTCGCCGTCCCAGCAACCCCAGCGACGCCGCCCCCACCATGTCCGACGCCGTCCCGGCCACGGCCACCCAGGCCCCCATCACACCTTCGGGCGAACCCCCTTGACGACCCCCGCCGCCCCACCACAACCTGGGCCCGGCCCCCACCCTCTCCGGGGGGCGTCCCTGGGCCAGTCTACCGGGACCCACCGACAGGCGATCTTGAAACGGGCCCCGGAGAGATCCACATGTGGATAACTTCTGTCACCCAGCAGAGGGAATTTGACGGCAGCAGCAACCACAGATCCCCAGGTCAGAGCCCCAAGCGCCGACGGCCAACACCCGTCCGACCCCAAGTCGCCCGAATCGGCGGGCGACCGGGGTGGACAAGGCGCTCAAGCGTCCACAGTGGACAGCGGATCAGCTCTCGGCCGACTTGATGGTCGCCGCCACCTGTTCGCCTGCCGCGGCGCGGCGGAGTTTGCCGGAGGGGGTCTTCGGGAGGGAGCCCGGCTTGAGGACCACGACGGCGACGGGGCGGGCGTTGACGGCCTCGAACACCCGGGCCGCGACGTCCTTTCGCAGCACCTTCACCGCCGTGTCGTCTTCGGCGAGGCGGGATTCGACGACCACGGCGAAGCGTTCGCGGCGGGAGCCCGCGTCGATGCGGACGGCGACCGCGTTCCCGGCCCGCACACCCTCCACAGTGGAGGCGGCGCGCTCGATGTCGGTCGGGTAGATGTTGCGGCCGCCGAGGATGATCACGTCCTTGCGGCGGCCGCAGATGACGATCTGGCCGTCGACGAGGTAGCCGATGTCGCCGGTGGCGAGCCAGCCGTCGGCGTCCTGGGTCGCGAGTGGACCGTCGACGGTCAGGTAGCCCGGGGTCACCGCCTCGCCGCGCAGGCGGATCTCGCCGACCTGGCGCTCGCCGAGCACCTCGCCGGTGGGCGACACGATCTCGGCCTCGATGCCGCGCAACGGCTTGCCCAGCACCGCGAACGCGCGCCCGGAGTCCACATCGGCCGGTACGGCGAGGTTGTCGGACTCCAGCTTCTCGGCGTCGACGTGGTCGAGCGTCAGCCCGGTGAACAGCGGCGCGAACGACACCGCCAGCGTGGCCTCGGCCATGCCGTACGCGGGGAAGACGCACTCCGCGCGGAGGCCGAACCGGGCGCCCTCCGAGGTGAACGAGAGCACCGCCTTCTCGTCGATCGGCTCGGCGCCGTTGAGCGCCAACCGCAGCGACGACAGGTCGTACTTGTCCTCGTCGTCCACTCCGGACAGCCTGCGGCCGAGCAGCGCGTAGGCGAAGTTGGGCGCGGCGGTGATGGTGCCGCCGTAGCGGGAGACCAGGTCGGCCCAGATCAGCGGGCCGCCGAGGAACTCGACCGGGGTGACCTTGACCAGCTCGATGCCCGCCGTCATCGGGACGGTCAGGAAGCCGACCATGCCCATGTCGTGGAACAGCGGCAGCCACGACACCATGACGTCGACCTCGGTGTCGATCTCGGCGGTGTCGACCATCGCGGTCAGGTTGGAGAACAGGTTGCCGTGGGTGATCCGCACGGCCTTGGGGTCGGCGGTGGAGCCGCTGGTGAGCTGCAGCAGCGCGGGCGCGTCCTCGCCGACCGGGACGACGTCGGCGAGCGGGTCGCCGGAGTCGAGGTCGGCCAGCCGCAGGTAGCCGATGCCGTGCTCGTCGAGCAGCGGGGCCAACTGGTCGAACGGCGCGCCGAGCAGCACCAGCTTGGAGTCGATCATGGTGAGCACGCGGACCGTGTCGTGCGCCCACTCGGCCAGGTCGGTGCGCGCGGTCGGCTGGTGCAGCATGGTGACGCTGCCGCCCGCCAGCCACACCGCCTGCACCGCGGGGGCGATGGCGACCGGCTCGGCGGCCAGCACCGCCACCGCGCCGTGCCTGCCGAGACCACCCGCGACCAGCGCGCCCGCCATCCGCAGCGCGCGCTCGTGCACCTGCCCCCAGGTGTGGCGGACGGCCTCCTTGGGCTCCCCGGTGGTGATGCCCTTGCGCTCGCCCCTGGTGCGCGCGGTGTCCAGCAGCATGTCGACGAACCGGCTCATACCGCCCAGCCTAGATCAAGGTTACTCCGCGGTATCGGCCAGTTCGAGCCACCGCTGCTCCAGCTCGTCCTTCGACGCCACCACCGACCGCAGCTCGGCGTCGAGTTCGAGCAGCTTGGCCGCGTCGGTGGCCGCCTCGGCGAGCGCGGCGTGCAGCTGGGACTCCTTCTTGTCCAGGTTCGCCACCTGGCGCTCCAGCCTGGCCAGCTCCTTCTGCGCCGCGCGCCGGTCGGCCGCGCTGGCCTTCACCGCGGTGACCTCGGCGGACGGCGCCAGGGCCTTGGCGGGGACCGCGGTGGCCAGCGCCGCGGTCCGCCGGGTGAGGTACTCCTCGATGCCGCCGATCAGCTGGGTGATCTTGCCGTCGCCGAACAGCGCCACGACCCGGTCGCAGACCCGTTCCACCAGGTAGCGGTCGTGGGAGACGACCACGATGGTGCCCGGCCACGAGTCGAGCAGGTCCTCCAGCTGCTGCAGGGTGTCGATGTCGAGGTCGTTGGTCGGTTCGTCGAGCAGCAGCACGTTCGGCTCGGCCATCAGCAGCCTGGCCAGCTGGAGCCTGCGCCGCTCGCCGCCGGACAGGTCGCCGACCGGGGTCCACTGCTTGTTCGCCGGGAACCCGAACCGCTCCGCCAGCTGCGACGCCGACAGGTCCTGCTTGCCGAGGGTGACCCGACGCGCGATCTCCTCGACCGCCTCTAGGACCCGCATCTGGGGCGGCAGCTCACGCAGCTCCTGCGTCAGGTGCGCCAACCGGACCGTCTGGCCCTGGATCCGCTTACCGGCAAGAGGCTCCGTGTCACCTGCCAGCAGCCGGAGCAAGGTGGTCTTACCCGAGCCGTTGACACCAACGAGGCCGACACGGTCACCGGGGCCGACACGCCAGGTCTCGCGGTCGAGGATCGGCTTGTCCCCCGCGCTGACCGACACGTCCTCCAACTCGACCACGGTCCGCCCGAGCCGCCGCTTGGCGAACGCGAGCAGCTCGACGTTGTCGCGCGGCGGCGGCACGTCGGCGATGAGGGCCTCGGCGGCGTCGATGCGGTAGCGCGGCTTCGACGTGCGGGCGGGGGCACCGCGGCGCAGCCACGCGAGCTCCTTGCGCGCGAGGTTGCGGCGCTTCTCCTCCAGCGTGTCGGCCACCCTGGCGCGCTCGGCCCTGGCGTAGATCCAGTCCGCGTACCCGCCGTCGTACTGCTCGACCTGGCCGCCGACGACCTCCCAGGTGCGGGTGCAGACGGTGTCGAGGAACCACCGGTCGTGCGTGACGACCACCAGCGCGGTGCCCCGAGCGATGAGGTGGTCGGCCAGCCAGCGCACACCCTCGACGTCGAGGTGGTTGGTCGGCTCGTCGAGCACCACCAGGTCCAGCTCGCGCACCAGGGTGGCGGCCAGCGCGACTCGGCGGCGCTCACCACCGGACATGGTGTCGACCGGGCTGTCCAGGCCGAGGGTGGTGATCTCCAGGCCGGTGAGGATGGACCGCGCTCTCGGGTCGGCGGCCCACTGGTGGTCCTCGGTGATCCCCAGTGGATCGAGCACGGCGTTGCGCACAGTGGACCCGGGCGCCAACTCCGTGCGCTGCGTCACCACCGCCATGCGCAGGTCGCGCAGCCGCGACACCCTGCCCTCGTCCGCGGGCTCTAGGCCTGTCAGCACCTCGAGCAAGGTGGTCTTACCGCCGCCGTTGAGCCCAACGACGCCGATGCGGTCACCGCGTCCTACACCGAGGGAAACCCCGTCCAGCAGCGGCCGCACACCGAAGCTCTTGCTGACGTTCTCCAGGTTGACCAGGTTGGTCATCTAGCCCCGCACTCCCCGCCATTCGCCGGACACACCGGGGGCAAGCGTATCCACCGTGGCCGGTGGTCGAGCGGGTGCGGGCCGTCACTTTCCCAGTTTTACCGAATATCGAGCGCATTCGGTTGACGACCGGCGGTGAGCGGTTCTGTTCCAGGGCAACCGTTCGGACACGCTCCGTGTGATTCTTTTGACCTGGTAACAAAATTCGACTAGTTACGACATAGAAGTTCGTCTGGAGGTCAAATGTCGTACGTGCGCCGGTTGGCGCGGTTCCCGGTCGCCGCTGTGACCGCGGGCCTGCTGCTCGCCGCCTGTTCGAGCGGGTCCGAGTCGTCGGAGGACACCACCGCCGCCCGGCTCGGTCGCCAGATCGAGATCCGCTCCAGCGGCAGCCCCACCCTGGCCACCCTCTGGCTGGACAGCGTCGTCGCCGTCGACTGCACGGAGCCGGGCAGCCTGCCGCCCAACAACGGCCACTACCTCGCCGCCACCATCGTGCTCAAGACCACGGAGCAGTACCAGCCCGACTCCGGCTGGTGGATGAGCGCGGGCGACTTCGCCACCGAGGACGCCGACGGCAAGACCACCGGCAAGGGCATCGTGACCTCCTGCCTCCCCGAGCACCGCTACCTCCCGGACGACTTCTACCTCTCCGACTCGGGCTACTACGGCGTCGTCCTCATCGACTCCGCCAGCGTCCACGGCACGCTGACCTACAAGCCCCACAACCTCCCCAACAACGCCACCGGCTGGCACTGGGACTACTAGCCCTCGCGCTCCCCGACCCCGCCGACGCCTCTAGCCGCTACCCGCTCAGGCCCGCCGAGGCTCCCAGCGTCAGCTGACCTGCCGCAGCCGCCACGCCTCGACCGCCGTTCAGGCCTCTTGGCCGCCACCACCATCCCAGCGTCGCGGCACCCTCTTGCCCCCGCGCCGTGGCCCCTCTACGCCCCACGGCCCCCACCCCACCCTCCTAACCCGCCACCCAACCGCGCCCTCTAACCCCCACCAGCCGCCCTTACCCCCACCCAGCCCCTTCACGCGCCCGCGCGGGAACCCCCTGCCCGGCCCCCACCCTCACCGGGGGGCGTCCCCAGTGCCAGTCTACCGGGACCCCGGGCGGCGACCCAGAGGTCAGCCGAGCCTGTGGACAACTCCGGGCGTTGTGGACAACGCGACCTGGGCGCGAGCCGGATCGAGCGGGGAAGTTCACCCGGCAGTGGAGTTGACCAGGGGATTCCTGGTGGCAGGCCGGGTCCCCGTAGGCTGGCCGGGTGCTCGCTGTCGTGCCTGCCCCGGTGACCGTCCGGGTGCCGTCGAAGGTCAACCTGCACCTCGCCGTGGGGGACCTGCGGCCGGACGGGTACCACGACCTCGCCACCGTGTTCCAGGCGTTGTCGTTGACCGACGAGGTGACCGTCGCCGTCGCCGACGAGCCGGGGGTCGAGGTGCACGGCGAGGGGGCGGACTCGGTGCCGACCGGCGCGAGCAACCTGGCCTGGCGGGCGGTGCAGGAGCTGGCCCGGCACGTCGGGCGGGACGCGGACGAGCCGAAGGTGCGCATCGTCATCCGCAAGGGCATCCCGGTGTCCGGTGGCATGGCCGGGGGCAGTGCGGACGCGGCGGCGACGCTGGTCGGTCTGGCGGCGCTCTGGCGGCTGGACATCGGTCGCGACGAGCTGGCCAAGGTCGCGGCGCGGCTGGGCAGTGACGTCCCGTTCGTGCTGCACGGCGGCACCGCGCTGGGCACCGGCCGGGGCGAGCAGCTGGTGCCCGTGCTGACCCGCCACACCTACCACTGGGTCCTGGCGTTCGACCGCCGCGGCCTGTCCACCCCCAAGGTCTACGGCGAGCTCGACCGCCTGCGCGCCGAGGGCGACCCGCCCCGCATCGGCGACGTCGAGCCGGTCCTGGAGGCCCTCGCCTCGGGTGACCCGCGCCAGCTGGCCCTGCTGCTGGGCAACGACCTGCAGGCCGCCTCGGTCTCGCTGCGCCCCGGCCTGCGCCGCACCCTCCGCGCGGGTGTCACGGCGGGTGCGCTGGCCGGGACCGTCTCCGGCTCCGGCCCCACGTGCGCGTTCCTCTGCGAGGACGCCGACGCCGCGCTGCGGGTGGCCGCCGAACTCTCCGGCGCGGGTGTCTGCCGCACGGTCCGCGTGGCGCACGGTCCCGTTCCCGGCGCCCGCGTCACCGCGACCGAGGAGCGACCCGTCCCCCCGGAAGCGCACGCCTGATTCACCCGCCCGGAATGGGTACGATCGCGAAATGCGACCTCTTCGGTATTCCATCAACGTCTCGCTCGACGGGTGTTGCGATCACCAGGCGATGGCGGCGGACGAGGAATTGCACCGGCACGCGGTGGAGAACCTGGCCCGGGCGGACGCGCTCCTGTTCGGCCGGGTGACCTACGAGATGATGGAATCGGCGTTCCGGGCGCCCGGCGGCAGGCCTGAGTGGACGGAGCCGTTCGCCAGGACGATCAGCGCGGCCCGGAAGTACGTCGTGTCGACCACGCTGGACCAGGTCGACTGGAACGCGGAACTGGTGCGCGGGGACCTGGGTGCGGCGGTCCGGCGGCTCAAGGAGGAACCGGGCGACGGGTTGTTCGTCGGGGGCGTGACGCTCCCGATGGAGTTGGCGGAGTTGGGGTTGATCGACGAGTACGAGTTCGTCGTGCACCCCAGGATCGTCGGTCACGGGCGGACGTTGTTCGCGGGGTTGTCGCAGTACGTCGATTTGCGGCTAGTGAGTCGCTTCGAATTCAGTTCCGGTGCCGTCGCGATGAGTTACGAGCCGCGCACGTAATCAGGCGGCCCCACACAAGAAATCGCCCGGTCTCGTAGTAGGAGACCGGGCGATTCCAGCGAAGGGATCAGGCAGCGACCGTCCGCGCCAGGCCGACCTGGGGGCGCACGACGCCGCCGCGCTCGGCGATCCAGGTCAGCGACTGGTCGGCCCAACCGCCGTTCACGCCGAGCAGGAAGCGGGCAACCGGGGTCTCGCCGACGCGGGTCAGGCCGCCGCCGATGACCGAGATGGTGCTGCCGAAGCGGGCGGTGGCCTCCGGCAGCAGCGCGCCGACGGCGGCGAAGCCGATCAGGACGACCTCCGCGACCCGGTCGTACCCGGCGGTCGCACCCTTGGGGACGTCGATCGAGGGCAGCAGGGTCCGCGCGACCTGGCTGGCCGAGTCCTGCACCAGCGACAGCAGGTTCCCGCTCTCGGTGACCTTGCCATCCTCGAGCAGCACCACGTCGTCGGCGATCCGGCGGACGACCCCGGCGTCGCTGGTCACGACCAGGACCGTCGCGCCCAGTTCGGCGCGCGCCCGGTCGAGCACGGTCAGCACACCGGCGGCGCCGTCGGAGTCGAGCGAGCGGGTCGGGTCGTCGGCGAGCAGCAGCCCCGGGTCACCCACGAGTGCGCGGGCGACCTCGACGCGGGCGCGCTGGCCGTCGGTCAGCGTGTCGGGGTAGCGGGCGGCCTTGTCGGTGAGGCCGATGAGGTCGAGCAGCTTGCCGACCTTCTCGCGGCGCTGCGGGCCGTCGACGCCCGCCTGCTCGAGCGGGAGCGCGATGTTGCCCGCGGCGGTGCGCTGCGGCAGCAGGTCCCCCTGGGTGACGACGCCGATGCGGCGGCGGGCTGCCCTGAGTCTGCGCGGGTCGAGGGCCGCGGTGTTGAAGCCGTCGACCCGGATGACGCCGCTGTCGGGGCGCTCCTGCAGGGCGACGAGGCGGGCGAGGGTGGACTTGCCTGAACCGGAGGGCCCCACCACCCCGGTGATGGTGCCGGTGGGCACGTCCAGGGTGACGTCATCGATGGCGACGACGGGGCCGGTGTTGCCCCAGAAGGACTTGCTGAGGTTCTCGACGGTGATCACGGTGCTTAACTCCAAGCGGGCGCGACGGCAGACCAGAAGTCCACAGAGGACAGTCTGGTTCCGGGAGGGGTGGTGCGAGAGACGTGGTGCTACGCGAAGATCAGCGGGCTACGCACATCGGTCGACATGCCGTCACGGTTCGCCTGCACTGGTCGATGACCCGGCGTGTGGTGAGGATCTGCATCCGTTCTCACTCCTCCATCGCTCCTGGCGGTAGCACCTGCCCACGATGGGTGGTTGCTGCGGCGTCTACGAGCCAGGTCTCTCGGCCGCTCGGGATGGAATGCACCAAGAGTAGACCCGACCGGGACCGCCAAAAGCAAGCGTGTGAGGTCAAGTTGAGGTCCCGGGTTCGATACATCACACCGGGGGAGTAACGGCGGCGTGTTCGCGCTACTGCACCGGGGTGAACGCCTGGGCTATCCGGACGTAGTCGCCTACCGACAACTGCTCACCCCTGCGCGACGGGTCGACGCCCGCTGAGGTCAGCACCGCCTCGGCCCGCGCGGGCGATCCGGCCCAATCGGACAGTGCCGCGCGCAGCGTCTTGCGCCGTTGGGCGAACGCGGCGTCGACGACGGCGAACACCGCGGCGCGGTCGACGCCCTCAGGACTTGGCCGCCGGGTGAGAAAAACCAACGCCGAGTCCACATTGGGTACTGGCCAGAAGACCGCGCGCGAGACCGTCGCGACCCGACGCGACTCGGCGTACCACGCGATCTTGACGCTGGGCACGCCGTAGACCTTGCTGCCGGGCCCGGCCGCCATCCGGTCGGCCACCTCCGCCTGCACCATCACCAGCACGGTGCGCAGGCTCGGCAGCTCGGCGAGCAGGTGCAGCACGACCGGCACCGCGACGTTGTAGGGCAGGTTCGCCACGAGCGCGGTCGGTTCGGCGCCCAACTCCGCGCGGGTCACCCGCATCGCGTCGCCGAGCACAACGCTGAGGCGATCGGCCAACCCGGGCGCGCGCTCGGCGACCGTCCCGGGTAGACGGGCGGCCAGCACTGGATCGATCTCGACGGCCACCACCGCCGCGCACTCGGGCAGCAGCGCCAGGGTGAGCGAGCCGAGGCCGGGGCCGACCTCCAGCACCACGTCGTCGGCGCGCAGGTCCGCGGTGCTCGCGATGCGCCGGACGGTGTTGGGGTCGTGCACGAAGTTCTGGCCGAGCTTCTTGGTCGGCCGCACCCCGAGTTCGGCGGCGAGCCTGCGCACGTCCACCGGGCTGAGCAACGCCGAACCGGTCATTGCCGAGATGCTACTCGGGACCTGCGGCAATGCGCGCACCGGCCCGTTTCGCACCTATTCCGGAAATGGAAAAGGCCCCCTCCGGTAAAGGAGAGGGCCTTTCGCCGATGATTTAGCCGATCAGGTGGGGAGGCCGAGCTTGCGGGCGCAGCCGGGCCAGGCGGAGTAACCGCCGCGGGCGTCGCGGACCTTGGTCGCGATCGCGATCTGCTGCTCGCGGGTGGCCTGGTGCGGGTAGGCGGCGTACTGGCCGCCGCCGTTGGCGTCCCAGGTGCTCTTGTTGAACTGCAGGCCGCCGTAGTAGCCGTTGCCGGTGTTGATGGCCCAGTTCCCGGTGGCCTCGCACTGCGCGAGCCGGTCCCACGCCGAGCCGTCGGTGATGACCGGCTGCGGGGGCTTCTTGGTGCCGACCTTGACGACCTTGGGCTTGGCCTCGGTGAGCGTCTTCGCGCCGATCTCCTCGCGCTTGACGACCTTGCCGTCCTTCTCGGTGATCCGGTAGGTCACCATGCGCTCGCCGGGGGTACCGGGCTCGACCACGGTCTCCTTGCCCTTGTCCAGCTCCGGGTCGTCGACCTTCTCCACCGGCGGCGCGATGGGCTCGGCCTGGTTGATCACGGTCACCCCGGTCCGGCTGATCCGGATCTCGGCGCCACCGGCCAGCTTGAGGTCGGCGCCGGGCAGGATCGCGTCCTGCGGGCCGAGCGCGAGACCGCGCTCGCTGAGCAGCTCCGCGACGGTCACCGCGGTGGTGCGGACCGGGACACCGGCGTTGCCGCCGTCGTAGAGGGTGATCTCCTTGGCGGTCTTGATCTCGACCGCGATGCCCTCGAGCGGGACCTGGGCGTCGTTGCCGACGGAGACCCACGACCCGGCCACGGGGGCGCCCGCCTGGCGCAGGGCCTCGCCGACGGAGGTCGCGCGGACCCAGACGTCGCGCTGCTCGCCGTCGACCTTGAGGTGCAGCTGGCGGCCGCGCTGGAGCACGATCTTGCCGTCGTCGCCGATCTCGGCGCTCGGCGACGGGCTCAGCGAGTCGTGCGCGCCGACCGCGATGCCCTCTTCGGCCAGGACCTCGCCGACGGTGTCGGAGTAGGTGTTGACCTGCTTGGTCTGGCCGTCGACCTCGACGGTGACCGTGTTGTTCATCGCGATGGCCGCGCCGCCGCCACCGATCAGGGTGACCAGGACGGCCGCGATGGTGGCCTTGAGGAAGGTGCCCTTCCACCGCTTGACCGCGGCCATGAGGCCGGGGGCCGGGGCGTCGGCCTCGCCGACCTTGAGCGGCTGGGCGGCGACGGAGAGGTCATCGGGGATGACCGGCAGGACGGTGGTCTCGGCGTTGATGAGCCGGATGAGTTCGTCGACGTCGACACCGGCGGTGGCCATGATCTCGTCGGCCTGCGGGCCGAGGGCGTGGCGGACGTCGTGGTCGGTGATGCTCAGCGAGGACGAGTAGCCGTCGTCGAACTCGCGGCTGGTGTCGAGGAAGCCGACGGAGGCGAAGCCGGAGAATTCGGGCGCAGACTGACCATCGGGGAAGCTGGGGAGACTCGGGAACTCCGACTGCCACGCGGTGAAGTCGTCATCGAGCGTGGTCTTGTCCGCGAGCGTGACCGGGGTGAACCAGTCGGTGTCGGCGGAGAAGCTGTCGTGCCCAGGGCGGTCGGAACCGCCGGTCTGTTTACCGCTCACAGGGTCGTTTCCTCCAGAGGGCACCAGACCCGGCCGCGCCCCGCAGTGGATGTCGGTCCGGTCTGTCCACCGACGTCCACTCCCTCGCGTGCTCGGCCGCTCTCGCGCCTCGTGTGTGTCCGACGACCCGCAACCAGCCAACCCCGACGGTCAGCGCTGCTGCTCAGTCTGGCTCCGGGCCGACTCGGGGCTGGTGCCCCTAGTCGTACGGTCACGGGACAGTAACGGGGGCCGGGGGGTTGCGCAAACACATCCAGCGATCTCGTGAGTCCTGTCACACCCCCGGCCGCGTTCCGCCATCCCCCGATCATCGCAATCCTTCACCGTTCGGAAGGTCGGATGTCACGGTGCGCAACCGGAACACGCGGTCAGCGGTCCCGGACACCGCGCTCGCCAACTCGGCGACGTCGTCCCCGCGCAGTGCCGCGAGGTCTCGGAGTGTGTAAGCGGCGCAGTACGGCTCGTTGGGCCTACCGCGGAAGGGATGGGGGGTGAGGAACGGGGCGTCGGTCTCGACCAAGAGCTGATCCGCGGGCGTGAACGCCGCCGCTTCGCGCAAGGGGGCCGCGTTGCGGAAGGTCACCGGGCCCGCGAAGGAAAGGACGAACCCGTGCTCCACGCACGCCTTCGCGAACTCCAGATCACCGGAGAAGCAGTGGAAGACGACCGTCTCCGGGGCGCCCTCCTCGGTGAGGACCTTGAGGATGTCCGCGTGCGCGTCGCGGTCGTGGATCATCAGCGGCTTGCCGACGCGCTTGGCGAGGTCGATGTGCCAGCGGAACGCCTCGTGCTGGGCCGCGGGCGGGCTGTAGTCCCAGTAGTAGTCCAAACCGGTCTCGCCCACGGCGACCACGCGCGGCTGTTGAGCCAACCGCTCGATCTCCGCCTTATCCGCGTCAGTGAACTCTGCCGTGCGCGTGGGGTGGATAGCGACAGCGGCGAAGACACGGCTATCCCACGTGGACGCCTCTGCGGCCCACCTCGCCGAGGCGAGGTCATCTGCGACGGTGATGACCCTGTCCACACCGGCCGACTCGGCGCGGTCGAGCATTGTGGACACGTCGTCGGCATCCTTGGCGCCGCAGGCATCCAGGTGGGTGTGGGCGTCGACCACCGGTGCCGGGAGTGGCTCCGGCACCGGTGGTCGCTCACCCTTGCGCGGTGTCACGCGATCGGTGCCCACTCGGGACCGGTCTCGCCGAGCTTCGGGTCGAGCTTGGCGAACAGCGGCTCCGGCTTGGTCAACGGCTTGCCGACCTCGATGTCCACCGACTCCCACGCGGCCTGCTCGCCCGCGTAGTCACCGGTGAGCACGGGGTAAGAGATGGACGGGTCGTCCAGGTCGTCGACCTCGCGCAGTTCCGGTTGTGCTGCCCACACGCCCTTACCGCCGAGCAGCTCGTGCACCTTCTGCGCCGAGTGCGGGAGGAACGGGGTAAGAAGCGTGTTCGCGTCAGAGACCACCTGCAACGCGGTGTGCAAGATGGTGTCGCGGCGCTCGGGGTCGTCCTTGCGCTTCCACGGCTCTTCGTCGGACAGGTACTTGTTCGCTGCCGCGACGACCCGCATGGCCTCAGAGGACGCTGCCTTGAACCGGGACCGGCGCAGGTTGTCGCCCACGGTCGCGAACGCGGCCTTGGCGAGCGCCTTGAGCTCGGCGTCCGCGGCGGTGGGCGCGACCGGGGCGGGGATGGCGCCGACGTTCTTGTGCGCCATCGACACCGACCGGTTGACCAGGTTGCCCCACTCGTTGGCCAGCTCGAAGTTGGTCCGGCGGATGAACTCGTCCCAGGTGAAGTCGGTGTCCTGGTTCTCCGGGCCCGCGGCGGAGATGAAGTAGCGCAGCGAGTCGGGGCCGAACTCCTTGAGGAAGTCGCCGACGTAGATGACCGTGCCGCGCGAGGTGGAGAACTTCGACCCGCTCATGGTCAGGAACTCGCTGGAGACGACCTCGGTCGGCAGGTTCAGCGTGTCGAACGCGCCCGGGGTGCCGCCCTTGTCGCCCGCGCCGTTCTGCCCGAGCAGCAGCGACGGCCAGATCAGCGAGTGGAAGACGATGTTGTCCTTGCCCATGAAGTAGTAGGCCTGGGCCGGGTCGGTCCAGAACTCCTTCCAGGCGTCGGCGTCGCCGGTGCGGCGGGCCCACTCGACGCTGGCCGACAGGTAGCCGATGACCGCGTCGAACCAGACGTAGAACCGCTTCATCGGCGCGTCCCGCCAGCCGTCGAGCGGGACCGGGATGCCCCAGTCCAGGTCGCGGGTGATCGGCCGGGGGCGCAGGTCGTCGAGCAGGTTCTGGCTGAACTTGAGCACGTTCGGGCGCCACTCGGTGCGGGTGGACAGCCACGAGCCGAGCGACTCGGTGAACGCGGGCAGGTCGAGGAAAAGGTGCTCGGTCTCGATGAACTTCGGCACCTCGCCGTTGATCCGGGACCGGGGGTTCTTCAGGTCGACCGGGTCGAGCTGGTTGCCGCAGTTGTCGCACTGGTCGCCGCGCGCGCCGTCGAAACCGCAGATCGGGCAGGTGCCCTCGATGTAGCGGTCAGGCAGCGTGCGACCGGTCGAGGGGCTGATGGCGCCCATCTGGACCTTGGACTGCACGTAGCCGTTGCGCCATAGAGCGAGGAACAGGTCCTGCACGACCTTGTAGTGGTTGCCGGTCGTGGTGCGGGTGAACAGGTCGTAGGACAGGCCGAGGCCCTGGAGGTCCTCGGCGATGACCCGGTTGTACTTGTCGACGAGCTGGCGGGTGGTCAGCCCCTCCTTCTCGGCCTGGACGAGGATCGGCGTGCCGTGCTCGTCGGTGCCGCTGACCATGAGCACGCGGTGGCCGGACATGCGCATGTAGCGGGAGAACACGTCCGAAGGGACACCGAATCCGGACACGTGACCGATATGGCGGGGGCCGTTGGCGTAGGGCCAGGCCACCGCGGTCAACACGGGGGCGCTCATGGGCCAGTAGCGTACGGAGGCGCTCGGCGCCAGGGCCGTCGGGTTGCGCGTGACCACTTCGGGGTGCTCGGGAGGCGGGTATGTCGGCCACTCGGATGCTGGTGCTCGGCCTGGCCTTCTGGGCCGGGAAGGCGCACGGGTACCAGATCAGGGCCGAGCTGCAGAGCTGGCGGGCCGACAGCTGGGCGCGGATCAAGCCGGGGTCCCTCTACCACGCGCTGCGCAAGGCGGTCGCCGACGGACTGCTGGTGGACGCGCCGGAGCAGGGGGACGGCGGGCCGGACCGCACGGTCTACAGCATCACCCCGGCGGGCCGCGAGGAGCTGACCAGGCTGGTCCGGTCGGGGCTGTCGACGCCGGGTGACCCGTGGATGCTCAACGCGGCGATCGCGATGCTGCCGACGCTGGAGCGCGCGGACGCGATCACGCAGGTGAACTCCCGGATCGAGGCGCTGGTGGTGCAGCGCCGCGAGATGGAGGAGTGGTGCTTCGGCGGTCCGCCGATCAAGCCGGAGCACGTCACCGAGCAGGCGCAGCTGTGGTTGGCGCAGCTCGTCGCCGATCTCGAGTGGGCCCGCAAGCTCGTGGTGAAGCTGGCGGCGGGTGCCTACGACATGCGGGTCGGGGACGCGCCGCCGAGTATTCAAAGTTGACTAGTGCCGCTCGGGTGGCGCATGCTGCGCACCAGGTAGTCAAATTTGACTAGAGGGGTGGGCATGATCGAGGCACACGGCCTCGCCCGGAGCTTCCGGGCCAGGGGCAAGGAGATCGCCGCGGTGCGCGGGGTCGATCTCGACGTGGCGGCCGGGGAACTCGTCGGGTTCCTCGGGCCGAACGGCGCGGGGAAGACCACGACGCTGCGGATGCTGACGACGTTGCTGCGGCCGATGGCGGGCCGGGCGGTCGTGGCGGGCCGGGACCTGGCCGCCGATCCGGTCGGGGTGCGCCGCCGGATCGGCTACGTCGCGCAGGGCGGGGGGACGATCCCGGAGTCCAGGGTGCTGGAGGACCTGGTCATGCAGGGTCGCCTGCACGGGATGGGCAAGGCGGACGCGACCGCGCAGGCCCGCGCGGTCGGTGAGCGGCTGGACCTGGGCGAGCTGCTGGAGCGCCCGGTCAAGTCCCTCTCCGGCGGGCAGCGGCGCAGGCTCGACATCGCGTTGGGCCTGGTGCACCGGCCGGACCTGGTGTTCCTGGACGAACCGACCTCCGCGCTCGACCCGCGCAGTCGAGCGAACGTCTGGGAGCACATCCGGGCACTACGCGCGGACCTGGGAACCACGGTGTTCCTGACGACGCATTACCTAGACGAAGCGGACGCGTTGTGCGACCGGGTGCTCGTTATCGACAACGGCGAGATCGTCGCCACCGGCTCCCCCGCCGAACTGAAGGCGAAGGTGTCCGGGGACTTGGTGTCGGTAGGAGTGCCGGAGTTGGCTCTTAGCCGTACGGCGGAGATCGCGGGACGCATCGCTGGCGGTGACGCGGTGTCTACTAGCGACAACACTGTCGAGTTCCGCGTCCCGCGTGGGGATCTAGCGCTACCTGAGCTGCTGCGCGCGCTCGACGCCGCTGGCATCAGCACCACTTCACTGCGTGTCCACCAACCGACGCTGGACGACGTCTTCCTCACCCTGACCGGTAGGACCATCCGCGACGCCGAGGAGGCCGAAGTTGCTGCGTGAAACCTGGCTCGTCTTCTCCCAGGCGATGCGGCTGTCGCTGCGCAACCCCGCGTGGGCCGTGATCGGCGTGATGCAGCCGCTCCTCTACCTCTTCTTCTTCGGTCCCCTCCTGGAGCGGATGACCGCGAACACCCCCGGCTTCCCGCCCGGCACGTCGTGGCAGATCCTCACCCCGGCCCTGATCGTGCAGCTGGCCCTCTTCGGCGCATCGTTCGTCGGGTTCGGGTTGCTCGCCGAGCTGCGGATGGGGGTGGTCGAACGGATGCAGGTCACCCCGGCCAGCAGGCTCGCGTTGCTGCTCGGGCGGGTCCTGCGGGACGCGGTGCAGACCCTGGCCCAAGCGGTGCTGATCCTGATCCTGGCGTTCACCGTGTTCGACCTCCGCGCCTCAGTGGGGGCGGTACTGCTGACTCTGGTGATGGTCGCCTGCTTGTCGCTAGCGCTGTCCTCGTGCTCTTACGCGCTGGCGTTGAGCTTGCGCAACGAGGAGGCGTTCCCGGCGATCCTCAACACCGTGCTGATGCCGATCTTCCTGCTGTCCGGCATCTTCGTCCCGATCACGCAGGGCCTCGCCCCGGATTGGCTCTACACGCTGTCGCGGTGGAACCCGTTCGCGCACGTGGTCGACGCCGAGAGGGCGTCGTTCCGCGGCGAGTTCACCACCGACGCCCTGCTCACCGGGTCGGTCGTGCTGTTCGTGATGACCGCGTTGAGCCTCTACTGGGGCGCGCGGACGTTCCGCCGGGAAAGCGCCTAGGACAGCTCTGCCCGCATGAGGTAGACGTTGTAGGACTGCCAGAGCGACATCGTGAAGTAGATGACCGGGCCGTGCGCCGACGCTGGGTGGAAGAACCCGCCATAGAGACCGGGGTAGTCCCGACTCGTGGCGACAGCCCTACCTTCGCTCCACGGCCCGGTCAGGGTCTTGGCGCTCCGCAGCACTATGGCGCCCAGCGCTTCATCCAGGTGGAGTGCGAGCCAGCATCCAAAGTGGACCGAGTAGATGACCGACAGCTCGGCAACGTTGCCCTGCATCACCGGTACGGCGCGGAACTCGTCACGCGGATACCAACCGGCGCCGTTCCAGTAGTCGTACGCACGCCTGTCTAAGACGTCGTCCTTGGCGACCCGGGCGAGACTGGCACTCCCCCAACGACCGTTGGGTGTGCCTAAGAGGTAGAGGTAGTCCTCCCCGAGCGCGAAAGCCCCTAGCTGGAAGGGGTGATCGTGCTCGGCCCGGTTGATCCACCTAGCACTCTCGGACTTGTCCCACGTCTCACCGCCGTCGGTCGAGACAGCGATACCGCTGTAGTTGGTCCTCCAGCGGCCCTTGGAACCCCAAGCGCGCACGGACATGTAGTGCAGGTAGTGCGTATCGCCGATGGCCACCCCCGAGCAGGGGATGACTGTCTCCTCGTCGATGCGCGGATCGCGGTCGAGCACCTGCCTGGCCTGACCGCTCGGCCCGGTGATGACACTGTCGAACCGCAGGCCGTTGTCGAGGTCGCGGTCGGTGGACACGGCGAGGAAGTTGCACCGCCAGTCGCTGCCCTCGCGCGGCCCGGCACCGTCGCCGCACCAACCCTGGCCGTAGGTGTCGCCGAAGAGCACGAACGTCCGACCGGCGGCGTCGGCCCACATGAGGCCGAGGTCGGTGGCGTGCACCCCGAACCGGCGGGCGGTGTCGTTGGCCGAGTCGTGGCCGGTGATCTTGGCGACCAGCGTGGTGCCGATCGGGAGGGTCATGCTCGACTCACCGCCGCGTCGTAGAGGGCCTTCTTGCTCACCCCCGTCGCCGCGGAGACCTCGGCCGCGGCGTCCTTGAGCCGGGTGCCCTCGGCCGCCAACGCCCTGACCCGCCCGACGAGGGTGTCCAGGTCCAGTGTGCGGGGCTCGGCGCCCGCCAGCACGACGGTGATCTCCCCGCGCACGCCCTCGCGCGCCCACGCGGCCAACTCGGCGAGGGTCCCGCGCTTGACCTCCTCGTAGGACTTGGTCAGCTCCCGGCACACCGCCGCGCGCCGCTCACCGCCCAGGACGTCCACGGCGTCCGCGAGGAGGTCGTCGATGCGGTGCGGCGCCTCGAAGAACACGGCGGTCCGCGGCTCGTCGGTCAGGTTCGCCAGCCACTTGCGCCGCTCCCCCGACTTCCGCGGCGCGAAGCCCTCGAAGCAGAACCGGTCACAAGGCAGCCCCGATAGCGCCAACGCCGTCGTTACCGCTGACGGGCCCGGTAGGCACGTGATCGGCAATTCGGCCTCTACGCACGCGACGACCAACCGGTACCCGGGGTCGGACACGCTGGGCATCCCAGCGTCGGTGATCAGCAGGACGGTCTGCCCGTCGCGGATAGCGTCAACGAGCCCCGGCGCGCGGCTGGCCTCAACAGCGTCGTAGAAGCTCACGATGCGGCCCGCCATCGTCACGCCTAGAGCCGCGGCCAACGCCCGCGCGCGCCGTGTGTCCTCTGCGGCGATGACGTCGGCACTGCCCAGCGCCTCGACCAGCCGGGCCGACGCGTCGCCGATCTCGCCGAGCGGTGTCCCCGCCAGCACCAACCTGCCGGTCACCTGTGGAGCCCGGTCGGCAGGACGCTCTGGTCCCGCAGGAACTGGTAGGCGGGGACGCGCCACTTGACCCGCTTGGCCGCGCTGCGCGACATCCAGTCGTCGTTGTGCTCGACCAGGCCGGTGGTGAAGTACAGGGTCCCGCGCTTGCGCTCGACGAGGTCGACCCACCGGAACGTGACCCGCACGCCGTTGCCCTCCAGCACGCAGTGCTCGTCGCTGACCAGCAGCCGACGCGACCGGAGGGTGAACACGGCCAACAACGCCATGGTGGCGGGGAGGACGACCAGACCGGAGCCCACCTCCTGGCGGACGACGAAGTGGCCGAGCGCACCGGCGGCAGCGGCGACGAGGGCGATCCCCAGGATGATCTCCCAGCGCGCGCGGTATGTGGTGAACACCAGGCGAGGGTACCCGCGCGCGACCTCCCGGCACGGGCCCTCGGTGATCACCCGGACCCGACGCCCACCCCCGGCGCCTCGGCGAGAGCGCTGATCATCTCGGCCGACGCCGCCGCCGACAGCGCGATCCCGTCGACGCGCTGCCACACCCGCCGGTGGGTCAGCACGGACTCCTCGTCGTCGAGGAACAGCGACCGGGAGCGGTGCTCGGTGTGCACGAGGGCGCGCCCCTGCTCGAAGTCCATCAGCAGGAACGCGCCGTCCAGCCCGGGGTGCGCGCCGACCGCGTCCGGGACCACCCGGATCTCCACGTGCGGCCTGCGGATGACCTCCGCGAGGTGGCGCAGCTGGGCGGCGGCGATGGCCGGGCCGCCGACCGGGATCCGCAGCGCCTGCTCGCCGATGAGCACGTGCAGCGCGGGCGGGTGCTCCCGGCTGAGGATGCCCTGCCGCGCCAACCGGGCACCGACCTTGACGTCGAGCTCGGCGTCGCCCGGCGGCTCCGGCGCGGTGCCGCGGATGGCGGCCCTGGCGTAGTCGGCGGTCTGCAGCAGGTCCGGCACGAGGTGGGCGTGCAGGACCCGCAGAGCCACCGCCTTGGACTCCCAGTCGATGAGGGTCTGCCACTGCTCGGGCAGGCCGCGCCCGTGCACCTGCAGCCACCCCGGCTCGGCGGCGCGCCGGACCAGGTCGAGGATCTCGGCCTGGCGCGGCTCGGGCACCCGGTAGAGGCCGAGCATCGCCTGCACGTCGCCGAGCCGCAGCCCGCTGCTGCCGGTCTCGACCCGGCTGACCTTGGCCTGCGACAGGCCGAGCCGGGCGCCGACCTCGCCGGTGGTGAACCCGGCCTGTTTGCGCAGCCTGCGCAGCTCACCCGCGACCTGTCGCGACCTGATGGTCGGCCGTCCTGGAGGCACCGCGTACCCCGTCCGTCACGCCAGCGTCCCTGTACGACAACGGCTGATGATCCTCTTGTACCGCCCCTGAACTGGGCAAACAACTACACGATCAGCTGATTCCCAGATCACGGCGCGACACCGGCGTAACCCGATCGCGGAACTTCCGACGCGGATCGCACACCGGGGCGCCTACGATCTCCCCCCGTGAGCGCCCTGGTAGCCGACGACGAGGCCAGCCGAACACCGTCACCCGAAACGGTGACCCCGGCCGCCGACCCCACCGAGGTCACGCGCGCGCGGCTGCTGGGTGCGCCGATGCCAACCGACCGGCTGCGCGGCTGGCTGGTCACCGCGTTCATCGGGCTGATCGCGGGCATCGTCCGGTTCCAGAACCTGGGCTGGCCGACCGACCAGGGCACCCCGGTCTTCGACGAGAAGCACTACGTGCCGCAGGCGTGGCAGATGCTGCGCAACGGGGGGTACGAGGACAACCCCGGCTACGAGGTCACGGTGCACCCCCCGTTCGGGAAGACGCTGATCTCGATCGGCGAGTACCTGTTCGGCTACAACGGCTGGGGCTGGCGGTTCACCGCGGCCGTGGCAGGCGTGCTGATGGTCGTGCTCGTGGTCCGCATCGCCCGCAGGCTGACCAGGTCCACCCTGCTCGGCGGGGTCGCGGGCGTCCTGCTCATCGCCGACGGGGTCTCGCACCTGCAGTCGCGGATGGGCATGCTCGACATCTTCCAGGCGTTCTTCGTGCTCGCCGCCTTCGCCTGCCTGCTGCTCGACCGGGACCTGGTGCGCCAGCGGCTGGCCCGCGCGGTCGAGGACGGCTGGATCTCGGCTTCGCCGCTCGGCCCCCGGCTCGGGGTCCGCTGGTGGCGCATCTCCGGCGGTGTCCTGCTCGGCCTCGCCTGCGGGGTCAAGTGGTCCGGCCTGTACTTCATGGCGGGCTACGGCCTGCTCACGGTGATCTTCGACCTGACCGCCCGGCGCGCGGCCGGGGTGCGCAGCCCCTGGTGGGGCACCATCGCCAGGGACCTGGTCCCGGCGCTGTGGGCGTTCGTCGGCGTCGCGCTGCTGGCCTACCTGGCCACTTGGTCGCCGTGGTTCGGCAGCGAGACCGGCATCGACCGGCACCTGGTCGCCACCACCGGCAGCGACCCGGTGTCGGTGATCAAGGGCGCGCTGGGGTCGCTGCTGGAGTACCACCAGAAGGTGCTGACCTTCCACGAGGGCCTGGTGACCAAGGCCGAGTCGCAGCACCCGTGGGAGTCGAAGCCGTGGACGTGGCCGATGAGCCTGCGGCCGATGCTCTACTACTACGAGGGCAACACGACCGCCTGCGGCGAGTCCAAGTGCGTCTCGGCCACGATGCTGATCGGCACCCCGGCGCTGTGGTGGCTCTCGCTGCCGATGCTCGGCTGGGGCCTGTGGCGGATGTTCAGCAAGTTCGACTGGCGCTACGGCGCGGTCGTCACCGCCTACCTGGCCGGGTACCTGCCCTGGTTCCTCAACCTCGACCGGCAGATGTACTTCTTCTACGCCACCCCGATGGCGGCGTTCCTGGTGCTCGGCATCACGCTGACGCTCGGGCACCTGCTGGGGAAGGCGGGCGACGGACCGGAACGCCGTCGCACCGGTCTGCTCGCCCTCGCCCTCTACGTCGGCCTGGTGGTGGCGAACTTCGCCTGGCTGTGGCCGATCCTCAACGGGGACTCGATCACCGAGTGGCGCTGGCAGGCCGAACTCTGGCTGCCGTCCTGGCGCTGACCGCTTCCCGTGCCCGGGTGGGTGCCGCCGAGCGCAGTTCGGCGGCGACCCTGAGCAGGTCGCGGTCCTCGGCGTCGGTGCTCCCGGCCAGCCGGGAACGGGGGGTCGTGGCGGTGCGGACGTGGTTGCGGTCGAGCCCCAGCACCAGCAGGGCGAGCAGTGTGACCAGCACAAACGCGGTTGTCATGGCACTAAGTTTGCGATGAGGAAGTTACTGCCAACAGTGGCAGTTCTGACCTTGTGCAACAAAATCCTGCCAGTTACGCTGCGGTCATGCTGAGGACCGTGACCGCTGTGCTGATCGACGGCGTTGCCCCGTTCGAGTTCGGCGTGCTGTGCGAGGTGTTCGGCACCGACCGCACCGACGACGGGGTCCCGCCGATCGAGTTCCGGGTGTGCGGCGAGGTCGCGGGCGCCCCGGTCCGCACCAGCGTCGGCGTCACCATCACGCCCACGCTCGGCCTGGAGGCCCTCGACGGCGCCGACCTCGTCGCCGTCCCCGCCACCAGGATCCGCGACGGCTACCCGCAGGCCGTGCTGGCCGCCCTGCGCGCCGCCAACCGCGGCGGCGGCACCCTCCTCTCGGAGTGCAGCGGCGCCTTCGTCCTGGGTGCCGCCGGCCTGCTCGACGACCGCGCCTGCACCACCCACTGGCGCCACGTCGACGAGTTCGCCACCCGCTTCCCCCGCGCCAACCTCAACCCCGACGTCCTCTTCGTCGACGACGGCAACATCATCACCAGCGCGGGCACCGCCTCCGGCATCGACGCCTGCCTCCACGTCGTCCGCCGAGAACTCGGCGCCGCCGCCGCCACCGCCATAGCCCGCCGCATGGTCGTCCCCCCACAACGCGAAGGCGGCCAACGCCAGTACGTCGACACCCCCATCCCCGAGTGCACCAGCGACAGCCTCCAACCAGTCCTCACCTGGATGCTCGAAACCCTCACCGACGACCACACCGTCGCCGCCCTCGCCGCCCGCGCCCGCATGTCCGAACGCAGCTTCGCCCGCCACTTCGTCGCCGAAACCGGCACCACCCCCCACAAATGGCTCTCCGCCCAACGAATCCTCCACGCCCGCCGGTTGCTGGAACAGACCCCCATGTCGGTGGACGAGATCGCCCGGGAATGCGGATTCGGCAGCGCGGCGCTGCTACGACACCATTTTCAGCGGCTGGTTGGGGTGCCGCCGAAGGATTATCGGCGGACTTTTGCTAACCAGTCTGTTTGATGGGGGTGCTCGCTGGGGCTGGGAGCTGGGTTATCCACAGGGGGCTCAGTTGTCCACAGGCTCAACTTTCAGCCTCTCTGGGCTTGCGTTCCCTTGGGTAGGCTGTGCATTCGGGGGTCTTTGGGGCAGGTTGATCTTGGGGGCCGTGGTTGGCAGGGCGTTGAGCTGGGGGAAGTCCGGGTTTCGTGGCCTCCGCTGCGCTGCGGGAAACGCCTCGCCTGCGGCATCGGACTGACGCGAGTTTCGAGCAGAGCTAGATGGGGCGAACTTGTTTTGCGTGGGGCCCCGAGACCACCCGTGGCAGGACCGCAAAGCCGAGGCCGAAAAGCATGGCCCTGTCCGCTACCGACGCTACGGGTGGTCCTCCCCCACACAAAACAAGTCCACCCCATCGAGCCAGCCTGGCACCAGCGCCTTCGTGGAGCGGTGATCGGCCAACGTCGCTGGCAGGTGGTCTTGGGCCAACGTCGTCGAGGACGATGACCTGGCACCGGTCATGAGGGGGCTGGGTGGCCTCCGGCTGCGTGAACTCGTCCTGGGTTAGCGCATGGGGCGGGTTCGGTCGGCTTGTTCGATGGCGCTGCGGCGGACTATTTGGGTTACGGGGCCGGTTTCGGTGTGGCCTTCGCGGGAGAGCCAGTCGCTTAGTTCGCGGGCTACGGCGTTGAGGGTTGGCCTGCGGGCGGGTTCGGAGTCCAGGGAGGCCGTGAGGATTCGGCGGTGGGCGCTGCGCAGGGGGAGTTCTGTGAGCGGGTCGCCCTTGGCGGCGGCCATCAGGGCGGCCATGGCGTTGTCGCGGCTGCCGCGGGGTGGTTTGCCGGTGAGCGCGTAGCTCACCGTTGCCGCGAGTTGCCAGGCGTCGGAGGCGGGGGTGGCGTTGGCGCCCGCGGCGGTTTCCGAGGCGAGGAAGTCGGGGGTGCCGACCATCATGCCGGTGGCCGTCAGCGTCGAGTCGCCCTTGGAGCGGGCGATGCCGAAGTCGATCAGGTGGGCGTTGCCGTTCGGGTCGATGATGATGTTCGACGGCTTCACGTCGCGGTGCAGGACGCCCTTGGCGTGCGCGGCCGAGAGGGCACCCGCCATGGTGATCCACAGCCGGGCGACGGCGACGTCGTCGAGCGGGCCGCCCCTGGCGACGCGGTCGGCGAGCGGCTGGCCCTCGATGTACTCCATGACCAGCCCGAGGCCGTCCGGCTCGGCGACGATGTCGTAGACGCGCACGCAGTTCGGGTGGTGCACGGCGGCGAGCGCGCGGGCCTCGCGCAGCATCCGCTCCTCGGTCTCGGCGTCCGGCGCGTGCGCCATCTTCACCGCGACCGTGCGGTCGAGCTGGGTGTCGACGGCGAGCCAGACGGTGCCGAAGCCGCCTTGGCCGAGCGCGCGCACCTTGCGGAACCGGCTGCCCGACGGCTTGACCGGCGGGGGCGGCGGGGTGGCGCCGCGCGGGCTGAACGGCAGCGGACCCGGGTCCGCGGCGAGCTTGCCGAGTGCGGCGCGGTCGGGCTCCGGCTCGCGCAGCGTCGGGTTGGGCAGCGGCGGCGGCGCGTACGGCGGTGGCTGCCGGACCGACGGCTGCTGCTGGCCCTGACCCGGCGGCACGTACTTGGGGACCGGCGGGGGCGGCACGTACGGCGGCGGTTTCTGCTGCCCGTGCTGCTGGCTGTGCTGCGCCTGCGGTTGCCCCTGGCTGTGCTGCTGCGCCGGGCCGACCTGCTGGCCCTGGCTGTGCTGCTGCCCCTGGCCGTGTTGCGAGCTGTGCGGCGGCGGTCCTGCCGCGTCCGGCTTCTGGTAGTTGCGCTCGACCGAGGACCAACTCGGCGGTCCGATGACGTACACAGGTACCAACCCCAAGATGCTGATCGGCAGGAAGCCGAGCCACAGGTGCGCCGCGGTGTTCGCCTCGACCGGCAGGCTCAACACGGCCATGATCGCGAACGGGACCCAGATGAGCCTGCTCGGCCACTTCGGCCCCCGGCGCATCGCGGCGCGGGCCTGCAGGATCACGAACAGCAGGCAGACGGCGGGCACGACGACGAGCGCGCCGATGCGCAGCAGGTACATGGGCCAGGTCTCGTACGGGTGGAACAGGACCTCGTACCCGTTGGCCCTACCGCCGAGGTATGCGTTCTGCGGTCCGACCCAGCAGGTGCCCTCCTGGAACGACCGCATCTCCTCGGCAGTGAACGTCACCGCGCCGTCGCCGGTGAAGACGCTGCGGTAAGCGCTACCGACGCCGTTGAAGAGCAGCCACGGCAGCAGGAACGCGCTCACCCCGCCGACGACGCCGAACACCGTCAGCGTCACCGGGTTGTAGGTGTTGCCGGTGAACTTGCGGACCAGCGCGATGATCACCGTGCCGAGCACCGGCAGCAGCGCGATCAGCGCGCCAGCCGTGCTGGTCGCCCACACCCAGTCACCGGGGCAGATGCCCGGGCCGAAGATGCTGTGCGCGAAGGACAGCAGTGAAGCAGCCAGCTCCAGCACCGCGTCCACCAGCTCCTCTCTCCTCAGGCCTGCCCCGGCGGATCACCGTCCAGGGTAGTTGGCCGTGACCGGCGACCCGGTCGGTTATCCACAGGACGTCACAGACCGCACCGAGGTTGTGGTGGCGCTGAACACCGATCCCACCCCGCGCGCCCGGATCCCGGCGACCAGTCTATCGCCGACCGCGCGGGCGCCATCGGGGCCGGAAACCCGGTACGACGGGTGGCGAGGTGGTCGGGGTGGCAGGGTGAGGCGCACGGCAGGCGAGCGGAGGGTCCCACGGATGGAACGCAGACCGGTGGCGTCCACGAGCATCGCGGCCATCGGCTACGACGCCGACCGGCGCGTCCTGGAGGTCGAGTTCCACAACGGCGGCGTCTACCAGTACCTGGACGTGCCCAAGAAGGTCTACTGGCAGTTCGCGTCCGCGCCCAGCCTCGGCGCCTTCCTCAACCACGAGATCAAGGACCGCTACAGCGCGCGGGAAGTCGACTAAGAGCCCCTGAACAGCACAAGAGGCCCCGATGACGCGGTTGTCACCGGGGCCTCTTGTCGAAGTTCTATTCGGCCTGCGCGGAAGCCACCTGAGCGCGGACCTCGTCCATGTCGACGGCCTGCACCTGCGTGATCAGGTCCTCCAGCGCCGGGGCGGGCAGCGCGCCGGGCTGCGCGTAGAGCACGACACCGTCGCGGACGGCCATCAGCGTGGGGATGGAGGCGATGTTGAACGCCTGCGCGAGCTGCGGCTGCGCCTCGGTGTCGACCTTGGCGAAGACGATCTCGTCCCACTTCTCCGACGCGGCGTCGAAGACCGGGGCGAACTGGCGGCACGGGCCGCACCAGGCTGCCCAGAAGTCGACCAGCACGGTACCGCCACCGCCCACGACCTCGTCGAAGTTCTCGGCGGTCAGTTCCACCGTTGCCACGTGGCCTCCTCATTCCGGGTTTGCCTACCGGCGTACAGCCCTACCAACGAGCCTGCCCCGGCAAACATTCCCGGGGTAGTTCCCTACCCCGGCGCCCCCAAACGCGAACGCACCGCGGTCAGCGCCCGATCGTAGTGGGAGTCCTCGCGAGTGAGGAGGCTGTCGTGGTTGGCAGCCCTACCGAGCGCGTTCAGCTCGAACACCAACTGGTCCACGTCCGCTACCTCCGCCATGTGGCCCTCTTCGACGCACTCGGCGACCAACCTGGCCAGGAGTTCGTTCCACACCCGGCTCCACCTGACGACAACGTCGTGCACCTTGCCGTCGCGCGCGTCGAACTCGGCTGTGACCGCGGAGAAGAAGCACCCTCCTACGAACACCCGCGCGCGGGAGAAGTCCATCCACCGGTCGAACAGCGCGAGTAGGCGCGGTTTGCCGCGGGGTGCTTGGAAGGCGGGGCGCAGTACGTGCTCGGTGAAGACCTCTTCGGCGAACGAGATGGTCGCCAGTTGCAGGTCTTCCTTAGAGCCGAAGTGGGCGAAGATGCCGCTCTTGCTCAGTTGCAGGTCGGCGGCGAGCCTGCCCAGGGTCAACCCTTCGAGCCCGTCGACGGTGGCGATGTCCACCGCGCGGGCGAGGGTGATGCGGCGGGTGTGGACGCCGCGGGCGTGTCGTCCGTCCATGGAAAACAATCTAGACGGTCGTGCGGGCATCTGACACTATCTGACCGATCGTTCGTATAACTTTCTGGAGGACCCGCGTGGACGTCAGGGACTTGGACCGCCGCGCCATCGAGGCGACCGGCCGGATCGTCGACACCCTCACCGACGAGCAGTTGGCCGCGCCGACGCCGTGCCCGCGGTGGCAGGTGCGAGACGTGGTGG
Source organism: Actinokineospora globicatena (assembly GCF_024171945.1). Taxonomy (GTDB): domain Bacteria; phylum Actinomycetota; class Actinomycetes; order Mycobacteriales; family Pseudonocardiaceae; genus Actinokineospora; species Actinokineospora globicatena. The sequence goes on from NZ_JAMTCR010000002.1 coordinate 376,882, forward strand.
CGCACATGGCCGACAACAAGCGGCGACTGCTGACCGCCCTCACCGGCAGCGCGCCAGAGCCGGGTGACGACGTGCGGGGAGACTTCCGCATCGCCGCCACAGCGCTTACCGCCGCGTTCACCGAAGACAGCCTGCTCACCGCCTCTTACGAGTTGCTTGGCATTGAGTACAACGCCGCGGTGGCCCTGTTTGTGCACTTCGCCGACACACTTGTTCACGGTTGGGACATCGGTACCGCTATCGGCCAAGATGTCCGCCTACCGGAAGACCTCGTCCAAGCGGCCCTCAAGGGCATCTCGCGTTGGCCCGACGACGGCACCATCTGGGGCAAGGACGGCCTCTTCGGCGAGAAGCTGCCCGTCGCCGAAGACGCGACACCGCAAGAGAAGCTGCTCGCTACTACCGGCCGCTCTCCACAGTGGACACCGGCAAGTACGTCGTGACCGTGACAGAGCCAGTTACAGCTACCGGCTCAGACAAGGCTCTTACCTTGGCCGCGATATCTTCGGCCTCGGAGTGAAAGGCTGTCGGCCCCATCCCCACCAGGGCAGCGGCATCGCGGTGCGGTAGCGCCATCGGGAACTCGCAGAGAACTCGGTGCTCTTCGGTGAAGTACGGCGCGAGCCTCGCAGAGACCTGGTCGCTCTTGTCAGCCGCGACCGTCAGCATGTCCACGGCAGACACAAGCTCACCTAGGTGTCGCTCCGTTGGCGCTACCACAACGAGTTTGCCATGAGGGTGCAGGATTCGGTTCAACTCCACCGGATTGCGCGGAGCGAACACGTTCAGCACCAGGCCAGTTGACTCTGTCTTGATCGGTAAGTCCTGCCAGGCGTCGCAGAGGACCGCACCAAGGCGCGCGTGCGCCCGAGCGGCCCTCTTCAGAGCCGGTTTAGCAGCGTCAACGGCAATCCCTGCGCGGTCCGGGCGCGCGTCGAGCACAGCAGCCAGGTAGTGCCCAATGCCTGCGCCGATATCGGTGACACAACCGGGACCAGGCTCGATAGCAACGAGTTCACGGACGATCGGGTCGTAGTGGCCCGCACCGAGAAACGTGGTGCGGGCGTCGATCATGGCGGCAGTGTCACCGGTGAAGCTCGTCGGCGCGCGCAGCAGGCTGACATAGCCCTGTCTCGCAACGTCGAAAGTGTGCCGGTTAGGGCAATGCAGGGAGGTGCCGGACAACTCGAGGTCGTCGCCGCAGTGCGGGCAGACCAGGTACGGCAGTACGTCGGCGAGCACGCTAGGCGCGCAGGTCGGCCAGCGCCGACTCGATGGCCCGGTGGAAGGTCGGGTACGCGTAGATCATGCGACGGAGCTGGTCGACCGGCACGCGCGCGTGCACAGCGAGAACCAACGCGCCCAGTACCTCGCCGCCGGTCGGACCTGCCGAGGTAGCGCCAACGAGCACTCCCGTGTCGGCATCCTCGATCAGCTTGATGAGCCCTTCGGCCTTGTGCAAGAACCCTCGGGTCGACGAGGACAACTGGGTGATACCGACGCGGACGTTGATCCCGGCGGCGCGCGCGCCAGCCTCAGTCAGGCCTACCGAGCCGATTTCGGGGTCAGTAAAGGTAACCCTGGGAACCGCGTGGTACTCGGCTCCAGGGGCTTCCTCACCGAGGATGTCCGCGGCCGCGATCGCTGCCTGGTACATGGACATGTGCGTGAAGGCGCCCTTGCCGGTGATGTCACCGATGGCCCACAGCCCGTCAGCGGCACGCATGTGCTCGTCGACCGCGACGCCGCGGGCCGACTCGTCCAGCCCGTAGGAACCGACGCCCAGGTCAGCCAGGTCGGACTTGCGACCGGCGGCGACGAGCACCTGTGCGGCGCTGATCGGGTCGGCGCCGTCGAGTTCGACGGTGAAGCGCTGGCCGTCGTGCCGGACCGAGGTGATCTTGGCCCCGGTCCGCACCTGGATGCCCTCGGCGGCGAACCGCTCCGCCAGCAGCGCGCTCGCCTCGGGCTCGTCGAGCGGGAGCAGCCGGTCGTTGGACTGCAGGAGGGTCACCTCGGCCCCGAACCGGGCGAACACCTGCGCGAACTCACACCCGACCGGGCCGCCGCCGATCACGACGAGCGACTCGGGCACGGCGGTCGCGCTGACGGCCTCCCGGTTCGTCCACAGCGGGGTGTCGGCCAGGCCGGGCACCGGGGGCACGGCCGGGTCGGTGCCCGGGTTGAGGACGATGCCGCGGCTGGCCCGGATGACCTGGTCACCCACAACGAGGACGCCCGGTCCGGTGATCCTGGCCCGGCCGCGCAGGACCTGGACGCCCGCGCCGACCAGCCGGTCGACGGCGGCCTGGTCGTTCCAGTCGGTGGTGATCTCGTCGCGCACCCGGGCGGCGACCTTGCCCCAGTCCGGGACCACCTGCGCGGTGCCTGCGAACTCCGGCACCCGACGAGCCTCGGCGAGCACGTCGGCGGCGCGGATCATGCCCTTGGTCGGCACACACGCGTAGTACGGGCACTCGCCGCCGACCAACCGGGACTCGATGCCCACCACCGATAGCCCTGCCGTGGCGAGTCGGCTGGCCACGGCCTCTCCGCCGGGTCCAAGCCCGACGACAGCGACATCAACCGCCAACTCAGCCACGTCAACCAACTCCTCGACTCTCGCCTGGCACTACCTCAGCACGGACCGACCGGCCACGCAGAGCCGGGTCGACACCAGCCAACAGGATCACGATGGGCGCGGCTACCAACGCCGCTAGGAGATAAGAGTTGCCGAGCAGCACATCCGCCGCGTTCCAGCTCAGCTCGCTCTTAGCGCCACTCGGCACCATCCTGAACTGCCACCCGGTAAAGACGATGCCGATCGCGAGCAGCCCCACCACGTTGCTCTTCGCGACGAGGTAGCCAACCAGCGGTACGACCCACACCCAGTGGTGAGTCCAAGACACAGGGCTGACGAGCAGGCCGGTCACTGCGGTCACCAGCAACGCACCGAGGTCATCCCCTTGACGATAGAGGCGACGAACCACCACTGCCGCTAGACCGACGGCAATGACCGCCGTGGTCGCGTACAGGAACAGCGCGCCCCTGTCTTCGCCGGTGAGTCGCTGGAAGATCCCGTTGAGCGACTGGTTGCCGATCCACGAGTTCGTCGTCGCGTCGTTGCCGTCGATAAGGGCCTTGGTCCAGAACCAGAGGGTGTCGAGCGGTAGGACTACTGCCGCCGCGAGGTTGAGCGCGAGAAACGTCGCCGTCGCGCGCGCTGCGTCCGCCCAGCGCCGGGTCAACGCGAGATGCGCGATGAAGATGAGCGGGGTGAGCTTGACCGCCGCCGCGATGCCGATGAGGACTCCGGACCCCTTACGGCCCCGCAGCAGCAGGACGTCTGCCATGACCATCGCCACGAGCAGCAAGTTGACCTGCCCTAGCCCTAGGGTCCGCCACACCGGCTCTAGAGCCAGGGTTGCCAGCAAGAGGGCACCGAAGCGCCAGCCTGTCCGCGCGCGTTGCGGGAGGCTCTCGTGCAGGACGAAACCCAGCGCGAGCGCGGATAGAGCTGCCAGGACACCCCAGCCCAACTGGGAAGGCACCATCGTCAAAGGCAAGAACAGCAGCCCGGCGATCGGCGGGTAAGTGAATGGCAGCGACGGTGCCCACCACTCGCCTGTCGTAAGAGGCGCGTAGAGCGAGTCGCCATGCAGGAGCGTCAACGCGCCCGCACGATAGACAGAGCTATCGACTCCTAACCCTCGTCCGTTGAACCAGCAAGCGACAGCAATCAGGACCAGTCCAGCCGCGACTGCCGTCGCCGCGAGCGGCACTCGGCGCGCAACCCCCATGGCGTCACCCTAATGGAGCAGCTCACCGGCCCGCTCGCAATCGCCTGATCCGGTCCGCGGTCGCCGGGTGGCTGGCCAGTGCGCGGACCCGCAGCGGGCGCCGCACGGCGTGCTCGGCCGCCAACCAGCCGGACAGCACGTTCACCAGGTCGGGCCCGTAGCCGAACCCGGCGGCGGTGGCGTCGGCGCGGTACTCCCCCAGCCGCCGCGACCAGGCGAGCAGCGGGCTGAGCAGCGGCATCAGCAACAACCACGGGTTCAGCGCGATCAGCCCGGCGAGCAGGACGAGCGAGAGCAGCGCCACCGCGAGCGCGGCGGCCGCGGCCCCGAACCGGGACACCGCCTTGCCGACCGCGAGCACGACCCGCATGGCCGTGGTGACCAGCCAGATCGCCCCCTGCGCGGGCAGTTCGTACCACCAGGCCAGCAGCGACGCCCGGGAGTGGCCAGCGAGGTGGTGACCGAGTTCGTGCGCCAGGATCGCCTCCAACGCCCTCGGCGGTAGCTCCAACGCCCGCCGCGTCACCGCGAGCGTCCGCCCCCCGGCCGCGAACGCGTTCAACTCCTTGGACTGCTCAACCCACAGCGTGTACCGCGAACTGTCGACCTGGGCCGCCACACACACCGACTGCCACAACGGCCGCAGCTTCGACAGCTCCACCGTCGTCGGCGGCCGCATGTCGAACATCAGCCTCGCCAGCAACGACTCCACCGAGGGCACGAACGTCACCGCCCCCGACAACACCCACACGCCCACCACGACCCACACCACCCAGCCCGTGGCCCAGATCAACCCCGCCACAAGCCCCACGACGACCAGGCTGCTCACAAACCCCGGCAGCCCGAACACCACCCCCATGACCACCGAGGCATCAACCCGCCGACGCCCCCGAGCCCCCGCCCCCCGCGGAATCCAGGTCCCCTCCACCACACCTCACCAAGATCGTCCTCCCCCCACCCTGACCCCCCACCCCACCCTTGTCCACCCCCCACCCCACCGACCCCCACCCAATGCGACGGCCAAGGCCAAGCGAGTTCTCACCCCACCAGGCCCTCGCCACTCTGGCACCACAATGCACGGCCAAAGGCCAAGCGAGTTCACCTAGTCGGCACCCCAATGCGACGGCCGAAGGCCGAGCGAGCCCCCAGAGTTCCATCTGCCAGGCCAGCGACCCCGCTACGTGCTCGTCCCTCGCACTACGCGCCCCCGCGCGCTCCGCGCACTACCCACCATCGCACCGTGGGCGACAGCCCTATTAGTTACATACTTTGATGCGATGACCGAAGGTCGAGCGAACCCCGCTGGTTCCGGCGCCGACCGCACCGTGGGGGTCTGGGGGGTCGCCCCCTAGATACAACGCGAAACGCAAACAGCTCATGCTCTCAATGAGCATGAGCTGCCTATGCGTGGAGCTGCGGGGAATCGAACCCCGGACCTTCTCGATGCGAACGAGACGCGCTACCAACTGCGCTACAGCCCCTTGTTCGTGCTCGCAGAGCTTAGCAGGGTGCGAGCACGGGTCCGCGCACCGGGGGGCTACTCACCGACGGCTCGGCGGTAGGTGTGGTGTGCGGGTTCGCCGAGTTCGTCGAACCAGGGGTCTTCGTCGTCGAGTTCGACGACGACGGCGCCGGGGTGGATCGAGCGGGTGGGGATGGTGGTCACGTGGTCGTGGTCCTCGGCGGGGCGGGCGTGGGAGCGGCGGGGGGCGTTGCTCATCCGGGCGGCGCGGCGTTCGCGGATCTCCTGCTCGATCCGGACCTGCCTGCGCAGGTAGCTCAGGTAGGCGACGAGGGTCAGGTCGACGACGCCGTGCAGCCACCAGAACAGGGGCTCGACGAGACCGGCCACGGCGCCGGTGGCGATCGCGGCGAGCAGCATCAGGAGCACGATGCGCTGGCGGAAGCCGTACTTCGCACGGGCGGCGCGGGCGGCGGCCTCGGGGTCGTAGCCGCCGCGGCCCGGCCGGTAGCGGCGGGGCTCGGCCTGCTCGTCCTCGGGGTCGACGTCGAACTCGTCCAGGGTGTCGAGGGTGTCGTGCGGGTCGTCGTCGACGGACTCGTCCGCGGCGACCTCGTCCTCGGGGGCGTCAGCGCTGTGCGACCCGGCGCGCACCACGCGCGCGGCGAGGGCGGTGTCGGTGGTCCTGGCGATCTCCTGGCGCTTGCGCACGACCATCGGGACCAGCACGACGAGCCACGCCACCACCAGTCCGACCACGATCAACGAGCTCGGCATGTCCCGTCACCTCCCCCTCGCTAGTGCTCCGGCGTTCGCCACGTTAGTCACAACAGTCACACCCGTGGCGGAGGCGCGCCGACCCCAGAGGTCCACGCCCACCCGATCGGGTAGTTCGCTTGTGGACCGTTCCCCGTAACGGCCGTGATCAAACTTTGCGCGCGAAAACGTGAATCCACTTACGCGGAGCGGGCTTTCCCGGCCGCGACCAGCAGCGGTACCAGGCCGGTCGGAGTGTCCTCTGTGGTCAGCGCGAGGCACTGGTGATCGCGCCAGGCGCCCGCGACGTCGAGGTACCTGCGGAACAGGCCCTCGTACCGGAAACCGAGCTTGGCCAGCACCCGGAGGCTCGCCGCGTTCTCCGGTCGCACCGTCGCCTCGACGCGGTGCAGGCCCGCGGTGGTGAAGCAGTGGTCGACGACTAGAGCCGCCGCCGCGGTCGCGACGCCTCCCCCCACGATGTCCGCCGCGACCCAGTAACCGACCCACGCCGAGCACAACGACCCGCGGATGACGTTGCCCACAGTCACCTGACCCGCGAACTGCCCGTCGACGGTGATGACGAACGGCAGCGACATGCCGCGTTTCCCCAGTGCACGCAAGGTGGACCACTGCGCGAACCACGCGCCGGGTGCGTTCCGCTCCGCCCACGTACCGGGAACGGTTGGCTCCCACTGCTCGAGGTAGGCCTGATCGCGCAACCTGATCCGGCTCCACGCGCGCCCGTCGGTGATCCTCGGCACCCGGAGCTCGACGACGCCCGCGGGCACGTGCAAGGGCCCCAGGCGGGCGGGCCACCCGGGATGGCGGCCGACCGCGTACGGGCTAGCCACGCTGGGCGAGGAACAGAACCTGGACCCCCTCGCCGACGGAGACCTCGGTGGTGTCCTCGTCGACCAGGATCAGGCAGTTGGCCTCAGCGAGCGAGGCGAGCAAGTGCGAGCCAGACAGGCCCAACGGCTGCACCATGTACTCGCCGTTGCCCTCATCGCGCAGGAGTTGGCCGCGCAGGTACCCGCGCCGCGACTTGGTCGACGTGATCGGCGACAAGAGCCTCGCCTGCACCACTCGGCGGTGGGGGTTGCGTTTGCCCTGTGCGGCGCGGATGAGCGGGCGAACCATCACCTCGAACACGACTAGAGCGCTCATCGGGTTACCTGGCAGCAAGAAGGTCGGGACCGCGTCGGGGCCGAGCCTGCCGAAGCCCTGCACGGAACCGGGGTGCATAGCGACCCTGGTCAGGTCTATCTCGCCGAGTTCGCGCAGTGCGGACCGGACTTCGTGCGAGAGGTCGCCGCCCGCGCCACCGGCGATGACCACGATCTCGGACAGCAGGAGCCTGCTCTCCACGGTCTCGCGCAACCGCCTGGTGTCGGTGGAGACGATGCCGACTCGGATCACGTCCGCGCCCGCGTCCCGCCCGGCAGCGGCGAGTGCGTAGGAGTTGACGTCATAGACCTGGCCTTGACCGGGGGTGCGGTCGATGTCGACGAGCTCATCGCCAAGGGAGATGACCGACACCCGCGGCCTCGGGTAGACCAAGACCTTGGAACGGCCTACCGCGGCAAGTAGGCCTACCTGCGCCGAGCCGATGACAGAGCCACGCCGCACGGCAACGTCACCGGTCTGCACGTCCTCACCGGTCCGTCGCACGTATGCGGCCGAGGGCACGGGCTGGTTGATGGTGACCCTGGCGTGGTGGCCGTCGGTGTAGTTGTTTGGCACCACGGCGTCGGCCAGGGTGGGAAGCGGCGCGCCTGTCGCCACGCGCACCGCCTGCCCTGGTTGGAGCCTTCGGGGTTGCCTCGACCCGGATGCGATCTCACCGACGACCGGCAGCACTACCGGCTCGGTTCCCGCCGCCTGGGTGTCGACGCTGCGCACCGCGTACCCGTCAACGGCGGCTTGGTCGAACCCGGGGAGGGCGCGCTCGGCCACGACCTCCTCGGCGCAGAGCAGCCCCTGCGCCTCGGAGATGGCGACCCGCACGGGTGCGGGCCGGACCGCGGCCGCCAGCGCCCTGGCGAGTTGCTCGTCGACTGACCTCATCCGGTTTACCTTGGTTCCGTCCGCTGTTGCCGTCTACTCGGAGCCGACGCGATCGCGCAGCCACGCGCGCAAGCCAGGCCCATACTCCGGGTGCTCGAGGGCGAAGTCCACGGCGGCGCGCAGGAACCCGCCGGGATTGCCCAGGTCATGCCGTCCGCCCCGGTGGACGACGACGTGCACCGGGTGTCCCTCGGAGATCAACAGCGCGATCGCGTCGGTGAGCTGGAGCTCGCCACCCGCGCCCGGGGTGATCCGCTTGAGCGCGTCGAAGATCGCCCGATCGAGCAAGTAGCGACCCGCCGCGGCGAAGGTCGAAGGCGCCTCGGCGGCCGGGGGCTTCTCGACCATCCCGTTGACCTTCTTGACGTCATCGTCGTCGGTGGCCTCAACGTCGAAGACACCGTAAGCGGAGATCTCTTCGCGCGGGATGTCGAAGGCGCACAGGACTGTGCCGCCCTTCTCTTCGCGAACCTTGGCCATGCGGGCCAGGACGCCGGTCGGTAGCACCAAGTCGTCCGGCAGCAGCACCGCGACGGCCTCGTCCTCGGGGCGGAGGTTGGGCTCCGCGCAGCCGACGGCGTGACCGAGGCCGAGTGCCTGCTCCTGGATGGCGGTCTCTACCGCGATCAGGTTGGGAGCACGGCGGATCTTCTCCAGCAGCTCTGTCTTACCTCGATCCTCAAGGGTCTTCTCCAGCTCAGGACGAGGCTGGAAGTACTGGGCGACAGACTCCTTGCCCGGCGAGGTGACGATGATCAGCCGGGTCGCTCCCGCCTCGGCGGCCTCCTTGGCGACGTACTCGATGCCGGGGGTGTCCACCACCGGCAGCAACTCCTTGGGGACGGCCTTGGTCGTGGGCAGGAACCTGGTGCCCAACCCCGCCGCGGGCACGATGGCGGCGGTGAATGCGGTCGACGCGCTCATGGACATGCAGCCTAACCTCGTCATGTGGCCGGGCCCGGTAATGATCTCGACGCGACGCGCGCGTGGACCAAGGACCAGTGGCGCCGGGCGCTGCTCGCCGAGCGGCGCCGGGTGCCCGCGAGCGTCCGGTTCGCGGAGGCGATGCAGCTGACCACGCTGCTGACCAGCGGCAGGGTGGTCGGTCGCGGCCAGACGTTGTGCGCGTACGTGCCGATCGGGTCCGAGCCGGGTTCGGTGCAGATGCTCGATGAGGTTGCCGACCACGGGGTGCGGATACTGCTACCGATCGTGTCCGGGGCGGGACCGCTGGACTGGGGTTGGTACGACGGGCGGGAGTACCTGCGCCCGGGTCCCTTCGGGCTGCTGCAGCCCATAGGGGAACGGTTGGGGGAGACCGCGCTGCGGATCGCGGACGTGGTGCTGGTGCCCGCGCTCGCCGTAGACCGCGACGGCACCCGTCTCGGGCGTGGGGCGGGGTACTACGACCGGTCGCTGTCTCTCACGGCCCCCGGTACGCCGTTGGTCGCGGTGGTGCGCGATCCGGAGTTGTTCGACCGACTGCCGTCAGAACCGCACGACGTGACCGTCACCGGAGTGTTGACGCCGGGTCGTGGGCTGCTGCGGTTGCGCTGACCGGCGGCGACCGCGTGTGACCTTGAACGGGAACATTTGCGCCGCACGCACGCGTTACCCCAGAATCGGTTGGCACTCTTGCTGACCGAGTGCCAGATGCGACGAGGAGCCCAGTCCGTGCCCACGTACCAGTACGCCTGTACGGCATGCGAGCACCGCTTCGAGGCGGTGCAGTCGTTCACCGACGCCGCGCTGTCCGAGTGCCCGGAGTGCACCGGACGACTGCGCAAGCTCTACGGGTCGGTCGGGGTCGTCTTCAAGGGCAGCGGCTTCTACCGCAACGACAGCCGGTCCGGGTCGTCGAGCGGGTCGACCGCCCCGGCCGCGAAGACCGAGACCGCGGCGAAGTCCGAGTCGACCAAGACCGAGTCGACCGCCAAGACCGAGTCGAAGTCGGACACGTCGAGCGGCTCGAAGCCCGCCGCCAAGTCGGACAGCACGGCGGCCAAGGCCTCCTGAGTTATCCACAAGGCCCGGGACTGTCCACAGGACACGTCCCGGGCTTTCGTGCTGCCGTGACTTCCTCCTAGCGTGGTGGTCGGACCCCGTCTGACCAGGAGGAACACATGACCAGGGCACGCATGCCACACCCGTTGACCGCGCGCAGGGCGCTCGCCGGGGCGCTGGTGCTCGCCGCTGTCGCGCTCGCCATCCGACCGTCCCCGACCGACACCTCGGTGCCGGTCCTCGTCGCGGCGCGGCCACTCGCCCCGGGCGTCGCGCTGGCGGCCCCGGACGTGAAGGTCGTGCGGGCGCCACCGGACCTCCGACCACCCGCGGCGCTGTCCGATCCGGGTCAGGCCGTGGCCCGGGTGCCCGCAGGAGCCATCGGCGAGGGTGAGGCGATCACGCAGGTCCGGCTCGTCGGGGCGGACAACCTGGCGGCGACGGTGGGCCCGGACGGCGCGGCGGTGCCGGTGCGGCTGTCCGACGACGGCGTGGCGGACCTGCTGTACCCGGGGGTGCTGGTCGACGTGATCACCAGCGAGCGGGTCGTGCTGGCCAGGGACGCCGCGGTGCTGACGGTGCGGCCGTCCGACGCAGGGGCGCTCGTGCTACTCGCCTTACCCAGGTCCGAGGCCGCGGAGGTGGCCGCGGCGGCGTTGCGCGATCCGGTTGCGGTTACGCTCCGGTAGCCATCGCCCCCGGACGGTGACGCACCGTCCACCACAGAAATCGGAGCGCAGCGGTGTTCAAGGGCTTCAAGGACTTCCTGATGCGCGGGAACGTCATCGACCTCTCGGTCGCCGTCATCATCGGCGCCGCCTTCACCACCATCGTCACCTCGTTCACCGACGGCCTGATCAAGCCGTTGATCAACTCGGCTGGCGGGACGAAGGCGGCCGAGGGCCTCGGCTTCCGGATCATCGGCGGCAACCCGTCCACCTTCCTCGACTTCGGCGCCGTGATCAACGCCGCGATCAACTTCCTGATCGTGGCCGCGATCGTCTACTTCGTGATCGTGCTCCCGGTCAAGCACATCCAGGAGCGCCGCAAGCGTGGCGAGGAGCCCGGCCCCGCCGAGCCCACCGACGTCGAACTCCTCACCGAGATCCGCGACCTGCTCCGCCAGCAGCAAACCCGCTGACCACCCCGCGCGAGCGCGCTGCGCCCACCCACCGCAGCGCGCCACCGCGACCTACCAGCGTTCACCAGCCCCAGACCGCACCGCCGGTCTTGCCCCTGAAGGAGGCTCAAGCACCAAGAGAATCAACCGCCCAAGAATCGGCCCACCGCTCCCCCGACGTGCTCACTCACCACAGGGGCCACCGGCCTACTTCTGGGGCCACTGACCACGCCTGCCCGTCTCCCGAGCAACGCGCGGACACCGCCTCGTCACGACGCCTCACGCAGGCGGCGGACCACGAACCTCTTGGGACCTGCTCGCCCGCCACGGGGATGCCAGCCACGGAGACCTGCTTGGCACCGGGTGTCGTGAGGCTGTCTGGCACAGCCGCGCCGCCTTCGCCGCAGCACTACGCCGTATTGCATCGGCCGAGAGCGATTTCAGCTCTCATGCGGGCCCATGCGGCTCAGCCGCCGTGGTGGGGTGGGCGGTTGTGGAGGTACCAGTCTTCTGGTGGGGGTGGGGTGGGGTCGCGTTCGTCGGCGGTGGTGTCGGGGAGGACGTCGCCGAAGATTTCGTCCAGGGTGGGGCGGCGGCGCTTGGGGGGTGGCGTCGCGGGTGGGGGTGGGGTGGGGGGTGTCGGCACTGACGTCCTAGTTGGTGTCGAGACCGGAGAGCTCGCCGATCACGTAGGGGACGAGGGCCGACAGGGTCGCCATGCCGTCGCGGACGGCGCTCCGTGAGCCTGCGAGGTTCACCACCAGGGTGCTGCCGGAGACACCGACCAAGCCGCGGGAGACGCCCGCGTCGACGGCGCCCGCGGCGAGGCCGGACGAGCGCAGGGCCTCGGCGATGCCGGGGATCGGGCGGTCGAGCACGCCCTGGGTGGCGTCGGGGGTGACGTCGCGGGGGGAGACGCCGGTGCCGCCGACGGTGACCACCAGGTCGGCGCCGCCGATGACGGCGGTGTTGAGCGCGTTGCGGATCGCCACGGTCTCGCCCTCGACGGTGACCACGCCGTCGACGATGAAGCCTGCTTCCTCGAGGAGCTCGGTCACCAGGGGGCCGACGGTGTCGTCGTGCTCGCCGTGGGCCACGCGGTCGTCGACGATCACGATCAGAGCCCGGCCAAGCCGCTGCGCGCTGCGTTCCATGTGTGCCACCGTAGTCGGATCAACGCGGTGGAGCCGCTGGAGGTCTGGCCTCGACGACGACTGTTCACCACCGCTGCGGCCCTCAGCGCGCGGCCAGTGGCAACCGGACCTCGAAGCAGCAGCCGGGGCCCTCGTTGCGGGCCGAGATCCGGCCACTGTGCGCCTCCACGAGTCCCTTCGCGATGGCCAGACCGAGGCCCGCGCCCGAGGTCGGTGCCGGGGTCCTGGCGGGAGCCCCGCGGAAGGCGACGTCGAACAGGCGCGGGAGGTCGGCGGCCGGGATGCCGCCGCAGCCGTCGGTGACCGCGAGGACGGCCGACCCGCCGTGCACGCCGACCTGCACCGCCACGGTGCCGTCCGGCGGGGTGTGCCGGATGGCGTTGGCGACCAGGTTGCCGACCACCCTGGCCAGCTCCGGGTCGCTGCCGAGCACCACCGGCCACTCGGTCGCCTCGGCGAGCACCCGGACCCGCTTGCGCTCGGCGACCGGCCCCTGGGCGGCGAGGGTGTCGCTGACGACGTCGTGCAGCGGCACCTCGGTCATGGTCAGGCTGAGCGCGCCCGCGGTGATCCTGGACAACTCGAACAGGTCGTCGACCATGGCCGAGAGCCTGCGGGTCTCGGCGTCGATCCGGGCGGCGTACCCGGCGACCTCCGGTGGCGAGGACACCACGCCGTCGGCCAGCGCCTCGGCCATGGCCTGGATCCCGGCCAGCGGGGTGCGCAGGTCGTGGCTGATCCACGCGACCAGTTCCCGCCGGGACGCCTCGACCGCGCGTTCGCGGCTCCTGGCCTCCCGCTCCCACAGCCCGAGCGCGGCGGTGCGGCGGCCGAGCAGGACCGCGACCGGCACCGTCACCACCGCGACCAGCAGGCTCACCAGCAGGGTCGTGGTCAGCGTGTCGGTGAACACGAACCCGCTGATGCCGACCAGGCCGCCGACGAGCGCGACCACGGGCACCAGCACGAGGACGGTCATGCTGGTGGCCAGGGCCCGGTCGCGCAGCCAGTGCAGCAGCAGCGCGCCGAGCAGGACGACCGGTAGCACCAGGCCGAGCGCCAGCGGCAGGATGCGCAGCAGCTGGGCCGCCATCTGCCAGAACGTCTCATCGGGGTGGATCACCGGTCGACCCCGTCGTAGCGGTAGCCGACGCCCCAGACGGTGCTGATCCGGCTCGGCGCGGCCGGGACCCGCTCCACCTTCTCCCTGAGCCGTCGCACGTGGACGGTCACAGTGGACTGGTCGCCGAAGTCCCAGCCCCAGACCCTGGCCAGCAGCTCGGCGCGGGTGAAGGCCTCCCCCGGGTGGGACATGAGGAACTCGAGCAGGTCGAACTCGCGCCCGGTCAGCGCCAGCTCGACGCCCGCGAGGGTGGCGGTGCGCGCCGTGCCGTCGAGCCGCAGGTCGCCGTCGTGCAGCTCCCGCGCGGTCGGGCGGGGCGCGGCCCGGCGCAGCACGGACTGGACGCGCAGGGCGAGCTCGCGCGGGCTGAACGGCTTGGTCACGTAGTCGTCAGCGCCCAGTCGCAGGCCCGCGATCCGGTTCTCCTCCTCGCCGAGCGCGGTCAGCATGATCACCGGGATGGCGCCGCGCAGCCGCCTGCACACCTCGACGCCGTCGATGCCGGGGAGCATCAGGTCGAGCACGACCAGGTCGGGCCGGTCGGCGTCGACCAGGCGCAGCGCGTCCTCACCGGTCCCGGCGAGCACCACGTGGTGGCCGTCGCGTTCCAGGTACCTGCGCACCACGTCGGACACGGTCACGTCGTCGTCCACCACGAGCACCCGCCCGGTGGCCATCTGCGCTGGTTGCACGCCCCCATGGTCGCCGACCGGGGCGCCGTGCGTCAGGGACCGTCAGCGAAAGGTAAGAACTAGGCGAAGCTCACCGAGAGCAGGAACGCCAGGTACAGGCCCACGGCGACCATGGCGGTCCGGTTGAGCACGATCCGCTCGGCGCGCACCGCGTACTCCAGGCACACCATGCCCAGCACCACCCACACCGCCGGGTGTGCCCAGTGGACCAGGAACGCGTGCGTGCCGGACAACCCCTCGGTGCGCACGGTCAGCACTGTCGCCTGCAGCACGGCCACCCCGACGCAGACCACGGCGGCCAGCAGGCCTAACGGCAACCGCACGGGACCGCTCAGCGAGTCCCGGAACCTGCGCAGCGTCGACGCCATAGCCCCATTGTCACGCCTGCGACCCCGCCGTGTCGCGGTAGATCGCCTGCTACTAGATCACAATTGGAGATCCTGCCGCTTTCTTGGAACCAATTGTGCCGCTGTCACCAAGCAAAGTGCACCACGCAATCGCGCTACGCCCTTGCGCGCCCACCCCGGGTGATCGGACGGGGGCGGATGGAGCATCGGGAGCATACCCCTCGGCCGACCGTCCACTACAGCTGGTGACCAAACCGACCACGGAGAGACAGCGCGTCCGCCTGCGACAACACCGGCGGCAGGCTCGAGTGGACAGACCCCGGGAGCGCGACCGGAACTGGGAACGCTACCAGTCCCGTGCATCCACCCCGCGCGTCCGCGCGGCACCCCCTAAGCCCCGGAACCGAATTCACTGAATTCAAAGATCTCCTTTCCACTGACAACTCCGCCCCGATCAACAAACAGTCCCGCGGCAAACACGAAAAGTAATCTCGATAGCGCGAACTACCTATGCCCGAACACCGGCGGGCCACAGCAATAGCCCTCGACCCTGGTGGTGCAAGACGGGGTGCCACCACCCGCCCTCACCCCGGACGACGCTGGAGGACCACGTGGCCTGACCTGTGACCGAGGGCTGGGCGATGGGCCGCAGGGTCGACGTTGCTGGCCGACCCGATGTGCGCCGTACCCGATCGCGATCAACGCGGCCGCTGTCCGCACAAGGCGCGCTAGGTCCCAGCCCGGCCGTGAACGGGCCCAGGAATGCCGGAAGCCGCACGCGGGTGGTGAGGGGTCTCCATCCGCGTGCGGCTTGGCGTTGGGCTCCTGAAGGAGAAGCCCGGTCCGGTTCGGGGGCAACGAACCGGAGTTGGTCTCGGGCGCGGGCGCCCGAGCGACTCAGGGGTCGGTCGACGTCTGGACGACGGATCTGCCCCAGAACCCCCGACCGACGAGGTCCGGCCGCCCTGCCGGACCGGACGCCGGATCCGGCCCGCCCGACGCTGCTGGAGCGACGGCGGACCGGACCACGGTGTCGGGGTGGTTGGTCTCGGGCGCGGGCGCCCGAGCGTTGTGGGGTTACTCGATGGGGCGGATCAGAACGGTGGTCTCGGGCGAGTGGGCACCCAGGCTGGGGCGGTCATCCGGTCTCCACGGGTTGGCCGCCCAGGGTGGCCTGGCTGGTCTTGTCGCCTGCGAGGGTCAGGGTGACCTTGTCGCCGGGTGCCTGCGAGCGGACCGCGGCCACCAACGCGTCGGCGGTGTCGATGCGGCGGTCGTTGAGCTTGGTGACGACGTCGCCCGGCTTGAGTCCCGCCTGCTCGCCCGCGCCGCCGGAGACGACCTCGGCGATGAGCGCCCCACCGTCGTCGGCGTCGCGCACCGAGACTCCGAGCACGGTCTGGGTGGCCTTGCCGGTCTTGACGATCTCGTCGGCGGTGCGGCGGGCCTGGTCGATCGGGATGGCGAAGCCGATGCCGACCGAGCCGCCGCTGCCCGACGCGCTGCTCTGCGGGCTGTAGATGGCCGAGTTGATGCCGATGACCTGGCCCTGCATGTTGACCAGCGGACCGCCGGAGTTGCCCGGGTTGATGGCGGCGTCGGTCTGGATGGCGTCCATGACCGTGGCCTGGCTGCCGCCCTCACCGCCTGCGCGGGTCGGCCGGTGCAGCGAGCTGACGATGCCCGAGGTGACCGTGCCGGACAGCTCGAACGGCGAGCCGATGGCCACCACCGCCTGCCCGACCCGCAGGTCGTCGGAGCGGCCGAGCTCGCTCACCTGGAGGTTGTCGACGCCCTGCGCCTTGACCACGGCCACGTCCGATGTCGGGTCGCGGCCGACGATGGTGGCCGTCGCGGTGCGGCCGTCCTGGAACACGGCCTGGATCTGCCCACCGGCGGCGGCGCCCTCGATCACGTGGTTGTTGGTCACGATGTAGCCGTCGCTGCTGATCACGAAGCCGGACCCCTCCCCTGCGGAGGACCGGCCGCGCACCTGCAGCTGCACCACGGTCGGCAGCACCTTCTGCGCCACCGACTCGACCGAGCCCGCCGGGGCCGCGGTCTGCTTGGCGGGCGGCGCGGCCTCCAGCGCGTTCTGCACCGGCGACCGCGCGTCCGACGCGATCAACCCGCCCGCGACACCCGCGCCACCCCCGACGACCAGCGCGAGCACCGCCACCCCGACCACGAACCCGATCCGCCGCGGCTCCCGACGCGGCTGCGGGTACTGCTGGGTGCCCTGGTGCGGCCCACTCGGGGGCCAGTTGTACTGCTGCTGCGCGGCACCGGCTGGCCACTCGGCCTGCTGGGTCGCGCCTGCCTGGGGCTGGGCCTGCCACGAACCCGACTGCGCGCCGGGCTGCTGCGGCGCGGACCACTCGGACCGCGCGCCCGCGGGCTGCCACCCGCCACGCTGGTCCGCGGGCCACTGCGCCGCGCCCGTCTCCCACTGCTGCTGCGCGGACGACGGGACCTGCTCGGCGGTACCGGTACCCGGCGCGGTGGGGCCCTGCTCCCCACGCGCCGGGGTACCGGCCTCCACCCGAGCGGATCCCTGCTCCGCGGCTTGGTGCGCCGCCCACTGCCCGGCCACCGGTGCCCCGGCGACCTCCGACGACGTCTGTCCAGAAGTACCGGCACCCGGCGCGGCGGGGCCCTGCTCCCCTTGCGCCGGGATGCCGGTCTCCTCCTGAGCGGAACCCGGTTCCGCGAGCTGGTGCGGGGTGGCCTGCGGCCGACCCCAGTGGTGTTCGGCCGCTGGCGGCTCGGTGCCGCCAGCGGTCTGGTCGGAGGTGCCAGTACCCAGCGCGGTGGGGCCCTGCTCCCCGCGCGCCGGGGTACCGGCCTCCGCCCGGGTGGGGCCCTGTTCCCCACTCGGTGTCCGGTCACCCGACGGCTGCGCGGCGCCGGTGGCGGCCTGCGCTGACCAGGGACTGATCTGTCCGGCCTGCTCGTCGGGGTTGTTCTCGGTCATGTGAACCACCTTGGCCGTCGTGACTGAGAAGCACCTGAGACAGTCCTGTGCGGAACCCGTGTTTCCGGCTCAGCCGCCGTAGCGGGTGGGCGCGGCGCGGAGTCGGGCCGCTTGGTCCTCGGGCGTGACGTCGTTGATCCAGACCGCCATGCCGGACTCAGAACCCGCCAGGTACTTCAGCTTGTCCGCTGTTCGCAGCGTAGAGAAGACCTCTAGGTGCAGCCACGCGAACTCGCGGCCGACGCTGACCGGGGCCTGGTGCCACGCGGCGATGTAAGGCAGTTCTCGGTCGTAGAGACCGTCCAGCTTGCCAAGCACTGTCAGATAGAGGCTCGCGAAGTCGTCGCGTTCGGCTGAGGTGAGCGCGGGCAGGTCGGGGACATGCCGGTGAGGCACGAGGTACACCTCTATGGGCCAACGCGCGGCGGCGGGCACGTAGGCGGTCCAGTGCTCGGAGGACGCGACGATCCTGCTGCCGTCCGCCTGTTCGTGCGCGAGAACGTCGCCGAGTATTGGCCCGCCGCGCGCTTGGGCGACAGCCAGCATTTTCTCCGTGCGGGGTGTCACGAACGGGTAGCCGTAGATCTGCCCGTGCGGGTGGCTCAGGGTCACGCCGATCTCGTCGCCGCGGTTCTCGAACGGGAAGACCTGTTCGACACCAGGTAGTGCTGACAGTGCTGCTGTTCGGTCAGCCCACACGTCGACGATCGTGCGCACGCGCGCAGGGCTCAGTTGGCCGAACGACACGTTGTGGTCGTCGGTGAAGCAAACGACCTCGCACCGGCCGACACCTGGCGCACGCGGGACGAGTCCCGGCTCGAACTCCCCGACCGCGTGCTGGGCGAGTGACGGGAAGCGGTTCTCGAAGACGACCACGTCGTAACTCGCCTCGGGGACCTCGGTCGGCTGGTCCGGCACGGACGGACACAGTGGACACAACCCGGCAGGCGGCTTGTAGGTGCGCGTCTGTCGGTGGGCGGCGATGACCACCCACTCGCCGGTGAGCGGGTCCCGGCGGATCTGCGAGGTGCTCTCGGCGGGCGGCAGGTCGCGGGTGTCCGCGGCGACCCTGGCCGGTGCGCCCGGCGTGTCGTCGAAGTAGATGATCTCGCGGCCATCGGCGAGCCGGGCTGCTGTGCGCCTCACACCTCGGCCTCGACGTATTCCTCGAGCTCTGGCAGCGGCTCGGCGACGACCAACTGGCCGACCTTGGCGCGCAGCAGGGCGACGGCGTCCTCGGGGAGCCCGTCGTCGGTGATCAGCACATCCGCCTCCTCCAGCGCGGCCACCGTGGAGATGCCGACGACACCCCACTTGGTGTGGTCGGCGATGACCACCAGCCGCTGCCCCGCTTCGACCAGCGCGCGGTCGGTCTCGCTCTCGTTGATGTTCGGCGTGGTGAAACCGGGGCCCTCGGCCATGCCGTGCACGCCGAGGAAGACCATGTCCAGGTGCAGTGACCGGAGTGTTCGCACCGCGACAGGGCCAACGAGCGCGTCGGTCGCGGTCCGCACGCCGCCAGTCAGCACTACCGTGCAGTCCCGCCGCCCGGCGCGCAGCACGTCGGCGACCTTGATGGAGTTGGTGACAACGGTCAGGTCGGGTACCTCGTCCAAGAACCTGGCGAAGGTCCACGTCGTAGTGCCCGCGGAGATCCCGATAGCGGTACCGGGGCGGATGAGCGACGCGGCGTGCGCGGAGATGGCTTCCTTCTCCTGCAGCGAGCGGACGGTCTTGAAGCCGGGCTCGCGCGAGGGCCCCACGGCGGCGGTGGCACCGCCGTAGACCTTCTCCACGAGGCCGCGTTTGGCCAGCACGTCCAGGTCCCGGCGGATGGTCATGTCGGACACGCCGAGCCGGGCAACCAGGGCGTGCACCTGGACGGCGCCGGTGCGCCGGATCTCCTCCAGGATCAGTTCCTGACGCTGACGTGCGAGCACAACACAATTCTACGCAGTCAAACGAGCGGTTCTGTTTGTCCGCGATGCCGTCTTACCCCAGTCGGATCAGTCTGTCCTGCCGGGTAGGCGCATGGCCATTAGCGCGCCGCCGTCGGCAGACCTACCAGCGAACACAGATCCACCATGCCGTTCCGCGGCTTGTTTCACGATCGCCAGGCCCAAACCGGATCCCGGGAGCGTGCGGGCTTCCTCCGAGCGGTAGAACCGGTCGAACACGTGCGGGAGGTCCTCGTCGTTGATTCCCTCGCCCGCGTCAGCAACTTGCAGGAAGGCGTAACCGTCACCCGTTGGCGTCAACTCCACCCGGACAACACCACCTGGCGGACTGAACTTCACCGCGTTGTCCAACAGGTTGAGCACAGCGCGTTCGAGCGAGGCGGCGTGCCCCACGAGGTGCCACGGCTGTAGTCGCACGTCGAACTGCACGTGGCTGGAGCGTCTACGGGCGCGGTCGAGCGCCTGCTCGACGACCTCCACAAGCTCCACGTGCTCCTGCACCGCGGGCGCGGCGTCTTCCCTGGCCAGCTCGACCAAGTCGCCGATGAGCTGGGTGAGCTCGTCGAGCTGGGCGCGCAGGTCGTCCTGGATCTCGGCGCGGTCCTGCGCGGACAGGTTCGGCGCGCCGGGGGCCTCCGAGGCGAGCATCAGCTCGAGGTTGGTGCGCAGCGAGGTGAGTGGCGTCCGCAGCTCGTGCCCGGCGTCGGCCACGAGCCTGCGTTGTCGTTCTTGGGCTTCCGCGACCGCGCCGAGCATGGTGTTGAAGCTGTCGGTGAGCCGGGACAGCTCGTCGTCCCCGGCAACCGGGATAGGCCTGAGTTCACCGGTCCTGGTCACGCGCTCGGCTGCGGCGGTAAGGCGCTGCACCGGTCTTAGGCTGCCGCGCGCGACTGCGGTACCCGCTAAGGCAGCGACGATGATCCCGGAGCCGCCAATGACGATAAGAACCACCGCGAGCTTGCTCAGCGTGCTCTTCGTCGACTCGAGCGGCTGGGCGAGCACGAGCGCGGTGCCGTCCAGGAACGGGTACTGCACGGCGAGCACGCGGGCGTCCGTCGACTGGTCGGTGCGGACCCACTCGGTCTTGGCCCCGGCGGCGACCTTGAGCTCCTCGGGGCCGACCGGCGGGCGGATCACCGGGCGGTTGATGGCCGACGCGCCGCTCTCGTCGATCACGTCGAACTTGATGTCCGAGAGCTCCAGGAAGATCCGCGGGATCTCGGTGCGGCCCTCGGCCACGACCTGGGTGTTGTTGACCAGCGCGGCGGCGCGCTCGTGCAGGTTGTCGTCGACCTGCGTGTAGAGGCCCCGGTACACGGTGATGTACGCGCCGAGGGACACCAGGGCGACCGCTCCGCCGACGCAGAACGCGGCCAACAAGGTGATGCGGGAGCGCAGGGACACACGCTGGGTAGCGCGGTCCCCGACGTGGATGTCAGTCATCAGGGTGGGGTCTCACGCAGCACGTAGCCGACACCGCGGACGGTGTGGATCAGCCGCGGCTCGCCGTCCGCCTCGGTCTTGCGGCGCAGGTACCCGACGTAGACCTCGAGCGCGTTGCCGGAGGTCGGGAAGTCGTAGCCCCACACCTCCTCCAGGATCCGGCCGCGGGTGAGCACCTGCTTCGGGTGCGAGAGCAGCAGCTCGAGCAGGGCGAACTCGGTGCGGGTGAGGCTGATCTGGCGCTCGCCCCTGCGCACCTCGCGGGTGCCCGGGTCCATCTCCAGGTCGGCGAAGCCCAGGGTGGGCGCGGTGCTGGTCGTCTGCTCGTGGGCGGCCCTGCGCAGCAGCGCGCGCAGCCGGGCCAGCAGCTCCTCCAGCGCGAACGGCTTGGGCAGGTAGTCGTCAGCGCCCGCGTCCAGGCCTGCCACCCGGTCGGAGACCAGGTCGCGCGCGGTGAGCACGAGGATGGGCAGGTCGTCGCCGACGCCGCGCAGGCGCCTGCAGACCTCCAGGCCGTCGAGCCGGGGCATCATCACGTCGAGCACCATGGCGTCGGGGCGGTCGACCTCGTCACCGCCGGTGCCGAGGACGGCCTCCAACGCCTGCTGGCCGTCGCTGGCGAGGTCTACCTGGTAGCCGTTGAACTGCAACGACCGCCGTAGGGACTCGCGCACGGCCCGGTCGTCGTCGACTACCAGAATGCGCATGCGGCTAGTGTTCACTGTGCTGCTGAGACGCGCCTGAGAGTTCACCTCTCAAGGCCCCTAGCGACTGGCGCGTTCCATTGCCGCCAGAGTGCGATCAGCCGGACAGCGGTAACGATCGTCGCTCCTACTACCGCGACTAGAGCCGCTGACCAGCCCGCTTTGGCTCCGACGACAACTACGACGGCTCCGGCCAGCGCGGCGAGCGCGTAGATCTCGCGCCGCAAAACTAGGGGTATCTCACGGAGTAGGAGATCGCGTAGGGCGCCACCGCCGATGCCTGCGGTCATGCCGATCAGGCAGGCGGTGTAGGCGGGTACGCCGGTGTTGAGCGCGGTAGCAGTACCGGAAACGGTGAACAGCCCTAGGCCAATCGCGTCGGCTAGCAGTACCGCTCGCCTTAGCTTCGCCACCTGCGGGTGGAAACCGAAGACGCCTAGCGCTGCCCCGACTGGGACGACCAGGTAGGTCCAGGTCGTGAGGCTGGTCGGCGGGTGGATGCCCAGCAGGACGTCTCGGAGGATGCCGCCGCCTAGAGCTGTGGTGAGCCCTAGGACGACGACACCGAAGAGGTCTAGTCGCGCTCTGACCGCCGCCAACGCCCCGGATGCCGCGAACACGGCCAGGCCGATGAGTTCAAGGACGATGAGCAGCACAAACGCGCAGAGTAGTACTCAGAACGTTTCGGCTAGGTGGACCGGGTGCGGCGCGCCGGTAAGCCTGTCGAGCGCTATCGCCGCCTCTTGTGGCCCGGTCAGCAGCCCTGCCTTTCGGAGGGAGGCCGCTGTCGCCGAGCCCGCGTACCAGGGACCGAGCGCGCGGGCCGTCAACTGCACTTCACCGTTGCCGCCCGGCTCTGCGGTGACCACGCCGTCCTCGTGGATCAGGCGCCACCGTCCGGCCTGCCAGGGTGCGTGCTCGTCGGTGATCTCTATGTCCACGCTGAAGGGCTTAGACGCGGCCACGGCAGGCCAACCTCGCGCGGCTACCGCTACCGGGAGATCGACGACGCGCAGCATGAAGTCGTGGACCTCCAGCCCGCGCTGGAGACGACCGGGAACCGTGAGGTCGAGCAAGGCGTGGTCGACGAAGCGGAGGTTGGCGTCGGTGATCCCGCCCGACCAGCTGCCGAGTTGCCGGAGGAGCGCGTGCGCGGTGTCGAGGTCCTCAGCGACCAAGTCGAAGACGCGCAAACGCTTGCCATCGGGGCGACCAGCGGAAAGGTAACCACGTAGACCGTCAGGTCCCGGCGCGACGGTGACCACGTCGAGTTCGAGGATGCGCGAGAGGTCGAACGCGGGCGTCGCGCGGTCGAGCATGCCGTCGACGGTTGACGCTGTCTTCAGGTAGCAGGCGTGGATGGCGCTGAGGTCGGCTTCGGTCGCGGGGCGGACGGCGACGTCTGATCGCGGGGTGCCCGCTAGCTCCGACAACGTCACCAACGCGGTCTGCATGGTGCCGACGTGTTCCCAGCCGTGACGGCGGTAGGGCGGGATCACGTACGGGTAGAGCGTGGAGATCCCTTGGCCCTGTTCACGCATCAGCGCTAGAGCGTCGACGAGCAGTCGGCCCGCGACACCGCTACCGCGCGCGTGGGGCGCTACCGACACGCTCGCGACGCCACCCATCGGCACAGCCCTACCGCCGAAGAACTGCCGGTAGTTCCAGACGCGCAAGAAGCCAGCCAGCCCTGAGTCGTCGTGCGCGACTAGAGCGCTCGATCCACCTGGCGACTGGCCAGTGTCCGGCGGAGGTTCGTGAGGGCCGCCGAACGACAAGCGCCGCAAGCGGTAAGTGGCTTCGTAGTCGCTGTCGACGTAAGGGCGGATGACTACCACGAGAAGAACCCTTGCCCTGTCTTGCGCCCTAGCTCCCCACGAGCGACCTTGTCGCGCAACAACCGCGGCGGCTCGAACCTAGGGCCGAGTTCACGCGCGAGGTGCTCGGCGATGGATAGCCGCACGTCAAGACCAACGAGATCGGTCAAGCGCAACGGACCCATAGGCCAGGCGTAGCCAAGACGCATACCGGTGTCGATGTCCTCGGCCGACGCGACGCCCTCTTCGACCATCCGGATGGCCTCCAGACCCACCACAAGCCCCAGCCGGGACGTGGCGAACCCCGGCGAGTCCCGGACCTGGATGACGGTCTTGCCCAGCGCCTCGGCCCACCCGCGCACGGTGTCCACGGTCGTCGGGGCGATGCCGGGGTGCAGGACCAGTTCCACCAGCGCCTGGACCGGCACGGGGTTGAAGAAGTGCATGCCGATGAGCCGCTCACCCGGCAGGCCGTCGGACAACTCGGTGATCGACAACGACGAGGTGTTCGACGCGAGCACCGCGTCCGGGCACTGCCGCGCCGCGGCACCGAACACGGCGCGCTTGAGCTCCATCCGCTCCGGCACGGCCTCGACGACCAGGGCGGTCTCCGGCGGCAGCGCGCCGAGGTCTTCCACTGTGGACAGCCGACCGAGCAGCTCGGCCGCGGTCCCGTCGAGCTTGCCGCGCTCCTCCGCCTTGTTCAGCGACGCCGCGACGTTGCCCACCCCGATGGCGGCACGCTCGGCGTCAGCCTCAGCGAGCACGACAGTGCTACCGGCGGCGAGGAAGACGTGCGCGATGCCCGCCCCCATGGTGCCGCCGCCCACTACGGCAACCGTGCCAGGAACGCTCACTGCGCCACCTCGGCGGCGAACATGGCGACCAGGTCGAGGCCACCGATCTCCGACAGGTTCGACCCCGCCGCCTGCCACTCCGG
Organism: Actinokineospora globicatena; assembly: GCF_024171945.1. Taxonomy (GTDB): domain Bacteria; phylum Actinomycetota; class Actinomycetes; order Mycobacteriales; family Pseudonocardiaceae; genus Actinokineospora; species Actinokineospora globicatena. The sequence goes on from NZ_JAMTCR010000002.1 coordinate 401,246, forward strand.
CGACTGGAGCGCGGTCCTCAACGCGGCCTCGTCGGCGAAGTACATCTCCGCCACCAGGTAGGGCTCGCTCTCGCCGAGGAAACCGGGGACGAAGACGCGCTGGACCTTGGCGACCTCCCACCGCACCAACCCGGGCGTCTTCTCGATGAGCGGCAGGTGGCTGCCGAAGTACTTCCCGTCGAAGTCCTCAGGTTCATCCGGCCGGCGGTACAGTGCGATGTACTTGATCACGGAACGGCTCCAGGGTTGTTCGACCACGGTGGACATTGGGCACCATAGTGAGTGTGCGGATCATCTTGCTGCGGCACGGCGAGAGCCTGGGCAACATCGACGAGCTGGCCTACTGCCGCATACCCGACCACGCCCTCCCCCTGACCCCCCGTGGCGAGGCGCAAGCACGCGCCGAGGGCACGCGTTTGCGTGCCCTGCTCACGGGCCGACCAGTAGCCGCTTACATCAGTCCGTACGTGCGCACGATGCGCACGTTTGAGTTGTTAGGTCTACCGGTAGAACGGCGTGTGCAAGAGCCCCGGTTGCGCGAGCAGGACTGGGGAAACCTGCAGGACCCGGTAGAACAACAGGTCCAGAAGCAGAAACGCCACGAGTTCGGCCACTTCTTCTACCGGCTCGCGCACGGCGAGTCGGGCGCGGACGTGGACGACCGGGTCGCCAGCTTCCTCTCGGAGCTAGAGGCGCGCGTGGAGCACGACCCCAGTCACCCGGACACGGCGCTGGTGGTGTCGCACGGGCTGACGATGCGGTTGCTGTGCAGGCGGATGTTCTCGTGGAGCATCGAGCTGTTCGAGTCGTTGTCGAACCCGCCGCACTGCGACCACAGGGTCCTGACGCACGAGGATGGCAAATGGACGCTGGACCGGCCGTTCGCGCAGTGGCGGGATTCACCGGATTCGACCACCCAGCTCTAGTCACCCCAACCGGTCCGACCTGCCACTACTCCGTTCGGTGCCCGACGCGGCCTGCTTGTAGCCTGGCCGTCACTGTGTCGTAGACCACGAACGGCCCGCCGTTCGACGAGCAGGTCGGGGACGGTGTGGGGCACGACGGCCAAGGGGCGACCGAGGCGTTGCTGGCGGACCAGGAGGTCCGCCTGCTCATCGACGCCGGGCGGGCCAACGAGGCCAACTCGCTGTTCGACCAGCTGCTGGCCAAGGTCCCGCCCGATCTCGACCCGTGGACCAGGGCGGCGATCCTGACCAGGCGGGCGGTCGCGGCGTGGCGGCTCAAGCGGATCCCGCTCGCCCTCGAGCTGGCCGCCGAGGGCTGGAGCGATATCGACGCGGAGAAGCCGACCGGGTCGTACGCGGCGGACACCCTGGGTCGGTTGGGGTACCTGCTGGATGGGATCGGCCACCGGCGGGCCGCGCTGGAAATCAGTCGAGTGTCGGTTGAGGTCGCCCGAACAGGTGAAGACCGGGACATCCTCGCTCACTGCCTGCAGGGCTTGGCGGGCACGCTGAACTTCCGCGCCTGCGAGCTGCCGCCGGAACTGGCGGAGGCGACCTTCCGCGAGGCCATCCCGCTGTTCGAGGAGGGCCTCAGCCTGGCGACCGAGGGCCGCATCCACATCGCCCTCCTGGCCGCCTACGGTGCCGCGCTGGCCGGGGTCGGCGAGCTGTTCCGCGCCGAGAAGACGGCCAACGAGGCGCTGACGCTGGCCGCGCGGCAGGACAACCGGTGGGCGCGGTCGGTCGGCAACTGGGTGCTGTCCATGGTCCGCAGGCGGCAGGGGCGGCTCGACCACGCGACCGGGTTCGGCCGGATCGCCGTCGACGAGGCCGAGCGGATCAACGACGCTTCCCTGCTGCAGCGGTACTCGCAGGACCTGGCCGACATCTGCCACGAGAACGGTGACCCTATCGGCGAGGCAGAGGCTCTACGGCGCAACATCTCCGCGCGGCAGACAGCGATCGAGACGCTGCAAGAGGGGCTCGGTCAGGCGCTAGAGCAGCGTCGCCTCGCGATCCGCGCACAACGCCTGGCCACGGCAGCGCAAGAGTTGGCGACTCGTGATCCGCTGACAGGCCTGTCGAACCGGCTGGGTCTCGAACGCAGCGCGCAGGGGATCTTGGACCGGGCAACGGCGTCAGGCCGGATCCCGTGGCTTGTCCTGATCGACGTCGACTGGTTCAAGGGGGTCAACGACGCGGCCGGGCACGCTGCGGGCGACGCGGCGCTGCGGGAGGTCGCGCAGCTCCTGCGGGCCGAGTGCCGCGGAGGTGACTTGATCGCGCGGTGGGCTGGGGACGAGTTCGTAGTGCTGCTGACCGACGCGGTGACCGATCACTCGGAAGGCCGCACCAGCCCGGTAGGCGTAGCTGTCGCGGAACGAATCCGGATGGCGGTTGACCAACACGACTGGACCGCCGTACTCGGGGTTACCCAGCGACCCACAGTCAGCGTTGGAGTCGCGACTGGGCACGACACCCTGGAGCGCTTGTTCGCCAACGCCGATGTCGCGCTCTATCGCGCGAAACGACACGGCCGCAACCGGGTCGAGGTCTACACGCCGTCCGAGGACTACGCGATCAAGCCGCCTCGGTAGGCCACTAACGCCGCCTGCACTCGGTTAACCGCACCGATCTTGCCTAAGACAGCCGACACGTAGCCCTTAACGGTCGCTTCGGACAGGTGCAACTGCTGGCCGATCTCGGCGTTCGACATCCCGTGTCCCACCAAGCCGACGACTTCCAGCTCACGGTCGGACAGCATCGACAGCAACTGTCGTGCGGGCTCAGCGGCGCGCGCGCCGTCGGCGACAGTGGTAACCACACGCGCGGCGACCTTCGGGTCTAGGACGGCGCCACCGGTCGCGAGGTCCCGTACGGCCTTGATGATGTGCGCGGGTTCGGTGTCCTTGAGCAGGAACCCGTTCGCGCCGATACGCAGCGCCTCACGCACGTACTCGTCAACATCGAACGTGGTCAGCATCGACACGGCGGGCGGCTCAGGTAGCGCCATCAGAGCGCGCAGGGCGTCGAGCCCGTCGCAGGTGTTCATCCGGATGTCCAGGAGCACGACGGCTGGTCTGTGCAACCTGGCCAGGTCCGCGACGTGCACACCGTCGTCGCACTCGGCGACGACCTCGATGTCACCCGCGCTCGACAGGATCGTCCGCAGACCTGACCGGATCAGGTCCTCGTCGTCCGCGATGAGCACTTTGATCACAGGCGCCTCCCGACCGACGTCACTCCATCACCAAATACCGGTGCATGCGGTGAGATTCTACCGTGCCGTAGGACTCCACACGTGACAGCTATGACTAACGCGCAAAGGTGGGGCCCCGAGCACGGAGACCCCACCTTTGGCCTAGATCAGGAAGCGCGAAGAGCGTCCCGCAGCCTTACCTTGGCGCCGCTGCGGGTGACCGCGTTGCGGTAGATGCGGCCAGAAAGCCACACCAGGCCCGGGATAAGAGCGACGACTAGCACTACCGCGAGCCCCGCCTCCCACGCCGGGACGCCACCCATCGCCAAGCGCATCGGCATCAGCGTCGGGGCGAACAGCGGCACCATCGAGAGGACCTCGACCAGCTTGTTGCCCGGGTCCGACGGCAGGATCGAGATGCCCAGGACGTACCCGAGGATCACGAACATCAGCGGCGGCGTGATCACCCCACCGATGTCCTCCTGGCGCGACACCAGGGCACCGAGCGCGGCGAACACCAGCGAGTAGGCGAAGAAGCCGAGCAGGAACCACACCACCAGCCAGACCACGGTGCTGACGGCGGCCGACACCGAGATGGTCAACACCCCGGTCGCCAGGCCCGCGGTGATCCCGGCCCCGCCGATCACCGCCATCTGCACCAGGCCGACCACGCCGATGCCGACCACCTTGCCCAGCATCAGCTGCCACGGCCGGATGGTGGCCAGCAGCAGCTCGACCACCCGGCTGGACTTCTCCTCGACCACGCCCTGGGCAACCGACTGGCCGTTGATCAGCAGCGACATGTAGATCAGGATCCCGGCGATCATGCCGATGACCAGCTGCTGGCCGTTGTAGTCGTAGGGCGGCTCCAGCGGCCGGACCTCGGCCTTGGCGCCGGCGACCTCCTGGCTGACCCTGGCCGGGTCGCCGCCGAGATCGCTGATCTCCTGGTTGAGCGCGAGCTGCCCGGCCAGCACGTTGAGCGTGTTGCGCAGCTTGTCGTCGATCTCCTTCTTCACGACCACGACGATCTTGCCGCCGTCGCCGACCAGCAGGGCGTCCAGCTCGCCGTTGTCGACCTGCGCCCGACCCGCGGCCTCGTCGACCTGGCGGGTGTCGATGGTCTGGCCGATGGCGGTGGCCGTCGCCTTGAGCGGGGCCTCCAGCGCGACCGAGCCGCCGGACACGCCGACCGTGGCGTCCGAACCGCCGGAGACGAACTTCATCACCAGGGTGAAGCCGACCAGCAGGAGCAGGGTGGCCGCGGTCGTGATGACGAACGCCTTGGACTTGAGCCGGGTGTTGATCTCGCGGCCCGCGACCAGGCCGACCGCCTCCCAGTCGCCGACCCGCACATCGGGTACCGAGCTCATGCCGCCACCGCCTCGGTGTGCTCCGACACGACGTTGCGGAACAGCTCGGTCAGCGACTGCCCGCGCCTGCTGAACTCGGTGACCGGGCCGGTCGCCAGCGCCGCGCGCAGGATCGCCTGGTCGTCGACCGCGGGGCCCAGCTCGAACACGGTCTTGGTGCCCACCCGCTCCTTGACGGTGACCCCGGGCAGCGCGTCGGCCCACCCCGGCGGCGCTTGTGGAGCGTCGACCACCAGGTGCTCGGTCCCGCCCGCCCGCAACGCCTCGACGGTGTCGCAGGCCACCATGTGTCCACTCCGGACGATCCCGACCCGGTGGCACAACCGCTCCACCAGGTCCAACTGGTGGCTGGAGAACACCACCGGCACCCCCTCGGCCGCCTTGTCCAGCAGCACCTTGCTCATCACGTCCACCGCGACCGGGTCCAACCCGGAGAACGGCTCGTCCAGCACCAGGATCGACGGGTCGTGCACCAGCGCCGCCGCCAGCTGCACCCGCTGCTGGTTGCCCAGGCTCAACTTCTGCACCTCGTCATCGCGCCGCGCGGCCACCCCCAACCGCTCGGTCCACTCGTCCACCGACCGGCGCGCCCGCTCGGTGGACAGACCGTGCAACCGGGCCAGGTAGACCAGCTGCTCGGCGACCTTCATCTTCGGGTACAGACCGCGCTCCTCGGGCATGTACCCGATGTGCCGCCGCGTCTCCAGCGTGATCGGCTCCCCCGCCCACCGCACCACCCCGGCGTCCGCCGCCAACACCCCCAGCGCGATCCGCATCGTGGTCGTCTTCCCGGCCCCGTTCGACCCGACGAACCCGAACAACTCCCCCGCGTTCACCTGGAACGTCATCTCGCGCAACGCCACGACATCCCCGTACCGCTTCGAGACCCCGTCGATCTCCAGCCGCCGCTCAGCCACCCCGACTCCCTCCTCCACAGCCCGTACCAGGAGTATCCTGCCCACACTCCAAGCGGACCGACATCCGGTATCGCCCCTAGTGGACCACCCACCCCCCTCCCCGAACGTCCACCCAGAGGACGACCCCAGCACCACCCCTCCGACCGACCCGGTAGGGTGTCCGCTGCCAGCCCTCGTAGCTCAGGGGATAGAGCATCGGTTTCCTAAACCGTGCGTCGCAGGTTCGAATCCTGCCGGGGGCACTCGCTCTGGGCGAAGTGTGTTCGCGGAAGGCGCGAACCGGGTCGCTCGTCATTTTCTTCTGGGGTGCGACCCCAGACCCGCCCGGAGGGCTTCGCCCCCGGACCCCCCAACCTGGTGGCGCGAACCGGGTCGCTCGCCATTTCCTCTGGGGTGCGACCCCAGACCCGCCCGGAGGGCTTCGCCCCCGGACCCCCGACCTGGTGGCGCGGAGCGGGGTGTGTGTCAGTTCCCTGGGGGAAGCCAGACCGCTGTGTGGGTGCTGGATTTGGGTGCGCCGGGGCGTTTGCTTGGGGCACGGTGTGGTTCTTGGGGATGATCGCGGTTTTGTACAAGTGCCCGCACACGGTCGATGACGGAACTGCGGGTGCGCTATTTGTCGTCGGTGGACATTCGCGTTCCGGTGGGTGTCGCTGAAGCGATGCAGGGCGGGGGTGCCGCCCGGGGTGGGGTGGGCGGGCTGGGCTAGCCTCGGGGGAGACGTTGCGCCGCTGGGGTGAGTGGGGGCGTTGGAGCCACCTTTCGCCGGGTGGGATTGGGCCTTGGCTGGAGTGATCCGGTCAGGGCCTGATCTTTTTTGGGGGGTGAGAGGGAAAGGAGAGGGTGGGATTTTTGGCGGATCTGAGGGTTAATATTAGCCGTAGCTACTGGCGGGGTGGAGGGGGAATGTGGGGGCGCTACCCTCGGGCGCCTGCGTCTAGGGTGGAGGAATCCGGTGGAGGAAGACTGGGCCGCGGTTGCCGCTGTGGTCAACGAGAAGATGGTGGCGCTGGGGCTCAATCAGCAGGAACTGATTCGGCGGTCGCAGCTGTCCAAGGGGACCATTCGGGAAATCCAGTACAACCTCGGGGACCGCAAACGGAGTCCGCTGACGTTGGAGGCGCTGTCGACGGCGCTGGAGTTGCACCCGCAGCACCTGGTCGCGGTGCTGGAGCACCGGTCGCCGCCGCGGGCGGGGGAGCCCGCAGCGAAGTCGGCCGACGACCTGCCGGGGTACCTGGAACTGATCGTGCACCTGCTGCGCGACATCAACGGCAAGATTGACGTCATCGACGTGCACACCAGCCGGATCGAGCAGCTGGAAAAGGACGTCCGCGTGGTGCTCGAGCATTTCCGCCAGCAGGCGAAAGGCCCGGACTCCCCGGCGGAGTAGCGCTCACCGATCGCGGATCTCGACCTCCGGGTACCGCTTGACCTCGCGGTCGAACAACGCCGTCGGGGTGCCGCGGAGCCAGCAGTCCACGAACGCGCGGACGTAGGCGCGCTGCAACTCCACAGCACGAGCGGGGCTCACGGTCCCGAACATCTCCGCGAAGAGATCGGCGGGCAGCGCGCGCAGACCGCCCGGCTCGATGAAGTACGGCGCGTCCGTGAAGCTGTAGTGCCCCATGGTGTTCGCGGCGAGGTGGCGTCCCCAGACCTGTTGCGCGGACGCCCATTCGGTCCACGAGTCGAAATGCCACGCGCCGGTCAGCAGAAGTGCGGGCACCGGAACCGCCGCGACCGGCGACGGAAGGCCACCGTCGAGGTTGAGCGCCGCGCGAATCCGGCGATCCGTCCTAGCCGCCTGGAAGGCGGTCGCACCGCCAGCCGAGTGACCGACGGCGGCGATTCGACTCGGGTCGACCAAACGGCGGCGGAGGAGTTCCGTCAGGACCGAGCTGAGATCGTCCGCGCGGACCTGGATCGCGGCGGCGATGTCCTCCTCCGGCGGCATGCTGTGCGAGATGACGCGCCCATCGGGGAAGCGGACCGCGGCGGCCTCGTAGGTGTGGTCGACGGAGGCGACGAGGTACCCGTGGCTGGCCAGGTCCTCCGCGAGCGCCGTGGCGGTCACGCGCGAACCGGCGTACCCGTGGCTGAACAGCACCAGGGGCAACCGAACCGGGATGCCGGGCGCGTCCTGCAGCGCGTTGGGCGTGATCACCCGCAACGAGTCGAGCGGCGCGCCGAGTGCGGACTCGAGCGACCGGGTGACCGCGACGTCGGCGTAAGCGGCTCGCGCACCGCGGGTGGTCAACGTGGGGTACCACAACTGGACCATCAGTTCCCGCGGTCGCGGCGACGGGGCCCACGGGTCCACTCTGGACTGATCGACGACGTGCACCGCCGTCGTGCCGACCGGCAGCACCCCGGTCGGACGGGCCAGCCGGACGACCGGGGTGGCACCCGCCGGGGCCACGAGCGCGACCTGGGCGCACACCAGGGCGAGGAGCAGACCGACCACGCGTGACCTCATGGCGGCAGGCTAGCGACCACTGACCTCTTTGGTCTAGACCTATGCGCCGCGCTCCGGTGCGATCAGGACGCCAGGTGCAGCGTGGCGGTGAAGACCGGCGCGGTCGGCGAACCGCACCGCTGGGTGATCTCGGCGTCGAACGCGGTGAGCCTGCCGGTGTCCGGGTCGCGCTCCAGGGTGGTGATGGTGAACTCGGCGACGTCGAGCCCGCACGCGAGGCCGTCCCTGATCACCACGATGCCGGTGTTCTCCGGGTGCTGGTACCGGTTGGTCACGCCGGTGTAGGTGCCCGGCGACAGCGGCGCCCCGTCAGCACCGGAGAGCTCGATGGCCAACCAGGTCCAGCCCTGGCCCGGGCCGCGGTACTTGTCACCGTCGAACTTGATGACGTTGTCGTGCTCCCAGATCCGGACCTCCTGGTCCGGTGTCTCCCAGGTGTCGCTGTACCCGTTGACCGGGAAGGCACCCGCCGCACCGTCGAAGCTGATGCTCACCCCCGGGTCCGCCCCTGCGGGCAGGACACCCACCAACACCGCCGCGACAGCCCCCAGAACGACCGCGCCCATGGCACTCCCCCTCGTCGCCCACCCCCGACGGGCAGGACAACCCCAACCCTGCCGGGAGAACCGGCGGGATCGGGTGGAGCAAGTGGGGAGGAACGGTGTGCGAACGCCACCCGTTCGGCGGTAGCGCTAGTAGTCGCCCTTGCCGCGCTTCTTGGAGTTCAGCACGTTGTTGTGCCGGTACGCCTCGGCGGTGGTGGGCGAGTTCGACGGGATCGGCTCGGTGAACGACCGGATCAGGTTGACCACCGCCTGGCGCTGCTCCTCGGTCAGCCGCATGACCAACTCGCGGACCTCGGTGACCGTCGCCGTCGGCCGACCCGCGCGGGCTGGCTCGTACTTGGTCGGGTCCAGGTTGGCCAGCCGCAGCGCCTCGCTGGGTTCGAGGTCCACGGCGAGCGCGGCGTTGATCACCGTGTCCGCCTTGGGGCGGAACGGCTTGCGGTCGGCGCGCCGCCCGCTCTCCAACTGCTGCCACGAGGTGCGCGAGAACCGGGCCTTCTGCGCCGCGTCCTCCTGCGACCAGCCCTTATCGTCGCGCGCACGGCGCAGCAGTTCCCCGAGTGGCCAAGAGTTGGTGTCTTCGCCGTCCCGACCGGTCATGGCGCAGATGATCCCGCATGCCAAGCGCCGTGACGACAGCGAAACGCCCTTCCGCGCGTGTTGCCTATTGTTTCGTAAATGTAGTCACACACTGTGTCTACTGTGGACTGTGCGTGGTGCGGCCGGGCACGTCGTCGGCACCGGCCCCACCTGTGGGGAACGGCCACACGGGGTGCTCGGCGGCATCGCGCACCCCCCGCCTGGGCCGCGCTGTCAACCGGATCCCAGCCGCCAGACCCACCGCGAACAGCACCGGGAGCACCGCGGCACGCTGGTGATCCACCGCGCGCCAGACGCCAAGACCCGTGAGCACCAGACCGACCGCGATCACGGAGCACAGCGCGTGCGGGGTCCAGGACCTCGCACCGCTGCGGGATTTGACGACCCGCGCGACGGTCCGCGGATCGGTCACCGGCACGAGCCACCGCTGCCCCGCGCCCTCGACGCGCAGCACCGGACCGGCGGGCACGTCGACCGCGCTGCCGTTGGGCAACGACCAGGTGATCGGGTGCGCGAGTTCACCGGGTTGGACCAACTCCAGTCGCTCACAGGGGATCGCCAGGTGCGCGGTGTTCGTGCCGACGGGTGGTGCGGGCAGCCGATCGAGCACCAGCCGGTCCGGTTGGACCAGCAACCGCGCCCGCCCACGCCGCGCGGGCGCCACCTCCATCCACGCGGGTGGCTCGCGGGTGACCAGGTACGCGGCGACCCGCGCCAGTGCCCACGCCACCGCGAGCAGCCCGACCGCCTCGCCGATGATCGCCAGCCGATCCGGCTCGGGCTGACCGCGATCCGGGTCCCGCAACGAGACCACCGCCACCGCGACCATCGCCGCCGCGGGGAAGCTCGTGCCCAGGACCGCCGCCCACGGCCAGCGGCGCGGGGTGGTCGAGGTGCACACCAGCGCCCCCACGCCGAGCCCGATCACCCCGAGGTACCACCCGGCGGACATCCCGGCGAGCAACACCACCGGCACGCCCACGGTGGCGGCAACCAGCGACAACACGGCCAACAACCAACGGACCCGCATCCAAGCCCTCCCCAGCGCCGAGATCCCCCGTGCCGAGACGTCCTGGCACCGGGGAGGTTGCCCTGGCGCCGGGCGGCGGGCGGTCACCCGATCGGTGGCATTGTGCGCCGCGGTCGCGGGGTCGGTGATCCGGTCCGAGGGGGTGCCGGTCGCGTCGGGCTTGATTGAGTGCATGCCATTCGGGCTGGTCACGAGGGTGCGCGGGCCCGGAACGCGGTCCGCGCGGCGCCGACCTTGTCGTCGCATGTCAGGCACCTGGTTCTCGTACCCTGCGAGGTAGTCGTGAGGAACCGTCACCAGCCGAGGAGTGTGGCCGACCGATGTCGACACCGCACCGACCGCCGATCACCGCTGCCGTGCGGGCGGAGGCCAAGTCAGCGCCGAACAGTTGGCTGCCGGTCACCGCCGAGGACGGGCAGGTCGCGGGCCGGTACCTGGTGGACGACAACGGCGAGCTCACCGACGAGTTCGTCCCCAACCCGCGCTACCGCCCCCGCTGGTCCCCACCGATCACCGCCGACATGCGCTCCCACGCCCTCGGCCACCCCGGCGGCTGGGTCGAGGTCATCGACCCCTCGCACACCGCCCCCGACAACCCCGACTGGTCCGTGGTCGGCCGCTACCCCGTCGACGCCTGGGGCGGGGTGATCGCCGAGTTCCAACCCAACCCCCACTACCGCCCCTCCCCCGTCGCCCTCGGCTGGCCCGCCCCCCGCTCGGAAGCCGAAGCCGTGCTGCAACTCGCCCACACGGGACAGATCGAATACCGGGAAGCCGTGATCGCGGTCCTCGCGGCGACGTTGGTGTTGCCCGCTGATCCGGACCGGCCGCCACGGACTCGGCTGGTGCTGCGGGATCGGGTGGTGGACGCGTTCGTCACGGAGGACGCGGTGCCGCCGGACTGGCCGCAGCACTGGCAGAAGTTCAGCGGGGTGGAGATCGCGATCCTGATCGACCGGCTGGCGGATCAGGCTGGGGGGCCGCCGGATCTGCTGCTGCACGCGGCACCGGATCTGCAGGTACGGATTCCTGGGCCGGTGTTGATTGAGGCATTGCGGTTGGTGGCTGGGTAGGGGAATTGCTATGGCTTTTGTGGGTTGCTCTGGGGGGTGTGAGTTGTCCACAAGGGGTTGAGTTGTCCACAGGGCCTACTTTCAGCCTCTCCAGCCGTTGCGTCCCCTAGGTAGGCTGTGTATTCGGGGGACTTTGAGGCGGGTTGATCTTGGCGGCCGTGGGCGGCAGTGCGTTGAGCTGGGGGAAGTCCGGGTCTCGGGCCTCCGCTGCGCTGCGGTAGACGGCTCGCCTTCGGCATTGCAGTGAGGCGCGAGTTTCGAGCGAAGCTCGATGGGGCGAACTCATTTTGTGCGGGGCCCCTGAACCACCCTGGGAAGGGCTAAAAGCAGGGGGCCACAGAGCGGCCCTCCCCTGCCCCTGACGACGCTACGGGTGGTCCTCCCCCACACAAACAAGTCCACCCCATCGAGCCGGCCTGGCACCAGCGACTCGGGTGGAGCGAGGGGAGGCCAACGTCGTTGGGGCTTGGCCAGTTTCAGGTGGTGGGCTGGGATTGGGCGTGGGGACTTGGTGGGGTGTGGAGGGGCCATGGGACCGGGCCGGGTGGGGCGCGGGGATGCGTTGGGTGCGGGAGGTGGTGGGGCGTGGAGGGGCGATGCGCTCGGGGTGGTGGGGCGCGGGGGCGAGAGTTGGCTGGGTTTGGTGGGGCGGGGGCCGTAAGGGGGTGGGAGGAAGGGGTGGTTAGGCGAATCGGGTTGGTTGGGGGGTGGGGGTGGGAAGTGTTAGTCGGTGGGGGGTTCGGGGGTTTGGGCGAGGGTGGCCAGGTGGGATAGGGCGGCGGCCAGGGTGGGGAGGGGTGGGGAGGCCAGAGCTAGGCGGATGGCTTGTGGGGGTGTGGTGGGAGGGACGGCGAAGGAGGCGGCGGGGGTTAGGGAGATGCCTGCGCGGGCAGCGGTGGCTATGAAGGTGTCGGGGCGCCAGTGGGGTGGGAGGTGCCACCAGGCGTGGTAGGAGCGGGGGTCCGATTGGATGGCGAAGCCTGCTAGGTGGTGGGACAGGAGGGCTTGGCGGGTTTGGGCGTCGGCGCGTTTGTCGGTGCGGAGGCGGGTGGCGGTGCCGTCGGTGGTCCAGGTGGTCATGGCGGTCATGGCGACGTGTTGGGGGGACCAGCTGCCGGAGCGGATGGCGGTCAGGACGGCGGGGCGCAGGGGTGGGGAGGTCACGGCGAAGCCGAGGCTCAGGCCGGGGGCGATGCGCTTGGACAGGCTGTCGACGAGGACCGCGCGGGGCACGAGTGGCCACAGTGGAGGGTCGTCGTGGAGGAAGCTGTAGATGGCGTCCTCGATCAGTGGGATGTCCTTGAAGCACAAGAGGTCCGCGATCGCCAGTCGACGCTCAGGACCCATCGAGATGCCGAGCGGGTTGTGCAGGGTCGGTTGCAAGTAGACTGCGCTCAGCGACCCCGCCGCAGACAATGCCGACGGGGTAACGCCTTCGCCATCTGTCTCAAGTGGAACAAGGACGACACCGAGGCGGGCGGCAATGCCCTTGACCACCGCGTAAGTCATGTCCTCCACCCCGAGTCGCTCCCCCGGTGCGACCAAAGCCGCGATAGCGCCCGCGATCGCCTGACGTCCGTTGCCCGCGAAGAGGATGTCCTCCGGCTGCGGTGACCACCCGCCGCGGGCGAGCAAGGAAGCGGCAGCGGCCCGCGCCACCGGAGTCCCAGCGACACCAACCGCCCGCAGTGCTTCGGCGAAGACGTCGGGGCGCAGCACCGCGCGCAGGCTTTCGGCGATCACGGCGGTGTGTTCCGGCAGGACCGGGAAGTTCAGCTCCAGGTCGACCGGGGCGCCGCTGGGTTCGGCCAGGGTCGATTCCGCCACCGAGGGTGCCGCGCGGACGTAAGTGCCCCGGCCGACCTCGCCGATAACCAGCCCGCGTCGGACGAGTTCGGCGTACACGCGGGACGCCGTGGAGACCGCGATGCCGTGGTCGCGGGCGAAGCGGCGTTGGGTGGGCAGGCGGGTGCCCGCGCCGAGCTTGCCGCTGGTGATGTCGCGGGCGATCCGGTCGGCGACCGTGCGGAAGTCCATCATTGCTCCGAGGGCATTGTTTTCATTGCTCCGATATAGTGCCCCGGATACGGTGGCGGGGACAAGGAGGCCCCATGCTGCTGCTCGTCCACGGCCACCCGTTCGACCACACGATGTGGCACCCCCAACTGGCCCGGTTCGACGCCGTCGCCCCCGACCTGCGCGGGTACGGCGCGGCGGAACCGGCGCGTGGCGTGACCCCGATGAGCGCCTTCGCCGACGACCTCGCCGCGATCGCGCCGGGTGAGGTGGTCCTCTGCGGACTGTCCATGGGCGGCCAGGTCGCCATGGAGTTCCACCGGCGGTACCCCGAGCGCGTGCGGGCGCTGATCCTCGCCGACACGACGGCCCGCGCCGAGACGCCCGACTCGCGGCAGGACCGCCTGGACATGGCCGACCGGTTGAGTCGCGAAGGGATGGAGCCTTACGCGCGCGAGGTTCTATGGAAGATGGTCTCCCCCGGCAACGACGCGGCCGCGGAGCACGTGCTCAAGATGATGCTGTCAGCGCCACCGGAAGGTGCGGCCGCCGCGCAGCGTGGACGGGCAGATAGGCCTGACTACCGCGAATCACTGCGCGCACACCCTGTGCCCACTCTGGTCGTAGTCGGCAGCGAGGACGTCTACACCCCGCTAGACGAGGTGAAGCTCATCCCGGCGACGCACGTGGTGGAGATCCGCGGCGCCGCGCACCTGCCCAACCTGGAGCGGCCGGAGGAGTTCAACGACGCCGTCGCGGGATTCCTGGCGACCCTCTGAGACACGCGTCTCGTTGTCGTGCCGGAAAGCGCTTACCTACTGTCCAGTACATGGCGTTGGAGCACGCGATCCTGGTCGCGTTGAGCGAACGGGCCGGTACCGGCTACGAACTGGCCAGGGGCTTCGACCGCTACGGCGGCGACTTCTGGCAGGCGACCCACCAGCAGATCTACCGGGTGCTCAACCGGATGGCCGACGGCGGTTGGGTGGCCGCCGAGCACGTCGCGCAGACCGGGCGGCCGGACAAGAAGGTCTACACCGTCACCGACGCCGGGCGGGTCGAGCTGGCGCGGTGGCTGGCCGAGCCCGCGCAACCCACCCACCCGCGCGACGACTTGGCAGTGAAGATCCGCGGCGCCTCCTTCGGCGACCCGGCGGCGGTGCTGGCCGAGGTCGAGCGGCACCGCGCGCACCACGCCGAGCGGCTTGCCGGGTACGAGGCCGTCGAGCGCCGCGAGTTCGCCGACCCGGCCGCGCTCACGGGTCACCGCCTGCACCAGTACCTCACCCTGCGCGGCGGCATCACCACCGAGCGCGGTCTGGTCGGCTGGTACGACGAGGTCCGCACGGCCCTGCGCCGCGACAGCGCGACCTGATCACCGCCGGGCCAGCACCTCCGCGCGGACCCGGTCTGCGGCGGCAGCCGGGTCCTCGTGCTCCCAGACCCGCACCACCAGCCAGCCCGCCTCGGCGAGCCGGTCGTCGGTGTCGCGGTCGCGGCGCCGGTTGGTCTCGATCTTGTCGCGCCAGAACGCCGCGTTGCGCTTGGGCCACGTGGCGTGCTCGGGGCAGCCGTGCCAGAAGCAGCCGTCGACGAAGACGGCGACCCTGGCGCGCGGGAAGACGACATCCGCTTCTCTACGCACCGTGCGTACCGGCCGCTGGTGCACCCGGTAGCGCAGGCCACGGGCGTGCAAGGCCTTGCGCAGGGCGATCTCGATCCCGGTGTCCCGAGCCCGCTGCCTGCTCATCCGCAGCCTGGTGGCCGCCGTCGAGTCCACCCGACCCCCATCTCCAGCACCTGTTTCCGCAGGTACGGATAAAGTTCCGTACCCCTACGGATACCGACCCTGATTGTTCCTCACCGGGCGTCACTCGAAAGTGACCTGCAGCGAACCGCCGCCGTCCCTGCCTAGAGGCGAGCGTTCCTGATCCGGAAAGGAACCATCGTGAAACGAACACCACGGTCCTGGGGTCTGATGGCTCTGGCCGCGGCCACGGTGTTGGTGCCGCTCGGCGCCACCATCGCGAACGCGGCGCAGTCGACCGCCGGTGCCCCGGCGAACGCCCCTGCCGCGAGCTACCTGGGTGACAACGTCCCCGCCAACATTGGCGATGCCACCCCCTCGTTCGTTGGCGGCACGGACGCCACCGTGAGCGAGTTCCCGGGCATCATCGCTGGCATCCGCGCAGGTGGCACTCGTCCCCAGGGCCAGACCTGCACCGGTACCGTCGTCGCGCCCCGCAAGATCCTCATCGCCGCGCACTGCGCCGACGCCGCGGGCGACAAGTCGTTCGTCTACGGCCTCGACGACCTCAAGGACTACAACAACGGCTCCGGGTCCGGGTTCGCCGTCAAGGCGGTCAGCTACAAGAAGCACCCGAAGTACGTCAACTTCGACCAGGGCTACGACGTCGCCGTCGTGACCGTGGACAAGGACATCGCGCTCAAGGGTGGTGCGGCGTTCCCGGCGTTCGCCACCTCGGCCGACGCGGGTGGCGCTGCCCCCGGCAAGACCGGCCAGGGCTTCGGCTACGGCAAGAAGGACTTCAACGACAACTCCGCCGACGTCACCCTGGACAAGGCGAGCCTGCCGATCGTCAACGGCGACTCCGTCTGCCAGGGCGTCGGCGCCGGGTTCAAGTCCGCTTACATGATCTGCGCGGGCTACTCCGACGGCCGGATCACCATCCTGCCCGGCGACAGCGGTGGCCCGCTGATCGTCAACAACAAGATCTACGGCGTCGCGTCCTGGAGCCGGTCGGACTTCAAGTGGTACAGCGTCTACGGCCGCCTCGACAACGAGATGGGCGACTGGGTCAAGTCGGAGGTCGGCACCGTCGACCCGCCGACCGGTGACTTCGGCGTCAGCGTGACCCCGAGCAGCGGCTCCGTCGCCGCAGGCAAGTACCTGTCCGCCACCGTCAACACCACCGCGGGTTCCGGCGGTGCCGAGAACGCGACGCTGTCGGCCTCCGGCCTGCCCAGCGGCGTGCAGGCGGTCTTCCAGCCGACCTCGGTGACCACCGGCGGTTCGGCGAAGCTGACCTTCGACGCCAGTGCCTCGGCGCCGAACGGCACCTACGAGGTCACCATCACCGCGAGCACCTCCAGCGGCAAGACGGCCTCGGGCAAGTACTCGCTGACCATCACCGGCGGCGGCGAGCCGCCCGTCGGTGACTTCACCCTCTCGGCCTCGCCGAGCAGCGTGAAGGCGGCCAAGGGCAAGTACATCTCCACCACCATCAGCTCCGCCGGTGGCAGCCGCGGCCAGACCATCAACCTGACCGCCTCCGGTGTCCCGACCGGTGTGAAGGCCGTCTTCCAGCCGACCTCGGTCACCGCTGGTGGTTCGTCCAAGCTGACCCTCGACGTGTCGTCCACCGCGGTGGCGGGCACCTCGAACATCACCGTCACCGGCACCGATGCCAACGGCAAGACGGCCACCACCTCGGTCTCGCTGACCGTGGAGGGCACCACCGAGCCGCCGACCGGTGACGTCACCGTCACCGCGACCCCGTCCTCGGGCAGCGGCTGGGCGGGCCAGCTCGTGCAGACCTCGGTCAAGGCCAGCGGCGGGACCGGCAGCCTGCGGCTGACCGCGACCGGCGCCCCGACCGGCACCCAGGTCACGTTCAACCCGGCGACCATCGCCCAGAACGGCACCAGCAACGTCTGGTTCTTCACCAACTTCCAGACCCCGGTCGGCACCTACCCGATCACCATCACGGCCACCTCGGCCGACGGGAAGACCGGCAAGACCACGTTCACGCTGACCGTCACCCGCTTCGGTGCGTTCAACGCGGGCACCGCAAGGATCCCCAGCTGATCACCTGACTGGCCAGGGACGGCAGGCCCCCACCCGGGGGTCTGCCGTCCTTGCCGTTTTTTCCGTGGGAGGTACCAATGCAGCCATTCCGCATCGGCGACCCAGTGCCGCTGGAGACGTTCCCGACGGTGCTCTCGGGCGCCATCGAGCGCAGCGGGCTGAGCCTGGAGCACCTGCAGCGCAAGCTCGCCAACGAGGGGATCCGGGTCAGCCTGTCCACCCTCAGCTACTGGCGCCGCGGCCGCACCCGACCCGAGCGACCGGAGTCGCTGCGGGCGGTGGAGGTCATCGAGGAGGTGCTGAAGCTGCCGCACGGGTACCTGGTGGCCCTCCTGGGGCCCCGCAAGCCCCGTGGGCGGTGGGTGGCCAGGGGCGGGCTCGTGCGGCCGCACGAGTCGTTGTGGGACAGCACGAACGGCCTCGCCCCGGTGCTCTCCGAGCTCTCGGAGCCCGCGCCGGGTGAACTGACCTACCTGAGCGTGCACGACCAGCACTTCCTGGACCACAACGGCCGCGACGTCCGCACCAGGGTCCGGATGCTCATCCGGTCCGAAGTGGACCACCTGCGGTCGATGGTCGTGCTGCACCGCGCCGAGGAGACGGACCGGGCCCTGCCCGCCATCCTCACCGGCTCCGGTTGCGCTGTCGGCCGGGTGCGCCCGGTTACCGCCAGCCGCTTCACGGTGGCGGAGGTGCTGTTCGACCGTTCGTTGTCAGCAGGGCAAACCGCGGTGTTCGAGTACGAGGTGCGCTGGTTCGGGCAGGCCCGTTCCAGCCGCTTCTCCCGTGGCTCGCGCCGCGCGTTCCGGGACTACCTGGCCGAGGTGAACTTCCACCCGTCGACGCTGCCGACGTCCTGCTATGCGTACGCGCAGGAGTCGGCGGAGGAGCCGGAGGTGCACCGGGAGACGCTGGAGCCGGGCTCTTACGGCGGCGTCCACACGGCGGTACAGGGCTCGGAGTCGGCCATCCACGGCATCAGGTGGACCTGGTAACCGCGGCGGCCCCTCGAACTGACTGACCATCCGCGACGGTCGTCAGCTGGGAGGCGAGGGGCGGCCGTTGCCCACTTTCCCTTCATAGCAAGGCACAGGCGCAGCGGGAGTTCACCTGAACCCCGCTGCTTTGCCATGTCCCGAGCTACTTGCCCCACCACGAGCGAGAACCCCGGAGCCGTATGGGCCTCCGGGGTTCTCGCTGTAGGGCTACGGCAGCCTTAGACCGTGAGGGTCCAGGTGTCGATGTTGCCCGTGTCGTAGGTGTAGATGTCGGTCACCTGCAGCTTCCAGGTGCCGTTGCGGTTCTCCGCCGAGGCGTCCACCGTGAAGGTCTGGTGGATGCCGGTGGCGGAGCTGGCGCCACCCGCGCGCTGCAGGCTGTAGGCCTGGCCGGACGGGCCGATCAGCAGGACGTTCAGGTCACCGGTGTAGGTGTGGTTGATGTCGACCTTCACCGAGGTGGTGGTCGGCGCCTTGCCGGTGCAGTTGGCGATGGTCACCGAGGAGGAGACCGCGGAGCCGCCGTCGGGGATGGTGACGTCGTCGCCGTTGGTGCCCGGACCGCAGGTCGGGTCCGGGTCCGGGCCGGGGCCGCCGGTGATGAAGCCGCTGTAGAGCAGCTTGTTCGGCGAGCCGGAGCCCGGGTTGGTGACCTTGCCGCTGGTGGCGTTGTTCACCAGCGCGTCGCGCAGCGCCTGCGGGCTGGCCGACGGGTTGGCCGACAGGTACAGCGCCGCGACGCCCGCGACGTGCGGGGTGGCCATCGAGGTGCCGGACATGTTGGTGGCGCTGCCGTTGAGGCCGAGCGAGGTGATGCCGTCACCCGGGGCGAAGATGTCGGTGCACGTGCCGTAGTTCGAGAACGAGGCACGCGCGTCGTTCGACGAGGTCGCGTTGACGGTGATCAGCGCGGCAACCTTGGCGGGACCGGTGGAGCAGGCGTCGGTCGAGCTGTTGCCCGAGGCGACGGCCATCTGGACACCGGAGTTGACCATGCCCGCGAGCGCGTCGTTGCCGAGGTCGGCGGTGTCGAAGGTCCACGAGGCGTTGACCACCGCGGGCTTCTGCGCGTTGGCGGTGATCCACTCGATGGCCTTGACACCGGCGGAGTCCGGGCCGTTGCCGGTGCAGCTGGTGCCGAGCATGCGGACCGAGACCAGCTTGACCTTCTTGGCCACGCCGTAGGTCTTGGAGCCGATGGTGCCCGACACGTGCGTGCCGTGCCCGGAGCAGTCCTGGCCGTTCTGGCCGTCCTCGATGAAGTCGGCGCCAACGGAGGCGCGCCCCTCGAAGTCGGCCAGCCCGGTCTTGATGCCGGTGTCGGTGACGTAGACGGTCACGTTCGACGCGCCACCGCTGGGGTAGTTGTACTTCTTGTCCAGCGGCAGGTTCGCCTGGTCGACTCGGTCCAAGCCCCAGGTGGGGTTGTCCTGGACGTCGAGCGCCTTGGCCGTGCCGTCCTGGTAGACCTTCTTGACCGCGGGGTCGGCGGCGAGCTGGCGGGCCTTGGTGTCGCTGAGGCCCTTCACCTGGAAGCCCTGCATGGACTTGGAGAACACGTAGTCCAGGTTGCCGCCGTACTTCTGGACCAGGGCGCTGGAGGCGGCCTGGATGCTGGCGGCGGACGCGGCTGCGGTCGGCTTCAGGGAGACGATGAAGCTGTTGCCCGCGGCGGGCTGCTTGGCCCGCACGAAGTCGGCTTCCGCGGCGGTCGCCGGGGTGGCCACAGCCACCAGGGCGGCGGCCACAGCCGCGGCACCGAACGCCGCGAGCACGACGCGCCCGCGAGTGGATCGTTGCATGATGAGGAGGTCCTTCCACGATGGTCGACAGCCGTGCGCGCACGGCCGAACAGGGTGTTCGCCCTTCATGGACCGGGCACCCGGCGCTTGGAGTCGCACCGCGCGCCGGGTGCCCGGGGTCTCGCGCTGCCGCCGGGGACCGGCGGCCACTGGAACGCCTTAGAAGGTCAGGGTCCAGGTGTCGATGGTGCCGACGTCGTAGGTCATCACGTCGGTGACCTGGAGCTTCCAGGTCCCGTTGCGGTTCTCCGCGGAGGCGTCGACGGTGAAGGTCTCGTGGATGCCTGCGGCGGAGCTGGCGCCACGGGCCTTCTTCAGGTTGTAGGTCGCGCCCGACGGGCCGATCAGGTCGACGACCAGGTCACCGGTGTAGGTGTGGTTGATGTCGACCTTGACCTTGGTGCCGGTCGAGGCCTTGCCGGTGCAGTTGGACACCGTCACCGGGGAGTTCACCGCGGTGCTGGTGTCCGGGATGGACACGTCGGCGCCGTTGGTGACCGCGTCGCAGGTGCCCGGCTCGGGGTCGGGGTTGCCGCCGCCGATGAAGCTGACGTTGAGCAGCTTGTTGGGCGAGCCCTTGAGGTCGGTGATCTTGCCGGAGGTGGCGTTGTTCACCAGCGCGTCGCGGACCTGGGCCGGGGTGGCCGAGGGGTTCGCCGACAGGTAGAGCGCGGCAGCGCCTGCCACGTGCGGGGTGGCCATCGAGGTGCCGTTCATCGTCGCCGTGCTGCCACCGTTCTTGGTGGACAGGATGGCCGAGCCGGGGGCGAAGATGTCCAGGCAGGTGCCGTAGTTGGACTCCAACGAGCCCGCGGTCCAGATGGAGCGCTTGTCGGCGTTGTCGCTGGCGCCGACGGTGATCGCCTCGGGGACGCGCGCCGGGCTGGTGTTGCAGGCGTCGCCCGCGTTGTTGCCCGCCGCGAGGGCGAAGGTCACGCCTGCGGAGATGCCGCGCTTGATCGCGTTGTCGACCGAGGTGTCCGCGCCGCCGCCGAGGCTCATGTTGGCCACAGCGGGCTTCTTGGCGTTCTGCGCCACCCAGTCGATGCCCTTGATGATGACCGAGTACGCGCCGTTGCCGGAGCAGTCGAGCACGCGGACCGCGACCAGGTTGACCTTCTTGGCCACGCCGTAGGTGTTCGAGCCGACGGTGCCCGCCACGTGCGTGCCGTGGCCCTGGCAGTCCGAGGCGTCGGCGTCGTTGTCGATGAAGTCGTAGCCGTCCTTGGCGCGACCCTCGAACTCGGTGTGCGCCTTGTAGATGCCGGTGTCCAGGATGTACGCGGTCACGTTGGAGGCCGTGTTGGCGTAGGTGTACTTCTGGTCCAGCGGCAGGTTCGTCTGGTCGATGCGGTCCAGACCCCAGGTCGGGTTGGTCTGCGTGTCCGACATCCGGGCGACGCCGTCCTGCTGGACGTAGGCCACCGACGGGTCGGCGGCGAGCCGCTTGGCGGCGGCCTCGTCCAGCTTCACCGCGAAGCCGCGCAGCGAGGCGACGTAGGTGTTGCTGACCTTGCCGCCGTGCTTGCGGGCGAGGTCGAGCGCCTTGGCGTTGGTGGTCGGCGCGTCGGAGGCGCCGTCCTTGAACACCACGATGTAGCTGCCCGCGATGGGCTGCGCGGCGCTCAGGATCGAGCCGGTGGCCTGCTGGGCCGCCGCGGGACTGGTCACCGCGGCCACGACGGCCAGCGCCGTCGCGCCCGCAGCCACCCCGGCTACGACAACCCGACTGGTCTTGCGATCAAGTCGCATCTGGGCTTCTCCATTCCGCTCCTCCGGGTGGTGGGCACCACCCAGGGGTGTGGCTGCCTGGCAGGGTTGGTAACTGACAGCCACTTGCGGATCACCATCGAGGGGCGCGGCAGGACGAACAATCCGGATATCGGTACGTAGGGATACCCGTCTTTCACCTAAGATCAACTTCTCAGTCCGTGACATCATGGAGTTTCAGATCACGGGCAGGCCGCCTAGGCTCGCCAAAACCCCATCGGGTGCGGTAGCGGACACGTCGGTTGGGAGGGGTGTTGATGAGCCGGACACCGAGGCCGGGCGTGCGGCGCCAGGACGCGACCGGACTGATGCGGACCAGCTCGCCGGTGCTGGTCGGCCGGGGTGACCAGCTCGGCGCGCTGCTGGCCGCCGTGCCGAGGCAGCCCGCGGTGATCATGATCGAGGGCGAGGCCGGTGTCGGGAAATCGCGCCTGGTGCGCGAACTGCTCGACTCCGAGCTCGGTCCGATGGCCGTCCTCATGGGCTACTGCCAACCCGTCGGCGAGCCGTTCCCGTACGGGGCCGTGCTGGAGGCGCTGCGCGACGCGACCGACCGGTTGGCCCGCAACCACCCGAGGCTGAGCCCGGTGGCGGGCGTGATCGGACCGCTGCTGCCCGAACTCGCCGAGTACCTGCCCGAGCCGCCCGCGCCGACCGGCGACCCGCGCACGGAGCGGCACCGGTTGTTCCGCGCCATGCGCGAGTTGATCAGCGTGCTCGGCCCGGTCCTGCTCGTGGTGGAGGACCTGCACTGGGCCGACGACGGTTCCCGGCAGCTGCTGCGGTTCCTGATGGGCGACCCGCCCGCCAATCTGTCCATTGTGGTCACTTACCGGCGCGAGGACGTGCCGGGCGGGGTGCCGCTGGGGTCGGCGTACCGGCCGCCGAGCGGGATCACCAGCGTGCTGCTCGAGCTCGGTCCGCTCGACGTGGACGAGGTGCGGGCGCTGACCTCGGCGATCCTCGACGAGGAGGCCGTGTCGGCGGAGTTCGCCACGAAGCTGCACGAGCGCACCGCGGGCATCCCGTTCGTGGTCGAGGAGACGCTGCGGGCGCTGCGCAACCCGGCTGGCGCGGTGCACGCCGACGGCGCCACCGCGCGCAGGCTGCTGGACAACGTGGACGTTCCGGTGCTGCTGCGCGACGCGATGGCCGAGCGGTTGGCGGCGCTCCCGACGACCGCGACCCGGCTCGCCCAGGCGGCCGCCGTGCTGGGTGTCCCTGCCCCGGCCGAGCTGCTCGGCGAGGTCGCCGCGATCGGCGAGAGCCGGGTGCGCGCCGCGCTGACGCACGCGTTGACCGGGCACGTGCTGCACGAGGTCGACTCGGGCCGCTACGGGTTCCGCCACGCCCTGGCCCAGCAGGCCGTCTACGACACGCTCAGCGGCCCGGACCGCCAGCAGCTGCACAACCGGGCCATCGAAGCGCTCGACCAGGTCGAGCCCCGGCCGCTGGTGCAGCTCGCCGAGCACAGCGAGCGCGCGGGTCGCACCGCGGCGTGGTTGCACTACGGCGAGGCCGCCGCCGACCGGGCCGCCGAGATCGGCGACGCGGGCACGGGGACGGCGCTGCTGCAGCGGTTGCTGGTGGAGCCGACGGTCCCCGCGGCCGATGTGGACCGTCTGGCGATCAAGCTCGGGCAGGTCGCGCACCTGGGGCTCGACCAGCACGACCCGACCGAGGCGCTGGAGCGGCTGCTGTCGGACCGGCGGCTGTCCACGCCCGCGCGCGGCGAGGTGCGGCTCTACCGGGGGCTGCTGCTGGTGCGGCAGGCCGGTGGCGTCGAGGAGGCGCGCTCGGAGATCGAGATGGCGATCGCGGACCTGACCGAGCGGCCGGACCTGGCCGCCAAGGGCGCCGCGGTGCTCGGCCAGCCGTTCATGGGGATGACCCCGATGCGCGAGTTCGAACCGTGGCTGGCGCGCACCGACCGCTACCGCGAGGCCACCGACGACAACGAGCTGCGGATCTCGCTGATGGCCAACGAGATGGGCTCCAAGCTGCACACCGGGGACCCGTCCGTGCTGGCCAACCTGGACCGGTTGCCCGACACCGTGTCCACGCCGGGCGAGCAGCGGCAGCTGGCCCGCGCGCACTGCAACCTGGCCGACGCGTGCACCTCGACCGGGCACTTCCGGTTGGCCAACGACCTGCTGCGCAGCGGCCTGCGGTACGCGGCCGAGTGCGGGGCGCCGTTCGTGGTGAGCACCGCGCGGGCGACCAAGGCCCGGCTGGACTGGCTGACCGGCGAGTGGGACGGGCTGGCCGAGCGGGCCGGGCGGCTGCTCGACGAGTACCGGGACCTGTTCCCGGTCGCCAGCGAGCTGTGCCTGGTGCTGGGGTCGTTGGCGATGGCGCGCGGCGAGTGGGCCGAGGCGACCAGCTACCTGACCGAGACCGGCGCGTTCGTGCCGGAGGAGTCGATCGCGCCGGTGGCCATCGCGGGTTGCGCGGCGCTGGCGACCACCATGCTCTCGCAGGACGAGGTCACCCGCGCCTGCGTCGACGTCGACCGCGGTGTGGGGATCCTGCGCACCAAGGGGGTCTGGGCCTGGGCGACCGAGCTGGGCCCGGTGGCGGTCGCCGCCTTCCTGGCCGCGGGCCGGGAGATGGACGCGGAGAACCTGATCGAGGACGTCGCGGCCGGGATCGAGGGCAGGGACGCGCCGATGTCGGTGGCCGCGCTCGCCCAGTGCCGCGGCCGCCTCGCCGAGGCACGCGGCCAGTTGGACGTGGCGGTGTCGCACTACCGCGAGGCAGTGGACCGCTACGAGCGGTTGCCCGCGCCGTACTTCGCCGCGCTGGTCGCCGAGCGGGAGGCGATCTGCCTGCTGCCCAGCGACAACGACAAGGCGACCGAGATCCTCTCCACGCTGGTGGACACCTTCGACACCCTCGGCGCCACCCGCGACGCGGCCCGGTGCAGGCACCTGCTGCGCGGCATGGGCGGCGGCAAGCCGTCACGGCGCGGCAGGCGCGGGTACGGCAACGAGCTGTCGCCGCGCGAGCAGGAGGTCGCGCGGCTGCTGGCGGCGGGCCACACGAACCGCGAGATCGCCGACGTGCTGTTCCTGTCGCCGCGCACCGTCGAGCAGCACGCGGCCAGAGTCCTGCGCAAGCTCGGCGTGTCCTCGCGCGCGGAACTGCAAGCCGAGGACTTGGGCTGAATCTCTCCCGCCACCCGCCCCCTCGTCCCCGCCCGGCATCGTGCCCGACTTGGTCGTTCGTCTCGCGTGCGTGCCGAGTCGGTGCGGGTGGAGTCCTGCACGGGGGCGGAAACACGAGAAGGACCGTCCGGGGGTGGACGGTCCTCCTCGTCGGAACCCGACGGCGGGCGAGCGGCCCCCTGCATCAAGGACCTCGCCAGACCACGCCAGGCGGTGCCGAGCGCCTGGGTGGGCGCCGCGGGTCCCGGGGTGCGTGGCTCGAGTGACCACGTGGCCGGGGGACCTCGGGCGGGGGAGTGACGAGGGCGTGGGCGCCGCTCCCCCGACTTCCCGAGGTTGGCCCGGGGGCCTGGTGGGCCCGCCGTGCTTGCTGTGAACAGTGCCGGGGGCGGCCCCGGCGAACAATCCCGGCATGGCTAGGTAGGGATACTTATCTTTTGACCTGCGGCGGCGGTAATCGAATGGGAAATATCCGGTAACGGGAACCCACCTCCGCAGCCTTGTGGGGCGCGAAGCGGGCGGGCCACCATCCAACTGCACAGCCATGCGCACTGGTCGTGAGGGCACCTTCGGGTTCGTCCGGCGCGCGCGGTCGTCGAACCCGATTACCCACCTCCAGTGCCCCAGGGCACTCCCTGTAGGAGGGCCTACGCGTGAAGCGCAAACGCCTGTCCGTAGCGGTAGGGGCGCTCGCCGCCCTTGCCGTGATCTTGTCAACCACCCCGGGTGCCTCGGCCAAGCCCGACACCGCCGAGACCAGGACCTCGGCCGAGTACGCCGTGGTCGGGGTCAAGACCCACCAGGAACGCAGCTCCATCGCCAAGACCGGCGCCGCCGTCAACGGCGTCGAGGACAGCAGGCTGCTCATCACCGCGACCCCGGACGAGGTCGCCAAGATCCGCAAGCTCGGCTACCGGGTGGACGCCCAGGACGCCGCCGCGATCTCGGCCGACCGCGGCGCGGCCGCCCCCGCCGACTTCCCCAGCGCGGACTCGAACTACCACAACTACGCCGAGATGACCGCGGTCATCAACAAGGCGGTCACCGACCACCCGGGCATCATCACCAAGCAGGTCGTCGGCAAGACCTACGAGAACCGCGACATCTTCGCGATCAAGATCTCGGACAACGCCGCGACCGACGAGGACGAGCCCGAGGTCCTGTTCACCGCGCACCAGCACGCGCGCGAGCACCTGACCGTCGAGATGGCGGTGTACCTGATCAACCTGCTGACCGACAGCTACACCTCCGACGCCAAGATCAAGGGTCTTGTGGACAGCCGCGAGATCTGGATCATCCCGGACGTCAACCCCGACGGCGGCGAGTTCGACATCAGCACCGGCTCCTACAAGAGCTGGCGCAAGAACCGGCAGCCGAACTCCGGCTCGTCCAACGTCGGCACCGACCTCAACCGCAACTGGGACTACAAGTGGGGCTGCTGCAACGGCTCCTCGGGTACCACCAGCAGTGAGACCTACCGCGGCCCGTCCGCGGCGAGCTCGCCCGAGGTCAAGGCGCTGCAGAACTTCGTCGGCAGCCGCGTCGTCGGCGGCAAGCAGCAGATCTCGGTGGGCATCGACTTCCACACCTACTCCGAGCTGGTGCTCTGGCCCTACGGCTGGACCTACGACGACACCGCCCCCGGCCTGACCTCCGAGGACCAGCGGGTGTTCTCCACCATCGGCAAGGCGATGGCGGCCAAGAACAACTACACCCCCGAGCAGTCCTCGGACCTCTACATCACCGACGGGTCGATCGACGACTACCTGTGGGGCGTGCACAAGATCTACGGCTACACCTTCGAGATGTACCCGACCGGCACCGCCGGTGGCGGCTTCTACCCGCCCGACGAGGTCATCGCGCGCGAGACGGCGCGCAACAAGGAGGCCGTGCTCCTGCTGCTCGACTACGCCGACTGCCCGAAGCGCTCCATCGGCGGGACCTGCGGCACCACGCCGCCGGACCCGGGCGGCAAGGTCTTCGAGAACACCAACGACGTCACCATCCCGGACGCGGGCGCGGCGATCACCAGCGACATCGCGGTGACCGGCGTGACCGGCAACGCCCCGGCGACGCTCAAGGTCGACGTCAACATCGTGCACACCTACCGCGGTGACCTCGTCATCGACCTGGTCGCGCCGGACGGCTCCGCCTATCGGCTGAAGAACTCGTCCACCAGCGACTCGGCGGACAACGTGATCGCCACCTACACCGTGAACGCCTCGACCGAGGTCGCCAACGGCACGTGGAAGCTCAAGGTGCAGGACACCTACCGGGCGGACACCGGCTACATCAACAGCTGGAAGCTGACCTTCTAGACGGTCCACCCCTGCTGGACCACGCCCCGGGGCCGAGCGCCACGCCCGGCCCCGGGGCACCCGCGGGCGGCTCGCGCCCCGCCGAGAGCGCAGAGCCATGTCCGCACTCCACTACGGACAGTGCCCGCCCAGCTACCCGATCCCCTCACCACCCCGTTCGTCCGTCCACTGTGGAATCCAGTGGGCGGTCGCGAGTCGATTCCACGCCCTGCAGCGGCACAACCGGGTGCCGCGTGGACACGAGAGGACACTTCGTGAGGAAGCTCAGCACTCTGCGCAAGGCCATGGCGGTCATCGTCGGGACGGTGGCGGCCGCGGCCATCGCCGTGCCCGCGTCGGCGGCCCCGCCCAGCCCCACCGGCGAGTTCGGTCCCGCCGTCGTCGGCGGTACCCGCGCCGCCCAAGGCGAGTTCCCCTTCATGGTCCGGCTGTCGATGGGCTGCGGTGGCGCGATGTACGCCGACAACCTCGTGCTGACCGCGGCGCACTGCGTCAACGGCACCGGCAACAACACCAGCATCACCGCCACCTACGGCGTGGTCGACCTGCAGAGCTCGTCGCGGGTCACCCGGACCTCGAAGTACGTCTACCGCAACCCCGGCTACTCGACCTCCGCCGGTGGCGACTGGGCGCTGATCCAGCTGTCGAGCCCGATCACCGGCGCGGCGAAGCTCCCCATCGCCACGACCACCGCCTACGACTCGGGCACCTTCACCATCGCGGGCTGGGGCGCGGCGTCCGAGGGCGGCGCGCAGCAGCGCTACCTGCTCAAGGCGACCGTCCCGTTCGTCTCGGACACCTCGTGCAAGACCCCGTACCCGAGCCTGAAGGCGGCGGTGGAGATCTGCGCCGGCTACACCCAGGGCGGCACCGACACCTGCCAGGGTGACTCGGGCGGCCCGATGTTCCGCCGCGACAACGCCAACAACTGGGTCCAGGTCGGCATCGTGTCCTACGGCCGCGGCTGCGCGCGCCCGAACTACCCCGGCGTGTACGCCCAGGTGAGCGCCCTGTCCTCGGCCATCGCGGCCAAGGCACGGGAGCTCGGCGCCTGAGCACTGCCAGGTAACCTGCGAAGTTGCTCCGTTCGCCCCGGGTGTGCACTACACCCGGGGCGGACTCATTTGTCACAATTGCCAGATATCGGTTCCGCCGCGCCTCTGGCCCCGCGCACGGGGTTGGCGGCAAGATACGGGCCAAGTTACCGCTAGGTAGACGGCAGGAGTCAGCTCAGCCGCGCTGCCTGACGTGCGCCGGAGGAGAGCTATGCGCGAGTTCGCCGTACCCCCAGTCGCCAAGCGTGAGGTTGCGGGTGGGCTCGCCGACCTGGTCTACGACAACGCGGAGCTGGGCCCAGCCGACATCGCCTTCCGGCGCAAGCAGGGCGCGGGCTGGCAGGACGTGACCGCGACCCGGTTCGCCGAGGAGGTCACCGAGCTGGCCAGGGGCCTGGTCGGCGCGGGCATCGGTGCCGGTGACCGGGTCGCGATCCTGGCCGCCACCCGCTACGAGTGGACCCTGCTCGACTTCGCGATCTGGGCCGCGGGCGCGGTGCCGGTGCCGATCTACGTGACCTCGTCGGCCGAGCAGATCCAGTGGATCCTGTCGGACTCCGGCTCGGTCGCGGTCGTCGTGGAGACCGACGAGCACCTCGGAAGGCTCAACAGCGTCCGCGAGCTGCTGCCGGACCTGCACCACGTGTGGCGGATCGACAACCTCGACGAGATCACCACCGCGGGCGCCGACGTCGACGCGGCCGAGATCCACCGCAGGCGCGCCGCGGTGTCCGCAGACGACGTGGCCACGATCATCTACACCTCGGGCACCACCGGCCAGCCCAAGGGCTGCGTGCTGACCCACGACAACTTCTTCGCCGAGTGCGGCTACGGCGCCGAGGTGCTCGCCGAGCTGTTCCACGGCCGCGGCCAGGACCAGGCGGCCAAGACGCTGCTGTTCCTGCCGATCGCGCACGTGTTCGGCCGGATGGTGGAGGTGGGCTGCGTGTACGCGCGCTGCACCATGGGCCACAGCGCGGACGTCAAGCAGGTCATGGTGGACCTGGCCTCGTTCCAGCCGACCTTCATCCTGTCGGTGCCGTACGTGTTCGAGAAGGTCTACAACGGAGCGCGGCAGAAGGCGCACACGGCGGGCAAGGGCAAGATCTTCGACGCCGCCGCGGCCACCGCGATCGCGTTCAGCGAGGCCGACGGCAAGGCGGGCATCGGGCTCAAGCTCAAGCACCTGGTGTTCGACAAGCTGGTCTACGGCAAGCTGCGCGCCGCGATGGGCGGCAGCACGAAGTACGCCATCTCCGGCGGCGCGGCGCTGGGCGCCCGGCTCACCCACTTCTTCCGCGGCGTCGGCCTGGTCGTGCTGGAGGGCTACGGGCTGACCGAGACCACGGCGGCGTCGGCGGTCAACACCCCGCAGCACCTGCGGCCGGGCACGGTCGGCCGTCCGCTGCCGGGCACCACGGTGCGCATCGACGAGGACGGCGAGATCCTGCTCAAGGGCGAGCAGGTGTTCCGCCGGTACTGGAACAACGAGGCCTCGACCGCCGAGGTGATCGACGGCGACGGCTGGTTCCACACCGGTGACCTGGGTGAGCTCGACGCCGACGGCTTCCTGAAGATCACCGGGCGGAAGAAGGAGATCCTGGTGACCAGCGGCGGCAAGAACGTCGCCCCGGCCGTCATCGAGGACCGGATCGCCGCGCACCCGCTGGTCGGGCAGGCCATGGTGGTCGGCGACGGGCAGAAGTACATCGCCGCGCTGATCACCGTGGACCCGGACTACTTCACCTACTGGAAGTCGACCGCGGGCAAGCCCGCCGGGGCCACGATCGCCGACCTGGTCGACGACCCGGACCTGCTCGCCGAGATCCAGAAGGCGGTCGACGAGGGCAACGCGGCGGTGTCGACGGCGGAGTCGGTGCGCAAGTTCAAGCTGCTTGCCGCGGAGTTCACCCCGGAGACCGGCCACCTGACGCCCTCGCTCAAGCTCAAGCGCCGGGTCATCATGCGCGACTTCGGGGCCGAGGTGGACAAGCTCTACTCGTGAGCGCGGTTCACGTCGGGCTCCTTGGGCCCTACTCGCGGGAGCGGATGGCGTCTAGCATGGCCGCCACCCTTCCCGCGAGAGGTAGGCCATGGGACGACACTCGTCGCCCAGGCGACCGAAATGGGGCTTCCGCTCGACCGCGCTGCTCCTGGTCGTCCTGCTGGCACTCGTGGTGGGCGGTTGGTTCGCCTTGGACACGGTCCGCGATCGCGCGACCACGGCGAGCTGTGCTCCGGCAGCGCTGACTGTCGCCGTCACCCCTGACCTGGCCCCGATAGTCCAGACAGCGGCGAACAGGATCAACGACTCCTGCACGCAGGTTCAGGTATCGCCCTACGAGTCGGGTGCTGTCGCTGAGGCTCTTATCGTCTCCGACGGCACCCAACTCCCGGACGTCTGGCTGCCGGAGTCGACCCTGTGGCTGCGCCGCGCCCACCAGAAGGGCGCGTGGAACGTCGAGTTGAGCGGCACCCCGGTGGCGTCAACACCCGTAGTCCTCGCCATGACGGAGGAGATCGCGGCGGGTCTCGGGTGGCCAGGCATCAAGCCGACATGGGCGCAGGCTCTAGAGGCCAACCCGGTGGGTATCTCCGACCCCTCTCGAGACCCTTCGGGCTTGTCGGCCCTCTTAGGCGTACGCACCACTATGGCCGCGGTCGCGGACCCAGCAGCGGCTGCCACGACGTCACTGCGCAAGCTGGCGCAGAACACCCTCCCCCAGACCTCGGACCTCTATGCGCGTCTGCCGGGCACGAACAGCCCGTCGGCTCCGCTGAGCGTCTTTCCCACTCCGGAAAGCACCCTCTTACGCCACAACGCAAGCAACACCGCGTTCCCTCTCGTGGCCTCTTACGCCGATGTGCCGTCGCTGGACTACCCGTTCACAGTGTTACCCAACGCATCGCAGGCAGCACTGCCTGTGGCGCAACGCCTTCTAGCGGAACTCGGCAAGCCCGAGTCGATGACCGCCCTGGGCGATGCGGGTTTCCGCGGCCCCGATGGCACTGTCCTGCGCGACCGCTCTGCCGACGGTCGGACCACAATCGACTCCCGAGCCCCGGTTCCCCTGCCGCCGACGGACGACGTCGACCAGTTGCTCAACCAGTGGGCCGGGATCAACCTGAGTTCCCGCATGCAGGTCTTGCTCGACGTCTCCGGCTCCATGGCCGAACCCGTCCCCGGCACCGGCCTGGACCGCATGGCGGTCACCATCAAAGCGGCCGAGACCGGCATCGGCCTGTTCCGGCCCACGACGAAGTTCGGCATGTGGCTGTTCGCCACCAAGCTCGACGGGGCCAAGGACTACCAGGAACTGCTCCCCGTCCTCCCCGTGACCGAGCAGCTCAACACCGGCGCCCTGGACAAGCTGCGCGGCGTCAAGGCCATCAAGGGCGGCGCCACCGGCCTGTACGACAGCGTGCTGGCGGCCTACCAGTCCGGTCGCGACAACTGGGAACCCGGGCGGATCAACCTGGTCGTGGTGCTGACCGACGGCGAGAACGAGGACCCGGACGGCATCAGCCGGTCGCAACTGCTGGAGGAACTGGGGAAGCTGCAGGACCCCCGGCGACCGCTCCAGCTGATCGGCATCGGCATCGGCCCGGACGCCGACCTGGCCGAACTGCAGGCCATCACCAGCGCCACCGGCGGCCAAGCCTTCGTCACCCCCGACCCCACCAAGATCGGCGCCATCTTCTACAAAGCCCTGAGCGGCCTGCTCTGCCAACCCCCGGCCTGCACCGGCTGAGTTGTCCACAAGCCCCATCACCGTCCACAGCCACGACTTTCACCCGCAGCCCCAGCACCCCACGCCCGTAAGCTGGATTTCGGGGCTGCTCTGAACGGGCGGCTAAGAATCCGACCTCGGTGGCTTGCGTGCGTCGGCCTCGAGTTCCTCGATGAACTCGGTCCAGAACCGCTCCACGGTGCGTTCGATCCGGATGCCGAGTTCCAGGGACTTCACCTGCCAGCGGTCGGCGTGCTCGGCGATCTGGCTGTAGAGGGCCTGGTACCCGTCGGCGCGGGACTTGTGGCTGGCGCGGCGGGTGTCGGCGAGGTGTGCGAGGTCGCCGGGGCCCGCGAAGGTGGCGAAGAAGAGCTTGAGCAGGCCGAGGTCGCGGACCTCGGTCTCGTCCGGGGTGGGGGCGGCGAGCCACTCCTGGAGGGCGTGGTGGCCCTCGTCGGTGATGGAGTAGGTGCGCTTGCGCCTGCCGCCCTCCTCCTCGGTGACGGTGAGCAGTCCCGCCTCGGCGAGGCGCGCGGGCTCGTCGTAGAGCTGGGAGTGGGCGAACGCCCAGAAGTTGCCGATGGTGAGGCCGACCCGCTGCTTGAGGTCGTAGCTCGTCGCCGGGCCGTGGGCGAGCATGCCCAGCACCACGTAAGAGGTGGGGTTGAGCTTGCGGGACTCGCGGGGCAGGGCGGCACCTCCACGGTGTCAGGTCCGGACGCCAAGACCTTACCTAGCAGGGTGAACCGGTGTCCCCGTTCGGCGGTACCCGGGACGCCGGATGGGCGTCCCGGGGCGATGACCGGCTCAGTCCAGGTGCTTGACGTCGAGCTCGCCGTGTGCGTGGGCGGCGCGCAGGACCTTCTTGTCGAACTTGCCGACGCTGGTCTTGGGGACCTCCGCGACGAAGGTCCAGTTCTCCGGGAGCTGCCACTTGGCGACCTTCGTGCCGAGGAACTCGCGCAGCTCTTCCGCGGTCGCGGTGGCGCCCGGCCGCAGCACGACCGACACGAGCGGGCGCTCGTCCCAGCGCGGGTCGGGGATGCCGATGACCGCGGCCTCGGCGACGGCGGGGTGCGCCATCACGTGGTTCTCCAGCTCCACCGAGGAAATCCACTCGCCGCCGGACTTGATGATGTCCTTGGAGCGGTCGGTGAGGGTGAGGAAACCGTCCGGGGTCAGGGTGCCGACGTCACCGGTGCGCAGCCAGCCGTCGACGAACTTGGCGGCGTCCTCCGGCTCCGGCTTGTAGTAGGCGCCCGCGATCCACGGTCCGCGGACCTCCAGCTCGCCGACGCTTTCCCCGTCCCACGGCACTTCCCGGCCGTCGTCGCCGACCAGCCGCGCGCTGACACCGGCGGGCAGGCGGCCCTGGGTGTAGCGGTAGCGCCAGGTCTCCTCCTCGGAGATCTCCACCGGTGGACGGCTGAGCGTGCCCAGCGGCGAGGTCTCGGTCATCCCCCACGCGTGCACGATGTAGAGCCCGTACTTCTCGGAGAACGCGTGCATCATCGCGGGCGGGCAGGCCGCGCCGCCGACGACGACCTCGCGCAACGACGACAGGTCTACCGGGTTCTGGTCGAGGTACGAGAGAACGCCCTGCCAGATGGTCGGGACGGCGGCGGACTGCGTCGGCTTGAGCGTGGCGATCATCCGCGCCAGCGGTTCCGGCTGCAGGAACCGGTCCGGCATGATCAGCGACGCGCCGGTCATGAACGCGGCGTACGGGATGCCCCAGGACATCGCGTGGAACTGGGGCACGATCACCAGGGTGCGGTCGGCCGAGGAGATCTGCATCCCGTCGGGCATGCACACCTGCATCGAATGCAGCCAGATCGACCGGTGCGAGTACACGACACCCTTGGGATTACCGGTGGTGCCTGAGGTGTAACACATCGCAGCGGCGGCGCGCTCGTCCACCTCGGGCCAGTCGAACTCGCCGGAAGCGTTGTCCAGCAAGTCAGCGTAAGAGTGCACGGTGATGTGATCCGGCGCGGTCACCGCGTCCGTCGGTCCATTGGCGACGATGACGTGCTGGACGGTGGGGCACCCGGGCAGGATCTTCGACAGCAGCGGGGCGATCGAGGCGTCCACGATGATGGCGTGGTCCTCGGCGTGGTTGACGATGTAGGTCAACTGCTCGGGGAACAGCCGGACGTTGAGCGTGTGCAGGACCGCGCCCATGGCGGGGACGGCCAGGTACGCGGTCAGGTGCTCCTGGTTGTTCCACATGAACGTGGCGACCCGCTGGTCGCCGTCGACGCCGAGCGCGCGCAGGGCGTTGGCCAGCTTCGCCGCCTGGGTGCCGACCTCGGCGAAGCTCGCCGTGCGCCCCTCGGTGCCCGCCCACGTGGTGACCGTCGCGGTGGCGTGCACCTTGGCGCCGTGGCGCAGCAGCGTGGCGATGGACAGGTGGCCGTCCTGCATCGTGCTCAACATCGGTGGTAGCTCCCTGGGGGCGGAGTTGACGGATAGGGCCCCGACTCGCACCCGGCGACTTACTCGCCGGTAGGACCCGACGATAGTGCTTTCCCGCGTCGCGCGACACGGGGGAAACTGTCCAATTTGGTGAGTTGATCATGCTGTCACGCTGCGTCGCTGGCCCAGCGCGGGCGCGCTGAACAAGACCTTTGCGCGTGTCGGGGGTATGTTGCCCTCCGAGGTGTCGTTTACTGGTGAAAGGCATCCGGTCCCCGGGTCGCACGGTGCGACCGGGGCGGGTTACGCATTCCGCGTCGGTCACCGTCGGTAGCCGGGATGCCCGTGAACCACAGCTGACCCGCCGCTGCCGCGGTCGGGTGAAGAGGGAAAGGACTAGCACGTTGGCTCTGCCCACGTTGACTCCCGAGCAGCGGGCCGATGCGCTCGCCAAGGCAGCCGAGGCCCGCAAGGCCCGGTCCGAGCTGCTGGCGCAGATCAAGTCCGGTGAGCGGACCATCGCGTCGGTGCTCGGCAAGGCCAAGGACGACAAGACCATCGGCAAGACCAAGGTGGCCGCCCTGCTCAAGGCCGTCCCCGGTCTCGGCGCGGTCAAGGTGGCCGCCCTGCTCGAGCAGGCCGGGATCGACCCGGACCGCCGCGCAGCGGGCCTCGGCGACCGCCAGCGCTCCGCGCTCATCGACGCGCTGAACTAGCTCGACCAGCTCGAACCACGACCGCGGGTGGGTGCCGTTCTCGGCGCCCACCCGCGGTTTTTTCGTGGCCAACGCCATAGCGGCACCGACGGGTCCACCGGCCGCCCGCTGGGCATGATGGAGGGATGGATGGTGGTCCGGCAGCGCTGGTCGAGGGGTACCGACCCGGGTCGTTCGTGCTGGCGGCGCCCGGGGTGACGGTGGCGGCCGAGGGCACCAGGGCGGTCGTGGCGGAGACCGACCCGGACGAGCTCGCCGCGCTGGTCACCAAGCAGCTGGTCGACACCGGGGCCCCGGTCGCGGTCGGCGCCATCCCGTTCAGCCAGGACACCCGCTCGCACGTGGTCGTGCCTGAGTCCGCTCGTCGGCTCGGCGGCGTGCACCCGTACCGGCCGTCGCTGGCGCAGTGGGCACCGTCCCGTCCGGACACCACCGACGTCCCGGACGCGGCGGGGTACCGGCGGGCGGTCGCGGCGGCGGTGAGTGCGCTGCGTGCTGACGACGGGTTGCGCAAAGTGGTGCTCGCGAGGTCGTCGCGGCTGCTGTTCGACGAGCCGGTGCGGGTCGCGGAGCTGCTCGCGGGGCTCACCGCGACCAACCCACTCGGGTACACCTTCGCGGCCGGGCTGCCCGACGGGTCGACGCTGCTCGGCGCCAGCCCGGAGTTGCTGCTGGAGCGCTCGGGCAGCCGGGTGGTGTCCAACCCGCTCGCGGGGTCCCTCCCCCGTGGGGGTGAACCGTCCGCCGATCGGGCGAACGCCGCGGCGCTGCTGGCCTCGGCGAAGAACCAGGCCGAGCACGGCGTGGTGGTCGAGTCGGTGGTGGAGGTGCTGCGGCCGTTCTGCCGGAACCTGGCCGTCGAGGGTCCGTCGCTGGTCGGGACGCCGACGATGTGGCACCTGTCGACCAGGGTCAGCGGGGAGCTGGTCGACCGGGACGTGTCGTCGCTGCGGCTGGCGGCCGCGCTGCACCCGACCCCGGCGGTCTGCGGGACGCCGACCTCCGCCGCGCGGGCCGCGATCGCCGAGCTCGAACCGTTCGACCGGGGCTTCTACAGCGGCGCCGTCGGCTGGTGCACGGCCGACGGCGACGGGCAGTGGGTGCTGGCGATCCGCTGCGCGCAGGTGAGCGGCCGGGAGATGCGGCTGTTCGCGGGCGCCGGGATCATGCCGGACTCGGACCCGGAAGCCGAGCTCGCCGAGACCCAGGCGAAGCTGCGCACCCTGTTGCAGGCCATGGGCCTGTGACCGGGCGGCACCAAGCCAACGGCCGGTAGGAAAGAGCTTCACGACCGGCTACAGTCGGGCGGTGGGCGCCCCGACGATCATGTCGCCGCTGCCTCCCGAGCTGCGTGACCTGGCCGAAGCCCAGCTCGCGAGAGTGGTGGAACTGGCGGACGAGCTCGCCGTAGAGCTCAGCGCCAAGGAGATGTCGTACCGCGAGGTCAACGCGGTCGCCCCCGCCGAGCTGCGCAAGGTGTGCGAGGTCAACCTGCGGCACGCGTTCACGGCGTTCATCGCCGGCGGCGAGGTCGCGTTGGAGGCGGCACGCAAGACCGGCCGTGCCCAAGCACGGCAGGGCATCCCGCTCTCGGCAGTACTACGCGCGTTCCGGATCGCGGGCACGTTCACCTACGAGGCGTTGATGGAGCGGGCGATACCGCCTGGTCTTCTTACGCCCGAACAGTTGTTGCCGATAAGCGCGACGGTGTGGCGCATCATCGACTCGTTCTCTGACGCTATCGCCACTGCTTACAGCGATTTCGAGGCCGACTCCGCCCGGCAAGACAGGGCCGCCGTAGCGGAAGCGTTGCTAGAGGGGCGGTTGTCGCACGAGTCGGAGTATGAAGAGGCCGCTCGCGCGTTAGGGCTACCGGTGAACGGCCCGTACGTCGTCACCGTTGGCGCTACCCTGTTTCCTTCGCACTGGCAGCATGTTGCGCACAACCTGGGAACGATCGTGTTGGTGCCACGCGGAGATCTGTCTATCGTGCGGCAGTCACTATCGAGCGCCGTGGGTGTTAGTCCGGTGGTGTCGTTGCGGCACTTGCCGTGGGCGGTGCAACGGGCCCGGATCGCGTTGCGCTGTCTAGCACCGGGCGAGACCGGGGTGGTGGTGTTCGGTGACCGCGCAGTGACGAGTCTGGTAGCCGGGTCCCCGAAGATCGCGGGTGAGCTCTCACGCTTGGTGCTGGGCAAGCTGTTGGCGCTACCGGTGAGCGAACGCGACGTACTGATCCGGACTCTAGTCGCGTGGTTCGAAGTCGACGGGTCAGCCAAAGAGGCCGGGGAGCGGCTGTTCGTGCACCCGAACACAGTGCGGTATCGGATTCGCCGCGTGCAGGAGCTGACCGGACGGGATCAGGCACGACCACGAGATGGTGCGGAACTCCTCTTAGCCGTAGAGGCCGCTCGTTTGGCCAAGTGAGGCACAGCCCCCGCGACACGGCGCGTGTGTCGCGAGGGCTGTTCGGCATCTGGCCTCGGGAGGCTCGTCCGCCGGCGACCGGTCAAGCGGCCACCACGGCAGCATGCCTCATAGCGCCGAGCGCACCGCGTCCGCGATCGACTTCGGCTCGCGGCCGATGAGCTTGCCCAGGTCAGGCCGGACCTCGCTGAGCGCGCCCCGGCTGATGTTGACCTGGATGTCGGCGAGCAGCTCGGCGAGGAACCCCGGCAGGCCCACCGCGGCCAGGTTGGCCGCCAGCTCGGGCCCCGGCACGCTGACGTGCGCCAGCGGCTTGCCGGTGAGGTCGGCCGCGAGCGCTGCCAGCTCGTCGAAGCTCCACGCGGCGGTACCGGTCAGCTCGTAGGCCGCGCCGTCGTGCCCCTCGGTGGTGACCACGATCGCGGCGGCCAGGGCCAGGTCGTCGCGGCTGGCGGAGGCGACCCGGCCCTCCCCCGTGGCCGTGACGAGCGTGCCGCGCTCCAGCGCCTGCGGGAGCCCGCCGAGGTAGTTCTCGTGGTACATCCCGTTGCGCAGGAAGGTGTAGGGCACGCCGCTGGCCTTGATGCGCTCCTCGGTGCCCGCGTGCACCTTGGCCAGCTCGAGCGGGGAGGTCGTGGCGTCGGTGACGCTGGTGTAGACGATCCGGCCGACACCGGCGCGGACCGCGGCGTCGACGGCGGCGTTCTGGCCGATCAGGCGGATCGCGTCCGGGCCGTTGGCGGACACCAGGAGCAGGGTGTCGACACCGTCGAAGCGCAGCGTCTCCGGGGCGTCGAAATCGCCCTCGCGGACCTCGACGCCGCGTTCGGCCAGGTCAGCGGCCTTGCTCGCATCGCGGACGGAGACCGCGAGCTCGGCGGCGGGCACCCGGTCGAGCAGGTGGCGCACGGCAAGGCCGCCGAACTGTCCGGTCGCCCCGGTCACCAGGATGGTCATGTGGTTCTCCCTCGTCACGATGATGCGCTCACCGTATGAGAGGTACTAACTTCTGGTAAGTACCTACCTCAACGTCCTATACTTACCCCAACGAAAGAGTCCTGTTGAGGAGCGTGCGGCGGATGAGCGAGATGGTGCAGGACACATCGTTCGACGTGTTCGACCCGAACTGCCCGGGGCGCGCGGTCATGGAGCACATCGCCAGCCGCTGGGGCGTGCTGGTGCTCGGGGTCCTCCTCAGCGGGACGCAGCGGTTCAGCGAACTCCGTCGAGCGGTCGGTGGGGTAAGCGAGAAGATGCTCGCCCAGACCCTCCAGGCGCTAGAGCGGGACGGGCTCATCCACCGCGAAGTGCACCCGGTTATCCCACCGCGCGTCGACTACTCCCTCACCGACCTAGGCCTACCCATGGCCGAGCAGGTGCGTGGCCTCTATCGCCTCATCGAGTCCAGCACCGAAGGGATCCTGTCCGCGCAAGCCGCCTACGACGAGCGCAAGATCGCTCGGTGAGCTCGTTCAGCGACGCTGACTACCCGGCCTTTCCGTATCCGGGCGCGCGCCCGGCGTTCTCTTACGTCCACGACGACGGTGGCGGGTGGCGGCTAGAGGCGGATCAGGCGGCGTTATCCGGTTGGCGCGTCGACGGTGAGGACCTCGATCGGTGGTTGGCCGACCGCGACTGGAGTCCGCTGGTGAATCGGATTCCGGTGCTGGCGTATGGCTCGAACCCTTGTCCTTCCAAGATTGCATGGTTGAAGTCCACACTTGGACTCACCGGTGCCGTTGTCGTGCTGCGCGCGCGGTGCACGGACATCGCGGCCGTGTGGGCGACCGGTCTACGCGTCGTGGATGACCAGCGGCCGGTAGTGCTAGCTGCCGTACCCGGGGCTGTTGAGGACCACGCCGTTCTTATGCTCACGCCCGAGCAGGTGGCGGTGCTCGACGTCTGCGAGGGCAGGGGTGAGCGGTACGAGTTGGCGATGGTGTCAACGGGGCAGGTGACGCTAACGGACAACGGTGCCGTCTTCGACCGCGTACCCGCTTACGTCGGCTTGGCGGACGTCCGCAAACCCTTGCTGGTAAACGGTTCTCCGGTCCGCTGCGCCGATGTCCCCCAATCGGTGGCGGTGGGCATGACGGGTGGGGCTGCCACCACGGACGGTCTGGTGACGCATCCCATCAAGGGTTCTCCGGCAGACCTGGATGTCGGTGTTGCCCGGTCTGCGGCACGGCCGCCCGGCGTCCGTCGCCGCCCGATGGGGTGAAGGATTCCCATTGCGCCCCAACGGTTCCCGCAGGCGCGGTATGACAGTGCCCTCACCAGAGGGAGAAGCACCATGTGGGGGACCTTGTTCAGCGCGGCCACGCTCAGCGCCGCCGCGCTCACCACCGGGCTGGCGGCCCCAGCGCAGGCAGCCACGATCAACCAGTGCACCGGCCAGCACCTGACCGGCGTGATCCGCGACGTCGAACCGGGGGCGGGCCAGCGCTACGCCACCCTGCGCGTCCGCAACGCCTCAACCACCGCGTGCCTGCTCAACGGCTACGGCACCCTGCAACTCACCAACGCGGCAGGCAGACCCAACCCGACCAGAACCACCCGAATAGACCCCGGCAGGGTTCGCCTACGCCTCAACCCAGGCGACATCGCCGACAAGAAGCTCCACTGGACCGTAATCCCCGGCTCCGGCGAACCCGACCAGTGCCAACCCCCGTCGACCGCGCTCAAGGTCACCCCACCCGGCTCCCGCACCGCCGTGACCGTGGCTTTCACCTTCGGCTCAATCTGCCAAGGCGGCTGGATCGAACACAGCGCGTTCCACGCCCCATGACCGAGTGGTGGGCCAACGGTGCCGTCCCACCGCAGGCCCACCACAACCCCGATCCCTGTGGGAGCATCCCCACAACCCACAACACCCAACGGGAGCGTCACACCCACTCAGCGTCGTAGGTAGTTACTTTCTACCCGCCATCCCCACCGTGTAAACCTCCCCGCGCGAATCAGCCGGGGTGAACGGGCGTCAGTTCGAGTCGGGCATGATCAGCCCCGGTTCTACCAGGTAGACCGAGGACAGGAGAGCGGCGGCACACCGCAACGCCAGCCGCGCTGCGTTCTCGTCGACCGTTTCGACCCCGCGGATCACCCCGTCGGCCGTGCGCAAGAAGCCCATGCCGATCATGGCCAACTGGCGCGAGATCACCCCGTCCGCGGCGAACCGCTCCAGGGCATCAAGAGGTTCGGCGCCCGGCAGGGCTCGTCGCGCGAACACCGCCTCGAAAAGCCCCTTCACCAGGTAGACGACAGCCTCGTACGACCGCCGCTCGAACGCCGCACCCGCCGCCTCGAAGTTCCGCACGACGTCATCGGGGATGTGCAACGCGAACGGGTTCGAGGCACTGGACAGACCGTTGTAGATGTTGACGACACCGTGTTCGACATGGGCGTTCACGATGGAGTCGCCCGGAGCCCGCAAGGTCGCCCCGCCCAACTCGGCGGTCAACTGGTCAACCTGGTCGTCCAGTTCAAGCCGCTCGCTGCCGACCAGGTCGTACAACTTCCCGAACCGCTCTCGATCCCCTTCCAGCGCGGACACCACATCCGCCACCACCGGCCACCCGGCGAGCCGCCGTCCGCTGAGGAGGTCACTCACGACCGACAGGCTGCGATTGGCACGTCCGGCCACCTCCCGGTACGAGGGAGTCCCCGCGCGCAGGTACAACTCCCGCAGTTCGCGGAGCAAGCGCGACACACCCGGCGATCGGTCGTCTTCAGCGGCCACGTTCCCCACGTCCCCTCGTCGTTGCTGCGATGATCACATCACGATACTCTGTTCGAGAACGTTCGAGGACGTCCGAGAGGGGATCTCGTGGTCGACTGGCGTCTACTTGTACTCGGTCTGGCTTTCGTAGTGGTCGCGTGGGTTTGTCACCGCCGAGCCCAGTGGGTTCAGCCGCTGACCGCAGCAGCGGCCGTGACCGCCTTGGTCGCTTGTGTCCTGTTCTTGGATCTCCCGCTGGTGCGATCGTAGGTCTCGGCCGGGGCCGTTTTCTCGCCCATGCCCGCCCGCTGGGGCTAGCCGCGACGGGTGGGCATGGGCGAAGCTCCACGGCATGAGCGAGCAGGCGGATCCGTTGGCCCAGATCACCCTGACGCCGCGGGGGTTCGCGGGGGTGTTGGCGGTGTTGGCGCTTGTCACCGGGTTGGTGCTGGCGATCGTGCCGGTCAGTGTCGCGCATCCGGCTAACAACGGGTCGGTGAGCTGCGGAAACACCTTCGGCGGGGTGGAGAGCGGTGCGCTGGCTGAGGGGCTGGGCAAGCCGGAGCGGGCCGAGGTTGTGCAGTACGTCGACATGTGTGAGCGGGCGATCGGCAA
Source organism: Actinokineospora globicatena (assembly GCF_024171945.1). GTDB lineage: Bacteria > Actinomycetota > Actinomycetes > Mycobacteriales > Pseudonocardiaceae > Actinokineospora > Actinokineospora globicatena. The sequence continues at coordinate 443,026 of NZ_JAMTCR010000002.1, forward strand.
TCGCGGGGAGTACGCCGTGTTCCTGTTCTTCGGGGGTCTGATCGCCGGGTTGGGGTTGGGGGTGGTGCGGCGGGTCAAACCAGCTTCTCCGGGTTCAGCACACCCGACGGGTCCAGTTCTGCCTTGATCGCACGCAGCACGTCTACGCCTAGAGGCCCGATCTCCGAGGCAAGGTAAGGGGCGTGGTCGACACCCACGGCGTGGTGGTGCGTGATGGTGCCTAGACCCACGATGGCCTCACTGGCCGCCTGCTTCGCGCGGCGCCACTGGCCTACCGGGTCGTCCGTGTCGCGCGGGACAAGAGTGGTGAAGTACAGCGAGGCGCCGGTCTCGTAAGAGTGCGAGATGTGGCAAGCGACGATGGGTCGCCGACCGTCCGTGGTGAGTGACCGCAGCAAGGCCTCCCGTACGGCCTCGCGCAGGTCCCCCAGCTTCGACCAGTACGTCGCCGTCTCCAGGGTCTCGACGCACATCCCGACGTCCATCAGCGCGTCCCGCTGCCGGGGCCCGGAGAACCGCCCGTGCCGCCACCGCTCCCCCGCGCGCACGCCGAGCCGCACAGCCTCGCCCACCAGCCGCAACGTCGCCCGGCGGCGGGTCAGCAGCTCGTCCTTGGTCGCGCCCTCCCACCCGATGACCAGCAGACTGGGTTCCGCGACGCCGCGCGCCCTCAGGTAGCCCCGCACCGCCGCCGACTTCCAGCCACCGGACAGGGTCAGCGCGACCTCGGTCTCCTGCGGGTCCGACAGCCGGGTGACCGTGCCGAGCACGCCGCCCTGGGCCAGCGCCCGGACGATCTCCGCGCCCGCGGCGAAGCCGTCGACGACGAACCCCTCGTACCGCTCCCACGCGGGCGCGGGCCGCACCCGGACAGTGACCTCGGTGATCACGCCGAACAGGCCCTCGCTGCCGATCGCGAGTTGCCGCAGGTCCGGCCCGGCGGCCGAGGCGGGTGAGACACCCAGCCGCCAGTCGCCGCGCGGAGTGGCCAGCCGGACGCCCTCGACCATGTCCTCGAAGCGCCCGTAGCCCGCGGAGGCCTGGCCGGAGGACCTGGTCGCGGCGAACCCGCCCAGGGTCGCCCGCTCGTAGGACTGCGGGAAGTGCCCGAGGGTCAGCCCGTGCGCGGCGAGCATGCGCTCCGCTTCCGGTGCCACGACCCCGGCCTGGAACACCGCGAGCCGCGAGACCGGGTCGACCGACACGAGCTTGTCCAGCCGCGCGAGGTCGAGCACGACCACCGCGACCTTGTCCCCGCGCAGCGCGGAAACCCCGCCGACGACGGACGTGCCGCCGCCGAAGGGGACGATCCCGACGCCGTGTGACGCGCAAGCACTGACGACCTCGCGCACCTCGTCCGGGTCGCCGGGAACCACCACCGCGTCGGGTACGGGCAGCTCACCGGCACCGCGCCGGGCCAAGAGGTCCACATAGGACAGACCGCCCGCGCGGCCGAGCCGGTCCTCGCGCTCGACCAGCACGTGCGCTGCCCCGACAATGTCGGCCAGGACGGTCCGCACCAGCGCGGGCAGCCCCGACTCGGGCACCGGCAGGCCGGAGTCAGGCGCGACGGGAGTGTCCACGGGGGTCAGCCCGGTTCTCGCGCTCAACCACCTGCTCGCGTGCGCGGGCAGCGCGGCGTCGGCGGCACCGGAGGGGGTCCAGCCGCCGCGGACCCGGTGGTCGAGGTGGTCCACAGGCACGTTCACGAATAGAGTGTGACACATGACGTTGAAACGTCACATGCCTTCGCCCAGTCGGGTGGACGACGACGTCCTCTTGGACGCCGCGCGCGACTGCGTGCTCGCAAGGGGGGTGCGCCGCACGACGTTGACCGACGTCGCGCGGGGTGCGGGCGTGAGCCGGATGACGCTGTACCGGCGGTTCCCGGACGTGCGCAGCCTGCTCGGGGCTCTGATGACCCGCGAGTTCGGCGCGCTGCTCGCCCGCACCAACGGCTCGGCCGACGGCTCGCACGCCAGGGCCCGGCTGGTCGCGGGCGCGGTCGCCGGGGCGCGCGCGATCGTCGCCGACCCGCTGATGCGCAGCGTCCTGGACCGCGACGGCGAACTCGTGCTGCCGTACGTGGTGCAGCGGCTGGGCAGCACCCAGCACATCGCCGAGCAGTTCTTATTGGCGCAGCTGCTCGCGGGCCACGAGGACGGTTCGGTGCGCGCGGGTGACCCGGCGGTGCAGGCGCGCGCCCTGCTGCTGGTCGTGCAGTCCTTCGTGCTCTCGCACGGCCCGGCCACCACCGACATCGACCCAGCCGCCCTGTTCGGCGAGCTGGCCCACCTGCTCGACGCCAGCCTGAGACCGGAGCCGACATGAGCACGTCCTCCCTGAACGCCGAACGCCGCGCGGCCGACCTGGCCGCCATCACCGCGGGCGAGGTCGTCGACGTCCTGGTCATCGGTGGCGGGGTCACCGGCGCGGGGGTCGCGCTCGACGCGGCCGCGCGCGGGCTGTCCGTCGCCCTGGTCGAGGCCGAGGACCTGGCGTTCGGGACCTCCCGCTGGTCGAGCAAGCTCGTGCACGGCGGCCTGCGCTACCTCGCAAAGGGCGATGTCGGGCTGGCGCACGAGAGCGCCGTGGAGCGCGGCGTGCTGATGACCACCACCGCGCCGCACCTGACCCGCACGCTGCCCCAGCTCATCCCGCTGCACCCGCCGGTCTCCGGGCGCGACGCCGCGCTGGCGTACACCGGCCTGGTCGCCGGGGACGGCCTGCGCCGCGCCACCCGCACCCCGACCGACCTGCTGCCCAGCCCGCGCCGGGTCTCGGCCGCCGAGGCACGGGCCCTGGCCCCCGGCCTGCGCGCGGCCGGTCTGCGCGGCGGCCTGTTGTCCTTCGACGGTCAGCTCACGGATGACGCCCGCTTGGTCGTCGCGCTGGCCAGGACGGCGGCGGGTCTCGGCGCGCGGATCATCACCAGGGCCAAGGTGACCGGCGTGGCACCGGACTCCGTCGAGGTCGTGGACGGTCTGACCGGGGAGGTGACCCTGGTCCGGTCCCGGGTCGTGGTCAACGCGACCGGGGTGTGGGCGGGCACGCTCATGCCCTCGGTGCGGCTGCGGCCCTCGCGCGGGTCGCACCTGGTGGTCGACGCGGGCGCGGTCGGCTGCGGTGCGACGTCGCTGACGGTGCCGATCCCCGGGTCGTTCGGCCGGTTCGCCCTCGTGCTGCCGCAGGACGACGGTCGCGTCTACATCGGACTGACCGATGAGCCGGTCGACGAGATCCCGGACGTGCCAACGGTTCCCGAGTCCGATGTGGACTTCTTGCTCGACGTCGCCTCATCGGTGCTGGAACGGCGGTTGACCCGCGCGGACGTCCTGGGTTCGTTCGCCGGGCTGCGGCCGCTGGTCGACCTGCCGAGCGCGGCCGGGCGCAGCGCGGACCTGTCCCGCCACCACGCGGTGCTGACGGAGGGCAAGGTCGTCACGGTGGTCGGCGGCAAGCTCACCACCTACCGCCGCATGGCCGCCGACGCCGTCGACGCCGCCACCGACCTCGCGGGCCTGTCCGCCGGACCATCCCGGACCCGCACCCTGCCCCTGGTCGGCGCCGCGCCCCGCACCCGACTGTCCACACTAGACGCCCCCCGCCGCCTGGTCGAGCGCTACGGGACCGAGGCACCCACCATCGCCGCGATGGGCCTGCTCGACCCGGACCTCGGCCGCGAGATCGCCGCGGGCATCACCGCCGCCGAAGTGATCTGGTCCGTCCGCCACGAAGGCGCCCTCACCCCCGACGACGTCCTCCACCGCCGCACCCGCATCGCCCTGGTGACCCGCGACGCCGAAACCGCCCGCCCCGCCGTCACCGACCTGGTGACCCGCACCCTCCGCGGCCTCGTCCCCCAGTAACGGCAGCGGTCAAGCAACGGCGGCGGTCAAGAAAGGGCGACTGACCAGCGGCAGCAGTCCAGCACGGCGGTTGCCCAGCACGGGCAGTTGCCCAGCGTGGCGGTGTCCGGCAGCGGCGGTTGCCCAGCAGCGGCAGTTATCCACAAGGGCCCGAGTTATCCACAGTTTTTTGCCGTCACCCCTTCGGGGGAGGGGGTCCCTGTAGACTGGGCCTGGGGACGCCCCCCGGGACAGGGTGGGGGCCCGGGTTCACGGGGGCGGCCTCCGGAACGGTGGCCGCGAGGGCGTGGAAGCCCGGGTCGAGGCGGGCGAGAAGGTCTACAACAGACAGTCACGCGAGCATGCTTCGGTTGCTGCCGCAAGAAAGAGCCACCGGGTCCAGGGCCGAGGCAAACTGTCCACAACGGACTTGACCGGCTGCCCGAAAGAAAGAACCGCCGCCGCCCGGGCACGGGCGGCGGCGGTTCGTCTGTGGGGAGACCGCTAGTGCTGGGTGATCACCGCGGGGCCCTGTTGGCCGAAGGCGCCCTGGAGGGCGTCGAGTAGGGAGCCCCACTCGGCCAGGAAGTAGCGGACACCGGCGAGCATGTTGTCGACGGGCTTCCAGATGTCGTCGTAGCCGGGGATCTTGTGCTGGTCGAACACCGGGTCCGGCAGCTGGCAGATGCCCTTGGGCGGGAACCCGTTGGCGGCGTTGGGGTCCTGCAGGTTGACCGCGTGCGGGTTGCCGCCGGAGGTGCGGTCGACGATCTGGGCGATCTGCTCGGGGTTGATCTTGGCGGGGTCCACCCCGTGGTTGATCAGGACCTCGACCGCCGCGCCGATCCAGCGGGCCCGGTCGACCAGGGACGCCGGGGCGCCGGCGGTGGGCGGCGGGCCGCTCGGGCCCCAGTTGGGGGTCCCGGTGGAGCCGGTGGGCAGCTTCACCTCGGACGTGTGGCCGGGCAGCGTGCTGGGGGTGTACGTGCCGGGCTGGCGCTGCACACCGCCGGGGAGCTGCTGGTAGCCGCCGTAGTTCGGGTTGCCTGCCGACTGGCCGTAGGTGGGTTGGCCGGTCGGGGTTCCGGAGGGCTGCTGGTAGCCCCCGTAGCCCGGCACGGCGCCCTGGCCGTAGTTGGCCGCGTTCGTGGTCGACCCCGGCAGCGGCTGGTAGCCGCCGTAGCCCGGTACCGCGCCCTGGCCGTAGTTGGCGTTGTTGGTGACGCCGTTGGGGTTGGTGTAGTTCGACCCGGCAGCCGAGGTCAGCGTGTTGGTGTTGACCGTGGGGGCCTGGGTGGTGGTCGCGCTCGGCGAGGTGTTCGCCTTGCCGCCGATGGTCGCCAGCAGCTGCTTGACGGCCTTGGCCAGCGCGACGATCTTCTGCACCGTCTGCATGATCTTCTGCAGCGAGGAGACGAACTTCTGCACCTTGCTGAGGATCTTCTGCGCGGTCTGCACCGCCTGCGCCACCGAGCGGGCGATGCCCTCGGCGATGCTGGCGCCGAAGCTCAGCCAGGCCTTGGCCAGCGCCTCGATGATGATCTGGATGACCTTCTGCACGCACTGGTTGATGAAGTCCAGCACGGCCTTGCGCACCTCGGCGAGCAGCTTGCCCGCGCCGTCGATGGCCTTGCCGACGCCCTTGCTGACCTCGGCGAGCGCGTCGAGCCCCTCGGCCTGGGTCGCGGCGGCGCGGCGGTAGGCGTCACCGGCGGAGCCCTGCCAGTTGCAGGTCTGGCTGCGCACGGCCTCGCGGTACTTCTGCGCGGACCCGATCAGCTGGTCGCCCGCCCTCACCCAGCCCTGGGCGCTGTTGATGATCGAGTTCGCGTCGCCGAGGAGCTTGTCGAACGGCTCCTTGAGGAACTTGATGTGGTTGATGATCCAGCCGAAGCCCGCGCTCGCGCACGCGCCGAGCGGGTCGCCCGCGATGTTGATGACGTCCATCGCGACGTTGGTGATCTGCAGGCCCGCGTCGAGCCAGTCACCGCGCTCGATGGCCGACTTGGCGCCCTTGATGTCGTTGTTGAGCGCCGTGGCCGCCTGCCCGCCGGTGGACTGCCCAGCCGTGGTCGTGCTCGTGGTGGTCACTTACAGCCTCCCGCCGAAAGTCGCCGCGTTGCCCAGGTCGATGCGCTCGTAGTCGCGGGCGACGTCCTCGAGCCCCTTACGGACGTCGTCCATCGCGGTCGCCACCTTCTGGATGCCCTGCAGGACGTCCCCGCAGGCGGCCATGATCGCGGTGGCGAAGAACTGGCCGATCATCCCGTACGCGGCGCCCGAGATCGACTGCGTCGCCCCGGTCGCCGACTGCACCTGCGCGGCGCAGGTCGCGACGGTGCTCGCGTGCGCGCGCATCTCCGCCACGTTGACGTTGAACCCTGTACCCATGGAATCCGCCTTGAGGTCTAGTGCACGACTTCGGGGGGGTTGTCGAAGTAGTCGTCGTCGGAGCGCTTGGCGCGCGGCTTGGCGGCCACCGGCCCGTCCGCGGCGTCACCCGAGTAGCCCTGCGGCAGGAAGGACTTGACCACGTCGAGCGCCGACGAGTCCCCGACCAGCTCCTCCATCGCCGCGACCACCCTGGCGCCCGCGTCCCGCTGCGCCTGCCTGGTGACCTCCAGGATCACCCTGGCCAGCTGCTCCGGCTCCAGTTCGCGCACGCCCGGCCGCAGCACCAGGTCCGTGGTGACCCCGGCGGCGGACACCCGGACGGTGACATCGCCATCGGCCGACGTCGCGCTGCCCCCCACCTCCCGCAGCGCCTTCTCCGCCTTCTGCGCGCTGGCCGCGGTCCGCTGCAGCGTCTCGTCGTACTGCGCGAGCCACTGTTCAGGGTTCATCGCCACACCACTTCCCTGGTCCTGCCTGGAGCATCCGCCTGTCGTTGGACGGAGCATCGCGCGTTCGGTTCCGCGCCGGGCGCCAATCGGCCAACTCGTTTGCAGGCGCACCCGACCAGCGGGTAACCGGCGGCGGCCGACCCGGGATACTGGGGGTCGGGAGGTGGGCGATGCTCCAGGTCGACGGGGTCACCAAGCGCTACGGCGACGTGCTCGCCTGCGACCGGGTGTCCTTCGACGTCGGCGCGGGTGAGCTGTTCGGCTTCGTCGGCGGCAACGGTGCTGGTAAGACCACCACCATGCGCATCGTGCTCGGCGTGCTGGCCCCCGACGCGGGCGAGGTCCGCTTCCGCGGCGCCCCGGTCGACCACGCCGCGCGCCGCCGGTTCGGCTACCTGCCCGAGGAGCGCGGCCTCTACCCGCGGATGCGGGTGCTCGACCAGCTCGTCTACCTCGCCGAGCTGCACGGCGCGGACACGAACGCCGCACACCGGGCGGCCGAACACTGGATCGCCCGGCTGGGGCTGCGCGGCCACCGTGACACCGAGGTGCAGCGGCTGAGCCTGGGCAACCAGCAGCGCGTGCAACTGGCGGCGGCCCTGGTGCACGACCCGCTGGTGCTGGTGCTCGACGAGCCGTTCTCCGGGCTGGACCCGCTCGCGGTGGACGTCCTGGTGGAGGTGCTGCGCGAGCAGGCGGCGGCCGGGGTGCCGGTGGTGTTCTCCAGCCACCAGCTCGACCTGGTCGAGCGGCTGTGCGACCGGGTCGGGATCATCACCGCGGGCCGGGTGGTGGCCAGCGGGACGGTCGAGCAGCTGCGCGCGGGCACCGGCAGCACCCTGGTGGTCGACGCGCCAGCCGCCCCGGCCGGGTGGGCCGCGGGGCTGCCCGGGGTCACCGTGCTTGGCGTCCACAACGGACAGACCAGGCTGCGCGTCGCCCCCGGCACCGACGACCAGCCGATCCTCGCCGCCGCGCTGGCCACCGGCCCGGTGCGCGGCTTCACCCACCAGCACCCGACGCTGGCCGAGCTGTACCGCGACGTGGTGGGGGTCCGGTGAGCCCGGGGCACACGGTGTGGCTGGTCGCCAGGCGCGAGCTGCGCACCCGGCTGCGCGCCAAGTCGTTCCTGGTCGGGACCGCGGTGTCGATCGCCGTGCTGATCGGCTTCGTGCTGCTGCAGAGCACCCTGTTCGGCGGCGAGCGGGTCACCAGGGTTGGGCTGTCCGGCCAGGCGACGGCGATCTCCGCCCCGCTGACCGAGGAGGCCCGCTCGCGCGGCTTCGAGGTGCGGATCAGCACCGTCCGCGACCCGGCCACCGGCGAGTCCGCCATCACCGACGGCGAACTCGACGCCCTGGTCACCGGCACCCCGGCCGCCCTGCACGTGGTGGTCGACGAGTCGCTGGACGAGAACCTGCGCCGCGCGCTGAACACCCTGGTGCAGAGCGAGGTCCTGCGCGCCCAGCTCGCCGCCGTCGAGGAGCTCGACCCGGACCAGGTCCTGGCCACGGTCGCTGACGCCACGGTGGACGTGCGCTCCCTGCGTGCCCCGGACCCGACCCACGACCAGCGCCTCGCGTTGGCGCTGGTGATCGTCGCGCTGCTGTACCTGTCGCTGCTGCTGTACGGGACGATGGTCGCCCAGGGGGTCGTGGAGGAGAAGTCCAGCCGGGTCGTGGAGGTCCTGCTCGCCACCGTGCGGCCGTGGGAACTGCTCGCGGGCAAGGTCGTCGGCCTTGGCTTGGTGGGCTTGGCGCAACTGACCGTGGTCGGCGGGGTCGGCGTCGTGCTGGCGGCGGTGACGGACGTGCTGACGATCCCGGGGGTGGCCCTGGGCACGCTGCTGTGGGGACTTCTCTGGTACCTGCTCGGCTACCTGTTCTACGCCACGGTCTTCGCGGCGGCGGGATCTCTCGTGTCGCGGCAGGAGGAGACCCAGTCTGTTCTGCTGCCGATCACCTCGGTCCTGGTGCTGGCCTTCGTCCTCGGCTTCGGCCTCCTCGCCCGCCTCCCCAACTCCAGCGCGACGGCAGTCCTCTCGGTGCTGCCACCGTTCGCCCCGATCCTGCTCCCGGGCCGCTTGGCACTGGGGACGGCCACGGCGTGGGAGGTGGTGGTCGCCATCGTGCTGATGCTGACCTCCGTCGCGGCCCTCACCTGGCTGGCGGGCCGCATCTACGCCAAGGCCGTCCTGCGCACGGGGCCCCGACTTCCACTGCGCGACGCACTTCGCAAGGGGGCACCGTGATCGAGGGCGGGCAGGTCTACCTGCGAGCGTGGGTGGATGGCGTGCAGCGGCACGCTCCGGGCTCGGGGCAGGCGCGATCGTGGGTGGACATGCCCGCCTGGGAACGCGCCAGCACCACGGCGGTGTACGAGATGGTGCGCGCCTTCGTCGAAGCCGGTGGCACGGACCGGTTGAGTCGAGTCCAGAAGGGACAGTTCGTGCACCTGTGCTGGTTGGCACAGGTGCACAAACACCTGGACTCCCCCACCACCGCCGACTGGGCCTCACTCCCCACCTGGCACCAGGAAACCAACACCGACATCTTCGACCACATCGAAGACCTCATCCTGGGTCGGCACTAGCTCTTGCGGCTAGTGCCGGGTCACTTGATTTTGCCGTAGCGCTCCAGGGCTACTTCGCGTTCGTGTTTGTGGTCGACGATGGGGGCGGGGTAGTCCTTGACGTCGGGGGGTTGGTGGGCTTTTTTGCCGGGGACGTCGCGGAGTTCGGGGATGTAGCGGCGGACGTAGTCGCCGGTGGGGTCGAACTTCTCGCCTTGGGTGGTGGGGTTGAAGACGCGGAAGTAGGGGGCGGCGTCAGTGCCGGAGCCCGCGGTCCACTGCCAGCCGTGCTGGTTCGAGGCGAGGTCGCCGTCGACGAGGTGGCGCATGAAGTGGCGGGCGCCCCACCACCACGGGACGTGCAGGTCCTTGACCAGGAAGCTGGCGACGATCATCCGGACCCGGTTGTGCATCCAGCCCTCGGCCAGCAGCTGGCGCATCCCGGCGTCGACGATCGGGTAGCCGGTCTCGCCGCGGCACCAGGCGTCGAAGCGGTCCTGGGCGGCGGCGTCGGTGTCGTGGGTGATGGCGTCGAACTTGCGGTTGTAGTTCTCGCGCGCGGTTTCCGGGCGGTGCCACAGGACGTCGGCGTAGAAGTCGCGCCACGCCAGTTCGTTGCGGTAGGTCTGGGCACCTTCGGAGTGACCGAGGTCGGCGAGCAGGGTGCGCGGGTGGACGCACCCCCAGCGCAGGTACGGCGACATGCGGCTGGTCCCGTCGACGTCGGGCCGGTCGCGGTCGCGTTTGTAGTGCTCGACGTCGAACTCGGCCCACACCTCGTGCGCGGCCTCCTCCCCCGCCGCGGGCAGTTCCGCCGCCACCGCCGGGTCGTCGGGGATCTTGACCCGGCGCGGCCCACCGTCCTTGTCGGACGGGTCCACCCAGTCCACTGTGGACGCGTCGGTGTCGGCGGGCTTGCGCCACCCGTGGTCCAGCCAGGCGCGGCCGTACGGCGTGAACACCCGGTACGGCTCGCCGTCCGCCTTCGTCACCCGCCCCGGCGCCACCGCGTACGGCGACCCGGTGCGCACGAAGTCGACCTCCAGCGCCTTCTCCACCGCGGCGTCCCGCTCGCGCCCGTACGGACCGAAGTCCGCCGACACGTGCACCGACCCGGCCCCCACCGCCTGGACCACGCGCGGCACCACGTCGACCGGGTCCCCGCGCACCACCAGCAGCCTGCCGCCGAGTTGCTCGTCGAGATCCCGCAAGCACCGGTACATGAACGCCAACCGGGGCCCGCCCGACGGCTCCGTCAGCCGCTCGTCGAGCACGAACAACCCCAGGGCGCTCGACCCCCGCTCCGCCGCCGCCAACAACGCCGGATGATCCCCAGTCCGCAGATCACGCCGAAACCACACCACCGACTCAGCCACGGCGCGCAACGCTACTCACCCTCAGGCCCACCTGCCGGACAACACCACCCGATCAGGTCAGGCCCGCCTTCGGTGAATAGCAAAGCGGCGCCGCCCCAGGGACGACGCCGCTTTCATGGAGTTGGGGTCAGCGCTCGGTGAGCGACTTGTACTCGCGCTCGGTGTGGCCGGTGTAGACCTGGCGCGGGCGGCCGATCTTGGTGGCCGGGTCGTTCATCATCTCGCGCCAGTGGGCGATCCAGCCGGGGAGTCGGCCCAGGGCGAACAGGACGGTGAAGAACTTGGTGGGGAAGCCCATCGCGCGGTAGATCAAGCCGGTGTAGAAGTCCACGTTCGGGTAGAGCTTGCGCTGGATGAAGTAGTCGTCGGCGAGCGCGTGCTCCTCGAGCTGCTTGGCGATGTCCAGCAGCGAGTCGTCACCGCCGAGCTTGCCGAGGATCTCGTCCGCGGTCTTCTTGATGATGGCGGCGCGCGGGTCGTAGTTCTTGTAGACGCGGTGACCGAAGCCCATGAGCTTCACCCCGTCTTCCTTGTTCTTGACCTTCTTGACGAACGAGTCGACGTCGCCGCCGGAGTCGCGGATGCCTTCGAGCATCTCGAGGACCGCGCTGTTGGCGCCACCGTGCAACGGGCCGAACAAGGCGTTGATGCCCGCGGAGACGCTCGCGAACAGGTTGGCCTCAGAGGAACCCACGAGCCGCACCGTGGAGGTGGAGCAGTTCTGCTCGTGGTCGGCGTGCAGGATGAACAGCAGGTCGAGCGCGCGGACCAGGGCCGGGTCCAGGTCGTAGTTCTCGGCGGGGAACCCGAAGGTCATCCGCAGGAAGTTCTCCACCAGGCCAAGGGAGTTGTCCGGGTAGAGGAACGGCTGGCCGACGGACTTCTTGTAGGCGTAGGCCGCGATCGTGGGCAGCTTCGCCAGCAGCCGGATCGTGGAGATCTCCACGTGGTGGGAGTCGAACGGCTTGAGGCTGTCCTGGTAGAAGGTGGACAGCGCCGAGACCGCCGAGGACAGCACGGGCATCGGGTGCGCGTCGCGCGGGAAGCCGTCGAAGAACCGCTTGAGGTCCTCGTGCAGCAGCGTGTGCCTGCTGATCTTGTGGGTGAAGTCGTCGAGCTCGGCCTGGCTGGGCAGCTCGCCGTAGATGAGCAGGTAGCTGACCTCGCTGAAGGTCGAGTGCTCGGCGAGCTGTTCGATCGGGTAGCCGCGGTAGCGCAGGATGCCCGCGTCGCCGTCGATGTAGGTGATGGCCGAGGAGCAGGAAGCGGTGTTGACGAAGCCGGGGTCCAGGGTGACCAGACCCGTCTTGGCCAGCAGCTTGCCCAGGTCGACACCTGATGTGCCTTCGGTTGCGGCCTCGATCGCCATCTCGTGCTCGCCGCCGGGGTAACGGAGGGCGGCGGTCTGCTCGGTGCCGGTGGGCACAGCGGTCCCGTCGGGCATGCAAGTACCTCTCACACTCGGGCAGGGCGGCGGGTACGGCCGAGCCGGAACGGCCCTGGTCGGGTGCGATCACACGCAGCACCGCCCCATTGGGGTCCTGAGCTTCCTACGCTAGTGCTCCGCGCGCATTACGGACAGCCGTGGCCGGGACCCGCGGGCACGGTTGGGACACGTATCACAGGCGAACTCAGGCCCGCGCCGGATCGATGCCGGGCGGGACCCGGTTCAGGCCGACGAGCAGCAGGTCGGCCAGCGCGGTGAACGCGGCGCCGTCGGAGACCTTGGCGCGCTTGCCCAACACCCCGGTCTGGATCCCCTCGATGATCCACCCGGCCATCTCGGCGACCAGGTTGGCGTGCACGTCGCGGAACAGGCCCTCGGTGACCCCCTCGCGGATGAACTCGCCGATGCGCTCGGCGGCGGCGTTGGCGTTGCGCTCGTAGACCGCCCGTGTGGGTGCGAAAGCGGCCACGTCCGCGGTGAACTTCGGCGACGCGAGCGCCATCTCGGTCGCGGCGCCCTCGAGGTAGGCGGCGATGCGCTCCCGTGCGTCACCGGCGAGTGCGACGCGCTTCTCGACGCGTTCGGTCGCGCACCGGAAGAAGTGGCCGACGACCTTGCGGGCTAACTGCTCCTTGCTGGGCGCCAGCGCGTAGAGCGTGGACTTGGAGCAGCGCAGCCGGGCGGCGAAGTCGTCCAGGGTGGCGTCGGCGAAACCCTCGGCCAGGAACAGGCCCAGCAACTCCTCCAGGAGTGCCGCCTGCCGCGCCGTGGGGTTCCGCCGTGTCATACCTCCAGCGTATCGACAGCCCGGACCGCGAAACAGTACTCTTAGCCGTCCTGTAGTACTGATTTCGGTATCACCGGAGGCCGGACCCATGCCTGCCGAGCGCCTGCTGCCCGACACGGAGTCGGAGGACCTGCTCAAGCTCACCCGCGAGATCGCCCGCGACGAGCTCGCGCCACTGGCCGCCGAGCACGAGGAGCTGGGCCGGTTCCCGCGCGAGCAGTTCCGGCTGCTGGGCCGCAGCGGCCTGCTCGGCCTGCCGTACCCGGAGAAGTGGGGTGGCTCCGCGCTGCCCTACGAGGTGTACCTGCAGGTGCTGGAGGAGGTCGCCAGCGCCTGGATGTCGGTCGGCGTCGGCCTGTCGGTGCACACCATGTCCTGCTACGCGCTGGCCGAGCACGGCACCGACGAGCAGCGGGCGCGCTGGCTGCCGGACATGCTCGGCGGCGACCTGCTCGGCGCCTACGCCCTGTCCGAGAGCCAGGCCGGGTCCGACGCCGCCGCGCTGAGCACCCGGGCCCGCCCCGACGGCGACGACTACGTGGTCAACGGCACCAAGGCGTGGATCACCCACGGCGGCCAGGCGGACTTCTACACGACCATGGTCCGCACCTCCGACGACGGCAGCAGGGGCATCAGCTGCCTGCTGGTCGACGCCGCCACGCCCGGTCTCGGGTTCGGCGCGCCGGAGAAGAAGATGGGTCTGACCGGCTCGACCACCACCCAGGTGCGGTTCGAGGACGCGCGGGTGGGCACCGGCCGGCTGCTCGGCGCCGAGGGCCAGGGCTTCAAGATCGCGCTGACCGCGCTGAACTCCGGGCGCCTCGGCATCGCGGCGTGCGCGGTCGGGTTGGCGCAGGCGGCGCTGGACGAGGCGGTGGCCTACGCCAAGCAGCGCAGCCAGTTCGGCCGGGCGGTGATCGAGTTCCAGGGCATCGAGTTCCTGCTGGCCGACATGGCCGCGGCGGTCGAGTCGTCGCGGGCGACCTACCTGGAGGCGGCCCGGCGGCGCGACCGCGGGCTGCCGTTCCTGCGCCAGGCCTCGATCGCCAAGCTGGTCGCCACCGACGCCGCGATGCGGGTCACCACGGACGCGGTCCAGGTGCTCGGCGGCGCCGGGTACACCCGCGATTTCCCAGTAGAGCGGTACCTGCGGGAGGCCAAAGTCCCGCAAATCTTCGAAGGGACCAACCAGATCCAGCGGATGGTCATCGCCCGGCAGCTGCGTGGTCACTGATTCCGCCACCCGGCGGCGAACCGGCAGGTCGTAAGCGCCGGGGTGGGAAAACGGCGAAAACCCGCTCGGACGAGCCCATCACGTCGTGCACCCCGTCGACGATGCTGTTTCCATGGGGAAACACTGCCGGTCGCGTGGACGAGGGTGATCAATGAGCCAGCCGCTCCTTGCCGAGCACGTCGTCGACATCCTGACCAGGCTGGTGACCCACCGCGTTGACGGGGCGAGCAGGCGGGCCGCCGACACCCTCTCCGACGCCGTCATCGGCCGATTACGCCGGATCCGCCGGGCGGCGGTGTTCGACCTGTTCGAGGCCGACCCGCACGCGCCTGGGCACCGGCGGACCCTGGTCGACCTGCTCAACTCCGAGTTCGCGCACGACCAGGGCTTCCGCGAGGCGGTGGCCGGGCTGGCGGCCGCGGCCGGGGCGCCCGCGCCGCAGGAGGAGGCGCCCAAGCGCGACCCGAGGCCCTCGAAGCGGGTGCTGCTCGGCGCGGGGGCGGCGGTCGCCGCGATCGCCCTGACCCTGGGCGGGCGCGCGCTGTACCTGCAGATCTCCGAGGCAGCGGAACTGGACGGCACGACGCCGTGCCGCACATTCTGGGCGTTGAAAGAACCGGAGCAGCGCGGATTGTTGGTGCGCGCCTATGAAACGCACGGGCAAAAGCGGCGCACCGACGACCCCTACCTGGTGGCCCGTGTTCTCTACGCTTGTGGACAAAACCCGGAGAACACGGTGGACCAGATCATCACCGCCGACTCGTTGCGCGAGTAGTCGCGTGTGGACACCGGTCACCCCAGGGTGACCGGTGCCGCCGCTCAGCCCCGGTAGTACGGGTCCTTGGTCTCGCCGAGGCCGGTCTCGGCGTTGAAGGTGTAGACCTCGCGACCGTCGACGAACACCCGGGTCGCCCGGCTCATCACGTCGAGCGGGTCACCGGACCAGATGACGACGTCGGCGTCGAGGCCCGGCCGCAGCGCGCCGACCCGGTCGCCGATGCCCATCATCTCGGCGGGGTTGGCGGTGATCGACCGCAGCCCGACCTCGGGGTCCAGCCCCTCCTTGACCGCCAGGGTGACCTGGTGCACCAGGAAGTTGATCGGCACCACCGGGTGGTCGGTGGTGATCGCGATCCGCACCCCGGCCCTGGCCAGGATGCCCGGGTTGCGCAGGGTGCGCTGGCGCAGCTCGACCTTCACCCGGCTGGTGAACAGCGGCCCGATGACCACCGGCACGTCGCGCTCGGCGATGAGGTCGGCGATGAGGTGCGCCTCGGTGCCGTGGTTGAGCACCAGCCGGTAGCCGAACTCGTCGGCCAGCCGCAGCGCGGTGGCGATGTCGTCGGCGCGGTGCGCGTGCTGGCACCACGGCAGGTCGCCGTCGAGCACGCTGACCAGCGCCTCGTGGGTCAGGTCGCGCTCGAAGGGCTGGTTCTCGGCGCGCGCGTGGTCGCGGCGGGCCTTGTAGTCCTGCGCCTTGGTCAGCGCCTCGCGGATGATGGCGGCCACGCCGAGCCGGGTGGACGGCATGACCTTCTTGTCCCCGTAGACCCGCTTGGGGTTCTCGCCGAGCGCGCTCTTCATCGACACCGGGTCGCGCAGCAGCATCTCGTCGACGGTGCGGCCCCAGCACTTCACCGCGACGGTCTGGCCGCCGATGACGTTGCCGGACCCCGGCTTGATCACCACCGAGGTGACCCCACCGGCCAGCGCGTCGCGGAACCCCTCGTCGGCCGGGTTGATGGCGTCGATCGCCTTGACCCTGGCCGTGTTCGGGTCGGTCATCTCGTTGGTGTCCTGGCCCGCCCAGCCCTCGGCCTCCTCGTGCACCCCGAGGTGGCCGTGCGCCTCGACGAAGCCGGGCAGCACCCAGGAGCCGGACGCGTCGACGACCTCGGCGCCGTCGGGGACGGTCACCTCGTCCGCCGGGCCGACCGCGAGGATCTTTCCGTTGTCGAACAGGACGGTGCCGCCCGGGATCGGGGGACCGTCGATCGGGACGACATGGCCGCCGGTAACCGCTGTGATCACCCGGCAGACCCTAGCCGCGCCGGTCGTCCCCGGCTCGGCGAACCGCCTGGTCAGCGAGACTCCGCCATCAGTCGGTGATCAGCGGGTCAGCGGGCGCAGTCCCCACGACGCCGACCAGGTCTCCCCCGGTTCGGCGGTCAGCAGGTCCACGCCGGAGTTCAGCGCGTCCGGTGGGCAGGTCATCGGCTCGATGGCGACCGCGCCGCCGTCGTGGCCGGGGAACGAGTCCGGTGTGTAGACCTGCACCCAGCGGAAGACCGGGTCGGCCCACAGGTCGACGCCGCCCGCGCTGCCGCGCAGGGTGTGGTGGACCCGGCCGTCGTCGCCGGGTTCGCAGCCGCCGAAGGCGTCGTCCAGGGTGACCTCGCGGACCAGCCGGGCGAAGCGGGCGATCGGGGTGGCCGGGCCCGCCGGGACCATGCGCTCGGGGTCGAGCGGGAGGTGCGTGGTGGCGGCCAGGGTGAGCACGCAGTCGTCGACCTCGGCGCGGCCGGGGCGCGGGTACGGGTGCGCGCCGACGCCGAAGGGCATGGGCTCGGTGCCGAGGTTCTGCACGCCGTGGGTGACGGTGAGGCCCGCGGCGTCGACGGCGTAGGTCATCGTGGCGCGGAACGGGAACGGCCAGCCGGGGCGGCCGTCGATGATGACCGCGAGGGTGGCGCTGTCAGCTGCCTGGTCGACGACCTCCCAGGTCTCCCGCCGGACCAGGCCGTGGCTGGCGTTGCCGCGGGCCGGTTCGGTGACGTCGAGCTCGTGCGTCACACCGCCGCGGGTCCAGGTGGCACCCGCGACCCGGTTGGGCCACGGCACCAGGACCGCACCGGAGCCCATCGGCGGGGCCTCGCCCGCCGGGAAGGTCTCCAGGTACGCGACGCCGTCGACCTCGAACAGGCGCAGGGTGGCGCCCGCGGTGGTGACGGCGGCCCTCGTGCCGCCGGAGCGGATCTCGATCTCCATGGCCGGGAGCCTACGGCGGATGGTGACCCTCGGCAGTTACTAGACCGGTCTGTATAGTTCGCCGCATGGCACGACGCACCGACACCCGCGACCGCACCCTGCGGACCGCGGTCGACCTGTTCCGCACCCGCGGCTACCACGGCACCGGCGTGAACCAGGTGATCAGCGAGGGCAAGCTGCCCAAGGGCTCGCTCTACTTCCACTTCCCCGAGGGCAAGGAACAACTGGCGGCCGAGGCGGTGGCGCTGGCGGCCGCCGAGGTGTGCGGCTGGGTGGACGTGGCGTTCACCGAGACCCCGGACCCGGCGACCGCGCTCTCGGTGATCACCGAGACGCTGGCCACCGAGCTCGCCGACTCCGACTTCCAGCGCGGGTGTCCCATCGGGACGGTCGCGCACGACGCGGGCGGCTCCGACCGGGTGCGCCAAGCCTGCGCCGACGCGTTCACCTCGTGGCACGGGGTGATCAGCGCCCACCTGGGCAGGCACGGCCTCGCCGAGCCGGACGCGCTCGCGACCGCCATCCTCGCCGCCATCGAGGGCGCACAACTGGTCGCGCGCAGCCAGCGCGACGTCGCACCGCTGCGCGCGGTCGCCACCATGCTCGCACCACTGCTGAAGAGGAACTGATCATGCGGGTTCACCACTTGGACTGCGGCTCGATGCACCCGGCGGGCGGCGGGTTCGTCGACGGCTCCCCCGGCCGGCTCCGGTTCGCGCACATGGTCTGCCACGTGCTGCTCGCCGAGTCCGACGACGGCCTCGTGCTGGTCGACACCGGGTTCGGCGTGCGGGACCTGACCACGCCGAAGGAGACGCTGCCGGGCCCGTTCGTGGCGTTGGTGCGGCCGGTGTTCGACGTCGCGCAGGCGGCGGTGCGGCAGGTCAAGGCGCTCGGGTACGACCCGGCGGATGTGCGGCACATCCTCCTGACCCACCTCGACCTCGACCACGCTGGCGGCTTGGCCGACTTCCCCGACGCGCGTGTGCACGTCTATGGGCCGGAGTTGCGTGCCGCTCTTAGCCCGGCGACCGGCGGCGAGCGTCAGCGCTACCGGAAGGCGCACTGGGCCCACGGGCCCAAGTGGGAGGTCCACGAGGGCGGCGGAGGCGACCGCTGGATGGGCCTAGAGGCGGTGCGGGGTCTGACGGGGCTGTCCGACGACTTCCGTTTGGTGCCACTGGAAGGCCACACGCGCGGACACTGCGGTATCGCGGTGCGCTCAGACGAGGGCTGGCTGCTGCACGCCGGGGACTCCTACTTCAACAAGGCCGAGATGGCGCCGTCGCCGTCGTGCCCGCCGGGGTTGGGCGTGTTCCAGACGCTGATGGCGGTGGAGAACAAGGCCCGCAAGGCCAACCAGGAGCGCTTGCGGGCCATGCTCCGCGATCACCGCGCCGAGGTGCGGACCTTCTCCGCGCACGACGCCGTCGAACTGGCCGAGTTCACGCGCTGAGCTTCTCGGGGTCGACCTGGACCCGGCCGACCACCAGCCGGTTCACCCCCCACAGCACGACGCCGACCCCGAGCAGGATGGCGGCGATCAGGTACTCACGAACGGGGCGACCCGACAGCGGGCTGGCCAGGTAGGCGCACGCGATCGCGCCGATGACCGGTAGCGCTGTCGGGGCCTTGAAGTGGTCGTGGTCGACCTTCTCCTTGCGCAGCACCAAGACCGCGACGTTGACGACGGTGAAAACAACCAGCAGTAGCAGCGAGGTAGTGCCACCGAGCAGGTTGATGTCCACGGTCGCCGCGAGCACGATCGCGATGACGCTGGTGAACACGATCGACACCCAAGGCGTGCGGCGCAACGGGTGCACGGCGCCGAACAGCCGCGGGATGATCCGCTCGTTGGCCATGCCGTAGACGAGCCTGCTCGCCATCAGCATGTTGATCAGCGCCGAGTTGATGACCGCGAGCAGCCCGATCAGCGCGAACACCCAGAGCGGGAAGTCCGGCGCGCCGACCGAGAGCACCTTGAGCAACGCGTCGCTCTTGGCCCCGGCGAGCTCGTCGGCGGGCACCAGCAGGGACGAGGTGATCGCGACCAGCACGTAGATCACCGCGGCGATCCCCATGCCGACCAGCATGGCCTTGGGGAAGATGCGCGTGGGTTCGCGGCACTCCTCGGCCATGTTCACCGAGTCCTCGAAGCCGACCATCGCGAAGAACGCCAACGCGGTCGCGGAACTGATGGCGATAAGAGGGGTCTGACCGGTCGTGTCGATCTCGGTGAGCCTGCCGGGGTCGCCCTGACCGGAGCCGATCGCGTAGAAGCCGACCACGATGATGATGAGCAGCCCGGAGAGTTCGATCGCGGTAAGAACCACGTTGGCCCATAGGGACTCGGCGACACCCCGGAAGTTGATGGCCGCTAGGAGCACGATGAAGCCGACCGCGATCCACACGGTAGGGATGACGAGCGAGTCACCCATGAGCTTCTTGAGGTAGGTGTTCCCGAAGGCCTGCGCCGCCGACGTGGCCGAGGTGATCCCGGAGGACATGACCGCGAAGGCGACCATGAACGTGAGGAACTGGACCTTGAAGGCGCGGTTCGCGTAGAGCGCGGCACCCGCCGCCCTCGGGTACTTGCCGACCAGCTCCAGGTAGCTGAACGCGGTCAGGAAGGCCACCGCGAAGGCCAGCAGGAACGGCAGCCACAGCGCGCCGCCGATCTTGCCCGCGACGGTGCCGGTGAGCGCGTACACCCCGGTCCCGATGATGTCGCCGACGACGAACAGCAGCAGCAGCCCGGGTCCGATGACCCGCTTTAACTCCGGCTGCGCACTCTCCTGGGTGGTCATGACCGCTCACGTCTCCCGCACCGGGTCCACTCAAACATCAGACCTCCGCGCGGGCGGGTCGATCCCGACTGGACACCCACCGATCTCACCGGTGTGGGTGACACGCGGAAGGCGGGTCCCCGGACCGGGAACCCGCCTCCACACACGACTGGCACCGGCTCAGGCGATGGTGTCCCAGCCCTCGATGTCCTGCGGGCCGCGCGGCGCCGGGCCGACGTACTTGGCCGCCGGGCGGACCAACCTGCCGGTGCGCTTCTGCTCCATGATGTGCGCGCACCACCCGGCGGTCCTGGCGCAGGTGAACATGGCGGGCATCATGTGCGGCGGGACCTGGGCGAAGTCCAGGATGACCGCGGCCCAGAACTCGACGTTGGTCTCGATGGCGCGGTCCGGGCGGCGCTCGCGCAGCTCGGCAAGGGCGGCCTGCTCCAGCGCGGCGGCGGCCTCGTAGCGCTCGGCACCCAGCTCCTGGCAGGTGCGGCGCAGCACACGGGCGCGGGGGTCCTCGGCGCGGTAGACCCGGTGGCCGAAGCCCATCAGCCGTTCCTTGCGGTCGAGCAGGCCGCGGACGAAGCCGCGCGGGTCACCGGAGCGCTCGACCTCGGCGATCATCGGCAGCACCCTGGCCGGGGCGCCGCCGTGCAGCGGGCCGGACATGGCGCCGATGGCACCGGAGAGCGCGGCCGCGACGTCGGCGCCGGTGGAGGCGATGACGCGGGCGGTGAAGGTGGAGGCGTTGAGGCCGTGCTCGGCGGCCGACACCCAGTAGGCGTCGATGGCGGCGATGTGCGCGGGGTCGGGCTCACCGCGCCAGCGGGTCATGAACCGCTCGGTGATGGTGTGGCACTCGTCGATGCGGCGCTGCGGCACGGCGGGCTGGTGGATGCCGCGCGCCGACTGGGCCACATAGGACAGCGCCATGACCGACGCGCGGGCCAGCTGCTCGCGGGCCTCCTCGTCGGAGATGTCGAGCAGCGGCCGGTAGCCCCAGATCGGGGCGAGCATGGCCAGCCCGGCCTGCACGTCGACGCGGACGTCACCGGAGTGCACGGGCAGCGGGAACGGCTCGGCGGGCGGCAGACCGGAGCCGAAGCGGCCGTCGACCAGCAGCGCCCAGACGTCGCCGAAGGTGACCTTGCCAGCCAGGTCCTCGATGTCCACGCCCCGGTAGCGCAGCGCGCCGCCGTCGCGGTCCGGTTCGGCGATCTCGGTGCGGAAGGCGACCACGCCCTCGAGACCGGGCCGGAAACCGTCATCCGGTTCGGCGGCGGGTGCGTTCTGCTGGATGTCCTGCACCGCGTTGTGCATGTGCCTCGCCTTTCACGCCATGTCCACGACGGGTCCCGCGGGTTCGCGTCGGCAGCGGCGCATTCGAGGCAGATCGCCCACGCCGGGCACCACTGCACGGCTTTTCGCACACGATGCTCCTCACCCCTGGGGTTAGCAATCGTTCACACCGGTGTCTTCGGTCACGATCCAGTGAAACGATCCAGATTGTCGGGTGCCGCCAGTGCCGCCCCCGTGGTGTCGGCTGTCACCGTGCGGGCGGTTTCCGTTCACCTGGATTCCCCGTACCGTCAAGTGGCCCCCGGCGCCTTCGGTTGAGGAGAGATGCGGTATGGCTGACGGCGAGATCGTCCTGGACCTTCCGACCATGCGGGTGGCCTACGAGCACGGCGACCTGCAGGAGAGCGACCTCGCCGCGACCTGGCACGACCAGCTGCAGAACTGGCTCGACGACGCGAAGCAGGCCGGGCTCGCCGAGCCCAACGCCATGGTCCTGGCCACCGCGGGCGTCGACGGGTACCCGTCGTCGCGCACCGTGCTCGCCAAGGGGCTCGACGCGCGCGGGCTGGTGTTCTTCACCAACTACACCTCCACCAAGAGCCACGACCTGATGGCGACGAGGGCCGCGTCGGCCACCTTCCCCTGGTACGGGCTGCACCGGCAGGCGAGCGTTCGCGGCACCGTGGAGAAGGTCAGCCCGGCCGAGACCGCCGCGTACTGGGCCAAGCGGCCGCGCGGCTCGCAGCTGGGCGCGTGGGCGTCGCCGCAGTCGATCGTGGTGAGCGGGCGGGGTTCGCTGGAGGCCGCACTGGCCAATGTGGAGCGCCGGTTCGCCGACGCGGAGACCGTGCCGGTGCCGCCGCACTGGGGTGGCTGGCGGATCGTGCCGGAGGTCGTGGAGTTCTGGCAGGGGCGCCGGGACCGGATGCACGACCGGCTGCGCTTCAAGCTCAACCGGGACGGCTGGAAGGTCGAGCGTCTCGGTCCGTGAGCCGGGCGCTAAATCACAAGCCCGCAGTTGCTTAGCAGGCCTAAGCTCACCGTTCGTGAGCACCGAGACGGAGGGTCCCGCGCGCCGCGGCCGGATCCGCGGCGTCCTTGGCAAGGTCGTCATCGACACGCGGCCGCTGCGGATCCGCGAGTACCGCCGGTTGTGGGTGTCGACCGTGGTCACCGCGGTCGGCAGCCAACTGACGGCGGTCGCGGTGCCCAAGCAGGTCTACGACCTGACCGGCTCGTCGGGCTACGTCGGGTTGACCGGCGCGGTCGGGTTGGTGCCGCTGCTGGTGTTCGGGCTGTGGGGCGGGGCGATCGCCGACGCCCTGGACCGGCGCAAGGTCATGCTCTACAGCAACCTGGGCGTCGCGGTGACCTCCGGGCTGCTGTGGTTGCAGGCGTTCGCGAGCGTCAGGTCGGTGGCCGTGGTGCTCGTGCTGCTGGGGCTGCAACAGGCGTTCGTCGCGGTGAACATGCCCGCCCGCAGCGCGGCCGTGGCCAGGGTGGTGCCGCCGGAGCTGTTGCCACCGGCCAACGCGCTCAGCTTCACCACGTTCACCTTCGGCATGGTCTTCGGCCCGCTGCTGGCCGGGTCGCTGATCCCGCTGCTCGGTCTGTCCACTTTGTACCTTATTGACACGGTCGCGCTCACCATCGCCTTCGCCTCGGTGTACTTCCTCCCGCCGATCGCGCCGAGTGCCGGGTCCTCGCGCAAGGCGGGGCTGCGCGACATCGCCGACGGGTTCCGCTACCTGTCGCTCAAGAAGCTGCTGCTGGTGTCCTTCCTGGTCGACATCATCGCGATGGTCGCCGGGATGCCGCGCGCGTTGTTCCCGGAGATGGCCGAGCGCACCTTCGGCGACCCGCCGGGCGGCGGCGCGGCGCTCGGTTGGCTCTACGCGGCGATCCCGATCGGCTCCGCGCTCTTCGGCCTGTTCTCCGGCGCCTTCGCCCGCATCCGCAGGCAGGGCGCGGTCATCACGGTGTCGATCATCGGCTGGGGGCTGGCGATGACCGCCTTCGGCCTGACCGGCTCGCTGCTGCTCGCTGTCATCTTCCTGGCCATCGGCGGCGGGGCCGACCTGATCAGCGCGGTGCACCGCAGTTCGATGCTGCAGACCGAGGCGACCGACGAGATGCGCGGTCGGATGCAGGGCGTGTTCACCGTGGTCGTGGCCGGTGGTCCGCGCATCGCCGACCTGGTGCACGGCTGGGGCGCGGCGGCGACGAGCACGGCGGTCGCGGCCACCGCCGGTGGTGTCCTGGTGATCGTGCTGACTGTGGCCACCGTGGCGTGGCTGCCGTCGTTCTGGAAGTTCCGGTTCACCCCCGCGCCCACCCCGGAGCCCGAGGCCGAGACCACCCGGTCGTAGGACAGCTGTCCACCGTCCGGTGGACAGCCGGGTTCAGTCGCTCGATCGTCGTGCCCGACCGCGCACCGGCGCAGCATTGCTGGCATGAACGCGATCGAAGTGCGCGGGTTGCGCAAGACCTACGGCGGTCACACCGCTGTCGCGGGGGTCGACCTGACCGTCGCCGAGGGCGAGGTGTTCGCCCTGCTCGGCCCCAACGGCGCCGGGAAGACCACCACGACCGAGATCCTCGAGGGCCACCGGCGGCGCGACGGCGGCGAGGTGCGGGTGCTCGGCGTCGACCCGGCCACCGCAGACCGGCGCTGGCGGGCCGACATCGGCATCGTGCTGCAGACCGCGACCGACGCGGCCGACCTGACCGTGCGCGAGATGGTCGGGCAGTTCGCCGGGTACTACCCGGACCCGCGCGGCGTCGACGAGGTCATCGACCTGTGCGGGCTCACCGAGAAGGCGGGCGCCAGGATCAGCTCGCTCTCGGGTGGGCAGCGGCGCCGGGTGGACGTGGCGCTCGGCATCGTCGGCAGGCCCAAGCTGCTGTTCCTGGACGAGCCGACGACCGGCTTCGACCCCGAGGTGCGCAGGCAGTTCTGGGACCTGGTGCGCTCGCTGGCGGCGGAGGGCACGACCATCCTGCTCACGACCCACTACCTCGACGAGGCTGAGGCCCTGGCAGGCAGGCTCGCGGTGATCGCGGCGGGGCGGATCGTCGCCGAGGGGACCCCGCGCACCGTCGGTGGCCGCGACCGCGCGCCCGCGACGGTGTCCTGGGTGGACGCGGGCGGCCAGCACCACCTCAACACCACCGACCCGGTGCGCGCGGTGACCGAGCTCGCCGCCCGGGGGCGCGTCAGCGAGCTGCAGGTGCGCCAGCCCAGCCTCGAGGACGTCTACCTGAACCTGATCGGAGCGAAGGCATGACCACGACCACCGCGCGCCCGAGGCCGCAGGCCCGCCCGGCGGCACCGCTCCCGTCCACCCTGGCCAACGGGCTGGCTCGGGGCGCGGCCGAGGTGAAGATGTTCTTCCGCTCCAAAGAAGCGGTGATCTTCACCTTCTCCTTCCCGGCGTTCGTCCTGCTGCTGCTCGGGTCCATCTTCGACACCGGCGAGGCGATGCCCGGCGGGGCGTCGATGAGCCAGGTGTTCGCCGCCAGCATGATCGCCTACGGCATCCTCAACACCGCGTTCACCAGCGTCGGCGTCGGCATCGCGGCCGACCGCGAGGACGGCACGCTCAAGCGGCTGCGCGGCACGCCGATCACCGCGAGCGCCTACTTCATCGGCAAGATCATCCTGGTCGCGGTGGCCACCGTCGCCGAGGTCGCGCTGCTGCTGGCGGTCGGCGTGGTGGCGTTCGGCCTGGAGCTGCCGACGGCGCCGTCGACCTGGCTGACCTTCGGTTGGATCCTGCTGCTGTCGGTGATCGCCTGCACCCTGGTGGGGATCGCGGCGAGCGGGCTGGCCAAGTCCGGCAAGAACGCCGCCACGGTGCTCAACCTCCCGGTCATCGCGCTGCAGTTCACCTCGGGTGTCTTCGTCGCCATAAGCTCGCTGCCGGACGTGATGGTCAAGGTCGCGGCGTTCTTCCCGGTCCGCTGGATGGGGCAGGGCTTCCGGTCGGTGCTGCTGCCGGACTCGATGGCCGTCGGAGAGGTGGCTGGGTCGTGGGAACTGCCGGTGGTGGCGCTCGTGCTCGGCGCGTGGTGCGTCGTCGGGCTGCTGCTGTGCCTGCTGACCTTCCGGTGGACCGAGCGCAAGGCGGGCTGAGGTCCGGACCGGGACGAGAGGACGGGGTCGCGGTGGAACGCGCTCAGCGGCACCACACCGAGGCGAGCACGCAGAGCTTCTGGACGTGGGACCTGTACTTCGCGGTGGGGTACGTGTTCGTCACCGCGCTGGTGCTGCTGAGCCACGCCAGCGCAGCCGACCGGGTCGCCTCGGCGGTCGCGATGGCCGCCCTCGCCCTGTTCTACGTGCTCTACGGCAGGCGGCACGCGATCATGCGCGAGGAGCGCGGGCCCGCGGTGGTGTTCGCCGCGGTGTCGATGGCGCTGTTCCTGACCGCCGTCTGGTTCGTCGGGAACAGCACCTTCCTGCTGTTCGTCATGTGCCCGCTGATCTTCATGGCGCTGCCGCTGCCGGTGGCCGCCCCGCTGGTGGTGCTGCTCAACGTGCTGCCGCCGGTGCTCGGCCAGCTGCGCTCCGGGATGGCGCACGAGTGGCTCGACCAGCTGCCGACCTCGTTCCTCGGGTTGTCGCTGTCGCTGCTGATCGGGACCTACGTGCACCGGGTGGTCGCGCAGAGCCACGAGCGGGCGGCGCTGATCACCGAACTTGAGGCCAGCCGGGCCGAGGTCGCGGCGCTCTCGCACCGGGCCGGGGTGGCCCAGGAGCGGACCAGGCTGGCAGGCGAGATCCACGACACGCTGGCGCAGGGGTTCACCAGCATCGTGACGCTGGTGCAGGCCGCCGAGTCCGAAGTGGACCGCGACAGCGCGAAGGTGCGGCACGCGCTCGACCTGGCGGCGCGCACGGCGCGGGAGAACCTGGCCGAGGCGCGGGCGCTGGTGGCGGCCCTGCAGCCGAGCGCGCTGGACGCCGCGACGCTGACCGAGGCGGTGCAGCGGCTGGCCGAGCGGCTCCGCGCGGAGGCGGGCATCGAGGTGGCCTTCCACACCGAGGGCGACGCGTCCGGGTTGCCGACCGGGGTCGAGGTGGTGCTGCTGCGCGCGGCCCAGGAAGCGATGGCCAACATCCGTAGACACTCGGGTGCCGCCTCGGTGACCGTCGACATCAGACACACACCGTCGGGGGTCACCCTCGCGGTGACCGACGACGGGGTCGGGTTCGACCCGGCCGCGCCCGCGGACGGCTACGGTCTGCGGGGGATGCGGGCGCGCGCCGAGCAGGTCGCGGGCACGGTCTCGGTGCACAGCGCGCCAGGGGCGGGCACCACGCTGACCGTGGAGGTACCCACGTGACCGACGTGATCACGATCGTCCTCGTCGACGACCACCCGGTGGTGCGCGAGGGGCTGCGCGGGATGCTGGAGGCCGAACCGGACCTGAGCGTGGTCGGCGAGGCCGGGTCCGGCGCCGAGGCGGTCGCCGTTGTCGCCCTGCTGCGCCCGGCCGTGGTGCTGATGGACCTGCGGATGCCCGGCCTCGACGGGGTCGGCGCGACCGAGCGGATCGTCGCGGCGGGCGGACCGAGCCGGGTCGTGGTGCTCACGACCTACGAGACCGATTCGGACATCCTGCGCGCGGTCGAGGCGGGCGCTTCGGGATATCTGCTCAAAGACGCCTCCCGCTCGGAATTGGCGGGCGCGGTTCGCGCGGCCAACCGCGGCGAGACGGTACTCGCACCCTCCGTAGCCGGAAGATTGGTCCGACAGGTTCGTCAACCCGCCAAACAGGCGCTTTCCGGTAGGGAGATCCAGGTACTCGGATTGGTGGCGAAAGGGCTGACGAACGCCGAGATCGGGGCATCCCTGCACATCAGCGAGGCCACCGTGAAAACCCACCTGTTGCGCACATTCACGAAACTCGACGTATCCGACCGCACCGCCGCGGTCACGACGGCCATGGCCCGAGGCTTATTGGGTTGAGTTATGACGCACAATTTCGTTCATGCTGCACACCACTGAGAACGCGCTGCTGCGCCGGATCGCGGTCGAACAGGCCGAGAGCCGGGCGCCCTCGCTCGTGGCGGCCGTCGTCCGGGGCCACGAGCTCGTCTGGACCGGCGCGCGGGGCAAGGTCGACGGGTCGACCCCCACGACCGAGACCCAGTACCGGATCGGGTCCATCACCAAGTCGTTCGTCGCCGCGCTGGTCATGCGGTTGCGCGACGAGGGCAGGCTCGACCTCAACGACCCGCTGGACAAGCACGTGCCGGGCACCGCGATCGGCGCGGTGACCATCGCCCAGCTGCTGGCGCACACCAGCGGCCTGACGTCCGAATCGCCGGGCACGTGGTGGGAGCGCGCCGAGGGCGCGGACTTCGCCGCGCTGGACAAGAGCCTGGCCACCGACGCGCTGCGGCACCGCCCCGGCGCGAAGTTCCACTACAGCAACGTCGGCTACGGCGTGCTCGGCGAGCTGGTCGCCCGGCTGCGCGGGGCGAGCTGGCTGGAGGTGCTCGAGGCCGAGATCCTCAAGCCGCTCGAGCTCAACCGCACCACCCCGCACCCGATCGCGCCCGCCGCGACCGGCTGGGCCGTGCACCCGTACGCGGACGTCCTGCTGCACGAGCCCACCCCGGACGCGGTCGCGATGGCCCCCGCCGGTCAGCTGTGGTGCAGCGTGCTCGACCTGGCCCGCTGGAACCGGTTCGTCGGCGGCGACACCGGCGACGTGCTCAGCCCCGACACCGTCGCCGAGATGCGCGAACCGGCGCACATCGACGACGACGCGACCTGGGCGTCGGGCTACGGCCTCGGCCTGCAGGTGCTCAAGGTCGGCGGCCGCAGGCTGGTCGGCCACGGCGGGTCGATGCCCGGCTTCCTGGCGATGAACCTGGTCGACCCGAAGACCGGCACCGGCGGCGTGATCATGGCCAACTCGACCGGCGGGGTGAACATCGGCGGGGTCGCCGCCGACCTGATCGAGCTGACCGAGCAGCACGAGCCGGTGCTGCCCGCCGAGTGGGAGCCGCTGGTCGAGGCCGACCCGGCGCTGCTCGCGCTGACCGGGCAGTGGCACTGGGGCCCGACCCCGTACGTGCTCAAGCTGCTGCCGGACGGCTGGCTCAGCCTGGTTCCGGTGAGCGGGCGCGGGCGCCAGTCCCGGTTCCGCCCCGAGGGCGGCGACACCTTCACCGGTCTGGACGGCTACTACTCCGGCGAGACCCTGCGGGTGCACCGCGACGGGTCGGGGGCGGCGACCCACCTGGACCTCGCCACGTTCGTCTTCACCCGCGAGCCGTACGGGGTCTCGGAATCGATCCCAGGTGGGGTGGACGAGCAGGGCTGGCGAACCCGCGAGGGCTGAGGGTGCCAGACTGGGGGCGCACACGCTCCGCCAACGCCGCCGGGTCGTCCCCAGTCACCCCCCTTTCCAGGAGAAAGGCGCCCAGATGACGCAGACCGCCGATCCGAGCTCGTTGGAACTCCCGGCAGGCCTCCGCCCAGCCGACGGCCGATTCGGGTGTGGACCGTCCAAGGTCCGCCCCGAGCAGGTCGCCGCGCTCGCCGGTGCCGGTGCCGCCCTGCTGGGCACCTCGCACCGCCAGAAGCCGGTGAAGTCCCTGGTCGGCCGGGTCCGGTCCGGTCTGCGCGAGCTGTTCGCGCTGCCCGACGGCTACGAGGTCGTGCTCGGCAACGGCGGCACCACCGCGTTCTGGGACGCCGCCGCGTTCGGCCTGGTCCGCGAGCGCGCGCAGCTGTTCACCTACGGCGAGTTCTCGTCGAAGTTCGCCACGGTGAACAAGAAGGCGCCGTTCCTGCAGGACCCGATCGTGGTGTCCGCCGAGCCGGGCAGCGCGCCGGAGATCGCCTACCAGTCCGGCGCGGACCTGGTCGGCTGGGCGCACAACGAGACCTCGACCGGTGTCGCGGTGCCCGTGGTCCGGCCCGCCGGGTCCGACGGCGCGCTCGTCGCCATCGACGCCACCTCCGGCGCGGGCGGCCTGCCGGTGCGCGCCGAGGACTTCGACGTCTACTACTTCGCGCCGCAGAAGTCCTTCGCCGCCGACGGCGGGCTGTGGCTGGCGCTGGTCAGCCCGGCGGCCCTGGAGCGGATCGCCGAGATCGGCGCGTCCGACCGGTGGGTGCCGGAGTTCCTGTCGCTGCCGACCGCGCTGGACAACTCGGTCAAGGACCAGACCTACAACACGCCGTCCATCGCCACGCTGTTCCTGCTCGCCGAGCAGCTGGACTGGATGAACGGCAACGGCGGTCTGGAGTGGACCGTCGGGCGCACCAAGGACTCGTCGGACCGGCTCTACACGTGGGCGGAGAAGACGGAGTACACCTCGCCCTACGTCGCCGAACCCGCGCACCGCTCCCAGGTCGTCGGGACCATCGACTTCGCCGACTCGGTCGACGCCGCCGCGGTGGCCAAGGCGCTGCGGGCGAACGGCATCGTCGACGTCGAGCCGTACCGCAAGCTCGGCCGCAACCAGCTGCGGGTGGCCATGTTCCCGGCCATCGACCCCGAGGACGTGACGACGCTCACGTCGGCCATCGACTGGGTCGTCGAACGTCTCTGAAACCGGCCTGGACGCGGGTGCGCCACCCCTGGCGCACCCGCTCCGTGCCCGGTCGCATCGCGTGCGTCACCGCCGCCCCGCCAGACCACACCAACACGCCCGCGAACGGGTGAACGCTGCACCAACCCGGTCGCGCGCAGTGCCTTGGATACGGCAAGATCACGGCGAGATGTCACGGGGATCGCGGCGCGCCTAGCGCAGGAAACCGCCACGCCGATCTACCGTGGGACGCTGGCGAGTGAAGTCCGCTCAGGTCGCAGGGAGGTTCGCGATGCGCGCGCTGCGGGTCGTCGGGCTCTCGGATGACGGCAAGACGGTCATCTGCGAGGACCCGTCACGTGGCGAGCGCTTCACGCTCCCGGTCGACGAGCGCCTGCGTGCGGCCGCGCGCGGAGACGTCACCCGACTCGGCCAGATCGAGATCGAGCTGGAGAGCCAGATGCGTCCTCGGGAGATCCAGACCCGCATCCGCGCGGGTGAGTCCGTCGAGCAGGTGAGCGAGGCAGCGGGTATCCCCGCGCACAAGGTCGAGCGCTTCGCCTACCCGGTCCTGCTGGAGCGCTCGCGCACCGCGGACCTGGCGCAGCGGGCGCACCCCGTCCGCGAGGACGGCCCCGACCTGCAAACCCTCGGCGAGGTCGTCGCGCACGCGTTCGGCCTGCGCGGCCAGGACTACGCCGCGGCCGGGTGGGACTCGTGGCGCGGCGAGGACGGCAAGTGGGTGGTCCAGATCTCGTGGACCGCGGGCCGTTCGCTCAACCGCGCGCACTGGTCGTTCCACCCCGGCGCGCACGGCGGCACGGTGTCACCGCTCGACGAGCACGCCCACGACCTGCTCGACCCCCAGCCGAACCGGCCGCTGCGCACGGTGCGGCCGGTGACCGAGCTGGCCCAGGCCGCGCTCAACCTGGAGGCCCCCCGGCCGCAGGTCGAGCTGGAGCCGGACCCGGAGCTGGACGCCGCGGTGTTCGCGCCGCCGGTCGCCCCCGTCCCGGTCCCGGCCGCCGCGCAGGCACCGGTGGTCGACGACGAGCCGGACTTCGTGGCCGACTTCGAGCTGACCCCGGAACCGGCGCCCGTGCCGGAGGTCGAGGAGGACGAGCAGGTGGCCGACGAGCCGGTGGCGGAGATCCCCGAGCAGGACGCGCTGATCGACGAGCCCGCCCGCAAGTCCGAGCCGCCGCGCAGGCCCAAGGCGAAGAAGGCCAGGCCGATCGTCCCCTCGTGGGAAGACGTCCTCCTGGGCACCCGCTCCAACCGCGGGTAGCCACGAACGCTGGTCGAGGAGCGGCGGCACCCCACCGGGGTGCGCCGCTCCTCGCGTTTCAGCGGGTGGGGACCGCGTCGAGCACCTCGGGTGCGGTGCCGGATTCGGCGCACCACTGCTCGGCCAGGTCGCGGGTGAGCCAGGTGGCGCCCGCGGGTGTGGTGTGGCCGAGGTGGATCCAGCCGTCGGGCGCCAGGACGTGGACGTCGGTGCCGCGCAGTGCGAGCAGGCGGCCGCCGGGGTACGCCATCGTGGGCGCCGAGCGGAGGAACCGGGCGGTTTCTGGCCGGGGCATGCGCCCATGATGCCCCGCCGCGAGCCGCACGGGCACCGGTGGCGGCGGCGAAACTCGGATGCCCGCACCGCACCGGAGTGGCTACCGTCGGGGCCCGGACCGGGACGGATGGAGCAGACACCGACCATGAAGGCACTGCGCAAGGTCGTTCCCTACCTCCGGCCCTTCAGCGGGAGGCTCACCCTGGCCGGGGTGGCCGTGCTGGGGTCGATGGTGTGCGGGCTGGCGATCCCGCTGGTGCTGCAACAGATCCTGGACGGCCCGGTGGCCCGCCGCGAGACCGGACCGCTGGTGTGGTTGCTGCTGGCCGTCGCGGCGCTCGGCGCGGCCGAGGCACTGATGTTCTACGTGCGGCGCAGGCTGGTGGCCGGGCCGTGCACGGCGATCGAGGCCCGGATGCGCGCCGACCTGTTCGCGCACCTGCAGCGGCTGCCGATCTCCTTCCACGACCGCTGGCCGTCCGGGCAGCTGCTCTCGCGCGCGGTCAGCGACCTGGCCACGCTGCGCCGCTACATCGCGTTCTCCGGGATCTTCCTGGTGGTGAACACGGTGACGCTGGTGCTCGGGCTGGTCGTGCTGTTCGTCCTGGCGCCGGTGCTCGGGGTGATCGCGCTGATCTGCGCCGCGCCGCTGGTCGTGGTCTCGACGCAGTACGAGTCCAAGTACGCCCTGCTGACCAGGCGGGCCCAGGACCAGGGCGGCGACCTGGCCACGGTGGTCGAGGAGTCGGTGCTCGGCGTCCGGGTGCTCAAGGCGTTCGGCCGCGGACCGCACCTGGCCAGGCACTTCGCCGCCCAGGCGCGGGAGCTGCGCGGGACCGAGATCGCCAAGGTCAAGATGGTCGCGGTGCTCTCCGGCAGCATCGTCCTGCTGCCGGAGCTGGGGATCGCGGCGCAGCTGCTGTTCGGCGCGTTCGGCGTGGCCGACGGGTCGATGACGGTCGGCACCCTGGTCGCCGGGATCACCGTGACCGCGTACCTGCGCTGGCCGACGGAGTCGATCGGGTGGCTGCTGGCCGAGACGAACCAGACCGAGACCGCCGCCGCCCGGTACTGGGAGGTCCGCGAGGCCGAGGTGACCATCACCGATCCGGAGCGCCCGCGCGAGCTGCCCGCCGACGGCGTCGGCGCGGTCCGGTTCGACGGGGTCCGGTTCGCCCACGAGGGCGCCGAGCGCGATGTGCTGTCCAGTGTGGACCTCGAGTTGCGCCCGGGCGAGACCGTGGCCCTGGTCGGGGCGACCGGGTCGGGCAAGTCGACGCTGGCGATGCTGGTCCCCCGGCTGGCGGACGTGTCCGGCGGTCGGGTGAGCGTGGACGGCGTCGACGTGCGCGACCTGCGGTTGGCCGACCTGCGCTCGGTGGTCGCGATGGCCTTCGAGGAACCGGTGCTGTTCTCGGCGAGCGTCCGGGAGAACGTGGCGCTCGGCGCGCCGGAGGTGACCGACGAGCAGGTCAGGGAGGCGCTGCGGGTGGCGCAGGCCGAGGAGTTCGTCGACCGGTTGCCGTGGGGGCTCGATACCCGCATCGGCGAGGAGGGCTTGTCGCTGTCCGGCGGGCAGCGCCAGCGGTTGGCGCTGGCCAGGGCCGTGGTCGGTCGGCCGAAGGTGCTGGTGCTCGACGACCCGCTCTCGGCGTTGGACGTGCACACCGAGGCCGAGGTCGAGCGGGCGCTGCGCGCGGTGCTCACCGGGGTGACCGCGCTGGTCGTGGCGCACCGGCCGAGCACCGTCCGGCTCGCCGACCGGGTCGCGCTGCTGCACCAGGGCCGCATCGCCGCCGTCGGCACCCACGAGCACCTGCTCAAGACCTCCGCCGCCTACCGCGACCAACTGTCCACTGAGGATGAGGACCGAGCCGAGGTGGCGTCGTGACCGCACCGACCGACCAGCAGTCGACCGACGACCAGTGGCGCGGCGTCGCCGCCGAGGACACCGAGCAGGTCGACCGGGCGGTCGGGCTCAAGCTCAAGCGCCGGTCGCTGGCGCTGCTCGGATCGCTGCTGCGACCGCACCGGCGGTGGGCGGCGCTCGGCCTGGCCATGGTCGTGGTGGAGAACCTGGCGCGGCTGGCCGGACCGCTGCTGATCGCGGTGGTGATCGACTCCGGCATCCCGGCCGTGCTGCGCGGGGACCCGACCGTGCTGGCGTGGTGCGTGGTCGCATACGCGGCGTGCTCCGTGGCGACCGCCGGGCTGGGCGCGGCGTTCCTGGTGCTATCCGGGCGGATCGGCCAGGACCTGGTGCTCGACCTGCGGCAGCGGATGTTCCGGCACGCCCAGCGGCTGTCGCTGTCCTTCCACGAGACCTACACCTCGGGCCGGGTCATCTCCCGGCAGACCACCGACGTCGACTCGCTCAACGAACTGCTCGAGATCGGCCTCAACAACCTGATGACCTCGGTGCTCTCCGCCGTGGGCATCACCGTCATGCTGCTGACCCTCGACCTGGAACTGGCCGGGCTGACGCTGCTCACCTCGGTGCCGCTGTACTTCGCGACGCGCTGGTTCCTGCGCCGCTCCAACCAGGCCTACCGCGGCGTCAGCGGCCGGACGGCCACGGTGATCGTGCACTACGTCGAGACCATGAACGGCATGCGCGCGGTGCAGGCGTTCCGCCGCGAGGGCCGCAACAAGTCCATCATGGACGGTCTGAACACCCGGCTGCGGTCCTCGGCGCACGACTCGCTCGACGTGGTCGCCACCTTCATCATGTCGGTGCGGCTGGTCGGCAACCTGTCGCTGGCCGCGGTGCTGGCCGTCGGCGCGTTCCGGGTGACCGGTGGGACGCTGGAACTGGGCGTGCTGACCGCGTTCACGCTGTACCTGCGCAGGCTGTTCGACCCGCTGGACGAAGTCGCGATGTTCGCGTCCGCGTACTCGTCGGCGATCGCGGCGCTGGAGAAGATCTCCGGGCTGTTGCAGGAAGACCCGACGGTCCGCGAGCCGGAGCGTCCACGCGCACTGCCGCCGCACCGGGGTGGGCTGCCGGTCGAGTTCAGCGGGACCGAGTTCCGCTACCGGGCGGACACCCCGGTCGTGCTGCCGGAACTGGACCTGGCGATCCCCGCCGGGCAGACGGTCGCGCTGGTCGGACCGACCGGCGCGGGCAAGTCGACCATCGCCAAGCTGCTGGCGCGGTTCTACGACCCGACCGCCGGGCAGGTGCTGCTGGCCGGGGTCGACCTGCGCGAGGTGTCCGATGTGGAGCTGCGCCGGTCGGTGGTGATGGTGACCCAGGAGAACTTCCTGTTCTCCGGGTCGGTCGCCGACAACATCGCGCTCGGCAAACCGGAGGCCTCGCGCGCCGAGATCGAGTCGGCGGCCCGCGCGGTCGGGGCGCACGAGTTCATCAGCGAGCTGCCGGAGGGCTACGACACCGACGTGCGCAAGCGCGGTGGTCGGCTCTCCGCCGGTCAGCGCCAGGTGATCGCGTTCGCCCGCGCCTTCCTGGCCGACCCGGCGGTGCTGGTGCTCGACGAGGCGACCTCCAGCCTGGACCTGCCGACCGAGCGGGTGGTGCAGCGCGCGTTGGAGTCGGTGCTGGCCGACCGGACCGCGCTGATCATCGCCCACCGGCTCTCCACGGTGCTGATCGCCGACCGGGTCCTGGTGGTCACCGACGGGCGGGTCACCGAGGACGGCGACCCGGCCGACCTGATCACCGGCTCCGGCCACTTCGCCGCGCTGCACGACGCGTGGCGCGACTCGCTGGCCTAGCCGGTGGTCCGGACCATCAGCCGAAGACGATGAACGGCAGGGTCAACCAGCCCAGGCCGATCCCGGCCGCGACGCCGACCGCGACCCAGCGCCAGGTGGGCACCTTGCGCGCCAACCAGACCGAGGGCAGCAGGCCCGCGCTGATGACCAGGTTCGACGCGACCGCGAGCAGCGGGTTCGTCTCGTACAGGGTGACCGCGAGGGTGATCACGGAGAACAGCACCAGCGCGCCGGTGAAGCCCGCGACCAACAGGCCGACACCCCACGGGGTCGGCTCGTCGACGACGGTCTCCTCGGCGGCGGGAGCATCGATGACCTCGGGTGGGTTCACGGTCGACACCTCTCCGGACAGGGGATCCACGTAGCTGACTGGGGTGCCCATGACGGCGGCGACCCGCTCGGCGAGTTGCCTGCCGCGCTTGGTCACCAGCTCCGCCGCCTGGTCCGGGTCCTCGTCGGTGCCCCGGCGCAGCGCGGCCGCGACCTTGGCCCACTCGTGCAGCGCGGTCGACAGGTCGGAGCCGAGGGCGAGGGTGTGCGGGTCCACCTCGCGCTCGCCGGTGCCGTCGTCCCCGATGAGGATGGCGCGGTCATCCCTGGCGCGCAGTTCCACCGGTTCCCCTTTCTGCGAGCGCGTAGAAGGCGACCGCCGCTGCGGTGGCCACGTTGAGCGAGTCGACCGCCCCCGACATCGGGATGCGCGCGGCGACGTCGGCGGCGGCGATGGCCTCGTCGGTGAGCCCCGGGCCCTCCGAGCCGAGCAGCACCGCCACCCGTTCGTCGGCGCGCACGGCCTCGGACAGCGGTACCGCATCGGCCGCCGGGGTGAGCGCGAGCACGCGGAACCCGCTGTCGCGCAACCACTTCAGGCCTTCGGGCCACGGTTCGAGCTCGGCGAAGGGCACCGCGAGGACGTGCCCCATCGACACCCGGACGCTGCGCCGGTAGAGCGGGTCGCTGCAGCCGGGGCCGAGCAGGACGCCGTCGACGCCGAGCGCGGCGGCGTTGCGGAACAGCGCGCCGAGGTTCTCGTGGTCGCCGACGCCCTCCAGGACCGCGAGGGTGCGCGCGTTCTCGGCCAGGCGCACCGGATCCGGGGCGGGCGCGCGGTCGGCGGCGGCCAGGATGCCCCGGTTCAGGTGAAACCCGACCGCATCGGCCATGACCTCGGCACTGGCGACGTAGGCGGGCGCGTCGATACCGGCCAACTCGTCTGCTAGTTCTTCGACGCGGCGGCGGATCCCGAGCAGGGCGCGCACCGGGTAGGGGGAGGCGAGCAGCCGCCGCACGACGATGACGCCCTCGGCGATGACCAAGCCGCGACCACCCGGTCGGTCCGGGCGGCGGTCGGCCCTCGACAGGTCGCGGAAGTCGTCCAGCCGTGGGTCCGCCGGGTCGGTCACCTCGATCACCTGCGCCACGGGGGCAGTCTCGCACGTCTGCGGCGAACGGGTAGCGCCCTCACCCGCCGCTCGCTCTGTGTCACGACGAGATAACGCACTGCACCAATTTGGGCGCTAGCCCGACCGGGTTGGCTGTGCGAACGTTGGCCTCCCGCGCGTGCGCCGGACGCCGATCCGGCCAGACGGGAGGGCGGCATGGGGCAAGACGTGAAAATCGACGCTTTCAGCCGAGAAGACCGGCAGCGCTACCGCCAGAAGGTGCGCCGGTGCCTGGACGCGCTGGAGCGCATGCTGGCCGAGGGTGGTTTCGCCGACGAGCACCCGAGGATGGGCCTGGAGATCGAGCTCAACCTGGTCGACGACGCGCTGGCGCCCGCCATGCTCAACCGCACGGTCCTCGAGAAGATCAACGACCCGTGCTACACGACCGAACTCGGCCAGCACAACCTGGAGCTCAACGTGCCGCCGCGCCCGTTGCGCGACGAGCAGTCCACCGACCTCGAGCGCGAACTGCGGCTCTCGCTGGCCGACGCCGGTCTCAAGGCGCGCGACGCGGGAGCAAGTCTCGTGATGATCGGGACGCTGCCGACGCTGCGCAGCGAGCACTTCGACATCCGGTGGCTGACCCAGAACCCGCGCTACCGCAAGCTCAACGACCAGATCTTCGCCCTGCGCGGCGAGGAACTGCTGCTGCACATGGAAGGCGTGCCGCTGCCCGGTCAGCGCGCGGAGCGGTTGCGGTGCCTGCAGGACTCCATCCTCGCCGAGTCGGCGTGCACGTCCGCGCAGCTGCACCTGCAGGTGCCGCCGGAGAAGTTCGCGGCCAACTGGAACGCCGCGCAGTGCCTTGCAGGCGTCCAAGTCGCGATCGCGGCGAACTCGCCCTTCCTGCTGCGCAAGGCGTTGTGGCACGAGACCCGGATCCCGCTGTTCCAGCAGGCGACCGACACCCGGCCGCAGGAGCTGCAGAACCAGGGTGTGCGACCGAGGGTGTGGTTCGGCGAGCGGTGGATCACCTCGATCTTCGACCTGTTCGAGGAGAACGTGCGCTACTTCCCCGGCCTGCTCCCGGAAGTCGACGACGAGGACCCGTTCGAGGCGCTGGAGTCCGGTCGCGCGCCGCGGTTGGCCGAGCTGCGGCTGCACAACGGCACGATCTGGCGGTGGAACCGGCCGGTCTACGACGTGTTCAACGACGTGCCGCACCTGCGGGTGGAGAACCGGGTGCTGCCCGCGGGTCCGACCGTGGTCGACCTGATCGCCAACGCGGCGTTCTTCTACGGCGCCCAGCGCGCGCTGACCGCGGAAGAGCGTCCACTGTGGACGCGCATGTCGTTCCAGGCGGCGGAGGAGAACCTGCACGCGGGCGCGCGGCACGCCTTCGACGCGCAGCTGTACTGGCCGGGCATCGGCTGGGTGCCGCCGGACGAGCTGGTGCTGCGGGTGCTGCTGCCGATGGCGCACGAGGGCCTGCGCGACTGCGGGGTGTCCGACGAGTCCCGCGAGCGCTACCTCGGCGTGATCGAGGCGCGCTGCCTGGCGCGGCGGACCGGGTCGACCTGGCAGCGCGCCGTGGTCGCCGACCTGGAGGCACACGGGTACGACCGCGACGCCGCCCTGGCGACGATGCTGCGCCGCTACATCGAGCTGAGCGCCGCGGGTGAGCCGGTTCACACCTGGGAGCTGTGACCGAGGAGTGGACCCGCCCGACGCGCCGGGCTTCTTGCCAGTATGTTGCAGTTAGAACTGACTGGCATCAACTCAAGGAGAGCACGTGGCTCCGTACGTCTTGCCCGATCTCGACTACGACTACGGGCAGCTCGAGCCGGTGATCATCGGCGACATCAACGAACTCCACCACAGCAAGCACCACGCCGCGTACGTCAAGGGCACCAACGACACGCTGGAGAAGATCGCGGAGGCGCGCGACAAGGGCGACTTCAGCTCCATCGTCGGCCTGGAGACGACCCTCGCGTTCAACCTCGCGGGCCACACGCTGCACAACCAGTGGTGGACCAACCTCAGCCCGGACGGCGGCGACAAGCCGACCGGTGAGCTCGCCGCCGCCATCGACGAGCACTTCGGCTCGTTCGACGGGCTGCGCGCCCAGCTCAACGCGGTGTCCGGCACCATCCAGGGCTCCGGCTGGGGCGTGCTGGCCTGGGACCCGATCGGCTCGCGGCTGATCACCCAGCAGCTCAAGGACCACCACTCGAACCTGTCGATCGCCACCACGCCGCTGCTGGTGTTCGACACCTGGGAGCACGCGTACTACCTGCAGTACAAGAACGTGAAGGTCGACTACATCGACCGGCTCTGGAACATCGTCAACTGGGCCGACGTCACCGCCCGGTTCGACGCGGCGCGGGCGGGCGTCAACGGCCTGCGCCCACCGGCACCGCAGGCGTAGCACCACCAGGTCTTCGGCAGGGTGCTCCGACAAAGTCCCCGGCCGAACACAAGCGAGACCCCCCGCACCGGACGCTTGGTGCGGGGGGTCTCGCCGTTCCCGAACTGACTGCCGCTCCCACCACGAAGCGGACGAGAGTTAGGTTAGCCTAACCTCTCTGGCCTCGCAAGCCCCCGCTCACGACAGTCCGGGGTGGCCGTCCGAGGTCGCCACACAGCCCCGCCGACCTGCGATTACGCGTCGGGGGGCTGACGGGTTGGTACTAGTCCAGCTTCTGGGCGGCCTTGGAGCCGCGACGGCCCGCCTGGCGCTGCCAGAGCATGATCAGCGCGCCGATGACACCGAGGCCGCCGCCCGCGAGCGCGGTCCAGGTCCAGATGGGCGCGAGGTCCAGCAGCAGGAACGCCAGGGCGGCGACCAGCCAGGTGCCGGTGCCGAGGTACACGATCGGGCCCATCGCCAGCAGCTTGGGGGGCAGCGGCGGAGTGGGGTGCAAGACCGGCTCTGACATGGGCTTCAGGCTAGTCCAGGCGCTGGTCCGCGGGGTCGCCGTGCCGGGTGCCGGTGTGATGTCCTGGTAAGTTCGTCGACCGACGACTGTTTAGTGAGGTATGCTAAACATCGTGTCCGAGCCCGAGTACACCCTGACCAGCCGGTTGCGGCTGGCGGTGGTGCGGCTCAACCGCAGGCTCCGGGCGCAGCGGACCAACGCCACGGTCACCCTCACCCAGATCTCGGCGCTGTCGTGCCTGCACAAGTGCGGGCCGCTCAGCCCGGGGGAGCTCGCGGCGAAGGAAGGCGTCCAGCCGCCGTCGATGACCAGGGTCATCACCGCGCTGGAGGAACTGGGGTACGCGACCCGCAGCCCGCACCCGAGTGACGGCAGGCAGGCGATCGTCGCGCTGACCGACGAGGGCCGGGCGTTCCTGGAGGCGGACATCTCCGCGCGGGAGGCCTGGCTGGACAAGCGGCTGGCGGAGTTGACCGCCGAGGAGCGGGCCACGCTCACCAGGGCCGCCGAGATCATCGACAGGATGGCGGGGAACCAGAACTAGATGCCGACGTACGCGGGTGGTACCCGAGAGCAGCAGACCGAACGCACCTCGACGACACCCCCGCCGCGGCAACCTCCCCCCAAGCCGGGCATGTTCTCCTCGCTGCGGGTCCGCAACTACCGGCTCTTCGCCGCGGGCCAGGTCGTGTCCAATGTGGGCACCTGGATGCAGCGGATCGCCCAGGACTGGCTGGTGCTGGTGCTCACCGGCAACAACCCGGTGGCGCTGGGCATCGCCGCGGCGCTGCAGTTCCTGCCGACGCTGCTGTTCTCCCTGTGGGCCGGGGTGCTCGCCGACCGGCTGGACAAGCGCAAGCTGCTGATCTGGGTCCAGGTCGGACTCGCCGCGTGCGCACTGGTGCTCGGGGCGCTCGACGTGACCGGGGTCGTGCAGGTGTGGCACGTGTACGTGCTGTGCTTCGTGCTCGGCGCGTTCTCCGCGGTCGAGGTGCCGGTTCGCCAGTCGTTCGTCGCCGAGATCGTCGGCCGCTCCCAGGTCACCAACGCCGTCGCGATCAACTCCACCAGCTTCAACCTCGCGCGCATCGTCGGCCCGGCCATCGCGGGCGTCATGATCATCCTGATCGGCACCGGCTGGCTGTTCCTGGCCAACGCGGTGCTGACCTTCGCGGTCATCATCGGACTGTTGCGGATGGACCCGGCGAAGCTGATCCGCAGCCCCAAGGTCCCGCGCGCCAAGGGACAACTGCGGGAGGGCCTGCGCTACGTGCGGGGGCGCGCGGACATCCTGACCGTGATGGTGCTGGTGTTCTTCGTCAGCACGTTCGGCATGACGTTCTTCGTGACCCTCGCCGTCGTCGCCGCCACCGTCTTCAACCGCGACGCCGACGGGTACGGCCTCCTCTCGACCGCCCTCGCCGTCGGCACCCTGGCAGGCTCGATCCTGGCGGTGCGCCGCAGCTCCCGAGGACGCCCCCGAACCCGCATGCTGCTTGGCGCGGCCTTCGCCTTCGGCGTGCTGGAGGTGGTGGTCGGCCTGATGCCGAACTTCACGACCTTCGCCCTGGCCCTGATCCCCGTCGGCCTGTGCCTGATGACCTTCATGACCACGGCCAACTCCACCGTCCAACTAGCCGTCGCCCCCGAGATGCGCGGCCGCGTCATGGGCCTCTACATGCTCGTCTTCGTCGGCGGCAACCCCATCGGAGCCCCCATGGTCGGCTGGATGGCCGACCAGTGGGGCGCCCGCAGCCCCTTCCTCATCGGCGGCGCCATAGCCGCCCTAACCGCCATCACCTGCGGCCTCTTCCTCCTCACCCGCGGCGGCGTCCAACGCCCCGTAACCGGCTGGGGCCGCCTGCTACTGCGCCGCCCGGGATTCGAGAACCCAGTCAAGTAACTAGTCCTGCTCAGCTTCCTGCCACTCAACACAGGTCGGCCGCGCCCGGGTAACGAGGAACTCGGCCAGCGCTTGGTAGGCGACTTCGATGGGGACTTCGGCATGCGGGGGCAGGTGCATGTCGTGCAGGCCAGCCAGGTGGTAGGTCTGCCAGTCACTGTTGGTGCCGTCCTTCGGAACCAGGCGTTGGTCGTAGCTCACCCAAAGCAGAGCACCGAGGTGCCCGCGGACGCCTACCTCGAGGCTGACGGACTCAGCAGAAAGGAGGTCGGTCGGGCCTGCGGACACCGTCCAGACACAGGGGACCTTGAGAGCCTCATCGTTGAACGCACGCACCGCAGCAACGAGATCTTCACCAGGCCCCAAGTCATCTACGTGCAGAAACCCACTGCGCAGAACACCCTCGATCACTGTGGTGCCTAGTCCAACTCGGCTTCCTGCCACTCGACACAAGTAGGTCTGGCCCGAGTAACGAGGAACTCGGCCAGCGCTTGGTACGCGGTCTCGACGGGAACCTCGGCGTGCGGCGGCAGGTACATGTCGTGCAGGCCAGCCAGGTAGTAGACCTGCCAATCCGGGTTGGTGCCGGTAGCCGGTACCAAGAACTGCCCTCGGCTGATCCACATCAACGCCCCGGTTCCACCGTGGATGCCGACCTTCAGTCGAACTCGCGCCGACGAGAACAGGTCTGTGGATCCTGCGGATAGCAACCACGCGCACGGGATTTCCAGGCGGTCGTTGAGGTCTCGGAGTTCTGCGACGAGCGAGACCGGGAGCGCCAGGTCGTCCACGTGCAGGAACCCGCCGTATAGAAGGCCATCGATCACCACAGCAGCCAGTTCTACCTGCGGGCTCCCGGCTGCGGAAACGGCAATGAGCCCTCCGCAACGGGGGGCTATGTGAGGTAGTGGGTGGGTTCTTCGATCAGGGCGGTGAAGGTGTGGCGGTCGGGCCAGCGGTTGGTGGTCCAGGCTAGGGCTCGGGCCAGGGCCTCTGGGGTGTCTTCGCAGTGGATGACCGAGTCTTGGACCCACCAGGGGGTGTTGTGGTCGCCGGTGGGGGTGCGGACCATGAGTTTGTCGTGGACCAGGAGGGTGCCGAGGGGGATGTCGGCGGCCAGGAGTTCGCAGGCGGCGGCGACGGCGCCCAGGTCGGACCAGGGGACGGGGTCGGCGGCGGAGATGACCTCGCCTGCGGATTCCTCGGTCGCCAGCGGAAGGTCGAGCAGTTCCGCGAGGGGCTCGGCTAGGGCGAAGTCGGGGCCTGCGGCGACGACCTGGTCCTCGGGGAGGACGGTCAGCAGCCAGGGGGCGTCGAGGACAACGCAGTCGGTGGCGACGGTGCCCGCGAGCGTGCGGGTGGTTTCCGGGAGGCGGACCTCGGTCGGGTCGAACACCTCGTCGGCGACGGCTTCGGCGAGGGCGGCGTGGGTGCGCAGGACGGCGCCCGGGTGCAGGCCGCGGTCGGGGTCGCCCAGGCGGATGAGCAGGTCTTCGGCGTCGTCGGCGTTGTCGACGCGCAGCGCGGTGCGGACGCCGATCGCGGCGAGGACGCGGGGGTCGACGCCGATGTCCGGGACGGTGTCGTAGAGGCCCGCGAGGTCGTCGGCGTCGGCGAGGCGCCAGTCGGACGGGGCGGCGCCG
The DNA here is from genome assembly GCF_024171945.1 of Actinokineospora globicatena. Lineage (GTDB taxonomy): Bacteria > Actinomycetota > Actinomycetes > Mycobacteriales > Pseudonocardiaceae > Actinokineospora > Actinokineospora globicatena. The sequence continues at coordinate 485,940 of NZ_JAMTCR010000002.1, forward strand.
CCGATGACGGCGTGCCTGGCGATCCACCAGCCGGTGTACCCGTCGGGTTCGAGCAGCGCGCGCCAGGTGTCCGGGTCGGCGGCGAGCAGTGCGAGCGCGCGGGGCCAGGCGTCGTCGGTGACCAGGTCCAGGTCGCGCACGGCCAGGACCCGCGCGGGCGGTTCCTGCCTGCTGTCCCACCACTCGGCCTCGTCGGCGAGCCCGTGGTCCGGCCCGCCGGGTGCCTCGTCGGCGACGAGGGCGAACGCGTCGAGCACACCGACCGCGACCAACACGTGGTCCGGCCACTCGGCGGCGACCTCGGCCGAGAGCACACCGACCGGCGCGTCCTCGTCGAGCACGTCCAGCAGCGGCGACCCGGGCAGCGCGAGCTCGTCGGCCCGCCGCCAGTCGCCGACGGAGTCCTTGAGCGCCAACGCGCCCAGCCACGGCAGCTCGCCCACGCGCACCCCGGCGTCGCGCACCAGCCGCAGCACGACCGACACCAGGCCGGTGATGTCCACATCGGACTCGACGTCGTCCAGGCTGCGCTCGACCGCGTCCTGCAGCCCGCCTGCGTCGAGCAGGTCGACCGGGCCGCCGCGGTACGCACCGAGGCGTTCCAGCACCGGGTGCGCGGCGTCGGCGTGCACCACGTGCAGCGCCCCGACCTCGGCGTGCGCGAGCAGTTCGAGCAGTTCGGCGTCCTCCACCAGCACCACGCCTGCCGGACCGGGCAGCGTTCGCCCGTCGGCCAGCGGCACCGGGAGCGCGCCGAGTTCCAGCCGCGCGGTGCCGTCGGTCTCCACGACCGGGGCGAGCGCGGTGTACAGGCGGTGCCACCACTCCGGCGGCCGGGCCCGGCCCGTGATCATCTCGACCACATCGGCCAGCCCGAGCCTGGGCACGTCCAACGCGGCGAGCGCGGCGGCGTGCCGTTGCGCGGAGAGCCAGCCGACGGCCAGGTCGGGAACGATCTCGGCGAGCAGTTCGGCCAGCCCGTCGGCCTCGGCGTCGAGCACCTGGGTGCGGGCGGGCGCGAGGTCGTCGCCCTCGGCGGCGGGCAGCCACGGGGCCTGCCGCAGCGCGGTGACCAGCAGTTCGCGCAACCGCTCGTCGACCTCGGAGAGCGGGAAGCCGACCAGCGGGACGAGTGCGGTGCGGTGCTCGGCGGGCGTCCGGCCGACGAGGTCGGGGTACGCGCGGGCGGCCTCGGCGAGCACGGCGGCCGCGGCGGGACCGGCGTGCAGCCTGCGCCGGGTCGGCTCGATGGGCAGGGTCGCGACCAGCCGGGCGGGCAGCGAAAGCCGTTCGTCGGTGGGCGTCGGGGCGTGCAGCACGTCGTCCCCGAGCGGCAGCGGGACGCCGTCCTGGTCGACCTTGACCGCCCAGCACACCGACCACTGGCGGCGGGCGCGCGCCTCGACGCCGAGGTGCTCGACCAGGTCGTCGGCGAGGGTGCCGGAAACCCGGTGCACCAGCCAGGACACGACGCCGTCCGGGCCGTGGATCTCGACGCGGGAGTCGTTGTCGACCCGCCACCAGGCGTCGTCACCGATCTCGATGCGGTCCAGGCGGGGAAGGGCGAGCAAGAGGTCGGCGGCTTGCGCTGCGAAGTCGGCGAGCAGCTTGCGGCCGTTGACTCCATCGCGCAGCGGTAGCCGTACCTCGGTGGCGAAGCCGGTAGGCACAACGGCGTCGGCAGGCCAGACCATGCGGAGTACCGGGACACGGCCACCGCGCTCGGCGGCCCTGGCGGCCAGGTCGGGGTGGTCGGCAATCGCGGTGCGCGTCTGCTCCGCGGAGAAGGTGACGCCACCGTTGAGCGACAGGACTGTCGGCGCATCGGTTACGGCAAGCACCGCGGCGAACCCGACGCCGAACTGGCCCACCCCCTGGGCGGCGCTCTTAGCGGACGCGCGTAAGGAGGCCAGTGCGGCGACACCGTCCGCGTCGAGCGGGCGACCCGTGTTGGCCGCGCGCAACTCGCCGTCCACTAGAGACAGTCGGAGCGTGCCGGTGCCGTCAGCGGCGTCGGCCGCGTTCTGCGCTAGCTCTACCAGCAGCCGGTCGCGGTAACCGCCGAGGTAGAGGTCTTCCTCGGCGTTGGCGTCCTCGCGGAACCTGGTCGGGGACGTGGTCCAGGCACTCAGCACTGCCGCACGGAGCGCGGCGGTGCCGAACGGGTCGGCGGCGCTCACCCTTGCTGGTCGGACTCGGGCTGACCGGAGGGTTCGTCGGCCTGCTCGGCCTGGGCCACGGCGGCGACGGCCTGCTCGACCGACTCCGCGCTCGGCTCACCGGCCGCGTGCTCGTCGGCTTCCGGGTCGGGCTCGTCAGCGGCGGCCTCGTGGGCCTCGATGTCGAGCCGCGCGTCGTCGTAGATCAGGTCGGCGACCAGCACCGGCGAGATCTGCTCGACCTCGGCCTCGGAGTGCGCGCCGCAGCCGTAGCCCGCGTGCACGGCACGACCGTCGGCGGGCGAGATCTCGTTCCCGCACACGCCGAACGCGGCACCGAGCGATCCGGCGACGGGCAGGTAGAAGCCGCAGGTGCCGCAGGACGCGGGCGCGCCGCGGGCCATGTCGGCGCCGGGCCCGAACTCACCGGTCTGCCAGCGGTCGGCGGCGTCCAGGCGACCGAGGCGCGAGAGCACGCGGACCCGGCCGAGGCCGACCTCCATCGCGAGTGCCTCGACCTCGGGGTCGTCGGACCCCGCGTAGCCGGGGGCGAGCCGGGGGTCGTCCGGGTCGGTCGGCAGCAGGTCGCCGACCCCCAGGTCACCGGCGCGGACCCGGTCCTGCCAGGGGATCCACGGCGGGGCGACGAGGGCGTCGGGGCCGGGCATCAGCGCGACCTCACTGACGGTCACGTCGTCATCCGGTGCGGCGATGGCGACGGTCACCGCCCAGCGCCAGCCGCGGTACCCGGGCTTGGCCGCGTCGAACAGGTGCGTTGCCGACGCCGAGTCCTCGGCCCGCACCGCGACGTGCGCGCCCACCTCGGCCCCGGCGTGCTCCCGCGCGGCGGCGCGCGCGAACTCGACCGCCGCGAGCAACGCGGGGTCGGTCACGACTTCTGGTGCAGGCGTCGAGGTCATCACCGCTGATTGTGCCCCACGCCTGAAGCGGGTGACACAGCCGTGTCACGCTAGTGGGGTGCTCGCCCGCCTGACCGCCGTCGCCGCCGTCCTCGCCTGCCTGGCCACGGGCTGTTCGGGGACCGAGCAGCGGCCGCCGAGCGGGGACCCCGGAGTGCCGACGCTGCGGCCGCAGGTACTGGCCGAGATCCCGCACGACCGGGCCGCTTTCACGCAAGGACTCGAACTCGTCGACGGCGTCCTCTATGAGGGGACGGGCTTAGAAGGCCAGTCGGAAGTTAGGGCTACCGACCCGGCTGACGGTGCGGTGCGGGAGCGGATGAAGCTGCCGGGTGAGTTCTTCGGCGAGGGCATCACCGTCGTGGGCGACCGGATCTGGCAGATCACCTGGCAGAACGGCGTGGCCATCGAGCGTGACCGGTCGACCCTGGAAGAGCGACGCAGAGTCACCTATGCGGGTGAAGGTTGGGGCCTGTGCCACGACGGCACCCGGCTGGTCATGAGCGACGGCACCGACAAGCTGACCTTCCGCGACCCGGCGACCTTCGCGGAGACCGGTGAGGTGCGGGTGCGCGACGCGCGAGGACCGGTCGTGAAGCTCAACGAGCTCGAGTGCGTCAACGGCGCCGTCTACGCGAACGTGTGGGAGACCGATCGGATCGTGCGCATCGATCCGGCCTCCGGTGGCGTCACCGCGGTGGTGGACCTGGCGGGACTACTCCCGGAGGGGGAACGCGCGGGCGCCGACGTGCTCAACGGTATCGCCGCGGTTCCCGGGACCGATGAGTTCATCGTGACCGGGAAGCTGTGGCCCAAGTTGTTCCGCGTCCGGTTCGCGACCTCGGGCTAGGTGCCCGAGACTGTCCACTCGACCGGCCGGTCGACTGGACCCCAGATCGGCCCCCGGTACGGCAGGATGGACCACGTGATTCGCAACGGCCCCGCTGATCAGCCGCCGTCCGGCCGCCGCTCGGGCCGGAAGGCGAAGCGGGGCTGGGCGGACGTGTCCCAGCCCAGTTGGCGCGACCCGGAGCAGCCGCCGACGACCGGCATCCCCCGCCAGAACCCCCAGGCCCCGCCGAGCCCGTCGCACCTCCCCCCGCACGCCCCGCACCGGGCCGACCCGACGAGGCGCGAGCCGCTCCCCCCGCCGCGCACGCGTCGGGTAGAGCCGCCGGAGGAGCAGCGGTACGAGACCTACGGTGACCGTGACCCTGACCGGTACGGCCGCCCCGACAGGTCCTACCGGGATGACCGTCCATACAGGGAAGACCGGGGCTACCGCGACGATCGGGACTACCGCGACGACAGGCCGTACCGGGATGAGCCGCGCTACCGGGAGTCAGGCACTCGGTACGAGGAAGAGCCGGGGACAGAGCTAGAGCGGCGAGACGGGCCACCGCCCGGTTACCCCAAGAAGCTGACCGTGACCAGGGTCGCGGCGATGCGCAGCAGGCAGCTGACCGCGCAGGCGATGACCGCGTTCCGCAAGGCCGCGAACGCCGACGGCGCCGACAAGTCCGGCCTGACCTCGCTGACCTACGCCACGATGCTCAACTACGCGGGCGACGCGGCCATGGCGGTCGCGCTGGCGAACACGCTGTTCTTCTCCGCGGCCAGCGGGGAGAGCAAGGGCAAGGTCGCGCTCTACCTGCTGATCACCGTGGCGCCATTCGCGCTGCTGGCGCCGGTGATCGGCCCGATGCTGGACCGGTTGCAGCGCGGCCGCAGGCTCGCCATGTGCGCGGCCTCGGCGGGTCAGGCGCTGATGTGCGTGATCATGGCGATGCACTTCGACGACTGGATGCTCTACCCGGCCGCGCTGGGGAAGATGGTCCTGTCCAAGTCGTTCACGGTGCTCAAGGCGGCGATCACGCCGAGAGTGCTACCGAGCGAGATAACCCTGGCCAAGACGAACGCGCGGTTGACGGTGTTCGGTCTAGCGGCCGGGATGGTGGCCGGAGCCATTGCGGCGTTGTTCCTGAACCTCTTCGGCTCACCGGGCGCGTTGTGGTTCACGGTCATCATCTGCGCTGTCGGCGCCGCACAGGCCCTACGGATCCCGGCGTGGGTCGAGGTAACCGAGGGCGAGGTCCCAGCTTCGATAAGCGCTCGCATGCCGCTACCGGCCACGAAACGAAGGCCCATGGGGCGGCACGTAGTGGTGTCGCTGTGGGGCAACGGGTCTATCCGCGTGTTGACTGGGTTCTTGATGATGTTCGCGGCGTTCGCGGTCCGCGCGCAGAACGAGGCCGAGCCGTTCCAACAGCTGCTCTTGCTGGGTCTTATCGCGGGCGCGGCAGGCCTGGGCAGCTTCGCCGGTAACGCTGTCGGCGCGCGCATCAACATCGGCAACCACGAGCAGGTAGTGCTGGGTTGTCTCATCGCCGCGTTGGCGACAACGGTGGTGGCCACCCTCACCGCGAGCATCTTCGCCGCGACCATCGTCGGTCTCGTTGGCGCTATCGCCAGCGCACTGGCCAAGAACAGCCTCGACGCCGTCATCCAGGACGACCTACCCGAGGAGTCGCGCGCGTCCGCGTTCGGCCGCTCGGAGACCGTGCTGCAGCTCGGCTGGGTGTTCGGCGGCGCTGTCGGCGTGCTCTTGCCGCCGATCTGGTGGGTCGGCTTCCTGGTCGTGTCAGTCATGCTGGCCTTGGGGCTGGCGCAGACCCTGGTCAGCCGTCGCGGTGGCAGCCTGATCCCCGGTTTCGGTGGTCAGCGGGCCGCCGAGGGCATGGCCGCCGCGCTGCGCCGGTTCCGCCCCGCACCACGGTCGGCACGGGACGACACGTAGGGTCGCGACGTGCGCAGAGCCATCACCGCCACACTCGCCGGTACCGCTGTCGTGCTCGCCGGATGCTCCGCTCCCCCGCCGCCGGACGTGACCTTCTACACCGACGGCGAGAGCGCGATCGCGAGCCCGATGGGGCTGTGCGAGGTCGGCAAGGACACCTGCCTGCAGGACCAGGACGCGGCGGTGACGCTACCGACCCGCAAGGGGCAGCCGGTGCAGATCTCGGTGTCGTCCAAGGTCGCCGACAGCCCCTGGGGCGTCGTGTTCTCCTACGTGGACCGCGACGGCCAGCAGATGGCCGCCAGCAGCAGGCTCATCTCCGACGGCAGCCTCAGCTACACGCTGGTGCCGCCGCCGGAGGCGGAACTGCTGATCTACGTCGAGGTGCAGAAGCTGCGCGCGGTGCAGGGCAAGCTGGTCGAGACCGGCATCTGGGGCCTGACCACGCGGCAGCGGGCCTGACCCGGGGTTACGGGTCGAGTTCCCTGGCGACCGCGCGGACCACCTCGGCGATCCGCTTGGTGACCTTCCGGTCGGGGTAGCGGCCGCGCTGCAGGTCCGGCTGGACGGTCGACTCCAGCATCTTGATCATGTCCTCGACCAGGCCGTGCAGCTCCTCCGCAGGCCTGCGCCGAGCCTCGACGACCGAGGGCGGGGCGTCGATGAGCCGGACCGACAGCGCCTGCGGACCCCGGCGCCCGTCGGCGACACCGAACTCGATGCGCTGCCCGGCCTTGAGACCGGGGACGCCCGCGGGCAGGGCGGACGCGCGGACGTAGACGTCCTCGCCACCGTCCTGCGTGACGAACCCGAAGCCCTTCTCCGAGTCGTACCACTTGACCTTGCCGGTCGGCACAGCTCTCACCGTTCCCTCGTCGTCAGTCCGTCCCGCGCACCCGGGGTCCCCGCCGCGCAAGACGAACGCGCCCCGGGGTCACCCGGGACGCGTCCCCCAAGCCTAAGCCAGCCCTTAGGTCGCCCCAGCCCCGCCTGAGCGTTACCGCCAACCCACCGCTGAGGACGCAACGGTCGGGGCGCCTATCCTGTTCCCATGGCGGCTCAATCCCACCCCTCGCGCACCCTCCACATCGCGTTCGCGCTGTTCGGGGTGGGCCTGCTCGCGGTGGTCGCCATCTTCGTGCTGGCCGCCATGGGCCACACAGCTCCGTGGCTGTGGGCCGTCTCGATGGCTTTCCCCGTGGGCCTCGCTCTCGCTGTCGTCCACGTTGTCCGCCGTCGGTAGCCCCTAGAGGCTACTCAAGTGGGCCTTGAGCCACACAGGGAATTCCGTGAGGTCGGGCAGGACGACGTCGGCTCCTGCGGCTAGGAGCTCCTCGGCGGTTCGCGGCCCGGTAGGCACACCGACGGAGATCGCGTTAGCGGCGTGGGCGCCCGCGACGTCGCCCTCGTGGTCGCCCACATAGATGCTGGCGCCGTGCGCGCGGAGCGCCTCGCCCTTGGCGGTCGACCAGAGTTCGCCGACGAGTGTGTCCACTTGCCACCCGAACTGGGCGAGGTGCTTGGCGGCGTTGGGCCCGTACTTGCCGGTCACGACCAGTGTTCGACCGCCTGCTTCGCGTACCGCAGCTAGAGCATCGCCTGCTCCCGGTAGCGCTACCGTCGCCGGGATGACGATGTCCGGGTAGAGCGCGCGGAACCGGGCCACCAGCCACGGGATGCGCTCCTCCGGCGCCTCGAACCCCCGGAAGATCATCTCCAGCGGCGGCCCCAGGTTGGCGGCGAAGTACTCGCCGTCCAGGGCCAGGCCGGTCTCGTCGGCGAGCGCGGCCATCGCGGCGACCATGCCGGGACGCGGGTCGATCAAGGTCATGTCCAGGTCGAAGCCGACCGCTAAGCCCTCCACGCCGCCCAAGCTACCCGCGCTCGAGGAGCTCGACGGCGGCCTGGCGCATCTCGACCTTGCGGACCTTGCCGGTCACGGTCATGGGGAACTCATCGACGATGTGCACGTACCGGGGGATCTTGTAGTGGGCGAGCTTCCCCGTGCAGAACTCGCGGATAGCGTCAGCGTCGAGCGGTTGCGTCCCCTCGCGCATGCGGACCCACGCCATCAGTTCTTCGCCGTAGCGCTCGTCCGGTACACCGATGACCTGGGCGTCAAGAATGTCCGGGTGTGTGTACAGGAACTCTTCCACCTCTCGCGGATAGATGTTCTCACCGCCACGGATAACCATGTCTTTGATGCGGCCGGTTATCTTCAGGTAGCCGTCGTCGGTCATGACCGCGAGGTCGCCGGTGTGCATCCACCTAGCGCTATCGATCACCTCAGCAGTCTTACCCGGTTCCTCCCAGTAGCCCAACATCACCGAGTAGCCCCGCGTGCAGAACTCCCCCGGCGTCCCGCGCGGCACAGTTAGGCCTGTGTCGGGGTCAACGACCTTGACCTCAAGGTGCGGGTGAACCCTCCCGACCGTGGAGACCCGCAGGTCTAGGGAGTCGTCAGCCCTGGTCTGGGTCGACACCGGCGAGGTCTCGGTCATGCCGTAGCAGATGGTCACCTCGGTCATGCCGAGCCGATCGATGACCTGCTTCATGACCTCTTCGGGACACGGCGACCCGGCCATGATGCCGGTCCGCAGCGACCCCAGGTCCAGCCCGTCCGCCTCGGCCAGCATCGCGATGAACATCGTCGGAACGCCATAGAGCGACGTACACCGCTCTTCCGCTACCGCACTCAATGTAGCTTTAGGATCAAACCCCGGTGATGGGATGACAATGCACGCACCGTGCGAAGTAGCAGCCAAGTTACCCATCACCATGCCGAAGCAATGATAAAACGGTACCGGCACACACACCCGGTCTTGCTCGGTGTAAGAGCATAGCTCGCCAACAAAGTAACCGTTGTTGAGGATGTTGTGGTGAGACAGCGTGGCGCCCTTGGGGAAGCCTGTGGTGCCTGAGGTGTACTGGATGTTGATCGGGTCGTCCGGCGACAGCGCTACCGCGGGGAGTGGGTCCCTGCACGTGACCAAGTCGTCCCAGGTCTCTTGGCCGATGAAGACGACGTCGCAGGCAGGGTTGACCTCGGCGATCATGGCCGCGTAGTCGGAGGTCTTGAAGCTGGGCGCGGAGATCAGGGTGCGCACGCCTGCCTGGTCGAGCACGTACTTGAGTTCGTGCACCCGGTATGCGGGGTTGATATTGACTAGAATGGCACCGATCTTCGCGGTGGCGTACTGGACGAAGACCCACTCGGCGCAGTTCGGCGCCCAGATCCCAACCCGGTCCCCCTTACCCACTCCGAGCGCGAGCAGCCCTTGTGCGACCGCGTCTACCTCGGCAGACAGCTCACGGTAGGTCCACCTTCTGCCGGTAGCCCTGTCCACGAGGGCGTCTCGGTCTCCATAGGCGGCGACGGTGCGGTCTAAGTTCTCGCCGATCGTGTCACCGAGCAGCGGCGCGGTGGACGTCCCGGACGAGTAGCTGGGCAGCGGCATCGAACGCTCCTTCCGGCTGTGGGCCAGGTCACCATCCTGCAACCGCGGGGCGGATCTGGACACCCGTGGTTCACCGGATGCGCAAGACTGTGCTGGTGCGACTCCTGCTGAACCTGATCTGGCTCGTCCTCTGCGGCTTCTGGATGGCCATCGGCTACGTGATCGCGGGCGTGATCTGCTGCGTCCTGATCATCACGATCCCGTTCGGCCTGGCGTCGTTCCGCATCGCCAACTACGCGCTGTGGCCGTTCGGCCGCACCATCGAACCGCGCCGCGAGGCCGGGGCGGCGTCGGTGATCGGCAACCTGATCTGGATCATCTTCGCGGGCTGGTGGCTGGCCGTCGGCCACATCGTCACCGGCATCGCGCTGTGCGTCACGATCATCGGCATCCCGCTGGGCATCGCCAACTTCAAGATGATCCCGGTGTCGCTCGTCCCGCTGGGCTCGCGGATCGTGCCGACGGCGTAGTCAGCTCTTATCCGCGTTCCACGGCAGCGACACCACCAGGCAGGGCCCTCCTACGAACAACCCCGCGTCGACGCCGAGAGCCTTACCATTCGCGTAGAGGTAAGGGCCCTCGATCTGCGTTGGCAGTACCCCGAGCTGGTCAGCGATAACGCTGTGCCCGTGCACGACCTGCTTACCGCCTAGAGCCGTGAGCAGCTCGTCCGCCGCCGCCTCCCCCTCCGGGCCGCGGAAGGCGTACCGGGTGGTCATCCGGCGCCAGACCTCCCACCACTCGGCGGAGTCCTCCGACTGGAGCACCGCCCGGACCGACTCGTTGATGGCGTCGATGTCCTCGCCCCACAGCAGGTACTGCGTGGTGTCGGAGTGCATCAGGAGGTGGTCGTCGACCAGGCCGATGACCGGGCGGGTGGTCAGCCACTCGATGTGCTCGTCGGTGAGCGACGCCTGGTCGGTCTCGACGCCGCCGTTCATGCTCCAGCTGCGGGCGAAGCTGCGCGGGCCGAACTCCGACGGGATCGGCTCGTCACCGAACAGGTACATGCCCAGCAGCAGGATCTCGTGGTTGCCGAGCAGGGTCTCGACCTTGCCGCCGGCCTGGGCCGCCTGGTCGGCGAGGGCGCGGACCAGGTCGATGACGCCGATGCCGTCGGGACCCCGGTCCACGAAGTCGCCGAGGAACCACAGGTGGTCGCGGCCACCGTCCCAGTCGCCCGCCTCGGTGACCAGCCCCTCGGCGCGCAGAGCGGTCAGCAGCTCCGCGCGGTGGCCGTGGATGTCGCCGACGACGTAGGTCGCCCTGTCCTTCTCCACAGCGACGACCCTAGGGGAGCCACCCCGGCGACGCGCAGCGATCGGTAACCGCGACCGGCGACGACGACTCACCGTGACCACCTTCCACCATGGCGCTAAGACTCGGGAAACGGGTCGGCCGTGCCGCCGACCAGGTCGGCGACCGACCCGATCACCCGGGTCGGTCGGTAGGGGAACAGCTCGGCGGTCGTGGCACCGGAGATGCCGGACAGCACGAGGATGGTGCGCAGGCCCGCCTCCAGCCCGCTGCGGACGTCGGTGTCCATCCGGTCGCCGATCATCAGCGTGTGCTCCGAGTGCGCGCCGACCGACCGCAGCGCCGACCGCATCATCAGCGGGTTCGGCTTGCCGACGTAGTACGGGGCGCGGCCGGTGGCCCGCTCGATCAGCGCGGCGACCGAGCCGGTGGCGGGCAGCGAGCCCTCGCGGCTGGGGCCGGTCGCGTCCGGGTTCGTCGCGATGAACCGGGCGCCCGCCTCGACCAGCCGGATGGCCCGGGTGATCGCGGTGAAGCTGTAGGTGCGGGTCTCACCGAGGACCACGTAGTCCGGGTCGCGGTCGGTGAGGACGTAGCCGATCTCGTGCAGCGCGGTGGTCAGCCCGGCCTCGCCGATCACGAACGCGGAGCCGCCGGGCCGCTGGCTGTCCAGGAAGCGGGCGGTGGCCAGCGCGGAGGTCCAGATCGCGGTCTCCGGCACGTCCAGGCCGGTGCGCAGCAGCCTGGCCCGCAGGTCGCGCGGGGTGTAGATCGAGTTGTTGGTCAGCACGAGGAACGGCGTGCCGGTCGCGGTGAGCTCGGCGATCAACTCGTCGGCGCCGGGGACCAGGTGCTCCTCGTGCACCAGGACCCCGTCCATGTCCATCAGGTACGTCCACCGGCCGGTCATGGCGAGAGGCTACCCAGGCGTCTCGACGATGACCTGCGTCGCCTTGACCAGCGCGACCGCCAACACCCCCGGCGCGAGCCCCATCTCCCGCACCGCCTCCGAACTCATCAACGACACCACCCGGTGCGGCCCGCACTGCAACTCGACCTGCGCCATCACGGTGTCGGCCACCACCGACGTGACCAACCCCACGAACCGGTTGCGCGCCGACCGCCCCACCCCGCTCGGATCCGGCACCTCGGTCGCCTGCCCCTTGGCGAACCCCGCCAACACCGCCCCGTCGACGACCTTGCGCCCCGCCCCATCGGCCTCCGCCGACAACTGCCCCGCATCAATCCACCGGCGCACCGTGTCATCACTGACCCCCAACAACCTGGCGGCCTCGGCGACCCTGAAGTACGGCATACCCCGACAGTAACCCCGCCTGGCCGGATCCCACGCCCGGAGCCTCCGGGTGTGCTCCCGCTGCCTGACCACGACGGCTTTTGCTGGAGCGAGTTTGCCCACCACCGGAGTTTCGCCGAACGAGAACTCGTCCCGTCCGGGCTTACCGGAGCCCCACCCCGAGATCCTCCCGGCCATGATCGACTCGCGTGGTGGGGCCCACCCTCCCGGGGTCTGAGGTCCCACGTTCGAGCCTAGCGAAAACGGCGGCTTGTCAAGAGGGGCGACGGAGAGCTGTGGATGACTCACGAGGTTGTGGACAACTCGAGCCAGCGGGGGCGTGCGGTGGTGGTTGTGGGGGTGCGATGTGGTGACGGAGGCGAGGGCGGGCACTCAGGTCGGGGACAGCGGCTACCCTGGAACGGGTGACGGCGGCGCGGGTTCCCATACCGGTCGACCTGGGCCTTCCTCGGCTCCGGGTGGCGGCCTCGGGTTCGGATCGCCCGGATGATGGTCGGTTGGTGGACCGGTTCGGGCGGGTGGCGACGGATCTGCGGGTGTCGCTGACCGACAGGTGCAACCTGCGCTGCACGTACTGCATGCCAGCCGAGGGCCTGGACTGGATGCCGCGCGGGGAGATGCTCAGCGACGGTGAGCTGGGCCGGATCATCCGGATCGCGGTCGAGCGGCTCGGGGTGACCAACGTGCGGTTCACCGGTGGTGAGCCGACGCTACGCAAGGGCATCGAGGGGATCATCGCCGAGACCGCCGCGCTGAGCCCCCGGCCGAGGGTGTCCATGACCACCAACGCGATCGGCCTCGCCGCACGCGCCGCACGGCTCGTCGCGGCTGGGTTGGACCGGATCAACGTCTCGCTGGACACCTTGCGGCAGGAGCGGTTCGCCGAGTTGACCCGACGCGACCGGCTCGACGACGTGCTGGCCGGGTTGGCCGCCGCGCGCGACGCCGGGCTCACGCCGGTGAAGGTGAACGCGGTGCTGGTGCGCGGTCGCAACGATGACGAGGCCGTCGCGCTGTTGCGGTACTGCCTGGAGCAGGGCTACGAGTTGCGGTTCATCGAGCAGATGCCGCTGGACGCCCAGCACGGGTGGAACCGGGCGGACATGGTTACCGCGCAAGAGATCCTGGCCGCGTTGGGCGCCGAGTTCGAGCTGACCCCGAGTCCGGTCCCCCGCGGCGCGGCGCCCGCCGAGCGGTGGCAGGTGGACGGTGGTCCCGGCGAGGTCGGGGTCATCGCGTCGGTCACCCGCCCGTTCTGCGGCGACTGCGACCGGACTCGGATCACCGCGGACGGGCAGCTGCGGTCGTGCCTGTTCAGCCAGACCGAGACGGACCTGCGCGCGCCGCTGCGGGCGGGCGCGGGCGACGAGGAGATCGCCGAGGTGTGGCGCGCGGCGATGTGGGCCAAGCTCGCCGGGCACACCATCAACGAGGCCGGGTTCGCGCAGCCGCTGCGGCCGATGAGTGCGATCGGGGGGTAGCTCGATTGGGTCAGGTGACGGTGCGGTATTTCGCGGGCGCGCGCGCGGCCGCGGGCGTGCACGAAGAAAAGGTGCAACTCCCGGCCGACTCGACGGTCCAGGACGCACTCGCGGCGCTGGAGCGGCGGCACGGCGACGAGCTAGCCCGGGTGCTGCGGGCCGCGAGCTTCTTGGTCGACGGGGTGGCGGTCCGGGACCGGTCCGCCGCGCTGCCCGACGGCATCGGGCTCGACGTGCTTCCCCCATTCGCCGGGGGATGACACCGTTCCCGGATGGCCCAGCGGCCGGAAACAACGTGAGGCAGACCTCACCGACGGTTAATTATCTCGGCCAGGACACGGCGAAGTAACGTGTACGTTGACGAGCCTGACCAGCACAAACGTCTTGATCGCAGAAGGTCGCAGGGCGTTACTGTGATGACGGTCACGCTCTGCGGAGTTTTCAGATCTTCCCGCGGTTACGTACCGTCGCTTCCGGCTGGCCCCGACCAGCCACGCACGACCCGAGAGTGCGCCATGCCGAACCCTGTCCGGCGGGCTCCCGGGAACCAACCCCGAGCGAAAGCGATCTCCCGGACAGGGGCGAGGGGCCCGCCGAGCACCACCCGGTGCGCGGCGCGGTGGCCAGGTCCACCCGGACCCGGTCGGGCCGAGGTCTGGTCCGCACCCGCAGCGCGACGAGCGCAGGCTTGGGAGGAGAGACCCAAATGTCCTACCGAGGCAAGCACCGCAAGCAGACCGCCACCCAGCGCACCATCGCCCGCGTCCTCGTCGCAGGGGTAGCGGTCGGCGCACCGATGGCGATCGCCGCGACACCCGCCTCTGCCGACCCGGTGAACTGGGACGCTGTCGCCCAGTGCGAGAGCGGCGGCAACTGGAACATCAACACCGGCAACGGGTACTACGGCGGCTTGCAGTTCTCCCCGAGCACCTGGCGGGCCAACGGCGGCTCCGGCAGCGCGCACAGCGCCAGCCGCGAGGAGCAGATCCGCGTGGCCGAGAACGTGCTCAAGACCCAGGGCATCGGTGCCTGGCCGGTGTGCGGCAAGAAGGCGGGCGCCAAGTCCGCCGCCGCCCCGAAGCAGGCGGCCGCGCCGAAGCAGAGCACGCAGAAGAAGGTCACCAAGCAGGCGCCCAAGGTCACCCCGAAGGCCACCCCGAAGGCCGCGCCCGTGACCACCGCCGCACCGGCGGCCGCCGCGGTCACCGCGTCGAACCCCAACGGCGACTACACCGTCGTCGCTGGCGACACCCTGTCCAAGATCGCCTCGACGCAGGGCGTCGCTGGTGGCTGGCAGGAGCTGCACTCGAAGAACAAGGACTTCATCGGCGACCCGAACCTGATCCTGGTGGGTCAGAAGATCGCCACCAAGTAGGTCCGCACGCCGTGCGAGCCCCCGCCGCTGGTCGCGGCGGGGGCTCGACCACGTCATCCGGTGGGTCGGCCGCGGTCGGCCTAGCCTGGCGGCATGGGATCTAGACCGTGGATGACCTTGACAGCCGCGGTGCTCGACGCGCCGGACGCGCGCGAGTTGGCGGCGTTCTACCAGCGGCTGCTCGGCTGGCCGATGGGCGCGGACGAACCGGACTGGGTCACGCTGCGGCCGCCGGGCGGCGGGACCGGGCTCTCGTTCCAGACCGAACCGCACTACGTGCCGCCGAAGTGGCCGAGCCGACCCGGCGCGCAGCAGATGATGTCGCATGTGGACATCGAGGTGGCCGACCTCGCCTCGGCTGGCGCGCACGCCATCCGCGCGGGCGCCGTGCTCGCCGGAGTCCAACCGCAGGACGGGGTCCGGGTCTACCTCGACCCGGCCGGGCACCCGTTCTGCCTGTGGGCCAAGTAGTCCACTAAGGACAGTTGACCCACTCCTCGGTGCCGTCGGCGAAGCGCTGGTGCTTCCAGATCGGCAACCGCGCCTTGACCTCGTCGACGAGCCGGGCGCACGTGCTGAACGCCTGCCCCCGGTGCTCCGCGGCCACCGTGCAGACCAGGGCGACGTCACCGATGCCGAGCGCGCCGATCCGGTGCGACACCGCGATCGCGTGCACGCCCTCGGCCCGCGCCACCTCGGCCGCCACCTCGACGATGACCTCCTTGGCGCTGGGGTGCCCCTCGTAGGTGAGGCTCTCGACGCCGCGCCCGCCGTCGTGGTCGCGCACGACACCGGCGAAGCTCACGACCGCGCCCGCCGACCGGTGCGCGACCAGCTCCTCGTGCTCGGCGACCGAGATGTGGCTGTCGCTGATCTCCGCGCGCAACACCGCGGCCTGGTGCACCGGCGTCCGCTCGTGGTCGCCGCCGCGCAACTGGTCGACGGCGTGGTCAAGCACGGGTTCGAGCACGCCGAGACCGTCGCGCACCCCGCCGGTCGAGCCGGGCAGGTTGACCACGAGCGTGCGACCCGCGACGCCCGCGAGCCCCCGGGACAGCACGGCGGTCGGCACCTTCGGCAGACCCGCGGCACGGATCGCGTCGGCGAGACCGGGGATCTCGTGGTCGATGACGGCCCGGGTGGCCTCGGGGGTGCGGTCGGTCGGGTTGATGCCGGTGCCGCCGGTGGTGATCACGACGTCGACGTTCTCGGCGACCGCCGCGCGCAGGGCCTGCTCGACCGGCGCACCGTCAGCGACGACCACGGGATCCGGGGTCTCATACCCGCGTCCCCGCAACCAGGCCACGATCACCGGCCCGGTGCGGTCCTCGTAGACCCCGGTGGCCGCCCGGTTCGACGCGGTGACGACCCGGCCGGTGCGCCCGGCGCCACTGGTGGACGCGGGCAGGGAGCTGGAGTGGTGGTCGTGTGCGGTCATGGTGCTTCCCTGGTCCAGGTGCCGGACTTGCCGCCGTCCTTGCGGTCGAGGCGGATGGCGTCGAGCACGGCGGCGGGGTCGACCGCCTTGATCATGTCGTGCAGGGTGAGCCCGGCGACGGCGACGGCGGTCAGCGCCTCCATCTCCACCCCGGTCTGGCCGGTGGTGCGGACCGTGGCGGTGATGGTGACGTCGGTGTCGCCGAGGTCGAGCGCCACGGTGACACCGGAGATCGGCAGCGGGTGGCACAGCGGGATCAGGTCCGGGGTGCGCTTGGCGCCCATGATGCCCGCCAGCCGCGCGGTCGCCAGCGCGTCGCCCTTGGGCAGGCCGTCGCGGTGCAGCAGCGCGACGACCTCCGCCGTCGTGCGGACCACACCGCTGGCCACCGCGGTGCGCGCGGTCACCGCCTTGGCCGAGACGTCGACCATCCGCGCGGCCCCGGACACGTCCACATGGCTGAGTTCACCCACGCGGCCGATGCTAGGTCAGGCCTGCGCCGCCCGGCGGACCGCATCGGCGACGGCGGGGGCGACCGCGGCGTCGAACACGCTCGGCACGATGAACGACGGGTTGAGCTGCTCGGGCGCCACGATGTCGGCGATGGCCTCGGCGGCGGCCAGCAGCATCGGGTCGGTGATCGTCCTGGCCTGCGCGTCGAGCAGGCCGCGGAAGACGCCGGGGAAGGCCAGCACGTTGTTGATCTGGTTCGGGTAGTCCGACCGGCCGGTGGCGACCACCGCGGCGTGCCGCTGCGCCTCGAGCGGGTCGATCTCCGGGTCCGGGTTGGCCAGCGCGAACACCACCGCGTCGTCGGCCATGGTGGCGACCTGCTCGGCGCCGAACAGGTTGGGCGCCGACACCCCGATGAACACGTCGGCACCGACCAGCGCGTCGTGCAACCTGCCGGTCTTGCCGTCCCGGTTGGTGTTCTGCGCGACCCAGGCCAGGTTCGTGTCCATGCCCTCGCGGTCGCGGTGCACGATGCCATCGATGTCGACGGCGACGACATCGGCCGGTCCGCGCTGCAGCAGGAGCCGGATGATCGCGCTGCCCGCCGCGCCGACACCGCAGACCACGATGGTGCAGTCGGCGATGTCCTTGCCCACCACCCGCAACGCGTTGCGCAGCGCGGCGACGACGCAGATCGCGGTGCCGTGCTGGTCGTCGTGGAACACCGGGATGTCGAGCTTCTCCCGCAGCCGCGCCTCGATCTCGAAGCACCGCGGCGCCGCGATGTCCTCCAGGTTGATGCCCCCGTAGACGGGAGCGATGAGCTCGACCGCCCGGATGATCTCCTCGGTGTCCTGGGTGTCCAGGCACACCGGCCACGCGTCGACACCGGCGAACTTCTTGAACAGCGCGGCCTTGCCCTCCATCACCGGCAGCGCGGCGGCCGGACCCAGGTTCCCCAGGCCGAGCACCGCGGACCCGTCGGTCACCACCGCGACGGTGTTGCGCTTGATGGTCAGGCGGCGCGCGTCGTCGGGGTTCTCGGCGATCGCCTGGCAGATGCGGGCGACCCCGGGGGTGTAGGCGCGGGAGAGGTCGTCGCGGTTGCGGAGCGCGACCTTCGCGGACACCTCGATCTTGCCGCCGAGGTGCATGAGGAAGGTCCGGTCCGACACCTTGCGCACCGCGACACCCGGCAGCGCCTCCAACGCGGTCGTGATGTCCCGCGCGTGGTTGGCCGACATGGCGTTGCAGGTGATGTCGACGACCACCCGGTCACCGTGCGACTCGACCACGTCGAACGCCGTGATCACCCCACCGACCCGACCGACCGCGCTGGTCAGGTCCCCCGCCGCGCTCGCACTCGGCGGAGCCTCCACCCGGACGGTGATCGAGTAGCCGGGACCGGGGACGGGCATGCGCTTCACTCCCGAAAGGACGGTATTCAGAGAATCGCTGTGAGCGTAGCCCCGACCACCCCGCGCCCTCATCCGGGTGATCTACCCCCGCCGCCCGCCCCGGTGGAGGTGTGGATCTCCACCTCCGGACCGCCGAGGATTTCCCTCTTATGGGGTACAGAAGTTATCCACATGTCGATCTCTGCGGGGGTCGGTTCAAGATCGACTGTCGGGGGGTGTCGGTAGACTGGCCCAGGGACGCCCCCCGGAGAGGGTGGGGGCCGGGCACTCGCTTTTCGCGCGCGCGAGGCGGTGTTGACGGGGGCGGGCAGCGCGGTGTTCGGGCAGGTCAGGGGTGGGTTTGGGCTCGTGGGGGCGGGTCGGTGGTGCTCGGGGGCGGAATGGGCGGGCGGCGCTCGGAGTGGCGCCCAATGACCTTCGGGCGGGCGGCGGGGGCCGGGAGCGGCGCTAGAGCCGGGCTGAAGGGGGCACTAGCGACCCAGCGGGTGGAGGCCGGAGCCGGGACCGCAGCCCACAGGCTGATGGGGGCGCTGGGGCGGCACGCGGGACGGCGGCGCTGGGGGCTGACAGCCAGAACGTCCAGGCGGGCTGAGGCAGGTCCGCGCGGCACCGAGGCTGGATTAGGTAGCTTCGCGCGCGGCAACGCCGAGATGTGCGGTGAAGTCGCGGGGCAGCGCCGTGCAGGGGATCGCGACAAGGGCCAACTGGAGCCTCATGTCGAGAGGGCTAGCGGCGCAGGTGGGGTGACCGTGCGGGGCGCGGGCCGAGACGTGGGCCGCGCGGGCAACCGAGGGGCGCTAGCGGAGGGGCTAGCGGTTGATCTCGGTGGTGGGGTGGACGTACGGGGTGGTGTCCAGCGGGAACGTGGTGTCGCCGAAGGGGGAGAGGGCGCCTTGGCGGTCCGAGGTGAGTTCGCTGACGGGGTGCGAGCCGTTGGCGTCGTCGCCGCGCCAGGTGGGGTCGACTCGGTCGGACTTGGGGGTCTTGGCCACGGGGAACTCCTCGGGTGACGAAAGTGCTCGCCTGCTGAGGTTACTGGACGGCGGTGCCGTATACCGTGGTCAGGGTGTCCGGCACCACGCTCACCGACTGGCTCCGCGCTCGGGACGACGAGGCGCTCGCCGCCGTGTTGCGGGCACGGCCTGATCTCGCCACGCCCCGACCGGCCAATACCGGGGTGCTCGCGGCCCGCGCGGCGACCAGGGCCTCGGTCGCCAGGGTCGCCGAGGGGCTCGACACCTTCACCCTCGCGGTGCTGGACGCGTTGCTCGCCGCCGGGGCGGACCGGGGGCCGGTGCCGATCTCGGTGGTCGACCTGGACGCGCCCGCCCAGCGGGTCAAGGCGGCCGTGGGCCAGTTGCGGCGGTTGGCGATCGCCTGGGGTGAGGACAAGGAGATCTCGCTCGTGCCCGCCGCGCGGGAAGCCGGTGGGCTGTTCCCGACCGGGTTGGGCCGCCCCTCCCCCGCGCTCGACGACGTGGATGTGGCCGCGGCGGTGGCGGCCCTGCCCGTTGACGAGCGGGACGTGCTGGAGCGGCTCGCGAGCAACGGTCCGATCGGCAACACCCGGGACGCGGCCGCCGTGCTCCCGCTCGACCAGGCGCGCACCCCGATCCAGCGGCTGCTCGCGCGTGAGCTGCTGACCAGGGTCGACGCGACGACCGTCGAGCTGCCGAGGCAGGTCGGGCTGGTCGTGCGACCGGCTGCGCTGGTGGTCGTCGACGAACCCAAGCCGAAGACCAAGGCGCACAAGGCAGTCGACTCGACGGCGGCGGGCGCGGCGCTGGAGTTCTTGCGGCACACGCACACCCTGCTGCGAATGTGGTCCGAGGAACCCGCGCCGGTCCTCAAGTCCGGTGGGCTGGGCGTGCGGGACCTGCGGAAGCTGACCAAGGCGCTGGACGTCAGCGAGCGGCACGGGGTGCTGCTGGTGGAGGTCGCGGTCGCGGCGTCGCTGGTTGTGGACAACGAGGCGACGACACCGGAGTACCTGCCGACCACGCACGCCGACACGTGGCTGGTGGCGAGCCCGGCGAACCAGTGGGCGACTCTCGCCGCCGCGTGGCTCGACCTGCCGCGCCTGCCAGGGATCGGTGGCCTGCGGGACGCGAAGGAGCGGTTGCTGGCGCCGCTGTCGGAGGACCTGCGCCGTCCGGTCGCACCGCTGGAGCGCGCACGGGTGCTGCACGCGTTGGCCGATCTGAAGCCGGGCACCGGGATCGCCGACGTGGACGAGCTCGCGGCCTTGCTGGCGTGGCGCGCGCCGCGGCGGGGTGGGCGGCTGCGGGACGAGATCGTCCGCTGGACGCTTGAGGAGGCGACGGCGATCGGCGTTGTCGCGCACGGGGCGTTGGGTGGGGCGGGTCGCACGCTCGTCGAGGAGGGCACGGCGGCCGCGGCGAAGCGGATGGCCGAGGCGATGCCGGAGCCGATCGACCACGTGCTGGTGCAGGCAGACCTGACCGTCGTCGCGCCCGGTCCGCTGGAGCCGCACCTCGCCGCGCAGGTCAACCAGGTCGCCGACGTCGAGTCAGCGGGTAGCGCCACCGTCTACCGGGTGAGTGAGACGTCGCTGCGGCGCGCGCTCGACGCGGGTCAGACCGCGAGCGACCTGCACGAACTGTTCCGCGCGCACTCCAGGACCCCGGTGCCGCAGTCGCTGACCTACATGATCGACGACGTGGCCCGGCGGCACGGACGGCTGCGAGGTGGCGCTACCGCGTCGTTCCTGCGTTGCGACGACCCTGCGCTGATCGCGGAAGTCGCGGCGAGCCCGGCGGCGGCGGCGCTGCGGTTGCGCAAGATCGCGCCCACGGTGCTGGTCAGCCCGGTGCCACTGCTGGAGATCCTCGACGAGCTGCGCGCCGCGGGGTTCACGCCCGCCGCGGAGGACAGCGAGGGCCAGGTGGTCGACCTGCGCCCGACCGGCAGACGCGTGCAGGCCGCGGTCCGCGCCGTGCGGCGGGTCGCCAGCAAGGCCCCGGACGACGACCAGCTCAGCGACATCGTGCACAGCATGCGCGCCGGTGACCGGGCCGCCGACAGCAAACGCGGCCGCTCCGTCACCGCGTCGAGCACGAACACCGCCGACACCCTCGCCCTGCTCCAGCAGGCCGTGCACGCCCAGCACACCGTCTGGGTCGGCATGGTCGACGCCAACGGCGTGGCCAGCGAACGCATCCTCGTCCCCACCCGAATCGGCGGCGGCGTCCTGGAGGGCACCGACCCCGACACCAACTCCCCCACCAGAATCCCCCTACACCGCATCACCCGCGCCGACCTGGTCGAACACAAGCCCTGACCACAGTCCACACCGGACTCCCCACCCCGGCGCCCGCACTCCCCCAAGCATCCACACAGGACCAAACCCCACCCCGCCGAACCCCCGCTCCCACCCCGCCCGCCACCACCTCGCGCGCGCGAAAGCCCCGAGCCCGGCCCCCACCCTCTCCGGGGGGCGTCCCAGGGTCAGTCTACCGGGACCCCCCGACAGTGGATCTTGAAAGCGCCCCCGTGGAGATCCACATGTGGACAACTTCTGTACCCCGTAAGAGGGGAAAAACGAGAAGGCCCCCGGCAACCACCGGAGGCCTCCACGGAACAACAAGGGTCAGACGGCGCGGGACATGCGTTGGTGCATGGCGTGCTCGACCAGGGTGATGAGGGTTTCCTTGGTGGAGTCGCGGTCGCGGGCGTCGGTGGTGACGATGGGGACGTTGGGTTCGACGGTGAGGGCCTCGCGGACGTCTTCGATGCGGTGGTGCAGGACGCGGTCGAAGCAGTTGAGGGCGATCACGTACGGGAGGCCGCGGTCCTCGAAGAAGTCGATCGAGGCGAACGCGTCGGCGAGGCGGCGGGTGTCGACCAGGACGATGGCGCCGATGGCGCCGCGGACCAGGTCGTCCCACATGAACCAGAAGCGGTGCTGGCCCGGGGTGCCGAACAGGTAGAGGATCAGGTCGGAGTCCAGCGACACGCGGCCGAAGTCCATCGCGACCGTGGTGGTCACCTTGTTCGGGGTCGACGACAGGTCGTCGACGTCCACGCTGGCCTCGGTCATGACGGCCTCGGTGGTCAGCGGGACGATCTCCGAGACGGACCCGACCAGGGTCGTCTTGCCCACACCGAAGCCACCGGCGACGACGATCTTCGCCGAGGTGGTCGGCTGGGGGGAAGCGCCGCGCGCGCTGAGAGGACTAGAGCCTGCGGAGCCCACTGAGCACCCTTTCCATGAATTCGATCGACGGCCGGTCACCCACGACCATGCCGCTCTGGTGGATCGAGACGAGGCCCATGCCCGCCATGTCCCCGATGAGCACCCTGGCTACCCCCAGTGGCAGCCGCAGGTGCGCGGCGACCTCGGCGACGGACCTGGTGTCCAGGCACAGGCCGCAGATGGACCTGTGCTCCGGTCGGACCGCCGCGTCCGGCAACTTGCCGCGGTCACTGGTGGAGACCAGTGCCTCGATCGCGAGATCGTAGTCGGAGCGGGTCCGCCCACCGGTCTTGGTGTACGGGCGGACCAGCGACCCGGTCTCGTGCGGGGCGAGCTCGGCCGGGTCCGGCTCGGGCTCCAGGTCGGCGACCGCGGGGATCTCCTTGCTGTCCCAGTCCGACTGCGACGGGATGCCCGGGTCACCGTAGAGGGTCGCGCTGGGGCCACCGAAGAGCCTGGCCCGGAACCCGTCGATGTCGAACCGGTTCGGCGGCTCACCGAGCCCGGGTTCGGACAGGTCGTCCCACCCTCGTTCCGACATGTCGGCAAGCCTCCGCTCCGGCTCGTCCACCAGCTGGTCCCTGGGGTGTTCGCCCTCGGCCGCGCCGAAGGCAGCGTCCGGTTCGAACAGGTCCCGGTAGGAGAAGTCGTCCTCGGTGCGCCTGCCAGTGGGTCTGCGGCCCGTGCTCATCGCGTCCTCACCCCGCCGTGTGCCCGCTCTTACCTGCGCTGCGAGCCCTGAAGCTGCGCGCGCAGCTCGGGCGTCATCTGCTGGCCGACCCGCTCGACCAGCAGGGTCATCTCGTAGGCGACCAGGCCGATGTCGCAGTTCGGCGCCGCGAGCACCGCGAGGCAGGAGCCGTCGGAGATCGACATGAGGAACAGGTAGCCGCGGTCCATCTCGACCACGGTCTGGTTCACCCCGCCTGCCTCGAAGCACCGCGCGGCGCCAGCGGTGAGGCTGACCAGGCCGGACGCGACCGCGGACAGCTGCTCGGCGCGGTCGCGGGGCAGGCCCTGCGAGCCCGCCAGCAGCAACCCGTCGGCGGACACCACCACGGCGTGCGCGACGCCGGGCACCTGGCGGACAAAGTCGGTGATGAGCCACCCGAAGCTACCGGGCTGGTGTACGGACGCGGTTGTCACTCCTGCTCCTCGTCTTGGCGGCTCTCGTCTGAACCGGTCTGGTCACCAGCGTAGGCGTCGATGAGGGCATGCCTGCCCCGACGGACCCCCTGCTGGAACTGGGACATGCGACCGCGGACGGCGTCGGCCGTACGTGGGGGCAGCGCGGGCACGGCCGGTTGTTCCGCCGTGGTCTCCCTCGGTGCGGCCGATCCGGGCACCAGGTGCGCCTTGGGGACGCGCTTGGGCAGGCCCGCCGTCGTGGTGGTGTCCGCTGTGGTGTCGAGCAGGGCACGCGCCCGCTGCCAGCCGTCGTCGCCGGGCGAGTGCCAGGCGTCCGCGCGGGAGTGCGCGGGTTCCGGGGTGGCGGCGAGTTCTTCGTGGTGGTCGACCTCGACCGGGGCGTGCACCTCGGTGAGCGGTTCGACCTCCACCTCGACCTGGTGGTCGGGCTCGGGTTCGGCGTCGACCTCGACCTCGGGCTCGGCGGCGGTGGTGACCGGGGTGGACCCGGTGTCACCTGCCTCGAACCACTGGGAGAGGACGGCCTCGTAGATCGGCAGCCGCTCGGTCGGGGCGTCCACGACCCGCTCCGGCTCGCTGACCGGGTGGTAGCGGCCGGTGCCGTTGCGCGGGGCGTCGGCGGGCGGGTCGGTCGGCTCGGGCAGCGGCAGGCCGAACAGCGAGCCGGTGACCTGGTTGTCGACCAGGTGGCCGTTGAGCCGGGACCGGATCTCCTCCGGCGAGGCGGGGGGACCCCAGCCGCCGGTGTCCTCGGGGTTGCCGCTGCTGGCGAACGACGCCGGGTCGAACGCCGGGTACCCGGCGACCTCTTCGGCCGGGCGGTCGACCAGGGACTCGCTGAGCGGTCCCGCGGTCTCCGGCCGGGTGCGCGGCATGCTGCCGGTGAAGGCACCGGCGATGCCGCTGGCCTTGGCCGCGGTGTCGCCGAGGCTGGGGGTCTGCGCCACGATGCTGGTCGGCTGGGCCGAGCCGGAGGTCTGCACGAGGTTCGCCGGGACGGTGATCCTGGCGATCAGACCGCCCTCGATGTCCTCGTTGTCGCGCAGCCGGACCTTGATGTCGTGCCGCTTGGCCAGCCGCGCGACCACGTAGAGGCCCATCCGGCGGGTCACCGCGACGTCGATGTCCGGCGGGTCGGCGAGCCGCGAGTTGGCGGTCTCGATCTCCTCGTCGTTCATGCCGACGCCGGAGTCGGTGATCTGGATCGCCAGTTCCTTCTTGCGGGTGACCGCCATCCGCACGTAGACCTTCTTCTCCGGCTCGGAGAACGAGGTCGCGTTGTCGAGCAGCTCGGCGATGAGGTGCACGAGGTCGGAGACCGCGCGGCCCTGCACCGACACCTCGGGGGCGGAGAGCACCTCGATGCGGGCGTACTGCTCGACCTCGGAGACCGCCGCGCCGACGACCTCGGCCGCGGGGACCGGGCGGGAGAGCTGGCGGGACAGGCCGGAGCCGGAGAGCACCAGCAGCGACTCGGAGTTGCGCCGCATGCGGGTGGCGAGGTGGTCGAGCTCGAAGAGGCTGGCGAGCTGGTCGGGGTCCTGCTCGTCCTGCTCGAGCCGGTCGATGAGCGAGAGCTGGCGCTCGACGAGGGTCTGCGACCGGCGGGACAGGTTGACGAAGATCGAGTTGATGTTGTCGCGCAGCAGCGCCTGCTCGGTCGCCATCCGGACCGCCTGGTCGTGCACCGCGTCGAAGGAGCGGGCCAGCTGGCCGGTCTCCTCGCGGGTGAACACCGGCACCGGCTCCACCGCGTTCTTCGACGCCTCGACCGGGTCGGGGTCGGCGAGGATGCGCTGCACCGTCTCCGGCAGCCGCCGGTTCGCCACGTCGAGTGCGTCGCGGCGCAGCACGCGCAGCGGCACCAGCAGCGAGCGGGCGACGATGAAGGTGACGATCAGGGCGAGCAGGATCGCGATGAGCACGATGACCGCGTCGCGCCAGGCGTTGGTCTTGGCCGCGTCGGCGGACTGGCTGGCCAGGGTGCGCAGCTTGCCCAGCAGCGTCACCTCGACCTTCTGCAGCGCGGTCGCGGTGGCCTTGGAGTCCACCACCAGCCGGTCCATCTCGATGCCCAGGTTGGGCACGCCCTGGTCGGCGTGCACGAAGGCGGTCTGCTTGATCCGCTCCCGGTCGTCGACCTCGGCGCCGGAGAACGTGTCGGAGAAGAACTGCGCCTCGTTGACGTCGGCGTTGGACCGGAAGTTGGCGATGGAGGCGTTGTAGCTGGCCTCGGCGGCGCGGGCTTGGTCGAGCATGCTCGAGGGGAAGCCGTTGCGGGCGCCCGCGATCATCAGGATCGAGTTCTGGCGGCCGAGGAACTCCTTGGCCTCCACGATGCTCAGCGAGGCGGCGGCCAGCCGGGCGATCTCGGGCTGGGCCAGCGAGGCGGTGAACTCGGAGCCCGCGGAGAGCACGGCCTCCAGCAGCGAGGTGTAGGACTGGTAGACGCCGACGTCCGGGTACTTGCTGTTCATCGCGGCCGAGCGGACGGCCTCCACGGCGGAGAGCCGGTCGCTCAGGGTGTCGAGCAGCTGGCCGTTGTCGGTGGAGACCTTGGCCACGGCCTGGTTGAGCCGGGTCAGCGTGGCGTTGGTCTTCTGCATCTGGCCCTGGACCTGGGAGATGTCCCCGGCGCGGCCGCCTGCGACGTAGGCGACCATGACGTTGCGCTCGCTCTGCATCTCGTGCACGAGCGCGGTCACGTCCAGGGTCGCGGTCACCGCGATGGCCGCTTGGTCGAAGGTCTCGGCGCGGTCGAGCTCGTTGGTCGCGCGCAGCACACCGAGGGCGACCGCGGTGATGACCGGGACGAGGAGGACGGCGACCAGCTTCGTGCGCAGCCGCCAGTTGCGCAGCCGCCACCGCGAGCCACCCTCCACGGTCTTGCGACCTGAGGGCCTCGGGTTCGCGGCCACCACCTCATTACTGCCGTCTGGTTCTGACACGGCGGCACCACCGTCTTTCCCTGGGCCTGAACCCACCCCAGTGGTGTGGTCGGGCACTGCCAGCACTCTCCCTGCATCTGAGCCAAGTAGCCCGTTATCCAGCAGGCCTTGCTCTAACGGACACCTACCCCAGTGGAGGACGCGGCTCGTCGCGGACGCTCTGGCGGACGCGGCTGCCCGCAAGATGTCGGACCGGGGCGGTCCAACGTTACTCGCCGGGCATGGCGGCCGCTCATCCCTACCGCTCGGTTGAGCGCCTCACTGTGGACACAGAAGGTAGCGAAGTCTCCGGCACGATGTAACCCTTCCAGGGCATCATCACAGGCCGTATCGGATAGTTAGCACGGACAACATTTCACCAGCGTGATGTAGTGGTGGTTTTCCCTACGTTCACCATCGCCCATATGGATGAGTAATCACCACCCACTTGCGGGCACGGCTACGGACGGTAAACCCCAGGTCAGGGTGCCTAGAGAGTTCCCCCACTTGGCTCAACAGGGCCGCCCGAATCAGTGAGAGAGTTCACCGCAAGGCATCCTGTGCGCACTCATTGTGACCCGCACCCCGCTGTCTCTAGAGTGCGTCCTTGGTGCCGCAGGGGGACTCGCGCCCACCTCGACAAAAACCGACCTCCTACGAGGAGAGGCTCCAAATGCTTCGACGCGTTGCCACCAGACGGACCGCTGGTGTCCGCCTGCCGATCGCCGTTCTCGCCATGACCGTCCTCGCCACGCTCAGCGGGTGCGGCCTCCTCGGCGGCGACGACACCACCAGCAGCTCGGGGTCCACGGGCAGCACCGGCGGGGTGGAGAAGGCCAAGGTCAAGGTCGGCGTCCTGCCCGTCGTCGACGTCGCGCCGTTCTACCGGGCGATCGAGCAGGGCTACTTCAAGGAGCAGGGCCTCGACGTCGAGCCGGTCGTCATGGCCTCCGGCGCGGCCTCCATCGCCGCCGTGCTCAGCGGGGACGTCGACATCGCCTTCTCGTCCTACCCGGCGCCGCTGCTCGCGCAGAGCAAGAAGATCGCCGAGTTCAAGATCGTCGCCGACGCGCTGACCGCCAAGCCCGGTCACATCGTGGTCGTCGCGCCGCCGAACTCGCCGCTGAAGAAGCCGACCGACGCGCCGGGCAAGAAGATCGCCATCACCGCCCGCAACACCATGACCGACCTGGCCCCGATGTCGGTGCTCAAGACCCAGGGCGTCGACTACACCCAGGTCGAGTGGCGCGAGATGAGCTTCGCCGAGATGATCCCGGCGATGGAGCGCGGCGAGGTCGACGGCGCGGTCGTCGTGGAGCCGTGGGTGACCACCGCGATGAAGAAGCTGGGCGCGGTCCCGGTCTTCGACGGCGCGTCCGGCCCCACCGCGGAGATGCCGATGTCGGGCTACGTCGCCATCGGCGGCTCCGGCAAGTTCGCCACCACCAGCCCGAACACCGTCGCCGCCTTCCAGCGCGCGCTGGCCAAGGCGCAAGCCGAGGCGACCGACCGCACCAAGGTCGAGCCGATGTTCGTCAAGTACGCCAAGATCGACCAGGAGACCGCCCAGCTGGTGACCATCGCGACGTACTCGACCTCGCTCGAGGCCAACCGCATCCAGCGGGTCGCCAACCTGATGTCGGAGTTCGGCGTGATCAAGGGCAACCTGGACGTGTCCACGATGATCCCCAGCTCCACCAGCAACAAGTAGGTCTGGAGGCGGGTCCCCTCCGGGGGCCGAGGCACACCGTGAGTGGAGCTCCCCGAGTTCCCGCGAGCCTGATCGGTCTGGCCGGCTTCTTCGCGATCTGGGAAGTCGCCAGCCGGACCGATCTCGTTCCGGGCTACTACCTTCGCCCGCCGAGCGTGGTGCTACCGAAGATGGTCACCCTGCTCGGCGACCCGGCGTTCGTCAGAGCGGTGGTCGCCACGCTGGTGGCCACCCTGCTCGCGCTGGTGATCGCGGTCCTGATCGCGGTCCCGGCCGGACTCGTCCTCGGCAGCGTCCCCCCGGTCCGCAGGGCCGTGATGACGCTGGTCGAGTTCCTGCGGCCGATCCCGTCGGTCGCGCTGATCCCGCTCGCCCTGCTGACCTTCGGCACCGGCCCGGACACCAAGATCACCCTCGCGGTGTACGGGGCGCTGTGGCCGATCCTGTTCAACACCATGTACGCCCTCGACGAGGTCGACCCGCTGCACGTGGAGACGGCGCGCGCGTTCGGCACCGGTCGGCTCGGCCTGCTGCGCCGGGTCGCCCTGCCCAGCGCCGCGCCGTTCGTGCTCACCGGGGTCCGGCTCTCGTTCGCCATCGCGCTCGCGGTGGTGATCAGCACCGAGCTGTTCTCCGGTGGCACCATCGGGCTCGGCCAGGTGGTCAACGTCGCCAGCGGCGGCGGGTTCAACATGGACACCGTGCTGGCGGGCACCGTCCTGGCCGGACTGGTCGGCTACGGCGCCAACGCGGGCCTGGAGTGGTTGCACCGCAGGGCGTTCGCCTGGAGCCAGCCGCGGGGTGACGCCGAGTGAACCGGTTCACCAGGACCGCCCAGCGCTGGGTGGTGTTCGTCGCCGCGGTCGCGCTGTGGGAGCTGGTGACGCAGCTGGCCGAGGCGAGCGGCGCGGCCATGAGCTTCTTCTTCCCGCCGCCGTCGGAGATCGCGCTGACCGCGAAGGACCTGTGGTTCTCGTCGGCGTTCGGCAAGCACATCGTGCCCGGCGTCGGCCGGATGCTCGGCGGCTGGGCGCTGGCGGGCGTCATCGGCGTCGCGTTCGGCATCCTGCTCGGCCGGTCCCGGCACGCGATGGCCTACCTGGGCGCGGTCTTCAACTTCCTGCGCTCGATCCCGCCGCCGCTGCTGGTGCCGTTCTTCGTCGCCGCGGTCGGCACCACGAACATGCAGTTCCCGACGATCGTGTTCGGCGCGATCTGGCCGGTGCTGCTCAACACCGTCGACGGGGCGCGCGGCGTCGACGCGACCAAGGTCGAGACCGCCAGGGTGTTCCGGCTCTCCCGCACCCAGTGGACGCTCGGGGTGGTGCTGCCCTCGGCGCTGCCCAAGGTGTTCGCGGGCCTGCGGCTGAGCCTGTCCATCGCGCTGATCCTGATGGTCATCTCCGAGTTGGTCGGCTCGGCCAACGGCATCGGCAACCAGCTGGTGCGGGCCCAGCGCGACTACGAGCCCACCGCCATGTGGGCCTGGATCGTGCTGCTCGGCGTGCTCGGCTACCTGTTCAACACCGTGCTCCTGGCGCTTGAGCGGCGCGCGCTTGCCTGGCAACCGCGGCACTCGCTCGAGACGCAGGCGCTCGCCACCGGAGGCTGACGTGAACATGTTGGAGGTCGACGGGCTCGGCCACACCTACAAGGGCAAGGACGGCTCGCACACCGCGATCGATGGACTCGACTTCACCGTCGGCGCAGGCGAACTCGTGTGTGTGGTTGGACCGTCCGGCTGCGGTAAGTCGACGCTGCTGCGCACGATCGCCGGGCTGATCCGCCCCTCCAGGGGCACGGTGAGCCTGCACGGCACCAAGGTCGACGGTGTTCCCCGGGACCTGGCCGTGGTCTTCCAGGACTACAGCCGCTCGTTGTTCCCGTGGTTGTCGGTGACCCGCAACGTCGAGTTCCCACTGCGGTCGTTGTCGCGCACGGAACGCGAAGCGAGGGCCGTGGAGGCCCTCGCGGCGGTCGGACTGGCCGCGGCGGGCAAGAAGTACCCGTGGCAGCTCTCCGGCGGCATGCAGCAGCGCGTGGCCATCGCGCGCGCGTTGGCCTACCGGCCGTCGCTGCTGCTGATGGACGAGCCGTTCGCGTCGGTCGACGCGCAGACCCGGTTCGAGCTCGAGGACCTGCTGCTGCGCATCCGCCGGGAGCAGGACACGACCGTCCTGCTGGTCACCCACGACATCGACGAGAGCGTCTACCTGGGCGACCGGGTGCTGGTGCTGTCGAAGTCCCCGGCGACCGTGGTGGCGCACCTGGACGTGCCGCTCGGACCGGTGCGCGACCAGATCGGCACCCGGGCCAGCGAGGACTTCGTCGAGCTGCGGGCCAAGGTCGCCGGTCTGCTGCAGGGCGGCCCCGTGAGCGTCCGCTGAGGACAGGGCGACGAAGAGGGTCCCACCGGAACCGCCCGGTGGGACCCTCTTCGCGTCAAACCCCTGGTACTACGCGGAAGCCTTCGTGCAGATGGTCAGCTTCGGCTCGTCGTACTTGAAGTTCAGGTTCGCGTCCTCGCCGCACGCCGCCTCGTCGACCTTGCCGTCGACGACGTCGAGGATCTCGATCTGGTGCGTGCCGCAGGCGATCTTCTTGGTCTTGGCCGGGCTGTCCAGGTCGGACAGGCAGTCGCCCTTCTTGACGTTGAGCACCAGGCACAGCGAGAAGCCACCGCTGTTGCCGCGCCGCGAGGACTCCTCGTACTCGAGGTAGTCGCTCTCGCTCGGGCAGGTCGCCGCGCCGCTGTCGAGCTTCTTGCCGACCTTGAACACCGCCTCCTGGCTGGCGCAGTCGATCTTCTCGACATCGGCGTCGTCGGAGGTGTCCTTGTTGACCTTGATGCAGTCACCGACCGAGGCGGTCGCCGCCGACTTGGTGAAGTAGGCGAAGGCCGCGATGCCGATGCCGACCACCGCGACCAGCAGCACGACGATGCGGAAGATCTTCTTGCCGCTGCCGCGCTTGGCGGGCGGGTCGACCTGCGGCGGGGCCGCCGGGAAGCCGACCGGCTGCTGGCCGTGCGGGGGCGGCGGGGCCTGGCCGTAGCCGGGCTGCGGCGGGAGCTGCTGGCCGCCGGGCGGGGTGCCGGGACCCTGCGGGTAGGCCTGCCCACCGGGCGGCGTTCCGGGACCCTGCTGCGGGTACGGCTGGCCACCGGGCGGCGTGCCAGGGCCCTGCTGCGGGTAGGGCTGACCCCCCGGCGGAGTTCCCGGCCCCTGCTGGAAGGGCTGGTTGGGGCCGCCCTGCGGCGGAGGGAACTGGCCCGGCTGCTGCGGGTTGGACATCGTGCACCTCAATGGCGTTGGAAAGCGACAAAGCCGACACCATCCCCCCTTGGGATACGCTCGGTGCGGCGGTGCAATGTAGCGCGTCGCTCGAATGGACGTAACGCAAACCCCACATCCGGACTAAACGTCACGCTTCGTCACGAACCGGTCGTGTTGGGTGTCTCCAAGCAGAACACAACCGCGGGCTCGGGGTAACCCAGACCGTTCCCATTAGGACACGGCGACGGGTCCGAGGTGTCGCGCAGCTCGTCGACGACCTTGATCGCGTCGGGCGAGTCGCACGGGCCGACCTTGAAGGCCTGGTTCGGGTCGTCGGGCACGTAGCAGTTGCCCTTGACGAAGTTGGGCATCAGGCAGAGCAGTTCCTTGTCGGTGCGCATCTCCCGGTAGGCGCCCTCGGCGCAGCCCGCCGCGGACAGGTCCTTGCGGCTCGCGATGCGGAACGCCGCGGTGTCGGCGCAGCTGACCGGCTCGACCGTGGCCGTGTCACCCGCCCCGGTGACCGTCGCGCACTCCGCGGGGGCGTCGTCGGCGAGCACGTAGCGGAAGACGACGAAACCGACCCCCGCGATGAGCACCGCGATGATCGCGACCGCCCACAGCGGCAACATCCTGTGCCGCCGGGGGCCCGCGGGCTCGACCTTCCCGTCCAGGAAGTCCAACGGCCGCTCATCGGCCTCTGGGGTGGGCTGCTCGGCCGGGGTGTCCGGCCCGTCGGGCTTGCTCATGCGTTGCCTTTGCGGGGTGGGGGCGGGTGCTCGGCACCGGGTGCTGGTGGGCGTGGACGGTATCCGGGGCGCACAGCCCGTGGTCCCGCCGGTTACCGAACTGTGCCCGGCCCGTGCGACCGCGCCGGGTTTGCGACACTGGACGGGTGACCGACGGCCCGCTGATCGTGCAATCAGACAAGACCCTGCTGTTGGAGATCGACCACCCCAGCGCGGGCGACGCGCGGACCGCCATCGCGCCGTTCGCGGAACTGGAGCGCGCCCCTGAGCACGTGCACACCTACCGGATCACCCCGCTGGCGTTGTGGAACGCCCGCGCCGCTGGTCACGACGCCGAGCAGGTGGTCGACGCGCTGTCGACCTACTCGCGCTACCCGGTGCCGCAACCGCTGCTGATCGACGTCGTCGACACCATGGCCCGCTTCGGCAGGCTGTCGCTGGCCAACCACCCGGCGCACGGGCTGGTGATGACCTCCACCGACCGCGCGGTGCTGGAGGAGGTGCTGCGCAACAAGAAGATCAACCCGATGCTCGGCGCCCGCATCGACCAGGACAACGTGGTCGTGCACCCGAGTGAGCGCGGCCGCCTCAAGCAGGCGCTGCTCAAGGTCGGCTGGCCCGCCGAGGACTTCGCCGGGTACGTCGACGGCGAGGCGCACCCGATCGCGCTGCACGAGGAGGGCTGGCAGCTGCGCGACTACCAGCGGATGGCCGCCGAGTCGTTCTGGGCGGGCGGCTCCGGTGTGGTCGTGCTGCCCTGCGGCGCGGGCAAGACCCTGGTCGGCGCGGCCGCGATGGCGCTGGCGCAGGCCACGACGCTGATCCTGGTGACCAACACGGTGGCGGGCAGGCAGTGGAAGCGCGAGCTGATCGCGCGCACGTCGCTGACCGAGGAGGAGATCGGCGAGTACTCCGGCGAGCGCAAGGAGATCCGGCCGATCACCATCGCCACCTACCAGGTGATCACCCGCAAGTCCGGCGGCGAGTACCGGCACCTGGAGCTGTTCGACTCCCGGGACTGGGGCCTGGTGGTCTACGACGAGGTGCACCTGCTGCCCGCGCCGGTGTTCCGGATGACCGCCGACCTGCAGTCGCGGCGCCGCCTCGGGCTGACCGCGACCCTGGTGCGCGAGGACGGCCGGGAGGGCGACGTGTTCTCGCTCATCGGCCCGAAGCGCTACGACGTGCCGTGGCGCGACATCGAGCAGCAGGGCTGGATCGCGCCAGCCGAGTGCACCGAGGTGCGGGTGACGCTCACCGACAACGAGCGGCTGGAGTACGCGACCGCCGAGGCCGACACCCGGTACAAGCTGTGCTCGACGGCCCGCACGAAGATCCCGGTGGTCCAGTCGATCCTGGACCGGCACCCCGGCGAGCCGACCCTGGTGATCGGCGCCTACCTCGACCAGCTCGACGAGCTCGGGGTGGCGCTCGACGCCCCGGTCATCCAGGGCGCGACCAAGAACAAGGAGCGCGAGGAGCTGTTCGACGCGTTCCGCCGGGGCGAGCTGCGCACGCTGGTGGTGTCGAAGGTGGCGAACTTCTCCATCGACCTGCCGGAGGCCTCGGTGGCGGTGCAGGTGTCCGGCACGTTCGGGTCCCGGCAGGAGGAGGCGCAGCGGCTCGGTCGGCTGCTGCGGCCCAAGGGCGACGGGCGGCAGGCGCACTTCTACTCCGTGGTCGCCAGGGACACCCTGGACACCGAGTACGCGGCGCACCGGCAGCGGTTCCTGGCCGAGCAGGGCTACGCGTACCGGATCTGCGACGCCGACGACCTGCTCGGGCCGCCGATCCCGTAGCCAGGCCTAGGCAAGCTCGGCGAGCACCCCGTCGGTGAACGGCGGCCACGCCTGGACGGCCCACTCGCCGAAGGGCCGGTCGGTCAGCGCGACGCAGGCCACCCCGGCGTCGGGGTCGACCCACAGGAAGGTGCCGGACTGGCCGAAGTGGCCGAAGGTGCGCGGCGAGCTGCGCTGCCCGGTCCAGTGCGGCGCCTTGCCGTCGCGCAGCTCGAAGCCGAGGCCCCAGTCGTTGGGCTTCTGCATGCCGTAGCCGGGGAGCACCCCGTTGAGGCCGGGGAAGGCGACGGTGGTGGCCTCGGCGAGGGTCTCCTCGGCGACCAGCGTCGGGGCCTGGAGCTCGGCGGCGAACCTGGTCAGGTCGGCGCAGGTGGACACCGCACCCGCGCCCGCCTGGCCCTCCAGCGCGGAGTCGGCCATGCCCAGCGGCTGGAACACCGCCTCGGCGAGGTAGCGGTCGAACGGGATGCCGGTGGCCTCGTGGACGGCCTCGGCGAGCATGTGGAAGCCGGTGTTGGAGTAGATGCGCCGAGCACCCGGCTCGGCCTGCTGGGTGTCGGAGTCGAAGGCGAGGCCGGAGGTGTGCGCGATGAGGTGCCGCACGGTCGCCGGACCGGCGGGCTGGTCCCACTCCAGGGCGCCCTCCTCGACGGCGACGAGCACCGCGTAGGCGGTCAGCGGCTTGGTCACCGACGCGAGCGGGAACCGGCGGCCCTGGTCGCCTGTGCTGCCCAGCACAGTGCCGTCGGCCGACACCACCGCGGCGGCCGCGTTGTCCACCGGCCACCCGGCCACCACGTCCAAGCTGCGCATGCCACCACCCTACGGTCCGGCCCTTCCCCCAGCGGCCACACCGGGTGTTCTGCGACGATGCAGGGGTGTTCGCAGAGCAAACGCGTGTCTACGCGATCCCGATGCACACCTCGTTCCGCGGCATCACGGTGCGCGAGGGGCTGCTGCTGCGCGGCGACGCGGGCTGGGGCGAGTTCTGCCCGTTCGCCGACTACACCGACACCGAGGCGGTGCCCTGGCTCAAGAGCGCGCTGGAGGCCGCCGAGCACGGCTGGCCAGCGCCGGTGCGCGACCTCATCCCGGTGAACGCGACGGTGCCGGTGGTGTCCCCGGAGCGCGCGGCCGAGATCGTCCGCGCGTCCGGGTGCACCACGGCGAAGGTGAAGGTCGCCGACCCGGGATCGACCTTGGGACAAGACGTCGAGCGGGTCGCCGCCGTGCGCGACGCCCTCGGTCCGTCCGGCCAGGTGCGGGTCGACGCGAACGGGGCGTGGGACGTCGACCGCGCTGTTGCGGCGATCACCGCGCTCGACCGGGCGGCAGGCGGGCTCGAGTACGTCGAGCAGCCGTGCCGCACCATCGAGGAACTCGCCGCCGTCCGCCGCCGGGTGGACGTCCGCATCGCCGCCGACGAGTCGATCCGCCGCGCGGAGGACCCGTTGCGGGTGGCGGTCGCCGGTGCGGCGGACATCGCGGTGCTCAAGGTCGCGCCGCTGGGCGGGGTCCGGCGGGCGCTCGCGGTCGCCGAGTCCGCCGGTCTGCCGTGCGTGGTGTCCTCGGCCCTGGAGACCAGCATCGGCATCGCGGCGGGGCTCGCCCTCGCCGGTGCCCTCCCGACGCTCGACTACGCGTGCGGGCTGGGCACTCTGTCACTGCTCACCACCGACGCCGTGACGCACCCGTTCCGGCCGAACAACGGCTGGCTGCCCGTCCCCCGGACCGCCCCGGCCCCGGACGCGCTCACCGAGGCCGACCCGCGCACCCGGGACCGCTGGCTCTCGCGCCTGGGCCGGGTGACGGCGCTGAGCGGCTAGACCGGTTCCACCGGGAGCCACAGCTCGCAGGTGGCGGTGTCTTCCGAGCGTTCCAGGACCGTGAGGATCGACGGGCCCGGTCGTAGCCGCCACGGGTTGGCGGGGAACCACTCGGTGGCGGTCGCGGCCCAGGTGTTCTGCAGCGCCTCGGGATACGGCCCTTCGGAGCGGAACACCGCCCAGGTACCCGCCGGGACCGCGATGGCGTCGAGGTCGTCGGGCACGGGGGTGTCCTGGGAGATCGCGACGCCGTGCAGGTAGGTCAGCTCACTGCCCTCCGTGGCGTCCGGGTCGACGTCGGCACTGACCTGCAACAACCCGGGCGGCTCGGTGTCGGCCAGGGCCTTGAGCCGCACGTGCGCTTCCGGCGGCAGCGCGGTGATGTGCGCCAGGATGTGCGGGTTGACGCCGCGGTGGACCAACGGCACACGCGCGGCGTGCCCCACCAACCGGAACGCGGACCGCTCAGCGATGCGGGTGTCCATGGGAGTGCTCCCTTCAACGGTCAGCCGAAACCTGACCTTCGGTTGTGTCCGAAGAGGACCACCATCCCGGCGCGCGGCACTCGGCCCGATCCCGTGCACGGCACGAAACGCCCGCCCGAACGCCTCAGTGGACGAATACCCGTACCGCACGGCGATGCTCAACAGATCCCCCTGCCGCCGAACCACATCCGCAGCCGCGACCGTCATCCGCCGCCTGCGCACGTACTCCGACAACGGCATCCCCGCCAACGAAGAGAACATCCGCCGCAAGTGGTACTCCGTAGTCCCCTCCCCCCGAGCCACCCCAGCGACGTCGACATCCTCCCCGAGCCCCGCCTCCACAAGATCAACCAACCGAGTGAGCGCCGAGATCATCCAGTCCTCCCTTCCCCACCCACCCTGCCGCCCGAACCCGCCTCCCCACCCAACTCCCCCGAACCAATCCGATCAGTTCCCCGCCCACAACCCCATTCCCCAATGGACACCCACTCGGGATCACCCCCACCCACGTCCGCCCCTACCGCGCCCCAAGCGACTCCGAACCCACCAACTCCCGCACCCCGAACGGACTCACCAAGTCCGCCTGCCCCTCCGGCACCCACCAAGCCCCGCGACTCCACCCACTCTTACGGCTCCGCACAGCCCCTACGGATCCACCAGCTCTTAAGGCTTCGCCCACCCCAGCGGCCCTGCGGAGTCCTTGCCCTTCGGCCAAACCGCACAACCCCAGCGGCCCCGTACAGTCCTCGCCCCCGACAACCGCACCACCCAACCCAAGCCGCCCCGCCCGCGCCTACGGCTCCCCCAACCCCACCGCGCAACCCCTGCGGCTCCGCCCAACCGCTCCACCTGCTCCTACGGCTCCGCCCACACTTATGGCTCCGCCAAACCCCAGCCGCAGAGGCCTCTAGCCCTACCCGCCCCACCGGGCCGCTCCGCGCCTCTTACCCACCAACGCCGCTTCGCGCCCGCGCACGGTCCCACCCCAGCCCGGCCCCCACCCTCTCCGGGGGGCGGCCCAGGTCCAGTCTACCGGGGGGCACCGACGGGCGATCTTGAAACAGGCCCCGTGGAGATCCACATGTGGATAACTTCTGTACCCCATAAGAGGGAAATCGGGGAGGCGGGCAATGGCAGATCGCCTGGTCAGGGGTGTGACTGCCGGTGCGGGGATGGGCAGCGGCGGCAAGTCGGATTGTGGGTGATCATCCAGGGGCGAGCGGACGCCGCACGAGTCCATAGTGGACAGAAGAGCTAGGGGCGGGTGAGGCCTGCGGTGGCGGCGGCGCGGCTCAGGACTACCTCGTCGGTGCGGGTTAGGGCTTGGGATTTGCGGGTGGGTGGGGTTTGCGGGTCGGTGGTGAGGTCGCGGAGGCGGATGGGTGGGCCCAGGTCGGTGAGGATGGGCAGGTATTCCGCGCGGTCGACGGTCCAGCCGGTGGGGGACTTGGTGAAGTGGAAGCGGGCGAGGGCGCCCTCCTCGGTGGGGCCCTTGGGTTCCTCGTGCTTGGCGACCATGTTGCCGAGGCCGTAGGTGACCCACTTGCCGTCGACGCGTTCGAAGGGCTGCACGACGTGGGCGTGGTGGCCGATGATCAGGTCGACGGCGGAGTCGGCGAGGACGGCCTTGGCGGTGCGGACCTGGTCGGCGCTGGGGTCGTGCTGGCCCTCGACGCCCCAGTGCAGGCTGGCGACCACGACCTCGGCGCCCGCCGACTTGGCCGCGCGGGCGGCGGCGCGGACCGCGTCCGGGGTGAGGATGTTGGTCATCCACGGTGACCCGGCCGGGCGCGCGGTGCCCTGGTTGAGGCCGAAGGTGAAGGACACGAAGCCGACCTTGACCCCGGCGACGTCGCGGATCAGCGGGCGGGCGGCCTCGTCGGCGGTGCGGGCGGCGCCGGTGTGGGTGATCTTGGCGGCGTCCAGCGCGTCCAGGGTGCTGGTCAGACCGGCGGGGCCCTGGTCGAGGGTGTGGTTGGACGCGGTGGAGCAGGTGTCGAACCCGGTCGCCGCGAGGGCGGTGACGAC
The DNA here is from genome assembly GCF_024171945.1 of Actinokineospora globicatena. GTDB lineage: Bacteria > Actinomycetota > Actinomycetes > Mycobacteriales > Pseudonocardiaceae > Actinokineospora > Actinokineospora globicatena. The sequence goes on from NZ_JAMTCR010000002.1 coordinate 524,176, forward strand.
CTCGGGCGGCGCGCTGAACTTCGGGTAGCCGCGGAACGGGCCGTTGGGGCCCGCGATCGGCACCTCCAGGTGGCACACGGCGACGTCCGCGGCCTCGATGACCGGCTTGATCCCGGCGAGCAGCGGGGCGTAGTCGCGCTTGCCGCCGCCGTCGGTGGTGGCCTGCTCGGTGAGCGCGGGGTGGATCAGCACGTCGCCGCCCGCGATCAGCGTGAACCCGGGGGTCGACGGGGTGGTCGGTGGCGCGACCGGGGTCGTGGTGGTCCGCTGCGGGTCGTCCGGGACCTCGCCGACGGTCGGGTTACCGCTGCACGCGGCCACCAGCGCGGCGCAGGCGACGGCGGGCAACCACCTCATGGGGCATCGAAGAGCGCGCTGACGGACTCGCCGTTGTGGATGCGCCGCACCGCCTCGGCGAGCGCGGGCGCGATCGACAGCACGGTGAGCTTGTCGGACCGCTCGTGGATCGGGACCGTGTTGGTGCACACGATCTCCACGACCTCCGACTGGTCGCCGATGCGCTTGAGCGCGCCGGAGGCGAACAGCCCGTGCGTGCAGGCCACCCGCACCGACCGCACGTTGTGCTCGCGCAGCCGGGCGAGCAGCTCGATCACGGTGCTGCCCTTGGCGATCTCGTCGTCGAGCACGATGATGTCGCGGCCGTCGACGTCGCCGATCACCGAGGAGATCGCCACCCGGTCGTCGGCGAAGCGCTGCTTGGCGCCCGCGGCGACCGGCACGCCGAGCAGCCGCGAGAACCGGGCCGCCTCCTTGGCGTTGCCCAGGTCCGGCGACACGACGGTGGTGTTCGACAGGTCGAGGTTGCGGAAGTGGCCCGCCAGCTCGCGCAGCGCGTGCAGGTGGTCGACGGGGACGCTGAAGAACCCGTGCACCTGCGGCGAGTGCAGGGTCATGGTCAGCACCCGGTCGGCACCGGCGGCGACCATCAGGTCCGCGACCAGCCTGCCGCCGATGGAGATGCGCGGCGCGTCCTTCTTGTCCGACCGCGCGTAGGCGTAGTGCGGCATCACGACGGTGATCCGCCGCGCCGACGCCCCGCGCGCCGCGTCGATCATCAGCAGCAGCTCGACCAGGTTCTCCTGGACCGGTTGCACGAGCGGTTGGATCAGGTAGACGTCGCGCTCGCGGCAGTTGGCCTGCAGCTGCACCTCGAGGCAGTCGTTGGCGAACCGCTGGACCCGCACCGGGTGCAGCGGTACCCCGAGGTGTTCGGAGATCTCCGCCGACAACGCCGGATGCGCACTCCCACCGAACAACGCGATGTCCCGCACACGCACTCCCGTTGACCAGGCCCAACCCGCAGCGGTCGCTGCGACCCAACCCTAGTGGCCCCGGATTCCGCGCCAGAGCAGGCCCTCAGCGCCACCTCCTCCTGATCAGCAGGACGAGCACCAGCGCGACCACCGCGGCCAGCACCGGGACCGCCCGTTTCGCGACCGACGGCCCCGCCAGCTCCAGCAGGTCGACCGGTTCCGCCTCGGGGACGACCCGGAGCGGGCGCTGCCCCGCCCCGGCGACCGGCTCTGGCTCACCAGTCCGCGGTTCCTCAGCCGCCGCGGCTTCGGCAGGCCGGTCGGGTGGCCCGACCGCCGGGGTGTCCTCGGCAGTCGCGGAATCCGCGGTCTCAGCGGGCTCATCCGGTGGGCCGACCGCCGGATCGGTCCGGTCCGGTTCGGCCAACCCCTCGGTGGCGGAACCGGCCTGGACCGACCCGATCGGGGCGGGGACGTCGGCGGCCGGGGGTGCGGCGAGCTTGTCGGCGAGGCAGTCCGCGAAGACGGTGAGGATCTTGCCGCCCACCTCGGCGATCAGGCCGCGGCCGAACTGGGCCGGTTTCCCGGTGATCGCGAGGTCGGTGTTGACCGTGCCGCTGGTGCTGTCTCCCTCGGCGGTGAGGGTGACGGTGACCGTCGCCGCGGCGGTGCCGTTGCCCCGGGAGTCCTTGCCGGAGGCCTTGATGACGAGCCTGCGCATCCGCTCGTCGCGCTCCAGGAACTGCCCGTTGCCCTTGTACAGCAGGGAGATCGGGCCGACCTTGACCTTGACGGTGCCGGTGAAGGCGTCGCCGATGACCTCGGTGAGGGTGGCGCCCGGCATGCAGGGCGCCACCCGGTGCGGGTCGAGCAGCGCCGCCCAGACCTCCGGTAGCGGGGCCGGGACGGTGAACCGGTGCTCCAGCAGCACGTCGTGAACCTCCTAGACGCCGGTGGCGGCGGTGATGGCGCGCGAGGTGAGCACCCTGGCCAGGTGCTCGCGGTACGCGGTGTCGGCGTTGCCGTCGGCGGTCGGGCTGGTGCCGTCGGCGGCGTGCGCGGCGGCCGCCTTGATCGCCTCGGGGGTGGCCGGTTGGCCGACGAGCGCCGCCTCGACCGCGGTGGCGCGCACCGGGACCGCGGACATGTTGGTGAGCCCGACCCTGGCCTCGGCGATCACGCCGTCGGCGATCCGGACCGCCGCGGCGACGGCCACGATCGACCACGCCTGGGCGACCCGGTTGAACTTCTCGTAGTGCGCGCCCCAGCCGGTGTGCTTGGGCACCCGCACCGCGACCAGGAGTTCGTCCTGGCGCAGCGCGGTGGTGAAGTAGTCGACGAAGAAGTCCGCCGCCGCGACCGTGCGCCGCCCCTCCAGGCCGTGCAGCACCAGTTCCGCGTCCAGGGCCAGCACCGGGGCGAGCAGGTCGCCCGCCGGGTCGGCGTGGGCGATGGCGCCGCCGAAGGTGCCGCGGTGGCGGACCTGCGGGTCGGCGACGGTGTCGGTGGCGGCCTTGAGCAGCAGGGCGTGCGAACGCACCAGGGGATCGCGCTGGATCTCGTAGTGCGTGGTGGTGGCGCCGATGACCAGGGCGTCGCCCTCGTCGCGGATGCCGCGCAGCTCCGGGATCCGGCCGATGTCGATCAGGGTCGACGGGGCGGCCAACCGCATGCGCAGCACCGGGATCAGGCTCTGACCACCGGCGATGACCTTCGCCTCCTCCCCGGCGTCGGCGAGCGCGCGGACCGCGTCGTCCACTGTGGAGGGAGCGGTGTAGTCGAACGCGGCCGGGATCACGCCGCACCTCCGGAGGTGTCGATGGAGCCGAGCCCGCCGCCCGCCTCGGTGCCGAGACCGCCCGCGTCCGTCGGGCCGCCGTTGATGGCCGTCCACACCCGCATCGGTGTGCACGGCATCTGGATGTCGTTGACGCCGAAGTGGCGCACGGCGTCGACGACGGCGTTGACCACGGCCGGGGTGGACGCGATCGTGCCCGCCTCGCCGACCCCCTTGACGCCCAGCTGGTTGCTGGTCGCGGGGGTCTCGGTGCGGTCGGTGTCGAAGTGCGGGAGGTCCACGGCGGACGGGATGAGGTAGTCGGCCAGGGTTCCCGTCGTCAGCGTGCCGCTCTCGTCGTGCACGGCCTCCTCGTAGAGCGCCTGCGCGAGGCCCTGGGCGAGTCCACCGTGGACCTGGCCCTCGACGATGATCGGGTTGACCACCACGCCGACGTCGTCGACGCACACGTACTTGCGGATCTTGACGAACCCGGTCTCGGTGTCGACGTCGACCGCGCACAGGTGGGTGCCGTGCGGGAAGGAGAAGTTGTCCGGGTCGAAGGTGGCCTCGGAGTCCAGCGACGGCTCGACCCCGTCGGGCAGGTCGTGCGCGGCGAACACCGCCAGGGCGACGTCGGTGATCGCGGTGGCCCGCTCGGTGCCCTTGACGGTGAACTTGCCCGCCGTGAACTCCAGGTCGTCCTCGGCGCACTCCATCATGTGCGCGGCGATCCGGCGGGCCTTGCGGATGACCTTCTCCCCCGCCTTGAGCACCGCCATCGCGCCGACGGTCAGCGACCGGGAGCCGTAGGTGTCGAGCCCGCGCGGGGACGACTGGGTGTCGCCGTGCAGCACCTCGATGTCCTCGAAGGGCACGCCGAGCTGGTCGGCGACGATCTGGCTCCACGCCGTCTCGTGGCCCTGCCCGTGCGCGGAGGACCCGGTGACCACCTCGACCTTGCCGCTGGGCAGCATCCGGACCGCGGCGTGCTCCCAGCCGCCCGCGCCGTAGGACAGCGAGCCGAGCACCCGCGACGGCGCCAGCCCGCACATCTCGGTGAAGGTGGACGTGCCGATGCCCAGCTGGACGGTGTCGCCGCGCTCGCGGCGCTCCCGCTGCTCGGCGCGCAGCTGGTCGTAGCCGAACATCTCCTTGGCCTTGGCGGTGGCGGCCTCGTAGTTGCCGGTGTCGTACTCCAGCCCGCACACGGTGGTGAACGGGAACTCGTCGTGCTTGATCCAGTTCTGCTCGCGCAGCTCGATCGGGTCCCGGCCGAGTTCGGCGGCGAGCTCGTCCATCAGCCGCTCGATGGCGCAGGTCGCCTCCGGCCTGCCAGCGCCGCGGTAGGCGTCGGTCGGGGTCTTGGTGGTGAACACGTTGGTGCACTCGAACCGGTACGCCGGGAACTTGTAGATGGCGTTGAACATGAACGCGCCCAGGATCGGCACGCCGGGGGTGACCAGCCGCAGGTAGGCGCCCATGTCGGCGAGGAGCTCGACCTTGAGGCCGGTGACCGTGCCGTCGCGGCGGGCGGCCAGGGTCAGCTTCTGCAGCTGGTCGCGGCCGTGGTGGGCGGAGAGCAGCGACTCCGAGCGGGACTCGGTCCACTTCACCGGCTTGCCCAGCCTGGTGGCCACCACCAGCGCGACGACCTCCTCGGGGGTGACCTGGAGCTTGCCGCCGAAGCCGCCGCCGACGTCCGGGGCGATGACGCGCAGCTTGTGCTCCGGGGTGCCGGTGGTCAGCGCCAGCATCAGCCGCAGGATGTGCGGGATCTGGGTGGCCGACCACACCGTGGTCTGCTCGCCGGTGGGGTCGACCAGGACCGAGCGCGGCTCCATGAACGCCGGGATGAGGCGCTGCTGGCGGTAGGTGCGCTCGACGAGCACCTCGGCCTCGGCGATGGCCTGCTCGACGTCGCTGCCGGTGCCCGCCTCCGCCGAGTCGAACACCCAGTGCGCGGACTTGTTGGTGCCCAGGTCGGGGTGGACCAGGTCGGCGCCGTCGGCCACGGCCGCGGCCAGGTCCAGCACCACCGGGAGGTCCTCGTAGTCGACGTCGATGGCCTCGAGCGCGTCGTGGGCCTGCGCCTTGCCGCGCGCGACCACGACGGCGACGGCCTCACCGGCGAAGTTGACCTGGTCGACGGCGAGCGACGGCGCTGGCGGGGCCTTCTGGTCGGCGGTGACCGGCCAGGCGCAGGGGAGGCTGCCCTGCGCCTCGGCGAGGTCGCGGCCGGTGAACACGGCGATGACGCCCGGCTTGCGCCTGGCCGCCTCGACATCGATGGCGGTGATCCTGGCGTGCGCGACGGGGCTGCGCAGGAAGGCCAGGTGCAGCAGGCCGGGCACGGTGAGGTTGTCGGTCCACCTGGTGCGCCCGGTGATCAGCCGCGCGTCCTCCTTGCGCAGCCTGGCCTTGCCGACCTCAGGTTCGACGGTGGCGGTCATGACTCGCTCCCGACCGGCTGGGCCTGGGTGGAACCGGGTTTGAGCCTGTCCGCGGCGTCCTGGACGGCGCGCACGATGTTCTGGTAGCCGGTGCAGCGGCAGAGGTTGCCCTCCAGGCCGTGCCGCACGGCCTGCTCGTCGGGGTCGGGGTTGTCGGCGAGCAGGTCGATCGACTGCATGATCATCCCCGGGGTGCAGAAGCCGCACTGCAGGGCGTGGTTGTCGTGGAAGGCCTGCTGCACCGGGTGCAGCGCGCCGTCGCGGGCGAGCCCCTCGACGGTGGTGATCTCGGCGCCGTCGGCCTGCACGGCGAGCACGGAGCAGGACTTCACGCTCTGCCCGTCCAGGTGCACGGTGCAGGAACCGCAGTTGCTGGTGTCGCAGCCGACGACGGTGCCGGTCTTGCCGATGGTCTCCCGCAGGTGGTGGACCAACAACTGGCGTGGTTCGACGTCGTCGGTGTAGGTGGTCCCGTCGACCGTGACGGTGATGCGCATCCTGCCTCCAGCACTCGCGCGGTGGTGGACCCCGGCGGACCGGGGCGCGTGATCGGGCTCACAAACCAGCCTGCCCCCGTTCGGCCGCCACGACAAGCCCGGGCGCCGAACCTGTGGACAACTCAGCACCCTGTGGACAAACTTCCTGGTCAGGACGGTCGCGCTCGCGCCGAGTGACTAGCCGTGGATGCGTCCGGACAGGACCGACAGCCGCTGCCCACCGCCGCCCCAGCGGGTGGCGATGATCTCCGCGGCGATCGAGACGGCGGTCTCCTCGGGGGTCCTGGCACCGAGGTCCAAGCCGATCGGGGAGGCGAGCGCGCTCAGCTCGGCCTCGGACACCCCGGCCTCGCGCAGCCGGTCGACGCGGTCGGTGTGGGTGCGCCGCGAGCCCATCGCACCGACGTAGCCGAGCTTCGCGCCCAGCGCGACGCGCAGGACCGGGACGTCGAACTTGGGGTCGTGGGTGAGCACGGTGACGACGGTGCGCTCGTCGACGCGGCCTTCCTCGAGTTGGCGCTCCAGGTAGCGGTGGGGCCAGTCGACGACGACCTCGTGCGCGCTCGGGAACCGGCTCGTGGTCGCGAACACGGGCCGGGCATCGCAGACCGTGACCCGGTAGCCGAGGTAGGCGCCCATGCGGGCCATGGCGGCCGCGAAGTCGATCGCGCCGAACACGAGCATCCGCGGGGGTGGTTCGAAGGAGTTGACGAACACCGACATGCCCTCGCCGCGCCGTTCGCCGTCTAGGCCGTATCCGAGCATCGCGGTACGACCGGCCGAGAGCAGTCCTCTTGCGTCGTCGACGATCGCCGCGTCGATCCGGTCGGAGCCGGTGCTGCCAGAGTGCCGGTCAGGCCAAACCAGGACGCGTTTGCCCAACCGGTCCGGGTCCGCGTGTGCGACGACGGTGGCGACGGCGACAGGGACCTCGGCGTGCACCGACTTGGCCACTACCTCGAACTCGGGGAACGTGTCGGGGGCGATGCGTTCGACGTAGATGTCGATGATCCCGCCGCAGGTCAGACCTACCGCGAAGGCGTCGTCATCGCTAACGCCGTAGCGCTGGAGGACAGGCTTACCGGTGTCGAGTACCTCGCGGCCGAGTTCGTAGACCGCGCCCTCTACGCACCCTCCGGACACGCTGCCGGTGACAGAACCATCGACGGCTACCGCCATTGCCGCTCCGGGTGATCGCGGGGCGGAGGAGAAGGTGGCCACCACGGTGCCTAGTGCTACCGGCTCATTTAGCCGGTAGCGGCGCAGGACTTCGTCGAGCACGTCACGCACGGCGGACCTCCCGGAGCAGGAGGTCGAGTGTGGCGACGCTGTGGCCCGCCAGCAACCTGTCTATGTGCGGTAGCGCTACCGAGATGCCGGACTGCACGGGTTGGTAGACCGGAGATCCGGCGTGTGGATTGACCCAGAACACGCGATGGGCGAGCCTGCCGAGCCGGGACATCTGGTTGCCGAGCAGCGCCGGGTCACCGCGTTCCCAGCCGTCGGAGAACAGCACGACCACGGCCTGCCGTGCGACGCCGCGTTGACCCCACCGGTCCAAGAACGCCCGCAGGGTCTCCCCCAGCCTCGTCCCGCCCGCGAAGTCCGGGACAGCGCGGGCAGCAGCGGTCAACGCAAGTTCAGGGTCGCGATGGCGCAGTTGGCGGGTGAGCCTGGTCAGGCGCGTGCCGAGGGTGAACACCTCGGTGGGAGCGCGACGGGCCATGGCGTGCGCGAACCGCAGCAGGGCGTCGGCGTACGGGGTCATGGAGCCGGAGACATCGATCAGCAGGACCACCCGGCGCGGTTTGCGCGCGCGTCGCTTGCGCGCGATGCGCATCGGCTCGCCGTCGGTTGCCCGCATTAGGCGGAGTGTGCGGCGCGCGTCCACGCGGCCACGCCGGTCTGGTCGCCACCGCACGGTCGACCGCTGCGGCGGCTCTGGGCGGAGGAGGTCGATCATCTCGCGCAGGTGCGCGCGCTCGGCGGCGGTGAGGCCTGAGATGTCGCGGTGGCGCAAGACCTCGGCGGAGCTGGCAAGGCGGTCAACGTGCACAGCGTCATCGCCCTCACCTGCGCCGTTAGCCACTAGAGCCGCGATGTTCCCCCGTTTCGGGCGCGGATCGCGGGTCGGTCTCGGTGTGCGTGGGGTGTCACCCGTGAACCAGGCGTGGAAGGCGCTGTCGTAGCGGGGTAGGTCGTCCGGCTCGCCGCACAAGGTGAGCCTGCCTGCCCAGTAGACCTGGCTGACGTCCGCGAGGTCGAGCAGGTCAACGGCCGCCAGGTAGGCCTGCACGCGCTCTTGGCCGCACGCGACGCCCGCGGCGCGCAGTGCGACGGCGAACCCGACGAGACCGGGCAGCGGGTCGACCTGACTCACCCCAGCAGTGTGCCCCAGGTCACCCGGTCGGTGCTCACGCCATGTCCTCGGCCAACTGGGCGAGCACCGCCTTGCAGTCGGTGAGCACCCGCTTACCCCGTTTCGTGGTCCGGTACCGCCGGACCTGCCTGCCGTTGACGACCTCGGTCCGGGATTTGAGCAGCCCGGCCTCTTGTAGCCGGTGGAGCAGCGGGTACAGCGTCCCGGGTGACACGCGGTGACCCCTGGTGGCCAACTCCTCGGTCAGCCAGGCCCCGTGTACCTCGTCCGTGGACGCGTACCGCAGCACGCGAAGCCGGAGCGCACCATTGGCGAACTCGCGCAGCACATCCATCGCTCCACGATATCGCACGGCGATATCGACCCCAACAGGCCACCGAACTCCCTGCACAACAAGCCAACTCAGGCTTGATATCGCTGAACGATATCGGGTTACGATAGAAAAACCGTTGGTACACAAGGATGTGAGCCGCGACACGTCGGTAATAGATCGACGAGACAGGCCGATGAGAAGACCGGTAACGTGCGTTGGCCGTGGCGCCGGAAGGCCCGCGAGACTGCTAGGACAACACCGAAAAGGTGAGAAATGCGTTCGCCGCGATGACGATGGTCCACCCCCCGGCTTCCCTGCTCTCCGCCCTCGACCCACTCGCCGACGCCGCGGCGCAGGGGCTTGCCGTGTTCCGCGCGGGGCCCGAGAGCGCCCCCCGAACCCTGGTCGACGTCCTCCACGCCTCCGCCGCGCGTCACCCCGACGCCGACGCCATCGACGACGGCACCACCGTGCTCTCTTACCGCGCTCTGCTCGGTGAGATCGATGCCCTGGTGACGTCTCTTAACGCAGCGGGTGTCGGCAGGGGTGACCGCGTCGGGATCCGAGTCCCGTCCGGCACCGCCGACCTCTACGTCTCGATCCTCGCCGTCCTCACGGCGGGCGCCGCCTACGTCCCGGTCGACTTCGACGACCCGGACGAGCGCGCTGACCTGGTGTTCGGCGAGGCAAACGCTTGCGCCGTGCTCGGCGAGCACCGGTCCATCACCACGCTGGCCGCCTCGCCGAGCGTGCCCGGCACGCCCACGCCCGAGGACGACGCGTGGATCATCTTCACCTCGGGCTCGACCGGCAAGCCCAAGGGCGTCGCGGTGAGCCACCGCAGCGCGGCCGCGTTCGTGGACGCCGAGGCGGACCTGTTCCTCGCCGAGGAGCCCATCACCGCCGACGACCGGGTCCTGGCGGGCCTGTCGGTGGCCTTCGACGCCTCCTGCGAGGAGATGTGGCTGGCCTGGCGCAACGGGGCGTGCCTGGTGGCGGCCCCGCGCGCGCTGGTGCGCACCGGTGTCGACCTGGGCCCGTGGCTGGTCGAGCGGGCCATCACCGTGGTGTCGACCGTGCCGACGCTGGCCGCGCTGTGGCCTGCCGACGCGCTCGACGACGTGCGGCTGCTGATCTTCGGCGGGGAGGCCTGCCCGCCCGAGCTGGCCGAGCGGCTGGCGGTCGAGGGCCGCGAGGTGTGGAACACCTACGGCCCGACCGAGGCCACCGTGGTCGCCTGCGGCGCCAGGATGACCGGTGAGGGCCCGGTGCGCATCGGCCTGCCGCTGGACGGCTGGGAGCTCGCCGTCGTCGACGAGGCGGGCGAGCTGGTGCCGATGGGCGCCACCGGCCAGCTCGTGATCGGTGGCGCAGGCCTGGCCCGCTACCTCGACCCGGCCAAGGACGCGGAGAAGTTCGCGCCACTGCCCGCGCTGTCCTGGGACCGCGCCTACCGCAGCGGCGACATGGTCAAGGCCGAGCCCGAGGGGCTCCTGTTCCTGGGCCGCGCGGACGAGCAGATCAAGCTCGGCGGTAGGCGTATCGAGCTCGGTGAGGTCGACGCCGCCCTGCAAGCCCTGCCGAACGTGGCAGGCGCCGCAGCGGCCGTTCGCACTACCGCCGCCGGTAACCAGCTCTTGGTGGGTTACGTCGTCGCTGGCGAGGGCTTCGACGCTGACGCGGCCGTGGAACGGCTCCGGTTGGAGCTACCTGCCGCGTTGGTGCCGCTGCTCGCCGCGGTCGACACCCTGCCGACCCGCACGTCCGGCAAGGTCGACCGCAACGCCCTGCCGTGGCCGCTCGACCTGGACACCTCCGATGTCGACACGGCAGCGCTGACCGACACCCAGCGGTGGCTGGTCGGGCTGTGGCGCGACCTGCTCGGCGTGGTGGTGAGCAGCCCGAAGGCCGACTTCTTCGCCAACGGCGGTGGCAGCCTCTCCGCGGCCCAGCTGGTCTCGAAGATCCGCGAGGTCCACCCGAGCATCGCCGTCGCCGATCTCTACCAGCACCCGACCCTGGGCAAGCTCTCCGACCACATCGACGCCGCCGTCGCGAGCACGCAGACGGACCGGGTAGTGGTGCCGACGCCGGTTCGCGCCCAGTTCATACAGGTCCTGTTGACGCTGCCGATGCTGACGGTCGTTGGCGCTAGGTGGGTCGTAGCGCTCGCCGCGGTGAACAACATCTTGGGCTTCTCCTGGAGCCCCCACGTGTCGTGGTGGTTGGTGCTCGCGGGCTGGCTCGTGTTCCTGAGCCCCTGGGGCCGGATGGCGCTAGCGGCTGGGACCGCGCGCCTGCTGCTGCGGGGTGTCCAACCGGGCTCTTACCCGCGCGGTGGCAGCGTGCACTTGCGACTGTGGGCCGCTGAGCGGTTCGTGGACCTCACGGGCGCCGCAGGACTCCAGGGCGCCCCGTGGATGACCCACTACGCGCGGGCTCTTGGCGCGCGGATCGGAGACGAGGTAGACCTGCACTCCCTGCCGCCTGTCACCGGCATGCTCCGGCTCGGTCGGGGCGCGGCGGTCGAGCCGGAGGTAGACCTGTCCGGCCACTGGCTCGACGGCGACGTCCTGCACATCGGTCAGGTCAGGGTCGACGCGCACGCCACGGTCGGCGCGCGCAGCACCCTGTTCCCCGGTGCACGGGTCGGCAAGCGGGCCGAGGTCGCGCCTGGCTCTGGTGTGAAGGGCGCTGTCCCCGCAGGTCAGCGTTGGTCGGGCTCCCCGGCGACGCGCACCGGTAAGGCCAGCCTGAAGGGGTCTCGTCCCGCGCGTCGTAGGCGCTGGGTCGGCATCTACGCGGCCACGTCGTTCGTCCTGAGTGTGCTCCCCATCGCGGCGGCACTACCTGCGCTGTTCATCTTCATGGCCTTCCTCGACGGCACGACCACCCTCGGTCAGGCCACGGTCCAGGCCCTGGTTGCCGTACCTGCGGCGACGCTCGCGTGGATGGGCTCCTACGCCCTGCTCATCCTGGTCTTCGTGCGCCTGCTGTCCATCGGCATGCGAGCGGGCAGGCACGCCGTGCACAGCCGCGTGGCGTGGCAGGCCTGGGCGACCGAGCGGCTGATGGAACTCGCGCGCTCCGCGCTGTTCCCGATGTACGCGAGCCTGTTCACCCCGGTGTGGCTGCGGGCGCTCGGCATGAAGGTCGGCAAGCGGGTGGAAGCCTCCACGGTCCTGGCGCTGCCGAGCATGACGACCGTCGGCGACGGCGCGTTCCTGGCCGACGACACCATGATCGGCTCTTACGAGCTCGGCGGCGGTTGGCTGCGCATCGGGGAGGCGAGTGTCGGCAAGCGCGCGTTCCTGGGCAACTCCGGTATGACCGCTCCCGGTCGTGCCGTGCCGAAGCGCGGTCTCGTCGGTGTGCTGTCGTCTACTCCTAAGAAGGCCAAGGCAGGTTCCTCTTACCTGGGCATGCCTCCGATGAAGCTGCCGCGCACGGTTGAGGACGCCGACGAGAGCAAGACGTTCAACCCGCCACGGCGTCTCGTCATCGCGCGGGCGTTGGTTGAGGTGTGCCGCGTGATCCCGGTGATGGCCTCCACCGCGTTGCTGGTTCTAGTGGCGGCAGCACTCACCTACACCGGTTTCTGGCTAGGACTCGCAGTTAGCGGTGTCCTGCTGTTCGGCGCCGGTATCGCTGCCTGCCTGATCGCCGTGATGGCGAAGTGGGCTCTAGTGGGCAAGTTCCGCACGGTGGACCACCCGCTGTGGAGTTCGTTAGTGTGGCGCAACGAGCTCGCGGACACCTTCGTCGAGATGCTGGGTGTGCCGTGGTTCGCGACCTGGGCGCACGGGTCGCCGCTGCTGTCGGTGTGGCTGCGCGGCCTCGGCGCGCGGATCGGCAAGGGCGCGTGGGTCGAGACCTACTGGCTGCCCGAGGCCGACCTGGTCCGGGTCGGCGACGGCGCCACGGTCAACCGCGGCTGCGTGTTGCAGACGCACCTGTTCCACGACCGCGTCATGCGGATGGCGCCGGTGACCGTCGGCGCGGGCGGCACGCTCGGCCCGCACGGCATCGTGCTGCCCGGCGCGTCGATCGGCGAGCGCACCACCGTCGGCCCGGCGTCGCTGGTCATGCGGGGTGAATCGGTACCGGACGGCAGCCGCTGGCTCGGCAACCCGATCGCCGCGTGGCCGGGCAAGCGCTGACGGCGGACCGGGTCGTGATGTTGAATGTGGGTATGAGCGCCAAGGCTGACCCGGCTCGCGCCGGGCAGCCCGGCGCGGGCACGTCCGTCGACGCCTACCTGCCCAACCACGGCAACGGCGGGTACCAGGTCACGCACTACGACCTGGACCTCGCCTACCGGGTCGGGCCGGGCAGGCTCGAGGGTCGCGCGCGGATCACCGCCGTGGCGACGCAGGCGTTGTCGCGGTTCAGCCTGGACTTCTCGGGCCTGCGGAGCTCCAAGGTCACCATCAACGGCAAGCCGGTGCGACACGCCCAACGTGGTCGGAAGCTGCACATCACACCGAACCGTCCTTTACCGGACGGCGGCAGGTTCACCGTCGAGATCCGCTACACAGGCTCACCGACGCCAATCCCCAGTCACTGGGGGGAAATCGGGTGGGACTACCTCGACGACGGCGTGATCGTCGCCAGCCAGCCGATTGGCGCACCGTCGTGGTTCCCGTGCAACGACCACCCCAGCAACAAGGCGACCTACCGGATCGCGGTCTCGGTAGCCTCGCCGTACCAGGTAGTGGCTACCGGGGTTCTTGAGTCCAAACTGTCCGCGGCGAGCACGACGACCTGGGAGTTCCGCCTCTCCCAGCCGACACCGACCTACCTGGTCAGTGTCCAGATCGGACGCTACGCGGAGTCCTCGTTCGCGACCGTGCCGATGATGCACGCCGCCGTCCCGGCCCGGCTCGCGGTGCCGTTCGAGCACGACTTCGACCGCCAGCCGCGGATGCTGGTCGAGTTCGAGCGGATGTTCGGGCCCTACCCGTTCGAGCAGTACGGGGTGGTCGTGGTCGACGCCGAGCTGGACGCGCCGATCGAGGCGCAGTCGCTGTCGATCTTCGGCAGCAACCACGTCGACGGGGTGCGCGGCAGCGAGCGGCTGATCGCGCACGAGCTGGCGCACCAGTGGTTCGGCAACAGCCTCACCGTGGCCCAGTGGCGCCACATCTGGCTCAACGAGGGTTTCGCGAACTACGCCGAGTGGCTGTGGTCGGAGGTGTCCGGCGGCGCCGCGGCGGACGTGCACGCGCTGCGGGCGTGGCGCAGGCTCGCGGACATGCCGCAGGACCTGCGCATCGGCGACCCCGGCACGCGGCACCTGTTCGACGACCGCGTGTACCTGCGCGGCGCGGTGACGCTGCACGCGCTGCGCCTGCGGCTCGGCGACGAGGCGTTCTTCGCGTTGTTGCGGGTGTGGACCTCGGCGCACCGGCACGGCAACGTGACGACCGACGATTTCACCGCGCTGGCCCAGCGGCACACCCCGTGGCCGTTGACCGAGCTTTTCGCGAACTGGCTGAACTCGCCGATCCTGCCCGCTTTCCCACGCCGAACGCCTGGCGCGGACCGGGAGTAGGTGGTCCGCGCCAGGTGTGCCCCCGCGGCCGCGCGAGGCGCTGTCCTGTAGGTCTGGTGCGTGGGATTCGTGATCCGCGTGGTTCCTGGGTGCGCGGCCGGGAAGCCCTCGTACTGGACGTACTCGGGTTTTCCGGCCGTGCGGCCAGGGGCCGCGTGGGCGCGGATAGCGCGTGCCGGACCTGCAGGACAGCGGCTAGTGTTGCCGGGCGCGAAAGGCACCGGAATCGGCGTTCGGGAAACCGGAGTGGCCCTCGACGGGCCACGCCCCTGGCGGGCGCACCACGGCGCCACCACACGCCACCGCCCACCCGGGTCGCTCACCGCGAACGGTGACCTCCGGCGGTTTCCCAAGACCATGATGCACCCGCGACACCCCTGGTGACGAGCGATTTTCCGGGTTCACGCGCCCCGGGCTCGCGGTCACGGAAAGTGATCAGCCCGCGAGCAACGCGTCCAGCCCGGCGGCGACCACCCGGTCGACGTCCTCGCGGTACTTCAAGACCGCGCCCAGGGTCAACGCCGCCGAGGAGACGTCAACGGATTCCCGCCCCAATGCGGTAAGAGCCGCTGCCCAGTCAATCGTCTCCGCCACTCCCGGAGGCTTCAACAACTCCATCTCGCGCAATCGCCGGACAGCGCTAACGACTTGCGCCGCGAGCCTTTCACCAACGCCGGGCAACCGTTTCCGAAGAATTGCGAGTTCGCGATCCAGTGAAGGGTGATCCAGCCAGTGATAGAGGCACCGGCGCTTAAGAGCGTCGTGCACCTCTCGCGTCCGGTTGGACGTCAGCACCACCAGCGGCGGTGTGGACGCGCGGATCTCCCCCAACTCCGGCACTGTCACCGCGTTCTCGCTCAGGATCTCGAGCAGGAACGCCTCGAACTCGTCGTCAGCGCGATCGATCTCGTCGACCAGCAGCACGCATGGGGACTCCAGCGCGCGCAGCAGCGGACGGGCCAAGAGGAAACGCCTGCTGTAGAGCGATTCCACGGACGAGCCAGCTCTTAGCTCCAGCAGCTGCCGGGGGAAGTCCCACTCGTAGAGGGCTTGCGTGGCGTCGATGCCCTCGTAGCACTGGAGCCGCACGAGTTCGACGTCCAGCGCCGAGGCCAACGCGGTCGCTAGGGCTGTCTTGCCGGTGCCGGGCTCGCCCTCACAGAAGAGGGGTCTGCCCATGCGCAAGGCGAGGTAGGCCGCCGTCGCCAGGCCCTCATCGGCCAGGTACCCGACCCGGTCAAGAGCGCTGGCCATGTCCTCCGGCGTCAGGACCCGCATGCGGGTCACCCTAGTCCGACCCGGAAGCGACCCCTAGTCCGGAACCCGGGTCCTTCCCCGATGGCAGGACGCCGTTGACCAGCCACTCTTGAGCCATGACGAACGAGACGCACTCCGCCATCCACAACCACACCCGCAAGTTCCGCCGCAGCCGGTCCGACCGGATGGTGGCGGGCGTGTGCGGCGGCATCGCCAAGGCGATCGGGGTGGACGCCCCGATCGTGCGCATCGGCCTGGTCGCGGCGACCCTGCTCGGCTTCGGCACCGGCGCGGTCATCTACCTGGCCTGCTGGATCCTGCTCCCCGAGGAGGGCTGAGCGGATAGTGTCACCGGGTGGCTGACCAGCGGACCGGGACCGCGCGCGTCCTCGTGCTGATCGCCTCGGCCGCGGTGTTCGCCGCCGGAGGGGTGGTCTGCTTCCTGGTCTTGCTGCTCGGGCCCGCGGTCAAGGACGGGAACCCGGTGGCCGGGGCCATCGCGTACACGGCGCTCAGCCTGGTCGCCGCGGGGGCGGCGGTGACCACCGCGGTGCGGGCCGCCACCACCAAGGGGGTGGTGCTTGGCGGCTGCGGCACCCTGCTGGTGGGAACGCTGGTGGCGGCGGGAGCGATGGTCCTGCTGATGACCGGGTGAGTGACAAAAACATGCCACGGCACAAACTGGCCAACAGCCGTTTGTATCCGCAGGTGCTACCGGGGCTCTTGTAGGTGTCTGAGTAGAACTACTCGCCCACGGAGCCACCATGAGCCAGCACCGAACCACGCGGGGGACCCCGTGGCGGCTGGCAGGCCCGACGGCGAGGCAGGCACCCACCGGGTTCTACCAGCGAGGACATGGTCACACCCGTGCGCTCGGTCGTCTCGACCGGGCGCTGGCGTGACCACGGCGACGACCGGCGGTCGGATGGGTGCAGGGGACCCGTCCGGCCGCCGGGCCGCGCTCGCGGACGGGATCGGAGGGGGAGCACGTCGTGGCGTTGGTGCAGCTGTCCGCTCAGGACGCCGAGCGGCCGACCGAGTTGCACCGGGGGGATACCGTCGAGTTGCGACTCCCGGAGTCCGCGACCACCGGCTACCGGTGGCGCTGGTGGCTCCCGGAAGCCCTGCGCATGATCGCCGACGAGCACGTCCCGGCGGCGGTCGGCACTGGGGCGCCGGGTGCGGCTGGCGAGCGGCGGCTGGCCTTCGACGTCACGACGACCGGTCAGCACGAACTCCGGGCCGAACTGGCCAGACCGTGGGAAGGGCAAGCGCGCCAGGCCCTGACGTTCGTCCTGCGCGCGCTGTAGTGACACTGATGGAGTACAGCTTCACCCGAACGAGTGAGTCAGGATGGGCCGGGACGCACAGACCTGACATCGGACGATGTAGCCAGTGCCACCAGGATGCACGACCCCGGCAGACGGAGAATGGGGTGGGAGCGGTGACCGAGCTCCACGCGACGAGGACTAACCCGCCGTGGGAGGGCCTAGAGGGGACCGAGCGGCACGCGGCGTGCGTCATCGCCGCGCGCGAGGGCCACAGAGGGGCGCTCGACGTCCTCGTGGCCGAGCTGACCCCGTTGGTGTGGCACATCGCCAGAGGCGCCGGGCTGGACCGCTCAGCGGCCGAGGACGTCGCGCAGACCGTGTGGCTGGCGCTGCTGCGCCACGTCGACGCGATCGCCGAGCCGAGGGCGGTGGTCGGCTGGCTGATCACCACGACCCGGCGCGAGGCCAAGCGGACCAGGCAGCGCTCGACGACCCACGTCGAGCTGTCGCCGGAGGTCCAGGAGCACGTGCCGAGCACCGAGCCGATGCCGGAGGCCGAGGCGCTGCGCACCGAACGCGACCGCACGCTGTGGTCGGCGTTCCACAGGTTGGACCAGCGCTGCCAGGAGCTGCTGAGGCTCACCGTGCTGGCGGGGCGGGCCGAGTACAAGGTGGTCGCCGAGGTGCTGCGGATGCCGCACGGGAGCATCGGCCCGACCAGGGGTCGTTGCCTCACCGCACTGCGGGCGCTGTACGACAATGGGGATGGTGGCAGATGAGGACCATGGACGACTACGAGATGGACCCTGCCGAGCAGGAGTTCTGGCTGGCGCAGGTGGCCAGGCTGGTCGACGAGCTCGACCCGGTCCCCGCGGGCCTGGTCGAACGGGCCCAGTTCGCCATCGACCTCGAGGACATCGACGCCGAGGTGGAGCTGGAGGCCGCGCGCTGGGCCGAGCGGCGCCCGCTGGCCGGTGTCCGCGGCGGCGCGCCCGGCACGATCACCTTCTTCGTCGGTGACCTCACCGTCATGGTCAACGTGACCAGGACCGGCGAGAAGCAGCGCATCGACGGGTGGTTGGTGCCCGCGGGCGAGCACGGGGTCGAGGTCAGGGTCGCCGACCACGGCTCCAACACGACCACCGCCGACGAGGGCGGTCGGTTCGTGCTCACCGAGGTGCCCAGGGGCACCACGCAGATCCTGGTCCGGATGAACGGCGGCAAGCCGCGGACCGTGGTCACCCCGACTGTCGAGCTCTGAGGCCGTCCAGCGCGGCGGGCAGTTCGGCCGCGCTGACCACGCCGACCCACTGGGTGGCCCTGGTCAGGGCCACGTAGAGGTCGTTGAGCCCGCGCTCGGACTCGGCGACGACGACGGCGGGCTCGACGACGAGCACACCGTCGAACTCCAGGCCCTTGGACTGCCGGACGGTCAGCACGACGACCCGGCTCTCCAACTCCGGCCGCTCCCCCACCGCCGCGTCGGGCACTCGCGTGAGCACTGCCTGGCCGATGTCCTCCACCAGGCAGGCGGGCACGATCACGGCCACCGTTCCGGAATAGTCCTGGGCCGCCAAGTCCGCGACCACATCCGGTAGCTCTACCTCCGCCACCCGCTGCACCCACGGCTCGATGCCTGTCTCGCGAACCGAGCTTGGCGGGGTCAACCCTGTCTTCAACTCTGCCAGCACGTTGGCCGCTACCGCCATGATCTCGGCGGGCGTGCGGTAGTTGACCGTTAGCTCTGTCAGGCGCCAGCGGTCCTCGACGTAGGGGGCGAGGATGTCCGCCCACGTGTCGGTACCGGCTAGATCACCGGTCTGGGCGACGTCGCCCACCAGGGTCATCGACCGCGTGGGGCACCGGCGCATGAGCACCCGCCAGGCCATGGCGGACAGCTCCTGGGCCTCGTCGACGATCACGTGCCCGAACGTCCAGGACCGGTCGGCGGCGGCGCGCTCGGCGGCCGTGCGGTGGTCCTCGTCGTCGTGGCGCTCAGCGAGCCGTCCAGCGTCGATGAGGTCGTAGGCGGTCAGGATGTCCGGGTCGGCGTCGTCCTCCATCTGGAGGATGTCCAGGACGCCCTGCGCGTAGTCCTGCTCGTCGCGGAGGCGGCGCTCGGCGGCGGCGCGCTCGGCGCGGTCGTCCACGCCGAGGAGTTCGGCGGCTTCGTCGAGCAGCGGCGCGTCCGCGGCCGTCCAGCCGAGTCGGGGGGATCGCAGCAGCAGCGCGCGGTCTTCCGGGGTGATGTCCGGCAGGGCTGTCTCAAGCCGTTCCGCGGACGCGTAGAGGTCGGACAAGAACTCCTGCGGGGTCAGTTGCGGCCAGAGGGCGTCGATCGCCTCTTGAACGGCGTCGTCCGCGGCAAGCTCACGCCGGATGTCGGCCATGTCGCCCGCGTCGAGGAACTCCGCGCCGAGGCGGTTGGCCTCTTGCTGGGTGAGCGCGGCGACGATGGCCTCAGCGAAGACCGGGCGTCCCTCGTTGTGCGTGCGGCGAGTGCGTCTAGCCCCACCTCGCGCGGCAGCGACAGTCGCCGGATCTAGCACCATCTCCTCGCGCTCGACGATGAGCACCATCGGGTCTAGAGGCACCTCTTGCCGGTCTGCCACCGCGCGCCGTAGTGCGTCGACCATGTCAACGCTGCCCTTGATCTCCGCGGCACGGGCAGGTTCGGGGCGCTGGCCGCGCTCGCCGGGATAGAGGTCGCCGACGGTCTGCAGCAGCACACCGGTCTCACCCAGGGAGGGTAGGACCTGACCGATGTACTTCAGGAATGTCGCGTTAGGACCAACGATCAGCACGCCACGGCGGGACAACTGCTGGCGGTAGGTGAAGAGCAGGTAGGCGGCCCGGTGGAGCGCTACCGCGGTCTTACCCGTACCTGGGCCACCTTGGACTACCAGGACGCCGTTAAGACCGGATCGGATGATCTCGTCTTGCTCCGCCTGGATGGTCTCGACGATGTCGGACATGCGACCGGTCCTGGTCGCGTTGAGCGCGGAGAGCAGCGAGGCCTCGCCGACCAACCCGCCGTTGGCGCTGTCGTGACCGTCGGCGAGGTCGAGCACCTCGTCGTCGATGGCGGTGACCCGGCGGCGGGACGTGCGGATGTGGCGGCGCCTGCGCACGCCGTCCGGGGACGCCGCGGTGGCCAGGTAGAACGGCCTGCTCGCGGGGGCGCGCCAATCCATCAGCAGCGGTTCGTAGTCGCCTTCGGCGTCGAACAGGCCAATGCGGCCGATGTAGCTGCGGGTGCCGTCGGCGAAATCGAGCCTGCCGAAGCACAGCCCGTTCTCCGCGGCGCCGTAGTGCGCCAACTGCTCGCTGTGGTGCGAGGTCGCGGCGTCCCGCTGGGTCATCGCCTGCGGGTTGCTGCTGGCCTCGCGCAGGGTCCTGGCCAGCCGGGTGTCGGTGTCGGACCGGAGTCCGTCGAGGTGCGCGTAGAGCATGCTGACGTATTCCTGCTCCACGTCGATCTCGGTTGACAATCGTCCTCCAATTGCCCTACAATGCCACTAGCCGCTATTTGTTCGGCCATTCTTCGCGCTAATCATTCAAATGTAGCGCATCCTTTCTCCCGCTGTCGCCCCGCGGACCACGACCACTCCGATCACCATGCCACCGCGCTGCGGCACCGGGCGCGTCCGCGCTCATGACCACGACGCACGAAGGCCCGGTCCCCCGCGAGGGGACCGGGCCTTCGAACTCAGTGCGTGCCGAGCGGGGCCTGGATCAGAAGTCCATGCCGCCGGTCGGGTCGCCGCCGCCAGCCGGGGCACCAGCCTTCTCCGGCTTGTCGGCCACGACGGCCTCGGTGGTGAGGAACAGCGCGGCGATCGACGCGGCGTTCTGCAGCGCCGAGCGGGTCACCTTGGTCGGGTCCGGCACGCCAGCGGCGAGCAGGTCCTCGTAGACACCGGTCGCGGCGTTGAGGCCGTGGCCCTGCGGGAGGCCCTTGACCTTCTCCACCACGACGCCACCCTCGAGACCGGCGTTGATCGCGATCTGCTTGAGCGGCGCCTCGACGGCGACCTTGACGATGTTGGCACCGGTGGCCTCGTCGCCCTCGAGCTTGAGGCCCGCGAACGCGGCCTCGGCGGCCTGCAGCAGGGCCACGCCGCCACCGGCGACGATGCCCTCCTCCACGGCGGCCTTGGCGTTGCGCACCGCGTCCTCGATGCGGTGCTTGCGCTCCTTGAGCTCGACCTCGGTGGCGGCACCGGCCTTGATGACGGCCACGCCGCCCGCGAGCTTGGCCAGGCGCTCCTGGAGCTTCTCGCGGTCGTAGTCGGAGTCCGACTTCTCGATCTCGGCGCGGATCTGGTTCACCCGGCCCTGGATCTGCTCGGCGTCACCAGCGCCCTCGACCACGGTGGTCTCGTCCTTGGTGACGACGACCTTGCGGGCCTTGCCGAGCAGCTCGATGCCCGCGTTCTCCAGCTTGAGGCCGACGTCCTCGGAGATGACCTGGCCACCGGTGAGGATGGCGATGTCCTGCAGGATCGCCTTGCGGCGGTCGCCGAAGCCCGGGGCCTTGACCGCGACGGACTTGAAGGTGCCGCGGATCTTGTTGACGACCAGGGTCGCCAGCGCCTCGCCCTCGACGTCCTCGGAGATGATCAGCAGCGGCTTGCCGGACTGCATGACCTTCTCCAGCAGCGGGAGCAGGTCCTTGACCGAGGAGATCTTGGAGCCGAACAGCAGGATGTAGGGGTCCTCGAGGACCGCTTCCTGGCGCTCGGGGTCGGTCACGAAGTAACCGGAGATGTAGCCCTTGTCGAAGCGCATGCCCTCGGTGAGCTCGAGCTCCATGCCGAGGGCGTTGCTCTCCTCGACGGTGATGACGCCTTCCTTGCCCACCTTGTCGAGCGCCTCGGCGATCAGCTCGCCGATGGTGGTGTCGCCTGCGGAGATGGACGCGGTTGCCGCGATCTGCTCCTTGGTCTCGACCTCCTTGGCGGACTTGTGCAGCTGCTCGATGACCGCCTCGACGGCCTGCTCGATGCCGCGCTTGAGCGACAGCGGGTCGGCGCCAGCGGCGACGTTGCGCAGGCCCTCGCGCACCAGCGCCTGGGCGAGCACGGTGGCGGTGGTGGTGCCGTCACCGGCGACGTCGTCGGTCTTCTTCGCGACCTCCTTGACCAGCTCGGCCCCGATCTTCTCCCACGGGTCCTCGAGCTCGATCTCCTTCGCGATCGACACGCCGTCGTTGGTGATCGTCGGCGCGCCCCACTTCTTCTCGAGCACGACGTTGCGGCCCCTCGGGCCGAGCGTCACCTTGACGGCGTCGGCGAGGGTGTTCAGTCCGCGCTCGAGACCGCGACGCGCTTCCTCGTCAAACGCGATCAACTTGGCCATTGCGGTGTGGTCCTCCATCGGATGGATACACGTAGCGCGGCCAGGCTCGGTGCCCGCGACGGACGACCGGCGCGGAGCGCCAGCCTCACCGTCCCGACCTTCTGGCACTCGGCGACCCCGAGTGCTAGTTCGTGTTTAGCACTCGGGGCACGCGAGTGCAAGAAGAGCAGGTCAGGGGGGCGGCAAGATGGTGATGGGCGGCACAGGCCTGCGCGAGGTCGTGGTCGGCGGCGCGCTCGACCTGGTGGTGGTCCCCGGGCCGACCTGGATCGGCGGGGCGCTCGGGCCGGGGCTGGTGCCCGGGTCGTCGGTGCCGGAACCGCCGGTGAGCAGCATGATCGCGGCGACGATGGCGCCGATCGCGACCAGGCCGATGATCACCGGGACCAGCCAGCGGGTGCCGCTCTTCTTCTCGTCGAACGCGGTGGTCCTGACCGGCGCGGGTGGCCGCAAGCGGACCGGGTCCGGCTGGATGGGCTGCGGGTTCTGGTACTGCGGACGCAGCTGCTCGATGGGAGCTACCAGCGTCTGGTTGGGCGGACGCTGCGGCGGTGGGCCTACCGGGCGCGGTGGGGCGCTAGAGAGGGCGCGGCGCGCTGTGGCGATGAGCTCACGGCAGCTGGCGTAGCGGTGCCCCGGGTTCTTAGCCATACCGCGTCGGATGACTTCGTTGATCGCGGGCGGCAGCGCCATGTAGTCGGTCAGCGTCGGGACGTCACGGTTGAGGTGCCCCTGGATGACCTCCGACACCTGCCCGGCGAAGGGAGGCCTACCGGCGAGGCACGCGAACAAGACGCACGCGAGGGAGTACTGGTCCGTGCGACCGTCCACCGGTTCCCCGCGCAAGTGCTCCGGCGCGGCGTAGGTGGGGGAACCGAGGAAGTCCCCGCCCCGGGTGCGGTGGCCGGTCGCGCCGCGGCGGGTCAGGCCGAAGTCGGCGACGTAGATGTGCTCGGTCGCGGACTCGCGCGCGGTGACCAGCACGTTCGCCGGTTTGACGTCGAGGTGGACCAGACCGCGCTCGTGCAGGTTGTCCAGGGCCTCGGCCACCTGGGCGAGCAGGCTCAGCGCGCGCTGCGGGGCGAGCGGGCCGTCCTTGACCAGGCTGGCCATGTCGGAGCCGTCCACCAGCCGCATGGCGATGTAGAGCAGGCCGTCGACCTCGCCGAAGTCGTAGAGCGGGACGACGTTGGCGTGGTCGATCGCGGAGGTGTTGCGGGCCTCGTCGACGAAGCGCTCGCGGAACTCGGGGTCCTCGGTGAGGTGCTCGGCGATGACTTTGAGGGCGACCTTGCGGCCGAGCCGGATGTCGGTTGCCCGGTACATAACGCTCATGCCGCCCTTACCGAGCACACCGTCGATGCGGTAGTGCCCGAGGCGACGCCCGGTTAGGTCTTCCGACACGCGGTCGAGCGTAACGTCCGCGCTGTGACGGCCGCGTCCGGTTCGGTCAACGGGCAGGCAAGATTGGCGGCGTGAACGCGGCCAAGCGCGGGTTGACCCCGCAGGAGTACCGGCTCGAAGTCCAGGCGTTGGTGCCACCGCTGCCGGTGGTGCGGCTTCCTTTGGCGATGTGCAGAGGGCTGGTGCTCGCCGAGGACGTCACCGCCGGGGTTTCGCTACCGCCCTTCGACAACTCCGCCATGGACGGGTACGCGGTGCGGGCGTCCGATGTGGTCAGTGCGACCGCGGAGAACCCCGTACGGCTGCCGGTCGCCGACGACATCCCGGCGGGACGGACCGATGTCGCCCCACTCGCGCCCGGTACCTCCCAGCGGATCATGACCGGCGCGCCGCTGCCCGAGGGAGCCGACGCGATCATCCAGGTGGAGTTGACCGACGGCGGTACGGAGAACGTCCGCATCGACGCGTCAGTGCTACCGCGTACACACGTGCGGTTCGTGGGTGAGGATGTCTCCAGCGGCGACGTGATCTTGCGGGCCGGGACGGTGCTGCACCCGCCGCAGTTGGGCTTGGCCGCGGCGGTTGGCCTAGCCGGCTTGCCCGTGCGGAGGCCGCCGCGGGTGCTTGTGCTGTCCACTGGGTCCGAACTGGTCCCGCCTGGCGACCCCTTGCCGCCGGGGCACATCTACGAGTCCAACAGCGTTCTCTTGGCCGCGGCGATCGAAGAGATCGGCGGGAAGGCCGTGGTGCTGCGGTCTGTGCCCGACGATGTCGCGACGTTCCGCGCTGTTGTCGCCGAGCACGTCGGTGAGGCTGACCTGCTCATCACGTCCGGCGGCGTTAGCGCGGGTGCATATGAAGTCGTCAAGGATGCCCTGTCCGACCAAGGGGTCGAGTTCGTCCAGGTCGCGATGCAGCCTGGCGGACCGCAAGGGCGGGGGTCGTTCGAAGGGCTGTCGGTGGTGGCCTTGCCGGGCAACCCCGTCAGCGCCGCCTTGTCGTTCGAACTGTTCCTCCGGCCCGCCTTGCTCAGCGCTATGGGCCACAGCCGTACTGACCGCCCCCGAGCGCGGGCGCGCGCTACGGCGGCGATGACGTCACCGCCGGGCAGGGTCCAGTACCGCAGGGGGCGCCACGACGCCGGACACGTCGAGGTGGTCCCAGTGGGTGGGCCGGGTTCCCACCTGCTGGCCTCGTTCGCGGCGTCGAACTGCCTGATCGAGATCCCGGTCGGGGTGGCCGAGGTGGCCGCGGGCGACGAGGTCGACCTGGTCCTGCTCGACTGACGGCACCAAGTAACCATATGATGCTCCGGGGAAGTCAATTCCCCACAAGTGGCCATTGATCCACAAGACGGCCGCCGGCTACACTGGACGCGTTGCACGAGGGCGGCCGATGGCCGGGTATGTGCCGTCGGGGGGTGCATACCCAGCCATCGGGCGCCCCTGTCCGCCCAGGTGGCGGCTACCTCCCCGAGCCGGACCCCGGCTGGCGTAGCGTGTGCGGAAATCCGGCCTAGACACGAGGAAACCGCGACCACGATGACCGCTCACCAGCCCAAGAAGGCAGGCGCGCTCCAGCACGCCGTCGAGTTGACCAAGAGCATCATCCCCCCGGTGCACCCGGGTGGTCGCCCGTTCATCCTCGGCGCGCTCGGCGCGACCCTCGCGGTGCGGCGGCTGTCCAAGCGGGCCGGTGTGGGCACCGCGGTGTTCACGGCGTGGCTCGCGTGGTTCTTCCGCGAGCCCAAGCGGGTCACCCCGCGCCGCCCCGGCATCGCCGTGGCCCCCGCCGACGGCACCGTGTCGCACGTCGTCGAAGCGGTCCCGCCCGCCGAGCTCGGCCTGGGCGACGAGCCCATGCTGCGCGTGAGCGTGTTCCTGTCGGTGTTCGACGTGCACGTCCAGCGCTCCCCCGCGACCGGCCAGGTCGTGCGCGCGGTGCACAAGGCGGGCAAGTTCCTCTCCGCCGACCTGGACGAGGCCAGCGAGGTCAACGAGCGCAACAGCCTGCACGTGCGCACGGACGAGGGCCACGACCTCGCGGTGGTGCAGATCGCGGGTCTGGTCGCGCGGCGCATCATCTGCCAGGTGTCCGACGGGGACAAGGTCCTCGCGGGTAGCACCTACGGGCTCATCCGCTTCGGGTCGCGCGTGGACCTCTATGTGCCCGCCGGCAGCCGCGTCCTGGTCGAACCAGGTCAGCGGACCATCGGTGGGGAGACCGTCTTGGCCGAGCTGCCCTCGGCGGGCTGACCGATGGCCCCGACCGCGCCCGGTGTCCGGCTGCTGCCCAACGCGCTGACCGTCCTGGCCATGTGCGCGGGCCTGTCCGCCGTCCAGTTCGTCCTCAACGGCCAGCCCACCGCCGCGATCGCCGCGATCGCCATCGCCGCGGTGCTCGACAGCCTCGACGGGCGCATCGCCCGGTTGCTCGACGCCACCAGCAAGATGGGCGCCGAGCTCGACTCGCTCGCGGACGCGATCTCGTTCGGGGTCGCGCCCGCGCTGATGCTCTACGTGTGGCGCTTCGGCGGCGACCGGGTCGGTTGGGTCGTCGCGCTCATCTTCGCGGTGTGCATGATTCTGCGGTTGGCTCGGTTCAACACGCTGCTCGAGGACACCGAGCAACCGGTCTACACGAAGGAGTTCTTCGTCGGGGTGCCCGCGCCCGCCGGTGGCCTGCTCGTCCTGCTGCCGCTGATCCTGACCATCGAGTACGGCGACGCCGGGCACTGGTGGCAGTCCAAGGCGGCCGTGATGGTGTGGATCGTTGCGGTGGCGGCGCTCGCGATCAGCCGCATCCCGACGCTGTCGGTGAAGACCGCCCGCGTGTCCCCGCGCGCGGTGGCGCCACTGCTGGTCCTCGTAGGACTGGTGGCGGCGGCGGTCATCACCTACCCGCTCGTGACGCTGGCCGTGGTGCTGGTGCTCTACCTGCTGCACATCCCCTACGCGGTCCGGCGCAAGCACTGGCTGGCCAACAACCCCGAGGCGTGGGACGTGCCGCCGCGCGAGCGCCGGGCGATCCGCCGGGCGCACGGCTCCCGGCGGCTGGGGCTGCGGCCACCGCTGCGCCGGGTCGCCGGTGCCGCCCGCCGGGCCGTGCTGCGGCCGATGCGCAACGGCGACGCCCCGGGTGTCCCGCTGCCGACCGACCCGAGGCCGCCGGGTGCCCGCGGCAAGGCGTGGCGGCGCACCGGCCTGCGCAAGAACGACCGCCCCGGGGAGAGCAAGCCCCGCTGACGGGCCTGTGGACAACTTCCGCGGCGATCGGCGCGCAGGCTCTACGCTCGTCGTCGTGGGAACTCAGATCACGTTGACCGCGCGGCTCACGCCGTCCGCGCTGGACACCCGGCGCGGTGTCGTCCGGCTGCACCCCGAGGTGTTCGACGCGCTCGGGCTGCGGCAGTGGGACGCCGTCCGGCTGACCGGCGCCCGGGTGAGCGCCGCGCTCGCCGCCGAGGGCGACCGGGGCGCGGCGACCGGTGTCGTGCTGCTCGACGACGTGACCCTGTCGAACCTGGGGATCACCGAGGGGTCCGAGGTGGTGGTCGCCCCGGTCGAGGTCGCGCTGGCGCGGGCGATCACCGTGGCCGGGTCGCGGCTGGCGTCGACCTCGCTGCCCCCGGAGACGGTGCGGCTCGCGCTGGTCGGGAAGGTGCTGAGCGTCGGCGACGCGGTGTCGCTGCTGCCGCAGGACCTGGCGCCGCCGCCGGGGGCCGACGTGCCCGCCGTGCGCGGCAAGCTGTCCAGGGCGATCGGTATGACCTGGACCAACGAGCTGCTGACGGTGACCTCGGTGGAGCCTGCGGGCGCGGTGACCGTGCACCCGTCCACTGTGGTCGGTTGGCGCGACGGCGCCCGCACGGGTGAGCGGGCGGCGGTGGCGGTCGGCGGTGAGACGGTCGTGCAGTCCGCTCCTGCGGCGCCCGTCGGGGTGAGCGCGGACGTGGCGGTGAGCGCCCCGGAGCCGGTCGAGTTGGCGGACCTGGTGGGCGCCAAGGAGGCGGTGCGCACGCTCGGCGAGTGGTTCGAGCTGGCGTTCCTGCGGCCGGAACTGTTGGAGCGGCTGGGTGCCGCACCCCGGCTGGGGGTGCTGGTCAGCGGGCCGGAGGGCGTCGGCAAGGCCAGTGTGGTGCGGGCAGTGGCTGGCTCGGTCGACGCCGAGGTGGTCGAGCTGGCGGGCCCGACGATCGCGGTGCTGGAGGCGAACGCGGCGGCCGCCCGGCTGGGGGCGGCGGTCGAGCAGGCCCGCGCCCGGTCGTCGGCGGGGCAGGCGGCGGTGCTGATGATCAACGACGTCGACGCGCTACTGCCCGCGACCTCGCCGCCCCCGTTGGCGACGGTCGTCCTGGACACGTTGCGCGCGGCGATCGGGATCCCCCGGGTGGCGTTGGTGGTGACCACCGCGCACCCGGAGGCCGTCGACCCGCGGTTGCGCGGTGTGGAGCTGGTGGACCGAGAGCTGCGGCTGCCGTCGCCGGACGCGAAGACCCGCGCGGAGCTGCTCCGGGTGCTCTATCGGGACCTGCCCGTCGAGTCCGGAGTGGACTTCGCGGTGGTGGCCGACCGGACGCCGGGCTTCGTTGCCGCCGACCTGATCGCGTTGCGCCGGGAGTCCGCGATCCGGGCCGCGTTGCGCGAAGCGGCGGAGATCGCCGCCGACGACGTGCTGGGCGCGCTGCAGACCGTCCGGCCGACGTCGGTCAGCACGACCTCGGTCCGCACCGGCGACATCCAACTCGACGACGTCGGCGACATGGTCGAGACCAAGCAGGCGCTGACCGAGGCGGTGCTGTGGCCGCTGCGCTACCCGGACTCGTTCGCCCGCCTCGGCGTCGCACCACCGCGCGGCGTGCTGCTGTACGGCCCACCCGGCGGCGGCAAGACGTTCCTGGTGCGCGCGCTCGCCGGGACCGGCCAGCTGAACGTGCTGTCGGTCAAGGGCGCGGAACTGATGGACAAGTGGGTCGGCGAGTCCGAACGCGCGGTCCGCGAACTGTTCCGCAAGGCAGGCGAGGCCGCCCCCGCCCTGGTGTTCCTCGACGAGATCGACGCCCTGGCACCACGACGCGGCCAATCGTCCGACTCCGGCGTCGCGGACCGCGTCGTCGCCGCCCTCCTCACCGAACTCGACGGCGTGGAACCCCTCCGGGACGTCGTGGTCGTAGGCGCCACCAACCGCCCAGAACTAGTCGACCCAGCCCTCCTCCGCCCCGGCCGCCTAGAGCGGCTGATCTACGTCCCACCACCGGACGCCGAAGCCCGAGCAGCCATCCTGGCCGCGGTGAGCAAGAAGACGCCGCTGGGTGAGGACGTCGACTTGGTCGCTTACGCGCAGACGCTGGAGGGCTATTCAGCGGCGGATTGCGCGGCGTTGATCCGGGAGGCGGCGCTGACGGCGATGCGGGAATCGTTGGAGGCGACTGTGGTGACGGGGAAGCACTTGGAGGCGGCGCGGGGGAATGTGCGGCCGTCGCTGGATGCGGGGCAGTTGGCGGAGTTGGAGGCTTATGCGGGGAGGAGGTCGGAGCGGTAGGGCTGTTGGTGGGCGGGGAGTTGCTTGCGGTGGGTTGGGACTGGACGTGGGGACTTGGTGGGGCGGTGTTCGGCGTGGCGGGCGTGGTGGGGCGTGGGCCGAGGGGGTGTGGAGGTCTCGGCGTGGGGGGTGCCCGGAGGGGGCTACTTCTCCTTGGCGACCTTGTAGTCGTTGGTGACGATGAGGATCAGGCCGGGGGGTGAGTCCTTGATGCCCTCGAAGCGGGGTTCGACGCGGAAGTCGAATTGGTTGCCTAGTTGGCGGGCCGCTTGTTCCTGGGGGGTGCCGGGTTGGAAGTAGACGGTGGTGGTGGGGATTTTGCCGCCGGAGTAGTTGCCTACCTGGGAGATGGGCCAGCCGGTGGAGCCGATGTCTTCGGCGGCTCGGGCGGCTAGGCCGGTGATGGTGCTGTTGTTGTAGATGCGCAGCGGTTCGCTGGGGGATTCGGCGGTGTTGCCGGGGCGGGAGGTCGCTGGGGGGGCGGTGGCCGCGGTGGTGGCGGGGGGTGCCGTGGTGGTCGGCTCGGGGGCCGGGGGTTCGGTGGTCGTGGTGACCTGGCCCGGGGTGGTGGGGCGCGGGGGGAGGCTGGTGAGGTCGCCGCTGGGGGGTGCGCCTGTGGTGGTGGTGATGGAGGGCGCGGGGGGTTGGGCGGCGGGTGGGGTGTCGCCGGTGCTGTCGAAGAGGGTGATCACGCCGATCACGGCCGCGGCCGCGGCCACCGCGAGGAGGGTGAGGCCCACGACTCGGGCGGTGCGGGTCTGCCCGCTTGGCTCGGTGCTCATCGCGGGTCCATCCCCAGGCGTCGGGCTGCGCGGGCGCGGTGCCGGGTGGCTCGCATCCGGCGCAGGCGCTTGACCAGCATCGGGTCGGCCGCAAGGGCCTCGGTCTTCTCGATCAACTCGTTGAGCACCTGGTAGTACCGGGTGCTGGACAGCTCGAACAGCTCGCGGATGGCCTGGTCCTTGGCGCCCGCGTACTTCCACCACTGCCGCTCGAACGCGAGGATGGCCCGCTCGCGCTCGCTGAGGCCCGCTGGCCGCGCGTGCGCGGGTGCCGCCTGCTCAGGCTGAGAGGGCGACTCAGCAGCGTCCATCTGGCTCCTCGCCTCACGGTTCGGCTCCGCCGGGCGGCACACCGGCCACCCGCCGGTCGCCATTACACCACGTCACCGCGCGCGGTGATCGTCACCTCCACGGCGCGTCCGACCACTCTTCTGCCGACCCGGCCCACAACCTCCAACAACCCCACGCCAGCCCACGTTCCCCGGACCGCGCGGCGGCAAACCAGCGGCGGGACCTGGTGTCGGGAGCGCCCGTTAGGCTCGTGGCATGACAGTCCACCCGATCCGCATCGTCGGTGATCCGGTTCTGCATAACCCGACCAAGCCGGTCGAGCGGTTCGACGAGGACCTCGCGGCGCTGGTCGCCGACATGTACGACACCATGGCCGCCGCCAACGGGGTCGGCCTCGCCGCCAACCAGATCGGCGTCGACCAGCGGGTGTTCGTGTACGACTGCCCGGACGACGAGGGCGTGCGGCACCGCGGTGTCGTGGTGAACCCGGTGCTGACCACCTCCGAGGTCCCCGAGGGGATGCCGGACCCGGACGACGACTACGAGGGGTGCCTGTCGGTGCCAGGTGAGACCTTCCCGACCGGGCGGGCGAGCTGGGCGAAGGTCACCGGGCAGGACCTGGCGGGTGCGCCGATCGAGGTCGAGGGCACCGGGTTCTTCGCGCGCTGCCTGCAACACGAGACCGATCACCTGGACGGGTACCTCTACCTCAACCGCCTGGTCGGCCGGAACCAGCGGGACGCGAAGCGGATGATCAAGGCCAACGAGTGGGGGGTGCCCGGCCTGTCCTGGGACCCGGCCAACTCCGAGGACCCGTTCGCCGATTAACCGCTGGCACCTGGCCAGCGGCCGGGCGCATCATCCCCGGCATGACCTGGTCCGGCTTCCTCGCGTTCCTGTTGGCCTCCCTGATCCTCGCCATGGTCCCCGGCGTGGGCACGGCGATGCTGCTGCGACAGTCGATCAAGGGCGGTCGCCGGGGCGCGCTGGCCACGGTCGCGGGCATGGAGGTCGGCGTCGCGGTGTGGGCGGTGGCGGCGGCGTTCGGGCTGTCGGTGCTGCTGGTCGCCTCCGAGGTCGCCTACCAGGCGTTGCGGATCGGCGGTGTCGCGGTGCTGCTGTGGTTCGGGGCGCGGGCGTTGTTCGGCAAGCACGACGACAGCGAGCCGGTGGCGCCGACCAGCGGGTCGGGGTTCCGGTCCGGGCTGGTGGTCAACGTCGCCAACCCGAAGCTGGCGGTGTTCGCGATCTCGTTCCTGCCGCAGTTCGTCGAGCCGGGCGCGCCGCGGTGGGTGCTGGTGGCGCTGGCCGGGGTCTGGGTGCTGGTCGACACCCTGTGGTACCTGCTGGTCATCGCGCTGCTGAGCCGGATCATGGGCTGGCTGCGCCGCAGCGCGGTGCGCCGCAGGCTGGAGCGGGTCTCCGGTGCGGTGCTGATCGGCCTGGGCATCAAGCTCGCCGTGCAGTCATGACCGGGTGCGACCAAGCCCTGGGCGCCGTCCTGGGCTAGGCCGAGCGCCAGGGCAGGTCGGCGAGCGCGGCCATCGCGGCGAACCCGGGAGCCTCCGCCAGGTCGTCGAACCGGCCCGCGATGAGGTGCACCCGGATGCGGCCCACCTGCGCCTGGCTCGGCACGGCGCCGACCAGCAGGTGCGGCAGCGACAGCCGCCAGAACGCGACCACGGTGTCGCGCCGCTCACCGGCACCGCGCAGCGCCGCGACGGCGAGCCGGATGGCGTGCTCGTTCGCGGTCATCGCCCCGGCCGGGGCGGCGTGGTCCCAGGCCCACCTGGCCTGGTCGGCCTTGGCGCAGTGCAGGCACGCCGGACCGGTGCCCAGCTCACCCCGGCAGACCGGGCAGGACAGCAGCCGCATCGCCCAGTCGACGCAGGTCCAGGGGTGGCTGCCGACCGGCGCGGCGAGCACCGTGGCGGCCAGTTCGCGCTCGTCCTCGGCCCCGGCGGCGAGGGCGTCCCAGTCCGCCTTCCACAGCGCGTCGACGCGGTCGGCGCAGGTCAGGCAGGTCGGGTAGCCGCGACCGAGCGGGTCCGCGCAGGTCGGGCACGGCTCGACCGACTCCGGTCTGGCCTGAAGCCGGGCTCCGGGCGGGTACGGCAGCGGCATGCCGGAAACCTTAGTGCTCACACCGCAGTCCTGGCGCTGGTGCTCACGCGCCTGCCCCCGCGGTCACCACTCGGCAGCCTCACGCCCACCACTCGGCAGCCCCGCACTCGCGCTTGTCGGCCCCCGCACTCCGCACTTGGCAGCCCCCTCGCCGCCGGCTAGGGTCTGGCCGGACAACTGAACACAGCGCGGGAGCTCGCGCCATGGCGGGCTGAGAGGGCGGCTGGTGTCCCATCCGAGGACCCGGTGCCGCCGACCGATGAACCTGACCGGGTAATGCCGGCGTAGGGAGGATTCCTCGTGACCGCTCTTGACGACCGCTCGGTGCGACCAGCAGTCACCACCGGGCCGATCTCCGGTTCGCGCAAGGCCTACCGGGAGAGCGCCGACGGGCTGCGCGTCCCCGTCCGCCGGGTCGAGCTGACCAACGGCGAGCACCTCGACCTGTACGACACCTCGGGCCCGTACACCGACCCCGAGGCCACCATCGACGTCCACAGTGGACTGCCCAAGTTGCGCGCCGACTGGGTGGCCGGTCGGGCGCCGGTCGGTGGCGCGGTGACCCAGCTGGCCTACGCCAAGGCCGGGATCATCACCGAGGAGATGCGGTTCTGCGCCGAGCGGGAGGGCGTCGCCGCGGAGTTCGTCCGCGAGGAGGTGGCCATCGGGCGGGCGGTGATCCCGGTCAACCGGTGCCACCCCGAGGTCGAGCCCGCGATCATCGGCAAGAAGTTCCACGTCAAGATCAACGCCAACATCGGCAACTCCGCGGTGTCCTCCTCCATCGAGGACGAGGTGGACAAGCTGGTGTGGGCGACGCGGTGGGGCGCCGACACCGTGATGGACCTGTCCACCGGCAAGCGCATCCACGAGACCCGCGAGTGGATCCTGCGCAACTCCCCCGTGCCGATCGGGACGGTGCCGATCTACCAGGCGCTGGAGAAGGTCAACGGCGACCCGGCGGCGCTGTCCTGGGAGGTCTACCGGGACACCGTGGTCGAGCAGTGCGAGCAGGGCGTCGACTACATGACCGTGCACGCCGGGGTGCTGCTGCGGTACGTGCCGCTGACCGCGCGCCGGGTCACCGGCATCGTCTCGCGCGGCGGGTCGATCATGGCGGCTTGGTGCCTGGCGCACCACAAGGAGAGCTTCCTCTACACGCACTTCGAGGAGCTGTGCGAGATCCTGCGCACCTACGACGTCACCTTCTCCCTCGGTGACGGGCTGCGGCCGGGGTCGATCGCCGACGCCAACGACGCCGCGCAGTTCGCCGAGCTGCGGACGCTGGGCGAGCTGACCCACATCGCCCGCGCGCACGACGTCCAGGTGATGATCGAGGGCCCCGGGCACGTCCCGATGCACAAGATCGCGGAGAACGTCCGGCTGGAGGAGGAGCTGTGCGGTGAGGCGCCGTTCTACACCCTCGGCCCGCTGGCGACCGACATCGCGCCCGGCTACGACCACATCACCTCGGCCATCGGCGCGGCGCAGATCGGCTGGCTCGGCACCGCGATGCTCTGCTACGTCACGCCCAAGGAGCACCTGGGCCTGCCCAACCGCGACGACGTGAAGACCGGGGTGATCACCTACAAGATCGCCGCGCACGCCGCCGACCTGGCCAAGGGGCACCCGAGGGCGCAGGAGCGCGACGACGCGCTGTCGCGGGCCCGGTTCGAGTTCCGCTGGACCGACCAGTTCAACCTGGCGCTCGACCCGGACACCGCCCGCTCGTTCCACGACGAGACGCTGCCCGCGGAACCGGCGAAGACCGCGCACTTCTGCTCCATGTGCGGGCCTAAGTTCTGCTCCATGAAAATCACCCAGGACGTGCGCCGCTACGCGGACGAACACGGTCTGTCCTCTGTGGAGGCCATCGAGGCGGGCATGGCCGCCAAGTCCGAGGAGTTCGCCGACCAGGGCGGCAAGGTCTACCTGCCGGTGGTCGGGCAGTGACCACGCCGCCTCGCACGCTGACCATCGCCGGGTCGGATTCCGGTGGTGGCGCGGGAATCCAGGCCGACCTGCGGACGTTCTTCGCCTGCGGGGTGCACGGGATGACCGCGATCACGGCGGTGACCGTGCAGAACTCGCTCGGCGTGAGCGGGTTCCACACCATCCCGCCCGAGGTGGTCGCCGCGCAGATCGAGGTGGTGGCCACCGACATCGGCGTGCAGGCGGCCAAGACCGGCATGCTGGCCACTGCGGAGATCATCACCGCGGTGGCCGGTGCCTGCGACCGGGTCGGGATCGGACGGTCCGGGGTGACACCGTTCGTCGTCGACCCGGTGTCTGCGTCGATGCACGGCGACCCGCTGCTCAGCGACCAGGCGCTCGACGCGCTGCGCACCGAGCTGTTCCCGCGGGCGAGCCTGGTCACGCCGAACCTCGACGAGGTGCGGCTGCTGACCGGGATCGAGGTGCGCTCGCAGGCCCAGCAGCGGGACGCGGCCAAGGCGCTCGCCGAGTACGGCCCGCAGTGGGTGCTGGTCAAGGGCGGCCACCTGTGGGACGACCCGGAGTGCCTCGACCTGCTCTACGACGGCTCGGAGTTCACCGAGTTCGTCGGGCCGCGCCTCGAGGCCAAGCACACCCACGGCAGCGGCGACACCCTCGCCTCCACCGTCACCTCGGGCCTGGCCAAGGGCCTGGACATGGTGTCGGCGGTGCGCGCGGCCAAGGCGTTCATCCAACGCTCGGTGCAGGACGCGTACCCGCTCGGCGCGGGCGTCGGCCCGGTCTCCCCGCGCTGGCGGCTACCGGACGCGGACACGTTCCTGCTGTGAGACCCACCGGTGCCCCGGCTCGCGTCGGGGCACCGGTGTCAGTCGACGAGCAGCGACTCCAGCACCGGGATGGCGGCGACCAGTCGCTCGCGTTCCTGCGGGGACAACCGGTCCAGCCGCCTGCCCAACTCGAGCACCCGCGTGGACCGGACGCCGGACACGATCCGCTCCCCGGAGTCGGTCGCCCGGACCAACCACGCCCGGCGATCGGCCGGGTCCGGCTCGCGCACCACATGACCCGACTCGACCAGGCTCGCCACGATCCGTGACATCGTCGGCGCGGCCACCCCCTCCTTGCCAGCCAGGTCACCGAGGCGCAGCTCACCGCAGTTGACCAGAGTGGACAGAGCGGAGATGGACCCGTGCCCCAGGCCGGGAGAACCGGAGCGGCGCAACGCCCGGGACAGGCGCCCGATCGCGAGGTACAACCGCGCGGGCACATCCCCGACGCCGGACTCGGCGGCCGATGTCGTCATACCTCATTGTGCCGGAACCTCGCCGACTCCAACGACAAGGCCCCAACGAGCCTCTCCCGACACGTGCGCCCCCACGCATAAGCCCACGGTGGTGGACCTCTAACCCAGCGCGCCAAGACGGAGGCTCGCGCGCGGAATTCAGTGCGGGAGGCAACCAGTCCAGCGAGGGGCTATCGGGGTGGACTGGAGGCTTGGGCCCAGAAGCGTTGCGGGATGCGGCCGGCGGCGCGGGCGAGGCGGCCCGCGTGGACGGCGGAGCGCATGGCGGTGGCCATCTTCTCGGGGTCGGCGGCGCGGGTGACGGCGGTGGCGAGGAGGACGGCGGCGCAGCCCAGTTCCATGGCGAGGGCGGCGTCGGAGGCGGTGCCGATGCCCGCGTCGAGGATGACCGGGACGGTGGCCCTGGCGACGATCAGTTCGATGTTGTGCGGGTTGCGGATGCCGAGGCCGGTGCCGATGGGGGAACCGAGCGGCATGACGGCGGCGCAGCCCACCTCCTCCAGGCGCAGGGCCAGGACCGGGTCGTCGTTGGTGTAGGGCAGCACCACGAAGCCGTCGTCGACGAGGGTGCGGGCGGCGTCGAGGAGTTCCACCGGGTCGGGCAGGAGGGTGCGGTCGTCGGCGATGACCTCGAGTTTGATCCAGTTGGTGCCCAACGCCTCGCGGGCCAGGTGGGCGGTGAGGACGGCCTCGGCGGCGGTGCGGCAGCCCGCGGTGTTGGGCAGCGGGTCGATGCCGAGCCTGCGCAGGACTTCGAGGACGCCGGTGCCGCCGTCGACGTCGACGCGGCGCAGGGACACGGTGGTCAGTTCCGTGCCGGAGGCGACGAGGGCGCGTTCGAGCACCGCGAGGTTCGCGGCGCCGCCGGTGCCGGTGATCAGGCGGGACGCGTACTCCCGGTCGGCGATGACCAGTGGGTCGTCCACGTTCAGCCTCCCTGCACGGCGGTGAGCACTTCCAGCACGGCGCCGTCGGGCACCGGGGTCGACGGGTGCGCGGCCCTCGGGACGACCGCGCCGTCCATGGCGACCGCGATCCCGGCGCCGGGAACCCCCAGCGCCACCAGCAGGTCCGCGACCGTCGACCCGTCGGCCAACTCCCGTTCGGCGCCGTTCACCAGCACGATCATGTGTCCCTCCCCGAGAACCGCGCGGGATCAGCGGCGCGCACCGCGTCCGGTAGGTCTTCCCCGCGCAGCAGCGCGACAACCGCGTCCGCCGTGACGGGGGCGAGCAGCAGGCCGTTGCGGTGGTGACCGGTCGCCACCAGCAGGCCCGGCGCCACCTCGCCGATCAGCGGCAGGTTGTCCGGGCTGCCCGACCGCAGACCGGCGGCCGTCTCGGTGAGGGCGTACTCCGCGATGCCCGGCAGTACTTGTTCCGCGTCGCGCAGCAGGTCCCGCACGGCGCCCGCGGTGACGGACTGGTCGAAGCCGACCTCGAGCTGCGTCGCGCCGAGGATGAGCTCGCCGTCCGCGCGCGGCACCAGGTACACCGGCCGGGACTCGACGTGGGCGCGGATCGTGCGGGTCGGCACCGGGAGCGCGCCGCGGCGGCCGTGCAGCCGCAGGATCTCGCCCTTCACCGGGCGGACCAGCGGCTCGAGCGCCGGGTGCAGCCGCCCGCTCCACGCGCCTGCCGCGAGGACAACCACCGCACATTCCACAGTGGACTCGTCGGCCAGCACGACGGCACCCGGGTGGACTTCGCGCGCGGACGCCGTGACGAACTCCACACCCGATCGGCGGCACGCGG
This sequence comes from Actinokineospora globicatena, assembly GCF_024171945.1. GTDB lineage: Bacteria > Actinomycetota > Actinomycetes > Mycobacteriales > Pseudonocardiaceae > Actinokineospora > Actinokineospora globicatena. The sequence goes on from NZ_JAMTCR010000002.1 coordinate 561,468, forward strand.
TGTGCAACGCGGTGAGCAGAGCGCGGTTGTCCACGGCCAGGTCCCCCGGCACGTGCAGTCCACTTCGGACGCCGGGGCCGATGCCGGGCTCCATCGCCCGCAGTTCCCGCGCCGTGCGGTTCTGCGCCTCGCGGCCGAGTCCGCGCAGGAACTCGGCGAGCACGTCGAGGGTGCCGACATCGGCGGAGTCCAAGGCGACCGCGAGGGTCCCTTCCAGCCGCAACCCGGGATCTCCGCCCGCAGCGGTCAGCCGGGACGCGAAGTCCGGCCACGCGGCGAGCGAGGAGCTGCCGAGTTCGAGGACGTGCTCCTCCCCCGGCCACGACTCGGTGACCGGCGCGAGCATGCCGCCAGCCAGCCAGGACGCGCCCCTGGTCGGGGTCGGGTCGACCACGCGCACGGAGTAGCCCGCGTCCGCGACCGCCCAGGCGACCGACAGCCCGATGACGCCACCGCCGACAACGACGACAGCCCGCTCATGTCCCATGTCCTCACGCTCCCTGCGCCGGCATGACCCGGATCAGGTTCGACGGTCGGAGCGACCCAGCTCCCTCTCAGCCCGTTCCCCGGACTCCCGTGCGACCGACCTCCACCGTAGCGCAGGCGATAGCGTCATCTCCATGCCAGGACTCGACGGGGACCAGATCAGGCGCAGGCTGGCCGACGCGCGGCTCTACCTGTGCACCGACGCGCGGACCGAGCAGGGCGACCTCGCCGACTTCGTGGACGCCGCGCTGGCGGGCGGGGTCGACATCGTGCAGCTGCGCGACAAGCGCGGTGGGGCGCCGCTGGAGGCCGGACCCGAGCTGCGCGCGTTGTCGGTGATCGCGGAGGTCTGCGCGGCGCACGGGGCGCTGCTGGCGGTCAACGACCGGGCCGACGTCGCGCTCGCCGCCGGGGCGGACGTGCTGCACCTGGGGCAGGACGACCTGCCGGTGCCGGTGGCGCGCCGGGTGGTCGGCGACGACGTCGTCATCGGGCGGTCGACGCACGACTTCGCGCAGGCCATCGCGGCGGCGACCGAACCGGGCGTCGACTACTTCTGCACGGGCCCGTGCTGGACGACGCCGACCAAGCCCGGTCGTCCGGCCGCCGGTCTCGACCTGGTCCAGGCCACGGCGGCGGCCGCGCCGGAACGCACCTGGTTCGCCATCGGCGGTATCGACGCCGCGCGGCTGCCGGAGGTCGTCGCCGCTGGTGCGCGCCGGGTCGCGGTGGTGCGGGCGATCACCGACGCCGCCGACCCGAAGGCAGCCGCCGAGAGCCTGGCCGCGGTGCTGCGGCAGGGGTGAGCAGCGCGACACCCGCGACCCCCACCCGGCCGGTGCACACTGGTGCGGTGAACCTGGTCACCCTTGAGGACATCACCGCCGCCGCCGAGCGGATCGCCGGGCACGCGGTGCGCACCCCGCTGGTACCCGCGCCGTGGGCCGACCGTCCACTGTGGATCAAACCGGAGAGCCTGCAGCCGGTCGGCGCGTTCAAGATCCGGGGCGCCTACAACGCCGTCGCCAGCGTCGACCCGGCCCGCCGGGAACGCGGGGTGGTGGCGTACTCCAGCGGCAACCACGCCCAGGCCGTCGCGTACGCGGCGCGGGCGTTCGGGGTACCGGCGTGGATCGTGGTCCCGGAGGACACGCCCCGGGTCAAGGTGGACGCGACCAGGGCACACGGCGCCGAGGTGGTGCTGGTCAAGACCGGCGAGCGCGAGTCGGCGGCGTACGCGATCGTCGAGCGCGAGGACGCGACGCTGATCCCGCCGTTCGACGACCCCCGGGTCATCGCCGGTCAGGGGACCATCGGCCTGGAGATCATCGCCGACCTGCCCGACGTGGACCTGGTGCTCGCCCCGGTGAGCGGCGGCGGCCTGATCTCGGGCATCGCGGCCGCGATCAAGGCGCTGCGCCCGCAGGCGCAGGTGTGGGCGGTCGAGCCGGAACTGGCCGGTGACACCGCGGAGAGCCTGGCCAGGGGCGAACTCGTCCCGTGGTCGGTGGCCGACCGCAACCGCACCATCGCCGACGGCCTGCGCAGCCAACCCTCCGCCCTGACCTTCGCCCACCAGCAGGCCTACGTGGACGGAATCGTGACGGTCTCGGAGGATGAGATCCGCTCAGCCGTGGCCACCCTGGCGCACCGCGCGCACCTGATCGCGGAACCCAGCGGCGCGGTCACCACCGCCGCCGTCCTCCACCACAGCGACAAGCTCCCAACCGGCAAAACAGTCGCAGTCCTCAGCGGCGGCAACATCGACCCGGACGCCCTCGCGACCCTGCTCCAGGCCTGATCACCCGGCTTGGTCAGCCCTGGGGTGTTGGGGCGGGGGCTTCGACGTCGCAGTGGGGGCCGGGGGGTGGGGCGGCTAGGACGTTGTCGTGGATGGTGAGGGCGATGAGGCCGCCTGCCGCGGCTAGGGCGGCGCAGATGAGGAGGGCTGTGCGCCAGCTGGAGGTCATGGCGGTGGGGTCGGTGTAGGCGGCGCCGGTGAGGCCCGCGGCGGTGGGGAGGACCGCGACGGCGAGGAGGCCGCCGGTTCTGGCCACGGCGTTGTTCACTCCGGACGCCAGGCCCGCGTACCTGTCGGGGGCGGCGGCCAGGACAGTCGCGGTCACGGGGGCGACCACCACCGACAGGCCGAATCCGAAGAGGACGACCGACGGCAGGACCGCGCCCACGTACGACGAACCCGGCGCGATCCTGGTCATCAGGAGCATCGCCGTGGCGATCAGCAGGGGCCCGGCCACCAGGAACCAGCGCGGGCCGATCCGGGACGCGAGCTGGCCGAACCGGGCCGACAGCAGCAGCATCACCGCGGTGATCGGCAGTCCTGCCAGGCCCGCGGCCGTCGGGGAGTAGCCGAGTGAGGTCTGCAGTTGCAGGCCCATCAGCACCATCACGCCGGTCAGCGCCGCGTACACGACGAGGGTGAGCGCGTTGGCGACGACGAAGGTGTGGCTGGCGAACAGCGCAGGCGGGACCAGCGGGTCTGCCTGGCGCCGTTGCAGCAGCACGAACGCGGCCAGTGCGGCGACCCCCACCACGGCGGAGCCGACGACCAGCCAGTCCGCGCCGCGCACCGGGGCCTCCACCAGGGCGGCGGTGACGCCAGCGAGGCCGACCGCGCCGAGCACCGAGTCCAGGATGTTCGGGTGGCCGGTGACCTGCTCGTCGCGGGTTTCCGGCACGCACCGCATCGCCAGCCACACGCACACCACGACCAGCGGGATGTTCACCAGGAACGCCAGCCGCCACGACCAGGCCTGCACCAGCAGGCCGCCGACCAGCGGTCCCACCGCGGCCGCGATGCCGCCGAGACCGGACCACGCCCCGATCGCACGGGAGCGGTCGTCGCGGTGGAAGACCGCCTGCAGGATGGCCAGCGAGCCCGGGGTCAGCAGCGCGCCGCCGATGCCCTGCAGGACCCGGGACGCGACCAGCATCGGCGTGGACACCGCGACCCCGCACAGGGCCGAGGCGAGGCCGAACCAGATGACGCCGACCACGAACACCCGGCGGCGGCCGTAGCGGTCCCCGAGCGAGCCCGCGACCAGGATCAGCGCGGCCAGCGCCAGCAGGTACCCGTTGAGCACCCACTGCAGGCCCGCGACCGAGGCGCCCAGCTCCGTGCCGAGCCTGGGCAGGGCGATGTTGACCACGCTGCTGTCCAGCATCGCCATGCCGGAACCGAGGATCGTGGTGGCCAGCACCCCGCGGGCGGTGGCCGTGCCCCAGCGGACCTCGGCCGCCACCGTCAGGCCGGGCGGTTGAGCGTCGCCACGAACTTGTACCGGTCGCCCCGGTAGACCGACCGCACCCACTCCACCGGGCGTTCGTCGGTGTCGAACGAGTGCCGCGACAGCAGCAGCATCGGCATGCCCACATCGGCGCCGAGCAGCTCGGCCTCGTGCGGACCGGCCAACGCGGTCTCGATCGTCTCCTCGGCGTGGCCCATCTCGACGTCGAACCGCTCACGCAGCACCTGGTAGAGCGAGCCGCCCCCGCTGACGTAGCGGCGCAGACCGCGGAAGCGGCCGAGCGGCAGGTGCGTCGTCTCCATGGCCATCGGCTCGCCGTCGGCCAGCCGCAGCCGGTGCAGCCGCAGCACCTTGGCGCCCGCGCGGATGCCGAGCAGCCTGGCCAGGTCGGCCTCGGCCGGGATCTCGGAGACCTCCAGCAGCTTGCTGGAGGGCTCGCGGCCCTGGGCGCGCATGTCCTCGGTGTAGGACGACAGCTGCAGCCGCTGGGCGACCTTGGGCTCGGCGGCGAAGGTGCCCTTGCCCTGCACCCGCAGCAGCCTGCCCTCGACGGTCAGCTCGGCGAGCGCCTGGCGGACGGTGGTGCGGGAGACGTCGAACTCGGTGGCCAGTGAGCGTTCGGTCGGGATGGGCGAGCCGGGAGGCAGCGACCCGAGCAGGTCGAGCAAGTGGCGCTTGAGACCCCAGTACTTGGGTTCCCGTTGCACGCGCGCCACCGTGTCCGACCCGTCGGCCGTGGACATCTCCAGCATGGCGTCCCTCCTGAGTATTGCGCCCGACCCGTACAGAATGCCTTGTCGGGGGTGCCGCACGCGATCACACCCCGCCTGTTTGGCCCTACCGTGACCAGTGGCCCGCGTCCGCGCGCCCCGCCGCGCCGTCCCACCTACGGTATGATTGGTCTAGACCTTACCGCCCGGGGGCGGGCGGCTGTCGGGCGAACGGCGATCCGGGGAACTCCCGCGGGCCTGGGCGGCGGTGTCGCGAGAACCCGACCGCTGCGCCGAATGCCGGGCGAACGCGCTGCTCACCACGGCCGCGGCGGGCCCGGCACCGCGCACCGCACCCAGTCCGATTTGTCCGGTGCGGTCGGACGGAGTTCAGCCGTTCGAGTGGTTCCGGAAAATCGCCCGCGCCGCCGGACACCGACTGGGTGTGGCGGCCATCACGACAGCGCGGCGGGCTCGGCAGGTTCACCCGCACGCGGTGATCACGTTTCGCCCGGCGCCCCGGCTTCCTAGACTGGGGCGATGCGAAGGACATCGTTCGCGCAGTGGCCCTGTTCCATCGCGCGGGCGATGGACCTGCTCGGCGACCAGTGGACCCTGCTCGTGCTCCGGGAGGCCTACCTCGGCGCCCGGCGGTTCGACCGGATCCAGGCCGAGTTGGGCATCGCCCGCAACACCCTCACCGAGCGGCTGGACCGCCTCGTCGGCGCCGGTCTGCTGCGCCGGGAGCGCTACCAGGAGCGGCCGGTGCGCTACGAGTACGTGCTCACCGACATGGGCCGCGACTTCTGGCCCGCGCTCGCGGCGATCATGCACTGGGGCGAGCGCTGGCTGACCGAGGACCGGCCGGTGCGGCTGCGGCACCGGACCTGCGGCCACGAGACGCACGCCGTGGTGACCTGCGCGTCCTGCGGCGACCCACTGCTCGTCCGGGAGGTGGAGGCGGAGCAGTTCGGCGCGCGGTCAGCGATGGTGGGGGGAGCCCGCTCCGCCGAGGGGGTGGAGCGGAGCGGGCCCGCTCATGTTACGCCGAACGGAGTAGCGGTCCGATGACCGGGGTCGCGTTGGGCGTCGACATCGGGGGCAGCACGACCCGCGCGCTGGCCGTGGACGCCTCGGGCGCCGTGGTCGGTCGCGGTGTCGCAGGCGGTGGCAACCCGAACACGAACGGTCCGGCCGCCGCGGCCGGGCAACTGCTGACCGCGGTGAACGCGGCGCTGGGCGGGTCGGAGGTGGCGGCCTGCGTGATCGGGATGGCCGGGTCGTCCGCGCTGCTCGACCCCGCGGTCGCCGCCGAGTTCGACGTGGTGTTCGAACTGCTGCACCCGCGCGTGGTGACCGACGCGGAGGTGGCCTTCGCGTCCGGCACGTCAGCGGCGGCGGGCACCGTGCTGATCTCGGGCACCGGCTCGATCGCCGGCCGGATCGCCGGCCGCGAACTGGTCGCCACCTACGGCGGCTTCGGCTGGCTCCTCGGCGACGAGGGCTCCGCGTTCTGGATCGGCCGCGAGGCCGTCCGGCACACCCTCTACGCGCTGCAGAGCGGCAAACCCCTGGGCCCGCTCCCAGAAGCCGTCCTGACCGCGGCGGGCCTCCCCCTCGGCGGCGACCCCCGCATCCCCTTCGGCCGCTTGATCCGACAGGTGAACCGCGAGGAACCGATCCGCCTGGCCCGGTTCGCCCCGATCGTCCCCTCGGTCGACGCCCCAGCGGCCCACGACATCGTGGACCGAGCAGCGCGCTCCCTGGCCAACCAGGCACTCGCGGTGCACGACACCGGACCGGTCGTCCTCGCGGGGGCGGTGCTGCAGACCGTTGTCGGGGCACGGGTCCGGGAGTTGTTGGCGGAACACGAGGTCGTCGACGCCAAGGACGGCACCATCGGCGCTGCCTGGCTCGCCTCCCTCGACGCCTTCGGCAAGAACGCCGTCCGCCCCCTGGTCTAGGCCAACCGAGTTGGCGCGCGTCTGGTTCTGCTAGTTCTGCGTCCCGGACTGCTGGACCGGCGGTTCGGCCGGGGCGGGTAGGCGCGGGTGGCGGAGGCCCGGGTGATCGGCGGGTAGGGACTTGCGCAGGACGGTGGCGCTCACGGCGATGACGAGGGCTACCAGGGGCCAGGAGAGGGCTACTCGGGCGAGGGCGAGGGCGGCTACGTTGCCGAGCCACCACAGCAGGCCGAATACGGCTGTGCGCAGGGTGTACTGGAGCAGGACCCAGACCCAGCTGGCGCGGCTGTAGGCGCGGAGGAGGTCCGGGTCTTGGCGCCAGCGGAGGCGTTGGCCGAGGAGTAGGCCGACGACCACGCCGAGCAGGGGGCGGCGGATGACGATGCTCACCGCCCAGGCGAGGGCGCTGGCGATGTTGGTGAGGAGCTGGATCAGGAAGAAGTCCTCGGCGCGGCCGGTGTAGAGGACGACCAGGGCGCCGACGGCGACGGCGAGCATGCCGCCGAGGACCGCGGTCACCTTCTCGCCCCGGCTCAGCCGGAGGGCGCCGACGACGACCGCCACCAGCAGGGCCGCGGCGCTCGCCAGGCCGATCGAACCGGTGACCAGCCAGGCGGCGGCGAAGGCGACCGGGGGCGCGGTGGCGTCGATGGCGCCGCGGCGGCCGCCGAGCAGGTCCGACAGCGAGTCACTCACCCCTCCAGCCTGCCTGACCGGCGGCGACGGCTCCAGCGGGGTTGGCAGTGGCTGGTCCACCCGGGGCGGGGGGTCATACTCTGCGCTGACGCGGGGCTCGGGAATGCGGGGGCATACTGGCCGCGTTTGGTTGTGTGGGGCAACGGGTCGATGATCGGGAAGGGGGGTCGGGCTGTGCACGGGTGGGACAGCTGGATCGCGATCGGGGACAGCTTCACCGAGGGCATGGGCGACGTGTCCGACGACGGTGGGTACGTGGGGTGGGCCGACCGGCTCGCCGAGATGCTGGCCGCGCGGCGGCCCGGTTTGCGGTACGCGAACCTGGCGCTGCGCGGGAAGATGCTGCAGGAGATCATCGACGAGCAGGTGCCGGTGGCGCTAACCGCGCGCCCTGACCTCGTCACGCTCTGCGGTGGTGGCAACGACATCATCACGCCGGGCACCGATGTCGACGACGTGGCCGCGCTGTTCGAGACCGCGGTGGTCGCGCTGCGCGAGGCGGGCTGCGACGTCGTGGTGTTCACCGGTCCGGATCCGAAGGTGCAGCCGCTGATCCGCCGGTTCCGCGGCAAGGTGGCCATCTACAACGGACACCTGCACGCGATCGCCGAGCGGCACGGCGCGCGGTTGGTCGACCTGTGGTCGATGGGGGTGCTGCACGACCGGCGGTCCTGGTGCGACGACCGGTTGCACTTCTCCAGCGAGGGGCACCGCCGGATCGTGTTGCGCACCGCGGAGGTGCTCGACTTCGAGGTGTCGCAGGACTGGCGCGAACCGCTGCCCGCGGAGGCGCGCAAGCCGTGGCTGCGGCTGCGGCAGGACGACCTCGCGTGGACGACGACGCACCTGATCCCGTGGGTGCGCAGGCAGATCACCGGGGAGTCCCTCGGCGACGGCCTGCACCCCAAGCGCCCGGAGTTGGCGCCGGTCAAGGGGGACGACCGCACGGCGGGGGTCTGAGTCCACAGCGGGCGGACGACGACCGGCCGGCTCTCCCTCCCCCGAGAGCGCCGGCCGGTGCGTCGGGCCGCACCCCCGTGGTTCCCGCCCGCGGCCCTGGGTGACCACCGGTCACCCTGCGCCGAGAGGGTGCCGGCCCACCCGCGGCGACGGCTAAGCGTTCGCTAAACGTCGGTGGGCAGCGCCGCCAGTCCAGCTTGGACGCCGTCGGCGAGCGGTGACTGCACGAGCCGGTACAGCTCGAGTGCGAGGGTCAGCTCCACTCTGGCCGCCGCGATCTCGCCGCGGTCGCGCAGCACCCTGGCGAACACCTCGCGGGCGAAGGCCTCGGTCAGGTCGAGCCCGTTGTCCTCGGCGAGCGAGATCGCCTCCTTGGCGTGCACCTCGGCCGCCTCGGGCAAGTTGAGCTCGTGCTCCAGTTCGGCCAGGTTGGCCAGGGCCAGCCCGACGAACCCGAGGTCGCCGACCTCGCGGAAGATGGCGACCGCCTGCGCCTGCGGGGTGACCGCCTCGGCGGGGGCGCCGAGGTTGCGGTGCACCTGCGCGATGTTGTTGAGCAGGTTGGCTTCCCCGAGCCGGTACCCGGCCCGACCGGACAGCTCCAGTGCCTTGCGGTAACCGGCCAGTGCCTCGTTGTAGCGGCGCTGGCCGTAGAGAGCGCTCGCGACCGTGTTGAAGCCCATCGCCATCAGCTTGGAGTCGCGCAGCTCGGTCGCGATGGCCACGGCGCGCTCGGCGTCGGCGACCGTCTCGTGCTCCTGGTCGAACCGGGTCAGCAGCACGCACCGGCTCAGCCGCATCAGGACCTCGCCCCTGCGGTCGCCCGCCGCCTTCGCCGCGTCCAACCCGAGGCGCAGCACGTGTTCCCAGTCATCGCGGCGGGAGCGGACCCTGCGGTACTCGCTTGCCATCCTGGCCAGTTGCCAGACCTGGGTGTGCAGCCCCGCTTTGGCGCCCGCCTCGGCGGCGGCGACCAGGTTGGGCCACTCCCGCTCGAACCAGGCGAGCGCGTCCTCGCGGCCGCGCACCCGGGGCCGGGGGACGTCCGGTTCGGTGTCGGCGTAGTCGATGTCGTCGGCGGCGGCGCGCAACTGCCTGCGGCACAGGTCGGCGGCGACCAGGTAGTGGCGCAGCACCGACGGCAACCGGTCGTCGGCGCCCAGTTCCCTGGCGTAGAGCCGAACCAGGTCGTGCATGCCGTAGACGTCCGGTTCGGACTCGGTGACCAGGAACAGCGCGGCCAGCCCGCGCAACCGTTCGCGCGCGGTGTCCGGTGAGGTCTCGGCCATGGTGGCCACCAGGTACGGGCCGAACGTCGGTCCGGGGACCGCGCCGAGCAACCGCAGCGTCGCGGCCAGCGCGGGGTCCAGACCACCGACGGTCAGGTCCAGTGCGGCGCGCACCCCGGTGTCGACGTCGTGCACGCGCAGCGCGCCGAGCCTGGTGCGCTCGTCGGCCAACTCACCGACCAGTTCCCGAAGTGACCACTGTGGACTGACGACCAGCCGGGCACCCGCGATCCGCAGCGCGAGCGGCAAGTGGTCGCACAACCGGGCGAGCCTCGTGCGCAACGCCCGCTCGTGGTCGGCTGGCGGACCGGCGGCGTGCTCGATGACCGCTTCCGCTTCCTCCGGCGGGAGCGTGCCGAGCACCCGCAGCGCGGCGCCGTGCGTCACCAACCCGTCGAGCTTGCGCCTGCTGGTGACCAGCACCATCGACCCTGGCGCGCCGGGCAGCAGCGGGCGCACCTGGTCGGAGTCGCGGGCGTCGTCGAGCAGCACGAGCACCCGGCGCTCGGCCAGCAGCGAGTGGTAGAGCGCGGTCCGCTCGGCGAGGTCGTCGGGGATGTGCTCCGCGGCGACGCCGAGCGCGAGCAGGAACCGGGCCAGCACCTCGGCGGGCTCGGTGGGCTCGTGCCTGGGGTCGAAGCCGCGCAAGGACGCGTACAGCCGCCCATCGGGGAACTCCGCGGCGGAGCGGGTTCCCCACACCACGGCGAGCGCGCTCTTGCCGACACCGGCCGAGCCGACCAGTACGGCGATCGCGGGTGCGGTGCCGTCCGCGGTGTCGCGGATGCCGTCCAGCCAGCCGAGTTCGGCGTCCCGACCGGTGAACCCCGGTGGGGCGGCTGGGAGTTGCGCGGGGGTCAGCACGCCGACGCGCGGTGTGATCACCGGGGTCGGGCGTGGTTCGAGCAACGTGGTGTCGTCGCGCAGGATCCGGCTGTGCAGCTCGCGCAGACCGGGACCCGGGTCCAGTCCCAGTTCCCGGGACGCGCGGTGGGCGAAGCGCTGGTAGATCTCCAGCGCGGCCGCCCGTCTACCGCAGCGGTACAGCGCGAGGACGAGCTGCCCGACCAGGTGTTCGCGGAACGGGTGCGTGTCGACCAGCGCGGCCAGTTCGCCGATGACGTCGTCGTGGCGGCCCAGTTCGAGGTCGGCGTCGATGCGCGCCTCGATCACGGTCAGCCGCAGCTCGGCCAGTTCCGGCGCGCGGACGCGGCCGCCGATGCCGGACAGCTCAGGTCCGCGCCACAGCGCCTGGGCCCTGCCCAGCAGTTCGGCGCGCTCGCTCGCCGGTCGGTCCCGCGACTGGCCGAGCAACTCCCTGGCCAGTGCGACATCGATGCGGGCCTCGTCGACCACCAGCCGGTAGCCGGGCCCCGCCGTCTGGATCCTGGTCTCCCGCGTGGGATCCACAGTGGACAGCCAACGGCGCAGCCTGGACACGTAGCCCTGCACGATGGTGCGGGCGGTCGCAGGCGGCTCGTGATCCCACAGCACATCCATCACGTGCTCGACCGAGACGACCTGGTTGGGCTCCAGCAGCAGCATCGCCAGCAGTCCACGCAGCCCCGGCCCCCCGGGTACCAGCGTGTTCTCCCCCACCAGCGCGCACACCGGGCCCAGTACGCAAAACCGCGGTCCGCCTTGCTCCGGACGCGCGAGCGCGACATGCGCCACTCGGTACCACCCCCCGATCGGACCGACTCCCCTAAAGCCGGTTCCCAGCGCTCCCGGCACAAACCTAGGGCGAAACAGCAGGCGCGGGCGCGGTTGTGGCACTAGTCAACCGGATGGCCTAACCGCGTGTGGGGGTGAAGTGCGCCGGTAGCACCAAAAACGGGCGGGAAAGGACCAGCGACCGGGTGCGGGCATAGGTCGGCCCCGCCGCCACACCGATCCCGACATCGGTGGGCACGGGGCCGTACTCCGCCGCAGTTGGTCCACAGCACGTCGGGTTCACCCCGAGTGGGAACCACGACCAGCTCTTGATCAACCGGTGGCGGAGCGTGCGCTGATGGTAACAGATGGATTACGCATGATCACCGGCGGGTCACCGCACCAGCGGCTCGACCGTGCGCGCGGCGATGAAACCGGGCCGTGGCGCGGCCGCCGCGTACGGGTCGACCAGCGCGTTCTCCACCGAGTTGAACACGACGAAGATGTTCGACCGCGGCAACGGCGTGATGTTGTTCCCCGAGCCGTGCATCAGGTTCGAGTCGAACAGCAGCGCCGACCCGGCCGGGCCGGTGAACTGGTCGATGCCGTGCTCGGCCGCGAGCAGGGAGATCGCGCGCTGGCTCGGGACGCCGATCTCCTGCTCGGTCAGCGAGGCCTTGTAGTGGTCGGCCGGGGTCTCGCCGACGCACGGCACGAAGGTGCGCTGGGAACCGGGCATCACCATCAGCCCGCCGTTGAACGGGTGGTTGTCGGTGAGCGCGATGGACATGCTCACCGCGCGCGGCAGCGGCATCCCGTCCTCGGCGTGCCAGGTCTCGAAGTCGGAGTGCCAGTAGAAGCCCTTGCCCGTGAACCCGGGCATGTAGTTGACCCGGCTCTGGTGCACGTACACCTCGGAGCCGAGCACCTGCCGCGCCCGGTCGAGCACCCTCGGGTCGCGCACGAGCTCGGCGATCAGCTCGCTGCTGCGGTGCACCTCGAAGATCGAGCGCACCTCGGCGGACTCGCGCTCGACGATGGTGCGCTCGTCGGCGCGCACCGCCTCGTCGGTGGCCAGCCGGTCGAGCTCGGCGCGGAAGGCGGCGACCTCGGCCGGGCTGAGCAGGCCGTCGTAGCGGGAGTAGCCGCGGGAGTCGTGCGCGGCCAACGTCGCCGGGTCGATCGGGCCGGTCAGCCCGCCCCAGACGGTCGGCTCGGTGCGGGCGAACGGCGCCAGCGGCTCGGTGGTGCGGGTCGGGTAGCGGTCGGCGCGGGAGACGGTGTTGAGGTGGGTGTCGGTGAGTGTCATCAGCCCTCCTCGGCTGGCCTGCTCGGGGTTCACGACTTGTCTTCGACGACGAGCGGGTAGACCCCGTTCTCGTCGTGCACCTCCCGGCCGGTGACCGGGGGGTTGAACACGCACAGGGTGCGCATGCGGGTGCGCGGGCGCAGCTGGTGGCGCTCGTTGCCGTCGAGCACGTAGATGGACCCCGGCGCGAGCTGGTGGACCTCGCCGGTCTCCTTGTCCAGCAGTTCGCCGTCGCCCTCGACGATGAAGACGGCCTCGATGTGGTTGGCGTACCAGAAGTCGTTGACCGCGCCCGGCTCCAGCACGGTCTCGTGGACGGAGAATCCGACGCCGTCACCGGCGAGCACGATGCGCTTGCTGCGCCAGTGCTCGGTCGTGACGTCGCGGTCGGTGTCGGTGATCTCGGCAAGCGTGCGGACGATCATGGGTCCTCCTCGCGCTCTGGTGGTCAGCGGCAGTGGTCAGCGGCGGGTCAGGGTGGCGGCGACGGCCTCGGTCAGGATGCCCAGGCCCGCGTCCAGCTCGTCGTCGGTGATGGTCAGCGGCGGCATGACCTTGGCGACCTCGCCGTCGGGGCCGGAGGTCTCCACCAGCAGGCCGCGGTCGAAGGCGGCGCGGCACACCGCACCGGCGGTCTCGCCGTCGGCGAAGCGCAGGCCCCTGGCCAGACCACGACCCTTGACCTTGAGCTCGGCGGTCGGGTGCGCCTCGGCGATGCCGTGCATGACCCGCTCCACCTGCTCCCCCTTGGCCAGCGTGCCCTTCTCCAGGGTGTCGTCGGTCCAGTAGGTGCGCAGCGCCTCGGTAGCCGCGACGAACGCCGGGCTGATGCCGCGGAAGGTGCCGTTGTGCTCGCCGGGCTCCCAGACGTCGAGCTCCGGGCGGATCAGGGTGAGCGCGAGCGGCAGGCCGAAGGCGCCGATGGACTTGGACAGGCAGACGATGTCCGGGGTGATGCCCGCGACCTCGAAGCTGAAGAACGGCCCGGTGCGGCCGCAGCCCATCTGCACGTCGTCGACGATGAGCAGGATGCCGTGCCGCTTGCACAGGTCGGCGAGCGCCCGCAGCCACTCCACCCGCGCGGCGTTGATCCCGCCCTCGCCCTGCACGGTCTCGACGATCACCGCGGCGGGCTCGTTGAGGCCGCTGCCGCTGTCGGCGAGCAGCCGCTCGAACCACAGGAAGTCCGGCACCTGGCCGTCGAGGTAGTTGTCGAACGGCATCGGGGTGGCGTGCACCAGCGGGATGCCCGCGCCGCCGCGCTTCATCGAGTTGCCGGTGACCGACAGCGCGCCGAGGGTCATGCCGTGGAAGGCGTTGGTGAAGTTGACCACCGACTGGCGGCCGGTGACCTTGCGGGCCAGCTTCAGCGCCGCCTCGACCGCGTTCGCGCCCGCGGGGCCGGGGAACATCACCTTGTAGTCCAGCTCGCGCGGACCGAGCACGACGTCGCGGAAGGACTCCAGGAAGTCGCGCTTGGCCACGGTGTTCATGTCCAGCGCGTGGGTCACGCCGTCGCGCATGATGTAGTCGACGACGGCCTGTTTGAGCACCGGGTTGTTGTGGCCGTAGTTCAACGCGCCCGCGCCCGCAAAGAAGTCCACATAGGACTTGCCAGACTCGTCGTAGAGGTGGCTGCCGACCGCGCGGTCGAACACGACCGGCCACCCGCGGCTGTAGCTGCGGACCTCGGACTCGAGGGTTTCGAACACACTCATCGTGAAATCTCCCTCCCCAGCGGGAAAGTAGGGCGAACGGGCCAGTGGGACGCGGGTCAGACCCCGACGGCGACGGCAGCCGGGGCGAACGGACCGATGCGGTACAGGTCCTCCGCGGCGTGGTCGTCGGGGAAGTGGTCGGCGGCGAACAGGTCGGCCTGGCGCATCCGCGTCCCCCGCCGCCGGGCCAGTGCGCCGAACAACGCGATGGACGCGGCGTTGTCAGCGGTGATGGTGGTCTCCAGGTGCCGCACACCGCGCGGCGCGAGCCGGTCGAGCAGGTGGTCGAGCAGCCTGCCCGCGAGGCCCTTGCCGCGCTGGCCGCTGTCGACGGCGATCTGCCACACCACAACGGTGTCCGGCTCACTCGGCCGGACGAAACCGATCACGAAGCCGACCGGTCGGCCGTCGACGGTGGCGACGGCGGAGGTGTCGGCGAAGTCGCGGCACCAGAGCAGGTAGGCGTAGGAGGAGTTCAGGTCGAGCGTGCGCGAGTCGCGGGCGATCCGCCACAGCTCGGAGCCGTCCTCTGTGGACGGCTCGGCGATCACCACGTCGTGCGTTTCCCCGGACATACCCAGGGAACGTAACAGCGATGTTTCGACGGTTGTGGACGGGGAGAACCAGCACCCCGCCCGTCACCTTGGGTTTCGGAGGATCACCGGTGAGGAGGACAACACCGGCGTTGTCCTCCGCACCGCGACCGTGTTAAGGATCAGCCCGCCTCGCGCGACTGCGCCCACAGGTCGATCCCGGAATCCACCGCGTACCTGTCGATCTCGGCCAGTTCGGTGTCGGTGAACGGGGGCGCGTCGACGGCGGCCAGGTTGGCCTCCAGCTGGGCGACCGAGCTGGCGCCGATGAGCGCCGAGGTGACCCGCCGGTCGCGCAGCACCCACGCGATCGAGAGCTGGGCCAACGTCTGGCCGCGCTCGCGGGCGACCTGGTTGAGCCCGCGCACCCTGGCCAGGTTCTCCTCGGAGATCAGCTCGGGCGACAGCGACGAGTCGCGGCTGGCCCGGGACCCCTCGGGGATGCCGTCGAGGTACCGGTCGGTGAGCAGGCCCTGCCCGAGCGGGGAGAACGCGATGCAGCCCGCGCCCAGCTCGTCGAGCGTGTCGAGCAGCTCGGGCTCGATCCACCGGTTGAGCAGCGAGTACGACGGCTGGTGGATCAGCAGCGGGACGTTGGCGGCGCGCAGGATCTGCGCGGCCTGCCTGGTCGCCGCCGGGGAGTACGACGACACCCCGACGTAGAGCGCCTTGCCCTGCTGCACCGCCGTGACCAGCGCGCCGATGGTCTCCTCCAGCGGCGTGTCCGGGTCGAAGCGGTGCGAGTAGAAGATGTCGACGTAGTCGAGGCCGAGCCTGGTCAGCGACTGGTCCAAAGAGGACAGCACATACTTGCGGGAACCCCACTCCCCGTACGGACCCGGCCACATGTCGTAGCCCGCCTTGGTGGAGACCACGATCTCGTCGCGGTAGGGCTTGAAGTCGGTGGCCAGCACGCGGCCGAAGTTCTCCTCCGCGCTGCCGTAGGGCGGGCCGTAGTTGTTGGCCAGGTCGAAGTGGGTGACACCGAGGTCGAACGCGCGGCGCAGGATGGCGCGGCCGGTGTCGAGCGGTCGGTCGCCGCCGAAGTTGTGCCACAGGCCGAGCGAGACCGGCGGCAGCCGCAGGCCACTGCGCCCGGACCTGCGGTAGTCGGCGCGGTCGTAGCGGCTCTCCTCGGCGCGGTAGGGCGCGGCTGGGAACGGCATGGGACTCCTCGGGTCGCGGGGGCGCTACCGGGTGATTCTCGCTCAGATCAGCGTGCTGGCGTCCACGTCGGCGCGCCGCGCGTAGAGCACGGCCTCGTTGAGCTCCAGCCCGTTGACCACCCGCAGCGCGGCCACCACGGCGTCCCCGACCAGGTCGGCGGCCACTTCGGGGTAGTCGACGAGCAGCGCGGTCTGGCCGCCGCCGACCGGGGTCCTGGTGATCGTGCCGCGCAAGAAGCCGAACACGGCGACGACCTGGTCGGGCAGCGTCAGGGTGAGCCGGGCGCGGCGGATCGGGGACAGCCCGGTCGGCCCGGTCAGCAGCGTGTGCAGCAGGTCCTTGGCCTCGACGAGCAGCGCCTCGCCGTGCGCGGTGCGCTGGTCGCGGTCGATCAGCTGCCCGGCCGGTGGCGGCGGCCCGACCAGGCAGGCGCTGGTGTCCCAGGCGCCGAACCGGGCGGTGTGCTCGACCAGCCGCTGCTCGTCGAGCTCGACCTGGGTGGGCCGGTACCCGCTGGACGGGGCCACGGTGGCCAGCAGCTGGTCGACCAGCCAGGCCCGCGGCTGGGCCATCAGCTCGGCGCGCAGCACCGCGAGCGCACCCGGCTGCCCCGCCGAGGCCCGGCGGACCATGTCGTCGAAGGCTGCGGACACGCTCGGCAAGGTAAGCCGCCCCGGCGGGCCAGTACCAGCCTCGTCACCCGATGGTGGGCCTCAGAGCCCGGCCATGATGTCGGTCTCGGTGATCCCCGGGCCTGCCCCCTCGCGGATGAACCACTCCACGCCGAACGCCTCGGCGAAGACCGGGTCCGGCATGGACAGGAAGAAGCTCTCCTCGGAGATCTGGCTGGCGTGCGCGCGCATCGCGGCCCGCTTGGCCGCCACATACGCCCGCACGTCCACGCGGGCGGTCAGCTCCTCCAGCGGCTTGCCGATCTCCCACTCCTCCGGCGGGCCGAACGACTCGGGCGCCTCGATGCCCTGCGCGGCGGCTGCCTCGGCGTCAGCGGCCGCGGCGGCGCCCATGTGCTTGCGGACGTCGTCGCGGTTCGCGGTCGCCTGGTACACCCGGGCGGTCCCGGCCAGCTCGGCGGCGCGGCGGCCGACCCGGTGCACCTGGATGTGGTCGGGGTGGCCGTAGCCGCCGTTGTCGTCGTAGGTGGTCAGCACGTCGGCCGACTCCTCGACGAGGATCTTGGCCAGGCGCTCGGCCGCCTCGTCGACCGACGCGGTCCAGAAGGTGCCCGGGGTGTCGTTGGACGGCTCGCCCATCATCCCGGAGTCGGTGTAGCCGAGGAACTCCACACGGGACACACCGAGGATCTCGGCGGCCGCGTGCGTCTCGGCGACCCGGCGGGTGGTCAGGTCCTCGCCGGGGGCCAGGAACCCGTCCTCGACCTCGCCGAGCTCGCCCCTGGTCGCCACCACGAGGACGACGCGGTGGCCCTCGTCGGCGGCTTTGCGCATGACGCCACCGCAGTTGATGCACTCGTCGTCGGGGTGGGCGTGGAAGGTCACCAGTGTTGCCATGGCACCAAAGTACCCACCCCGGCCGACAGACCGGCGGTCGTGGACCGCCGGGTCAGCTGACCGCGACGCGCTCCGGCACGGCGACCTGCTCGACCGGGGTCACCTCGGGGCTGCCGTTGACGATCGAGTCCAGGATCTCGCCGACCCGGACGGCCGTGGTCGACAGGAGTGTCGCGGTGAGACCGTGGCTGTGCTCGGCGCCCTGGAGGTAAACACCAGCCGTCACGTTGGCAGCGGTGCTGACCCGGTAGTCCCGCCCGACGATCGGTAGGCCTGCCTCGTCGCGCTCGCACACAGCGGCAGCGCGGCCGAGGAGGTCGAACAGGTCACCCTGACGGAAGCCGGTGGCGTAAACGACCGCGTCGCACTCAAGAACCTCGGTCTCGCCGGTCGGTAAGAACTCCACGGTCGCGTAGACGGCTTCGTCGGTCTCGCGGGTGTAGGTGACGCGGGAGGCGATGCGGATGTCCAGGCGCTTGCGGCCGGTGACCTTCTCCCGGTACTCGCGGCGGTAGAGCTCCTCGATGAGGTCCATGTCCACCACGGAGTAGTTCGTGTTCCGGTGGTAGTCCAGCAGCATCTGCTTGACCTCGGCCGAGGCCGAGTGGAAGTGGTCGACCGCGCGCGGGTCGAAGATCCGGTTCGCGAACGGGCTGTCGTCGGCGGGGGCGTAGCCGTAGCGGGCGAACACCGCGCACACCTGCGTGTTGGGCAGCGCCGAGTGCAGCTCGGCGACGGTCTCCGCGCCGCTCTGCCCGGACCCGACCACCAGCACCCGGTGCGGCTCGGTCTTGGCCAGGGCGCCGACGCGGTGCATCAGCTCGATGTTGTGCCAGACCCGGTCGGAGGCCACCGCGTCCGCGGGCAGCTTGGGCCGCAGGCCGGTCGCGACGACGACGTTGCGCGCGCGGACCGTGCTGATCAGGCCCTCGGCGTCCTTGGCGATCACGTCGAAGTGGGTGACCTCGCCGTCGACCTCGACCGGGCGCACCGAGACCACCTCGGCGCCGTAGCGGACCTGGTCGTCGACCCTGGCCGCCGCCCACTCGAAGTAGTCGTGGAACTCGGTGCGCAGCGGGAACATCGTCTTGTGGTTGATGAACTCGGCCAGCCGGTCCCGGTCGCGCAGGTAGCACAGGAAGCTGAAGTCGCTGGCCGGGTCGCGCATGGTGACCAGGTCCTTGAGGAAGGACACCTGCATGGTCGCGTCGTCGATCAGCATGCCCCGGTGCCAGCCGAAGGCGGGCTGCCTCTCCAGGAACAGCGCGTCGACCCGCTGCTCGGGGTGGCGCCGGTTGTGCTCGTGCACGGCGATGGCCAGCGCCAGGTTGGACGGCCCGAAGCCGATCCCGACCACATCGCGCACCTCGTGCGGCTGAGCGTCGCTGGTCACCGCGGTCCCTTCGTCGACGAACACGATCCACCCCGGATCAGAGGTAAGGCTAACCTAATTACCGAGCGATGCGGAGTCCATGGCCCGCGGCGAGACGTGGTCTGGATCTCCCGCCAGCTCGGCACGCAGCTCCCGGACCAGGCCGGGCAGGTCGCCGACGAGCAGCGGGTTCGCCGCGATGGTGAGCCGGGTGCGGGCGGCGCCGACGCGGGTGAGTTCGAACTGGACCATGGGCGTCCAGGCCGGGTGGAAGTCGTCCTCGTCAGTGCAGCGCAACGACATGCCCGCGCCCTGGACGGCGAACACAGCACCGTTGACAACGCGTCTACCGGTGGCGAGGTACGGGTACCGGCACGTGACAGCGTCGATCGCCTTGCGCATGGCGTCAGGGCTGACCGAGCCCGGTAAGTCCACCGAGATGCTGTCGCACTCCTGGTCCAGCTCGGTCGGGATCGGACTGATCGTGCGGGCCTGCGCGACCAGCGCGGTCAACGCGTCGGACCACGCGCGCGAGAGCTGGACGACGGCGCGTTCCGTGCGCAGCTCCGCCCGCCACGACCACGTGGACATGACCTGCCCGTCCACCAGTTCGACGACGACGTCCACGACGTTGGTCAGGTCGGGATCGCCCGCCAGGTAGTGGAAGCCGATCGGGGACGGGTCGGTCGCGGCGGTGAGCCTGCGGACGGTGCCCGCCAGCCCGCCACGCGCCTGGACAGTCCCCTGCTCGCCGACGGCGACCACGAGCGCGGCCCGCAGGACGTCGGCGGTGTCGGTGGCGTAGAAGTCGGGGACGTCGGTGAGCAGGGCCGCCGTGAGGTCGGCGGGGAGCAGCCTGCGCAGCTGCGGCCTGGCGACCCGGACCGGTCTCGCCTGCGCTTCCAGGGTGTTCATCGGGTGCGGCCTCCCTCGGCGGTGGGACGGCCACCGGCGGGGTGCCGGTGGCCGTCGACGGGCTCAGGGTCGCGAGGTGAGGTATCCACCCATGTGCTTGAAGTAGTCGTGCGCGGCCAGTTCGGTGCCGTCGGCGGTGCGGACCCGGGTGACCAGCAGCGCGTGGTTGCGGCCGCGGCGCGCCTCGGGACCGGCCACGATCGCCACGCCGTCGCCCTCGCGGTAGAAGATCCGACCGGGGGTGCCGCCGTACTTGGCCTCGGACACCCGGGCCGCGACGATCTCCAGCCGCTTGCCGCGGTGGAAGCAGAACGCGCTCGGGTACGGCGCGGACTGGGCGCGCACCAACCGGTCGAGCTCCTGGGCCGACCAGGTCCAGTCGACCCGCAGGTCCTCCTCGGCGCGCTTGTGGAAGAAGCTGGCGTTGGTGCGGTCCTGCACGGCGAAGTCGGTGCGGCCCGCCTCGATCTCGGCGAGGCCGTCGACGGTGATCGGCCCGAACAGCGCCAGGGTCTTGGCGAACAGGTCGGCCGAGGTGTCGCGCGGGCCGACCGGGACCGCGCGCTGCAGCACGATCGGACCGGCGTCGAGCGTGTCGTCCATCATGTGCGCGGTGACGCCGACCTCGGGCTCGTCGTTGATCAGCGCCCAGATCAGCGGGGAGAAGCCCGCGTAGGCGGGCAGCAGCGAGTCGTGCACGTTGAGGGTGCCGCGCTTGGGCAGGCCGAAGATCCGCGGCGGGATCCAGGTGCGCCAGTTGGTGGCGACGACGACGTCCGGGTCCAGCTCGGTGAGCCGCTCGAACAGCTCGTCGTCGTCGGGGCGCTCGCGGACGATGACCTCGACGCCGTTGGCCTCGGCGAGCTCGGCGACCGAGTCGCTCCAGACCTTCTCGTAGACGCCCTCGCCCGGCGGGTGCGTGACCACCGCGACGACGTCGTGGTGCGACGCCAGCAGCGCCTCAAGGGTGCGGTGCCCCCAGGTCTGGAAACCGAACATCACGACCCGCATGGGTCATCCACCTCCGCTGAACTTTGCTTAGCCTATCCTTATCACGTCGGCCAGCTCGGTTCGAGAGTCCAGGGCCAACACCACGTCCGCGGCCGCGCCGAGCAGGCTCGGGACACTGGCGAACCCGGTCGACACGTGGTGACCGTCCGGCACCGCGAACTCGGTGGCCCCGATGCGGAACGCCGCCACCGGCACGGTGTCGGCGACGGACCGTGACGGTGTGATGTCGGCCATGTGCCGCGGCACGACCAGGTGCAGCAGCGGCTGATCACCCCCGACGAGGTCGGGTCGGCCCGCGATGGCGTGCCGCAGTTCCGGTGCCGCCCAACCGAAGGCGTGCCAGTCCGCGGGGGCCGCGCCGTGCAGCAGGTCGACCACCTGGCGCAGCGGGTCCACCCACGGCTCGACGTCGTCGCCGTCGGGTGTCCACAGGTGCACAGCGTCGCGGTCGACGACGACCTGGGCGAGGCAGCCGGTGGTGAACCACCAGCGGCCGGGTGTGGCCAGGAAGAAGTAGTCCTCCTGAGCAGCGGAGATCAACTCCGCAGGCGTGGTCGAGCAGGTGCGCACGGTACCCCCGATAGGTAAGGCTTACCTAAGTGTAAGGCCTATCCACCGGCGCGCGGTTTATTGCGGCTGGGGACCGCGCTGTCAAGCCGCCATCCGAAGTCGATCTGTACACAGCGTCATCCCCAGCTGGGGATGAACTGGGGTCGAGACCTGTGGACGGACGCGGTTCCTGTGGAGAACTCAGGACCCGCGGACCCGCAGGGTGCTCAGGTTGAGCGCCGCCTTGAGCCTGCGGAACCGGCCGACGCCCGCGCCGAGCTGCTTGCGGACCTCGTCGACCGAGGCCCAGAACCGGGTCGCCGACGCGTCGTTCGGGTCGATCGGGCCGAACACCGTCGCGTCGGCCGCGCGGGCCAACCGCAGCACGCCCTCGTCGCCCAGGACGGTCGCCTGCTCCGGCCGGGTCAGCCCGACCGGGACGGCGGTGCCGAGGTCGCGCGCCCGGTCCATGACCTCCTGCCAACCGGAGGCGACCCGGGTGGCCGGTTCGCCCAACCGGCGGCGCCTGCGCCTGCGCAGCGCCTTGCCACCGATGATCACCGTGCAGACCAGCGCGATCAGCCCGATCGGCGGACCGGCCCAGGTGATGATGGTGAGCAGGTAGCCGGGGATCTCCCAGCCCTCGCCGTCCTTGGCCGAGGCGGAGCGCCCGACGTTCGGGTCGACCCGGCTGGCGTCGGTCAGCGAGCTCGGCGGGTGCACGGTGTTGGGCGGCGGCACGATCGACGCCTCGGTGTTCTCGAACTGCTCCGGCGGGATCTTGTCCGGCTTCTTGGAGCGGTCCGGCATGAACTCGGTGTTCATCACCTTGGCCCACCGGCCGTCGGTGAGGTGGATCTCCACCCAGGCCTGCACGTGTTCGCCGCGCACCACGCCATCGGCGCCCGGCTTGGCGCCGAGCACCACCCTGGCAGGCATGCCGAGCTGGTTGGCCACCAGCGCGAAGACCGCCGCGTACTGCTCGTCGTCGCCGACCGGGCGCTGGGCGTTGAGGAAGCTGGTGAGCCTGCCGACGCTGTGGCCGGGCAGGTACTCGGTCTCCCCCGGCCCGCCGTCGCTGTAGGCGCCGTTGTCGCGCAGGTAGCTCGCGACCGCCTTGAGCTTGCCGCCGAGGTCGGTCGCCTTGCCCGCCCAGGTCCCGGTCTTGGCCGAGACGAACTGGTAGGCCGACTGCTCCAGCGCGGGGCGGCCGAAGGGCTGCGGGTCGGCGGGCACCTCGACGGTGTCGACGATGGTGTCCACCGTGTACCGGTCGCCGGTGCGCAGCCGGTCGGCCACGATGCCGGAGGTGGTGGCCAGGTTGTAGCGGAAGCTGTCGGCGTGACCGGCCGCGGTGTCACCGGCGAAGCGGATCGCGGTCGGCTCGCCGGGGGTCGGCAGCCAGGCGTTCACGTCGTCGGCGGTCGCGTAGGCCGCGCCGATCTCGATCTCGACGGTGGTCCGGTCGCCGGAGGCGGCGGCCGGGATGCGGGACCCGACCCGCTGGAAGCCGTACTTGGGCTGGCCGGGCACGGTCTCCGCGCTGCCGCCGCCCGCGCCCCACACCGTGCCGGTGTAGTCGTCGAGCGTGGCGATGCGCACCAGGCCGCCCTCGGGCAGGCCGGTGACGGTGAACAGCGTCTGGTCGTGGAGCTGGTTGGCATCCTTGGTGTACTTGCGGAACCCGACCAGCGGGCTGGCGTAGGCGTTGAGGTCGAACGGCGGGGTGATGTACTCCCGCAGCACCGTCCGGTCGCCACCGGCGCCGGGCAGGACCGGACCAGCCAGCACGGTGATGGCGGCGATCACGCCGACGAGCCCGGCAGCGGACAGCACCCGGGTCGCTCGCCGAGCGCCGTCGCGCAGCTGGCGGCGCCGACGCCGGGCCCGCACCGAGATCCAGCCGAGGGTGATCGCGGCGAACAGCCCGCCGAGCACCGTCGGCAGCACCGGTGTCGTGGTGCCGAGCAGGATGACCACGATCATCACCAGCGCGGGCGCCGCGACCGGGGCCGCGCTCACGCGCACCCGCCTGGCCAGCGTGAACCCGGCGGCACCGCAGACCAGGCCGAGGATGTACGGGATGACCAGCAGCGGGCCGCTGTCGACCGGCGGCAGCGTGGTCAGCAGCTGCTTCCAGCTGTCCACACTGGACCGGGCGAGGGCGCCGAGCGCGTCGGGTCCGGGCAGGAAACCGGCGACCGCCCGCTCGCGCACCACCACGGCGCCGCCGAGCAGGAAGAACACCGCGACGGTCAGCGCCACCACGGTGATCAGCGGCTGCTTGAGCACGTTGGCCACGTGCCCGACCAGCAGGCCGAGCCCCAGCCCGGCCAACCCGGTCCACAGGAACGACCAACCGGTGTAGCTGGTGGTGAACCCGACCAGGGCCACGGTGAACAGCACCGACAGGTAGGCGGCGTCGGCCAAGTCGGCGCGGGTCGGTAACAACGAGGGCCGGGTAGCGGTCGAACTGGTCATGCCAGCGGCCCTCCAGCGAGCACGGCCCGCAGATCGTCCAGGTCGCGCACGGTCGCGACGGTGAGTCCGACGTTCTCGGTGATCCCCGCGGTCCCCTCGGACGACACGGTGATCGCGGCGCGGCGGATGTCCGACGGGAACTGCCCGCAGGCGCGCAGCAGCTCGGGGAAGGTGCGCGCCGCGCCCGCCACCACCACGACGACGGTGGCGTCGGGGGCGAGCTGGGCGGCGCGGGTGGTCAGGTCGTCGAGGCCCATGCTGACCGGCTTGACCCGGGCCAGCCCGTCCAAAGAGGACTGCGCGTTGGCGTCGAGCACGACCTGGCCGCCTGCGAACAGGGTGAGGTCCAGCTCGTCCTGCACCGCGCGCAGCGCGAGCGAGCCCGCGACCGAGATCGCGGTCTCGAAGTCCTCGTCGCTGGTGTAGGCGGCGCGGTCGCCGTCGACGGCGACCACCAGCCGCGCCCGGCGGGTGTCCAGGTACTGCCGGACCAGGAACTTGCCGTCGGACCCCGAGGCGGCGAGCTTGGCCGACGAGCGCCAGTGGATGTGCCTGCGGTCGTCACCGGGGGCGAACTCGCGCAGCGTGTGGAACGCCAGGTCGCTGGTGGACAGGTCGGTGGTGGTGTAGCCCTCCAGGTCGCGCAGCATGCCCGCGCCCAGCGGGCCGAGCGCCACGGTGACCGGGTGCACGAACAGCTCGCGGGTGCCGCCCCACTCGACCGCGCGGCGCAGCACGCCGAGCGGGTCGCCGCGCACGGTCACCGCAGGACCGACCTCGACGACACCGCGCCGGTCGGTCGGGATCGGGAAGAACTCGCTGTGCACCTGCCCGGACACCAGCCCGGGGACCTCGACCACGTGCACCTCGTCGTCCACCGACAGCTCGAGCTCCATCGCCAGCAGCCGACCACCCGCGCGCTTGCCCGCCACCTCGACGACGCAGGTCGCGGGCTTGCCGCGCACGACCCGCTCCTTGTCCAGGGTGAACCGCACCGCGAGCAGGTTGCGGCCCACGGCCCAGCTCAGGCAGGCCAGGAAGACCAGCACCCCGGCGACCCCGGCGACGACCAGCTCGGTCCAGCCGAGCACGCCGCCCGCGATCCAGGACAGGACCGAGCAGACGGCGACCACCACGCCCATCGGCGTCACCGCGCGGAGCGCCTCCGCAAGGCCGTCCACGGCCTAACCCCTGGCGACGGGCGGTGCGACGTCGGCGAGCAGCTTCTCGACCACGTCGGTCACCGAGACGCCGTCGAACTGGGCCTGGGCGTTGAGCAGCACGCGGTGCCCCAGCACCGGCAGCGCCAGCTCCTTGACGTCCTCGGGGGTGACGAAGTTGCGGCCCTTGGTCATCGCCCAGGTCTTGGCGCACCGCACGTAGGCGAGGCAGCCGCGGACCGAGACACCCAGGCGCACGTGCTCGTGCTCGCGGGACGCCTCGGCGATGCGGGTGACGTAGGACAGCACGGCGGCGTCGACGTGCACCCGGTCGGCGGTCGCGGCCAGCTGGGACACGACCTGCGAGGAGATGACCGGCTGCACGTTGACCGACCGGTCGCGGACCGACGCGGCGGACAGCAGCGCGACGGTCGCGGTGTGGTCGGGGTAGCCGATGCTGGTCTTCATCAGGAACCGGTCGAGCTGCGCCTCGGGCAGCCGGTAGGTGCCCGCCTGCTCGATCGGGTTCTGGGTGGCGATCACCATGAACGGCTTGCCGACCTCGTGGCCGACGCCGTCGACGGTGACCCGGCCCTCCTCCATGACCTCCAGCAGCGCCGACTGGGTCTTGGGCGAGGCGCGGTTGATCTCGTCGGCCAGCACGATCGAGTGGAACACCGGGCCGCGGTGGAACTCGAACTCCTGCTTGCGCTGGTCGTAGATCGTCACACCGGTGACGTCGGAGGGCAGCAGGTCCGGCGTGAACTGGATCCGCGAGTTGGTGCCCTGCACCGACCGCGACAGCGCCTTGGCCAGCATCGTCTTGCCGGTCCCCGGGTAGTCCTCCAGCAGGAGGTGCCCCTCGGAGAGCAGGCAGGTGAGGGCCAGGCGCACGGTGTGCTCCTTGCCCACGATCGCCACGCTCACGTTGGCGACCAACCGGTCGAAGGTCTGCGCGAACAGCTGCGCCTGCTCCGGAGTGGCTGTCATTGCCCGTTCCTGTCCTCTGTGTACCGCATGAGCGGGTGCTGCCTGAGCGTGTGCTGGCGGGGAGCGGTCACCACGTGATCGTCCCGGTGGTGCTCGGTGACCCGGACGACCGGCAGGAGACCGTCACCGTGGTCCCCGGGGAGCCGTAGTAGTTGCGGGTCTGGCGCTCCTCGCCCGAGGTGAAGGTCTCGTTGACGAAGGTGTAGCCCGCGGTCTGCGCGGTGAACGAGCAGGTGATGGTGTTGCCGCGGAAGTTCTCCACCTTCACCTTGATGAAGGCGCAGCTGGCGTCGGTGCACGCCGCGGGCTTGGTGCTGCTGCAGGTCGCCCCGCTGCAGGCCGCGCCCTTGGACACCGCGACCACCGGTGCGGGCGGCTCGGGCCCGGTCGCCTGCGTCGCCTCCTTGGTGAGCGTCGGCCTGCCCTGGCTGGTGACCGTCACGGTGATCTTGACCGTGGTGGCGTAGCCGATGGTCAGGGTGTCCTCGTGGTCCCACACGCCGACCTGGGTGGTCAGGTTCTGGTTGCCGTTCCCCTTGTCGGTCTGGATCCGCACCTGGGCGGGCTTGCCGTTGGGGTTGACGGTGACCTTGTACTCGACCTTGTCCTCGACCGCGGTCGTGGAGATCACCAGGTCCTTCATCGGGCCGTACGCGGTCACCTGCTCGACGGCGGGCGCGTTGCACGCGTCGTTGCCACCGCTGCCGTTGCAGGTCCGCAGGGTGATGCCGACCTGCTGGCCGTTGGGCAGCCCGTTGATCGTGTACTCGTTGTTGTCCTTGCCGTCGACCGGGTACTCCCAGGTGCCGCAGCTGGTGCCGCCGCCCCAGGTGCAGGTGACCGTGTTGGACCGACCGTGCGAGGCGGGCGCGTCGAAGCTGATCTTCGCCTGGCCGTCGACCCCGGTGGCCTCCGCCTTGTACGAGTTGCCGAACGCGTCGGGCTTCGCGCTGGCCTCCATCTCCGCGCCCGGGCTGGGCGGCGAGGTGTGGCCGTCGCCCGGTCCGGAGTTGGTCGCGGTGAGGAAGTAGGTGTAGACGGTGCCGTCGTTGGTGATGCCGTCGTCGGCGCAGCTGAGGTTGCGGACGTTCTCGCAGACGACCTTGTCGCCACCGCCGCCGGTGCGGGTGACCGAGTAGGTCACCGGGCCGGGTCCGTTGGCGTTGACCGGCGGCCACGACACCCGCACCGCACTGCGCCGGGAGTCGGTGGACTGGACCACGGTGAGCGTCGGCGCGGGCGGTCGGTTCGGTGAACCGGCCGACTGCGCGGTCGTGGTCGCCGCCGGGCCGGGGCCGTGCGCGTTCACCGCGATGACGGTGAAGGTGTAGAGGGTGTCGTTGTCCAAATTGGACGGCGTGGCGGTGGTCGCGCCACCGGGCACCGTCATCCGGCCGCCACCGGTCCAGCTGATCTCGTGCCGCTGGATCTCACTGCCCTCGTTGCGGGCGGGGGTCCAGGTCAGCGTCACGCCGCCGTCGCGCGGCTGGGCGGCGGCCAGGCCACCGACCGCGCCGGGTACCTCGTCCGGTGTGGACGTCGACGACGACGGGCTCGGCTTGCTCCAGCCGACCAGGTTGCGCGCCCGGACGGTGAACGAGTACGCGCGGCCGTTGGTGAGCCCGGAGATCGAGCACGGCGACGCGGCGCAGTTCTGCGACCCGCCGTCCCAAGCGACCTCGTAGCCCTCGATCGGCGCGCCGTTGTTGGCCGGGGTGCCCCAGGCCAGCTCCACGACCTTGCTCAGCGTGGTGCGACCGGGGATCGGGATGCTCGGCGCGTCCGGCACGCCCAGCACGCGCAGGGTGATCCGGCCGGGGACCTTGCGGTCGTTGCGGCTGGTGTCGGCCACGTCGGAAACGGTGACCTCGAAGGACATCGTGCCGTGCGACTCGCTGCCCGGCGTGATCCGCACGGACGCGCCCGACGAGCTCGAACTGGCCGACATGCCGTCGATCTGGCGCACCGACACCACCGAGATCACCGGGTCGCGCAGCCGGGACCGGACGTACTGGGCGAGGTTGACCTCCGCGGTCTCCCCCGCCTTGATGCCGTCCACGGCCACCGGCGACACCGACGGCGCGGGCGCGGCGATGACGCGGACCGCGAACGGCGTCGCCGGGGCGGGTGAGCCCTCCACGCCGACCTCGAGCACACCGTTGGCACCCGGCCTGGCCGCACCGGAGGCGGTGAGACGGATGGTGCGCGAGCCGGAGCCCTCGACGTCGACGCCCTGGGCGTCGGTCTTCCAGCGGGCGGTGTACTTCAGGTCGACCGCCGCGCCCGGCTTGGCGGTCCACACGTGGCAGACCGAGGTGATGTCCATGCCGATCGTGGTGCCGCCTGCGATGAGCGTGATGGTGCCGCTCGGGCAGCGCAGGATCGGCACGTCCGGCCCGATCTGCACCGGCACGGTGATGTACGCGGTCTGGCCCTCGGTGACGCTGGGGCCGTTGGTGACCTCGAAGGTGATCGCGGCCGGGCCGTTGTAGCCGGGAACCGCGGTGAGCACCAGCGACTGCTCGCCCTCGTTGCGCACCTGCAGGCCGATCGACGGCGAGGCGAAAATCCGGTCGGACAGGGTCAGCTTCACCGGCTTGGCGGCCGGGTCGACCACGAAGTCGGCGATGGAGACGGTCTTGCTGCCGTCGATCGGCACCTCGATGCTCTGCCCCGGCTTGCCGTACGGGGCGCCGCCGCCGCTGGCGGGCACGTGGATGAGCCCGAGCGCGGTGGCGCCACCGCTGTCCTTGAGCTCGTAGGCCACGGTGCGCGGCTGGTCGAGCACCGGCATGGTGATCTTGCCGCCGGACTCGCTCGCCTTGCTGTCGAACACCTTCGTGATGGTCAGGCCCTCGGACCCGCCGTCGACGTCACCGGCGGCGGCGAGCACGTCGACCTCGACGGTGTCGGCGCCGGGGCGCGGCTCGGCGTAGGTGTCGCCCGCGATGGGCGGCATGTTGTAGTCCTTCTGGCTGCGCACCGTCAGCGTCGCGATCGACGGCTCGCCGAAGCCGCCGATGACGCTGTAGACCACGATCAGCGGCTTGCCGCTGAGGTCCGGCGAGGTCAGCTCGATCAGCCCGTCGGCGTTGAGCGACACGTCGGCTGGCAGGTTCGGGTTGCGCTCCTTGAGCGGCTCCACCTGGGTGGTGTCACCGGGGGCGCGCAGGTCGTTGCCCATCACGTCGATGGCCAGCCGCACCCCGGGCGCGGAGGTGACCACGTCGTCGACCGCGATCGCGGGCTGCGGGTCGCCGGGCGGGGTGATGGCCACCCGGATGTCGGACTCGCTCGTCTTGCCGAACGGGTCGGTGACCAGGTACTTGAAGGTGTCGGTGCCCGCGCTCGACGGGTACGCCTGGTAGGTGATCGAGGTGGCGCCCATGGCGATGATCCGGCCGAGCCCGGCCGCCGAGCCGATGCCGGTGACCGACACCGAGTCACCGTCGGGGTCGAGGCCGCTGGTCGGGATGACGATCTTGATGGTGTCGCCAGCGCTCGCCCTGGCCTCCACCGGCTGCGGGGCGGGCGGCTGGTTGGGCGACTGCGGGGTCGGCGCCGGGGTGACGGTGACGTGCGCCTGCCCGACGGCCTGGTCGCCGTTGGGGTTAACAGCGACGTAGGACACCACGACCTTGACCGGGGCGTCCACTGTGGCCGGTGGGACGTAGCGGACCAGGCTGCCGGTCACGTACGCCTTGCCGACCTGGGTGTCCGGGTCGGTGATGCCGGTGACCGAGAGCTGCCCGCGCGCGGGCGCGCCCTCCACGTTGGCCTGCAACGAGATCGGCGACCCACCGGGGGTGGTGTCGTTGTCCAGCACCGGGATCGCGACCGAGTCACCGGCGCGGACCACGGCGTGGTCGTCCTTGGGCACCGGGGTGTCGTCCTGCGGCGGGCCGAGCTGGGTCACGGTGACCTCACCGGTGACCGCGCCGGTCAGCCCGTTGGTCACGGTGTAGCGCACGACCTGCGGGTTCGGGCTCAGCGTCGGGGTCAGCGCGGTGATCCGCAGCCAGCGGCCCTTGACGATGGCGACCTTGATCTGGTCCTCGACGACCGACTCGGCGGTCTGCACGACCAGCAGCGACCCGGACGGGTCCACGTCGTTGGCCAGCACGTCGACCAGCGTCGGCAGCTGCGCGCGGACCACGGCGCTGTCGGGCACGGCGACCGGCGGCAGCGGCGTGGCGGGCGCGGCGGTGGCGTCCACCCGGATGCCGCCGGTGGCGAACGGGGCGTTGCCGAAGGCGGCCGAGTACTCCAGGAACACCGTGCCCGGCCGGGCGACGGTGACGGTGACCAGGCCGGTCTTGATGTCGGTGACCACGGCGGCACCCGGCGGGGCGGCGAGGTCACCGGCCAGCCGCAGCCGCGCGGCCGGGTCGGTCGGGTCGGAGCCGGGGCGGTCGTTCTCCAGCGGCCGCACGGTGATCGGCTGGCCGACCTGCCCGCGCACCACGTCCGGCTGGGCGATCGCGGCGACGGCGGTGGTCGCCGCCGGGTCCTGCACGGTGACGGTCTCCTTGCCGACGACCTGCTCGCCCCGGCCGTCGGTCACCTCGTACTCGACCACCTGCGGGCCCGCCTTGCGCGGCGCGGTGAAGTCGACGAACCCGGCTGGCGTGGTGGTCACCGAGCCCTCGGCGACCTTCGCGCCCGCCAGCACGATCGGGTCACCGTCGAAGTCGCGCCAGTCGGCGATCGCCGGGATCGACACGAGCCCGGCCGACGGCACGCTCCAGTCGGTGGCCTTGAAGCCCGCGCGCAGCTCCGGCGGCTTGTTCTCGTCGACGGTGCGGCCCTCGACGTTGACCGACGCGGTCGCGCTCAGGCCCTGGCCGTCGTCGATCGTGTACTTGAACCGGGTGTCCACAGCGGACTCCGGCAGGGTGACCTGCACGGTCTGGCCGTCCGGCGCGATCGCCAGCCGCACCGCGGGGTTGTCCGGGGCGGTGACCGCCGAGATGGACAGGATGTTGCCAGCCGGGTCGGAGTCGTTGTCCAGCACGTGCAGCACGGTCGTGCGGCCCGGCCGGGCGCCCAGGGTGTCGTCGACGGCCTTCGGCGGCTTGTCCTTGACCGCGTCGGTGTTCTTGTCGTCCTTGGTCTTGTCGCTGGGGTTCTGCACCGGCGGCGGCTTCACCGCGGACCAGTTGTCGACCTTCTTCTGGGTGCTGAGGTCCCAGACCGCGCCGGTGGCGATGTCGTTGAGCACGATCGAGCCGCGGTTGACCCGGAACACCGGCTTCACCAGGGCGCTCTCGTCGCGCAGGTTGCCGGGGGTCGCCTTGTCGCCGCCGCAGGCGCGCACGTAGCCGGACGGGGTGCCCGCCCACGCGGCGTGGACGCACCCGCCCAAGCGCACCGGGGCCGCCGGGGCGCCGCGACCGGCGTCGGAGAGCAGCGTCGTGCGGCCGTCGGCGATGGAGACGGCGATCAGCGACTTCCGGGTGGCGATGATGACGGCGTCCGAACCGGGACCGGGCTGCTGCAACCGGGTGGTCTCGTCGGCGTCGATGGTGACGTCCTTGCCGTCCGGCAGCACCAGCGTGCCGGTGTCGGTGTCGAGCACGAGCAGGTCGCCGCCGACCGAGGTGACCTGGACGTTGGACAGCGCGTGCGGCAGGTTCGAGTAGTCGGCTTCCTCGAAGGTGTTCTGGCTGACCCGGATCGTGGCGACCTTGCCGCTCTTGGACACCACCCGCACCGTGCCGTCCGGGGCGACGGCGAGCGCGGCGTCCTGGTCGACGGTGGCGATCGGGGCGTTGGCCGGGTCGAGCGTGCCGAGGTTGGTCATGCCGTCGCGGGTGTCGACCCTCGTCGCCCACACCCGGCCGGTCCTGGGCTCCAGCGCGGCGAGCGTGCCGCCCGCCAGCGCGAGCTCGGTGTCCCCGGCGATGGATAAGCCCTGCTCGGGTAAGGCGACCGCGCGGGCGACGTCGACGGGGAAGAGCCTGCCGGTCGCCGAGTCGCGCGCGGCGACCGCGGAGCCGTCCTGGTGCACGTCGAGCTGGTAGGCCTGCTGCGTGCCGCCCGGGGGGTAGAAAGCCGCGTCCAGGGCGCCCGCGGGCTTGTTGAGCCTGCCGAACAGGCCGTCGCGGTCACTGGTGACCCAGATCCCGCCGTCGTCGAGGTCGACCTGCCGCACCGGGTAACCGGTGGATGACAACGCGTACGTGACCAGAGCCGTCGCGCCGATCGCGAGCACGACCGAGGACGCGATGGCGGTCCGGTGTCGCCTGAGAAAACCCACGTGTCCCCTGCCAGAGTCCCCGAGCCGTCAACCGGCCGTATCGTGTCGGGCGGCGACAATGTTGCAGGTTTGTCCGGTCAGCCTCCACACCCGGGTGGCGAGTATGCCGTGGATGCGCTATCGCCGTCAGCCAGAACGACCTATTCCCCTGAGGCGAACTCGGCTGCCCGCGGGGGCGGGATGTCGACCGTGGCGGGGCAGCGGTTCCGGAGCGTGACAGGCCCGAGGTGCGCCGAGCGGAGCCGCCGCTGGCGAACGGCGCCGAGCCGACCACCGCGACGAGGGCTACCGTACCGAGCGTGATCGCCGCCCAGGGCCGCCGAGCGGGCTCGTTCACTGTGTCGGAGGCCACAGTGGGAATTTCCGACACCGGCGGTGGTGTGGACCACGTTGGCGGACTCTTGTCGAGATCCAACCGGTTGGTCCTCGGCGCGGGTCGCCGTAGGCGGTCCGGTAACCGTTACCCATCGTCCTGGACGCGCATTCATCGCGCCTATCTCGGCGCCGTCTCACCGTCAGTGGCGGCAGTGGTCGAGGCGGAGACGTGGTCGACGACGACAGCGGTCACGTTGTCCCGGCCACCGGCGGCCACCGCGTCGCGCACCAGGGAGGCGGCCGCGTCCCTCGGGTCGGGCTGGGCGCCGAGCACGGCGGCGATGGTGTCGTCGTCCAGTTCGCCGGTGAGGCCGTCGGAGCAGACCAGGAACCGGTCGCCCTCGGTCGGCGGGAACACCAGCAGGTCGGGCTCCGGGGCGGTCGGCGACCCGAGCGCCCTCGTCACGACGTTGCGCCGGGGGTCGGTGGCGGCCTCGGCCGGGCTCAGCTTCCCGGCCGCGACCAGCTCGGTGACCTCGGAGTGGTCGACGGTCAGCTGGACCAGCTCGCGCTCGGCGTAGCGGTAGACCCGGGAGTCGCCGACGTTGAACACCACCCAATGCGGTGAGCCCGCGAAGTCGACCAGGCACAGGCCGGTGATGGTGGTGCCCATGCCGAACTGCTCCGGGTTGCGCTCCGCGGCGGCCAGGATGTCGCCGTTGAGCCGCACGATGTGCCTGCGCACGTCGTCGGGGCGCACCACGCCCTCGGTGCCCAGCTGCGCCAGCCCGGCCACCGCCAACCCGCTGGCCACGTCACCCGCGGCGTGCCCGCCCATCCCGTCGGCCACCGCGAACACGGCGGCGGTCACCACGTAGTTGTCCTCGTTGGCCGCTCGGACCAGGCCCACATCGGTTGCGGCCCCAGCCCGAATCGTCGGTTCCCCGGTCACCGGGCACCCCCCACAGCTTCGACACATCGACGACGACATCGTCGCAGCCCAGGCCCGTGTTGCACACCTCGTTCCGGCCGGACAGGGGTCGATCAGGCGGGGTCGGACCTGCGGTGGCCGACCGCGAGGGCCCCCTCCTCCAGCTCGATCCCGGCCTCGGCGCGCAGCCGCAGCAACTCGGCCCGCAACGCCGCGTAGTCGACCTCGGGCGGCACCCCGACCGCCCACAGCAGCCCGGTGTTGTCGATCTCCCACCAGCAGTCCGCCGCGTCGAGCACCGCCTCGACCACCGCCGCGGCCGCGTCGTCGACGATCAGCCGCACCGTCGAGTACCCCGACTCCGCGACCCGCTCGACGAACACCAGCTTCTCCCGCTCCAGGTCCACCTTGATCCGCACGGTGTCCCGGAACGCCACCCCCCGCGCGTAGAACGGCACGTTGCGCAACCGGACCGTGTCCACCCCGACCCGCTCCGCCCACAACCCCTCGGTGGCGTACGGCGGCCACGTCGGCGACCGCTTCGGCAGATCGAAGATCACCTTGAACAGCTGCTCCGGCTCACCCACGCGAACCCCACCAATCACCCAACCCACACCCGGGTCCGAGCGACGGCGGAACACCGCCGACACCCCCATCGTCGCAGCCCAGGACCGGTTCGCGCACCTACCCGAGCCAACCGGGGGACAACACCGGTGACCACTCCCGCACCCACCGCAACAGGGCCCAGGTCACACCGACCCACACCACAACCCCATATTCACCGTATGGCGCCGCCCACACCTCGCGACACCACCACTCCAGGCGGCGTGGGGGCTCCCCGAACAGGGCGATCACAGGCCAGGCTGGTCAGGGGTGGAGCCGGCAGCGGGACTTGAACCCGCAACCTTTCGCTTACAAGGCGAGTGCTCTGCCAATTGAGCTATGCCGGCGTGGCGCCGCGGGGGGCGCCGGGTGCAATGGTACGGCGGTGGGGGCTCGCGGTTGCGGGGCGGCTCATGATCGGCGACGGTCGGTGGACAGGGACTGGTGAGGGGGTTGGGGTGGCGCGGTTCTCGCAGCGGGCCGGGTGGGTGCCGTGGCGTCGGGGGGTGGTGTCCGGGAACGGGCACGCCAACGGGCACGCCGCGGAGCAGCCGGTGCAGGGGCCGCGGTTGCCCGAGGAGCGGACCGTCCACTTGGTGCTCGACCTGGCGCTGCGCATCGGTGAGGTGCAGATGGCCTCGGGTGCCGGTGCCTCGGACGCGACGGCGACGATCATCGCGGTGTCGGCGGCGTACGGGCTGCCGCACTGCGAGGTGGACGTCATCTTCACCTCGATCACCGTGGCCTGCCAGCGCGGGACCGACGAGCCGCCGATCACGTCGTTGCGGGTGGTGCGGTCGCGCGGCCTGGACTACACGCGGTTGGCCGACGTCGAGACGCTGGTCGGGAAGATCACCGCGCACCGGGTCGACGTGCAGGAGGCGCGGGCGGAGTTGGAGCGGATCACCACCGCGCCGCACCCGTACCCGCGCTGGGTGGCCACGCTGGCCTATGCCGGGATGGCGGCCGCGGTGACCGTCCTCATCGGTGGTGCCGCCGACATGGCCGCGTTCGCCGCGATCACCACCGCCGTGGTGGACCGGGTCGGCCGGGTGCTCAACCGCCGGGCGTTGCCGTTCTTCTTCCAGCAGGTGGTCGGCGGGGCGCTGGCGACGGGCGCGGCGCTGGCGCTGTTGGCCAGCCACGTCATCGAGGGCAGGCCGACGGTCCTGGTCGCGGCCGCGATCACCGTGCTGCTGTCCGGTTTGTCGGTCGTTTCCACCGTGCAGGACGCCATCACCGGCTACAACGTGACCGCCGCGGGCCGCACGATGGAGATCTCGCTGATGACCGCGGGGCTGATCGCGGGCGTTGTGCTGGCGCTCAACATCGCCACCGCGCTCGGCATGGCGTACACGCCGCTCGCGGACCCGTTGCCGCCCAACGCTTTCCGACTACCGGTCCAAGCGGTCGCCGGTGCCGTGGGTGCCGCCCTGTTCGCACTGGCCAGCTACGCGAAGCCCCGCGCGCTGCTCGTCGCCGCCGCGGCAGGTGGCGCGGGCACGGCCGTCTACGGCGCCCTCACCCTCACCGGCACCAGCCCGATCTCCGCGTCCGGCGTCGCGGCCGTGGTGATCGGCTTCGCTGGCGGGGTGGTCTCCCGGCGGCTGCGGATGCCGCCGCTGGTGGTCGCCGTGTCCGGTCTCGTCCCGCTGCTGCCCGGCCTGACGACCTACCGCGGGCTCTACGAACTGGCGGCCGAGCGCAGCACGAGCGGCCTGCCGACGTTGATGCTGGCGGCGGCGATCGCACTGGCACTCGCCGCGGGCGTCGTCCTGGGCGAGTACCTCGCGCAGCCCGTCCGGACCGGTCTGAGCAGGTTGGAGCGGCGGCTGTCCGGGCCGAGGATGTCGGGGCCGCTGCGGCCCACCGAGCGCAGGCTGGAGTAAACCCCCCGGTGGCGTGAGAGTCGCCACGCGCGCTCACCCTGGTCGCAGGACGCGGGGAGTGCCCGCAGTGGTTAGCCTCAAACCGGGTATCCCCTGTCTGAGGAGGCACGTCCGGCGTGAGCAGCGAAGACGGTGCGGATTTCATCGTGGCCGCCAACCGGCTGCCGGTCGACCTCGAGCGCCTGCCGGACGGCTCCCAGCGCTGGAAGCACAGCCCCGGTGGTCTGGTCAGCGCGCTGGAGCCGTTCCTGCGCAGCCACAGCGGCGCCTGGGTCGGCTGGCCCGGGGTCCCCGACGTGGACGTGGAGGAGTTCACCGAGGACGGTCTGCGGCTGCACCCGGTGTCGCTGACCGCCGACGAGGTGCGCGACTACTACGAGGGCTTCTCCAACGCGACGCTCTGGCCGCTCTACCACGACGTGGTGGCGTCGCCGGTGTTCGACCGCGGCTGGTGGGACAGCTACGTCAAGGTCAACCACCGCTTCGCCGAGGCGTGCGCGAAGGTGGCCGCGCCGGGTGCGACGGTGTGGATCCAGGACTACCAGCTGCAGCTGGCGCCCGCGATCCTGCGCGAACTCCGGCCCGACCTGCGGATCGGCTTCTTCCTGCACATCCCGTTCCCGCCGACCGAGCTGTTCATGCAGCTGCCCTGGCGCGCGGAGATCGTGCGCGGCCTGCTCGGCGCCGACCTGGTCGGGTTCCACCGGCCCGGCGGCGCGCAGAACTTCCTGTGGCTGGCGCGGCGACTGCTCGGCCTGGAGCCGACCAGGGGCGCGGTCGGCGTGCGCACCAGACCGGGCGTCATCCAGCTCGGCGACCGCGCGGTCCGGGTCGGCGCGTTCCCCATCTCCATCGACTCCGCGGGCCTGGACGCCTTGTCGCGCAAGCGGGAAACGGTCGCGCGCACCCAGCAGATCCGCGCGGACCTGGGCAACCCCAAGAAGGTCATCCTCGGGGTGGACCGGCTGGACTACACCAAGGGCATCGACGTGCGGCTCTACGCGCTGCAGGAGCTGCTCGCCGAGGGCCGGGTCGACCCGACCGAGGTGGCGATGGTGCAGCTGGCCACGCCGAGCCGGGAGCGGGTCGAGCACTACCAGCGGATGCGCGGCGACATCGAGCAGGTGGTGAGCCGGATCAACGGCGAGTTCGGCCGGGTCGGGCGGCCGATCGTGCACTACCTGCACCAGTCGATCGGCCGGGCCGAGCTCTCCGCGTTCTTCTCCGCCGCCGACGTCATGCTGGTGACGCCGCTGCGCGACGGGATGAACCTGGTGTGCAAGGAGTACGTCG
The DNA here is from genome assembly GCF_024171945.1 of Actinokineospora globicatena. Classification (GTDB taxonomy): domain Bacteria; phylum Actinomycetota; class Actinomycetes; order Mycobacteriales; family Pseudonocardiaceae; genus Actinokineospora; species Actinokineospora globicatena. The sequence goes on from NZ_JAMTCR010000002.1 coordinate 598,579, forward strand.
CGTGCCGCCACGACCTCGGCGGCGCCCTGGTGCTCTCGGAGTTCGCAGGCGCTGCCGCGGAGCTGACGAGCGCGTTCCTGGTGAACCCGCACGATCTCGACGGTGTCAAGAACGCCATGCACGCGGCCCTCACGATCGATCCAGCAGAAGGTCGCCGTAGGATGCGCGCGCTGCGGCGACAAGTGTTGACCCACGACGTCGACCGGTGGGCGCGCTCGTTCCTCGACGCGCTGGACCCCGAGCACGCCCACTGAGCAGACCCGCCCCGAACCAAGCCAAGGAGAAGGCGTTGACCGCCGAGGCCCTCCCTGCCGAGCTGCGCCGCGCCATCGTGCAGGTAGCCCGCACCCCCCGACTGCTGGTGGCCTGCGACTACGACGGGACACTCGCCCCGATCGTCGAGAACCCCGAGAACGCCCGCCCGCACACCGAGTCGGTCGGCGCGCTGCGCTCGCTGGCCGGGCTGCACGAGACGACCGCGGCGGTGATCTCCGGCCGGGCGCTGCGCGACCTGGCGACGCTGTCGCGGTTGCCCGCGGAGGTGCACCTGGTCGGCAGCCACGGTTCCGAGTTCGACGTGGGCTTCGTGCACGCGCTCGACGCGGACGCCCGCGACCTGCACCGCCGGATCGAGGCGGAGCTGGAGAAGCTGACCGAGGGCGCCGAGGGCGTGCACCTGGAGGTCAAGCCCGCCAGCATCGCGGTGCACGTGCGCCGCGCGCCCGACCACGTGGCCGACGACGTGCTCGGCAAGGTCCGGTCCGGACCGTCCACGTGGACCGGGGTCCAGGTGACCGAGGGCAAGGCGGTGATCGAGCTCGCGGTGGTCCAGACCGACAAGGGCCACGCGCTCGACGTGCTGCGCCACCAGGCAGGTGCCACGGCGGCGATCTTCGTCGGCGACGACGTCACCGACGAGAAGGCGTTCACCCGGCTCGCGGGCCCCGACGTCGGGGTCAAGGTCGGCGACGGCGCGACGCTGGCCGGGTACCGCATCGACGACCCGGGATCGGTCGCCACCATGCTCGCGCTGCTGCTCGAGGAGCGGCGCAACTGGCTCTACGGCGGGCAGGCGCCGCCCATCGAGCGGCTCTCCATGCTGGCCAACGAGCGGTCGGTGGCGCTGGTGACCCCGGACGCGCGGCTGACCTGGCTATGCCACCCGGAACCGGACTCGGCCGCGGTGTTCGCCGACCTGCTCGGCGGGCCGACCGCTGGCCACTTCAGCGTGTCCCCGGAACGCGGCGGATTGCCGCTGGGGCAACGGTATCTGCCCGGCACGATGGCGGTGGAGACGCGCTGGTCGGGTCTGCTGGTGACCGACTACCTCGACCACGACGTGCCCGCGCACCGCACGGACATGACGCGGGTGCTGTCCGGGTCCTCGGCCGCCGTGGTGGAGTTCGCGCCGCGACCGGAGTTCGGGCAGGTGCAGGTCCGGCTGGAAGCCACTGACGACGGCCTGCTGGTGCTGGGCACCTCGGACCCGATCGCGCTGCGCGCGCCCGGCGTCGTCTGGGAGATCACCAGCGACGGCCAGGTCGACTCGGCGCGCGCGGTCGTGCAGCCGACGCCGGAGCAGCCGGTGGTGTTCGAACTGCGCTGCGGCACCAGGGACCTCTCGGCGCACCCGGTCGCGGAGCCCGAGCGCAAGGCGCAGGCGGCGGCGTACTGGACCACCTGGCTCGACACGCTCGTGCTGCCGCCGGTGGAGAAGGACCTGGTCGCCCGCTCGGCGCTGACGCTGCGCGGCCTGTGCCACAGCGAGACCGGCGCGATCATGGCGGCGGCGACCACCTCGCTGCCGGAGGAGATCGGCGGCATCCGCAACTGGGACTACCGCTACTGCTGGCTGCGCGACGCGTCCATGACGGCGAAGGCGCTGGTGTCGCTGGGGTCCACTGTGGAGGCTGAGGCGTTCCTGCGCTGGGTGCACGGCGTGCTGGCCACCATCCCCGGCCCGGAGCGGCTGCACCCGCTCTACACCATCGCGGGCACCACGCTGGGCCCGGAAGCCGTGATCGACACGCTGCCCGGGTACGCCGGGTCGCGGCCGGTGCGGGTCGGCAACCTCGCCAACCAGCAGGTCCAGCTCGACGTGTTCGGCCCGGTCGTCGACCTGGTCGCCGCGCTCGCCGAGGCCAAGGGCTCGCTGTCGGACAGCGACTGGGCGATGGTCGAGGCGATGGCCGAGGCGGTCACCCGGCGCTGGCACGAACCCGACCACGGCATCTGGGAGGAGCGGCACCGCCCGCGCCACCACGTGTACTCGAAGGTCATGTGCTGGTTGACCATCGACCGCGCCATCACCCTGGCCACCGAGCACGGCCGCGCCGTGCACGCCGACTGGCCCGGCCTGCGCGACACCATCGCCACCGACGTGCTGACCAACGGCTGGAACGACGAGGTCCGCTCGTTCACCACCGCCTACGACGGCACCGACCTCGACGCCGCCACCCTGCTGATCGGCATGGTCGGCCTCATCGACCCCACCGACGAGCGCTTCCAGGCCACCGTCACCGCCACCGAGGCCGAACTCCGCAGCGGCTCCACCGTCTACCGCTACCACCGCGACGACGGCCTCCCCGGCGACGAGGGCGGCTTCCACATCTGCGCCGCCTGGATGATCGAGGCCTACCTGCTCACCGGCCGCCGCCCCGAAGCCGAAGACCTCTTCGCCCAGATAGTCAACGCCGCGGGCCCCACCGGCCTGCTCCCCGAGGAATACGACCCCGTCGCGGAACGCTCCCTGGGCAACCACCCCCAGGCCTACTCCCACCTCGGCCTCATCCGCTGCGCCCAACTCCTTTCCGCCTGACCCCTTTTTCCCTGAAAGGCCCGCCAGTTCCCCTGGCGGGCCTTTCACGTTTCTCCTCTTCACCCTCCGTCAAACACCACCAATCCCCTGATGCACCGAACGGTCGATCCTGGTCGAAATCTCGCTGAACGAGACCGACCGACCACCCAGCGTTGCTACCCTGCCCACGCACCTGCACGTGAAGGGGGAATCTGGTGCCGGAAGGCAACGACCAAAGACCGACCGGTCGCAACATCAGCGACCAGTTCATGATCGGCGACAGGCTCGTCGGCGCGCCCGCCACGGGTGCACCGACCACCGGGAGCGGTGGCTACTTCCGGTTCGACAGCCTCGTCGTACTCGACTCGCTGATCGCCCAGTGGACGTCGGTCCTCGACCGGATCACCGCGTGCAACTCCCAACTGCAGCAGGCCATCGACATCGTCGAGCAACCGGCGCAGGATCCGGCGAGCGGCTCCCAAACCGATGCGGCCAGGCGGAGCTTCACGAGAGCGGTCGACCACAACCTGGGCATGCGTGACTACGCCCGCGACTACATCCGCAAGCTCACCGCCACCAGGCAGGCCTATGCGGCCGCTGAGTCGGTCAACGCGGCCTCGCTGCGGTCAAGGGAGAGCTGACATGGGCATGAGGCCGCTCATCTGCTTGGTCGCGCTCGCCGCACTCGTCAGTGCGTGCGCAGAGAGCGGGACGCCAGTCCCCGGAACTTCAACCGCGGCACCGACACCGACAACGGGCAAGTACGGCGCTCCCGGAGTCCAGGACCCAGTCGAGCCGGGTGGATTCCTCAAGGACCCCTGCGAAGTTCTCACCAGGTCACAGGCGGGCGAACTCGGCTGGGAAGCAGAGGGAACTCCGCACGACCTCAGTTCCAACGATCCCTACTGCAGTTGGTCGGACAAGAAGAACCTCGAGAGCTTCGACTTCGGCTGGTTGGCGTCCAACAAGGGCGGGCTGGACGACACCTACCGGGTCTTCAAGGACGACGCGGGGTATTTCGACCCGATCGAGGTCGACGGCTACCCCGGTGTCTTCCACTCCGCCACCGACAACCGCCCCCGGGGGCATTGCAACCTGGTGGTCGGGATCAGGGACGAATTGACCTTCCGGGTCGGTGGCACCGGGGACGGGCCCGAGATCTGCGACAAGTTGCGCGAGATGGCGAGCATGGCGATCACCACCATGAAGGCGGGGTAGTCCGTGACCGAGGTTTCCGGCGAGGGGATCTACGAGAACTTCCACAACGGTGCGGGAACCGCGGGATTGGAGCACGCGGCGGACCTGCTCGCCGCGGTCGCGGACGAGTACGAAACCCTCAAGGCCGACATCACGACCATCGCGGGCCAGATGGGGGACGCGTGGCAGGGCGCGGCCAGTGATGCCGCCCAACGCGGCGTGGCGCCGCTGCTCAACGGCCACACCGCCGCCGCGCCCGCACTGGTCTTGGCCAAGGACGTGACCATGCGACAGGTCGCGCTGTTCCACTCAGCCCGCAGCGCGGTGCAACCGGTTCCACCGGCCCCCGACCAGCCGAGCGTGTGGGACAACGTGATCACCTTTGGCGGCGCGTCGGATTCCTACGAAGCCACACTGGCGAGGCGCAACGCCGCGACCGAGGCGAACATCCACGTGATGCGGATGTACGAGGAGCTCTCCAGCACCCACGCCGCCGCATTGCCCGCCTCGTACGGGGATCTCGCCGCCGACGATGCTAACGCCAAGGTGGGGCAGGAAGACCAAACCCGGCCGCAGGAACGCTCGGTGGTGCAGCCGGTGCGGCGGCCAGTCGCAGCCCGGCGGCCGGACACCCGTACGGCCAGCGCCGTTCAGGAGCGCGGTGCCGTCGAGCAGGTGCAGCGGCGGCAGGAGACGGATCCGAACTGGGTGGCGCCGCCACAGCAGGGGCCAGGGGTGCAACCCGGACCCACCCCGACTCCGGGTCCGACGCCGACGCCTGGGCCTCCTGGGCTGGCGGTGCCGCCCATGCGGCCGCTGGGTGGGCAGTGGCCGCCGGGTGGGGTGGGGCAGTGGCAGCGGCCTGGTAGGCAAGGGGGCCAGGGCGGGCAGAGCGGGCAGGGTGGGCAGAGTGGGCAAGGCGGCCAGGGAGAGCGTGGGCAGCAGGGGGGTTGCGCGCGGTGCTGGTGGTCAGGCGGGGGCTCGGCCGGGTGGGGGCGATGCGGCGGCGCGGGCTGGTGGGTTGCATGGGGCTGAGCAGGGACGTGCGGGGGTTGGGCGGGGGCTTGGGGCGGAAGGGATGCGGAGCGGCGCTGGGCCGGTGGCGGAAGGTGGGCGTGGGTTTGGGCCGGAGGGCACCAGAGGCGCTGGCCGGGCGGGGGCGAACGGGCTTCCGATGGGTGGCGGCGGTGGTGGTGGGGGCGCGCGGGGAGAGGATGACCTTGAGCGGTCGGCTCCCGGGTACTTGGTGGTGCCGGACCCAGAGGCGTTGTTCGGGTCCGACGCGGTCACCGCTCCCCCGGTCATCGGTGAGTAGGCCTTGCTAGACCAGCCGTTGGTGGTGTCCGCGCGCGGGTTGGGGCGGGTGGTTCGCGGGGCGGAGTTGGGTGAGCTGCACATCGCCCTAGCGCAGGCCGCGGTGTGGGTGCCGCAGCATGAGGAGCGGGCTGCGGAAGCCGCGGCGATGGCGGAGTTGGCCGGGTTGGGGAAGGTCGACGGGCGTGGGCGTATCGACCCGGACTTGCTGGCCACGGTGAGCCTGTTGTGCAGGCCGCGGACCGAGTTCTACGGGTGGATCACCAGTGGGGACCGGACGATCGGGATCTTGGCCGCCGCGAGCGGGCGGGACGCGGTGCTGGCCGTGCGGGTCGACGGGTCCATCCACTTGCGACAGATCAGCCCGGACCGGTTGCCCGATGCCTTGGTGGAACAGGTGCCGGATGTCCGGCCGGGCCAAGGGCAGGCGTTCACCGTGTCGCCGCCCGAGCCGTCGGTCAGGCAGTACACCAGCAAGGGTGGCGGCTCGCCGGAAATCGCTTTGGCGCAACGGATCGCGGAGTTGCCCACGACCGGCGGGGGTCAGTTGTCCGTCGCCGTGCGGGACCAGTCCAACCGGCGGTCCGCGGCTCCCCACCCGTTGCGGTACGCCGATTCCACGCGCGGCAGGTGGTTGAACCACACCCTGCCCGGGAGCCGGGTGGTGATCGCCCCGGCGGGCAAGGCCGATCTGGTCAAACGGCTCAAAGACCTGCACCGAGCCCTGATCTGATCCGAGAAGTCGTCCGCCGTTCACGCCGACTTCATGTCGAGTGCGCGCGAAACGGCGTCCTACCCGTGGCCGAGCCGGGATCATCGGTCAGGTGGGGAGGGGCGCATGAAACGTCGGATCAGCATCGGTCTTGCCGTCGTGTTGCTCGCGGCGGTGGTGGTGGCGATCATCTTCGGGTCCGGGGGTGACGAGGCGGAGCCGGGGCAGCAGGCCGCGGTGGTGCGGGGTGTCGGCGGGTCGGAGAAGGCCGCGTTCTTCGCCGATCCCCGGGTAGTCGCGGTGTTCGGCAAGCACGGGCTGAAGGTGGAGTTCGACTCCGCCGGGTCGCGGCAGATCGCGACGACGGTGGACCTGGGGCCGTACGACTTCGCGTTCCCCTCGTCGCGCCCAGCGGCCCAACGGATCAAACAGGACAAGAAGGTCAACAAGGTCTACACGCCGTTCCGGTCCCCGATGGCCGTGGCGACCTTCACGCCGATCGTGGACCTGCTGTCCGCGCAGGGCGTCGTGCACAAGGGCCTCGGCGAGTACCAGGTGCTCGACATCGAGAAGTACCTGGCGCTGACCGGTACCCGCTGGGACCAACTGCCCGGCAACACCGCCTACCCGGTGCGCAAGAACGTCCTCATCACGACCACGGACCCCCGCAACTCCAACTCCGCGGCCATGTACCTGGCGCTGGTGTCGCACGTGCTCAACGGCAACCAGGTCGTCGCCACGCCGGAGGCCGAGGCGAAGGTCCTGCCCCCGGTCGTCAAGCTGTTCATCGACCAGGGGTACACGCAGAGCAGCAGCGAGGGCCCGTTCGAGGACTACCTGGCGGCGGGCATGGGCAAGGCTCCGCTGGTGTTCATCTACGAGTCGCAGTTCCTGGACCGCCAGGTGCGCGGTGACGGCTCGATCCGGCCGGACATGCGGCTGCTCTACCCGCAGCCCACGCTGCTGTCCGAGCACACCCTGGTGCCGCTCAAGGGCCAGGGCGGCCGGGTCGGCGAGCTGCTGAGCACCGATCCGGAGCTCAAGCGCCTCGCCGCCGAGTTCGGGTTCCGCACCGACGACCCCCAGGCGTTCCTCGACCTGCTCGCCGACCGCAAGCTCTCCGCGCCCGCCGACCTGCTCGCCCAGGCCGAAGTGCCCAGCTACGAGACGTTGGAGCGGCTGCTCAACGAGATCGCGAAGTACTACCGGTGACCGAGATCGCGTTGACGCCACCGGATCCCGTCGACCCGGTGCCGCTCGACCGCGCCGCCGGGCTGGTCCCGGTCGACGACCCGACCCGCGAGGCCGCCGAGGGCAGGGCCGACCGGTTCGCCACCGAGCTGGCCGCGCTCGACCCGCGTTCCCCCGACTTCGCCGACAAGGTCGACGAGGTGCTGTCGGTCGGCGAGGCGGACATGCGGGTGGCGGCGGGCATCGCGACCGCGTTGCTCGACCGGTCGGTGGACGCGCTGGCCACCGCGCAGGGCAGGCGGTCCGGTCCGGAGCAGCGGATCACCACCAGCCTCGCCGACCTGCGCCACACGATCGCGGAGCTGGACCCCGGTGCCGCGCCGCGCAAGCTGTTCGGCCTGATCCCGTTGAGCGGCAAGCGTTTGCTCCACCGGTACCAGGCCGCGAACACCCCGATCAACCTGCTCGTCGGCGACCTGCGCACCCGCCAGGACCAGTTGCGCCGGGAGAACGCCTCGATCAAGGGCGAGCGCGCCCGGCTCTGGGCGAACATGGGCCGCTTGGCGGAGGTGGCGGTGTTCGCCGAGGCGTTGGACGGCGCCGTGGACCGGCAGGCCGGGGTGCTCGACTACGCCGACCCGGCGGCGGCGACCTCGCTGCGCGCCGACGTCCTTCTCCCCGTGCGGCAACGACATCAGGACGTCCTGACCCAGCTCGCCGTCTGCGCCCAGGGCTACCTCGCGCTGGACCTGTTGCGCCGCAACAACGACGAGCTGATCCGCGGTGTCGAACGCGCCTGCACGACCACCGTCGCCGCGCTGCGGATCGCGCTGATCGTCAGCGGTGGCCTGGCCAACCAGCGCGCGGTGCTCGACGAGATCGACGCGCTGCGCGGCACCACCGACGAGCTGATGCGGGCCAACGGGACCCTGCTCGAGCAGCACACCGGCGAGATCCAGCGGGCCGCGGGCGATCCGGCGGTCGGGGTCGCCACCATCCGCACCTCGTTCGACCAGATCCTGCACGCCATCGACGCGGTGGACGAGTTCCGGGCGGGGGCCACCAAGAACATGGCGACCACCGTCGCCGCGCTCACCGGGGAACTGCACCGCTCGCGGGACCACCTGCGCCGCTCGCACGACACCGAGACCGGGGGAGAATCATGAAGCGGGTCATCGCCACCGTCCTGGCCGTCGCGGCGGTCGTGTCCGGCTGTTCGTCGGACCCGGAGGAGAAACCGGCCAGCCCGGCGGAAGCGGGGAAGCTGCGGGTGCTCGCGGGCAGTGAACTGGCCGACTTGAAGCCGGTGCTCGACAAAGCCGCGCAGGTGACCGGTGTGCGGGTCGAGTTCACCTTCAGCGGCACCATCGAGGGTTCGGAGACCATCGCCAGCGGCAAGGCGGACGGCCGGTACGACGCGGTCTGGTTCTCCGCGAACCGCTACCCGCAGGCGATCCCCGACGCCGCGCGCAGGCTCGGCGCCCAGGCGAAGATCATGACTTCGCCGGTGGTGCTCGGGTTGGCCAAGTCGAAGGCGACCGAACTCGGCTGGGTGGACAAGCCGGTCTCGTGGAGCGACATCGCGAAGGCGGCGGCGGAGAAGCGGTTCAGCTACGGCATGACCGACCCGTCCGCGTCCAACTCGGGCTTCTCCGCCCTGGTCGGCGTCGCGTCCGCGTTGGCTGGCACCGGGTCGGCGATCAGCGCGGCCGAGGTCGGCGCGGTGAAGCCGCAGCTGAAGGGCTTCTTCGCGGCCCAGGCGATGAGCGCGGGGTCCTCGGGCTGGCTCTCGGAGGCCTACCAGCGGCGGGCCACCGGCGAGGACCCGGGCGCCAAGATCGACGGCCTGATCAACTACGAGTCGGTGCTGCTCTCGCTCAACGCGGGCGGCAAGCTGCCCGAGCCGCTGGCGCTGATCTACCCCAGCGACGGCGTCGTCACCGCCGACTACCCGTTGACCGCCCTCAAGGACGCCCCCGAGCACGCGCGCGCCGACCACAAGAAGCTCACCGAGTACCTGCGCACCCCGGACGTCCAGCGCGACATCATGTCCCGAACCCACCGCAGGCCTGCGGTCCCGGGCGTCGAACTCGGCAAGGACTTCACCGCGCAGACCCTGGTCGAGCTCCCGTTCCCGGCCACCGAGCAGGCCTTCGACGCGCTGCTGATGGCCTACTTCGACGAGATCCGCCGCCCGGCGCGCACGGTCTACGTGCTCGACGTGTCCGGCTCGATGGAGGGCGAGCGGATCGAGAAGCTGCGCGGCGCGCTGGTCGGCCTCACAGGTGCGAACAACGACCTGGTCGGCCGGTACCGGCGCTTCCACGGCCGCGAGGAGGTCACGTTCATCCCGTTCAGCGGCGAACCGCAGCAGCCCGTCACCTTCACCCTGCCGGAGACGAACCAGCAGGCCGAGCTCGACCGGATCAAGCAGACCGCCGAGGGCCTGGAGACCGAGGGCGGCACGGCGATCTACTCCAGCCTGGAGCGCGCCTACCAGCACCTGGGCGCCCAGCCGGACGACGGCCGGTTCACCTCGATCGTGCTGATGACCGACGGCGAGAACAACAGCGGGCTCGACCACGCCGGGTTCCAGCGGGCGCAGCAGCAGCGGTCGGGGCGGCTCAAGGGGGTGCCGGTGTTCCCGGTGCTGTTCGGCGAGGGCAACAAGGGCGAGATGGAGGACGTGGCCAAGCGCACCGGCGGCAAGGTGTTCGACGCGCGCGACACCGACCTGCAGAAGGTGTTCCGGGAGATCCGTGGCTATCAGTGACGGTGTCGTCCGCTACCTCGGCTCGACCAAGAACCTGGTCGGCTGCGTCGCTGGGCTCGGCGGGGTCGGCCTGCACCTGACCGGTTTCGCGGGCGCCTACTGGCTGCCGGTCATCGGCGGGCTGTACCTGGTCGGCGCGCTGGCGGCGCCACCGGAACGGGTGCGCCTCGCGGTCGACCCGGCCATCGCGGCGTCACGGCTGCGGTCGGACCTGGCCGCGCTGCTGGCGAAGGTGCGGGCCGAGGCCAAGCGGATGCCCGACGGCGCGCTCGACCGGCTCGACCACATCGGCGAGGTGCTCGACGCCGTGCTCCAGCGGCCGGAGGAGTTGGCGGCCGACCCGGAGACCTCCCACGGGGTGACCCGGCTGGTGCGCGTCGACGTCCCGCTGGCAGTCGAGACGTACCTGAACCTGCCGTGGTGGATCGGCGTGGCCAAGCGGTCCGGCGCACGATCGGCCGCCGGGGAACTGGCGGCGCAACTGGAACTGCTCGAGGTGGACGCCGAGAACGTGGCATCCCGCTTCTTCGCCGACGACCTGCGCAGGCAGTCCGATCACACCCGGTACCTGGAGGACCGCGCGGAGGACTAGCACCGGCTAGCCGCGGAGCACCTGCAGGTTGTTCATCGCCGAGGCGAGGTCGCCGACGACTCGCGCCTCGATCCCCTCCGGTAGCTCGCCGGAGTCGGGTGGGATCAGCGCCTTGGTGAACCCCAGCCGCATCGCCTCGGCCAGTCGGGCGCGGACCCCGGAGACCCGCCGGACCTCCCCGGCCAGCCCGACCTCGCCGAGCACGACCAGGTCGGGTGGCAGCGCCACGTCCCTGGCGGCGGTCGCGACCGACAGGGCGATGGCGAGGTCGGCCGCGGGTTCGGCGATCTTCATGCCGCCGACGGTCGCGGTGAACACGTCCGCGTCGCCGAGCCGGATGCCGCCGCGCCGCTCCAGCACAGCCAGCACCATCGCGACCCGCGCGGAGTCCAACCCGGACACCGCGCGGCGCGGCGTGCCCAGGTGCGACTTGGCCACCAGCGACTGGACCTCGCCGAGCAGCGGCCGCTTGCCCTCGACCGCGACCGTCACCGCGGTACCGGCGACCCCGGTGTCGCGCCGGTTGAGGAACAGCCCCGACGGGTCCGGGACGCCGACGATGCCGCTCTCCACCAGCTCGAAGCAGCCGACCTCGTCGGCGGGTCCGAACCGGTTCTTGACCCCGCGCAGCAGCCGCAGCATGGAGTGCCGGTCGCCCTCGAAGTGCAGCACGACGTCCACCAAGTGCTCCAACACCCGGGGACCGGCGATCGAGCCCTCCTTGGTGACGTGCCCGACCAGCAGCACCGGCAGCCCGCGCTCCTTGGCCAGCGCCACCAGGGCGGCCGTCACCGCGCGCACCTGCGTGACCCCACCTGGCGCGCTGTCCACCGCGGGCGAGGACATCGTCTGCACCGAGTCGACCACCAGCAGCCCCGGCCGAACCGCGTCCACGTGCCCGAGCAGCGCCGAGATGTCGCTCTCGGCGGCCAGGAACATCGACTGGTGCACGTTGCCGGTGCGCTCGGCCCGCAACCGGACCTGACCAGCGGACTCCTCACCGGTCACGTACAGGGTCGGGCCGTACTCGCCGTCACGCGCGGCCCAGCGGTAGGCGACCTCCAGCAGCAGCGTCGACTTGCCGACGCCGGGCTCACCGGCCAGCAGCACCACGGCACCGGGCACCAAGCCGCCACCGAGCACCCGGTCCAACTCCGGGACGCCGGTCTGGCGGGCCTTCGCCGCCTCGATGTCGACCTCGGCGATCGGCCGGGCGGGCGAGCTGGGGGCACCCGCGGCCACCTTGACCCGAGGTGCGCCGACCTCTTCCAGGCTGCCCCAGGTCTGGCACTCCGGGCAGCGGCCGAACCACTTGGCCACCGTGTGCCCGCAGTCGGCACACCGGTAGCTGGACTTGCTCACCACGGGGAGATCACCACGGCCCGCAGGCTAGCGCCGCGCACCGACAAGTACCGCCGCGCACCGACAAACACCGCCGCGCGACAAGCGCCGGGATCAGTGCTCGCCCGCGTGCTCCTCGCGCGGCCCGTTCGGGGCGGCGATGGGCAGGTTGACGGTGACCGGACCGGCCTTCTCGAACACGAAGGTCACCGGCACGTTCTTGCCCGGGTACAGCTTCTCCGACGCGCCCTTGAGCACGATCTCGAGCGTGCCGAGCGCCAGCTTCGTGGTGGTCGTGGTCGGCGTCACCGAGGTGGGCGCGACCGAGGCAGACGTGCTGCTCGGGGCACCGGAGGTGGGCTTGGCCGCCGAGGTGGCCGAGGTCGGCGCGGCCGAGCTGGTCGAGGTCGGCGTCGGGGTGGTCGGCGCGCTGGACTTCTTGCCTGCGGTCTCCTCACCGGCCTTGCCGACGACGAGCGCGAACCCGCCGGGCAGGTTGGTGTCCCCCGCGACCTCGACGTCGGCCGCCAGCGGGCTGGTGACCTCGAGGAGCTTGTCCGCGGTGCCGCCGACGTTGACGATCGTCAGCGACAGCGGCGCGTCGGCGCCCTCGGCGTAGTAGCCGGACTTGGGGTAGGCGAGCACGGCGTCGCGCACCGCGATCTGGCCGGTCTGCGCGAGCGCGCCGTTGACGGCGGGCAGCTGCGAGTCGGTCTGGGTGATCTGGCCCGAGCTGCAGCCCGCGGTCACCAGTACCGCTGCGACGCCGAGGCCCAACACGGCCGGGGCGAGGCGCGGCCTGCCGGTCGGGTTCTGCTGTGCACGGCTCACGGGTGCTCCTGCGTCGCTAGCGGACTTTCACCTACCGGCTCAGGAGCCTAGCCGGGGCGCGGTCCCCGGTTGCGGCGTGGGCGGACAATCACCCCCGGGTGTCACCACCGTCACGTCCGCGCCCCGGTCCACAGTGGAACAGGCGGCCCGCCGAGATCGACTTGCGCGCCCACCGCGCCCCGCCACCCGGCTGAGTACGCGCCACCCGCGCTTGTCAACCCCCGGCCGTTCCCTGATGTGGCCCTTGACCTGCACAGACGTTCAGCGCCTCATCTCCTGGTCAGTGGGACTCGTGTTAAGCTGGGAGCAGCGAAAGGGGCAGAGGACACATGGTTTTCAAGGTCGGAGAGACCGTCGTCTACCCGCACCACGGTGCCGCACTCATCGAAGCGATCGAGACCCGGGTGATCAAGGGCGAGGAGAAGAAGTACCTCGTCCTCAAGGTCGCGCAGGGTGACCTCACCGTCCGCGTCCCCGCAGACAACGCCGAGATCGTCGGTGTGCGGGACGTCGTCGGTCAAGAGGGCCTCAACCGCGTGTTCGACGTGCTGCGCGCACCGCACACCGAGGAGCCGACCAACTGGTCGCGTCGGTACAAGGCCAACCTTGAGAAGCTCGCCTCCGGCGATGTGAACAAGGTGGCCGAAGTGGTGCGAGACCTCTGGCGGCGGGAGAAGGATCGCGGCCTGTCCGCTGGTGAGAAGCGGATGCTGGCCAAGGCGCGGCAGATACTGGTCAGCGAGTTGGCGCTGGCCGAGGGCACCGACGAGGACAAGGCCGAGGTCCTGCTGGACGAGGTTCTGGCCACCGCCACCGTCTAGCCCCCTGGCAGGTTCGACAACAGCACGTCCCGACCGGGCCGTCCGGCGGATCGCCCGACTGAGACATGCATGACACCCCCACCGGACAGCAGCGACCCGACCGCCCTCCCCGAGCAGGCTCGCGCCGTGGCCATCGTGCCCGCCGCGGGTCGAGGCGAACGCCTCGGCTTCGGGGTGCCCAAGGCGTTGGTCCCGGTGCGCGGGACCGCTCTGCTCACCCATGCCGTGCGTGGCCTGCTCAACGCGGGCTGCGTGCGGCATGTCGTGGTCGCGGCCCCGCCGAGCGAGGTCGAGTCGACCGCCGCGCTGCTGCGCACCGAGGGCCTGGCGGCGGACGTAGTGCCTGGTGGGGCCGACCGCACGGAGTCCGTCCGGCTCGCCCTGCGGCACGCTACCAAGGTCATCCCGGACGCCCGCGTGGTGCTGGTGCACGACGCCGCCCGCTCGTTCACCCCGGCCGAGGTCATCCGCGCGGTGGTCGCGGCCGTTGCGGCGGGGGCACCGGCCGTGGTGCCGGTCCTGCCCATGGCCGACACGGTCAAACAGGTTGATTTCGGGGGTACGGTGCTCGCCACCCCTGATCGAGCCGCGCTGCGCGTGGTGCAAACCCCGCAGGGCTTCGACCTGGATACCCTGACCAGGGCGTATGCCGAGGCGGGCGATTCCGCGACGGACGACGCGGGCCTGGTCGAGAAGATCGGCATACCCGTGGCGACCGTCCCGGGACACGCTTATGCGATGAAAATCACAACCCCCTTTGACCTGGCGATTGCCGAATTCATCTTGTCCCGGGAAGAGGCGCAGTGAGGGTCGGGATTGGTACCGATGTTCACCCGATCGACGTAGACCGCGAGTGCTGGATCGCGGGTCTGCACTGGCCCGGTGTGCCCGGCTGCGTCGGTGACTCCGACGGCGACGTCGCCGCGCACGCCCTGTGCGACGCGCTGCTCTCGGCCGCCGGGCTCGGCGACCTGGGCGCGGTGTTCGGCACCGGCGACCCGCGCTGGGCGGGTGCGCACGGGACCACGCTGCTGGCCGAGGTGCGGTCCAGGGTCGAGGCGGCCGGGTGGCGGGTGGGCAACGCGGCGGTCCAGGTGATCGGCACCGAGCCCAAGGTCGGCAAGCGCCGGGCCGAGGCGCAGGACGCGCTGTCGGCGGCCGTCGGCGGGCCGGTGTCGGTGTCGGGCACCACGACCGACGGGCTCGGGCTGACCGGGCGGGGTGAGGGCGTCGCCGCGGTGGCGACCGCGCTGCTCCTGCCCGTCGAGGTCATACCCGCTGAGGCCGTACCCGCTGATCAGGGCGTTCCCGCGGGTTGAGCGGACTTCGGCCACCGCACGTAAGTTCCCTGGCATGGGATCACCTCTGTCCGAGGGCGCCAAGGCCCTCCTCGACGGCGCGAACTTCGCCACCCTCGCCACGCTGAACCCCGACGGCAGCCCGCAGACCTCGGTGCTGTGGATCCGCCGCGACGGCGACGACGTGCTGCTGTCCACGGTGGCGGGCAGGCAGAAGGAGAAGAACCTGCGCCGCGACCCCCGGGTCAGCGTCACGGTCTACGCCAAGGACAACCCGTACAGCTACATCGAGGTCCGCGGCGCCGCCGAGCTCACCACCGAGGGCGGCGACGACCTGATCAACGAGCTGTCCGAGAAGTACACCGGCAAGCCCTACTCCGGGGACAGCCCGGACACCGTGCGGGTCGTGGTGCGCATCACACCGGAGCGGGTGACAGGCCACGCCTAGCGACCTCTAGCGTGGACGCCGTGGTCATCCGCGGCGTCCTGCTGGACTTCTCCGGGACTCTGTTCCGCCTGGAACCGGGTCCCGGCGCTGTCGACGGCCTGCGCACCAGCGACGGCGGCGCGCTGACCGCCGAGCGCTACGCGGACCTGCTCGCGCTGATGACCGTCCCGACCGGCGTCCCCGCGCACCTGCCCGCCGACCTGCACGACTCCTGGCACCGCCGCGACCTCGACCCCGAGGTGCACCGCGCCGCCTACCAGGCCTCCCTCGCGCACCCCGAGCTCGGACTCGCCGAGGGTGTCGCCACCCGGCTCTACGACCTGATGCTCGCGCCGTCGTCGTGGCGGCCGTACCCGGACACCGCCGCCGCGCTGCGCCTGCTGCGCGCGAGGGGCATCCCGGTGGCCGTGGTCAGCAACATCGCCTGGGACCTGCGGGAGACGTTCGCGCACTGGGACCTGGCTGACCTGGTCGACGAGTTCGTGCTGTCCTACGCCGTCGGCGTGGTGAAGCCCGACGCCAAGACCTTCGAGATCGCCTGCGAGCGGCTCTCGGTCACACCCGCCGACGCGCTGATGGTCGGCGACAGCGCGGAGGCCGACGGCGGCGCCGCGCGGACCGGTTGTCGGTTCGAGCGGGTGGAGCCGCAGGCGACCGCGACCCGCCACGACGCGCTGCTCGGCGCGTTGCGCGCACACGGGATCACGGACTAGCGCCAAGCCAGAACACCCCGGTCACCACCGGTGAGGCAAACCGGGCACGGGTGAGCTGTGCGTTACCCGTACCATTTCCCCCAGTCAACGCTGTGCTCCCACCAGGAGATAGTCGTGTCCCTGCACATCTACGACAGCGCGAGTCGCACCTCGCGCCCGTTCGCGCCGCTGGTACCCGGGATCGCCTCGATCTACGTCTGCGGTGCGACGGTGCAGGGCGTCCCGCACATCGGGCACGTGCGCAGCGGCCTCAACTTCGACGTGGTGCGCCGCTGGCTGGCGCACGGCGGTCTCGACGTGCGGCTGGTCCGCAACGTCACCGACATCGACGACAAGGTCCTGACCAAGGCGGGCGACGCGGGCAGGCCGTGGTGGGAGTGGGCGGCCACGCACGAGCGGGCCTTCGACTCCGCCTACGACGCGCTCGGCTGCCTGCCGCCGTCGGTGTCGCCGCGCGCGACCGGGCACGTGACGCAGATGGTCGAGCTCATGCAGCGGCTCATCGACGGTGGTCACGCCTACGCGGCGGGCGGTGACGTGTACTTCTCCGTCGCCTCCTACCCCGCCTACGGCGAGCTGTCCGGCATCAAGGTCGACGAGGTCCAGCAGGGCGAGTCGGCGGCGCAGGGCAAGGCGGACCCGCGCGACTTCACGCTGTGGAAGTCCGCGAAGCCGGGCGAGCCGTCGTGGCCGACGCCGTGGGGTGCCGGGCGGCCGGGCTGGCACCTGGAGTGCTCCGCGATGGCGCACACGTACCTGGGCGCGGCGTTCGACATCCACGGCGGCGGCATCGACCTGGTGTTCCCGCACCACGAGAACGAGCAGGCGCAGTCGCGGGCGGCTGGCGACGGGTTCGCGTCCTACTGGATGCACAACGCGTGGGTCACCATGAGCGGCGAGAAGATGTCGAAGTCGCTGGGCAACGTGGTGTCCATCCCGGAGATGCTCAACCGGGTCCGCGCGCAGGAGCTGCGGTACTACCTGGTCGGCCCGCACTACCGGTCGACCATCGAGTACTCGGAGACCGCGCTGGAGGAGTCGGTGCGCGCCTACCAGCGGGTGGAGACGTTCCTGCGCAAGGTCGCGCAGCGCACCGGTGTCGTGGCGCCCGGCGGGGTGAGCGCGGAGTTCGCTGGCGCGCTCGACGACGACCTGGCCACCCCCGCCGCGCTCGCGGCGGTGCACAACCTGGTGCGGCAGGGCAATACCGCGTTGGACGCGGGCGACGACACCGGGGCGCGCGAGGCCGCGGCGTCGATCCGGGCGATGACCGGGGTGCTCGGGCTCGACCCGCTCTCGCCCCGGTGGGTCGATGGCGCCACGGCCGACACCGGTCTGCGCCAAGCGCTCGACGCGCTGGTGTCGGACCTGCTCGAGGACCGGGCGCGGGCGCGCAGCGAGCGGGACTTCGCGCGCAGCGACGCGATCCGGGACCGCCTGCTGAGCGCGGGCGTCGCCGTCGAGGACACCCCCGGCGGTCCACAATGGACATTGAAGGACGGCTGAGGTGGCTGGCAATTCCCAGCGCAAGGGCGCGATGCGCAAACCGGGCAGCAAGAAGGGCGCTGTGGTCGGTTCCGGCGGGCAGCGGCGCAGGGCGCTCGAGGGCAAGGGTCCGACGCCCAAGGCGGAGAACCGGCCCGGCCACGTCGCCAACCGGCGGGCAGCCGCCATCGCCAAGCGCGCGGCCAAGACCCAGGACAAGGGCGGCAACGAGCTCGTCGCGGGCCGCAACCCGGTGGTGGAGCTGCTGCGGTCGCAGGCCCCGGCGACCGGCCTGTACGTCGCGATCGGCATCGAGGCCGACGACCGGGTCGCCGAGTCGGTCCGCCTCGCGGCCGACCGGGGCATCTCGGTGCTGGAGGTCTCCCGCCCCGAACTCGACCGGCTGACCGCGGGCGCCATGCACCAGGGCCTGGCCCTGCAGGTGCCGCCGTTCGAGTACTCCCACCCGGAGGACCTGCTCGACGCGGCCAGGGCCACCGGCGAGCCCGCGCTCATCGTGGCGCT
Source organism: Actinokineospora globicatena (assembly GCF_024171945.1). Classification (GTDB taxonomy): domain Bacteria; phylum Actinomycetota; class Actinomycetes; order Mycobacteriales; family Pseudonocardiaceae; genus Actinokineospora; species Actinokineospora globicatena. The sequence goes on from NZ_JAMTCR010000002.1 coordinate 616,617, forward strand.
CGACGGCGTGACCGACCCGCGCAACCTGGGCGCCGTCATCCGCTCCGCCGCCGCCTTCGGCGCCAACGGCGTGCTGCTGCCGCAACGCCGCAGCGCGGGCATGACAGCGGTCGCCTGGCGCACCTCCGCCGGTACCGCCGCCAAGCTCCCGGTCGCCGTCGCGGTCAACCTCACCCGCCAACTGCGCGCGTTCGCCGAAGCAGGCCTGATGATCGTCGGCCTCGACGCCGACGGCACCATGGAACTCGACGAACTCGAACTCGCCACCTCCCCCCTGGTCGTCGTGGTCGGCTCCGAAGGCCGCGGCCTCACCCGCCTGGTCCGCGAAGCCTGCGACGCCACCGTCTCCATCCCGATGGCAGCCGGTGTCGAATCGCTCAACGCCTCGGTGGCCGCGGGGGTCGTGCTGGCCGAGGTGGCGCGCCGCCGCCGCGCGGCAGGCCGGATCTAGCCCTAGCTCTAACCCACAAAGGACCCCGCCCTGCTCTGGGCGGGGTCCTTTGTGTTGGCCTGAGCGTCCAGGGGCCTGCGATCAGCTCAACATCAGCACCGCCTGCAAGTGACCAACCAGAGCACCGATGACAGCGCCGACTGCGAATTGGGCACCGCATTCGTCCTGGCGCTCAGCTCAACATCAGCACCGCCTGCAGGTGACCAACCAGGGCGCCGATTACCGCGCCCACGGCGATCAGCTTCCACTCGTCCTGGCGGAACGCGGGGCGGAGGAGGCCTTCATATTCGACGCGGGTGAGTTGGTTCATCTTGGCGGCGATGGTGTTGCCGATGTCGAGGGCCTTGGTGGCGTAGGGCTCGGCTTGCAGCGCGGTGCTGTCGAGGTAGGCCATGGCCTTGTCGGCGGCGGCGTACTTCATCTCCTGGAACCGGCGGGTGCCGACGGCGACCGCGACGAATGGTTTGGCGATGCTGGCCTGGTCGTCGACCGACTTGCGGACGAGTTGTTGGATCATCTCCAGCAGCCGGTCCGAGCGGGGGCCGCGCAGGACGCCTTCGACGATGTTGGGCACGGTCATCACCTCGCGGGCGATCAGGTCGCCGTACTGGCGGGCGACCTCGGCCCTGCGCCGCTGGAACACGCCCTGGAAGGTGAGCAGTCCGAGGAACCTGGTGGGCTCGCGGGGGAAGAACACCAGTTTGATGGCGAGCCAGTCGGTGAACCAGCCGATGGCCGCGCCGAAGATCGGCAGCACCAGCGGTTCCCTGGTCAGCGCCCACACGATCGTCTGCACGACGCCGAGGGTGAAGCCGAAGTAGATGCCGCAGCGGGCGATGAACGCCATCTCGGGCCGGGAGATGTCGCGCACCAGCCGGACCAGCAGTTCCTTGTCCCGCTCCAGCGCGGTCACCGCGACCTGGCCGACGTCGAGCACGTCGCCGATGTTGGCCCGGACCTCGGCCATGACCTTGCCGACCAGCGCGGGGGCGCCCGCCTGCACCTGCTTGATGATCATGTCCTGGGCCAGCACCGGCAGCAGCTCCCACAGCTGCGGGTGGTGCTTCTCCAGCACCTCGCGGGCGATGCGGTCGATGGTGAGCAGCAGCGGGCCCTGGATCTGGCGGGCCACCTCGTCCGGGTCGAGCCGCTCGACCACCTCGCGCGGGTCGACCAGCCTGCTGGTGATCAGCTCGGCCGAGGTCCTGATCATCCGCGCCGAGTTGCGCGGCACCACGCCCTGCCAGCCCAGCCACGGTTCGGCGACGCCGACGAAGCGCAGCGGGCGGAACATCATCTCGATGGCCACCCGCTTGGTCACGTAGCCGATCACCGCGGCCACGAACGGCATCGACAGGTAGACCGGCCAGTGCCGGGCGAGGTCATCGAGGATGCTGTCGACGCCCACTCCCGGCCCTCCCGTTGTTGACTCGCGAGTAGATTAGCTCCGGAGAGTACGTCAGTGCAGGAGCACCAGGAGCTGCAGTTCGCCGACCAGGAAACCGATCACGGCGCCCACGGTGATCAGCTTCCACTCGTCCTGGCGGAACGCGGGCCGCAGCAGCCCCTCGTACTGCACCGGGTTCAGGCCCTGGATCTGCCGCACGATGGTGGCCCGGATGTCGAGCGCGCCGGTCGCGTAGCCCTCGATGTGGCGCACGGTCTCGGGCACGTGCTCGATCGCCCTGCGCGCGGCGGCCGCCTTCATCTCCTGGTAGCGGCGCGACCCGACGGCGGCCACGACCAGCGGCTTGGCCAGGCTCGCCTGCTCGTCGATGGACCGGCGCACCTCGCGCTCGACCATCCGGTGCAGCCGGTCGGCGCCCGGCCCGGTCAGCACGGCCTCCAGCACGTTGGCCACGGTGAGGATCTCGCCCGCGATCAGCTCGCCGTAGTCGCGGGCCACCGCCATCCGCCTGCGCTGGAACATGCCCTGCCAGGTGACCAGCCCGAGGAACCGCCTCGGCAGCCGCGGGAAGAAGATCATCTTCAGCGCCAGCCAGTCGGTCAGCCAGCCGGTGATGCCGCCGAAGACCGGCAGCACCCACGGGTTCTTGGTCAGCGCCCAGGTCACCAGCTGCACGACCCCGATGACCAGCCCGAACCAGATCCCGGACCGGGCGATGAACCGCATCTCCGGTGCCGCGGTGCCCCGGATCAGCCGGTTGAGCACCGCCTTGTCGCGCACCAGCGCCCGCACCGCCATCGCCTTGACGTCGAGCAGCGCCTCGATGTCCTGGGCGACCTCGCGCATCAGCCGCTCGACCACCGCGGGCGCCTCCCGGCGGATCCGCCCCAGCACCCGGTCCTGCGCCTGCCTGGGCAGCAGCTCCCACAGGTTCGGCTGGTACTCGGCGAGCACGTCGCGGGCGATCTCGTCGACGGCCCGCTCGATCGGCCCGCGCAGCTCGTCGGCCACCCGCTTGGGGTCCAGCCGCCCGAACACCTCGCGCGGCGCGATCAGGTTGGTGGTCATCAACTCCATCGCCACCGTGGCCATCCGCTCGGCGTTGCGCGGGATGACCCCCTGCCAGCCGAGCCGCCACACCCCGACGAACTCCAGCGGTCGGAACATCATCTCGATCGCGGCCCGCTTGGTGACGTACCCGATCACCGCGGCGACCACCGGCATGGACAGGTAGACCAGCCAGTGCTCCCGCAGATCGGCGCCGATCGCCGCCCAGTCCACCCCGTCCACCTCCCCACCGGAGGTGATCCTCCATACAGGACCAGCCGAGTCTCGCACGCCCCCCGGCCGGTGCCCCGCTCACGCGCGACATCTCCCCGAGATCTCCAGAGCGTGAAGAACTGGCGCAGGAGAGCGGGCCGTGCCGGGGCTCAGGCCGGGGCGGTGCTGGTGCGGCGGGTGCGGCTGACGACCCAGCAGACCAGGTAGATCAGGAAGGAGATGGCGGTGACGAAGGCGCTGACCGGGGTGCCGGGTGCCAGCGACAGCACGATGCCGCCGACCGCGGAGATCTCGGCGAAGAGCACCGCGAGCAGGGTCGCCTTGAGCGGGCTGGCGGTGACGCGGCAGGCGGCTGCGGCTGGGGTGACCATCAGCGCCAGCACCAGCAGCGACCCGACCGTGCGCACGCCGAGCGCGGTGGCGGCGCCGACCATGACCGCGAACACCACCGCGAGCCCGGTGACCGGGATGCCGCGCGCCTTGGCGACCTCCGGGTCGACGCTGGCGAACAGCAGCGGCCGGTAGAGCGCGGCGAGCAGGCCGAGCACCACGATCGCGCACCCGCTCAGCAGCGCGACGCTGGCGAAGTCCTGGCCGACGATCTGGCCGGTGAGCAGGCCGAACTTGTTCGACGACCGGCCCTTGTAGAGCCACAGCATGAGCACGCCGAGGCCGAGGCCGAAGGCGAGGACGACGCCGATCACCGAGTCGTAGTCGGAACTGCGCCGGGAGAGCAGGCCGAGCACCAGCGCGGCCACGATCGCCCCGGCCAGCGCGCCGTTGCCGATGTCCCAGCCCAGCAGCAGCGCGGCCGCTCCCCCGGTCAGCGCCAGCTCGGCGGTGCCGTGCACGGAGAAGGCCATGTTGCGGCTGACAATCAGCGGGCCGAGCACGCCCGCGAGCAGGCCGAGCACGGCGGCGACGACCAGCGCGGTCACCACGAACGGCAGCTCGAGGAGCTTGAGGGTCAGCTCGACGTCGAACAGCTTGTCCATCAGCGCTCCGCCAGCTGCTCGGTGTGGTGCGCGCCGTCCTCGCACAGGTCGCTGTGCGCGCCGACGATGTGGATCTGGCCGCGCACCCGGACCACGGCGATCTCGGTGCCGTAGAGCTCCGAGAGCGTCTCCGAGGTCATCACCTGCTCGGGCGGGCCGATCCGGAACCGGCCGTCGACCAGGTAGAGCACCCGGTCGACCAGCGGCAGCACCGGGTTGATCTCGTGCGTGACGAACAGGACCGCGCTGCCAGCGTCCCGGCGGCGGGCGTCGATCAGGGTGCTGACGGCGCGCTGGTGGGCCAGGTCCAGGGAGAGCAGCGGCTCGTCGCAGAGCAGCACCTCGGGGTCGCCGACCAGGGCTTGCGCGACCCGCAGGCGCTGCTGCTCGCCACCGGAGAGCAGGCCGACCGGGCGGTCCGCGTACGCGGTGGCACCGACGGCGGCCAGGGCGGCGTCGACCCGTTGGCGGCGTTCCCGCATGCCGCCGATGCCCAGGCCCCAGCGGTGCCCGTCGTAGCCGAGGCCCACCAGGTCGCGACCACGAACAGCGACCGTCGGGTCCAGCGCGCGCTGCTGCGGGATGTAACCGATGTGCCGGTTCCCCCTACCGGGCGCCGCACCAGCGACGCGCACGGTGCCCGCGCTGAGCTTCTGCTGCCCGAGCAGGACCCGCATCAGGCTGGTCTTGCCGGAGCCGTTCGGCCCCAGCACCGCCACGAACTCACCCGGTTGGACGTCCAGGTCGAGCCCGTCCCAGAGGGTCCGGTCGCCATAGGACAGCCGGGCCCCGGAGAGCGACACCGCCGGGGTGCCGCCACGTGCCTCGGTCATGCCGCCGCCACAGCACCGGCGAGCGCGTCGACCTGCTTGGTCATCCAGTCAAGGTATCCGGTCACGCCCGGTGGCAGCGTCTCGGTCACACCGACGACCGGGACGCCCGCCGCGCCCGCCTGCTCCTTGAGCCGCTTGGTCACCGGGATCTCGGTCTGGCTGTTGTAGACGAGCGCGACGACCTGCTTGCCGGTCACCAGGGCCTCGGCGTCGGCGACCGCGGCGGCGGACGGGTCGGACTCCTCTTCCACGGCCTCGGCGAACTCGGCCGGGGTGACGTCGTCGAGCCCGGCGGTGCGCAACAGGTACGCGGCGACCGGCTCGGTGGACAGGACCTTCGCGCCCGGCTTGCGCTGCCCGATCTCGGCGGCCTTGACGGTCAACTCCTGGACGGACTTGTCGAAGTTCGCGGCGTTCGCGCGGAAGGTCTCGGCCTTGTCCGGCGCGACGGCGGCGAGTTCCTCGGCGACCTTGCCCGCGACCTTGCGGACGGTCTCCATGTCGTACCAGACGTGCTCGTTCTCGGCGTGGCTGTGCTCACCGTGGGAGTGGGCGGTGTCGCCGGGGATGGGCTCGGCGTCGTGGTCGTTGGCGTCCGGGTCGGCGAGGTCGACGGCGACGATGCGCCGGACGTCGACGCCGGAGGAGTCGACCAGGGTGGTGAAGAAGTCGTCGTAGCCGCCGCCGTTGGACAGGACGACGTCAGCGCCCGCGAACGCGGTGGCGTCCGACGGCTTGGCTTCGTAGCCGTGCGGGTCGGCGCTGGGGTCGCTGAGGATCGCGGTGACGGTGACGTCGTCGCCGCCGATGGCCGTGGCCACGCTGGCCCAGACGTTGGTGGAGGCGACCACGGTGACCCGCCCGTCGGCCGCCGGCTGCCCCTGTGAGTCCCCACACGCGGTCGCGGTGAGCGCGACCAGCCCGGCGATGGCGGCGGCGGTGCGCAGCGGTCGGCGTCCGGACCCCGTCGCGGCGGGGGTCAGGCGGTGGGTCATGGAGCACTCCTGGGCCTGTCGGGTGTGCCTTCATCCGACCCCGGGGCGGCGACGACACGAGAATGGAAACCGTTGTCGGTTTGAGCGTACGCCACCACCCGGCCCGGGTGTAACTCGACCGGGTGAGACCCGTTCGGCGGCCTCCCCCCGTTAGTCGGGCTTCTGCAATTGGTTCTGAACCGTTACGGTCAGTCCATGGCGCGGTCAACACATGTGCGACGCCCGGCGACCCTCGCGTCGTTGGCGGCGGAACTGGGGGTCTCCCGGACCACCGTGTCCAACGCGTACAACCGGCCTGACCAGCTCTCACCCGAGCTGCGCAGGCGCGTGCTGGAGACCGCCAGGCGGCTGGGCTACCCCGGCCCGGACCCGGTCGCGCGATCACTGCGCACCCGCAAGGCGGGGGCCGTCGGACTGCTGCTGACAGAGAACCTCTCTTACGCGTTCCGCGACCCCGCGGCCCTCGGTTTCCTGGAGGGCTTGGCGCTGGCGTGCGAGGGCGCGGGGCAGGGTCTGCACCTGGTCCCGGTGAACCCCGAACGCGAGGACGTCGCCGCCGTGCACCGCGCGGGGGTGGACGGTTTCGTCGTCTACTCCGTGCCCGACGACGACCCGCACCTGGCGGCCGTCCTGTCGCGACCGGTGCCGACGGTGGTCGCCGACCAGCCGCACGTGGAGGGCGTCGACCGGGTCGGCATCGACGACCGGGCCGCGATCACCGCACTGGCCAAGCGCCTCATCGCCCTCGGCCACCGCCGCGTCGGCGTCCTGTGCATGCGCCTCACCCGCGACCGCAACGACGGCTTCGTCTCCACCGACCGCGCCGAGACCGCCACCTTCCACGTCCAGCGCGCCCGCCTCGCGGGCCTCACCGACGCCTTCAGCGCCGTCGGCGTCGACTGGGGCCGCGTCCCCGTCGTCGAGCGCTTCGACCACAGCATCTCCAGCGGCGCCTCCGCGGCAGCCCAACTCCTCGACGCCGACCCCCACGTCACCGCGCTGATCTGCACCTCCGACATCCTCGCCCTAGGCGCCCTCGCCGAAGCCCGCCGCCGCGGCCTGCGCGTCCCCCAGGACCTGACCGTCACCGGCTTCGACGGCATCGCCGACGCCGACCGCGCGGGCCTCACCACCGTCCGCCAACCCGTCCTGGAAAAAGGCCGAGCCGCGGGCAAACTCTTACTGGCCTCCGTGGACCCGACCCGCCCCCGCGAGATCACCCTCAACACGGAGCTGGTCCCCGGCGCCACCGCCGCCCCACCCCGCACCGCCGAAGAACGCTGGTTCGGCCCCTGACCGTCTGTCCACAACCCCTGAGCGCCAAGCGGGTCAGGGGTTGATGGTGAAGGTGAGGGGCGGGCCTGCCACGGGGCCTACTCGGGCGGTCAGGGTGTAGGTGCCGGGTTGGACTGTGGTGCGTTGGGTGGGGCAGCCGGGGGCGGAGGTTCGGCCTGCCCATTTGACCTCGAAGGTCGTGCGCTGCCCCGGGGCGAGGATGGTGGGTTCGGCGCCGTCTGATGGGGTGCAGTCGTTGCTGGACCAGAGGCGGGTGGGGCCCGCGGTGATGATGAGTTCGCGTTGGGCTCGGCCGATGTCGCGGGTGCAGGGGACGGGGCCGGTGTTGGTGATGACGACGCGGAGTTCGGGGCGGCTGCCGGGGCGGAACGCGATCGGGTCCATTTCGGCGGCGATGGCGATCACCGGGTCGGGGCAGGGCAGGTTGGGGTCCGGCGGCGGTGGAGGCGGTGGAGGCGGCGGCGCGGCGGGGGCAGCCGGGGCAGCAGCAGCCGCCGAGGAAGTAGCCGGAGCAGCGGAGGACGACGGGGCCGTGGTGCTGGTCGTCGGCGGGGCGCTGGACGGGGGTGCGGCGAGGCCGAGGGGGTCGACGGCGTCGTCGCCGAGCAGGCCGGTGATGAGCCAGGTGAGCAGCAGGACCGAGGCGACCGCCGCGCCCACGGCGATCACCCGTCGGCGCAGGTAGACGGATCGCGGGAGGGGCTCGTCGGTGTCGATCACCCCGGGAACGGTAACGCCGGACGGGTGTCCTCCTCTTCGGACACTCCTGCCCTATCGGGCGATGTCGCGCACGCTGGAAGACACGATCAGTGAGGTTTCTCAAAGTCCCTTGTCTGGCAACTGGGAAACGAGTTCCAATGGGTGGCCTGGAATGTCCGAATCCGGAGGTTGCCGTGACCGCCATCGACGACCTGCTCCAACGCCACATCGACGGACCCGACCACGGTGCCCCCGAGGTGCCGACACCGGTGCCCGGGTTGCACCTGGCGGTCGTGACCTGCATGGACGCCCGCATCAAGGTGTTCGACGTGTTCGGCCTGCGCCACGGCGAGGCGCACATCATGCGCAACGCGGGCGGGATCGTCACCGACGACGTGGTGCGGTCGCTGTCGATCAGCCAGCGCAAGCTGCAGACCCGCGAGGTCATCGTCATGCAGCACACCTCGTGCGGCCTCTCGACCTTCACCGACGACGAGTTCCGCGAGGAGCTCGAGGGCGACACCGGTCTGCGCCCGACCTGGGCGGTCGAGGCGTTCCGCGAGGTCAAGGACTCGGTGCGGCAGTCGGTGGAGCGGGTGCGGCGCAGCCCCTTCATCCCGCACACCGGCAACGTGCGCGGCTTCGTGTACGACGTGCGGACCGCCGCGCTCACCGAGGTGCTCTAACTACACTGCTCGGCGTGATCGACACCCTGCTGGACTGGTTCGACGAGAACGCCCGCGACCTGCCGTGGCGGCACCGGGGCACCACCGGTTGGGGTGTGCTGGTCAGCGAGATCATGCTGCAGCAGACGCCGGTGGCGCGGGTCGAGCCGATCTGGTTGTCCTGGATGGCGCGGTGGCCGGTGCCCTCGGCGCTGGCCGCCGAGACCCAGGGCGAGGTCGTGCGGGCGTGGGGCAAGCTCGGCTACCCGAGGCGGGCGCTGCGGTTGCACGCCGCCGCCGGGGTGATCGCCGACGAGCACGGGGACGTCGTACCGTCCGATGTGGACACCTTGCTCGCGTTGCCCGGCATCGGCGCCTACACCGCCCGCGCGGTGGCCGCGTTCGCCTACGGTCAGCGCTGCCCGGTGGTCGACACGAACGTCCGCAGGGTCGTCGCGCGAGCGGTCAACGGCGCGGGCGACGCGGGTCCGCCGTCGACGACCAGGGACATGGCCGAGACCGAGGTACTCCTACCTGAGCAGCCCGCGCGTGCGGCTAAGGCGTCGGCCGCGTTGATGGAGTTAGGCGCTGTCATCTGCACTGCCCGTGCGCCTCGCTGCGTGGACTGCCCTGTCATCGCCAGTTGTGCGTGGGTGCTCGCCGGTAGGCCTGCCTACGACGGTCCGGCCAAGGCGGTGCAGAAGTTCGCGGGCACCGACCGCCAGGTTCGCGGCCTGCTGCTCGACGTCCTGCGCGGCAGCAGCGAACCCGCCGAGAAGACCCGACTGGACGTCGTGTGGGGTGACGCGGGCCAGCGGGACCGGTGCCTGCACTCGCTGCTGGTGGACGGCCTGGTCGAGCAGACCGCGGACGGCCGGTTCGCCCTGCCCGGCGAGCACCGCTGACCGGGGTGGGAGGCTGACCGCATGGCACAGGCAGTTGTGGTCCTGTTCGACGACCGGGCCAACGCGGCGGTCACCAGGCTGCTCGACCGGCTCGACGCCGCCGGGGTGCCCGGTGCGCGGCGCTTCCCGCCGCACGTCACCTTCGCCATGGCCTCCGACATCCCGGCGAAGACCCGCGCGGCTCTCAAGGCCGACCTGCGGGTCCTGTCGGTGCCGAACCTCTGGCTCTACACGCTGTCCGCCTTCGCCAACACCGAGAACGTCCTGATGCTCGGCGCCGTGGTGGACACCGAACTGCTGGCCGTCCACTCCGCCGTGCACGACGTGTTGGCGGGCAAGGTGAAGAACCCCAACAGCTACTACCTGCCCGGGTCCTGGGTCCCGCATTGCACGCTCGCCAACGGGGTGTCCGACGAGCAGGCCGCGACCGCCTTCCGGACCCTGTTCCCCGTGGAGCCGGTGCAGGCCAAGGTCGCCGGGGTCGCGATCCTAGACACGGTCACCGGTGACCTCGACGTCCTCGTGTAGGACCCACGACAGGAACGCCTCCACCGCGCCCTGGTACGTCCTAGGTGCGGAGTCATGCACCAGGTGGCCCGCGCCTTCGACCACGAGGTGCGTTCCCCCGCCGGGCACGCGAGCCGCGATCTCAGCCTGCTGACCGGCAGGCATGACCGTGTGCTCGGCCTCGATCACCAGCACCGGGCAGCGGACGCGGTCGACGAGGTCCCAGTACGCGTGCTCGCCCCACTCGGCGGCGATGTCGACCAGCTCGTGCGGTCCCGCGACCAGGTGGTACCCGTCGGCGCGTTCCTCGACGCACTCGCTGAAGTAGTCGGCTGCCGGGCCGAAGAACTCCCGCACGTGCCGCATCGACGCGAACGGGACCGGCCAGGCGTCGAACAGGGCGCGCCAGTCGTCGACGGTGCGACCGCGCAGGTCGACACCGACGTCCTCGAGCACGAGGCCGCGCACCAGGTCCGGGTGCTGGGCGGCGAGCGCGATGCCGTGCAGACCGCCCATCGAGTGTCCGATCACGACAGCCGGTGCGCCGAGGCCCGCCACCAGTTCGGCCGCGTCGGCCACGAAGTCCGGTGTGCGCCACTGTCCACCCCGGTGCGGACTGCGACCGTGCCCGCGCGCGTCGACGCCGATCACGCTGCCGTGCCGGGTCAGCCATGGCGCGACCGACCACCAGGTGGCCGCGCGGCCCATGAGCGCGTGCAGCAGCAGGATCGGCGGGCCGTCGCCGCCGAAGGTGACCACGTCAGGCCTGCTCATGCGGGTGAGTCTGCCGGAGTCGACACCGGCGGTGCCCGCGACGGGCCATGATGGAGGCATCCCCCTAGTGCTTGGAGTCGCTGTGGTCCGTGCCCGAGTTGTCTGCGTGCTGCTCGCCGCGAGCGCGTTGGCGGCGTGCACCACCCCCACTCGGCAGGAGGAGCCGCAGCCGCCCGAGCCGTCGGAGCAGGCCAAAGTGCCTGGTGCGGCGGGTATCGGCGACCCGTACTACCCCGACGACGGCAACGGCGGCTACGACGTCACCGGCTACGAGGTGGCCATCAGCTACGACCCGGCGACCAAGCGGCTCGAGGGCGACACCACGGTCGCGGCGACGGCGGACGCGGCGCTGGCCCGGTTCAACCTGGACCTCACCGGCTACGACGTGTCCGCTGTGGAGGTCGACGGCACCGAGGCGCGGTTCAGCCGGGAGGGCGCGCACGAGCTGGTGATCACCCCGGCCGCGCCGGTCGCGGCAGGCGCGGTGTTCCGCACCAGGGTCACCTACGCGGGCAAGCCCAAGGTCGAGAAGGACGCGACGCTGGGGGTCAGCGGCTGGCAGATCTCCGCGTCCGGGGGCGCGTTCGTCGCGGGCGAGCCGCACTCGGCGTCGAGTTGGTTCCCGGTGAACGACCACCCGCTGGACAAGGCCACCTTCCGGCTGACCGCGCGGGTGCCGGAGGGCTGGTCGGTGGTCTCCAACGGCCGCGAGGAGTCGACCGGCACCGAGGGCGGCTGGACGACGTCGACCTGGGTGGAGCCGAACCGGATCGCCCCGTACCTGACCACCGTCGGCATCGACAAGTGGACCTTCGACCGGTCGGCGCTGCCCGACGGCACCCCGGTGGTCGACGCCTACGCCCCCGGGGTGGTGGCCAAGCGGTCCGTCGAGTCGCGGCTGCCCCAGGTGCTGGCGTTCCTGGCTGGCAAGTTCGGCCCGTACCCGCAGAGCGCGGCTGGCGGGATCTTCCTCAACGAGGGCATCTCCTTCTCGCTGGAGACCCAGACCAGGCCGATCTACGCCAAGTGGGCGGAGCTGGACGTGGTCGTGCACGAGCAGGCCCACCAGTGGTTCGGCAACAGCGTGTCGCTGGAGCGCTGGTCGGACGTGTGCCTCAACGAGTGCTTCGCCTCCTACGCGCAGTGGCTGTGGGACGAGGGGGAGAACGGCGTCGACCTGGACAGGCTCTACCGCACCACGGTGGCCCGCAAGACCGACTCGTACTGGGACCGCAAGCTGGTCGACATGGGCGCGGGCAAGGAGTTCACCGCGGTCTACGACAAGGGCCAGCTCGCGGTGCACGCGCTGCGCCGCAAGCTCGGCGAGGAGAAGTTCGACACCCTGCTCAAGCGCTGGACCAGCACGCACCGCGACGGCAACGCTTCCTGGGCCGACTTCGAGGCACTGGTCGACGAGGTCGCGGGCACCGACCTGCGGCCGTTCCTGGACGCCTGGTTCCGCCGAGCGGGCAAACCGGGCGACGACGACCTCTACCCCGGGAGCCTGCGCAAGTAGGCTGTGCGCATGGCAATCGTGAAGATCAACGCGATCGAGGTCCCCGACGGCTCCGGCCCCGAGCTGGAGAAGCGGTTCGCCGCCCGGCTCGGCGCGGTCGACGGGCAGCCCGGCTTCCTCGGCTTCGAGCTGCTGCGCCCGACCGGCGGCGAGACCCGCTACTTCGTCTACACCCGCTGGGAGACCGAGGAGCACTTCCAGGCGTGGATGGGCGGCTCGGCCAAGGAGGCGCACGCGGGCGAGCGGGCCAAGCCGGTCGGCACCGGGTCGAGCCTGCTGGAGTTCGAGGTCGTGCAGTCGGCGGGTCCGAAGGGTGACGGCTGAGCTCGACCGCGCCGCCGAGGCCATCGCCACGGCAGGCGCGGTGCTGGTGTGCGCGGGGGCGGGCATGGGGGTCGACTCCGGGTTGCCCGACTTCCGCGGCACCGAGGGCTTCTGGCGGGCGTACCCGCCCTACCAGCGCTTGGGGTTGCGGTTCGAGGAACTGGCCGACCCGGTGCACTTCGCCGACGACCCGGAACTGGCGTGGGGCTTCTACGGCCACCGGCTGGCGCTGTACCGGACGACCGTGCCGCACAGCGGGTTCAAGGTCCTGCTCGACTGGGGCGCCCGGGTGTTCACATCCAATGTGGACGGACAGTTCCAACTGGCCGGGTTCACCGACGTGGCCGAGGTGCACGGTTCCATCCACCACCTCCAGTGCACGCTGCCGTGCCGCAGCGACGTCTGGGCGGCCGAGGTGGACGTGGCCATCGACCCGGAGACCATGCGCGCGGTCGGCGAGTTGCCCGCGTGCCCGACCTGCGGAGCCCTTGCCCGGCCGAACATCCTGATGTTCGGCGACTCCTGGTGGGTGCCGGACCGCAGCCAGTCCGTTGTGGACGACCTGGCGCGGTGGCGGCGGGCGGTCCGCGACCTGGCCGTGGTGGAGATCGGTGCGGGACAAGCGGTCCCGACGGTGCGGCGGTACTCGGAACTGGCCAGCGCGGCCTCCGGTCGGCTGATCCGGATCAACCCGCGCGAGCCGGAAGTCCGGCACGGCAGGGGGATCTCGCTGCCGATGCCCGCCGCGGAAGCGCTCGCCGAGATCCAGGCGCGCGTCAACAGCTGAGAAGGCGCGGCAGGGAATCCCTGCCGCGCCTCTTCGTGGTAGGACTCAGCCCACGCGCTTGCGGTACGCGCGCAGTGCCAGCGGGAAGAAGACCGCCGCGATGCCGATCCCCCACAGGAACGCCCATCCGGCGTCGCCCACCCAGTCGCCGCCGAGCAGCAGGCCGCGGGCGGCGTTGGCCAGGTGGGTGACCGGGTTGATGTCGACCCAGACCTGGAGCCAACCCGGCAGCGAGTCCGACGGCACGAACACGTTGCTGCCGAAGGTGAGCGGGAAGATGAACGCCACCAGGGTGCCCGGGACCGCCTGCGGGCTCTTGACCAGCATCCCGACGAACACCGACACCCAGCACAGGCACAGCCCGAAGGCGATCAGCAGCGCGATCGCGATGAGGAACCGGCCCGGGTCGGTCTGCACCCGGAAGCCCATGATCACCGCGACGGTGAACAGGACGGTCAGCGTCACCACGAACCGCACGACGTCACCGAGCACCGCGCCGATCAGCGGGGCCGACCGGGCGATCGGCATGCTGCGGAACCGGTCGAACACGCCCTTGGTGATGTCGGTGTTGAGCGCCATGCCGGTGCCGAGGCTGGCGAAGGCGATGTTCTGCACCATCAGGCCGGGCAGCAGGACCTGCAGGTACGCGTCGGTGCTGCCCTGGATCGCGCCGCCGAACAGGTAGACGAACAGCAGCAGGAAGATGATCGGCTGGAGCGTGACGTCCAGCAGCGACTCGGGGTTCTTGCGGACCTTGGTGACCGCGCGGCCCGCGAGGGTGAACCCGTGCCGCAGCGCGCTGCCGGGGCTGATGTGGGTGGTGGGGGCGATAGCGGTGGTCATGCCAGGCTCCCTTCGGCGACCGGGGCGCTCGGGGTGGTGCGACCGGTGAGGGTCAGGAAGACGTCGTCGAGGCTCGGCAGGCGCAGCCCGATCTCGTCGGCGGTGATGCCCGCCTCGTCGAGCCTGCGCACGACCGCCGAGAGCAGCATCGGGTTGTCCACCGGGGTGGACAACAGGCCGGCGTCCGCGTTGACCAGCGGATCGATGCCGGTCAGGTCGCGCAGGATGGCCGCGATCGCGGGCGTGTCGGCGGCCACCGTCGGCCGGACCTGCAGGCTCTGGCCGCCGGTGCGGCGCTTGAGCTCGTACGGGGTGCCCGCGGCGATGACCTTGCCGTGGTCGATGACGGTGATGAGGTCGGCGAGCTGGTCGGCCTCCTCCAGGTACTGGGTGGTGAGCAGCACCGTCACCCCCTCGTCGACCAGGCCGCGCACGGTCGCCCACACCTCGTTGCGGCTGTGCGGGTCCAACCCCGTGGTCGGCTCGTCCAGGTACAGCACCTGCGGTCGCCCGACCAGGCTCGCGGCCAGGTCGGCGCGCCTGCGCATCCCGCCGGAGTAGGTCTTGACCGACCGGCCCGCGGCGTCGCTCAGCTCGAACTTGGCCAGCAGCTCGGCGGCCCGCGCCTTGGCGGCGGCCTTGGGCAGGCCCAGCAGCTTGCCGATCAGCACCAGGTTCTCGGTGCCCGACAGGTCCTCGTCGACCGAGGCGTACTGCCCGGTCAGACCGATGATCCCGCGCACCGCGGTGGCCTGCGAGACCACGTCGTACCCGGCGACCCGGGCCCACCCCTCGTCGGCGCGCAGCAGCGTCGCCAGCACCCGGACAGCGGTCGTCTTGCCTGCGCCGTTCGGACCAAGGACCCCCAGGACCTTGCCAGCCGGTACCGCGAGGTCGACCCCGTTCAGGGCAACCGTGTCACCGAAGCGCTTGACCAGCCCCTCGGCCTCGATCGCGTAGGACATCTTCGCCCCCTCCTTCTCGTTCGGACCCAGCGTCGCCCTCGCCGCTGTCAAACCACGCACAGGACACTGTCAGCGGTTGACAACACCGCCCGCCCTTCTCAGGCATCCTGGTCGTATGACGGCGCACCAGACCGAGGACGTGGCGGTCCCGACCGACGAGGACCACGCCCCACCCCGACGCCGTCGCCGCCGCGGCGTGACGTTCTTCCTGGCCCTGCTGGTCGCGCCGCTGATCGCGATCGCCGTCATGCGCCTGGGTGGCATCGACGGCAACAACCTCACAGCCATCACGCTGGCGCTGACCCCGTACGTGGCCGGGTACGGCGCCGTCCTCACGCTGCTCGCCCTGGCGCTGCGCCGCAAGGTGATCACCGCGCTCGCCCTGGTGCTGACCCTGTCACTCGGTGTGTTGCTGCTCCCCCGACTGCTGCCCGACGGCGACCCCGTCCCCCAGGGCCAGCGGGTGCGGATGATGACCGCCAACCTGATGATCGGCCGCGCCGACCCCGAGGTCCTGGTCTCCCTGGTCCGCGACGCCAAGGTCGACGTGCTGACGCTGCAGGAACTCACCCCGGCCGCCCTCGCGTCCCTCGACGCCGAAGGCCTCGGCGACCTCCTGCCCTACCGCGCCGTCCAACCCGTCCCGGGCGGCGAGGGCGGCGGCATCCTCTCCCGGATCCCGCTGCGCCAGATCTCCCTGGTCGAGAACACCACCTTCGAGAACGTCGCCGCCGTGGTGGACCTCTCCGGCCCCCTCGACATCGAGGTCGTGACCATCCACATCGTCCCCCCGACCACCAACGACACCGCCCGCAAGACCTGGCAACGCGAACTCGGCCAACTCCCCGCCCCCGACGCCAAAGGCCGCCCCCGAATCCTCTCCGGCGACTTCAACGCCACCCTCGACCACCACGCCTTCACCGGCCTCCTGGACCGCGGCTACGACGACGCCGCCGAACTCACCGGCGAGGGAATGCGCCCCACCTGGTCCTCCAAGTCACCCCCCAGCCCCCCCGTCACCATCGACCACATAGTCATGGACCGCCGCCTCCACGCCACCTCCGTAGCCGTCTACGACCTCCCCGGCAGCGACCACAACGCCGTCTTCGCCGAACTAGCCCTCCCCCGCTAACCCCCCACCCCGTCTCCCCGACCGCCTTATCCCAACGCTCCACCAAGCCCCCACGCCAGTCCCAGCCCACCACTCACGACTGGCGAAGACCCAACAACGTTGGCCCCCAAGCACCCGCCGACAACGTTGGCCCACCATCGCTCCACCACGGCGCTGGTGCCAACTACTCGATGGGGCGGACTTGTTTTGTGTGGGGGAGGACCACCCGTAGCGAAGCGAAGGCAAGAGACCCCCTACTCCTCCGCCCCAATCCCCAACACCCGATTGAGCTCAACCAAAGCAGCCGCCCGATCAAGCCCCATCCCCGCCGCATGAGCGGCGGCATGCCCATCCGCCCCCAACGCAGCAGTCAAATCACCACGCAACTTCACTACCACCGGATTCCCCAAATCCGGCGCCCCCCGAATCACCTCCGCCAGCGCCAAGAGACGCGCAGCACCAGCAGCATCCCCCGCGGCCAGCAGTGCCTGGGCCGTGACCTCAGCCAACGAACCGATGAGCGGCATGTCGCCGATATCGTTCATAAGCGACACAGCGGTAGCGAGATGGGTCATAGCCGCGGCGGGGTCGTTCTCGGCGAGGGCGATCTGGGCGGTGATGCTGCTGTAGAGCGAGAACCAGTGCGGGGTGTGGTTGTCGATGGTGGTCAGCGTCGCCTTGCACTGGGCGATCAGGGACTTGGCGGCGGGGAGGTCGTCGCGTTGGCAGGCGATGGAGGCGAGCCAGCCGTAGAGCAGGGCCTGGTTCTCCTGGGTGCTCGACGACTTGGCCAGGTCGAGGGCGTGGCGCAGGTCGGCCTCGGCGCCTGTCAGGTCACCGGCGCGGGAGCGTTGGACGCCGAGCTTGCCGAGCACACCGGGCATCTCGTCGACCGAGCCGAGTTCGGTGACCAGCCGCACGGATTCCTCGTTGGCCGCGATGGCGCCCGCGTGGTCGCCGCGCAGTGACCTGCGGTCGGACACCTGGCCGATGGCGATGGCCTGCCCCCAGCGGTCGCCGAGGGCCCGGAACGCGGCGAGGGCGCGCTCGCCCGCTTCCTCCGCCTCGGCGAGGTAGCCCTGGTTGTCGTGCAGGAAGGCCGCCGCGAGCAGGGACAGGGCGCGGGCCCACGGGTCGGGGTGGTTGGCGCCCCGGCCGAGCCCGGCGATGGCGTCCTCGGCGTCGCCCGCGAAGGCGGCCAGCATCGGCTCGAGCATGGCCATGATCGGGTAGTGCGATATCGCGTCGGTGGCGACCAGGTCGGCGCGCAACGTCCGGAGCAAGTCCTTGTCCACCAGTCCGCCGGACTCGACGAACGCGGCCATCGACCGCAGCGTGGCCCTGGCGTGCGGCGGCGCGTCCCCCGGGATCGCGGCCACCTCGACGACCAGGTTCAGCGCCTCCCGGTGGTGACCGCCGATCATCCAGAACCAGCCCGCGCTGACCGCCATCCGGTGCGCCAGGTCCGCGTCCCCGACGGCGATGGCGTACCGCAGGCCCGCGAGCAGGTTCTCGTGGTCGGCGGTGACCCTGGCCAGCCACCACACCTGCTCGGGTCCGCGCAGCCGGGGCTCCGCTTCCTGCAGGTACGCCAGGAAGTACCGGCAGAACGCCTGCCGCACCTGCTCGGTCTCGCCCAGCTCGGTCAACCGCTCGGCGGCGTAGGCGCGGACGGTCTCCAGCATCCGGTACCTGACCTGCCCGTCCCGGCCCTCGGCTGCGACCACGATGGACTTCTCGACCAGCGACGCCAGCACGTAGAGCACGTCGTCGACGGGCAGCAGGTCGTCGTCGGCGGCCACGGCGGTGATCGACTCGTCCAGGGCGGCGACCGGGAACACCGACATCCGGGCGGCGAGCACCCGCTCCGGCTTCTCCAGCAGGTCCCAGCTCCACTCGACCACCGCGCGCAGCGTCCGGTGCCTGGGCAGCGAGGTGCGGCTGCCGCCGGTGAGCAACCGGAACCGGTCGTGCAGCCGCTCGGCGATCTGGCCGACCGTCATCGACCGCAACCGTGCCGCCGCCAGCTCTAGCGCCAAGGGCAGCCCGTCGAGCCCCCGGCAGATCTCCGCCACTACGGCCGCGTTGCTGTCGTCCACTCGGAAGCCTGGTGATGCTGACTCGGCGCGGTCCGCGAACAGCCTGACCGCCTCGGCCTCGGTCACCTCGTCCGGGCGCGCGCTCTCCGCAGGTAGACCTAGCGGGCCGAGCGGGTACGCGGACTCTCCGGTGATGGCGAGCGGTTCGCGGCTCGTGGCCAGCACGCGCAACCGTGGGCAGCGGGCCAGCAACCCGTCCGCCAACGCCGCGGCGGCCTCGATGAGGTGCTCGCAGTTGTCCAGGACCAGCACGCTGCGCTGGCTGCCGAGCACCTCGACCAGCCGGTCGAGCGCGGTCCCCGGCCGCGGCGCCGGGTGGGTCTCGATGAGCCGGGACTCGCGGATGCCCAACGCGGCCAGCGCCGCCGCCGTCACGTCGTCCGCGGCGCGCACGCCTGCCAACTCGACGAACCACGACATGCCGTCCAACCCGGCCACGACCTCGCGGGAGAGCCGGGTCTTGCCGGCGCCCCCGGGGCCGACCAGCGTGACCAGCCTGGTCGAGTCCAACAACCGGGTGACCTCGGTGAGCTCGGTCCGCCTGCCCACGAAGCTGGTCAACGCCGCGGTCACGGCCTTCACCGGCGCGGGCGCGATCTCACCCCGCAGCACCGAGACGTGCAGCTCCCGCAACTCCTGCGACGGCTCGACCCCCAGCTCCTCGGCCAACACCCGCCGCGCCTGCTCGTACGCCGCGAGCGCCTCGGCCTGCCTGCCGGACAGGAACAACGCCTTCACCAGCAACGCGGCCGGTCGCTCGCGCAACGGGTGCTCAGCCACCAGGGTCGACAGCTCGGCGATGACCTCCGTGTGCCGCCCATCCCGGATCTCGGCATCAATGCGATCCTCACGGGCACCGACCCGCAACTCCCCCAACCGCGCCACAACGTTGCCCGCGAACGGCGCGTCCTCCAACCCGGCCAGCGCGGGGCCGGTCCACAGCCCCTCAGCGTCGGCCAGCACCCGCGTGGCCTCCGCGTACCGCCCCTCCCGCGCCGCGGCCCGCCCCGAGGCCACCAACCGCTCGAACCGGTGCACATCGACCTGCTCGGCCGCAACAGCCAACCGATACCCCGCCGGATGCGACTCGACCAGCCCATCCGCCCCCGCCCGCAACCCCCGCCGCAACCGCGACACCAAGGACTGCAACGCATTGGTCGCATCCGCGGGCGGCTCATCCCCCCACAACCCAGCGACCAACTCGGCCACCGACACCACCCGCCCGGCGTCCAACGCCAACCGGGCCACCAACATCCGCAACCGAGCCCCACCCAGCCCGACAACCGCCCCGTCCTGCCCAACGAGACGCAGCGGGCCGAGCATCGCCACCTGCACACCCCCAGCTTTCCAGACCGGCCGCTCCGGGGGCTGCCAGGCATGCGGTGCGGTCGTCGGGGTTATCCACAGGGGCGCTTTCGGGCGGGGCGATTTGTCTGGGGTGACCGGTAGGCTGGATATCGGGGGGTGCTTGGGGTGGTTTGATCTTGTGGGTGTGCTGCGGGCTGGGGATCTCCGGGTCTCGTGCCTCCGCTGCGCTGCGGTAGACGCCTCGGCTGCGCCATCGAACAGGCGCGAGTTTCGAGCTTTGCTCGATGGGGCGAACTCATTTTGTGCGGGGCCCCGGGACCACCCTGGGAAGGGCTAAAAGCAGGGGGCCACAGAGCGGCCCTCCCCTGCCCCTGACGACGCTACGGGTGGTCCTCCCCCACACAAAACAAGTCCACCCCATCGAGCCGGCCTGGCACCAGCGACTTCGTGGAGCGAGGGCGGGCCAACGTCGGTGGCGGGCGTCTTGGGCCGACGTCGGTGGCGGGCGCGTGGGGCAACGTTGTTGACGGGCCACCGGGGGGCCAACATTGTTGGCGGGTGCTTTAGGGCCAACGTCGTTGGGGCTTCGCCAATCGCGACGGGTGGGTTGATATTGGTATGGGGATTGATGGAGCGGGGTGCCGCTGGAGAGTTAAGGATGAGGTGGATTCGGGAGTTGAGCGGGAAAAGAGAACGGCCCCCAGGGGGATCCCTGGGGGCCGTTCTCGGGGTCTAGCGGTTATTCGCCTGCGGCTGCGTCGGATTCTCCGGTGGAGGAGAGTTCGACGGGGAGGGAGTCCGGGACCCGGGTGGGCTTGGGCTCGCCGCGGAAGACGAAGTGGGCCTTGTCGGCGTTGGCTTCTTCGCCGTCCCAGCCCTCGACGTCGGTGAGGATGATCTGGCCGGGGGTGATCTCGCCGAAGAGGATCTTCTCGGAGAGCTGGTCCTCGATCTCGCGCTGGATGGTGCGGCGCAGCGGGCGGGCGCCGAGGACCGGGTCGAAGCCGCGCTTGGCGAGCAGCTTCTTGGCCCTGTCGGTCAGCTCGAGCGCCATGTCCTTGTTGCGCAGCTGGGTTTCCACCCTGGCGATCATGAGGTCGACCATGGTGATGATCTGGGCCTCGTTGAGCTGGTGGAAGACGATGATGTCGTCGATGCGGTTGAGGAACTCCGGGCGGAAGTGCTTCTTCAGCTCGTCGTTGACCTTGTTCTTCATCCGCTCGTAGTTCGAGCCGGTGTCGGTGCCGGAGGTGAAGCCGAGGCCGACCGCCTTCGAGATGTCCTGGGTGCCCAGGTTGGAGGTGAAGATGATCACGGTGTTCTTGAAGTCCACCGTGCGGCCCTGGCCGTCGGTGAGGCGGCCGTCCTCCAGCACCTGCAGGAGGGTGTTGTAGACCTCCTGGTGCGCCTTCTCGATCTCGTCGAACAGCACCACCGAGAACGGCTTGCGGCGCACCTTCTCGGTGAGCTGGCCGCCCTCCTCGTAGCCGACGTACCCGGGGGGCGCGCCGAAGAGCCGCGAGGCGGTGTAGCGGTCGTGGAACTCGCCCATGTCGATCTGGATGAGCGCGTCGTCCTCGCCGAACAGGAAGTTCGCCAGCGCCTTCGACAGCTCGGTCTTACCGACACCGGACGGGCCGGCGAAGATGAACGAGCCCGACGGGCGCTTGGGGTCCTTCAGACCCGCGCGGGTGCGCCGGATCGCCTGCGAGACCGCCTTGACGGCGTCCTCCTGGCCGATGATGCGCTTGTGGAGCTCGTCCTCCATGCGCAGCAGCCGGGAGGTCTCCTCCTCGGTCAGCTTGAACACCGGGATGCCGGTCCAGTTGGCCAGCACCTCCGCGATCTGCTCGTCGTCGACCTCGGCGACGACGTCGAGGTCGCCGTCCTTCCACTGCTTCTCCCGCTCGGCCTTCTGCGAGAGCAGCTGCTTCTCGTTGTCGCGCAGCTTCGCGGCCCGCTCGAAGTCCTGCGCGTCGATCGCCGATTCCTTCTCCCGGCGCACGTCGGCGATCTTCTCGTCGAACTCGCGCAGGTCCGGCGGCGCGGTCATCCGGCGGATGCGCATCCGCGCGCCCGCCTCGTCGATGAGGTCGATCGCCTTGTCCGGCAGGAACCGGTCGTTGATGTAGCGGTCGGCCAGCGTCGCGGCGGCCACCAGGGCGGCGTCGGTGATGGTCACCCGGTGGTGCGCCTCGTAGCGGTCGCGCAGGCCCTTGAGGATCTCGATGGTGTGCTCGAGGGAGGGCTCGCCGACCTGGATCGGCTGGAAGCGGCGCTCGAGGGCCGGGTCCTTCTCGACGTACTTGCGGTACTCGTCGAGCGTGGTGGCGCCGATGGTCTGCAGCTCACCGCGGGCCAGCATGGGCTTGAGGATGGACGCGGCGTCGATCGCGCCCTCGGCGGCACCCGCCCCGACGAGGGTGTGGATCTCGTCGATGAACAGGATGATGTCGCCGCGGGTCTTGATCTCCTTGAGCACCTTCTTCAGGCGCTCCTCGAAGTCACCGCGGTAGCGCGAGCCCGCGACCAGGGACCCGAGGTCCAGGGTGTAGAGCTGCTTGTCCTTGAGCGTCTCGGGCACCTCGCCCTTGACGACCATCTGGGCCAGGCCCTCCACGACGGCGGTCTTGCCGACGCCGGGCTCGCCGATCAGCACGGGGTTGTTCTTGGTGCGCCGCGACAGCACCTGCATCACCCGCTCGATCTCCTTGGTGCGCCCGATGACCGGGTCCAGCTTGCCCTCGCGCGCCGAGGCGGTGAGGTTGCGGCCGAACTGGTCGAGCACCAGGGAGGACGACGGGGTGCCCTCGCCGCGGCCACCGGTCTCGGTGGACTCCTTGCCGCCCTGCGAGTACCCGGACAGCAGCTGCAGGACCTGCTGGCGGACGCGGTTGAGGTCCGCGCCCAGCTTCACCAGTACCTGCGCCGCGACACCCTCGCCCTCGCGGATCAGACCGAGCAGGATGTGCTCGGTGCCGATGTAGTTGTGCCCGAGCTGCAGCGCCTCGCGCAGGGACAGCTCGAGGACCTTCTTGGCCCGCGGCGTGAACGGGATGTGACCGGACGGCGCGTGCTGGCCCTGTCCGATGATCTCCTCGACCTGCTGCCGCACGCCCTCGAGGGCGATGCCAAGCGACTCGAGGGCCTTGGCGGCGACGCCCTCGCCCTCGTGGATCAACCCAAGCAAGATGTGCTCGGTGCCGATGTAGTTGTGGTTGAGCATCCTGGCCTCTTCTTGAGCCAGGACGACCACCCGCCTCGCGCGGTCGGTGAACCTCTCGAACATTCGCCACTCCCTGACAGCTGCGCCGGCGGCCCTTGTCCACGTCCTGCACGTGGAGTCAGCACCGTGAGACCACTGTAGTAGGCCCGACCCCGGCCTTCAGTGCCACTCGCGGCCGGTGCCCAGCTCTGCCGATCCCCTTCTCGTCTACCCAACGTGCGGGTGCCCGGGTGGATTCCGCAAGACGTGGCGTGTCCGCTGAGCGCGAACAAGACCACCCGCCCAGGTGGGGCAGGTTCCTGCCAGTGGTCAGCCGCGGGTCAGCGGCAGCAGGTAAGGTAAGGCATGCCTCACTAGCGGAAGGCCCAGGAAGGGGGCGACCGTGCGGAGCAGCTTGAGCCCCCGTCGGGCGGACACCCGCCTGGCCCGGGGCCCGCGATGACCGCGGGCTACCGGACGACCGTAGCCGCGCGCGGTCGGCACGGCTTCTTGGCAGATTCACTCGCCCGGGTCAACCCGCGGCAGCACCGCGCCGAGCTGCGCTTCGGGGTGCCGGAGAACCGCGACCGCTGGGTGGGCTGCGACGAGTTCCTGCGCACCCCCGGCGCCTTCGACCAGTGGCGCGACGGCCTGGCGGGCTGGCTGCGGGACAAGTACTCGGATTCGCCCGATCGGACCACCGCGGGCTACGTGATGACCTGGTACCTGTGGGTCCCCGGCTACCTGGCGGGCCTGATGTTCCACCACGAGCGCCGCATCCCGTCGCTGCGCCCGGCCGACCTGGCGTTCCGGATGGCCGAGCCGAGGCCGCACCCGGACGCCATCGCCGTGCTGTCCCCCCGCTTCGTCTGCCTGCCCGACGACCCGGCCGCCGGGGTGCCGGAGGCCACCGTGGTGCCCGACGAGCAGGCGCTGGCGGCGCTGCTGCGGGGTCGGTTCGCGGCGCACGCCGCGCGCTTCGTCGAGGTGTACGGGCCGCAGGTGCGGTTGGGCAAGCGGATGCTGTGGGCGGCGGCGACCGACGTGCTGGACAGCTCGCTGTGGCTGGCTGGCCGCTACGGCGGCACCGAGGACGACGGCGTGCTCGACGCGGCGCTGGTGCTCGGGGACGGGCCCGCGCCGTTCACCTCGGGGTCGACGCTGCGCCCGGCGGCCGAGAGCGGCGGGTGGACCAGGCGGCGGGAGAGCTGCTGCTTCCACTACCTGCTCGCCGAGGGCCAGGGGACCTGCGAGTCCTGCCCCCGGCTGCGCCCCAGGGCCGAACCGGCCTAGCCAAAGCCAGAACGATTCCGCCCCGATTCCCGCCGGAATCGCCGAGTGGGAATCACCAACCCGCCGACCACAATTGCCAGTGGGCGACCGGCGGGCGTTAACAAAAGATCAACGAACGCGCAAGAGGCTGCCGTCCCGATCCGGGCGGCAGCCTCTTATGCGCGCAGCGGCCTCGCTCAGGCCTGCTCG
The DNA here is from genome assembly GCF_024171945.1 of Actinokineospora globicatena. Lineage (GTDB taxonomy): Bacteria > Actinomycetota > Actinomycetes > Mycobacteriales > Pseudonocardiaceae > Actinokineospora > Actinokineospora globicatena. The sequence goes on from NZ_JAMTCR010000002.1 coordinate 641,066, forward strand.
TTGTAAGCGTCGAGAACCTCGGTCGGGATTCGACCCCGGTCCGACACCTTCATGCCCTGCTTGCGGGCCCACTCGCGAATCGCTTGGTTCTGCTCGCGATCGGCGGTAGCGGTGCGCGGTCGACCGGTCACCACCTTGCCGGGAACCCGCTTGCGACCACCGGAACGGCGGGCGCGGTCGACGAAGTCGGCGAGTATGTCGCGCAACTTCTCCGCGTTGTCCGCGGAGAGGTCGATCTGGTAGGCCGCGCCGTCGAGGCCGAACTCGACGGTCTCATCGCCCTGCGAACCGTCGAGGTCGTCGACCAGCGATACCGTGACCTTCTGCACCATCGCGCCTCCTCCGGCGTGGAACTGCCTGCTCCCGCTGGGTCGCCGCGCCGCGCGGTGGCGGCGCACAACCCTGGCCCAGCGAACCGACTCGACGGTGAGCAACAGCGACTGGGAGAAATACTTGCCTGGGGCAGGCTAGCGCAAATCCGGCGGATTGCGTTAGTGCTCGATACCCGAACGGGTCATTCCGGGCGGACCAGCGGGAACAGGATCGTCTCCCGGATGCCGAGACCGGTGAGCGCCATCAACAGGCGATCAACACCCATTCCCACCCCACCCGAGGGAGGCATTCCGTACTCCAGCGCTCGCAGAAAGTCCTCATCGACGCGCATCGCCTCGTCATCACCGGCGGCACCCAGTCGCGACTGATCCTCCAGCCGTTCCCGTTCCACCACCGGGTCCACCAGTTCGGAGTAACCGGTGGCGAGCTCGAAACCGCGCACGTACAGATCCCACTTTTCCGCGACACCGGGCTCGGTGCGGTGCTGGCGGGTCAGCGGCGAGGTCTCCACCGGGAAATCGCGCACGAACGTCGGCGCGTACAGGTCGTTGCCGACCAGGTGTTCCCAGAGTTCCTCGATGAGCTTGCCGTGCCCGTGCTTCGGGTCGACCTCCAGCTCGCGGTCGGCGGCGTGCTTGCGCAGCAGCTCGACCGGGGTCTGCGGGGTGATCTCGGTGCCGAGCGCCTCCGACAGCGAGCCGTACATGGTCAGCGTGGTCCACTCGCCGGACAGGTCGTACTCGCTGCCGTCGGCCAGCGTGACGACCTGGGTGCCGAAGGCGGCGTCGGCGGCCTCCTGGATCAGCTGCCGGGTCATCACCGCGTTGGTGTCGTAGGTGGCGTAGGCCTCGTAGTACTCGAGCATCGCGAACTCGGGCGAGTGCGAGGAGTCGCTGCCCTCGTTGCGGAAGTTGCGGTTGATCTCGAAGACCTTCTCCAGGCCGCCGACCACGCACCGCTTGAGGTAGAGCTCCGGGGCGATGCGCAGGAAGAGGTCCATGTCCATCGCGTTGGACGTGGTGACGAACGGCCGGGCGGTGGCGCCGCCGTGCATGGTCTGCAGCATCGGGGTCTCGACCTCGATGAACCCGCGGTTGTGGAAGCTCTCGCGCAGCGACCGGACCACGGCGGCCCGGCTGCGCACGGTGTCACGCGCACGCGGGCGCAGGATCAGGTCGACGTAGCGCTGCCGGATCCGGGTCTCCTCGGCCAGCTCCTTGTGCGCGACCGGCAGCGGGCGCAGCGACTTGGCCGCGAGCTGCCACGAGTCGGCGAGGACCGAGAGCTCACCGCGGCGGGAGGTGATGACCTCACCGGCGATGAACACGTGGTCACCGAGGTCGACGTCGGACTTCCACGCGGTCAGCGCGTCCTCGCCGACGTTGTTGAGGCTGAGCATGGCCTGCAGCTCGGTGCCGTCGCCCTCGCGCAGCGTGGCGAAGCACAGCTTGCCGGTGTTGCGCACGAACATCACCCGGCCGGTGACGCCGACCTTGTCCCCGGTCGCCGTGTCCGACGGCAGGTCCGGGTAGGCGGCGCGCACCTCGGCGAGGGAGTGCGTGCGCGGCAGCTCGACGGGGTAGGGATCGACGCCACCGGCGAGCAGCCGGGCGCGCTTCTCGCGCCGGACGCGCATCTGTTCGGGCAGGTCTTCGCCGGTAGCGGGGTCCGCGGGCAGCTCGTCGGTCACGCAGGGAAGGGTACGGAGACCGCCGGTGGCGACCCAAACGGGTATCCGGACCCGCTGTGGATACGGTTGGTCCATGCAGGATCCCGAGATGTTCGCCAAGCGTGCCGCGTCGTTCGGGAGCAACGCGGTCGCCTACGCACGGCACCGACCGCGCTACCCCGACGCGGCCGTCGAGTGGGTCGTCGGCGACCACACCCGAGTGCTGGACCTGGCGGCGGGCACCGGCAAGCTCACCGAGACGCTGCTGGAGTTCGCCCTGGAGGTCACCGCCGTCGAGCCGGACGACCTGATGCGCGCCGAGCTGACCCGGCTGCTGCCGGACGTGCCCGCGCTCAAGGGCACCGCCGAGGCCATCCCGTTCCCGGACGCCTCGTTCGACGTGGTCATCACCGGCCAGGCGTTCCACTGGTTCAACACCCCCGAGGCGCTGACCGAGATCACCCGGGTGCTGCGCCCCGGCGGGGTGTTCGGCGCGCTGTGGAACCACGACGACCTGTCGGTGCCGTGGCTGGCCGAGGTCAACGAGCTGACCCGGTCGAGCGTCGGCGACCTGCAGGGCCTCGACGACCGCACGCCGCGCCACGAGCTGCTCGGCGCGGCCGAGGAGCAGACCTGGAACCACGCGCAGCGCCGCACGGTCGAATCCATGCTCGCCAGCCTCGGCACGCAGTCGCACCTGCTGGTGATCGACGCCGCGGAGCGGGCGAGCATCTTCGACAAGATCCGCACCTACCTGTGGTCGCGCCCGGAGACCTCGCAGGGCGAATTCGACCGGCCGATGATCACCACGGCGGTGCGGGCGACCAAGCGCTAGCGGCGGTTGCGCTCGAAGACCAGGCGCAGGCCGAGCAGGGTCAGCTCCGGCAGGTGGTGGTCGACGGTCTCGGCCTCGTCCACCACCAGCGGCGCCAGCCCGCCGGTCGCGATGGTGGTGACCGGGCCGTCGTGGCCGGTGCGGGCGAGCTCGGCGGTGATCCGCCGGACCAGGCCGTCGACCTGGCCCGCGAAGCCGTACATGATCCCGGACTGCAGGCACTCGACGGTGTTCTTGCCGATCACCGAGCGCGGCCGGACCATCTCGACCTTGCGCAGCGCGGCGGCGCGGGCGGCGAGGGCGTCGACGGAGATCTCGATGCCCGGCATGAACACCCCGCCGAGGAACTCGCCCTTGGCCGAGATGACGTCGATGTTGGTCGACGTGCCGAAGTCGACCACCACGCAGGCGGTGCTGTGCAGGTGGTGGGCGGCCAGGGTGTTGATGATCCGGTCCGCGCCCACCTCCTTGGGGTTGTCCACCAGCAGCGGCACCCCGGTGCGCACCCCGGGCTCGACGATCACCCGGTGCACCCGCGGGTAGTAGCCGCTGAGCATGGCCCGCAGCTCGCGCAGCACGGCGGGCACCGTGGACAGCGCCGCGATGCCGGTGATGTTGTCGGCGTGCGGGCCGAGCAGGCCGCGCATGGACATGGCCAACTCGTCCGCCGTCATCCTGGCGTCGGTCCGCATCCGCCAGTCGCGCACCAGGTCCTCGCCGTTGTGCACGCCCAGCGCGATGTTGGTGTTGCCGACGTCGATGGTGAGCAGCACGTCAGCTCTCGGCGGCGAGCAGGGCGTCGAGCTTGGCCGCGTCGACGGTCTCGGCGGGCGGTTCGGCGGTCACCGCGCCGCTGAGCAGGCCGGAGTCGGCCGGGGCGTGCGCGGCGTCGGCACCGAGGTGCACGACCTTGTTGTCCGCGTCGACGAAGACGACCTTCGGCTCGAACACGGCGGCCTCCGCGGTGTCCATCACGCCGTAGGCGATCAGGATGACCAGGTCACCGGGGTGCACCAGGTGCGCGGCGGCCCCGTTGATGCCGATCACGCCGCTGTCGCGCTCGCCCTCGATGACGTAGGTCTCCAGGCGGGCGCCGTTGGTGACGTCGACGATGGCGACCTTCTCCCCCGGCAGCAGGTCGGCGGCCTCGAGCAGCACCGGGTCGACGGTGACCGAGCCGACGTAGTGCAGGTCCGCCTGGGTGACGGTGGCCCGGTGGATCTTGGACTTGAGCATCGTGCGCAGCATCGCGGACCTCTCCTATCCGTGCGTTCCGAGTTCGCCGCCGCCGAGGTGCAGCGCGACGTTGTCGATGAGCCGGGTGCCGCCGATCTTGGCGGCCACCAGCAGCCGGGCCTCGCCCTGGTCGGGGGCCGCGCCGAGGTCGGGGCCGCGCAGCGCGAGGTAGTCGATCTCGAGTTCGGGGGTGCCCACCAGCACCGCTTCGGCCGCGGCGAGCACGGCCTGAGAGCCCTGGGCACCGGCGTGCGCGCCCGCGGTCAACGCGGCGGACAGCGCGGTCGCGGCGGTGCGCTGCGCGTCGTCGAGGTAGGCGTTGCGGGAGGACTTGGCCAGCCCGTCGCGCTCGCGGACCGTCGGGATCCCGATGACGTGCGGGTCCATGTCCAGGTCGCGGACCATCTTCTTGATCAGCGTGAGCTGCTGGAAGTCCTTCTCGCCGAACAGCGCGTAATCCGGGCGGACGATGTTGAACAGCTTCGCCACCACGGTCAGCACGCCCGCGAAGTGCCCCGGCCGGACCGCGCCCTCGAGCTCGTCGCCGAGCGGTCCGGGGTGGACGGTGACCTGCGCGCCCTCCGGGTACAGCGCCGCGCGCTCGGGGGTGAACACCAGCTCGGCCCGCTCCGCCGCGCAGACCTCCAGGTCGGCCTCCAGCGGGCGCGGGTAGCGCTCGAAGTCCTCACCGGCGCCGAACTGCAGCGGGTTGACGAAGATCGAGACCACCAGCACGGTGTTCGGGATCCGGCGCGCGCGGCTCATCAGCTCGCGGTGGCCCTCGTGCAGCGCGCCCATGGTGGGAACGAACGCGATCTTGCGGCCGGTCGCGCGCAGCGCCCGGGTGGTCTTGGCCAGCTCCTCCGGGGAGGTGTGCAGGTGCAGCTGTCCGGGGGTGAAGCTGGGCTTCGCCTTCATGGGGTCTCTTCCTCGATCGCGGCGGTGACGTCCGGCGCCAGGTCCGGCCGCAGCAGGCCTGCCTCGGTGGCGCGGCCGACGGTGCGCATGGCCAGTGCGCGGTAGGCGGGGAGCATGTGCGGCGCCTGCTCGGCGAGCACCCGCACGTGCCGCGCGACGGTGCCCGCGTCGCCCCTGGCCACCGGGCCGGTGAGGGCGCGGTCGCCGTGGCGCAGCGCGTTGTCCAGCGCGGCGGACAGCAGCGGGGCGAGCAGCCGCTCCGGGGTGGCCACCCCGGAGTCGCGCAGCAGGTCGACGCATTCGCCGACCAGGGTGACCAGGTGGTTCGCGCCGTGCGCGAGGGCCGTGTGGTAGAGCGGGCGGGCAGCGGCGGGTACCCGGACCGGCTCGGCGCCCATCTCCACGACCAGCGCCTCGGCGACGTTCCAGGCGACCTCGTCGCCGTCGGCGGCGGTCACGCCGAAGCTGCACGCGGCGATGCGGTGTAGGTCCTCCTCGCGGCCGGTGAAGGTCATCACCGGGTGCAGCGCGAGGCCGAGCGCGCCGTGCTCGACGGCCGGGTCCAGGACCTCGACGCCGTGCGCGCCGCAGGTGTGCACCACGATCTGGCCCTTGCGCAGCGCCCCGGCCGCGGCCAGGCCGCGGACCATGCCGGGCAGCGCGTCGTCGGGGATGGCCAGGAGCACGAGGTCCGCGACGGCGGCGACCTGGTCCGGCGGGAGGATGGCGGCGTCGGGCAGCAACTGCTCGGCGCGGCGCAGCGAGTCGCGGGAGACAGCGGAGACGGCGGTCACGGTGTGGCCCGCTCGGGTCAACGCGGCACCGAGGACGGCACCGACCCGACCGGCGGACACGACCCCGACGGACAACCGCGCGGGCCTGCTCATGACGAGTGGCCGAACGTGCAGGACATGGCGGACACCGCTCCCTGACCTCGTTCCAGTCCCGCATCGGCGCGGGTACCAGACGACACACCGAGAGTAGCCGCCGGTGCGAGCGGCCGTGCTGGGCGGGTGACGCGCTTCACCGGGTCGCGCGCGCCACATCCACGGCGACGCGGCGGGACTCGCGGACGATGCCGATGAGCCGCGCCTCCCGCTCCGCCGCGCGGGGACCGGCGGTGCCCACGGCCATGGCGTGCCAGTGGAAGGCCAGCTCGCTGACCGCGCCCTGGTACCGCTCGACCGCCTGCGCCGCCGCGCCGCCAGCCTGGGAGCGGACCTGCGCGCGCCACCTCTTGCGGCCCTTGAGGCTGGCCAGCAGGTCCACTTCGGACAGCACGATCAGCCCGGCGTCGACCATGGCGGGCAGGCCGTCGCTGACCACGCGCTGCTCCCGCTTGCGCTGCCAGTGCACAAAGTACACGACCGCGCCGAACACCGGGACCATCACCAGGAAGTACACGCTCAGGAAGGTGTCCGCGTTCCCCAGCGTGGCGGTCGTGTTCCACAGCGCGTGCAGCACGACGGCGGCGAGGTAGCCCAGCAGCGGCGCGAACAGCCGGGTGCGCTTCGAGGTGGACCTGGCCGCGATGCCGACCCCGATGCCGATCATGACCGTGAACAGCGGGTGGGTGAACGGCGAGAGGACACCGCGCAGGATGAACGCGGCGAGCACACCGGGCGAGGTGCTGTCGCCGAAGCCGTACTCGGCGAACGCGCGGCCGAAGTAGTAGATGTTCTCGGTGAAGGCGAACCCGGCGGCGACCAGTCCGGCGTAGACGATGCCGTCGACGACCCCGTCGAACTCCTCGCGCAGGAACAGCAGGATGCCCAGCACGAACGCGCCCTTGACGCCCTCCTCGAACAGCGGCGCGGACACCATCGCGCTGATCTTGTCGCCCTGGCCCTTGCCGAGCAGCAGGTCGCCGACCGCCTCGGCGGTGTTGTTGATCAGCAGCGCGGTGATCGCCGCGACGCAGGCGCCCCAGGCGAAGGCCAGCCACAGCAGCCGGGCCGGTTCCGGCTCCCACCGGTCCACCCAGAGGAACGCGGCCACCACCGGACCGACCGGCAGCAGCGCGCCAGCGACGCCGACCAGCTCCGCGACCAGCCCCACTCTCGCGTAGCTGAGCCCGAGCAGGGTCAACCCGCAGCCCGCGAGGACGACCAAGCCCGCCATCGGAACCAGAACCGTCAACCGGCGCGGCAGATGCCGTCGCGGAACCCCGTCAGACACGACAAGCGATCATAGGGTCAACCCGGACACGGCCCGGCGGTCAGTCCTCACCGCGGCGTCGGTGGCGGCGCGGGGCAGCGGCGGTGCCGTGCGCGGCGAGCAGCTCGCTGACCGACTTGCCCGACGAGTGCGACCCGGTGTCTTCCTGCGGTTCCTCGGCGGCGATGGTCTCGTGCCAGGTGGGCGCGCCCTCGGCCCTGCGCCGCCTGCCACCGGAGTCCTCGTCGGCGTGCTGGGCGTTGACCGGGGGGAACGTGCCGGTCAGCGCGCGCCTGCGGCCACCGGGATCGGGGGCGGGCGTCATGGCGACCTCGGTTCGCTCGGCCGCGCGGGGCCGCTGGACCGCACCAGGTGTGGGCATGTCGCGCATGGCTCCCGGCGTGGGCTGGGCCTCACGAGCGACCGGCTGGCGCCGGGGCGGCTCAGCGGCCTGCTGGCGGGTAGCGGTCTGTTGACGGGTGGAGGTCTGCTGGCCGGGGTCGCGGCGCACGGGGCTCTGCGCGGTGGCGTCCCGTCGAGGAGCTTCCTGGGGGCCTGGCGGCGGTGTGGCCGGATCACGCCGGGCCACACCGTTGGGTACGTGGGTGCCGGCGCGGAAATCCTTGCTGGCTTCCGGCCCAGCGGTTCCATTGCGCGCGCCCGCGTGGCGGACCGGCTCGAACTCCTGGCTCACGTCGGGGCGGGCACCAGGGCGTGCGGGGCCGTGGCCGCCGTTGCTCCCACCGGTGCCGGGCCCGCCGTTGCGGGTCTGGTTGAACTCCTGGCTCACGTCGGGGCTAGGGGCACCGTTGCGCGCCGGACCGTGCACACGAGCGGCAGCGAACTCCTGGCTGACGCCTGCGCCCGGTGCGCCGTTGCGCGCGGCGCCATGACGCACTGGCTCGAACTCCTGGCTCGCGTCCGGGCCGGGGGCACCGTTGAGGCCGGGGGCGGCACTGGTGCGGACGGGCGGGACTGGTCGCCCCTGGGTGGCCGCGCGGACCGGCTCGAGGTTCTGGCTGACCTCCGGGCCCGGCGCACCGGTGCGCACCGGTGCCTGGCCAGGGCGGACGGGCTCGAACTCCTGGCTGACCTGAGGGCCGGGGCGCTGCGCCACGGCACGACCGCGGGGGTCCGCGGCACCGTTGCGGGCCGGACCCTGCACCACGGCGTCTCGGCGGACTGGTTCGAACTCCTGGCTCGCCTCGGGCGCGCCCGCGCGCACGGGGGCCTGTGCGCCCTCGTGCCGGACCGGGGCGAACTCCTCTCGGCGCACGCCAGCGGGGGCGGCTGCCTGCTCGCGGCTGGCCTGCTTGATCCGGTTCTGCGCCGGGATCGGGGCGCCCTGCCGCGTCGACTCCCAGGACGGCGTCCAGTCCGGGTCGATGCGGTCGGGGTCCTCGTCGCGGACCCACTGGTTGCGGGAGACCCGGCCGATGAGCTGGGTCTCGGGTTCACCGGCCGCGGTGATGTGCCGGACCGGGTTGCCCGGCCTGGCGGCGATGGCGCCCTCGGCGAGGCCGCGCATGCGGGTGGCCTCGGCGTGCAGCGCGAATCGCTCGACGAGCACCTCGCCACCGAGCAGGGCCTCCAGGCTCTGCCGCAGGTGGTGCAGTTCCTCGCGCAGCGCGCTGAGGTCGTCGGAGGTCTCCGCCTCGACCTTGCGCCGCGTGGTGGCCTCGACCTCCAGCTCGAACTCGCGCCGGGCGGCGACCTCACGCTCCAGCTCGAGCTCGTAGACGCGCTGCTGCTCGGCGACCTCGTCCGACCGGTCGGCGACCTGCCTGCGGTAGCGGGCAGCGAGGAAGGCCCCGGCTAGCGCGGCCCACAGCGCCGCGACGACGCCGAGCCGCATCCACCGCAGCGAGTCGCTGAGCACCAGCACCGCGGTCGAGGCCAGGGCCAGGGCTAAAGCGGCGAGCAGCAGGGCGCGCGCGGCGGTGGCGCCCTGCGCGGTGGGGTCGGTGCGGCCCGTCATGGTGCCTACCGTACCCGTCCGTTATCTCAGCGAGATCAAATGGCGGGCAGGATGTTTACCTGATCGGGTCCCGTCGCTGGTCATCGCGGTCGGGCGGGGTGCGGCAGCAGTGTTCCAACCACAACGCCGCACCGATGAGCGCGGCGGCGCACCCCAGGCCGATCACCGCGCTGACGACGTCGTGCTTCGCGGCGGCCACCTGACCGCTGTCCGGGAGGACATATCCCAGGACACCGAGCCAGGCGCCGACCATGATGGCACCGAGCAAAGAGGACGCTTTCGCCAACGCGACGGCCCGCGCGGCGGTCAGCGCCTGCACCGGTTTGCCGTTCCCCTTGATCCGGTCGCGCAAGCCGAAGCCGAACAAGGCCTCGACCACAGCGAGCACCAATAGGGTGATTCCGGCGAGCTGCGGCAACGGGGGCAGGTCGCCGTAGAGCAACCGCAGTGCCAAGTAGACGACGACGGCGCCGATCAGCCCGGCGAGGACAAGATCGCGAGCCGTGGTGAACCTCATCGCAGCTCCAAGTCGTCTCGCCTACGCACGCCGCTGACGTCTAGACCCGCCAACAACGCGTCTGCCCTACCTCGCCCAGGTATGACCGCGTCCGGGTCTATGTCGAGCCACGGGATCAACACCGTGGCGCGCTCGTGGGTGCCCGGGTGCGGGAGGAGCAGGTCGGGCTCGGTGCTGATGACGTCGTCCACCACCACCACGTCCACATCCAACGTCCGTGGACCCCAACGCTGCTCTCGCACCCGTCCAGCCGCGTTCTCTAGAGCCTGACCGCGCCACAGCCACCCCCAGGCGTCCGTGACCGCGTCCTCCACCACACACACGGCGTTGAGGAAGTCAGGCTGGTCTGTCACTCCCCATGCGGCTGTCTCGTACACCGGCGACACAGCGACTAGAGCGTTCGCGAGCCCGTCCACGGCGATGCGCAGGTTGGCCAACCGGTCCCCCAGGTTGGACCCGAGCGAGAGGACAGCGCGGCTCATCGGCGGCGCGAGCGGCGCACGGTGACCGCGACGTCGGCGAAGCTGAGCGGGATGGGCGCGCTGGGCTTGTGGACGGTGACCTCCACGGCGTGCACCCGCTGGTCGGCCATCTCACCGTCCGCGATCTCGGTGGCCACCGTCTCGATGAGGTCCCGCGACGGCCCGCCGATGACAGCCGCCGCGCGCTCGGCCAGTTCGCCGTAGTGGACGGTGTGCTTGAGGTCGTCGGTCGCCGCGGCTTCCCGCAGGTCGATCCACAGCGTGATGTCGACCACGAAGTCCTGCCCGTCGCGCTTCTCGTGCGCGAACACGCCGTGGTTGCCGCGCACGCGCAGCCCGGTGAGGGTGATCCGGTCGGTCATCGGTCTCCTGTCGTCGACCCGGCCACGGCCGTCATCGCCGCCGCGACCGCGACCGCGTCCAACGAGCGCCGCACGTCGTGCACCCGCACCCCCCACGCCCCCGCTGCCGCCACGAGGGCCGACACCGCGGCGGTGGCGTCCTCGCGACCGCGCGGCGGCCGTGGCGCGCCTTCGTCGTCGGCGAGCAGCTTCCCCAGGAACCTCTTGCGCGAAACCCCCACCAGGACCGGGAACCCCAGGTCGAGCAGGGCGTCGAGATCACGCAGCAGCGCCCAGTTGTGGTCGCTGTTCTTGGCGAACCCGATGCCCGGGTCGATCGCGATGGCCTGCTCGGCGACGCCTGCGGTCAGCGCGGCGTCGATCCGGGCCAGCAGCTCGGCGCGGACCTCGGCGACCACGTCGGTGTACTCGGCGAGCGCGTCCATGTCCCTGCTGTGCCCGCGCCAGTGCATCAGGATCCACGGCACCCCGGTCTCGGCGGCGACCCTGGCCATGTCGGTGTCGGCCAACCCACCGGAGACGTCGTTGATCACCACCGCGCCCGCGGCCACGGCGGCCTCGGCGACCCGCGCCCGCGTGGTGTCCACACTGACCCGCACGCCCGCGGCCGCCAGCTCCTTGATCACCGGGACCACCCTGGCGATCTCGGTCTCGGCGTCCACCCGCTTCGCGCCCGGTCTCGTCGACTCGCCGCCGACGTCGACCAGGTCGGCTCCGCTGTGCCAGATCCGCACGCCGTGCTCGATCGCGTCGTCGACGTGCAGGTAGCGGCCCCCGTCGGAGAACGAGTCGGGCGTCACGTTGAGCACGCCGACCACCGCGCACCGACCAGGAGAGGGCAGCAGGGTCACCGGCTGCGCCCGTTGATCAGCTGGATGGCCTCGGCACGGGTGGACGGCGAGCTCTTGAGCAAGCCCCGCAGCGCGGAGGTCGTGGTGCGCGCGCCCGGCTTGCGGATGCCGCGCATGGCCATGCACAGGTGCTCGGCCTCGATGACCACGATCACCCCGCGCGGCTGCAGCTTGCGCATCAGCGCGTCGGCGACCTGCGAGGTGAGCCGCTCCTGCACCTGCGGCCGCTTCGCGTAGAGGTCGACCAGCCTGGCCAGTTTGGACAGTCCGGTGACGCTGCCCTTCTCGTTCGGGATGTAGCCGACGTGGGCGTGGCCGTGGAAGGGCACCAGGTGGTGCTCGCAGTTGTGCGTCAGGTGCCCGCCGATGAGGAACGTCGGGTGCGGGTCGCAGGTGAAGCTGTAGACGGTCGCCTCGGCGGCCACCGCGCGCACCGACTCCACGCGCACCCACTGGGACTGCCCGAGCGTGGTCGTGCGCTCGTCCCTGGCGAAACCGTGGCGCAGCAGCCAGCCTGCGTCACCGGCAGGCGCACCGGCGGTGACGAGTTCCCTGGCGGGGGCCGCGATCCCGGTCCACTCCACATGGGACCCGGCGACGTCCTTGGCCTCGGCCCAACCGTTCGGCGTGGCCAGCGGGTGGTCGGCGGTGACGGTGAACACACCGGCGGACGTCGTGACCGCCACCAGCTCCCGCGACTGCTTCGCGGTGACGCCGATCACGGTCGTCTCCACCCGGCGACCGTCCACCAGGGTCCACAGAGGATCACCGACCCGCACGTCCTGCGCGGCGCGGGGGCCGCCGACGGCGTCCACCGGCTGCCCGTGCGGCACGCAGGTCGAGTACATCGGGATGTCGGTGACCAGGACGAGTTCGTCGTGGCTCTCGTCGAAAGTCTTGTCCAGCACCGCGTCCGGCTCGGTGTAGAGCCCGGCGAACAGCTCCGCGTAGGCGCGGGCCACCCGGGCGGGCGTCTCGAGCAGACCCTCGCGGTCGGGGTCCTCGCCGCAGGCCAGCAGCAGTTCGCGGATCGCCTTCTCCGCGCGGTCCTGGTCGAAAGCCGGGGTCGGGACGTCCTCGCGAACGCTGAACGTCCCGACCCGGTCACGGCTCGTTGTCATCGGTACCTCCGCCATCGTCGCGGCACAACGCCGCCACCATCGCATCAGGAACCGTTGGCGCGCCCACCGGAGTCCTGATCCCGATTCGTGGGATCGGCGGGCTGCTCGCCCTGCTGCTGTTGCTGTTGCGCGTCGTTGCGGCGCTCGCCCCACGACGGCTGCCACGACTCGTGCGGACCGGACGGCCGGGTGGGGCCGGTCGCCGGGGTCCACCCGGGCGGGGCGCCGTAGTGCGGCGGACCCGCGTGCCTGCCGCTCTGCTGCCCGTACGGCGGCTGGGCGCCGTAGGGCGGTGGCTGCGAACCGTAGGGCGGCGGGCTGCCGTAGGGCGGCGGCGCGCCGTTGGGGGCGGCGCCGTTGCTCGGGGGCAGTTCCGGGTTCGTCCTCGGCGGACCGCCGGGCAGGTCGCCCGCGCCGGGGATGGCGCCGACCGGGGTCGGCACCGGCTCGCGCGGGAGGTCCTCCGGCCAGGTCTCGCCGCGTTCGATGGCCTGCTCGCGGCGGGTCTTGATCGGCGGCTTGTCCGAGGGGGTGCGCTCGCCGAAGTCGTTGAACGCGGTGATCCTCGGCCGCTTCTCCACCTTGGAGAAGATCCGCTCCAGGTCCTTGCGGGTGAGCGTCTCCTTCTCCAGCAGCTCCACGACCAGGTCGTCGAGCACGTCGCGGTAGGTGTTGAGCACGTCCCACGCCTCGGTGTGCGCCGCCTCGATGAGCTTGCGCACCTCCTCGTCGATCTCGTGCGCGACCTCGAGCGAGTAGTCCGCGCCGTGGCCCATCGAGCGGCCGAGGAACGGGTCGCCCTGCTCCTGGCCGTAGCGGACCGCGCCGAGGCGGGCGCTCATGCCGTACTCGGTGACCATCGCCTTGGCGATCTTGGTTGCCTGGTCGATATCGCTGGAGGCACCGGTGGTCGGCTCGTGGAACACCAGTTCCTCGGCCGAGCGGCCGCCGAGCGCGAACACCAGCCTGGCGATCATCTCCGAGCGGGTCATCAGCTGCTTGTCGTCCTCGGGGACGACGAGCGCGTGCCCGCCGGTGCGGCCGCGGGGCAGGATCGTCAGCTTGTACACCGGCTCCAGGTCCGGCATCGCCCACGCGGCGAGGGCGTGGCCGCCCTCGTGGTAGGCGGTGATCTTCTTCTCCTTGTCGGAGATGATCCGGCTCTTGCGCGCGGGACCACCGATCACCCGGTCGACCGACTCCTCGAGCGCGGCCGCGGTGATCAGCGACCCGTTCTGCCGCGCGGTGAGCAGCGCGGCCTCGTTGAGCACGTTGGCCAGGTCGGCGCCGGACATGCCGACGGTGCGCTTGGCCAGGCTCTCCAGGTCGGCGTCCTGGGCCATCGGCTTGCCCTTGGAGTGCACCTGCAGGATCTTCTTGCGGCCGGTCAGGTCGGGCGCCGACACCGGGATCTGCCGGTCGAACCGGCCGGGGCGCAGCAGCGCCGGGTCCAGGATGTCGGGCCGGTTGGTGGCCGCGATCAGGATGATGCCGCCGCGCGCGTCGAAGCCGTCCATCTCGACCAGCAGCTGGTTGAGGGTCTGCTCGCGCTCGTCGTGACCGCCGCCGAGGCCCGCGCCGCGCTGGCGGCCGACCGCGTCGATCTCGTCGACGAAGATGATGCACGGCGCGTTCTGCTTGGCCTGCTCGAACAGGTCGCGGACCCGGGAGGCGCCGACACCGACGAACATCTCCACGAAGTCCGAGCCGGAGATCGAGTAGAACGGCACGCCTGCCTCACCGGCGACCGCCCTGGCCAGCAGGGTCTTGCCGGTCCCCGGCGGGCCGTAGAGCAGCACGCCCTTGGGGATCTTCGCGCCGAGCGCCTGGTAGCGCGCCGGGTTCTGCAGGAAGTCCTTGATCTCGTAGAGCTCTTCGACGGCCTCGTCGGCACCGGCGACGTCGCCGAAGGTGGTCTTGGGCATGTCCTTGGGCAACTGCTTGGCCTTCGACTTGCCGAAGTTGAGGACCCGGTTGCCGCCGCCCTGGACGTTGTTCATCATCCACATCAGCAGCAGCAACAGCAGCGCGAGCGGGATGAGGAAGATCAGGATCTGGGTGAGGAACGAGTCCTGGGTCACCGAGGTCTTGAACTCGGTGCCGGTCTTGGCGATCAGGGATTTGTAGATCTCCGAGGTCGCCCCGGCCGGGTACTGCGCCAGGATCTGCGTGACCTGCTGCCCGTCCTGGTCGATCGGGGCGTTGAGGGTCAGCTTGAGCTGCTGTTCCTTGTCACCGAGCTCGGCGGTCTTGACGTTGCCCGCCTGGATCTGCGCGATGGCCTTCGACGTGGGCACCGCGGTGTAGCCGCGGGTGTCGTCGAACAGCATGGTGAAGGCGAAATAGAGCAGCAACACCGCCAGGATCCACAGCAGCGGGTTGCGAAGCAGGCGCTTGCGGTCCATTCACTTACGGCCGCGAGGCGGCCTCCACCCTCCCTGACGTGCACTGAGGGCAATGACGACCCATTGCCCAGCCGGACGGGGCACACACTCCGGTCTCGCCAGAGTACCGTCCGCGTCGGCACCCACACCGGGCGAAGTGCCGGCTGGGTGCGCAACAGGGACAACGTGCCCGCGCCGGGCATGGTTCCCACGACTACCTGATCGGTCCAGTTCACCCGGCCCCGGATGGGGTCAGGACGTGTAGACCCTCGGGTCCAGGGTGCCGATGTAGGGCAGGTCGCGGTAGCGCTCGGCGAAGTCGAGGCCGTAGCCGACGACGAACTCGTTCGGGATCTCGAAGCCGATGTACTTGACCGGCACGTCGACCTTGATCGCGTCCGGCTTGCGCAGCAGGGTGCAGACCTCCAGCGACTTGGGGCCGCGCGAGGCGAGGTTCTTGAGCAGCCAGGACAGCGTCAGCCCGGAGTCGATGATGTCCTCGACGATGAGCACGTCGCGGCCCGCGATGTCGCGGTCGAGGTCCTTGAGGATCCGCACGACGCCGGACGACGAGGTCGCCGACCCGTAGGAGCTGACCGCCATGAACTCCAGCTGCACCGGGACCGGCAGCGCCCTGGCCAGGTCGGTCATGAACATGACCGCGCCCTTGAGGACCCCGACCAGCACCAGGTCCGAGCCGTTCTCCGGGTAGTCGTGCCCCACCTGCTTGGCGAGTTCGGCGATCTTCTCAGCCAACTGCTGCTCGGTGATCAGCACCGAGGCGATGTCGCCGTCGTACACGGTTCCCCTCTCAGACTTCCCGACCAGTGCACGTGAGCCTGCCACGTGCACGCCGAGCCACCAACCCGCCCGGCAGGGCGATGCCGCGCTGACCGTGCCAGTCGGACACCAGCGCGTCGGTGCCCCTGAGGTGGGCGTCCGTGAGTTCGGGTGCGCCCGCCCGGGTCAGCCAGGTGCGCAGCACGCGGCGGCGCACGGCTGGGTGAAGCGGGGTGAGTTCGGCCACGACCAAGTCGCCGCCTTCGGTAGCCCTGTCGTACGCCTCGGCGGCTATGGCGTCCAGCGCGGCCAGGTCGTCACGCAGTTGGGCGGCGGTCCTGGCGAGGGCCGCGCTAACGCCGCCCTGGAGGACGTCGTCGAGCAGCGGCAGCACCTCGTGGCGCAGGCGCACGCGGGTGAAGCGCGGGTCGGTGTTGTGCGGGTCCTGCCACGCGGTGATGCCCAGCGCGTCGCAGGCGGCCTGGGTGGTGGCCCTGGGGATGTCAAGCAGCGGGCGCGCCCACGGGTGGTCCAGCGGCCGCATCCCCGCGATCGAGCGCGGGCCCGAGCCCCGCCCGAGTCCGAGCAGGACCGTCTCGGCTTGGTCGTCGCGGGTGTGGCCGAGCAGCACCCACGAGTCGGCCGCGGCAGAGCGCAGTGCGGCGTAGCGGGCTCGGCGGGCGGCGGCTTCCAGGCCCCCTTTGCCGTCGACGACGACCGGGAGGGTGTGGACGTCATCGAGCCCGAGGCCGGTGAGGTGTTCGGCGGCGCGTGCGGCGGTGCGCGCTGATTCGGGTTGTAGACCGTGGTCGACGATCAGACCGACGACCGTCAGCCCTGCCTTGTGCCCAACGTGCGCCGCGGCGGCCGCGAGGGCGAGCGAGTCCGCGCCACCCGACACCGCGACGGCGATCCGGTCCGTTGGGCCTACCTGGTCAAGCAGGTCACGCACGGCCCGCCGGACGTCGGCGACGGCCGGGTGCGGCTTCCCCGTGCTCACGCGACGCGGCGGATCCAGGCGGCCGGGTCGCTCAACTCCGACCTCAGCGGCAACGTCTCCGGTGAGGTCCAGATGGCGTTGAACCTCTCCATGCCGACCTCGTCGACCACGTGCGCGGTGAACTTGGCGCCCACGGCGTACTGCTTCATCTTCGCGTCCACGCCCAAGAGGTTGCGCAGCACGCGGTCGAGCAACCCGCCGCCGCGCCTGCGCACGGTGAACCGCTCTCGGATCGTGGCCACGGTCGGTACGACTACCGGCCCGACCGCGTCCATGACGTGATCGGCGTGGCCCTCCAAGAGGGTCGAGATCGAGATAAGACGGTCGAACACCGCGCGCTGCTCGGGGGTCTGCAAGGCCTCCATGAGCCCGAGGGGCCCACCGGAGGCAGTGGGGTCTGGCTTGCTCCTGGCGCTACGCAGCAGGTCAGGCAGACGCGCGACGGCACCGTTGGCGCTGTCGTCGAGCCCTCCGAGGAACGCGGCCACCTGCTGCTGGAAGTAAGAGCGCAGCCACGGAACAGCGGTGAATTGCAGCCGGTGCGTGCACTCGTGCAGGCAGACCCACATCCGGAAATCCTCCGGCGGCACGTCCAACGCCTGGTGCGCGGCCACGATGTTCGGCGCAACCAGCAACAACCGGCCCGCCTCACCGCCGCCGAACGGGTCGTACTGGCCGAGGACCCGGCTGCTCAGGTACGCCAGCACCATCCCGGCCTGCACCCCGGCCGTCCCGGCGAGCACGCCCCCGACCACCCGGTTCGGGCGAACGGGCAGGGCGTCCGCAGTGAGCGCAGCGATGCTGTCGACGGCCGCCTCGACCCAGTGCACCCGGTCGACAACGTCACCGGGCAGCAGGGGCAGACCGGCGCCAAGACCGGTCACCTGGCGCACGTGCGACTCGGCCTCCGCGGTGACATCCCGCAGCCTGCGCACGGTGTGGTCGGCGACGTCCCTGGTCACCACCGGCCCGGGGCGGACCAGCCGCCGCGCCGTCGAGACCGCCAGATCCCAGTCGACCGGAGGGGCCCCACCGGTCGACTTCGCCACGTCCGCGCCGGTCGTGTTCACCTGGTCGACGCTACCGGAGCGCGGGTGATCTCACCTACAGCCGCATTGGCGCAGCGCGGCCGCCACAGCGTCCAGCGCGGGCTGCGCGGCACCGGGGACCGAGCCGTTGGACATGAGCGCGAACACCAGCAACCGGCCGTCGGTGTCGAGCACGATCCCGGCCAGCGAGTTCACGCTCGACAGGGTGCCGGTCTTGGCCCGCACCCAGCCCTTGCCGGGCGCGGCGGCGGGACCTTGGTAGCGACCGGCCAGCGTGCCGCTGCCGCCCGCGACCGGCAGCGCGCCGAGCAGCGGGCGGAGCTTGGCGGTGCGCGGGTCGGCGCCGTCGGGCCCGGCCGCCACCTTGAGCACGTCGGCGAGCAGCGCGGCGCTCACCTGGTTCAGGGTGGACAGGCCGCTGCCGTCGTCGAGGGTGACCGTGCTGGTGTCGAAGCCGTTGTCCTTGAGCGTCTTGATGGTCGCCGCAGAGCCGCCCGCGAACGAGGCCTCCTGGCCGGTCGACTTCGCGACCTCGCGGGCCAGCGCCTCGGCGAGCACGTTGTCCGAGCGCTGCAGGGTGTTGTCCACCAGCTCGACCACCGGGGCCGAGCGGACCTCGCCGAGCACCTTGGCGTCGGCCTTGGCCTGCGCGGTCGCCTTGGTGGGGACGGTCGCGCCGATCCGCTTGGCGAACTCCTCGGCGAGCGTGCGGGCCGGGTTGGCCGAGCGCGGCGAGACGGCCTTGGTCGGGTCCGACCGGCCGCCGTCGAGCATGGCGGGCACCATCGGCGCGATGTAGCCGCCCGCGACGTCAGCGGGGATCCAGCCCTTGGCGATGCTCTCGCCCGAGTAGCGGTCCAGGTCGAGCAGCACGGTGGTGACCGGCCCCTTCGCCTGGACCTGGGCGACGAGGTCGTCGAGGTGGGCGGCGCCGGGGAAGACGGTGTTCTTGCCCGCCGGGAACGACGACAGCGTCGGGTCGCCGCCGCCGACGATGATCACCGTGCCCGGCTGGTCGCCCGCGACGACCTTGGTGGAGAGCTGGGCGGCGTGCGGGAGGGCTAGCAGCGCGGCCGCCGAGGTCAGCAGCTTCGTGGTGGACGCGGGGACCAGGGTGGTCTCGGCGTTCTGGGAGAACAGGACCTCACCGCTGGCCGGGTCCACGACGGTGCCGGTCAGCGTGCCGAGCACCGGGTCGCTGGCCGGACCGGCCAGGGCGGCGCGCACCCCGGCGGCCGTCGGGGCGGCGATGTCGGCACCCGGCCCCTTGAGGGTGGGCGTGAACTGCACCGGACCGGGCGGCGGCGCGATGGTGACCTCAGGCTCGGCCGCCTTGATCCCCAGCTTGTCGCGCAGTCCCGGCACGAACTGGATGGCGGCCGCGGCGCCGAGCACCACGGCCACGACCAGCGCCATGGCCACCAGCAGGCCGATGCGCGGCTTGCGCGGCTCGACCTGCTCCGGCTCGGTCCGCTGGTCCTGCGGCGGCTGCTGCGGTGGGCCCGGCGGGACCGGCAGCACGGGTTTGGGTTCCCTGGTGACAGCGCCGACCTTGATCACCTGGGTGCGCTCGGCCTGGCTCGACGGCGGGGGCGGCCACGCCCCCGGCCGCTGCTGGCCCTGCTGACCTGGCTGACCAGGCGGTAGCTGCTGGCTCGGTTGACCGGCCGGGCCCGAGTTCTGCGGACCGGGGCGTTGCGCGCCCGGGCGCTGCGGCGGGCGGGGACCGTTCGGCGGCCACGGCGGGTTGCCCTGCGGGCGCCCCGGCCGTCCTGCCGGGAAGGCAGCGGTCGCGTCGCTGGAGGGTCGTCGCGCGGGCTGCGTGGTGTCTCCATCGCGCCCACTGGTCGGCGGTGGGCCCACCTGGGTCGGCCCGTCGAGCAGCCGCCCCCGGTTCCCCACGTGCACCGTCACGTCCCCATCCGCCGGTTCACTCGAACGTGGATCAGCGGATCCGGGCGTGTCGCGGACGTGGGTCTCGTCACGTAACGCGGGCCCGCGAGCGCTCCGAGTGGTCGACTCAGCCGCCCCGGTGGGGCCGTCGTCGTCCACGCTCGGCCACGCCGCGTCGTCCTCCGCGGGCCACTCAGGGTTGTTGTCCGGCACGTCAACAAGACGTTCGCCCTGTTCACCAGGTTGTCGCCGGGTTCGATCCCGATCTTGGCCGTGCTCTGGTCCCGGCTGCGGCACGCCGCGTCCTCCCCCTGCGTTCCCGGTGAACGTCACACCCGGATCGGTTCGGGCCGGGGCGACACCGTGGTCCACACTAGTGAGGTAGCAGAGGAAGCGAGCAGGAGCGAGGACACGTCAGTGGAGTTCGACGTCACCATCGAGATCCCCAAGGGGAATCGCAACAAGTACGAGATGGACCACGAGACTGGTCGCATCCGGCTCGACCGCACCCTCTTCACCGCCACCCAGTACCCGGCGGACTACGGGTTCGTCGACAACACCCTGGGTGAGGACGGCGACCCGCTCGACGCGCTGGTCCTGGTGCAGGAGCCGACCTTCCCGGGGTGCCTGATCCGCGCCCGCGCGATCGGCATGTTCCGGATGACCGACGAGAAGGGCGGCGACGACAAGGTCCTGTGCGTCCCGTCGCACGACCCGCGCACCGAGCACCTGCGTGACATCCACCACCTCGCGGAGTACCACCGCCTGGAGATCCAGCACTTCTTCGAGGTCTACAAGGACCTCGAGCCGGGCAAGAGCGTCGAGGGCGCGAGCTGGGTGGGTCGCACCGAGGCCGAGGCCGAGATCGAGCGCTCGTACCAGCGGCTCAAGGAGTCCGGCCTGACCCTGCACTAGCGGGTCGCCAGCAGCCAAGAACCCCCGCGCACCCCTCGGTGCCGGGGGTTTTCGCTATTCCCGGACCCAGCGCAGGCGGCCGAGCGCGTCGATGTCGGGCCGGTACTCGGCCGGGCTGACGCCCTCGAGCCGGTCGGCGGTGCGGTCGAGCAGGTCGACCAGGTCGTCGGCGTGCCGCTGCATCGCCGGGTAGCGGTAGACCGCGCCGTCGTGCAGGTAGAGGAAGTTGCCGGACTCGCCCCTGGCGAACGGCACGTCGCCCGCGCCCCAGCCGGGCACCGCGCACACCTCGGCCACCGTCATGAGGATCTCCCGCACCGTCAGCGGCTGGTAGGCGGGCGGGAAGCTGAACCCGTCCACCCGGACGCCGTCGTGCCTGCTCAGCGAGATGACCAGGTCGGCGGGCAGCCGGGTGCCGAGGTCGCGCTGCAGGCCGATCATCTCGGTCCGGCTGGCCGGGGCGTTCCAGGACGCCGAGGTGGCCGCGGCGTTGTCGACCAGCCACCGCTCGACCCGCTCCCAGGCGACGGCGACCCGCTCGGCGACGACCGGGTCGGTCTCGGCGAGGGTCAGCGGCCCCTCCGGCGGCCTGCACCTGGCGTCGGCGGTCGGCGGCGCGGTGCTCGGCCGGTCGGCCGGGTGCTGCTCGATCGCCACGCCGAGCGCGAGCGCGCCCGCGATCAGCACCCCACCGACGGCGAAGATCGCCACCACAACGCGCACCGATCCACCCCCTGGGTTGTCCCCCGCCAGGATGACAGAGACCTACACAGCCGGTGCACAGCGCGTTCCTGGTTAACAGTCGAAGCATGGGCGTCATGGACCACCACATCGAAGACCACGACCGGGGACTCGCCTTCGACCTGGCCACCCTGGGCAGACGACGGATGTTGACGTTGATGGGTGGCGCGGGTCTGGCGGCGCTCACCGGCTGCGGTACCGACCACACGGGCCACAACATGGCCGCGAGCACGACGACCACCGCGACCACCGCGGGCACCCTGGCGCAGTCGCAGGGCGCGGCAGCGGCGTCGGACTGCGGCACCGAGACCCCGCAGGAGACCGGTGGCCCGTACCCGGCTGATGGGACAAACGGGCCGAATGTGCTCACAGAGAGCGGAATCGTCCGCAGTGACATTCGGTCTAGCTTCGGTACCTCTACCACCACGGCTAAGGGCGTTCCCTTGACGGTAGAGCTAACGATCCTCGACTTCGATCAGTCCTGTGCGGCCATTCCGGGCGCGGCGATCTACCTGTGGCACTGCGACATCGACGGCAACTACTCGATGTACGGCAAGGGGATCACCAACGAGAACTACCTGCGCGGCGTGCAGGAGACCGACGCGCAGGGGAAGGTGAAGTTCACGACGATCTTCCCCGCCGCCTACTCCGGGCGGTGGCCGCACATCCACTTCGAGATCTACCCCAGCCTGACCGAGGCGACCAAGGCGGGCGATCCCATCAAGACGACGCAGTTGGCGCTACCCAAGGACATCTGCACCACGGTCTATGGCACAGAGGGGTATTCGCAGAGCGTCCGCAACCTGGCCCAGACATCCCTAGAGCGGGACAACGTCTTCGGTGACGGGTACGAGACCCAACTCGCCTCGGTCACCGGCGACGTGACCGCCGGCTACGCGGCAACGCTGACTGTCCGGGTATGACAAACGGCCCCGCTCTCAGGTGAGTGCGGGGCCGTTTGGTTAGCGCTATCAGTGCATCGCGGCGGCAGGAGCCGCGTTGGCCTCCGCCTCCTCGTCAGCGGCGCGCTGGATGCCGGACTTGTTCAGCAGCGGCGTCTCCTTGAGGAACCAGATCAACCCGAAGGCCACCAGCGTCACGATCCCGCCGACCAGGAACACCGTGTCCAGCGAGCTGGCGAACCCGCTCAGGATCGGCCGGGCGAGCACCGGGTCCAGCGTGTTCAGGAACGCGGTGTTGTTCAGGTCGACCCCGGTTCCGCTGGCCAGGCTCTTGGCGAACTCGGGGTTCTGCGCCAGCGCCGCGGTGAACGCCGCGTCGCCGCGCACCGAGCCGAACGCGTCACCGATGCGGTCGCCGACCACGCTGAACAGGATGGACAGGAAGACCGCGGTGCCGACGGTGCCGCCGATGGACCGGAAGAAGGTCGCCGACGAGGTCGCCACCCCCATGTCCTTGACCGGCACGTCGTTCTGGATGGCCAGGATCAGCGTTTGCATGCACAGGCCGAGCCCGGCACCGGTCAGCACCATCACCAGCATGACCTGCCACATCGGGGTGTCCACACCGACCTGCGAGAACAGCAGCAGCGAGACCGTGGTCGCGCCGAGGCCGATGATCGGGAACTTCCGGTAGCGGCCGGTCTTGGCGATGATCTGGCCGGACCCCATGGCCGCGACCAGGATGCCGAAGGTCATCGGCAGCGTCATCAGACCCGACTCGGTCGGCGACGCCCCCTTGACGATCTGCAGGTAGAGCGGCAGCGACATCATCGTGCCGAACATGCCGACACCCATCACGAAGTTGACCACGTTGGTCAGCGCGAAGGTGCGGCGGCGGAACAGCCGCAGCGGCAGCAGCGCCGCGTCACCCATGCGCTTCTCGACGAAGACGAACGCGACGAGCCCGATCACGCCGACGGCGTACATGGCCAGCGCGCGGCCGGAGTCCCAGCCCCACTCGCGGCCCTGCTCGGCGACGATCAGCAGCGGCACCAGGCCGATGGTGAGCATGATCGCGCCCCAGTAGTCCACCCGCTGCGGGACGCGGCGGTGCGGGACGTTGAGGTAGCGGGCGACCACGATCAGCGCGACGATGCCGATCGGCACGTTGAGCAGGAACACCCAGCGCCAGCCCTCGATGCCCGCGAAGGTGTCCAGCCCGGCGAACGCGCCGCCGACGACCGGACCGGCCACACTGGACAGTCCCCAGACGCCCATGAAGTAGCCCTGGTACTTGCTGCGCTCGCGCGGCGGCACCATGTCGGCGATGATCGCCAGCGCCAGCGACATGAGGCCACCGGCACCCAGGCCCTGGACCGCGCGGTAGGCCGCGAGCTCGTACATCGAGTTGGCGATGCCGGAGAGCACCGAGCCGACGAGGAAGAACGAGATCGCGGTGAGGTACATCGGCTTGCGGCCGAAGATGTCGGAGAGCTTGCCGTAGAGCGGGGTGGAGATGGTGGCGGTGATCAGGTAGGCGGTGGTGGCCCACGCCTGGATGGTCTGGCCGTTGAGCTGGTCGGCGATCGTCTTCATGGCCGACGCCATGATGGTCTGGTCGAGCGCGGCGAGCAGCATGCCAAGCATGAGCCCGGAGAGCACGGTCAGGATCTGCCGGTGGCTCAGTTGCCCTGGTGCGGCATCTGAAACCGGTGCTGACATTACTTTCCCCCTTCGGAACGCGCGTGGGTGGCGCATTCGGTGATGAGCGTTGGCAGGTAGTCCGCGTGGTCGGCGAGGAACCGCTCGAACAACCGCACAAAGGTGTCCAGGTCTTCGTGGTCCCAGTGGCTGACCATCTTCGCCAGCGACAGCGCCATCAGGGCGCGCTGGCGCTTGAGCAGGTCGACCCCGGCCTCGGTGACGGCGAGCAGGCTGGCCCGCCCGTCCTCCGGGTCGGCGCGCCGCTCGACGAGGCCGTCCTTGACCAGGGTCGCGACCTGGCGGCTGACCGTGGACGGGTCGGAGTGGATCGCCTCGGCCAGCGCGCTCGAGCGGCTGGGCCCGAGGGCGACCAGGTATTTGAGCAGCACGATGGCGGACCGGTCGACCCCGGCCTTGCTCATCCGCGCCGCGATGGTGGCCTGCTGCTTGCCGAAGGCGAACAGGACGGTGGCCAGCCGCTGCCCCTGCTCGATCTCCCGCGCGGAGAGTTCGGCGGTGGTGCCGGTGTCCTGCCCGACCGGGTCGACCGGCGTGGTCGCGACGGTTTCGGTCACCCGACACCTCCCGAGTTGCTTGCATCATCCAAGTAGTTGGTCGATACAAGCATGCGCTTTTCGGGTGACGGACCGCAAGCCAATAACCTGCGACCCCGCTCACACGCCGAACGCCCGGGACCGCCGCGCGGCACCCGGGCGTTCAGCCGGTGTTGACGCAGGTCAGGACCATCCCGGCATGGGGAACGCGGCGAGCAGCTCGCGGACCTCGGCGGCCACCTGGGCCACCTCGGCGTCGCCACCGGCCGCGATCGCCCGGTCGATCCACTGCGCCAACTGGGGCATGTGCTCGACCCGGAGACCACGGGTGGTGATCGCCGAGGTTCCCAGCCGCACGCCCGAGGGGTCAAACGGTTTCCGGGGGTCGAAGGGCACCGAGTTGTAGTTGAGCTCGATGCCCGCGCGGTCGAGGACCTTCGCCGCGGGCTTGCCCGCGACGCCCTTGCTGGTCAGGTCGATCAGGATCAGGTGGTTGTCGGTGCCCCCGGAGACCAGGTCGAACCCGCGCTCGACGAGGGCCTCGGCCAGCGCCTTGGCGTTGGCCACGATGTCGGCGGCATAGGTGCGGAACTCCGGCTTCGCGGCCTCACCGAGCGCGACGGCGATGGCGGCCGTGGTGTGGTTGTGCGGGCCACCCTGCAGGCCGGGGAAGACGGCCTTGTCCAGCGCCTTGGCGTGCTTGGCGTCGGACATCAGCATCGCGCCGCGCGGCCCGCGCAGGGTCTTGTGCGTGGTGGTCGAGATGATCTCCGCGTGCCCGACCGGCGACGGGTGCGCCCCTCCCGCGACCAGGCCCGCGATGTGCGCGATGTCCGCGACGAGCACCGCGCCCACCTCCTTGGCGATCTCGGCGAACCCGGGGAAGTCGATCGTCCTCGGGATGGCCGTGCCGCCGCAGAAGATCACCTTGGGCCGCTCGGCCAGCGCGAGTTCGCGAACCTCGTCCAGGTCGACCCTGCCGGTGTCCTTGCGGACCCCGTACTGCACAGCGCGGAACCACTTGCCGGTCGCGGAGACACCCCAGCCGTGGGTGAGGTGACCGCCCGCCGGTAGCGCCATACCCATGACGGTGTCGCCTGGCTCTACCAGGGCGAGGTAGATAGCGAGGTTGGCAGGGGAACCGGAGTAGGGCTGCACGTTGGCGTGCTCGACGCCGAACACGCTCTTGGCCCGCTCGACGGCGAGGGTCTCAACGGGGTCGATGAACTGCTGGCCCTCGTAGTACCGCTTGCCCGCGTACCCCTCGGAGTACTTGTTGGTGAGCACGGTGCCGGTCGCTTCCAGCACGGCGGCGGAGACGTAGTTCTCCGAGGCGATCAGCCGGATCTTCTCGAACTGGCGGCGGGCCTCACCCTCCACCAACGCCGCGACCTCGGCGTCCGCTGCGGTCAGGTGCGGGATACCAGGCTGGTGCATGGTCGTTCCTCCAGAGCGTACGGCGACAAGACCGGTGACACCCAGGCGTTCGGTGTCGCACCCGCTCCAGCCGCTCCCCAGTGGTCACTTCCACCCGTACACGCCAGTAACGACTCTGGGTAGCACCCTACCCGTTGCCGACTTTTGTTACCCGCGAGTAATCTCGCCCCATGAGCCTGGACTGGGTCGCCGACGCGATGAAGAAGACCGTCCCCTGGGTGAGCACCGCGGGCGTGGAGTTCCTCGAGGTCACCTCCACCCGGGTGACCTGCTCCCTGCCCGACCGCGAAGCCCACCGCAACCACGTCGGCGGCCCCCACGCCGCCGTCATCTTCGGCCTGGCCGAAACTGCCTCCGGCGCCCTAGCCCTGGCCGCCTTCGCCCCCGAGATGGCCCGCGCCACCCCACTGGTCGTCCGCTCGGAGATCCACTACCGCAAACTCGCCCTCGGCCCCCTGACCACCACAGCGACCCTGACCCGCCCCGCCGCCGAGGTCACCGCCGAACTGGACGCAGGCACCCGCCCCGAATTCACCGTCGACTGCACCATCCACAACGCCGAAGGCACCCTGACCACCGAGCTGGCCGTCACCTGGACCCTGCGCCCCAACCGCACCTGACCAACCCTGGCCCGATCCACCCACGTCAGCCTCGGGCTCACCCTCGCCCACTCACGGTCCGGCCAGCCACGCGCACACAGGCCCGCCCTCGCCCACTCGAGGCCCGACCCACCAGCTGCCCGGCCGACCCAACGCCGCCCGCGCCCCGACTCCGCCCCAACCCACCCGAAACGGGTCCCAGCCGCCCCGAACACCCCCACCGAGCCACCCCGAGTCGCCCCGAGTCGCCCCGGCAAGCCGCCCCGACCCGCCGCTCGCGCGCGCGGTCCCGACCCGGCCCAGCCCCCACCCTCTCCGGGGGGCGTCCCAGGTCCCACTCTACCGGCACCCCCTGACAGTTGATCTTCAAACCGGGGTCGCCAAGATCCAGATGTGGATAACTTCTGTCGCCCGGAAGACGGAACCTGAGGCCGCCCACGCACCACATGAACCAGCGGAAAAGCCCAGCTCAGGCCCGCTGGGCCCACTCTGCCAAGCCTCACTCAGCCGAGTGAGGCAACCCGGGTCGGCCCCAACTCAGGTCGGACGGGTCGGACGCGGCAGGGTCAAGGCGTTGTCGACGTCGACGTGGGCTTCGGGGTGTTCGGCCCACCACTGGGCGTAGGTGGGGTTGCGGTCGACGATGGAGCGGTAGGCGTGGGCGACGCAGGCGAAGACCTCGTGGCGCCGGGCGCCGAGGACGCCGTCCAAGCGGATCACCAGGACGACCGGGAGGCGCAGGATGGCGCCGCGCAGGGGGCGGATGACGAAGCCCGGGCCGCTCAACGACGCCGGTTGGGCCAGGCAGACCGCGCCCGCCGCCGCCAAGGCCATCGCGGTGCGGCCCTCGGTGACGTGGTGGGTGATGCGGGGCGTGAAGCCGAGCTTCTCGCAGGCCTCGCGGAAGCCGAGCCGCATCGTGTCCTGGTCGGGCGGGGGGACGACCCAGTCCAGGTCCGCGAGGTCGACCAGGTCGATCTCCTCCTGGGCGGCGAGCGGGCTGTCGGAGCTGAGCGCGACGAACTGGGGTTCCTCGACGATGGTGCGCACCTCGACGTCGCGCAGGGTGCGGTTCTCCATGCCCTCGAAGCGCTCGAAGACGGCGATGTCGGCCTGCTTGGAGGTGATCAGGTCGAGCAGCGCGGGCCCCGACGAGTCGATCTCGGTGCGCAGCTCGGAGGTCTTGATCCAGGCGCGCAGCTCGGCGATGAGGGCGCTGGTGAACAGCATCGGGCTGGACGCGACGACCAGCGGAGCCTCGGCCGGGTTCTGGGTGTGCGTGCGCGCGGTCGCCAGCAGCGCCGACATGTCCTCCAGCACGACCCGCGCCGAGCGGACCACGCTGCGGCCGAGTTCGGTGGGGATGCTGCCGTTGGAGCTGCGGCGGAACAGCTCACCGCCGACCAGCCGCTCGATGGAGCGAAGCTGGGCGGTGAGCGCGGGCTGGGTCACGCCGAGGCGGATGGCCGCTTTGGACACGCTGCCCTCCTCGGCGATGGCGCAGATCGCCCGGAGGTGGCGGAGCTCGAGTTCGGCCATAACTGAAGTTGATACCCCGTTCGGATGAGATCAAGCTAGAGCGACGCGGCATATTTCTGATACCGGTTTGCCGCGCGCCCATCTCGGGCGCGCCGGACCGGGGGCACAACCTCCGGGTCCCGCAGACTCCCGGTGCCCGGCACCGCCCACCCACGGCGTGCCGGGCACCGGATTCACACTTCCTCGATTCCCTTGGCGTGCCGCCGGGCGAGGTCCTGGTAGATCGCCGCGTTGTGGTCGACCCACGCCTTCGGTGTCCCCTCCAGCGGCACCTGCCGCTTCGCCGGTACCCCCATCGCCACCACCTCGGGTGGGATCTGAGTGCCCGGCCCCACCAACGCCGCCGCGGCCACCAGGGCGCGTTCGCCGATGACGGCCCCGTCCTGGATGGTGGCGCCGTTGCCGATGAGGGCTTGTGCGCCAATGACGCAATCGTGCACGACGCACAGGTGGCCGATGGTGGCGTTGGCCCCCACCTGGCAGCCGTTGGCGTTGACGTGGATGACCGTGTTGTCCTGCACGTTGGCACCGGCCCCGATGACCACGGGTCCGAAGTCGGCCCGGATGACCGCCCCGTACCAGACCGAGGCGTCAGCCTCGACGGTCACGTCGCCGATAAGAGTCGCCGTTGGCGCTATCCACGCCGACGGGTCGACCATGGGGCTCTTGCCCTCGAACGAGTACAACGGCATCGCCCCACACTAATGTCGGGGGGCATGATGCTCGACTCCGGCGGTTACGCCGCGACCGTGACCGAGGCCGCCGACGCGGTAGCCGCAGCTGAGCGAGCCGGGTACGACGGCAGCTGGGTGGCCGAGACGCAGATCGACCCGTTCCTGGGGATCGCGGTGGCCGCCGGGCGGACCGAGCGGATCGACCTGGTCACCGGCATCGCGGTGGCTTTCGCCCGCAACCCGATGACCGTCGCCGTGCAGGCCAACGACCTCCAGCTGCTCTCCGGCGGCCGGTTCGTCCTGGGGCTGGGGTCGCAGATCAAGCCACACATCACCAAGCGGTTCGGGATGCCGTGGTCGGCGCCCGCCGCGCGCATGCGGGAGTTCGTGCTCGCCGTTAGGGCTATCTGGTCCGCGTTCGAGACCGGCGACCGGTTGCGCTTCCTGGGGGAGTTCTACACGCACACGCTGATGACGCCGTTCTTCAACCCGGGCCCTAACCCGCACGGCAACCCCAAGGTCTATCTGGCCGCTGTCGGCGAACGGATGACTGAGGTCGCGGGCGAGGTCGCCGACGGCATGCTTTGCCACGGGTTCTCCACTGAGCGCTACCTGCGTGAGGTGACGCTGCCCGCGCTGGAGCGTGGTTTGGCCAAGGCGGGTAAGACACTCGACGGCTTCGACATCAGCGGGCCGAGTTTCGTTGCTAGCGGCTCGAACGACGAGGAGTTGTCGAAGGCGGTCGCCGAAGTCCGTAGGCAGATTGCCTTCTACGGCTCGACTCCGGCCTACCGCGGCGTCTTGGAGCTGCACGGCTGGGGAGCGCTACAGGACGACCTCAACGCGTTGTCCAAGCGCGGCCAGTGGGACCAAATGGACGCTCTTATCGACGACGAGGTCCTTAACACCTTCGCGGTAGTGGGCAATCCGGCTACCGCGGCCGCGGAGATCAAGCGCCGCTACGGCGACGTCGCCACCAGGATGACGGTGACGCCGCCGGTCGCGGCAGCCCTACGCGACGCGGATTAGAGCGGCGCCGGCCAACACGAAGAACACCAGGACGACCAGGGTGCCGGAGGTGCCACCCTTCCCACTGGTGACGACCTGGTCCACCGCGCCGGTCAGTTCGATCTTGCAGTGCGCGGTGACGATGTGCCTGCCCGGCACGATCTTCGGGAACTCGACGCGCGCGGAGAACTCACCCGAGGTGTCGGACACGGCCGTGCCGACCTTCTCGCCACCGGAGGTCAGGATGACCGTCTGGTTGGGCCCGCACCCGGTGCCCTTGGCGGAGAGGTCCTCGCCGGGGCGGACGCTCTTGCGGTCCAGCTTCAGGCCGCCGTCCACCGGCTTCTCGTCGACGATCGGCGTCGTCGACGTGGTGGTGGTCGGCGGCTCGGTGGTCGTGGTGTCCGAAGTGGTCGTCGTCGTGTCGGTTGTCGTCGTACCGGGCGTGATGGTTGTTGTTGTCGGCCCGGTCGTCGTTGTGGTGACCGTCGGACGAGTCGTGGTCGTCGCCGTGGTCGGCGGGGTCGTGGTCGTCGTCGGCGGGGCGGTCGTCGTGGTCGTCGGCTTGGTGGTCGTCGGCCGGGTCGTCGTGGTGGTGGGCGAGGTGGTCACCGTGAACCGGGTGATGGCGGTGTAGTCACCACCGCACACCGCGTTGATGGGGTAAGTACCCGGCTTCGCCGTGGCGGGGGCGGTGACGCCGAGCGTCCCGGTGCTCTTGCCGTCGGTCTTGATGGTCGGCAACGCCGTGAGCGACGAGCTGAACGTGATCGAACTGCAGTACCTCGGCGACGCCAGGGTCCACGTGATCGTGAAAGAACTCCCGGCGGGCCCGGAGGTGGGGCTGATGCCCAGCGACAGCACTGACTGTGCCGAGGCGGGCGAGAGCGGTGCCAGGGCGACCAATAATCCAGCCGCGGCAACGGAAATGCCCGCTAAGCGTCCAACACTGCGCACAGCTCGTACCCCTGTCCATGTCCCTGATCTCGTGGAACGCCCCGGTCCGAACCCGGACCGCTGTAGCATTCCGCCCCGATCAGCCCTGCCTCAACCGGGAGTCTTCCCATGGGACGTCTCATCGCCGCCGCGGTTGCTCTCGTGACGGTAGCCCTGCTGTTTGGTGCAACACCTGCGGCAGCGCAGGATTCGGACGGCCCGTTGACGGTGACGGTCACTCTGGACGGTCAGGACATCACCGACCGTACGGTCCGACTCGACCCGGCCAAAGCGGCCGAGGTTTCGGTAACAGCCGTCAACCGCGGTAAGACCCCGCAGAAGGTCCGCTTGGTGCGGCTCTCCGGCGTCGCTCTAGCGCTGACCTTCTTCGCTTACGACACGACGCTGCCCTTCGAGGTACCGCCAGGCAGCCGAGTCACCCGCACCTTCCCGCTGGACGTGCGCGACCTGGACGGCCAGGCGATCGGGCTGCTGCCGACGTCGGTGGAGCTGCTGTCGGAGGAGCGCGAGGTGCTCGGCAGCGCCGAGACGGTCGCCGACGTGCGCGGCACGGTGTGGTCGGTGTACGGGGTGTTCGGCCTGGTCATGCTGCTGCTCACGGCGGCGATCTGGGCGACGGTGCTGATCGCGCTCGCCAGGCACAAGCTCTCGCCCAACCGGATCAGGCGCGCGCTGCGGTTCCTGCCCGCGGGCGTCGGTACCGGGATCGTGGCCGTGGTGTCGCTGTCCGTGCTGCGCCTGGTGCCGCCGGACCCGCTGATCGAGATCCCGATCGTGTTCGGCGCGTCCGCGATCGCCATGGTGCTCGGCTTCCTCACCCCGCACCCGGTGGCGCCCGCGCTGGACGGCGACCTGACGGTTGCGCTACCGCCCGCCGTCGACCCCGGCGCGGTCACCCAGGGCGTCACTGACCACTACACCCAGCAGAACACCAAGAGGTGGCCTGGATGAGCACACCGGCCGCACTGGCGTCCGCGCTCCCGCAGTACGAGGTAGGGGTCAAGATCGGCTCGGGCGGGATGGGGGTGGTGTTCGAGGGCACCCACCGCTCGCTCGGCCGCGCGGTCGCCATCAAGGTGCTGCCCACCGACCTGGTCGGTGACCCGTCGGTCAACGCCAGGTTCGACCGCGAGGCGCGGGTGCTGGCCAGCCTGGACCACCCGCACATCGTGCCGGTGTACGACTACGTGCAGACCGGCGCGGACAACCTGCTGGTGATGGAGAAGCTCGACGGCGGCACGGTCTATGACCGGTTCCACGGCGCGGGTCTTACCGGCGAGCAGTCCTGTGCGATCGTGCTGGCGATGCTCGGTGGGCTGCACGCGGCGCACAAGGCCGGGGTGCTGCACCTGGACGTTAAGCCCAAGAACCTGCTGTTCACGTCTGCGGGCGTGCTCAAGGTCGTGGACTTCGGTATCGCCCAGGTGGTCAGCGAGGGCGCGACGATGATGACGCATGCGGGCGAAGTGCTCGGTACCCCTGCCTACATCGCCCCGGAACAGG
Organism: Actinokineospora globicatena; assembly: GCF_024171945.1. Classification (GTDB taxonomy): domain Bacteria; phylum Actinomycetota; class Actinomycetes; order Mycobacteriales; family Pseudonocardiaceae; genus Actinokineospora; species Actinokineospora globicatena. The sequence goes on from NZ_JAMTCR010000002.1 coordinate 673,164, forward strand.
CGATGGGCAACGCTCTTACGCCAGCCGCGGACATCTACTCGTCTGGGACGGTCCTCTACGAACTGCTGTGCGGGGAACTGCCGTACGACCGAACGCGCGGCGCGGTGAGCATGATGCGCCAACGCATCTTCAACGACCCGGCGCCGATCCCCCGCGTTCCCGCGCCCCTGGCCACAGTCGTCATGCGCAGCATCGCCCGCGACCCGCTGCACCGCTACCGCGACGTCGAGGCGTTCGCCACCGACCTCAGCTCCGCCGCGACAGCCGTCTTCGGCGCGGGCTGGCTCGAACGCTCCGGCGTCCCCGTCCACCTCGCCCCCCGCATCACCGGCGCGATCTCCCAACAACTGAGCCGCCAACCAGACGCGCTTACCATCGTCACACCCCCCATCCGCGGCATGACAGCCGAACCCACCCGCACCATGGGCGACTTCCGCGGCAAGGAACTCCGCCCCGCCAGCGAACTCATGTCCCGCCGCAGCCCATCACCCCTGTGGCCCGCTCTTATCGCGACGGTGGCTCTTATCGCGTTGGTGGTGTTGCCGTTCTTGTCCCCCGCAACGCTGGACCACCCACCGTCGGCGTTGATGGTGAACGGTCAGGTGGCGGACAAGGTGGTCCAGGTAGACCTGTCCAAGCAGATCATCGTGGCAGGCCGCGCCCCAGGCGACGTAGAACTCCGGTTCGACCTACGCGCAGGCGGCGTCCTCCTCGGCCGCGTCCGCAAGGTCATCGCGACAACGCCCGAGGGCACCTTCGAGACCACCTTCAAACCCGAACCCCTCTGGCGCTGGCTGGCAGGCGGCGCCGTCACCGCCGAGGTCCAACTGGGCGACGACCCCGTGGAGACCTTCACCCTCCGCTCCGCCGCCCACCCCATGGCCACCGTGATGGGCGCGGGCAGCCTTCTGCTGTCGCTCTTCGCCCTGGCCAACGTAGAAGCCCAAATGCGCGCCCTCCGCCGAGGCCACCGCCGCCCCGCCGCCCCCTACGTCGCCTTCCCCCTGGGCCTCCTCTTCGGCCTCACCGTCTGGCTCTTCATCACCGCCATCACCACCCACGAACCCGCCATCCCCTACGCCATCGGCACAGCCCTGGCAGGCGCCGTCGCGGCCTCGGCCTTCGTCCTTGCCACAGCCTGGTCCGCCCGCCGCTCCCGCGCTTAGAGGCTCACTTCCTCGTTTCGGCTTTATCCCTTGCCCTGCAAGCCAAGAACTACCGCGCGGCTGCGGCTCTTAGCCCTCGCGGGTGAGGAGTAGGGGGATTTCGGCGGCGCAGGACAGGAGGTGGGTGTGGCGTTCTTGGCCGAGGGTGTCGGCGTCCTGGGAGCCGGTGAGGACGCCGATGACGTAGCGGGCGCCTGCGTTGGTGCCCGCGCGGAGGTCGAGGACGGTGTCGCCCGCGGTGAGGACGTGGGTGACGGAGTGGATGCCGGTGAGCTCCATGGCTCGGAAGATCATGTACGGGGCGGGGCGGCCGAGGGGGACTTCGTCGGCGGTGACGAGGGCGTCGATGCAGCCGCCGACCTTCCAGCCGATGAGGGTCAGGAGGTTCTCGGCGACGTCGCGGGAGAAGCCGGTTGTCAGGGCTACCTTGATGCCGCGGGCGCGGAGTTCGGTCAGAGCGGACTCGACGCCCGGTAGCGCGGTGGGCGGCTCGGAGGCGTAGGCGGCGACGAGGCGTTCGCGGAAGTCGTCGAAGACCGTGTCGACCTCGGCGGGGGCGCCTGCGAGCAGGGCGGCGATGGCTTCGCGCTTGTCGGCGCCCATCCAGCGGTGGAGGTCGGTGCTGGGCACGGGTGAGCCGGACGCGGCGGAGACGGCATCGGCCAGCGCGCGGTAGACGGCGCCGCCTTCCTGGACGGTGGTGCCCGCCATGTCGAGGGCCACCAGGTCGATGCTCACGAGGTCTCCTTGAGGATGTGCGGGCTGACCCGGCCCGCCTGCACGTTGTCGATGGTGAAGGTCACCAGGTCCGGTCGGTACCGGTCGTCGGCGTACTCGACGCGGGCGCCGGTGGCGTCGGTGGCGCGGCGCCGTTCGCGCAGCAGCGGGGCGCCGACGGGGATCGACAGGAGCCGCGCGTCGACCTCGTCCGCGCCGATGGCGTCGATGGTGTGCCGGGCGGCGCGCAGGTCGACGCCGCGCTCGAGCAGGTGGGCGTAGATCGATCCGGCGTCGGGGTCGAAGTCGAACAGCAGCCGCCCGACCGGTTCGATGAAGCTGCTGCGCTCGAGCATGGTGGGGGTGCCGTCGAGCAACCGCAGCCGCAGCACCTCGATGACCGGGGTGCCCTCGTCGATCCCCAGCACGTCGGCGGCGACCTGGCTGGCGCCGCGCCGGGCGACCTCGACGGTGCGCTGCCCCGGTTCGCGGCCCATCTCGCGCGCCCACCGGGTGAACGACAGGAACGTCTCGAACGGTTGCGCCACCGCCGCCTGGCGCACCACCGGCGGTTTGCCCTGCCCGCCACCGATGAGGCCTTCGTTGCGCAACGCGGCCAGTGCTTGGCGCACCGTTCCGCGCGAGGCACCGAACTCCTCGCACAACTGGGCCTCGGACGGCAACGCGGCGCCGACGGCGAGCTGGCCGCGGCTGATCCGGCCGCGCAGCGTGTCGGCCACCCGGTGGTGCAGCGGTGGGGTCACAGCTTGACCATACGAGTCGCCCACCACCCGCTGTCAAGTCGCCGCGCTGGCCGTCGTGACCTGGATGAACAACGTGAAAACTTGTCCAAACAAGTGCGCCGGAAGCCTTGCGATAACCCGCCGCCTGCCCGCACCTTCTGTGCCATGACAACCCATGCGGACCTCGTCGTCGTCGGCGCGGGCATCGTCGGGCTCGCGCACGCCGCCGAGGCGGTGGACCGGGGCCTGCGGGTGGTGGTGCTCGACCGCGATGACCGCGCGGTCGGGGCGTCCGTCCGCAACTTCGGCCACATCTGCCTGACCGCCCAGCACGGCGACGCGCTGACCTACGGCCTCAAGGCGCGGCAGCGGTGGCTGTCACTGGCGGCCAAGGCGGGGTTCTGGGTGTCGGAGGCAGGCACCGTCGTCGCGGCGCGCGCAGCGGACGAGGTCGCCGTTCTAGCCGAGTTCGCGCAAGAACGCGGCGACCAGGTGCGGCTGCTCGACGCGGACGGTGTGCGCGCGCACCTCCCGGTCATCTCCGACGAGGTCATCGGCGGCGCCTGGCTCCCCCTGGACCTGCGCGTCGACCCGCGCGAAGCCGTACCCGCCCTGGCGACCTGGCTGGCCGCCCAGGGGGTCGACTTCCGTTGGCGCACAACGGCCACCGGTGTCGAGTCGGGCGCGGTGCACACCACCAGGGGCACGGTGACCGCCAACAACGTCGTGGTCGCGGTCGGCCACGACATCGACCGCCTGCTCCCCGACGTCGCCGAGGCGGCAGGCGTACAACGCTGCCTGCTGCGGATGATGCAAGTGTCCACACCGGACTCCACTACCATCGCACCCGCCGTCCTATCCGGACTTTCGATGCTGCGCTACGCGGGCCTCAACGCCTGCCCGTCGGCGGCCGCGGTGCGCGAGCGGATCACCCGCACCGACCCCGCGCTGCTCGACGTCGTCATGAACCTGATGTTCACCCAGCGCCCCGACGGCGACCTCGTCATCGGGGACACCCACCGCTACGGCCACACCCACGACCCGTTCGACGACGAGCCGACCGGCGAGCTCGTCCTGCGGGAGACCGCCCGGCTGCTCGGCGTCGACCGGCTCACCGTCCGCGCGCGCTGGCGCGGGGTGTACGCGGCCGCCGAGCGGTCGGAGTTCCTCCTCGCCCATCCCCTCCCCGGGGTCCACGTGGTGTCCGTGACCTCCGGGATCGGCATGACCACCGCGTTCGGCCTCGCCCCCACCGTTCTCGACCGCCTAGGAGCACCATGAAGCGCATCGTTGTCCTCATCGCCGCCGCAGCACTGACGTTGACCGCCTGCGGTGGCAACGAGGCCGCGACCGGATCACCGTCCTGCCCCAACGGCGAGGTCCGGTTCGGCATCGAGCCCTACGAGGACCCCGCCAAGCTGACCCCGGCCTACGAGGTCCTCACCGGCGCGCTGCGGCGCGAGCTGAACTGCCCGGTGAAGCTGCAGGTCGTGCAGGACTACTCGGCCGAGGTCCTGGCCATGCAGAACGGCAAGCTGGAGCTGGCGCAGTTCGGCCCGCTCGGCTTCGTCTTCGCGAGCCGCCGCGCCGGTGCCGAGCCGGTGGCGTCCTTCGGTGACGCGCAAGGGAAGTTGACCAGCTACCAGGCCGGGATCTGGGTACCCAAGGACTCCCCGGTCCAGTCTCTCGCCGACCTGCGCGGCAAGTCGCTCGCGCTGTCCGAGCCCGGTTCCACCTCCGGCGACGCCCTGCCGAGGGCCGCGCTGGCCAAGGTCGGCCTGGACAAGTCCGCGCTGAAGCTGGACTACGCGGGCGGCCACCCCGAGGCCCTGCTGGCCTTGACCAACGGCAAGGTCGACGCCGCCGAGATCAACACCCAGCAGCTGGCCACCGCGAGCGCCGCGGGCACCTTCGACGCGTCCCGCTTCCGCCAGGTCTGGGCCTCCGACCCCATCCCCAACGACCCGATCACCGTCGCGGGCAGCACCACCCCCGAGTTCAAGGCCGCCGTCCGCAAGGCCCTGCTCAACCTCACCCCCGCCGAGGTCGCCGCCGTCGGCAAGTTCCTCGACGTCGACCCCGCAGGCCCCCTCGTCGCCGTCGACAAGTCCACCTACCAGCCCCTCTTCGACCTGGCCGACACCCTCGGCCTCTCCGAAGGCGACGTCTAAGCGCCCCTTTTCCACCCCCTTTCCGCTCCCATTCCCACCCATTTCCCCCACCCGCCGAAATCCCACCCGACCCCGGCCCAGCCCCCACCACTCCCGGGGGGCGTCCCTGGTCCAGTTTACCGGCCGGTGGGGGTGGGCGGGGGGCTCGGCGGTGGGCTGTGGACAACTCGGGGGCTTGTGGATAAGTCGGACCCAGGTCAGGGGCGTGGGGGCGGCGCAGCGGTCGGGAACGTCAGTCGGACGGGTGAAAGGAGTGGGATGGAAAAGGCGTTGTCCGTGAAAGGGTTGCGGAAATCGTTCGGCGACCGGGTCGTGTTGAACGGGGTGGATTTCGACGTCGCGGCGGGCGAGTTCGTGGTGCTCCTCGGCGCGAACGGTTCGGGGAAGTCGACGGCGTTGCGGTGCGTGGTCGGGTTGGCCGAGGCCGACGCCGGGGAGGTCGCGATCGCCGGTGATCGGGCGGCGATGGTGTTCCAGCAGATCCACCTCGTGCGCAGGCGCAGTGTGATCGACAACGTGTGCGCGGGCGGCCTGGCCGGGTTGCCGCTGTCCCGGTCCCTCAGCCCGGTCCTGTTCCCCAAGGACCTGCGCGCGAAGGCCATGGCGTGCCTCGACCGCGTCGGGCTCGCCGACCGGGCGAAGGACCGCGCGGGCAGCCTGTCCGGCGGGCAACAGCAGCGGGTCGCGGTCGCACGGGCGTTGTGCCAGGGCGCGGGGGTGCTGCTCGCCGACGAACCCGTGTCCGCGCTCGACCCCGCCGCCGCGACTCAGGTGATGTCGTTGCTCGCCGAGTTGGCGCACCGGGACGGCCTGGCCGTCGCCGCCGTGTTGCACCAGCCGGACCTCGCCCGCAGGCACGCCGACCGCGTGCTCGGCTTGCTGCACGGCGAGATCCGACTGTCCACATCAGCCAGTGATTTGTCTGATGTGGACATTGAGGCGCTGTACGCACCGGACCGGGTGTTCGCATGACCGCCCGCAAGTACCTCACCGCCGCCATCGTCATCGTCGTGCTCGGCGGTGCGCACGTGTTCGCCTGGCAGACAACAGAAGTCTCCCCCGGCGCGCTGGTCGACGGCTGGCGCGGGATGGCGCGGTTCCTCGCCGAGGCCCTCCCCCCGGACCTCGACTGGGACACCGTCGTCCAGCCCGGCCTCGAAGCCTGCCTGACCACCCTGGCGATCGGCCTGCTCGGCACCACGTTGTCCATCCCGGCCGCCCTGCTGTTCGCGGTGTTGGGCACCCGTGGGCGAAACCGGATCGTGTACCAGGTGTCACGCTCGGTCATGTCGTTCCTGCGCGCGGTGCCGGACGTGGTGTTCGCGCTGGTGTTCGTGACCGCCGTCGGGCTCGGGCCGTTCGCCGGGGTGCTCGCGCTGATCTGCCACAACGTCGGCGTGCTGGGCAAGCTGTGGTCCGAGGCGATGGACGAGGTCGACCCTGGCCCGGCCGACGCGCTGCGGGTGTCCGGGGCGGGTGAGGCCCAAGTGGTCGCCAACGCCGTCCTACCTGCGGTGGTGCCGGCCCTGGTCGGTCTGCTGCTGTACCGGTTCGACGTCAACGTGCGCTCGTCGCTCGTGCTCGGCCTGGTCGGCGCGGGCGGCGTGGGTTTCTTGATCAACCAGTCGATCCAGCTGTTCCAGTTCGACCAGATGGCGACCTACATCCTGATGGTGCTTGTGCTCATCGTCGCGGTCGACCTGCTCAGCGCGGCGGTCCGGCGGCGGCTCGGCTGATGGGCCGTTCGAGTGACGTATGAACCTTCAAGTAACAGGAGGTGTCTGTCTCCGATGGACTCTCCACACCGTCCGGTCGCGGGAGACGCAGCCGCGCGCCCTATGCGCGGGCCCGCGACCGGGCGGTGCCGGGCTGGCGGGCAGCGCACCGCCCACCACCCGACCCGGGTCCGCGGAGCCCGCCACCACGTCCACGGCGCGGACACCACCCGCGCAGGCGAAAGCCATGGTGTTCGTGGACGCCCGACCGTCTGACCTCGGTGGGGCGCACAGGTCGTGGTGGCCGACTCCGCGGACCCCGGTCACTCCAGCCGGTCCCGGTCACTCCAGCCGGTAGCGCAACGAGTCGATCTGGCTCTGCCGCACGTCTTCGACGGTCAACTCCGGGGCACGCAGGTGTGCGTGGGCCAATTCCGCCGGGTCCGGCTGCGCCGCGGCGTCCGGCCAGGTGCTCGGCTCCCACAGTTCGGACCGCACGAAGGCCTTGGGGCAGTGGGTGAACACCTCGTCCGGCGCCACCACCAGCGCGGCCATCGGCGGCTTCCCCACCGGCGTCAGGCGCTGCAGGACCTCAGCGCGCGCCGTCACGCACGCCCGCCCGTTGACCCGCAACGTCTGGCCGCGCCCCGGGATGACGAACAGCAGCCCGGCCCGCCCGGTCGCCACGACGTTGCGCAACGTGTCGATCCGCCGGTTGCCGGTCGCGTCCGGGATGATCACCGTGCCGTCCTCGGTCACGTGCACGAACCCCGGCGGCCCACCCCGCGGCGTCACGTCGCAGTGCCCACCCGCGTCGAAGCTCGCCACGAACACGATCGGCGCACAAGCCACGAACTCCCGCGCCAACGCGTCCACCTCGTGGATCACCTTGTCGTGCTCGCGCTGCGGCTCCACGTAGATATCACGCAGCCCCGCCTCGTCCGTGATCGCTCCCCGGAAGTAGTCCACCAGCTGACGCTAGCCCCAGCCCGCGCCGTTCACCCTGTGTTCTCCACCCCACACCCGGCGCACGACAGGCGGGTGATCAGCCCACACGCCTTGACCACCTCATCCACGGCCACCCATTCCCCGACGCCATCTGCGCGAATTCCCACGGAGGTGGTCGAAGTTACCGTATGATCATCTGCCGCTGAGAATCGAGGGCTTCCCGTCACTGTGGCGATCGGACGGACGACCGGATGAGTATTGAGGCGTTGATCGGGCTCATAATCACCCTGGTCGCGGCTGGCGCCGCCATCGTGGTTGTGCTTCCGACCCGCAGGTCAGGAGACGTGGCGAACGTCGAACACAGCAGAGCGGAGTTCAGGGCGAGATTCAGAGAGGTCGCCCACCGGCAGGCAGAGTTGGGCGCACGGGTCATCGCGAGTTCTCCGGCGTTGTGCGCATACGACCTACCCGTGCTGACCGAGCCGGGCTGGGTGCCGGACACTCCGATTCCGCTGGTCGACGTGTCGCTGACCTTGGAAACCAGCCCATCTCACGAGCAGCGGGTGCACCGGGACGCGCTGCTGAACGGGCTGGATCTCGGCGGACCGATGTCCTACAGCGACGCGGTCGTCCGGATCGCCGGGATGAGCCATTTCACCAACGACGTCGTGTACCGCCTGGTTCGTGTCGAGGCCACCGGGAGGGCGCTGGCGCTGCGGTTCCGGGAAGCCAGGTACTTCGACTACCTCGACACCGGCGAAGTCCTCGCCTACAAGGATCTCGAGGCAGGTGGCACGTCGAAGTACCGGGGATCGCTCGGCAACCCGTTCACCTTGCGCAACCGGGTCGCCAGCTTGGGGGTGCTGACCCTGACCATCGTCAAGGCCGGGTCGGGGCCCGTCTTCTTGATGCACAAGCGTTCCCCGAAGGTCGTACTGGCCTCGGATTTCTTCCACGTCGTCCCGGCGGGCGAGTTCAGCCCGTCGGACGTGAGCGTCACCGCGATCCGCAGCGACCTGGACCTCTGGCGAAACATCTGCCGGGAGTACGCGGAGGAGTTGCTCGGCAGCGAGGACGCCCAGGGCCGCGGCGGGCGAAAGCTGGACTACGCCAACGTCGAGCCGTACAAGTCACTCACCACGCACCGCGACCAGGGCAGGCTGTCGATCTCCGTCCTGGGTCTCGGCTTGGACCCGCTGAGCCTGAAGCCGGAACTGCTCACCGTCGCCGTCTTCGACGAGGAGGCGTTCAACGCCGTCTTCCGCGATCGCATAACCGGCAACTACGAGGGTGTCGTCGTCCAGGACGAACCCTTTGACGCCCCGACTGTCGAGGCCTACCGGAGCCGCCCCGACGTCCGCAACGGCGCCAAGGCCTGCCTCACCCAGGCTTGGACCCACCGCCAGCACCTCGGCGTCAGTACTTGATCTCGCCGCTGGAGCCAGGCGAACAGAAGAAGGCCCAGGTCAGCGAACTGACCTGGGCCTTCTGGCTGAGCCGCCTAAGGGAATCGAACCCTTGACCTGTTCATTACGAGTGAACCGCTCTGGCCGACTGAGCTAAGGCGGCGTGACCGGTGACCACTATAGCGGGTGCCGGGGCGTGACTTGGAGGCGGCCACGTCGTTTACTGGGGAGTAGGTGCGCGAGAGGAGCTGGGATGCGGCTGGTGGCCTTACCCGGGGTCGTGGGGTTGTTGGTGTTGTGCGCTGGGCCCGCGGCGGCGCAGGTGCCGACTACGCCGGTGCCGCCGCTGGTTGATCCGAGTGGGCCGCCCGCGGCGGTGCCGGTGGGGACGGGGCGGGCGGTGGGGGACGCGGGGACGGGGTTGGCGGTGATCCGGTTGCTGCCGAACTCGGCGCCGACGCGGTCGATCATCCCGGGGGCCGAGGACAAGCTGCCGAAGCAGGCCGGGGTCGAGGTCGGGTTCGGGTTGGCGAGCGCGCAGGTGAACTCGGAGGCGTACCTGAGCTTCGAGAAGGTCATCGCGCAGGCGTCGCCCGGGGGGATCGCGGTGCAGGGGGCCAGTCCGCAGACGCCGGGGGCGTTGGCGCAGACGGCGCCGCCGGGGAACCAGCAGCCCCGGGCCGGGGGGATCAACCCGCCGTCGACGCCCTTGGACACCATGGTCAAGGCGGGGCTGCTCAACGGGCAGGTCCACGCGCAGTGGAGTGACACGCTCGGTCCGTGCGTCGGCACGATCGCGGACTCCTCGACCGAGTTAGCCAGCCTGTCCGCGCTCAACGCGATCCCCACACTCCCCAGCACCCCCGACCTGACCGGCGTGTTCGACGCGCCGAACCTCGACCCCGCCGCCGACCAGGCCGTGATCGACGGGCTGAAGAACCTCACCGGCGGCCTCAGCACCCTCGGCGGCGTCCTCAGCGGCCAGGGCAGCACGAAGACGGCGCTGCTCAGCCTCCCGAACACCCTGTCCGCCCGGTCGGTGGTCCGGTTGGTCGACATCCCCGGCTCCCCCAACAAGGCCGTCGAGTCCACTTCGACCATGCAGGTGGCGGCGGTCAAACTGCTCGCGGGCACACCGTTCGAGCTTTCGGTCAACGTCGTCAGCCAGCCGACGCTCGTCGTCACGTCCACTGGCGACAAGGCGACCTCCACCGTCAAGTACACCGCGCCGGTGCTGGAAGTCGTCCAGGGCGGCAAGAGCCTCGGGCGGTTGGACGCGGCCAACCCGAAACTCGACGTCCCCATTGGAATCCCGCTGCAGAACCCGGCGGAAAAGCTGCCGATCATCGGCGGCCTGCTCGGCAACGGGCAGGCACTCCCGGCCGGGCTGTCGAAATTGGACCTGGGTGTGCTGCGGCTTTCGGTGGCCGGGCTGAACCAGAAGGGCGAGGACTCCACGCAGCCGTTCAAGGGCTACCAACTCGGGGCGACCGCGCGGCTGCTCGACCTCCAGGTCCTGCCGACCGACGCCCTCGGCCTGCCGAACCTGCCGTCCGCGCTAGCTCAGATCTCCCTGGGTGAGCAGGTCGCACGGGCCTATGCGCCGACCGGTGGCGTGATCTGCGGGGCAAGCCCGACCGCCCCGCTGCCGCCCGCGCCGCAGCCGAAGGGCCCGCAACTCGCGTACACAAACGCCGCTTACCATTCCGTGCCCATTTTCTGGTCCGGCACCGGAATGCTGCTGATCGGCGTCATCCTCGTCGCCGCGCTCCCGAGGAGGAAACGGGTCTAACCCATGTACAGCTGAGTGATCATCGACTCGACGGCGATGCGCGGTTTGACGTTCAACTCGATGGCCTCGCGGCAGGCGAGAACGGCTTCCAACCGGCGCAGGGTCGATTCCTGGGTCCATTTCGCCGCGGCTTGCCGGGAACCGTCGGAGTGGTCCGGGTGGTTCAACGCGGCCGTCGAGCCGGACGAGGTGACCAGGACGTCGCGGTAGAACCCGGCCAGGTCGACCAGGGCCAGGTCGAGCGCGTCGCGCTGGGTCCTGGTCGCCCGGGACTTCTGCCGACGCTCCAACTCCTTGATCGCGCCCGCGCTGCCCCGGGTCGCCGACGCGGTGCCCTTGCCGGTGCCGCCCGCCCCGAGCGCGGTCTTCAGCGCTTCCTTCTCGACCTCGTCGCGCGACCCGCTGACCTCGCCCGCGTCCGCCTCCGCGGTCTTGACCAGGTCGTCCGCCGCGTCGAACACGTCCGACAGCCGCCGCAGGTTGATCGGGATGCGCAGCACCTTGTCCCGCCGCTCCCGCGCCGCCGGGTCCGTGGCCAGCCGCCGGGCCCGGCCGACGTGCCCGCTGCACACCGACGCGGCCCAGGAAGCGGTCTCCGCGTCGATCCGGTCGCGCAGCTGCAGCACCTCGGCGATCGCGGCCGCCGACGGGGTCCGCAGCGCCACCACCCGGCACCGCGAGCGGATGGTCACCGACACGTCGTCGGGGTGGTCCGACGGCGCGCAGAGCAGGAAGACGGTGCGCGGCGGCGGTTCCTCGACCGCCTTGAGCAGCGCGTTCGCCGCGCCCTCGGTCAGCCGGTCGGCGTCGGTGATCACCACGACCTGCCAGCGCCCGCCGGTCGGGCGGCGCGCCGAGGTCTGCACCAGCGCCCGCATCTCCGCCACGGAGATCGACAGCCCCTCGGGGACGACCATCCGCACGTCGGCGTGGGTGCCGGACATCGCCGTGTGGCAGCCCTGGCACTCGCCGCAGCCGATCCCGCCCGGCGTCGTGCACTCCAACGCGGCGGCGAAGGCCCTGGCGGCGACCGAGCGGCCGGACCCCGGCGGACCGGTGAACAGCCAGGCGTGGGTCATGCCCGCCGCGGACCCGGTGCCGTCGACCAGCTCCGCGGCCGCGGTGGCGGCCGCGCTGAGCACCGAGATCGCCTCGGTTTGGCCGACCAGCTGCGACCAGACCGCCATCAGTGCGTCTCCGCCTGCGCGAACTGGGCCAGCTTGCGGCCCGCCATGGTGGTCCTGACCGCGATCAGCACCCGGTCGTGGACGTCGGCGGCCGAGCCGTCCCCGTCGACCACCACGTAGCGGTCGGGGTCGGCGGCGGCCATGTCGGTGAGCACGCTCTGCACGTGCCAATGATGCTCCGCGTTCCCGGCGCGCGGCGGCAGGGTGGCCGGGTCCCGGTCGAGCAGCACGGTGATGTCGGGGCGCAGCCGCTCGGTCGCCCAGTCCGCCAGGCCCTCCAGCTCCGACGGGTCGAGGCCCGCGGCGACTGACAGGTGCGCGAGGGGGCTGTCGACGAACCGCTCCATGACCACGACGGCGCCGCGGGCGAGCGCGGGCTGGATCTCGCGTTCCACCAGGTCGGCGCGCACGGCGGCGGCGACGAGGGCGTGCGCGCGGGCGCTGTTGAGGCCCGCCTCGGTGAGCACCGACCGCAGCCGCACGTCGTCGAGCGCGGGGTCGGCGGCGAGCAGCACGTCGGTGCCGGAGTTCGCGCGCAGCCAGTCGGCGAGCAGCGTGGCCTGGGTGGAGGTGTCGATGTGGGTGTTGCCCTCGACGGCGATGAGCAGCCCGGTCGCCCGGCGGCGCGGCTTGCGGCTGATCGCGGCGCGCAGGTCGGACAGGATCGTCTCCGAGCGGCGGTCGTCCATCTGCCGGTAGGCGAGCACGCCCATCACGGTGGCCAGCAGGCCCGCGCCGAGCAGCACCGGGCGGGTGCCGTCGATGACCATCGACCGGTCGAACAGGGTGATGCTGTGCGGGGCGACCAGGCCGACCAGCACCGGGGTGAGCGCCATCCCGCCGGCGAAGATGATCTTCATCAGCGACTGGTAGATCGCGTTGATCCGGCCCCGGATGGCGTCGTCGACCTCGGTGCCGATGATCGTCACGCCGGTCAGGAACGCCGCGCCTGCGCACATGCCCAGGATGGCGCAGGTGATCAACGAGACCACCAGGTGCGGCGAGAGCGCCACCAGCAGCAGGTCGATGCCCGCGGTGACGATCGCGATGCCGAACAGCCGGTTGCGCGGCAGCTTGCGCGCCAGCTTCGGCGCACCGCCCATGCCGGTGGCCAGGCCGATGAACAGGGCGACGAACAGCAGGCCGAAGCTGGCCTGACCGCCGAGCACGCTGGTCGCGTAGACCTGGGACGACCCGACGAGCGCCCCGGCCGCGACGAACGCGCCGATCATGCCGATGAGCAGGCCGCGCACCAGCGGCGATGTCCGCACGAAGGTGGCCGCGTCGCGCAGCATGGCGCCGAACCCGCCGCTGGTGTCGGGCTTGTCGGAGTCCGCGGCCTTCGGCGCGGAGGCCACCCGCCGCGACAGCTCCGGGATCCGGGTGGCGATGGTGACCGCGCTGGCCAGGTACAGCGCGGCGATGATGAACAGCACCAGCCTGGTCGCCCCGGCCTCGGACGCCCCGCTCTCGGTGGCGGCGCGCTGCAGGCTGAAGTTGGTGTTGATGCCGGTGATGGCCGCGTAGAGACCACCTGCGCTGATCACCGCGATGCCGTAGGTCATCACCATGCCGAGCTGGTTGGCCGTCTCGACCTGGTCCGGCCTGCGCAGCAGGTTGGGCACCGCGGCGTCCTTGGACGGGATCCACAGCAGCGCGCAGAAGCCGACCAGGAAGTTGCCGACGAACAGCCACAGCGGCGAGCCGACGATGGCGATCGACAGCAGCAGCCCGAACCGGCCGACGTCGGCGAACACCATCACCTTGCGCCGGTCGAACCGGTCGGCGAACAGGCCGCCGAGCGGGGCGAACAGCAGACCGGGCAGCAGCTGGGTGAGCACCACCCCGGCGAAGGCGAAGCTCTGCGTCTTGTAGTCCTGGGTGGCCTGGCTGACCAGCCCGGTCAGCGCGAGCAGCGACAGCCAGTCGGCCACGCTGCACAAGTAGGTGACCCCCCACAGCCTGCGGAAGGGGCGGATGGCGAGCACACTGCGTGCCCGGTGCGCCATCGAGGTCTCGGAACCGGCGCTGGTCTCAGTGACCGTCCCGGTGCCCGCACTGCTCTCGCCGTTCAGACCCCCACCCACCTTCCACGCGGTCCGACCCGCTCCCAGGGTAACCGGGAACCAGGTCTGACCTGCTCATCCGGGTGGCGCACAGCACGCCGGAGCCCGGTCACACCGGGCTGACGGCCACGAACCGGACTAGTCCACCCGGGTGACCGACTCGGCCCGACCGGCACAGGCTAGCCGGCCCTCGCTGAGAGCGGGCGGCATCGCGCGATCTTGCCGGGTCAGGACTTCGCCTTGGCCGGTGCCTTCTTGGCCGCGGTGGCCTTCGCGGTGGTGGTCTTGGCCGTGGTCGACTTGGCCGCCGCGGTCTTGGCGGTGGTCGTCTTCTTGGCCGGGGCCTTGCGCGGCGCCGCCGCCTTCTTCGGCGCCGGGCCCTTGGCCCGCTTCTCCGCCAGCAGCTCGGCCGCGCGCTCGTCGGTGAGGGTCTCCACGCTGTCGGACTTGCGCAGCGAGGCGTTGAACTCACCGTCGGTGACGTACGGGCCGAAGCGGCCGTCCTTGACCACCATCGGCTTGCCGGAGACCGGGTCGTTGCCCATCTCCTTGAGCGGCGGCGCGGACGCCGCGGCCTGCCTGCCGCGCTTCTTCGGCTCGGCGTAGATCTTGAGGGCGTCCTCCAGGCTGACGGTGAACAGCTGGTCCTCGTTGGCCAGCGACCGCGAGTCGGTGCCGCGCTTGAGGTACGGGCCGTAGCGGCCGTTCTGCGCGGTGATCTCCTCGCCGTTGCTCGGGTCGACCCCGACCACCCGCGGCAGCGACAGCAGCTTCAGCGCGTCCTCGAGGGTGACCGCGTCCAGCGACATCGTCTTGAACAGCGAGCCGGTGCGCGGCTTGGGCTTGGCCGGGGCCTTGGCCCTGGTCTTCTTGGCGCCCTCGGCTGGCGGCGCCTCCTCGACCTCGGGCAGCACCTCGGTGACGTACGGCCCGAAGCGGCCCTCCTTGGCCACGATCTCGTTGCCGGTGACCGGGTCGGTGCCCAGCGAGCGGCCCTCGACCGGGGTGGCGAACAGCTTCTCGGCGATCTCGACGGTCAGCTCGTCGGGCGGCAGGTCCTCGGGCAGGTTCGCCCGCTGCGCCGCGCCGTCGACCTCGCGCTCCAGGTACGGCCCGTACCGGCCGACGCGCACCACGACCGGGCGGTCCTGGTCGTCGGCGAACACCTCGATGGAGTTCACCACCTTGGCGTCGATGTGCTCGACACCGGAGCCGACCAGCTTCTTGAGCCCGCCGGAGCGCCCGACCGAGCCCTCGGGGCCGACCGCGCCGCCGAAGTAGAACCCGGACAGCCAGTTCGTGCGCTGCTGGGTGCCCGCGGCGATGCCGTCGAGCTCCTCCTCCATGGCCGCGGTGAAGTCGTAGTCGACCAGCCTGCCGAAGTGCTGCTCGAGCAGGCCGATCACCGAGAACGCGATCCAGGACGGGACCAGCGCGGAACCCTTCTTCCACACGTAGCCGCGGTCCTGGATGGTGTTGATGATCGACGCGTAGGTCGACGGGCGGCCGATGCCCAGCTCTTCGAGCGCCTTGACCAGGCTCGGCTCGGAGTAGCGCGGCGGCGGGCTGGTGGTGTGCCCGTCGGCGCCGAGGTCGGTCGCGGTGACCGCGTGGCCCTTGGTCAGCAGCGGCAGGCGGCGCTCGGCGTCGTCGGCCTCGCCACCGGCCTCGGAGTCCACGGCCTCGACGTAGGCGCGCAGGAAGCCGGGGAAGGTGATGGTGCGACCGGAGGAGGAGAACACGCACTCCTCGCCGCTGGTGGCGTTGCCGGTGATCCGCACGGTCATCGTGGTGCCGCGCACGTCGGCCATCTGGGAGGCGATGGTGCGCTGCCAGATCAGCTCGTAGAGGCGGAACTCGTCGGTCTCCAGCTCGCCCGCCACCTGGCCGGGGGTGCGGAACACCTCACCGGCGGGGCGGATGGCCTCGTGCGCCTCCTGGGCGTTCTTCACCTTGCGCGTGTACTGGCGCGGGGTCGGGTGCACGAACTGCGGGCCGTAGAGGTCCGAGGCCTGCGAACGGGCCGCCTGGATCGCGGTCTCCGACAGCGTGGTGCTGTCGGTACGCATGTAGGTGATGTAACCGTTCTCGTAGAGCCGTTGCGCGGTGCGCATCGTGCGGTCGGAGCCGAAGCGCAGCTTGCGGCCCGCCTCTTGCTGCAACGTCGACGTCATGAACGGCGCGTAGGGCTTACGGGTGTACGGCTTCTCCTCGACGCTGGAGACGGTGAGAGCTGCCCCGTCCAGCGCGGCGGTAAGACGGCGTGCCTCGGCCTCTTCGAGCAAGAGGACCTCGGTGCTGCCCTTGAGCTTGCCGTCCTGACCGAAGTCGCGGCCGGTGGCCAGGCGGGTGCCGTCGACCGAGAGCAGCCGGGCACCGAAGTTGCGCGGCTCGGCCTCGGCACCGGCGTCCATCGACGCCGAGATGTCCCAGTAGCTCGCCGCGATGAACGCCATCCGCTCGCGCTCGCGCTGCACGACGATCCTGGTCGCCACCGACTGCACGCGGCCAGCCGAGAGCCTCGGCATGACCTTCTTCCACAGGACCGGGCTGACCTCGTAGCCGTAGAGCCGGTCGAGGATGCGGCGGGTCTCCTGGGCGTCGACCAGGTCGCGGTCGAGGTCGCGGGTGTTCTGCGCGGCGGCGAGGATGGCGGGCTCGGTGATCTCGTGGAACACCATCCGGCGCACCGGCACCTTGGGCTTGAGCGCCTCGAGCAGGTGCCAGGCGATGGCCTCGCCCTCGCGGTCGCCGTCTGTCGCCAGGTAGAGCTCGTCGACGTCCTTGAGCAGGCCCTTGAGCTCGGTGACGGTCGACTTCTTGTCCGGGGTGACGATGTAGATGGGCTCGAAGCCGTTGTCGACGTTGACGCCCAGGTTCGACCAGGTCTCGCCCTTGAACTTCTCCGGCACCTCGGCCGCCTTGCGCGGCAGGTCGCGGATGTGGCCCCGGGAGGACTCGACGACGAAGTTGCGCCCGAGGTAGGAGGCGATCTTGCGCGCCTTGGCGGGCGACTCGACGATCACGAGCCGACGTGGCTCGGCACCGCCGGTGCCGTCGCCGTTTCCCTGCGTCCCTGTCGCGCCTGCCACGTGTCCCGCTCTCTTCTTTACCCCGTGTCCGTCCCGCGTCAGCCTGCCAGTGTGCACGCCGCGCCGGGGCCGGTCTCTCCCAGGTTGCCCCAGCACGGCGGATCAGCCGACGAAGTATGGCCCTTTTTCCACCTGTAGCACGGTCAGGACACGGCGCGCATCCGGGAAACCGCGGGCCACTGCTCCGCGCACCCGGTCGCGGCCGGTGCCCCGACCAACTCGCGGAGCCTGCCGAGCCGCCGCCTGCCGATCAACCGCAACGCGGGCCCGCCGTCATCCGTCTGGTGCATAGTCGCAGGTAAACCGCACTGCGCGAGGGCGAGCAGGAGCGGCTCGTGGGTGCCGGGCGCGGCCGGGTCGAGCGGCAGCAGGTAGGCGGCGTCGGACCAGTGCCCGACCGTGGCGACCCACATCCGCAACGCGGCACCATCGGGGACGAACCCGGCGGGCACGGCCTTGCCCGCGCCACCGCCCCAGGCGGCGGCCAGCGGCGCCAGGTCGACCCGGAACGCGGTCCGCAAGCACCGCGCGCCGTCGTCCCCGGTGTCCACCTCGGCGCGGATTCCTCGCTCAGCACAGGCCCTGACCAGGGCTTTCATCCGCCACGGGGTGTCGACGGGGACCACCAGCCGTGCGGTGGCCCTGGCGAAGAGCACCGCCTGCCCCGGCCCGCACAGCAGACCCGCGAGGTCGGCGACCGCGGGGTGGCGCGCCTCGGCGGAGAAGAACGACATCTGCTGCGCCACGGCGCTCAGAATAGAACAGCAGTTCGAGCACGGTAAAGGATCGAGACGCCCGGTCGGCACCGGAATTACCCCGAACGGAGGAACGTCGCGGGCCGTCGGGGTCAACCGCGCAGCGCGGGCACCCGGTCGCACTGGGGCGCGCGTTCGGCCCATCGGGTGAAGTCGGAGCCCGCGGTACCGGCGAGCGGGTCGGCGAGGTCGAGCGCGGCCACCTCGGGGGCCACCTCACCCGCGACCTCCGCCAGGACGTGCGCGGTGGCGTTGTCGTCGAGCACGGTCCGCGCCTCGTCGAGCGGGGCGCGCAGACCGCGGTAGGTGTCGGCGGCGACGTGCGCGGCGCGGTCCCCACCGGTCATCGGCGACGGTGCCAGCGCGTCGATGCCCGACACGGCGCGGCTGAGGCCGTCGGTGACGGCGGCGAGGTAGGCGGCCAGCGCGGTGCGGGCCGCGTCCGGGTCGGCGAGATCGATGTCCGGCAGCGGGGTCGCCAACACCACCGCGGTGTCGGCGACCACCGCGCAGAACCGGTCGGCCCAGGCGACCAGGGCGGACGGGTCGGGGTCGGGCGCGGCCGAGCACGCCGTGGCGAGCACCGCGCCCGCCACGGCGACTACCAGCCCGGTGCGCCTGGTGATCAGGAGGTCGGGGTGCTGCTCGCGGTGCCGGACGCGGACTCGCCGAGGTCGAGCTTCTTGCAGCTCGGGGCCTCCTTGAACGCCTTGTCCAGCGCCGCGCTACCGCGCAGGCCCTTGGTCGGGTCCTCCAGCTTGGACAGCGCCTGCAGGTCCTCGCCGACCTTGACGAACGCGGCCTGGAAGGCGGCCGGGTCCGACGGGGAGGCGGCGGCCAGGTTGGTCTTGGCGGTCTCCACCGCGGTCTTGGCCTCCTCCAGCGCGCCGGTGGCCTTGGCGACCAGTGCCTTGCCGTCGGCGACCGGCGGGTCACCGGCGTCGGAGAAGCTGCTGATCATCTTGTCCAGCGCGCCGGAGAACTTGTCCAGGTAGTCCACCAGCGAGGCCTGCGCCTTGACCGGGTCGCTCTGGTCGATCTGCGGCTGGGCGGCGAGCGCGGTCACCTGGGGGGCGACGGCGGCGCAGACCTTCTCCGCCCACGCGGTGGCGTCGCCGCCGGAGGCCTCGGAGGTCGCGGTGGTCGTGGTGGCCGCCGCGCCGCTCGAGGAGCCACCGCCAGCGGTGTCACTGCCGCCGCAGCCGGTGAGGCTGATGGTGAGGGCAGCGGCCGCCGCGGTGATAGCGACGAGTCGACGTGCCATGTCATGTCTCCTTGCATTGCCTTGGTTGTCCGGGGACCCGCCCGGCGAATGCCCAAGATGCTCCCACGGTCCGGTGAACCCCCGCAGACCGGATGAGGCAGGTCCCGCGAACGGGACCTGCCTCAACGGGGTTTTCCGGGACGTGCTTAGACGTTCGCCGTCGTCTCCGCCGGGGTGTCCGCGATAGCGGTACCGCGGCGCTTCGAGACCACCACGGCCGCCACGATCAGCACGACCGCGCCGAGCGCGATGCCGACCCGGGCGCCGGTGGACGCGTCGACGCCGACCGACAGGGTCACGATGGCGGGCGCGATCAGCACCGACACCAGGTTCATGACCTTGATCAGCGGGTTGATGGCCGGGCCCGCGGTGTCCTTGAACGGGTCGCCGACGGTGTCGCCGATGACCGTCGCGGCGTGCGCGTCGGACCCCTTGCCACCGTGGTTGCCGTCCTCCACCAGCTTCTTCGCGTTGTCCCACGCGCCACCGGAGTTGGCGAGGAACACCGCCATCAGCGTGCCGGTCGCGATGGCGCCGCCGAGGTAACCGGCCAGCGGGCCGACGCCGAGCCCGAACCCGACCGCGATCGGGGCGAGCACCGCGAGCAGACCGGGGGTGGCCAGCTCGCGCAGCGAGTCGCGGGTGCAGATGTCGACCACGCGGCCGTACTCGGGCTTGCCGGTGCCCTCCATGATCCCGGGGATCTCGCGGAACTGGCGGCGCACCTCGAACACGATCGCACCGGCGGCGCGGGTCACCGCGTTGACCGCGAGACCGGAGAACATGAACACGACCGCGGCACCGATGATGATGCCGACGAGCACGTTCGGGCTGAACACGATGAACGAGAACGACGTGCTCAACGAGTCGGCGTCGAGCGCGCCACCGACCTTGCCCAGCGCCTGCCGGATCGCGTCCTGGTAGGAGCCGAACAGCGCGGTCGCGGCCAGCACGGCGGTGGCGATCGCGATGCCCTTGGTGATGGCCTTGGTGGTGTTGCCGACCGCGTCGAGTTCGGTGAGGATCTGCGCGCCCTCGCCGTGCACGTCACCGGACATCTCGGCGATGCCCTGCGCGTTGTCGGAGACCGGGCCGAAGGTGTCCATCGCGACGATCACGCCGACCGTGGTCAGCAGGCCGCAGCCAGCCAGGGCGATCGCGAACAGCGCCACCACGACCGAACCGGAGAGCAGGAACGCGCCGTAGACCGCGGCACCGATGACGATCGCGGTGTAGACGGCGGACTCGAACCCGACCGAGATGCCGGACAGGATCACCGTGGCCGCACCGGTCAGCGAGGTCTTGCCGACCTCCTTGACCGGCTTGTGCTCGGTGCCGGTGTAGTAGCCGGTCAGCCAGAGGATCACGCCAGCCAGCACGATGCCGATGATCACCGCGACGGCGGCGATCACCGCGGGGCTGCCCGCGGTGTTGGTCTCGGTGCTGCCGACCAGCTCGGAGAACGAGCCGGGCAGGAAGATGAACGCCGCCGCGGTGCACAGCACGGCGGAGAAGAGCGCGGAGATGTAGAACGACCGGTTGATCGCGGTCAGGCCGTTCTCCCCCGGGCGGACCTTGGTGATGTAGACACCGAGCATCGCGGTGATCACGCCGAGGGCGGGGACGATCAGCGGGAACAGCAGCCCGGACGCGCCGAACGCGGTGCTGCCCAGGATGAGCGCGGCGACCAGGGTCACCGCGTAGGACTCGAACAGGTCGGCGGCCATGCCCGCGCAGTCACCCACGTTGTCGCCGACGTTGTCGGCGATGGTGGCGGCGTTGCGCGGGTCGTCCTCCGGGATGTTCTGCTCGACCTTGCCGACCAGGTCGGCACCGACGTCGGCCGCCTTGGTGAAGATGCCGCCGCCGACGCGCATGAACATCGCGATCAGCGCGGCGCCGAAGCCGAAGCCCTCCAGCACCTTGGGCGCGGTGCCGGTGTAGACGAGCACCACGATCGCGGCGCCGAACAGGCCGAGGCCGACGGTCGCCATGCCGACCGCGCCACCGGTGCGGAAGGCGATCCTGGTGGCCTTCTCCCGGCCGCCGTCCTCGATCGACGCGGCGGCGACCCGCAGGTTGGCCTGGGTCGCCAGCCACATGCCCAGGTAGCCGATGGTGAACGAGAAGACGGCGCCGACCAGGAAGAACAGCGAGCGGCCTATCCGTTCACTCGCGCTGTCGGCGGGTAGCAGGAACAGCAGCAGGAACACGGCTGTACCGAAGATGAGAAGTGTGTTGCGCTGCCGCTTGAGATAAGCCGCCGCGCCCTCCTGAACCGCCTTGGCGATCTCCTGCATCTTCACGGTGCCCTGACCGGCGGCCAGGACCTCCTTGAGCAAGACATAGCCGACGGCAAGAGCGGCGAGGGCGATCACGGCGACCACGGCGACTACACCGCGGTCTCCGCCGGTGAGCGTCAGGCCCTCCGCGAGGAACTGCCCGGACATCCGTCCTCCTGATGATCTGCCTGTACAGCGCCGACATCCGCCATTACCACAAGACGTCTACCGACCCCGTTTTCGCGTGTGCGCCACCACAATCGGTGGGATGTCGGCGGAGTCTATTGGTAAAGCGGATCACCTACGCGAGCTGTCCCATACCGTGCACGGTAAGTGATGTTACGCGGGCGGACTGTGACCAAAATCTCATGATCAACTCAACCCGCTCCGGCGCTGTCGGCGGCGTGTGCGAAGCTCGACGGGTGACTGTCGACGCGGCGACCGACCGTGGCGCCGTCCTGCTCCGCCGAGTGCTCGCCGGGGTGGCCAGCGGCGAGGACCCGGTCACCCACGTCGCCGAACTGCCCGCCCGCGCCGAGTCCACCGCGCCGTGGCCCGCGTGGACACCCGAGGCCGTGCGCGCCGCCTTCGGCCGCGCCGGGGTGCACACGCCGTGGACTCACCAAGTGGCCGCGGCGGAGCACGCGTACGCGGGTCGCAGCGTGGTGATCGCGACCGGTACGGCTTCCGGGAAGTCGTTGGCGTACCAGCTACCGGTGGCGACAGCGCTGACGGAGGACCAGCGCGCGACTGCTCTCTATATCTCGCCCACCAAAGCATTGGGGGCCGATCAGCTGCGCGCGGTGCACGAGTTGGAGCTACCGGACCTGCGCGCGGCGTCATACGACGGCGACACCCCGATGGTCGAGCGCGACTGGGTGCGCGCCCACGCCAGGTGGATCTTCACCAACCCGGACATGGTCCACCGCGGCATCCTCCCGGCGCACGGCCGCTGGACGTCGTTCTTCCGGCGCCTGCGGTACGTGGTGGTCGACGAGTGCCACGCGTACCGGGGCGTGTTCGGGTCGCACGTCGCGCTGCTGCTGCGCCGCCTGCGCCGGGTCGCGCTGCGCTACGGCGCCGACCCGGTGTTCGTGCTGGCGTCGGCGACGGTGTCGGACCCGGCCGCCTCGGCCACCCGTCTGTCCGGTGTGGACTGTGCGGCGGTGGCCGAGGACGGCTCACCGCGCGGCTCGCGGACGGTGGCGCTGTGGGAGCCGCCGCTGACGGAGCTCTCCGGCGAGAACGGCGCCCCGGTCCGGCGCTCGGCCGGTGCGGAGAGCGCGCGGATCCTGGCCGACCTGGTGATCGAGGGCGCGCGGTCGCTGGCGTTCGTGCGGTCCCGGCTCGGCGCGGAGCTGACGGCCCTCGGCGCCCGGCGCATCCTGGACGAGGTGGACCCGGAGTTGTCGGGCCGGGTCGCCGCCTACCGCGCGGGGTTCCTGCCGGAGGAGCGGCGCGCGCTGGAGCAGGCGCTGGCCTCCGGTGAGCTGCTCGGCGTGGCGAGCACGAACGCGTTGGAACTCGGGGTCGACATCGCCGGGTTGGACGCGGTGGTGGTCGCGGGGTACCCGGGGACCCTGGCGTCGTTCTGGCAGCAGGCCGGGCGCGCCGGGCGGTCCGGGGACTCGGCGCTGGTGGTGTTCGTCGCGCGGGACGACCCGTTGGACACCTACCTCGTGCACCACCCGGCGGCGATCTTGGACAAGCCGGTCGAGGCGACGGTCACCGACCCGGGCAACCCATACGTGCTGGCCCCGCAACTGGCGTGCGCGGCGGCGGAGCTACCGCTGACCGAGGCGTGCCTGCCCGCGTTCGGCCCTGGGGCACGCGCGGTGCTCGACTCCCTGGTGGAGTCCGGGACCCTGCGCAGGCGCCCCAACGGCTGGTACTGGACCTCGCGCGACCGTCCACAGGGCGCGGTCGACATCCGGGGGTCAGGCGGCGAACAGGTCGCGGTCGTGGAAGCAGACTCCGGGCGGATGCTGGGGACGGTAGGCCAGGGCAAGGCTTGCTCGACGGTGCACGAGGGAGCGCTGTACCTGCACCAAGGGCGCTCTTACGTCGTCGACGAGTTGGACTTGGACGGGCTTCTAGCGCTGGTACACGCGGAAAGCCCGGACTGGTCTACCTCGCCGCGTGAGGTCGTGGACATCACGGTGCTGTCGACGCTGTCGCAACAGGCTTTCGGCGGTGTGAACGTGTGCCTGGGCGAGGTAGCAGTGACGTCCCAGGTCGTCGGTTACCTCCGCCGCCTGCCGTCAGGCCAGATCCTGGACCAGGTGCCGTTGGACCTACCGGAGCAAACTCTCACCACCCGCGCGGTTTGGTACACCATCGACACGGACCTGCTGTCCGCCGCGGGCTTGGCGCGCAACGAGATCCCCGGCTCCCTCCACGCCGCCGAACACGCCGCGATCGGCCTGCTCCCCCTCTTCGCCACCTGCGACCGCTGGGACATCGGCGGCGTCTCCACCGCCCTGCACCCCGACACCGGCCACCCGACGATCTTCGTCCACGACGGCCACCCCGGCGGCGCCGGCTTCGCCGACCGCGGCCACGCCGCCCTCCTCCCCTGGCTCCAAGCCACCCACCAAGCCATCACCGCCTGCGACTGCCCCACCGGCTGCCCCAGCTGCGTCCAATCCCCCAAGTGCGGCAACGGCAACGAACCCCTCAACAAACCCGGCGCCCTCAAAGTCCTCCGCGTCGTCCTCCAGTCCCTCCGCCACGGCCCGGCCTGACTCTCGAACCTCGGAAGCTCTTGGTCGCAGGTTCGAGTCCTGCCAGAGGCCGCGCCTCACCGCCGATGCCTCTCCGGAGGGCCGTTTCTACATGGGCACCGTTATCGGACACGGGGGCTCGCAGGCTCAAGTCCTGTTGGGGGCCACGCGGCCTGAGCGCATCGGCCGCCATGGCCAAACCACCAGCGCGCGACTGGGGTGAGTGGGTCTGGATGCGGCAGCGCGCCGGGGGCGACCGGTGTTGGACCGGTCGCGCTTCCCGGCGCGCCGCATGCCGCCGAGCTCGGGGGCTTCGGGCTGCTACCGCGGTTCGCCACGGATGTGTGCGCGGGACGTCGACGGGGAGTTCCCAGACCTGCTGTGCGGCACCGGGAGGCGGGTCGGTGCCGGGTGCAGGGCGGTCGTCCCGGGGCGGGGTGTCGACTGCTCGTCCCTGTCCGTGGCGTGGCGCGGGAGTCCGAAGGCTCCTGCTTCGCTCGGCTGGCTACCTGTCCTTCGGGGACGCACTCGGGCGGGAGTGGGCGTCGGCCCGGTGGACAGGCTGGTGTGGTCGACCGGCGCCCGGGCGGGAGGGCGTCATCCGGTCCACCACGGTGGGTGGTGGTGTGGTGGGTCTGGTGTGGTCAGTCGCGGGCGGTGGTGACGAGCGTGCGGGTGCCCGGCTCGCGGACGGCGTCGAGCAGTGCGTCCTGGACGGTCTCGGTGGTCGGGATCTGCCAGCCGCACACCTCGGGCTTGACCCGCCAGTGCACGACGCCGTGCTGGAACGGGCTGGGCGGCAGGGTGATCCAGTCGCCCTCGCCGCGCAGCGCGACATCGGGGTTGGCGGCGAGCTCGGGGGTGAGGGCGGAACCGGTGCGGGTGAGGAAGAACCAGCGGTGCTCCGGGGTGGCGATGATCGGCACCGGCAGCCCGACCGACCGCAGCACACCCGCCGCGCGCCTGCCGAGCTCGTCGCCGACCTCGATGGCGTCGTAGCCGCGGCCGGTGGCCAGCAGCAGGCTGTAGGGCTGCCCGGTCCACCAGGTGGCGACCTGCTCGGCCTTGGTGCCCAACCGCTCCTGCCAGTCGGCGTGCACCGGCACGGGGCCGGTGGTGTCCTCGGAACCGTCACGACCGGCCCAGTGGCCAGCGACCGGGTAGGTACCCGGGAGCACCGGCCAACCGCGGAACGCGAGACCGATCGCCTCGGCGCGCAGCTCGACGCGGAACGCTCGCCGCCAGTTGTCCGACCTCACGGTTCCCAACATCTCGGGCACTGCCTCCTCGGGGTACGGGAGCCGGTCCGGCGCCCTACACATGACTCAACGGCATCGAGGACGCTGTACGAAACTCGTCGTCGACAACTGGTCGCTCTGGCGAGGTAAACGACAGGTGAGCCGACCGGAGCGACCAAACTCGGCCAACCGGTCACCCGCACACCCCCGCGAGGTCCACACACGGCCGTACACCGCACCGTCGAGACCCGGCGAGCAGGCCCGTGAGCTGCGAAAACGCCCATCGCCACGGTGGGTGATCAGCGGCGCCACCCGTCCGGCCCAGGCCATCCTGTGATGCCGTTCACCGTCCGGAGCCGACCGCTTGGCCGCCGCTGACCGGACCGGCCCTGGCGACGGCGCGCGCGGCGCCGACCACCGCGACCGGTCGAACGGCTACCTCAACCGTTATGTCCCAGCCGCTCACCGCGCACCGGACGAGCTCCGCGGCCATCCGCTCCGCGACCCACTCGGCCCGCGCGCACGCCTGCTCGACCCCGTCCAGCACGTGGGCTGCCGCGGCGAGCGCGGCGAGATCAGCAGCACCCTCCGCTCGGTGCCGGGCGGACACGGCGCCGACGAACGTCAGGACCATGAGTACCACTGAGAGCAGCCCGGTGATCACCCACGCCGCCAAAACCGTCGCGAACCCGCCGTCGCGGTCCGGCGCGCGGATCACGGCGGGACACCGGGTTCGAGCACCGCGTAGGCGGTGACGTGAGTGGGGAACAGCGGGTGGTTGGTGTTCACGGTGACAGCGACCGTGTCCCCGCTGGTGTGGATGGTGATGGTGGCGTCGTTCGGGGCCGAGCGAACCGCGGCCGCTCGGGCTTGGGCGAAGTCGCCTCTTGTCGCCAACCGCGCTGCCTGAGCGGCGGCGTCCAGGCAGCGCACGTGGTCAGCCGCAGCGGCGACCGCGGTGATGGCGAGCAGCAGGGCGGTGACGATGGCGCCGATGACCAACGCCGCCTCGACGGTGACTGATCCGCGTTCTCCCTTCATGGCGACAACGCGTCAGCTATGAGCTTGGTCAACGCGTCGGCCACCGACTGGCTGATGAGGACTGCGATCAGCACACCGGCGATGAGCGACCCGGCCATGACGCACAGGGCGTACTCGATGGACATGGACCCGGTCTCGTCCTGGATGAATCCGTGCACGTGTAGCTCCAGTCTAGTTAGGACAGTGATAGGTGGAACGCCCGCGCGGCCAGCCCGATGACCACGGGCAGCACGCCGACGCAGAGGAAGGCGGGCAGGAAGCAGAGCCCCAGCGGCAGGGTGATGAGCACCCCGGCGCGCTGTGCCCGCGCCTCAGCGGCGTGGTCCACCCCGGCCCGGACGTCGCCAGCCAACCGGCTGGCGACCTCCGCGAGCGCCGCCCCAGACCGCGCGGTGCGCCGGGCAGCCCGAGCGAGGGCCGCCGTCTCCGGACTCTCGACCGCCGTGGCCCACGCCTGCCGGGGATCGGCTCCGAGCGCCAGTTGCTCAGCCACATCGCGCAGAACCGACCCCGCGCGACCGGGTAAGCCCTCGCCCACAGCCAAGATGGCGGTCGGCACTGGCATACCGACCCGGAGGCACGCCGCGAGCATGTCCCAGGTCGCGGCCAGCCGAAGGTCGTCCACCTTGTCCTGCCGCGGCCGGAGGAGCCAGCGCGCACCCCACCACCCCGCGACGCCGACAACGAGGCCCACGACGACACCGCCGACCACCACCCCCACACTCGCCACCGCGACGGCCACGAACACAGGCACCAACCATGTCGGCCTCGTGAACCCGGTGAGGCCCATGACCCGCCGAAACCGCCGCCTCCCCGGCGCGTGCGGCTTACCGACGAGCACCGCCATCGCCAGCAGCAGAACCGCCGCGATCACGCTGACCTCGCTTGAGTTGGAACCGCGCGGGTGGTGATGCGGGTGGTCCAGATGAGGCCAACGGCGGTGAGGAGGGCTCCCAAGGTCAGGGCGGCTTGGCCGAGGAGGGTGGTGGCCAACGCATCGAACGGCCGCGCCCCAGTGGCCTGCCCCAGCGCCAAGCCGACGGCGGGAAGCCCGGACAGAAGGGCAGCGCTGACTTGCGGCCCCGCGAGCCTCGCCTGGACAGCTCGACTGAAGCGCGCCCGATGAGCCAAGTCCTGCGCGACGGCGGACAAGGTGGTCACCAACGGCACACCGTGACGAGCAGTGAGGTGCCAAGCCTGCCGAAGCTGAAAAGGCCCAACATCCGACTCCCCACCCAACCGCGACGCTGTAGCAATCAGCCGCAAGGTCTCCGCCGCCGCCGAGGGAGCTTCCCGCGCGGCCTGCTCCGCGGCGGTGACGGGATGCGCACCAGTCGCCAACTCGGCCACGAGGCCAGCCACAGCCTCACTGAGCTCCTCCAACTCGGCCAACTGCCCTTTCTGCCGCGCCCGCAACCGCCGCCGGTAGCAGAGCGCAACCCCAACCAGAGCAGCCGCAACCGCGCCGCCGATCCCCAACAACATCCAGCCGCCAACGACCCCCAGCATGACCAAGAGCCCGTCAGACTTGGGCCGCCGCAACCGATGCCGGGCCGGGACTCCCGCCAGCCGCCGCAACCGACGCCCAGCCCGGCTCGACGGCCAGGCCAATGCCGCCAACGCCAAGAGCACTAGAACCACGGCACACCCCGCCACCCACCACTCCGACCCGCACTCCTGGCGATGCGGCTTCCACGCGCCAGACCCCCGGCGAGTTGCGGACATCGCGGCGCAGGGCGAACAAGAGAGGACGGCGCTAGATCCCGGCGCCTGCTTTGCTGACGAAACAAGGATGTGACGCGAAAACGGCGATCTCGGGAAGAGATCGAGTCGGCATGCGCTGCCGGAGACGAAGACGGTGCACCGAGCCTGTGTGGGGGGCGGTGTTGATCGGCGGTGGTGAGTTGGCGGTGGTGTGGCGACCGAGCCGGAGACAGGGGCGTGGGGTGGGTTATGACCATGGGATGCCTCTGGAGGTGAGTAGGGCGGAGAGGAGGGGGCGGTGTTGGGTCCAGGTGCCGGATTTGTAGACGGTGCGGGGGGTTGGGGTGAGGATGGCGATTTCGGTGAGGGAGCGGGTTGGGGTGCGGTGCATGTGGAGGATCACGTGGATGGCGGCGGTGAGTTGGGTGTGCAGGGCGGCTCGGTCGAGGCCGCCGAGGGCGGCTAGGGCTTCTAGGCGGGCGGGGAGTTCTTGGGGGGAGTTGGCGTGGACGGTGCCCGCGCCGCCGTCGTGGCCGGTGTTGAGGGTGGTGAGGAGGTCGATCACCTCGGGGCCGCGGACCTCGCCGACCACCACGCGGTCGGGGCGCATGCGGAGGGCTTGGCGGATGAGGTCGCGCAGGGTGACCTCGCCCGCGCCCTCGATGTTGGGTGGGCGGGCCACGAGGCGGATGAACTGGGGGTGGTCGGGGTGGAGTTCGCCCGCGTCCTCGACGCAGATGACGCGTTCGTGGGCGGGAACGGCGCCGAGCATCGCGGCCAGGAGGGTCGACTTGCCCGCGCCGGTGCCGCCGGTGACGAGGAACGCGAGGCGGGCGGTGATGATCGCCGTGAGCAGCTCGTGGACCTCGGCGTCGAAGGTGCCGAGAGCCTGGAGGTCGGCCAAGCGGTGGTTGGCGGGCCGCAAGACGCGCAGCGACAGGCAGGTGTGGTCGGCCACCGGCGGCAGGACAGCGTGCAACCGAACCTGACCGCCGGGTAGCCAACCGTCCACATAGGGCTGTGCGTCGTCCAAGCGCCGCCCCGCGGCCATGGCCAGCCGCTGCGCGAGCCTGCGGACGGTGGCCTCGTCGGGGAACCGGACCTCGGTCCGGCGCAGGCCCGCTGCCCCGTCGACCCAGACCTGGTCCGGCGCGGTGACCAGGACGTCGGTCGTGCCCACATCCCGCAGCAACGGCTCGAGCGGCCCGGCACCGACGAACTCCTGGCGCAGCAAGGTGAGCGCGGACAGCACGTCCCGGTCGCCGACCACCCCCACCTCGGCCCGCACCGCGTCCGCCACGACGGACGGGGACACCTCCACTCCCCCACCCACCAACCGCCGCCGGACCCGTTCGATCAGGTCAGCGGACACGACTGGCCCCCAACGCGGCCAGGACTGCCTTACTGGCACGGGAGAGAGAGCCGCGCACCGGAAAGCTGCCCTCGTCGAGACGGGTCGGCAGCGCTCGGTCACGGCGGTAGGTGGTGAGCAGAGGTAGGTCTACCGCCTTGGCTATGTCCGGTGGGCGAAGGTGAGCCGGATCGCGAACAACCAACGATGGGTGGATACCTTGGGAGGCAAGGTAGGTCGCGAGTCGACGGGTCGCGGCGGTGGCACGGAGATCGGCAGGCACCACGACCACGGTGAGGTCGGCGCGGTCGAGCGCGGCCCGGGTCGTCTGATCCGGAGCACGCGGGAGGTCGCACACCACCGTCTCCCCGGCCCGCTTGCCCGCCTCCATGACGGCGACCACCGCGTCCGGCGACGGCCCCGCGCCCTCCCTAGCGCCCGAGAGCAACGTCAGCCGTGACTTGCCCTTAGTCCTACCCGGCAACGAAGTGTGCAGACTGGACACCGGCACGCGACCGGTGCGCAGCCGGACATCCGGCCAGCGCAACCCGGGCTCGTCTTCGGCGCCGAGCAACAGGTCGAGACCGCCGCCCATCGGGTCGCAGTCGACCAGCAACGCGTTCGTCCCCGAGCGGACAGCCGTGAGCGCGACCGCCGTGGCGAACACCGAGGCACCCGCCCCGCCGCTGCCGCCGATGACCGCGAGCACCCGCCCCTCCGTGCCCGCGGGCGCCTCCGCGACATCGGCGAGAGCAGCGGCCAACCACGGTTCGTCGTCCGGCAGTGAGACGACCCGCTCGGCGCCCAGGCGCACCGCGTGTTCCCAACTGCTCGGCGGTGGTGGGCCCGCGACGACGAGCACGACGCCCTTGCGGCGGGGCAATCCCGCGTCCGCGCAGGCCGCGGCGGCAGGCTCGTCGAGCAGGACCAAGGGCGCGCTCGGCCACCTGGCGCGCACGTCGGGCACCCGATCAGCGCGGTCGGGCTCGGTGGCGGCCGCGGCGCACAGCCGCAGCACGTGCTCGAGAACGGTCTCGTCCCGCAGCCACGCGGTGGGTCGGTTCATGGCTCCTCCTCGTCGTTCGCCGGTGCTGTGACCAGAATCTGGTGAAACTGGCAACGACGGGAAGAGGCCTGGTCAGGCTGTGGATGGCTGGCGGGGTTGTGGACAACTCGGGCACCGCGCAGCGGGTCAGGACAGCGGAGTGTCGGTCGCCTAGGGCAAGCTGGAGGGGGCTGCCTTGTCCCGGAAATGGGACGACCCCCGCCAGGGGGGAGGGGCGGGGGTCGTCAGCGGGTTCAGCCCCGGGGGGTCGGACTGAACCGGCCCGGCTCGAAAGCCGGGTAGCAATACTGTATCCCCTCCACGGCGTTCGATGGCCACATACGGCAGAAGACACCCTGCCGAGTTCCGCAGAGACCTCGCGCACGACCGTCCACGTGCGCTTTCCACGGCATCGGCCGACATCGGGGCAACGGTCCACCGGTGGGCGGCTCCTATGCTGAGCCGGTGAACGACTCCGTCGCGGCAGCGGCGCCCACGTCCGCGCCCGGTCGGGTGGCGGCCTTCTTCGACCTCGACAAGACGGTGATCGCCAAGTCCAGCGCGCTGGCGTTCAGCAGGCCGTTCTTCCAGGGCGGGTTGATCAACCGGCGCGGGGTGCTCAAGAGCGCCTACGCGCAGTTCGTGTTCGCCTCGTCCGGCGCCGACGCCGACCAGGTGGAGCGGATGCGCGCGCACCTGACGGCGTTGTGCGAGGGCTGGGACGTCGAGCAGGTGCGGTCCATCGTGGAGGAGACGCTGCACGACATCGTCGACCCGTTGGTGTACGCCGAGGCCGCGGAACTGGTGGCCTCGCACAAGGCGGACGGGCACGACGTGGTGGTGGTGTCGGCCTCCGGCGAGGAGATCGTCGCCCCCATCGCGGCGATGATCGGGGCGACGCACAGCGTGGGCACCCGGATGGTCGCCGTGGACGGCCGCTACACCGGGGAGATCGACTTCTACTGCTACGGCCCGAACAAGGCGACCGCGATCCGGGAACTGGCAGCGGAGCTCGGCTACGACCTCGCGGCCAGCCACGCCTACTCCGATTCGAGCACCGACCTGCCGATGCTCGAGGCGGTGGGCAAGCCGTCGGTGGTCAACCCGGACCGCGGGCTGCGCAAGCTGGCGGTCGAGCGGGACTGGCCGGTGCTGACGTTCACCAAGCCGGTGTCGCTGCGGTCGCGGTTCCACGCGCCGTCGGGGACGGCCGTCGCGGTGACCGCGATCGGGCTCGGCGCGGTCGCCACCGCGGGTGCCGCCTGGTACGGACTGCACCGCCGTCGAAGGAGATGACCGGATCCCGCCCGGTACAAGGGATCTCCACCGGGGCAGGCGAGGCAGCCTACGCTCACGGGCAGTCGCGGTCGACGCTTTCGCAGACCTTGACCGGTGCACACGAAAGTGCCCTTGAAGTGACCTTCGCCACTGGGTAGAAAGGTGGTGCGGACCCCGAGTCGGCCAGGGACGGAGCGAAGAGAAGCTCCGATCCACCCCGAGCGGGCTCCGTGCGCGATCACCGGAGCACCCACGCGCAGCACGCCGCGGGAGGCATGTCGTCAAGGGACTGCGTACCGGGACGCCGGACGCCGAGGCCAGGTAGGTACGACTTCAGTTGCACGCTTGGTAACCCGAGTGATTCGCGCCGCGACTTTGGGCGGTCCCGCTCTCCGGAGCGGGACCGCCCAAATCGTTTCCCCGCGTTGACCACCGCTCCCGGCACTGGGTAACTTCACCGTGATGCCCCCGTTTGTGGTGAAGAACTCACAGCATGGGAGACCGCAGTTGTCCACTCGCGCCCTCCGCTGGTCGCTCACCGCCGTGGTCGCCGCGTGTGCCTGTGCCGCAGCCGTGGTCATGTCCCCGCTGGTCGTCGCCCCCGGGAGCGCCCCGGAGGACGGTGCGCGGACCAAGCCGGGGCCGCCGCTGAGCCAGGATGCGGTCATGCACGCCTGGATCGATGCCCGGTTGCGCCGGATGCCGCTCGAGCAGCGGGTGGGTCAGCTGTTCGTGGTGTCCGTCTGGGGCAAGTCGGCGGCCGAGGCCCATCCCACCAACCGGGAGCGCTACGGCGTGGACACCCCCGCCGAGGTGGTCAGGCGCTACCAGGTCGGCGGGGTCATCTACTTCAACAACTCCGGTACCGACAACGTCGACAGTCCCGCCCAGCTCGCGGCGTTCTCCAACGGCCTGCAGCGGGCCGTGCTCAACTCGGCTCCCAACCTGCCGCTGGTCATCGCTATCGACCAGGAGGGCGGGAACGTCACTAGAGTCCCCGCGCCTGCTACCGAGTACCCCAGCGCGATGGCGCTAGGAGCTGGCCGTAGTGCTGCCGACGCGCGGACGCTGGCCAGCGTTAACGGCAACGAGCTGCGGGCGATGGGCATCAACCAGAACTTCGCCCCGGTCGCGGATGTGAACTCCAACCCGCGCAACCCGGTGATCGGTGCCCGCGCCTTCTCCGCGCGCCCGGACCTGACCTCGGACATGGTGACCGCCGAGGTGCGCGGCTACCAGTCCAGCGGCAAGCCGACCGACACCGTGTCGGCGTCGGCCAAGCACTTCCCCGGGCACGGCGACGCCGCGACGGACAGCCACACCGGCCTACCCGCCATCACCAGGACCGCCGAGGAGTGGCGGGCAGTGGACCTGCCGCCGTTCCGAGCCGCGGTCGAGGCCGGGGTGGACTCGATCATGACGGCGCACATCCAGTTCCCGAGCCTCGACCCGTCCGGGGTACCCGCCACGGTGTCGCGGCCGATCATCACCGGGTTGCTGCGGCAGGAGTTGGGCTTCACGGGCGTCGTCGTCACGGACTCGCTGGCCATGCAGGGCGTGCGGGAGATGTTCGGGGACGCCGAGATCCCGGTCTTGGCGCTAGAGGCCGGTGTCGACCAGTTGCTCATGCCGCCCGACCTCGCGTTGGCGCAAGAGTCGGTGCTTAACGCGGTCCGTTCAGGCAGGCTCACCGAGAGCCGGATCAATGAGAGCGTGCGGCGGATCCTTGCGCTGAAGTGGAAGCGTGGGATCTTGACCCAACCGCTGGTGGATGAACGCACAGTCGGTCGGCTGGTCGGGGCGCCGGAGCACAAGGCGGCGGTCCAGCGGTTGACCGACCGCACCACCACCGTGCTGGCGACCGACGGGACGCTGCCGCTGCGCACGACGCCCGGCCGGGTCCTGGTGACCGGGGTGGGCGACACGGGGAACCCCGACAACTCCCCCAACACCCTCGCCGCCGCGATCGCCGTGCGGGGCTCGACGGCGAACGCCCTCCCGACGGGCACGCGACCGTCGGTTGCGACCATCGGCCGCGCGGTAGCCGCTGCCAAGGGCGTCGACCTCGTAGTGGTGCTGACCAACAACCTCGCCGGTAACGTCGAGCAGCGCTCGCTCGTGGCAGGGCTAGTGGACGCAGGTGTACCTGTCGTCGCCGTCGCCACCCAGGTGCCCTATGACGCGGGGTTCGCCAGCGCTCCGAACTGGGTCGCGACCTACTCGTGGCGGGCGGTCTCCCTGGAGTCTCTTACCCGGGTGCTCTTCGGCGAGGCCTCCCCGCGCGGGAAGCTGCCGGTCGACGTGTACCTGGGCAATGACCCGGCGCTGCCGCTGTACCCCTATGACCACGGCCTGACCTGGTAGCCGCCGACCGGCTGCGCGACCCAGTGCGATCGCCCCTGGCGTGGGCATCCTCTTGTTCGACATCGTCGACGCGGGCAAGCGCTTGCGGGAGTGGGTCCCGGTGTATCCGTGAAAGGTGGGGGCGGTGCTCGTACAACTCGGAGCGGCGGTAGCGGTCGTGGCTGTCACAGCGGTAGCGCCAGCGGGCAGGTTCGACCAACCGATGTCCGGCTTCGCACCACCGACAACGGTGCTCCGCGAAGGTAGCCCTCAGGCCGCCGGTCTTGATCCGGCTCCGATAGCGGCAGCCAACGCCACCATCGCGAACAGCCCGCTCTTCCCCGGCGCCGTGACGCTGCTCGTCCACGACGGGGTCATCGTCGATCGGACCGCGACCGGTAAGGCTGTGCGTTACGCGGACGCCACCAACGAGCTCCCCGCCGACCAACAGGTGCCGATGCGGGTCGACACCATCTTCGACGTCGCGTCGGTGACCAAGCTGTTCACCTCCATCGCCGTGCTCGGCCTGGTCGACGACGGGAAGGTGGACATCAACCGGCCCGTGGCGACCTACCTGCCGGAGTTCGGGGTCAACGGCAAGGCCACCATCACCGTCAAGCAGCTGTTGACGCACACCTCGGGTCTGGAGCCGTTCATCCTGCTCTGGCGGGACTACCCGGATAAGGCCTCGCGGATCAAGGCCGTCATGGACCACGCGCCGTCAGCGCCACCGGGCAGCGTCTACACCTACTCCGACCTCAACCTCATCACCCTCGGCGTCCTGGTGGAGCGCCTACGCGGGGAGCCGTTGGACGTCGTTGTCGCTAAGAGGATCACCAAGCCGTTGGGGCTAACCGACACCGGCTACAACCCTCCGACCAGCAAGCGAGACAGGATCGCCGCGACCGAGTACCAAACGGCACCGGCACGCGGGATGGTCCGAGGCGAGGTCCACGACGAGAACACCTGGTCGCTCGGCGGCGTAGCCGGGCACGCCGGGATCTTCTCGACCGCGCGAGACCTCGCCGTCCTAGGGCAGACGATCCTCAACGGCGGTACCTACCGAGGGAAGCGCATCCTGCGGGAGGCCACCGTCCGGGAGATGTTGACCAACCACAACGCCGCCTACCCCGGTAACGCCCACGGCCTCGGCTTCGAGCTGGACCAGCGCTGGTACATGGGCGGCCTCTCCGGCCCCCGGACCGCCGGGCACACCGGGTTCACCGGTACCTCGCTCGTGCTCGACCCGGCGTCGCGGTCCATCGCGATCCTGCTGACCAACCGCGTCCACCCCGTGCGCACCAACGGTTCGATCAACTCCGCGCGGGAGGCGCTGGCGACCGGCCTGTCCAGAGCGCTCGCGGTACGACCGCGCCAGGGTCCAACGGCCTGGTACACCGCGACCGGCGGCGCGACGCTCCTCACTCCCCCGCTGCGGGCGACCGGCCCTGTCACGGTGAGCTTCGCCGCATTCGTCGACACGGACGCGGGCGACAGCCTCGTGGTCGAAGTGGACGACGGCGGGACCTGGCGCCCGCTGCCACTGCGGGTCTCCGGACCGGGCGCGCCAGAGGGGGAAGTCACCGCTTTGTCCGGTTCTGGGCACCGCAGTTGGTGGACAGTCCACGCGATTGCGCCGGTCGGAACGCAGATCACCGTTCGCTGGCGGTTTGTCACAGACAGTCGCTACAGCGGGCGAGGGGTGACACTTGATCGAATCACCGTCACCGACGGTAGCCGAATCCTGCTCAACGGTGAGAAACAACCCCACTTGATACGCCCGCTCGGGTGGGAGCCCAAAACTCGTTGACCTTCGGACGCTAACAATCCGCGTTCGTCCAGCGATGCGGTGGGCAAGCCCCAACCAGGGGCGACGACCGGTACGGACACATTTGGGTAGCGTTGCCGCCAGATGTCATGCACCGTCTTGTACTGCCCTGTAACTGTTAGTAAGTTTCCCACGTGAGTGCGAGTCAAATGACAGCAGAACACAGCGAGTCAAGCCCGTTGGTCCGCATTCGCTCGCTCCTGCCCGGCCTGGCCCGTGCGGAGCAGCGGGTGGCCAAGGTCGTGCTCGACAGCCCGTCCACCGTCGCCAGGCGCAGCATCACCGAGGTCGCCGAGGCCGCGGGCACCAGTGAGACCACCGTGACCCGGTTCTGCAAGGCGATCGGCGTCGGGGGCTACCCCGAGCTGCGGATCGCGCTTGCCGCCGACACGGCTCGCACCGAGGCCCGTGCCGACCGGGACCTCGGGGGTGAGATCGCCCCAGAGGACGACCTGAAGACCGTCGTCGGCAAGGTCACCTTCGCCGACGCGCGCGCCGTCGAGGAGACCGCCGAGCAACTCGACATCGAGGTGCTCGCCAAGGTGGTCGACGCGGTGGCCACGGCGGGCCGAGTCGACGTCTACGGCGTGGGGGCCAGCGCGTTCGTCGCGGCCGACCTGCAGCAGAAGCTGCACCGGATCGGTCGGGTGAGCTTCGCCTGGAACGACACGCACATCATGTTGACCTCGGCGGCGGTCCTCGGTCCCGGTGATGTCGCGGTCGCGATCTCGCACACCGGCGCCACCGTCGACACCGTCGAGGCGTTGCGGACGGCCCGCGAGCACGGCGCGACCACGGTCGCGCTGACGAACTACCCGACCTCCCCGATCGCCGAGGTGGCCGACCTCGTGCTGACCACGGCCGCGCGGGAGACCACCTTCCGCTCGGGGGCGACCGCGAGCCGCATCGCGCAGCTCACCGTGGTCGACTGCCTGTTCATCGGTGTCGCGCAGCAGCACCTGGACCAGTCCATCAAGGCACTGGACTCGACCAGGGACGCCGTCGGCACGCACCGGCTGGAGACGAGGCACGACGGGCGGCGCAAGCCGCGGGAGAACGGGAAATGAGACCGGGTGCGCGGGCCAACCGCGCCGGGGAGGGGGAACTCGGATGACCGTGCCACGCCAGTCGGTCCATGTGGACTCCCCGACCGAGCGGCGCAACCCGCGCACCACGGAGATCGACCGGATGTCGACGCTCGACATCCTGCGCACCATCAACTCCGAGGACCAGCTGGTCCCGACCGCCGTCGCCGCCGCCCTGCCGCACCTGAGCCGGGCGGTGGACATGGCGACCGAGGCGCTGCAGTCCGGGCACCGCGTGCACTACGTCGGCGCGGGCACCTCCGGGCGCCTCGCGACCCTGGACGCGGCGGAGTTGACGCCCACCTACAACGTTCCCGCCGAGTGGTTCCTGGTCCACCACGCCGGTGGCCCGGGGGCGCTGCGGGAGGCCGTCGAGGGCGCGGAGGACGACGAGTGCGAGGGTGCGGCCGAGATGCGCCGCGACGCTCGCCCCGGTGACTTCGTGCTGGGGCTCACAGCGTCCGGCCGAACGCCGTACGTGCTCGGCGCGCTGGCCGAGGCCAACCGCATCGGCGCGAAGACGGCGCTGGTGTCCAACAACCCCGACGCCGCGCGCGCACCCGGGGTGGACCTGGTGATCGCGGTGGACACCGGTCCCGAGGCGATCTCCGGGTCGACCAGGATGAAGGCCGGTACGGCGCAGAAGATCTTACTCACCACGTTCTCCACCGCGGTGATGGTCAAGATGGGCCGGACGTACTCGAACCTGATGGTCAGCATGCGGGCGACGAACGCGAAGCTGCGCGGTCGGAGCCTGCGCATCCTGCGGGAGGCGACGGGTTCCGGGCAGCAGGAGTGCTCGGCTGCCCTGCTCGCGGCGCACGGGGACCTGAAGGTGGCGATGGTGCACCTGCTGTCCGGTGTGGACGTCATGGACGCCTCGCGCGCGTTAGCCCAATCCAGCGGCCATGTCCGACGGGCGCTAGGGCTGCTTGGCGCGCACGCGTACTAGTCCACGTTGGATCAGCCTGCGGCTTCAGCGATGCTGGTGGCTTCGCGAGCGCCTGCCTCTAGCGCCTGGCAGGAGTAGACGATCCACTCGGTCACGCCTTCGCTAGTGCCAGAGGCGAATCCAACGGCAGTGTCCCGGTAGCGGTTCGCGTCCCGCAGGAAGGCAACTTCCGGCACCGCAAGGCCCTTGGGGTCAAGCCCGGTCCCAATGAGAGTGAGCCGAGCGGCCGCGCGGGCTACAACTCCGTCAGCGGTACCGAACGGAGTTAGCGCCAACAGTTCACCGTGGACGATCGCGGCTAGAACCGGGCCTGGAACCTTTGTGCCCCCGGCGATGAAGCCCGCTAGAAGGTCGAGGCGGCTGGTCACGCCAAGACCAGCCCGAGGGCGACCGAGCAAGTCTTTGTCAACGAGGTCGGCGGCGGCTAGGACGTGCAACCGCGCTAGAGCCTGCATAGGCGCGCGTTCCCAGGTCGGCAGCAGCGGGCCGAGTGCTTCCGCGACGCGGAGAGAGCCTGCCAGGACGGGGTCGGAGACCTCACCGTCCTCCGGGATCTCGGCAGGACCACCGTCGAGCACAGCGGAGGCTCGGGCAGCGCGCACAGAGGCCTCTGCGGCGGTGGCAGGCCAACCGCGGCGGTTCGTGGGATGGCGGTGGACCTCGGCGACAGCGTCCCTGGCTCGGGCGACGGCGTCGTGGACGCCAGGGAGGTCCAGCAGCGGGGCCAACGGGTCGGTCACCGGTCGCACACTACCGACCAGGGGTTCAGCTCGGGTCCAGGGTGCGCTCGCGGTTCGAACGCGGTCCAGGTAGCGGTACCGCGGGAGTTAGCCGTATCTGGTTGCGACCACCGTCCTTCGCCTCGGCCAAGGCTTGGTCGGCGAACTCCTGCAACGTGGCGAGGTCCGTGCCGTGTTCGGGAGATAACGCTATCCCGCCGGAGATCGTGAACTCGCCGACCTGCTCGGTACGCCCACCTGCCGCCTTCGTCAGCTCGACGGTCATCGACTCGACGGCGCTCCTGATCCGTTCGGCGATGGCCCACGCGTCGGCGCGGGACGTGCTGGGGAGCAGGACGGAGAACTCCTCGCCACCCCAGCGGCAGACTAAATCGTCGCGGCGGACGCTGGTGCGCAGCACGCCCGCGAGCGCCTTGAGGACCTCGTTGGCACCGAGGTGACCGAGCCGGGAGTTGACCTGCTTGAACCGGTCCAGGTCGAACATCATCACCGCGGTGGGGCGGCGGCGGGCCTGGTCAGCGACGAGGGCGAGGGCGGCGGCCGGGTTGAACCCGCGCTGGTTGGCCAGACCGGTCAACGGGTCGTGCAACGCGTCGACCTCCAGCCGGTCCCGCTCTAACTCCAGTTGCTCGATGCGTTGGGTGTGCCGGGTGTAACCGACGACCACCACCGATAACGCCGCCAGCAACAGGCCATACGCGACTCCGGCACCCCAGGCCGCGATCAGACCGAGACAGAGCGTGATCGCCAGGTCCGCGTTCTCCTTGCGGTTGCCCAGGATCGAGACCCACGACCAGTCACCGCGCAACCCGCGGGCGATTCCGATCACGACTGTCTGCGACAGGTAGTACACACCGAACGCCGCGGCGACGGCTGCGGTAGCGGCTAGGACCTCGTTCGGCTCGACCCGCGCGCCGCGCACCCAGTTGTGCAGCGGGGTCGCCGTCGCCAGCGCTTGAGCCGCCAACGCGGACGAAGTGATGGCGAATGTCGTGAACACATAACGTCCGGGGGGTTTCCGCGCGATGAAATACCGCCGCACCCGGATGACAAGCACGAGCGCGACGACCAACGGAATCGGAAGCACGAGCGCACCCGCGCACGTCCATACGCCCGTGTGGTCGATGTGCTCGCCCGACAAATGCGCGGCCCTGCGTCGTTCTTCCGCCGGTCGGGTTGCCTCCATGTGCAGTATCGCGAAGGCGGTGAGCAGCGCGAACAGCCGCATCGACAGGGAATCCGGCCATCCGGCCGACACCGCGCCGAGCACCGCCCATGCGAAGATCGCCACCTCGGTCGCCACGATCCACGCGAAACCGGAGGTGGTCGTGTGGGCTAGGAGGTCGAGACCCCTTATCCGCCGCGGTAGGGGGATGCCGGACAAGCGAGAGCCCTGGGGACTTGTCAGACTGGGCATTGTCCCCCTTTGCGACAGACGGGACACTGAACGTGACCCGCGGCGGGCGGGGTACGTTCGGTCCCCCCGGACCCGATAGGGAGGTAACACCGTGCGGAACCGCGAGTACTGAACCGACCTGATCTCGTAGACCCAGTGGTCCGATCCCCCGAGGAGGAAGCCGCGATGCGCAACAGAGAGTACTGATCCCTGGTCATGCCACCGCCTCCCTCGGTACCGAGGCCCTCCCCTGATGCCAGACGAAGCCCGCCGCCGCGCAGCCTATGGTTCCCACCACACCGGCTGACGCGATGGTCAGCGAAGCGGAACCGAGAGCTTCGGTGAGCAGGCCACCGACGAGCACCGACAGGCCCTGCCCTGCACGCAGGCCTGTTCGGACGAGTCCGGTGGCGCGCCCGGTGACCGAGTCCGGGAGCCGTTCGACGTAGGCCGACTTGGCGAGGATCTGGTAAGCGGCGCCAAGTCCGGACACCGCGAGCAGCAGCGCCGCGACCGCCGGGTGCGGGCGAGCGGCGAAGAACACCAGCGCACCAAGGCAGACCACAGCCAGCGGGGCGATCAGCGCGTGCTGCTCCTCCTGCGGTCTGCCCGCACGGCAGAAGACGTAGGCACCGACGATGAGGCCAAGCGGGTCGACCGCGAGCAGCAGTCCCACCGTCCAGGTCGGGGCGCCCAACTCGTGCACCAGCGGCACCACCAACCCGTGCGGCAGCACCGTCAA
Source organism: Actinokineospora globicatena (assembly GCF_024171945.1). GTDB lineage: Bacteria > Actinomycetota > Actinomycetes > Mycobacteriales > Pseudonocardiaceae > Actinokineospora > Actinokineospora globicatena. The sequence goes on from NZ_JAMTCR010000002.1 coordinate 713,934, forward strand.
CGCGGCGAGCAGCGACAGCGTGACCACCGCGCGCCTGCGCCGGTCTGGCGGCAGCACACCGTCCCCGGCGACGGCGGCGGTCCTGGCGGCGGGCCGGGGCCGCAGCCCGAACCGCAGCAGTGCCGCCGCGGCGAGGAACGTCGCCGCGTCGATGAGCAGTGCCTGCGTGGTGCCGAGGAAGCCGACCACGGCCACCGCGCCCGCGAGCCCGACGAGCTGCCCGACCTCACGCAGGGTGGTCAGCCTCGCCTGCCCGGCGGCCAGGTGCTCGTTGCCGAGCAGGACCCTGGCGTGCGCGGTCTGCGCCGCCTTGAACGGCGCCTGCGCGGCCGACTCCAGCGCGACGCACGCGGCGACCAGCCAGATGGGCGCGCCCGGGATCGCCATCACACCCACGAGCACGGCCTGGCTGAGCGCGGCGACGGCCATGACCTCGCGGCGCGGGAAGCGGTCGGCGAGCCCGGACAGCAGCGGTCCGGCGACGACGTCGGGCAGGAAGGTCAGCGCGTAGGTCAGCGCGGTGAGCGCGGCCGACGACGTGCGCTGGTAGACCAGGACCGAGATGGCGACCCTGGCGAGCTGGTCACCGGCGACCGACTGCGCCTCGGCGACCCACAACGCCCGGAACTCCGGGGCAGCCAGTGGTGAGCGCCCACCCATCATCCCCCCACCACGTCGAACTCCCGGCATCTCCTACCTGGATCACCGCCGACCACGGTACGTCCCCACCAGGCTACTTTCCGCAGAATCGGAAGAGGACAGCCGAACGGAGCAGATACCCACTGATCGGCGGAGCCCCGGACCGGGCGCCACTGGTCTATACCTATGCGGTGTCGGACTGTCGGGTGGGCGCCCGGCGCACTAGATTCCTCTCCGACAGCCGGCCGCGCCCGCCGGGGGAACCGGATATTCACCGAGGAGGTCAGGTCCATGACCGAGCAGTCCGGTCAGACACCGACGCTGGACAACCTGTCGACGGAGAGCAGGGTGTTCGCACCGGCGGACGACTTCAGCGCGGCGGCCAACGTCGGGGCGGCGGCCTACGAGCAGGGCACCGCCGACCGCGAGGCGTTCTGGGCCGAACAGGCGGACCGGCTGAGCTGGGACACCCGCTGGGAGCGGGTGCTCGACTGGGACGACGCGCCGTTCGCCAAGTGGTTCGTGGGCGGAAAGCTCAACGTCGCGGCCAACTGTGTCGACCGTCACGTCGAGGCGGGCCTGGGTGACCGGGTCGCCATCCACTGGGTCGGCGAGCCGGGCGACAGCCGCGCGATCACCTACGCCGACCTGCTGCGCGAGGTCAGCAAGACCGCCAACGCGCTCACCGAGCTGGGGCTCGAGGCGGGCGACCGGGTCGCCATCCAGATGCCGATGATCCCCGAGGCGATCTTCTCGATGCTCGCCTGCGCCCGGCTCGGCCTGGTGCACAGCGTCGTGTTCGGCGGCTTCTCCTCGGCGGCGCTGCGCTCGCGCATCGACGACGCCCAGGCCCGGCTGCTGATCACTTCGGACGGGCAGTACCGGCGCGGCGCGCCCGCCCCGATGAAGGACAACACCGACGAGGCCACCGCGCACACGCCGTCCATCGAGCACGTGCTGGTGGTCAGGCGCACCGGCGGCGAGGTCAAGTGGACCGACGGGCGCGACCTGTGGTGGCACGAGGTCGTTGATCGCCAGGCGGAGACGCACGAGGCGCAGCCCTTCGACGCCGAGCACCCGCTGTTCATCCTCTACACGAGCGGCACCACGGGTAACCCCAAGGGAATCCTGCACACCTCGGGCGGTTACCTCACCCAGGCCTCTTACACCCATCACGCCGTCTTCGACCTCAAGCCGGAGACCGATGTCTACTGGTGCACCGCCGACATCGGTTGGATCACCGGGCACTCGTACATCGTCTACGGGCCGCTGTCCAACGGCGTGACGCAGGTCGTCTACGAGGGCACGCCGAACACGCCGCACGAAGGTCGACACTGGGAGATCATCCAAGAGCACAAGGTGTCGATCTACTACACGGCACCGACGCTCATCCGCACCTTCATGAAATGGGGCGCGGACATCCCGGCCCGCTACGACCTGTCCAGCCTGCGGGTGCTCGGCAGCGTCGGCGAGCCGATCAACCCCGAGGCGTGGATCTGGTACCGGGAGAACGTCGGCGCCAACCGCACCCCGATCGTCGACACCTGGTGGCAGACCGAGACCGGCGCGATCATGATCAGCCCGCTGCCCGGGGTGACGCACACCAAGCCGGGCTCGGCGCAGCGGGCGCTGCCGGGCATCTCGGCGAAGGTCGTCGACGACCAGGGCGTCGAGGTCGGCAAGGGCGGCGGCGGGTACCTGGTGCTCGACCAGCCGTGGCCGTCGATGCTGCGCGGCATCTGGGGCGACAACGACCGCTACCGCGACACCTACTGGTCGCGCTTCGCCGACCTGGGCTTCTACTTCGCCGGTGACGGCGCGAAGTACGACGCGGACGGCGACATCTGGCTGCTGGGCCGGGTGGACGACGTGATGAACGTCTCCGGGCACCGCATCTCGACCACCGAGGTGGAGTCGGCGCTGGTGTCGCACCCGACGGTGGCCGAGGCCGCGGTGGTCGGCGCGAGCGACCCGACCACCGGCCAGGGCATCGTCGCGTTCGTCATCCTGCGCGGCTCGGCGAAGCCCGACGACAGCACGGTGAAGACGCTGCGCGACCACGTGGCCACCGAGATCGGCCCGATCGCCAAGCCGCGCCAGGTCCTGATCGTCAACGAGCTGCCCAAGACCCGCAGCGGCAAGATCATGCGCAGGCTGCTGCGCGATGTGGCGGAGAACCGGGCGATCGGGGACACCACCACGCTCGCCGACTCGGCGGTGATGGACCTCATCAGCACCGGGCTGAAGTCCACCACCACCGAGGACTGACACCGCGCGGACGCCCCTCGCCCGGCTACCGGGTGGGGGGCGTTTCCGCGCGCAGGGTCGCGAGCAGCTCGGTCATGGCGTGCATGATCCGCTTCATGGCCTCATCGATGGTTTCGCGGTCGGTGCCGCTGAGGTCCGATAGGTCTACCGGGTCGCCCGCGACGATGTCGATCGTCTTGCGCGGGAACACCTTCGGGAACTTCGCTGTAGCGGGCAGGAACGCGTGCGTGCCCCAGTTCACGACAGGGATAACGGGCGCACCGGTCTCTAGCGCTACCCGGGCGACACCGTTCTTCACCTTCCGCGACGGCCAGTGGTCCTCGTCGTCGGAGAACCCCGCCTCAGGGAAGAACATCACGCACTCCCCCTTCGCCACGGCTTGCACCGCGCCGAGGTAGGCGTGACGCGCTTGCGCCGTGTTGCGCTCCACAGCGATGTGACCACCGCCCGTAAGAACCCTGTTGACCAACGGGAGGCGCCACAGGCTCGCCTTGGCCAGGTAGCGCGGGATGCGCCCAGAGGCCAACGCGAACGCGGTGACGGTTACCGGGTCAGCGAAGGACAGGTGGTTGGACGCCAAGAGCACGCCACCGGACTTGGGGAGCTTGTCGCCGCCGCGGAACCGCAACCGGGTGAGCACGGCGAGCAACGGCCAGATGAGGTCGATGGCGAGGCTGAACCAGAACCCCCGACCCCGCCGGGGAACCCGGAACATCAACGCGACGGCCCGCCAGGTCGGCAGGGGTTCGTTCGAGTCAGGCACACCACAATCTTCGGTCATCGGACCGACAGGTCTTGGTAGAACCACCCAGGTTGAGCGCAGAATGCCCGGGTGAGCACCGACAGCGACGGCCGCGTCCCGCACGAGGGTGAGCCGCACCACAACGGACTGGCCGGACGGCTGAACTGGTTGCGCGCCGGGGTCCTCGGCGCCAACGACGGCATCATCTCGACCGCCGGTCTCGTCGTCGGCGTGGCGGGGGCGACCGCGGACCGGACCGCGATCATGGCCGCCGGGGTGGCCGGTCTGGTGGCGGGCGCGCTGTCGATGGCCGGTGGCGAGTACGTGTCGGTCAGCACCCAGCGCGACACCGAACTGGCGGCTTTGCGCAAAGAGGAGCGCGAGCTGCGCGAGATGCCGGAGGCCGAGGAGCGTGAACTCGCCGACATCTACGAGCAGAAGGGGCTGTCCCCGGAGCTAGCGGCGCAGGTAGCGCAAGAGCTGACCGCTAAGGACGCTCTCCACGCGCACGCTGAAGCCGAGCTGCAGATCGATCCGGACAACCTCACCAGCCCGTGGCAGGCAGCTTGGGCGTCGTTCCTGTCCTTCGCAGTTGGCGCTCTCATCCCGCTGGTCGCGATTGCCCTACCGCCGGTGGAAGCGCGGGTGTGGACATGCATCGTGGCCGTCGTGCTGGGTCTTGTGCTGACCGGCTACGTCAGCGCTCGTCTCGGAGGCGCACCGGTCGGGCGCGCAGTCCTGCGGAACGTCGTAGTCGGCGTGCTGGCCATGGTGGTCACCTACTTCGTCGGGGTTCTGTTCGGCGTGACGGTGGAATAGCCCGCCACGGGTTAGGCTAAGAGCCAGGTGCGCCGGGAAGTCTGGTCGGCAATTGGCCGAACCATGCCCTAGGAGCAGCCGTTGTCGCACCGCCGTCGATCAGCCCCTGCCGCGCTCACCGAGTTCGCGCGCTACCTGCGGACCGAGACCGTCGGTGGCGTTGTCCTGCTCGTCGCGGCGGCGATCGCGTTGGTGCTGGCCAACACACCGCTGTCCAGCGTGTACACGGCGGTGCGCGACGCCGAACTCGGACCGCACTTCCTGCACTTGGACCTCACCGTCGGCGACTGGGCCAAGGACGGACTGCTCGCGATCTTCTTCTTCGTCGCGGGCCTGGAGCTCAAACGCGAACTCACCCTCGGCGAGCTGTCCCAGTTCAAGGCGGCGATCCTGCCGGTTGTCGCTGCCCTTGGCGGGATGGTCGTCCCGGCCGCGGTGGCGCTAGCTGTCGCGTGGGGGGATCCGCGCGCGGGGGACGTATGGCCTGTCCCGGTGGCGACGGACATTGCCTTCGCGCTGGGCGTGTTGGCGCTAGTGGGATCAGGTATGCCCAGCAGCGCGCGTGTGTTCCTCCTGAGCCTTGCCGTCGTGGACGACCTAGGCGCGATCCTGCTCATCGCCATCTTGTTCACCAGCGGCTTCAACCTCATCGCAGCGGCGGTGGCGGTCGCGTTGCTGGGCCTCTACGCGTACCTCCAGCACCGCCGGGTGACCTCCGCGTGGATCTATGTGCCGCTCGCGGTCGCGGTGTGGGTGGCAGTGCACTCCTCGGGCGTCCACGCGACGGTCGCCGGTGTCGCCCTCGCCCTGCTCACTCGGGTCAAGAAGGACCCCTACGAGAGAGAGGCGCCTGCCCTCCGGCTGGAGCACCGACTCCAGCCGTGGTCGGCAGGGCTAGCGGTGCCGGTGTTCGCGTTCTTCGCCGCCGGGGTGCCGCTGGACGGCGAGGCAATCGGGCAGCTGACCAGCGACAAGGTCGTCCTCGCGGTGTTCGCCGGGCTCGTGGTGGGCAAGCTGGTCGGCATCACCGGCGCCGCGCTGCTCGCGGTGCGGCTCAAGCTGGCCGTTCTGCCACCCGACCTGGGCAAACGGGACCTGGTGGCGGTGGCCATGCTGGGCGGGGTCGGCTTCACGGTGAGCCTGTTGATCGCCGAGCTCGCACTCGACCCGGCCGACGCCGAACTGGCGAAGGCGGCGGTGCTGATCGCCTCGGCGGTGGCCGCGCTGCTCGCCGCCGCGCTGCTGACCGGACGCGGCCGGGCGCGACGGCGAAACGCGGAGGGTACCGCCCGCCCGGCCTCCGCTGACTGAGCATGGCACGATGACGCAGGTGACCAGCGCGCACGGAAAAGCAGACGGTTCGGGGCTGCCGCAAGTCCCCTCGATCCCCCTCGCTGACGACCGCGCCATCGCGGCGGCGGGCGAGCAGTCGATCGGACACCTGGTCAAGGACGCGACCGCGCACCTGTCGACCCTGGTGCGGGCCGAGGTCGAGCTGGCCAAGTCCGAGGTCACCAAGGAGGTGAAGAAGGGGATCAAGGGCAGCGTCTTCTTCATCATCGCGCTGACCGTGCTGCTCTACAGCTCCTTCTTCCTGTTCTTCGCGCTGGCCGAGATGGTCGCCGACTTCGGTGTGCTGCGCAGCATCGCCTTCGGCGGCGTGTTCGTCCTGATGCTGCTCGTCGCGGTCCTGTTCACCTTCCTCGGGTTCCGCAAGCTCAAGTCGCTGCGCGCCCCCGAGCGCACGATCGCCTCCGTCAAGGACACCGCGGCCGCGTTGACCCACCGCGGCGACCAGCAGTCCTGAGCGACCACCCGTGCCAGCAGCCCCGGATCCCTCGAGCGTCCGCATCGATGGACCGTGGGCGCACCGCGACGTGCACGCCAACGGCATCCGGCTGCACGTCGCCGAGACCGGTGAGGGTCCGCTGGTGCTGCTGCTGCACGGGTTCGCCGGGTTCTGGTGGTCCTGGCGCGACCAGCTGACCGCCCTGGGCGACGCGGGCTTCCGCGCCGTCGCGGTCGACCTGCGCGGGTACGGGGACAGTGACAAACCACCCCGCGGCTACGACGCGTGGACCCTCGCCGGAGACGTCGCGGGCCTGATCAAGTCTCTCGGCGAGCCCAAGGCTCACCTGGTCGGACACGGCTGGGGCGGCCTGCTCGGCTGGACCGTCGCCGCGCTGCACCCCCGCGTCGTGCAGTCGTTGTCGACCATTTCGGCCCCGCACCCTCTTGCCCTAAGAGGACAGATCCGACGCACTGCGCTGCGGAGAGCCCCGCGAAACCAGGCCCGAGCGATGGGGCACCTGTTCAGCGCCCAGATCCCGATGGTGCCGGAACGACGCATCACCCGCGACGGCGCCGCACTCGTGGAACGTCGGGTTCGCTCTTGGTCCGGCCAGTACTGGTCAGGACTACCGGGAGCCACCCAGCGCTACCGGACCGCGATGCTGGTTCCGGGGGTAGCGCACAGCTCGCACGAGTACTACCGGTGGGCGGTCCGCTCCCAAGTGCGCAGCGACGGCCGCCGGTTCACTGAGGCTCTTGGCCGAACAATCGAAGTCCCCGTGTTGCAGCTCTATGGCGCCGACGACCCGTGCGTCCTCCCCCGCACCCGCACCGCGTCCGGACCGTGGATCGGTGGCACTAACGAGAACCACGAGCTGCCCAGGGTCGGGCACTTCCCGCACGAAGAGGCGCCAGCAGCAACCAACGCGCTGCTGACCTCCTTCGTGAAGGGCTAGTTCGAACAGCGTCCGGTACCGACGGGCTCCCGCAGCGAGGGCGCCTTACCGACCTCGGCGCGCACCTCGGCGGCGGTCAACGCGAAGCCGGTCTCCGAGTCGTCGACAGCGGCACCGAACACGACACCGATCACCTCGCCGTTGGGGTTGACCAACGGACCGCCCGAGTTCCCGCTGAGCACCTTCGCGCGCAAGGTGAACACGTCCCGGTTGACCGTGTTCGCGTCGTAGATGTCCGGTCCCCTCAAGGGGATGCGGTCACGAACGCGGGCAGGCGCTGCGGTGTAAGGGCCGTCGAGGGGGTAACCGAGCACGATGCCGTCTTGGCCACTAGAGGCGTCGCCTGGGGCAAACGGCAGGACGTCCGCTCGTAGCGCGGGCACGCTCAAGATGGCCAAGTCCGTGTCGGGGTCGTAGTGCACCACCGTAGCCCGGAGGGTGCGGTCGCCCGCCTCCACGCTGACCTCGTTTGACCCCGCGACCACGTGCGCGTTGGTCATCACCCGCTGCGGGGCGACCACGAAACCGCTGCCCTCCAGCGCGCGCTCGCACGACGGCGCCTTGGCGTTGATCTTCAGCACGCTCGGCCGCACCCGCTGCACCACCGCGCTGGCCTGCAGCGCCGGGTCCGGTGGGTCGACCTCCTTGTTCGGCGTCCGGTTGAACGGGTCGACCGCGGCCGGGAAGCCGGAGACGTCGAGCAACTGGCGCAGCTCGTTGGGCAGCCCCTTGGCCGCCTGCGGCATCACGTCGTTGACCCCGCCGAGCACCGCGGAGTTGTTGATCGCCGAGGCCAGCCCCGGCAGCCCGCCGACCGTGGTCAGCGGCAGCGCGATCAGCCAGGAGACCACGAACACCACGGCGCCCTGCACGACCGCCCCGAGCGCGCTGTCCACCCCGGCCAGCTTGGACGAGGAGATCTTCTGCCGGATGGTGCGCCCGATCCACACCCCGAACGTCTCGCCGAGGGCCACCAGCAGCACGAACACCGCGACCGCGAAGGCGACCCTGGTCGGCGTCGAGTCGATCTGCTCGACCACCAGCGGCGCCAGCTTGATGCCCGCGACCGCGCCGATCAGCACACCGATGAACGCGGGCAACGCCGTCACCACGCCCTGCCGGGCACCGGACACGGCGGCCAGCACGGCCAGCGCGACCACGAGCACATCGACCCAGTTCACGACTGAACCTCCGCACCGACACCGCGCCACGCGGCGTCCAAGTCACGCACATCGCCTGCGTCCCACGGCTGCTCCCAGCCGCCGACGGCCAGCAGCATCGTCAGCAGCCCCGCGGTGAAACCCCAGATCAGCATGCCCGGCGCGGCGAACGCGGGACCGACGTACCCGCCGCGGTGCGCGACGCGGAACCGGTTCGCCGGGTCGGCGAGGTGCGAGATCGGGATCCGCGCGACCGCCTGGGTCTCCGCGGCGGACACCGCGCGCACCGGGCTCGGCCGCGCCCAGTGCGCCAACACCGGCGTGACGTCGAACCCGGACACCGGCACGTGCAGCCTCGGCAGCAGCGCGACCGGCCGGACCCCCGCGGGGTCGAGCCCGGTCTCCTCCACCGCCTCGCGCACCGCCGTGTCCACCGGTCCGGCGTCTTCCGGCTCGGCACCGCCGCCGGGGAACGCGACCTGGCCGGAGTGGTTGCCCCCGGTGTCGGCGCGCAACTGGAACAGCAGGTCAGGGCCGTGTTCTGCGGTCTCACCGAGCAGCATCAGCACGGCGGCGTCGCGCGAACCCGGGCCGGGGGCGGCGAACCGCTTCCACAGCCCGAGGTCCAGGTCCTCGGTCGCGGCGACCACCGGGGCCAGCCAGTCCGGCAGGCCCTCCGGGTCGACCAGCGGTCCATGCGTGCTCATCGGCCCCCTCCGACGTGGTGGTCGACGGCAGAGCGCACCTCGTCGACCGACCGGAACAACCGTGGCTGCGTGATCAGCGTCGCGGTGCCGTCCGCGGCCACCAGGTACGACGCGGGCAGCGCGTCCGGCACGCGCAACCCGCGCTGGACCTGCCCATCGCGGTCGAGCAGGTTCGGGAACCTCACCCCGAGCGCGGCCAGCAGGTCGAGCGCGTCCTTGTCCGGGCTCTGCACCGCGAGCCCGACGACCTCGACCGCCCCGGGACCCGCCGCGTACTCGGCGAGCAGCGGGAGCTCGTCGCGGCACGGCATGCACCAGGTCGCCCACACGTTGATCAGGACGGGTCGACCCCCGAACACGTTGCCCGCGACCACGCGCGCGCCGTCGGCCAGGCATTCGGCGTGGGCGTCGGCGAGGCTCGGGATGCCTGCTCCGGTCGGGCACGGGGACAGCGCGGCGGCCGATCTGGCCGCGGTGAGGTCCGGTCCCGGTGGCGGTTGGGCGGTCGGTTCCGACCCGCGCGGCCACACCGCCACGGTCACCGCGACCGCCAGGATCACCACGACAAGGGCCCACCTAGAGGCTGTGCTCACCCGGTCGGCTTCCCCGGTCGGTAGCCCTCACGGGTGCGCTCGGCGAGCGTGATCAGGTGCGGCGCCTCAGGACCCTTGACCAGCTTCGCGGCCTGATCAGGCTCCGTGGGGCCCTCGCCGAAGGACGGGCAGTCGCGGTAGAGCAGACAGGCGCCGCACGCGGGCTTACGCGCGTGGCAGACCCGACGGCCGTGGAAGATCACCCAGTGCGACAGCATCGTCCAGTCCTTGCGCGGGACTAGAGCGCCGATCGCGTGCTCGACCTTGACCGGATCCTCTTCGTCTGTCCACTTCCAGCGGCGGACAAGCCTGCCGAAGTGCGTGTCGACCGTGATCCCCGGTACGTCGAACGCGTTCCCCAGGACGACGTTCGCGGTCTTGCGTCCGATGCCCGGCAGCTTCACCAGGTCGTCCAGGTTCCCGGGCACCTCGCCGCCGTGCTTCTCCACGAGCGCCGCGCCGAGACCGATGAGGGACGTCGTCTTGTTGCGGTAGAAGCCCGTCGGCCGGATGTACTCCTCCAGCTCGGTGCGGTCGGCGGACGCGTAGTCAGCGGCGGTGCGGTACCGGGCAAACAGGGCAGGGGTGGTCAGGTTGACCCTGACGTCCGTGCATTGCGCAGACAGGATCGTGGCCACGGATAGCTCTAGCGGATTGGTGAAGTCCAACTCGCAATGCGCGTCCGGATAGCCCTCCGCGAGCGCGCGCGTCATGCGGCGGACCCTGCGGGTCAGACCCAGGTCGCGCCCGGTCTCCTCGGCTGCTGGCTGGGGCGGGCGTCGGGTGGTCGGCGGCACCTCGCTAGCCTACGGGCCGTCGGACAACCCGGGATGTGCCCTGGACGTCAACCAGGGTGACAACGGCACCGGGACCTGAGGCGGGTCCGGGGCCAGCGGTTACGGAGCGAGGAACGACGACACATGGCTGTCTGGTTCGTGTTCGCGGTACCTTTGGTGATCATGTTCTTCGCGCTGTTCATGGAGCGCGTCGAAGCGCGGCTGCGCCACGTGGCCGTGCAGGAGACCGATGTCGAGGAGTTCCTCGAGTCGGCGCGACCGGACGAGGTCCGTGCGCTCTACGGGCACGGCATCGGACGGGCACTGGAGCTGTTCCGGCTGCGCAGGCTGGGTGGCCGTGCGGCCAAGCGCGGTCGCCGGGGCGGGGCGTAGGCGCTAAGGTCATGCGGCTGGGTGCGTGAGCAGGCACGTCGCGGGTGGTTCCGGCCACCGCTAGGCGGCGAGCCGACGGGAGATCCCCGGGCAACGCCCTACACTGTATGTCGTGATCGACGCTGGCGGGAATGCGCCCGCGTCGGGTGGAAATTGGAGGACCGAGGTGGATGAGACCCTGGCCCGTGCGGGCATCTTCCAAGGGGTCGAGCCGGCCGCGGCCGAAGCGCTCGCTCAGACGCTGGAAGCTGTGGAGTTCCCGCGCGGGCACGTGATCTTCGCGGAGGGCGAGCCAGGAGACCGGCTGTACATCATCCAGTCCGGCAAGGTGAAACTCGGCCGCAAGTCCCCGGACGGCCGGGAGAACCTGCTCGGGATCTTCGGCCCGTCCGACATGTTCGGCGAGCTCTCGATCTTCGACCCGGGCCCGCGCACGTCGACGGCGACCACGGTCACCGAGGTCCGCGCGGTCACCATGGACCGGCCCGCGCTGCGGCAGTGGATCGGGACCCGGCCGGAGATCGCCGAGCAGCTGCTGCGGGTGATCGCCAGGCGACTGCGCCGGACCAACGGCATGCTGGCCGACCTGATCTTCACCGACGTGCCCGGCCGGGTGGCCAAGGCGCTGCTGCAGCTGGCCCAGCGCTTCGGCAGCCAGGAGGCCGGGTTGCTGCGGGTGACCCACGACCTCACCCAGGAGGAGATCGCCCAGTACGTCGGCGCCTCCCGGGAGACCGTGAACAAGGCCCTCGCCGACTTCGCCCACCGCGGGTGGCTGCGGCTGGAGGGCAAGAGCGTGCTGATCCTGGACCCCGAGCGGTTGGCCAGGCGCGCGCGGTAGAGCTGACACCTAGAGGGCCCGGTCTGGGTAGACCGGGCCCTCTTGCCTGTCTGCGACTAGTGAGACGGAAGGCCGGGCGCCGCCCCCGACGCGGCGCACCGACCTCCCGCTGTTGCGTGAACCATCCCCCGACGGTTCACGCTCCCCGCCCCTCCGGATCGGGCCCCGACCCTGACCAGAGGGAACTCGTGGTGGGGTACCCAGAAGGGCAACCATCGCACGGTGCCCCACCCCATCCTCAAGTGCTTTCACCCTCAAGGACTCACCGCGGGCCCGGGACGTTGCTCGGGTTCACAGAGAATCCGCACCACCGTTACTGAACCGAGATATACCCCACAGTCGAGTGGCGGAAACCACCGGGAAAATACTGGTACGGCCGTACCGGAAACCCCATACTGGTACGCATGTCCCAGTCTGCCGGTCTCGCCGACTACCGCGCTGCCCTCACCACCCCGGGCGCGCGGGGGCCCGCGATCGCCTCCGTGCTCGGCAGGCTGCCGGTGGCCATGGTCGGCTTCTCGATGCTGCTCTACATCCGTGAGACCACCGGGTCGTACGCCACGGCGAGCCTGGTGTCGGCGGGCACCCTGGTCGGGCTGGCCATCGGGTCGGTCGGCCAGGGGCGGCTCATGGACCGGATCGGCGCGGCCGTCCCGCTGCTGGTCACCACGGCCCTGTTCGGCGTGTTCGTGGCGCTGACCATCGTCGCGACCGAGTCGGGCGCGCACACCGCGGTCCTCATGGTGCTCGGCGTCGCCGTCGGCGCGACCGAACCGGTGGTCGCCTCCGCGTCCCGGACGATGTGGACCAGGGTCACCCCGGTGGGACCGGTGCGCGACGCCGCGCTGGCCTACGAGGCGATCAGCATGGAGGTCTTCTTCATCCTCGGACCGGCCATCTCCGGCCTGCTCATCGCGCTGCCCTGGCCGGGGACCGGGCTGGCGGTGGCGGCGGTCAGCATGATCGTCGGCAGCGTCTGGTTCGCGCTGATGCCGACCATCCGGCTGCACCGGCCCGAGCCGGTCGAGCACACGTCCGGGCTGCTCGGACCGCTGTCCTTCCCCGGCATGCGCACGCTGGCGATCGCGGCCATGGGCTTCGGCGTGCTTCTCGGGTTCATCGAGGTCGCGGTGCCCGCGGCGGCGACTGCGGCGGGCAACACCCCCGCGGGCGGCCTGCTGCTGGGGCTGCTGTCGATCAGCTCGGTGCTCTTCGGCGTCATCTACGGCATCCGGCCGTGGCCCAAGGCGATGAACCTGCGGCTCTCGGCGCTGCTGGCCACGTTCGCCGTGCTGGTGGCGGTGCTGGCGATCCCGACCACGCTGGTGTGGCTGGCGGTGGCGCTGCTGCTGGTCGGCACCATGGTCACCCCGCAGGCCACCACCCACTCGGCGGCGATCGACCTGGTCGCCCCGCCGAGCGCGGCGACCGAGGCATTCGGCTGGATCATCACCGCGGTCACCCTCGGGCTGGCACTCGGGCAGCTGGTGAGCGGCCAACTCGTCGAGCACGTGGGGATCTGGTCGTCGTACCTGGTCGCCACCGGGGTCGGCCTGGTGTTCGCGGCGATCGTCTACGCCCGCCGCGCGACCGTCGGGGACCGGCAGGCGGTCAGCCCGCAAGCCACCCCCGCGATGGCCTGTGGATAACTTCTCCCGGTTGTCGGTCCCGCCGGCTACCTTGGGCGCATGGATCTCACCGCCCCGACAGCCGCGCTAGCCGCCGCGGCCGCTGACCTGGTACGACTCGTGCCGGGCAAGCTCATCGACCCCGTGCTCAGCGGCGTATTGCTGACCGCGACGGCGGCCGGGGTGCAGTTAGCGGCGAGCGACCGGGAACGCACCGCGGCGGTGTCGGCGGGCGCGGTCGTGCACACCGACGGGCAGGTGCTGGTGCCTGCCAAGCCGCTCGCGGAGACACTGCGCGCGTTGACGGCCCCTGAGGTCCGGCTCGTGGTGGAGGGCAACCGGCTCGCCATCCGCGCCTCGGGTGCCCGGTTCGCGCTGCCGCTGCTGGACCACACGCTGCACCCGGGCGTCGGCTCGGTGTCCGGGGACGGCGGTCTGGTGTCCGGCTCGGCCTTCGCCACCGCACTGGCCACGGTGGCATCGACGGCCGCCCGGGACGAGGCCCTGCCGGTGTTCACCGGCATCCGGGTCCGCTCCGAAGGCGACCGGCTGGTCCTGCGCGCCACCGACCGCTACCGGATGGCGATCGCCAGCCTGCCCTGGTCGGCGGACGGCGACATCGACGTGATGGTCCCGGCGACGCTGCTGGCCGAGGTGGGCAAGCAGGTGGCCGGGGTGGGGCAGGCCAGGTTGACCGCCGCCGAGAACCAGTTCGCCGTGTCCTGGGGCCGCACCGAGGTCACCACGGCGGTGCTGGATGGCAGCTACCTGAGCGAGACCAAGCTCGCCCTGTCCGATGTGGACACCAGAGTGGTCGTCGACGCCGAGTCCCTGCAAGCCGCCACCCGCCGCGTCGCACTCTACAGCGACGCCAGGGGCGTGGTCCGCGTCGAGGTCGGCGACTCCGAACTCCGCCTGCGCGCCACCGACCACAACGCGGGCGAAGCCGAGGAATCCCTCAAGGCCACCATCACCGGCGGCCGCACCAGCCCCTCCTACCAATCCCGCTACCTCCTCGACGCCCTCCGCCCCTTCACCGGCGAGGTCGAACTGGCCATCCAGCCAGGCATGCGCGCCACGGTCGTCACCGCCCTGGAACCGGGGGAGGTGGACCTGCGGTACATCATCATGCCGATGCTCCCGCCCAAGCCCTAAGCCACAGCCCCCACGCATACCGGCCTGGCCGCGCACACCCGTTGCGGCCACAGTGGACACTCGCCCCAGGTGCTTGCCCCTAGTCGCTGCGGCGAGCCAGCGGAGTTCCGTGCTTGGCTGCTGGACAAGCGAAGCCCAGCACGCAATCACCCGAACCCACATCAACGGCGGTCAGACGGCGGGTCCTGCCCAGGACTCAGCAAAGCCTGGCGCGCGGTCGTCGGTGTTGGGCTAGCTGGTAGTGAGGCGGAGGGCCTTGTCCAGGATGCGCTGGACGTGCAGGCCTCGGGCTGCGTTGACCCGGTGAGTGGTGCTGCCGGAGTGGACCATCTGCACGAAGTCGTCCAGGAGTAGGGCGTAGGAGTCCTGGGCGGGGGTGGCGCGGCCGTCGAGTTCCAGGTTGGCGAGGTCGTTGACGCCGAAGACGGCCAGTTCGGTGACCGTGGGGCGGGTCGGCAGGGCCATCGACAGGGTGGCGGTGCTGGTGGGCCCTGCTTCGTGCTGGAGGAGGAGTTGCCAGATGTCCGGCTTGCCGCGGTGGGCGGCCAGGACGTCGGTGATCGGTCCGAGTGCGGCGTCGAGGAGGTCGATGACGTGCGGGCCGATGTCGGCCAGCGCGCCGCCGGTGTGCCGCCAGGGTGAGTGCGAGTAGGCGCCGCCGAGCAGGGCGCCGGAGAGCCAGCGGACGCTGCCGCCCGCCCACCCCTGCCTGGCGTGGATCTCGGCGAGCCACGACACCACCTCCGGCGCGAACCGCCGGATGAACACCACGATCGACGCGACCCCGGCCCGTTCGACCGCCGCCACCACCCGTTCCGCCTCGGCGACACTCGCCGCCACCGGCTTCTCCAGGATCACGTGCTTGCCCGCCTCGGCGGCCCGGATCGCCAACTCCCCCTGCACCGCGGGCGGCACCGCGAACGCCACCGCGTCGACCAGCCCCAGCAGCTCGTCGAAGTCCCCGACGACCGGCGCCCCCAACTCCGCCGCCGCCTCCGGCCGCCGAGCCCACACCGCCGTCAGCTCGGTCCCGGGATGCCCAGCCAACCCCGGCGCGTGCACCGCCGTCGCCCACGGTCCCGCTCCGACCAAACCCACCCGCACCACGCCTGCGCCCATGTCCCCATCCTGCGACACCCGAGCCGCGGCTCCCAGCCCGCCCCACCCCTGTCCACAGGCGACACACCGCTGTGTGGCGCGTTCCCGCAGGTCACGAAGATCATCTGGCGGAGGACCCCCTGCGAGCCAAAGTAGGGCGGCGGGGGGCGCGAGGGTAGGGCTGGTGGTGGGGGTGTGGATGGTTGGAGGGGTTGGGGATAACTAGTCGGTGAGGACTACGCGGTGGTGGGTGCCGTCGTGGACGAGTTTGGGGGTGATCTTGACGATGGCGCGGGGGGTGGCCATGGCGGTGGCGACGGTGGCGGCCTCGTCCAGTTCGGTGAGGGTGACCCAGGTGGGTGGGAGGAGGAGGCGGTCGCCGGACTTCCAGGCGGCCAGAGCGGAGGCGGGGGTTTGCCAGGTCGCCTCGTCGGCCTCGGTGGTGGCGCCGTCCGGGGTTTGGCCCGGGGGGACGGCGGCGAGGAAGAAGCGGGTGTCGTAGCGGCGCGGCTCGGCGGCGGGGGTGACCCAGTTGGCCCACGGGCGGAGCAGGTCGGCGCGCAGGACCAGGCCGTGCTCTGCGAGGAACTCGGCGAAGGAGTACTCGCGGTCGACCAGGTCCTGCCGGGCGGCGTGGAACGGGCGGGTGTCGGACACGACTGAGGTGCCGTCGGTGCCCGCGAGCAGGACGCCGGACTCCTCGAAGGTCTCCCGGACCGCCGCGCACACCAGGGCCCTGGCCAGGCCCTCGTCGCAGCTGAACCAGTCGGCCCACCAGGCCGGGGGTTCGCCGTGCCAGCGGATGGACGTGTCGGCGTCGCGCTTGTCGACGCCGCCGCCGGGGAACACCGTCATGCCGCCTGCGAAGGCCATCCCCAGCACCCGGCGGAGCAGGAAGACCTCCAGGCCCGGGGCACCGTCGCGGACCAGCATCACCGTCGCGGCATCACGGGGGACGGCGGGCGGATCCGGCAGTTCCGCTGGGACGAACCCCTCGGGGAGGACCAGTTCCTCGGGCAACTCGGGCACGATCTGACCTTAGCGGGCGACCTCGCCCGACCCGGATCGGAACGGAGCGCCGCATGCCACACCCCGCCTACGGTGTATCGCGCCAGGTGACGCCGTTCGCCACGGTGCTGCTGGAGGACAACCCGGGCCCGTTGACGCTGGACGGCACGAACACGTGGCTGCTGCGCGCCCCCGGCTCCACGCACACCGTCGTGGTCGACCCCGGCGAGGCCGACGAGGCGCACCTGGAGCGGGTGCTGGCCGAGTCCGGGGAGATCGCCGCGATCCTGATCACCCACCACCACCTCGACCACGTCGGCGGCGCGACCTGGCTCGCGGACCGCGCCAACGCGCCCATCCGGGCGTTCGACCCCACCCTGTGCCGCGACGACGCCCCCCTACGCGACGGCGACGTCCTCCACCTCGCGGGCCTGGACCTGGAGGTCCTGCACACCCCCGGCCACTCCGCGGACTCGCTCTGCTTCGCGATCGACCACGCGGGCACCTCCGCCGTCCTCACCGGCGACACCATCCTGGGCCGCGGCACGACCGTCATCTCACCCCCCGACGGCAAGCTAGGCGCTTACCTGGACGCGCTAAGAGGCCTCGCTGACCGCAAACCGGGCACCGCAGTGCTGCCTGGCCACGGTCCAGAGCTTCCAGATCTCGCCACAGTCGCTCAGGACTACCTAGCCCACCGCGAACAGCGCCTAGACCAGATTCGGTCCGCCCTGGCGCAGATAGGCCCAACGGCGACCCCGCGCCAGATCGTCGAGGTCGTCTACGCCGACGTCGACCAGTCGCTCTGGGGACCGGCGGAGTGGTCCGTGCAGGCGCAGTTGGAGTACCTGCGCGACCAGGCCTGAAACGGCGGAGACCGCCGGGCCATCAGCGGCCTCGGCGGTCTCCGGTCGTGGAACTGATCAGGGCACCGGCGGGATGATCGTGAAAGTCGGATCCCCCGGCCTGCCCGGTCCTGGTCGGCCGGGCTGCCCGCCCCCGTTGTCACCGGGGATCGTCGGATCCGTACCGCCCGGCGGCGGGATGGTCGGGTCGGTCGTGCGCGGCGGCGGCACGTACCCGGTGCTGACCTGCAGCGTGATCGTCTCGCCTGCCAGCGCGGCGCCCCGGGGCGACTGCCCGACGACGGTGCCCTTCTTGCGGGCGTCGTTGCGGTCCTTGACGACGACCTTGTACCCCGCCTCCTGCAGGACCCTGGTCGCTTCCTCCTGGCTGAGGTTGATCACGTCGGGGACCTTGATCTCCGGGCCGCCGTCGACGTAGCGCGGGTCGACCTGGGGCAGATCAGCCCTGGGCAGGCCCTCCATGTAGCGCTTCATCATCGCGAACCAGGTGCGCGCGGGCACCTTGCCGCCGTAGATGTTGCCGCCGGTGCCGCACAGCCGCGGTGGGTCGTAGTCGCAGATGCCCTGCGGCTTGGGGCTGTCGTTGAAGGTCAGCACCGCCGCCGCGTACTGGGGGGTGGCGCCGACGAAGCCCGCCGACTTGTGCTCCTGGGTGGTGCCGGTCTTGCCCATCATCGGCCGGTCCCAGCCGACCGCCTGGGCGGCGGCGCGCGAGGTGCCACCGGCCAGGGTGTCGTCCTTGGACAGGCCGGTGGCCAGCGTGTTCGCCAGTGGCTCGGCGACCGCCTGCTCGCAGGGCTGCTCGTTGACGTCGACCTTCTTGCCGTTGCGGTCGAGCACCTCGACCAGCGGCGACGGCGGGCACCAGACCCCGCCGCTGACCAGGGTCGCGGCCACGTTCGCCAGCTCGAGGGTGCTCACCGGGCCGGGCCCGAGGGTGAACGACGCCTTGCCCGCGCTGTTGCCGCTCGGCTTGAAGAAGTCGCTCTGGCTGAGCCGGTACTCGGCCTCGGTGCGGCTGGGGTCCGGGTCGACGCCGCCCATGCTGGAGGCCATCGTGTCGCGCAGCCCGAGCCTGCTGGCCATGTCGACGACCGGGGCCATCCCGATGCGCTCCTCGAGCTGGACGAACGCCGTGTTCGGGGAGGTCGCCAGCGCGTCGGTGAGCAGCATCTTGTCGCTGTAGTTGCCCGCGTTCTTCAGGCAGTAGAGCCTGGTGTCGCCGTCGTTGGGCGCCGGGGTGCGCGGGCAGGTCTTGCCGCCGCCGGTGAAGACGTTGGAGGTGAAGGTGCCGGGCACGTCCACCATGTTGTTGATGCCGCCGCCCTTCTCCAGGTAGGCCGCGGCGGTGAAGATCTTGAAGATGGAGCCCGCGCCGAACTTGTTGGCGATCCGGCTCGGCAGGCCGTAGGTGGTCTGGCCCGCGCCCGCGTTGAGGCCGTAGTCGCGGTTGGCGACCAGGGCGAGCACCTGGTGGCGCTCCTTGCCCGGGGCGATCACGGCCATGGTGTTCGCGATGCCCGGCTGCGTCTTGGGCACCTCGCCCTCGACCGCCTCCTTGGCCAACTGGGTGGCGCGCGCGTCGAAGCTGGTCTTGATCGTGTAGCCGCCGGTCTTGATCTGGTCCTCGGTGAACCCGAGCTTGGCCAGGTACTCGAACACGTACTGGCAGTAGAACCCGTACTGCGGGCCCGCGCCGACGCAGTTCGCGGCGGGCTTCTTGTGCGAGGGCAGCGTGCCAAGCGGTTCCTTCTTGGCCGCCTCGGCCGCGTCCGGGGACAACTTCTGGTTCTCGACCATCTTGTCGATCACGAAGTTGCGCCGCTGCAGCGTCTCGGCGGGCTTGCGCCAGGGGTTGTAGAGCACCGGGTTGTTCACCGCGCCCGCGAGCAGCGCCGCCTGGGCGACGGTCAGCTTGTCCGGGGTGGTGTCGAAGTACGCGCTGGCCGCGGCGCCGATGCCGTAGACCTCGTAGGCGAACTCGACCACGTTGAGGTACCCGGTGAGGATCTCCTCCTTGCTCATCTTCTGCTCGAGCTGGATGGCGATCCGCGCCTCGCGCAGCTTGCGCGCGATGGTCTGCTCCTGGGCCTTGCTCTGCTCGGTCTTGTTGTCCCGGTTGACCACGTTGATCAAGTAGTTCTTGACGTACTGCTGGGTCAGCGTGGACGCGCCCTGGGTGTCGCTGCCGGTCTGGTTGGAGATCGCGGCGCGGATGGTGCCCTTCCAGTCCACGCCGTGGTGCTCGTAGAACCGGCGGTCCTCGACCGAGATCAGCGCCGCCTTCATCGTCGGCGAGATCTGCTCCGCGGTGACCGGGATGCGGTACTGGTCGTAGAGCGAGGCGATCGGGGCGCCCGCGCTGTCGGTGATCGTGGTGATCAGCGGCTGCGGCGTGGACACCAGGTCTGCCGAGACGCTGTCGATCGTGTCACTCGCCCGGTTGGACGCCACCCCGAGGGCGCCGACGATCGGGAACATCATCCCGGCCACGAGCACCCCCGCGAGCAGGCAGAGGCCGAGCAGTTTCAACAGGCTGTCTCCCACACGCACGAGGACCAGCGTACGCGTGACCCGGTCGGACCACCGTCAAACCGTCACGCCACGCGCCGCTCGAACGACACCACCTGGCGTATTGACTTTCTGTAACGCCTGACGCCATTGCCGTACTCGATGGAACCGGGACCCGGTAAAGTTCGTCAACGTCTCACGACAGCGCCGAACAGGTCCCGCAGGTGGAGCTGGAAGGCACCGGTACCGGGGGGTATCGGGTTTCAGGGTCGCGACGACGACAGGGGTGGGGGATATGCATCTCGAAACTCAAGCGCAGGCCGACTGGCGTGTCCGGGCCACGTGCCGGGACGAGGACCCCGACGGGCTCTTCGTCCGGGGTGCGGAGCAGCGCAAGGCCAAGATGGTCTGCATCGCGTGCCCGGTCCGCACCGAGTGCCTCTCCGAGGCGCTGGACAACCGGATCGAGTTCGGCGTGTGGGGCGGTATGACCGAGCGGGAGCGCCGAGCGCTGCTGCGCCGCAGGCCAGAGGTGGTCTCGTGGCGCGAGCTGCTCGACGACGCCCGCCGCAGGCACAGCTACGACGACGTCGACGCCGCGGTCGGCTGAGCGACCGCTGACCGACCACCGCGCAGGCCACGGGCAGGTGCGGTAGGCCGACTCGCCCGCCGAGGGCCCGACCTGACGCGGGCCGTCGGTTTGCCGGTCGGCGTTCGCCAAAGCGATCGTTGTGCGGTGTCGTCGAGGAATTCGCCGGACAGATCATGGACAGTTCCGGTGTGGCAACCGCCGGGGGGTTGTTGCCACACCGGGCGAATTCCGTGAATGGCCCTCGGATCCAGTGGTGATCAGTTACCGGCGAGCTGCGCGCCGATCTCGCGCAGGCCCGCTAGGTCGTGCACATCGGCGGCCAAGGCGGGTACGTGCGCGATCGCGACGGCCGGGTGTGCTTTCGTGAATCGGGCGATCAACCGGCGCTCGCGCTGGGCCAGGGCGACCCGGTCGGCGTGCAGGCGCAGCACGGCGGCGGCCAGCGGCGCGGCGCCGGCCGCCTCCAGGTTCTCCGCCGCCCCGAGCGCCTTGGCCGCCGGGAGCGCGGCCAGCACCGGGTGGGTGCGGTTGACCACCAGCCCGGCCAGCGGCATCTCCTCCTCGGCCAGCCGCTCGACGAAGTAGCTGGCCTCGCGCAGCGCGTCCGGCTCCGGGGCGGCGACCACGACGAACGCGGTCCCGCTCGAGCGCAGCAGCTCGTAGGTGCGGCGGGCGCGCTCGCGGAAGCCGCCGAACATGCCGTCGAAGGCCTGCACGAACGCCGACGCGTCGGCCAGCATCTGGCCGCCGACGATGGTGGACACGGCCTTGGCGAACAGGCCGAACCCGGCGCTGACCACCTTGCGGATGCCCCAGCCGCTGGCACGGGCAGGCGCGGTCAGCAGCTTGAGCATCCGGCCGTCGAGCGCGGTGGACAGCCGCTGCGGGGCGTCGAGGAAGTCCAGCGCGGAGCGCGACGGCGGGGTGTCGACCACGATCAGGTCCCAGCTGCCCTCGGTGGCGAGCTGGCCGAGCTTCTCCATCGCCATGTACTCCTGGGTGCCGGAGAACGACGACGAGATGGTCCGGTAGAACGGGTTGGCCAACACCTCCTCGGCCCGCTTCGGCCCCGCGTGCGCCAGCACCATGTCGTCGAACGTGCGGCGCATGTCGAGCATCATCGCGCTGAGGGAACCCTTGGGCTCGAAGCCCGCGACGTGGACGTCCCTGGGCACGTTGCCCAGCTCGGCCAGCCCTAGAGCCTGCGCGAGGCGGCGGGCCGGGTCGATGGTGAGTACGACGGTCGCGCGCCCGCGCTCGGCAGCCCTAACGGCGATGGACGCCGCTGTCGTGGTCTTACCGACGCCGCCGGAGCCGCAGCAGACGATGACGCGGGTGTCGGGGTCATCGATGAGGGAGTCGACATCGAGGGTGCTCATCGGACTCCCTGGTCCACTAGGACCTCGGCCAGCTCATAGAGCGTGCCCACGTCGATGCCGTCCACCTGCTCCGGTAGCTCTACCGCTGGCAGGTCGATCTCGGCCAACTGCTCACGTGCGCGCTGCTCGGCCTGTACGCGAATCGCGTGCTCCACGGTCTCCTCAACCAAACCGTCCAAGTCCTCCTCGGACAGTGCGAGCCCGGCCGCCTGTAGTCCCGCGCGGACTCTCGACGCGTCGACCCTGCCGTCGGCGGCAGCGGTAACGGAGCGGGCGGGCAGGCGGGGTGGCCGGACCCGGTTGAGCAGGATCGCGCCCGGACGCAGGTCAGCGCCATCGAGTTCCTCGACGGCCTCGATGGTCTCGCGCACCGGCATCTCCTCCAGGAGGGTCACCAGGTGCACGGCGGTGTCACCGGAGTGCAGCAGCCGCACGACGCCGTCGCTCTGGCCCTTGATCGGCCCGACCTTCGCCAGGTCGGCCATCGCCTTGGTGACGTCGAGGAACTTGACGATCCGACCGGTCGGCGGCGCGTCGACCACCACCGCGTCGTACACGTGCCTGCCGCTGTCGTCGGTGCGCGTCACGCACTCCTTGATCTTCCCGGTGAGCAGCACGTCCCGCAGGCCCGGCGCCAGCGTGGTGGCGAACTCGATCGCGCCCATCTTGCGCAGCGTGCGACCGGCGAACCCGAGGCTGTAGAACATCGACAGGTACTCCAGCAGCGCCGCCTCCACGTCCACGTGCAGCGCCCGGACCTCACCGCCACCGGGGGCGGAGGCCACCTTCTCCTCGGAGTAGGGCAGCGGCTGGGTGTCGAACAGCGCGGCGATGCCCTGCCTGCCCTCGACCTCCACCAGCAGCACCCGCTTGCCGCCGGTGGCCAGCGCCAGCGCGAGCGCGCCAGCGACGGTCGACTTGCCGGTCCCGCCCTTGCCGGTCACCACGTGCAACCTGGCTCGCGCGATCTGCTCGGTCCAGCCGACGACGGGGGTGGTCACCGATTCAGCGTAAATGCCCGGTTACCCCGAGCGCCCCCCGAGTACCGGGTGATCAGCGCCGCTTTCAACCCACCAGGAGCAGCACGGAGGCGACCACGCCGACCACCACGACCGCGACCCAGGCGATCCCAGCGGGCAGGACGGTGATGGTCACCACACACAGCACCAGCAGGGCCGTGAACGCGATCGCACCGGAGATGGCGACCGTGCTCGACCGGCCGCTGCGGTCGCGCACCTTGGCCATCGTCAGCAGCACCAGCACCACGCCGCCGCCCCCGAGCAGCGCGGTGGCGATGATCCGCCAGGACTCCATGGTCGAACCGTAGCCGACCGGCGGTGATCCACAGGTCGACGCGGGGTTCCGGTCGGGGCGGCAACGACTAGGGTGGGCCGCGATCTGGTCGGTCGACCGGATCGTCCTGCGACGAGGTGAGGGACCGGCGTTGGCTGAGTTGACCAAGTGGGAGTACGCCACCGTGCCGCTGCTGATCCACGCGACCAAGCAGATCCTCGACCAGTGGGGCGAGGACGGCTGGGAGCTGGTCTCCGTGCTGCCCGGGCCGACCGGCGAGCAGCTGGTGGCCTACCTCAAGCGCCCGAGGGGTGCCTGATGACCTGGAGCGCGCGCCTCGCCGAACTCGGCGTCGAGCTTCCCCCGGTCGTCGCCCCGATCGGGTCCTACGTGCCCGCCATCCGGTCCGGCTCGCTGGTCTACACGGCCGGGCAACTGCCGGTCGTCGACGGTGAGGTCCTGGCGACCGGCAAGGTCGGCGCCGAGGTGAGCCCCGAGGAGGCGCAGGGCCTGGCCAAGGTCGCCGCCCTCAACGCGCTCGCCGCCGTGCACGACCTGGTCGGGCTGGACACCGTGGTGCGCGTGGTGAAGGTCGTCGGCTACGTCGCGTCCGCGGAGGGCTTCACCGGTCAGCCGGTCGTGCTCAACGGCGCGTCCGACTTCCTCGGTGAGGTCTTCGGCGACGCGGGCCAGCACGTGCGGTCCGCGGTCGGCGTGAGCGAGCTGCCGCGCGGCGTGCCGGTGGAGGTCGAGCTGGTCGTGGAGGTCGCGTGAGCGCCCACGAACTGCTGCTGCGGCTCGCCGGGCGGCTCAGCGACCGCCAGCTGTGGCGCTTCCGCGACTGGCTGGCCGCCGACGCGGTCGACGCCGTCGCCAGGTCGCTGCCGCTGACCCTGCTGCGGGAGCGGGTGGCGATCACCCCCGAGGAGTACCGGCTCGCCGTCGGCGCCCTGATGAGCCACGGCGCGGACGCCGAGAAGCTCAACGCGCTCGCGTGGGTGGACGAAATCGCCGAACTCGACTACACCTTCTCCGCAGAGTCGCCCGAATGGGTGAGCATGGGTGACTCGGTGGCCGTGGTGCTCAGCGCGATGCTGCGTGGTCGACCTGAGGTGGTCGAGGCGCGGTCGAGCTGGCGCCGGGGCCGCGCGGCGGGATCGGTGTCGCGGGTGGTGCTGGTCACCACAACCGGGGACGCGCCGAAGCTGACCGGGGAGCTGCAGCGGGTGCTGCGCGCCCTGGGCACCTACGAGCCCGCCGTCGAGGTGCTGCCGAGCGGCACCGAGCTGCCCAGGTACCACCGGGCCGCGTTAGCGGCCTCGGAACCGCTGGTCGCCGAGGGCCACCTGGTTCCCAGCTAGGCACGAGTGGGAGGGGTCAGAACGTGACGCAGGTCTCGCCAGGCAAGGGTTCGTGGGCGGGGGTAGCGCTACCGGTCCGGGTGCACGACCTCCTGCTGGTCTTCGCGGGCAGGCTCGACGACGACGCGCTCGCCGACGCCAGGGAACTGCTCGCCTCCGCCGAGGTCGACCGCGCCCTCGAGCTGATCGCGGGCTGCCTGGTCGCCGGTCCGGTGGGGGTGAGCAAGGGCGAGCGCGACGAACTGCTGTCGCTGTTCGACGCCGCCAACGCCGACCCGGCCGTGGTCCAGCGGCTGCGGCTGGTCGAACCCGAGCTGATGACCCGCCACCGCTTCGGTGCGGGCAAGGTCGACGGGATCGGCGCGGAGCAGGGCGTCTCCGACGCCATCAACCGCGTCCTCGACGCCCTCCCCGACATCCGCGCCGTGTGGGCCGTCTGGCGCCTCACCCCCGCGGGCGCCGCGACCGGCGCCGTCCCGCACCGGGTGGTCCTCATCGGCGTCGGCCCCACGGGCTCCGCCGCCGCCACCGCCTACCGCGTCGAACACACCCTCCGCCGCGCAGGCCTCACCGCCTCAGTAGAAGTCCTCCGCGACGGCACAGAACCAACCGACTACCACCACACGGCGATGCGCTACGCCACCGAGGTCCAGATCCCCCGCACCCCACCCGCCGTGGTCGCCAAAGTCGTCACCAAACCCGAACCCTGGGTCACCGAAGAACCGGCCGACGACTCCCTCAACGACCAAGAACTAGGCCTCCTGCGCCAACTCCAAGAAGAACTCGCCCGCCGCGAAAACACCGACCCCACCCAACCCGACTGGCAAACCGAACTAGGCACCGCCGACCCCCAGTCCTTCGACTGGCACGAGGCCAACAGCTCCACCATGGTCAACGGCATGCCGTTGCAGCCACCGGACAACCGGACCTAACGCCCCCGGGGCCTGCGTGCCGCAGGCCCCACCGGGCCTTTCCCCGGTTGCCTGCTAGCGGTCTCGCCAGGTCAGCGGGGAAAGCGTCACTGCGGCTTCGGCTACGCGTCGGGCAGTCTCGGTGGTGAGGCCCTTGCGGGCCGAGTCGATCCATCCATCGACGCGCTGAACTCCGGTTTCGCGGTATTCAACGGCTTGGAGCAGCATTTCGAGCTTGTCCGCGTCCTTCGCGCACAACGCCTCGGGGGTCTGCCGGGCTTCGAATTCGTCCACCGCCGCTCGGACCAGCTCGCGGGAGGCGTCGGGGAGGGCGGCGGTCTGGTCGGCGGTGATCTCGCGCGGGTCGGGCTTGCTCAGGTATTCGGTCGCGGTGTGCGGGATGTCCCCGGTGCGTGTTTCCTGTGTGTCGTGCCAGAGCGCGAGGAACGCGGCTCGTTCGGGCGAGGCGCCTTCTTCTGCGGCGAGCAAGGCGGCGATCTGCGCGGTCCGCAGGCTGTGTTCGGCCACGGATTCCGGGTCGCGGACACCGACGTGCCACCATCCGGCGCGCCGGATGCGTTTGAGCAGCCCGAGTTCGTAGCCGAACACAGCGAGTGCGGCGGGCTCTTGTGGCATCAGGTGTTCTCCCTAGCGGGCGGCGAGGCGGAGGGCGTAGCGGAGTCCGGCGACCTGGTTACGGCCGTCACCGGTCAGCACGTCGCCGGAGGCGAGGATGTCGAGTGCTCCCGCGAGCGCGTCTCGGCTGGCGGATCGTTCTCTCAACAGGGTGGGGCGACTGGCCACGAGCGAGTGGACAGTATGGAGGTTCAGCGGTAGATGCGGTGATGACGGGTCGAGACGGTTGACCAAGTGCTGGAAGAGCCGCACGCCAGACCAGGCCCCGGTGTCGTCCGCGGCCATGAACGTGTCGTCGGTCTGGTCGTCGCCGAGTTCGCCGATCCAGTGTGCCCAGTAGTTGAGGTTCGCCAGCTCCGCGCGGGCGTCGTTTGTGCGGGCAAAGAAGTCGTGTAGGTGCGCGCGCCGTCGCCGGTTGAAGCGAGTGCGACCGGTGCGGAGCGGGCTTCAAGCAGTTCGGTGCTCACATCCACCGCAAGAAGGTCGGCGAATCGCTCCTGCGTCAACCCCGCCGCTTGGCGCGCGAGCTTGAGAACGTAACCGGACACAATGCCCGTAGACCGGGAACCCTGACTCCCGGTCAGCGTCGCCGATCTTCCGCCCACGGGCGCTCCCAGGTCTGCCTGATTCTGGTCGAACCGCACCCGCACTCACGGTCCGTTCTCCCTGCTCCTCACCGATCGTAGCGTTGCACTCCGAAGTGGTGAGACCTCTTCTGTGCAGGCGGAACCGAAAGGAAAGCGGACCAATGACGACCGGGACACGGGAAAGCCTGGCCACCATCGTCGCGGTCGACAGCCCGCTCGGGTCGGTCGCGCGAGCTGTCGACGACCTGAGTGCACATCTACCCGCCGCACCGTCGCCGCGGACATGCCCACTGTGCCGGGGGCAGGCGTGGCCGTGCAGTCGCTTTCAGGGTGCCGCACAGCACATCTATGACCGTGGCCTGCATCTAGGCGATCTCTTGCCACCAGACCTGCATCCCATCCTCTGGCCGGAAACCCACCCTGGTAGCGACAGATGACCGGACAGGGCAGTGCCAACGCTGCTGCCGCCGCGCTGACCGCCCATCCGGAACTGCAGCGCCTGTTCGATATGGAAGGTGCTGGCTGGCACTTCGTCGCCCTTCGATCTGAGGGCAGTGTGGTCCAGATCAAAGCTGTCCTCGTGTGGCCGGACCGCTGGACCGACGCGATCCTCATTCACAACCACGATGACGCCGGCGGCCTGCGTCTGGACCCAGACGGCGGCATTGTCGCCGAACACTCCGGCGGGATGGTCGAAGTGATCGATTTCCTTCTCGATCTGCCCGCCCCCGGCGCACCTGGTGCCCCATCGCTGGTCAAAGCGCGCGGCCCCGAACTCTGGGTTTCCTCCCGGAATAGACCGCGTACAGTAGGCACTTGCGTGAGCCTAGATCTGGGACCTTTCAAGCGGTGCTGGCCATACTCAACTTGCCGACACTTGAAATACTGTCCATCGCGCTCGGATTCCACTCCGAGCACCTTTACAACATCCTTTGCGGTGGAATGCCATTACCTAGCGACGACCAATCTGTAAAATACGAGAGCCTAGCGCAGCGAATCGAAGTCGCCATCGGACTGCTTCTGCACGTCGCGGCCAGGATCGACGGGTGTCGATGGCAGCACCCGCGACCTGCTGGAGATCCAACTGAGTCCAAGCGTCTACCAGCACCGCAAGACTGACAGCCGCCACGAGCCATCCGATGCTGCACCAGCCAGCGCAGCGCTCGTGCCGGTGCATCCGCCCAGCGGACTGTGGACGCAGTAGGCCTCGCTGACAAACAGGGGCCCGTAGTCAAGCAGTTAGACAAGCACGCGAACGAAATCAGGGGCCACCGAAAGCTTCGGTGGCCCCTGACCTGCGTCGGGGTGACAGGATTTGAACCTGCGACCTCTTCGTCCCGAACGAAGCGCGCTACCAAGCTGCGCCACACCCCGATAGTGGAACGAGGAGAAGTCTAACGGACGCGGGCGCTGGCTCCGAACCGGGCTCCCCTTGTGCCTTCCAGGAGCGGGTCTGTGCTGGTCAGGCGGGGTACGAGGGTCAGCAGGCTGGCCTCGGGCGGGCAGGCGAAGCGGACGGGGGCGTAGGGGGAGGTTCCCAGGCCCGCTGAGACGTGCAGCCACGTGTGGGCGCCCCAGCGGGAGCTGCCCCGGGCGCGGCCGCGGTCGAGTTCGCAGTTGGTGACGATGGCGCCGTAGCCGGGGATGCGGAGTTGGCCGCCGTGGGTGTGGCCCGCCAGGACCAGGTCGTAGCCGTCCTCGGCGAAGCGGTCCAGGACGCGCGGTTCCGGGGAGTGGGTGACGCCGAGGCGCAGGGTCGCCTGGCGGTCGGGCTTGCCCGCGATCTCGTCGTAGCGGTCGCGGCGCAGGTGCGGGTCGTCGACACCGGCGGCGGCGATGGTGCGGCCGTCGACGGTGAACAGGGTGCGGTTGTGCGTGAGGTCGATCCAGCCGCGCTCGAGCATGGCGGCGCGCAGGTCCTTCCAGGGCAGCGGGATGCCGTGGATGCGCTTGTTCGACGGGAACAGGTACCGCGCCGGGTTCTTCGGCTTGGGCGCGTAGTAGTCGTTGCTGCCGAAGACGAACACGCCTGGCCGGTTGAGCAGGGGCCCGAGCGCGCGGACGACGGCGGGGACGGCCTGCTTGTGCGCGAGGTTGTCGCCGGTGTTGACGACCAGGTCGGGGTTGAGCTCGTCGAGCGCGGCGACCCAGCGCTGCTTCGACTTCTGGCCGGGCAGCATGTGCAGGTCGGAGATGTGCAGGATGCGCAGCGGACGGGCCCCCTCGGCGAGCACCGGCAGCGTCGCCTGGCGCAGGGTCCACCGGGTCCGTTCATAACCGGCCGCGTAGGCGATGGTCGCCGCGCCGAGCGCGGTCGTCCCGATGGCGATGCGACCGAGGGTCCTCACTGCGTCACTCACACCCACGAGCGTACGGGTTCAGCGCGACCGCACCGCACGATCAGTACTGTTCCCCTCATGGCCGAGCTGAAGAACCGACTCCAGGCAGACCTCACGACCGCGCTCAAGAACCGGGAGAAGACCCGGCTCGCGACCCTGCGCATGGCGCTGTCGGCGGTCACCAACGAGGAGGTCGCGGGCAAGGAGGCCCGCCAGTTGACCGACGACGAGGTGCTCAAGGTGCTGGCCCGCGAGGTCCGCAAGCGCAAGGAGGCCTCGGAGGCCTTCGCCGGTGCCGGTCGGGCCGAGCAGGCGCAGCTCGAACTGGACGAGGCCGAGGTCCTGAACGCGTACCTGCCCAAGCAACTCGACGACACCGAGATCGCCGCCTACGTCGACGAGGCCATCGCCGAGGTCACCACCCAACTGGGTGAAGCTCCCGGCCAGCGACAGATGGGCCAGGTCATGAAGGCCACCAACGCCAAGGTCGCAGGCCGCGCCGACGGCGGCCGAGTAGCGGCGGCCGTCAAGTCCCGCCTCGCGGGCTGACCGAACGACCTGCGCCGGAGTCGACGCCGACCTCGATCACCACTCGAACCGTCCGGGTGCCTTAGACAGGGCCCTGTGCCACCGCACGATCAACAAGAGCGCCACTTCGCTCGGGACGAAGGTTTCGCAGGTTCGAATCCTTTCACCCCGACGGCCGACCCATGTTCGCGGAGAACGCGAACGGGTCGGCCATTTTCGTTGCGAGGCCCCCGGCTCCCGCGATGCGAGTGGAGACGTATTGCTAGGGGTGAGCGCTTGGCGGGGCGTGGACTGGCGGGTGAAACTCTAGGGATTGCTTGGTTTTTGGCTGTTTCGAATGCCCTAGGGGTGGGGGCTTGATGGGTGTTGGGTGGGGGTTAGGGCTAGGGCGGTTTTTAGGGTGGTTACGGCTTCCTGGAGGGCCGCGCGGAAGGTGAGGGCGGTGAGGAAGTTGATGTAGCCGTGGATGAGGTTGGGGTGGCGGGTGTGGATTGTGGGGACGTTGGCTGCGCGTAGGGCGGTGGCGTAGGCCTCGCCTTCGTCGCGGAGGGGGTCGAAGCCTGCGGTGGCTATGTAGGTAGGTGGGAGGTTGGTGAGGTCTTGGGCGCGGAGGATGGAGAAGCGGGGGTCGGCTCGGTGTTCTCGTTTGGACGCGTAGTGGTTGAGGAACCAGTCGATGTCGTGGTCGGTTAGGAAGTAGTCGGTGGCGAAGAGGTCGCGGGAGCGGCGGCGGACTGTGGCGTCGGTTCCTGGGTAGAACAAGAGTTGGAACGCGGGTGTGGGGGCGCCGGTGCGGACGGCTTGGTGGGCTGTGACGGCGGCTAGGTTGCCCCCGGCTGAGTCACCGCCGACTGCGATGCGGGTTGGGTCTACGCCTAGGGAGTCGGCGTTCTTAGAGGCCCAGAGGTAGGCGCTTAGGGCGTCGTCGACTGCGGCGGGGAATGGGTGTTCTGGGGCTAGGCGGTAGTCGACGGAGAGGACCTTGACTGCCGCGCCGCGGGCTATGAAGCGGCAGGGGTTGTCGTGGGTGTCTAGATCGCCGAGGACCCAGCCGCCGCCGTGGTAGAAGACGAGGAGTGGGGCGCGTTCGCCGACGCCCTCTGGGGTGTAGAGGCGCGCCGGGATTCCGTCCAGGTCAAGGGTTCTTACAGCTACCGGCTCAATGGTCTCCCCCGCGATAAGACGGCTGGACCGGCGCATCTCGACGCGGGAGCGGTCGGGGTCGCGGTGAGCGAGACCGTCGCCGTTGGCCAGGCGGTTGAGGGTGAGCAGGAGTTGGGCGTCGAGCTCCAACTCCTGGCCGTCGACCCGGATAGGCCTGCCTGCGATGAGGCGGCGGACCGGGCGAGGTAGGGCGAACAGGGCCCGTACCGCAGCGGTCTGGATCCGGGGCGGAATCACGTCGAGCAGCACCGGCGCCACGTTACTTGCCAGTAGTGACGTGGGCAACGCCATGTGGACCTCCACCGCGATGGAGGTCGTACGGTCACCCCCACCGGTGGAAGGATGGTCACGTGACGGTCTCTGTGGTGGGTATCGGCGGGTCGCTGCGCGCGGACTCGCAGTCCGAGCGGTCGCTGCGCATCGCGCTCGCGGGTGCCGCCGAGGCGGGGGCGAAGACGACCGCGCTCTCGGGCACCGACCTGGTGCTCCCGTTCTACGACCCCGCCGTGCCCGACCGCACCGACGCCGCGCGCAGGCTGGTCGACGAGCTGCGCGAGGCCGACGGCGTCATCCTGGTCTCCCCCGGCTACCACGGCACGGTGTCCGGCCTGGTCAAGAACGCCCTGGACTACGTCGAGGACCTCCGCGAGGACGAGCGCGTGTACCTCGACGGCCGCGCGGTCGGCTGCGTGGCGACGGCGGCGGGCTGGCAGGCGGCGGTGAACACGCTCACCGCGCTGCGCTCGGTCACGCACGCGCTGCGCGGTTGGCCGACCCCGCTCGGCGCCGCGATCAACACCATCGGCACCAAGTTCGACGAGACCGGCGGCTGCACCGACCCGAACGTGCCGACGACGCTGCGCACCATCGGCCTGCAGGTCGCCGAGTTCGCCCTGGCCCGCGCCTAGCGAGCCCGGCCGACCCCCGCGCTGGAGGTCGGCCGGACCCGGTCAGCGCAGCTTGAGCGCCCGCAGCGCGAAGTGGACCTCGATCAGCGACTGCTTGATCGTCTCGGCGACCACCAGCGAGCCGTGGCCCGCGTCGTAGCGGTAGACCTCGTACGGGTGGTCGCGGTCGGCGAGGCGGGCCAGGTAGTTGTCGATCTGGCGGATGGGGCAGCGCGGGTCGTTCTCCCCCGCGAGCACCAGCACCGGGACGCGCACCTGGTCGACGTAGGTGATCGGCGAGCACTCCTCGTAGACCGCCCCCACCTCGGCCGGGGACCCGCCAAACAGGGCTCGGTCGAACGCGCGCAGAGGCTCCATCTCGTCCTCGTACGCCGCCAGGTAGTCCGCGACCGGGACTCCCGCGACACCTGCGGCCCACAGCTCGGGCTGCGTGCCTAGCGCCAACAGTGCCAGGTAGCCGCCCCAGGACGCGCCGTTGACCACGCAGCGGGCAGGGTCAGCGAGGCCCGTTGACACTGCCCACTCGTGCACGGCGGCAACGTCAGCGAGCTCGGTTAGACCTGGCCGGCCCTCGATCGCGTCGCGCCACGCGGAGCCGTAGCCGGTAGACCCGCGGTAGTTGACGTGCACGACAGCGAACCCGGCGTCGACCCACATCGCGCGGTAGGCCGAGAACCGGTCTTCGTCGGCGGCGTGCGGACCACCGTGCAGCGTGAACACCGTCGGCAGCGCACCCTCCGGCGCGTCCGCGGGACGGGCGACGAGCGCGTGGACCGTGCCGTTCTCGGTCTCGACGAACGCGTCAGTCAGTGGAGCGCTGCCGGGGGCAACATCTCCGGGCGGCGTAAGAAGCACGCGGTCAGTGCCGTCGCTGAACAGTGCCCGGACTGCGGACGGCTCGGCGGCGTTAGACCAGGAGTACTCGACGGTGCCATCGGGCCGGGTGTGCGCCGATCCGATCGTCCCGGGCGGAGTGTCCAAAGTAGTCAGCGTGCCGGTAGCGATGTCGTACCGGTGCAGGGTGTTACGGGCTTGGTGGGTGTGTGCGACGAGCAGCGCAGTGCCGTCGGTGTACCAGTCAGCCTCAACTTCGCCAGGTAGGTCTAGCGCGATCTCTTGCTCGGTATCGGCCTCGACGTCCCAGATCAGGAGTTCCTCGCGGCCACGACGCTCGTGCAGCACCAAGAGCCTGCTGTCACCGACCACGGGACTGAACGCGATGCCGCTAAGACCCTTGCCCTTGCCGTCCCACTTCTCGGTGACGGTAGATCCATCTGCGACGGACAGGACCCGCAGCGCCGGGTGGCGGTTGTCGCCGTGCTCGGAGTGCGCGATGGCCAGCAGCCGCTCGTCGTAAGAGAGCGCGGCAACGCCACCGTCGTGCTCGTCCTGGTAGATCACCTCGGCGTCGGCGCCATCGCGGGACAGGTAGATCGTGGTGCCGTCGTCGTCGGCGACCCCGACCACCTGCACCGCGTCGCCGATCTCGAGGCCTGCCGGGTAGCCGGCCTTCGCGCCGACGACGGCGGGCGCGGCCTCAGTGCCTGCCGGGCGGCCCGCGAACGGCTCGGCGACCCAGGTGCCGAACTCGTCGCCGTCGGTGTCGGCGAACCACCAGATCCGCTCGCCGTCCGGGGAGACGGTGGCGTGCAGGGTGCCGTTGGGGCGGTCGGTGACCTGGCGGTGGGTGTCCGTTGCGCGGTCCCACGCGTAGACCTCCCACACGCCGCTGGCGTTGGAGATGTACACGGTCCGGTCCGGCGCCTCCAGCGCCCAGTCGGGCAGGCTGACCCGGGCGGCGTGGAAGCGCGCCCGCCAGCGGGCCTCGGTCTGCTCGTCGGGGAACAGGTGGTCCGGTACCTCGGCGACTGGATGAGTGCTCACCCGTCCGATCCTGCCAGGCCGGTAGACTGGCGTCGCCCGCTGATCGAGCGGGAAACGCACGTGACCTGGGGGCGGTGTCGCGATGTCCGAACAACCCTGGGCGGAGAACCACCCGGTTCGACCCGACCAGCAGCAGCACGCCGTGGGCCAGGCGCCGGTGGGCGGGTACGTGCTGCACATCCCGCCGCGGCGGCGCAAGCCGTGGATCTGGGTCGTCCTCGGGGTGGTGCTGGTGGTCCTGGCCGGGGCGTTCACCTGGCTGGCGATCGACACCGCGCCGGGTGCCGCGCCCAGCAAGCGCGGCGAGGAGGTGCGGACCAAGGTCATCTCCGCGCCTGACGGCAGCGGCCGGTTCACCACGCCCGTCGACTGGACCGAGATGCCCGGCGAGTACCAGGCCGAGGGCGCCTCGATGACCTACGGGCAGATCTACCAAGAGCGCTACCTCATGCTGTTCGCCGAGGAGAAGTCGGAGTTCGACGACTTCGCGGACTACGAGGAGAGCGCCATCATGCTCATGGCGAACCTCCCGTCCGAGTCGACCAGGGTCGGCGACCGGGAACCCGTCCGGATCGGCAAGCTGTCCGGGGCGCGCTACGAGGTCACCGGGGTGTTCGACGGCGAGCCCTGCGTCTTCTGGTTCACCGTCATCGAGGGCCAGCGCCGGTACTACCAGGTCATGACCTGGACGCTGGCGTCGCGCCGGGACTCGGCGGAGCCCGCGTTGGCCGAGGTCGTGGCCACCTTCGAGGAGTAGGCGTCACCCCGGCCCGCCGCGGGTACCCGGGCCGCATGGCGACCTACCGCGCGGGCACGAGGGTGAAGTGGAAGTGGGGCACCGGCTGGGCCGAGGCGAAGGTCGTCTCCGCGCACCGGGAGACCACCACGCGCACCCTCAAGGGCGAGGAGATCACCCGCCACGGCACCGAGGACAACCCCGCGTACGTGCTCGAGCAGGACGACGGCGCGCGGGTGCTCAAGCTGCACAGCGAACTGTCCCGCGAGTAGCCAGTTCGACCGAAGTCCGCGCAGGTCAGAGGGCACGATTCGAACACTTGTGTCATACCTCGGCGGTAGAATGGAGATCGACACCGACCGAGGGAGAGCCGCATGGGTACGACGGCACAGCAGGTGGACGGGCAGGCGGGCGCGGTGGTGACGAGCGCGACCGCGTTCGCCGAGTACGCGGCGGGCGGGCGGGCCAGGCGCACCGAGATCGTGGTGTCGGCGCACGAGCGGGAGGGCGTCCCCGACCACTACGGCCGGGTGTTCTACCAGCCGATCCTCGCCGCGGTCGAGCAGGCGGCGCGGGCGGACGACCCGGCCGCGGTGTTGGCGGCGGCGGTCGCGGCGGCGGAGTTGACCGGGCAGCCGCGCGCCTACGGGGAGGTCGCCGAGGGCTTCCTGACCTGGTGGCACAAGGCCAGGCTCACGGCGGTGGACTGCGGCGCGACGGTGCTGCGGGTCGGCGGGGTGGAGTTGACGGTGGCGCCGCACCTGGCCGTGCGCGGTCGCTCCGGTGCGCTGCAGGTCGTGCTGTTCCACCTGAAGGAAACGCCGCTGACCAGGGACGGGGCGAACGCGGCGCTGCGGGTGCTCGCGGTGTGCGCGGCCGACCTGCTGCCCGGGGCGGAGCCGCTGGTGGTGGACCTGCGCCGAGCCCGGGAGTACCGGCTGGCGCGCAACACCAACATCGACAACCTGGACGCCTGGCTGACGGCGGAGGCCGCGGCGTACGCGTCGCACTGGCATTCCACTGCGCCGTGATGCAGCTGTAGTAGCAGAAATTCACCCGGCGAAACATCGACCGCGAGGTATTTCCACCTGGTCATGAAATAAAGGGCCGGTAACCCGATCCGCGGTGGATCGGATTACCGGCCCGAGGTGCCACAATCGGCACACGGGAGTCCTAGCGTCAGTAGATCCACAACTCAGTGCGTCAGTAGATCAGGAACTCAGTAGATCAGTAGATCAGCAGTTCGGTGGATCAGTGACCCAGCAGGCCACCGACGAGCGGCAGGCCACCGAGCAGCCCGGAGAGCAGGCTGCCACCCGGCAGGCCGCCGACCAGGCCACCGAGGCCACCGGTCACGCCACCGGCACCACCGGTCAGACCACCGGTCAGGCCACCCACCAGCGGCAGGTTGCCGAGCAGGCCGGTCAGCGCGCCAAGACCCGGCAGGCCACCGCCAGTGATGCCACCGGTCACGCCACCGACCAGCGGGAGCCCGCCGAGCAGCGAGGTCAGCAGGTTGGTCACGGTGTTGATCAGGCCCTGCAAGCCGCTGAGGCCGGGGAGGCCACCCGGCAACCCGCCGGGGAGGCCACCGGTCGCGCCGCCGAGCAGGCCACCGAGGTCGGGAATGGGCAGGCCCGGGATGATGCGCTCCAGCTCACCGAGCGCGGCGTCGAGCTTGAGTGCTGTCGCGTCCCCGGACTGGACCAGGGACGAGCGGAGGTCGGCGAAGGCTACCTGGACGCCAGCGAGGTCTTCGTTGGCGACGGCCGTGGCCAGTGCGCTGTCGGCCGTCGCGATGCGCTCGACGGAAGCCGAGGAGATCGTGGCTGTTTCAGCCTGTGCCAATCCGGCACTACCGAGGGCGAGAACAGAACCCGAGACTGCCGCGGCGACGAAGCGAGCGATCTTGTTCATCGAGATTCTCCTTGTCGGTTGTCCATGTGGACAATCAACTCAGTACCGGGGATATCCGGGGAAAACCATCGCTGATTCGGGAAATGCGCGGCGGATCAATCAGAGCGTGAGGAGAGCCGCATTCATGTTCTGGGCGTCTGGGTGACGGAGGGTGCCGTCGAGGTGACCCAGGGTCGCCAACGCCGAGAGGTTTACGCCCGCATACCCCGACCGCTGGGCGGACGTCGCTCGATCGGGGCCGATTGGCGCCGAACTCGACGGTCGGGTGACAGAACCGGGCACCAGGGTGCCCGGAGGGCCTGACGGCGGCCGCCCCGGTTAATCGGTTGACCGGGCGGTCGGACTCGGGTGCCATCGGGGCATGCAGCAGTACCGCCGGATGCTCGGCCTCCCCGGCGTTCGCGCGCTGATGATCTTGATGTTCTTCGCCCGGATCCCGCTCGCCGCCACCGCGATGGTGCTCACCCTGCTGGTCGCGGTCGGCCTCGGCGGCAGCTACGGCGCCGCGGGCCTGGTCGGCGCGGCGGGCACGATCGGGGTCGCCGTCGGCGCGCCGCTGATGGGCCACGTCGTCGACCGCTACGGCCTGCGGCCGATGGTGCTGCTGGCCACCCTGTGCGAGGCGGCGTTCTGGCTCACCGCCCGGTTCATGCCGTACCCGGTGCTGCTCGGCTCGGCGTTCTTCGGCGGGCTGCTGGCGCTGCCGTCGATGTCGATCGCCAGGCAGGCCATCGCCGCGATGGTGCCCGAGGACCTGCGGCGCACGGCGTTCTCGCTCGACTCGATCTCCATCGAGCTGAGCTACATGGTCGGCCCGGCGCTCGCGGTGCTGCTGGCCACCCAGCTGTCCCCGCAGGCGGCCACCACCGGCCTCGGCTGCGCGGTGCTGGTGGTCGGCCTGCTCATCGTCGCGTTCAACCCGAGGGTGCGCGCCGACCACGAGCGCGGCGACACCGAGCGGGTGCCGCGCCGGGAGTGGCTGACGCCCAAGTTCATCGGCGTGCTCGCGGTCGGCGGCGGCGCGGTGTTCGTGCTGGCGGGCACGGACGTGACCATGATCGCGGCGCTGCGGGCGAACGGGGAGCTGGACTGGACCGGGCTGCTCGTCGTGATCATCTGCACCTCGTCGGCGGCGGGCGGGCTGGTGCACGGCGCGGTGCGGCGGTCGCTGCCCCAGGTCGTGCTGATGGGCCTGATGGGGCTGCTGACCATCCCGGCGGCGCTGTTCATCGGCGAGTGGTGGCTGCTCGCGCTCGCGCTGGTGCCCAGCAGCTTCCTGTGCGCCCCGACGATGGCCACCACGGGTGAGGAGGTCGCCAGGCTGGCCCCGGTGTCCATGCGCGGCGCGGCGACCGGCTTGCAGAGCTCCGCGCTGACCCTCGGCGCGTCACTGGGCGCCCCGGCCATCGGCTTCGTCGTCGACCACAGCTCCCCCGCCTGGGGGTTCGCCGCGGCGGGCCTGGGCGGGGTGCTGGTCGCGGGGGCCGCCTGGGGCCTCGGCGCGGGCCGGACCAAGAAGGCCGAGCAGGTCGTCCCCGTCGGCTAGCGGCAGCGGACGGACAGCAGCAGTCAGACGTTGCCGAAAGCGACGAACCCCATCGCGACCACGGTCACCGCGACGGCACCCGCGACCAGCCACGGACGGCGTCGATCCGGATCGGGCCGGGTGGTGGCGAGCCGCCCGGTCGCGGTGCGGTGGGCGAGCACGATGAGCCCGACGCCCATCACCGCGGTTATGGGCATCAGGTCGGCCAACAGGTCGACGACCCGTGCCAGCAGGTTCTCCGGGGCGCCGGTCGAGCGCCACGCCGAGCCGGGTCAGCAGGAAGACCAGCCAGGAGGCCGCGCCGCGGAGCTGCCGCTTGGCGACGCGAAGATCAGCCGACATGACGACGGCCGGTGCCGAGCGGGGTGTCCCCCGCACGGCACCGGCCGTCAGCCTGAAGGGCTGCTACAGGGCCGCCGCGATGGTCTCGGCGATCTCGTAGGTGTTGAGGGCCGCGCCCTTGCGCAGGTTGTCGCCGCACACGAAGAAGTCCAGCGTGTTCGGGAAGTCCAGCGCCTGGCGGACCCGGCCGACGTAGGTCGGGTCGCCGCCGACGACGTCCGCCGGGGTCGGGAACTGGCCGTTGGCCGGGTCGTCGACCAGCACGATGGACGGCTGCGCGGCGAAGATCGCGTGCGCCTGCTCGACGGTCACCTCGCGGGCGAAGGTCGCGTGCACGGCCAGCGAGTGGGTCGTCACGACCGGGACCCGCACGCAGGTCGCGGAGACCTTCAGGTCCGGGATGCCGAGGATCTTGCGGGCCTCGTTGCGGACCTTGAGCTCCTCGCTCGCCCAGCCGTCGGCCTTGAGCGAACCGGCCCACGGCACCACGTTGAGCGCCAGCGGAGCCGGGAACGGCGAGTCCTCCTGGGACAGACCGGCGGCGGCCAGCGCCTCGCGGACGTCGCCCGCGCGGTTGCCGACCTCCTTGCCCGCGACGGCGGCGTACTCGGCGTAGAGCCGGTCGATGCCGTCCTGGCCCGCGCCGGACGCCGCCTGGTAGGAGGCGACGACGAGTTCCTTGAGCTCGAACTCGCGGTGCAGGGCGCCGAGCGAGGCCATCATCGACAGGGTCGTGCAGTTGGGGTTGGAGATGATCCCCCGCGGCCGCGCGCCGACCTTGTCGTTGTTGACCTCCGGCACCACCAGCGGCACGTCGTCGTCCATCCGGAACGCGCCGGAGTTGTCGACGGCCACCGCGCCGCGCTCGGCGGCGATGGGTGCCCAGTGCGCCGAGACCTCGTCCGGCACGTCGAACATCGCGACGTCGACGCCGTCGAACACCTCGGGCGCCAGCGCGAGCACGGTGAGCTCCTCGCCGCGCACGGTGATCTTCTTGCCCGCCGAGCGGGGTGAGGCGATCAGCCGCACCTCGCCCCACGGCCAGCTCTTCCTGCCGTTCAGGATGTCGACCATGACGGTGCCCACGGCGCCGGTGGCACCGACGAGGGCGAGAACAGGTCCGGCCATCAACGACCACTCCCCGCGTAGACGACGGCGGCCTCTTCGCCGCCGAGTTCGAAAGCCTCGTGGATCGCGCGCACCGCTTCGTCGAGCTGGGTGTCGCGGATCAGCACGGAGATGCGGATCTCCGAGGTGTTGATGATCTCGATGTTGACCCCCGCCCTGGCAAGGGCCTCACAGAAAGTCGCCGTCACCCCGGGGTGCGAGCGCATGCCCGCGCCGACCAGCGACACCTTGCCCACGTGGTCGTCGTAGAGCACCTGGGTGAAGCCGAGCTCCTCGCGGATCTTCTCCAGCGCGGCGACCGCGGTCGGGCCGTTGCTCTTGGACAGGGTGAAGGTGATGTCGGTCTTGCCGGACACGGTGCTGGACACGTTCTGCAGGACCATGTCGATGTCGATCTCGGTGTCGGCCACCGTGCGGAAGATCCGCGCCGCCACCCCTGCGGTGTCGGGCACGCCGACCACGGTCACCTTGGCCTCGGACCGGTCGTGCGCGACGCCGGTGATCATCGCCTGTTCCACGGTCAAGTCCTCCATTGACCCGGAGACGATCGTCCCCGGCTTGGTGCTGTACGACGAACGGACATGGATGGGCACGCCGTAGCGGCGGGCGTACTCGACGCAGCGCAGCATGAGCACCTTGGCCCCGCTGGCGGCCATCTCCAGCATCTCCTCGTAGGTCACCCGGTCGAGCTTCTTGGCGTCCGGGACGATCCTCGGGTCGGCGGAGTAGACACCGTCCACGTCGGTGTAGATCTCGCAGACGTCGGCGTTGAGCGCGGCGGCGAGCGCGACGGCGGTGGTGTCCGAGCCGCCCCTGCCCAGCGTGGTCACGTCCTTGGTGTCCTGGCTGACGCCCTGGAAACCCGCGACCAGCACGATGTGGCCCTGGTCGAGCGCCTCGCGCACCCGGCTGGGGGTGACGTCGATGATCCGGGCCTTGCCGTGCGTCGAGGTGGTGATGACGCCCGCCTGCGAGCCGGAGAAGGAGCGCGCCTCGGCGCCGAGGGCGCTGATGGCCATCGCCACCAGGGAGTTGGAGATGCGCTCACCGGCGGTGAGCAGCATGTCCATCTCGCGCCCCGGTGGCACCGGGTTGACCTGTTTGGCGAGGTCGAGCAGCTCGTCAGTCGTGTCCCCCATGGCGGAGCAGACCACCACGACGTCGTTGCCCGCCTTGCGGGTGGCGACGATCCGCTCGGCCACGCGTTTGATCCGGTCGGCGGATTCGAGCGAGGATCCGCCGTACTTCTGGACGACGAGCGCCACTTGCGTGCAACCTCCTCATGCCGGTGCGCGCGCCCAGGGGTGCCCCCGCGCGCGGCGCACTGCGTCTGTCGCGAGAGCGTACCTGCGCCATCTCGCGGTTTTCGGCGCTCATGTGGCCCCCGCCACTGCGCGGGCGGTGCGGCTAGGGTTGGCACGCCGAGCCAGTGAGTCGGGGAGGTTCGCCGGTGTCCGCCACGGACGTGACCAGCACGGCCGTCGAGGCCGATGTCGATGAGCCAGACACAGCGGAGCCGGGGCCGCGGTGGCGGGAGCGGGTGAACCCGCCGCGCCTGCTGCGGCTGCTGGCCCCCGCGCTGGTGTTCCTCGGCGTGCGCGAGGTCGGGCTG
Source organism: Actinokineospora globicatena (assembly GCF_024171945.1). Classification (GTDB taxonomy): domain Bacteria; phylum Actinomycetota; class Actinomycetes; order Mycobacteriales; family Pseudonocardiaceae; genus Actinokineospora; species Actinokineospora globicatena. The sequence continues at coordinate 754,748 of NZ_JAMTCR010000002.1, forward strand.
CTGGCGCTGAGCTGGATGGCCGGGCGCAACGGGTCGTCGGCCAGTGACGCGCTGCGTTCGTGGGACGGGCAGTGGTTCCTGTCCATCGCGGCCAACGGGTACGAGGGGGTGCCCAAGAACCTGGTCGACGCGTTCGGCAGGCGCAGCGCGGAGACGCCGCTGGCGTTCTTCCCCGGGTACCCGACGCTGGTCGGCTGGGTGCACGACCTCGGGTTCCGCCTGGTGCCGTCGGCGCTGGCGGTGACGATCGCGTTCGGCGTGGTGTGCGCCTACGGGCTGACCAGGCTCGGCACGATCATCCGGGGCGGGTCGCGCAGGGTCGGGCTGGTGCTGGTGGCGCTGTTCGCCGGGTCGCCGCTGTCGATCGTGCTGTCGATGGCGTACTCCGAGGCGATGTTCTGCGCGTTCGCGATCTGGGCGCTGGTGTTCGTGCTGCAGCGGCAGTGGCTGGAGGCCGGGCTGGCCTGCGCGGTGGCCGGGCTGGTGCGGCCGACGGCGGCGGCGCTGATCCTCGCGGTGGGGCTCGCGGCCCTCGTGGCGGTCGTGCGGCGGCAGGACGGGTGGCGGCCGTGGGTCGGCGCGGCGATCGCGCCGTTCGGGCTGGTGCTGTACCTCGCCTGGGTCGGCGTGCGCACCGGCGAGTGGAACGGCTGGTTCGCGCTGCAGGAGCGCGGCTGGGACTCCGGGTTCGACGGCGGCGCCGCGACGGTGAAGTTCAGCCTGGACGTGCTCGCCGACGGTCGCTCGGTGCTCGAGGTGGCGACCGTGGGGCTGATCGTCGGCGCGCTGGCGCTGCTCGCGATCGGCGTCCGGCGCCGGGTGGAGTGGCCGCTGCTGGTCTACACCGCCGGGGTGCTGGTGATGGACCTGTGCTCGAACGGCCTGATGAACTCCAAGGTCCGCCTGATGGTGCCCGCGATCGCGCTGCTGATCCCCATCGCGCTGGCGCTGGCGAAGCGGCGTCCGTCCACAGCGGTGGCGGTCACGGCGGCGTTCGTGGTGACCGGGTCCTGGTTCGGTGCTTACGCTGTGACAGCGTGGGGTTATGCGATTTGACGAGTTGCATCCCCTGATCCGCACCCGGTGGAGCCCACGCGCGCTCGACCCGGACGGCAAGGTCTCCGAAGAGGCGCTGCACCGCTTGGTGGAGGCCGCGCGGTGGGCACCGTCTTACGGCAACACCCAGCCCGCTCGGTTCTTGGTCGGGCCGCGCGGCACGGATACGTTCGACCGCATTCTCGCGCTGCTGGTGCAGGGCAACCAGAACTGGGCGCGCAACGCCGGTGCGCTCTTGGTGGCATGCGCGGAGACGGAGAACGAAAAGGGCGAGGTCCCTTACGCCGAGTACGGCGTTGGCCTCGCCGCCCAGAACCTGGTGCTGCAGGCCGTGGCCGAGGGCTTGGTCGCGCACCAGATGGCGGGTTTCGACGGCCCGGGGGTAGCGGCCGAGTTCGGTCTACCGCCGTCGATCCGGCCTCTTACCGCGATCGCGGTCGGAGTGCTGGGGTCACCGGAGTTGTTGCCTGAGGAGAAGAGGGCCCGGGAAACCGCCCCCAGGCAACGGGTCCCGGCCTCGGAGATAGCGTTCACTGGTCAGTGGGGCGAGCCGTTCGGAGTCGACGGATAACCCTAACGACCACAGAGGACACCACCAGCCAGAACACTGTGGCGATGCCGTAGTTGATGAGCACGCCGAGCTTGACGTCCTCCAAGGTGAACAACGACTTGAAGGGCAGCTCCAAGACTCCCGCGAGCGCCCGCACCTCGGCGGTGAGCGGGTTGGCCCTGGAGGCGTCCGCCATCACCAGCACGATGTGCGCGACCAGGATCGCGGCGGCGATCAGGCCGATCCACCGGACGACGCCGGCCAGGACCCCGACGACTCTCGACCACGCGTGGCCGGGCCGCCGGGTGTCCTGGCCGGACACCTCGGTCAGCGGAGCAGCCGGGCGATGAACCCGGCGACGACGAGCCAGAAGACGGCCGCCAGTCCGTAGTTGACGATCACCGCGAGGGTGGGGTTGGCGATCGGGAAGAGACCGGGGAAGAAGAGTGCGAGCGGTTCGGCCAGGGAAGCGACGAACCGCACGAACGCGTTTCCCGCGTTGGCGCCGAGGACGACCAAGAGGATGTAGACGACCTCGATGATCGCGAAGATCGCGCCGATAGCGGTGACGATCCGAGCAGCGGACCCGCGGGTGCTGGTGCCGTGCCATCTACGAGTAACCATGCCTGGAAAGTGCCCCTGACCAGGACAACCCTAACTACTCCGAACGGCCCAACACGGAGCGTGTCCACGATGTGGACGGTGGATTCCACACCGCCGCGCGCATGTGGCTAGGCTTGCCCCGTGGCTCGCGCTCTCCTGCTTCTCCGCCGCGACGGGGTCTGACCAGACCGGCTCCCCGTCGCGGAGTTCGGCGTTTCCGCCGGTCGACACACCACCGTCGAACCCGGAGAACCCCTAGCGATGAGCACCCCAGACTCGATACCGAACGTCCCCAGCAGGCTGCGCACCCCCACCCGCCCGGCCCCGACCGAGCAGCCCGCGTGGAACACCCAGCGCGGCTCCGCGATGCCGGTGCACCGCTACCGCCCGTTCCACGAGCTGGTCGAGCCGATCGACCTGGCGGACCGCACCTGGCCGACCAAGCGGATCACCACCGCCCCGCTGTGGTGCGCGGTCGACCTGCGCGACGGCAACCAGGCGCTGATCGACCCGATGTCGCCCGCCCGCAAGCGCCGGATGTTCGACCTGCTGGTGCGCATGGGCTACAAGGAGATCGAGGTCGGCTTCCCGGCCGCCAGCCAGACCGACTTCGACTTCGTGCGCGAGATCATCACCGAGGGCGCGGTCCCCGACGACGTGCGGGTGCAGGTGCTCACCCAGGCCCGCCCCGAGCTGATCGAGCGCACCTTCGAGGCGCTGGAGGGCGCGCACAGCGCCGTCGTGCACCTGTACAACTCGACGTCGATCCTGCAGCGGCGGGTGGTGTTCCGCTCCGACCGCGCGGGCATCAAGAAGATCGCCACCGACGGCGCCGAGACCGTGCTGGCCTTCGCCGAGAAGTACGGCGAGACCGACTTCCGGTTCGAGTACTCCCCCGAGTCCTACACCGGAACCGAGCTGTCCTACGCGGTCGAGGTGTGCGCGGCCGTCGCCGACGTCTGGCAGCCGACCCCGGACCGGCCGATGATCGTCAACCTGCCCGCGACCGTCGAGATGGCCACGCCCAACGTCTACGCCGACTCGATCGAGTGGATGCACCGCAACCTGCCCAACCGCGAGTCGCTGATCCTGAGCCTGCACCCGCACAACGACCGGGGCACCGGGGTCGCCGCCGCCGAACTGGGCTACCTGGCTGGCGCCGACCGCATCGAGGGCTGCCTGTTCGGCAACGGCGAGCGCACCGGCAACGTCGACCTGGTCACCCTGGGGATGAACCTGTTCAGCCAGGGCATCGACCCGCAGATCGACTTCTCCGACATCGACGAGATCCGCCGCACCGTCGAGTACTGCAACCAGCTGCCGGTCGCCGAGCGCCACCCGTGGGGCGGCGACCTGGTGTTCACCGCGTTCTCCGGCAGCCACCAGGACGCGATCAACAAGGGCCTGGACGCGCTCGCGGTGTCCGCCGAGGCCGCGGGCGTGCCGATCGACGAGCACGACTGGGAGGTCCCGTACCTGCCGATCGACCCGAAGGACGTCGGCCGCTCCTACGAGGCGGTCATCCGGGTCAACTCGCAGTCCGGCAAGGGCGGCGTCGCCTACGTGATGAAGACCGAGCACCAGCTGAAGCTGCCGCGCCGCCTGCAGATCGAGTTCTCCCAGGTCATCCAGGCCGTCACCGACAGCGAGGGCGGCGAGGTCACCCCCAAGGAGATGTGGGACGTCTTCGCCACCGAGTACCTGGACCGCGTCTCCCCGCTGCGCCTGCGCCGCCACAGCATCTCCGACGACGGCGAGGGCCGCGACGAGATCACCGCCGTCGTCGAGGTCGAGGGCGACACCCACGAGGTCCACGGCGTCGGCAACGGCCCCATCGCCGCCTTCGTCGACGCCATAGCCTCAGTCGGCTTCGACGTCCGCGTCCTCGACTACTCCGAACACGCCCTCACCTCCGGCGACGACGCCCGAGCCGCCGCCTACGTCGAATGCGCCATCGGCAACAAGTCCCTGTGGGGCGTAGCCGTGGACAGCTCCATCGTCACCGCCTCCCTGCGCGCGGTCGTCTCCGCCGTAAACCGAGCCATGCGCTAGAGACCCACGAACAACAGGGCCGGGTGTCTCTTATGGACACCCGGCCCTTCTCTTTGCCCAACAACACCGTTGGCCCCAAGACCACCCGCTGACGACGTTGGCCCCGAGACGCCCGCCCAACGACGTTGCCCCCTGGACACCCGCCGACAACGTTTCCCCAAAACGCCCGCCGACGACGTTGGCCCACCACCGCTCCCTCAAGCCGCTGGTGCCAGGCCGGCTCGATGGGGTGGACTTGTTTTGTGTGGGGGAGGACCACCCGCAGCGTCGTTGCGCGGACAGGGCCATGCTTTTCGGCCCCTGCTTTGCGGTCCTGCCACGGGTGGTCTCGGGGCCCCGCACAAAACAAGTTCGCCCCATCGAGCTTCGCTCGAAAATCGCGTCAATCCGATGGCGCAGCCGAGGCGTCTACCGCGGCGAAGCGAAGGCCCGAGACCCGGACTTCCCCCAGCTCAACGCCCCACCAACCACGGCAGCCAAGATCAAATCGTCTCAAGCACGCCCCGATATACAGCCTACCGAGCGGCACGCAAGCCCAGAGAGGCTGAAAGTCGAGACTGTGGACACCCACGCCCCATGTGGACAACCCCCAGAAACGCAAAAGCGGACCCAAGCCCACAGACCCAGGTCCGCCGTCACGTCTACCTCAAGCAGCAGACCCCGTCGGGTCGATCGTCAGCTTGGTCGTGTTCTCCGGGAAGTGGCACGCAGCCTGGTGTCCCGGCGCGAGCTCAGCCAGCGGCGGCTCAGTCGTCTTGCAGACTTCCTGGGCCTTCCAGCAGCGCGTGTGGAAGCGGCAGCCCGAGGGTGGGTTGATCGGGCTGGGGACGTCGCCGGAGAGGCGGATTCGTTCGCGGTTGTCGCGGCGGTTGGTGTCGGGGATGGGGACGGCCGACAGGAGGGCGACGGTGTACGGGTGCATGGGGCGCTCGTACAGGGAGGTGCGGTCGGCGATCTCCATGATCTTGCCGAGGTACATGACCGCGACCCGGTCGGAGACGTGGCGCACGACGGAGAGGTCGTGGGCGATCATCACGTAGGTCAGGTCGAACTCGTTCTGCAGGTCTTCCATCAGGTTGACGACCTGGGCCTGGATGGAGACGTCGAGCGCGGAGACCGGTTCGTCGGCGACGATGACCTTGGGGCGCAGGGCCAGGGTGCGGGCGATGCCGATGCGCTGGCGCTGGCCGCCGGAGAACTCGTGCGGGTAGCGGTTGTAGTGCTCGGGGCTGAGGCCGACGAGCTCCAGCAGCTCCTGCACCGCGCGCTTGACGCCGTGCTCGGTCTTCACCTTCTGCAGGCGGAACGGGGCGCCGATGATGGCGCCGACGGTGTGCCTGGGGTTCAGCGAGCCGTACGGGTCCTGGAAGATCATCTGGATGTCGCGGCGCATCGGGCGCATGGCGCTCGCCGACAGGTGCGTGATGTCGCGGCCGTCCAGGGTGATCGTGCCGCCGGTCGGCTCGATGAGCCTGGTCAGCAGCCGACCGGTGGTCGTCTTGCCGCAGCCGGACTCGCCGACCAGCGACAGGGTCTCGCCGCGCTTCACCGTGAAGGTGAGGCCGTCGACGGCCTGCACGGCGCCCACCTGGCGCTGCAGCAGGCCGCGCCGGATCGGGAAGTGCTTCTGCAGGTCGGTGGCGACCAGCAGGTCCTCGCCGAGGCGGCGGTCGGCCGCGGCGGTCTCGGTCTTGGTGCTCACGGCGTCCTCGCTCACAGCTTCGGCCTGATCTCGGTGTCCCAGATGCGGAGGCGATCCTCCGCACCGAGGTGGCAGGCGATGTGGTGACCGCCGCCGACGTCGCGGAACTCCGGGCGGACCGTGAAGCTCAGGTCGCCGTTGGTCCCCGCGTACGCGCACCGCGGGTTGAACGGGCAACCCTCCGGCACGTTGATCAGGCTCGGCGGCGTGCCCTTGATGGGCTGCAGCCGTTCGGTGCGCTCCCGGTCGAGCCGGGGCATGGATCCGAGCAGGCCCCAGGTGTAGGGGTGCTGCGGGGAGTTGAAGATGTCGGCCGCGGTGCTGTACTCGACCGCGCGACCGGCGTACATGACCATGATGTCGTCGGCCAGCTCGGCGACGACGCCCAGGTCGTGGGTGATGATCACGACGGCGGAGTTGAACTCGGCCTGCAGGTCCCGGATCAGGTCCAGGATCTGCGCCTGCACGGTCACGTCGAGCGCGGTGGTCGGCTCGTCGGCGATGAGCAGCTCCGGGTCGCACGACAGCGCCATCGCGATCATCGCGCGCTGGCGCATGCCACCGGAGAACTGGTGCGGGTAGTCGTCCACCCGGGACTTGGGGTTGGGGATGCCGACCCGGTCGAGCAGGTCGATGGCGTGCTTGCGGGCGACCGCCTTGGTGACCTTGTTGTGGATCCGGTACGCCTCGATGATCTGGCTGCCCACCGAGTAGAACGGGTGCATCGCCGAGAGCGGGTCCTGGAAGATCATCGCCATCCGCTTGCCGCGCAGCAGGCGGACCCGCTCCGGGGACATGCCGACCAGGTTCTGCCCGTCGAGCAGGATCTCGCCGGTGATCTTGGCGGTGCCCCTCTTGTGCAGGCCCATGATCGACAGGCTGGTCACGCTCTTGCCGGAACCGGACTCGCCGACGATGCCGAGGGTCTTGCCGCGGTCGACGCTGAAGGACAGGTCGTCGACCGAGCGGACCACGCCGTCATCGGTCGGGAAGTGCACGCGCAGCTCGCGGACCTGGAGGAACGCGCCGCTGTCGACCGGGGCCGGCCGGATCGCGGCACCGCCGAGGTTGTCTTCATGCTGGGTCACTTGGCACGCACCCTCGGGTCGACGACGGCGTAGAGGAGGTCGACGATCAGGTTGGCCAGCACCACGAAGAACGCGGCCAGGATCGTGACGCCCATGACCTTGGGCAGGTCGTAGTTGGTGATCCCGTCGATGGCGTACTTGCCGAGGCCCTGCAGGGAGAACGCGCTCTCGGTGAGGATCGCGCCGCCGAGCAGCAGGCCGACGTCGAGGCCGAAGATGGTCAGGATCGGGGTCAGCGCGCCGCGCAGGCCGTGCCGGACGACGACCGTCCGCTCGGGCAGGCCCTTCGCGCGCGCGGTCCGGATGAAGTCCTCGTTCATCGTCTCCAGCATCCCGGCGCGGGTGAGCCGCGCGTACTGGGCGGAGAACAGCAGCGCCAGGGTGATCCACGGCAGCAGCAGGTTGTACGCCCATTCACCGGGGTTGTCGATGAACGGGGTGTACGAGCCGCCGACGGCGGTCCAGCCGAGGTTGTAGCTGAAGATCGACAGGGACAGCAGACCGGTGAAGAAGATGGGGAGCGACACGCCCGCGAGCGAGACGCTCATCGCGGCGCGGTCGAAGACGGTGCCCTTGCGCAGCGCGGACAGGGTGCCGACGGCGACGCCGCCGACCAGCCACAGCACCGCGGCGCCGACCGCCAGCGACATGGTGACCGGCAACCGGTCCATCAGGTCGGGGAAGACCGGCTGGTTGTTGCGGAAGGAGTACCCGAGGCACGGGGCGGGGCAGTGCTCGACACCGGTGCCGTAGCTGTAGTCGGCGCCGACGAAGATGCCCTTCACCCAGTCCCAGTACTGGACGTAGATCGGGTCGTAGAACCCGAGGCGCTCAGCGGTCTCGCGGACGGTGTCGGCGGTCGCGGCCCGACCCACGTAGCGGGTCGCCAGGGTCTCCGGCGACGAGCCAAGCAACTTGGGCATGAGGAAGAAGATCGAGAACGTCACCGCGCTGACGACGAACAGCAGCACGATGGCCGCAAAGAGCCGCCTGATGATGTATGTGATCACGATGGCCGGCAGGCGGAGAACAGGCCCGGGAGGTCGTCCCGGGCCTGTTCTCCTGTCGCCTTCACCTACCTAACGTCGGAAAGCCACAAGGGAGGAGTTACGCGACACCAACGGACAGGTAGTCGTACTGGCCGTAAGCGGTCGAGACGAAGATGTTGCTCAGCTTCTTCGGCCGCACCAGCAGCGACTTGGCGTGCACGCCCGGGAGGATGACCGCCTCTTCCATGACGCGCTTGTCGATGGCGCCCCAGTCGGCCTCGCGCTTGGACTTGTCGGTCTCGCCGATCGCCTCGTCGAGGAGCTTGTCGACGTCGGGGATGCGCACGGAGACGTTGGACGAGCCACCGGTCTCGCGGATGACCCGGCTGTCGACGATCTGCGACAGGAAGCCGAAGCCGTCGGACCAGTCGGCCTGCCAGCCGTTGAGGGCCAGACCCAGGTTGTTCGCCTTGACGTAGGGCGGGTTGCCAGCGAACTGGGAGAAGTAGTCACCCTGCGGGAAGGCCTTCAGCGTCAGCTTGATGCCGACCCGGCCGAGGGACTGCTGCAGCGCCTCAGCGGCCGCCTTCTCCTTCGGGCGCTCGGCCCGGTAGGCGATGTTGGTCTCGAAGCCGTTGGGCTGGCCGCACTCCTGCAGCTTCGCCTTGGCCTTCTCGACGTCACCCTTGTTGTCGGCACCGGCCGGGTACAGGTCGAACTTGCTCGCACCCGGGATCTGCGGCGGGAGCAGGTTGGTCGCGATGTCGCCGCCGGAGAACGAGCCGCCGTAAGCGGTCTGGTAGCCGGTGCGGTCGGTCGCGTACTGGATGGCCTCGCGGCACGCCTTGTTGTCCAGCGGGGCCACGGTGGGCGACACGCTGGTGTACCAGAGGCGGGTGGAGGACGGGTTGTCCGCGTTGGCCTTGAGGGCCGGGTCGCCGAGCACGCGGCTCAGCGAGGCGGGCTGGACGCCGGTGCCGGTGATGTCGATGTCGAGGTCACCGGAGATGAGCCGGTTGTCGATGTCGTCGGCGTTGACGTTCATGGTGACTTCGTACTTGTCCGGCAGCGCCTTGCGGTTCGGGTCGGTCGACGCGTCCCACTTGTCGTTGCGGACCAGGGTGAAGCCCTTGTCGATCTCGTTCTTCTCGAACTTGTAGGGGCCCGTCGCGATGACGTGCTCCTTGTACTTCGCGCCGGTGTCCTTGGCCTCGGGGACCGGGGCCGTCTGCGGCATCATCGCGAAGTAGTCGAACCCACCGAAGGGCTGCTTCAGGTGGAAGATGATCGTCTGGTCGTCCGGGGTCTCGATGGCCGAGTCCGTGTTGACGTCCTTGGACTTGTACGGGCCCTTGTAGCCGTCGGGCAGGTTGAGGTAGCCCTCGAAGTACGCCGGACCGTTGGGGAAGGTCTCCTTGTCGGTCGAGCGCAGCACCGCGTACTTGACGTCCTTGGACGTGACCTCGGTGCCGTCCTCGAACTTCACGCCCTTGCGGAGCTTGTAGGTCCAGGTCTTGCCGCCGTCGCTCGGCTCGCCCAGCTTCTCGGCGAGGTCGGGCACCAGCTCGGAGGAGCCGTCGCCGGGCGCGGGCTTGAACATCACCAGCGACCGGGCGTAGGTCCGCAGGAAGTTCCAGGAGTAGCCGTAGTAGGTCTCACCCGGGTCGAGGGAGTCCCACGTACCGGCGTTGGCGACCCGGACCGTACCGCCCTTCTTGTCGGAAGGGTTGAAGATGGTCGTCATGGCCGCGTTGAAGGCTGGGGTGTTTGCGCCCCCGTTGCCCCCGGTGCTGCCGCCGTTGGAGCTCGTTCCGCCACCACAGGCGGACAGCCCCATAACGACAGCCGCGCCCGCGGCGACCGCGGTTACCAAGCGCTTGCTGTTCATTGTGCTGTTGCACCCTTTCTTCCAGGAGCAATTCCGGGACTACAACTCACCTATCGGGCACGGGGGTCGAGCGCGTCGCGCAGGCCATCGCCGAACAGGTTGAACGCGAGCACGGTCACGAAGATGGCGAGACCGGGCCAGAGCATGAAGTGCGGCATCGTGTAGTAGCGCGACGCGTCCGAGAGCATTCCGCCCCAGGTCGCGGTCGGCGCGTTGATACCGACTCCGAGGAACGACAGAGCCGACTCGAACAGGATGTTCGTCGGGATCAGCAGCGTCGCGTAGACCAGGATCGGCGCGACGAGGTTGGGCAGCAGTTCGCGGAACAGGATGTACGGTCCGCGCGCGCCGAGGCTGCGGGCGGCGTCGACGAACTCCCGTTCGCGCAGCGACAGCGTCTGCCCGCGCACGATGCGGCCGATGTAGGGCCAGTTGAAGAAGCCGATGATGAAGGTCAGCAGGCCGATCCGGACCATCTCCGGGGAGAGGCCGAACGCGGTGTCGGGCAGCACGCCGACCAGCGCCATCGCGAAGACGAGCAGCGGGAAGGCGAGGAAGACGTCCATCAACCGGCTGATCAGCGTGTCGACCCAGCCGCCGAAGTAGCCCGCGATGATCCCCATGGTGGTGCCGATGACCACCGAGAGCAGCGTGGCCAGCGTCGCGATCAGCAGCGAGATCCAAGACCCGGCGAAGATGCGGGCCAGCATGTCGCGGCCGTTGACCGGTTCGACGCCGAGCGGGTGGTCGAGCGACATGCCGCCGAAGGTGCCCTTCGGGGCCAGCGTGCCGAACTCGGTGTCGATCAGGTCCTGGTGGAAGTCGTTGGGGTGCACCACGTCGAAGACGCGGTCGAGCAGCAGAGCGGCGATCGCGACCAGGATCAGCAGGGCGATGACGATCGCACCGGCGATCGCGACCTTGTCCCGCTTGAGCCGCATCCACGCGATCTGACCGAGCGAACGCCCCTGGATCGCTTTCTTGCTCACGCCCTTGAGCGCGGCCTCCGGGTCCGCTTCCGCGGCAGAGCCGGTGACCTCTGGAGGAGCCGTCATGCCGCCGACCGTCCCCGTCCGGGCGACTGCGCGACAGATCGTGGGCGGCTCGTGTTGCCGTCCGGTCGACCGGTTCGCGCGGATCGCTGGTAAGCCATCACGCACTCCTCGTGTCCGGTTCACTGACTCCGGGATCTCACCGTGTGGTGGCCGACCATAGCCGCTCAGATCACCATCCCTTAGCTACGGGAGGTCACGATCCGGCCAACTGCCATACACAGAATCACCGGTACGCGACTGAAAAGACACGCAGAGTGAGACTCGGCCCGGATTTGTCCGCTGAACGGACGGACGAGGGACGTGACCGGTCACACGGACGCCATGATCGTCGCGCGCCCCGCGGTCCCGTCGACGGCGTACCAGCCCGCCTCGAATGCCTGCCAGCGCAGCAGTTCCGCCCGCGCGGCGGCGCCGTCGCGGGCGACCGCGCGTTCCAGGCGGCGCACGGGGTCGGCGAGCTCGCACCAGATCAGCGCGGACAGTGACGGCGTGATCGATCTGCGGCCCGAGGAGACCCCCTCGACCAGCAGCGTCGCGGGCACCGGGACGTCGACCCAGTCGCCGGGCACCGGCTCGCCGTTCACCCACTGTGTTCGGCGGTATCGACCGGGTCGCCCTGCCCCGAGCGGGTGGAATACACCGGTTTCCAGCCTCGGCCACCACGCGATCGGGTCGTCCCAGGTCGCGAAGTCGTCGGTAGAGACGAGCCAGGAATCGGGCAAGTGGGCCGCCAGCGCGGCGGCGTAGGTGCTCTTCCCCGAGCCGGATGGACCATCGATGGCGACCAACCGGACCCCGCCGAGCCTCGGTGCGGTGGCGCGAACGGCGGCGGCGACGGCCTTCACCCCTGCCGGATGACCCCTATCCCGTTCCCAGTCATCCACAGTATTGCGAGCTCAAGACGATCACTGCATCCTCTGTGGACAGTTAAACCGTTCGCCTGCCGGACAGCGCCCTGCCCAGGGTCAGCTCGTCGGCGAACTCCAGGTCGCCACCCATCGGCAGGCCGGAGGCGAGCCGGGTGACGGTCAGGCCGGGGAAGTCGCGCAGCATCCGCACCAGGTAGGTGGCGGTCGCCTCGCCCTCGGTGTTCGGGTCCATCGCCAGGATGACCTCGGTGATCTCCTGGGCGGAGATCCGCGACAGCAGCTGCCGGATGCGCAGCTGCTCGGGTCCGACGCCGGAGAGCGGGTCCAGCGCGCCGCCGAGCACGTGGTAGCGGCCCTTGAACTCGCGGGTGCGCTCGATCGCGAGCACGTCCTTGGGCTCCTCGACCACGCACACCGCGGTCGGGTCCCGGCGCGCGTCGCGGCAGATGCGGCAGGTGGTCTCCTCGGAGACGTTGCCGCAGACGTCGCAGAAGACGACGCCCTCCTTGACCTTCTGCAGCGCGTCCTGCAACCGGCCGACATCAGCCGGTTCGGCGGCCAGCAGGTGGAAGGCGATCCGCTGGGCGCTCTTGGGACCGACCCCGGGCAGCCTGCCCAGCTCGTCGATCAGATCCTGGACCGGTCCCTCGTACACCCGTCCCTCACAGCCCCGGCAGGCCGAGGCCGCCGCCGCCGAGCCCGCCCGCGAGCGGACCCATCTTCTCCTCGGCCAGGCGCTGGGCGTTGTTGCCCGCGTCCCGCACCGCGGCGACGACCAGGTCGGCCAGCGTCTCGGTGTCGTCCGGGTCGACCACCTTCGGGTCGATCACCAGGGCCTTGAGCTCACCGGCACCGGACACCGTCGCGGTCACCAGACCACCACCGGAGGTGCCGGTGACCTCGGCGTCGGCCAGTTCCTGCTGGGCGGAGAGCAGTTGTTCCTGCATCTTCTGCGCCTGCGCCAGGATCGCCTGCATGTCGGGTGCGCCGCCTCCGGGAAACACCGCGGCCCCTCTCGTCTTGGGTTGGTGCCATACCCAGCTTAGAGGGCCGCGCACTGTGGCATCGTGGGCCCGTGCTGAGACGACGTGCCGGACTGGCGTTCGGCTGTGTGCTCGCTGTTGTGCTGTCTGCTTGCGGCGGGGAGGAGCCCGTTCCAGCGCAGACCTTGGGGACCACTTCGGTAGCCCCAACGACCACCACGACTACTACCTCTATTACGTCGACTACGACTCCGCCACCATCTACAACCACGACCACCACCACCACGACCAAGGCGCCGACCACGACCACCAAGCCGGTGAAGGCCGTTCCCGGTGGCAAGGTCGTAGTGCTCGACCCGGGGCACAACGGCGGCAATGCCAGCCACGCGGCCGAGATCAACCGGCTGGTCCCGGCGGGTAGGGGTCGGTCCAAGCCGTGCAACACCACCGGTACCGCTACCGGGAACGGTTACGCCGAGCACGCCTTCACCTGGGATCTAGCCATGAGGGTGCGTGACGCGTTGACCGCGCGCGGCGTCAAGGTAGTGCTGACCAGGCCGGACAACACGGGTGTCGGCCCCTGCGTCGACCGGCGCGCGGCGATCGGCAACGACTCCGGCGCGGACGCCGTGGTGTCGCTGCACGCGGACGGCTCGACCACGGCGGGAGCCCACGGCTTCCACATCGCCTACTCGGCTCCCCCGCTCAACGACGCCCAGGGCGAGCCGTCGCTGCGGCTGGCCAGGTCCCTGCGCGACGGCATGGTCGCGGCCGGTCTGGCGACGTCCACCTACATCGGGAAGCAGGGCCTGTCCCCGCGCGACGACCTCGGCGGGTTGAACCTGTCGACCCGTCCCGCGGCGCTCGTCGAGTGCGGCAACATGCGCGACCCGGCGGAGGCGGCAGTCCTATCGAGTGCGGCGGGCAGGCAGCGCTATGCAGACGCGATCGCGAACGGGGTCCTCGGGTACCTGGGCTGACTCTCCTGTGACAAGGTGGAGATCATGTCCGGGATGCGGGTGCTCGACGTCGACGAGCAGGAGCGGTTGCTGATCGCGCTGTCCGATGCCGACCAGGTCCGCCTGGTCGAGGTCGACGCCAAGGGCAAGAGCCGGGAGCTGGCGGTGGTCCCCGAGGCCACCACCGCGCGGTACCTGCCCGGCGAGCGCAAAGTCGTGGTGCAGCACGGGACCCCGGCGCGGCTGTCGCTGGTCCGGGTGGGCGGCAAGCTCACCCCGCTGGTCGGTTCGGCCGACCACGCCAACGAGCTCCTCGGCGTCCTACCCGGCCGGATCGTGTACCGCACCAACAGGAAGCACCGGCTGCTCTACAGCGTTGTCATCCGCAACGTCCTCGTGGGCGAGGAGCAGGCCGTCTACGACCGCGGCGGCGCTGTCATCGAATCGGCGGTCAGCCCCAACAGCCGCTACATCGCGATTCGCTTGCCCCGCAAGCTGGTCCTGGTCGACACCATGCCGGTCACCGAGGATGACCACGTCCGGCTGATCTCCCCCGAACCCGCGACCCGCGGACGGGTGAACCTGCGCTGGCTGCCGGACTCCACGCGGTTGACGGCGGTGGAGTACGAGGCCGAGTCGGCCCGCGTGGTCCGCTACGACGTGGCCAGCGAGAGCTGGCACCCGCTGGTGGTGTCGCTCGACCCGACCGCCCAGGGCTGGACCGCGCCGGACGGGCGCCGGGTGGCGGTGGCCGTGGGCAACGAGCTGTCGTTCTACCAGGCCGACAACGGCCGGTTCCTCCGCTCCGCGACGATCGACGGCGAGATCGCGGACTTCCTCTGGTCCCCCGACTCGCGCACCGTGGCGCTGCGCACGGCCACCGGGGAGAACGCCGTGGTGCAGGCGGAATCCGCGGCCGTCCGCCAGGTGCGGGTGTCCTGACCTACTCGACCGGGCGCGCGCCGAGGGTGTCGGCGAGGAGCTTGAGCATGACGGCCTCCGGGTCCTGCTGACGCGTCGAGGCGTCGTTGGGGTCCGGCTTGACGGCCGCCTGGGCCATCATCTCCTCTTCGTCCTCCGGCTCCGGCGGGAGATCGGGCTCCGGCGGCTCGGGCGGGGGGATCTCGTCGGCCGGTGTGGCGGTGGCCGGTGGCTGGACCTGGCGCCGGGGCGGCTCGTAGCTGCGGGCGGGCTCCGCGGCCGGTCGCGCCGGGCGGGGTGCCTGCGCGGCCGCGCCTGGCTCGGCGTGCACGCAGCGGACCTGCCAACGTCCGCCGAGGACGGTGCCCAGGGCCTGGGCGATGGCGTCGGCGTTGCGCGGGTCGCCGAGGCGGCGGGCCAGCGGGGCGGCGGGGTGCGCGATCACCACGGTCTCGCCCTCGACCGACTGGACGGTCGCGTTGGTCAGCATCGCCTCGGTGCTGCGGCTGGTCGAGCGGACGACCGTGAGCAGCTCCGGCCAGACGCGGCGGATGGCGGCGGCGTCCAGCGCGCCCGGGGCGCCTGGCTCGACCGGCTGCGGCGCGGGTTCGGGCACGGGCTCAGGTGCGGGCTCGGCGGCACGCGGCGGCTCGGGCGTCCGCACAGGTTCCGGGGCACGCGCAGGAGTCCGCGCGGGCTCGGGGGCTCGCGGCGGTTCCGCGGCTCGCGGGGGCTCGGGGGCAGGCTCCGGGGTGCGCGCCGGCTGCGCGGGGCGGGCGGGCTGCGCGGGCTCGGCGGCGCGCTGGGACGGTCGAGTCGCGACCGGGCGGGCCGGGGCGTCGGCGACGGGCGCGGCGGAGAGCCTGCGCTCCATCTGCTCCAAGCGCTGCAAGACAGCCGAGTCGGCCGCCGCGTCCGTTGGCACCGCTCCAGGTAGGAGCATCCGGGCGCACAACAGCTCTAGCAGCAGCCTGGGCGCGGTAGCACCACGCATCTCGACCAGTCCGGTGTGCACGATCTCGGCGTACCGGGCCAGGGTGGCGGCGCCGAGCCGTTCGGCCTGCCCGACCATGCGGCCGAGTTCGTCCTCCGGCGCGTTGACCAGACCCCGGGTGGCCGCGTCCGGCACCGCGCGGATCAGAACCAGGTCGCGCAGCCGGTCAAGCAGGTCGGAGGCGAAGCGGCGCGGGTCGTGACCGGCCTCGACCAAGCGGTCGACCGTGCTGTAGACCGCCGACGCGTCGCCAGCGCCGAGACCGTCGACCATGTCGTCGATGAGGGCCACGTCGGTCACGCCGAGCAGCGACACCGCGCGCTCGTAGGTGACGCCCTCGGGGCCCGCACCGGCGAGCAGCTGGTCGAGCACCGACTGGGTGTCGCGGGCCGAACCGCCGCCCGCCCGGATGACCAGCGGGAAGACCGCAGGCTCGACCTTGGCGTTCTCCGCGGCGCAGTTGCGCTCCAGCAGCTCGCGCATGGAGCTGGGCGGGATCAGCCGGAACGGGTAGTGGTGGGTCCGCGACCGGATGGTCGGCAGCACCTTGTCCGGCTCGGTGGTCGCGAAGATGAAGACGAGGTGCTCCGGCGGCTCCTCGACGATCTTGAGCAGCGCGTTGAAGCCCTGGGTGGTGACCATGTGCGCCTCGTCGACGATGAACACCCGGTAGAGGGAGTTCGCCGGGGCGAAGAAGGCCCGGTCGCGCAGCTCGCGGGCGTCGTCGACACCACCGTGGCTGGCCGCGTCGAGCTCGACGACGTCGACCGTGCCGGGGCCGTTGGGGGCGAGCCCGATGCACGAGTCGCACACGCCGCACGGCTCGTCGGTCGGCCCCTTGGCGCAGTTGAGCGACCTGGCCAGGATGCGCGCACTGGAGGTCTTGCCGCAGCCGCGCGGCCCGGAGAAGAGGTAGGCGTGGTTGACCCGACCCGCCGCCAGCGCCGTGCGCAGCGGGATCGTGACGTGTTCCTGTCCGACGACCTCGGCGAAGGTCGCCGGCCGGTACTTGCGGTAGAGGGCGAGCGCCACGCCGCGACACTACCGGTCGGCACCGACACCCCGGGAATCCGACCGCCCCCGGCCGCGTTGGTCGGTACGTGCCTATCCCGTACTCGGTCCTCGACCTCGCCCCGGTGGCCAGTGGCTCATCGGAGACCACGGCGCTGCGCAACAGCCTCGACCTCGCCAGGACCACCGAGCGGCTCGGGTACCACCGGTACTGGGTCGCCGAGCACCACAACATGCCGGGCATCGCCAGCTCCGCGCCCGCGGTGCTGCTCGCGCACATCGCCATGGCCACCGAGCACATCCGCGTCGGCTCCGGCGGGGTGATGCTGCCCAACCACGCGCCGCTGGTGGTGGCCGAGCAGTTCGGCATGCTGGAGGCGCTGCACCCGGGTCGGGTCGACCTGGGCATCGGGCGGGCGCCCGGCACGGACCAGGTGACGGCGCGGGCGCTGCGGCGCACGGAGGGTTCGCTGTCGGCGGACGACTTCCCCGAACAGCTCATCGAGTTGGCGAACTACTTCACCGGTCGTGACTCGAACGGGGTCACGGCCGTACCCGCATTGGGCAACCAGCCCACGATCTGGTTGTTGGGCTCCAGCGGCTACAGCGCCCAAGCGGCCGGGTACCTCGGACTGCCGTTCGCGTTCGCTCACCACTTCAGCTCGGAGAACACGCTCCCGGCGCTAGAGCTGTACCGGGAGAAGTTCAAGCCGTCGGCCGTCTTGTCCCAGCCGTACTCGATGATCGCGGTGAACGTGGTCTGCGCGGAGGACGACGAGACCGCGGTGCGCCTGGCTGAGCCCGCCGCGCTGCAGTTCCTCCAGCTGCGCAAGGGGTCGCCGGGGCGCCTGCCCTCACCGGAGGAGACCGCCGCGTACCCGTACACCGACCTGGACCGGCACTTCATCGCGGAGCGGATGTCCAGCCAGATCGTCGGCGGGCCGGAGACGGTGCGGGCGCGCATCGATGACCTGCTGGCCAGGACCGGGGTGCAGGAGCTGATGATCACCACGAGCGTGTTCGACCACGCGGACCGGGTGCGCAGCTACGAGCGGGTGGCCGAGATCGTGGGACTGGCACCGGCGCAGGCGGCGTAAGAGACGAAAGGGGACCCCGCGCACCTGCCAGAGCCCGCTTATCCTTGCTGCCTTCCGGCCCTGGGGAGGTTCGCGAGATGAACACCGCGCGGGGTCCTCGGCAAGTGTAGCGGGACACGGCCCGCGCCACCGCCGCCGGGGCAGGACTCCCGCCTGCCGCACCGGACAACACCTGGACAACTGCCCGGTTGGGGTGTGATTCAGCCCACGGTTGCCCGCTTGGCGGCGGTACCCTGTACGCCCTGAGGGCGACCCAACGGGAGCAGGGCGTGTCCCAACCGGCGGACAAGCACACGAGCATCCTCGCCGTCGACGTCGAGAGCTACGGCGACGTTCGGCGAACCGACCGACACCAGAAAGTGGTCAGGGACGGCCTCTATGCGGCCCTGCACCGCGCGCTGGACAGAGCAAGACTCCCGTGGGGCTACCACGAGGACCGCGGCGACGGCCTGTTCCTGCTCGTCCCGGACGTACCCAAGGGCGAGTTGGTGGCGTCGCTACCGCACGAGTTGGCAGCGGCGTTGCGCGAGCACAACGCCGACCACGGGCCAGAGACGCAGATACGGCTAAGAGTTGTCGTACACGCCGGTGAAGTCGGCACCGACGACAACGGCAAGCACGGCAGGGACCTCGACCACGCGTTCCGGCTGCTGGACTCCCAGCCTCTTCGCGATGTGCTCGCCGACTCCTCCGGCGTGCTCGCCATAGCGGTGTCAGGCTGGTTCTTCGAGCACGTCGTGAAGCACCAGCCTGCCGCAAACCCGGCGATCTACCGCTCTTACACCGTGCGGCAGAAGGAAACCAAGACCACGACGTGGATCTGCACGCCCGACTCCCCGCGCCCGGTAAGAGCAAAACCGTCTCTTCGCCTACCTGCGGTGCAGTTGCCCAAACTGCCCAAGGTCCAGCTACCTCGGCCGAGGTGGCAGGCGGTCGTGCTCACGTCGCTGCTGCTGCTCGCACCCACGACCAACCTCTTGGCGGGTGCGGCGGCCCCTGACACCAGGTGCGCGAATCCCGTACAGCTCAACGTGCTCACGTCGACGGAGATGGCGCCCGCGCTACGACTTCTCGCGCTGAACTTCGAGCGGACGTCCTATCAAGCCGATGAGAACAAGTGCAGGCAAGCCCGGGTGCTGGTCATGGCCGACACCTACGGCGGCGCGGTCGACGCGCTCGGCCAAGGCTGGTCCGGCGGCAACGACCTGCGTGACCACGGGCCGGAACCGCACGTGTGGGTGCCCGATTCGACCGTCGACATAGACCACGTCGCGGCCAGGCTCGCGAAGGTGCCGGGGATCGGCGCGACGCTGGAGCAACGACCGGGCATCGCGCGGTCGCCGATCGTCCTCGCCGCGCCGAAGTCGGTGGTCGACGCGCTGCGCCCCGTCGGCGGCCAGTGGGTGACCTGGCAGTCCGTCGTGCAGGCGGCGAGCAGCCGGGGCGGGTTCAGCAGGCCCGACCCGCGGTCGTCGAGCGCGGGGATGCTGGCGACGATCGCGTACTTCCGCTACCGCCTGGACCAGCCCCAGCTCACACCGCAGGTGATGAGCGCGGAGTCGGTACCGCGCCTCGTGCACGGCGCCGAGCGGGAGATCCCGTTCGCGCCCAACCGCGACAGCGGGAGCCTGCTGTGCACCATCCGCGCCAACCCCGGTCAGCTCGCCGCGCTGGTGTCGGAGAAGGCCGTCATCGACTACAACCGGGGCAGGCAACTGGGCAGCGACTGCTCCGCGACGGCGCGGCCGGAAGCCCTGACGCCGCTGTACCTGCGGACCGACTCGCCGGTCCAGGACTACCCGTTCGTGGTCGTGCGCTGGACCGACCGACCGGAGCACCACCAGCGCCGCCAGGTGATCGACCGGTTCTACGAGTACCTGATGAGCCCGTCGGCGGCCGCCGACCTGCGCAACTCCGGTTTCCGCGACCCCGGCGGGCACATCGGGCGCGACGAGGGACAGGTGCCCGCGCTGCCGAGGCCGCTGCCGGTCAGCCCCGAGTCCGCGTTCGACGAGGTGGAGAGCGCGGCGGTCGCGGGGAGCACGCACCCCCGGGTGTTGTTCGCGGTGGACGTCGGGCAGACGATGGGCGCGCCGTTCCAGCGGGGCAACCGGGTCCAGACCGCGACCGAACTGGTGCGCCGGTTGCTCCAGGAGTTCGGGGACACCGACGAGGTCGGGTTGCTGGCCTTCGGTAGGACTGCCGAAGACGTTGTGCCGCTGGGAACCGGTCAGACCAGCGCCATCCGGAAGGCCGCACGGCCCGACTTTCCTCTTACCGCAGGCAACTCCGATGTCTACGGAGCCATAGTGGCGGGTATGGATCGACTGCGGGCAGACCGGACTGCCGATGGTACGGACCTCCTCGTCATAGTCACTGACTCCGCTACCGCCGACGTGAGCCAGGCGGACATGCCCGCGTTGAAGGCAAAAGTAGCCGGGCAAGGCCCACGGCCGACGCGGCTTCTTGTGATCAACCTGCTCGCGGGCGCGTGCCGGTCCGCAGGCCTCACCGACATCGCGACGGCGGCGGCTGGCAGGTGCATAGACCTGGCTTCCGTGGAGACGGACGCCGCGCGATTGGCCAACCTGGTCGCGATAGGGCTTTGGAGGTAAGGATGAAGAAGCTCCTCTGCACAAGCCTAGCGGTGGTTTTCGTGGCCGCGGGCGCGTGCACCACCGGCCGCGCCATCGACGACCGCGTCCACGCCAGAGGTCCGATCACCTTCGTCGACGGCCGGGACACAACTCTGGACACGCAGGTGAAACGGTTGGTGGACCGCTGGAACAACCGCCGTGGCATCAAGGAACGGGTGACGTTCGTCGAGCAGTCATCGTCCTCCGACTCACACCGGGCGTCACTGGTCGCCGCAGCCCAAGACGGCGCACTGCCCGGCGCGCGCGGTAGGTGCAACGACGTCATGGCGGTCGACGCTGTGTGGACCGCAGAGTTCGCCAGGGCGGACTACCTGTTGCCGTTGGACCCAACGGAGTTCGACATGGGCAAGTTCCTCCACGTTCCGGTCCAGAACGCCACCGTCGACGGCAAGCTCTACGCGATACCGGCGCGCACCGACGCGGGGCTCCTCTTCTACCGCAAGGACTATCTCGACGAGCAGCGACTCAGTCCACCGAAGACTTGGGACGAACTCATCGCGATCGCCACCAAGCTGATGCCCATCTATGACATAGACGGCTACGTAGGGCAGCTTTCGCGGTACGAGGGTCTTACCGTCAACGCCCTAGAGGCGATCTGGGCCAACGGCGGCGACCTAACCACCGACGGCGCGATCACCATCAACTCCCCCCAGGCCAAGCAGGGCGTCGAGATGCTCGCCCGCGGCCTGCGCGACGGCTGGATCCCCCGCGCGGCCACCGGGTTCAACGAGGAACGCAGCCGCGAGCACTTCCAGGCGGGCAAGGCCCTGTTCATGCGCAACTGGCCGTACGCCTACCCGAAGGTCACCGCCCCGGACTCCCCGGTGGCCAACGCCGTCGGCGTGACCACCCTCCCCGGCCCCAGCGCCCTCGGCGGCTGGAACCTGGCCATCTCGCCCTGCTCCCAACACCAGCAGACCGCCCGCGACTTCATCCGCTTCTACACCGAGGAGAACGAGCAAGAGGAACTGTTCGCCAATGGCGGCTTCGCCCCGACCGTCCGCAGCCTCTACACAGATCCCGTGCTGCGCGGCAAGTTCCCCTACCTGGAAGTCCTGCACAACAGCCTCGACCGCGCCCGCGACCGGGTCCAGACCGAGCAGTACGACCGGGTCTCCGACCTCATGCAGGAAAACCTGCACAGCGCCCTCGACCGAGTCGAAGGCGTCTCCCCCCGCCTCGACCAACTAGCCGAGGAGATGCGCGCGACCCTGCACTGAACGCCCGAAGCGCCGCCCACCCAACGGTGACCGGCGCTCCTGTGGCGGAGGATGGGGGATTTGAACCCCCGAGGGTTTTAACACCCAACACGATTTCCAATCGTGCGCACTAGGCCACTATGCGAATCCTCCGCCGGAGAGGATACCGGACGGCCGTCCGGCCAGCCAAAACCGGGGTCCTCACAGGCTCCCACCAGCGCGAACACCCGCTGGGCCGCGTGCTGTCGGGTCGCGTGGCCGAACCCCCGGATTGCCGCAGGCGGGCAATTCCTCACCCGATCGACGGAATCTTTCCTGAGTCAGGCGTTGAGGACGTGTTCCCGACCCCAGTCGCCGAGGGGGGCCAGGGCGGTGTTGAGGGAGTGGCCGAGGGGGGTGAGGGAGTACTCGACGTGGGGTGGGGTCACCGGGTGGGCCTGGCGGTCGACGATGCCGTCGGCTTCCAGTTCGCGGAGGTGGTCGGTGAGGACCTTCTCCGTGATGCCGGGCAGGTTGCGGCGGAGGTCGCCGAAGCGGCGCGGGTGGTCGTTGAGGGCCCACAGGATGAGGACCTTCCACTTGCCGCCGATGACGTCCATGGCCGCGTCGATGCCGCAGTGGTGGGCGCCGGGGCGGGGCGTGGTGGCCATGCCTCCAGAGTGCCCCACGACGGCCAGGGCGCGCACCCACTTCAAAGTGCGTACTTGATCAGCGAAGACGCCCGGACCAGCCTGGGCGCATGGCAGTCACCCTCCTCGGACTCGGCACCATGGGCACCGCGATCGCACAATCCTGGCGCGCGGCGGGCATCAAGCCGACCGTCTGGAACCGCACCCGCAAGTCACCCGAAGACGCCGACACCGCAGCAGCGGCAGTAGCCGCGAACCAGCTGGTCGTCACGTGCCTGCTGGACGACGACTCGGTCACCACGGTGCTCGACGACGTGGACCTGACCGGCAAGGACCTGGTCAACCTCACCACCAGCACCCCAGAACAGAGCCGCGACCGCGCGACGTGGGCCACCGAACGCGGCGCCCGGTTCCTCGACGGCGGGATCATGGCCGTACCCCCGATGATCGGCACACCCGCCGCGTTCGTCTTCTACAGCGGCTCCCCCGCGGTCGTGGACGACCACCGCGACGTCCTCGCAGTACCCGCCCGCATCCACTACGTCGGCGAGGACCCCGGCCACGCGGCGCTCTACGACGTGGCCTTGCTGTCCGGCATGTACGGAATGCTGGCAGGCGTCACACACGCCTTCGCCCTCTTACGCGCGGAGGACATCGACCCAACCACATTCGCACCACTACTCGTCGACTGGATCACCACGACAACCGGCTCCGCCCACGACCTCGCCCACCGCCTAACCACCGGCGA
Organism: Actinokineospora globicatena; assembly: GCF_024171945.1. GTDB lineage: Bacteria > Actinomycetota > Actinomycetes > Mycobacteriales > Pseudonocardiaceae > Actinokineospora > Actinokineospora globicatena. The sequence goes on from NZ_JAMTCR010000002.1 coordinate 777,798, forward strand.
CTACACCACCAACGTCACCTCAAACCTAGGCATGCAGGCCGCAGGTATCCCCACCTTCGTCGACACGGCTAAGAGCCAAGGCGTCGACCCGCGGCTTCTTATGCCGTACTTCGACCTAATGGCCCAACGCGCAGCCGCCGGTAAGTCCCAAGAGGACACCGCAGGCCTAGTCGACGACCTGCGCTAGCCAGGTCAAGAGTCGTCGACATAGACCTCGCGTCAGCTGGCTACGCGGCGGTGGGGGTGGAGGTCGGCTTGGTCGGCGGCGGCTAGGCCTGCTTGCCAGCCGGAGGGGTTGGTGGCGGTGGTGCGGCGGGTGCGGATGCCGGGGAAGAGGGCGGTGAACTTCGCGTCGACTGCGGCTTCTCGGGAGGTGAGGACGGGGACCAGGGCGGTCGAGGTGGGGCGGACTGTGGCGGTGGCGGTGAGGAGGCGTTGGTGGACGCGGTGGGCGTAGGCGACGAGGAAGGCGTGGCGGTAGGCGCGGGTGCGGCCGGGGGCGTGGGTGAGGGCCCGGGTGGACTGGGTGGCCAGGGACGTCGCGAGGAGTTCGGTGATCTCCAGGTCGGTGTCGTGGCCGACCAGGCCGACGCAGCCGAGGCGGGGGTAGAAGACGGAGCGGCAGCGGTTGGCGGTGGCCACGGCGTCGACGAGTTGGGCCTTGGGGGCCTGGTAGGGGCCGGTGAGCCACAGGCGGCGGGCGGTGGCCTGCTGGGGGTGGTCCGCGGTGGTGACGGCCTGCTCGAAGGCGTACCGGGACATCAGCTCCTGGGCCTTGGCGGACAGCGCCTCGGCCTCGGCGGCGAACGGGGTCGACTCGGCCTTGGTCAGCAGGCCGCGGACCTTCGCCATCACCCGCGGGTCGACGCCTGACCTGCCGGTGGGCGCGTCGGACTCGCACGGTCCGGGGACGATCCTGGGCAGCTGCGGCAGCGCCATCAGCCCCCCGACCAGCTCGACGACCAGGCACAACGCGGGAACCAGCGGCGAGGCCAGCGCGAGCGGGGTGGCATCCAACGAGGCGAGTTGGCTGCGCCACGTCGGGTGCAGGCGGCTCGCCGGGTAGCGACGGCACTCGTGGCCGATGGCGGCGGTGATCAGCCCGGTCAGCTGCTTCGGGACGGCGGCGACGGCCTCCCCCGGAAGCCAGCCGCGTTGCCAGAGCAGCTCGAGCGCGCGCGACAGCGAGGCGGCGGACGCGGCGGTGGCCAGGTCGGCGCCGTGCGCGGCCACCTGGTCGACCCGGTCGAGAGCGGCACCCGGCCCGAGCGCGGCGGCCTCGGTCAACCGGGCGGCGAGCAGGGCGACCGACCCGCGCGTCTCTCGATCAGGTGTTCGCATGGCGCCCATACTGCACCCTGGGCGCGGTTCGTTCAAACACCTGTTCGACGCGGGTCGGTCACCCCCGGCTCAGTCCTCCTCGGGGGCCGCGTGGTCCGGCTTGCCCGGGTTCGGGTCACGGGACAGGTCGATCAACGGGTGTCGCTCGGCCCCTTCCGGTGCCGCGTGCTTCCCGGTCCCCTCTGGACGCTCGTCGTGGTCTGTCACGACGTCCCTCCTTCATCTCCCCTGTCTACAGCGGACTCGAGGCTACCCCCGCCGCTGCCGGACCCACTCGGTGATCCCGTCCGCCGTGATGGGCAGCGCGTCGGAGATCACGTCGGCGCCGGTCGCGGTGACCACCAGGTCGTCCTCGATGCGCACGCCGACGCCGCGCAGCTCCGGGGGCACGGTGAGGTCGTTCGGGTGGAAGTACAGGCCCGGTTCGACGGTCAGCGCCATGCCCGGTTCCAGGGTGCCCTCGTGGTACGCCGCCGCGCTGGCCCTGGCGCAGTCGTGCACGTCCATGCCGAGCAGGTGGCCGATGCCGCACACGATGTAGCGGCGGTGGTGCTGCCCGTTGAGCTCCAGGGACTTCTCGACCGACCCGGGCAGCAGGCCCCAGTCGTGCAGGCCCTCGGCGAGCACGCGCATCGAGGCGTCGTGGAAGGCCTTGTACTCGCGGCCGGGCTTGACCTCGGCGATGCCCGCCAGGTGCGCCTTGTGCACCAGGTCGTACACGCGCCGCTCGGCGTCGGTGAACTCGCCCGCGACCGGGAAGGTGCGGGTGACGTCGGCGGTGTAGAGGGTGCTGACCTCGACACCGGCGTCGAGCAGCAGCAGGCCGTCCTCGGCGACCGGGCCGTCGCACCTGGTCCAGTGCAGGACCGGGGCGTGCGGACCGGCGGCGACGATGGAGGTGTAGCCGGGGCCGTTGCCCAGGGTGCGGGCGCGCCGGTCGAAGGTGCCCTGCAGCCAGCGCTCACCGCCGCCGCGCACCGCGGTGTCCAGCTCGCGGGCGACGTCCTCGAACCCGAGGTAGGTCGCGTCCACGGCCGCCCGCAGCTGCCCGATCTCCCAGTCGTCCTTGATCCGCTTGAGTTCGGCGAGGACGGTCCGCAGCTCGGAGCTGTGCGCGCCGACCAGGGCGTCGAGCAGCGGGTCGACGCCCTTGGCGGCGAGCACCTCGGGGAGCTGACCGCGCAGCGAGCGGGGCAGGTCCTCCAGCGGGCGGCACTCGACGCGCAGCGCCTCGGACCACTCGGCCAGGCCGGGGACGGCCCCGATCCACAGCTCGCCGTCGCGGGCGCTGGCGAAGAAGTCCGGCTCGGCCGGGCCCGCCGGTTCGCGCAGGTGCAGCACGGCGTCGTGGCCCGCGCCGTTGGGGTTCATCACCAGGACCGCGCCCTCGGCGTGGCAGTTGGTGAGCCAGGCGAAGTCGCTGTCGACGCGCAACTGGTAGTCGGTGTCGTTGGACCTGGTCGGGGCGATGCCCGCGGCCAGCGCGATGCGCTTGCCGGGGAACGCGGCGGACAGCCGCGCCCGGTGCGCCTCGGCGGCCTCGGCCGCGCCGGGCACCGTGTGCACCGTGCGGTCGGCCGGGCCCCAGTCGTCGCGGACGAACTCGCGGAAACCCTCGGCCTCCACCAACTTCGACGGGTCGCGTCGGGCCGGGCGGTCGCTCATCTGAACACCTCTTTCACCTGGTCAGGGACTATCGGGACAGTTGGACGGTGCGGCTGAGGGTGTAGAAGGCGGCGGCCGCCTTGCCCTGCTCCTTGCCGCCGTAGCCGGAGCCGCGCTCGCCGCCGAACGGCAGGTGGAAGTCCACGCCCGCGGTCGGCATGTTGACCTTCACCAGCCCGGACTCGCAGCGCTCCACGTAGGACAGCGCCGCGGTCAGGTCCGCCGTGTAGAGCGCGGTGACCAGGCCGTAGTCGGTGGCGTTGGCCAGCGCGACCGCGGCGTCGGCGTCGGCGACCTCGGTGATGGTGGCGATGGGGCCGAACACCTCCTCGCGGTCGAGCCTGGTGCCGGGGCCGACCAGGGTGGGTCGGACGAACCAGCCGTCGGCGTCCAGTGCGGAGCCACCCGCGGCCACCACCCGGTCCCGGGCGGCGGCGCTGATCACCGGCCCGACGGCGGTCGTCGGGTCGGCCGGGTCCCCGATGCGCAGCGCGTCCACGGCGGACAAGAGCGCGTCGCGGGTGCCCGACCCCACAACTATCACCCGTTTGGTGGCCGTGCACTTCTGCCCGGCGAAGCCCATGGCCGCGTACGCGATGTCGGCGGCGGCCCGGTCCAGGTCGGCGTCGGGCAGCACGATGGCCGCCGAGAGCCCGCCCATCTCGCACTGCGCCGGGATACCCCGTCCGGCGGCCGCGATGGCCACCTGGCGGCCGACCGCCCCTGATCCGGTGAACGACACGACGTCGGCCGAGTCGACCAGGGCGGTCCCGACGTCCGCGCCGCCGGGCACGACCGCGAACAAGCCCTCCGGTAGGTGCCCTTCGACGAGCTCGGCCAGGCGCAGCGCGCAGGCCGTGGCGTCGGGGGAGGGCTTGATCACGGCGGCGTTGCCGAAGGCGAGCGCGGGCGCGGCCTTCCACACCGGGATCGCGAGGGGGAAGTTCCACGGCGTGATCAGACCCGCGACGCCTCGCGGCCTGCGCACGGTCAGGAACAGGCCGCCGGGGTAGGTCTCACCGATCGGGTCGTAGGCCTGCTGCGCGTAGTACCGGAAGATCGCGACAGCGCGGGCGACCTCGCCCTTGGCCTCGGTGATGGGCTTGCCCACCTCCCGCACGATCAGCTGGGCCAGGTCGGATCCGGCCACCGCGTCAGCGATCGCGTCTAGAGCAGCCGCACGAACGGCAGGGCCGGTAGCCGCCCACTCGCGTTGAGCGGTACGAGCGCGTGCGACAGCGCCGACTGCGTCACCTTCTGGAACGTCGATGACGACGTCTTCGGGTGACTGCGGCGAAGTGGACACGATCCTCACAGGACGAACCCCCTAGGGAATGGGTCGGTGGGGTCGAGCATGTACTGCGCTGTACCGGTGATCCAGGCGCGCCCTGTAACGGTAGGCACAACTGCGGCTGTCTCGCCTACCTGCGCCGACCGCACCAACCTGCCGACGAAGTGGGTGCCGAGAAGCGACTCGTTGACGTAGTCCTGGCCGAGGTCGAGTTCACCGCGTGCGTGGAGTTGGGCCAACCGCGCGGAGGTACCGGTACCGCAGGGGGATCTGTCGAACCAGCCGGGGTAGATCACCATCGCGTTCCGCGATCCGCCGTCGGGTCGCGGTTCGACGAGCTGGACGTGCTTGCACCCGCCGAACGCCGGGTTCTCCGGGTGCACGGGCCGGTTCGCGGCGTTGATCGCGTCCATGATGGACAGACCGGCGGTGAGCATCCGGTCCTTCTCCGCGCGGTCGAACGGGATGCCGAGTTCGGCGATGGGCAGGATCGCGTAGAAGTTCCCGCCGAAGGCCATGTCGTAGCGGACCTCCCCGAGCCCCGGCACGTCGACGGTCGCGTCCAGCTCCACGGCGAACGACGGCACGTTCTCGATGGTCACCGATACCGCCCGACCGTCGCGCACGGCGACCGTGGCCGCGACCAGACCGGCCGGGGTGTCGAGCCGGATGACCGTCTCCGGCTCGGTGACCTCGACCATCCCGGTCTCGACCAGCACCGTCGCCACGCCGATCGTGCCGTGCCCGCACATTGGCAGGCAGCCGGACACCTCGATGTAGAGCACGCCCCAGTCGGCGTCCGGCCTGGTGGGCGGCTGCAGGATGGCGCCGCTCATGGCGGGGTGGCCACGCGGTTCGTTGACCAGGTACTCGCGCAGGTGGTCGAGCTTGGCCATGAAGTACTCGCGGCGCTCGGCCATGGTGCTGCCGGGGATGACGCCGACGCCGCCGGTGATCACGCGGGTCGGCATGCCCTCGGTGTGCGAGTCGACCGCGTGCAGGACGCGGGTGGACCGCATGTCAGGCCGCCTGCACGGCGTCGACCGCGCGGCGCATGTCGGCCTCTAGCGCCGATAGCTGCTGCGGGGACAGCGGCCCGCGCGGCGGTCGGCACGGACCGCCGAACCGGCCGACGATGTCCATGCTGTGCTTGATGGCCTGCACGAACTCGGTGCGCGAGTCCCAACGGAACGCGGCGACCATGGGCTCATAGAGCGCGCGGGCCTCGGCCACCTTGCCCTGGAGCGCCAGCTCATAGAGGCGGACGGACTCGACGGGGAAGACGTTGGGGAAACCGGCGAACCAGCCGGTAGCGCCCATCAGCAGCGATTCGAGGACAACGTCGTCCGCGCCTGCGACCACGGTCAGGTCCGGTGCTGCTTCGCGAATCTCCAGGACCCTGCGGACATCCCCGGAGAACTCCTTGACCGCGACAACGTTGTCGATCTGGGCGATCTCAGCCATAAGAGCGGGCGTGAGGTCCACCTTGGTGTCGATCGGGTTGTTGTAAACCATGACCGGCAGGCCTACCGAGGCGACGGCGGCGAAGTGCTCGATGACCTCACCGGGGTTCGCGCGGTACATCGTCGGCGGCAGGCACAAGACGCCGTGGGCACCATCCTCGGCCGCGACCTCGGCCCAGTATTTCGCTTGGTGCGCACCGACTCCGTGGACTCCAACGACAACGATCCCGTTGTCGCCCACCGCGTCGATCGCGGTACGGGCGACCTCACGGCGTTCGGCGTCGGTCAGCGAGGAGTACTCGCCGAGCGAGCCGTTGGGGCCAACGCCCCGGCAACCGCTCTCGACCAGCCACTGGCAGTGCTCGGCGTAGCGGTCCAAGTCAGGGCGCAGTCCGGCGGGCGCGGCGTCGTCGGGGGTGTAGGGCAGGGCAGTGGCCACGATGACGCCGTCGAGACGCTCGGTCACAGGTCCTCCTCTGGCAGGGATGCGAGTTCGGCCAGCCGCAGCGGCGTGGCGATGGGGCGGCGTTGCAGGTCAGCTGGGGTGAAGAAGGTGCGCCGGTCGCTGGCGAGGGCGGTGGCGATGTCGATGGCGGCACGACCGCAGGTCCGGCCTTGGCACAGGCCGAGGCCGACCCTGCTGGTCAGCTTGAAAGTGCGCGTACCGGCGGCGTCTAGGTCAACGGCGGCACGGAGGTCCTTGTACGTGACCTCTTCGCAGCGGCAGACGAGCGTGTCGTCGGTGAGCCAGGTATGCCAACCAGCGCGGATCGGGTGGGCGGCGGCTAGAGCAGCGGCGAACCTGCGGCCGCTGCGTACCTTCGCTAGGGCTCTTGACGGGTGTGAACCTCTAGCTGCTGCCGTCCCTGCTACCTCGCCCTCGGCGGCGGCCAGGTCAGCGCCGCCGATGCCGGTGACTTCACCTGCCGCGTACCAGCCGGGGACCGAGGTAGCGCCGGTGTGTTCTACGGCAACGAATCCGTCTACCAGTGTGCAACCGGCGGTGACCGCCAACTCGAGGCGTGGGGTGAACCCGTGGCCGACGCAGACAGCGTCAACCGCGATTCGCTCTTGGCTCCGGATAGTCCAGTCCGGATTCAGCTTGGCCACTGTGACGGCGTTGACCTTGTCCTCACCGTGTGCGGCAACGACTGCGGTCCGGGGTCGCCACGCGCTTCTTAGCCGAACGGCGTACCCAAGCAGCTCCGCGAGCTTGGCCGGGCTCGCCGCACGCGGGTGCCCGAGCCAGCCCAAGCCGGTGTTGGCGTCGCAGATCCGCAGAACCTCGGCACCCACCGCTTTGAGCGACTGGGCGACCGGAAGGAGGAACGGGCCGGTGCCGGAGACCACGACGCGCTGGCCGATGGCGATGCCCTGGCCCTTGGCAAGCGCTTGCGCTGCGCCAGCCGTGTACACGCCGGGGAGGTCCCAGCCTGGGAACGGCACTACGCGGTCGTGTGCGCCGGTAGCAAGAACTACCGCGTCAGCGTTAAGGACCTCGCCGGTGCGACTAGGGCTATCTGCCTGGCCCGTACGTACATGCAGCCGCATGCCCTCTACGGCCCAGACCGTGCTGTTGGCCAGGTGGCGAACTCTTGCGTCAACCCGCTGCGGGTGACCGCGGTGGAACTGGCCCCCGAGCACCGGCTCGCTGTCGACCAGCACCGTGTCCGCGCCTGCTGCGGCCGCGGCCCCGGCAGCAGCAAGACCCGCCGGACCGCCTCCGATCACGACGACTCTCACGGTTCCTCCGTGCGGATGTCGTCACCGTCGACCAGGACTCGTTGGCAGGCGCGCACGTCAGCGACACCGTTGACGGTGACCAGGCAGTCGAAGCAGACACCGATGCCGCAGAAGACACCGCGCGGCTTGCCCGCGTGCCTCGTGGTCCGCCAGGAAGTGCGACCGGCGGCCAAGAGCGCGCCTGCCACGGTCTGCCCCTGAGCGGCCTGGCTCGGCACCCCGTCGATGGTCACGCGCATTCGAGCACCCCCGGTCTGTCCACTCGGAACGGCGTTGGGTCCAGGTGCGGGGTCACGCCGGTGAGCAGTTCCGCGAGCAGTGCGCCAGTCGCGGCGGCCAGGCCGATGCCCGCGCCTTCATGTCCGGTCGCGTGCCAGAGGCCAGGTACGCGCGGGTCAGGCCCGATGACGGGTAGGTGGTCCGGCGCGTAAGGGCGAAAACCACCGTAAGCGCGCATGACAGGCACATCCGCGAGCGTGGGGAACAACGCAACAGCTTTACGTGCCAACTCCCGCAGCACTCGAACCCTGATGGACTCGTCGAACCCGACCCGTTCGCGGCTGGACCCGATGAGGATCGTGCCCGCAGCGGTCGACTCGACCACCGTTGACGTCTGCAGGTCAGCGTCACCGCTGGCAACAGCGCCTACGTAGTCAGCGTCGTAGACCTTGTGGCGCACGGTGGGCGGTAGCGGTGCCGTGACCAGAACCATTCCGCGCCTGGGTGCGATCGCGATGGGCGCGCCAAGAGTTCGCGAGACCTCACCCGACCACGGACCACAGGCGTTGACTACGTGATCGCAGGCGATGATGCCTTCCGATGTGTGCACGCCTCTAGCGTCGAGACCCACAACAGTGACGCCAGGACGCAGGACACCACCGCGACGACGAACGTTCGATAGAAGTGCCTGCGTGGCCAGGACCGGCTGCACCTGCGCGTCCTGCGGATAGTGGACAGCAGCGGTGACACGGGTCGTCAGATGCGGTTCACGTTCCAGCGCCTCGGCCGGGGTGATCCACCTAGCGTCGATACCCGCTTCACGCTGCACAGCGGCAAAGTGCGCCAACGGTGCGGGGTCCCCGGTCGCGACCACAAGGCCGCCCTTGGGATCCCACTCGATGTCAGTGTCACCGACGAGGGTCGGCCACCTGCTCAAAGAGGACAGCGCGAGGTCTAGCTCCGGGCCAGGCTCCTTGTCGGAGACCAGGATGTTGCCCTCACCCGCGGCACTGGTCCCTGACGCGAGCGGTCCGCGGTCGAGCACGGTGACGCGGAGCCCGGCGGACGACAGCGCGTCGGCGCACGCGGCACCGATCACTCCCGCACCCACCACGACCACATCCACGACCCGCACTCCCATCGTTCATTGAAGTGAACGGCCTGAGCGTAGGCAGCGCGGGCGGAGCGGTCAATCCCCGTGTACCCCGATGGCGGGTCGGTCCCCGGTGGAGGGGTACTCGAGCAGCAGGATCGAGGTGACCGGGCCGTCGACGGCGGAGTACACGTGCGGACCCGCCGCCGGGAAGCACACGTAGTCGCCCGGGCCGACCTCGTAGGGGTCAGTCGGGGGTCCCACGCGGAGTACACCCTCGGTTACCAGCACGTGTTCCCGTCCGGTGTGCCCGGGCGAGTACTGGGTCTCCCCTGGCCGGACCCGCTGGTCGTAGACCTCGACCACGGTGTCGGCCAGGTCGAGCCTGCGCAGCATCCGCAGGTCGACGGCGGTCCCGGAGAGCACCTCGACCTCGGCGCCGCGCACCAGCACGACCTCGGACTCGGCGGGCGCGGTCAGCAGGCTGGACACCGGCACCCCGAGGGCGTTCGACAAACTGAACACCGTTTCGATGGTCGGATTACCCGTCCCGGATTCCAGCTGCGACAGCGTCCCCTTGGCGATCCCGGAGCGCCGCGCCAACTCGGACAACGACAGGCCGCCCAGTTCCCGTAGTGCGCGCAGGTTGCCTGCAAGCACCTGCCCCGCGGGCCTGCTCACCACCAGACCTCCCTAGACCGGCACCTGTGCCGAGAAACGACAAGAGGGCCGGTCAGTGTTGACCAGCCCTCTTAGTCCTGGCGGTGGCGGTGGGATTTGAACCCACGGACGGGGTGAACCGTCACGCGCTTTCGAGGCGCGCTCCTTCGGCCGCTCGGACACGCCACCGCGCGTGAGAGTACTAGACGCGCGGGGGGCGGTGAAAACGGGATCCCGGAACAAGAACGGGCCCGCCTCCCGGGGGATAGGAGGCGGGCCCGTGATCTGGGGTGTTAGCGGCGGTCGTTGTCCAGACGCTCCTTGGCGTCGTGCACCGCTCCGGCCACCTTGTCGCGGGCCGTGTGGGCCGCTTCCTTCGTGTGCCCGCTCACCTGGTCCGCCTTGCCTGAGTTCTCCAGGTCGCGGTTGTCGGTGGCCTGGCCGAGCTTCTCCTTGACCTCGCCGATCACCTGTTCGGCCTTGTCCTTGGCCTTGTCGAACACGCTCATCGCCATTCCTCCGTTTCGCTCGCACCAGTGGGGTGTCCGCTCCCGGGGGTCTTCCAACAGTAATGTGACTCAAGTCACAGCTAGCGCTTGGCGGCGAAGAACTCCGCCACCAGCGCGGCGCACTCGGCCTCAAGGACCCCGCCGACGACCTCCGGCCGGTGGCCGAGCCTGCGGTCCCGGACGACGTCCCACAATGAGCCAACAGCGCCGGTCTTGGGCTCCCACGCGCCGAACACCACCCTGGCCACCCTGGCCAGCACGGCCGCGCCAGCGCACATCGTGCACGGCTCGACGGTGACCGCGAGCGTGCAGCCGGTCAGCCGCCACCCGTCCCCGTGGACGGCGGCCGCGGCGCGCAACGCGATCACCTCGGCGTGCGCGGTCGGGTCGCCGAGCGCCTCCCTGGCGTTGCAGGCGGCCGCCAGCGGCTCGCCGTCGGGCCCGAACACCACCGCGCCGATCGGGACGTCACCGGTCGCCGGGGCCACGCGGGCGGCGTCGAGCGCGGCGCGGACGAGTCTGTCCAGGTCAGCGCCGGTGTTCACTGCAGGATGGTGTCCAGGTGCTTGGTCAGCTCCGCCGCGAACCCGCACCGCTGGGCGATCATCTGCAGCTGCTCGTCCGGGTAGAGGTCGACCTCGTCGATGATCACTTGCAGCTCCGGCGCCGGCAGCCCGAGGTCGGCGAGGATGTCGAGCGAGCCCTCCGGCCACACCTCGTCCTCGTCCTCGGGCGGGTCGACCCGGAGCAGGTCCAGCGCGTCGGCGGCGATGTCGTAGTCCAGCGCGGCCGCGGCGTCGGACAGCAGCAGCGCGACCCCACCCGGGCTGGGCCGCAGCACGACGAAGAACTCGTCATCGACGGCCAACAAACCGAATACCGCCCCGGTGGACCGGGTCTTGCGCAGCTCGGTGATCGCGGCGTCGAGTTCGCGCAGCGCGATGTTGTCCATCTGATCGCACCGCCACTTGCCGTCCTCGCGGATGACAGCGACCCCGAAGCCCGGTACCGGCTCCTCTCCCGACATGCCCACACCGTATTCCGCTAGGAGGTCACCCGGAAGAAGCAGTCCCCCATACCGGCGCGCGATGACACTATCGAGAAATGACGAACCAGGCACCGACCGCCTCCCCGCTGGCGGGCGACCCCCGCTTCAGCGGGTTGCTCGACGCCGCCCACGCGCTCCAGCCGAAGACCGTCGCGTTGCGCAGGCAGCTCCACCAGCACCCGGAACAGGGCCTCGAGCTCCCGCTGACGCAGGCCGCCGTCCTCTCCGCGTTGGAGGGGCTCGACCTGCGGGTGCACACCGGGCAGAAGGTCGGTTCGGTCATCGGTGTGCTCGAGGGCGCCCGCCCGGGTCCCACCGTGCTGCTGCGCGGGGACATGGACGCGCTGCCGCTGCAGGAGGACACCGGCCTCGCGTTCGCCTCCCAGACCGAGGGCACGATGCACGCGTGCGGCCACGACACGCACGTCGCGATGCTGGCCTCGGCTGCCCGGTTGCTGGCCGAGCGCCGCGACCAGCTGGCGGGCACGGTCGTGTTCATGTTCCAGCCGGGCGAGGAAGGCCACTACGGCGCGAAGTTCATGCTCGACGAGGGCCTGCTCGACGTCGCCGACCGGCCGGTGGACAAGGCGCTGGCGCTGCACATCACCTCCAAGGAGACCTCGGGGGTGCTGCGGAGCAGGCCAGGTCCGATCATGGCCAGCGCGAACTCGTTCACCATCCGGATCACCGGCAAGGGCGGGCACGCGTCCAACCCGTCCGACGCGGTCGACCCGGTGGTGGCCGCGGCGGCCATGGTCGGCGCGCTGCAGACGGTGGTGACCAGGCGGATCAGCGTGTTCGAGCCGACCGTGCTGACCATCGCGCGGATCTCCGCGGGCACGACGTCGAACATCATCCCGGAGACCGCGGAGCTGGAGGGCACGCTGCGGACGCTGTCGGAGGCGTCCCGGGCCACGATGCTCGCCGAGATCCCGCGGGTCTGCGCGCAGATCGCGGCGGCGCACGGCTGCACCACGACGTTCGAGGTCGACGCGGGCTACCCGGTGACGGTCAACGACGACGAGGTGGCTGACCGCGTGCACGACATCGCGCGCGCCACGCTCGGGTCGATGCACGTCAACCCGATGACGAACCCGCTCATGGGCGCGGAGGACTGGTCTTACGTACTGCAGCGCGTCCCGGGCGCCATGGCGTTCCTGGGTGCGTGCCCACCTGGGGTTGATCCGGACGAGGCGGCGCCCAACCACTCCAACCGGGTCCACTTCGACGAGTCAGCGCTACCGCACGGAGTCAGCACCTACGCAGCGTTCGCATTGGACATGCTGCGCTGACAGGTGATCCATACGGCACAATCCGGCTACATGCGATCCGTGTGCGTGGTCGGGTTGGGGCTCATCGGTGGTTCCGTCCTACGGGCGGCAGCGGCTGCTGGGCGAGAGGTGTGGGGGACGGCTGGGTCGTCCGCGGACGCGCAAGGCGCGATCGCCGAGGGCTACACCGTCATCGACGTGGACGCGGCGCTGCGCCGAGCCGCGGCCGAGGACGCGCTGGTGGTGATCGCGGTACCGCTACCCGCGGTTGACGCCGTGCTGCGCAAGGTCGGTGATCTGGCCCCCGAGAACCTGCTCACCGACGTGGTGAGCGTCAAGGGACCGGTCGCCGACGCGGTGGCCAAGTACGCTCCGTCGACCAGGTTCGCCGGTGGGCACCCGATGGCGGGCAAGTCGGAGTCGGGTTGGCAGGCGAGCACGGCCGCGCTGTTCACCGAGGCGGCCTGGGTGGTGACCGCCGACGAGGAGACGACGCTCGCGGCGTGGCGCGAGGCGGCTCAGCTCGCGCTGGACTGCGGTGCGGGGGTCGTGCCGACGACCACCCAGGAGCACGACGCAGCGGTGGCCAGGATCTCGCACCTGCCGCACGTCCTCGCCGCCGTGCTGGCCGCGTGCGGCGCCGATGGCGGACCGCTGGCCATGGCGCTGGCGGCCGGGTCGTTCAGCGACGGGACACGGGTCTCGGGCAGCAGGCCGGAGCTCGTGCTGGCGATGTGCGAGGGGAACCGCGCGGCCCTCTTGGACGCGGTCGACGAGGCGCTCGGCAGGCTTGGCGCGGCGCGTGGCGCGTTGGCATCCACTGGCGCGCTTGGCGCCACCGTGAACGCCGGGCACGCGGGCCGGGTCACCTATGACACCTACCGGCTCGCTGGGCGCGCACAGGCGATGGTGGATCTAACTGGCCCGGACCCGATGGAAGAGCTGCGGCTGGTCGGTGCCCGCGGTGGGCGGGTTGTCGGGTTTGACGGCGACATGGCCGCGGTCGCCCTTCCCGTGCTGACCGACTGAGGTATCGGCTCGGCAACGAATCACCAAGAGGTGGCTGAACGACGCCTACCTTGGGCCGGTGGATCTCCCGGGACCATTACCGACGCCGGTACGCCCTAACCGCGTGCGCCGAACCGTGGCCATCGCGGCGGGCTTGGCCGTGCTGGTCGGGGCGATCCTCGTGCTGCGCACGCCGCCGGAGGAGAAGGCAGGGCCAACGACGGTCCCGATCCCCGCGCCGCAGACGACTGTTAAACCGTTCGCCGCTGATGGCGTTGTCGTGGCTGCACCGGCTGATAAGCCGAAACCACCCAAGGCACTCACGATCACCCCCGGGCCACAACGACTCCAGGTGCGATGGGGTCCAGACGAACCTCTAGGCGCGGCGGGCTACGACGTGCGTTGGGGCCGTATGGGGACAATGGAGTTCAGCCGCCTGGTCTCTTTCCCCGGTGCGCAGTTGGACGCGCTCGAAAACACGTCTTACGACATCGAGGTCCGCACGATCGACACCTACGGTCAGCGGTCCGAGCCCACCAAGGCCAACGCGGCACCGGAAGACCCGACGAACGAGCCAGCCTGGTCGTTCAGCGACAGGTTCAACTCCCGCGTCACCCCTGACCCGGTCAAGTGGACGCTGGCCAGCCCCAACGGCTGCGGTAAGGCCACCAGCGGCGAGGGCGAGGACGGCCGACGGCTGGTGATCAGCGCCAGCTGCGGCGACCAGTCCGTCGCCCTCCGCGCGCGACCGCCGTTCCGGCTCTTGGACAAGCCCGTCAACGGCGAGTTCGGCCGCTTCGTCATCGAGACCGACCAGATCGGGCTGGGCGGGATCCTGCAGCTCGACCTGGTGCCCGGCCCGGCTGACCTGATCAGCGGCTCCCCGACCGGGCTCACCCGCGTCCACGAGCCCGCGGGCGCCGCCGCGGACGACCCCACGCTGCCGCCTGGGGCGATCCGCGTGTGGATCGCGGGTCAGGGCAGCAGCACCACCGACGTGGGTGTCATCGTCGCCCCCGGCACCCCGCGCACGACCAGAGGCGGGGGCAGCACCACGCCGAAACCACCGGAGATCGGGTTCACGGTCCGCTGGGAGGTGGTGTTCAGCGAGGCCGGGGTGCAGGTAGTGCAAGACGGCGTCTTGATCGGCACCAGCAACGTCGTGCCCACCTGGCGTGAGGCAACCGCCTTGGTGGGGTTCGTCGGGCAGAAGAACAGCGTCTACGCGGCGGTCAACCTCATCGGGTTCGTCGGTGCTCCCACGGCCGCGCCGGTGCTGGTGGTGCCACCGCCGGTGGACGCTGGACGGGTCGTCATCGCTCCGGACGCGCCGCTGTCGACGTCCGCTAACGGCGCCCGGGTCAAGGGGGCTCAAGGCGCCCAGGTGAGGGCAGTGCTGCTCGCGCAGAACAAGCCCGGCGAGGACACAGGGGACATCTTCAGCATCGAGATCGGTGGCGCTACCTTCCCCGCTCGACCAGCCATCCCGGGGCAGCCGTTGTCCCGGGGAGTGCGCTATCCGATCGTGGCTGACGTACCGGCTGAGGCTCTTGTCTTGGGACCTGACGGCAAGACGCTGCCTCTGCGAATCCGGGGGCCAGTCCATAGAGGCCAGGCAGCGACCAACGTCGTCAACGCGACGTTGGAGCTAACCGCGCCAGAAGGCGCTGTCTCCCCGGCGGCCGGTAGCGGTACCGACCTGCCACTCCCCCGGATCAAGCCAGCGCTACCCGAGCCCGATGTCGTCTTCTTCAACGCGGCAGGGAAGCTGCTCCCCGGAGATGCGCCGGTCCAGCGGGGCAGGCTCGTGATGGAGGTCCGCACCAACGGGCGGGACGGCCAGCGGATCGCCGGTCGGCTGGCGGGTCTGGCCGGGATCGAGGTGCGGCTGGACGGCGAGCGGATCGCGGGGATCCCGACCGTCGTCGACGGGCCCGGCGTCGGCGGGCGGTGGCGGGTCGCGCTGCCCACCGGCGGCTTGGACCCCGGTAGGCACACCATCGAGGTGAAGGCCGTCGGCGTCGACGAGAAGACGATCCCGGCGCTGGCCTACGCGTCGTTCGTGCTGGTGGACTAGACGCGGGTCGCGACGCCCGGGTAGTCCACGACCACGCCGTCGGCGTCCACCGTCAACTCGGTGCTGAACTCGCCCTGGGTGAAGGCGATGACCGCGCCGCGCTCGTCGACCGAGACGGTGCGGAAGGTCTGGTCGACCAGTCTGACCTGCAGGTCCGGCAGCGACACGTGCACGACCGGGATCTCGAACTCGCCCGGCGTGCGGTGCAGGTTGAGGCGCCGGATGGGCAGCGTGGCGAAGGTGACCGCGCCCGCGACGTGCACGGTGACCGAGCCGCCGAAGTGGTCCCTGGCGGAGGTGTGGCCGTGGTCGACGAGCCAGGTGCCGTCCTCGGCGCGGCTCAGGGAGATCTGCCGCTCCTGCTCAGCGGTGGTCGTGCGGAGCAAGAGCCTGCCCGCTTCCTCACCGCGGTCAAGGGAGGCCTCGTAAGAGGCGCTGTACGCCTCTACACCCGCCTGGCGGTCACCAGCGACGATAAGCCTGCCGGACGCCCGGAGGCGCCCGTCCGCGAGCAGCAGCCGCACCGACTCCAGCGAGGTCGGGCCGGTGCCCTGCCAGGTGACCACCGCGGGGTTGCGCAGCCGGGCCGCCGTCTCCGCCCGCTCGGTCGAGGTCGGCGAGCTCACGCCTGGTCGCCCTGGGTCTGCGGCTTGTCCGGGATCAGGTCCTGGATCTTGTCGACGACGGCGTCGACCTGGGACTCGTGGCCGAACTTGCCCTTGACGAACTCGCCCGCCTGCTCGACGCCCTGCTCGATCTTGTCCCCGTGCTGCTCGACCAGGCTCTCCGCCTGCTGCTTGAGCTGGTTGAAGTCGATGCCCATGTTGCTCCTCACGCCAAGCTGGAAGGTTACCCAACCGATCCAGCAGTGCCCACTGCCAAACAATCAAGATACCTACTCCGGCACCCGGGTTCGACGCCCGCCCGCGAGCACCGGCCCGCGCAGGGTCGCGTTCACCGAGGTCAGCTCGCCGACGACCCGGTCGAGCCGGTCGTCGGTCGGCAGCACCACCCGCTTGGGAGCCCGCTCGCCGCGCACCGCCTTCCCCGCCTCCCGGACCGCCGCCGCCAACACCCTGGTGTCGTGCTCGGCGAGGGGGTCGGCGCCCCGGTCGATCGCGACGGCGACGCCGGTGACGGCGTCGGTGAGCCGCTCAAGCCCGATGATCACCGGCCACCACGCTGCGGCTTGGCGACCAGCCGCGGAGGGCTCGACGATCGACTGTTGGAAAGCGGTCCTGAGGTCTGAGAGTGCTCGATAGGCCTGCCTGCGCAGTGTGGACTTTTCGTCGGTCTTGCCACTCAGGGCGTGCTGCAGGTAGTCGGCGATGGTGTCTAGAGCAGCCGCTAGGTCCTCACCGACGCGTGGGCGGCGCGCGCCTGGCCAGAGCAGATAGCCCACTACGAGCACGATCGCGCAGCCGATGGCCGTATCCAGCAGCCGCGCGCCGACCAGACTCCACTGACCAGCCTGGGCGATGTCCAACTGGACCAGCACCAGCGGCGTGACGAAGGTGCTGAACATGCCGTAGTTGCGGACCTGCCCGATGGGCAACGCCGCCGCCGCGAGCGCCATCAGCCCGACTAGCACCCAGCTAGGTGGGGCAAGGGCGAGCACTCCCGCACCGAGCAGCACTCCTACCGCTGTCCCGATGCCGCGCAAGACAGCCCTACCGAACACAGAGCCGAAGTCGGGCTTGAGGACGATCGCCACGGTTAGCGTCACCCAGTACGCGTGCTCCAGGTCGAGCGCCCACCCAACGGCGACCGCGAGCCCGACGCACAGCATCAGGCGCAGTACGACCAGCCAGGTCTGCCAGCCGACGAGGACCCGCAGGTCCAACCGCGTGCTCTCTTCACGCCGGTCGGTGTCGTGGTCACCTCGACGGAACTCGGCGACCGCCCGCAACCCGGCGTGGAGCTGACCGACCGCGCGACTCCCCTCGGGAGGACTCGGCGGTTCGGCAAGAGGCTCACGAACGCGGATCCGGTAGGCAGCGTCAAGCAGGTACGTCACGTACTCGGGCGGCGCTTGCTTCTTAGCGTTGACCAGCGCGACTGCTGCTTCGATTACCGGCGTGGTCTCGGTGAGCAGCACAAACAGGCGCCGGTAGGACCGGTCACGCCCGGCTAGGTGAGAGCGGACGTTGAACAAGGCGTCGTAGGCAGTGTTAAGCGCGTCGGTCAGGTCTCTGCGGGCCTGCCTCGCGGCAGCCGTACCCGACGCCGCGAGCATCACCGCGATCTGGTCGTAGACCGCCGCGACAGCCGCCCGCTCGTGCGCCGCGCCCCGGACAGGCCAAGCAGCCAGCGACAGCACCAACGCAAACGCGGCCCCGAGCCCGAAACACTGCGCCGCCAACCACGGCTCAGCCGTCTGCCCACTCCCCAGCACGGCGAACACGAGCAGCTGCAACCCGGCCATGGACGCGGTACTTCCTATGGCGCTGACCAAGGCGGACACTCCGGCCACCAGGACCAGTGCCCATACCCCTGAGCTGCCCAGATGCGCCCCCACGAGGTACCCCACCACCCCCGCGAAGGCAGCCCACCCCGTCCGCTGGAACCTATAGGGATAAGGCCCATCTATATCCGCGAACACCACGCACAGCGCCCCCAGCGACACCAAAACACCAAGATCGATGCGCCCCGCCACCAGCCCAACAGCAACCGGCCCCGCGATCGCCGCCGCCGCCCGCAACCCCCGCTTCCACGGCAAGGGCGCAGGCTTCTGACTCAACAACCCCCGCAACCAGTGCGGAGCCGCTACATCGTCACTCACCCCCTAGACGGTAATTCGCCCCGCGCCCCCACCCCACCACGCGCCCAAATCCCGGCTACCCCTGAGAAGCCCGAGCCCCGCACGCCCCGCCACCCGACCCGGCCGCTCTACCAACTCCCCCTGCCGGATCAGCTCAGAGCCAGCCCGACTCGACCAGCTTCGCCCACGTCACCTGCGCAGAAAGCCAGCAACAGACCCCCACTCCAACGCCCCGCGTCGCACCCCAACGCCCTCGCTTCGCACCAGCGACAACCGCAGCCCAGCCCGCTCCCCGCCCCAACGCCTTCGCCTCGCGCCAGCGGACAACCCCAGCCAGCACCCCGCCCCAGCGCCCTCGCTTCGCGCAGCGGACAACCCCAAGTCGCGAGTCCAGCCCCCCGACAGGGCACAACCTCGCCTCTTAACCCAAGCCCCCGCTTCGCGCCCGCGCGCGGTCCCACCCCAGCCCGGCCCCCACCCTCTCCGGGGGGCGTCCCTGGGCCAGTCTACCGGGACCCACCGACAGTTGATCTTGAAAGCACCCCCGCAGAGATCCACATGTGGATAACTTCTGTCACCCATAAGAGGGGATATTCGGGAGGTCCAAGACATGAATCCGCTGGTCAGAGGCACGGTCGCTCCGCAGGGAGGGGCGACGGCGGGCAAGTCGGTCCGCGAGTGATCATCAAGGGTCGGCAACAAGACCAGAACGTCCACAGTGGACAAAAAACGATGCCCTCCCCGGAGATCCGGGGAGGGCATCGGTCAGATCAGCTGACTACGCGGAGCGCCTGCGGTGGCGGACGTAGAGGAGAGCGGCCGCGCCGCCGCCGAGGAGGGCGAGGCCTGCCAGGGCGGGGACGAGGATGGAGGCGCCGGTGTCCGGGAGGCCGGGGCTGGGCTGGGGGGCCGGGGCGACCGTGGTGGTCGTGGTCGGCGGGACCGTGGTGGTGGTCGACGTGGTCGGCGGCGTGGTCGAGGTCGACGGCGGGGTGGTCGGCTTGACCTTCCAGTCGACCTTGGCCGTGGCGTCGAGGTTCTTGGTGTCCGAGCTGGCGACGATCAGCGGCTGGGCGTTGCTGCCGTTGGCGTGCTTGCCGGTGAACAGGCGGCCGAGCTCGATGACCGGGGACTTGCCGGAGAGCTTGACGGTGCCGTTGCCCGCGGCGGCGCCTGCCGGGATCTCGACATAGAACTCGGTGTCGTTCTTGATGTCGGCGGCCGCGAGGACCTTGCCCTTGTCGTCGGTGATCTTCACACCGGCGGGGAGCTGGGCGTTGAGCGCGGTGACGGTGCCGTTGGTGGTGACCTTGAACGGGCCGACGCGCTCGCCCGCGGTGCCCGACAGCGAGCCGGGGTTGATCTTCAGCGCGCCCGCGGTCCACTCGCCGATGCCGACGTTGGCCGGGCCGACCAGGTAGTTGTAGAGCGCGAGGACGTCCTTCTCGGCGTCGTCACCCGAGTTGCCGCCGCCGTTCACCGGGTCCTGCGGGTTGAGGTTGTAGCCGTCGCTGAAGTGCCAGAGCGCGGCCTGGGTGGCCGAGATGGCCTCGTCGAGCTCGATGCCGTCGGCGTTGGTGTCGAGGCCGAGCCCGTTCAGGGCGGCGAGCGAGGCGTTCGGGTAACCGTGGTGCAGCACCCAGTTGACCTTGTTGGCGTTCGCCTTGAACGGCGCGCTCTGGTCGGGGTAGTCGCCCCACGGGACCTCGGTCATGGCCTCGTTGTCGAAGGTCCAGCCGATGTCGATGCCCACGCAGTAGACGGCGAGGTGCTCGCCGCTGGTGAGCTTGAAGTCGAGGAGGAACGGGGTCTTGGTCTGGCTGTGCGCGCCCTTGACCATGTTCACCGCGTAGCCGTCCACGGCCTCGGACAGCGGCTGCAGGGTCCCCTTGACGGGCTCGGCCGCCGCCGCGGGCAGGGCGGCGAACGATGCCGACACCGCGGCAAGCGACAAGGTGGCCGCGGCCACCTTCCAACGACTCCGCATTGACTCTCCTCTGAGCACGTGAAGGTCGATCCGTGAACGTGGGCGCGGCACCGCCGCCACCACTGACCTGCACAAAGATCGACTCACCCGATAGAGGTCGAACCGACACGTCAGCGTGGGCGGACTCTACTAAGCGCTCAATTAATCCCACCAATGGGGGCGGATCTGAGTCCAAAGTGTTGTCATATGTTCACTTGAGACGGTGACAGCTATGCGGAGAGTAACCAACTGAAAGGGCAATTCCCCGGGCCTGCGGACAGCTATCGTTCGCCGCGTGACCGGCTGGCAGGACAACAGCGGACCCCCACGGGCGTCCCGGCTCCCGATGGTGCTCAGCAGCGTCGTGATCGTCGCCGTCGTCGTGACCGTGGTGGTGTTGGCGCTGGTCAACCGCTCTTCGGGGGACGAGCCGGACGACGTCGCAGTGGTGTCCACCACAGCGGCCCGGCCGTCCACGCCGACATCACGCCCGCCGACGACGACCTCCAGGCCGACGCGCACGTCGACGACGCCGTCAGCACCGGGGCGAGTGATCAACAATCCCGACGCGCACCTGACCTACCGCGTTCCCACTAACTGGCAGGTGGACGCGACAGCAAAACCGACCGTGGCCGGGGTGGACTTCAGCGGTACGGCTGCCTATGGCTCTTACAGCTGCGGTGGCACGGGTTACAGCAGGGCATTCGCCACGAGTGCGACCGCGCAGAACCCCTCGGACAAGGACATCACGGCGGAGAAGACGGCCAAGACCTTCACGGCAGCCTTCAGCCGCGTGTACTTCCCCGGCGCAACAGTGGCCGAGCCGGACATCCGTCAGCTCGAGGTCGGCGGTAAGAAGGCCGTTGTAGCTACCGCCGTGGTCACGGCCAAACCGGCCGATCCGACGTGCGCGTCGACCAGGGGTGAGGTGGCGATCCTGGCCATCGACCTGGACAACGCCACCGCGGACCGGCCGCGCGGCATCGCGCTACTGGTCGTCGCGGCGGACTTGGCGGGCGGCCCGCAGACACCCGCGCCGATGACCGAGGCGGCCGTCGACGCGATCCTCTCCGGGGCGACCCTGCGCTAGACGCCCGACCAGGCGGACACGACCTCGTCGAGCACCTTCAGCGGCAGCGGACCACCGCAGAGCACCAGGTCGTGG
Source organism: Actinokineospora globicatena (assembly GCF_024171945.1). Classification (GTDB taxonomy): domain Bacteria; phylum Actinomycetota; class Actinomycetes; order Mycobacteriales; family Pseudonocardiaceae; genus Actinokineospora; species Actinokineospora globicatena. Next base: position 799,078 of record NZ_JAMTCR010000002.1, read on the forward strand.
AAGGCGCGAATGTCGAACCGGTCGCCCAGCCGCGCCTCCGCCTCGGCCCGCACGCGCTGGATCTCCAGCCTGCCGACCATGTACGACAGGGCCTGGCCCGGGTAGGCGATGTAGCGGTCGACCTCGTTGCCGATCTCCAGCGCGGACAGCGGCGTGTTGGCCCGCAGGTAGTCGACGGCCTGGGAACGGCTCCAGCCCTTCGCGTGCAGGCCGGTGTCGACGACGAGCCTGCCCGCGCGCATCGAGTCCATGGCGAGCATGCCGAAGCGAGCCACGTCGTCGGAGTACAGGCCCATCTCCTCGGCGAGGCGTTCGGTATAGAGGCCCCAACCCTCGGCGTACGCGTTGACGTCGGCGAGCCTGCGCAGAAGGGGCAGCTCCGTTAGCTCTATCGCGATGGTCAGCTGGAAGTGGTGGCCGGGCACGGCTTCGTGGAACGCGGTGACCTCAGCGAGGAACTTGTCGCGCTCGTGGGCCCGGTCGGTGTTGGCGTAGTAGACGCCGGGACGTAGGCCGTCGAGAGAGGGCGGCATGTAGTACGCGGCAGGCCCACCTGGCGCCTCGGCCGCAGGGACCGGCTCGACCTGGCAACGCTGACCGGGCAACCGACCGAACCAGCGCGGCGCGGCCTCTTCGGCGCGTTCGATCGCGGCCCTGGCGTGGTCGAGCAGTTCGTCGGCGTCGCGCCAGCGCAGCGCGGGGTCGGTGATGAGCCGGTCGAAGATCTCGGCCTGGTCGGACGTGCCGAAGACGCGGGAGCCGAGCTCTGCGTACTCCTCGCGCAGGCTCGCGATCACATCGAGGCCGGTCTGGTGCAGCTGTTCAGGGGTGAGGTCCGCGGTCGTGTGCACGCGCGAGAGGGCTGCGTAGGCCTCGTCGCCACCCGGTAGCGCGCACAGGCCGGGCCGCTCGTCAGGCCTACCGTGCTGGGCGATCTCGTCGACCAAGACCGCGCGGTAGGCGGCGAAGGCCGGTCGAACGATCTCGGCCACTACGCGTTCGCGTTCGGCGGCGAAGCCGTTGTCCTCGCCCGCGAGCTGCTGGGCCAGCAACGGGTCGGCCTGGAGGTCCGCGCCCAGGTACCGGTCCAGGTGCGCGATGGCGGAGTCGACGAGCTTGCGCACCGGCACCCGGCCCGCGGCCACACCGGCGCGGTGCCGCTCGGCGACCTGCTCGAGGTGCTGCGGGACCTGACGCAGCCGACTCAGGTAGGCCTGTGCGCGCTCGGCGTCCGGCAGCACCACCATCGGCAAGAACGTCAGCAGCGATGCGGCAGGGCCGACGAAGATGTCACTGATCGTGTACTCGACCATGCGCGCGTCGACCCGGTCGACGATGGCCTCGGCCTGCTGCTTGACGACCTTGGCGGTGAGGTCGTCTGGGTGCTCGGCGGCCCGCGCGGCGATGTCGGTGGCGGCGGCCCGCTGGCGCAGCCCGGCTTCCTCGGAGACGTCGGCGAGCCGGTCGTCGTACCCGGGCACGCCGAGCAGCGTCGCGCCGAGCGGCTCGGCGGCCAGTTGCAGCTCCAGCAGGTCGTCGGCGAGCGCGAGCACGCGGTCGTCGGCAGTCGTCATGCCTGGCCCCTCATCCGGTCCTGGTCTGCGAGCGTGGCTGTTCGCCTGGTGGGGAGGCTACGCCGGATCCGGGGTGGAACGATTGCGTTGTCCACAGCCCCGGCACCGGGAGGCCGCCCATGGTCGAGCGCCAACGCACCTTCGCCTTCGAGATCACCACGAGCAGCAGCGCCGACGCGGCGACCCTGTTCACGCTGGTCTCCGACGGCAGGAGGTGGTCGGAGTGGGCGCGACCGGTGGTGGCCGAGTCGTACCTGGAACGCGAGGGCGATCCTTCACCCGGTGGTGTTGGCGCTATCCGTGTCCTGGGCCGCAAGCCGGTGCTGGTACGCGAAGAGACAGTCGAGTACGAACAGGACCGACGGCACGTCTATGTGCTCCGGTCCGCATCGCCGGTCAAGGACTACCGGGGCGAGGTCACGTTCATCCCGCGTGACGGCGGTGGCACTGACCTGGTGTGGCGGATCAGCTTCGTGGAGCGGATCCCGGGGACGGGCACGGTCGTCCGCGCGGGTCTGCGCTCGTTCATCCAGGACCTGGCGAAACGGCTGGTGCAGGCGGCCGAGCGCTAGCGCTGGGCGCGCCACCGCGCGGTCAACTCGTCCATCTCGCGGCGCAGGAACTCGAAGAACCGGTGGCTGGTGGCCATCCGCTTGCCCGCGGCCGTGTCGGCGCCGAGCAGCTCCGCGCCGTCGGACATCGCCGACGCCCACGCCGCGAGCACCTTGTCCCGGTTCATGATCGCCTCGAACCAGGCGTCGTCGGGGACCGCGTAGTGGTCGCGGCGCTGCCCGGGGTCACGGCCGCGCGAGATCATGCCCACGTGCTCCAGGTAGCGCACTGCGCCGGAGATCGCCGCTGGGCTTACCTGCAGCGCTTCGGCCAGCTCGGTCGCGGTGGCCTTGCCGGACTCGGTGACCAGCAGCCGCGTGAACACCCTAGAGGGCATCCGGGGCATGCCCGCGTCGGACAAGAGCAACGCGAACCGCTCCACGTAGTGCGCCACCGGGTCTTCCGCCACTGCCTCACCCTTCCGATCCACATCACAACGTTACCGTGTTTTGAACGTTCACAAAGTTGTGAACGGAGAGTACGTTCTGAACCATGACAACCGCAATCTCGGTGTCCGGCCTGGTCAAGACCTTCGGCCGGACCCGCGCGCTGGACGGTCTCGACCTGACGGTGCGGACCGGGGAGGTCCACGGCTTCCTCGGCCCGAACGGGGCGGGCAAGTCCACCACCATCCGCGTGCTGCTCGGCCTGCTGCGCGCCGACTCGGGTAGCGCCACCGTGCTCGGTGGCGACCCGTGGCGCGACGCCACCGAACTGCACCGCCGCCTCGCCTACGTGCCAGGAGACGTCTCCCTGTGGCCCAACCTGTCGGGCGGCGAGGTCATCGACCTGCTGGGCAGGCTGCGCGGCGGACTTGACCAGCGCCGACGCGACGAGCTCTTGGAGCGGTTCGACCTAGACCCCCGTAAGAAGGGCCGCACGTACTCCAAGGGCAACCGGCAGAAGGTAGCGCTAGTCGCTGCTCTGGCCTCTGACGTTGACCTGCTCGTCTTGGACGAGCCCACGTCCGGTCTTGACCCGCTGATGGAGTCGGTTTTCCAAGACTGCGTGCGGGAGGAACGAGACCGCGGGCGGACGGTTCTGCTGTCCAGCCACATCCTGGCCGAGGTGGAGACCCTGTGCGACCGCGTCAGCATCATCCGCGCGGGTAAGACGGTCGAGACAGGCACCCTTGCCGACCTGCGGCACCTGACGCGCACCAGCATCAGCGCGGAGTTGGCGACCCCACCCAACGGGATCGCGGCCTTGCCGGGCGTGCACGACCTGGTCGTCGAAGGCAACCGGGTCAAGTTCGACGTCGACACCCGCGAGCTGGACGTGGCGCTGCGGGCGCTCGTCGAGTCCGGGGTCCGCTCGCTGACGAGCCAGCCGCCCACGCTGGAGGAGTTGTTCCTCCGCCACTACCAGGACGACCAGGTGGGCGTCCGATGAGCGGCACGACCGGGACCTGGCCCCTCGTCCGGCTCGCCCTGCGCAGGGACCGGGTCATCCTGCCGATCTGGATCGTGGTCCTGAGCGTGATCCCCGGGTCGACCGTGTCGGCCTACGAGAAGCTCTACCCGACCGTCGCCGCGAAGGCTTCGCTCAACGCGGGCACGGGCAGCAACCCCTCGGTCGCCGTTCTCTACGGACCCGCCTTCGACCTGTCCACCCCCGGTGGCTGGAGCGCGTGGCGGTACGGCTCGTTCCTCGCGCTGTTCATCGCCCTGTTCGCGATCTTCACCGTTACGCGGCACACCCGAGCGGAAGAGGACTCAGGTCGGCTAGAGCTGCTCGGTTCCGCCGTAGTGGGCCGATACGCCGCTCTTACCGCAGGCGTGATCGTCGCAGGCGCCTCCAGTCTCCTTATCGGCGTGCTCATCGCGGCAGGCATGACGGGTGCGGGTCTTCCTATCGCGGGTGCGTTCACGATGGGCCTGACCATTGCAGGTACTGGACTGGTCTTCACCGCGATCGCCGGTGTCACCGCACAGCTCACCGAGTACTCCCGGTCTGCCAACGGTCTAGCGACGACGGTCCTGGGGGTGGCGTTCCTGCTGCGCGCGCTGGGCGACTCGACCCCTTCGGCGAGTTGGGTGTCCTGGCTGTCGCCGTTGGCGTGGCCGCAGCAGGCGAAGCCGTTCGTGGCCGACGACTGGTGGGTCTTCCTGTTGGCGGTCGGTGCTGCCATCGCAGTCGCCTCCATCGCCTACCAACTGGTCCCGCGGCGCGACATCGGCGCTGGCCTGTTCGCTTCCAGGCCTGGGCCCGCCACTGCGGCGAAGTCCCTGTCCAGCCCGCTCGGGCTCGCTTGGCGGTTGCAGCGCGGTTCGCTGCTGGGGTGGACGGTCGCCGTCGTGGTCATGGGGGCCATGTTCGGCGCCATAGCCGACGGCATCGGCGGCCTCGTGGGTGACAGCGAGCAGGTCAAGCAGATCATGGAGCGCATGGGCGGGACGCAGGGCCTGGTCGACGCCTACCTGTCCGCGATCGTCGGCCTGTTCGGGATGCTCAGCGCGGTCTACGCGGTGCAAGCCGGATTGCGCACACGGTCCGAAGAGACCGCGACCCACGCGGAGTCCGTGCTCGCTACCGGAGTCAGTCGGATCCGGTGGGCGGGCAGCCATCTCGTGTTCGCGATCGTCGGACCTGCCGTGCTGCTGGCCGCTTCCGGGTTGGCCGCCGGTCTCGCGCACGGCCTGCGTTCGGGCGACCTCGGGCACCAACTGACGCACACACTGGCCGCGGCCATGGCCCAACTCCCGGCGGTCTGGGTCGTCGCCGGTATCGCTGCCCTGCTCTACGGGATCTGGCCAGCTCTAGCGGTAGCCGGATCGTGGACCGTGGTCGCGGTGTCCGTGCTGCTCGCGTTGTACGGGCCAGTGATCGGGCTGACACAGGCGGTGCTGGACGTGTCGCCGTTCGTGCACGTGCCGAAACTGCAGCCAGGCACCACGTTCACCGCGACCCCTCTGCTCTGGCTGACGGGTGTGGCTCTAGTCGCTGTCGTGGCTGGTTTGACTACCTTCCGGCGTCGCGACATCGGATAAGGAAGCCGGAACGAGCGGAGGCCGGGTGACCACCCCGGCCTCCGTGCCGTCTGGTCACACCCGGTCCGAGTCAGCCTCCACCGGCAGGTTGGCGAGCTCGCGGACGATGCGCTGGGCCAGCGCCAACCCCGCCGCCTGGCCATCGCGGTAGGACTCATCGGCGGTCAGTTCGCGCGCGTCGCGTTCGGCCTCAGCGAGCTTGGCGAGCAGGGCGATGACCTCAACGGTGTCGAACGGTTCGGACATCGGCGGTTCCTTAGCTAGTGCGGGTGACCACACCCACGTACCCCGCCCAGACCCGACCCTGACAGGCATTAGCCCGATTGGTACGCCCCGGCCTATAGTTCGCAGGGCTAAGCAATGCGAGAGGGGTGCCGAGGGTGGCAGCGACCGGACAGCGGCCATCGACGCTCCCCCGCGAGGTGTGGGTCATCGTCGCGGCGAACTTCATCATCGCGATCGGGTTCGGCCTGGTGGCACCCGCGCTCCCCAGCTTCGCGCGCAGCTTCAACGTGAGCGTCACCGCCGCGTCCATCGTGGTCAGCGCGTTCGCGTTCACCCGCCTCGCGTTCGCACCGGTCAGCGGCAGGTTGGTCACCCGGCTCGGCGAGCGCAAGGTGTACCTGTCAGGGCTAACGATCGTCGCTGTCACCACCGGCGCCTGTGCGTTCACCACCCACTACTGGCAGTTGGTGGCCTTGCGCGGGATCGGTGGCGTCGGGTCGACGATGTTCACGGTCTCCGGCATCGCGCTGCTGATCCGCCTGACGCCCCCGGACGTGCGCGGCAAGGCCTCCGGGCTCTGGGGGACAAGCTTCCTGCTAGGCAACGTCGCCGGACCACTTGTCGGTGGTGGACTGATCGGGATCTCGCTGCGTGCGCCATTCCTCGTTTACGCCACCGCACTCATGGTGGCCGTTGGCATGGTGTGGCTGTTCTTACGCAAGTCAACCCTGCTTGCGCCAGCGGGCCAGAACAGCACTGACGTCATGCCACTGCGTAAGGCACTACGGGACAGCGGTTACATAGCTGCCCTTACCTCTAGCTTCGCCCTCGGGTGGGCGGTGTTCGGTGTCCGCGTCTCGCTTGTGCCGTTGTTCATCACCGAGGTCTTGCACCGTGACGGTGCCTTCGCGGGAACAGCCCTCTCGATCTTCGCCGCGGGCAACGTGGCGATGCTGTTGCTGTCCGGGCGGCTGTCGGACCGCTGGGGGCGCAAGCCGCTGATCCTGCTCGGGCTGGTCATCTCCGCCGGCGGGACCATCTGGTTCGGTTTCACCGGGACAGTCACCGAGTTCCTCGTCGCCACCACCGTCGCCGGGATCGGCACCGGGCTGTTGACCCCACCGCAGCAGGCAGCGGTGGCCGACGTGATCGGGAATTCCCGCGGCGGGACGGTGCTCGCCACCTACCAGATGGCCGCCGACGTCGGCGCGATCCTCGGTCCGATCATCGCGGGCGTGCTCGCCGACCGGCTGTCGTTCGGCTGGGCTTTCCTGGTCACGGGCGGGTTGACGGTCGTCGCGGCGCTGGTGTGGCTGCCCGCGCGCGAGACCCTGGACCGCTCGGCGCGCGGGATCACCGAGATCGCCGACGCGGAGCGACCGCGCGAGGCCGCGCAGTAGCCGTTCGGGCGAGTGATTCGTCGCTTTGCGGCCGATCACTGCTCCGTTGGGGCGGATTCCGCGCGACCAAGTGGTCAAAGTGGGGTGCCCGGCTGCGTTCCGGTGCGTGAGGTGGGAGCCTTCGTGGTACCCCATCCAGCGGGTTGGCAACGGCTGATGCGGAGTGGTGATCCGATGGCTACCGCACTGTGGATAGTGGCGGCGCTGGTCGCCGTGGCGATCCTCGCCTGGAGACTGCGAAAGGCCAACACCACACTTGAGACGATCCTGCGCACCGAGCGCGACCGGGTCGACCCGGTCGACGACGACACCGACGAGTCCGACGACCCCGCCGAGGAGCCGCACTCGGTGGGCCGGGACCGCTGGCACCGCTAGGCAAGTCCCCCGATCGGGGCTGTGGATAACTTTCTCCGCCCCCGCCGCGAAATCCCTACTGTCGCGGACATGGCATTCAACCTGGAATACACCAGCAAGCGACAGGACCTCAGCTACGCGTTGACCGTGGCCGCCGATGACGACGGCGAGATCGGCATCGACGTCATCGCCAAGGACGACCACGGTGGCGTCGCCGCCGAGGGCACGTTGCGGCTGCCGCCCGGCGGCGCGGCGGAGACGGCGAAACTCCTGCGGGAGGCGCTCGTCGCGATCACCGCCCTGGAGAACAAGCGGCGCGTGGTGGGCAACGCGAACCAACCGTGGTCGGCCGAGCAGGACTCCACCTTGCGCGAGGCCTGGCTCGCCCATCCCCCGAGTCGGTCGGCCACCGAGGTCATCCGAGAACTGGCCACCCTGCGGCAGCGCTCCCCCGCCGCGATCCGGGCCCGGCTCCCCCGGGTCGGCTGCGATCCGGACGTCAGCGGCAGGCTGCTCACCGAGGCCTCCGCCGCCATTGTCGGCCGCGACGCGGTGATCGCCTCCTGACCCAGCCCGCTCCTGGGCACGTGTCCCCCGGTCCCCCGGCTCCAGCCGGTGAGCAACACCCGGTTGGCCACCGCCCACCTCGGACATAGGGAGAAATCATGTAGTGACGCGATACCCCAGCGGTCGGAGGTGATTGCCGCCTCCGACGGGGACAACACCAGCAGTTCGGGGTGGCGCCGGTCTGGAGTGATCTGCGGCCCGCTGGTGTCCGGCAACCCGTTGCCGGACGGCGGTCCCGTCAGTACCAATTCGAACGGTGGTGGTTGGGCTCAGCAGTCCTTGCGGTATCAGGACTACGGGCACCAGCCGGTTGTCCAGCAGATTGCTGTCCACTTCGGACAGCGCGGTCGAACTCGGGTTCTCGCTGGTCCGATCATGGGACGCGGCCGGGGGTTGACGGGTCGGGACTAGGCCGACCGAGTGATTGACGTGCCTTGATCAAACTTCTTATGGTCTAGACCATCTGTCCGACGTGCCTGGGAGGGTTCGATGCGCAGGACTTGGCGCACGGTCGTGGTGGCCACGGCGGCGTTGCTGGTGATCCCAGCAGCCGCGGCACCAGCCGCGCCGATCGCGACCGTCGAACCGGGCGTGCAGCGGTTGCTGCCCCGTCCGGTGACGGCGGTGGCGACCGGGCGGGCTCCGTTCACCCTCACCGAGGACAGCCACATCGTCGCCAGGGGTGGGGCCGAGCGGGTCGGCGACTACCTCGGTGACCTGCTGCGGCCCGCCACCGGGTACCGGCTGCCGGTGACCGGGCGGAGTCCGCGGCGCGGCGACATCGTGCTCGACCTCGGTCGGGGCAAGGCACCCGAGGGGCACGAGGCCGAGGGGTACCGGCTGGTGACCGACGAGCGCTCGGCGACCATCTCCGCCGACACCCCCGCGGGCCTGTTCCTCGGCGTGCAGACCTTCCGGCAGCTGCTGCCCGCGTGGGCGGAGAGCCGGACCAGGGTCAGCACAGCGTGGCGGGCGCAGGCGGCGCGGATCAGCGACTACCCGCGGTTCGGGTACCGGGGCGTCATGCTCGACGTCGCCCGCAGCTACCTGACGGTGGCCGAGATCAAGCGGTACATCGACTCCGCCGTGCGGTTCAAGGTCAACACGCTGCACCTGCACCTGACCGACGACCAGGCGTGGCGGATCGCGATCAGCACACCGGCGGACAACCCGTCGGGGCTGGACTACGACGCGCTCACCCGGGTCGGGTCGCGTGGTGGTGCCGACATCTACGCCAACGGGACCCAGCTCGGCACCGGCCCGGCCACCCGCGGGTACTACACCCAGCACGACTACGCCGAGATCGTCGCGCACGCCAAGGCCAGGTTCGTCACCCTGGTCCCCGAGATCGACGGGCCGGGCCACACCAACGCCGCGCTGGCCTCGATCCCGAAGTTGAACCCCGACGGCGTGGTCAAGCCGATGAACAACACCGCCGACGTGGGGTACTCGACGCTCGACGCCAACTCGCCGGTCACCTACGAGTTCCTGCGCACCGTCTTCCGCCAGATCGCCGCGCTGACCCCGGGTCCGTACCTGCACATCGGCGGCGACGAGGCACTGGTGACCGGGCACGACAACTACCTCAGGTACCTGCGCGAACTCCTGCCCGAGGTGGCCGCGCTCGGCAAGCTGCCGATGGGCTGGAACGAGTACGCCGCGGTAGACCTGCCACCCGGCGCGGTGATCCACTTCTGGCGCGGCTCGACGCTGGCGGACGTGCTCAAGCAGGTGGCCAGGGGCGCGAAGGTCGTCATGTCCCCGGCAGGAACCACGTACCTCGACCAGAAGTACGACCCGACCAGCCCCATCGGGCTGAGTTGGGCCTGCCGCAACGCATGCGACTTCGACCGGTACTACGACTGGCTCCCGGTCCGCGACGGGCTGACCGAGGCCGACGTGATCGGGGTGACGGCCCCGCTGTGGTCGGAGACCGTGCGCGGCCTGGCGCAGGCCGAGTGGCTGAGCTACCCGCGCCTGGTGTCCATCGCCGAGGTCGGGTGGACCCCGCAGGCCGACCGGAACCTGGCCGACTTCACCGCCCGCCTGTCGTCGCTGGGCAGCAGGCTCACCATCGCCGGGATCAACTTCCGCCCCAGCCCGGCGATCCCCTGGACCACCGACATCTCCGCCCCTGACCAACACACCCGCACCCTCCGCGGCGAGGTAGCCCGTTTCACCGCGCCCTCCGCCGGTACCCCCCTGGCCACCCTCGACTACGGCGACGGCACCAAGTCCGACGTCACCGTCACCCCCAGCACCCCGGCAGGCCCACTAGCCGCGCCGGGCCTGTGGAAGGCGAGCACCCCGGACCACCGCTACCCCCGCCCCGGCACCTACCGAGCCACCCTCACCATCACAACCCCCACCGGCGTAGCAACCACCCACTTCACCATCCACGCCCGCCACTAACCACACCCACGACTGACCAACCCCACCACCAGCCACACCCACCACTAACCAAACCCCACCACCAGCCACACCCACCGCCAACCAGAGACCACGCGTCGGGGAGTCGCCCGCACCCGGCTCCCCGACGCCTTCCCTCAACCCGGCCAACGGAAAGTGGCCCGCCAGCGCCCGTGCCGAAGTCGGTTGCCGCCTTCCGGATGCCGGGCTCTGGCGGCGCTTGCCTGCTTCACGGGACGTGGCCGTCGGGGGTGGTGGGCACCGCAGGTGAAAGACGTCGGCCTAGCAGGGCGGCGGGTGCGCCAGGTGTGGCAATACGGCCGCGTGGGGAGTGGCGTGGGGAGTGGGTCAGGGCTGGAAGGTGTTGGTGAAGGCGGTGCGGGTGGCGGAGTTGGGGTGGCGGTCGTAGACGGCGAAGGTGACCTGGTCGAAGAACGGGTTTTCGCGGAGGGCGGTGTGGAAGGCCGTGGCCACGGTGGCTGGGTCGTTGGCGAAGACGCCGCAGCCCCAGGCGCCGAGGAGTAGGCGGCGGTGGTTGTTGGCGGCGGCTACTTGAAGCACGCGGGCGGCTCGGCGGGTGAGGAGGTCGGGGATCGTGGGGAGGTGGTGTGGTTGGGTGCGCGCGACGGCGCCGTGGTTTGGGGCGGAGGCGGTGAAGAAGGTGACCGGGTAGGCGTCGGGGAGGAAAGTGCCCTTGTCGTCCCGGAATACCGGTACCCGGGGCGAGTAGATCACCCGGTCGCTGTAGATGAGTTCTTCGTGGGCGCGGTGGTACGCATAGAAGTCCCCTGCCGCTCGCAAGCATGGGTACAGCGCGGAACTGCGGGCGAGGCTCTCCTCCTGCGCCTGGGCGCCGTTGAGGAAACCGCCGCCCGCGTTGCGGGCTGAGGCGAACACGAGTGCCGCGACGTCACCACCCAACCTGCGGGCAGCGGCCAAAGTGGACTCGCCGGTCACCTCGACCTCGGCCACACCAACCTTGGCGTCAACCGGCACGACCTCATCCGGCAGGTACAACCTGGTCCCGGCCACCGCATGGCGCACTGCCGCGTGAATGTCCACATCGCCCACCGGGCCCGCGTAGCTCCCCCGCTCCGCGATCTCCACCGTTTCCCGGGCGATTCCCCGCAATCGACTGCTCACGCGGGCCATGGTCACCCGACCGACTGAACCGCGCAATCGAGTATCAGGCCTGGACAACCGTCCGCTTGCGCCTGCTCAGGCCGAACACGAGCCAAGCCGCGCCGCCGAGGAACACCAATGCGCCGCCCGCCAATGCAGGGGTGGACCAGTCGGACTTGTCAGCCGTCGGGGCGCCGTCGAGACCGGCCGCGGTGAACGCGGTGGTCGCGGAAAGAGTCTTTCCATCCACCTTGACCACCACCGCCGTGATCGCGGACGCGGGAATGCCGCCGCGCTCCGGGAGGGTGACGTACAAGCGGGAATCCCGGGAGTTGCCCCGGTTGTCCCCCATCACGAAGACCTTGCCCTGGTCGACCTGCACGCTGAAGGCCCGGGCCATGGGGTCCGCCGCGGTGTAGTCCTCCGAGATCGGCTTGCCGTTGACCGAGACGCGCCCCTCGTCATCCGAGGCGACGGTGTCCCCGCCCACGGCGACGACCCGCCTCACCAGCTTCTCGGACGATCCCCGGGAGTCCGCCCACACGTCGACCGGGAACACCACGATGTCCCCGCGCCGCACCTCGTCGCCGCTGATCTCCAACCCGGTCACCGAACTCTCGGCCGGGATCGTCGGCTCCATCGACACACCCGGCTCCGCGTACCGGTCATAGCTGGGCGCGAAGACAACCGTCAGCGCCAACACCGCCAGGCCGACCACCATCACGGCGACGGGCAACACCGAACCACGCATTGATCCCCCCAGATCCCCACCAGAGAACAAGAAACCGCAGCCGGGAAAAGTCCCGCTGCGGTGTCTTGGCGTGCACCCGAAGGGATTCGAACCCCTAACCTTCTGATCCGTAGTCAGATGCTCTATCCGTTGAGCTACGGGTGCTTGTTCAGTTGTCACCCAGCGAGCTGGGTGTACAGCGGAGGCTCCGGGATTTGAACCCGGGAGGGGCTTTGAACCCCAACCGCATTAGCAGTGCGGCGCCATAGACCAGACTAGGCGAAGCCTCCCGGGGCCCCTTGGCCGCTCGGGAGGTAAGACTACACAGGTGTCCGCGCGCAGGGCAAAACACCCCCCGGTCAGCGTCGCAGGGCTCGCAAAAGCGCTGGTGGGCGGCCTCCGAAGCCCTCGGCCTCGATCGCGGCGATGGCGACTCGGGGGAGGTCCCGGACAGCGGGGAAGACCAGGAAGCGGGGGTTCCAGGTGGGGGCGAACTTGGCGTTGAACCGGTAGAGGGTCTCGATCTGCCACCACCGGCTGCCCACGCGCAGCGCCTTGGCCCAGAGGCGGGCGACCGGGCCCGCGCCGATGCGGCCGCCGCGCTCGAGGGCGGCGCGGAAGACGGCGAAGTTGAGCGAGACCCGGGTGACGCCCAGGTCCGGGCAGGCGGCCAGCAGGTCGGCGATCATCAGCTCGTTGAGGCCGTTGTCGCCCACCGCCCGGTCGCGGCGCATGAGGTCGAGGGAGAGGCCGTCGCGGCCCCACGGGACGAACTGCAGCACGCCTGCGACCTCACCCTCGCGGGCGGCGGTGACCAGGACGCAGTCCGGGTCGTCCGGGCCCGCCAACCGCGACAGCGCCATGGAGAAGCCGCGTTCGGTCTCGGTGCCGCGCCAGCGCTCGGCCAGGGTGGACAGTTCGGCGCGCTCGGTCTCGTCGAGGTCGGCCGAGCGGCGGACCTGGACCCCGTACCCGGCCCGGCGGAGCTTGGCGACGGCTTGGCGGACTCCGCGCATGGAGCGGCCGTCGAGGGTGAAGGTGGTGGTGTCGACGATGGCCTCGTCGCCCAGCTCGATGGCGTCGAGGCCGTAGCGGACCCACACGGTGGCGCCGCGCTCCGAGCAGCCGATGACCGCGGGGACCCAGCCGTTCTCCCGGCACCCCGCGAGGAACACCTCGATGGCGCCCGGCCACGCCTCGATGTCGCCGAGCGGGTCACCGGAGGCGAGCGCGACCCCGGCGAGGACCCGGAACGGCACCGCGGCCTTGCCGGACGGGGAGAACACGACCGACTTGTCCCTGCGCAGCGCGAAGTAGCCGAGCGAGTCCTCGGCGCCGCGCGCGGACAGCAGTTCCCGCAGCCGCCACTCCGCGTCCGGTGCCAGGCCGGGCTTGGGTTCGGCGGAGCGCAGCAGGAAGTAGCCGCCGAGCAGCAGCGCGCCGATGCCGAAGGACAGGCCGACGGCGGCGGTGAGGTCGTCGAGCCAGGGCACCGGGTCCACCGGGCCGGACACGCCGATGAGGGCGAGCAGCGCGTGCAGCGCGCGGTCACCCAGCGGGGCACCCCCGGTGAACCGGGCCGGGGTGCTGCTGAGCAGGACCAGGTTGGCCAGGAACCCGGCCAGCAGCAGCTGCACGGTGACCCGGACCGCCCGCCACTTGCCGTGCACCGGGTCGGCCTTGGCGGTGAAGTGGCCGCGGGTGGCGATCAGCGCGACGCACAGCACGAGCGCGGTGACCCCGGAGCCGATGCCGTGCCGCCAGCCCAGGTGCGCGAGCGCGATGAGGCCGGTGACCCCGACGGCGACCTGCCAGGCCCTGCGCTTGCGCCTGCGCAGCGCGGTGGCGAGCATCAGCAGCATGACGCCGCTGGCCAGGGCCACCACACCGGCCGCGACGGTGGCCTCGGTCGGCAGGTCGAGCCAGCCGCCGATCGTGTCGCGCAGCCTGCGGCGGCCGACCGGGAGCACGACCGAGACGACCGCGAGCAACCCGACCACCCGGGCCGCCCAGGTCAGCAGTCGCAGCGTCAGTTCGTCACTGGGCCGCCACCGGCGACCGTCACCACTGGGCCGCGGCTGGCGGCCCTCGTCCTCGACACCCACGAGCACAGTGTCCTCGCCCACCGGGCCCCGGCGATTCATGGCGATCTCGAACACATCGGCCACGGCGTCCGCCCCGCTAGAGTCGCCGGTGCCACACCCAGAAGGAGGGGCACACACATGGACAAAGTCGTCCCGAACGCCGCTGCGGCGGTGGCCGACATCCCGGACGGCGCGAGCCTCGCCGTCGGCGGGTTCGGCCTCTGCGGCATCCCGAGCGCCCTCATCCAGGCGCTGCTCGAGAAGGGCGTCACCGGCCTCGAGGTCACGTCGAACAACTGCGGCGTCGACGACTGGGGCCTCGGCCTGCTGCTGCGCGAGAAGCGCATCAGCAGGATGACCAGCTCCTACGTCGGCGAGAACAAGGAGTTCGCGCGGCAGTACCTCTCCGGTGAGCTGGAGGTGGAGCTGACCCCGCAGGGCACGCTGGCCGAGCGGTTGCGCGCGGGCGGCTCCGGCATCCCGGCGTTCTTCACCCGGACGGGGGTCGGGACGCAGGTCGCCGACGGTGGGGTGCCGTGGCGCTACGACGACGCGGGCAACGTCTCGGTGTCCTCCCCGGCCAAGGAGGTGCGCGAGTTCGACGGGCACGACTACGTCCTGGAGCGGGCGATCGCCACCGACTTCGGCCTGGTGCGCGCGTGGAAGGGCGACCGGCACGGCAACCTCGTGTTCCGCGACTCCGCGCAGAACTTCAACCCGCTGTGCGCGATGGCGGGCCGGATCAGCATCGCCGAGGTGGAGGAGCTGGTGGAGCCGGGCGAGCTGGCCCCCGGTGAGGTCCACCTGCCCGGCATCTTCGTGCAGCGCGTCGTGCTGCTGTCGCCGGAAGAGGCCGTGGACAAGCGCATCGAGCGCCGGACCGTCCGTACCAAGGAGGCGTGAGATGGGACTGACCCGCGAGCAGATGGCGGCCCGCGCCGCGGCAGAGCTGTCTGACGGCTCTTACGTCAACCTGGGCATCGGCCTGCCGACGCTGGTGCCGAACTACGTCCCCGACGACGTCGAGATCGTGCTCCAGTCGGAGAACGGCATCCTCGGTGTCGGCCCCTACCCGTGGGCTGGCGAGGAGGACGCCGACCTGATCAACGCGGGCAAGGAGACGGTGACCGTCCGCCGCGGCGCGTCCTTCTTCGACTCCGCGCTGTCGTTCGGGATGATCCGCGGCGGCAAGGTGGACGCCGCGATCCTCGGCGCCATGCAGGTGTCCAAGGTCGGTGACATCGCGAACTGGATGATCCCCGGCAAGATGGTCAAGGGCATGGGCGGGGCGATGGACCTGGTGCACGGCGCCAAGAAGGTCATCGTGCTGATGGAGCACGTCGCCAAGGACGGCTCGTACAAGATCGTCAACGAGTGCTCGCTGCCCTACACCGGCCTGCGCGTGGCCCAGCGGATCATCACCGACCTGGCGGTCATCGACATCACCGACGACGGCCTGGTGCTGCGCGAGGTGGCCCCCGGGGTCAGCGTGGACGAGGTCCGCGCGAAGACCGAGCCCGAGCTGGTCGTCGACGACGTGGTGGAAGCCGCCGTCTAGCGCGTTCGGGGGCGGGGGCCGACCCGCCCCCTCAACGCGGGGCGACGGAGGCGACGAGCTCGCGCAGCCGCTGGGTCAGCCTGGGCGCGTCGGCCGGGGCGAGGGTCAGCCAGTCGACCCCGTCGCGCCTGGTCGGCAGCGCGAGGTAGCGGCCCGCGGTCGTGTCGAACCAGTTGACGACATCGGTGCGCGTGCGCCTGCCCACCCGGTCCAGGCTGTTGGCCGCGACCTGGCCGCCGCCGTGCCGCGAGTTCTCCACCAGGGTCGCGATGGTGCGCATGTCGCGCCCGGTCAGGCCGCCCTGGTTGAGCACCGTCTCCAGCCCGCCGAACCCGGTCTCGACGTAGGCGTCGATGGCGTCGTGGAACACGGACTTGCGCAGCGTCACCGCGGTACCCGGGCCCGGCTCGGCGTCGGGCAGCAGCGCCATGATCTCGGCGACCACCCCGCCACCGCGCAGCTGCCCGATGCGGATGCGCTCCCCCGTCTGCACAGCCAGGGCGGTGCGGCTGCCGCGACCGGCGCCGAGCACCCGCACGTGCCGACCGACGGAGAGCAGCCCGTCGACGCTGTAGTCGTGCTGGGCGAGCAGGGTCAGCGAGTCCTCGAGCTCCCGGTCGACGTCGGCGCCGTCGTGCAGGCCGCGCGCGACGAGGCCCTCGACGACCTCCTTGCGCAGCTGGTCGCGCTCGTCGGTGGTCTCGCCGAAGGACGGCACGTCGAGCGGGTACGGGCGGTCCGAGCGGCCGAGCGACTCCCAGAGCAGGTCGAACTCGACCAGCGTCAGCGATGCGATCTTCACCGCAGGTGCGCGTCGAACCAGTTGAGGGCGCGCTGCCACGCCTCGGGGGCACCGGGCTCCGGCTGGTAGCGGACCACGTCGGTGGCGATCTTGGCGGTGCTGGCCGCCTCGCGCAGCTTCTCCACCTGCTGCAGCATCGCCTGGTCGCTGTCGTCGCGGTAGAGGCCCAGCCACGGCACGCGCAGCTCGCCCGCCACCTCGATCAGCGCGGGCAGGCCCTCGGACAGCGGCTCCAGGATCCCGCCGCCGGAGACGGTGACGGCGGCACCGATGTTGCGGCTGGCGGCGACCACCAGCGCGACCGAGCCGCCCAGCTCGAAGCCGATGACGCCGATCCGGTCCGCGGCCAGGCCGTGCTCGGCCAGCCAGGCGAACCCGATGTCGGTCGCGGCCAGCACCGAGTCGCCGGACAGGCCGCTGACCTTGTCCCTGGCCTCGTCGTGGCCGATCTCGGCCGAGCCCGCCTCGCCCGGGTACAGGTGCGGGACCACGACCAGCCAGCCCTCGCCCGCGAGCCGCGCCACCATGGCGGTCGTGGTGTCGGTGATCCCCCTGGCCTCGTGCAGCACGACGAGACCGCCTCTGGTCACCCCGTCGGGTTCGGCGTAGGTGAGGCGCAGCGCACGGCCGTCAGCGAGCCGGAAGTCCTCAGTGCGGGTCTGGGCCATGACATACCCAACCATGCCGGGGTTAATAACAGTCAACGTGATCACACGCTCACCCGTCCGCAGGAAACGGCCATTTTCACCCGGTCAGCAGTGCACGGAGAACGAACACCCGTGTCCGCTCGGTAGCATGCGGGACAGCGGCCGGCTGCGGGCCGCCACTGTGGACCGACGAGGAGCCCCGATGACCGTGCGTACCCGCGCTGACCTGGACTCGCTGCCCGGCTACATCCCGGGCAAGAGCGTCGCCGGGGCGGTGAAGCTGGCCAGCAACGAGGTCTCGCTCGGCCCGCTGCCCAGCGTGGTGACCGCCATCGCGGCGGCGGCTGCGGGGATCAACCGCTACCCGGACAGCGGCGCGACCGAGCTGGTCGCCGCGCTGGCGGCGAAGCTGGGCGTCGAACCGTCCCAGGTGGCCGTCGGGTGCGGGTCGGTGACGCTGTGCCAGCAGCTCATCCAGGCCACCTGCACCGAGGCCGACGAGGTGCTGTTCCCGTGGCGCTCGTTCGAGGCGTACCCGATCCTCACCCACGTGGTCGGCGCCAGCCAGGTCCGCGTGCCGCTGACCGCGGAGCACGCCCTCGACATCGACGCCATGATCGCCGCGGTCACCCCGGCCACCCGGTTGGTCTACGTCTGCACCCCGAACAACCCGACCGGCACCGCGCTGACCCGCGCCGAGCTGGAGCGGTTCATCGACGCCGTGCCCAGCGACGTGCTCGTGGTGATCGACGAGGCCTACCGCGAGTTCGTCGACGACCCGGAGGTCCCGGACGGCGTGGTGATCGCCAAGGAGCAGTGGGCGCGCGGCCGCGACAACGTGGCGGTGCTGCGGACCTTCTCCAAGGCGTACGGGCTGGCAGGCCTGCGGGTCGGCTACCTGGTCGCGCCGGAGTCGGTCACCGAGGCCGTGCGCAAGGTGTTCGTGCCCTTCGGCGTGAACGCGATCGCGCAGGTGGCGGCGCTGGCCTCGCTGGCGGCGGAGGACGAGCTGCTGGCGCGCTGCCGCGACATCGTGGCCGAGCGCGGCCGGGTGCGCGCGGAGCTGCTGGCGCTGGGCTACGAGGTGCCGGAGACGCAGGCGAACTTCGTGTGGCTGCCGCTGGGCGAGCGGACCGCCGAGTTCAACGAGCACTGCCTCAACCACAAGGTCGTGGTGCGCGCGTTCGCCGGTGACGGTGCGCGGGTGACCATCGGGACACCCGAGGAGAACGACCTGTTCCTCAGCGCCGCCAAGGCGTTCAGCGGCTGATCACTTCAGCAGCAGCTGCAGGATCGCCGCGGTCCCGACCACGACGATGACGCCGCGCAGGACGGTGGGCGAGAGCTTCTTGCCCACCTTCGCGCCGAGCACCCCGCCGATGGTCGAGCTGACGGCGATCAGCGCGACCGCGAGCCACGCGACATCGGCGACGAACACGAAGACGATGCCCGAGGCCAGGTTCACCACGGCGGCCAGCACGTTCTTGATCGCGTTGACCCGCTGCAGCGACTCGCTGAGCAGGATCCCCATGACCCCCATCAGCAGGATCCCCTGCGCGGCACCGAAGTAGCCGCCGTAGACGCCGACGACGAAGGTGCCCGCCAGCAGCGCGATGCCGCCGTGCGGGTGCCGGTCGCCCTGGCGGTCGGCCAGTTTCCGCGCCAGCCACGGCTGGAGCACGACCAGCACCAGCGCGACGGCGATCAGCGCGGGGACGATCGCCTCGAACGCGCCGGGCGGCAGGACGAGCAGCAGCACGGCACCGCAGGCGCCGCCGACGGTGGCGACGGCGCCGAGCCGCAGCAGGATGGGGCGCTGGCCGACGAGGTGGTCCCGGTAGCCGATCGCGCCGGACACCGAGCCGAACACCAGGCCCATGCCGTTGGAGACGTTGGCGACCACCGGCGGGTAGCCGACGGCGAGCAGCACGGGGAACGTGATCAGGGTGCCGGAGCCGACCACGGAGTTGATGCCCCCGGCGAGCATCCCGGCAACGAAGACCAGGACGCCCTCCCAGAAGGTCAGCGTCACTGGACAGGTCCGATCATCCGCACCCGGTCGACCCTAGTGGCCGGACCTAGCGGTCGCTGCTGAACGCGGCGAGCATCTCGGTCTTGGCGTCGTCGAGGTACTCGTGCAGCAGGCCGACCGCGCCCTCCACGTCCCCGCCCGACACCGCGTCGACGATGCCCGCGTTGCGGGTCAGGTACTTCTCGTGGAACGCGCGCGGGTCGCCCATCTCGTGGAAGCCCAGGCGCAGCTCGGCGGTCAGCTGGCCCATCAGCTCGTCGAGCCGCGCGCTGCCGACCGAGGCGACGATCGCCTTGTGGAAGCGCATGTTCGCGGTGCCGACGCCGAGCCAGTCGTGGGCTTTCGCGCACGCCTTGCCCTTGGCGACGGCCTGGCTCATGGCGGTCCAGTCGGCCTCGCGGGAGCGGCGCAGCGCGGTCAGCTCGATCAGCACCCGGACGGTGAACAGGTCGCGCACGTCGTCGGCGGTGAGGGCGCGGACGAACACGCCCCGGTTGACCTTGTGCTCGACCAGCTTCTCGTGCGCCAGCAGCCGGAACGCCTCGCGCAGCGTGTTGCGGGACACCTCGAGCGGGCCGAGCAGCGACTCCTCGACCACCCGGTCACCCGGCCGCAGCCCGCCTTCCATGATCAGCTCGCGCAGCGCGTCGGCGGCGACCTCGGCCGCCGTCCCGTGCACCCGCCGCCGCAAACCCACCAGGTCCCGCAGCCTGCCCACCGCGTCCTCGACACTCACCCGCACCCTCCCACTCTCGCGATCCCCCGGTTAGCAGATCGTTCAACAATCCTACGGTTCACTCGAAGGATCGTCCAATTGAAGTATTGTCATATTGTTGAACAATCGCCACACTGGGGTCGACACAGCAGGTGAGCGACCGAGTGGGGTGAGTGATGGCACAGACGACGGAGCACGAGGCCACCAGGCGGGGGCACTGGTGGCGGGACCTGCCCGGACGCGGGCGCAAGGCGGTGGTCGGGGCATTCCTCGGCTACGGGCTCGACTCCTACGACTTCTGGGTCCTGCCGCTCGGCCTCACCGCCATCGCGGCCACGTTCGGGCTCAACACCGGGCAGACCGGGCTGCTCTCGACCACGACCCTGGTGTTCTCCGCGGTCGGCGGGGTCGCCGCCGGGGTCTTGGCCGACCGGCTCGGCCGGGTCAGGACCCTGATGATCACGGTCATCACCTACGCCGTGTTCACCGCGCTGTGCGGGCTCGCCCCCAACTACGAGACGCTGCTGGCGATGCGCGCCCTCCAGGGCCTCGGCTTCGGCGGCGAGTGGGCGACGGGCGCGATCCTGGTCGCCGAGTACGTCGGCGCCGCACACCGGGGCCGGGCGGCGGCGCTGGTGCAGAGCTCGTGGGCGGTCGGCTGGGGTCTCGCCGCGCTGGTGTCGACAGTGGTGTTCAGCGTGGCCGACCCGGAGACCGGCTGGCGGGTGCTGTTCTTCACCGGCGCCCTGCCCGCGCTGCTGGTGATCTACCTGCGGCGCGGCATCGAGGACGCGCCGGTGTTCTCCAGGGAGAAGGCGAAGGGCTCGCTCAAGGCGATCTTCCGCAGGGACCTGGTGCGCCGCACCGTGTTCGCGTCGTTGCTGGCGACGGGCTGCCAGGGCGGCTACTACACGCTGGCGACCTGGCTACCGGCGTTCCTGAGCAAGGAGCGCGGTCTCACCGTGATCGGCACCGGCGGCTACCTGACGTTCTTGATCAGCGGCGCCTTCCTCGGTTACCTCACCGGCGGCCAGTTCGCCGACCGGTTGGGCCGCAAGGCGACCTTCCGGCTGTTCGCCGTGCTGGCCGCGGCGCTGCTGCTCGCCTACACGCAACTGCCCAGCTCGGTCGGCGGGTACGTGATGTACCTGGGCTTCCCGCTCGGCTTCTGCTCGTCGGCGATCTTCTCCGGCTTCGGCGCGTACCTGGCCGAGCTCTACCCCAGCCGGGCCAGGGGTGCCGGTCCCGGCTTCACCTACAACTTCGGCCGCGCCGTCGGCGCCTTCTTCCCGGCCGCCATCGGTTTCATCGCGCTGCGCTACGGCATCGGCGGGGCGATGGCGTTCGGCGCGGTCGCCTACGGCCTCGCATTCGTCTCCCTGTTCTGGCTACCGGAAACGAAAGACCACGAACTGTCCTGAGAGGAGTGTCCGTGCACGGCGAGTGGAAGGCAGGTGCCGTCCCAGGGGCGGTGTTCCCACCAGGGGGTTAGCCATGTCAGACCTAGCGATGATCGCGTTCGGCGTGTTGTTCGCGTGCCTCGGCGCGCTGTGGTTGCTCGGCAGGGCGGAGCTGTTCGGCCAGTTGGCGGTGACCGGCTTCGTGCTCGGTTCACTCGCGACGGTGTCGTTGTTCGTGTTGCTGGGCTGAGAAAGCAGTGGGGGGCGGTGCCAACCCGGCGCCGCCCCCCACTGTTCTGCCTAGATCACGCGAGGTGCTGCCTGCGGCGGGTGCTGAGCACAGCCCCCGCACCCAGGACCAGAGCCACGAACCCGAACCACCCGAGCCCGATGACGCCGGCACCGGTGTCGGCGAGCCCGCCGCCGGTGGTGCCGCTGGTGCCGCGCGGGGTCACGCCGCCCTGGACCGCGGGCTGCTTGGTGCCGGGGGTGACCGCCCCGGAGTCCACCGGCTGCCTGGGGACCGCGACGACCTCGGCCGTGGCGGAGATGTCCACCGTGCCGGTGCTGGTCGAGTAGCCGTCGGCCACCACCATGACGCCGATGAGCACCCGGCCGAGCCGCGCCGGGATGGTGCCGGTCACGGTGACCGTCTTCGTCGCGCCCGGCGCCAGGGTCAGCCCCGGCTGACCGGGACCGATCGGCTCCCAGTGCGACTGGGCCTGGAAGTCGCCGTCGGCGCGCATGCCGCGCACACCGACACCGGTGAGCTCCTTGCTGCCCTTGTTGGTGAAGGTGAACGTGAACTGCGCGGTGTCACCGGGGTGGTAGGTCGCGCGGTCGAAGGTGACCGACGCGTCCAGCTGCTTGTTCAGCACCTGCACCGCGCGGATCGACGCGTCGTAACCCGCGCTCGTCACCACGACGTAGTCCTTGTTCCCCTGGCCCGACTCGCCGACGATCTCGACGTCGTCCCCGGGGGCACCGTAGATGACCGCGTACCGGGTAGCGGGAACGCCTGCGAAGGAGAACCGGCCCTCGGAGTCGGTCATCCGGTCCATGAACCAGTTCCCGGCCGAGGCCGACGCGGTCACCATGACATTCGGGAGGCCCTCGCCCGGGTCGACGACGCGGTCGCCGTCGAGGTCGAGGTAGACCACGCCGGTGTAGTCGCCGGTCGCGTAGGTGACGTTGGCGTTGGCGCGGAAGGCGTTGTTCGACCGGTCGTAGTCGGCGCCGTCCACGGCGACGGTCCCCTCGACGACGACCGGGGCAGACGCGGCCGGGTTGGCGAAGCCGGTCACCACGAACTCACGGGTCTCACCCGGCGCGAGGGTGATGCCCTGCTCGACCGGCAGCCCGCCGCGGTCGACCACCCGCAGCGAGACGGCGGTGGCCTGCTCGAACGCCACCTTGACCCCGGTCGCAGGCGCGTCACCGTTGTTGCGGATGGTGATCGTGGCGCGGACCTCGTCGCTGGTCAGGTACTCGGCCTTGTCCAGCCGGACGTCGGCCTGGACGTCGGGGTACTGCCCCTCGTGCTCCCAGTCGAGCACGACCGGCAGGTACAGGCGGCCCCCGCTCGGCGCCGTGATCGGGAACAAGAGCGGCGAGCCCAGCGGTGTGTCGAAGCGGATCGGGCCGTCCGCCAGGATCGCGTAGACACCGACCGGGACGCCGGAGAAGTTGACGTTGCCGTCCTCGTCGGAGGTGGTGGTGGCGACGATCCGCCCGGTCGCCCGGTCGCGCAGCCGCACGGTGACATCGGGCAGCAGCCAGTTCTCGCCGTCCTCCACCACGTAGATCAGGCCGGAACCGCCTCCCAGCACCCCGTCGACCTGCGCCTCGGCCAGCACGCTCACCATGATCGTGGGCTCCTGCTGGGTGGCGATGTCGCAGTCGGCGACGACGTAGCCGGTGTTCGCGGCGTCGGCGGGCACGATGTCTTCGATGGTGTAGGCGACCGTGCTGTTGCCTGCCAGCGTCACACCCCCGGTACCGGGGCGCAGGTCGCCCCAGGCGGCACTGGTGCCGAGTCCCTGCGGGTGGCACGCGAGGCTGAGACCGGTCAGCGCCCTCGGGTGCCGGTTGGTGAGGATCAGCGTCGCCTTCACCGCCGCACCAGCGGTGTAGCGCGGTTTGTCGAAGGTCAACCGGGCGGTCAGCGAGGTCGTGGTGTCCAGCCAGGCCCGCACGCGGACGTCGGCGTAGGCGTCGCCGGAGATGTAGAGCGCCTCCGTCGCCGACCCGGTCACACCCGCGATCCGCACCCGGGCGTCCGCCGGGGTGTAGCTGACGGTGTAGCGGCCCTTGGCCAGGTCCGGGAAGTCGAACCGGCCGTTCGCGCCGGTGTATCGCTCCACAGTGGACCCGTCGGCGCCCTTGACCCTGACCAGGACGCTCTGGGAGCCCTCATTGGGGTCGGGGACGCCGTCGGAGTCGGAGTCGAGGTAGACCAAGCCGCCGAAGTGGCCGGTGGGGGCGACGTCGACCTCGGCGGAGGCGGTCGCGGTGTTGTCCGCGGGGTTCGCGTCGCCGTCGGGGACGATCGCGGTGAAGGTCAGGTCGACCTTGCCGTTCTCCACGTCGTCGACGCGCGCGGTCAGGTTGATCGTCCTGGTCGCCCCGGCGCCGATCCCCTCGCCCCACGGGCGCAGGAACGGGCTGATCTCCCTGGAGGGGACCAACTTCCCGCTGTAGTCGAGCCGGACACCGTTGGCGGGCACCGCGCTCTTGTTGGTGAGCTTCAGCGTCACGCCGACGGTGTCGGACGGGGTGATGCGCGTCTTGTCGAAGGTGACCGAGACGCTGACGTCGGCCTTGATCGCCGCCGTCGTGGTCTGGGCAGCGGGCGCGGGCTTGTTCGGCACCGGCTCCTGCGCGCCCGGGACCGGGATGACCACCGGCGGCGTCGGCTCCGGCGGCCGCACCGGCGGGTTCTCCGTCGACGGCACCGGCTCGACCGGGGTGGTCGGGACCGGATCGGTCGGCGGGGTGGTCGGCTGCTCGGTGGGGGTTTCCACCGGGGTGGTCGGCGGGACGTCCACCGGGGTGGTTGCCGCAGGTGGCGGCGGTTGTTCGGTCGGCTGCT
Organism: Actinokineospora globicatena; assembly: GCF_024171945.1. Lineage (GTDB taxonomy): Bacteria > Actinomycetota > Actinomycetes > Mycobacteriales > Pseudonocardiaceae > Actinokineospora > Actinokineospora globicatena. The sequence continues at coordinate 823,390 of NZ_JAMTCR010000002.1, forward strand.
CGGTCGCCGTCGGGGAGGGCTCGGTCGTGTCCTGCGCGTTGGCGGAGGGCACGGCGAGGGTCCCGGTCATGGCTAACGCGGCAGCGACCACGCCGAAGCGGGACACCGCTCGGCGCACGGAGGTGCGGCGCACTGTTTTTCGACTCTCCCCAGAATCTTCAGCCGCACAACGCCCCGATGGGTTCCCCCGAAACCCACGCCGCGCGGAACAATTGCTATCCCGGGCATTCTAGGCATATGTCCGGTTGCGCCAGCAATCACCCCGCCGCGAGCTGCCGCCGATCAGCCGAGGTCGCGCGCTCCGAAGGTGTCGCACTCGGTGGGGTTGCCGCCGTTGATGCCGGTCAGGAACCACTGCTCGCGCTGCGCGGAGGACCCGTGCGAGAACTGGCTCTCGTCGACCTTGCCGCCGCCGAGGTTCTTCTGGATGAAGTCGTCACCGATGCGGGCCGCGACGTCGAGCGCGCGGTTCACGTCGTCCTGGGAGATGGACCGGATCAACGGCCTGCCGCTGGCGCTCGGCGTGGTGGTCGCGTGGTTGGCCCACACCCCGGCGTAGCAGTCGGCCTGCAGCTCGAGCCGGACGCCGTCGGAGGTCGGGCCGGTGCCCTCGCGGACCTTGCCGGAGGTGCCGAGCAGGTTCTGCACGTGGTGGCCGTACTCGTGGGCGAGCACGTAGGCCTCGGCGAAGGTGCCGCCCTGCGCGCCGAAGCGGGTCTGCAGGTCGCGGAAGAAGGTCAGGTCGATGTAGACCTTGCCGTCGGCCGGGCAGTAGAACGGGCCGACGTCGGAGGTGGCGTTGCCGCACGCGGTGTTGACCCCGCCGCTGAAGAACGTGGTGGTGGCCTGCTCGTAGGTGCGGCCGGAGCGGGCGAACTGGTCGGTCCAGTAGCCCTGGATCGAGTTGATCAGCGCGACCCTGGCGCAGTCCGGCTTGGTGTTGGCGTCCTTGCCGGTGCGGCACTCCTTGGCCAGGTCACCGCTGCTGACGGTGTCCCCGCCGCTGACCGCGTCGGTGCTCAGCGGCGCGCCAGCCGGGACCCCGCCCAGCTGGGAGAGCACGAAGTACAGGATGAAGCCGACGATCCCGAGGCCACCGCCGCCGAGCGCCACCCGGCCGCCGATCCCCCTGGCGTCGGAGACCTGGGAGGTGTCCAGTCCAGCGCCGTCGTCGAACTCCACGACCACTCCCGTTTTTCGTGCCGCCGTGCTCCTTGGTCAACAGGATAGTGCGCGCGGGCGGCCGGGGCCGTGCCGAACCGGCCCCGGACAGACGCCTGGGTGCGACCGCCTGACGTCGGCGATCGCACCCAGGGTTGTCACGTCGCAATGGCCCACCGCTCCGGCGGTTGGCGTGGAGCCCAGCCGGGCGGATCAGGAGACGCGCCCGATGCGGGGTTCAACATCGTCGAGGTGCCTGACCGACACGTGTCGCGTGCCGCGCACTCGAGGAGATCCGTCGAACTCGCCGCACTCGTCCACAGCCGAGCCGATGCTGTCGGCTCAGCCGCGGGGTTGCGGCAGGCGGCAGACCATTACGGGATTTGTCTGCTTCGCCACGGCACCACCTACCCCTTCCCGGCGGGCGCGGTGACCGAGTGGTTCGGTGTGGTCTCGCCCGAGCCGGCCGTCTTCAACCATGGTGCGCCTGCTGTCCCAGATGGACAACCCCACCGCCCGCCCCGGACCGGGTGAACTTCGGTAACGCGTCCGGAGAGGACAGTGCGGCGGCTGCCCACAGAGGACAGCCGCCGCACGGATCCCTTGCTGTTGCTGGTGGTGCCGGTGTTACGGGATGACAGTGACCCGGGTCGGCGCGGGCGGCGCCAGGTTCGGGTTGGCGGTCAGGTACGCGGCGAACGCGTCGAGGTCGACCGGACCACCGGTGAGGTTGGTGCCCTTGGCCAGCTCGGTGAACCCGTCCCCACCGGCGGCGAGGAAGTTGTTCACCGACACCCGGTACGCGCCTGCCGGGTCGACCGGCTGGCCGCCGACGGTGATGCCCGAGACCCGGTTGCCCTGGGTGCCCGACTGCGACCAGGTGTAGTTCAGCGTCGACGACACCTGCAGGAAGCGGGTGATGGTCGTGCCGTTGGGCTGGGGCTGCCACTGCTGCTCGAGCACGGTCTTGAGCTGCGCGCCGGTCAGCGTGATGGTCTGCATGATGTTGCCGAACGGCTGGACCGCGAACGCCTCGCCGTAGGTGACCACACCGTGGCCCTCACCGGCCGGGGAGCCGGTGTAGGTGAGGTCGGTGCGGATGCCGCCCGGGTTCGTCATGGCGATCTGCGCCTGGTTGCTCTGCGTGGCCGCGAGCTGCCCGTCGGCGATGACGTCACCGAGCGGGCTCTCGCCGGACGGGGCCGCGGCGCGGACCAGGTCGGCGGTGATGGTGCCGACCTGGCGGTTGGCGATCGGACCTGCCTTGGCCACGGCCTCGTCGACCAGGGCCTGCACCCCGGCGTCGGGGGTGATGGTGCGGGTGACGACCTCGTTGTGCGCGACGGTCGCGGTGCGCACCACGTCGCGGGACTTGCGGTCGATCTTGAGGTCGATGACCGAGAGCAGGCGGCCGAAGGAGGCGCCCTGGATCAGCGGCCGCGGCTTGCCTGCCGGGTCGGTGACCACGCAGTTGTACTGCTGGTGGCTGTGGCCGGTGAAGAACGCGTCGATCGACGGCGACGCGGCCGTCGCGATCTGGCGGGCCGGACCGGGCAGGGTGCGGCAGTCGTCCGGGCCGCCGCCCTCGGTGCTGTCGCCCTGGTGCACCAGCGCGACCTGGGTGCGGATGCCCGCGAGGTCGAGCAGCCGGGACGTGCGGTTGAGCGCCTGCACCTCGTCGCCGAACTTGAAGCCCTTGACGACCTCGGGGGTGACCACCGAGGGCAGGTCCTTGAGCGTGACGCCGATGATCCCGACCGGGATGCCGTCGACGAACCTGACGGTCACCGGCAGCACCGCGGGCAGGCCGTTGTCGAAGGTGATGTTCGCGCCGAGGAACGGGAACCGGGCACCGCGGTAGGGCTGGTGGAACTGGCAGCCGTCGGTCGGGTGGCAGCCGCCGAACTGGACCCGCAGCAGCTCCGCGTAGCCCTCGTCCCACTCGTGGTTGCCGATCACACTGGCGTCGGTGCCGATCTTGTTCATGAACTCGACGGTCGGCTCGTCGTGGAACAGCGCCGAGGTCAGCGGGGACGCGCCGATGTTGTCGCCCGCGGCGAGCACCAGCGAGTTCGGGGCCTGCCCGCGCAGCCGGGCCACGTGCGCGGCCAGGTACGCGGCGCCACCGGCGTCCACCGTGGTCCCGTTCGGCAACGTCACCCGACCGGACGAACCGGCAGGGGGCTGCAGGTTGCCGTGGAAGTCGTTGAAGGCGATCAAGCGCAGGTCGGTGGTGGCAGCCGGGGCTGCGGACGCGGTCCCCGCAAACCCGGAGAGCGCCAACCCCACCGCGGCCGCGACGGCCGCGATCCGCTTCGTGACGATCATCAGTCCTCCGTCCAGGCACCGGGCACGCGCCCGGCGCGAAGGAGGTGGAGTCTGCCGTCCCCGGATGGCTAGGACCAGGGCCATCAGGTGAACGCCGTAACCTGGACGCGTGACATCAGTGCGAGCCGAACCCCGGTGGCTGGAACCGGACGAGATGCGCGCGTGGCGGGCATACGTCATCGGCAGCGAACTGCTGCGCCAGCAGCTCAACCGCGAGCTGCAGGAGAACCACGGACTGGCCCTGCCGGACTACGAGGTGCTGGTCCGGTTGTCCGAACGCGAAGGCGGCCAGATGCGGATGAGCCAGCTGGCAGGCCAGCTCGCCTCGTCCAAGAGCAGGCTCTCCCACCAGATCTCCCGCCTCGAGAAAGCAGGCCTCGTCCGCAGGGTCGGCTGCGCCGAAGACGCCCGCGGCGTCATCGCCGAACTCACCCCCAAGGGCATGGAAACCCTCCGCACCGCCGCCCCCGTCCACGTCGACGGCGTCCGCACCCACCTCGTCGACCTCATGACCCCCGAGGAACAACGCGTCATGGCGGGCCTCTTCGAGCGCGTCATCGAACACCTGGACCTCACCTGACCCCCACCGACTAGGCTGGCCCCACTGGAGGCGTGGCAGAGCGGCCGAATGCATCCGCCTTGAAAGCGGAAGACGGGCAACCGTCCGGGGGTTCAAATCCCTCCGCCTCCGCGGACTTGGGCTACCCATGCCCACGGAAAGCGTGGGCCTGGGCGTCCGCCATTGACACCGGGGGGGCGACCCCCCGGACCCCCACGGTGCGGTAGTTGCGTTGCGCGGTGGGTGGCGGCTCCAGCGGGGTTCGCTCGACCTTCGGTCATCGCATCAAGGTATGTAACCAATGGGGCTATCGCCCACGGTGCGGTGGTTGCGTTGTGCGGTGGGTGGAGAAATGGAAAGGGCGGCCCCGGTGGGGGCCGCCCTTTTGGTGTTGCGGGGGTTAGGCGGTGGGGCGGCGCTTGCGGGTGGTGAGGGTGAGGGTGGCGCCTGCCAGGAGGGTGAGGAGGGCGAAGAGGGTCAGGGTGGTGACGTTGGCGCCCGTGTCGGCCAGGGTGGAGTCGGTGGTGGTGATGGCTGCCCGTGCCTGCGGGGCGGGGGTGGTGGGGGTGACGGGGTTGACCACCGGCACGACGGGGTTGGTGTCGGGCGTCGGGGGGACGGGGTTGCCGGGGGTGGGGATGAGGCGGACGCTGATGGCGCCGCAGCGTTCGCAGGAGCCCGCGAAGACGGTGCCGAAGTCGCGCCAGAAGGTGTCGGCGAAGGTCCAGTCGCTGTAGATCTCGATGCGGTACGGGCCCGCGGGGATGTCGCTGAAGGTGATCTCGCCCCTGGCGCCGGTGCTGCCCTTGCGCACGATCTCACCGGTGATGGCGTCGCGGAGACCGATCGCGATGCCCGGCAGGAGCTCGTCGTCGGAGTTGTGCCAGTCGTCGTCGAGGTCCTGGTGGAACTCGAGGGCCAGGTCGGTGTTCGGCGCGGGCACCCTGGCGACGGCCGAGGCCATCGGGAAGCCCTCAGGGCTCTCCAGGACGTTGGGGCCGAAGTCGCAGTCGTAGGCGACGCCGCCCCACTCGACCGTCTCGTCGGAGATGGAGCCGGTGATGCTGAAGGTGCGGGTCTGGCCCGCGGCCACGGTCACGCCGTGGCTCCACTCCAGCTCACCCAGGTCGACGTCGCGCAGCTCGGGGCCCTCGCCGCCGCTGCGGTCGCAGCCCGCGATGACACCGGTGATGTCCTGGCTGCCCTTGTTGGTCAGCGTCACCACGATCTCGGCCCGGTCGCCCACCTGGTAGAGGTCCTTGGTGAACCGCATGGACGCGGTGAGCTTGTCACTGAGCGGGCGGACGCCGCGCATCAACAGGTTCGCGGCCGAACCTTCGCCGTCGGCCTCGACCTGGGCGTACCGGTTCGCGATGACCCAGCCGCCCGGCGCGGAGTCGACAGAGATGCTGTAGACCTGGATCGGGAGGTTCGGGAACTGGAACCGGCCGCTGGCGTCGGTCGTGGTGGACTTGGTGTCCGGCATGCCCTACGCGTACAGGCTGACCTTGATTCCCGCGAAGCCTTCCCCGGCGCCGGGGAAGCCGTTGCCGTCGCGGTCGGCGAACACGGTGCCGCCGACGGTGTCGGTACCCGAGTCGGGTGCCTTGACCGGGATCGGCAGCTGGAAGGTGCCGACCTGGTTCTGGCCCTGCCGGACGGCGAAGACCGCGACCGGCGCGGCGCCGTTCCACCCGCTGACGCTGCCGTCGACGGTCACCACCAGGTTCTGGCCCGCCGCGACGGTGACGCCCGCGCCGTTCCAGGTGGAGAGCTGACCCCAGTCGTTCGAGTCGACCGAGAAGTACCCCGAGCTGTACCCCTCGGCGCGGACGTCGGTGGCGTCGGCGTCGCCGGAGTTGGTGATGGTGACGACGACCGGGAACTGCCTGCCGACGAGGAACGGGCCCGCGCCGACGGTGGCCGAGATGGACAGCTGAGCGGTGGCGGCCGCCGCGGGAGCCGGGGTCGGCTCGGGCGCGGTCTCGGCCGGGGTGACCGGAGTGGACTCGACCGGCGCCGGGGTGTCCACAGGGGACTCGGCGGCGGGCGCGACCGGTTCGGCGGTCACGGGTTCCGGGTCGACCGGTGCCGGGGCAGCGGGCTCGACGGGGGCCGGGGCGGCGGGTTCCGGGGCGGGCGGCTGGTCCTCAGCCGCGGGTGCCGGAGTGGTCTCGACCACTGAGGTCCCGGTCCCGGGAGCCTCGGTTTCCGAGGCGTGAGCGGTGCCTGCGAGGGTGGCGGTCAACGCGACCGCCGCTACCAGCGCAAGGGAACGACGCGCGGCGAGGCGCGCGGAAACAATCATCAAAAGCCCCCAGTTAAGTAAATCGTGCGGCGTCAAAATAGCCGACCCGGCGGGGCTGTCAAGCATCCGGACCGGCAATTGCCGCTTGAATCACAAAGCCCCGCCGTTGTGCAACGGCGGGGCTTTGCGCGGTAGTGGATCAGATGGCGAGTTCGTTCACGTGGATGCAGCCTGCCCCGTGCGCCTCGGCCACCTCGTCCTCGTGGACGAGCTGGGCGCGGGCCTTGGACTTGGCGGCGACGCGGGCCTGGGCGCGGGCGGCGCGCGGCGGGACGCCGTTGATGTCCTCGGTGCTGATCGCGTAGGACGCGGTCACCCAGGCGATCGCGTCGGAGTTGCGGTCGAGCGCGACGCGGTCGATGTTGCCGAGGTTGTCGCCCTTGCCGTGGTAGTTCTTGTCGTAGGCGATACCTGCGACGCCGCCCCACTTGTCGGCCTGGGCCTGGGTCTTGAGCTGCTCGGCGCCGGTGAACAGGCCACCAGCGGGGATGCCGTTGGCGATGAACTCGCCGTAGTCCGAGCGGCCGGTGAAGTCGGTGCCCTCGGTCGGGGTGCCGGTGGTGTTGAGGAACGAGTGGAACGCGGCCTCGATCTGGGCCGAGCCGTACGGGCCCTCGCCAGCGCCGACACCGTCGGAGTTGTCACCGTCGTAGACGAAGTAGCCGGTGTTCGGCGAGGCGATCATGTCGAAGTTGAGGTACAGCGCGATGTCGAGCTGCTGCTCGAAGGTCAGCGACTGCACGTACTTCTTCGAGCCGACCAGGCCGAGCTCCTCGGCGCTCCACCAGGCGAAGCGGACCGCGTTGTTGACCTTCGGCGAGCCGCCCAGCTGGATGGCGGTCTCCAGCAGACCCGCGCTGCCGGAACCGTTGTCGTTGATGCCGGGACCCGCGACGACGCTGTCGAGGTGGGCGCCCGCGAACACGACGTTGTTCTTGCGACCGGTCTTGGTCTGCGCGACCACGTTGTAGGTGGTGCGCTCCTCGCGCAGCGCGCGCAGCTCCAGGGTCACCGAGGCGCCGTTGGAGGAGGCGGCCAGGCGCTCGCCGTCGACCTTGCTGACGCCGCCGGTGGGCAGCTTCGCCGCGGCCGGGTCGCTCAGCGTGCCCGCGAGCGGACCGTCGACGTTGTTGTAGATGATCGCGCCGACCGCGCCCGCGGCGAACGCGTTGGCCTGCTTGTCGGCGAACGGGCAGGCGCCGCGCTGGATCAGCGCGATCTTGCCGGTGACCCCGGTGAAGTCGGTGACCTCGCAGCCGGGGGTCGCGTCGACCGGGACGACGGCCAGCGGCGCGGTGATGCCACCGGTCGGCGTCGACAGGCTGTAGGTCATGATCGAGATCGGCACCGCGGCACCGGCGACGGTCAGCTTCTCGGCCAGCGTCTGGGTGAAGGTGAACGGGAACTCGTGCCGGGAGACGTCGAAGCCCGCGGCGACGAGCTGGGACTCGACGTACTCAGCGGACTGCCGGTGACCGGGCGTGCCCGCCGCGCGGTTGCCACCGTTCTTGTCGGCGATGCGCTGCAGGGCGATCAGGTGCCGGTTGACCCCCGCCCCGGTCACCTTCTTCGCGAGGTTCCGCGCGAGCGCGGGGCCGTCGGGGAGTTCGGCGGCAGCTGATGGCGCCGCCGAGGACGGGATGGTGGTGAACGCCAACGCGCCGGTGGCCGCGAGGATGGCGGCTCCGACCCGTAGCGTCTGACTCTTGCGCATGCAGGTCCCCTCGTTCACGGGTGGGTGCTACCGCGAACCGTGACCGCCCCGACGCGGTCCGTGTTCCGGCGTTGGCCCACCCTCGCCCGGAGAAGCGACCTGGTCAAGAGCTGTCCATTGCCAAGTTGGCCTGCCTTCGGGTACCGATCGTCCCACTACTGCGGAAAGGCCCCGTGGCGTGGTCGCCACGGGGCCTCCCGTTACTCCTAATGCCGTAGTGCTGGCAGATAACGATTTCTACCGGACAGCGGCGTGTGATGCCTTCGCGGCCTTGCCCTTCTTGGCCTGACCCGCGATGAGCGACTTGCGGGCGGCGGCCTTGGCGGCCTTCGCGACGTTGTTCTTCGGCGGGACGCCGTTGATGTCCTCGGTGCTGATCGCGTAGGACGCGGTCACCCAGGCGATGGCGTCGGCGTTGCGGTCGAGCGCGACGCGGTCGATGTTGCCCAGGTTGTCGCACTTGGAGTGGTAGCACTTGTCGTACGCGACACCAGCGGTGCCGCCCCACTTCTCGGCCTGCGCGGCGGTCTTGACGCCCTCGGCGCCGGTGAAGATGCCACCGGCCGGGATGCCGTTGGCGATGAACTCACCGTAGTCGGAACGACCGTCGAAGTCGGTGCCCTCGGTCGGGGTACCGGTCTCGTTGAGGAAGCCCGCGAGCGCCGCCTCGATCTGGGAGGAGCCGTACGGGCCCTCGCCAGCGCCGACACCGTCGGAGTTGTCACCGTCGTAGACGAAGTAGCCCGAGTTCGGCGACGCGATCATGTCGAAGTTCAGGTACAGCGCGATGTCGAGCTGCTGCTCGAAGGTCAGCGACTGCACGTACTTGGTCGAACCGACCAGGCCAAGCTCCTCAGCACCCCACCAGGCGAAGCGCACGGCGTTGCTGACCTTGGGCGAGGCGCCCAGCTGCAGCGCGGTCTCCAGCAGCGCGGCGCTGCCGGTGCCGTTGTCGTTGATGCCGGGGCCCTCGTCGACGCTGTCCAGGTGCGAGCCGACCATGACCACGTTGTTCTTGCGGCCGGTCTTGGTCTCCGCGATCAGGTTGCGCGACGGCTTGTCCTCGGTGTGGAAGCGCAGGTCCACGGTGGTCGACACACCGTTCTTGCCGAACAGGGTGTCGCCGTCGGCCTTGCTGATGCCACCGGTCGGGATGGTCGCGCCCTCACCGACGGTCACGCCCTGCAGCGGGCCGTCGGCGTTGTTGGCGACCAGGATCGCGATCGCGCCCGCGGCGGCCGCGTTGGCCTGCTTCTGGTTGAAGGTGCAGGCGCCGCGGCGGACGAGCGCGACCTTGCCCTTGACGTCCAGGCCCGTGTAGTCAGTCGCCTCGCAGCCGGGGGTGGCGTCCTGCGGGACGGCCACCAGCGCGCCGGTGACACCGCCGACCGGGGTCTGCGGCGAGAGCTGCATGGCGAACGCGTCGACCTTGGTGCCGCCCGCGTCGGCGAACGCGGCGTCGGTGATCTGCACCGGGTAGGTGAAGGCCGGGGTGCTGACCTCGAAGCCCGCGCCGCGCAGCAGACCCGCGACGTAGTCCAGGCTCTGGTCGTAACCCTTCGTGCCCGCCGCGCGGTTGCCGCCGTTCTTGTCGGCGATGCGCTGCAGGGCGATCAGGTGCCGGTTGATGCCGCTCGCGGTGACCTTCTTGGCCAGGTTCTTCGCCAGTGCGGGACCGTCCGGCAACTGCTGAGCGGAGGCGGGCACCGCCGCGAACGCGAGCCCGGCGCACGCGGCGAGCAGGAGTGCACCCGCGCGGACCGATGTCCTGGGGGACGACATGGGCAAACTTCCCTTCGTGGGGGTGAAAAGTGCCGGCTCATGACGGAACCCCGACCGACCCTCGCAATCCGGCGAGCGTGACTCTTACTCGCAAATCGCCGCCGGTCAAGAGTTCAGGTTGGACTGTGACCGTCGGACACGCGAGATACCGTTGTCGTATGCGCGCGATCACGATCAGCGAACCGGGTGGCCCCGAGGTGTTGCGGTGGACCGGGGTACCGGATCCACGACCGGGCGAGGGCGAGGTGCTGGTCCGGGTGGCGGCCTCCGCGGTCAACCGGGCGGACCTGTTGCAACGCAAGGGCTTGTACGCACCGCCGCCCGGCACCACCGAGGTCCCCGGCCTGGAGTGCTCCGGCGTGGTCACCGAACTGGGCAGCGGTGTCAGCGGGTGGCAAGTGGGTGACCGGGTGTGCGCGCTGCTGGCGGGCGGCGGTTACGCCGAGCAGGTGGTGGTCCCCGCGGGGCAACTGCTCCCCGTACCGTCCGGAGTGGACCTCGTCGAGGCGGCCGGGCTGCCGGAGGTCGCGTGCACGGTGTGGTCGAACGTGGTCCAGACCGGTCGGCTCACCGCGGGCGAAACCCTGCTGGTGCACGGCGGCGCCGGTGGCATCGGGACGCACGCCATCCAGGTCGGCAAGGCACTCGGCGCCACCGTCGCGGTCACCGCCGGTTCAGCCGAACGGCTCAGCCGCTGCGCCGACCTGGGCGCCGACACCACGCTCGACTACCGCGAGACCGCCTTCGAGGACGAAGTGCGCGCGGACGTCATCCTGGACAACATGGGCGCGAAGTACCTGCGCCGCAACATCACCGCCCTCAACCGCGGCGGCCGACTCGTGGTGATCGGCATGCAGGGCGGCACCATCGGCGAACTCGACCTCAGCGTGCTGCTCCGCAAGAACGCCACCATCGCGGCGAACAGCCTCCGGTACCGCCCGGTCGCGGAGAAAGCGGCGATCGTGGCGGAGGTGGTGTCCCGGGTGTGGCCCATGGTGGCCGACGGCCGGGTCCGCCCGGTGACGCACGCCGTCCTCCCGATCACCGAAGCGGGCGAGGCACATCGCATGCTGGACGCGGGCGGCGTGTTCGGAAAGCTGGTACTCGCCGTCGACTCATGAGCACGAAATCGGATCGTGTGCGGTCGAGTGGTTAATGGACCGAACTGTGAATGCCATTCCGGCCGCACACGATCCACCCTTAGCGCGAAGATCAGGCGCGGAGTTCGGCGAGGGCCTCGACTAGTTGGTCTACCTCGACGGCGTTGGTGTAGTGGGCGAGGCCTACGCGGACGGCACCGCCGACCTCGCCGACGCCGAGGGTGGCGAAGACGCCGCTGGGGGTGTCGTCGGCGAAGGCGCAGATGCCGCGTTCGGCCAGGTGCACGACGGCGTCCTGGGCCTTGACGTCGGCGACGGTGAAGGCGAGGGCGGGGACTCGGCGCATGGCGTCGCCGATGACCATGATGTGGCGCAGGCCGCGCAGGTCGCCGATGAGGCGGGAGAGCAGGCCGGCCTGGTAGGACTTGGCTGAGCTGAGCGAGGTGAGCAGGCGCTCGCGGCGGGTGCCGGTCGCGGCGTCGTCGAGTTCGGCGAGGTAGTCGACGGAGGCGACCAAGCCCGCCAGCAACGGGTAGGCGTGCTGGCCCAGTTCGAGGCGTTCCGGACCGGCGGCGCGCGGGTCGAGCGAACTGGCCGGGAGCCGGTCGAGCATCGCGGGGTCGGCGAAGGCGAGGGCGGCCACCGCGGGTCCACCCCAGGCGCTGGCGGACACGGCGACGACGTCCACCCCGGCGGCCTGGATGTCGATCGGCACGAACGGCGCCGACGCGGAGGCGTCCACCACGACCACGGCGTCCTGCGCGCGGGCCAACTCGGTGATCCGGCCGAGGTCCGGTCGGGTGCCGACCGCGCCGGACGCGGAGGTCACGGCGACGACCTTCGTGCGGTGCGACACCAGGTTCTCGTACTGCCAGGCGGGCAGCTCGCAGGTCTCGATGTCGATCTCCGCCCACCGCACCGTCGCACCGGCGCGCTGCGCGACCCGCAACCACGGCGCGGTGTTGGCCTGGTGGTCGAGGCGGGACAGCACGACCTCGTCACCGATCAACCAGCCGTCACCGAGCGCTTCGGCGAGCCTGGCCAACAGCACCGCGGTGTTCGGACCGAGCACGACGCCAGCGGGATCGGCGTTGACCAAGTCGGCCACCGCGCGCCGGGCGGCGTCACCGATCGCCTCCGCGCGTTGCGACGCCGGGAAAACCCCGCCGGGACCGGACACCGGGGCGCGCAACGCCGTGGACACCGCGGTCGCCACCTGCTCCGGCACCTGCATCCCCGCAGGCGAGTCGAGGTGGACCCAGCCGTCACCCAGCGCGGGGAACAGCCCGCGAATGCGTGCGACGTCGAAGGCCATGCGCCACACCGTACGAGAGCCCCCCGGTCCGACGCCGCGTGGGGCACTACCCTCGAACGCGTGACTCAACCCACCCCTGGCTCGGACGACGCGCACCACGTGGTGGTGGTCGGACCCGACGGTTCCCCGCTCGGCACCGCGAAGATCCCCGACAACCCCGACGCCGAGTCGGTCGGCGACATGGTCGAGCAACCGGCCAAGGTCATGCGGATCGGCACCATGATCAAGCAGTTGCTCGAGGAGGTCCGCGCGGCCCCGCTCGACGACGCCAGCCGCGCCCGGCTGCGCGAGATCCACAAGCGCTCCATCGCCGAACTCGAGGACGGCCTCGCCCCCGAACTCCGCGAGGAACTCGAACGCCTCTCCCTGCCGTTCACCGAGGAGCACACCCCCTCGGACGCCGAACTCCGCATCGCCCAGGCCCAACTCGTCGGCTGGCTCGAGGGCCTCTTCCACGGCATCCAGACCGCCCTCTTCGCCCAGCAGATGGCCGCCCGCGTCCAACTAGAACAAATGCGCCGCGGCCTACCCCCCGGTACCAAGGCGGACGACGGCCTGAACCTGCGCACCAGCGAGACCGGCCAGTACCTGTAACTCGATCTCCCCCGGAGGCCGGCACCCGCACAGGTGTCGGCCTCCTGCCTTTTCTCACCACTCCACTTGCAGCCTGCCGCACGAGTGAGGATCGCCTGGTCGGGGGCTTGATCGCTTGAGGGGAATGAGTGGGCGCGGGCAAGTGGGGTTGCGGGTGATCATTTAGGGGTGGATTGCGGAACTTGGTGTCCATAGTGGACTCAAGTCAGTGACGACCCCAGCGGGGCGACAACTGGCTGATGGCCAGGTGGCAACCCGACGGCGGATTGGAAGATGCGGGCTGCGCGGTACCGGCGGGAGATCGGCGAACCGAGCGCAGGGGCCAGATCGGCGGCCCAAACCCCAGAGGCGGGCCCGCAGGCGGTCGGCGACCTCGGACACAAGCGGTTAGGCCAAGACCGAAAACGGCGAGTTCGCTGCCCCCGCCCCACCGGAGCCGCTTCGCGCCCGCGCGCGCAGGCAACCCCTGCCCAGCCCCCACCCTCTCCGGGGGGCGTCCCTGGGCCAGTCTACCGGGGCCCACCGACAGTCGATCTTGGAATGGGGGGTGCGGTGATCGACATGTGGATAACTTCTGTCACCCATAAGAGGGAAATTGCGGGCGCCGAGCCAGGCAGAGTCGCAGGTCGGGGCGCTTTTGCGGGGAAAGGAACAGCCAGCAAGCACGGGTGAGGATCAGGTGCTGGTTGAGAGGTGGGCGCGAACCAGATCGGCGGGGGTGTCGATGTCTATGGCGCGGTCGGCGGGGATCAGTTGGGCTCGGACTTCGGGGATGAAGAAGCGGTGGTGGGTGGTGAGGTCTGCGGCGCTGACGAGGTAGATGCCGCCGGTGGGGCGGAGGGGTGGGGGGAGGGATTGGCGGGGGGCTTCGAGGTCGGGCCAGTCGTGGGCGGGGGTGATGTGGCCGTCGTGGAGGATGCAGGACTTCCACGGGTGGTGGGTGGCGGTGGTCATCTGGATGACGGAGCCGGTGGGGCGGTTGTCGTGCAGGGTCAGGCATTCCGTGATGTCGGCGGAGGTGCGCAGTGGCGTTGTCGGCTGCAGCAGCACCAGTAGCGCGTCCGAGACACCGAGTTCCGCCACCACGTGCAGCACAGCATCAACCGACCGGCTTTCGGGGCCGGACAAGGCCGGGGGCCGCGTAACCACGAGCGCGCCAGTGCTGTGGGAGGCGATCTCAGGGTCGTCGGTGGTCACCACGACTCGGCCGATGCCAGGGGTTTCCAGCGCGGTCGACACCGTGTGGGTGACCAGGGGCCGACCCCGGAAGAGGGCGAGGTTCTTGCCGGGGAAGCCGTTCGAGCCGCCTCGGGCGGTGATGACGGCGACTACCTCTCGCATGGTGACCCTCTCGCGGTGCGGCGTTCGGCCCAGCACTCTAGGCTGATCAACCCAACGCACTCCGACCCCCCACCGGTGATGAACACTCTCCTCACGCGTTCGGCCGCCGAGCTCGCCGAACTGCTCAGCAGCTATGCCCGTGGTCGACCGCCGCGCACCATCGCCGTGGTCGGCAACGCGCCCATGCCCCCGAGCGCCGACCGGTCCGCCGCCGTCGACGCCGCGGACCTGGTGATCAGGATGACCAGCTTCACCACCGACCCCGCCGCCCTCGGGACAAGGACCGACGTGGTGGTGCTGCACCGCGGCGTGATCGCGAGCCCGCACACCTTCGCCGACTACAAGTCGCGGCTGTACCTGCTGGTCGAGCCGGGCCGGTTGCACTGGGAACCGGAGGCGATCCCCGACTGGTGGCCCGCCGACCTCGGGTTCGTGCCGGTGCCCAACCACGGGTTCACCGTCGCGCTCAACGCGCTGCTCGGGTTCGACCCGGCGACCCCGACCTGGTCGACCACCGGGACCATGGCCACCTACCTGGCCACCGAGCTGTTCCCCACCGCCAGGGTCCTGCTGACCGGCACGTCCATCGTCGACGACCCGGACCAGACCACCTTCCCGCACGCCTGGGGCTCCCCCGTCGCGGTGACCGCGGAGCACCGCCTGGGTGCCGAGGCGGACCTGCTGCGGCGCTGGGAGTCCACGGGCAGAATCGAGATCCTGAGATGAACCCGATCGACAGAATCCGGCACCGGGTTCGCGCGCTGGCCAGACGTGAAGCGGCCGCCGCTGCTGCCGAGGTGCGCACCGACCTCGACCTCTTGCGCACCGAGCTCACCCCGAAGCTGGACGACCTGACCCACAGCGTCACCCGGCTCACCGAGTCGCTCGACTGGCTGGGCAGTGAGCACCGCCGGATCGCGCCGCAGGTGGCCGCCGTCGAGTCCCGGCTCGCGACCGTCGAACACCCGATCCCGGGGGTGCGGACCTCCGACGACCCGACGGTCAACGCCATGGCGGCGCTGGTCGGGGAGATCCGCGAGGAGCACGCCAGGGTCCGCGCGCGGCTCAGCCTCATCTCCCGCTACGAGGAACGCTTGTCCCGCTTGGAGAACCCCGACTAGCGGTCGACGAAACGCTTGTAGAGCGACGGCTCCCACAGCGCGTCGCCCTCGAACAGCTCGATGATCCGCCCACGGGCCCCCGGCGCGCCGAACTCGTGGAACCCCGGCAACCGGGGCTGCCCGCACACCGCGTCGACGGCGGCGCGGATCTCGGCGGCGTCCGGGGCCACGTTCACCACCCCTTCCGCCTCGGTCCGACCCCGCTGGCGCGTCCCCACGTTCACCGACCTCGTCCCGACCACCGGCGCCTCGCGCACGCCCGACGACGAGTTCCCCAGCACCACGCGTGCGTTGCGCATCAGGGTCACGAAGTGCTCGAACCGCATCGACGGCAGGCGGGCGAACCGGTCGCCGACGCACCGGTCCAGCTGGAGCCGGATGTCGGCGCAGCCCTCGTCGTTGTTCGGGTCGATGATCACCCAGTTGGCGGCGGAGGCGAGCACGGCGTCCACCACCGACGCCGCCAGCCGGGCGTTGGCCCCGGGTTCGGTGGTGACCGGGTGCACGACCAGCACCCCGTACCGGTCGAACGGGATGTCGTAGCGCGCCCGGACCTCGTCGAGCGCGGGCAGGTCGGGCGAGGTGAGGATGTCGATCTCCGGGCTGCCGACCACGAAGACCCGGTGCGCCTCCTCGCCCATCTGCTCCAGCCGGGCGCGGGCCTGGTCGTTGGCGACCAGGTGGACGTGGGCGTGCTTGGAGATCGAGTGCCGGACCGAGTCGTCGATCGCGCCGGAGAGCTCGCCGCCCTCGATGTGGATGACGCGGACGTTGTGCAGGGAGCCGACCAGCGCGGCGGCCAGCGCCTCGACCCGGTCGCCCTGCACGACGATGGCGTCCGGGCGCTCCTCGTAGACGAGCCGGGCCAGCGCCTGGACGGTGTTGGCGAGCACGAGCGCGGTCGGCTCGCCCTCGACCTGGTTGGGGATCAGGTGCAGCCGCTGGAGGCCGACGCGTTCGACCTCGTGCACGGTGTAGCCGTACCGGCGCAGCAGGTGCATGCCGGTGACGACGACGCGGGCCGCGAGGTGCGCGCTGGCCTGCACGGCCAACATGACGTCGCGCAGCTTGCCGAAATCCGCCCTGGTGCCGGTCACGAACAGCACCTCGCGGCGACGGTCAGTCATCCGCGATGTCGGCCAGGGCCAGCTGGTGGTCGGTCGGCAGGTCCCGGACGGCTCGACGGCCGAGCAGCACCGGGTAGTGCGCCGCGCGGAGCTCGCCGGTGCCGGGGCGCTTGACCCACAGGTTGGCCGGGGTCAGCACCTCCCCCTTGGCAACCGGCGCGATCGTCACGACGCTGGCGTAGGCGAAGTCAATGGTCGGCTGTTCTTCGGCCAGAACGGCTTTCGTGCCACCGAGTGCGGCGTGGATGAGCCGGGAACCCGTCACCAGTTCGGCGAACTCGGCTGGCGTCGACGACACCGGGATGTCCGGGCCGGGCCACCCCCGGTCCGACGTGAAGTGCCGCTCCAGCACCCGCGCGCCCAGCGGGACGGCGCCGAGACACGGGTAGATCGACGTGGTGTGGTCCGACAACCCGAGCACCGCGTCCGGGAACGCGTCGCCCAGCTCGGCCAGCGCGCCGAGCCGGACCTGCTCCGGCGGGGTCGGGTACAGCGACGTGCAGTGCAGCAGCGCGTAGCCGACGCCCGCGGCGCGCAGGATCTCCGCGGCGGGTGTGATGGACGCGATGTCGTTCATGCCAGTGGACAGGATCACCGGTTTACCGAGCCCGGCGATGTGCGCGACCAGCGGGTAGTTGTTGCACTCCCCCGAACCGATCTTGTACGCGGCCACGTCCAGCTCGGCGAGGCGGTCGGCGGCGGCGCGGGAGAACGGCGTGGACAGGAAGAGCATCCCCCGTTCCTCCGCGTGCGCCTTCAGCTCGCGCTCCACCGACGCGGGCAGCGCGCAGCGGCGCATCATCGCGTAGATGGGTTCGTCGGCGTTGCCGGGCACCACGTCGTTGGGGACCATCTCGTCCTCGACCACGTGGGTCTGGAACTTGACGCACTCCAGCCCGGCGTCGGCGGCGTCGTCCACCATCCGGTGCGCCTTGGCCGGGTCACCCTCGTGGTTGATGCCGATCTCGGCGATGACCAGCGGCGGGTGGGCGAGTCCAACGGGGCGGGTGCCGACCATCAACTCGGCCAAGGGTGGAGCCTCCCGGGATCGTCGGCGACGGCCATCCTACCTCCGCCCACCGGCACCCGCGCGGTGTCAAGACCGGCCACACACCGCCGGGGGAACCGCCGGTAGGCTCCGCCCCCGTGCAGGTAACAAGCGCGATAGACATCCCGGGAACACCTGTCGTGCACTCCGGGCGGAGTTGGGCACGCGCCGCGAAGGACATCCGGGACGGGATCGCGGCACGTGAGCTGTGGGGTCACCTCGGCTGGCAGGACATCAAGCAGCGGTACCGGCGCTCGGTGATCGGTCCGTTGTGGATCACCATGAGCATGGGCGTCACCGCTGCGGGCCTCGGCTTCCTCTACTCGCAGCTGTTCGGCATCGAGGTGACCACCTTCCTGCCGTACCTCACCGTCGGTTTCGTGGTGTGGGGCTTCATCATCGGCTGCCTGTCCGAGGGCTCGGACACCTTCATGGCCAACGAGGGCCTGATCAAGCACCTGCCCGCGCCGCTGACCGTCTACGCGCTGCGCACGGTGTGGCGCCAGACGCTGATGCTGGCGCACAACCTGCTGGTCTACGTGGTCGTGCTCGCGCTGTTCTTCACCTCGCTCACCACCGCGGGCTACACGCTGTCCCCCGGTGGCGCGCCGCAGCCGGGGCTGAACTGGTCGGTGCTGATGGCCATCCCGGCCTTCGCGCTGCTCGCGCTCAACGGCGGCTGGGTGAC
The DNA here is from genome assembly GCF_024171945.1 of Actinokineospora globicatena. Taxonomy (GTDB): domain Bacteria; phylum Actinomycetota; class Actinomycetes; order Mycobacteriales; family Pseudonocardiaceae; genus Actinokineospora; species Actinokineospora globicatena. The sequence continues at coordinate 841,576 of NZ_JAMTCR010000002.1, forward strand.
GCTGCTGTTCGGCATCATCAGCACCCGCTACCGCGACATCCCGCAGGTCATCAACGCGCTCACCCAGCTGCTGTTCTACATCACCCCGATCGTCTGGCCGGTGGACATCCTGACCACCAAGCTCGGCCCCGGCGACTGGAAGCACCTGGTGCTCGAGCTCAACCCGCTCTACCACTTCATCCAGATCCTGCGGGCGCCGCTGATCGGCACCACGCAGAGCTGGCACCACTGGGCGGTGGTCGGCGCGATCACCGTGGTCGGCTGGGGCTTCGCCCTGCTGGCCATGCGCAACTACCGTTCCCGTGTCTCCTACTGGGTCTGAGCGAGGCGACAAGCACATGGTGGGCATCGAGGTACGCAACGCCTACGTCGACTTCCCGATCTTCGACGCCAAGACGCGGTCGATGAAGAAGGCCGTCATCAACATGGTGGGCGGCAAGGTCGGCGGCCGGATCGCCGACGAGTCGGGGATCGCGATCATCGAGGCGCTCAACGACATCACCCTGAGCCTGCGCGAGGGCGACCGGGTCGCCCTCGTCGGGCACAACGGCGCTGGCAAGTCGACGCTGCTGCGGCTGCTGTCGGGCATCTACGAGCCGACCAGGGGCACGACCGAGATCAGCGGCAAGATCGCGCCGGTCTTCGACCTCGCGGTCGGCATGGACCCGGAGATCTCCGGCCTGGAGAACATCCTGATCCGCGGCATGTTCCTGGGCATGTCCCGCAAGCAGATGCAGGAGCGGGTCGACGACATCGCCGACTTCTGCGAGCTCGGCCGGTTCCTCACCATGCCGCTGCGCACGTACTCCACCGGCATGCGGGTGCGGTTGGCGCTGGGCGTGGTCACCTCCATCGACCCGGAGATCCTGCTGCTCGACGAGGGCATCGGCGCGATCGACGCGGAGTTCATGGCCAAGGCCAGGACCCGGCTGGTCGACCTGGTGCGCCGGTCCGGCATGCTGGTGTTCGCCTCGCACTCCGACGAGCTGCTGTTCGAGCTGTGCGACAAGGCGATCTGGATGGACGGCGGCCACGTGCGGATGCACGGTTCGCTGCGCGAGGTGCTGACGGCCTACAAGGGCCGCGACCCGTTCGAGTACATGAGCGCGGAGACGCTGGAGAGGCTCGGCGAGAAGTGATGAGGCGGTTGCCCCCGGGTGCCGTGGTGGCCGTCGTGGTCACCAGGCACCGGCGCGCGCTCCTGTCCGACTCCCTCAAGGTGATCGCGGCGCAGACCCGGCCGCCGGACCACCTGATCGTGGTGGACAACGGCCCGGACGACTCGGCGCAGGACGTTGTCGAGTCGTGCCCGCTGCCCACGACCTACCTGCCCTCGCACCGCAACCTCGGCGGCGCGGGCGGGTTCGCGCTCGGCATGCTGCAGGCGCTGGCGATGGGCGCCGACTGGCTGTGGCTGGCCGACGACGACGGCCGCCCCGCCGACGAGAACGTGCTGGCGACCCTGCTGGACGTGGCCGAGCGCCGCGGGTTGGCCGAGGTGTCGCCGATGGTCACCAACATCGAGCACCCGGAGAAGCTGGCCTTCCCGCTGCGCCGCGGCCTGACCTGGAAGCGCGACGCCGACCAGCTCGGCGAGGACTTCCTGCCCGGCATCGCCTCGCTGTTCAACGGCGCGCTGTTCCGCGCCGACACCCTCGACGTGGTCGGCGTCCCCGACTACCGGCTGTTCTTCCGCGGCGACGAGGTCGAGATCCACCGCCGCCTGGTCCGCTCCGGCCTCCCGTTCGGCACCTGCCTGCGCGCCGCCTACCTGCACCCCGACGGCAGCGACGAGTTCAAGCCCATGCTCGGCGGCAAGCTGCACGCGCAGGACCCGGACAACGCGGTGAAGCGGTACTACACCTACCGGAACCGGGGCTACCTGCTGTCGCAGCCGGGCATGCGCAAGCTGGGCATGCTGGAGGTCTTCCGCTTCGGCCTCTACTTCCTCGGCACCAAGCGCGACCCGAAGGCGTTCTACGAGTGGCTCAAGCTCGTGCGCCGGGGTCAGCAAGAGCGCTTCTTCCGGCACTAGAGCCGTTCCAGGGCCTCTACCGCTGGGAGGCTCGCGTACGCGGACCACGATCCGAGCCGGAGCCGGAGTTCAGCGGCGTGGCGACGGCGCAGCAGCGGGCTCTGGGTCATGACGTCGAGTTCGTTGGCGTAGGTGAGTTCGACGATGTCGCGCAAGAGGCCGTTGTCGACCTGGGTGGACGCGCCGGTGAAGCGGTCGCGGACCACGCCGGTCAGCAGGCGCGGGTAGCTGAACTCGCGGTCGAGGGCGCAGTACGCGTAGACGACCGCCTCCGCCTCCACGCCGATGAAGTCGACGAGGACCGGGCGTTCGTGCGGGGAGAGCAGCGGGTGCGGGAAGCCGTCGGTGCCGTACGCGGCGTGGGCCAGGCCCGCGACCTGCAGTGCCGGGCGAGCGCCCCACGCGGCGAGGGCGTCGCGGGTGCGGCCGAGGTGGGCGAGCAGCGTGCCGCCGGGGTGCGCCAGCTCACCGGCGCCCCGCGCCGCCAGGAACTCCTCGATCATGTTCGGCAGGCTACGCGCCCCGACCAGGCCCTGTCCGCTCTCAGCAGATCCGCTACCGGTGAACTTCCCTTGCCGGGCAACGGTTCCCGTGGTGGAGTCGGCGCATGAGCGAACAGCGGCACGCCCTCATCCTGCACCTGGCCAGCGGCGGGGAGCCCCTCATCTTCTCCCTGTCCGAGCGCAGCGCCAAGAGCCTGACGAGCAGGCTGCCGGTGCTGATGGCCTCCGGCGGCGTCGACACCCCCGAACTGGCCGACGGGACCACCGCGGCGGTCAACTTCGGGCACGTCGCCAGCGCCCACCTCGACACCCTGCCCGCGCACGTGAAGGTCTACGGCACGCCGAGCAAGCGCAGCCACGGGTTCGGCGCCACGACCGGGTGACTAGCGGCCCGCGCGGAACACGACGGTGCGCAGCAGCACGAAGTTGATCGTGGTGCCGACGCCCTGGGCGATCACCCAGGCCACCGCGTACTCGCCGCGGAAGGTCGGCAGCACGGCCAGCATCAGCGCGTTGGTGCCCACGTTGACGAAGAAGGTCACCGTGTAGAGCAGCGCGAACCCACCGGCCTGCCCGGCGCCCCGGTCGGCGGCGTCGGCGAAGGTGAACCGCTTGTTGAGGAAGTAGGCGGTGGTGGTGCCCAGGACGAAGCTGATCGCCTTGGCCAGGTGCACCCACAGGCCCGCCTGCAGCAGCAGCCAGTAGGCCCCGGAGTCCACCAGCGCGCAGAAGCCGCCGACCAGCACGAACCGCACGAGTTGCCGCAGCAACCCGGCCCGCTTGGCGTCGTCTCGGACCTCGGCCATCTCGTCACGTCCCCTGTTCGGCCCCGACCGCGGGGACAAGTCTAGGAGCGCGCGACCGCCCGGCTACCCTGGGTCCGGTGGAGCCAGGACAGTACGAGACACGGCGGCTGACCGGCTGGGGGCGCACGGCGCCGACGGTCGCCTCGGTCGCCACCCCGACCACTCCCGAGGACGTCATCGCCGCGGTCGCCACCGCGGGCCCGCGCGGGGTCATCGCCCGCGGCCTCGGCCGCTCCTACGGCGACCCGGCGCAGAACGCGGGCGGCCTGGTCGTGGACATGACCGGGCTCAACCGGATCCACTCCATCGACGCCGACTCCGGGGTCGCCGTGCTCGACGCCGGGGTCAACCTGGACCAGCTGATGCGGGCGGCGCTGCCGTTCGGCCTGTGGGTCCCGGTGCTGCCGGGCACCCGCCAGGTCACCATCGGCGGCGCGATCGGCTCGGACATCCACGGCAAGAACCACCACAGCGCGGGCAGCTTCGGCAACCACGTGCTGGCGATGGACCTGCTGGTCGCCGACGGCTCGGTGCGCACCCTCACCCCCGACGGCCCCGAAGCCGAGCTGTTCTGGGCGACCGTGGGCGGCATGGGCCTGACCGGCATCGTCCTGCGGGCCACCGTGGCGCTCAAGCACACCGAGTCGGCGTACTTCATCTCCGACACCGACCGGACCGCGGACCTCGACGAGACGCTGGCCGTGTTCTCCAACGGCACGGACGACAGCTACGAGTACTCGATGGCGTGGTTCGACTCGATCTCCACCGACGGCAGGCTCGGCCGCGCGGTCTTCTCCCGCGGCTCGCTGGCCAAGCTCGACGAGCTGCCCAAGAAGTACCGCAAGGACCCGCTGCGCTTCGACGCCCCGCAGCTGCTGACGCTGCCGGACGTGTTCCCCAACGGGCTGGCCAACAAGCTGACCTTCAAGCTGCTCGGCGAGGCCTGGTACCGCAAGGCGCCCAAGCAGTCGCGCGGCCAGGTGATGAACCTGACCGCGTTCTACCACCCGCTGGACATGTTCGGGGAGTGGAACCGGGCCTACGGCACGCACGGGTTCCTGCAGTACCAGTTCATCATCCCGTTCAGCGCCGACGCCGAGCTGCGCTCGATCGTGCGGCAGATGGCCGAGTCCGGGCACGTGTCGTTCCTCAACGTGTTCAAGCGGATGGGCGAGGGCAACCAGGCGCCGCTGTCGTTCCCGCAGCCGGGCTGGACGATCACCGTCGACTTCCCGATCACGCCCGGTCTGCACGAGTTCTGCGCGCGGCTCGACGAGCAGGTGCTCGCCGCGGGCGGACGGCTGTACCTGGCCAAGGAGTCGCGCACCGCGCCGGAGACCTTCCACCGGATGTACCCGGGGCTCGACCAGTGGCGCAAGACGCGGCACGCGGTCGACCCGGACGGCCTGTTCACCTCGGACCAATCGCGAAGGCTCGGACTTTGATCAACGCAGTCGGTACCCCGCAGTCCCTGCTCCTGCTCGGTGGCACGTCCGAGATCGGGCTGGCCATCGCCGCCAACTACGCCAAGCAGCGGCCGCTGACGGTGACCCTGGCCGCGCGGCCGTCCGCCCGGCTCGACGCCGCGGCCGAGCAGCTGCGCGGGCTGGGCGCCACGGTCCGCACGGTGGCCTTCGACGCCCGCGACTTCGACTCGCACCCGAAGGTCGTCGCGGAGGCGTTCGGCGACGGCGACATCGATGTGGCGGTGGTCGCGTTCGGCGTGCTCGGGGACGCCGAGCAGCTGTGGCAGGACCACGCGGCCGGGGTCGAGGCGGCGCAGGTGAACTACACGGCGGCGGTGTCGGTCGGCATCGCGCTGGCCGAGCGGTTCGGCGCCCAGGGGCACGGTTCGATCATCGCGCTGTCGTCGGTCGCCGGTGAGCGGGTGCGCAGGTCGAACTTCGTCTACGGCTCGACCAAGGCCGGGTTCGACGGCTTCTACCTGGGGCTCGGCGAGGCGCTGCGGCCGAAGGGGATCACCGTCACGGTCGTGCGGCCCGGGTTCGTGCACACCAAGATGACCGAGGGCCTCAAGGCCGCGCCGATGGCCACCACCCCGGACAAGGTCGCGCAGATCGCGGTCGACGCGGTGCGCGCGAGGCGGGACCTGGTGTGGGCGCCCGCGCCGTGGCGGGTTGTGATGTCGGTGTTGCGGCACGTGCCGCGGCCGATCTTCCGCAAGCTCCCCATCTGAGGCGTTCGCCCCATCGCGCGGCGCACGCCGGGCTAGCATCCCCTCGGGGCGGAGAGGGGGGATCCATGGCGCGCTGGGAGGCGTTTCGGCAGGCCGGGCGGGGGTCGGCGGGGGTGCGGGCACTGAGCTGCCCACCACGTCAGCGAGCTGTGCCCTGGCACGTCCGGCGCCCCAGCGCCACCGGTCACCGAGCCGCTGACGGCGCGGTGGTGACTTCCCGCCGATAACGGCCGATAGTGGTCACCAAGCACACTGACCTGGGGGTAGAGAAGTGCGCATCCTGGTGCTGGGGCAGGTCGAGATCAGATCCGACGAGTCGGACGGGGCGGCGATCACCCTCGGCGGGGCCAAACCGAAGGCGCTGCTGGCCGCGCTGCTGATGCAGCCGCGGCAGGTGGTGCCGACCGAGCGGCTGATCGGCCTGCTGTGGGACGAGTCGCCGCCCGCGTCCGCGGCGGCGCTGGTGCACAACTACGTGTCGGTGGTGCGGCGGGCGGTCACGGCGGCCGGGCGGCAGGGGTCGGTGACCACCAAGGCGCCGGGGTACCTGCTCGACGTCGACCCGACCGACAGCGACCTGGAGAGCTTCGAGAACCACCTGTACGCGGCCAGGCACGCCGAGCGCCAGCACGACCACGACTCGGCGACCGGGCTCTTCGAGCAGGCGCTGCGGCTGTGGCGGGGTCCGGCGTTCGGCGGGGTGGAGGCCGGGTTCGCCAGGAGCCGCTCGGCGAGCCTGGCCGACGAGCGGTTGGCCGCCGAGGAGGGCCTGGCCAGGTGCATGCTGCAGCAGGGCAGGGCCGGTGAGGTCGCCGCCCACCTGCGCAGGCTGGTGAACGCGCACCCGCTGCGCGAGCAGTCCAGGGTGCTGCTGATGCGCGCGCTGCACGAGAGCGGCAGGCAGGGCGACGCCCTGGCGGTGTACCGCAACGGCCGCGAGCAGCTGATGGCGCAGCGCGGGGTCGAACCGGGCGCCGAGCTGCGGGAGCTGCACTCAGCGATCCTGAACGGCTCGCTGCGCACCCCCGGGCCGCGGCGGCGGGTGGCGACGCGCTCGAGCGCCCCGCACGCGGTGCCCAGGAACCTGCCGCCGGACGTCAGCGACTTCACCGGCCGGGCCGAGCAGCTGCACACGATCATGGCGTTGAGCGAGGCGGGCGCCGCGGCGGCACCGGCGGTGGTGGTGTCCGGCGCGGCCGGGACCGGCAAGTCGGCGCTGGCGGTGCACGCCGCGCACCGGCTGCGGGTGCGCTACCCGGACGGCCAGCTCTTCGCCGACCTGCGCGGCAGCTGCCGGGACCTGGGCGCGCACGAGGTGCTCAGCCGGTTCCTCGGCGAGCTGGGGGTCGAGGCGGCCGACATGCCAGCCGACTTCGCCGAGCGGGTCGCGCTGTTCCGCGGCCGGGTCGGGAGCAAGCGGCTGCTGGTCGTGCTGGACAACGCCAGGGACGAGGAGCAGGTCAGGTACCTGCTGCCGCAGGCGCCGGGCTGCCTGGTGATCGTGACCAGCCGGTCGCGGCTGCCGGGGTTGTTCGGCGCGGTGCGCGTGGAGCTGGACCTGCTCTCCACCGAGGCGTCCCTGCGGATGCTGGGCCGGGTCGTCGGGCTGAGCCGGGTGGAGTCGGAACCGATGGCCGCGGCGACCATCGCCGAGCTGTGCGGCGGCATCCCGCTCGCGGTGCGCGCGGCCGGGGCGAAGCTGCTGGCCAGACCGCACTGGCCGCTGCGGGCGCTGGCCACCCGGCTGACCGACGAGCGGCGCCGGTTCGACGAGCCTGCCGACGGCGACCTCGCGGTCCGCTGCGGGCTGCTGCTCACCTACGCCGAGCTCGACGACGTGCACCGGCACGCCTTCCACCTGCTCGCCCTGCTCGACCTGCCGGACTTCGGCTCGTGGCTGGCCGCCCCGCTGCTGGAGGTCGGCGTCGACGAGGCCGAGGACGTGGTGGAGCGGCTGGTCGTCCTGCGGCTGGTCGAGGTCGCCGGGATCGACGCGATCGGCCGGGTGCGCTACCGCTTCCACGACATGGTGCAGCTGTTCGGCACCGAGCAGGCCAACCGCGAGGAGCCTGCCGACGCGGTGGCCGCCGCGGTGTGCCGGACGCTGGCCGCCTGGATGTGCCTGGTGGAGGCCGGGGCGAACAAGCTGCCCAGGGTCACCCTCGGGCTGCGGCCGGTGCTGCGGGCAGGCGTGGAGCTGGACGCCAGGCTGGTCGCGGAGACCCAGCAGGACCCGTCGGGCTGGTTCAAGTCGGAGACCGGCGCGGTCGTGCGGACCGTCGAGCGGGCGCACGAGCTGGGCATCGACGAGATGACCACGATGCTGATCGCCGCGCTGCTGTCGTCCCCGTTCGCCGCCCGCAACGAGTTCGACGGCTGGCAGCGCACGCACGAGGTCGCCCTCGCGGCGGCCCGCGACACCGGCGACACCCGCGCCGAGGCCACGGTCCTGACCGGGCTGGGGCAGCTCTACTACGAGAAGGACGAGTACCCCGACGCCCTCGCGCACTTCACCCAGGCGGCGGAGGGCGCGGCCAAGGTCGACGACGACACGACGCTGGCCATCGCCCTGGTGGGCGTGGGCACGGTCCACCGCGACCTGGCCAACTTCCAGCTCGCCCGCGAGCACCTGGCCAGGGCGATCCAGATCGGCGAGCGGGCGGGTGACCTGATCGTGGTCGCCGCAGCCGACTACGGCCTCGCCTCCATCTGGCGCGACCTGGGCGACATCCCGTCGGCGGCCAGCCGGTTCACCCGGTGCGCCGAGGCCTACCGGGCCCTGGGCGACGCGCGGGGCGCCGGGCTGGCACTGCGCGGGTTGGGCCTGTGCCACCGGGCGGTCGACGAGGTGGACCTGGCGGTCTCGCTGAGCGAGGAGGCCGAGTCGGTGCTGCGCGCCGCCGGGGACCAACTGGGGGCGACCTACGCGGCCCAGTCGCTGGCCAAGGCCCGGATCCGGCAGGGCCGGGTGGCCGGGGTGGCCGAGTCGCTGGCCGACTGCCTGACCCTGTGCACGGGCCAGGGCGACCGGTTCGGGGTAGCCCTGATGACCAGGACGCTCGGTGAGCTGGCTCTGGCCGAGGGCGAGACCCAGGCCGCCGCGGGCCTGCTGGTCGACGCGCTGGGGAAGTGGACCGAGCTGCGGCTGCCGCTGTGGCAGGCCCGGACCTTGCGCGACCTGGCCGCCGCCGAGGTGGACACCGACCCCGCGCTGGCCGACGCACACTGGGCCCGAGCGGTGGCGCTGTTCGCCGAGGCGGGGACCCGGGAGGTCGCGGAGCTGGCCGAGCTCACCGCGGGGATGTGGTCGATGCGGGTCCGCAACTGCACGTCAGTCGCCGAACGGCGCTGAGTGGGACCCGATGTGGTGAACTTGTAGCTGCGGGGACCGGGGTGCCAGGTCCCCGCAGGAGCTACAGGTAGATCGACAGGGCGAGGCACGCCACCCAGGAGAAGCCCAGGACCTGCAGGACGCGGTCCTTGAGGGCGATGTCCTCCGGGGTGCCCGCGTGGCCGCCGTCGACGTCCACGGCGTAGCGCAGGACGGCGATGACGAACGGGACGATGGAGATGACCGCCCACACCGAGTTGTGCGGGTTGCGCTCGCGGATCTCGAAGGCCCACAGCGAGTAGGTCGTGATCATGATCGCGGCGGCGGTCGCCCAGACGAAGCGCAGGTAGCTCGAGGAGTACTTGGAGAGCGAGGCGCGGATCTTGGCGCCGGTCTTCTCGAACAGCACGATCTCGGCGTAGCGCTTGCCGGAGACCATGAACAGCGAGCCGAACGCGGTGACCAGCAGGAACCACTGCGACAGCGGGATGCCCGCGGCGACGCCACCGGCGATGGAGCGCAGCAGGAACCCGGAGGCCACGATGCACAGGTCGATCACCGGCTGGTGCTTGAGGCCGAGGCAGTAGCCCAGCTGCACGGCCGCGTACACCGCCAGCACCACCGTCAGCTGCCACCCGGCGAGCAGGCTCACGCCGAGCGAGCCGACGAACAGCACCGCAGCCGCGACGTAGGCCAGCTGGACCGGCACGATGCCCGAGGCGATCGGGCGGTTGCGCTTGGTCGGGTGCTCCCGGTCGGCCGCGACGTCGATGGCGTCGTTGACCAGGTACACCGAGGACGAGACCAGGCAGAACGCCGCGAACGCGATCACGGCCGCGACCAGCACGTCCTGCTCGAAGATGCGGTTGGCGGTGAACGGCGCCGCCAGCACCAGCACGTTCTTGACCCACTGCCGGGGCCGCGCGGTGCGGACCAACCCGGCGACCACACCGGGTCGCGCGGTCGGGGTACCCGATTCGGTCCGGTGTTCGGTCGCCTGGTCGCTCACCGCTTGCCTCCCCGGAGTTTGCGCCGCAGCAGCCCGCCGACGACGGCGCCGAGCGCGGAACCCGCCAGCACGTCGGTCGGGTAGTGCACGCCGAGCACCAGCCGCGAGAGCAGCATCGGCGGGACGAGCACCGGGACCAGCTTGCGGCCGGTCAGCCCGGAGAACAACACGGCGGCCGCGGTGGTGGACGTGGCGTGCGACGACGGGAAGCTGAGCTTGCTCGGCGTCCCCACCAGGACCTGCACGGACGGGTCGTCCGGGCGCGGCCTGCGGACCACCCGCTTGATGGCGATCGACGCGGCGTGCGCGGCGACCACTCCCCCGGCGGCGACCAGCCAGTCCTTGCGCCGGTCCTTGTCGACGGCCGCGCCGAGCAGGCCGAGCGCGAACCAGCCCGCGCTGTGCTCCCCGAACAACGACAAGCCCCTGGCCGCCGTCACCACCGGTGGTTTCCCGATGGCGCCCTGCACGCGGCTCAGTGCGGCGGTCTCCCGCCGTGCCGCGGACGCGCTGCGGTCCACTTGGCTTCCTCCCCAGTCGTGGTGTTCCCCCGACAGAGCATCGGGGGAACAGCCCCGGCGTTTCGCCTAGACGTCGATGGACCCGTCGAGCGGCGCGCCCGCGGTGAGGTGGGGTGCCACCTTGTTGTCGAAGACCGACAGCGCGGACCCGATCGCCATGTGCATGTCGAGGTACTGGTAGGTGCCCAGCCGACCGCCGAAGATGACGTTCTTCGCGGCCGCCTCGCCCTTGGCCAGCTCGCGGTAGGCGGCGAGCTTGGTCCGGTCCTCGGCGGTGTTGATCGGGTAGTACGGCTCGTCGTCGTCACCCGCGGACCGCGAGTACTCCTTGACGATCACCGTCTTGTCCGTCGGGTAGTGGGTGCGCTCCGGGTGGAAGTGCCGGAACTCGTGCACCCGGGTGTAGGGCACGTCCTGGTCGTTGTAGTTCATCACCGAGGTGCCCTGGAAGTCACCGATCGGCAGGACCTCCACCTCGAGGTCGACCGTGCGCCAGCTCAACCGACCGGCCGAGTAGTCGAAGTACCGGTCGAGCGGTCCGGTGTAGACGGTCGGCGTGCCTGCCGGGATCCGGTCCCGCACGTCGAAGTAGTCCACGTCCAGGCGCACGTCGATGTTCGGGTGCGCGGCCATCTTCTCCAGCCACGCGGTGTACCCGTCGACGGGCAGGCCCTCGTAGGTGTCGTTGAAGTACCGGTTGTTGAAGTTGTAGCGCACCGGCAGCCGGGTGATGATCGACGGCGCCAGTTCCTTCGGGTCGGTCTGCCACTGCTTGGCGGTGTAGCCGCGGATGAACGCCTCGTAGAGCGGGCGCCCGATCAGCGAGACCGCCTTCTCCTCGAGGTTCTTGGCGTCCTCGGTGGCGATCTCCGAGGACTGCTCGGCGATCAGCGCCCGAGCCTCGTCCGGGGTGTGCGACTTGCCGAAGAAGGTGTTGATCAGCGCCAGGTTCATCGGCAGGGCGTAGACCTGGCCCTGGTACTTGCCGAACACCCGGTGCTGGTAGTCGGTGAACTCGGTGAACTGGTTCACGTAGTCCCACACCCGCTTGTTCGAGGTGTGGAACAGGTGCGCGCCGTAGCGGTGCACCTCGATGCCGGTCTCGGGCTCGTTCTCCGAGTAGGCGTTGCCGCCGATGTGGGGCCTGCGCTCCAGCACCAGCACCCGCTTGCCCAGCTGGGTTGCGGTGCGCTCGGCGATCGTCAGGCCGAAGAACCCGGACCCGACGATGACGAGGTCGTACCCGTCGTAGTTGTCATCACTGGTTTCTGCAACCGCGCTCACGGTGGGCCAGGCTACCCGCGCGCCGGATTCCCCTTGACAGCGAGGCACAGATCACCCCGGGGGGCGCGGACGGAGATCGGCCCCGGCGTCCTCCCCCGGTCGCCGGGGCCGATCGGTCCCCCTATTTCCCTCCCCCGCCATCTCGGACGCCCGACACCCCGCTCCCGTTGCCCGGGTTCGCGGAGTTCTCGGCGTCGCGGCGGGTGGCCCGGCCGCCGAGCAGCGGCAGCACGTCGGCGGCGACCTCCTCCAGCACCAGCTCCCGGCCCGCGTACGGGCCGTCCGGGCGCGGCCAGTGGATGACCACGTCGGTGAACCCGGTGTCGCGGGCCCGGCCGATGTGCTCGGTGAACGCGTCCACGCTCGCCAGGGAGAACAGCGGCGAGGCGTCCACGCTGACGTACCGGTCGATGGTCGACGGGTCGCGGCCCAGCTCGTCGAGCGCCCGGTCGAACCGGGCCGCCCGCTTGGCGACGTCGGCCCACCAGGCGTCGACCGACTCGGCCCCGGGGGCACCGGTGGTCACCCAGCCCTGGCCGAACCGGGCGGCCAGGCGCATCGCCCGGGGCCCGTTCGCGGCGACCAGGAACGGCACCCGGGGCCGCTGCACGCAGCCGGGGGCGTTCCTGGCCTCCTCGGTCCGGTAGTACTCGCCGGAGAACGTCGTCCGCTGACCGGTCAGCAGGGCGTCGGAGAGCTCGACGAACTCGGCGAACCGGTCGGCGACCTGGGCCGGGGTGGTGTCCTCACCGCCGTGGCCCATGGCCCGGCGGTCGTACTGGCCGAGACCGCTCGCCCCGGAGCCGAGGCCGAGCATGAACCGGCCGTCGGAGATGTCGTCGACGGCGAGCACCTGTCTGGCCAGCGGCACCGGGTGGCGGAAGTTGGGGGAGACGACGAAGGTGCCGAGTCGGATCTCGGAGGTCACCATCGCCGCGGCGGTCAGGGTGGGGATCGAGTCGAACCAGGGGCCGTCGACCAGCGTCCGCCACCCGAGGTGGTCGTAGGTCCAGGCGTGGTCGAAGCCGTAGGCCTCGGCTCCGCGCCACCGCGGTTCGGCCGCCCACCAGCGATGCTCGGGGAGAATGACAATTCCTACGCGCACCAGGCGAACCTAGCGCCAGCCCGACCCGGGGGTAACGAAGGCCACCGGAACCCGGTTGCCGAGTCGCGGGAGGATGGCCAGGTGGACTCGCCCCGCCTCGTCGCATCCGACATCGATGGAACCCTCCTCGGCCTGGGGGACAGGGTGACCGAACGCACAGTGGGCGTGATCGCCAGGGTCGTCGCGGCCGGGACGCCCTTCGTGCTGGTCAGCGGTCGCCCGCCGCGGTGGATCCCGCCGGTGTCCGGCAGCGCCGGGCTGGACGGGTACGCGGTCTGCGCAAATGGGGCGATCATCTACGACATCAGCACCGGGCATGTGGTCTCGGCACACCAACTGGACCCGGTGCAGCTGCACGACGTGACGCACGTCCTGGACAAGGCGATCCCGGGCATGGCGGTGGCCGCCGAACGGGTGGTGATCGGCGGACCGCACCTGGAGGCCCCGTACGCCGCCGAGGCCCGCTACTCGAACCCGTGGGGCGACGCGGTGGACGAGCTGACCATCGGCTCGCGCGCCGAGGTGCTCGGCAGGCCCGCGGTGAAGCTGCTGGTCCGGCACGCGTCGATGACCAGCGCGGAGATGCTGTTCGCGGCCACGGAACTGCTCGGCGACAGCGTCGATGTGACGTACTCGACGAACCAGGGCCTGCTGGAGATCTCGGCGCGCGGGGTGACCAAGGCGAAGGGCCTGGCCGAGGTGGCCGAGATCGTGGGCGTCGAGCAGTCGGCGGTGATCGCCTTCGGTGACATGCCCAACGACATCGAGATGCTGCGCTGGGCCGGGCACGGCGTGGCGATGGCCAACGCGCACGACGACGTCAAGGCCGCGGCGGACGAGGTGACGGCGCCGAACTCCGAGGACGGGGTCGCGCAGGTGCTCGAGCGCTGGTTCTAGCGGCAAGCGCTGGTGCAAACGGGTGGTTCTTTGGATGGCCCCCGCCCCGGGTGGGACGGGGGCGCGGGTGGGTCAGATGTCGGTGCCGCGGGCCAGGTGTTCGCGCAGGGCGATCGGGGCCCCGGCCAGGTCCTCGTCGTTGCAGAGGAGCTTGACGTCGTAGTACGGCCTGCCCTCGCGGTCGTCGTAGTCGAGGTGGATGGCGATCACATCGACCGGTTCGCCCAGCCAGTCCTGCGTGCGCCGCAGCCAGGACGCCGCCCGCTCGAGCGCGGTGGGCAGGTCGTCGTCTCGGAACTCGACCGGTCGGTACGGGACGCCTTGGACCTGGTCACCCACATTGGCTGGCCTCGGTAGGTCGACGGAGACGCCGACATCGTCGAGGCGGAGTGCGATGGACTCGGTGTTGTCACTGGCGAGCTCGCTCACCTTGACAGCGTCTCCCAGCGGGTGGTCTGTCGCAACCCCCGGCATGCGGGTGCGCGGGTGCTGCGGTGTGTGGTTGACTGTATCCGGTCGTGAATTTTCTTGAGTACGTGTTAGATCACGCTCGCAAGAGATCGTTGCGGGCGCGCGGTTTTCCTCCAGGTCAAGCCGGAGAAGTCGCCGTCTGAAACCGACCATGGGTTTGCGCGACCGCGCAGAGCCAAGCGGTACCTGTTGAGGAGATAGACGTGGCACAGGGCACAGTGAAGTGGTTCAACTCCGAGAAGGGCTTCGGCTTCATCCAGCCGGACGACGGCGGCGCCGACGTCTTCGTGCACTACTCGGAGATCCAGGGCTCGGGCTTCAAGACCCTGGACGAGAACCAGCGCGTCGAGTTCGAGATCGGCCAGGGCCAGAAGGGCCCGCAGGCCACCGGCGTGCGCGCTCTCTGAGTTTGCTCGAACCTGAGGCCCGGTCCCCGTTCGCGGGGGCCGGGCCTCAGGCCTTTTCCGAGCCCTCTTCGCGTCCCCGGCTCCCCAAATTCCCTCCGCCGGGTGACAGGAGTTATCCACATGTGGATCTCCACCGGGGTCGTTCCAAGATCCACTGTCGGGGGTCCTTGTAGACTGGACCAGGGCCGCCCACCGGAGAGGGTGGGGGCTGGGCAGGGGTGGGACCGCGCGCGCGAGACCGGTGTCGGTGGGGGGACCGGGTGCGGTGGGGCTACCTGCGGCGGCGGGGGGAACCGAGCGCGGTAAGGCTGCCTGGGGGCGGAGCGCATCTCGGGATGCGGTCGACGACCATGCGGACTTGGGGGCTGTGATGCCACAAGGCCAGCGAGACCGGCGATGGTCTGGCGAGGGCCGAGCGGGCCGCGCTGAGACGCCGAGAGGCGCGGGCATGATCCTAGGGCGGGAATCGAGGCTTGGGGCCGCAGGAAGGCCGTCAGGGGGTCGGAAACGCAGCGAGGGCGGGCCCCGTCAGGGCCCGCCCTCATCGCGTTCGGCTCACATCAGTTCTCGAAGACCTTGCGCCAGGACTCGGTGGAGGTGAGTTCCGGCATGGCGGCGCGCCAGGATTCGCGGGCGGTGGGCCATTCGGCGGCGAGGCGGCGGTAGGCGGCGGCGGCCTGCTTGGAGAGGTCGCGGAAGATCTTGGGGTCGCGCTTGCGGAAGGCGACGCCGCTGCCGTCGGGGTTGGAGACGGTGGCGCTGTCCAGGTTGCCGAGCAGGAACCACAGCGCGCTGCTCGCCGGGACGTTGACCTGCGGGCGGTCGGCGGCCTCGGGGGCCGGGGGGCGCAGGTTGTGCAGCAGCGCCTTGGAGGCCTGGGCGGCGATCTTGGCCGGGTTCACCGGCGGCCGCAGCATCCGCTCGGCGTGCACCGCGTCCAGGGACGGGGGCGGGAACTGGCTGGCCGACGGGAGGGTCTGGGCGTCCGGGTACTGCTTGCGGATGCGCTGGACCTCGGGCAGGGCGGTCGGCAGCAGGTCGAAGAGCCGGTCGGGACCGGCCAGGAAGTCCTCGATCGCCTTGATCTCGATGGCGACCGTCGAGTACTCCATCGACAGCAGGCGGCGCAGGGTGTTGCGCATGCCCTGCTTGACCAGCACGGCGCGCTGGTCGTGCGGGCTGTGCAGGGCGGCGACCACGAGCCGGTTGCGCAGGTGGAAGTAGACCGTCCAGTCCGACAGGTCGTTCTTGTCGGTCCACGGCATGTGCCACACGGCGGAGCCGGGCAGGGTCACCGTCGGGTAGCCCTTGGCCAGCGCGCGCAGCGAGTACTCCGCGTCGTCCCACTTGATGAACAGCGGCAGCGGCAGGCCGTTGGCCTCGACGATCTCGCGCGGGAACAGGCACATCCACCAGCCGTTGTAGCTGGAGTCGATGCGGCGGTGCAGCTCCGGGGTCTCGCGCAGCGTCTCCTCGCCGAAGTCGTGCTTGGTGACCGCGCCGGGCGCCGGGCGCCAGTAGCAGCTGTGCAGGTCGACGACCTCGCCCATGCTGTGCAGCTGGGCCTTCTCCTGCAGGTTGAGCATCTGCGAGCCGACGATCATCGGGCTGGTCGCGGCTCTGGCGAACGCGCTGGCCCGCAGGATCGAGTCCGGCTCGAGGGCGATGTCGTCGTCCATCAGCAGGATCTGGTCGACGTCGGAGTGCTCGATCGACTCGTAGAACGCGCGGCTGAACCCGCCGGAGCCACCCAGGTTGCCCTGCTCGATGACCTCCAGCCGGGACCCGAGCAGCTCGGCGGCCTCGGCGAAGCGCGGGTGCCCGGAGATCTTCTGGGTGCCCTGGTCTGCGACGTAGACCTTGGTGACGACGTCCAGGATCGCCGGGTCCTCGCCGAGGGCGAGCAGCGAGGCGACGCAGTCGTCGACCCGGTTGAACGTGGTGGTGCCGATGGACAGCTTCACCGGCGGCAGGTCCAGCTCGGTCGCCCACACCGCGTCGGCGATCTCCAGGGTGGAGTCGTCGGTGAACAGGTCGAACCAGATCCAGCCGCCGTCCTCGAACGGGGCGAGGCTGACCCGGAACTCGGCGGTGGTCCAGTCCGCGCCCGACCGGACGGCCTGGCCGGCCAGGTGCGCCTGGTCGCCGTTGGGCTTGGACCGGTACACGTCGATCCGGCCGCCACCGCGCAGGTTGACCCGCAGGATGACCTCGGTGACCTTGGTCCAGCGCTTCCAGTACCCGGCCGGGAACGCGTTGAAGAACGCCGCGAACGACACCCGCGCCGAGACCGGCACGGTCACCGCGGTGCGCGAGGACACGTGGCTGTGCGCCGTCTCCGGCTCGTCCAGGTAGAGCGGCCGCACATCCACCGGGTCGGTGTCGCGCGGCAGGATCACCCGCTGCAGCACCACCTGGTTCTCGCTCCGCTGTGCCACGTCCTGCTCGGTCACTTCGCTCCTCCAGCGAACTGCGCCTCACCCGGGTGGGGTGCCTGCCCCGGGCCTGTGGGGTTGTGGGACCTGCTCAGCGCAGGCCGTACAACCGCTCCCAGTTGTCCTTGTCGGTCAGTGCGGGCACCGCGGCGCGGTACTCCTCCTGCAGCCGGGGGCCCTCGGCGATGATCCTCCTGGCCACCTGCGCTGCGCGCTTGGCGAGCTCGATCGTCGCGGCCTTGTCCCTGACCCGGACCCGGACGGCGTCCTGGGCGGCGTCGGTGACGACGACCTTCTCGAACTGCGAGACGTGCCACCACGACGAGTCGACCGACGGCACGGCGCCGACCGGGTGCGCGGAACGGCCGGTCGCCAGGTGCGCCAGCCGCTTGAGCAGCACGAGCCGGGGGCTCTTGGGGGCGGGCGCGGCCTGGATCAGCGGCACGCCAGCGAGGCCGAGCTCGGGGAGCTTGCCGACCGGGTGCGCCACGGTGTCGGGGTACTCGGCGCGCAGCTTGCGGATGTCGGCGGCGGCCTGCTGGCCGCCGTCGTGCAGCGCGCGCGGGCCCTCGAGGAAGTCCTCAGCGGCCTTGATCATGGTGACCGCGAAGCCGTACTGCATGCCCAGCAGCGCGCGGGCCACCCGGGAGGTGATCACCCTGGCGATCTGCTTGGGCGGGAACGCCGAGTGCAGCGCGGAGACGATCATCGAGTTGCGGACGGCGAAGTACTCGTTCCACTTGTCGCCGTCCTTCCAGTCGAAGTCGGCGTGCCACAGACCGGCGCCGGGCAGGGTGACGGTGTTGTAGCCGCGGGAGCGGGCGCGGTAGCCGTACTCCACGTCGTCCCACTGGAAGAAGATCGGCAGCGGCAGGCCCAGTTCCCGGACGATCTCGTTCGGGATGAGGCAGGACCACCAGGCGTTGTAGTCGGCCTCGACCCGGCGGTCGCCGCGCACCGGGTGCCCGGTGGGCTCGCCGCTGGCGTCGAGCGCGGGCTCGAGCAGGTCGATGTCGTCGAGGCCGTTGTGCACGACCTGACCGGGGATGAGCTGGTTGAAGTCGGCGTACTCGGCGCTGGCGATGAGCCGGGTGGGGTGCAGCAGCCGCAGCATCTGGCCGCCGACCAGGGTCGGGCGCTGGGTGCGGTTGGCGAACGCGGAGAGCCGGACGGCGATCTCGGGCTCGCACAGCACGTCGTCGTCCATCAGCAGGACGTTCGACTCGCCGGACTTGGTGACCTCGTACATGCCGCGGCCGAAGCCACCGGCGCCGCCCAGGTTCGGCTGGCGCAGGTAGCGCAACCGGCCGCCGAGGGCGTTGTCCAGGTCGGTGAACTGGGGGCGCGACTGCACGGTGTCGGTGCCCTGGTCGACGACGTACACGGCGTCGAGGACGCCGAGGGCCGCGTCGTCACCGGCTAGGGCGCCGAGGGTGCGGACGCAGTCGTCGGCCCGGTTGAACGTGCAGATGACGACCGAGGTGGGCCGGTAGACCTCCGGCGCGGCCACGGTCCAGACCAGCCGGTCGACGGCGAGGCCGGTGTCGTCGGTGGCGATCTCCACCCACAGGAAGCCGCCGTCGAGGAACTTGTCCAGCTTGGCGGTCAGCGTGACGACCTGGTCGGTGGCGCCGTGCACGTCGACGGCGGCCTCGGGCCTGGTCTCACCGCGGAAGTCCGAGGCGACCAGCGAGACCTTGGCCGACCCGCTGACGACGAGTTCCACCGTCACCTCGGTGACCACGGTCCAGCGCTGCCAGTGCGACGCCGGGAACCGGCCGAAGTAGGTGTCGGTGCTGACCGCGGAGAACGGCTGCACGGTGATCCGCGCGCGCTCCCGCTCGGCCGCGCCGGAGACGACGGTGGTGTAGAGCTCGTCCGGGCACACCGGGTCCGGTCCGCGGAACAGCCCGCGTTGGGCGACCAGGCGGGTGGCGGGGGCGGTCGGCTCGGCCTCGGGCTCGGCGGTAGCGCTGGGGGCACTGCGGGACATGCTTGTTCGGACCTCCAGAGAGCCGCCGGGTGCGGCCGTCTCACTCGTCGGACCGGTCACGCGACCCGCGGGTCCCGGGTGCGATGGGTGACCGATCGTGGGTTGAACCGGGCGCTGCACGGCGCCCGAGGCATTCCAAGGCTACCTGCTCGCCGCCGCCTTACCCGATCGGCTGACACCGAGTCCAGTCACGCCCGGGTCGGGCGCGGTGGCCGCCGGTGCCACGCCGGACTCAGGACCTGGCCGAGGTGGTGGCGTGCGAACCGTTGCGGGCTGGGGCGGCGACCGCGTCCTGCGGTGCGGGCGCCGCTTCGAGCTGGGCGATCCTGGCGTCGAGCTCCGCCCGCGTGCGGTCGAGCTCGCAGCGCAGCAGCGCGATCTCCTCGACCGCGGTGCGGGTCTCCTCCTCCAGGTGACCGACCTCACTGCTCAGGTGCAGGCTGACGGCGGCGAGGACGATCCCGGAGAGCAGGAAGGTGAAGTTGGACGCGGTCTGCACGCCGACCAGGTCGGCGAGGTCCTGGGCGAAGTTGGGGAAGATGCCGAACACCAGCACGCCGACGCTGACCAGCAGCCACATGCCCGCGTACTTCTCGCGCAGCTTGCGCCGCCGCATCAGCTCGACGACGAAGAGCAGCACCAGGCAGGCGACGACGACGCTGAGCAACCGCCATCCGGCCATTGGGACCTCCTAGGCAGCGTCGGCCGACTCGACCGACGGACGACGGCGCACGAGCGCCAGCAGCAGGGCCAGTCCGGCCCGGACAAGGTACACCGCGGCGCGGATCGGGGTCTGGCTCGGCTGACCGCCGCTGCGCTCGCGCATCTCGACCGGGACCTGCTTGACCACGAGCCCGCCGCGGATGGCGAGCACGAGCGACTCGACGGTGTCGCCGAGGTACTCGGCCGGGTAGTACTGGGCGAACATCTTCACCGCGCGCGGTCCGGCCGCCTTGAAGCCGGAGGTGACGTCGGTGAGCTTGGTGCGGGCCAGCCGGGAGATGACGAACGCGAGGACCCACATCGCCCAGCGGCGGGGTCCGGTCGCGCGGTAGTCGCCCTTGCCCGCGAAGCGCGCCCCGATGACGAGGTCTGCGCTGTCGAGCCCGGCGACGAGTTCGGGGACGTGGCTGGGGTCGTGCTGGCCGTCGGCGTCGACCTGGATGACGACGTCGTAGCCGTTGGCGACCGCGTACCGGAACCCGGTGCGCATGGCGCCGCCGACGCCGAGGTTCACCGCCAGCCTGGCGACGTTGGCACCGGCTTCCCTGGCGCGTCGCGAGGTCTCGTCGGAGGACCCGTCGTCGACGACGAGGATCCCGACGTCGGGCAGGTTCTCCTTGACGTTGCGCACGACCGCGCCGACGTTGTGCTCTTCGTTGAGCGCCGGGAGCACGATGAGGATCCGCCGAGTGGCCACCTCAGGCATAGGGGCAACCTATCATCATCTGGGGTTATCACTGTCCGCACAAGGGAGTTCAGGCGCGAACACCCTAGCGCGGCACCGTCTCGGTGCCGCCGTCGGGCATGACCGGGATGTCGCGCGGTTCCGTTTTCAGCACCAGCACCACGGCGACGAGCAGCCCGAGGGTCGGCCCGGCCACCAGGCCGACCACGGCCTTGAGCACGGTGTCGCCCGGCCACACCAGGAGGGCGACGGCGCTGGCGGTCGCCACCACCGCCCACAGGCCGAGCACCTCACCCGGGCGGACCCTGGCGACGAGCACGGCGGCGAGCAGCTGCACGATCGCGACCAGGACGGCCGACCAGACCAGACCGGCCACGGCCCACCCCGGCACCTCGTAGCGGTCGCCGAAGAGGAGGTCGACGACCCACGGGCCCGCGAGCCAGCCGATGAGCGCGCCGAGCAGGGCCAGCACGACGGTGCCGAGGGTGCCGAGCACGAGGAGCTTGCGGAGTCGGCGGACGCCCTCGGCGGTGGCGGAGAGCCGGACCACGAGCGGGATCGCCAGCGCTTGCAGCGCGGAGAACAGCACCAGCGGGACCCGGGAGACGGCGAGGGCGGCGTAGAGGCCACCGAGGCGGTCCTGGTCGCCGCCGGGGGCGAGGATGCCGACCATCGCCGGGTAGCCGGTGATCACGCTGGCAGTGAGCGCCGAGCTGGTGAACAGCAGCAGCATCCGGCGCAGGATCGTGGGCGCGGGGTCGCCCGGCACGGTCGGGTCGAGGGTGGCGCGGGCAGGGCGCAGCACGACCAGCCAGGCGAACGAGCCGACGGCGACCGCGACGGCCAGCGTGATGAGCCCGTCCAGCGCGGCGAGCACCAGCCCGACCATGATCAGCGGCCTGCTGCCCGCCTCGACCAGCAGCAGCAGCGAGTACGCGTTGACCTCGTTGTTGCCGACGAGCACCCCGCGCACGGCGAACTGCGCGGCGAACCCCAGTCCGGCTGCGAACACGACCACGGCGAGCCCGTAGTGCTCACCGAACAACCGCTCGTTGACCCACGGCAGCAACGGCACCGCGGCCGCCACGGCGGCGACACCGAGGCCGACGTACAGCGTGGTCAGGCCGTCCGCGGCGAGCTTTCCGCCGCGCTGCCTGGCCACCGCGGACTGGCGCGACAGTTCCTGCTCCAGCGGGGAGAGCGCGCTACCCAGGCCGAACAGCAGGCCCCAGAAGGTCATGAAAACGGCGTAGTCGGCGGGGGTGAACAACCGGCCGGTGAGGATGACGACGCCGTAGCTGAGGATCGATCCGGCGATGATCGCGATGCTGATCCGGCCGACGGAGCCACCGACGCCGCGCGTCGCCTCCGGGGTGCTGCCGCTCATCTAGCGGCGCAACTTGGCGCGCAGGGCGAGGAACAGGCCGCGGAGGACACCGAGGCCGAACCCACCCGCGAAGAGGGGCAGCAGCGTGGAGACCGCGCGCGCCTCGGTGTTGGTCGCACCGCAACGCTTCGCGACAGCGCCACCGGCAACAGCGCCGACAACGCCCGCGACCAGAGTGGTCTTAGGGCGCTTCACCAGTGCCACGACACCGACAGCACCAACTGCCAGCGCACCGAACAAGGCGGTGCGGGCAGGGCCAGCGGAGGTGAGGTAGCTGTCGACGTAAGTGGTGCCACGGAAGTAAGAGTGCGACGCGAACTTCTTCAGCGACTCACGACCGTTGTAGACGGCGGCGAACCCGGGCGAGATGTTGATCCGCTCCCGCTCGACGATCCACCGCAGCACCCTGGTGTCGTCGCTGGCGAGCTTCACGTCGTCGTAGAGGGAGTCGAAGTCGCCGAAGGCACCCGCGAAGATCTCGCGGGGCGCGGCGAAGAACGTGGTGCCCTTGGGGAAGAGGTCGAACTCCTCCGGGCCGAACGAGGTCAGCCTCGGGTCGGCGCAGTAGCGGCGCCACGGGATCTTCACCAGCCCGGCCATGAACCCGGCGTACGGGTTGCCCTCGGAGTTGACGGTGATGTGGCCGTTCCACACCCGCCGCTCGGGGTGCTCGGTGAACTGGTCGCGCAGGTAGGTCAAGGAGTCGGGCTCGACGATGACGCGGCTGTCGAGCAGGACGACCTGCTCCCCCGTCGCCTCGGCCAGACCTGCCTTGCGCGCTTCGAACCGGCCGCGGTTCTCCTGGCTGACGACGGTGATGTTGTCGTACTTCTTGGCCAACTCGGCGAGCCTGTCGCCGGTGCCGTCAGTACTACCGTCGTCGACGACGACGACCTGGGCCTCCCACCGCGCACGGTCGAGCGAGACCATGAGGGCCGCGATGGACCGCGGCAGCCAGGACTCCTCGTTGTAGACGGGGATGACGACGCTCAACGCGGGCACCGAGGCGTTCACAACGCCTGACCATACCCGGGCACGTGGGTGGTCTGGACTGCGCCTATGCTGGCCGGGCTCTGCCGTCGAGCCGAAGAGGCCAGCTGGTGATCTCCTTCATCCTCGGCACCACCGCCGAACTGATCAAGATCGCGCCGGTGTACCACGCGATCGTCAACCGGGGCACGAAGCCGAAGATCTGGTTCACCGCGCAGCACGTGGATGAGGTCTCCGAGGTGCTCGCCGACCTCCAGCTGCCCGAGCCGGACGCGTGGCTGGTGCCGCGCTCCAAGGCGCGCAACCTGGAGACCCCGTCGCAGGTCCCCGGCTGGGCGCTGACCGTCGCCCGCAACGCCTGGGCCCGCCGCGCGGAGCTGCGCGCGATCCTGGCCGAGGACGGCCGCCCGCCGCTGGTCATCGTGCACGGCGACACCTTCACCACCCCCGGCGGCGCGCTGATCGCCAAGCGCTTCCTCGGCGCGCGGGTCGCCCACGTCGAGGCCGGGTGCCGCTCGGGCAGCCTGCTCAGCCCGCTGCCGGAGGAGATCAACCGGAAGGTCGCCGCCAAGCTCGTCGACCTGCACTTCGCCCCGTCGGCCCGCGAGGCGCACAACCTGCGCAACGCCCGCGGCGCGGTCATCGACACCGGCGCCAACACCGCCATCGACGCGCTGCGGATGGCCGTCAACGGCACCTTCCCGGACCTGGACCTGCCCGCCGAGTACGGCCTGGCGACGCTGCACCGCTTCGAACTGGTCTCCCGCGCGGACAAGTACCGCGAGGCCCTCGAGGCCCTGCGCGACCACAGCGCGAAGCTGCCGATCCTGTACATGGCGGGCGCCCCGGAACGCGAGCGGATCGAACGGCTCGGCCTGGGGAACCTGTTCGACAGCAAGCGGTTCATCATCCAGCCGAAGATGCGGTACCTGCAGTTCCTGCCGCTGATGGCCCGCGCGAAGTTCGTGGTCACCGACTCGGGCGGCTTGGGTGCGGAGTGCTTCTACCTCGGACTGCCGTGCGCGATCCACCGGGAGCGCACGGAATCACCGCAGCACATCGGGGAAACCGTTGTGCTGACCGGGATGCAGAAGGACAAGCTGGCTGACTTCCTGGCCACGTACCAGAACCGGCGCGGTCCGTCGCTTGTGGACCAGTACCAGCCGAGCGAGATCATCGTGGACACGCTGGCCCAGCTGGGGCACTGCTGATCTTCGGAGTTGCTCTCGGGGGGCGGGCCTGGTGCTCGCCCCCTTTGCTTTGTCCATAGTGGAGACTCTTCGCGGGTGAATCTCGCCGCCGGTGGACCCGTTTCCCCAGGTCGAGTTATCCACAACCCCCCGAGTTGTCCACAGCCCAACCGCACCCCTAGGTCGCACCCCCCACCCCCGGTAGACTGGCACTGGGGACGCCCCCCGGAGAGGGTGGGGGCTGGGGTGCCGGAGGCGGCCCCCGCGTGCACGGCGTGGTTGGGGCGGGGATGGGCCCCACGAGGCGGGTTCGGCCGTCCGGGAGCCATCGCGGGGCGAAGCCCAGGGCGGGCCGCACCAGGCGGAGCCGTGATCCCGCTGGTCAGGGGTTAGCGGTCTTGCCAGGACTTCAGGAGGGCAGCCACGTCGGCGGGGAGGTCCGGGAGGGTGTCGGACTCGCCTGCGAGGTACGGCACCAGGGCCGCGAGGGAGTCCTCGGGGACGCCGCGGCGGGTGAGGCCGACGGTGTTGTAGCCGATGGTGCGGGCGGGGTTGCCGACGGCTTTGGCGAAGGCGGGGATCTCGCGGATGACCACGGTGCCCATGCCGACCATGGCGCCGGGGCCGATCTGGGTGCGCTGGTGCACGACGACGCCGAGGCCGAGGTTGGCGCCGGTCCAGATGCGGCAGTGGCCCGCGATCTGGACGCCGCTGGTGATGGTGACGTCCGAGTCGACGGCGCAGTCGTGGGCGATCCAGGAGCGGCCCATGACGTAGCAGCCGGAGCCGACGGTGGTGACGCCGAACATGCCCTGGGTGATGGACACCGATTCCTTGAAGGTGTTGCCGTCGCCGATCACCACCCCGCCGCCGCCGGTCTCGCCGTCCCAGCCGACGGGGTGCGGGCCGCCGCGGTAGTCGGCTGGTTGGCCGATGTCCACGCGCGGGCCGAACCAGTTGCCGCTGCCGATGCGGGCGGGGCCGACGAGCACCGAGTACGGGCCGATGACGTTGTCGTCACCGAGTTCGACCTCGGGGCCGATGACGGCGGTGGGGTGGATCCGGTTACCCATCAGGCGTGCGCTCTCAGGACATCACGGCGGCGACGGCGCGGTGCGACGGCAGGATGGAGCGGCGCTCGGCGTCGGCGTCGACGCGGCCCGCGATCAGGTCGAGGAACCGGTCGAGCTGTGTGGCCAGCGGTTCGCGGGCGGTGACCAGCTCGGGGATCTCGATGATGCTCTGCTGCCGGTAGCCGCGGCCGTCCGGGGTGAAGGCGTCCTGGACGACGTTGCGGTAGACGGTGACCGTGCGGCTGAGCAGGTCGACCTCGATGAGCCGGTCGAGCTCGTACACCGCGAGGGTGCGGATCTTGCGCTGGCCGATGCGGCTGGCCGACACGGTGGCGACGCCGGTGGTGAAGGTCAGCACCGCCTCGACGACGTCCTCCGCGCCGGGCACCGACGACGGGTGGAACTGGCCGATGCCCGAGGACACCCGGACCGGCTCGACGCCGCGGAAGACCTGCAGCGCGATGTCCACGTCGTGCACCAGCAGGTCCCACGCGACACCGGTCTTGATCCGGGGCGCGTACGGGGAGTGCCGGGTGGCGGCGACGTGCACCGGCGCGTCGATCAGGCCGAGCGCGGTCATGACCGCCGGGTTGTAGCGCTCCAGCAGCCCGCACATGATCGGCAGGCCCGCCTTCTCCGAGAGCGCGAGGACCTCCTCGGTCTGCGGGAGGTTGGCGCACACCGGCTTCTCGATCAGCAGCGGCTTGCCCTGGCCGAGCACGTCGAGCGCGACCTGGTGGTGCGCCTCGGTCGCGGCGGCGACCACCACGGCGTCCACATCGGACAGGTCGCCGAGCTCGGGGCGCCACGTGGTCTCGTACTTCTGCGCGGCCGCGGTGCCGAACTCCTCGCGCGGGTCGATCACGACGGCGAGTTCGCAGTCGGGGCTCCCGGCGATGACGCGGGCGTGCAGCGAGCCCATCGTGCCGACGCCGACGAGCGCGATCCTGGGCAGTGCGGTCATGCGCCGAGCACCTCGCGAACGGTGGTGACGATGGTGTCGATCTGGTCCGCGGTGAGCTTCGGGTGCACCGGCAGCGACAGGGCCTGCTCGGCGACCTTGGTGGCGACCGGGGCTTCGGAGGCGATGACGCGCGGGTGGTCGCGGTAGCAGTCGTAGTCGAAGACGAGCTTCGGGTAGTACGTGCCGTTGCCGATGCCGCGCTCGGTGAGCTTGGCGGCGAACTCGTCGCGGCTGACGGCGGCGTCCTCGGTGACCAGCACGGTGTACTGGTGCCACACGTGCTCGCGGCCGGGCAGCACAGCGGGCGTCTCCAGGCCGGGGATGCCCGCGAGGCCCTCGGTCAGCGCGGCGGCGTTGCGGCGGCGCGCGTCGGTCAGCGTCGAGAGCTTCTCCAGCTGCGGGATGCCGACGGCGGCGTGCAGGTCGGTCAGCCGGTAGTTGTGACCGGCGACCTCGTACTGGTAGCGGGCGCGCATGCCCTGGTTGCGCAGCACGCGCAGCCGGTCGGCGAGCGCGGCGTCGCTGGTGGTGATCACGCCGCCCTCGGCGGTGGTGACGTTCTTGGTGGCGTAGAGCGAGAAGCAGCCGATGCCGTAGCTGCCAGCCGGGCGCCCGTCGAAGGTCGCGCCGACGGCCTGCGCGGCGTCCTCGACCACGGCGAGGCCGTGCTCCTCGGCCAGCGGCACGAGCTTGCCCATGTCCGCGGTCTGCCCGTAGAGGTGCACGGGCATGAGGACCTTGGTCCGGTCGGTCACCGCGGCGGCGACCGAGTTCGGGTCCAGGTTGAAGTCGGTGCGGCTGATGTCGGCGAACCGGGCGGTCGCCCCCGCCTCCAGGATCGCGTTGAGCGTGGCGACGAAGGTGAACGGCGTGGTCACCACCTCGTCACCGGGCTGCAGGTCGAGCACCTCGATGGCCGCGACCAGCGCCGTGGTGCCGTTGTTCACCGCCACCGCGTGCGGGACGCCTGCCACCTCCGCGAAGGCGTCCTCGAACCGCTTGACCATGGGACCCTGCGCGATGACTCCGGACCGCAGCACTTCCAGGACCAGCGGCTCGGCGTCGGCGACGTCGACGACGGTGATGGGGATCATGCCTCGCTCAAGCTCCAACCTCGGGGGACGCGGTCCTGGCGGATCGCGTCCCCACGGTACCGGCCGGGGCCGGGGTCACTCCGTCTGGCCCGGGCGCAGCACCGGGCCGCAGGGGCGGCGGTTGGCGGTCTTGTTGAGCTCGAGGATCGGCTCGACCCTGGCCCGGGTGTACTCGCGCAGCCGGGTGAGCGTGGCCTCGTCGGTGACGACGTCCTTGCGGACCCAGTAGCCGACCAGGTTGTACGAGGTCTGGATACCGGGCCAGCCGCCGGGCGCGTGGTAGATCAGGTGGTAGTCCTGCTCGAACCGCGGGTCGATGTTGAAGCCGAGGGACAGGTCCCAGGTGCCGATGAAGG
This sequence comes from Actinokineospora globicatena, assembly GCF_024171945.1. Classification (GTDB taxonomy): domain Bacteria; phylum Actinomycetota; class Actinomycetes; order Mycobacteriales; family Pseudonocardiaceae; genus Actinokineospora; species Actinokineospora globicatena. The sequence continues at coordinate 869,032 of NZ_JAMTCR010000002.1, forward strand.
TGATGAAGCTCGGCTTGGCCTCGTTGAAGGTGTAGTCGCGCAGGCCTGCCACGTCGGAGCGGCCGAGGAACTCGGCCATCTTGGCGTCGCCGAGCCCGGCCAGGTCGATCAGCCGGAGCTTGCTGGCCATGGACTGGCCGCCGAGGTCGATGACCCCGGCGCTGAGGTCGTCGCGGCCGACGATGTCGGCCATGCCGTTCATGGTGCGGGCGTCGCGCTCGACGACGACGCACAGCGGGGTCTTGGCGGCCATCCGCCAGTCGCGGGCCGAGATGTCGAACTGCACGAACGAGATCGCCCCGGCGATGACCAGGCCGACCGCCAGCAGCACCCGGGCGCGGACGCGGGCCACGTCCCACACGATGGTGAGCGTCACACCGCCGATGAGCGCGCCGAGGGTCCAGATCGGGGTGGCGAAGCGGAACTCGCCCATCCAGTCGGCCTGCAGCACGCAGAACGCGAGGACCGCGAGGCCGAGCGGCACGAGCAGCCCGGCCAGGTGCGCCCTGGTCGGGGTGCGGCGGGCGAGGGTGGCGGCGACCAGGCCGACGACGAGCAGCGCCGAGGCCCAGCCGACGTAGTCGACCAGCAGGCTGGGCTTGCCCAGGTCGGCGAGCACGGGCAGCGGCTGGTCCTTGGCCACGGCGGTGTTGGGCACCAAGCGGTGGAAGGTGAACCAGCGGTAGACCAGGTAGGCGCCGAAGGGCACCGCGAACGCGCCGACGGAGATGGCGCCCGCGACGAACGTCTGCTTGATCCGGTCGCGGCGCAGGAACAGCAGCGCGACGATGCCGAACGCGCCCGCGTAGACCGCACCGTCCGGCCTGCTCAGCGCCGCACCCGCGGCGAGCACGCCAACGAGGGTGGCGGTGCGCCAGTTCAGCAGCCGGTCCGCGGCGATCGCCCTGGTCAGCACAGCGGCGACGGCGGTGACGAACAGCGCGTAGACCGGGTTCTCCAGGCCGGAGACGATCCAGATGACGAACGAGGGCATGGCCGCCAGCGCGGCACCGGCGAGCAGCGTCGCGATCCTCGGCCGCTTGGTGAGCACCTTCGCGGTGGCGTAGAACAGCGTCAGGATCCCCGCGCAGCAGGCGATGGCCAGCGCCTTGGGGAACAGGATGTAGTCCGGGACGCCGAAGATCGTGCCGTGGTCGAAGAGGCCGACCAGCGAGCCGAGGGCGAGCAGCACCAGCCAGGTCGGGTTCGAGAAGCCCTCGACCGGCTCGAGCCCCGGCTGCAGGACCGGGCCGTGGCCCTCGGCGACGTTGCGGGCGTACCCGAAGGTGATCGCCGCGTCGTCCATCATCCAGTGGCCGTAGATCATCCCGTGCGCCGCGATGAGCGCCGTACCAGCCGCGATCGCCGCCACCGCGCCGAGGCGACCGGCGAGCACCCGGTTCCGGCGGGCGGGTGGGACACTCTCTTCGTCCGGGTTCGGTTCCACCACTCGGTCCTGGGATAGAGCGACGCTCACCAGCTGGCTCGCTTTCGTAGACACGACGCGTCAGGTTTGGGGCACTGAAGGTTACCCAGGGCGTTCACACACGTTCGAGAGGGATGTGGGATGGCTCGCAAGGTGACGGTCATCGGCGGCGGGATCGTCGGCCTCGCGGTCGCCAGGTCGCTGGTCCAGCGCGGGGCGCAGGTCACGGTGCTGGAGAAGGAGTCCCGGTGGGGCGCGCACCAGACCGGCCACAACTCCAACGTCGTGCACGCGGGGCTGTACTACAAGCCCGGGTCGCTCAAGGCGCGGATGTCGGTGGCGGGCAACCGGTCCATGGTGGAGTACGCGCAGGTCAACGGCGTTCCCGTTGAGGTGTGCGGGAAGTTGGTTGTGGCAACCAGCGAGTCGGAGCTGCCCGCGCTGGAGGTGCTGGCGCAGCGCGCGGAGGCCAACGGGGTGCCCGCGAAGTTGATCACCCAGGGCGAGGCGCGGGAGTACGAGCCCGAGGTGGCCGCCGTCGCCGCGCTGCGGGTCGAGAGCACCGGCATCATCGACTTCCCGGCGGTCTGCGCGGCCATCGTGCGGGAGCTGGAAACTGCCGGTGCGGATCTGCGGCTGTCCACCCCGGCGCTGGCGATCCGCACGTCGGAGCAGGGTTCGGTGGAGGTCGCCACCGGGGACGCGATCGTGCGGTCGGACGCGCTGGTCAACTGCGCGGGCCTGCACAGCGACCGGGTGGCGCGGATGGCCGGGTTCACCCCGAAGGCGCGGATCGTGCCGTTCCGCGGCGAGTACTACGAACTGCGGCCGGACCGGTCGCACCTGGTCAAGGGCCTGATCTACCCCGTGCCGGACCCGACGCTGCCGTTCCTCGGCGTGCACCTGACCCGGATGCTGGACGGCAGCGTGCACGCCGGACCCAACGCCGTGCTCGCGCTGCGTCGCGAGGGGTACCGGTGGGGTGACATCTCGGTGGGCGACCTGCTGGACACCGCGCGGTTCCCCGGCACCTGGCGGCTGGCCCGCAAGTACGCGTTCCCGGTCGGCTACGAGGAGGTGCGCCGGTCGCTGTCCAAGCGCCGGTTCGCCGCGAGCCTGGCCAAGCTGGTGCCCGCCGTCGGCGCGGCCGACCTGGTGCGCAGCGGCGCCGGGGTGCGCGCCCAGGCCCTGCTGCCGGACGGCTCGCTTGTCGACGACTTCCTGGTCGAGCAGGGCCACCGGCAGGTGCACGTGCTCAACGCCCCGTCCCCGGCGGCCACCAGCGCGCTGGAGATCGGCAACCACCTGGCGGAGCTGCTTTTCACCACGATCTGACCTATCGTCCCCGGGGTCGTTCGACACGGGGTACGCGGAAGGGCGAGACATGCGGCCGATCACACACGCCGACTACCTGGCCATGCGCCGGTTCGACGCGCTGGACGGGCTACGGGCGATCGCGGCCGTGCTGGTCGTGTTCTCGCACTTCGCCGGACCGGAGCTGGCGTTCCTCAACGGCTTCCTCGGCGTCGACCTGTTCTTCGTGATCTCCGGATTCCTGATCACCACGCTGGCGCTGCGCGAGGAGGTGCGCAACACCAAGATCTCGATCAAGGAGTTCTACATCCGCCGGGCGTTCCGCATCCTGCCCGCGTACTACGTGATCCTCGCGGCGGTCGCGGCGATCCTCTGGCTGCGCGACGAGTACACCGCCAGCGGCATGCCCGGCCACATGCCGTACTACCTGTGGTTCAACCAGGAACTGGCACCGCCGAACTGGTGGTTCGGCCAGAGCTGGACCCTCGGCATCGAGCAGAAGTTCTACATCGTCTGGCCCCTGCTCCTCGCCGCCACCTTCATGCTGCGCCCCGCCTGGCGGATGCTCGGCACAGCCGCCCTGATGGCCTCGACCTTCTTCCTGCTGCCGTATGCCTCCCCGTACCTGATGATCATGATCGGCTGCCAGGTCGCGTTCCTGCTCAACTCCGCCAAGGGCTTCCGCGTCCTCCGGCCGCTCACGCACCCGCTGATGGCACCGCCGATCGCGGTCGCGGTGCTGCTGGTGCAGATCAACATGCCGTACATGTGGGAGTGGAAGGGCGGGCTGCTCCCGGTCATCCTCTACACGGTGCTGTGCGCGGCCTTGGTGATCGCGACGCTTGGACCGGGCCCGATGCAGTGGGTGCTTACGCTGCGCCCGATGGTGTTTGTCGGGGAACGCTCGTACTCGCTATACCTGCTGCAGAACATCGCGGGCTTCGCGGTGGCTGCGGCCATTCCGCAATTCGCGCCCCACGGGCTGACCACGGCCGTCGTCGTGACCATCGTGGGCGTCTTCATGGCAGACGTCGTGTACCGCCGGGTCGAACTACCGATGATCGCTTTGGGCCGGAAACTGATCGTGTTCCTGCGTGCCCGGAAGCTGGAACGCACCTCCGCGGAGCCCACCCCGGCACTCGCTGGCTGATCCGGCTCCGGCTTGGCAATCGCGGCGCGCTCGCAGCTGACCGAGGGCGATTTCGGCCTGCGTCCAACTGCCTTTCATTGCCCAATCGAGTGAATCTTTCCGCGGGCCCCAAGGTTTTCCCAGGTCACGTCTGTCCACAATGCCCCGAGTTGTCCACAGCCCAACCGCACCCCTAGGTCGCACCCCCCACCCCCGGTAGACTGGCATCGGGGACGCCCCCCGGAGAGGGTGGGGCTGGGGTGCCGGAGGCGGCCCCCGCGAGCGCGGCGATGCCGGGCGGGGACGGGCCCCACGAGGCAGGTTCGGCAGCCTGGGAGGGCGCCGCGAGGCGAGGTCCCGGGGCCTTCACAGGCGATGCCCCCGCTGACCGGGGGTCAACGGGGGCATCGGCAAGACGGGGTCTAGGCGGTGGGGCGGAGGACTTCCAGGCCCAGGAAGGGGCGGAGGGCCTCGGGGACGACCACCGAACCGTCGGCCTGCTGGTGGTTCTCCAGGATGGCGACGATCCAGCGGGTGGTGGCGAGGGTGCCGTTGAGGGTGGCCGCGGTCTGGGGTTTGTTGTTCTCGTCGCGGTAGCGGACGCCCAGTCTGCGGGCTTGGAAGGTGGTGCAGTTCGAGGTGGAGGTCAGTTCGCGGTAGGACTGCTGGGTGGGGACCCAGGCCTCGCAGTCGAACTTGCGGGCGGCGCTGGTGCCGAGGTCGCCGGTGGCGGTGTCGATGACCCGGTAGGGGACCTCGATCTTGGCCAGCATCTGCTTCTCCCAGTCGAGCAGGCGCTGGTGTTCGGCGGGGGCGTCCTCCGGCTTGCAGTAGGAGAACATCTCGATCTTGTCGAACTGGTGGACGCGGATGATGCCCCTGGTGTCCTTGCCGTACGACCCGGCCTCGCGGCGGAAGCAGGTGGACCAGCCCGCGTAGCGGCGGGGACCGGCGGACAGGTCGATGATCTCGTCGGCGTGGTAGCCGGCCAGGGCCACCTCGGAGGTGCCGACCAGGTACAGGTCGTCGTCGCGCAGGCGGTAGATCTCGCTGGCGTGGGCGCCGAGGAAACCGGTGCCCGCCATGATCTCCGGCCGCACGAGCACCGGGGGGATGACCAGGGTGAAGCCCGCGGCGGTCGCCTGGGCGGCGGCCAGGTTCAGCAGGGCGAGCTGCAGCTGCGCGCCGATGCCGGTGAGGAAGTAGAAGCGCGAGCCGGAGACCTTCGCGCCGCGTTCCATGTCCAGGGCTCCCAGCTTGACGCCGAGGTCCAGGTGGTCGAGCGGGGTGAAGTCGAACTCGCGGGGGGTGCCGACGTGCTCGAGGACGGTGTAGTCGTCCTCGCCGCCGACCGGTGCGGCCGGGTCGACCAGGTTCGGGAGGGCGCGGTGCGCCTCCTCCAGGGCCTGCTCGGCCTCGTGCTGCTCGGCCTCGGCGGCCTTGACCCCGGCGGAGAGGTCCTTGCCCTTGGCCAGCAGCGCCTCGCGCTCCTCGCCCTTGGCCTTGCCGACCTGCTTGCCGAACAGCTTCTGCTCGGCGCGCAGGGAGTCGGCGCGGGAGATCACCGTTCGGCGCCGGTCGTCCGCGGACAGCAGGGCGTCCACGGTCGCGGGGTCCTCACCGCGGGCGCGCTGCGAGGCGCGCACGGTGTCCGGGTCTTCGCGCAGAACCTTGAGGTCGATCACGGGTGCTGAGCGTAGTCCGCACCGGCCGGGTCCCGCCTCCGGTATCCCGGCCGGTGTCAGACGATCATCAGGACCCGACTACGAGATGGCGACCGCGACGATCAGGCCGAGGGCGATGTGCACCGCGGCGACCACGACGCTGGCCGGGGCGAACTTGTCGTCCTGGATGGTGGAGCCGACGTCCAACTTGGTCACCCATTCGAGGGTGCGCACGGCGAGCACCTGCACGACGATGCCGATCAGGCCGTAGACCACCGAGGTGATCAGGCCCGCGGTGAGGTCGCTCGCCGAGAAGTAGATCGCGACGACGATGATCAGCGCCATGCTGAGCATGCCGGAGGCGGTCACGATCACCGCGTTCGGCTTGCCGGTGCGGACCAGGTCGGAGAGCTTGCCCGGGGTGGTCCAGTCGATGGCGTAGAAGCCGATCAGCATCAGGACCAGGCCGATGATGGCGTACAGGGCGATCGCGCCGATCCCCTTGCCGAGGTCGGCGCCGAAGCCAGCGGGCAGGGCGATGTTCGACACCGCGGCGAGCTGAGTGGTCACGAGGTTCTCCATGGGTCTTACAGGGGGTCTTACTGCGGGATGCGGTGGGGGACGAAGGCGGCGCCGTCGTCGGTGACCAGGCCTGCGGTCTCCCGGATGCCGAGCCCGGCGGCGGTGTCGCCGATGAGCCAGGCGCCGAGCGCCGGTCGGTAGCCGTCGAACTCGGGCAGCGGGTCGAACGCCTGGTACACGAAACCCTCGGCGCCGTACACGCCGCCGGTCTGGGTCTCGTAGCCGGTGGCGACGATCTGCACGTTGGCGCCCTCACGGCCGAGCTTGGGTTTGCGCACGTACTCGGTGAGCAGGCCGGGCTCGTCGAGGAACGCGGGCAGCAGGTTCGGGTGCCCCGGGTACATCTCCCACAGCACCGCGAGGATCGCCTTGTTCGACAGCAGCATCTTCCACAGCGGCTCGACCCACAGGGTCCGCGGCAGTGACTCGACGACGCGCTTGCCGAAGTCCTCGCTGGTGACCCACTCCCAGGGGTAGAGCTTGCAGACGGTGGCCATGGTCGACTCGGCGAGGTCGACGAACCGGCCGAGGTCGGCGTCCCAGCCGATGTCCTCGATGGCCAGCCCGACGGTGTCCATGCCCGCCTCGGCCGCGGTCTCCTGCAGGTACGCGGTGGTCAGGTGGTCCTCACCGCTGGGATCGGCCCCCGACCAGGTGAAGTGCACCTCCTGCGAGGGCAGCAGGTCCTTGATCTCGGTCCACCGCTCGACCAGCTTCTCGTGGATCGAGTTCCACTGGTCGTCCTCGGGGAAGACGTCGGTCTTCCAGTACCACTGCACGACGGCCGCCTCCAGCAGGGAGGTGGGGGTGTCGGCGTTGTACTCCAGCATCCGCGCCGGGCCGGAGCCGTCGTAGCGCAGGTCGAACCGGCCGTAGACGTGCGGGTCGCGGCGCTTCCACGACTCGGCGATGTGCGGCCACACCCACTCGGGGATGCCGAAGTCTCGGTAGCGCTCGGTGAGCACGATGTTGTCGACGGCCTCCAGGCACATCGAGTGCAGCAGCTCCACGTCCGCCTCGATGGACAGGATCTCGTCCATGTCGAAGGCGTAGTGCACGGACTCGTCCCAGTACGGGCGCAGGCCGCCCCCGCCGTAGCGGGCGGGGGTGCCGAACACCAGTCCCTGCGACTCGATCCTGGCCCGCCAGTCGGCGCGGGCTGGGTGACGCTCTCGGCGCAACTCAGCTGCCCCCGCTCTTTCCGCCGCTGCTGACGCCGAGACCACCGCGCTGCACGGTCTTGCCCGAGTTCGTCTTGACCGTGGTGTCACTCGACGGCGACACGTAGCTACCGCCGCTGACCTTCTGGCCGACGGAACCCGAGCCGCCGTAGTTGTAGCGGTACGAGGTGCCGCCGATGTAGATGAAGCCGCCGCTGGAGTACCCACCGTGCGTGGTCGCGTACGAAGAGTCGCAGTAGTCGTCGTCGACGATCGTGCCGTCGCTGGTGGTGCACTGCGCCGTCACCTCGTCCGGTGTGGACGCGGCGTAGATCACGGCGACCAGCGCCACGACGCCGACGGTGACCCCGGAGCCGATGAGGATGCGCTTGCGCTTCTTGCGCTTGCGCTCGGCCTCCTCGTACGCCGCCTGCTCCGCTTCCCGCTGGCGGCGCTGGGCGTCTCGACGGGCGCGCTGCTCGGCCACCGAGGGTTTCTTCGCCGCGGTGGTCTCGTCCTGGTAGCTGATCGACCCGCGCTTGGGTTCGTCCTCGGGCAGTGGCTCGGGGACGTACGCGGGTACGGTGCTGCTGTTGTCGCTGGTCTTGCCGCTGTCGGGCTCGTCAGCAGCCCGCTCGGCGCCCGAGGGCTTGTCGTTGTCAGTCATGAACCACTCCCGGCGCGAACCCTAGCTGACCAGCGGCGCTGCTGTCGGATGTTTGTCGCGATCGCAACCCTGCTCACGGTGTTGTCCTCCCGTGGCCGCGTCCCCCGCCGGGACACGGCATCATGGAGTAGATGTCTGGCAGCGGCGGTTGGTTTCGGTCGAACGACAGCACGGCGAAAACCCGGGTCATGATGGGCGGGGCGTTCGCCGGTTCGCTGCTGCTCCTGACCACGAGCATGGTGTTCTCCTGGCCGGTCGGCGCGGGTGGCGCGGGGCTGACGGTGGCCGAGGAGGCGGACCTCGCGTTCGACTCCCCGGCGGGCAGCTGTCTCACCTGGACACCGCCGGACGGCACCGACATGGCCAGGGTCGACTGCGCCAAGCCGCACCTGTTCGAGGTGACCAGCAACGTCGACATCTCGGCGGAGTACCCGGAGTCGGCCCCCCCGCCGGACCAGGCCCGCTGGCAGCAGATCGCCGAGCAGAAGTGCACCCCGAGCGCCACCTCGTACCTGGGCGGCAAGCTCGACCCGTTCGGCCGGTACCGGATCAACGCGCTCAAGCCGGTGGACGCCAAGTGGCTCGACGGTGACCGGAAGGTGCGGTGCGGGCTGCAGCGGACGGCGCCGTCGGGCAGCCTGATCCCGGTGACCGGGTCGGCCGCGCGGCAGGACCAGTCCAATGTGCACGACCCGGGCACCTGCCTGGCGCTCGAGGGCCAGAAGATCGGCGACCCGATCGCGTGCGACAAGGCTCATGCGTACGAGATCGTCGGCAACGTGGATCTCGGTACGGCGTTCCAGGGCGAGTTCCCGCAGGAGACCGTGCAGCGCGAGCGGGCCATCGAACTGTGCGCGACGGTGACAGCCGAGTACACCGGCGGCGCGGACCTGGCGGCCAAGGGGCTGACCCCGTACCCGGACACGCTGCAGCAGGAGAGCTGGGACGCCGGCTCCCGCAAGGTCGACTGCAAGGTCGGCGCCAAGCTCCCCGACGGCTCCGGCCTGGCCCCGGTCACCAACAGCGTCCGCGGGGTCGTCCAGAGCACCACCTCCGCTCCCCCGACCACCACCACCGGGGGCTAGCCGGTGGAGATGTCCCGGGAGCGCTTCGAGGAGCTGGTGGCCGAGGCGCTGGACGAGATCCCCCGCGAACTGGCCCGCGCCATGGACAACGTCGTGGTCCTGGTCGAGGACCGCGACCCCCACGACCCGACGTTGCTGGGGCTGTACCACGGGGTGGCGTTGACGGAGCGCACTTCGCAGTACGGCGGGGAACTCCCGGATCGCATCTTCATCTACCGCTCGGCCATTTTGGATATCTGCGAGACGGACGAGGATGTGGTGGAAGAGGTGGCGATCACTGTAGTTCATGAAATCGCTCACCACTTCGGAATCGACGACGCCCGATTGCACGACCTCGGCTGGGGATAATTCCCGCTATTCCGCCTCCTGCTCGATCTGACGGCCCATTTCGTCGCCGCGGTCGGTGTTGGCCAACCACCAGGAATGGGTGTCCGGCCGCCAGTCGACAGCAGCGAGTTCGGTGACCAACCGCCGCAGCACGGCCTCGTCGTCACCCGGCCAGGGCACGAAACCCGGATCGCCCAACTCGCCGAACGCCATCAGCTTGTCGCGCAGCAACGTCTCGGCGACCTCCGTCACCAGGTCCACCACCGCCCGCTCATCACCGGCGACCTGCCTGACCACGAACACCAGATCGCGCAACGGAACCCAGTCATCGATCCCGTCGACCACCATCTCCCGGACGATCCGGTCGCTGCTACTCACTGGGCACCCGCCCCGCAGTGGGCGCCGGATCGGTCAGCGCCACGGCCACCGCCCAGCGCAACGGGACGAACTCGGAATCCCACGCCGGGGTCTCCCGGTCGACCGCATCCCGCGGGTCCTCCACGTAATTCGGCGGCGCCTCGGACATGCCGGGGATGTCGCCGGTCCAGATCGAACACCGCCGGGCCCGGAGCCCGATCGTGCCGCCACCCCCTTCCACCCCGACACTCGCGGTGATCGACGTCCCCACCTCGAAAGACGAGGCGAGGATGGTCCGGGCCACCGGAACCCACTGTTCCCCGGGGAACTGCCAGTTCAAGTCGCGGATGCCGGACAACAGGACCACCCCGGCATTGCCCTCGTCGAGCTGCAGGGCGCCCCGCAGGTCCACGAGCAACGCCACACTCGCCCAGGTCGTGTCCACCCAGACATCCACCAACTCGACCTCCTGCAACGAGTCCTCCTCGAGCAGATAGCCATCCTCGACACCACCCACCGATTTCGGCTGAGTGCCCACGAGCAAGTCACGAATCTTCACAATCCCTCCCCGGGATACAGGAGTCCGCCTCAATAGTCCCACCGGTGAGCACCCCAGATGCCACCCCCGCAACGAGATGGCCCATCCGAGCGACCCCATTCGGATTCCCCACACAGGCAGCCAGACTCTCCCTAACCTGCCCAAGTGTCGATCCCCGACCACATCCGACGACTGCGCACGACACGAGACCGCCTGACCGCCGCACGACAGGAACTCAACCCACCCACCTCATGGGTGAACGAGGCCGAACAAGTCAGCGGCTACATCCTCGGCCACACCGCCCGCTACACCCCGGTAATGGGCGCCCTCGAGGCAACCCGCTGGCACATCGACGCCCTGCTCACCTGCTTCGCACAGGTGGAAGCAGCCATCGACGCCGCCATCGCCCACCACGCCGGGCAGACGCCCGCAGCAGGTGCAGGCACCCCACGCCCATCCCCGTGGGTGCAGAACCGCCACGGCGATCGCTACCCCGAAGAGGTGATGCCATACGAGGAGGCCCTCCCTCAGCGCGTTCGAACGGGGACCGGGATGCCGATAGTCGGCTACGTCCAACTCGATGGCCAGGACTTCGGTTCAATCACGGCGATTCGAACCGATCCATGGGCCACCGCGGTTGCACGGAGGGTGCTGGCGCTCAAACTGCGCAGGGGCAAGACCCTCTTCAACCACGTGGAGATGAAGACAGTGGCTATGATGATTGAAACAGGCGCGAAGCACGGACAAGTGATTATCAACCATGCTCCATGCGGTTCCGAGCGGAACAAGCCGCCAGGGTGTGAGCAGGCGCTGCCCGAGTTCATTCCGGCAGGTCGCTCGCTCACAGTTCTGGGCACCGACGCTCAGGGGCAGCCGTTCAAGAGGACCTACCACGGGAAGGCGGAGAAGTGACCGAGGAACAACTACCGATCACCGGTGCTGGGTTTATCTCGATGGATGCGATTCCGCCGGGGGTTGATCTTGTTCGGGAGGTGCGGGCGATCAATGACGCGGGAGTGGAGATTCCGTGGATGTGGGTGCTCACCGAGGCGAGGGTCGAGTTCACCGCCGGTGAAGACCAGCCCGTGTTGACGTTTGGGGTGTACAACGAGGTTGGCGCGGTGCGGTGGGACGAGGGCGAGGATGAATACCTGCCCGTCGGGGGTTCCAATTCGGAGTGGGTTGCGTATTGGCTTGCTGGATCCCACGAGTCTTATATGCAGCCGCACACCGAAGTCCCCGTTGAGACCGCACTGCGGGCGGTGGCGGAGTTTCTGGAGACTCGGCGGCGGCCGACTTGTGTGGAGTGGCGGAAGGGGGAGTCCTGGGTCGAGGCGTTGGAGTCGGGGGGTTAGGTCAGGGACTCGATGATGTCGGCGGCTTTGGTGGGGCCGCCGGAGGATTGGGTTGTTGTGCGGAAGTTGGCGAGGTTGGTGGCGATGGTGGGGTCGGTGGTGATGTGGTGGAGGTCGGCCAGGAGGCGGGTGGGGGTGGCGTCCTCCAGGGGGAGGTGGGTGCCCAGGCCTAGTTCGGCGATGCGGGGGGCGTTGAGGAATTGGTCTACGGCTTGGGGGATGGCGATCATGGGGACGGCGAAGTGGAGGGCTTCCATGGTGGAGCCCATGCCCGCGTGGGTGATGAAAGCGGTGGCGGTGGCCAGGACGTTCACCTGGGGGACCCACTGGACCACCTCGATGTGGGCGGGGACGGTCCCCAGGGCTGCTGGGTCGATGAACTTGCCGACGGAGAGCAGGACGTGCCAGTCGTTGAGGTCCGCGAAGGCCGTGACGCAGGCTCGGTAGAAGTCCAGGCGGTTGGTGTAGGCCGAGCCGAGGCTGATGAGCAGGATCTTCTTACCGGCGGGCGGCGTCCATTTCCCCTGGTGCTCCCGTTCGTCGATGCTGGGGCCGACGAAGGTGTAGTCGGGGCCGACGGTGTCGCCTCGGATTTGCCAGGAGCGGGGGATGGTGACAATGCAGCGGCGGGGGCTGTGCTTGATTTCTTCGACGGTCAGGGAAACGCCCTGGGCGGCTACGAAGTCGGCAAACTCGGTGTCCATGGCGGCGATTTCGGGGCGCACCTCGGAATTCAGGCCGAAGTACTCCCGCCAGCCCTCGAACGCCACGTAAGTCGGTGACAACTGGACCGCGGGGACGCCCCACTTCGCGGCCAGGACCGGGGCGTGCCAGGCACCGATGTCGTACACGACGACGTCCGGCTTCTCCCCCGCGTACAGAGCCTCCACCTGCGGATACACCGCCAGGAACTCGTCGTGGAAGAGGCGCTGGGCACCCACTTCGTTGTCCGGCCAGTCTTGCTCGCCAGACGGGAAGGTGGACTCGTGCAGCAGCGGCTCGGCACCCGCTGCGGAAACCGCGTCGGCGAAATCGGCGCGGACAGTGAACGTGACCCGGTGGCCGCGCCGGACCAGCTCGGCGACCAAGGCAAGACTGGGGTTGATGTGACCGTGCGCGGGCACGGCCATGAATGCGACATGCACAGCAAAGCTCCTCACTCCGGAATTGACGACGAGACGGCGGAGGACCGATTACCGGTACAGGAGCTCAAGCAACATGCCGCAAAGGCTAGCAGACACGCAGGCGGTCAATCACCTGATTTATCCGCACTTACTGGTAGACAGAAGACGTCCGGGCGGGCAGGAGGCTTGCTGCTTCCTTACCCACCCGGACGGGGGTCACCCCTTCACGCAGATGACCTGCTTCAGCTTCGCGACGACCTCGACCAGGTCGTCCTGGGCGCGGATCACGTCGTCGATGTTCTTGTACGCCGCCGGGATCTCGTCGACGACGCCGGAGTCCTTGCGGCACTCGACACCAGCGGTCTGCGCGGCCAGATCCTCTGCGGTGTAAGAGTTCTTGGCCTTCGTGCGCGACATGCGGCGACCGGCGCCGTGCGACGCCGACTCGAACGAGTCCGGGTTGCCGAGCCCGCGCACGATGTAGGACCCGGTGCCCATCGACCCGGGGATGATGCCCATGTCCCCACGCCTGGCCCGGATCGCGCCCTTGCGGGTCACCAGCACCTCCTCGCCGAAGTGGGTCTCCTCGGCGACGTAGTTGTGGTGCGCGGAGATCGGCTCGTCGAACCGCACCCCGTGGAACCGGCGGCGCAGCACGTCGCAGACCAGGCGCAGCATGACCGAGCGGTTGCGCCGCGCGTAGTCCTGCGCCCAGTACAGGTCGTGCCGGTACGCGGCCATCTGCGGGGTCCCGGCGATGAACACCGCCAGGTCGCGGTCGGGCAGCGACTGGTTGTGCGCCAATCCGCGGGCGACCTCGATGTGGTGCAGCGCCAGGACGTTGCCGATGCCGCGCGACCCCGAGTGCAGCATCACCCAGACCTGCCCGGACTCGTCCAGGCAGACCTCGATGAAGTGGTTGCCGCCGCCGAGGGTGCCCATCTGCTTGAGCGCCTTGCCGCTGTCGCGCCGCACCAGCGGGGTCAGCTCGTCGAAGGCCTTCCAGAACGGTCCCCAGTCGGCGGCGTCGCGCGCGGTGAACGCCTCGGACTTGTGCGCCGCACGGCCCACCGGGACAGCGGCTTCCAGAGCTGTCCGAAGTGGAGCGAGCGACTCGGGCAAGTCGTTGGCAACCAACGAGGTCCGCACGGCCGTCATCCCGCAGCCGATGTCAACGCCGACCGCGGCAGGTGATACCGCGCCGCGCATGGCGATGACGGAGCCGACCGTGGCACCGATCCCATAGTGGACGTCAGGCATGACGGCCACGTGCTTGTAGGTCCACGGCAGCGCGGCGATGTTGCGGAGCTGGCGCAGCGCGACGTCCTCGACCTGCTCCGGGTCTGCCCAGAGGCGGATGTCGACGTTCGCGCCCGCGATCGTGGTTGCTGCCATGCCGGAAGGCTAAGCGAGGCAACGCCTCCGGCACGACCCGATTTACCGCAGCAGCCCGGCCCGCCGCCACAGCCGCCGCGACGGCCCGCCGATCATGCCGGTCCCGGTGAGGAACTCGACGACCTTCTCGACCATCCAGCGGCGGGTCTCGTGGAAGTGCGGGTTGGCCCGCGCGACCTCCCAGCCGACCCGCGGCGCGACCCCGATGACCTTGTACACCCGGGGGTTGACCAGGGCGTCCATCACCGCGATGGCCGTGGCCGCCGTCGCCAGCCGGTGCCACTCCAGGCCCGCCCGACTCAGGTTCGGCACGCTGCGGATGACCTCTTCACGCGCGTACCGGACGTGCCTGGCCTCCTCGATCACGTGGATCCGGTTCACCATCCTGATCAGCGGCTGGATCCCCGTGTCGTCCATTGTGGATCTCTGCAACCGGTCCGTCGCCTCCTCGGCGACCAGCACCGCGGCGAACATCGACGGCCCGCCCGCGACGGCCTTGTACACCCGGCCCAGGTTGTGCAGCAGCCTGCCGGGGCCGTAGTTCGGCGCGTCGAACCGGGCGATGGCCTTGGCGAACATGATCGAGTGCCGGGTCTCGTCGCCGACCTCGGTGAGCGCGTACTGGGCGTGCGGGCCGCGCGGGTCGAGGTCGTAGGCGTAGCGGACCAGCAGCTGCATCAGGATGATCTCGAACCACAGCCCGACACTGGCGATGCTGGCCATCTCGTGCTTGGACAGCTCGACGCGCTGCTCATCGCTGAGGCCCCGCCACAGGTCGGTGCCGTAGAGGGAGACGCGCTCGAACGGCATGTAGGCCTTGTCCGGGTCGAGCGGCGCGGCCCAGTCGATGTCGACGAACGGGTCGTAGGAGGTCCGGGCGGACGCGTCGAGCAGGCGGGCGCTCACCTGGTCGGCGTCCTTCGGTCGAAGTACACGAGCCATGGCGTGTCCACCCTCCGGATCCCGATCTCAGCACTGTTACGAACGGTAACAGTTACTTGCCGTCCAGGGTCGTCGAAAACTGGGGGGCCTGTCAAGGAGAACCGGCGGCCGACCGGACTCGCGGCTAGCGTCAGGACCATGAGTGCGGCGACGAAGATCCTCGACACGGTGCTCGACCGCGCGGTCGTACCGGGCTACACCAAGATCGGCTACGAACTGCGCCGCAAGTTCTGGGCGGCCGACCCCGCCCCCGACGCGCTCGACGGGAAGACGGTCGTCATCACCGGCGCCAACTCCGGACTGGGGAAGGCGACCGCCGCCGCGCTCGCAAAACTGGGTGCCGCTGTGCACATGATCGTCCGCGACCCGGCGAAGGGTGAGCGCGCCCGCGACGAGATCGCGAAGGACCTGCCGAACGCGCACCTGGAGATCGGCGTGTGCGACGTGTCGAACCTGGCGAGCGTGCGCGAGTTCGCCGCCGCCTTCACCGCCGAGCACGGCAGCCTGGACGTACTGGTCCACAACGCCGGATCACTGCCGCCCGAGCGCAGCGAGACCCCCGAGGGCAACGAGGTCACCCTGGCCACGCACGTGCTCGGCCCGTTCCTGCTGACCGGCCTGCTCCGCGACGCCCTCGCCGCCGCCAGGGGCCGGGTCGTCTTCGTGACCTCCGGCGGCATGTACGCGGCCCGGCTGCACAGCGACGACCCGCAGTACCGCAAGGGCGAGTACAAGGGCGGCAAGGCCTACGCCAGGACCAAGCGGATGCAGGTCGTGCTCGCCGAGCAGTGGGCGCAGCGGCTGGCCGACACCGGCATCACCGTCCACAGCACGCACCCCGGCTGGGCCGAGACCCCCGGCGTCAGCGGCTCGCTGCCCGGCTTCAACAAGGTGATGGGCCCCCTGCTGCGCAGCCCGGAACAGGGCGCGGACACCATCGTCTGGCTCGCCGCCGCCGACGAGCCGGGTCACTCGACCGGTGGGTTCTGGCACGACCGCCGGATCCGCCCGACGCACTTCCTGCCGTGGCAGCACGACGACCCGCAGGACCGCAAGGAATTGTGGGACCTGTGCGTCCGCGAGACGGGTCTGTCGATCTAGATTCACCCCCAGGGCCACCAAACACGACCGGGTGACGTCCGGATTGCGGTACCGCTGACCTGCGCTGACGCTCAACAGCATGGGTAACAGACAACGAATCGCAGCCGCAGTCCTCGCCGTGACCGCGCTAGTGCTCGGTCCGGCCCAAGCCACCGCCGACCCGCTCGTCCGGCAGGTCCGGGGCTCCGCCGCGGCGAAGGCCCTCGCCCGCGTGCAGTACCTCGACCGCGCCGCGCCACTGGCCAGGGCCGTCGCCGCCGAGTACGGCATCCCGGCGTCGGTCACCGCGGGACAGTCGATCCTGGAGTCCTCCTGGGGGCAGAGCAGGCTCGCCGTCAACGACCTGAACTACTTCGGCTTCAAGTGCACGTCCGCCGGTCCCGGCCCGTTCGCCGTGGGCTGCCACGACTACCCGACCACCGAGTGCACCCCGGACTGCCACCAGGTGCAGGCCCTGTTCCGGGTCTACGACTCGATGCAGGCGTCCTTCCGCGACTACGGCCGCGTGCTGTCTACCAGCAAGAACTACATCGCAGCGCTACCTCTGGCGCATGACCCCAACGCGTACGTGACGGAGGTAGCCCGGAAGTACGCCACGGACCCTCTCTACGCAGGCAAGGTTATCCGCATCATGCAGGAGAACGACCTCTACCGACTAGACGCGCCGTTGCCCTAAGTAGCTGATCAGACACGATCGGCATCGGTACCGAGAAAGTTGCCCCCCAGACAAAATAGGGTCCCTAGTCCTGTATTTCGCGCTACCCCCCGCGCTCTGTTAGGGGTGAGAGACACCGCCCTTGGCGCAGGAGGAACGCGATGTTGTGCACGGTGGAGCTGGACGAGGAGATCGCCGCACTTGAAGCGTCGTTTGCCCCCTGCGTGCCGCGGCAACAGGCACGCTACGGCGTCCACTTCCCGACCGTCGCCGACCGCGACAACCTGGACCTGGTAGTCGCGGCCGCGATCGGTGGCGACAACAGCGCCACCGAGCAGCTGCTCATCTTCTTGCGCCCGCTGGTGCTGCGGTACTGCCGGGCGAAGCTGGGCAGGCTCCCCCGGTCGTTCGCGACCGCCGACGATGTCGCGCAGGAGGTGTGCGTGGCGGTGTTCCGCGCCCTGCCGACCTACCAGCAGCTGGGCAGGCCGTTCCTGTCCTTCGTGTACGGCATCGCCGCGCACAAGATCGCCGACGTGCACCGGGCCAACTCCCGGGACAAGTCGGACCCGATCGCCGACACCCCGGACACGATGAGCCTGGAGGACGGCCCGGAGCAGGTGACCCTGCGGCACGAGCTGGTCGAGCAGACCGGCGCGCTGCTGCGGACGTTGACGCCCCGGCAGCGCGAGATCCTGGTGATGCGGATCGTGATGGGCATGTCCGCGCAGGAGACCGCCGAGGTCGTGGGCACCACCGCCGAGGCGATCCGGGTCGCCCAGCACCGGGCGCTCAACCGGCTGCGCAAGACGCTCGCGCGGCACTGAAACTCCGTCGCGCGAGCACTGGCTCGCGCGGCACCGAAGACTTCCGAGGGCGGGAGGCCGCCAGCCGTGGCTCGATCCGGGGGGAGCGGGCCACGGCTGGCGAGGGGGTAAGACGCGTCTGGCGCTACTCGCGGGGAGGCGAGTGCGCCAGGCGTTTGGGGGGAGGACCGCTGGTCGTGACCTGTGGGGGATGGGTCACGACCAGCGGTTTTCAGCGCTCTAGGGCTGTACGGCCGACATCCGGCGGGAACCGGGTCTCGTTCCGGTCGATCTTGGCGTTACCGGCCGCGATGAGGTCTACCCCCAGCACATCGGCTAGCCGGACGAGGTAGAGCAAGACGTCCGCCATCTCGTCTTCGATGCGTGCGCGTGCGTCCGGGTCGTCGGGCGCGGCCGCTGCCTCTTCGGGCGTCAGCCACTGGAAGAGCTCGTTCAGCTCCCCCACCTCACCGGTTAGGGCCATCACCAGGTTCTTAGGGGTGTGGAACGGCCCCCAAGCACGGGCATCGGCGAAGGCTCGTTGGCGGGAAGAGAGTTCTTCTAGGGTCACGGGTCCGTCTTCTTCTTAGACCGGAGCAGGATCTTGTCCGACTGCGGGACCGACTTGCCCGCCGACGGGACCTGCTCGACGACCACCCAGTTGCGGTCGACCACCAGTTGCCTACCTTGTCCCGTTGCGTCTTCCTCGGTCAGGTAGAAGAACCCAGCCTTCTGCATGGCGTCTTGAGCGTCTTGGTGGTCCATCCCGACCACGTTGGGCACTTCGGCGTTCTTCACGGCCGAGCTCGGCGGCGCCAGCGTCGGCGGCTCGGGGATCTGGGTCGGGCCAGGACCGCAGGCCACGACGGTGAACAGGACCAGGACGGCGGTGAGCGCGCGGGTCGTCACCGTTCCATGATCAGTGATCTCCGCCGGTGCCGCCAGCCGCCCGCCTGCGCCTGGCCTGGTGCCACGCGTCGAGTTCCACGATGGCCGGGCCGAACGCCATCACCAGCAGCAGGCTGATCCCGAGCACGACCCCCACCCAGACCAGAATCGCCATCACCATCACGCACCTCCGTTGACCGTTTTCCCTGCTCCACCAGCGTGAACCCGGGTGGGGGTGTCGCGAATCGGCCAGAGGGGTCGGCGCGGGGGCCGACCGGTCGGTGTTGCCGCCGGACGGGGTCGGCCGATCGGCCGATGGGGACGCGCCGGTCGACCGAGGCGCGGGCGGCGGCGGGCGCCTACGTTTCTGGACCATGGAGCTGCTCGCGCCCGCCCGCCGCTGGCTGGCCGCACTGCTGGGTCTGGCGTACCTGTTCGACTTCGTGCTCAACCTGGCGCGGAGAGACGGGCTGGCGGAGGCGTTGTTGCCGCTGCCGCTGCTCGCGTTCACGCTGCTGGCGCTCGCCCGGCCCCTACTGGGGGTGGTCGGGGGCGCGCTGTGGCTGGTCGGCGGGTCTTACGTGGCGGCGGTCAACGGCCAGGCCGTCATCACCCGGGTAGGTATCGAGACGCTCTTTCTGTCCGAGACGGTCGCGATCGGCGCTCTAGTGGCGATCGCGGTGTGGCGGGGCAAACGCGGCGCGGCGTTCGTGGCGATACCTGTGCTGGCAGTGGCAGGTATGGCCGCGAGTGTTCTCCGGCTCTCGCAGCACTACTCCTCGTACTACTACCTGCTCGACAGCCACCAACTGGTCGTGATGGCGCTAAGCGGCGGCGTTGTCCTACTCGGCGGCTGCATCGTCGGCTACGCACTACGCACGCATGACGACCACGGGACGTCCGCGCAGACCCGGCAGCTGATCCGCAGGCAGTGGCCACTGGCCGCCGCGCTCTTGGTGCTGATCCTGGTCGACATGTCGAGCTCGACGGGGGCGGTGCTGAACCCGGTCGGTCGCGACCTGATCTACCTGGTGCCGGTGGTGTTCTTGTTGGCCACGGCGGCGTGTGCGGTTCTAGGTCCGATCGCGCCGGTGCGGTACACGATGATCGCGGCGGTGGTGATGGTCGGTGCCTCTATGGCACTCAGCCCCCTCACCCTGATCTTCGGCTCTTACTCCATGTTCCCCGTGCCGCTGTCGGTCGCTGCCGCACACATGGCGTTGGTCGCGTACCTCGCGCGGTATGCCGAGCGCGGTAAGGCTGCCGCGGGCGTGGGCGCGTTGGTGGTCGTGGACGTGCTGGTGGCGCTGTCGGTGTACGGGATGGTGGACCTGAGCTGGGAGTTCATGTTCATCGCCGGTTTCCTGCTGGTGGTGGCGGTCGCGACGGGGCAGTACTTCCGGTCGCGGGACCGGGAGCGGGCGCAGTCGGTGAAGGTCGCCGTTACCGGCGCGCAACAGGCGGAGCGGATGGCGCTGGCGCGGGAGCTGCACGACGTGGTGGCGCACCACGTGACCGGGATCGTGGTGGCCGCGCAGGCCGCCCGGATGGTCGGAGAGACGAACCCGGCGGCGGCGGTCCAGGCGATGGAACGCATCGAGGCCGCGGGCGGGGAGGCCCTCGCGGCGATGCGGATGCTGGTCGGCAGCATGCGCGGCGCCCCCGTGGCGGGCGCGGAGGGCCAGGCGACCATGGACCTGGCCGCTGACCTGCGGGCACTGGTGGAGAACTTCGCCGGGCCGGAGATCGACATGACGCTCGACCTGCCGGACTCGCTTCCCCCCGAGGCCGGGCGGTCGGTGCTGCGGATCGTGCAGGAAGCGCTGACCAACGTGGGCAAACACGCGCGCGGGGCGACGAAGGTGACGATCAGCATCGGGGTGGTGGAGGACGAACTGCGGCTGCGGGTGGCCGACGACGCCACGCGGGTCGAGCTGCGGCCCCCCGGCGGATCCGGCGGTTACGGTCTGGTGGGGATGCGGGAGCGGATCGACCTCCTCGGGGGGCGGTTCACGGCCGGGCCCGACGAGCCGAACGGGTGGGTCGTGGACGCCGGGTTCCCGTTGCGGGCGGAACGCGCTGGACGGGGGGAACAGCTGTGATCAGGGTGTTGATCGCGGATGACCAGGAGATGGTGCGGGTCGGGTTCCGGATGATCCTGGAGTCGCAGGAGGACATCGAGGTGGTGGCCGACGTGGCTGACGGGGTGGCGGCGGTGGGGCGGGCCAGGGAGTTGCGACCGGACGTGTGCCTGGTGGACATCCGGATGCCGGGGATGGACGGGCTGGCGGTGACCAGGACGCTGGCGGGGCCGGAGGTGGCGGACCCGCTGAAGGTCGTGGTGGTGACGACGTTCGACCTGGACGAGTACGTGCACACCGCGCTGGCGAACGGGGCCAGCGGATTCCTGCTGAAGGACGCCGGACCCGCGTTGCTGATGGAGGCGGTGCGAGCGGCGGCGCGGGGGGACGCACTGGTGTCACCCCAGATCACGGTGCGGCTGTTGCGGCACTTCGCGGCGGCGGCGCCAGTGGTGGGGGCCAACCCGTTGACGGAGCGGGAGACGGACGTGGTGCGGGCGGCGGCCAGGGGGCTGACCAACACCGAGATCGGGCAGGAGCTGTACCTGTCGCTGTCCACGGTGAAGACCCACCTGGCCGCCGTCCAGGGCAAGATCGGCGCCCGCAACCGGGTCGAGATCGCCGCCTGGGCCTGGCGGACCGGCTTGATGGCGGTCTAGCAGGCGGGGGCGGGTGGGGAGGTGGGCCGCGGGGTCAGGCGGCCAGCTTGTCCCTGGCTTCGGCCGCGACGGCGGCAAGGCGGTCGAGGGTCGTGCGGGTGAGGACGATCTCGAAGCCCTCCATGCGGCCGCCGAAGTAGAGGGACATGGCGGCCGGACCGTCGGGCGAGTAGGTGATCTCGCAGTCGTCGTCGACCTTGGCCCAGGTGTTCATGTGGAAGCCGGAGTGCATGTGTTCGCCTCTTTCGTGAAGGGGGTTGGCACGGAAAGCGTGCGGCGTGATGGAACCGGGCCGGAGGCTCTCCGCGCAAGCTTTCACCGGGGTCATTCACCCGTAAAGGCCATGACAACAGCGTTGTATTGCAGGCTGCTCGTCGGGACACTTTCACCGCGAATGCAAGATTCCTAACGAGTGAGGGGCGGGCGCACGTGCGCGAGACGACGACCGGTTCGACGGTGCCGCGCAGGCAGCTCGGGCGGTACCTGAGGGAACTGCGGGGCCGCGCCCGGCTGACGGTGCGCGCCGCGGCGGCCGAGCTGGAGTGGTCGGAGACCAAGATCTGGCGGATCGAGACCGGCCAGACCCCGTTGCGCAGCCTGGACACCGAGGCCATGTGCAAGATCTACGGCGCGTCCGAGGAGCTGACGGACTACCTCAAGACGCTGTCCAAGAAGACCAAGGAACAGGGCTGGTGGCACGGTTACGGTGACGTCATTCCGGATGGTTTCGGCCTCTACATTGGGCTAGAAGAAGCCGTGTCGTCTATGCAGTGCTACGAGACATCACTAATACCGGGATTGCTACAAACACCACACTATTCTCGAATGCTAATCAAGGAGTACAAGCCGCTGGCGACCGACGACGAGATCGAGCGGCGTGTCGAATTGCGGTCAGCACGGCAGGCGTTGCTAACCAGATCGGTGGCCCGACCATCGGTTTCGGTGGTGCTGAACGAGGCCATTCTTCGGCGCCCGGTCGGCGGCCCGAAGGTCATGGCCCACCAGCTAATCCACTTGGCAGAGCTGGCGCAATTGGATACAGTCCACCTGCGAGTGATCCCGTTCGCGGTCGGCATGTACCACGGGCTGATAACCGGACCGTTTGTCATCATGCGCTTCCCAAACAACGGAACTCGGGATAGCGAGCCACCAGTGGTGTTCATCGAACACTTGGCGGGCGAACTGTTCCTGGACAAGCCCAGCGAGGTGGAGCTGTATGGGACGACGTTCCACAACACCTGGACCACGTCGCTGGACGAACAAGCCAGCCTGCACCTGATCAGACAAGCGGCGAAGGAGTTCCGTCAATGAGCAATGTCGTGTGGCGCAAGAGCAGCCGCAGCACGCCGGAGCGCAACTGTGTGGAGGTCGCGTTTCGGGACCTCCACACGGTGATGGCTCGGGACAGCAAGCAGGGGGATGGGCCACGGCTGCGGTTCAACCGGGCCGAGTGGGCTGTCTTCCTGCGGTCCGTCTAGACCACTGTCTTCACGGTCAACTGGTTGCCCGGCGGGGTGCCCGCGCACCCCGTCCCGGGTAGCTCCACGAAGGCCGAACCGGTGTCGTGCGGCGGGTAGACCCGCAGGCCACGCACCTCCGTCGGCTGGCAGACCGTTGGGTCGTAGTTCTGGACGTTCACGAAGCCCACGTCCGCCGAGGCCGAGGTGCCCGGGTCGAGGCGGACCGGGGAGCCCTTGGTGCCGACTCGGAACGCGGCCGGGCCGACCTGGTGGCCGTCGTCGCCTGCCACGTAGGAGACGCCGGGGAAGCCCTGGATGACGCAGAGCCGGGTGCCGGTGTTGGTGAAGATCAGCTTGCGGTAGACGGTCCCGGCGGCCGCGTCGCCGTCACGCACCGCGAGTTTCAGTTCGTCGACCTTGCAGTCGTCCGTGGCTGGGGGGTCGACCGACTCGGTGGTCGGGGGCGCCACCTGGGGTTGCGACACCGTGGAGGTCGCCGAGGGGATCTCCGCTTGGGGTTGTAGGCCCTCGGAGCGCTGCCCGGCGCAGCCGGAGACCGCCAGCAGCAGGACCAACAACCCGGTACCGTTTCTCACCCACCTCATACCTCCACAATGCGCCAGTTCTCCACCGTTCGCCACCTGGCCGGGGTTCACACGGGGGGTGACGCCGTGGGAAGAATTGCCGCCCGTTCGGGGGTAGTTACTGGCGGGAACCGGCCAGTAGCGTCGCGGCATGGGGTCGGCACGATTACCCGGGGGCGACGTGGCCAGGGACCGGCGGCTCAGCTGGCTGCTCGGGTCCAGCGCGTTGTCCAACCTGGGCGACGGCATCGGCAAGGTCGCCTTCCCCCTGCTCGGCGCCAGCCTCACCCGCGACCCCGTGCTCATCGCCGGGCTCTCCGCGACCGCCTTCCTGCCCTGGCTGCTGTTCGCCCTGGTCAGCGGCGCGCTGGTGGACCGGGTCGACCGGCGCAAGGCCATGCTGCTGGCCAACACCTCCCGCGCGGTCATCGTGGGAGCGCTCGGGATCCTGGTCCTGTTCGACGCGACGACCATCTGGCTGCTCTACGCCATGGCGCTGCTCATCGGCACCGTCGAGACCATCGCCGACAGCGCAGCGCAAGCGCTCATCCCGGCCGTCGTACCGCGCTCCCAGCTGGAGTCCGCGAACGGCAAGCTGCAATCCGCCGAGATCGTCGGGCAGACCTTCCTCGGCGGCCCGCTCGGTGGCGTCACCTTCGCCGTGGCTGCCTCGCTGCCGTTCGTGCTCAACTCGGCTGGGTTCGCGATAGCGGCGATCTTCCTGCTGGCCATCCGCGGTGGCTACCGGCCCAAGGTGACCGGCCCGGCGCCCAAGCTCCGCGTGCAACTCGCCGAGGGCCTCACCTGGGTGCGCAGCCGCCCGCTGATGGTCCAGCTGGTCGCGTTCGCCGCCGCGCTGGCGCTGACGTCGGAACTGGCGCAGGCCCTGCTCGTGCTCTACGCGCTGGAAGACCTCGGGCTCGACATCGCCGCGTTCGGCGTCTTCGCCCTGGTCGGCG
This sequence comes from Actinokineospora globicatena, assembly GCF_024171945.1. Lineage (GTDB taxonomy): Bacteria > Actinomycetota > Actinomycetes > Mycobacteriales > Pseudonocardiaceae > Actinokineospora > Actinokineospora globicatena. The sequence continues at coordinate 893,290 of NZ_JAMTCR010000002.1, forward strand.
GCGTGGGCGGACTTCTCGGCGCGGCCATCGCACCCCGGCTCACCAAGGTGCTCTCCCGCCGCGCCGTGCTGACCTCGGCCGTCGCCGGGTGCGCGATCGCGTTCGGGGTCATGGGGCTGGTCTACGAGCCCATCTCCGCCGCCCTGCTGTTCGGTGTGTTCGCCGCCAGCGTGGTGACGGTGAACGTCATCATCGGCGCCCTGCGGCACGCCCTGATCCCCGAGCACCTGTTCGGGCGGGTCCTGGGCGTCTGGCGCACGGCCGTCTGGGGGGCGATCCCGCTCGGCGCGCTGCTCGGCGGCGTCCTCGCCGCCTGGCTCAACACCCGGGCGGTCTTCCTGATCTCCGGCGGGCTGCAGCTGCTGCTGGCCGGGGCGCTGTGGGCGGTCATGGCCAAGTTCGAGGCCGAGATCGACAGCCTCGGCCAGGTCGAGGACCCGGTGGACAGCCCGGCCGACAGTCAGATCGACAGGCCGGTCGACGGCCCGGTCAAGGACCAGGGTGAACCGGCGTTATCCGAGGAGAGCGCGCCCGCCGGGGCGTAGCGCGGGCGCGCCCTGCGGACAGCTACTTGCTGGCCACCTTGCGGTACTTCGACACCGCGAGCGGGGCGAAGATCAGCAGGATGACCGCGCACGAGATCAGCGCGTAGAGCGCCGCGTGCTGCACCGGCCACGCGTCCGAGCGCCCGAGGACACCCGTGCGCGCGGTGTTGCCGAACAGGTCCCGCGCCGCGTCGGCGATCGCGGTGATCGGGTTCCACTCGGCGAACGCCTTGAGCGGGCCGGGCATGCTCGACGCCGAGACGAACGCCGACGAGATGAACGACACCGGGAACATCCAGATGAAGCCCGCGCTCTGCGCGACCTGGACGCTGCCGGAGATCAGCCCGATGAACGCGCCGATCCAGGACATGGCGAACGAGAACAGCAGCAGCAACAGGTAGCCGGTGACCGCGTCCAGGAAACTGCCCCGGATGCGCCAGCCGACCAGCAGCCCGCACAGCGACATCACCAGCAGGCCGATGGCGCTGACCGCGAGGTCCGCGGCCGTGCGACCGACCAGCACCGCGGCCCTGGCCATCGGCAGCGACCGGAACCGGTCGATGACGCCCTTCTCCAGGTCGGCCGCCATGCCGATGGTGGTGTACGCCGAGTTGAAGGCCACCGTCTGGGCGAAGATGCCGCCCATCAGGAACTCCCGGTAGGCGGCCGGGTCGTCGCCGATGCTGTTGGCGAACACGAACGAGAACAGCAGCACGAACATGATCGGCTGCAGGGTGGCGCCGAGCAGCAGGTCGGGCTGGCGGCGCACGTTCATCAGGTTGCGCCAGGTGACGACCCCGCTGTCGCGGGCGTTGGCGGTGATGACGCTCATCGGGACTTCGCCTTCCTGCCCTTGGTCTTCTTGTCGTCGGTCTCCGCCTCGGGCTTCTCCTCGGCGAGGTGGCCGGTGAGGGCCAGGAACACGTCGTCGAGCGTCGGCCGGTGCAGGCCGACGTCGAGCACCGACACGTTCTGCTGGTCGAGCCTGCGCAGCGCCTCCACCAGCGCCTTCGGGCCGGTGTCGACCTTGACCAGCACCTTGCGCTGGTGCTCCTCGGTGGTCGGGGCGTCCGACCCGACCTCGGCGAGCACCTGCGCGGTCGCGGCCAGCTCGGCCGCGTCAGCGACCACGATCTCGAGCCGCTCACCGCCGACCTGGGCCTTGAGCTGGTCGGCCGTGCCGCCCGCGATGACCTTGCCGTGGTCGATCACCAGGATGGTGTCGGCCAGCTGGTCGGCCTCCTCCAGGTACTGCGTGGTCAGCAGGACCGTGGTGCCGTCGGCGACGAGCTCGCCGATGATCTCCCAGGTGTCCATCCGGCCGCGCGGGTCGAGACCGGTGGTCGGCTCGTCGAGCACCACGACCGCCGGCTGGGCCACGAGCGCGCCCGCCAGGTCGAGCCTGCGCCGCATGCCGCCGGAGTAGGTCTTGGACGGGCGGTCGCCCGCGTCGTCGAGCCGGAAGCGGGAGATCAGCTCGCGCGCCCTGGTGGACGCGTCGGAGCGGGACATCCCGTAGAGCCTGCCGACCATGTACAGGTTCTCGTAGCCGGTGAGGTGCTCGTCGACCGCCGCGTACTGGCCGGAGAGGCCGATCGAGCGGCGGACGGCGTCCGGGTCGGCCACGACGTCGTGACCGGCCACGAACGCGCGGCCGGAGTCGGGTTTGAGCAGTGTGGTGAGGATGCGAACGGTGGTGGTCTTGCCGGCACCGTTGGGGCCGAGCAGGCCCAGCACGGTCCCGGACGGGATCTCCAGATCAACGCCGTCCAGGGCGCGGGTCGTCCCGAAGGTCTTGACCAGCGCTTCCGCGCGCACAGCGATCGAGGACGCGGGCGGGGGCATGAGCCCTCCCTGAATAGTCCGAATGAGTACGCGGCGGAGGGTAGACCCACCCACCGACAACTCGCCGCGATTTTCGTCAACCGGACCTTCCCCCACTTGACGCGACCGCGCTACAGGTCGACCCCGGTCCACTCCAGACAGTGCCATCCGGTGGTGCGCGGTTCAAGCAGCACATGTCCGGTGTTGGGCAGGAGCCGGGCGTTGGTCAACCGGGCGCCGACGTTGTCGGCCAGCCATTCCGCGCCGAGGCGGATGATCCCGCCGTGGCTGACGACCACGACGAGACCGCTGGGGTGCGCGTCGCGAATTCGCTCGATCGTGGAGAGGTAGCGGTCGCGGATCTGCTCGCCGCTCTCGCCACCGGGCATGGCCGCCGCGAGATCGCCCTGGGTCCACCTCAGGTACACCTCGCCGAAGCTGCGGAGGGCGTGCTCGTCCGAGCGGCCTTCCAGATCGCCGACCTGTAATTCGTGCAGGCCTTCGACAACCTCGACGGCCAGGCCGTGCTGCTTCGCGACCGGGGCCGCTGTCTCCTGCGCGCGCACGGCGACACTGGCATAGACGGCTACGACTTCGTCTTCCGCTAGACGCTCAGCTAGTGCCAACGCCTGACGGTGGCCCATCTCGGTAAGAGACGGACCGGGCGGACGGGAGTCGAGCGCGTGGCGGAGATTAGAGGGCGTCTCACCGTGGCGCGCGAGCATCAACCGCACGCTCACGGCTGCTCCCCGCGCAAGAGGGCACCCACCCATCGCGTGGACTTCTCGTAGTCGATAGCGCGGTGGGGAGCGTCGACCTCCGTCGGATTGCCCTCCGCCTTGGGGTAAGAGCCCAGGAACAGGACCCTTTGACTACGGCGGCGGAGCGCACCAAGAGCGTCGGCAACGCGCGGCTCGGAGATGTGCCCGTCGAAGTCCAGATAGAAGCGGTACTCGCCGAAGCGGTTGCGCAGCGGGCGGGACTCGATGCGGGTCAGGTTGATGCCGCGGCTGGCGAACTCGTTGAGCACCGCGGCCAGTTCCCCCGGCTGGTGGGACAGGACCACGATCACCGACGTCCGATCGGCACCGGTCGGCGCGGGCAGCCGCTCCGGGCGGGCCAGCAGTAGGAACCTGGTGATCGCGTCGCGCTCGTCGGCGACGTCGGTGGCCAGCACGTCGAGCGAGTAGTGGTGCGCGGCGACCGGTGCCGTGACGGCCGCGTCGAACTCACCGGACTGCACGCCGACGGCGGCACCGGCGGTGGACGAAGCAGGCCTGCGGGCCGCGTCCGGCATCGTCTCCTGGATCCAGCGCTCGACCTGGGCCAGCGCGTGCGGGTGGCTGGCGATCGACCGGACGTCGGCCGCCTTCAGGCCGGGGCGCACGAGGATCGAGAACCGGATCGGGAGCAGGTACTCGGCGAGGGCGACAACCGGCGGGGCGTCGGCGGCGAGGGTGTCCATGGCCGCGGAGACCGCGCCCTCCACCGAGTTCTCGATCGGCACGCACGCCAGCTCCGCGAGCCCGGAGCGCACCGCGCCGACCGCCTCCGGGATCGTGGGCATGGGCAGGAACTCGGCGTCGGGGGCGAGCGCCCTGGCGGCCTGTTCGGTGAAGGTCCCCTTGGGTCCGAAGTACGCGGTTGTCGGCACGCGGCCCACAGTACGCAGGCCCAACCGCCGGATGGCTATGTGGCGGTTGCCAAACGGCGGTTACCGCCGGTGTCCCCCGGATGCCATGCTGGAACGGTGACCGCGGATTCGAAGACCGGCGTGGTGGCGGCGTCCCGCCGCGGTTCCAGCCCCCTCGAACTCGTCCTATGCGCGGTGGGTGAATCGCTGGCGTCAGCATGGGAAACGGCCGCCGAAGGGCGACCGCACATCCGTGTCCACCGTGGATCGGTCCTCGACGTACACGCGGACGCGGTGGTGTCGCCTGCGAACTCTTACGGCTGGATGCGCGGTGGCGTGGACGCTGTCTACGCGGCGCACTTCCCCGCCATCGAGCAGCAGGTTCGTAGCGCTGTCTTGGCGTACCACGGTGGGGAGCTACCGATCGGCGAGGCGCTGATCGTGCCCACGGGTGCGACGCGGCCCGCGTGGCTCATCACGGCGCCGACGATGAAGGAGCCCGCGCAGGCTCTCGCGCCCGAGACCGTCCACCCGTACCTAGCCGCGAAAGCGGTGTTCCGGCTCTGGCGGGAAGGTGTGCTCGACGACGGCGCGCCCGTGCGGGGGACGGTGAAGACCATCGCGATGCCGGGGTTGGGCACCGGTATCGGCGGGGTGCCGCCCCAGGTGTGCGCTCGGCAGGTCGCGGCCGCGTGGGACGCGGTGTTCGAGCCGGGCAGTGTGGCACGAACCTGATGTTCGCGGCGACGTCATGTGCGCCACACCCGTTGTCCCCCGATCGGTGCATTCGGTCACAGCGCGAACCAGGCCCCAGCACCTACGTTGGCTCCCGTACACCCATTCCGGCGCGAGGGAGCCCGAGATGGCGCGGGTCCGTGAGCTGAGCCCGTACGTGGAGCTGCGCCGCGAGCAGTGGCGCGAGCTGCGGGAGTCGACGCCCCTGCCGCTGAACCTCGACGAGCTGGTCGAGCTGCGCGGGTTGGGTGACCCGGTCGACCTGGACGAGGTGGTCGACGTCTACCTGCCGCTGTCGCGGCTGATCTCGCTGCAGGTCGCCGCCAGGCAGCGGCTCTACAACACCACCGTCGAGTTCCTCGGTGAGGACAGCCCGGCGAAGGTGCCGTTCGTGATCGGCATCGCTGGCAGCGTCGCGGTCGGCAAGTCGACCACCGCCCGGCTGCTGCGGCTGCTGCTGGCCCGCTGGCCGGACCACCCGCACGTCGACCTGGTGACCACCGACGGCTTCCTGTTCCCCCGCGCGGAGCTGGACCGGCGGAACCTGATGAGCCGCAAGGGCTTCCCGGAGAGCTACGACCGGCGGGCGTTGCTGCGGTTTGTGTCCGAGGTGAAGTCGGGCGCCGACGAGGTGCGGGCGCCGGTGTACTCGCACCTGGCCTACGACATCCTGCCCGGCAAGGAGCAGGTTGTGCGCAAGCCGGACATCCTGATCGTCGAGGGCCTGAACGTGCTGCAGCCCGCCGCCCGGCTCGCCGTGTCCGACCTGTTCGACTTCTCCATCTACGTCGACGCGCACTCCGACGACATCGAGCGCTGGTACATCGACCGGTTCCTGGCGCTGCGGCACACCGCCTTCTCCGACCCGGCGTCGCACTTCCACCACTACGCGAGCCTCACCGACCAGGAAGCCGTGGCCGAGGCGACCCGGTTGTGGAAGCAGATCAACGAGCCGAACCTCGCGCACAACATCCTCCCGACCCGGCCACGCGCGACGCTCGTGCTGCGCAAGGGCGCGAACCACCGGATCAGCCGAGTCCGACTCCGTAAGCTCTAGAGCCGTGATCAGGGTGCTGCTCGTCGACGACCATGAGGTGGTCCGACGCGGGCTGCGCGATCTGCTCGACGGCGAGGACGGCATAGAGGTCGTCGCCCAGGCCGGAGGCGTCGGCGAGGCTCTAGCGCTGGTAGCGGCGCGGCCGGTGGACGTCGCCGTGGTCGACATGCGGCTGCCCGACGGGGACGGGGTGTCGCTGTGCCGGTCGCTGCGGGCGCTGGACCCGGCACCGGCGTGCCTGGTGCTGACCGCGTTCGACGACGAGGCCGCCCTGGTTGAAGCGATCATGGCGGGGGCGTCGGGCTACCTGTTGAAGCAGGTCAGGGGCCAGGACCTGGTGACCGCGGTGCGCGAGGTCGCGGCCGGGCACTCGCTGCTCGATCCGGTGACGACGGCCCGGGTGCTCGACCGGGTGCGGCGCAGCGCGGAGACCGACGAGCTCGCGGGCCTCACCGAGCGCGAGCGCGAGGTGCTCGCCCTGGTCGGGGACGGGATGTCGAACCGCGAGATCGCCGAGCGGCTGTTCCTGGCGGAGAAGACGGTCAAGAACCACGTGACCTCCGTCCTGGCCAAGCTCGGGATGGCCCGGCGGACACAGGCCGTGGCGTGGTTCGCCCGCAGGCGGTGACGCGCCCACGGTCGAAGGACTCTGTGCTCGCCCCTTCCGGCGTTTCGTAGACTCCTCGGACCGCGACCCGCTTGGGGGAGACACCATGCTCGACCACGACGACTACCGGGGAGCCCGCTACTTCCCGGCACTGGACGGCCTGCGGGCGGTCGCGGTGGTCCTCGTCGCGTTCGCCCTCTACGCCAGCTCCCGGTTCAACTGGCTGGACGAGTGGGTGGGGGTGTCGGTCTTCTTCGTGCTGACCGGGTTCCTGGTCACGCGGCTGCTCTTGCGGCCAGAGCCGCTCAAGGAGTTCTACGCGCGTCGGTTCTTCCGGCTGGTGCCGCTCTACCTGGCCATCTTGCTGGGTGTGGCCGCGTTCGCGTACCTGCGCGGTGAGTTCCAGATCCGGGAGATGCCCCGGCTGTTGATGTACTACCTGACGTTCAACAACGAGTTCGCGGGCGCGGATCCGCTGTTCGGCACCTCGTGGATCGTCGGGATCGAGGCCAAGTTCTACCTGGTGTGGCCGCTGGCGGTGGTCGCTCTGGGCCGCTTCGCGCCGTTGGCCCTGGTGCCCGCGGTGGCGTTGGTGCCGTTCAGCGGGATGGCCGTGTCCTACGTCTTGCTGCTGCTCGGCTCGGTGGTCGCGTTCGTCTTGCACTACCCGCGCACGTTCGCCCTAGTGCGGCCGTTGACCCACCCGTGGGCGGTAGTCCCGGTCGGGCTGCTGTGCATCGGGCTGTCGCGGTGGCACCTGGGTGTGGGGATCGGCGCGTCCCTGCTGGTCATCTGCCTGGTGTCGTCCGGGCCGGTGCACCACGTGTTCTCGGCGTTCCGGTTCGTGGGGCGGCGCGCCTACGCGATGTACCTGCTGTTGCTGCCCACGCACTTCGTGGTGGTCCTGGTGGCGCCGCCGCTCAAGCAGGACTCCCTGGTGACGGTCGCGACCGTGCTCGTCGTCAGCCTCTGCCTGGCCGACCTGGTCCACCGCTGGGTCGAGAAGCCGGTGACGGCCTTCGGCAAGCGTTTGCTGGCCAAGCGCCAAGCGCCGCCGACGGCGGATCACGAGCCCACCCAGCCGTCGATGGCCGCTGCCGCCTGACCTAGGCGAGCGGGGCTTCCCAGGTGACCGTCGTGCCACTGCGCGGCGATGAACGGACATCGCAGCGGCCGTTGATCTGGTGCGCCCGGTCGTGGAGATTCCGCAGCCCCCGGTGAGTGACACCCTGCGGGATGCCGCAACCGTCGTCGGCCACGGTGAGCCGCAGCGAGTCGGGGGTCCTGACGAGGTGGACCGCTACGCGTAGAGCGCCCGCGTGGCGGACGACGTTGGAGAGCGACTCCCGCAGCGCGGCGCGGAGGTGGTCGGCCAACGACCCCGGGATGTCGGTGAGGTCGCCGGTCAGCTCGAAACTGGGCTCGAAGCCGAGCAACTCGCGGGCGGTGGCGACCTCGGCGCGGACCGACTCGGCGAGGTCGGTGGGCACGATCGGGTCCGGGTTGCGCAGCGCGCGGACCACGGAACGCACGTCGGCGATGGCGGCGTCGAGCTGCTCGACAGCGTCGCCGAGGCGGGTGGCGTCAGGCTTGGCGAGCTTGCGGGCGGGGCGCCTGGCCAGCAGGTCGAGCTGCATCCCGGCCCCGTAGAGGCGCTGGATGATCACGTCGTGCAGGTCGCGGGCGATGCGTTCGCGTTCTTCATAGAGGCCGACGCGCTCGTGAGCGTTGCGGCCCTCGGCGAGCACTAGGACCAAGCCAGCTTGTGCGGCGAACGCGGTCAGCACCTCGACCGTGCCACTGGTGAACGGCTTGCGCCCGCGCCGGCGATAGACAGTGAGTGCGCCTAAGCGGGACTCGCGCGTGCCGAAGGGCGCGGCGGCAAACGGGCCGTAGGCGGTGAGTTCGCGTGGGACGTAAGGGGCTGTGCGTGGGTCCGTGGTCACGTCGTCGGCCACGATCGGCACGCCGCCTCGTGCGACTCGCGCTGCCGATGACCGCGCGGACAAGACCAGGCCGACGGGGTTGGTGGCGCGGGCGCCGAAGGCAGCCTCAACGGTCAGCGAGCCGTCATCACTACCGGCCATGACCAGCCCTAGATCCGCTTCCGCCAACTCAGCAGCCGCGCGCACCACGAGATCCAGCACCGTGTCCGGGTCTTGGCCGGATAGCGCTGCCGTGGCGATCTCGGTGGAGGCGGTAAGAGTCCGCGCGGCGAGTGTGGGGTCCATGGGCACCATCAGGCTAAGCCCCCACCAACGCCCGCCGGTCCACGACGCCCATGTCCACAACGACATCCGCGCGTTCGGCTTCCGCCGGGCGGTGGGTGATGTGGAGGACGGTCTTGCCCGCCAACGCTTCGTGGAGGGTCGCGAGGACGCGGTCGGCCGTCGGGACGTCCAGGTGGGCGGTCGGCTCGTCAAGCACGATCAAGTCAGCGTTGGCCAAGAGCGCGCGGGCTAGGGCAATCCGTTGGGCCTCTCCGCCCGATGTGGTCGTGGCAGTGGCGTCCAGGTCGAAGCCCGGTAGCCCTGCCTTAGCCAACGCAGCCTCTAGCTCGGCGTCAGTCGCGTGTGGGGCAGCGAGCTTGAGGTTCTCCCGGACGCTGGTGGAGACGAGCATCGGGTCCTGCGGGCACCAGGCCACGGTGGGTGGCCGGGTGAGGCTGCCGGTCTCGGGGTTGATGAAACCGAGCAGCAGCGCGGCCAGAGTCGACTTGCCAGCGCCGGAAGGACCGACGACGGCGGCGTGGGTGCCCGGCGCTAGACGCAGGTCGAACCCGTTCAGCACCGGCCGCGACGCACCTGGCCACCGAGCCGTCACGTTCTCCAGGTGGACACCCTCGCCACTGGTCCACTGCTCGGCCGGGGCAGCGGGAGCCGCTTCCAGGGCGCTGATCCGGGCGTAGGCGGCGCGCAACGCAGGCAGGTGGGTCACGGCTGGCGGGAGGATCGCGAGGACCTCAGCGAGCGCGAGAGGGACGAGCGCGACGATCGGGATCAGGACCGGGTCGATGCCGACGGCCAGGTAGGTGCTCACGACGGTGGCGGCGCCGAGGAGCAGCGTGATCAACGCCTGCCCGGCTCCAGCGCCGAACGCCTGCCTCTTGGCGCGGGCAACGAGGGCAGCGTCAGCGGACGCCAGGGCTGCCCGGTGCTGGGTATGCCTACCGAAGGCGATGAGGTCGGGCGCGCAGGTGAACAGATTCAGCACACCAGCTGCGACCGTGCGCCGACCTTCGGACAGCGCGGCGGTGGCGCGGCGCTCCGCGACAAGAGACACGAGAGGTGCACCGAAACCCGCTAGGACTACCGCGATCGCTAGCGCGAGACCGGCTGTCGGAAGGATCGCGGTCTGCACGGCTATAGCGGCAACGCAGGCGCCTAGCGCTACCAAGGGCGGGACCAGGACGCGAGGTGTCAGATCGCGAACGGTGTCCACGTCGTCGACGAACCGGCGCAGGCCCTCACCTGAGCGCAGGCCGAGGGCACGCGCCGGTCCGATGCGGACGAGGGCGTTCCAGAGGCGGACCCGCAGGTCGGTCGCGGTCCGGAACACCGCGTCGTGGACGGCGAGGCGCTCGGTGTAGCGGAGCGCGGCGCGGGCCAGGCCGAAGGCGCGGACACCGACGACGGCGATGGAGAGGGTGAGGATCGGCGGCTGCTGGGCGGCCTTGGCGATCAACCAGGCCGACAGCGCGGCGAGCAGGACCCCGCTGACGAGTGCCGCCGACCCCAGCGCGGCACCGCCGAGCATGCGGTGGTTGATCAAGCCGCGGAGCGGGCCGGGGCCTGCCGCCACCTCGTCGGCGACGTCCACACGCGGTTGGGCGGCGAGTGCGGCATCAGCGGCCGTGACCGCCCGGTGGGTGGCCATGATGACGGCGATGCCCTGGTCAGCGGCGCGTTCGATGGCCGCCATGACGGTGGCCGCCGTCGCCGGGTCCAGGTGGGCGGTGGGTTCGTCGAGCAGCAGCAGGCGGGTCCCCGGGCGGGACAGGGCGCGCAGGAGGGCGACGCGCTGCCGCTCCCCCGCCGACAGTTCAACGATCCTACGATCCAACAGGTGAACAATCCCGAGATCGGCGGCGAGGTCCACGTCGTCGACCTCGGCGGAGACCAGGGACTCGGCGAACTCCGGCCGTTGCGGCACCCACGTGACGATTTGCCGCCATATCGACATATCGATATCGACCAGGGGAGTGCCGTCGACTGTGATGGCGCCTTCGAACGGGACGAACCCGAGCAGGGCCGCGAACGCTGTCGACTTGCCGGTGCCGCTGGCCGAGTCGAGCCGGACTATCTCGCCCGGCCGCACGACCAGCGACAACCCATCAGGCGCGTAGCCATCACGACGCCGGACGCGCAGACCGTCGATGCGCAGCTCGCTGAACCCGCTGACCGCGCGACCCCCGCCAGCCGCGACCTCCGGGATCTCCGCGACCCGCCGGATGGCCTCTAGGCCGTCCTCGCTGGCGTGATGGGCAGCGCCAGCGGCCCGCAGCGGCAGATAGCACTCAGGGACCACGATCAGCACAAACAGGCCCACGGCCAAGGTGAGATCACCGGCCACGAGCCGCACACCGATGACGACCGCTACAAGAGCCACCGATAGCGTCGCCACCAACTCCAAGGCGAACGCGGACATGAACGCCACGCGCAGCACCCCGAGTGTGCCGCGCCGATGGGCGTCCGACACCTTCCGCACGGCCTCTGCCTGCGCCGAAGCACGGCGGAACGCGGTGAGGACAGGCAGGGCGCGCACCAACTCCAGCAGGTTGCCCGACAACCGCTCAGTCGCCGCGGCTGCCGGTCCCACCCGATCCTCGGTGTAGCGGCCGATGACTATCGCGAACAGCGGGATCAGCGGGACTGTCAGCGCAACCACCACGGCGGAGGGCCAGTCGACGAACAGGATCGATGCGCCTACCGCCAGCGGTACCACGGCAGCGGTAACGAGCGCCGGTAGGTACACACCGAAGTAGGCATCCAGCGCGTCGAGCCCTCTAGTCGCTAGAGACGTCAACTCCCCCACACCGCGCTTGGCAACCCACTCCGGCCCTAGAGCCAACGCGCGGTCCAAGGTGAGTGCCCGAAGTTCTTCTTTGGCCCCTGCCGCTGCGCGCGTTGAGACCACCTGTGTCGCCCACCCCAACAGCGAGCGTGCGACGACAGCGCCAGCCAGGACAGCCAACGTCCGCGACGAGTACGAGGTAAGAACCGCCGCCAACGCCCAGGCCTGCACCACGAGAACAGCCGCGTTGACCACGGCGAGACCACCGGCCAAGGCCAGCGCCCGGCGCGCTGACCGGGACAAACCCGGTAGCGCGCCGAGCGGGCCTCTCCCGGACCGACTGGCGGGTCGAGGCTGTCCGGGAGAAGTCATGGGACGTGCACCGGCGGGATGTGCGCGGCGCTGACCCGCTTGCGGAAGACCCAGTAAGTCCAACCCTGGTAGACGAGCACGGCAGGCGTACCGAACAGCGCCACCCAGCTCATGACCTTCAGGGTGTAGGGGCTAGAGGCCGTGTCCGCGACAGTCAGCGAGTACGCGGAATCCAGAGTGGACGGGAGAACGTTCGGGTAGAGCGCACCGAACAAGGCCACGACGGTAGCGACCACAGCAGCAGCGAGCGCCGCGAACGCCTGGCCCTCCCGCCCTGCCGAGAGCCGTTCGAACGCCACCGCCGCAGCGATCACCACAACTGCCACCGCCACCCACGTCCACCACTCGCCCCACGACAGCTGCACCAGCACGAGCAGCCCGGCCAGCGGCAACAGCGCCCACGGCCCCACCCGGCTCGCGAAGGCGCGGGCCCGGTGGCGGATGTCGCCGTCGGTCTTGAGCGCGATGAACACCGCGCCGTGGACCAGAGCGAACCCGACCACCGCCACCGCCCCCAACAGCGACTCGGCGGTGATGGCCGCGAACGGTCCACCCACCCGGTTGCCGTTAGCGTCGAGCGGTAGTCCAAACACCGTCGTAGCCAACAAGAGCCCGACGCCGACGGCCGCGACAAGCGACCCACCGACGATGATCCGATCCCACGCGCGCCGCCACCGATCGCTGTCTACCTTGCCCCGGTACTCGAACGCGACGCCGCGCCCGATAAGAGCGACCAGGAACAGGACCAGTGGTAGGTAGGTACCGCTGAAGAGCGAGGCGTACCAACCTGGGAAGGCGGCGAAGGTAGCGCCACCGGCGACGAGTAGCCACACCTCGTTGCCGTCCCAGACCGGGCCGATGGTGTTGATGAGGACCCGGCGCTCGGTGTTGTCCCTGGCCAGCACCGGCATGAGCATGCCGACGCCGAAGTCGAATCCCTCCAGGAAGAGGTAGCCGAGCCAGAGCACGGCGATCACGCAGAACCAGACGTCCGCGAGTTCCACAGTGGACTCCTAGTAGGCGAAGGCGAGCTGGTCGCCCGACTTGTCGTCCGGTTCGTCGACCGGTTCCGGCGGGATGACGCCCGCGACCCCCGCGCGGACGTAGCGGGCGATGAGGAACACCTCGACCACCGCCAGCGCCCCGTAGACCAGGGTCAGCGCGATCAGCGACGTCCACAGCTCGCCGGTGGTCAGCCCCGACACCCCGCGCGCGGTGAACATCCACACCCCGTCCACACCGGACGGGTTGGGCACCACCACGAACGGCTGGCGACCCATCTCGGTGAAGATCCAGCCGAAGCTGTTGGCCAGGAACGGGGTGGCGATACCGCAGAGCACGGCGATCGGGAACCACTTCCCCGTCGGCACCCGCCCACGTCGGGTCACCCACAGCACCCCGGCGGCGGCCAGCGCGGCCAGCGCGCCGAAGCCGATCATGAACCGGAAGCCCCAGTAGGTCACCGGGAGGTTGGGCACGTAGTCGATCGGCTTGCCGGACAACTCACCCAGCCGGTCGTCCACCGGGTAGTTGGTGCCGTAGCGCTGCTGGTACTCGACCACCAGGTCCTCGATGCCGCGCACCTCGCTGCTGAAGTCGTTGTGCGCCAGGAACGACAGCAGCGCGGGCACCGTGACCGACTTGACGTTCTCGCAGTCCGGCCTGGTCACGTCGCCGATCGCGAAGACCGAGAACGCGGCCGGTTGCTCGGTGTGGCACAGCGCCTCGGCGGCGGCCATCTTCATCGGCTGCTGCTCGAACATCAGCTTGCCCTGGATGTCGCCGGTGATCGCCAACCCGGCGAACGCCACGACACCCACCCAGCCGCCGAGCTTCACCGACGCCCGCCACACGGGACCGTCCTCGTCGCGCTTGCGCCAGAGGTGCCATCCACCGATCCCCACGAGAAAAGCGCCTGCCACCGCGAAGCAGCCGATCACCGTGTGGGGGATGGCGGCCAGGGCGGTGTTGTTGGTCAACACGGCCCAGATCGACACCAACTGGGGCTTGCCGTCGACCATCTCGACGCCAACGGGGTGCTGCATCCACGAGTTCGCCGCCAGGATGAAGTACGCCGACGCCGTCGACGCCAGGCTGAACGCCCACGCGCAGGCCAGGTGCACCCGCTGGGGCAACCGGTCCCAGCCGAAGATCCACAACCCCAGGAAGGTCGACTCGACGAAGAACGCGACCAGGCCCTCCATCGCCAGCGGGGCGCCGAACACGTCGCCGACAAACCGGGAGTACTCGCTCCAGGCCATGCCGAACTGGAACTCCTGCACGATCCCGGTCACCACGCCCATGGCGAAGTTGACCAGCAGCAGCTTGCCCCAGAACTTGGTCATCCGCAGGTACTTCACGTCGCCCGTGCGCACCCACGCCGTCTGCATCCCGGCGACCAGCACCGCGAGCCCGATCGTCAGCGGCACCATGAGGAAGTGGTAGACGGTCGTGATGCCGAACTGCCACCGCGCCAACTCCAGAACGTCCACGATGAACAGAGTCGCCCTCGGCAGGCTCGGTCAACAGGTTCCCGGGTCCCGTTTCACCGGGACGTAGGTCCCCCGTGAGCGGGCACACGTCCTTAGCCCTGCCTGCGACAGCTAGGCTTGATGGGCCAGAGGGGAGTAGTTCCCGCGACCGTGCGCTCTGCGGTCCGGCGAGGACATCGACATACTGACTCGAGTGATCGGGTCCGGTGCCTCACCCGCGGTCACGCGGGCGAACGAGACCTCCGGCCGGGTAGGACCATGCCCGGTCGGAGAGAGCTCGCCTTCCTCCGTCCGGGCCCGGACGTAGAGGACTCACTGTGGGAAGTGCCCTGATCGCGTTCGCCAGTGCTTTCGCGCTGGTGCTCGCTGTCGAGCTACCGGACAAGACGCTGGTGGCAACCCTCATCCTGACCACTCGCTACCGCGCGCTCCCAGTGTTCATCGGGGTGAGCGCGGCGTTCGCGGTGCAGTGCGTCATCGCGGCCGCGTTCGGCGGGGTGCTGACGCTGCTCCCGGACCAGGTCGTCGCCGCCGTGGTGGCCGTGCTGTTCGCGCTCGGCGCGTTCCTCCTGCTCAGGGAGGGGTTCGCGAAGCAGGACGACGAGGTCGCCGACGCCGAGGAGGCCGCGCCGTCGGTGTCGTTCTGGCGAGCCGCGCTGACCTCGTTCGGGGTGCTGTTCGCCGCCGAGTGGGGCGACGCGTCGCAGATCGCCACGGCCGGGCTGTCGGCGCGCTACGCCGAGCCGGTCTGGGTCGGACTGGGCGCCTGGGTCGCGCTGGTGCTGGTCGCGGGGATCGCGGTGCTGGTGGGCCGCAAGATCGCCGCGAAGATCAAGCCGCACCTGATCCAGCGGGTCGCGGGCGTGGTGTTCGCGGGCTTCGCGCTGTTCGCCACCTACGAGGCGATCTTCGGCTAGGCCGTGTCCACAGCTACGACCCGGCGCGGGTCGTAGCTGTGGCAGCGGCTAGCGCAGCGACTCGGCGATGATCGCGGCGGCCGCGACCACCTTCGGGCCGACGACAGCGCCGTCCAGCGGCTCGAAGGTGACCACACCAACGCTCGCGCGCAGGTCAACGACGCCGCGCACCGGCGCCGCAATCCCGTACGCGCCGGGCTGCAGCTCACCGACCGAGCCAAGCCAGCCGGTGTCACCCGGGCGCATCGTGATGGCCTTGCCGGCCGCGCCCTTGTGCAGCGGGTGACGGGTCCCGACGCGGTACGCGACGTGGTAGGTCGTCCAAGAGGGCTCGACGACCGCGACCGCCTGCGCCTCATCGCCATCCGCGACGGTGAGGTGCGCGGTAGCGCCAACGGTCTCGGCAAGCTCACGCAACGCCGGTAGAGCCGCCACCCGCAACTGCGGAGCGACCTTCGCGGCGAGCTGGAGTAAGCCCAGCCCGAGGCGGACCTTGGACCCCTCACGCCGGACCAGTCCGCGCGACTGCAACGGCACCAGCAGCCGGTACACGGCCGCGCGGCTGGCCCCGATCGACGCGGCGAGGTCGCTTATCGTCGGCGCCTCGGTGTCGGAGTCGGCCACCGCCTGCAAGAGGGCCAGGCCGCGGTCGAGGGTCAGCGAACTCTCCTTGGCCACCGGGACCGCTTGGCGGGTGACCGGACCCGTCGACCGTATGCCAGGCACCGGTCAGTCCCCCGCGGCCAGGATCGTCCCGGCGACCTCGGACAGGCCGATGACCGATCCGTCCGGCCCCGGCGCGGTCGCGGTGATCACGATGGTGTCGCCGTCGAGCAGGAACGAGCGCTCGGCGCCGTCGTCCAGGGTGATCGGCTCCTTGCCGCCCCAGCTCAGCTCCAGGAACGAGCCGCGCTGGTGCTTCTCGGGGCCGGAGATGGTGCCGGAGGCGAACAGGTCGCCGGGGCGCACGGTGGCGCCGTTGACGGTCATGTGCGCCAGCTGCTGGGCGAACGAGAACGCCATCCCCGCGAAGTCGGGCTTGCTGACCAGGGTGCCGTTCCAGAACACCTGGAGGTGGATGTCGAGACCCCAGTGGGAGTCCTCGACGAGGTAGTCCTGCCGGGGGTGGCCGGGGTCGGGCACCGCGACGCGCGCGGCGGCGAACGCCTCCAGCGGGGTGATCCAGGCGCCGATAGAGGTCGCGAACGACTTGCCCAGGTGCGGACCGAGCGGCACGTACTCCCAGGCCTGGATGTCGCGCGCGGACCAGTCGTTGACCGTGACCACGCCGAACACGTGGTCCGGGGCAGCGGAAGTCGACACACGGCGGGCGACAGGGCCACCGCACACGAAACCGATCTCGGCCTCGATGTCCAGGCGGGTGCTAGGACCGAACACCGGCCCGTCGTCGCCCTTGCGCTGACCGTGCGGACGCTCGACATCGGTGCCAGAGACGACGACCGTGCCGGAGCGGCCGTTGTACCCAACGGGCAGGTGGCTCCAGTTGGGGAAGACCGCTTCGCCATCGGGCCGGAAGATCCGACCGACGTTCTCCGCGTGGTTGCGCGACGAGTAGAAGTCGACGTAGTCACCGACGGTGAACGGCAACCGCGTCGCGGTCTCCGACAGCGGCAAGAGCACCGCGCCGTCCGGGGCGGCCGTTGCCGTCACCAGCTCGATCAGCC
This sequence comes from Actinokineospora globicatena, assembly GCF_024171945.1. Lineage (GTDB taxonomy): Bacteria > Actinomycetota > Actinomycetes > Mycobacteriales > Pseudonocardiaceae > Actinokineospora > Actinokineospora globicatena. Next base: position 910,170 of record NZ_JAMTCR010000002.1, read on the forward strand.
GTGCCCGCAGCGCCGACCAGGCAGGCCTACCTGCGGCCAGCAGCGGGTCAAGCGAGTCCGCGGCGACGAGCTCGGCCAGCTCCGCGGTGAACTCGTCCGCAAGGGGCCTCAGGGGCAGCGCGTGGTCCCCGACGCGCACGGCGACAGCAGGACCCTCCGCGGTCTCCACGACGCCGTAGGGCAGCGTCTGGGGGCCGAAGGGCTTGTCCGCGGCGAACGCGGGGTCGTCGATCCAGCTCACAGCAGGCCCAGCCCTTCCAGGTCCTCCACCGGCTCGCTCAGCGAGCACGATCCGTACGAACCGAACACCGCCCGGACCGCGTGCGCGGCCTGGTCGGTCAACCCCTTGGCCTCCTCGGCCAGCACGGCGCCGTCGGTCTCGGCCAGCGCGGCGCGCACGTCGCCCCCCGCGAGCAGGCGCGAGGTCGCGACCAGCAGGTTCAGGAAGCCGTGGTGCTCGAACCCGGTCTCGTGGTCGGTGTGCCGGACGGCGTTGTGCAGGCCCGCGGTCGCCTTGAACGACGCCTCGCCGGTGCTGATCACCGAGAGGAAGTCGGCCACCTCGTCGACGCTGGGGAACGCCTCGCGGCTGAGGCCACCGCAGCGGATCTTGGGCCAACTGCCGTGGTCGACCACCCGGCGGATGCCGTCGAGCCACTCGACGCCACCGCGGCGCGGCTCGACGACCCGGATGACGTCCTCCGGGACGAACTCGTTCACCCGCTCGAGCCACACGTCGTCGACGTCGGCGGGCGCGGGCATCTCGACCATGCGCAGCGCGAGGAGCTCGGCGCGCGACTCCACGATCGAGAGCGCCTTGGGCACCCCGCCGAGGCCGGTGTCGATCACCAGCGAGAGCGCCACCGGCTTGGTGGGCTTCGCCTTCACCAGCTCGGTGATCAGCTCGGGCAGGCGGGAGGCGTTGCACAGGAACAGGCCCATCACGCCCGAGTTCCCGCCGTCGCGCCCGGCGAGGTGCGTGCGCACCGCGTCGGGCATGGGTGCGTTGCCCGGGGGGAACAGGGCCGCGTCGTCGACAAGCCGCGCGAACAGCGGCGGGATGCCGCGCGGACCGGGGCCTGGGAGAGGAGCTGCGCTTGACACGGCTGACACGCTAGTAGCGTACCGCCAACTGAACAAAGATGTCCGATAGGCGGACACGACAGCAGGGGTTCTGAGAGGTCTTCGGAGGAGCAATGCCGCACTACCGGCGCGTTGGGGACATCCCCCGCAAGAGGCATACCCAGTTCCGTTCACCGGAGGGGAAGCTCTACGCCGAGGAGCTGATGGGGGTCGAGGGGTTCTCCTCCGACTCGGCTCTGCTCTACCACCGCCACCTGCCGACCGCGATCGTGAACGCCGAGGTGGTCGACGACTTCCGCGGCAAGCTGGTCGCCAACCACCCGCTCAAGCCGCGGCACTTCCGGTCCCAGGACCTGAAGTTCGGCGCGGACACCGACGCGGTCACCGGGCGCCGGACGCTGATGGGGAACTCCGACGTCATCATCGGGTTCGCGGTCGCGACCACGCCGAGCCCGCTCTACCGCAACGCGGTGGGCGACGAGCTGTTCTACGTCCAGGGCGGCAGCGGCACCGTGGAGACCATCTACGGCGCCCTCGAGGTGTCCGACGGCGACTACCTGGTCATCCCGACGTCGACGACCTACCGGGTCGTGCCCAACGGCGAGCTGCGGCTGTTCATCGTCGAGGCGTCCGGGCACATCGGCCCGCCCAAGCGGTACCTGTCGTCGAAGGGCCAGTTCCTCGAGCACTCCCCCTACTGCGAGCGCGACCAGCGGGGACCGACCGAGCCGCTGCTCGTGGACGGCGAGGACGTCGACGTCCTGGTCCGGCACCGCGCGGGCCTGACCCGGTTCACCTACGCCAACCACCCGTTCGACGTGGTCGGCTGGGACGGCTGCCTGTACCCGTGGGTGTTCCACATCAACGACTTCGAGCCGATCACCGGTCGCGTGCACCAGCCGCCGCCGGTGCACCAGACCTTCGAGGGCCCGAACTTCGTGGTGTGCTCGTTCATGCCGCGCAAGGTCGACTACCACCCCGACGCGATCCCGGTGCCCTACAACCACGCGAACGTCGATTCCGACGAGTTGATGTTCTACGTGGGCGGGAACTACGAGGCGCGCAAGGGCTCGGGAATCGGCATCGGATCGCTGTCGCTGCACCCGAGCGGATTCACCCACGGCCCGCAGCCGGGCGCGGCGGAGGCCTCCATCGGGGCCGACTACTTCGACGAGACCGCGGTGATGGTGGACACCTTCCGGCCGCTGGACCTGGGCGAGGCCGCCACCGACAGCGAGGACCCCCGGTACGCCTGGAGCTGGAGCAAGCGCGGACCGGACTGGAGCTGATCGCGGCGATTGGGCGGTGTTCGCATTCTGGATACCGCCCAATCGCCCCAGCGGCCGTAAAACGCATTGTCCGCAAATCACCAACCGGAACCAGGGTCGCATTTGGAGGGTGGATTCCCCTAGGATCTTGGCCCTGTCCCGGAACTGGGTGGGGTAAGGGTGGGCAATGGGTTATGCGAGGGAACTGGCCGATCCGTGGGGTCTGCTGCTGGCGGCGAGCGCGGCCGGGGTCGCCTACGCGATCCACTTACCCGCCTGGATGACCGTGGGGGTCGCCGTCGTCGTGCTCGGCGGCAAGGCGGGTATCGCCCGCTTGGTGCAAGAACCCGAGGAACCGGTGCCCGCGATCGAGCCGGACTCGGCTGAGGACGTCTGGCTGCGCCGCTTCCACGCGGCGCGCGCGGAGTTCGACCCCAGGTTCGACGAGACCATGGACGTGCTGGACCGGGTGCTGCGCCGGTTCGCGGTCCGGGCGTCGGCCATCGTGCGGGTCGACGTCGCCGCGGACGACGCCGACGAGCTCAAGCGGCTGACCGACACCTACAACACCCTGATCAGCCAGTTCGAGGCCGTCGTCACCAGCGTCGAGGAGCTGGTCGGCGCGGCGGACCCGGCCGAGGAGCTCGCCGAGGTGCGGGCGGCCGCCCTGCGCACGGAGCGGGCCACCCGCGGCTGGGGCGAGACCGGTCAGGAACCGAAATCGGCGCGGTTGAGGAACGGATAGCCGGGAATTCCCGTCACCATCTGTTTGCCGTCGGCCGGTATACCTGCCACCCACAGTTTCCCGGTCGCGGCGATATTCGCGCGGATTGCGTGACCGGCGCGCGGTAGCGTCACCGGCACAATTCGGCCATCCGCGAGCGTGGCCTGGGCGGTCACCGTGGTCCGACCCACCCGAGTCGGCTCCGGCAGTTCCGCGGTCACCGCGTTCCACGGTCCCAGGGACAGCAGGCGGTCGATCTTCGCCCAGTACAGCGCCTTGTACAGCCGCCACGCGAAGAAACCCACGATGATCAGCGTGCCTGCGAAGACGCCGACCGCCAGCCCGACCTGATCGGCCCGCACCCCGCGTTTGAGCAGGTCAACAACCACGAACACGGCGAACGCGAGGAGCACCACCGGCGCGACCATGTCGGTCCGCGAACGCTTGCGCGGCATCGCGATCACCTTGGCGAGCACGGCGTCGCCGGACGCCAGCGAGGCCATGGCGGGGTCCGGTTGGTCCACAGTGATCTCGTACCCGGTGGACAGGTCCGCGGTGGATACCCGGGCTTGCCCCAGCGGCGCGGCCAACCCGGTTGACCGGATCGCGACCCAGCCCTTGTCGTCCGGGCCCACCAGCCAGATCTTCCCCGTACGGGCCAGGATCTGCTGCGCCGCCCACGGCAGCGCAGGGGCCAAGAGGCTCAGCGACGTGCCGTCGGCCTCTTTGACTACCAGCCGTGCGCGCGGGAATCCCTTGGCGGGCCGGTAGACCTTGACCGATGCGGCTCGCCACGGTTCCGCGCGCAGCAACCGTCCCGCCGGGCCGATCCAGAACCCGGTGATGATCAACGCCAGGACCGTGGTCACCAGGAACGCCACCGCGGCGATGCCGAGCACGGCGATCCCGATCCAGCCCGCACCAGCGGCGATGAGCCAGCCGGTCGGCACGGCGAACGCGAGCGCGGCCAGCGGCAGGCCGATCAGCGGGAGACGCAACGCGGTGAGCGCCTTGGCGGTGGCCAGGTCCTCGAACGCGGGCTTGCCGGTCGGTGGTTCGACCGCGGGTGCCTCGCTCATGTGCCCTCCTTGTCGGGTACGGCGCGGGCAGCGTAGCCAGTCGCTGCCCGGCGAGTCCGGCACGCGCTACCCGCGCCACCGGACCCGTGGGGCAGCGCCTCGTTCGTGGGATCGGACCGCGGTCACTTCCCACCGGAGCCACCCGCAAGTTAGGGTGACCTAACTCAGGAGGTGAGCCGTGAGCAGAACGGACGCACCACGTCCCCCCGCGCCGCACCCGGCGGAACGCGCGCGCAGCATCGCCGCACTCGGCGGGCGCGCGACGCTGGTCCCCGCCGCGGACCAGGGGCAGGGCGACCGGGTCGTCCCGATGCTGCACCACGTGCACGCCGACGGCTCGGTCAGCGTGCTGCTGCCCGAGGACCACGAGCTGGTCGCGACCGCGTGGCAGGCGCCGCGCGGCGAGCTGGCCACCATGGTCGAACTCGCCGACACGGCCCCGGTGCCGCTGCGCGAGCCGGTCCGCGGGCTGCTGTGGATCACCGGCTGGCTGCGCGCGCTCGGCGACGACGAGGCCCGCGCGCAGGCGGTGCTGGTGGCCGAGGAGCGACCGGACCCCCGGCTGCTCGACCTCGGGCACGGCGCGGCGCTGCTGCGGCTGGTGCCCGCGTCCCTCGTGCTGGCCGACGCGGAGGGCACGCACTCGGTCGCGGTACCCGCCTTCACCCAGGCCGAGCCGGACCCGTTCGTCACCTTCGAGGCGGGCTGGCTGCGGCACCTGGAGCTCTCGCACACCGACGTCGTCGGCTCGCTGGTGCGGCACCTGCCGGAGGACCTGCGCGGCGGGCACGTGCGCCCGCTCGGGCTCGACCGGTTCGGGCTGCGGCTGCGGGTCGAGGCCATCGACGCCGACCACGACGTCCGGCTGGCGTTCTCCCGGCCGGTCAGCGACCCGAGCGAGCTCAGCGCCGAGCTGCGCAGGTTGGTCGGCTGCCCGTTCCTGGCCAGTCGGCACACCGGCTGACCAGCGCCACCGGTAGGTTCGCCCGGGTGGTGGACCTGCGGGCGTGGTTCGCGCCGGAACGACCTGGGGACGACCTGCTCCCCGACCCGGCCCAGCGGCGGCTGGTGTGGATCGAGCTGCTGATCGTCTTCGCGATCACGCTCGGGCTCTCCGGGTTGAGCAGCCTGGTCTCGCTGGTGGACGCGCTGCTGCGGCCGGTGGCGCTCAACCAGCAGTCGGTGGCGATCAACGTCCCGCAGGCGGACCTGGGGCTGCTGGACTTCATCAAGCAACTGCTCGGTGCCATCCGGCTCACCGCGTGGGGCGCGCTGGGCCTCTACCTCCTCTACCGGGCTGGGACCCGCCTGCACCAGGTCGGGCTCGACGGTCGGCGCAAGGGTCGGGACGCGGCGGCCGGGGTCGGGCTCGCCGCCGTCATCGGGCTGCCGGGGCTGGTGTTCTACCTGGTCGGGCACGCGATCGGGATCAACCTGGCGGTCGCGCCGTCCACACTGGACGACAGCTGGTGGCGACCGGTGGCGCTGACCCTGCTCGCGGCGGGCAACGCATGGGCCGAGGAGGTCCTCGTCGTCGGGTACCTGATCACCCGGCTGCGGCACCTGGGGTTCCGGGAGAACTCGTCGCTGTTGTTCGCGGCGGTGGTGCGCGGGTCGTACCACCTGTACCAGGGGTTCGGCGGGTTCATCGGGAACGTGGTGATGGGCCTGGTGTTCGGCCGGGTGTGGCAGCGGACCGGGCGGCTGTGGCCGTTGGTCATCGCGCACACGCTGCTGGACTTCGTGGCGTTCGTCGGCTACTCGCTGCTGCGCGGGAAGGTGTCCTGGCTGCCCTAGCCGGCCGCTCTAGGCCGTCAACAGCGCTAGGCGGTCAACAGCCCGATACCGATCGAGACCACGCCCACGGCGAGCGAGACCGCGCCGAGCCAGACCAGCACGATGAGCCTATTCGGCCTGGTCACCTCTCCCCTGCCCATGGACGAGAGGAAGAACCCGGCCGACATCAGGGCAGCGGCTGCGGGGACCCCGATGCGGGCGACCCAGCCGATCACCCCATCGAGCCCGGCGGCGTCGGCGAAGAGCAGGCAGACGAGGCCGAGGGTGACCAGGACGCCCGCGTGCGCGTGGCCCGCGCGGGCGAACTTCTGCTGGAACGGGCTGAGCCGTTGGTCCCCCCGGGCGACGCGGACGAGGAACCACCCGCCGAACTCGATGCCCACGATCGTGAGCAGGACAGCGGCGGCGAGATAGCGGCTCTGGTCTGAGATGGTCAGCACGGGTGAAACATTACAGCGTTACGTAACACTGTTTCAATACCCTTGTCTGGCGCGTCGCCGCAGCTCCGGGTACGAATGGGGACATGGCGGGGCTGGGCGAGTACCGGCGCAAGCGCGACGCCCGGAAGACCCCGGAGCCCGTGCCGGTCGACGGCGCCCTGCCGGTCGGCGACGACAACACCTTCGTCATCCAGGAGCACCACGCGTCCCGCCTGCACTGGGACGTGCGGCTCGAACGGGGCGGCGTGCTGGTGAGCTGGGCGGTGCCGCGCGGCCTGCCGACCGAACAGGGCGACATCCGGCTGGCCGTGCACACCGAGGACCACCCGATGGAGTACGCGACCTTCGAGGGCGAGATCCCCAGGGGCGAGTACGGGGGCGGCCGGATGGTGATCTGGGACCGCGGCACCTACGAGACGGTCAAGTGGAGCGACCGCGAGGTGGCGGTGGTGTTCTCCGGCGAGCGGGTGCGCGGCAAGTACACGTTCTTCCACGGCGGCAAGTCCGAGAAGGACTGGATGGTGCGCCGGTCAGAGCCACCACAGCAGTCGGACTGGATAGCGCTACCGCCCGCTCATGAGCCCATGCTCGCCAGTCCGGGCGCGCTGCCCCCGGCAGACGAAGAGTGGGCGTACGAGTTCAAATGGGACGGTGTGCGCGCTCTAGCCAGAGTGGACGGTGGGCGGCTCCGCCTGTTCTCGCGCAAGGGCAACGACATCACCAGCTCTTACCCCGAACTGCGCGCGCTAGGCGAAGAGATGGGTAGTACGCAAGCGTGGCTGGACGGGGAGATCGTCGCCTTCCGCAACGGGAAGCCGTCGTTCGCGGAGCTGCAGAAGCGGATGCACGTCTCCGATGAACGGCTGACCCGGCGGCTGGCGGCGGAGACCCCGGTGACGTACGTGGTGTTCGACGTGCTGCACCTGGACGGGCGGCCGTGCGTCGACCTGCCGTACACCAAGCGCCGGGAACTGCTGGTCGACCTGGGGTTGCGCGGGCCGCACTGGAACACCTCGCCCAGCTACCCGGGAGCGGGCGCGGCGGTGCTGGAGACGGCGCGCGAGCAGGAGCTGGAAGGGATCATCGCCAAGCGGCTGGGGTCGCGGTACCACCCGGGCAGGCGGTCGCCGGAGTGGATGAAGATCACCGACCAGCGCGCGGTGGAGGTGGTCATCGGCGGCTGGCGGCCGGGCGAGGGGCGGCGGTCGGAGGTCTTCGGGTCGCTGCTGGTCGGGCTGCCGACGGCGGAAGGGCTGCGGTACGTCGGGCAGGTCGGGACCGGGTTCACCGACGACGTGCTCCGGACGATCACCGGCAAGCTGCACCGGCTGGAGCGCAAGACGTCGCCGTTCTGCAACGAGGTCCCGCGAGACCGGGCCCGCGGCGCGCGGTGGGTGCGGCCCAGCATGGTGGGCGAGGTCGCGTTCCTGCACTGGACCGACGACGGGCGCATGCGCGCGCCCGCCTGGCGGGGGTTACGCGTGGACAAGGACCCGTCGGACTTAGCGACGGCGGACCCAGTGGAGTGGCAGGGATGACCGGCGAGGTGCTCGTCGAGGTCGAAGGCAGGCGGTTGCGGCTGACCAACCTCGGCAAGGTCCTCTACCCGGAGGACGGCTTCACCAAGGGCGACGTGATCAACTACTACAGCCGGGTGGCCCCGGCCCTCACGCCGCACCTGCTCGACCGGCCGGTCACCTTCCGCCGCTTCCCCGACGGGGTCGGCACACCGGGGTTCTTCGAGAAGAACGCCTCCCGGCACAGCCCGGACTGGATCCGCACCGTCACCATCGAGACCCCCGGCAGCACCACCGGCGCCGAGAGCCTCGACTTCGCGCTGCTCAGCGACCTGCCGTCGCTGGTCTGGGCGGCCAACCTGGCCGGGCTGGAACTGCACGTCCCACAGTGGACAGTCGGCCCCCGCGGCGCCAAACGCGCACCCGACCGCCTGGTCTTCGACCTGGACCCGGGCGCCCCAGCGACAGTGGTCGAGTGCTGCGTGGTTGCCCTGGCCCTGCGCGACGCCCTGGTCGCCGACGGCCTGGAGGTGGTCGCGAAAACCAGCGGCTCCAAAGGCATGCAGCTCTACGCCGCCGTCACCACCAGCTCACCGACCCGCACCTCCGACTACGCCAAATCCCTGGCCGAACGCCTCGAACGCGACCTACCAGACCTGGTCGTCTCCCGAATGGCCAAGAACCTCCGCAACGGCAAGGTGTTCATCGACTGGAGCCAGAACAACCCCAACAAGACCACCGTCGCGCCGTACTCCTTGCGCGCCCGACCGGAGCCCACCGCGTCCACACCGGTGACCTGGGCAGAGGTAGCAGCCTGCCGCTCCGTCGCCGACCTGACCTTCACCGCAGACGAAGTCCTGGACCGCGTCGCCGACCACGGGGACCTGTTCGCGCCGCTGCTCACCAAGGGCCCCAAGCTCCCCCAGTGACCTAGCCTCGTTGACTAACCGAGGGCCAGGGGCGCCGAGCCGAAGGCGACGTTGAAGCGGTCGCACCAGATTACGGTGCTTTGGATGCCTGTGAGGTCGGCGTCGGCGGGGATGGGGTAGTTGAGGTTGCCGTCGGTGGCTTTGAGTTTGCCCAGGGGGATGTGGCGGGTGTCGTCGTAGGCGTGCCAGTCGGCGTTGGCGGGGGTGGAGGCCAGCCAGACGTGGACGTCGGGGCCGTCGGAGGTGGAGAAGCCCTCTAGGCGCAAGACCCTTGTGCCGTCCTGTTCGAGGACACGGGCGGTGCCGCGCGTGGGGTGCTCTTGGCTCACGAACGCACCTTCGGCCAGGACCTTCGGGCCTGCCGGGGTGGTCGTAGTGGGTTCGGCACTGGCTGTAGGCATTTCTGCGCCCGTTGGTGCGGTAACCGCGGTCGTCGTGGTCACGGGGAACGGGAGGGCCTCGTCGACGTTGCTGCGGGTGAACAGGCGCCAGGGCTGGAACAACCACAATCCAACGGCAGCGACCACTGTGACGGCGAGAAGGCCGCCCCAGAGGAACCTTCTGCGCAACGATTGACGCATCAACCTCGCCTTTCAGTTAACGAACCGAACATCGCCCTGGCAATGTGTGGCGTTCTTCGCCATTATCCCCGGTCGCGGGCGGTGGATTCCTTACCGACTCGTTACGCTCGCAGGTGTGACCGCCTTCCCCGATGTCCCCGACGCCGAGCAGCCAGCGCCAGCACCGCGCGTGGACAGCGAGGTCGGCCCGCTGCGCACCGTGCTGCTGCACCGCCCCGGCAACGAGCTCAAGCGGCTGACGCCGCGCAACAACGACCAGTTGCTCTTCGACAGCATCCCGTGGGTCGACCGCGCGCAGGACGAGCACGACGCGTTCGCCGACGTGCTGACCGGGCGCGGGGTCGAGGTGCTGCGGCTGTTCGACAGCCTGGTGGTGGCGCTGGCCGACGAGCGGGCGCACAGCGCGGCCGCCGCGACGGCCGTGGACCGGCGCAGGCTGGGCACCGAGCTGGCCGACGCGCTCAGCGCCTACCTGTCCACTGTGGACGCCAAGGGGCTCGCCGACGTGCTGACCGGCGGGATGACCTTCGAGGAGCTCCCGGCAGCCGAGGGCGCGTCGCTGGTGCGCAAGATGCACCACCCGCACGACTTCGTGGTCGACCCGCTGCCGAACCTGCTGTTCACCCGCGACTCCTCGGTGTGGATCGGCAACCGGGTGGCGATCGCGTCGCTGGCGATGCCCGCGCGCGCGAGGGAGACCGCGCTGCTCGACCTGATCTACGCCTACCACCCCCGGTTCCGCACGGCGGGCCGCGCGTACGGCGCCCACTCCGCGCCCGTCGAGGGCGGCGACGTCCTGCTCCTGGCCCCCGGGGTCATCGCGATCGGCGTCGGCGAGCGCACCACCCCGGCGGGCGCCGAGTCCCTGGCCCGTTCCGCGTTCCGCGACGGCCTCGCGCACACCGTGCTGGCCGTGCCGATCGCCCAGGACCGGGCGACCATGCACCTGGACACCGTCTGCACCATGGTCGACCGCGACGCGGTGGTCATGTACCCGGCGGTGAGCAACACGCTGCGCGCCTACACGCTGCGCCCCAGCGAGACCGGCGTGCGGGTCGACGGACCGGCCCCGTTCCTGGAGGCGGCGGCGTCCGCGATGGGCATCGACCGGCTCCGGGTGATCGACACCGGCCTCGACCCGGTGACCGCCGAGCGCGAGCAGTGGGACGACGGCAACAACACCCTGGCCCTGGCGCCCGGCGTGGTCGTCGCCTACGAGCGCAACGTGGAGACCAACTCCCGGCTGGAGGACGCGGGGATCGAGGTGCTGCGTATCAGCGGCTCCGAACTCGGCACCGGCCGCGGCGGCCCGCGCTGCATGTCTTGCCCGGTCAGCAGGGACCCGCTCTAACCACACAAGCCACAAAGACCCCGGCGTGCCGCCACAAGGCACTCCGGGGTCTTTGTCTTCATAAGGAAGCCCAACCTAAGTTAGGTGAGCCTTTCTTTTCCCAGCGCCTCTGATATTGACACGCGGCGGAGCTAAGATCATTGTTGTCGGTAGCGGGTGATCTTGACAGCTCGCCGCAGATCCGGCAGGTCAGCGCACATCACCCGATGCGGTGAAGCCGGTCCTGACTTAGGAATGGCTAACCTGATCAAAGGTTCCACAGGCTTGCCTAACGTGATCCAAATAGCCGTCGAAATGGGTGACCAATAGCGCGCGAAGGGCCGCGATCGCGTACCGTTCGACGCCATGACCTCCAAGTTCCACAAGCTGCTGCAGGTGCAGATCCGCAACGAGTTCACCGCCTCCCAGCAGTACGTCGCGCTTGCGGTGTGGTTCGACGGCCAGGACCTCCCCCGCCTGGCCAAGCACTTCTACCAGCAGTCGCTGGAAGAGCGGAACCACGCGATGATGATCACCCAGTACCTGATGGACAACGACATCCCGGTGACCGTCCCCGGTGTCGACGAGGTGCGCAACGAGTTCGCCGACGCGGCCGAGCTGGTCACCCTGGCCCTGCAGCAGGAGCGGGCGGTGACCGACGAGATCGTGAACCTCGCCAAGGTCGCCCGCGACGAAGAGGACTACCGGGGCGAGCAGTTCATGCAGTGGTTCCTCAAGGAGCAGGTCGAGGAAGTCGCGTCGATGCGCACGCTGCTCACCATCGTCAAGCGCTCCAACGGCAACCTGTTCGACGTGGAGAGCCACCTCGCCAGGGAGCACGTGGGCGACGCCGGGTCGGACCCGACGGCACCGCGCGCGGCGGGCGGCGCGCTCTGAGGACACGCGGAAAGCGGGAGCAGCCCCCAGGCCCGCTCCCGCTTTCGCGCTATCCGAAACACATCTGCTTGTCCGTGTAGAGCGAGAACTCGACCACCGACTTGCCCTGCCCGAACCCGAACGAGTAGACCTTGCCGCCGTCGAGCTTGACGATGCGGTAACCGTGCAGGTTCGTCGTGGCCGCCGGGTACGCGGTGAGCAGCTCGGCCTCGGTCGACCCGATGCCGATCCCCTCCGGTGTGCGCGCCCCCTTCGGCGGGAAGATCGCCACCACCCCGTCGACCGGGGAGATGCCGACCCCGAGCGAGTCGCGGTCCGGGTACGCCTTGAAGGTGTAGGCTCGGCACTCCGCTGACCCCAGGTCGACCGCGACCAGTTCCCCGGTCGCCTCGGCCTCGGCGACCGACATCCCGATCCGGACCTTGCCGAAGCCCGCGGGCCGCAGCTCCGGCACCGTCGGCGCCCTGCTGACCGACGTCGTCAGCTTGCCCGCGGAGGTCGGCTTGGTCGCCGTCCCCGCCGCGTCGGAAGCCGAACCCGCCCCGGGCACCACGGCGCTCGTGGGCACCTGAGCGGTGGTCGTGCTGACCGTCGTCGACAGCGTCGGCATGCCCTCCTGCCCCGGCGGGGAGGACGAGGTCCTGGCCAGGCCGCTGAACGCCACCCCACCGGCGACCAGGACCGCCAGGGTCAACGCGCCACCCGCCGCCGTCACCGCGATCCGCCGCTTGCGCCGCCGACCGGCACCGGTGACCACGGCATCGGTCGCACCGGGGCGGACCGGGACGTCCAACCGTTCGTCGGCGAACAACCTGCGCAGCTCGTCGTCGATGTCCATGCCCATCACCTGCCCTCCGCGGTAGCACCCAGCCGCGTTCGTAGTGTCGCCATCGCCTTGCTGGCCTGGCTCTTCACCGTCCCGGCGCTGACGCCGAGGGTGTGCGCGATCTCCGCCTCGGAGAGGCCCTCGTAGTACCTCAGCACGACCACCGCCCGCTGCTTGGCGGGCAGCGACCGCAGCGCCTGCCACAGCGGCTCGTCCTCGAAGGCGTACCGCACCTGGTTGGCCGGGGTCTCCGGGATCTCGGAGACCAGGTTCTCCCTGCGGGTGCGCCGCCACCGGCTGACGTGCGCGTTGGCCATCGACCGGCGGGTGTAGGCCAGCGGGTCGCCAGCCTTGCGCAGCACCGACGACCACCGCGAGCCGATCTTCTCCAACACACCCTGCACCAGGTCGGCCGCGTCGTGCGGGTTGCCGGTGAGCGCGTGGCCGTAGCGCAGCAGCCCGGGCATGGCGCTGCTGACGAACTCCGCGAACTCGTCCATCCCCGCTCTCTCCCCCTCGACCGCGTGCGCGACGTCCAACGTGATCATGGCACTCACGACACGCAGAACTCGTACTGGTTGCTGAGCGAGATCCCGACGACCTTGCCCTTGGTGATGTTGAAGACGTAGTGGTTGTTGGGGTAGCCGGGGACATCGACGCCGGACCCACCTGGGCCGTCTTCCAGCTTCGGGTAAGCGCGCTTGACCTCGTCCTTGGTGGAGCCCACGCCGATGCCTTCCGGTGTCCGGGCGTCGTCGCGGGGGAAGATCAGCGCGACGCCGTGCTCGGGAGAGATCCCCACCATGAAGTGGCCTTCGGCTTGGCCAGGAGCCGCGTGCATGACGCAGTCCTCGAAAGGATCCCCGGGCGGCGAAGCCAAGATCATGCCGGTGGCGATGGCCTGCTCGGTCGACATACCGAGCTTGAGGGAGCCGTAGCCATCCGGGCCGATGACCTGCTTGCCGTTCGGTGTGGGCTTCTTCTGCGCGGCGGCTTTGGGTGCGGCCTTGGCGTCCTGCGGGGCGTCGACGGCGGGGGCGTTGGTGGCCGACGCGGTCGTGGTGGGCGCGGCGGCCTCGGTGGCGGGCGCCGCTGCCGGGGCGAGCGTGCTGGTGGTCGTCGACGGGCTGGGCGCGGCCGCCGGGGCGGGGTCGCCACCGCAGGCGGCGAGCAGGAACCCGGAGGCGACTGCGGAGATGAGCAAACCGTTGCGCAGCAAGGACTTCTTCGACATCGTGGTCCCCCTCGATCGTCGTGGTGGCCGTTCCAACCACTGACATCGAGAGCACGCCCGACCCGGCGAACCGGTTGCCGTGCGTTACACCACCGTTATCTACCGCTGCGCGAGCGCCGCCGGGAGCTCGAACGTGCCGTCCGGTCCAGGCTGGAAGTCGTGCGCCTCGACCACCGCCGCGGCCGGGATCGGGCCGTAGACGTGCGGGAACCAGGGACCACCCGGAATGGGCGGGTCACCCGGTTCCCAGCGCAGCGGGACACCCAAGCGGGCCGGGTCGACTTCCAGCAGCAGCAAGTCGGTCCGGCCCGCGAACAGGCGGTTGGCCGGGAGGTGCACGGTCCCGGGGTCGGAACAGTGCACGAACTCGTCGCCGTCGAGCGGGGTGATCTCGACGGCGGGCCAGAGCGCCCGGAAGGTGATGTGCAGGATCACCGGATGGTGATCTGCCTGCCGAGCAGGCCGTCGCGGGCCCGGCGCTCGTCCGAGGTCAGCGGCTCGTCGGCGAGGGAGGCGAGTGCGGCGTCGAGGCGGGTGCCGAGCTGGTCGACGGCCTCGGTCCACTCGCGGGCGTGCGACTCGCGGTCCAGATCCCACACCGGGACGAGCAGGCCGTGCGCGCGGAACGAACCCGCGTACCGGGAGCCCTCGCCGAGGCCGAGCTCACCACGAGCGTGCAATCGGGCCAGGGCCGCGAGGAGGTCTTCCTCCGGCTCCGGGCGGACCCAGCGCAGGTGCGCGCGCTCGCCCGCGTCGACCCAGTAGGCGGCCGGACCGATGCGCTCGGTGGGCAGGATGGCGCTGTTGGCCCGCTCCAGCGACAGCGCGACCTCGCCGGTCGGCTCGCTGCCCTCGGGCATCCACCAGGTGAAGTCGGTGTGCACCACGGCTTCCAGCGGCGCGTCGACCGCCACCAGGTCCTGCAGCCGCTCGGGCTTGTCGCCCGCGTCGGTGTCGGGGCCGACCACGGTCAGCACGTCACCCGGCTCGGCGGTCAGCGCCCAGCGCACGGCGCGGGCCAGGTCGCGGCTGATGTCGCTGGACCGGGTCTGCACCTGCAGCCCGACGTAGGCGACCCCGTCGGCGCGGATCAGCCCGGCGGCGGCCATCGGCAGCACAGTGGCCAGCGTGACCTCGCGCTCCTGGCCGACCAGCGACAGCGTCGCGGTGCCGGAGGGCACGAACTCGCGCAGCGCGATCAGCTCGCACTCGGCGGCCAACCCCTCGAACGGCCGCGCGACGGCGACCTCGACAACGCCGCCCGCCGAGCCGTGGCAGGCCTTGTAGCGCTTGCCCGATCCGCACGGGCACGGCTGGCGGGGACCGATGCCGGACGCGTCCGGAGCCTTGGCCTTGTTCTTCACGGCGGATCGCCTGGACATCGGGCTGCTCCTCGTCGACCTGGTGTGCGGTGTGCGCCGACGCTACCCAATGACGGAGAAGCATTCCCGCTGCGGGTGGCGCAAGATAGGCCAGTGCCTCTCGACCCGACGTTCGTTGCCGATCCATACCCAACGTTCGCGGCCATGCGCAACGAGAGAGAAGTGCACTGGCACGAGGAGTTGGGGCTACCGGTCGCGGTGTCGCATGCGGCCTGTTCAGCGGTCCTACGCGATCGCGGACTGGGTCGGCTGTGGAAGGACAAGGAACCGGTCGCCGCGTTCGGCGCGTTCAACATGCTGCACCGGAACTCGCTGCTGGAGAACGAACCACCAACGCACACCCGCCTCCGCCGCCTCATCTCGGCGGCCTTCGGGCGCGGGCACACGGAACGACTGCGGCCGATGGTCTCGCGACTCGCCGACCGGCTTGTCGAGAACCTGGCTGACCGAATCGCGGCCGACGGGTCGGCTGACCTGCTGGAACACGTGGCGGGCCCACTGCCGGTGGAGGTGATCGGGGAGCTGCTGGGGGTGCCCGCCGCAGACCGCGGGTTGCTGCAGCCCTGGTCGAACACGATCGTGAAAATGTACGAGTACGGGGTGGCGCCCGCGCAGGCAGCGTTGGCGGAGCAGGCGTCCGGGGAGTTCGCGGCGTACCTGCGGACGTTGACGGGGCAGCCGGGACTGATCAGCGACCTGGTGGCCGTGCGGGACGGGAGCGACCGGCTCTCCGACGACGAACTGGTTGCCACCGGGGTGCTGCTGCTGATGGCGGGGCACGAGGCGACTGTGAACGTTATTGGCAACGGGGTGCTTGCGCTCTTGCGCTACCGGTCGCAGTGGGAGCTTCTAGTGTCCACATCAGACCTCTTGCCTGGGGCGGTTGAGGAGCTGCTGCGGTTCGACCCGCCGTTGCAGCTGTTCGAGCGGACGGCTACTGCGCCGGTTGTCGTTGGGGAGTATGAGGTGGCTGCGGGGACGAAGGTGGCGGCGTTGCTGGGGGCGGCTGCGCGGGACCCGGCGGTTTTCGATGAGCCGGACCGGTTGGACATCACGCGGTCGCCGAACCCGCACCTGTCGTTCGGGGCGGGGATCCACTACTGCGTGGGGGCACCGCTGGCCCGGGTGGAGATCGCGGCGGCATTACGGGCCCTGTGCGATCGGCTGCCCGGGTTGCGCCTGGCATCGGAACCGTTGCGACGCCCGGAGTTCGTGATCCGCGGCCTGCAATCGCTACCGGTGACCGTGGAGTAGGCGACTGCCCTGGCTCAAATCCCGGCACGACAAGACCCTCGACCGGGTGAATCCCGCGCGCTGCTTCCCCAAATCCCCAGGTGGCGTCTGTCCACAATGCCGCGAGTTATCCACAGCCCAACCGCACCCCCAGGGCGCCACCCCCACCCCCGGTAGACTGGCACTGGGGACGCCCCCCGGAGAGGGTGGGGGCTGGGGTGCCGGAGGCGGCCCCCGCGAGCACGGCGCTGCCCGGGCGGGGACGGGCCCCAGGAGGCGAAAGCCGAGGCCCGAGGTTCGGCCCGGCAAGGCGAAGTCGAAGCCCCAGCGAAGCCGAGTCGATGTCCCGGTGGCGTGGGCGCCCAGGGGCCGTGCTTGCGAAAAAACGCTGGTCAGGCGTCGAGCGTGGGCGGAGTTAGCGGGTAGCCGTGGTGGGGCGGGGGGCGCGGGTGGGGGCGTCCTGGGTCTTGACGCGGACCACGCGGAGGCGGCGGACCGAGGAGGGGGCGATGGGGGCCAGGAGGAGCGACAGGCGGTCGACCAGGCGGATGGTGAGGATGGCTACGGCGGCGGCGGTGAGGTTGGTCGCCGCGGAGAGGAGGACGCCGTCGGCTTGGGCTTGGACTGAGGTGTGGAGGCGCCAGAGGAGGGTGGTGGCGAAGAGGAGGCCGCTGGCCGCCCAGGCTATCCACCAGGTGGTGAGCAGGGGGCTGGGGCGGGGGCGGTCCTCGGCGGGGCGCCGGAGGATGGCGTGTTCGAGTTCGGCGAGGACGGCGCCGGGGACGATCAGGTTGGGGCCGGGCAGGAGCAGGCCGGGGAGCAGGCGCCAGTCCTCGCGGGCCGGGGCGTAGCCTGCGGTTTCGGCGGCGGCCTCGCGGGCGGCGTGCAGCCACCACAGGACCGTCGCGGCGCTGATGATCCCGGCGGCGATCGACAGGACCGCGCCCGTGGTCACCAAGCTGTCCGACCACTGCACGACGGAACGCGACAGCGCACCGGTGCGGCTGTCCAGCAGCAGCACGTACCGCCAGACCTCGGCGCCCGCGGCGATCACGGCGACGGCGGCCAACAACCAGAGTGCGGACGCGGCGAAGCGAGCCCGGCCGCGCACGCGTTCCACAGCACCAGGCGCCTCCTCCAGCGCACCGATGCCGACCACGGCCGTCGGCCAGCGCCAGGCCAGCGCGGGGAAGCCCCACCGGGGTGGGGTGCGGTAGCGGGGCGGGCCGAGGTAGGGCAGGCGGAGGCGGGGTGCCTCCGGTGCCTGGTTCGTGGGTGGTGGGGTCGCCACCCACTCGTAGCCCTGGTGCACGGCTAGATGACCTGCGGTTCCAGGCCGGTCTCGCTGACCACCGGTTGCCCGAGGGCCGCCCAGGCCTGCATGCCGCCGTCGACGTTGACCGCGTCCCAGCCGTTGCCGTTGAGGTACTGGGTGACGCGCGCGGAGCGGCCACCGGAGCGGCAGATGACGTAGACCTCGCCGTCGGCGGGCAGTTCGCCGAGGCGGGCGACCAGCTCGCCCATCGGGATGTGCCGCGCGGTCGGGGCGTGCCCGGCGTCCCACTCGTCCTGCTCGCGCACGTCGAGCAGGGTCGCGTCGGCGGGGACGGCGTCGACGGTGGCGGCGGGCACGCTGTTGGGCATCACAGCACTGATGCTGCCACGACCAGGCGTAGGACGCGGGTGAAGGGTCTCAGGCGACCCACACCGCCAGCTGCGCCAGCTGCAGCTCGGTCATCGGCAGCGTCGGCCTGCCCGGCTGCCGCTCCGTGCCGTCCCGCACGTGGATCGAGCCGGAGTTGCGGACCTCCAGCACCACCAGCAGCCCGTTCGGCCGGAAGATCCGCGCGCGCATGGTCAGCGTCGGGATGGGCTCGGACAGCACCATCGGGTAGACCTGCACGACAGTGCCGTCCTCGGTGATGTGCCGCTTCGGCGGCTCGCAGTTGCTGTCGGTGAACGCCAGCGCGTCGGCCGCGGCGATAGGGCTACCGGTGAAGGTCGCGCTGCGCACGCTGAGGCTGCCGACACCGTCGCTGTCGGTGAGGTCGAGGTCGGCCGTGATGCCCGCCGTCGGGGCGTCCCAGTAGCCGATCTTGGTCTTGGGCAGCACCCTGGTCACCGCCGTGCGGGTCGCGCCGAGCAGGGCGCCGGACACCTCGCCGTACCCGACCTGGGGTTCGCCGCTGACCGGGCACCGGTACAGCGCCTTCAGCGGTTCGACCTCCCCGCCGTCGAGCCGCTGCGGCTCGCTCGCCGGGCGCAGGTCCACCCGGGGCCAGTCCACCTCGGTGGGCACGGACCGCAGCACCGCCGGGGGCATCGGCGCCGACTGCAGCCAGTTCAGCGACCCGGCGACCATGCCGACCACCAGCACCACGATCAACGACGTCCTGGCCACCCGGACGTAGACCAACCGCTTGCCCAACCGCACGACCTCGGTGACCGAGGTGGTGCCCGCGGGCGCCGGACCGTCCAGGAGTTCCCGCAGCGCGTGCTCGTCGACTGGCATCAGGCGCTCCTCGTGCTCTCCGGGTAGGCGGCCCGCAACGCGGCGAGCCCCCGCGCGGTCTGGCTCTTCACAGTGCCCGTCGAGCAGCCCAGCGCGGCGGCGGCCTCCTCGACCGACAGGTCGGCGACGAACCGCAGCACCAGGACGGCGCGTTGGCCGGGCGGCACCCCCAGTAGGGCCGCCCGGAGAACCTCCCGCTCCGGAACCGCGTGTTCACCGCCGACCGGTGTGTCGGGCACCTCGGCCACGCTGTGCTCGCGGGCCCGCCCGCGGCGTTTCGTGTCGAGGAAGGTCCTGGTCAGGACCGTGCGCAGGTAGGCGTCGGCGGTCTCGGTCCTGACCTTCGACCACCGCGCGTACACCTTCACGAACGACTCCTGGGCCAGTTCCTCCGCCAGCGACCAGTTCCCGCAGAGGGCGTGCGCGATCCGGCGGTAGGTGTCGAAGCGGGCCGAGAAGAACTCGGCGAACTCCTCGTCGCGAACCCGCAGCACCCCGCGCCCTCCCCCTGGTCTCACCCGCCTCTACGCGGTTGGCCCACCAGGGGTTGCACGGGTCAACGCCGGTGTCGCCCGTTCGCCAGGCGGGTGCGCTCCTCGGCGTTGCCGAACCGGAGGATGTCGCGGTCGCGGATGAACCCGAGCCGGTCGGGGGCGTGCATGCGCAGCCTGGTCCGGTTGGTGTCGGGTGGTACGCGGCTCTGCGTGGCCTTGCTGGTGACCACCACGACCAGGAACGCCACCGGCACGGTGACCAGCGCGGGTTGCTGCAGGAACGACGGCGCCCAGCCGCCGGTGTACCCGCTGACCGTGGTGAGCACGATGGAGGTGAGCACCATGCTTCCGCCGACGACCATGCCCGCAGCCGCGCCGACCCAGGTGATCTTGCGCCACCAGATGCCCAGCAGCAGCACCGGCGAGAACGTGGACGCGGCGAGCGCGAAGGTCATCCCGATGCTCAGCGAGATGTCGCTGGGCCGCAGCACCAGCGCCAACGCCAACGGGACCCCACCGGCGAGCGCCGTACCGAACCGGAAGTCGCGCACCCGGCCTTTGAGGATGTCGGTCGAGAGCACACCCGCGACGCTGACCACGAGCCCGGACGACGTCGACAGGAACGCGGCGAACGCGCCCGCGGCGGTCACCGCGCCGAGGATCTCCCCGAGCGTGTTGGGCGCGATCTTCAACGGCAGCGCCAACACCGCCGCGTCGGTCCGGCCCGCCACCAGCAGCTCCGGCGCGTACACCCGGGACAGGGCGCCGATGAGGATCGGGAAGACGTAGAACAGGCCGAGCAGCAGCAGCACGTGCAGCGTCGTGCGGCGCGCGGCCTTGCCGTCGGGGTTGGTGTAGAACCGCACCAGCACGTGCGGGAGCCCCATGGTGCCCAGGAACAGCCCGATGATCAGCGAGTACGTGGTGAACAGGTCGCCGGTCCCGGTGACCGGCCGCAGCCAGGACGCGTTGTCGAGCACCGCCGGGTGCACCACCGGGGTCTCGCTGCCCGCCGAGAAGCGCAGTTCAGTGCCCTCGTCGACGGGGTGGTCACCCGGGCCCCAGTACGTCGGACCGGAGACGGCTGTGCCGTGCACCCGGCCGTTCGCCCACAGCAGCACGCCGTCCTTGACCTGCAGCACCACGTCGGTCTCGACGGTGACCACCGCGTCGCGGGTGAACCGGGGCGGCATCGGCTCGGACAGCCCGGTCGCACCGAGCCCGTTCACCCCGCCCTGCCCGAAGAACAGCACGCACAGCACGAACGTCGGCGCGGCGATGGCGAACAGCTTGAGCCAGTACTGGAAGGCCTGCACCAGCGTCACCGCGCGCATGCCGCCGCCGAAGACGTTGACGATCACCAGCACCGCGACCAGCGCCGACCCGATCCAGCTGGGCACCGACGGCAGGATCTGGTGCACGGTCAGCCCGGCGCCCTGGAACTGCGGCACCAGGTAGAGGATCCCGATGAACACCACCGTCGCGGTCGCCAACCTGCGCAGACCGGCCGACCCGAGCCGGGCCTCGCAGAAGTCGGGCAGCGTGTAGGCACCGGAGCGGCGCAGCGGCGCGGCGACGAACAGCATCAGCACCAGGTAGCCCGCGGTGAAGCCGATCGGGTACCAGAGCGCGTCGGCGCCGTCCTTGAGCACGAGGCCCGCGACACCGAGGAACGACGCCGCCGACAGGTACTCCCCCGACACCGCCGCCGCGTTGCGCCGCGACCGCACGGTGCGCCTGGCGACCAGGAAGTCCTGGGTGGTGCTGGCCAGCCGGGAACTGCGGTACCCGAGGGAGAACGTGGCGAGGCTGACCAGGCCGATGGCCACCACGGCCCAGACGTTCAGCTCCACCGCGCTACTTCTCGACCATGTCGACGAAGTCCCGCTCGTTGCGCTCGGCCACGAGGTTGTACCAGTAGCCGATGGCGAACAGCACCGGGAACGGCGCCACGCCGAGCACCAACCACGGCAGTGAGACGCCTGCGACCTCGACGTCGGAGAGCTCGGGGAACAGGTAGAAGGCCAGCGGCAGCGCGCAGAACAGCAGCATGGTGCCGACCGCGAACTTCACCGCGTCCTTGAACTGGGTGCGGATGAACGAGCGCACGACCTCCTCGGCCCAGCTGGTCTGCTCCTCCAGCTCGACCACGGTGCGCAGCACGGTGACCGGCGCGCGCGAGTCGGCGAGGACGACCTTCTTGCGGCGCGGTCTCGGCGCTGGTGAGTCGCCTTGACCGGACGCCGCGCCGTTCACGCGCCGCCGCCCCGGACGAGCCGGTCCTTGAGCTCGCGGGTGTGCCTGCGGCTGACCGGCAGCACCTTCTCCTCGTGCCCGATCACCACCGAGTAGCCGGAGCCGCCCATCCGCAGCTCGGTGATCAGCGAGATCGGTACCAGGTAGGAGCGGTGGATGCGCACGAACCCGGCCTTCTCCCAGCGCTCCTCGAGCTGCGCGAGCGGGATGCGCACCAGGTGGGAGCCGTCGGAGGTGTAGAGCCTGGCGTAGTCGCCCTGCGCCTCGACCCAGCGCACCGACGCCCGCGACACCAGCTTGGTGGTGCCCGCGAGCTCGACCGGGATGACCTCGTCGTCGCGCTGCTCGGGCACCGCGCTCTGGCTGCCGCCGCCGTTCTGGTGGATCTTGGCGAGCACCCGCTCCATGGCCTTGTCGATGCGCGGCTGCTCGGCTGGCTTGAGCAGGTAGTCGACCGCGCCGAGCTCGAAGGCCGCGACCGCCTCGTGGCTGTGCGCGGTGACGAACACCAGCACCGGCGCGGGCTTGAACCCGGCGAGCACCTTCGCCAGCTCCATGCCGGTCAGGCCGGGCATGTCCAGGTCGGCGAAGACCGCGTCGACGACCGAGAGCCCCTCGTCCTTGCGGCTGGCCAGCTCCGGGTCGTCGCCGGAGAGCAGCAGCAGCGCCTCGGTGGCGTCGAACGCGGACAGGACCCGGCGCACGTGCCGGTTGCCGTTGAGCCGCTCGACCAGCACGTCCATGCCCGCCTTCTCGTCGTCGACGGCGAGGACGACGAGACCGGGGCTGTTGTTCGCAGTACTCACGGTGAACGCAATCTTGGCGAGTGGTCGGTGGGGGATCCATGGGCGGTGCGCCCGTCCACAGGGTGAAGCATTCCGCGCGATTGTGACAGGGCGGTCACGGTTCGCGCACCCCCGCCCGCTCTAGAGGCCGAACCGCGACCAAGCGGCCCGGTTCTCCAAGGCCTGCACCGCAGCAAGCACTCTGTCCGAAGTGGACAGCAGGGCACCCGGTCCGCCCGCGATGCCGAGCCGGGCCAGCAGCGCCCGCTTCGGTTCCGCGACAGCGACTTCCGCGGTCGGGAAGCGCTCGGCGATGATCGACCGCAGGCTGCCCAGACCGTCGACGAGACCGAGTTCCAGCGCGCGCCTGCCCGTCCAGACCTCACCGGAGAACAGGTCGACGTCGCCACCGGTCAGCCGATCACCCCGGCGCTCGCGCACCCAGCCCGCGAACTGCTCGTGCAGATCGTCGAGCTGCCCGGACAGCCACTGGACGTCCTCGTCCTTCTCGGGCAGGAACGGGTCGAGCCGGACCTTGCGCGTGCCCGCGGTGTGCACCCGGCGCTCGACGCCGAAGCGCTCCAGCAGCCCCACCATGCCGAACCCGGACGACACCACGCCGATCGACCCGACGAGCGAGGACGAGTGCGCGTAGATCTCGTCGCCCGCGCAGGCGAGCAGGTAGCCACCGGACGCGGCGACGTCCTCGCAGAAGGCCAGCACCGGCACGCCCTTCTTGGCCGCCAGCTCCCTGATCCGCTCCGACACCAGCGCCGACTGGGTCGGGGCACCACCGGGCGAGTTCACCGCCAGCGCGACCGCGACCAGCCGGTCGTGGTCGAACGCCCTGGTCAACGCCGACTCGACGGAGGTGGTGTTGATGGCACCCCGGGTGATCGGCGACGGCGACGGGCTGATCACGCCGTGCAGCCGCACCACCGCGACCACCGGTGCGCGGTCCCCGCGCTCGCCGATCCGGGGCAGCCTCGCCAGCTTCTCGGTCACGCTCATACCGCGCAACCCTACGTCCGGTCGGCTGAGAACGGCGGTTGACCAGGCCGGGGTGTCGGCCAAGAGGTCACGGCGGGGGCAGCTGGCCGTTGGGGCTGTCGTCGTCGGGGTGGTCGTCACCGGCGAAGTTCGGCAGGTCCGGCCGGACCCCGGGGAAGTACTTGGGCACCCGCAGGGTCACCTTCATCCCGGCGCCCGGCGCGGTCTCCACCATCAGCGCGTAGTCGTCGCCGAACACCTGGCGCATCCGGTAGTTGATGTTGCCGACGCCGACGTGCGCGCCGCTCTTGTGCGCGTCGCGCAGGTCCTCGAAGAGCCGGTCGGCGTCCATGCCGACGCCGTCGTCCTCGATCGTGATCAGCGCCTCGTTGCCGTTGTCGTGCGCGAACACGCTGACCGTCCCGCCGCCGGGCTTCTTCGCGATCCCGTGCCGCACCGCGTTCTCCACCAGCGGTTGCAGCACCAGGAACGGCACCACCACCGACTGCACCTCGGGCGCGATCCGCAGCCGCACGTTGAGCCGCTCGCCGTAGCGGGCGCACTCGATGGTCAGGTAGCGGTCGATGTTGCTCAGCTCGTCGGCCAGGGTCGCGAACATCCCGTTGGACCGGAAGGAGTACCTGGTGAAGGCGGCGAAGTCCTGCAACAGCTCCCGCGACTGCTCGGGGTCGGTGCGGATGAGCGAGGAGATGGTGTTCAACGTGTTGTAGATGAAGTGCGGCGAGATCTGGGCCCGGAGCGCGCGCAGCTCGGCCTGGGCCAGCTGCTGCTTGGACTCGTCGAGCTTCGCCAACTCCAACTGGATGCACAGGAAGCGCGCGACCTCGTCCGCCGCCCGGATCATCCGCTTGCCGTCGACCCCGCCGACGACGATCAGCGCGCCCTCGACCTGGCCGTCGATGATCAGCGGCACGATCACCGCCGTGCGCATCGGGCAACTGCCGCGCCGCCTGCACTGCAGGTTCTCGTGCTGCACGTGCGCGCGGTGCCCCTCGCGCACCGCCTCGACGATCTGCTCCTCGAGGTCGGCGTAGTGCTCGTTGGCCTGCCCGTCCCAGGACAGCAGCCGCCCGTCGCGGTCCGAGATCCCCACCGCGACGCACTTGAGCATCTCCAGCAGGTGCGTGGTCGCCTGGTCGGCCGCCTGCTCGGTGAGCCCGTTGCGCAGCTCCGGCGCGGCCTTCGACAACCGCTGGACGGTGTCGAGCACCGCGTCGTGCACCGTCCCCGCCTTGCGCGGCCTGCACAGGAAGACGAACAACCCGAGCACGATCAACGTCGCCACCACTCCGACGAACGCGCGCTCGGTCAGGAAGTCCACCTGGTCATGCTCCCGGTTGCCTGCGGATCGGGACAAGGACGGGGTCAAGGTACCCGGTGCCCCACCCCGGCGGACGACCTGCGGCGACCGGGAGTTGTCCACAGCCGAACAGGCCACTCGCCCCGTTCCACCGCCCCACGCCGATAGGCTGTACATCGGGGGCTGCTCAGCCCGGTTCGATCTTGCCGAGGCGCTACTTGAGCAGGCGGGACAGGCGTCGATCGGCCAGCGGCTTGCCACCGGTCTGGCAGGTCGGGCAGTACTGGAAAGACTTGTCCGCGAACGAGACCTCGCGGATGGTGTCCGCGCAGATCGGGCAGGGCAAGCCGGTCCTGGCGTGGACCCGCAGCCCGGAGCGCTTCTCCCCCTTGAGACGAGCGGCGTCCTGGCCGACCGAGCGGGTGACGGCGTCGGTGAGCACCGTGCGCATGGCCTCGTAGAGCTGGTCGACGGACTCCTCCGGCAGGCGCGCCGGAGTGGCGTAGGGGGACAGCTTCGCCACGTGCATGATCTCGTCGGAGTAGGCGTTGCCGATGCCCGCGATCACCCGCTGGCTGGTCAGCAGCGTCTTGAGCCGCTCGGTGCGCTCCGCGAGCACGGCGCCGAACTCGTCGCGGGTCAGCGCCAGGGCGTCCGGCCCGAGGGTGGCGATCTGCTCGATGGTGGCCGGGTCCTCGACGATCCAGACCGCCAAGCCCTTCTTCGTCCCGGCCTCGGTCAGGTCGAACCCCGGCCCCTGCCCCGGCGGACCCAGGTGCACCCGCAGCGCCAGCGGACCCTTGCCCGGCTTGGGCGGGGTCGCCGACATGGTGTCGGCCCAGCGCAGCCACCCGGCCCTGGCCAGGTGCGTCACCAGGTGCAGGCCGGCCGCGGCCAGGACCAGGTACTTGCCGTGGCGGGACGCGCCGGTGACCTCGCGGCCGTGCAGCGCGGTCCACGGCGGGCTGGCGGTCTTGAGCACGCTGAGCGAGGCGACGTCCACCCGCTCGACGCGCCGACCGACGGCGTGTTCGCGCAGGTGGTGGGCTAGGGCCTCGACCTCGGGGAGTTCCGGCACGCCACCAGTCTCGCCGCTGCGGGGCGCGCTGTCATGCCCCGCAGCGGGCCGTCACCGGTCGGGCACGCTCAGGTCAACGGCTTGAGGATGCCCTCGTAGCTCGGCTGGGTGTCCTGGCTGATCTCCTTGGCGATGCGGGCGATCTCGGTCCGCGCGCTGAAGTAGCCGCGGATCGTGCCCATCCAGCGCTCGGTCGGCTCACCCTCGCCGTCGTCACCGGTCTCGGCGATCAACGTCCACGGCCGCCGGACCGCCCAGCGCGCCGGGAAGAACAGGATGGCCAGGGTCAGGATCAGGAGTAACCAGCCCGGCACCACCACGTTCACCGGCATCCAGGCGATCAGCGCAACCACCAGAACCGTGATCAGGACCAACATCACCACGCCGGGCACGTACCCGGCGGCGACGTCGTGCTCGAAGTCGTCCTCGGTGGCCGGGGTGCGCCACTCGAGAGTGCCGTGCACGGTCCACAACCGACCGTTCACGTCGCGTACCTGACGCGTCATCTCCTGCCCTCCGGCCGCCGGTGCGCGGCCAGCGGCACGCACCCGGGTCTGACAGCACCGAGGGGCAACGTTACCGCCTCGGCGCTGCGACCAACGGGTGAAATGCCCGACCAGCCTGCGCGCCGATTCTCGCACCGGCGACCGGAGTTGATCAACTACCGCGGTCGGGTAGCACCCGTCACGGTGACCGTCGAGTAGGTCTCCACCCTGGTCCCGGCCCTGGTGGGACGCGGGTGCCGGTACCGGGTGTACTCCGCCGACCTGGTCGCCACGGTGGTCTGCCGCGCCGAGTTGACCTTGGTGGTGACCCTCGTCTCGGTGACCACGTCGTAGCGCTCGTAGGCCACCGTCCGCCACTCGTAGCTGGTCTGGCTGTAGATCACCGGCAACGACTCGTCGTAGGTGTCCACCTGCTGGATGGTCATCCGGCCCTGACCACGCGGCCGCTCCTGCGTGGTCGTCTTGCTCGGCCGGTCGACCTTGGTGTCGGGCTGCGCCTTGGGCGGGGTCGCGACCCGGACGACCTGGCTGGCCGCCTGGGGCGGCTGCGCGGCGGGCACCTCCTGGCGGACGGGGGTCGTCTGCCGGACGTCACCGCCGTCCTCGGGCCGGTTCGGCGTGGTCGTCGACCCGCCCCGCGGCCGGTCCTGGGTCGGCACGACGGAGTTCGTCGGCGCGGGGGCGAGCCCACCGGCCGCCGACGGGTCCGGGTCGACGAGCAGCTCGGTCGGGCCACCGCCGTTGAAGTCCGCGTAGGCGTGCTGCTCGCCAGTCGTACCCCACGGCACCAAGGCGAAGCCGAAGACACCGACGGCGGCAGCGGAGGTCGCCGCCAACGTCACCTGCATCTTCGCCGTCGACAACAGGCCCTTGACCGCACCGAACCCCGTGACCGCGCCGGTCGTGGTGCTCGCGATGCCGATCTGCTGCCAGAGGGCGATACCCGCCACCGGAGCGGCGATGAACGCGGCGTGCGCGCGCAGACCCGAGCAGACGTCCTGCAGCTCCGCCTGCATCGACGTGCACGACGGGCACGTCGACAAGTGCGCGCGGACCTTGCGCCGCTCAGTGCCCTTGATGGTGCCTGCCGTGTACGCGCCCAACTTCTCGAGAACGGACCGGCAGCCGGTAGAGCCGCGGTCCACCGTCAGGTGCGCCTGCAGGTAGGCCGCACGCAGACCCTGACGCGCACGGCGGGCCAACGCGGCGGTGGCGTTCGGGCTGAGACCGAAGTTGCCCGCGACGACCGCGGGCCGCTCCCCCTCGACCTCCACCTTCCACAGCACGCTGCGCCACCGCTCGGGCAAGCTGGTGAACGCGCGGGTGATCAGGGTCCGCTCGGTGGACTGGCCGGTGTTGTCCGGCCCGGCGCCCACCCGGTGGCTCAGCTCCTCGTCGCTCACCGGGACGTCGCGCTTGCGGGCGCTCCACTCCCAAGCGACCCGCCTGGTGACGATGAGCAAGTAGCCGCGGACGTTGTCCACCGGCCCCGAACCGCGGCGAACCGCTTGCAGGACGCGGAAGAACGCCTCAGCGGCGAGGTCCTCCGCCTCCGCGCGGTCCGCGACCAGCCCGAGGGCCAGCCTGCGCACAGCGTCGGAATGCCGGGAGAACAGCTCGCCGAAGGCGGCGTCATCACCGGAGCGGAGGCGTTGCAGGAGTGCCAGATCTTCGCAGGCGGCGGCCGACGAACCCTCGTCGACGTCGCGACGCCCGCCGGAAGCAGGCCGGTGCATCCCGGTCATCCGGCCCGGTACCTCCTCCTGGCCGTCGTGACAGTGTTGAACAAGATGCCACACGGTGTTGTCCAGCGGTCGATAAACGTGAATAACGTTAAGAGGACCCCATCATCTGTACTAGCCCGCCCAGAAGATCCTGACTGGCCCAACAGCACCCCCTCGGTCGACGAGTGTGGGGAAGGTACCCCCGCTGCGACAGCGCGAACGGAGCCTAAGGTATAGTTCCGGTACCCGGGCAAGACCGGGTACAAGCGGATGTAGCGCAGCTGGTAGCGCATCACCTTGCCAAGGTGAGGGTCGCGAGTTCGAGTCTCGTCATCCGCTCACGAATAGCTGGCGAGTGCTCATGGAGAGCACTCGCCAGTTTTCGTTCGCCATTGTTGTGGGGGCGCAGCCCCCACGCCCCGCCCCGGAGGGCTTCGCCCCCGGGACCCCCATGTTGTGGCTGGGGATGCGGCGGGGGCCGGAGGCTTCGCCCCGGGGTGGGGGTTGGGGATGCGGGTGAGAGCCGGAGGCTTCGCCCCGGGGGAGAAATGAGATGAGCAGGGCTCTTGGGAGAGCCTTGCTGGTTGGCGTGGGTGGGGGATCAAGAGGTGGGACGGCACGGCTCTGGGAGCCGTGCTGGTGGCGTGGGTGGGGGTGGGGTTAGAGGTCGGGGGTGGCGGGGAGGTGGGAGTGGGTGATGGCGGTGAGGAGGGCGGCGTGGTCGGATTCGGTTTGGTTGGCGTAGGCGATGGCGTAGGTGGCGATGGCCTCGTCCAGGTCCTCGCCGCAGTAGCCTGCCAGCAGGCGGGGGTCCACGGAGCGGGTGTGGGCGCGGGCCAGTAGGGCGCCTGCGAAGCGGCCGTAGTCGTCCAGGTGGTCGCGCTCGAGGGTGGTGGGGTCGATCTCGCCCTTGCGGTTGCGGAACTGCCGGACGATGTAGTGCCTGCCCTCGACGGTGGTCCAGCCGAGCAGGATGTCGGTCTCGGCCTGGACGAGCCGGGCGCCGTGGACGATGCGCTTGCCCTCGTGCTTGGCGGGCGCGTGCCCGAGGTGGTGCGCCAGCGCGGAGGACTGGGCCTCCTTCACCTGCAGCACCAGCGCCTCGTCGCCGTTGCCGTGCAGCAGCACCAGGTAGTTGCGCAGGCCGACGCTGCCGGTGCCGACCACGCGGAACGCCACGTCCGACACCCCGTACCGCATGATCAGGTTCCGCCGGGACTCCCGCAGCGTGTCGACGTAGGCGGGCAGCGCCCCGACCACGGCCTCGGCGACCTCGTCGCGGACCGAGGTGAGCACCGGCGGCTCGGTGACGAAGCGCCACCGCTGGTCCGCGCCGCGCTGGGTCCACTTCGCGGCGACCTTGGCGCTGGTGTTCTTGCGGGCCTTCTTGGCCGCCTTCGCGAAGTCGTCCAGCAGCGCCTGGCCGTCGACCTTGGCCAGCACCGACTCGTCGCCCAACGCCGACCACGAGTCGAGGAACGGCTGCTCGGCGAGGTGGTCGAGCGCCTTGCGGTAGGAGCGGACCACGTCCTCGGCGGCCTCCTTGCAGGACTTCTCGGAGAACCCGCCCTCGCGACCGGCCAGCACGATGCTCGTCGCCAACCGCTTGAGGTCCCACTCCCACGGCCCCGGCACGGTCTCGTCGAAGTCGTTGATGTCCATCACGATCTGACCCTCGGGCGTCCCGTACAACCCGAAGTTCGCCGCGTGCGCGTCCCCGCACAACTGCGCGTCCAACCCGCTGCGCGGCGTCCCGACCAGGTCAGCCGCCATCAACCCGGCACTCCCCCGGAAGAACGCGAACGGCGAGGCCATCATCCGCCCCACCCGCAGCGGCACCAGGTCCGCCACCCGTCCCACATTGCCTGCCTTCACGAAGTCCACGACCGACGGCCGGTCCTCCGCCAACCGCATCTCGCGGTGGTCCTTGAGCCCCGCCACCCCCCGCAACGCCCTCCCCTGGGCGAACACCTCCTCAGGCTCGACCCACCGCCCCAAAGCCACCGCGGCCTGCGCCCGCTTCCGTTCACCCATGCCGCAGATCATGCCTGGTCACCCCCGGTACCGACCCCGAAACCGAAGTGCGCCCACACCACCCGGACATAGCGGACGAACCCTCGCGGACGAACGTCGCCGAGCCGACGTCACAGCGGCACCCCTTGCCGTCCACCCCAGGACCGACGTACATTATTCTGTACGTCGAAGGGAGGGTGTCTGTGAAGACCATGAGCTACTCCGAGTCTCGAGCGAAGTATGCCGAGACCCTCGATTCAGTGGTCAACGACCGCGAAGAGGTCGTGATAACCCGCGCCGGACATGAGCCAGTCGTGATCGTGTCCCTCGACGACTACCAGTCGCTCAAGGAGACCGCTTACCTGCTGCGGAGCCCGGAGAACGCGCGACGACTGATCACCGCCATCGAGCGACTGGAGTCCGGCGGCGGCGCACAGCACGACCTGGCGGAATGAAACTGGTCTGGGACGAATACGCCTGGGCGGACTACGCCTGGTGGCAGACCGAGGATCGGAAGGTCCTCAAACGGATCAACGAGCTGATCAAGGACATCTGCCGCAACGGCAATGAGGGGATCGGCAAACCGGAGCCCCTCAAGCACGGCTTCCAGGGGTATTGGTCTCGCCGGATCACCGACGAACACCGCCTGGTCTACAAGGTGGCACTGGACGAGCTCCGGATCGCCGCCTGCCGCTTTCACTACGGTAAGTAGGCGGTTCGCAGCACATTGTCATTCGAACACTTGTGCACACTGTGGATAACTCCTGTGGATAACCCGGTGTGGGGTCCCGGTGTAGATGATCACGCCAGAGGGGGTGGAAATGCCCCTTGAGCTGGGGAATCACCCGGGCTAGGTGAGGCGTTCTCGCGTCTTTCCGGGTGTTGAGTTATCCACAGGTGGGGACAACTGGTGCGGTTACGCAACAGCCGGAGCTGTGGTAGTGCGGCGCGTCAGGGCGGTGAAGGCGGCGAGGACGACGGCGGTCATGGCGGCCAGGAGCCAGAGGGACAGGCGGAGTGCCGAGGTGTAGCCGTCACCCTGGAGGGTGCCTCCGGTTCCGCTGGCGATGATCGAGCCGACGACGGCGATGCTGATCGTCTCGAAGGCCAGCCGGGAGGTGCCGAACATGCCGGACGCGGTGCCCGCCCTGGCGGGACCGGCGCTGCTCAGGGCCATGGCGTCGACCAGGCCGGTGGACAGCCCGATGCCCGCGCCGAGGGTCAGCAGGGGTCCGGCGAGTGACAGCGCTGTGCTGGCCGGGCCGATCGTGGTCAGCCAGGCCGCGCCGACGGCGAGCAGGACGAGAGCGGCGGTGAGGACGGCGTTCTCCGACGTCCGCCTGGCCAGCGCGCCCGCGAGCAGCGGTAGCACCAGGATCGGCGCGGTCATCAGGATCAGCGTGGCGCCCGCCTGCGGCGCGGTCTGCCCGACCACCTCGGTCAGGTACGACGGCAGGTAGACCAGCAGCGGCACCATCACCGCCACGAACGTCGCCGCCGCCATGGCCGCCGCCAGGAACCGGGGCGTGCGCAGCAACTCGAAGTGGAACATCGGGTTCGCGACGCGCCGCTCGACCACGGTGAACGCCACCAGCAGCCCGACTCCGACCACGAAGGCGAGCACCACGAGCGGGCTGGACCAGCCGAGCGCGGGGCCCTCGATGAAACCGGTGATGACCAGCAGCAGGCCGCCGGTGAAGGTGACCGTGCCGGGCCAGTCGACGCCTGCCGCGCCCGGATTGCGGGACTCGGGCAGGACCGGGACCAGGGCCAGCGCGACCGCACCGACGGCGGCGGGGAACCAGAACACCGACTGCCAGCCGAACACGCCCATCAGCAGGCTCGACACCGACGGCCCGAACGCCAGGCCGAAGCCGATCGCCGTGCCGAAGAGGCTGAACGCGAGCGACTTCGCCTTGCCGTCGAACGAGCTGGCCAGGATCGCGACGGCACTGGTCGCGGCCGCGGCGGCGCCGATCCCGGAGAGACCGCGCAGCACATCGAGCACGAGCAGGTTCGGGGCGACCGCGCTGAGCAGACCCCCCACAGCGAAGATGCCGGTCCCCGCGGCGAACACCCGCCGCCTGCCGACGATGTCAGCGAGCCCACCGGCGGCGAGCATGAACCCGGCGAATGTCGTGTTGTAGGCGTTGACCACCCACTGCACCGAGGCCAAGTCCCCGTGCAGGGCCGCCCGGATCTCGGGTAACGCGATCGACGCGCCGGTCAGGGTGATCGGGAACATCAGGACGGCGAGCAGCAGGGTGGCGATCGTGACCACCTGGTGGGTACGCACCCGCCCAGTTTCGCCTTCTCACGAACCATTGGGAAGCGAGTAACCCGGCACCCTGCCGCTCCCGCCTGGGTTCGCCCACCGCGAAACCCCGGTCCCACCAAGATCAACCGGTCCCGCCGCAGCTCCGCCGACCATGATCCACTCGCGTGGTGGGGCCCACCCTCCCGGGGTCTGAGGTCCCACGTTCGAGCCTAGCGGGATCGGGGGGTTGTCAAGAGGGGCCGCGGAGAGCTGTGGATGGCTCGCGGGGTTGTGGACAACTTCCCGGGACCTGCTGGCGCGGGGTCTACCTGTGCTCGACTGCGGACTGCTGGGAGAGGGCCGGGTGGCTGGACGACTTGCTCTCGCCGACGCTCTTGCCGAAGAAGAAGGCGCCGGTCGCGATGCCGAGGACGATGATGATCGCGACGATCACCAGCAGCACCGTCCGGCCGCGGCCCGGCTTGGTGTCGGTGGCGAACACGTCGCTGTTCTGCGGCCACGACGAGTTGCCCAGGTCGGGCACCTCCTCGCCGACCCACCACGGCGGGGCGCTCTCCACCGGTCGCTGCGGCTGGTTCCAGCCCGGCGGCACGACCGGGTGCTGGGGCTGCTGCGGTACCTGCGGCTGGGGCGGGAAGTTCGTGGTGACCGTGCGCATCTCGCTGCTGGACACGACCTGGGTGCGGTCCGCCTGCGGCTGGGCCTGCTGCGCCTGCTGCTCGGGGTTGCGCACGACCTGGGTGCGGTCGGCCTGCGCCTCGGCCGGGCGCACCGTCTGCACGGTCTGCGTCCGCTCGCCGACCGGGATGCCGGGCGGGCGCGGGGTGTCGGCGGTGATCGCCGGGATGATGTTGGTCGCCTCGACCGCCGGGGTGTCGTCCTTCCACTTGAAGGCGGGCGGGAAGGGACCGTCGGCGGGCTTGTCCTGCGTGGTCGGCTGCGGCGGCACCGGGACTGGGGTGGAGATCGGCTCGGCGGCGGGCGGCGTCGGCGTGGGCGCCGGGGGCAGCGGGAGCTGGGTGATCGGCTCGGCGACCGGGGGCGCGGGGGCGGGGGTCGGGGCGGGCTGCAGCGGCAGGCCGGTGTCGCCGCTCGCGGCCTTGGCCAGCACGGCGTCCCGCCGGACGCGGTAGTCATCAGAGGACAGGCGTCCCGCGGCCAAGTCGGCGTCCAGCTGCCTTAACTCTTCTTGCCAGGTCATCGCCGAGCTCCTCCACCGTGTGGTCGTACCCTACCCAATGTGACTCCGTGAGTTCAGCGGGCAGGCAGCGCCAACAGCGTGCGTGCTAAGACAGAGTCGAAGTAGGCCCGGAACGACACATCGTCGTCCTTCGAGGTGGCCGTGACCAGCACAGTCCAGGTCCCTGAGCGGTAAACGGCGCGGTAGAGCTGTGTGCCACCGTTGCCCGTACGCACTATCTGCACGCCCTCCGGCGCGGTGTCACTTGCCCACCCCGTGGCGGCGGCGTAAGCCAGGATGTCCTTGGCTCGATCGGGGCCGCTGCCGTTGTCGAGAACGTTGACAGTCAGTGCGCGGGGACCGTCCGTAGAGGCTGCGTTCACGAGCCCGGAACTGCCGGCGTTGGGGACCTCTGGGCCATAGAGGCCAAGTTGAGGACCGACGGAGACAGGTAAGACCGACGGCTGGGATCTCACTGTGCCGGGGAGTTTCGGTAAGCCCTTGGCGAGCTCGTCCGCGCGGTTGGCGGTCGGAGGAGGAGGGGCGGCTACCGGCGCCGGTTCGGAGTCACCGCTCGTGAACCACCACACAGACGCACCAACCACCGCGGCGGCGATCACCCCGAGAGCGACCCGGCTGAACCGGCCCGCGGGCTCGATGAACAACGCCTCGCCGTCGACGAACCGCCCCCGGTCACCCTGGTCGAGCGCCCGCGGCGGGGACAGCTCACGGCGCGGGAGGAACGCCGACGACGGGATCGGCACGCGCCTGGTCGTCCCGGACGCCTCGGCCAGCGCCTCGTCCCGCAACCGCCGGTGCTCGGCGGCGTCGATCTCCCCGGACGCCAGCAGGTCGTCGAGGTCGCGAAGGGTGTCCTGCCACTGCATGCGTTGGTCTTCCGCTCGCGGTCAGCTCGGTCCTGTCCCACCCGCACGGGTTGCCGTGGGTCTCTACAGTGGTGTCATGACGCTGTTCAGGCGGGACAAGACTCGTATTGTCGCAGCCGACCAGGCCCTGCCGGGTCGCCAGGAGCCGATGGTGGTCCCGACGGCGCACACGGTGTACCCCGACCGGCGGATCGTCCCGCCGTTCCCCGAGGGTATCCGCACCGCTGTGTTCGCCATGGGCTGCTTCTGGGGTCCCGAACGGGTCTTCTGGGCGGTCCCCGGCGTGTACTCCACCGCCGTGGGTTACGTCGGCGGCCACACCCCGAACCCGACGTACGAAGAGGTGTGCTCCGGCCTGACCGGCCACACCGAGGCCGTCCTGGTCGCCTTCGACCCCGCGAAGATCACCTACACCGACCTGCTCAAGATCTTCTGGGAGGGCCACGACCCCACCCAGGGCCTGCGCCAGGGCAACGACCTCGGCAGCCAGTACCGCTCCGCGCTGTACTACGCCGACGACGAGCAGAAGACCGCCGTCGAAACCTCCCTAGCCGCCTACCAGGACGTCCTCACCCGCGCAGGCTACGGCCAGATCACCACCGAAGTAGCCCCCCTGGGCGACTTCTACTACGCCGAGGACTACCACCAGCAGTACCTCAGCCCCCAGAAGAACCCCAACGGCTACTGCGGCATGGGCGGCACCGGCGTCTCCTGCCCCATCGGCCTCGGCGTCCGCAAGGGCTAGTCGGTCACCTCGGGCGCGCCATCCCTCCGAGATCGCTGGGATGGCGCGCACAGTCACCTACCAGCGATTGCCACTGCGTGTGTAGATACGATCACGCAGTGAAGTCCCAAGCTCTACAGACTTGGCGAGGCGCTCGCTCAGCCAGGTTGGACAACCTTTTCGCTGCTCACGCGCAGGTCAGTGGTGCGACTCCCGGCCGCAAGTGGGATACCGACGAGCTGAACCACGCGATCCTCCTACGGCTGGCGGCCGAGTTCCAGGGATTCGCCCGGGACCTGCACGACGAGTGCGTCGACGCCGTGGTCCGGGCGCTCGGCCTGACCAACAGCAGGCTCGAGGACATCATCGGCATCGTGAACCTGCGCGCCAACCGGAAACTGGACTCGGGCAATGCCAGTCCCGGTGGACTCGGAACCGACTTCGCCCGGCTGGGAATGGCGTTGTGGGCGGATCTCAAGGGCCGTTACCCCAGCCGGGCCACGAAGTGGAACAGGAAGTTGGAGTTGCTCAACACAGCGCGCAACGGGATCGCGCACGACGACGAGACGAAGTTGCAGAAGATGCGCTCCGAGGGCTGGCCGATGACGCTGCCCACCGCCCGATCGTGGCGAAGCGCGCTGGACGCCCTGGCAGACGGCATGGACACTGTGTGCAAGACGCACCTCAAGACGCTGTTGGGAAACGCACCTTGGTGACGGGAGGGTGGCTCGTGGTCGACAACATCGAGGTTGGCAGCCGGGTGACGGTGCCCTTCGGGCTGCACGACGTCGAGGGAGTTGTCGTGCGAATCCGGGAGACCGGGCTTGGTGTTCGAGTAACCGTCGAACTGGTCATCGAGGGTGCGGACGAACACCTGGTGACCACCTACCCGCGCGAGGCGATCACGGCGGTGTCTGCTGCTTGATCGGCGCGGGGGTTGATCGCGCTCGTATGTTGAGGGGTGTGTTCACCACTCGGCCGGAGCTTGTTGGCACCCTGGGAATGGTTGGTTCGACGCACTGGGTGGCGTCGGGGGTGGGGATGGCGGTGTTGGAGGACGGGGGGAACGCCTTTGATGCCGCGGTGGCTGCTGGGTTTGTGTTGCAGGTGGTGGAGCCGCACCTGAACGGGCCGGGCGGGGAGGTTCCGGCGGTGTTCGTGACGGCGGGTGACCCGACGCCGCGGGTGTTGTGCGGGCAGGGGGTGGCGCCTGCGGGGGCGACGGTGGGGCACTACCAGGGCCTGGGGTTGGAGCTGGTCCCGGGAAGCGGGTTGCTGTCGGCGACGGTCCCGGGGGCGTGGGACGGGTGGCTGACCTTGCTGCGGGACCACGGGACCAGGCGCCTGCGGGATGTGCTCAAGTACGCGATCGGGTACGCCAGGGACGGGTTCCCGTTGCTGGACCGGGTGCCCGCCGTGGTCGACACCGTGCGGGAGTTGTTCACCGAGCACTGGCCGACATCGGGGGCGTTGTGGTTCGGGGCCAAGGGGAGCCGGTTCGCGAATCCGGGGTTGGCGGACACCTGGGAGCGGCTGCTCGGCGAAGCCAAGGGCGCGACGCGGGAGGCCGAGATCGACGCGGCCAGGCGGGCGTGGTCACAAGGGTTCGTCGCCGAGGCGGTGGATTCGTTCTGCCGCAAGGCCTTCCGGGACGACTCCGGGCGGGACCACGCCGGAGTGCTGACCGGGCAGGACATGGCGAACTGGGAGGCCTCCTACGAGCTGGCCACCACCGCCGACTTCGGGCCGTGGACGCTGGCCAAGTGCGGCGCATGGACCCAGGGGCCCGTTCTGCTGCAACAACTCCGACTCCTGGAGAACGCCGAACTCTCCTATGTGGACGGAATCCCGACCGCGGACACCGTGCACCGAGCGCTGGAGGCGACCAAGCTCGCCTTCGCCGACCGCGAAGCCTGGTACGGAGACACAGAAGTCCCGGTCGACACCCTCATCTCCCGCGAGTACACCGCCGAGCGGGCCAAGCTCATCGGCGACACCGCGTCCTTCGAGCTGCGCCCCGGCTCCCCCGACGGCCGCACCCCGCGACTCCCCCACTACCCCGCCGCCCCGACCGCCACCTCAGGCGCGATCGGCGAGCCCACCGTGCGCCCGGACGGGTCCACCAAGGGCGACACCGTGCACATCGACGTCGTCGACCGATGGGGCAACATGATCTCCGCGACCCCGTCCGGCGGCTGGCTCCAGTCCTCGCCCACCATCCCCGACCTGGGCTTCTGCCTCGGCAGCCGGGCGCAGATGTTCTGGCTCGAGGACGGCCTGCCCAACACCCTGGCCCCCGGCAAGCGGCCCCGGATCACCCTCACCCCGAGCCTCGCCCTGCACGAGGGCAGCCCCCGCCTGGCGTTCGGCACCCCCGGCGGCGATGGCCAGGACCAGTGGCAGCTGTGCTTCTGGCTGGCCCACACCGTCGGCGGCCTCAACCTCCAGGCGGCCATCGACGCCCCCGCGTGGCACTCCAACGCCGTGCCGAGCTCGTTCTACCCGCGCGACTTCGTCCCCGGCGAGGCGCACGTCGAGTCCCGTCTCGGCCAGGCCACGCTCGACGAACTCCGGGCCAGGGGACACAACCTGGTCGACGTCGGCCCATGGACCCTAGGTCGCCTGTCCGCAGTCTCCCGCGAGCCCGACGGCCTCTTACGCGCCGCAGCCAACCCGCGCGGTATGCAGGGGTACGCCGTTGGGCGCTAGAGCAGCGCGGCCAACTTGGTGACGGTGTTGAAGTTGCGGGCGGTCACCGCGACGCCCCACTTCTTCTCTACGACCGGGACCACCAGCGGCGAGTTGCTGATGCCGTCCGGACACCACTGGTAGATCACCCTGTCACCGACGCGCACGCGTTCCGGGTCGATCGTGACCGGGTCGAACTCCGGCGCGTCCGGCACCGACGACACGAACGCGGCCACCATCTTCGACCCGTCGTCGGCCTCCGGGAACGGCGACGCCGCGAGCACCGCCCGCAGCTCGTCGCCGGTACGCACCAGGCAGCGCGTCTTCAGCCCGATCTCGGCGAGCAACGCCTCCTCCACGGCCCGCTCGACGACCTCGGCCGACGCGTCGGTGCTCAACACCGCATTGCCGCTCTGCAACAACGTGCGCACGTCCGCGTACCCGAGCCCGGTCAGCACCGCGCGCAGGTCCGCCATCGGGAGCTTCGCGCGCCCGCCGACGTTCACCCCGCGCAGCAGCGCCGCGTAGGCCGTCATCGCGCGGCGAGGCCGAAGGTGACGCCGGTCAGCTCCTCGCTGGTGTCCCACAGCCGCTTCGCGAGTTCCCGGTCGCGGGCCGCCTCCAGCGGCTGGACCACCGTCGGGTAGCCCTTCTGCTCCTTGCGACCGTCCGGCCCGATCAGCTGCCCGCCGTCGACGTCCTGCGACACCGCGGCGTAGAGCTGCGGCAGCGCGCCCATCTCGGCGTCCTGCGCGGCGAGCCGGTTGGACACCTTCATGGCCAGCTTCATGATCCCGGTCGGCCCGGCCGACTGCAGGTTCGTCGCCGCGTAGCCGGGGTGGGCGAGCGCGCTGGTGATCGGCACCCCGTTCTGCCGCAGCCGCCGGTGCAGCTCGAGGCCGAACACGACGTTGGCCAGCTTGGACTGCGAGTAGTAGCCGGTGCGGGAGTACTTGTGCTCGCCGTGCAGGTCGTCGAAGTGGATGCGGCCGCGCCGGTGCAGGAACGAGGTGACGGTGACCACGCGCGGGTCGGCGCCCTGCGACAGCACGTCGAGCAGGCGGGCGGTGAGCGCGAAGTGGCCGAGGTGGTTCACGGCGAACTGCAGCTCGTAGCCCTGGGCGCTGGTGGTGCGCGGCGGCATCATCACGCCCGCGTTGTTGACCAGGACGTCGACCTCGCGGATCCCGGCGGCGAACACCTCGACGCTGTCGAGGTCGGCCAGGTCCAGCACCCTGGTCTCGACGGTGGCGTCCGGGTGCTCGGCGCGGATCCGCTCGACCGCCTCGGCGCCCTTCTCCGGGTCGCGGGCGGCGAGGACGACCTGGGCGCCCTTGGCGGCCAGTGCGCGGCAGGTCTCGAAGCCGAGGCCGCTGTTGCCGCCGGTGACGATGAAGGTCCGGCCGTCCAACGCGGGGATGTCGGCGGCGGTCCAACCGGGGGAGGTGGTGCCCCCCGGCTCATCCTCTGGTGTCGTGCTCATGGGGACAGCCTGCCTTACCCGGGTCACCCACACAGGGAGCGGTCCACGTTACATCCGATGTCTGGCTCACACGCGCCGTCCCGCCCTATCGTCAGCGGTGTGGAGCTCCGTCACCTGGGTGAGTCCGGACTGGTGGTCAGCGCCGTCGGTCTCGGCTGCAACAACCTGGGCCGACCCGGCACGGCCGCTGAGTCGCTGGCGGGTTCCCGCGAGCTCGTCTCCGCCGCGCTCGACGCCGGGGTGACGCTGTTCGACGTGGCCGACGTGTACGGGGCACCGCGCGGGCGCAGCGAGGAACTGCTGGGCCAGGCCCTGATCGGGCGGCGGGAGCAGGCCGTCGTGGCGACCAAGTTCGGTCTGGACATGCAGGGCGTCAACGGCCCGGACTTCGGCGCCCGGGGGTCGCGCCGGTACGTGCGACGAGCTGCGGAGACGTCGCTGCGCAGGCTCGGCACCGACTGGATCGACCTCTACCAGCTGCACCGGCCGGACCCGGGCACGCCCATCGAGGAGACCCTGTCCGCGCTCGACGACCTGGTCCGCGACGGGCTCGTCCGGTACGCGGGGATCTGCAACGTCCCGGCCTGGCAGCTGGCGGACGTGTGCTGGACGGCGCGCACCGAGCAGGTCGGACCCGTGGTGTCGGCGCAGACGCACTACTCGCTGCTCGAGCGCGGCGCCGAGCAGGAGTTCATCCCGGCGTGCGCGCGGTTCACGGTGAGCCTGCTGCCGTACTTCCCGCTGGCCAACGGCCTGCTGACCGGCAAGTACGCGCGCGGCGAGACCCCGCCGGACGGCAGCAGGCTCGCCGGACGGCAGCGATTATTGGCCGACGCGCCGTGGGACCGGATCGAGAAGCTGCGCGCCTTCGCCGACGAACGCGGCATCGCCATGGCCACCCTCGCCATCGGCTGGCTCGCCGCGCAGCGCACCGTCGGCTCGGTGATCGCGGGCGCCACCACCCCCGAACAGGTGACCGCCAACGCGGCGGCGGTGAGCTGGCGGCCCAGCGCGGACGACCTGGCCGCCATCGACGGCATCTGCCGCGTGCGCCACAGTGCGGTGGGGCCGCAGCTGAACGGGCGTTAACCTCAGCCGCGGAGCACACCGGCGAGAGGAACGCACAATGCAGATCGACGGAGCCGCGGCCATCGTCACCGGAGGCGCGTCCGGCCTCGGCGGCGCCACCGCCCAAGCCCTCGCCGCGGCGGGCGCCACGGTGTACGCGATCGATCTGCCCGGCGCCGACGGACCTGCCGTCGACGGTGTCACCTACCTGTCGGCCGACGTGACCGACCCGGCGCAGGTGAGCGCGGCCGTCGAGCAGGCCGCCGCAGGACCCGCGCCGCTGCGGATCCTGGTGAACTGCGCGGGCATCGGCCCATCGGCGCGGATCCTGTCCAAGCGCGGACCGCACGACCTGGACCTGTTCCGGAAGGTCATCGAGGTCAACCTGATCGGGACGTTCAACGTGGTCACGCTCGCCTCGGCCGAGATCGCGAAGACCGCGCCGGTGGACGCCGCCGGGCAGCGGGGCATCGTGATCAACACAGCGTCGATCGCGGCGTTCGACGGCCAGATCGGCCAGGCGGCCTACGCGTCGTCCAAGGGCGGCGTGGTCGGCCTGACCCTGCCTGCGGCGCGGGACCTCGCCAGCTCGGGGATCCGCGTGGTCACGATCGCGCCGGGGATCATCGACACCCCGATGCTGGCGACGGTCAGTGAGGAGTTCCGGGCCGCCCTGGCCGAGGGTGTCCCCTTCCCGAAGCGCCTGGGGCAGCCTGCTGATTACGCAGGGCTGGCATTGTCGATCATCGCGCAGGATTACCTGAACGGCGAGGTCGTGCGCCTCGACGGCTCACTGCGGATGGCTCCCCGGTAGCTGCTGGCTGGCTTTCGCGGCCTTGGCGGGCGACTTTCGGCCGCACCCTCCGCGGTAACCCGAATGGGCTGGGTCTCCGCCACGGATTCCCAGCGTCCCGCCCATTTCCGCTTCCCGAATGTTCACTCTCGCTGGTGACAGAAGTTATCCACATGTGGATCTCTGCGCACCCTTTTCAAGATCGACTGTCGGTGCGCCCCGGTAGACTGGCCCAGGGACGCCCCCCGGAGAGGGTGGGGGCCGGGCACTCGCTTTTCGCGCGCGCGAGGCGGTCGTGGTGGGGGTCCCCGGCAGCTTCGTGACGTTGTTCCCGGCGGCCTGGTGGGGTCCACGGCGGACTAGTCGATCATCCCCGAACAGCTCGGCGAAAGTCCCTACTGGACTTGGCTAGGCCCCGAGGGGTGACGAGAAGGGGCACCGAAACCCGTCCGGGGGTGGAGGGTTTCGGTGCGGGGGGCTAGTGGCCCCGGGCGATCCACTCGTCGAGGTGGGGGGACTCGGTGGCGATGGTGGTGGAGGGGCCGTGGCCGGTGTGGACGGTTGTGGTGGGGGGTAGGGGAAGGAGGCGGGTGGTGATCGAGTCGATGATCGTGGGGAAGTCGCTGAAGGAGCGGCCGGTGGCGCCGGGGCCGCCTGCGAACAGGGTGTCGCCGGTGAAGACGGCGTCCAACTGGGGGGCGTAGGCGCTGATGCAGCCGGGGGCGTGGCCCGGGGTGTGCAGGATCTGCAGGAAGACGCCGCCCGCCTCGAACTGCTGGCCGTCGTGGAGGGGTTCGAAGTCGGTGTCGGGGTAGGTCATCCGCCACAGGGGTTCGTCGGCGGGGTGCAGGTGGATGGCGGCGCCGGTGGCGGTGGCGAGGTCGGCGGCGGCGTTGACGTGGTCGTCGTGGGCGTGGGTGCAGATGATGGCCAGCACCCGGCGACCGGCGACGGCGGCGAGGATCTTGTCCGGGTCGTGAGCGGCGTCGATGACCACCACCTCGTCGTCGTCGCCGACCAGCCAGACGTTGTTGTCCACGTCCCAGGTGCCGCCGTCCAGGCTGAACGTCCCCGAGGTCACCACGTGGTCGACGCGGGCGGTCATCAGAGCACCACCACCGAGCGCAGCACGTCGCCGTGGTGCATGCGGGTGAACGCTTCCTCGACCTGGTCGAGACCGATCTTCTCGGTGACGAACGCGTCCAGGTCGAGCCTGCCCTGCTGGTACAGGTCCACCAGGTACGGGAAGTCGCGCGAGGGCAGGCAGTCGCCGTACCAGCTGGACTTCAGGGCGCCGCCGCGGGAGAAGAAGTCGATCAGCGGCATCTCGATGCGCATGTCCGGGGTCGGCACGCCGACCAGCACCACGGTCCCGGCCAGGTCGCGCGCGTAGAACGCCTGCTTCCAGGTCTCCGGCCGACCGACCGCGTCGATCACCACGTCCGCGCCGAACCCGCCGGTCAGCGCGCGGATCTCCTCGACCGCGTCGCCCGAGCCCGCGTTGACGGTGTGCGTGGCGCCGATCCCCTTGGCCCAGGCCAACTTCCGGTCGTCGACGTCCACGCCGATGATCGTCGTCGCGCCCGCCAGCTTGGCGCCCGCGATCGCCGCGTCACCCACGCCGCCGCACCCGATCACCGCGACGGTGTCGCCGCGGCCGACCCCACCGGTGTTCACCGCCGCACCGATCCCGGCCATCACACCGCAGCCGAGCAGCCCCACCGCGGCGGGCGACGCCGTCGGGTCGACCTTCGTGCACTGTCCACTATGGACCAGTGTTTTCTCGACGAACGCACCGATCCCCAGCGCGGGCGACAGCGCGGTGCCGTCCTCCAAGGTCATCGGCTGGGCCGCGTTGTGGGTGTTGAAGCAGTACCACGGCTTGCCCTTGAGGCACGCCCGACAGGTCCCGCACACCGCGCGCCAGTTGAGGATCACGAAGTCCCCCGGCGCCACGTCGGTCACGCCCTCGCCGACGGACTCCACGACCCCGGCCGCCTCGTGGCCGAGCAGGAACGGGAACTCGTCGTTGATGCCACCCTCGCGGTAGTGCAGGTCGGTGTGGCAGACCCCGCAGGTCTGCACCTCGACCACGGCCTCACCGGGCCCCGGATCGGGCACCACGATCGTCTCGACGCTGACCGGCTGACCCTTGCCTCGGGCGACGACACCCCGGACCTGCTGCGGCATGCACTGCTCCCTCGTCCACTCGCTTATGCGCACCACCGTATGCGAGGTGCCCAGCGGGTGCGAGTGATCAGATGTCGCCGACGTACGGGATCTCGTGCACCGCGGGGGAGGTCATCCACGCGCGCAGCGCCGCGGTCGCCCGCACGTCGTCCTCGTTGTACTCCAGCAGCCGCTTGCGCTGGGGCAACTCGGGCTCGCCGCCGTCGAGGCCGACCGCGTCGCGGTACCAGCGCATGGAGTTCTCGCCGCCCGCCTCCGGGTCGCGCCACTTGAACCCGGCGACCGGGGCGATCGTCTTGAGGCCCTTGCCGTGCGAGCACAGGAAGTACTCGCGGACGCTGCCGAACAGGTCGAACCACTGGTCGGACTCGATGAAGGAGATGATCTCGCGCCTGCGCGGCACCCCGGGGAACGCGGCGAACCGCTTGGCCGAGGACAGCAGCCAGCGGTTCTCGGCGAGCTCGTTGTAGCAGTACGCCCGGAAGCTGAGCCCGCGCTCGGCGGCCGCGGCGCGGACCTCGGTGAGCCACGCCCAGAACTCGGCGAACGAGCGGGCCTCGTCCTCGGTCGGCAGCGGGTCCCAGCTGACGAACGCCCGGTACCCGCGCGGTACCCCGATGTCGGCGCCCGAGAGCAGCACGCCCCACATGTACGCGCCCGCGTCGCCGAAGCTCTCCATGTCCACGTCGACCTCGACGTCGGCGCGCGGCACGTCGATGACCTCGCTGCGCCGCACGACGGTCAGGTCCGCCAGCCAGGCGCGGGCCAGCCCCACCGCGTCCGCGACCGGCATGCCGACCAGCGGGACGTCGGTGTCGTGCGGGTCGATCTGGGCGAGCGCGTCGACCGAGGTCACCCCGGCGGCGCGCAGCATCCCGGCGTCCTCACCGCGCACGACCAGGCTGACGTCGCGGGTGGCCAGCAGTTCGGCCTCGCACACCGGCCACCACGGGCAGCTGCGGCACTCGACGATGCGCGACGGCTCGGCCAGCGCGGGCTCACCGGTGGCCGCGGCGGTGGCGACGGCGATGCGGTCGGCGAAGCGGGTGTCGTACTCCGCGAGCGCGGTCCGCCCACCAGGCCAGGTCGGCGCCTCCAGGTCGTGCCAGATGACCGCGTCGCCGTCGAGGCCGATGACCCCGGCGAACGCGGTCCGCTCGTCGGCGAACCCGGCGGCCTGCAACTGGCGGCGGGTGTGCGCCAGGCGCATCTGGTCGCGCGGCTGCGGGCGGACCTTGCGGCCCTTGTCCGGGGTGCCGCCGACGTCGGTCAGCTCGTCGAGCGGCGAGGTGCGCGCGCCGGTGCCGGGGTCGGTGACCTTGTGCCGGACGATCAGCACCGGCACGTACCCGCCCGCGGTGCGGATCAGCAGGTCCATGCTCCCCCGCCGACCGGCGAGCGGGTCCCTGGGCAGCATCGCGCCCCAGATGAAGTCGCGGCCCTCGGTGAGCGCGGCGAGCGTCGCGGCCTCGCGGTCGGCGGAGCGCACGTCCGGGCCGGTCGGGACCTCGTACCAGCGCTCGC
Organism: Actinokineospora globicatena; assembly: GCF_024171945.1. Classification (GTDB taxonomy): domain Bacteria; phylum Actinomycetota; class Actinomycetes; order Mycobacteriales; family Pseudonocardiaceae; genus Actinokineospora; species Actinokineospora globicatena. The sequence continues at coordinate 954,984 of NZ_JAMTCR010000002.1, forward strand.
CGAACCGGGCGGCCAGCTGGTCGGCGACGGCCCGCCGGTGCGCGGTGGCGTCGGCCATGCGCAGCTCGGAGGTCGGGTCGGGGGCGCCGCGGGGCGCGTCGCGCATCGCCGGGTCGTGCTCCAGGTGCACACGACGCCTGCAGCGGCTCACCACGCCGGCGTCGAGGAGCACCGTAGTAGTCACACTGCGCAGCTTAGTTGCGCGAGCGGACGATCCAGGTACCGCCCGATCAGCAGGTCGGCGTGCCCGCGCCGAGCACGGCAAGTAGGTTCAGGGCATGGCGCGCAAGAAGGCGGTCGACCTGCCCCGGTTCACGCCGAGCAAGGCGAAGAACGCGATCGCGGTGGCGAAGGTGATCGCGCCCGCCGTGCTGCCGGTGGTCACCCCTTATCTGGTGCGGTCGGCCGCGGTCGTGCGCGACAGCTGGGACCGCCGCAAGGCCCGCAAGCTGGGCGTCTCGGTGGACGACCTCGGCCACTACTCGGGTCGTGGCGGCGCGCTGCACGCCAGGATCGCCGGTGCCGCGAACGCCGTCGCCGAGCTGCGCACCAAGTCCGACGCCTCGGCCGACGACCGCGCCTTCGCCGACGAGGCCGAGCAGCGGTTGCGCCAGCTCGCGGCCGCCGTCCGGGCCGCGGAGCGGATGCCGACCGCGCGCAGGCGGGCCGCGCACCGGGCTGTGGGCACCGAGTTGGCCCGGCTCGAGGACAAGGTGCTGACCGCGCTGGGCGTCTGACCACCCGGACTGTGGTCGAGACCTCTGGACCCCACGCTTACCCTGTTGTTTTGTGCCCCCCGGTCGAGTGAGCCCACCGCGCGCCCCGCGTGCGGTCCGTGGCGTGCTCCTGGCCGGGTCGAGCACGGCGCTCGCGATCTCCGCGCACGGCATGGCAGGCGGCGGAGTACCCGACACCGCGGTGACCTTGGCGTTGACGGCCCTGGTCGCCTGGGTGGGCACGGCGCTGGCCGACCGCCGCGGTGGTCTCCTCGCGACGCTGGCCCTGCTCGGGATCAGCCAGGTCTGCCTGCACGTGCTGCTCACCGACATCGCGGTCCCGCATGACGGGCACGTGCACGCCCCGGTCGTCCCCACCGGTCTGATGCTGGCCACGCACGTGGTGGCGACGCTGGTCAACGGCGTCCTGCTCACCGTGGCGGGCGCCGCGCTCAACGCCATCGCCAGCGCGGTCACCGGCATCGTGCGGGCGCTGGTGGTCAGCCTCGCGCCGAGCACTCCCCTGCCGAGCGCCCCGGTCGCCGCCACCGTCGGCCACCTGCTCGCGGTCGTCTTACGCGTCGTCTGCGGACGCCGCGGTCCCCCGGTCCTCTCCTGAAAGTCCCCGCACCCCCTCACGAGTCGCTCAAGACTCGACCTCACTTCAGGAGATACATCGCCATGTCGACTTACCGTTTCGCCGCGCGCGCGGGTGTCGTGCTCGCCGTCGCCGGTTCCGCTGTCCTGCTCGCGCCCGGCCTCGCCTCGGCACACGTGACCGCCAAGGTCATCGGTGAGCCCGCCGTCCAGGGCGGCTACACCAAGATCACCTTCCGGGTGCCCAACGAGGACGCCACCGCGGGCACCGTCAAGCTCGAGGTCAAGTTCCCGCAGGACGCGCCGATCACCTCGCTGCGCACCAAGCCGCAGCCCGGCTGGACCGCCGCGATCACCAAGGCCAAGCTGGACAAGCCGATCACCTCGCACGGCACCGAGATCACCGAGGCGATCAGCACGATCACCTGGACGGCCACCGCGGGCACCCGGATCGGGCCGGGCGAGTTCGCCGAGTTCGAGGTCTCCGGCGGCGCGCTGCCCCAGACCGACCAGCTCGTCATCCCCGCCATCCAGACCTACGACAGCGGCAAGGTCGTCTCGTGGGACGCCCCGCCGCCCGCCGAGGGCGCCGAGGAGCCGGAGCACCCGGCGCCGGTCATCAAGCTGACCAAGGCGGCCGAGGGTGGCGACGACCACGCCGCCGCCGCGGCCCCCGCGTCCACTTCGGACACCAAGTCCGGGCACGCGGAAGCCGCTGCCGCCAGTGGTTCGGACAACACCGCGCGCTGGCTCGGTGGCGCCGGTCTCGCCGTCGGCGCGCTCGGCCTCGGGCTCGGCGCCGGTGCGACGCTGCGCGCGCGCAAGGCGGTCGCCGCCGCGAAGGCGGGGCAGTAGCCGATGCGCGCACTTGGCCGTGGCCTCGCGGCACTCGCGGTCGCCGCAGTCGCCACGATCAGCCTGGCCGGACCCGCGTTGGCGCACAACCAACTCGTGTCGAGCACCCCTGGCGACAAGGCGTCGGTCAGCACCGGCCCGAGCACGGTCGAGCTGACCTTCGACCAGCCGGTGCAGGCGGGCGAGAACCTCAACACGATCGTCGTGGTCGGACCGGACGGCCAGGGCCAGTGGCAGAGCGGCAAAGCGGTGGTGAAGAGCAACGTCGTGTCCGTCGCGATGCGACCGCTCGGGCCAGCCGGTGACTACCGCGTCGGCTACCGGATCCTGTCCGCCGACGGCCACTCGGTCTCCGGCGAGGTCAAGTTCACGCTGACCGCGGCGGGCACCGGGACACCGGCACCCGCCGACGAGGTCGCCGCGAGTTCCGGCCCGGCCGCGTCCGGTGCGGACGAGGGCGGCGTCCCGGTCTGGGTGTGGATCGCGGGCGCGGTCGTGCTCCTGGGCGCAGGCGTGTTCTTCGCGCTGCGGGTCGGGGGCGGTCAGACGTGACCACCACCCGGACCACCACCTACCCGGGGATCGCGGCTGTCCTCGTGGTGTCCGCGATCGTCGGCGTCCTCGTCGGCCTCGCGGTCACCGCGGCGGAACCGGTCCCCGGGTTGCCGGAACCGGCGGTGGTGGTCCGGGTGGGTCTCCCGGTCGTGCGGGTGCTGCTGGACATGGCGGCGGTGACGACGGTCGGGCTCTGCCTGCTGCCGCTGCTGATCGGCTTCGACCGGCCGAAGCTGGCCGAGCCGGTGCTCGTGGGCGCGCGCCGGGTCGCCATGCTCAGCGCGCTGGTGTGGGCGGTCGCCGCGCTGGTCGCCCTGGTGCTGCAGACCGCGGAACTGCGACCGGGCAAGGACGTGTCCGCGGCGGCGGTGTGGGACTACGTCGGCACCGTCGGCGCGGGCAAGGCGCTGCTGTTCGTCGCCGCGTTCGCGCTGCTCAGCTTCGCGCTGTCGCTCTGGTCGGTGCGCGTCGGCGAGTCGGTGCCCGCCGAACTGCGCGCCGCGGTGTCGCTGTTCGCGCTGCTGCCGCTCCCGGTCACCGGGCACGCCACCAACTGGCGGTGGCACGACCTGACCATGATCTCGATGGAACTGCACGTCATGTCGGCGGCGGCGTGGACCGGCGGGCTCGGCGCGGTGGTCGTGCTGCTCGCCGCGAACCGGACCCTCCTGGCGCACGCGCTGCCGCGCTTCTCCAAGCTCGCGACGATCTGCCTGGTCGTCGTCGCGCTGACCGGGGTGTTCAACGGCGCGGTCGAGCTCGCGGTCAACCCGCACACGCCGCTGTTCGAGGCGCTGGTCAGCACCCGCTACGGCGTGCTGGTGCTGCTCAAACTCGGCTGCCTGGTCGCGCTGGCCGCGCTGGGCGCCAAGATCCGCTGGCGGCTGCTGCCCGCCATCACCGCGCACCGGGGCACCGCGCTGGTCGCGTGGGCCGGGGTGGAACTGGCGATCATGGGACTGGCCTTCGGCTTCGCCGTCGTGCTCACCCGCGCCCCCGTGTCCTGACCTGGGGATCCGCTCGGCTATCCCCAGAACCCCCGAGTAATCCACACCGAGTTGTCCACAGTTGTGGATGGATTGGGGTGGGTTATCCACAGGCAGGCCGGGCGTTCGTCGCCCGTTCGGGCCGTTCAGCGCCGAGCTGACGATCAAGAGCAACCGGATGACCGACCCGAGGTGGGCCGAACGGAGGAACGCCGAGTGGTCAGTCCCGCTCGGTGAGGTGCGCGGCCGCGGGGTGCGGGGACCGCAGGTGCGAGAGCCGCGCGGTGGCGATCCGGCCCCGGTTCTCCAGCTCGCGGTAGGAGATCCAGCCCCGCGCGTACGCGCGGTAGGCCTGGGCGAGGGTGACCAGCTCGGCGAGGTGGTCGGCGGAGCGGCGGCGGGCGTCCTCCGGCAGCCGGGCCACGCAGGCCAGCTGACTGTTCACCGCCTGGTCGAGAGCACGGGCGGAAGCCAGGGCGCGTCGCCGGTACCGGAACATGAGCACCTCGCGTGGAGCCGACACGGATAGTGACCAGGTGCGGTATCCGTGCACTTCATCCGGCCCGCTGACCCTGTCGTCGTTCACAATGCGCAGTCCGTTACCCACCGGGATACCGCCATCCGGTCGTAAGGGCTCGCTAGCGGTAACGCGCCCACCGCGCCGAGGTATCGCCGGTGCGGAAGTCCCGCAGCCGTCTCAGCAGCTCAGGACGCACCTCGGGACTGCTGTTCATGATCGGCAGGACGCTGGTGATGAGCTTGAGCTCGCGTACTTCGCGAAGTACCGAAAAACCACTCCACAGAGTGACGTCGAAGCCGTAGCCCTCGACCAGTTCCCGGTACCGCGCGGCGGGCTCGCCGAACCGGCTGACCCCCACGGCGAGCGGCGTCAGGTCCCACTCGGGCGGCCCGAGGCAGCTGGAGTCGAAATCGCACAGGACCGGCCCGGCCGGGGTCGGGATGAGGTTGCCCAGGTGGGCGTCGCCGTGCACCAGACCCCTGGGCAGCGGGAAGCTGAGCGCCCGCAGCCGGTCGTCGACCTCGTCGACCCTGGCCCGCAGGAACGCCAGGTCGCCGTCGCCGAGCCCCTCCGCCTCGCCCAACCGCCTGCGCACGTCGTCGAGCGGGTCCCACTCCGGCAGCGCCGGCAGTTCCGGGAGCGCGTGGACCACCCGCAGCAGCCGGGCGAGGTCACCGGCTCGGGGCCGGACCGCGTGCTCGGGGACGGCGTCCCAGACCGTGGCGGCGTAGTCGCCGACGCAGACCGGCTGCTGGATCCCGGGCGTCAACCGGACCGCGGGCACGTCGTTGTCGGCGAACCACTCGGCGACCCGGACCACCTTGTGCACCCGGTGCCGCAGCGCGACCGAGCCGACGATGCGGACCACCACCGGGGCGTCGGCCAGCCAGTACACGGCGTTGTTGGTGAAGCGCAGCAGCCGCGCCCCGGTCGGGTCGACCCCGACCCGCGAGCACACGGCCGCCAACGCGGTGGCCAGGTTCTCCCTGGTGAACAACCCCTCGGTGGCCATCGGTCCCCACAGCCCTGATGACCCCCGGCACGCCGGTCAGGCCACGCTGAGATTGATGATCTGCTCGGCAAGATCACGCGCGTCGGCGTTGTTGCGCCGCTTGCTCGCCTCGTTGAGCAGCGGCTTGAGCCGGTCCTTGACCCGGGTCGACTTCAGCGACTCGGCCAGGTCCACCGCGGCCCTGCCGACCTTGGCACCGTGGTCGATGTCGCCCTCGAGCATGTGGTTGGTGGCCAGCGCGCTGAGGTTGAAGGCCCGGCTGCGGGCGTAGTCGTCGCCGTAGGAGTCGATGGCCTTGGTCAGCGCCGGGATGGCGAACTTGGTGTGCGTCGGGTCGGTGGTCTGCGCCAACACCGTGTGCACGGTGCCGATCATGGCGTAGACGTCGGTCTCGTTGAAGAAGCGGACCCAGTCCTCGGCCTTGGCGTGGTCGGCGCGGGCGAACTCGTCGCGGGTCCTGCCGATCAGCTTCATGGTCTGGTCCTTGTGCCCCATCAGCGCGTAGGCCCAGGCCTGGTTGGCGCAGATCACCGCCACCGCGAGCTCGGAACCGGACTCCTGCGCGGCGATCTGGCCGAGCTGGAACATCTTCAGCGCGTCGTCCGGCGACTCCTTGTGCAGGTAGACCCGGCCCATCCGGTACAGGATGTTGGCCACCAGCGGCTCGCTCTTGCCCGCCTTCGCCAGCTCCAGCGCCTTGCCGAAGTGGTTGCGGGCCGAGTCGGTCAGGCCGATGTCGAACGAGGTCCACCCGGCCAGGTTGTGCAGGTCGGCCAGGGCCACGTGCAGCCGCTGCTTGACGTGCTCGGGCCCGGAGGCGCCGAGCATCTGCTGACCCCAGGACAGCTGCGCGACCACGGCGTCGCGGCAGAAGCCGCCGCCGTACTGGTAGTCCAGCGAGCGCAGCGCTCTGGTCGCCGCCTCCACCTGGCGCACGTCGGTCATGCCGATCCGACCGGGCGCGGGGGTCTGGACGGGGTTGGCGACCCACGACCCGGAGTTGTTGCCCAGCACGTTCGCGCCCACCGTGACGGCGGCCGCGTGTGCCAGGAACTCCCGACGCTTCACCTCTTCGCTCTCCTCAGGCTGCGCGGCCTCACGTGTCACCGCCACCCGGACCGCGGTGACCTCGTCGTAAGCGAGACCCATGTATCCCCTAGGGACACCCAGTCCGTCGGCGATCCTGGCGAGCACGTCGTAGGCCATCACCTGACGACCCTTGAGGATCTCCGACACCTCGGACTGCGACTGGCCGGTCATCGCGGCGATCTGGCGCTGCGACACGCCAGTGCGGCGGAGCAACCGGTAGACGGAACTGACCTCCCGCGCGGCGAGCGCGGCCCGCATCTCCGCCTCCTCCCAGGTGTCCGAAGAAATGGGAGAACTCGGTGATCCGATGGAGTTCATTCCGCCCCTCTCACGCTCCGCCGGGCGTCAACCGCAGAGTAAGCGCACTTCACAGGCGGCGAGAAGGGCCGTTCGCCGAACCTGATCGGCCCGACCGAACTCCCCCGACCGCTCACCGTGAAACGAGCACCGATCGGCGCTGTGACGCTCCAATCCCGTTCCGCACGCATCAATGTAGTTCGTTGTAAGCGTACGAGCACGGAGGGAAACCGGGAACGTGGAACTGCTCAGGTCGGCTCCGAGCCCGCTGGTGGCACCGCAGCCGAGGCGGGCGGAGCACCACGTCGACGGTCCCGCCGACGGCCGCCGCGACTTCCGCGGCGTGCTGCACGGCTCGGTCGGTGAGCGCAGGGTCTGGCGCATCGCGTGCGGTGACGTGATCAACCGCGACCGGTGCCTGACCGTGCTGGTGGAGAAGAACAAGGTGGTCCTGGTCGGGCCACCCGGTGAGACGGCGGTGCTCTCCAGTGGCCAACTCGGCCAACTGCGCGACGCCCTCCGCGAAGCCGCCGAGCAGGCGGAAAGGTAACGGTGACGTTGAGGTGGACGAGATACTCGGCCAGGTCCTGCGCAGCGCCGTCTGGGAGCGGCTGGACATGCTCACCGAACTGGCGAAGCGGGCCGACGCCCCGTCGCTGCTGTCCGTCGCCCGCTCCGAGCTGCCGCGGCTGACCGAGGGCTGGCGGTCGATGCTGACCGCGCACGAGCCCGACGCCAAGGGCAACTGCCCGACCTGCTCGAGCCGGTGGCGCCAGCAGAAGGCGCCCTGCTCGGTCTGGCGGGCCGCCTACGAACACCTCGTCGCCGGGGGCCTGGCGCCCCAGCACACCGCGCGCCCCAAGGCCGACGGCGGCACCCGCAAGTCGCGCCGCCTCACCGCGAGCGCGCGCTAGGCAGGCGGTCTGGGTTCCGCCGTTCCCCCGGACGCCGCGGAGCCCAGACCGTCGATCCCGGGCGGCCCGACCGCCCCCGCGCACTCCGCGGACCGGTGCTGATGTGCTTTCTCGCGTCCCCGACCGGCACCGGTCCGCGGCTCCAACCGGGTACTACTGAGCAGTAGTACCGAAACTCGCCGCCAGAAGTGGCGACGAGGCCATTTCGTGCGTCTCCCTCAGTCGTTGGACGGGCAAGATGAACGTCTGCGATCCAGGAGGAGACGCTGTGGCCAGCCCTACCCCACTCCGCCGCCAGCCAGTGCAGCAGCGCAGCGCCAAGCGCGTGCAACGGATGCTCGAGGCCTGTGCGGAGCTGGTCGACGAACTCGGCTACGACGGGGTGACCACCACTCTGATCGCCGAACGCGCAGGTGTGGCGGTCGGTTCGCTCTACCAGTTCTTCCCGGACAAGCGGGCGGTCGTGCAGGCGCTGACCCAGCGCAACCTGGACCACTTCATGACCGAGATCGGCCGCAGGCTCGACGAGGCGCACCTCGAGCACTGGTGGGACGGCGCCGACCTGATCTTCGACAGCTACGTGCGGATGTACCGCGAGGTACCGGGGTTCAGCCGGATCCGGTTCGGCGACGTGGTCGACCTGCGGCTGATCGACGGCGAGCGGGACAACAACACGGTGATCGCGGAGAACCTGGCCTCGTTCCTCGCCGACCGCTTCGCCATCCCGTTCGAGGACATCCGGTTGCCGGTGGCGGTCGCCAACGAGATCGCCGACGGGATACTGAACCTGGCGTTCCGGCGCAAGCTGTTCCCCGAGGCCGCGGTGATCGCCGAGGCCAAGATGGTGGTGCGCAGCTACCTGTCCGGTCAGATGAAGGCGGTCGGGCAGGACAGCTAGCCGAAGCTGTGCCCCTCACCGCGGTAGGTGGGGAGCGTCTGGACCACGCGCTCCCCGTCGACCAGGTGGTACTCGGCGAACCGCTCGGCGAGTTCACCCGCCTTGGCGTGGCGGAACCAGACCCGATCCCCTATGCGGAGCTGGTCGGCCCCGGGTCCCGTGACCGGGGTCTGCACCTCCCCCGCCCCCTCCATCGTCAACAGGCGTAGTCCTTCCGGCAGGTGCGGCACCGGCAGCCGGTCCCGGTTGGCCGGTCCGGACGCCAGGTAGCCACCGCCGAGCAGGGTGGCGATACCCGGCGCCGGGCGGCGGACGACCGGTACCGCGAAGAGGACAGCGGGGCGCGGGGTGAACCGGGTGTAGTGGTCGAAGAGGCCGGGCCCGATCAACCCCGAGCCCGCGGCGATCTCGGTCACCGAGGTGTCGCGCTTGGTCGACTCGATGCTCCCGGTGCCGCCGCCGTTGACGAACTCCAAGCGCCGCACCGCGTTCACCGCGGCGACAGCCGCCTCCCGCCGCGACGCCAACTCCCGCGCGGACCCCCGCTGCACCCAGCGCAACGCGGTGCCCAGCAGCGGCTTGCCCGACGGCGCGTCGCCCATCCCGGCGATCTGGCCCTCGTACCCCATGAGCCCGACCAGCCGGAACCCCGGCCGCGCCTCGACGGCGGCGGCCAACTCGGCGGCTTGGCGCGGGGTGAACACCGGCGAGCGGCGCGCCCCGATGTGGACCTTGTCACTGCCCAGCACCGGCCGCCACGACACGTCGAGCTCCAGACACAGCCGGATCTCCGGGTGGTCGGCGCCGAGCGCGGCATCGATGAGGTCGAGGTGGTCGACGGAGTCGACGGTCAACGAGATCCGCGCGCGGGCGTCGGCATTGGCGGCGAGCGCGCGCAGCGCCGAGTGGTCGACGGTGGGGTAGGCCAGCAGGATGTCGGTGTCCGCGAGGTCGGTGCCCGCCCAGACCCGGGTCAGCCACAGCGCCTCCGGCAGCGCGTAGCTCATCACCCCGGCGAACCCGGGGCGGCGCAGCACACGTTCGAGCAGATAGCGGCAACGCACGGATTTGCTGGCGACTCTGATCGGGTGGCCACCGGCGCGGCGGACGAGGTCGTCGGCGTTGTGGTCGAACGCGGCCAGGTCGACCACCGCGACCGGGGGGTCGAGGTGCTTGGTCGCGGTGTCGAGGCGGTCCCGTGTGGTGCGCACAGGACAACCGTACGGCATCCGGCCTTGAAATGTGAAGTCGTTTCACTTAACGTTCCGACAAGGGAGGTGCGATGGCACAGGACACCCCGCTGGCCTGGCGCAACTGGGCGGGCACCGAGTCGGCCACGGCCGCGGAGATCCACTCACCGGCCGACGTCGCCGGGATCAGCGCGGCGATCACCTCCGCCGCCGAGCGCGGGTCGACCGTGCGGGCGCGGGGCAGCGGCCACTCGTTCACCGCCGTCGGCGCCGCCCACGGCGTGGCGATCGACCTCTCGAACTGGACCGGCGTGGTCGCCGTCGACGGTGCCGACGTCACCGTCCGGTCCGGCACAACGCTGGCGGCGCTCAACACCGAACTCGACCGGCGCGGTCGCGCGTTGGCCAACCTCGGCGACATCGACGCGCAGACCATCTCGGGCGCGATCTCCACCGGTACGCACGGCACCGGCGCCCGGCTCGGCGGGATCGCGACGCAGGTCAGCGCCCTGGAACTGGTGCTGGCGGACGGGACCGCGGTCCGGTGCTCGGCGACCGAGCGCCCAGACCTGTTCGCGGCGGCCAGGATCGGGCTCGGCGCACTCGGTGTGATCACCATGGTCACGCTGCGCACCGAGCCCGCGTTCGTGCTGGCAGCCGCTGAGCAGCCGGAGCCGCTGGACCAGGTGCTGGAGCGGCTCGACGAGAACTGCGCGGACAACGACCACTTCGAGTTCTACTGGTTCCCATACGGGCGGAAAGCGCTGACGAAGCGCAACAACCGCCTACCGGTCGGCGCTCGCCCACGACCGCTCAGCCCGGCCCGCCGGTTCTTCGAGTACGAGATCATGGAAAACGGCGCCTTCGGCGCTTTGTGCAAGATCGGCCGGTTCGCACCGCAATTGGTTAGACCACTGAACAAGTTGTCGGCGTCAGTGCTATCTCCGCGCTCTTACAGCGATGTGTCGCACAAGGTTTTCGTGACGAGCAGACGAGTGCGGTTCGTCGAGTCGGAGTACGCGATCCCCCGCGAGGCACTTGCGGAGGTGCTCGCCGAACTCCGCGCCCGCGTCCCCCAGTTGGCCGAACCGGTGATGTTCCCCGTCGAGGTGCGGGTGGCCGCGCGCGACGACATCTGGCTGTCGACCGCGTACGACCGGGACTCGGCGTACATCGCCATCCACCAGTACCGGGGCATGCCGTACCGCGCGTACTTCGCCCTCTTCGAGTCGATCGTCGACTCCGTCGGCGGACGACCGCACTGGGGCAAGATGCACACGCTTGACGCCGAGAAACTGCGTGGCCGCTACCCGAGGTTCGACGACTTCGCACGGATCCGGTCTGAAGTGGATCCCGGTGGCCTGTTCCGAAACCCTTACACAGACAGGGTTCTCGGCCCGATCAGCTGACCGCCGCGACGGCCTGGGCGACGGGCACGTCACCGCCGACGAGTTCCAACGTCAAGCGCGCGGTCGCGGGTTCGTCGAGCAACGCCACCACCACGGCGGCAACGTCGGCGCGGCTCACCACGCCGGGGGAGACGGATTCGGCGAGCGACACCCGACCGGTGGGCGGGTCGTCACTGAGCCTGCCGGGGCGCAAGATCGTCCAGTCGAGATCGCGGTCGCGCAGGTCCCGCTCGGCGGCGTCTTTCGCGGCCAGGTAAGCGGAGAAGACCTCGTCGTCGGACGCGCGACCCAGTCCCATAGCGCTGATCTGCAGGTAGCGCCGCACTTCCGCCACCTGCGTCGCCTCGGCGGTCAGCACCGCGGCGGCCCGGTCGACGGTGTCCTTGCGCGGGATCCCACTGCCCGGACCGGCTCCCGCCGCGAAGACGACGGCATCAGCACCCGCCAGCACCGCGGCGACCTGCTCGGCCGTCGCGGTCTCCAGGTCGAGCACGACACCGTCGCCACCGCGGTCGCGGATGTCGTTGACGTGCTCGGGATTGCGGACGATGCCGATCACCGTGTCGCCCCGGTCGGCGGCGAGCCCGGTGAGGTGCAGCGCGATCTTGCCGTGGCCACCCGCGATCACCAGTCGCATGCGGCCGACCCTACAGCGATCAGCTCGTGGCCGCCGCGCCGTCGAGGATCTGGTCGTACGCCAGCTCGCTGACCCAGCGGTACAGGGCGTCGACCTCGGGGAAGGCGCGGTCCTGGCGGCCGGGCAGGTCCAGCTCGACCTTCGCGTCCGGCTCCGCGCTGACGATCGCGACACCGTAGGCGCGGGAGCGGGGCAGGCAGTTGGCCAGGTAGTCGTGGGTCAGGACGGCGGAGGTGGGCAGCACCATCGCCGTGTCGCCGTAGCGCAGGAAGGGCACCGCGTTGGCCAGGCCGGTCCGCCAGTGCCTGGCGACCGCGATGGCGCCGACGATGCGGACCGCGGGCTCGGGCACCCGGCCGTGCAGCTCCGGCCACGCCCAAGTGGACACGCTGGCCCGGTCGGTCACCGGCTCCTGACCCAGGCAGATCCGCTCGGCGTGCACATCGGCCTTGAGGTCGACGACCAGGCACACGCGGCGGCCGTGCAGCGTCATCTCCGGCAGCACGGTCCCGTCCCAGCCGAGCGCGGCGGCGGCGGCGACCGCGAGCTCGTGCACCCCGGCGGGCAGCTCCACCGGCGGCGTCAGCTGCGCGGGCAGTGCCTTCAGGCTCTCGGTTACCGCAGTGCGCCCAGGAATGCCGGTCACGAACTTCCGCCCTTCGCTGCCACCCCGAGGCCTGCCCGCTGCCGAGCTGACGAGGTGTTCGAATCGGTACTTCAATTGAGTACCAGTTGGGCACGGACGTTTAAGACCCCAGAACCGCCCTCCTGCGACCGGCGGCGCCAGACGGTCGGTAACCGGTCGACGACCGACATCCCGACTTCACCCCCACTATGCGGCCGTCCGGGTGACCCCCACCAACCCCCCACCCCACCCCCACTACCCACAGTCCCCCAACGCCCACCCACAATCACAACTCCCCCAAGATCACCCCATCCCCAATGCCCCCCGCAAACCCCACCCCCACCCCGTCACCAATTCCCCACAATTGATCAACTCCCCACCCGATCAAGAAACCACCCCCACCAACCAAGAGGGGAGACCAAGAGACAGGAGAGACAGCAGAGGGGAAGACAGGGAGGGAGGGAGGGAGGGAGGGAGGGACACCCACCTCACCCACCTCAACCACCGCACCGTGGGGGTCTGGGGGGTCGCCCCCCAGATACAATGACGACCGACCCGGTTCACGCTCTCCGTGAACACAGATCGGCCGTCGGTCGTGGGCGAGGAGGGAGTTGAACCCTCACGTCCTTTCGGACACACGGACCTGAACCGTGCGCGTCTGCCATTCCGCCACTCGCCCGAGTGGTGGTGTCCCTCTCGGAACGTGGAGAACACTAGCACGCCCGAAAACCTGGTTCGCACATACCCGTGTCCTGCATGGCGCGCCCGGATACGATCGGTCCAGGAGCACGGGCGGGAAGGAGGACCCATGGGCATCGGCCAGCGGTTGAACCGCAAGCTGGAGGACGTCGTGGGCAGCACTTTCGCGCGCGTGTTCGGTGGCAACGTGGTGCCGCAGGAGGTCGCGCAGGCGCTGCAGCGCGAGAGCGAGGACAACATCCGCGAGTTGGCGGGTGGTCGGTTGTTGGCTCCCAACCACTACGTGGTGCAGTTGGGTCCTGCCGACCACCAGAACTTCGCTGGTGACGAGGACCGCATGAGGGCGCTGTTGGCGGACTGCGTGGCCGAGCATCTCACCGAGCACGGATGGGATACCTACGGAGACGTCGTAGTCTCCTTGGAGCGCTCCGACGCGCTGCACACCGGACAGTTCCGAACCCGCTCGACCGTCGACCCCGACGTGAAGGCCAGTCCTTCCGGCGGCGGTGCAGGCCACCAGGCAGGCAGACGGCCGGCACAACCCCGCAACGCAGGAGACCGATCCATGAGCCAGCCCCCCGGCTACGGCCAGGCGCCTGACGGCGACCCGTACGGACAGCAGCAATACGGGTACGGCCAGGGCCAGTACGGCAACGATCCCAACTACGGTCACGGCTACGGCCAGCAGCAGCCCCAGCAAGGCGGCGGCTACGACCAGGGCTATGGCCAGCAGCAGCAGGGCGGCTACGACCAGGGTTACGGTCAGCAGCAGCCAGGCTACGGCCAGCAGCAAGGTGGGTACGACCAGGGTTACGCCCAGCAGCAGGGTGGCTACGGCCAGCAGCAGGCGGGGTACGACCAGGGTTACGGCCAGCAGGGTGGGTACGACCAGGGTTACGGCCAGCAGCAGGCCGGTTACGGCCAGCAGGGCGGCTACGACCAGGGTTACGGTCAGCAGCAGGGTGGTTACGGCCAGGACCCGTACGGCCAGCAGCAGCAGGGCGGGTACGCGCCGCCCGCGGTGCAGACCGGTCCGCGGCAGCTCTCGGCGAGCCTGCAGCTCGACGACGGCTCGAACCGCAACTACTCGCTCAAGCAGGGCGGGAACGTGGTGGGTCGCGGCCAGGACGCCGACTTCCGGCTGCCCGACACCGGGGTCTCGCGCAGGCACCTGGAGATCACCTGGGACGGGCAGAGCGCGACCCTGGCCGATCTCGGGTCGACCAACGGGACCACGGTCAACGGCACACCGGTGCAGACCTGGCAGCTCGCCGACGGCGACGTGGTGCGGATCGGCCACTCGTCGCTGGTGTTCCGCACCCAGGGCTGACGCAGCGGGCTCGCCAGGCGCTCGTCCCGTGGTCGGGCGCCCTCGGGTCGGGGAAGCTCGAGTCGCGCGAGGCAACGAACGAGGTCGGCCAGACGTCTCAACGAGGGCTGTCCGGGGGTCACCCTGGGCAGTCCTCACGTCGAGTTGGACACTGTGCGCTGTGGTCGTCACCCGATGACCACGGCTCGACGGTGGACACCCTAGAAGCGGAGCGGTCGCGACAAGTGCCTGAGTTGGTGATGCAGCTGACCAGAGCGGGGTTCCTCGCCCTGCTGTGGCTGTTCGTGCTCGCCGCGTTGCGGGTGGTCCGCTCGGACCTCTACGCCGCGTCGGGGTTGCGGGTCGCGGTGCCCGGCTTCCGCAAGTCGACCGCGGCGAAGATGCGCGGCAAGGCGCCGAGGCAGCTGGTGGTGACGCACGGCGCGCTGGCGGGGACCAGGATCACCCTCGACGGCAGACCGATCATGATGGGGCGGGCCGACGACTCGACGTTGGTGCTCGACGACGACTACGCCTCCACCAGGCACGCGAGGTTGTCGCTGCGCGGGACGGACTGGTACGTGGAAGACCTGGGCTCGACGAACGGGACCTACCTTGACCGGGCTAAGGTCACCCAACCCCTCCGGGTGCCACTTGGTGTCCCGATCCGTATCGGCAAGACGGTGATCGAGCTGCGCTCATGACCCTTGTTCTTCGTTACGCGGCCCGCAGCGACCGGGGCCTGGTGCGTTCCAACAACCAGGACTCCGTGTACGCGGGTCCCCGCCTGCTCTCACTCGCCGACGGGATGGGCGGGCACGTCGCCGGTGAGGTCGCCAGCAAGGTGGTGATCGCCGCGCTCGCGCCGCTCGACGACGACGAGCCCAGTGAGGACCTGCTCGGCCAGTTGCGCGAGGCGACGCTCGCGGGCAACGGCGCGATCGCCGAGCTGGTGGCCAGCGACCCGGACCTCGACGGGATGGGCACGACGCTGTCGGCGATCCTGTTCGCCGGTAACCGGATCGGGCTGGTGCACGTCGGCGACTCGCGGGTGTACCTGCGGCGCAACGGCCAGTTCAGCCAGATCACCCACGACGACACCTTCGTCCAGTCGCTGATCGACGAGGGTCGGATCACCGAGGACGAGGCCGCGACGCACCCGCAGCGGTCGCTGCTGCTCAAGGCGCTGACCGGGCACGAGGTCGAGCCGAGCCTGACGGTGCGCGAGGCGCGCCCCGGCGACCGGTACCTGCTGTGCTCCGACGGGCTGTCCGGGCCGGTGAGCCACGAGACGCTGTCCGAGGCGATCCAGATCCCGGACCCGCAGGAGTGCGCGGACCGGATGATCGAGCTGGCGCTGCGCGGCGGTGGTCCGGACAACGTGACCGTGATCATCGCCGATGTGGTCGACGTCGACTACGGGGACAACCACCCGATCGTCGGCGGCGCCGCGGGCAACGGCTCGGACGAGACCCCGCCGCCGGACTCGGCCGCCTCCAGGGCGAGCGCGATGACCACCCCCCGGCCGGAGCCGAGGAAGGTCGAGCAGCCCCCGCCGCCGGACCCGAAGGTCAAGCGGCGCAAGCGCGTGCGGCTGGTGGTCGGGCTGCTGTTGCTGCTCGTGCTGCTCGGCGCGGGCGCGGTGGCGGCCAGGATCTGGGTGAACAACCAGTACTTCGTCGGTGAGGGCGACGGCGGGGAGATCGCGATCTTCCAGGGAGTGCGCGGCAGCGTGCTCGGCCTCTCGCTCAACAGCCAGCTGCAGGGCTCCTGCGACCCGAACGCGGCGGCCTGCGGCAAGTTCTACGTCGACGACCTCGAGCAGTTCGGCAAGGAAGAGGTCCGCAACGGCAACAACACGTTCGGCAACATCGTCGAGGCGCGGGAGTTCGTCCGCGGTCTGCGCACCAAGTTCGGGCTGCCCGACTGCGACACCCTGGTGACCTCGACGACGCCGCCGACGACAACGACGGACCCGGGTACCCCGCCGGGGCAGCCGACCGACACGACCACGACGACGCCGGTGGTCCCGACCACCGACCAGGCCACCACCACGACGCTGCCCACCCTGCCGGGGACCAGCACCGCGCAGACCTCCGAGCAGGTCCAGCCGGAGCCGGGCGTCAACTGCCGCAACCCGCGGGACGAGGACAAGGGCGGCGGCTGATGGGATCTCCGGTCCAGCAGGGCGCGGGTCCGGCGGCCGGGCAGAGCAGCGCGAGCAACGACCCCGCGGCGCCGACCAGGCGCGGCACCGAGCTGCTGCTGCTCGGGTTCGCCGCCTTCGTGGTCTCCGCCGCGCTGATGCTCGTGGAGGCCAACCAGGAGCAGCAGCTGACGCTGCGCATCTTCTGGTACGGGTTGGCCTTCCTCGGGCTCTTCGCCGTCGCGCACGTCGCGGTGCGCAAGTTCGCGCCCTACGCGGACCCGCTGATCCTGCCGTGCGTCGCACTGCTCAACGGCCTCGGCCTGGTCATGATCTACCGGATCGACCTGGCGATGACCGAGAAGGCGCTGCGCGCGGGCCGGGAGATCAACAACGACGTGCCCAAGCAGATCCTGTGGACCACGGTCGCGCTGGCGCTGTTCCTGGCCGTGCTGATCGTGGTCAAGGACCACCGCACGCTCACCAAGTACAGCTACACCTTCGGCCTGGTCGGGCTGGTCCTGCTGGCGCTGCCCGCGTTCCTGCCCAGCGTCATCGCGCCGACCATCAACGGCGCCAAGATCTGGCTCAAGGCCGGGCCGTTCTCGCTGCAGCCGGGTGAGTTCGCCAAGATCCTGCTGCTGGTGTTCTTCGCCGCGTTCCTGGTGTCCAAACGGGACCTGTTCATGGCGGCCGGTCGCCGGGTGCTCGGCGTCGACCTGCCGCGCGCCAGGGACCTCGGGCCGGTCGTGTTCGCGTGGGCGGTCTCGCTTGGCGTCCTGGTGTTCCAGAAGGACCTCGGCACCTCGCTGCTGTTCTTCGGCACCATCCTGGTGATGCTCTACGTCGCCACCGAGCGCGCGGTCTGGGTGGTGCTCGGGCTGACGCTGTTCGTCGGCGGCGCGGTCGTGGCCTACAACCTGTTCACCCACGTGCAGCAGCGCGTGGCGAACTGGTTCGACCCGCTGGCCACCTACGCCGACGCGGGCGGCGGCTACCAGATCGCCCAGGCGCTGTTCGGGCTCGGCACCGGCGGGGTCGGCGGCACCGGCCTCGGCGCGGGCCGCCCGGAACTGGTGCCGCTGGCCAACACCGACTTCATCGCGGCCGCGATCGGCGAGGAGCTCGGCTTCATCGGCCTCGCCGCGCTGCTGCTGGTCTACACCGTGCTGGCGCTGCGCGGCATGCGCAGCGCGCTCGCCGTGCGCGACACCTTCGGCAAGCTGCTCGGCGGTGGCCTGTCCTTCCTGCTGATCATGCAGGTCTTCGTGGTCGTCGGCGGCGTCACCAAGCTCATCCCGATGACCGGCATCACCGCGCCGTTCCTGTCCTACGGGGGTTCCTCGCTGCTGGCCAACTACGTGCTGATCGCCCTGCTGCTGCGGATCTCCGACGCCGCGCGCAGGCCGCAGACCGGCGCACGGCCCCGGCCGGTGCCCCAGGCCCCGATCGCGGAGGCGCACACGGTGATGGTGGAGCGGCCGACATGAACACCCCGCTGCGCCGGGTCGGCCTCGCCATGCTCGGCATGATCATCCTGCTGCTGGCCAACGCCACCTACATCCAGATCATCAAGGCCGACGACTACCGCGAGGACCCGCGCAACCAGCGCGTCCTGCTGGAGGAGTACTCCCGCGAGCGCGGCAAGATCCTCGCCAGGGGCGCCAACAACCAGGCGCAGATGCTGGCGACGGTGCTGCCGACCAACGACCGGTTGCGCTACCTGCGCCAGTACACCGCTGGCCCTACCTTCGCCCCCGTCACCGGCTTCTACTCGGTGCGCTACGGCGCGGGCGGGTTGGAGCGCGCCGAGGACGAGATCCTCAACGGCTCCGACGACCGGCTGTTCGTGCGCCGCCTGTCCGACCTGATCACCGGTCGCGACCCGCGCGGCGGCAACATCGAGCTGACCATCAACCCGGCGGCGCAGACCGCCGCGTACGACGCGATGGCCAAGGCCGGGTTCGCTGGCTCGGTCGTGGCGCTGAACCCGAAGACCGGCGAGATCCTGGCCATGGTCAGCACCCCGTCCTACGACCCGAACACGCTCTCCGCGCACGACGGTGCCGCGCAGGAGAAGGCGTGGAAGGACTACAACGCCGACAAGCGCAAGCCCATGCTCAACCGGGCCGTCTCCGAGACCTACGCGCCCGGCTCGACGTTCAAGCTGGTCATCGCCGCCGCCGCGCTCGAGGACGGCAAGTCCAAGGACGACCAGGTGACCTCCACCGACCGCTTGCAGGTCGGCGGCTCGGAGCTGCGCAACTACAACCGCGGCTTCTGCAACGGCACGCCCAACGGGGTGTCGATGGAGGTCGCGCTGTCGCTGTCGTGCAACACCGCGTTCGCGCAGCTGGCAGGCGACCTCGGGCCGGAGAAGGTCGGCAAGCAGGCGGCCGAGTTCGGCATCGGCGAGTCCGACCTGACGGTGCCGATGCGCGTCGAGCAGTCCTGCATCGGCCCGGCCACCGCCTGCATGAGCGTCGGCGACAAGGCCGCGCTGATGCAGACCGGCATCGGCCAGCGCGACGTGCGGCTCACCCCGCTGCAGAACGCGCAGATCGTGGCCACCATCGCCAACGGCGGCGAGCGGATGCGCCCGCAGCTGGTCAAGTCGGTGCTGGCGCCGGACCTCTCGGAGATCTCCCGGCTCGACACCGACAGCCTCGGCCGGGTCATGTCCCGCGACGCCGCCGGGCAGCTGCGCGACATGATGGTCGCCTCCGAGGGCAAGACCGGTGGCGACGGCAAGCGCGACGGGCTGACCATCGCGTCCAAGACCGGCACCGCCGAGACCGGCAACGACCCGAAGAACACCCCGCCGTTCGCCTGGTACGTGGCGTTCGCACCGGCAGACGACCCGAAGATCGCGGTCGCCGTCGTGGTGGAGAGCCAGGACGTCGCCGCGACCGGCGGCAAGCTGTCCGCCGCGATCGGCCGGGCGACCATCGCCGCCGCGCTTGGCGGTGGCTGAGCCGTGTTCACCTCGGGCCAACTGCTCGCCGACCGCTACCGGCTCGTCCGCCGGATCGCGGTCGGCGGCATGGGCGAGGTGTGGGAGGCCGCCGACACCCGGCTCGACCGCCAGGTCGCGGTCAAGGTGCTCAAGCCGGAGCTGTGCGGGGACGCCGAGTTCCTGCACCGGTTCCGCACCGAGGCGCGCACGACCGCGTCGATCAACCACCCGGGCATCGCCTCGGTGCACGACTACGGCGAGACCGCGTCCATCGTCGACGGGCCGCAGGACACCGCGTACCTGGTGATGGAACTGGTGGAGGGCGACCCGCTCGCCGCGATCCTGGCCAAGGAGGGCCGGATCGGCGCCGAGCGCACGCTCGACATCCTCGAGCAGGCCGGGCACGCGCTGCAGGCCGCGCACGAACGCGGGTACGTGCACCGCGACGTGAAGCCGGGCAACATCCTGATCACCCCGACCGGGGTGGTGAAGCTGACCGACTTCGGCATCGCGAAGGCGGCCGACGCGGCACCGGTCACCCGGTCCGGCATGGTCATGGGCACCGCGCACTACATCGCCCCCGAGCAGGCCCTCGGGCACGAGGCCGAACCGGCGAGCGACGTGTACTCCCTCGCCGTGGTCGGCTACGAGTGCCTGACCGGGCGCAGGCCGTTCCTGTCGGAGAACGCGGTGACGGTCGCGATGATGCACATCCGCGACATCCCGCCGCCGCTGCCACCGGACATCCCGCCGGGCGCGCGCGCGGTGATCGAGGCGACCCTGGTCAAGGACCCGAGGCAGCGCTACGGCAGCGGTGGCGAGTTCGCCGCCGCGGTCGCCGCGATCCGCGCGGGCAGGCCACTGCCCGCGCCGTCGGGGTACGCCCTCGCCGCGGCCCAGCGGCACGGCGTGCGCACCCCGCCGACCGGCACCCACCCGGGCCTCGTCCCGGTCGGGCCGCCACCCGGGCACCCCGGTTCGACCGGTTTCGCGATCCAGCCGCACCCGCAGCGCTCCGGTCGGGGCGGCTTATGGGTGGCCATCGCGGTGCTGGCGATCGCGCTGATCGTCGCCCTCGCGATCGGCCTCCCCGCTATCTTCAGCTCGGACGGATCAGGCGAACTGCCCGGCGAGCCCGCCCCGCGCACCACCACCGAGGTCGCGCCGGGCGACAGCGAGGAACCCGGTGGCCCACCCGCCGGGCAACCCACCACGCGCACCCCACGTCCCACCGAGGGCGAGGACGCCGACACGGTCGCCATCATCCCGACCCGCTACGCCAAGCGGCCCGCGGACGAGGTGGCCGAGGAGCTGACCCGGCTCGGTGTGTCGCCGATGGTGCTCACCGAGGACGGCCTGGTCCCGCAGGACGCGCCGACCTGCGTGGTTGTCGAAGTCTCGCCAGTCGGCCGGGTCCCGCGCGGGGCGCCCGTCACAATCAGGTGCAGGCAGAACGGACCCGCGGGATGAGCGACGACCGGTACGAGCGTGGTCGGACAGCAGGCATGATGGGACAGGACATTGACTAGGAGCGGGGCAACGCACCGATGACCACACCGCGACTGCTCTCGAACCGCTACGAGATCGGTGAGACGATCGGTTACGGCGGTATGTCCGAGGTCCACCGCGGCCGCGACGTCCGGCTCAGCCGCGAGGTCGCGGTGAAGGTGCTCCGCCAGGACCTGGCCCGCGACCCGCAGTTCCAGGAGCGGTTCCGCCGCGAGGCGCAGAACGCCGCCGCGCTCAACCACCCGGCGATCGTGGCCGTCTACGACACCGGCGAGACCCGCATCGAGACCGGGCCGCTGCCCTACATCGTCATGGAGTACGTGGACGGGCGGACGCTGCGCGACATCGTCAAGTCCGAGGGACCGCTGCCCGGCCAGCGCGCCATGGAGATCATGGCCGACGTCTGCGCCGCGCTGGACTTCAGCCACCGGCACGGCATCGTGCACCGCGACGTCAAGCCCGCGAACGTGATGATCACCCGCTCCGGCGCGGTGAAGGTGATGGACTTCGGCATCGCCCGCGCGCTCGCCGACGGCCAGGTCGCGGTCACGCAGACCTCCGCGGTGATCGGCACCGCCCAGTACCTCTCACCGGAGCAGGCCCGCGGCGAGACCGTGGACAACCGCTCCGACGTCTACGCCACCGGCTGCGTGCTCTTCGAGCTGCTCACCGGCGAGCCGCCGTTCACCGGTGACTCCCCGGTCGCCGTGGCCTACCAGCACGTGCGCGAGGACCCGCGGCCGCCGTCGGCGCTGAACCCGAGGGTCAGCCCGCAGCTGGACGCGATCGTGCTCAAGGCGATGTCCAAGGGCGCGGCGAACCGGTACCAGTCGGCGGCGGAGATGCGCACCGACATCGTCCGGGTGCTCTCCGGCCAGCGCCCCGCGGCGCCGATGGTGATGACCGACGAGGACCGCACCGCGGTGCTGGGCCAGAACCGGCAGCCCGAGGTGCGCGGCCGCCACCGGCCCGAGGTGCTCTCGGACGACTACGACGATTACAACGCCTACGACGCCGAGGACGAGCGCAAGCGCAAGCGGCGCAAGACCTGGCTGATCGTGCTGGTCGCGCTGGTCGTCGCCGCCCTGATCGCGCTGCTGTTCCTGCTGCTGGGCGGCAAGGAGAAACCCGCGACGGCGGACGTGTTCCAGCTGCCGGACGTCCGCAAGCAGGTGGAGGCGCAGGCCAACGCCACCCTGGCGAACAAGGGCCTGCAGGTCGTGCGCGAGGCGGTGGCCTGCGAGCAGACCGCCGACGGCCAGCCGGGACCGTGCGCCGCCGACGACATCGGCAAGGTCGTCGACACCACGCCCGCCGCGGGCACCGAGGTCCGCAAGGGCGACCGGATCACCATCAAGGTCGGCACCGCGCCGGGCAAGGTGGCCGTGCCGGACGTCGCGGGCAAGACCCAGGACGAGGCCAAGCAGATCCTGCAGGACGCCAAGCTGGGCGTCGTCGCGACCGTCGACGAGGTCGAGGTGGACGACGACAAGCAGGTCGGCAAGGTCGTCGAGACCAACCCGCCGGTCGGCCAGCAGGTCAACCCGGGCACCCAGGTCAAGCTGGTGATCGGCAAGGGCCCGGACACCGTCGAGGTCACCAACCTGGTCGGCCAGGACTACGAGACCGCGTCGAAGAACCTGACCGCAGCCGGGTTCGTCCCGCAGCGCAAGGACGTCTCCTCCGACCGCCCGACCGGTGAGGTCGTCGACCAGGCGCCCAAGAGCGGCAAGGCGCGCAAGGGCACCACGATCACGCTGAGCGTCTCCAAGGGCGACAAGGTCGACATCGAGATGCCCAACCTGGAGGGCAAGTCCCGCGCCGAGGCCGAGAACCTGCTGCGCCAGCGCGGCTGGTCGGGTCAGCTCAACGTGATCGAGGAGCTGACCAACGACCCGGACGAGGTCGGCAAGATCCTCGACCAGCAGCAGCAGCCCGGCGACAAGATCGGCAAGGACGCCACCATCGGCGTGAAGATCGGCAAGGCGCGCAACTCGCCGACGATCCCGACCTTCCCGACGAGGTAGCCGCACACGCGAAGAGGCCCCCATCCCTTGACCGGGTGGGGGCCTCTTGCTTTCCGCTGCTTAGCCGAGCGCCTTGGTCAGCTCGCGCATACCGCGCTCCAACTCGTCCACCCGCGCCGCCGGTACGGGGAACCCGGCGTCGGCGAGGAAGTTCGCGAGCATCCGGTGCCCGCCGTCGGTCAGCACGGACTCGGGGTGGAACTGCACCCCGTGCACCGGCAGCTCGCGGTGCCGCATGGCCATCACGATGCCGCTCCCGGTGCGCCCGGTGACCTCGAAGTCAGCCGGGATCGTGTCCGGCACGATCGAGAGCGAGTGGTACCTGGTCGCGGTGAACGGGTCCGGCAGACCCGCGAGCACTCCCCCGCCGTTGTGGTGCACCTGACTGGTCTTCCCGTGCAACAACTCCGGCGCCTGGGTCACAGTCGCCCCCCAGGCAATCCCGATCGCCTGGTGCCCGAGGCACACCCCCAGGACCGGTACCCGGCTCTCCGCACACCGCTTGACCACGTCAACGCTGTACCCGGCCCGCTCCGGCGTGCTCGGCCCCGGACTCACCAACACCGCGTCGAACCCGTCGAGCACATCGCCCTGAGTCAACTCAGGCGCGTCGTTGCGCCAGACCTCGCACTCGGCCCCCAACTGCGCCAGGTACTGCACGAGGTTGTAGACGAAGCTGTCGTAGTTGTCGACCACGAGAACGCGCATGGCGGCCAACCTACCCGCCGCGCGACCCCGTCCGCCCCCGACTTCCCCGCGGGCTCCGCCAGCAGCGGCGCGATCAGCCGCGGTGGATCACTGGGTGGTGACCTGGTTGAACGGCAGCTTGGGCTCGACCCAGGGGAACACGACCAGCATCAGCAGGGCGACCACCCCGGCGACCAGGACCAGGGCGGTGAGCACCCGCACGGCGGTCGGGCCGGGGAGGTGGCGCCAGATCCACCCGTACATCAGCTGGTCTCCTTCAACTCGGGCGGCGTCTCGCCCGGTTTGGTCGGGTCCTTCGCCCACTGCTTGACCAGGACGGCGTGCACGATGAGCCGCTGCCGGTCGGAGAAGCGGGGGTGGCAGGTGGTCAGGGTCATCAGCGTCGCGCGCTCGCCGACGCTGGGGGCATCGCCCGCCTGGCCGGGGATGGGGGCGATGACGGTGCCCTGGCTCGGGTTGACGATCTGCTGGCCGACCAGGCCGGTGTACGGGCCGCCGAGCGGGGCGACGCCCTGGCAGCGCGGGTCGGTGCCCTTGCCGTCCGCCCAGCCGCCGACCTCGTCCTTCTTGGGCAGCATCCGGTAGACGAACCAGTTGAACCTGGTCTCCACCACGATCGCGTCGCACGAGTTCAGCAGGTCGATGTCGTTGAACGGGGCGCCCTTGCCGACCCGGTGACCGGCGACGGCGAAGTTGCCCGGCTCGCCCGGGTACGCGGTGCCCTTGTAGTGGCCGGGGCCGATCTCCAGGGAGCGCTCGGTGGTGCCCTCGATGATCGTGAACGCGTAGTCGGCGCCGAAGGACGGGATGTGCATCTTGGCGAACCCGGCGCCCTCACCGAGCCCGTCGAAGCGCTCGACCCGCTGCTGCTCGGGTGCGGCCGGAGCCTCGTCGTTCCACTCGGTGTCCAGCTGCGAGGTCGCCTCACGCTGCTTACCTGCGGAAACGATGTCGGTCACGTAGACCTCGTAGACCACGAACAGCAGCACGACCAGGCCGGCGGTGATCAGCAACTCGCCGATGCCGCGCACCACGGTCCGCACCCGGTCCGGCCGCGCGGGCGGTTCCTCGGGGCCGACCAGGTCGCCAGCGGGCGGGCCACCGGTGTCGAGCGTTGTCACGCGAGGCTCCTTCCGGCCTGCGGATCCGAACATCGTTGGCGACTGGTGATTCGCCGACCTGCTCAGCTACGTTAACGTGTTGCACCGGCGGGAGTCGTCCCAACACGAGCACGCCCGCACCCGACCGCACCACGTCAGGCGAGGACAGCATGCCGAAGTCCAAGGTCCGCAAGAAGGCCGCGTACACCCCACCGGCCGACCGTCGCACGCCTGTGAAGGTGAAGCAGGCTGGGCCGTCACACCCGATCTACATCACCGTGATGCTCGGCGTCATGGTGCTGGGCCTTGCCTGGCTGGTCGTGAACTACATCGCAGGCGAGAAGATCCCATTCATGGCCGACCTCGGCAACTGGAACTTCGCCATCGGGTTCGCCCTGATGATCTCCGGGTTGCTGATGACCATGCGGTGGCGCTGACCAGCCAACACCGTGGTCACGGGTCCCCCCATCCGGTCTATCACCACGGCCGGTGACGGGGACTGCTCCATTCAGCGGACAGTCACTGAACCACACGGATGTAAGTAGTCCCCAATGTGGATAACTACTGTGGATGAATGCCCGTGACACCCGAGGACAGGTCTGCGCAGTGGGCTCCCGAGCCCAGGGTGGTGGCCGTCGGCTGGTTGCTGGCGGCCACATCCGCGCTGGTCGCGGCCTTGATCGACGACCCGAGGGGCATGCTGCTGCTGATCGCGGCCGCAGGCCTGCTCGGGTTGTTCGCGTTGCTCGGCACGCTGCTGCGACCCCGGCTGAGCGCGGACGCCCGGGGGATCACCCTTCGGGGGGTCCGCGGCGCCAAGCAGTGGGGCTGGGGCGAGGTCAACGTCCGGGTGGTGCGCACCCGCAGGCTCGGCCGCGAGTCCAGCGCGCTGGAGATCGACGCGGACAACGCGGCCGAACCGGACCTGGTCCTGCTCGGCCGCCTCGACCTCGGAGCCGACCCGCAGGACGTGGTCGACCACCTGATCCGGCTGCGCACGTAGCCGCTAGAGCCCGAGCACCTCGGCGATCTGCGCCGTGCGGATCGCGTAGAGCCCAATGAGCGCCGCTGTCACCAGGACAACGGTGCTGACCTGCCACGCCCGGCGCTGCTGCGGGGGCGCGTAGATCATGCCGAAGGTGACCGCCGCGCCGACGGCCAAGCCGCCGAGGTGCGCGAGCAGCGACACGCCCGGGACGGTCACGCTGATCGCCAGGTTCACCGCCAGCACGCCGAAGACGTTCATCAACGCGTGCTTGTCCTGCTTGAGCCGCAGAACAGCCACTATCAGCCCGCCGAGCAGGCCGTAAATGGCCCCAGACGCGCCCGCTCCCTCGACCCTTATCTCGCCGAAGACGTAAGGCGCCGCGCTGCCGCCGAGCAGCGACAACAGGTAGACGATGGCGAACCGACCGCGCCCGAGCAGCAGCTCCATGTCCCGCAGGAACCACAGCGCCACCATGTTCACAAGCAGGTGGATGGGGCCGAAGTGCAGGAAGCCGCTGGTCAGCACCCGCCACCACTCGCCGTCGGCGACCAGCGGGGGGTACTCGGACAGCTCGTGGAACAGGGTGGAGCTGTCGTTGTTGATGGGGTCCTGCGCCACCAGCGCGGTGATCGCGAAGACCACCACATTGATCGCGATCAGGGCGGGGACCAGGACCGGCTTGCTCTCCAGCCGGGCACCGGCGACCGTCGTCGGCCGCAACCGGACCTGCCGTCCGGCGTTCACGCAGTCGACGCACTGGAAGCCGACGGAGGCCTCCACGAGGCACTCCGGGCAGGCGGGCCGACCGCAGCGGGTGCAGCTCAACCCGGTGAGCCGGTCGGGGTGGCGGACGCAGGCGGGCTGACCCGCCTGCGCCCCCGGGTCGAACTGGTGTGGTGGGGTCACCTAGCGCTCGATGGTGACCTTGGTGATCACGATGTCGGTGACCGGCTTGTCACCGGGGTTGGTCGCGGTGTTGCCGATCGCGTCCACCACGGTGCGCGACTCCTGGTCGGCCACCTCACCGAAGATCGTGTGCTTGAAGTTGAGCCAGGTGGTCGGGGCCACCGTGATGAAGAACTGAGACCCGTTGGTGTTGGCCCCCGCGTTGGCCATGGCCAGCAGGTACGGCCGGTTGAACTGCAGTTCCGGGTGGAACTCGTCGGCGAACTCGTAGCCGGGGCCACCGCGGCCGGTGCCGGTCGGGTCGCCGCCCTGCAGCATGAAGCCGTCGATGACGCGGTGGAAGATCGAGCCGTCGTAGAACGGACCCGATGTCGCCCCTTGGGCGTTCTGGCTCTTGTACTCCTTGGAGCCCTCGGCGAGCCCGACGAAGTTCGCGACCGTCTTGGGCGCGTGGTCCGGGAACAGGTTGATGCGGATGTCACCCTGCGAGGTGTGCAGGATGGCGGTCACCTTGGTCCCGACGAGGGATGCGTTGCTGTCTGCCACCGCCCCATCGTGCCATCTTCGGCGAGATCCGTCCGGAAGGGGCAGGATTGAGGTGTCAGGTAGGTCCCTGAACACACGATGGACGAGGTGAAGCCATGACCCGGGCCGGAGAGACGGTGGGCAAGGCCGTCGGCACCGGCTGGCGCGCGGTCCGCGAGGGTGCGGTCCGAGCATCAGCAGCCGGGGCGGAGGCGGCGCACGCAGCCGAGCAGAAGCTCGCCGCCAAGGGCGTCGCCCCCCAGCAGGTGGCCGAGGCACTGGCCGAGACGGCGCAGGTGGCCAGGCAAGAGGTCATCCAGACCACCAGGCGCACCCGCAAGCGCCTGGCCAAGACCGCCCAGCAGGCCCGCAAGGACCTCGCGAAGGCGGCGAAGCAGGCCCGCAAGGACGCCGCGAAGCACCCGGCGAGCAAGGCGGCCGGGCCGGTGCGGGCCCAGGTCAAGCAGCTGAAGAAGGACCTCAAGCCCCAGGTGAAGCACTACCGCAAGGAGCTCGAGACCCAACTGCGCGCGGCCAAGGCGGCCGCCAAGGACGCGGCCAAGGACCCGTCGGCCAAGCGCCGCCGGTGGCCGTGGCTGCTGGCGATCCTGGGCATCGGCGCGGGAGCCGCCGTGGTGCTGCGCGGCAAGTCCGCCCAGCAGGCCCCGGCGCAGCAGCCGGAGCGCCCGAAGCCGCCGGTCGCGGAGACGCCGACCGCCGGTGCCGAGCGCAACGGCCAGGCCAAGCCGACCCAGCCGATCAGCTCCGAGAAGTAGATCCGCACGCAACGAAGCGGCCGACCTGTGAGGGGTCGGCCGCTTCTTCGCGTTCTGGGTACTAGAGGCCGAGGCTGGTGATGACTGACTCGGTGATGCGGCGGGCCTTGATGGTCTGCTCCTGGTTAGTGCTGACCACCACAGCTGTGCCTGCCTTGGAGACGGCGTATACAGCGCCCTTGTCGCCGGAGAGAGAGCCGCCGGTCCACCCTGCGGGAGTCGACGCCGGGTTGGACGTGGCGATGGGGGCAGCCTCGTCGACGACCAGCTTCGCGATGGCGGGCTCGCCGCTGTAGACGCGGACGGTGAGCTGGACGCTGCCGTCGGGGCGGTAGAAGAAGCACGCCGGGTGGGGCTTGTCCGCCGACGTCCGCACCTTGGTCACGTGCTGACCGTTCGCGTCGGCCACCACGGAGCTCTCGAGGTACGGGCACGGCCCGTCGGCGACCGGCTCGGGGGCGGCAGGCGCCGCGGTCGCCGACGTGGCGGTGGGCGCCGCCGAACTGGCGCTGGTGGTGGGGGTCGGCCGCGGCTGGTCGGCTGGCGGCTCGGTGCTGGTGCACGCCGCGAGCGCGAGCAGGGGCGCGGCGAGGATCACGGCTCGTCTCATAGCGAGGGCAAGTCAACCAGATGACGCCGAGTGTGGTCCGGGCCACTCATTGAACCGGATCACGGTCAGGGGCATTACAGACAGTGTGGCCTCGGCCACGGATGGATGACCCCCTGTTGTTCCGAAATGAAAGAGAGCCAGGCATGGACCTGTTCGACAGAACACGGGACCACGTACTAGCCCTGTTCCGGATCGTCGTCGGCTTCCTGTTCGCCCTGCACGGCGCGGCAACCCTGTTCAACGTGCTCGGCGGCCCCAACTCGGGCAAGGTGCCCACCTTCGCCCAGTGGCCGAGCTGGTGGGCCGCGGTGATCCAGCTGGTCGGCGGCGGCCTCGTGGTGCTGGGTCTCGGGACCCGGTACGCGGCGCTGATCTGCTCCGGCTCGATGGCCTACGCGTACTTCGTCGTGCACCAGAAGATCGGCCTGTTCCCGATGGAGAACGGCGGCGAGATCGCCGCCCTCTACGCCTGGTCGTTCCTGCTCATCGCGTTCTTCGGCCCCGGCAAGTGGGCCGTGGACCTGGTGCTCGGCCGCTCGCGCCGGGAAGAGCCCGCCGCCGTCGCCGGCTGATGTGACTCGCGCGTCCCCCGGGCCGGACACCGGGGCGGACGTCCGAGAGGGGCGGGGGACCACGTGTCCCCCGCCCTTCGCCGTCCCTACGCCAACGCGGCGTCGAGGGTGATCTCGGTCCCGGTCAGCGCCGCCGACACCGGGCAGATCCGCTTCGCTGTCTCGGCGATCTCCGCGAACTGCTCCGCCGCCAACCCCGGCACACTCGCCCTGGCCCTCAGCACGATCCCCAGGATCGCGAACCCGTCACCCTTCTTCCCGAAGCTGACCACCGCACTGGTCTCGATCCGCTCCAGCGGCGTCCCGTTCGCCCCCAGCAACCCCGAGAGCTGCATCGAGTAGCACGACGAGTGCGCCGCCGCGATCAACTCCTCCGGACTCGTCTGCCCGTTCGCCTCCTGCGCCCGCGACGGGAACGACACGGTGAAACTCGCCGCCTTCGACGTGTCCAGGCTGACCTCCCCAGCCCCCCGCGCCAAATCCCCACTCCACACCGTCGTAGCCCTGCGCTCCGTCATTCCCAACTCCAAATCCGTAGGTCCCCCCATGCTCGTCCCCCACACCCCCACCCGCCACGCAACCCCCACACCCCACCGCACTTACCGCTGCTCTGCGGGCCCCGCTAACCCCCACTAACCCAGCCCTCGCACCGTGGGGGTCTGGGGGGTCGCCCCCCAGATACGACAAAGGGCGACCCGTCTGCGCATTCCGCAGACATGGGTCGCCCGAGCCCGATCGTGGAGACGAGGGGAATCGAACCCCTAACCCCCGCCTTGCAAAGGCGGTGCTCTGCCAATTGAGCTACGTCCCCGGGTGGCACGGCGTGGCTACGCCGTGTCGGGAAGGCTTCAGGCCTTCTTCGCACCGTTGGTGGCGGGAGCGGTGGCCTCACGCCACAGCGCTGCCTCGGCCTTGGCCGAGCTCTTGCGCTTGATGACCAGGAGGACACCACCAGCGACCGCGGCGAGCGCGAGGAGCTTCTTCACGACGTATGCCTCCTTAAGGCACCAGAACCCACGTAGCGCCAGCCCACTCTCCCCAGGACCAGCCCCACCAGTCTGCCACACCCCACCCCCCACCCAACCGCCCCCCGCACTCCCCCCTCCCACCCCCGCGACAATGCGACACCCCCACCCCACCACACATCTCCGCGCCCATCCTTCGCGCTGGAATGCACGGCCGAACGCCCAGTGCCCATGCTCGATGCGACGGCCGAAGGCCCGAGCGAGTCCCCGAGTACGTCTGCCAGGTCCCCACCCCGCTACGTGCTCGTCCCTCGCACTACGCGCCCCCCACCGTGGTTCCGTTGGCCCCACCCGCTACGCAAGCTCCGCGGGCTCCCGCCAACTCCACCACCGCACCGTGGGGGTCTGGGGGGTCGCCCCCCAGATACGACAACGGACGACCCGGTCTGCTCTCTCTGCAGACACAAGTCGCCCGAGTCCGTGGGCCTAGGAGGACTTGAACCTCCGACCTCTTCATTATCAGTGAAGCGCTCTAACCGCCTGAGCTATAGGCCCCTGTGGGAACGCCAGAAGGTTACAGCACGGCCCTTCTGGTCCCCAAATCGGTATCCCCTCACTCACGCTCGGCGAGGGTGACCTCGAGTCCGCCCGCGAGGTCCGCGGACACGTTGTAGACGAATGCGCCGACCGTCGCCAGGGCGCTGAACAGCACGATGTTGATCGCGCCGATGATGGCGGCGATGCCGAAGACGCGTCCGGCGCTGATGAGCGGGCCGGTGTTGCCGCCGCTGCTGTTGAGCAGGTCGTTGGAGATGCCGTTGACCTTGTCCCAGACGCCCATGCCGTCGAGGGCGGCGTAGAGGGCGCCGACGGCGACCAGCCACACGAAGAACAGGGACACGCCGAGCACCAGGGACAGCTTCAGCACCGACCACGGGTCGAAGCGCTTGATCTGCAGGTTGGCGCGGCGGGGGCCGCGGCCGGGGCGGCGCAGGGCGCTCGGCGGTGCGGTCGTGCCCGCGCGGGCCGCGCCGCCTTCCAGGTTGACCGAGGTGCGCGGCGGCGGGTCGCTGAACAGCCGCGGTGCGGCCGCTCCGGTGACCACGGGCCGCTGCACCGAGATCGTCGCCTCGTCGGCGGGCTGGAACGCCGGGGTGTGGCCGTTGCCGGGGTGCGGCAGGGCCTGGGTGACGTCCGGGTCCGGGTCCTGGGTGGGGAAGCCGGGCGCCGGGGACTCCGGCTCGCCCTCTTCCTGGGCGAGCCGGGCCCACGGCGGTGGCGTGGTCTCGTTGTCCTCGACCGCGCCACCGCCGTCGGGGGGCTCCGGCGCCTGGGCGGCGTCCTTGCTCGTCGTGGCGATGACCGAAGTCCGCTCCGGCTCTTCTTGTCCGGCGGTTTCCGGCTTCTCGGGCTGTGTCACGAGCGGCTTCCCCTAGGTCTCGCGCGTTCTGTTCGTCTTTACTCGGTCGGCTCGTCGGTCGACCCCGCGTCGGTCGGCTCTGCCGGAGCAGCACCGTCGGCGTCAACCACGTCGACCGCGTCGACCTCGGTGTCGGCCTCGACGACCTCCCCGTCGACGACGACACCGTCCACCGGCACGTCACCGTCCTCAGCGACCACCTCGGCGCTGCGGGCGATGGCGACCAGCGTGGTCCCCTCACCGAGGTTCATCAAGCGGACGCCCTTGGTCTGGCGGCCCGCCTTGCGCACCTCCTTGGCGGTGGTGCGGATGACCCCGCCGGTGGAGGTGATCGCGTAGAGCTGGTCCTCGAGCTCCACGATGACCGCCCCCACCAGCCTGCCACGCCTGCTGTCGTGCTGGATGGTGAGCACGCCCTTGCCGCCGCGGCCCTGCACCGAGTAGTCCTCGATCGGCGTGCGCTTGGCATACCCGCCGTCGGTCGCGACCAACACGAACGTGCCCTCCTTCACCACCCCGATGGTCAGCAGCTCGTCACCGGCGTTGAAGCGCATGCCCTGCACGCCCGAGGTGGCGCGCCCCATCGGCCGCAGCGCGTCGTCGCTGGCGTGGAAGCGGATGGACTGGCCACCCGCGGACACCAGCAGCAGGTCATCGTCGGCCGAGCACAGCACCGCGCCGACGAGCTCGTCGTCCTCACGCAGGTTGATACCGATGAGACCGCCCGCGCGGTTGCTGTCGAAGTCGACCAGCTTGGACTTCTTCACCAGGCCGTCGCGGGTGGCGAGCACCAGGTACGGGGCCGCGGTGTAGTCCTTGATCTGGATGACCTGCGCGATGGCCTCGTCCGGCTGGAACGCCAGCAGGTTCGCCACGTGCTGGCCCCGCGCGGCGCGGTTGGCCTCCGGCAGCTCGTAGGCCTTGGCCCGGTACACGCGGCCCTTGTTGGTGAAGAACAGGATCCAGTCGTGGGTGGAGCACACGAAGAAGTGCGCCACGATGTCGTCCTGCTTGAGCGTCGCGCCCTGCACGCCCTTACCGCCGCGCTTCTGCGCCCGGTACAGGTCGGTCTTGGTGCGCTTGGCGTAGCCGGTGCGGGTGATGGTGACGACCACGTCCTCGACCGCGATGAGGTCCTCGACCGAGACCTCGCCGTCGAACGGGATGATCCGGGTGCGCCGGTCGTCGCCGTGCTTGTCGACGATCTCCATCAGTTCGTCGCGGATGATCCCGCGCTGCAGCTCCTCGCTGGCGAGGATCTCCTCCAGCTCACCGATGTAGCGCTCGATCTCGCCGAGCTCGTCGAGGATCCGCTGCCGCTCCAACGCCGCTAGGCGGCGCAGCTGCAGCTCCAGGATCGCGGTCGCCTGGATCTCGTCGACGTCGAGCAGCTGGATCAGCCCGGTCTTGGCCTCGTCGGCCGACGGCGAGCGGCGGATCAGCGCGATGACCTCGTCGAGCATGTCCAGGGCCTTGGCGTAGCCGCGCAGGATGTGCGCGCGCTCCTGGGCCTTGCGCAACCGGTAGCGGGTGCGCCGGACGATGACCTCGAGCTGGTGGCGCACGTAGTGCCGGATGATCTGGTCGAGCCGCAGCGTCCTGGGGACCTGGTCGACCAGGGCGAGCATGTTGACGCCGAAGTTGTGCTGCAGCTGGGTGTGCTTGTAGAGGTTGTTCAGCACCACCTTCGCCACCGCGTCGCGCTTGAGCCCGATGACGATCCGCATGCCCGACCGCGAGTTCGACTCGTCGGCGATCTCCGAGATCCCGGTGAGCTTTCCGTCGCGCACCAGCTGCGCCATGTTCTCGATCAGGTTGTCCGGGTTCACCTGGTACGGCAGCTCGGTGACCACGAGGATGGTCCGCCCCTTGGCGTCCTCCTCCACCTCCACCACCGACCGCATCCGCACCGAACCGCGACCCGTGCGGTAGGCGTCCTCGATCCCCTGCGTACCGAGGATCAGCGCCTTGGTCGGGAAGTCCGGCCCCTTGATCCGCAGCAGCAGCGCGGCGAGCAGCTCGTCGTCGTTCGCCTCGGGGTTGTCCAACGCCCACACAACCCCGTCGGCCACCTCCCGCAGGTTGTGCGGCGGGATGTTCGTCGCCATACCAACGGCGATACCGCTACCACCGTTGACGAGCAGGTTCGGGATCCGCGACGGCAGGACCTTCGGCTCTTCGGTCTTCCCGTCGTAGTTCGGCACGAAGTCAACGGTGTCTTCACCGATGTCCCGCAACATCTCCATGGCCAACGGCGTCAACCGCGACTCGGTGTTGTGGCTGACGAACCCGTCGCTGATGAACGCGTGGTCGTCCGTGTCGACCCGGATGCTGTAGACCGGGCGCACACCCGCGTCCACGATCGACTCGACCTGCGCGTAGTAGAACCGGCCGTCCACCAGCGGTTCGACGATGTCGAGCACACCGGGCTCGGTGATCCGCTCGACGATCTCGTCGCGGTTGTGCTCCCACCGCTCGACCCGGTCGACGTTGTGCCTGCGCAGCCAGTCGCGCTCGGTCCACCTGGCGGCACCGTTCGCGCGGATGTACTCGCCCACGAACGGCACGTGGTCGCTCGACATCGCCCGGCTCTCCGTCGGGATGCCGTCCAGGATCGCCACCAGCTTGTCTTGCTTCGCCTGCAGGAAGCCGACGTTGGTGGCGAACAACCGCGCGTCGCGGCGGTTGGTGATGACGACCTTGATCTCGCCGTGCTCGTAGCGGACCAGCTTGCTGACCACGCCGAACTCCAGCAGCAGCTGCTGGACCTCACTGGCGAGCCGCGTGCTGCGGGTGGAGTACGAGATCTGCACGCTGTTGCGGGGAAGCGCCGAGCACGACCCATCGCCGGTGAACAGCGAGCTCAGGAACGCCCGCTTGATCGTCGAACCGCCCTGCCACACGAACTCGGGCACGCGCTTGCCCGCGCTGCGTGCCCCGACCATCTCCGCGAGCGGACCAGCCACGAACGCGGTCATGTCCTGGATGTCGAGTTCGTGCAGGACAGAGCCAGAAGCGATGGTCCGGGAGGACACGTAGCGCCGTCCGCCAACCACCAGGTCGTAGGCGGCAACCGTGTAGTCGAAGTACGCCTTGTCGGTGTTGTTGAACCCGGCCCTGTTGGGCGAGGCAAACCCCTCGCTGACGAAGGCACCGGCCAGAACCGCGGCCGCGTAGTCCTTGACCGCCGGAAGCCCGGCTTCCTCTGCCGGGGTGCGCTGCATGACGACGCGGTCGCCGGGCTGGATCTCCTCCAGCAGCTTCCACAGCAGCGTCGGCACGCCGAGCACCGACACCAGGCAGAGCACCGGGTGGTTGTGCGTGCCGGTCAGCTCGAAGCCCTCGCGGGTGGTCAACCTCAACGTCGGGTGCTCACCGGAGTGGAACAGCCGGTCGGCGCGCACCGGGTTGCCGTTGCGGTCGAGGACCTTGAGGTCGATCACGTTGTCGGAGTTCGGCAGCGCGTCGGGAACGATGTCACCGATCCGCACGCTCGACCCGTCGTGCATCCTCACGCGGGTTTCTGCATCAATACAGTATCTCATCGCGGCAGCCGGATCGTTGCCCGGGGAGCCGAAGTTGCCCTGGCCGTCGACCAGGGGGTAGCGCATGGACCAGGGCTGGGCCAGGCGGACGAGGGTGTCGTAGATGGAGGAGTCGCCGTGGGGGTGGTAGTTGCCCATGACGTCGCCGACGACGCGGGAGCACTTGACGTAACTGCGGTCGGGGCGCAGGCCGGTGTCGAACATCGAGTACAGCACGCGCCGGTGGACCGGCTTGAGGCCGTCGCGCACGTCCGGGAGGGCGCGGCTGACGATCACGCTCATCGCGTAATCGATGTAGGAGCTCTGCATCTCCTGCTGGATGTCGCGCGGCTCGATGCGGTCGCCGGGCGGCGGCAGGGTCTCGGTCACGACCGGACGTTCCTTTCAACGCGGGTGGGTGTGCGGCGCGGGGGGCGGTGCCCCTGCTACACGTCCAGGAAGCGGACGTCCTTGGCGTTGCGGGTGATGAACGAGCGGCGGGCCTCGACGTCCTCGCCCATCAGGACGCTGAACAGCTCGTCGGCCTGGGCGGCGTCGTCGAGGGTGACCCGCAGCAGCACCCGGTTGGCCGGGTCCATGGTGGTCTCCCACAGCTCGTCGGCGTTCATCTCGCCGAGGCCCTTGTACCGCTGGATGCCGTCTTCCTTGTTGATCTTCTTGCCCGCCGCGAACCCGGCCTCGAGCATGCCGTCGCGTTCGCGGTCGGAGTAGGCGTACTCCGGGTCGGCGCGCTGCCACTTGATCTTGTAGAGCGGCGGCTGGGCCAGGTACACGTGGCCCTGCTCGATGAGCCCGCGCATGAACCGGAACAGCAGCGTCAGCAGCAGGGTGCGGATGTGCTGGCCGTCGACGTCGGCGTCGGCCATCAGCACGATCTTGTGGTACCGCAGCTTGGCGACGTCGAAGTCCTCTTGGATGCCGGTGCCGAGCGCGGTGATGAGGCTCTGCACCTCGGTGTTCTTCAGCACCCGGTCGATGCGGGCCTTCTCGACGTTGATGATCTTGCCCCGGATCGGCAGGATCGCCTGGAACAGCGAGTCCCGCCCCTCCTTGGCCGACCCGCCCGCCGAGTCGCCCTCCACGATGTAGAGCTCGCACTCCTCGGGCTTGGTCGAGCGGCAGTCCTTGAGCTTGCCGGGCAGGCCGCCGATGTCGAGCGCGCCCTTGCGCCGCACCAGTTCGCGCGCCTTGCGGGCCGCCATCCGGGCCTGCGCCGAGGACACCGCCTTGGTGACGATGGTCTTCGCGTCGGCCGGGTTGCGCTCGAACCAGTCGGCGAGCCACTCGTTGCAGGTCTGCTGCACGAAGGTCTTCGCCTCGGTGTTGCCCAGCTTCTGCTTGGTCTGGCCCTCGAACTGCGGCTCGGCCAGCTTGATCGACACGATCGCGGCCAGGCCCTCGCGCACGTCGTCGCCGGAGAGGTTGGCGTCCTTCTCGCGCAGCACCTTCTTCTCGCGCGCGTACACGTTGACCACCCGGGTCAGCGCGGCGCGGAAGCCCTCTTCGTGCGTGCCGCCCTCGGGGGTGTTGATCGTGTTGGCGAAGGTGTAGACCGACTCGCTGTAGCCGGTGTTCCACTGCATCGCGACCTCGACCTCGACGCCGGTGCCCTTGGCCTCGAAGGCGATGACGTTCTTGTGGATCGACTCGCGGCTGTGGTTGATGTGCTTGACGAAGTCCTCGAGCCCACCCGGGTAGTGGTAGGTGCGCTCCTTGATCCGCGCGACGTGGCCCTCGACGTCGGTCTCGGTCTCGTCGTCGGAGACCCGCTCGTCGCGCAGCACGATGGTCAGGCCCTTGTTGAGGAAGGCCATCTCCTGCAGGCGGCGCGCGACGGTCTCGGCGTTGTAGGTGGTGGTCTCGAAGATCGCCGGGTCGGCCCAGAAGCTGATCGACGTGCCGAGCTCGCGGGTCGGCTCGCCCTGCTCGACCGGGCCGAGGGGCTTGGAGTCGCCGTAGGTCTGGCTCCACACGTAGCCGTCGCGCTTGATGACCGCGTGCAGCTTGGTCGACAGCGCGTTCACCACCGAGATGCCGACGCCGTGCAGACCGCCGGAGACCGCGTAGCTGTCGCTGTCGAACTTGCCGCCCGCGTGCAGGACGGTCATGACGACCTCGAGCGCGGACCGCTTCTCCTCCGGGTGCTCCTCGACCGGGATGCCCCGGCCGTCGTCGTCGACTCGGACGCCGCCGTCGGCGAGCAGGGTGACCTCGACCTTGGTCGCGTGGCCCGCCATGGCCTCGTCGACCGAGTTGTCCACGACTTCCCAGATCAGGTGGTGCAGACCGCGTTCCCCGGTGGAGCCGATGTACATACCCGGCCGAAGCCGGACCGCCTCGAGGCCCTTGAGGACCCCGATCGAACCGGCGCCGTACGAGTTCTCCTGCTTGTCAGCTGCCACGTGCCCGGTGTCTCCTCGTGCGTCGGAACGGCTGCGGAGCGGGCGGCGGCCACGTTCTCGGCCGGCCGCGTGCACCCCTCCCGACATAGTACTGGTCGGGTCCCACAGAACGGGGTCAAGGACACCCCTGGCTCGCACACAGAGCCTCGCTTGGGAAGCGGCACGAGGTAGGACGCCAGCAAGACTGTCTCGACCCGCGAGGTTCAGCCGTAGGTGTCTCGTGGTCCACGACCGGAAACGTGCCGCGGGCCGTAGCGCCAACTGGGCGTCGACGGGCCCTGAACCTTCAACCGGGTGACCACGTCGCGGCCGACGCCCGCGGCGATGCCCGCGAGCAGTTGGCGCTGCAGCAGGCGCAGTTGGGTGGCCCACGCGGTGGAGTCGGCCTGCACGGTCAGCTCGCCGTCCTTGATGGCGATCGGCTTGGCGTGCTCGGCGACATCCGCCCCGACCAGTGTGGCCCACCGGCCGAAAACCTGCCCCCCGGCGAGGTTCTCCTGCCACCCGCGTTCCATCGCGATCCGGGATGCGAGCCTGCCCAGCGGCTGGGGGTCGCGCTCGTCGGCCCCGGAGGAGGACCACCGGCGGCGCTTGCGGGAGCCGGCGCCCGCTGTTCCACGTGGAACAACGCGTTTCGGGTTGTTCTTGGCGGCCTGCCGGGCGGCGGCCAGCGCGGCTCTGGCAAGATCTGACCCCCGCGGCGGTGACGACGCCCCGCCGCCCACCTCACCCTGCGTCACCCCTGTGGATGGATCTTCGGGTTGTCCACCCCCCGATGTGGATGAAGCGCGGCTTTTCCCGGCCGCGAGTCCCCCGGATGGCCGCACGGTGACGGTGTTATCCACACTATCCACAGGGTTATCCCCAGATGTGGGGGCGGCAACGGCGCGCTTGGTCACTCGCTGTCGTCGGACCGGCGGGGGCGGTGTCGGCTCCAGCGCACCACCGAACAGGTCGTCAGACACGTCGCACCTCCCCGTCCGCCACCGCGTAGCGGGCCCCGGAGAGCTCGCCGGGCACATCCTCCTCCACGGCGGCGGTCACCAGGACCTGTTCGGCACCGACCGCCACCTCGGCGAGTCGCTGCCGCCTGCGCCGGTCCAACTCGGCGAACACGTCGTCGAGCACCAGCACCGGCTCGCTGCCCTCGTCCTTGAGCAGCTCGTAGGACGCCAGCCGCAGCGCGAGCGCGAACGACCACGACTCGCCGTGGCTGGCGTACCCCTTCGCGGGTGCCTCGCCGAGCACCAGGTCGAGCTCGTCGCGTTGCGGTCCGACCAGGGTGACCCCGCGTTCCAACTCGGCGTCCCGGCGCAACGCCATCCGGGCCAGCAGCGCGTCGGTCACCACCTCTATATCCGCGCGCTCCCCGTCGGGCTTGCCGTACCCGGGGGGCAGCGTTTCCTCTACCTGCGAGCGGTACGCGATGTGCGCCGGGCGCGACTCAGGCGCGACCCCCGCGTACGCGGCCGACACCCGGGGCACCAAGTCCGCGACCAGGTCGAGCCGCGCCGCGAGCAACTGCGCGCCGTGCACCGCGAGGTGGTTGTCCCACACGTCGAGCGTCGACACCGCTTCCGGGTCGGCCCGCCGCGCGCGCCGGTTCGCCGCCGCGCTCTTGAGCAGCGCGTTGCGTTGGCGCAGCACCTTCTCGTAGTCCGCGCGCACCCCGGCGTACCTCGGCGCGCGCAACACCAGCAGGTCGTCGAGGAACCGGCGTCGCTCACCCGGGTCACCCCGGACGAGCGCCAGGTCTTCCGGCGCGAACAACACAGT
Source organism: Actinokineospora globicatena (assembly GCF_024171945.1). Taxonomy (GTDB): domain Bacteria; phylum Actinomycetota; class Actinomycetes; order Mycobacteriales; family Pseudonocardiaceae; genus Actinokineospora; species Actinokineospora globicatena. The sequence continues at coordinate 994,223 of NZ_JAMTCR010000002.1, forward strand.
GCGCAAGATCCCGAGCACGTCGCGCGTGCGCGGGACCGGGCCGCGGTTGATCCGCGCCCGGTTCGCCTTGCCCGGCGTGATCTCCAGCTCGACCGTCAACTCGCGGCCGTCGTTGACCACCGCGGTGCGGATGATCGCCCGCGCGCAGCCGAGCCGGACCAGGGGCTGGTCGGACGCGACCCGGTGCGAACCGAGGGTGGCGACGTACCCGATCGCCTCGACCAGGTTGGTCTTGCCCTGCCCGTTCGCGCCGACCAGCACCGAGACACCGGCGTCGAGATCCAGGTCCGCGTGCTGCCACGACCGGAAGTCGCTGACCTGTAAGTGCCTTACCCGCACTAGCTCACGTCGCCGGACCCGGAGGTGGGTCCCGCCTTGTGCACCGCGTGCCCGCCGAACTGGTTGCGCAGCGCCGCGACCGCCTTCATCGCCGGGGAGTCGGACTGCCGCGAGGCGAACCGGGCGAACAGCGCCGCGGAGATCACCGGCGCGGGCACCGAGTGGTTGATCGCCTCCTCGACGGTCCACCTGCCCTCGCCGGAGTCCTCGACGTACCCGCTGATCTCGGCCAGGCCGGGGTCCTCTTCCAGCGCCTTGACCAGCAGGTCCAGCAGCCAGGACCGGACGACCGTGCCCCTGGTCCACGCCTTGAGCACCGCGGGCACGTCGGTGACCTCGTCGGCGGCGTCGAGCAGCTCGAAGCCCTCCGCGTAGGCCTGCATCAGCCCGTACTCGATGCCGTTGTGCACCATCTTCGCGTAGTGCCCGGCGCCGACCTTGCCCGCGTGCGCGAAGCCCTCCTCGCGCGGACCCTCGGGCCGCAGCGCGTCGAAGATCGGCAGCGCGCGCTCGACGTGGGCCTCGTCGCCGCCGACCATCAGGCCGTAGCCGTTCTCCTTGCCCCACACCCCGCCGGACACGCCGACGTCGAGGTAGCCGATCCCCTTGGCGGCCAACAGGTCCGCGTTCACCTTGTCATCGGTGTAGCGGGAGTTGCCGCCGTCGATGACCAGGTCGCCCTCGGCCAGCAGGTCACCGAGCTCGGCGACGGTCTGCCTGGTCGGTTCACCCGCGGGCACCATCACCCACACGACCCGGGGGGCGGCGAGCTTGCCGACCAGGTCCGCCAGCGACGAGCTGTCGCTGACCTGCGCGTTGCGGTCGTAGCCGACCACTTCGTGGCCTGCCGCGCGCACCCGCTCGCGCATGTTGAAGCCCATCTTGCCCAGGCCGACGAGTCCCAGCTGCACGGTTCTTCCTCTCGCTCTGGCTTCTCGCGATCAGCCCGGGAGACGGACCGGCATCAACAGGTAGAGGTACCCCGGGATGACGCCATCATCGCCGACCGGCTTGATCAGCGCCGGGCGATTGGGCGTGGTGAACGACAATTCCGCGCGGTCGTTGTGCAGCGCGGCGAGCCCGTCCTGGAGGTAGCCCGGGTTGAACGCGATGGTGACCGGGTCGCCGGTGAAGTCGACCTGCAACTCCTCCTCCGCGCTCCCCTCGTCGTCGCCACCGGCCGACAACCGCAGCAGGCCGTCGTCGAACTCGAGCCGGACCTGGGTGCCGCGCTCCGCGACGAGCGACACGCGCTTGATCGCCTCGACCAACGGGGGAACGCTGATCACCGCGTTCGACGTCTGCTCGCTCGGCAGCAGTTGGCGGTACCGCGGGAACTCCGCGTCGAGCAGCCGGCTGGTGGTACGCCTACCCGAACCGGACAGGCCCAAGAGCCCGTCGCCGGAAGACAGCGCCAACTCCACCGTGCGCCCGGAACTGCCCAGCGCCTTGGCCGCCTCGGCGAGGGTCCGCGCGGGCACGAGCACCGCCGCGTCCTCCACGTCGCCGGACGGCTTCCACTCGAACTCGCGCATCGCGAGCCGGAACCGGTCGGTGGCCACGAGGGTGAGCTTGTCGCCCGCGATCTCCACCCGGACACCGGTCAGCATCGGCAGCGTGTCGTCCTTGCCCGCCGCGACCGCGACCTGGCTGACCGCCTGCCCGAACACCTCGCCCTGCAGCTCGCCCGCGTGCTGCGGCATCGCCGGGAGCGCCGGGTAGTCGTCGACCGGCATGGTCGGCAGGCTGAACTTCGCGCTGCCGCAGGTGATCGCCACCCGGGCGCCGTCGACCGAGATCTCCACCGGCTGGGCGGGCAACGACTTGGTGATGTCGGCCAGGAGCCTGCCGGAGACCAGGGTGCGGCCGCCGTCGGCGACCGTGGCCGGGACCTTGACCGTGGCCGACACCTCGTAGTCGAACCCGGACACGGTGAGGCCGTCTGTGCCTTCGGCGGAACCAGCGTCCAGCAGCACCCCGCCCAGGACGGGGACAGGGGGCCGGGACGGGAGGCTGCGCGCGACCCAGGCGACGGCGTCGGCGAGGCCGTCGCGTTCGACGCGGATCTTCATGGGAGTCCTTTCCAGGCCCGACCACCGCACCGCACCCTGTCGTGCCAGGCCGCGCCGTCGAGCTGTCCACGCTGTAGGGCCCAACCGTAGAGCGTGATCCGGCGACCCGTCATCCGGGGCGGCCCGCTCCCGGCCCCTCCCGACCACCGCGCCGACCGAGCTGTCCCCAACTTCGGCCATCCCCTGTTTCTTCTTTTTTGTTCATCTGGAAGAGAGAAGAAACAGCAGTAGTAGTAAGGGCTGTGGATTGTGTGGATGACCGTGGTCCGCGCAGGTCACACGGTGTGGCGCCCTGTGGAGAACCCAGGGGATGGATCGGTGGACAGTTTGGGGTGTCGGTGGATGGTTTGCCTACTCACCCGTTTGGTCCACAGGTTGGCCGAGTTGTCCACAGAACCGTCCCCAGATGTGGGTCGAGTTCCCCCCAGGCAACGCCGCGGCCACCCACAGGCTTGTACACAGGTCTATCCACGGTTTTCGGTGACGCAGACCACCTGAGTTCGCCCGTTCGAGACCTTTTTGCCGATGTGGACGGAGCCCGCACAGTCCCAGAAAGATCGAGAACCGCCGGATCCGCCGGGGGTGCGGGCCGGATCCGACCCCTCTGACACCCCGACGTGCGGCCTGACCTGCCGTTCTAGCGGCGGCGGGGCGGGCTTTCCACCATGGCAATAAAGACCGCGACCCCGGCTGGACGGCTGAACTTTTATGCGCCTGGGGACTGGGCGGGGTCATGGCCCCGGCGAGCCGAACCGGCGGCGTTCGGGTGGCCGGATACCCACGGCCGAGACGAACCTACTGCGCGGGGTGCTCACTGCACGAGGCGAGGTGGACGCGGGCGGTCAACACGCGCGCGACGGGGCTGGGTCGGGCCGGGTGTCCCGACCCTCCGGGAGCCGCGACCGGGCGCGCTTTATTGCGCCGGTGGGCAGCCGTGCACCGCCGCAATAAAGAGGTGCGGCGGCCGGGAACGGGCAGGGGTGTACCCCGGGACTGCCGGGGGTGGGGTCAGGCGCGGGCGCGCTGCTTGATGCGGGAGGTCAGCTCCTGCACCTGGTCGTAGATGCGCCTGCGCTCGGCCATCTCCTTGCGGATCTTCTTGTCCGCGTGCATGACCGTGGTGTGGTCGCGGCCGCCGAAGGTCTGCCCGATCTTGGGCAGCGACAGGTCGGTCAGCTCGCGGCACAGGTACATCGAGATCTGGCGGGCCTGCGCAAGCGCTTTCGTCTTGCCGGGGCCGCACAGGTCGTCGATCGAGACGCCGAAGTACTCCGCGGTGACCGCCATGATGGTCGGCGCGCTGATCTCGGGCGCCTGCGAGTCGGGGATCAGGTCGCGCAGCACGATCTCGGCCAGGCCGACGTCGACCGGTTGGCGGTTGAGGGAGGCGAACGCGGTGACCCGGATCAGCGCCCCCTCGAGCTCCCGGATGTTCGCCTCGACCCTGGTCGCGATGAACTCCAGTACCTCGGCGGGCGCGGCCAACCGGTCTTGGGCGGCCTTCTTGCGCAGGATCGCGATCCGGGTCTCCAGCTCGGGCGGCTGGATGTCGGTGATCAAGCCCCACTCGAAGCGGGTGCGCAGCCGGTCCTCCAGGGTCTCCAGCCGCTTGGGCGGCCGGTCGGAGGAGACCACGATCTGCTTGTTCGCGTTGTGCAGCGTGTTGAAGGTGTGGAAGAACTCCTCCTGGGTGCCTTCCTTGCCCTCCAGGAACTGGATGTCGTCGACCAGCAGCACGTCGATGTCGCGGTAGCGGCGCTGGAACGCCACCTTCCGGTCGTCGCGCAGCGAGTTGATGAAGTCGTTGGTGAACTCCTCGGTCGAGACGTACCGCACCCGCATGCCGGGGAACAGCCGTTGCGCGTAGTGGCCGACGGCGTGCAGCAGGTGGGTCTTGCCCAGACCGGACTCGCCCCAGATGAACAGCGGGTTGTACGCCCGCGCGGGGGCCTCGGCGACCGCGACCGACGCGGCGTGGGCGAAGCGGTTCGACGCGCCGATCACGAAGGTGTCGAACGTGTACTTCTCGTTGAGCCTGGTCTTGGAGGTCTGCGGCTGCGCGGGCGCGGTGAACGGCTGGCCGCTGGCGGGCTGACCGGTGAAGGTCGGCCAGATCTCGTGGACGGTGGCGAGCGCGTCGCCCTCCTCGTCCACCTCCTCGCCGTCGTCGTCGGACTCCGCGTGCTGCGGGTCGAACCCGTTCGCGGGGTCGAAGCCGTTCGGCGCGTCGAACCCGCGGGGCGCGTCGAAGCTGTGCTGCGGGTCGAACGTGTCGCTCTGCGCGTCGAGCGCGGCGACGTCCGCGGCCGGGATGGTCAGGGTGTCGCCATCGGCCTCGGCGGTGACCACCGGGGACGGCGACACCACAGGCGCGGCCACGACCTGGGTGCTGACCGGCGGCGCGCTCGGGGCGGTCGGCGCGGCGTCGACCTTCACCGCCAGCGACACCACCCGGCCCAACCGGCGCGACAGCGCGTTGGTGATCGGCTCGCGCAGCGCGCGCTCGATCGCCTCCTTGGCGAAGTCGCTCGGCGCGGAGAGCAGCGCGGTCCCGTCGAGCAGCCCGATCGGCCTGGTCATCCGCATCCACGCCCGCTGCGACGGGGACAGAGTCCCGGCGGACAGCTCGCGGACGACCTGCTCCCAGACCACCCCGAGATTCATCTGGTGCTCCGACATCGGCGCCTGCTCCCCTCCCCTCGTCGGCATTGGCGGTAAGGCTGGTCCCGGTGCCTGGCCGTCGTCAAACGGGCATCCACAGGGTTGTCCACAACTGTGCACGAAAGGTACGGCGGACCCAGGGGACTCCCGCGCCGGGGGGTCAAAGGTACTCACTGGCCCGGTGGCGGCGGCGCGGCAGGGCTCCCAAACCCGGGCGCGGTCGACGAGGAGCCGCACGGTAACAACGACCGCCGGTGGCCACAAGACACGCCAGGCGCCCAGGTCGGGGGCCCTGTGCGGCCCCCGGTTTGTTGCCTGGGGGGACCGGTGCGTACCCTCATAAGGTCTCCCGCTTGCGGCGGGCGAGTTCCGTGTGCCCCGCGCGCGGCGACCTTCAGTCCTCGGCCGCGTACCGGCCGGGGGCGGGCAGACCTGCTAGAGCTGATGAGTACCGGGAGAACGAGCCGTGAGCAAGCGCACCTTCCAGCCGAACAACCGTCGCCGCGCCAAGACGCACGGTTTCCGCCTGCGCATGCGGACCCGCGCGGGCCGCGCGATCATCGCCGCCCGCCGCCGCCGCGGCCGCGACAAGCTGTCGGCCTGACCCCACACGGTCGCCGTGCTACCCGCGGCCTGCAGGCTGACCAACAGCGCGGACTTCCGGCTGGTGACCAGGCGCGGGCGGCGTGCCGGTCGACCGAGGCTCGTGGTGCACGCCATCACGGCCGGGGCAGCAACCGAACCCCACGAAGCCGACCCGTCGGCGCCGAGCAGCAGCCCGGCGCCGAGGGTCGGTTTCGTCGTGAGTAAGGCCGTGGGCAACTCCGTCGTCCGGCACCGGGTGGCGCGCAGGCTGCGGCACGTGGTCGGCGCGCGCATCGGAACTCTGCCCGCGGGCAGCACGTTGGTGGTGCGTGCCCTGTCCCCTGCGGCAGTGGCGACGAGCGCGGAGCTGGGCCAGGACTTCGACGCCGCGATGCGCAGGCTGCGGCTGGCCGGACCGAGCAGTGCCGACGATGGCGGTGGGGCGTGAGTGGAGCGACCGCGGTGGACGACCGCGCTGCCGCCGCGCGCCCGGGACCGGTGGCCAGGGTGCTGCTCGTGCCGGTGCGGGTGTACCGGCGCTGGATCTCCCCGGTGCTGCCCCCCGCGTGCCGCTTCCACCCGAGCTGCAGCGCCTACGCCGTCGAGGCGCTGACCGTGCACGGCGCGCTGCGCGGGTCCTGGCTCGCCGCGCGCCGCCTACTCCGCTGCGGCCCGTGGCACCCCGGTGGCCTCGACCCCGTGCCGCCGAGGAGAACCGAGACCGAGTCCGGGCCGAGCCCGGTTGAGCAGACAGTCGCCGAGGAGTAGTCCTGTGCTCGATTTCATCTACTACCCGGTGTCCTTCATCATGTGGTGTTGGCACTGGGTTTTCGGACACGTGTTCGGTGAATCGAGCGCGATCGCCTGGGCGCTGAGCATCGTCTTCCTGGTCTTCACGCTGCGGGCGATCATGTTCAAGCCCACGGTCAAGCAGGTTCGCTCCATGCGCAAGATGCAGGAGTTCGCGCCGGAGATCAAGAAGCTGCAGAAGAAGTACGCCAACGACCGGCAGAAGCAGGCCCAGGAGATGCAGAAGCTCCAGGCCGAGCACGGGGTCAGCCCCCTGGGCGGCTGCCTGCCGATGCTGCTGCAGATCCCGGTGTTCATCGGCCTGTTCCACGTGCTGCGCGAGTTCAAGCCGGGCAAGACCGAGAACTACTTCTTCAGCGAGCGCGGTGTCTCCTCCTACATCGAGGCCGACCTGTTCGGCGCCCGGCTGAGCAACTGGATCACCCAGCCCGCCGAGGAGCTGGCGAAGTTCCACGTCGACCGGATCACCGTCGCGCTGGTCGCCATCCCGCTGATGCTGCTCGCCAGCGCGCTGACCCACCTCACCGCGCGGCACTCGGTCTCCCGGCAGAACCCGGACGCGGCCACCACGCAGACCGCGATGATGAACAAGCTGACCCTCTACGTCTTCCCGCTCGGCGTGCTCATCGGTGGCTTCTTCTTCCCCATCGGCCTGATCATGTACTGGCTGTCGAACAACGGCTGGACCCTGTGGCAGCAGCGGTTCGTCTACAAGAAGATCGACGCCGAGGAAGCCGCGAAGAAGGTCGTCGCGCAGGAGAAGCGCGCCGCCGCCGCGCCCAAGCCCGGCCAGAAGCCGACCCAGCCGAAGAAGCGGCCCGTCACCGCCAAGCCCGAGGACGCGAGCACCGAGCCCGAGCCGAGCGGCACCCCGGAGACCACACCCGAGGCGAAGCCCGCCCAGCCCGCTGGTGGCGACAAGGGCGGTACCCAGATTCCCGGTCTGATCTCGGACCGATCCCGCAGCAAGAAGTCAGGCCGCAAGAACCGCTGAGGCGGGCCTCGGCCTGGAGAGGAGTGAACCGTGCCGGAGACGGTGCAGGCGACGGAGAAGATCGCCGACGCTGGTGAGGCGGCGGAGGGTGCTGCCGCCAGCTCGACCTCGACCCAGGAGCTGCTGGTCCAGGAAGGCGACATCGCGGGCGACTACCTGGAGCAGCTGCTCGACATCCTCGACTACGACGGCGACATCGACCTCGACGTCGAAGCGGGCCGCGCGGTCATCAGCATCGACGGCAGCGAGGACCTGGAGAAGCTCGTCGGCCCCCGCGGCAACGTCCTGGAGTCGCTGCAGGAGCTGACCCGGCTGGCGGTCCAGCAGGAGACCGGCACCCGCAGCAGGCTGATGCTCGACATCGCGGGTTGGCGCGCCGACCGCCGGGAGGAGCTGGCCGACCTCGGCCGCGCCACCGCCCAGAAGGTCCTCTCCAGCGGCGAACGCGTCCGCCTGCAGCCGATGACCCCCTTCGAGCGCAAGGTCGTCCACGACGCCGTGGCCACCATCAAGGGCGTCCACAGCGAGAGCGAAGGCGAAGACCCCCGCCGCCGCGTCGTGGTCTTCCCCCAGTAACACCCGCACTCCCCCCAGCCGCGGCCCACCGGACACCGGTGGGCCGCGGCTTTTTTCTGCCCACCCGTTTCACGTGAAACACGCCCGCCCGTCGACACGGTTCACCCGATTGTGGTCGCTGCTTCGACCGCCTCCCGGTGCCCGCCCCGATTCGAGCCGAGCGACCTCCCGTTGGCTGCGCACGACTACTCTTGGGCTCCCGCATCTCCAACGAGCCAGCTGCCTGTCTCGCGAAGCCGGCTGGCGACCTCGACCGTCACCAACCCAGTTGCCGCGAGCCAATGCGGTATCGGTGGCGTTAGCGCGCGGGCTCGGGAGCGGAGGGCTGCTCGGGTAGCCGGATGGCGGGTGGGTGGGCTCGGGTGTGGGGATTGGGGCGGGGTCGTGGAGAATCGGCCGGGCATGGTTTCACGTGGAACATCGGATGGGGTATGACCGGAGCTGAGCGTCCGCTAGGTGCTGGGGATGTGTTCGGGGACCGCGTCGAGGTGGCGGAGCGATTCGTTCGGCTGCTGGGTGCGCACGGGGTCGAGCGTGGGTTGATCGGGCCGCGGGAGGTGGAGCGGCTGTGGGATCGGCACGTGTTGAACTCGGCGGTGATCCAGGAGGTTGTGCCGGAAGCGGCCACCGTGGTGGACATCGGGTCGGGGGCCGGGTTGCCGGGGATCCCGTTGGCGATCGCGCGGCCGGATCTCCGGGTGACGCTGGTGGAACCGATGGCGCGGCGGGTGGCGTGGCTGGATGAGGTCGTGGAGACTCTTGCTCTGTCGTCGGTGACCGTCCTGCGCGGGCGGGCCGAGGAGCCGGGGATCAGGTCACGGGTGTCCGGGGCGGATGTGGTCACCGCCCGGGCGGTCGCGCCATTGGCCAAGCTCTCCGGGTGGTGTCTTCCGCTGCTCCGGCAGGGTGGCCTGTTGGTCGCGCTGAAGGGCGCGAGCGCCGCCGAAGAGGTGGACCGCGACCGGGCCGAGGTCGCCGCGGTGGGGGGCGGCGCGCCGAGGGTCGAGAGCTGTGGCGCCGCGGTGCTCGAGGTGCCGACGACGGTGGTGCTCATCGAACGCGTGCAGTCCACGGCCGGGTCGGGCCGTCGGGCGAGGAAGGATCAGGGTGCACACCGAGGCTGAGATCGGAGCAAGGATGTTCCACGTGAAACAGTCGGCGAACACCAGGACCGCCGGGGAGGTGCGCTGACGATGACCCAGCCCTCCCCCGCCTCGGTCGCCGGGTGGACCCCGATAGCGGAGGAAGCCGCCCGGGCCACCCGGGTCAAGCACCCCGACAAGATGTTCCCCCGCCCCACCCACCGCCGGGTCATCACCGTCGCCAACCAGAAGGGCGGCGTCGGCAAGACGACCTCCGCGGTGAACCTGGCCGCTGGGCTGGCGCTGCACGGGCTCCGGGTGCTCGTCATCGATCTGGACCCGCAGGGCAACGCCAGCACCGCGCTCGGCGTCGAGCACCGCTCCGGCACCCCCTCGGTCTACGAGGTGCTGCTCGGTGAGGTGAGCCTGGCCGAGGCCGCGCAGATGAGCGACCAGTCCGACCGGCTCTACTGCGTCCCCGCCACCATCGACCTCGCCGGTGCCGAGATCGAGCTGGTGTCGATGGCGTCCCGGGAGTCCCGGCTCAAGGAGGCGCTCTCCGACGAGGCGCTGGACATGCTCGACCCGGACTACGTCTTCATCGACTGCCCGCCCTCGCTCGGCCTGCTCACGGTCAACGCGATGGTCGCTGCGCAGGAGGTGCTGATCCCGATCCAGTGCGAGTACTACGCGCTGGAGGGGTTGAGCCAGCTGCTGCGCAACATCGAGCTCGTGCAGGCGCACCTCAACCGGTCGCTGACCGTCTCGACGATCCTGCTCACCATGTACGACGGCCGGACCAAGCTCGCCGACCAGGTGACCACCGAGGTCCGGCACCACTTCGGCCGCACCGTGCTGAACACCGTCATCCCCCGCAGCGTGAAGGTCTCCGAGGCTCCCGGGTACGGGCAATCGGTTCTCGCTTACGATCCCGGTTCCCGCGGCGCCATGAGCTACCTGGACGCCGCCCGTGAAGTTGCTGAACGAGGAGCGGAGGCGCCGCAATGAGTGGACCGGCCGGACGCAAGGGCGGGTTGGGGCGCGGTCTGGCCGCCCTCATCCCGCAAGGACCGCCGACCAGCGCGCCTGCCGGGGGGCTCAAGCTGCCCAGCCCGGTGGCGCGCAACGGCGAGTCCGTCGACACCGCGCCCGCACCCGAGGTGGTGGCGGGCGCGGTCTACCGGGAGATCCTGACCGCCGCGATCACGGCGAACCCGAGGCAGCCGCGGCAGGTCTTCGACGAGGACGCGCTGACCGAGCTGGAGCACTCGATCCGCGAGTTCGGCCTCATGCAGCCGATCGTGGTCCGGGAGCTCGGGCCGGACAGCTACGAGCTCGTCATGGGCGAGCGCAGGCTGCGCGCCTCGCAGCGGGCCGGGCTGGACCGGATCCCGGCGATCGTCCGGCAGACCGCCGACGACGCGATGCTGCGCGACGCGCTGCTGGAGAACATCCACCGGGTGCAGCTCAACCCGCTGGAGGAGGCGGCCGCGTACCAGCAGCTGCTCGACGAGTTCGCGGTGACGCACGAGGAGCTGGCGAGCCGGATCGGGCGCAGCAGGCCGGTCATCACCAACACCATCCGGCTGCTGCGGCTCCCGCTGCCGGTGCAGCGCCGGGTCGCCGCCGGGGTGCTCTCCGCCGGGCACGCCCGCGCGCTGCTCGGTCTGGACGACCCGGGCAGCCAGGAGGACCTGGCGACCCGGATCGTCGCCGAGGGGTTGTCGGTGCGGGCGACAGAGGAAGCGGTGACCCTCGCCAAGGGCGCTCCCCCGGCCAAGCCCAAGCCCGCGCCGCGCAAGCCGATGCACGCGCCGGGACTGCAGGACGTCGCCAACCGGCTCTCGGACCGGTTCGACACCCGGGTCAAGGTCGAGTTGGGCAAGCGCAAGGGCCGGATCGTGGTCGAATTCGGCTCGGTGGACGACCTCGAGCGGATCGTCGACATGATGGCGGAAAATGGGATAAATCAGACATGAGATCGGCGCAGGGAACCACACCAGGGCGATACGTCACGGTGACGGCGCCGAAAAATCGGACAAATCAGCGGGCGATGGCGCGGTCGACCAACCCGGCGTAGATCGAGCCGAGTGAGCGACCCGCCGCCTCCGCCGCCATCGGCAGCAGCGAGGTCTCGGTCAAACCCGGCGACAGGTTCACCTCGATGAAGTAGACCTCGCCGGTCGCGCTCACCACCGCGTCGGTCCGCGACACGTCGCGCAGCCCGAGCAACCGATGCGCGGACACGGCGAGCTCCGCGACCTTCGCGGCCGTGGCGTCGTCGAGCCGCGCGGGGGTGTGGAAGGTGGTCAGCCCGGCGGTGTAGCGGGCGGTGTAGTCGTAGACGCCGGACGCGGGCGCGATCTCGACAGCGGGCAGTGCCTCCGGTCCCCCCGGCCCGTCGACCACCGTGACGGCGACCTCCACGCCGTCGATGAACTGCTCGGCCAGCACCGCGTCGCTGTAGGCGAGGGACCCGACCATCGCGGTCGGCAGCTCAGCCGCGGAGCGCACGACCTGCGCGCCCAACGCCGACCCGCCCTGGTCCGGCTTCAACATCATCGGCAGGCCCAGCCGCTCGACCATCGCGTCCAGCACCGGTTGCGCGCCCAGCTCGCGGAACGCGCTCTGCGGCAGCACCACCCAGTCCGGGGTCAGCACCCCGGCCCGGCGCAGCTCCGCCTTCGCGGTCGGCTTGTCCCACGCCCGCCTGCAGGTGCCCGCGTCGGTGCCCACGTACGGGATGCCCAACAGCTCCAAGATCGTCTGGATCGAGCCGTTCTCGCCCTCACCGCCGTGCAGCGCGATCACCACGGCGTCCGGTCGGTGCTCGCGCAGCTTGGGCAGCAGGCTGGCGTCCGCGTCCCACTCCTCCACCGCCACGCCGGACTGCCGCAGCGCCGCCGACACCCGCCGCCCGGAGCGCAGGGACACGTCCCGCTCGTGCGACAAGCCCCCGGCGAGGACGGCAACCCAGCGGTCGGACACGGTGATCTCCCTCGGGACGGCACAGCGGATTCGCGGCGGACCCGAAGGTACACCGCAGGTGGGACCGGTTCAGGCGGTGTCGGGCGCCGGGGTCTGCGGACCGGACAGCGACCGGCTCGCGGTCGGGCCGAAGGTGCGCAGCAGGTCCAGTTCGTCGGCCAGCACGCCCGCGAGCCTGCGCACGCCCTCGGTGATCCGCTCCGGCGGCGGGTAGCAGAACGACAGGCGCATCTGCCTGCTGCCGAACCCGTCGGCGTAGAAGCCGGTCCCGGGGACGTAGGCCACCCGGGCGGTGACCGCGCGTGGCTGCATGGCCTTGGTGTCCACCCCTTCGGGGACGGTCAGCCACACGAAGAACCCACCATCGGGTCTTGTCCAGGAACAGCCTGCGGGCATGTGCTGCTCCAGCCCGGCCAGCAGCGCGTCCCGGCGGTCCCGGTACATGGTCTGGAAGGACTTGATCTGGCCCTTCCAGTCGTGGGTGGCCAGGTAGCGCGAGACGACCATCTGGTTCAGCGTGGGCGCGCACAACGCGGCCGACTCCGCCGCCAGCACCAGCTTCTCGCGCACCGCGTGCGGCGCCAGCGCCCAGCCGACCCGCAGGCCGGAGGCGAAGGTCTTGGAGAACGACCCCAGGTAGATCACGTTGTCCGAGTCCATCGACCGCAGCGCCGGGTAGACCTGCCCGTCGAAGCCGAGCAGCCCGTACGGGTTGTCCTCGATGACCAGCACGTCGTGCCGGGCGCAGATGTCGAGCACCTCGGCCCGCCGCGCCACCGCGAGGGTCACGCCAGCGGGGTTGTTGAAGTTCGGGATCGTGTACAGGAACTTGACCCGGCGACCGGCCTGCGCGGCCGCTGCCAGGGCAGCCCGCAGCGCCTCGGGGACCAAGCCGTGCTCGTCCATCACCACGTGCCGGACGTCTGCCTGGTAGGAGGCGAAGGTGCCCAGCGCGCCCACGTAGGACGGGCCCTCGGCGAGCACGATGTCACCCGGGTCGATGAAGATCCGCGTCACCAGGTCGAGCGCCATCTGCGAACCGACGGTGACCACCAGGTCGTCCGGGTGACCGGTGACGCCCTCCAGCGCCATGACCTCGCAGATCTGCTCGCGCAGCAACGGGATGCCGTGCGCCGAGCCGTACTGCAGCGCGACCAGGCCGTCGTCGGCCACGATCGAGGCGATCTGGTCGGAGAGGAAGTCCAACGGAAGCGCGGCCAGGTTCGGCATGCCACCCGCCAGCGACACCACTTCCGGGCGACTCGCGACCGCGAAGAGTGCTCGTACCTCGGACGCCGTCATGCCCTCTGCCCTGGCGGCGTACCGGCCGAGGTGCGGGTCGAGACTGCGGGCGCCCAGCCGATCGGGCAGCGGTCCGGAGGTGCTCATGGGTGGCTCCCAGGGGGGTGGTCCAGCGAAAACAGTGTAACCAGATGAGTGACTTACCCCTGAGATTGCGCCCTGCGGTTCCGACGCAGGTCACATCGCCCTATTCTGGGACCGGTAACTCGGCGTCCTCCCTGCGGGCGCGCGACAGTTTCCGCACAGCACGGGAGGTTGGGGTGTCGCGACGCGTCGTCGGCGTCACGCTGGACAACCTGGAGCACCTCCCCAAGCACTCGCGGGGCTGTGTCTACTGGGAGCTCGCGCCGCACCTCAAGGAGCAGGCGGAGGAGTTCGGCACCACGGAACTCGAGAAGGAAGCCTGGGTCTCCAGCGTTCTGCTGGACTGGGGTTCCTGCGGCCGGGTCGTCTACAGCGACAAGCTCCCGGTCGGGTTCGTGCTCTACGCCCCGCCCAACGCCGTCCCGCGCGCCTCGGCCTTCCCGACCTCGCCGATCAGCCCGGACGCGGTCGTGCTCACCGGCTTCCACGTGCTCCCCGAGTTCCGCGGCGGCGGGCTCGGCCGGATGCTGGTCCAGGCCGTGGCCAAGGACCTCACCCGCCGCGGTGTCCGCGCCGTCGAGGCCTTCGGTGACGCCCGCCCGGACGAGGACCGCTCCTGCGTCGTTCCCGCCGACTTCCTCACCAGCGTCGGCTTCAAGACGGTCCGCCCGCACCCCCGCTGGCCCCGCCTGCGCCTGGAACTGCGCACCGGCATCACGTGGAAGGAAGACGTCGAGGCCGCCTTGGAGCGCCTCCTCGGCACCGTCTCCGTGAGCACCGCGTCCCCCGTCCTGCAGCGCGGCTAGCCCTCTTCTCGGCTCTCATCTCTGGGTGCCGCACGCCCACGTCCGGGTGACATTCGCGTTGGTCAGCCGACTTCGCCCAGGTCGAGTTATCCACAACCCCCCGAGTTGTCCACAGCCCAACTGCACCCCTAGGTCGCACCCCCCACCCCCGGTAGACTGGCACTGGGGACGCCCCCCGGAGAGGGTGGGGGCTGGGGTGCCGGAGGCGGCCCCCGCGAGCGCGGCATTGCCGGGGCGGGGTCGGGCCCCACGAGGCGAAGCTGAGGCCTGGGGTGGGTCTGTCTGCGACGCGAAGGTCTGACCCTGAGGGCTTTGGGCGTGCTGGAGCGGCAGGTGGCGTGGGGGGCTGACCTGCGGGAAAGCGTTTGCGGGTGGGGAGTTACTCGGCCTTGGCCAGTTCGTGGGCCAGGACGTCGGCGAAGGTGAAGCTGCCGGTGGGTTGGTCGTTCTCGCCGAGGAGGTAGAGGCGCTTGACGGCGACGACGATGCCCTCGGCGACGACGTCGCGGAAGGCCGGGTCGGACAGGCGGGTGCGGTCCTCGGTGTTGCTGAGGTAGCCGATCTCGATGCGGACGGCGGGGCAGCGGGTGAGGCGGAGCAGTTCCCAGGTCTTGGGGTGGGTGCCGCAGTCGCGCAGGCCGGTGCGCTTGGTGAGCTCGCGCTGGATGAGGCCCGCCATGGCCTCGCCCAGGGTGGAGGTGGCGCCGTTGCCGGTGCCGAAGTGGAAGCAGGCCAGGCCCTGGGCCAGCGGGGAGCTGTTGGCGTCCGAGTGCAGGGACAGCACCAGGTCGGCACCCGCCTCGTTGGCGAACTGGGCGCGGGCGGCCTCGTCGGGGCACTGGTCGGGGCCACGGGAGAGCAGGGCCTCCATGCCGGTGGCGACCATGCGGCCCTCCAGGCGGCGGGCCAGGTCCCACATCAGCTCCGACTCGTTGACGCCGTCCACCGAGACACCGGTGTCCTGGGCGCCGTGGCCGGGGTCGATGACGATGCGCTTGCCGGTGAGGCGGGGGCCGGAGCGGCGGACGCGTTCCTGCTCGCGCAGCAGCACCGGGCGGCCCCCGCGGGCCCGCGGGGACAGCTGGCGCAGGGCGCGGACGGTCTCGGGGCCGCAGATGCCGTCGACGGTCAGGCCGTAGTCGCGCTGGAAGTTGCGCAGCGCCGCCTCGGTCTGCGCGCCGAACACCCCGTTGGGGCGACCGGCGTCGTAGCCGAGCTCGAGCAGCCGCTCCTGCAGGGTCGCCACATCGTCGCCGGTGATCGGCGCGGACACCAGGTACGCGAGTGGGCGACCGCCGAGCTGGTAGGTGGCGTCACGCAGAGCGCGGTAGGTGGCCGGGCCGATGAGGCCGTCGGTGATCAGCCCGCGCTGCTGCTGGAACGTGCGGACCGCGTGCTCCATGGCCGGGTCGAACTCGTCGACGACCCCGTTGACCGGGGGCAACAGGCCCAACGCCGTCAGCGTGGACCGAATCTCGGCTACGGCCGGTCCCCCATCGCCGCGGCGCAGTACCCGCATGCACCCCTCGCTCTCGTCTTGGGCACCGGGTGACCGGTGCGCGACCCGACAGGTCACCCATTGTGCCTTGCCGGTGTTCGGTTCCCCCGCTGGGATGGCGGGTGGGTCGTCCGATCACGCGAAAACCGGGGCCCTGTGTCGTCAGACGAGACGCACGGACCCCGGTTCCGGGTTGCCTGCTCAGCCCAGGTAATCCTGCAGGTCCTTGACCAACGCCGACTTGGGCTTGGCGCCGACGATCGTCTTGACCGGCTGGCCGCCCTTGAAGACGATCAGCGTGGGGATGGACAGGACCTGGTAGTCGCGCGCGGTGCCCGGGTTGGCGTCGATGTCGAGCTTGGCGACGGTGACCTTGTCCGGGTACTCGGCGGCGATCTCCTCCAGCACCGGTGCGACCATCCGGCACGGCCCGCACCAGGTCGCCCAGAAGTCGACGATGACCGGCTTGTCGCTCTGCAGCACGTCCTCGATGAAGGACTTGTCGGACACGGTGACGGTGTTAGCGCCCATGGTGGGTGGCTCCCTCAGAGAAGAGTGGGTGGGGGTCGGTCAGTTCGCGGGGCCGTAGCCGCCGCCGACGAGCTCGGCGGCGACCTCCGCCTCGGCGGTGCCGTGCTCGGCCAGCCAGCGCTCGGCGTCGATCGCGGCGGAGCAGCCGGAGCCCGCGGCGGTGATGGCCTGCCGGTAGGTGTGGTCGACCAGGTCACCGGCGGCGAACACGCCGTCGATGTTGGTGTAGGTCGTGCGCCCCTTGGTCTGCACGTAGCCCGCGTCGTCCACGTCGACCTGGCCCGCGACCAGTTGGCTGCGCGGGTCGTGGCCGATGGCGACGAAGAAGCCGGAGACGTCGAGGGTCGACTCGGCGCCGGTGACGGTGTCGCGCAGCCGAAGGCCCTGGACCTTGCCGTCGCCGAGCACCTCGGTGACCGCGGAGTTGAGCTGCCAGCGGATCTTCTCGTTGGCCTTGGCCCGCTCCAGCATGATCCGCGAGGCGCGGAACTCCTCGCTCCGGTGGATGATCGTCACCGTCTTGCCGAAGCGGGTGAGGAACAGCGCCTCCTCCATGGCCGAGTCACCGCCGCCGACGACGGCGATGTCCTGGTCGCGGAAGAAGAAGCCGTCGCAGGTCGCGCAGGCGGACACACCCCGGCCGAGCAGCTCCTGCTCACCGGGCACGTTCAGGTAGCGCGGCGCGGCGCCCATGGCCAGCACCACGGCCTTGGCGGCGTAGCGGGTGCCGTGCGCGACGACGTACTTGATGGGGCCGTCGAGCTCGATGGTGTCGACGTCCTCGGCGCGCAGCTCGGCGCCGAAGCGACCGGCCTGGGCGCGCATCTGCTCCATCAGGTCCGGGCCCATGATGCCGTCGCGGAACCCGGGGAAGTTCTCCACCTCGGTGGTGGTCATCAGCGCGCCGCCGAACTGGGAGCCCTCGAAGACCAGCGGCTCGAGCTGGGCGCGGGCGGCGTACACGGCCGCGGTGTAGCCCGCGGGGCCGGAGCCGACGACGATCAGGTTTCGGATCTGGTCCGCTTCCGCAGGCATCTGCCCTCCATTGACCTTCGCCGGACGGATCCGCCCGGGCACACTGCTGTCAACGCGATCGTATGCGGCGGTTGTTCCACGGTTGCGCGGTGATGGCGCGCACCTGCCGCGGCGCATCCCGGCCCGGGCAGCACGAAGGCCCGCCCCGGGTGTCCGGAGCGGGCCTCGGGCCAGGTCAGCGACCGATCTTCTCGTTGAACAGCTGGGTGCAGTCCGGCGCCACGATGAGCACCTGGACCAGGCCGGGGCCCTCGCCGGGGACCAGGATCACCGACATGACGGCGGACTTGCCGTCGAAGGTGACCGGGCGGACCCCGATCGGCGAGGTCTTGGCGTCGAACCCGTTGGTGGTCAGGCAGCGCTTGAGCCCGGCCT
The DNA here is from genome assembly GCF_024171945.1 of Actinokineospora globicatena. GTDB lineage: Bacteria > Actinomycetota > Actinomycetes > Mycobacteriales > Pseudonocardiaceae > Actinokineospora > Actinokineospora globicatena. Next base: position 1,011,961 of record NZ_JAMTCR010000002.1, read on the forward strand.
CGTCCTTGAGCGGGCCGTACTCCTTGCGGTTGGTGACCTCGCTGGTCGCCGCGCCGACGTTGCCCCTGCTCACCGCGAGCGGCGCGTCGCCGGAGGTCGCCGACGGCGCGGGTTCGGCGACGCCGCCGGTCTGCTCGGTCTTCGGTAGCACTCCGTAGCCAACAGCGACGGCCGCCGCGGCCGCGGTCAGCAGCCCGACGCCCCACGCGGTGCGCTTGCCCCGCTTGCGGCGCGCCTCGGCCATGTCGACCACCGGCGCGATCCCCGGTCGGGGCGGGTCCTGCACGGCGAGGCCGCCGCGCCTGGCCTCGGCGGCGAGTGCGGCGTCGAGCCGGGCCGCGAAGTGCGCGGGCATCGGCGGGGCGGGTGCCGCGGAGAGCTCACCGAGCGTCGCCTGGACCGAGCTGAGCGCGTCGATCACGGCCTTCGCGTCGGGGTCGACGTTCACCCGCGCCCACAGCCGGGCGCTCTGCGCGGGGTCGAGGACACCGGCGTGCAGATCCGCCAACAGGTCGACTGACCATGGCGGCCCCTCGGGGCCCCCTGTGCCCCGATGCTCGTCGGTCATCGTCCCTCCCAGTGGCGCCTGTGCGGCACGTCTCGCCCGTCTGCGACAGCGCCACCTGGGACGTTCGCATCTGCATCGGGGTTCCGCAGATGTCCGAGAACTTTGGCCAACTTGGCCCGGCCCCGCGCGCACCGGGACTTCACGGTGCCCTCCGCGATGCCGAGCATCTTCGCCGTCTCGGCCACCGAGTACCCCTCGACGTCCACCAAGACGATGGGCACCCGTTGCTCCTCGGACAACTCGGCGAGCGCCGTCTGCACCACGAGCCGGGTCTCCCGCTCGGCCATCGCGTCGCGCGGGGTGACCGGTTCACCCGGTCCGGCCTCCGGCAGCGCCACCGTCGGGCGGGCCTGGCGGCGGCGGACCCGGTCCAGGCACGCGTTGACCACGATCCGGTGCAACCAGGTGGTGACCTGTGACTCGGCGCGGAACGACCCGGCGGCGCGGAAGGCGGAGATGAACGCCTCCTGCAGCGCGTCCGCCGCCTCCTCGGGGTCGCGCAGCGTGCGCAGCGCAACAGCCCACATCCGGTCCCGGTGTCTGCGCACCAGTTCGGAAAAGGCGTGTTGGTCTCCCGCGGCGTGCGCCGCGATGAGGTCGGCGTCCGAGCTGGCGGCGGCAGTCACCCGGACAGCGTATAGGGCGGTCGCCATCCTGCTGAACCCTGCACTGACCGGCCAATACCCGCCCGCGGACCGCCCCGCCGCGGCGCTATTGGGCAGCGCGGAGGAAGCCGACCTCGGTGATCTCGGATACGTTGCCGTCGGCCAGGGTGGTGATCCAGATCAACAGGTGCTGGGTCGGTTCGGCGCTGTCGAGCTGCAACCGGGTCTGGCCGGGCTGCAGGGTGGCCCTGCCGATGACCTTGGTCTCGTCCAGGCCTGGCTTCTCCGACGGCGCGGTGCGGATCTCCACGACGGTGCCCGAGCTGGGCGAGTCGATGACCACCTCGGCGAACGGGACCGGCTCGGCGAAGGAGGCCATCAGGCCGACGCCGGGCTTGAGGGCCGGGAACGGCTGCTGGTACTTGTCGGTCTTCCACGAGGTCGCCGGGTCGCCGTCGACGGCGCGATTGGCCCGGCGCGGGCTGTCCGGGGTGCCCTTGACGTTGTAGACCTGCACGCCCGCGGCCTGGATGGGCTGGCCGGGGGTGGGCGGCTTGGGGTTGTTCTCGGCGTTGCCCGGGGCGGTCGCGACCACGGTCGGACCACCGGCGCCGGGGCTGTCGTCGCCGAAGAAGCTGATCAGCTGCATGCCGAGCCAGGCGAGCACCCCGACGGTGGCCACGGCGAGCGCGGTGACGCCGATGGCCAGCTTGCGCCGCTTGGACCGGTCGTTGTGCGGGCGCTTGGTCGTCCACAGCGCGCCGTCGTCGTCCTCGTCCTCGGTGTCGTCCTGGATCGCGCTGATGCTCTGCGTCGCGTCCTCGTTGAGCTTCGCGCGCTCCAGCACCCGCAGCAGACCCGAGCTGGTGCGGATGCCGCCGGTCGCGTCGTCGGTCAGGCTGCGCACCGCGGCGGAGGACAGCTCGTACGGGATGTACGGGAACAGCGCGCGCGGCGGGACGACCTGGCCGTCCGGCGCGAGCGGGGCGTGCGGCAGACCGGGGGCGCTGCGCAACGGCCACTTGCCGGTGAGCAGCAGGTACAGGATCGCGCCGAGGCCGCGCACGTCGTCCTGCAGCGTCGCCTCGGGCAGCGGACCGGGGAACGAGAGCCGCAGCAGGCCGTCCGGGGTGACCCGGATCCGCTGCGGGTGGTCGATGCCCAGCACCATCCCGGAGTGGTGCGCCAGCTCCACGGCGGCGGCGAGCGGCTCGAGCAGCCGGGCCGCGGTCGAGGGCGGCAGCGGGTGCTCGGCGATGACGTCGACCAGGTCGGTGCCCTGCGACCAGTCCGCGACCACGATGCCGAGCAGGCCCTCGTTCGGCGCGATGCCGTTGCCGGGGCCGAGCACGTCGAGCACCCGCGAGGTCCCCGGGTGGGTGATGCGGGCGGCGTGCATGGTGCGCTCGAGCATCTTGCGGGCCGCACCGGCCGCGGTGGCGTTGGCCGGGTCACCCACAAGGAGGGTGAGTCCCACGTCCCTGCGGAGCTGGTTGTCCTGCGCCCGCCAGAGGTGGGCGTTGACCCGCTCGTCGAGGCCGAACTCCGCCAGCAGCCGGTACCGGCCGTCGCCGACCGCGCTGCCGGGGACCAGGAAGCCGGGCCCGGCCTGGTTGCCAGCCGCGCCCTCGCCAACGGGGTACTCGGTCCGCCTCGTCGTCACCACTCTCTCCACCTGCCGCTTCGGCACCGAGCCTACGGGAATCCGGCCGGTCACCGGTGACGGAGCGGGTCAGCCCCTGCGCACCAGTCGGGTGATTCGGCTCGTCGCGGGCTTGAGCTCGGGCACCTTCAGCGCGACCAGCACACCGAACGCGACCACGCAGGCCACCGGTCCCTGGACGGCCAGGTTGACCCACGCCGTGGTCACAGAGTCGACGGTGGGCAGCGCCACCGTGCTCAACCCCCACGCCGCGGCCGCCCCCACCCCACTGGCCAGCACGCAGACCGCGATCACCTTGACGACCTTCTTGCTGTGCAGGTTCCCCAGCCGCACCCACAGCCACATCTGGCCGAGCACCGCGCCGACCACGAAGGTCAGCGAGTTGACCAGCAGCACCGCGATGACGACCTGGTCGGGCCGCACCAGCGCGCCGCACATGTAGAGCAGCGGCACCTTCACCGCGGTCATCACGACCATGATCAGCGTCGGCGTGCGGGCGTCCTTCATCGCGTAGAAGACCCGCAGCTGCAGCATCACCAGCGCGTAGGGCAGCAGGCCGAACGCGGAGAAGGCCAGCGCGTGCCCGAGCCGCTGCGACTGCTCGATGCCCCCCTCGCCCACACCGAACAGCGCGACGCAGAGCGCGGCGCCGGTGATGGTGAGCACCGCGCTGATCGGGACCAGCATCACCGCCGAGAGCCTGCTGCCGGTGGACAGGTCGTCGACCAGCCGCTGGGTGTCGCCGACGGCGGCGGCCTTGCTCATCCTGGGCAGGATCGCGGTCAGCAGCGAGACGCCGATGACCCCGTACGGGAGCTGGAACAGCAGCCAGGCGTTGGAGTAGATCGACACGCCGCCGACCGCGGCCGCGGTGAGCACCCGCTGGGTGATGACCATGCCGATCTGGCTGATCCCGACGTAGCCCAGGATCCACAGCGCCAGGCCGCCGAACTCGCGCAGCCGGGCGTCGATCCCCCAGGTCCAGCGGAACCGGAAGCCGCTGCGGCGCAGCGCGGGCACCAGCACGGCGGCCTGCACGACGATGCCCAGCGTGGTGCCGAGACCGAGCACCAGCAGCTTCGGATCACCCATGCGCACCGGGTCGAGTGAGATCTCGCCCGGCATCAGCCAGAAGGCGACCAGGGTCGCCAGGATCACCACGTTGTTGACCACCGGCGCCCACGCGGTCGGGCCGAACACGTGCTTGGCCTGCAGGATCGCCGAGAGCAGGGCGAACAGGCCGTAGAAGAGGATCTCCGGCAGCAGCAGGTAGGCGAACGCGGTGACCAGGTCCGGGTTGGCCTTGCCGGTGGTGCCGTCGACGTAGATCGTGGTGAACAGCGGGGCCGCGGCGACCGCGATCACGGTGCCGATGGCCAAGCCGGTCATGCCGACGGTCAGCAGCCTGCTGGTGTACTCGTTGCCGCCGTCGGGGTCGTCCTGGGAGCGGACCAGCAGCGGCACCACGATGCTGGCCAGCACACCGCCGAGCAGCAGCTCGAAGATGATGTTGGGCAGGGTGTTGGCGATGGTGAACGAGTCGGTGGTGACGTTGATCCCGATCAGCCAGGTCATCACCAATTTCCAGCCGAACCCGGTGATCCGGCTGACCAGCGTTGCGATCGCCATGGAGCCGCTCGCCTTGGCCAGCGAGGGCGTCGAACCGCCCGCAGGCTCGTCCTTCGCCACTGTCGCCGTCCCGTCCATCGCCCGTCCCTGCCCGAGAGTCACAGGTCGCTCTCGGCCGCCGCCCGCGCCCGACCGGCCGCTCTGATCCGGCGGAACAACCGCAGGCCGACGAGCAGCACCAGCACCCCGGCGGCCGTTCCGGTCACCGCGATGGTGATGCTGCCGTACGAGGTGGAGTTCAACTCCAACCGGGAGGACTTACCGAGCAGGGTGCCACTGTCGGTGGTGAGCCAGATCGTGACGGTGAACCGCCCGGAGCGCGTGACCTCGGCGGGCAGGTAGCGCGGTATGCCCGCTTTGGCCGGGATCCGGACGACGACGGCCTCCTCCGGCTTGAGCCCGGGGGTGGAGCCGACGTTGATCTTCGCGCGCACGGTGACCGGCAGGCCGTTGGTGATGAACACCGGCAGCGGGCTGTCCTTGGACGCCAGCGACAGCGGCCTGCCCGGATCGGTCACCGACACCTGCGAGAGCAGCGCGGTGACCTGGTCGTTGACCGCCCCCGCGGCCCGGCGGGCCAGGTCCGGCTCCGCGCGCCAGGCCGAGGACCCCGACCTGACCAGCGCGTACCGCATCGGCTTGATGAGGTCCTTCGGGTCGACCTGCCGGGTGTCGTCCTCGAAGAGCACGTTCTCCACCAGGTCCCGCTGCACCGCGTCCACGGCGGCGATCTGCGCGGTCACCGGGGCGGGCACCTCGGCGGCGCTGTCGGTCGCCGAGTACTCCAGCCCGCCTGCCGTGCCCCGGTCCGGCCCGCTGACCAGGCCGTCGAGCCCCAGCGGGCGGACGAAGCCCTGGCTCTCCAGCGACCACATGGTCTGCAGGAACACGGTCAGCTCGGCCGGGGTCGCGCTCCACCGGCGCGGCGGCGCGACCAGCACCGACTGGCCGGGGGTGCTCTGGAAGCCGCCGCGGAAGACGAGCGTGGCCAGGCCGTTCTGGATCGACGATGTCTTCACGCCCGCGTCGTCGACCTGGGCCTTGGGCGCCAGCGAGGAGGCCACGAGCTGGTCGAACGGGATGGTCCGCAGGTTCTGGCCGAGCGTGTAGGGCACCTCGCCCTGCGGGTCCTTGACCTTGGCCGCGTCGGAGATGACCGTGGTGCGGCCCCCGGCGGCGAGCACCGACAGGGTGCGCTCGTCGAGCGTGCCGCCGTCCGGCCAGACCGTGCTGGTCAGCGGCTTGGTGCCGAGGGTGGTCTCGACCGACGCCGTCTCCGCCAGCGCGATGTTGACGAGTGCGCCGGTGTTCGCCCTGGTGAGCGCGGCGAGGTCGACGTCGGCGTAGGGCAGCGCGATGACGCACTGGCCGCGGGTGAGCTCCTTGACCCGGTCGAGCCACAGCTGCGCGGTCTGGGCGCCCGCGCCCTGGAACACCGAGCCGTCGGCGGCGCGGACCAGATAGCCCCCGGCCATCTCGGTGACCGTGTCGAGCAGGTCCGGGTCCACGACGAAGCACAGGGACCGCAGCGCCGAGGCGTTCTCGGCGGCCGCCGTGCGCACGGAGTCGACCAGGGTGAACAGCCGCCCGCTCGACAGCGACGCGGACAGGCCGTCGTCGGCGAACACGGTGCGGCTGCCGTCGGTCGGGGTCTGCACCCGGCGCGGTCGCTCGTCGATCAGCGGCCACAGCACGCTGAGCTGGGTGGGCTGCGCGGGCGGGACCGCGGGGCCGCCACCGGGGACGGCCAGGACCGGTAGCAGCGTGCTCAGCGCGCCGACCCGCTCGGCCCGGCCGTAGTCGGGGACGCCGTTGAAGTTGAGGACGACCGGGTAGACGCCGCGCTTGTCCAGCTTCAGGGCGCCCTTGTCGGCGTTGACCGGGACGGTGATGGTGAACGGGACGCTCTGGCCGCGGTCGAGCGAACCGGCGACGGGCTGGAACGCGGAGCTGATCGCCGGTCTGGTCAGCGCGTCGGTGCGCTGCGGGTCGCTGAGCGCCGCGCGTAACCCGGCCTCGGTGTCGAGCACGTCGCCGCGCTGCAGCCGGACCTCGATCTTGTCCACCCGGCGGTCGCCCGAATTGGTGATCTGGCCGGTGATGGTCACTGCTTGAGTGGTTGCTTCCACCACTCGGGGGACGAGCTGGTCGATGTCGACCCGCAGGCGGGCCGCCAGTTCCGCCGCGGCGGCGGGTTGGCCGGTCAAGGGCGCGCCGAGCACGGCGCAGACGGCGGCCAGCGCCGCAAGACCGGCGCGGCGCAGTCGAGTGGTCACGGCTTCTCTCCAGCCATCGGGTCAGGCCCGTCCGACTTCAGGTAGATCTCGCTCAACCGGATCGGGTGAGAGCGGATGCTCGGAGAGTAGTTGCCTGGCTTTGCGGACCAGACGGCGCTCATCGGCATAGGCGAGCCGGTCGTCCAACTCGTCGAGTGCCACCCACGCGACCTCGGTCACCTCCATGTCCTCGTCGGACAGCTCGAAAGAGTAGGCCCGGAGCAGGAAGTGGTGGACGGTTTTGTGGATTCGCTTCGTGCCGTCCGCGACGAACCAGTAGTCGATCGTGCCGAGTGGGCGGATCACCTCCCCGTCGATGCCCGTCTCCTCGGCGACCTCGCGCACCGCGGTCTGCTCCGGGGTCTCCCCCGGCTCGATGTGCCCCTTGGGCAGCGACCACAGCAGCCGCCCGCGCCGGTCCAACCGCCCGATCAGCGCCACCGCGCTGGTCGACGGGTCGACGACCAGGCCACCGGCCGAGGTCTCGTCGACGGTGGTCAGCCTGCGGCCGCGGCGCCGGAACCGGCGCCCGGACCGGGCACCTCGGGACCTGCCGGACGACGGGGGCATGCCCGCGATGGTAGTGCGAACGGCGCAGTCGGGGCGGGCGTGCGACCCGGGGCGTCGTGGAGCGGATACGCTCGTCCACCGTGTCCAGAACGTCCGCCACCACCAACGCCGCACGCAACGCCGTGGTGGAACTCCTGCGCGTCTCACCGGTCGCCGACGACCTCGCCACCCGCTTCGCCGCGGCAGGCCACCGGCTCTACCTGGTCGGCGGCAGCGTCCGCGACGCCATGCTCGGCAGGCTCGGCAACGACCTGGACTTCACCACCGACGCCAGGCCGCGCGAGATCATGCGGATCGTCACCGGCTGGGCGGACGCGGTCTGGGACACCGGCATCGCCTTCGGCACCGTCGGCGCGGCCAAGCACGGCGCCCAGTGCGAGATCACCACCTTCCGCGCGGACGCCTACGACCGGGTCAGCCGCAACCCCGAGGTCCAGTTCGGCGACACCATCGAGGCCGACCTGGTGCGCCGCGACTTCACCGTCAACGCGATGGCCATCGACCTGTCCACCCGGCAGTTCATCGACCCGCACGACGGGCTCGACGCGCTGGCCAACCGGGTGCTCGACACCCCGGCCACCCCGCAGGAGTCCTTCGCCGACGACCCGCTGCGGATGCTGCGCGCGGCCCGGTTCGTCAGCCAGCTCGGGTTCACCTGCGCGCCGCGGGTGCTCGAGGCGCTGCACGAGATGGCCGGGGAGATCACCCGGATCACCGCGGAGCGGGTGCAGGCCGAGCTGTCGAAGCTGCTGTGCGGCGCGCACCCGCGCACCGGCGTGGAGCTGCTGGTCGACAGCGGGCTGGCCGCGCACGTGCTGCCCGAGCTGCCGTCGATGCGGCTGGAGATCGACGAGCACCACCAGCACAAGGACGTCTACGAGCACTCGCTCGTGGTGCTCGACCAGGCCGTCGCGCTGGAGACCGAGGGGCCGGACCTGGTGCTGCGGCTGGCCGCGCTGCTGCACGACATCGGCAAGCCGGACACCCGGCGGCACGTGCCCGGCGGCGGCGTGAGCTTCCACCACCACGAGGTGGTCGGCGCCAAGCTGGTCCGAAAGCGCTTGCGGGCACTGCGGTACTCGAAGGAGGTCATCGAGGACGTGGCCCGGCTGGTGTTCCTGCACCTGCGCTTCCACGGGTACGGCAAGGGCGAGTGGACCGACTCGGCGGTGCGCCGCTACGTCACCGACGCCGACGACCTGCTGCCCCGCCTGCACAAGCTGGTCCGCGCCGACTGCACCACCCGCAACCGCCGCAAGGCCAGCGCGCTGCAGCGCACCTACGACGGGCTCGAGGAGCGGATCGCCCGCATCGCCGCCGACGAGGACCTGGCCAGGGTGCGGCCGGACCTCGACGGCAACGAGATCATGCGGCTGCTCGACGTGCCGCCGGGTCCGCTGGTCGGCAAGGCCTGGACGTTCCTCAAGGAGCTGCGGCTCGACCAGGGCCCGCTGGAGTACGACGACGCGGTGGCGGCGCTGCGGTCCTGGGCGCGCGCGCAGGGACTAGGCGTGGCCGCGGCTGACCAGGGCGAACCCGCCGACGCCGACGAGGTAGCAGGCACCGGCGCCGAGGACGAGCAGCGGTGACGCGCCGTCCGGGGCGACGACCAGCGCGGCGAGCGCGATCGAGACGACCTGGGCGACGTTGAACAAGGTGTCGTAGAGGGCGAAGACCCGGCCGCGCAGGTCGTCGCCGATGTCGCGCTGCACCGCCGCGTCGACGCACAGCTTCACGACCTGCCCGGCGAACGAGATCACCAGGGCCGCGGCGAGCGTGGTCGGCATGGTCAGCGGCAGGCCGAAGCCGACCACGGCGACAGCGCCGAGCAGCAGGCCACCAGCGAGGGCGCGGCGCCTGCCGATGGCGGCGACGATCCGGGCGGTCACCAGGCCCGCGAGCAGGATGCCCGCGCCGAACAGGCCCGCGACCTGGCCGAGTCCGCCGAGACCCGCGTCGAACCGGAACCGGATCAGCAAGACGGTCAGCAGGAGGGCCACGCCGAACGCCATCCGGTGGGCCAAGAGGGCGACGAACGCGGCGAGGACGGTCGGGGTCTTCACCGCTGCGCGGCCACCGTCGTAGAGGCCCCGCGCCACGGCGACCGCGGTCTGGGAGGGCTCGTTGACCTCGTCGGGGCCGAGCGCTCCCCTGGCGAACCGGATCGCGAACCAGGCTGAGCCGGCGGAACCGAGGCACGCGATGGCGGTAGTGGTACCTGAGCCGAGGTTGTCGTCGCCGAAGATCGCTCTTAGGCCTACCGCGCATCCGGCGCCTAGGACGGCGATGACCGCGCCGAGAGTGGTGGCTAGAGCGTTCGCTTCGACCAGGTTCCGGACGGGGACGACGTGTGGGAGCGACGCAGATAGCCCCGAATTGATGAACCTGCTGACGCCGATGACGACTAGAGCCAAGGTGAACAGCGTCGTCCCGCTAGCGCCAACTGCGACAGACAGAGCTGACGTGACGATCAACGCACCGCGCAGGACGTTCGCCGCGACCAGCACCCGGCGGCGGTCCCACCGGTCGAGCAGGGCACCCGCGAACGGGCCGATGATCGAGTACGGCAGCAGGAGCGCGGTGAACCCGGCGGCGATCGCCAGCGGGTCGGCCTCGCGCTCCGGGTTGAACAGGACCGCGCCCGCGAGCCCCGCCTGGAAGAGGCCATCGCCCCACTGGGCGGAGAAACGCGTGAACAGGAGCCTGCGGAAGCCCGCGAGGGCCAGCAACGCCCGCGGCCCGACACGCGCGTGGTGGGCCTCGTGGTCGGATCCCGTCTTGGCCGTGCTCACGACGGCTGAGCCTATAGGGATGGGCGGCCCTCGAAAGGGCCGCCCATCCTGGCCGACACCCGGTCGCCTCACGGCGAGTTGCGCGACGTGGCTCCAGCCGAGCGGTATTCCACGAAGGCGGTTCTAGTTGAGCCCGGGGGACACGAAGGCATCGACCGCTGTGTCCAACGCGCGGGACCGCGCCGGTGTTCCCGCGGTGTTTCGGCGGTTCCCGGCTCCGGTCCCGGCGATCCCCGTCCGGATGGGATCATGTCGTCGTGCCGTCCGATGTCGACGTCGAACCGGGGACGCTGCTGGTAGCGGCGCCCAGCCTGCTCGACAGCAACTTCCGCCGCACCGTGGTCTACGTCATCGACCACCGCGGCGAGGGGACGTTGGGCGTCGTCCTCAACCGACCGAGTGATGTCCCGGTCGACGACGTCCTCCCGAACTGGGGCCCGCACGTCACCCAACCCGGTTCGGTTTTCGTCGGCGGCCCCGTCGAGCAGAAGACCGCCCTGTGCCTGGCTGCCATGCGCACCGGCGTCACCGTCGACGGCGTCACCGGCCTCATCGGCGTCCGCGGCCCAGTTGCCCTGGTCGACCTGGACGCCGACCCCGAGGCCCTGGCCCCCAAGTTCCGCGGCCTCCGCGTCTTCGCCGGCTACTCCGGCTGGGACGTAGGCCAACTAGCAGGCGAAATAGACCGCGGCGACTGGATAGTCGTCCCCGCCCTCCCCGCCGACGTCATGGCCCCCGCAGGCCAAGACCTCTGGGGCCGAGTCCTCCGCCGCCAAGGCATGCCCCTAGCCCTCCTAGCCACCCACCCCGGCGACGTCCGCGAGAACTAGGAGCGGGTGAGGACGTCGCAGGTGCCGCATTGGCAGCCTGCGCACCCTGCGGGGAGGGTGGGTTTGGGGGCGGGGACGGCTTCGGCGGCGCGGTTGCCGAGGACGCCTGCGGCGAGGGTGATGGCGATGAGGCCGATGATGGCGATCACCGAAACCGTCAGGACCGCGGCGGTGCTGGTGAGGGCGAAGCCCGCGGTGGCGCCGAGGATGCCGACCAGGCCTGCGACCAGGGTGGGGAGGCCTGCGACCTTGTTCGCCGTGCGGAAGGCCTCGGGGCTGCGGACGGCCGCTGGGGTGCGGACGCCGCCGAAGCGGTTGCGCGGGAGGCGTTCGGTGAGGCCGAGGACGCCGATGACGAGGAGCGGGAGGCCGGCCACCAGGGGCGCGAGCGGCACGAGGTTCACGTCCAGATGGTAAGAGGTCGTCGTGAGGCCACTCCGTGGACACCCTGGTGCGGTGTGCTTCCCGTCATGTCTCGCGCCCCCAGAGCCACAGCCGCCCTCTGCGCCGCCGTCGTCGCGGTCGGGGTGTTCGCCGCGCCGGCGGCCGCGCACCCGCGGCACCAGGTCCGCTTGATCGGTGAGCGGACGGTCCCCAACGCGCTGGTCTTCCAGGGCACGACGGTCGGTGGCCTCTCCGGCATCGACCGCGACCCCAGGACCGGCGGGTACGTCCTGATCAGCGACGACCGGTCCGACCGGCAGCCCGCCCGGTTCTACACCGCCCGCATCGAAGTCACCGCGAACGGGGTCGGGCCGGTCGAGTTCACCGGGACCAAGCTGCTGCTGCGCCCCGACGGCAAGACCTACCCGCCGCTGTCGACCGGGGACGGCACCACCGTCGACCCCGAGGACATCCGCGTCGACCCGTGGACCGGTGACTACACCTGGAGCCAGGAGGGTGATCGCCGCCCGAACCTGCTGATCGACCCGTCGGTCCGCTCCGCCAGGCGGGACGGTGCGTTCGCCCGCGAGCTGCCGCTGCCCGCGAACCTGAAGATCACCGCCGACCGGGGGCCGCGGCAGAACCTGGTCCTCGAGGGCCTGACCTACGCCGCCGCGGGCAGCCTGGTCGTCTCCACGGTCGAGGGCCCGCTGCTGCAGGACGGCCCCGACGCCACCCCGGAGCGCGGCGCGCTGACCCGGATCGTGGTGCAGACCCGCTCCGGCCACCAGCTCGCCCAGTACGCGTACCCGGAGGAGCCGGTCTTCGCCAAGCCGGTCCCGGCGACCGGGTTCGCCTCCACCGGCGTCACCTCGATCCTGGCCGTCGACCCGCTCGACCCGACCCGCTTCCTGGTCGTGGAGCGCTCGTTCGTGACCGGTGTCGGCAACAAGGTGCGCGTCTTCGAGGTCGACACCGAGGGCGCCACCAACGTGGCCAACCGGGACCTGGCCGACCCGACCGGGGTGCGGCCGGTCCGCAAGCGGCTGCTCGTCGACCTCGCCGACCTCGGCCTGTCTACTGTGGACAACATCGAGGGGATCACCTGGGGACCGCGCCTGCGCACCGGTGAGCGGTCGTTGCTGCTGGTCAGTGACGACAACTTCAGCGCGACCCAGGTCACCCAGGTGGTGGCCCTGGCGGTCCGGCTCTAGCCCGTCGGCGAAATGACGTGGACCGGGTGGGGTAAACTCACTGCCATGAGCACGGCCCGCCTGCTCCTTAGTCAGCCGCGCTGACCAACGCCTGTTGGTGAGCGCGGCAACCCTCCATGCCCATCGGGCTGGGGGGTTTTCGCTTTTCGGGACCGGGTCGGACCACGCAACGCGGAGAGGGACGTTTCCACCATGACGGACGAGCAGCCGGGCCACCGGTACACCGCGGCGCTGGCCGGTCGCATCGAGCAGCGCTGGCAGGACCACTGGGAGCAGCACGGCACCTACCACGCGCCGAACCCGGTCGGGCCGCTGGCCGGGCCGGTGCCCGCGGACAAGCTGTTCGTGCAGGACATGTTCCCGTACCCGTCCGGCGCGGGCCTGCACGTCGGGCACCCGCTGGGCTTCATCGGCACCGACGTCTTCGCGCGCTACCACCGGATGAACGGCCGCAACGTCCTGCACACGATGGGCTTCGACGCCTTCGGCCTGCCCGCCGAGCAGTACGCGGTCTCCACCGGTCAGCACCCGCGCAAGACGACCGAGGAGAACATCGGCAACTACATCCGGCAGATCCGCCGCCTGGGCCTGGGGCACGACGAGCGGCGCCGGATCTCCACCATCGACCCGGAGTACTACCGGTGGACGCAGTGGATCTTCCTGCGCATCTTCAACTCCTGGTACGACGCCGACGCGGGCAAGGCGCGGCCGATCGACGAGCTGGTCGCCCAGTTCGACTCGGGTGAGCGGCCGACCCCGGACGGGCGGCCGTGGGCCGAGCTGTCGCACGCCGAGCGGCAGGGCGTGCTGAACGAGCACCGGCTGGTGTACCTGTCCGACGCGCCGGTGAACTGGGTGCCGGGCCTGGGCACGGTGATCTCCAACGAGGAGGTCACCGCCGACGGCCGCAGCGAGCGCGGCAACTTCCCGGTGTACCGCCGCAACCTGCGCCAGTGGATGATGCGGATCACCGCCTACGCCGACCGGCTGATCGACGACCTGGACCGGCTGGACTGGCCGGACAAGGTCAAGGCCATGCAGCGCAACTGGATCGGCCGGTCCAACGGCGCCCGGGTGCGCTTCGGCGTCGGCGACGAGCGGATCGAGGTCTTCACGACCCGGCCCGACACCCTGTTCGGCGCCACCTACGTCGTGCTGGCGCCCGAGCACCCGCTGGTCGACGTGGTCGCCGCCGACACCTGGCCGTCCGATGTGGACAGCCGGTGGACCGGCGGCGCGGCGACCCCCGGCGCGGCGATCGCGGCGTACCGGCGCACGGCGTCGATGAAGTCCGACCTGGACCGCCAGGAGAACAAGGAGAAGACCGGCGTCTTCACCGGCGCGTACGCGACCAACCCGGCCAACGGCGCCCGGATCCCGGTGTTCATCGCCGACTACGTGCTGATGGGCTACGGGACCGGCGCGATCATGGCCGTGCCCGGTCAGGACCAGCGCGACTGGGACTTCGCCACCGCGTTCGGCCTGCCGGTCATCCGCACCGTGCAGCCGACCGCCGGGTTCGACGGCGAGGCGTTCACCGGTGAGGGCCCCGCGGTCAACTCCGGGTTCCTGGACGGGCTGGGCATCGTCGAGGCCAAGGCCCGGGTCATCGGCTGGCTGGAGGAGCAGGGCCACGGCCACGGCACCATCCAGTACAAGCTGCGCGACTGGCTGTTCTCCCGCCAGCGCTACTGGGGCGAGCCGTTCCCGGTCGTCTACGACGCCGATGGCACCGCGGTAGCCCTGCCGGAGAGCATGCTGCCGGTAGAACTGCCCGAGGTCGACGACTACTCCCCGAGGACCTTCGACCCCGAGGACGCCGACACCGTGCCGTCCCCGCCGCTGTCGCGGGCGACCGAGTGGGTCGAGGTCGAGCTGGACCTGGGCGACGGCCCCAAGACCTACCGCCGCGACACCAACACGATGCCCAACTGGGCCGGGTCGTGCTGGTACCAGCTGCGCTACGTCGACCCGACCGACGGCGAGCGGTTCGTCGAGCCGGAGAACGAGCGCTACTGGCTGGGACCGCAGACCCCCGGTGACCCCGGTGGCGTCGACCTGTACATCGGCGGCGTCGAGCACGCGGTGCTGCACCTGCTGTACGCCCGGTTCTGGCAGAAGGTGCTGTTCGACCTGGGCGAGGTCTCCGGCGAGGAGCCGTACCGGCGGCTGTTCAACCAGGGCTTCATCCAGGCCTTCGCCTACACCGACGAGCGCGGCGTCTACGTCGACGCCTCCGAGGTCGTCGAGAGGGACGGCAAGTTCTTCTTCGACGGCAAGGAGGTCCGCCAGGAGTACGGGAAGATGGGCAAGAGCCTGCGCAACGTGGTCACCCCGGACCAGATGTGCGAGACCTACGGCGCCGACACCTTCCGGATGTACGAGATGTCGATGGGCCCGATGGACGTCTCGCGGCCGTGGGCGACCAAGGACGTCGTCGGCGCGCAGCGGTTCCTGCAGCGGGTGTGGCGCAACCTGGTCGACGAGGAGACCGGTGAGCTGCGGGTCACCGACGCGGAGCCGGACGAGACCACGCTGCGCGCCCTGCACAAGGCGATCGCGGGTGTGCACGAGGACTACGCGAACCTGCGCTACAACACCGCGGGCGCCAAGCTGATCGAGCTGAACAACCACATCACCAAGACCTTCCCCGACGGTGCGCCCCGGTCGGTCGCGGTGCCGATGGTGCAGATGCTGGCGCCGCTGTGCCCGCACATCACCGAGGAGCTGTGGCAGAAGCTGGGCGGCACCGAGTCGCTGGCGCACGGCCCGTTCCCGACCGCCGACGAGCGCTACCTGGTCGAGGACACCGTGGAGTACCCGATCCAGGTCAACGGCAAGGTCCGGGCCAGGGTGACGGTGCCGTCGGGCGCCTCGCAGGACGAGGTCAAGGCGGCGGCGCTTGCCGAGGAGAAGGTGGCCGCGGTGGTCGCCGGTGGCACCCCGAAGAAGGTCATCGTGGTGCCGGGGCGGCTGGTCAACATCGTCCTGTAGCTAGTCGAGCCACTAGTCGAGCCCGACGTCGCGCACGAGGTCGGCCAGCATGGACTCGAACAAGGGCTGCGAGTCCGTCACCGGGAACGGGAACTGGCCGAACACCTCGAGCGCGACCTGGCCGTAGAGCCGGACCCAGAACTGCAGCATCACGTAGGCGGTGCCGACCCCGAGCTGGTCGGCGCCGATGTCCACACCGGACTCGGTGATGGTGAGCAGCAGGTCGTCGCGGAAGCGGGTCAGGTCGGCGACGAGGACGTCGGGCACCTCGTGGTCGGGCCGGGTGATCGGCAGGCCGTTGGCCAGCACCCGGCCCGCGACGGTGAGGAAGATCCGGCCGAACGAGTCGCGCACCTGCTCCTGGGCGCTGACCGGGCAGTACACGCCGGGCGGCGACGGCGAGGCGAAGACCAGGGTGAACTCCTGCGGGTGTGCCAGCGCCCAGCGGCGGAAGCCGCGGCAGACGGCGAGCACCTGGCCGACGTGGTCGGACTCGTCGAGGTCGGCCAGGCCACTGCCCAGGTCGGCACCCAGGTCCGCGCACACGTCGGCGCGCAGGTGCTCGATGAGGTCCTCGCGGGAGCTGTAGTAGCGGTAGAGCGCGGGCGCGGTGATGCCCAGTTCCCTGGCGATGGCGCGCAGGGTGACCGCGGCCGGTCCGTCGCTGACCAGCAGTGCCCGCGCCTGCTGGCGGATCTCCCGATCGGTGGCCGCCCGATCGCGTTCTCGGCGTGTGGCCTGCGTCATGTGCCTACCCCGTGCTCTTGTGAACGCCGTTAACTACCCCGTAGTGTGCACGATCGAGTGAACGGTGTTAACCGGCCTCCCGGTGGTCGCCAGACCGTCGGAGCACGCAACCCGGCGATCGCGGAGGAAGCACCCAATGTTCGCATCATGGGGATCGGTGATCCACCGTAGGCGCTGGGTCGTGCTGGTGGCCACCTTGGTCGTCACCCTGGGTGGTGGTCTTTGGGGTATCGGCGTGTTCGACAAGCTGACCCAGGGTGGCTACGAGGACCCGGCGAGCGAGTCGTCGCAGGTCAACCGGATCATCGAGGACGAGCTCGGGCAGAAGCCCGCCGACGTCGTCGTGCTCTACGGCGCTCCGAACGTGGACGACCCTGCGGTCGCCGAGCGGGTCACCTCGGCGTTGGCCGCGCTGCCCGCGTCCGCCGTCGCGTCCAAGGTCGACTACTGGTCCACGCGGCAGCCCGCGCTCGCGAGCCCGGACAAGAAGCTCGCGATGGCGACGATCACCCTGGTCGGCGACACCTTCGACGCCCGCCAGGACTCGTTCGCGCTGATCAAGGACGCGCTGCCGGTGCCGGGCGTCGACACCCAGGTGGGTGGTCGGGTGCCGACCGAGGAGGCGATGACCGCCCGGTCCAACTCGGACCTCGCCGTCGCCGAGGCGATCTCGCTGCCGGTGACGCTGATCCTGCTGGTGCTGATCTTCGGCAGCCTGGTCGCCGCGTCGCTGCCGGTGCTGGTCGGCGGCCTGGCGATCTTCGGGGCGCTGGGCGTGCTGCGGTTGCTGAGCCTGGGGCTGGAGATCAACACGTTCGCGGTGAACGTCGCCACCCTGCTCGGCCTCGGCATGGCCATCGACTACGGCCTGTTCACCGTCGGCCGGTTCCGCGAGGAGCTGGCGGCGGGCAAGACCCCGGCTGACGCGGTCAGGCGGACCGTCGCCACCGCCGGTCGCACGGTGGCGTTCTCGGCGACGCTGCTGGTGATCGCGCTCGCAGGCCTCTTGGTCTTCCCGATGGACTTCCTCAAGTCGATGGCCTACGGCGGTATGTCCGCCGTCGCGATCGCCGCCGTGGTGTCGTTGACGCTGTTACCCGCGCTGCTGGGGATCCTCGGTCACCGCGTGGACAAGCTGTCCGTGCCCTGGCGCCGCGCCGACCGCGGCGAGTCCCGGTTCCTCGGCAAGGTCGCCGACGCCGTCATGCGCCGCCCAGTCCTGTTCGTCGTGCCGATCGTGGCCGTGCTGCTGCTGCTCGCGTTCCCCTTCACCAACGCCCAGTTCGGCGCCGCCGACGAACGCCAACTCCCGCCGGGCGACCCGCACCGCGCCACTGCCGAGGCCATCGCCGACAACTTCCCGGCGGCGGGCAACGACACCGCCAAGATCGTCCTGCGCTTCCCCGCCGCACCGGACGACGCGGCCATCGGCTCGTTCGTCACCGCGGCCAAGCAGGTCCCGGGCGTGGTCGACGTCGTGCCCAGCGGCGCGCGCGGCAACACCGTGCTGCTCACCGCGCCGCTCAACGGGGACTCGTCGTCGCCGGAGGCCCGGTCCGCGATCGACGGGCTGCGCGCGCTGCCGTCGTCGGCCCAGGTGATGGTCGGCGGGTTCCCCGCGCTGGTGGCGGACTCGGTGGACGGCATCGGCGAGCGGGTGCCGTGGATGGTGGCGATCCTGGTCATCGCGACCCTGGTGCTGATGTTCCTGGCGTTCGGGTCGGTGCTGCTGCCGATCAAGGCGGTCGTGATGAGCGCGCTGAGCCTGTCGGCGACGTTCGGCGTGCTGGTGTTCGTGTTCCAGGACGGCCACGGCACCGGCCTGCTCGACGTCACCCCGCAGCCCGCCCAGGCCGGGATGATGGTCCTGATCGGCGCCGTGGTCTTCGGCCTGTCCACCGACTACGAGACGTTCCTGCTGTCCCGCATGGTCGAGGCCCGCCACTCCGGCCTGTCCACCCGCGACGCCATCCGCTCCGGCCTGGTCCGCACCGGCCGCATGATCACCGCGGCCGCCCTGCTGCTCGGCGTCGTCACCGGCGCCTTCGGCCTCTCCACCCTGCAAACCATGCGCTTCGTCGGCGTCGGCATGATCGTCGCCCTCATCCTCGACGCCACCATCGTCCGCATGCTCCTCGTCCCCGCCATCCTCCGCCTCTTCGGCGACGCCACCTGGTGGGCCCCCGCCCCCCTCCGCCGCCTCCAAGAACGCGCAGGCCTCTCCGAAGTCGAATCCCCCGAAGACAACCGCGAACTCGAACGCGTCGGCTAGCTGTAGCGGGCCTCGGTGCCCCGGGACTCGCCGGGGTTGGCTGCGGCTGTGCGGAGGTCGGTGAGGAAGGTGTCGATCACGCGGTCGTGTTCTGGGGAGACCATGAGGTGGAGGGCGTCGGGGTGGGTTTGGCGGTCCAGGTGCCAGCCGAGGTCGTCCAGGCGGTCGCCGATGGGCATGATTTCGGGGCCGGTGAAGGCGATGACCGAGGCGACGGGGTTGCCGAGGATCGTGAGGTCCAGGTCGGTGAGGGCCGAGCGGATCTTGGTGGCTGTGGTGAGGATTCGGCGGACCTGGTGGGTGTAGCCATCGGTGCCGAGGTAGCGCATGACGGTCCAGGCGGCGGCTATTGGGGCTGCGGGGCGGGCGCCTGCTAGGGCTAGGGAGCCATAGAGGCCGCCGGGCCAGTCTTGGTACAGGAAGGCTTGGTACTGGAGGACGTGGTCGCCGGTGCGGTGCAAGAGGACTGATGCGCCTTTGGTGGCGTAGCCGTACTTGTGCATGTCGGCGGACATGGTGGTGACGCCGGGGACGCGGAAGTCGAACGGTGGCACGTCGAGGCCCGCGCGTTCCATGAACGGCAGCAGGAAGCCGCCCACGCACGCGTCGGTGTGGAACGGGATGCCGCGCGCGGCGGCCAGGGCGGCCAGTTCGGGGATGGGGTCGACGACGCCGTGGGGGTAGTTGGGGGCTGAGCCCGCGACCAGGGCGGTCTGGTCGGTGATGAGGTCCGCGGCGGCGGTGACGTCGGCGCGGAGGTCGTCGGCCAGCGGGATGTGCACCAACTCCAAGCCGAAGTACTTGGCGCCCTTGGCGAAGGCGGGGTGCGCGGAGCGGGGCACGACCAGGGTCGGAGCGGTGACGCCGCGCTCGGCGGCCGCCCGGTCCCGCGCGACCCGGATCGCCTGCATGATCGACTCGGTGCCGCCGGAGGTCATCGAGCCGGAGGCGCCCGCTGGGGCGTTGAGCAGGCCCGCGGTCATGGCGACGACCTCGCGCTCCATGTCCGCCAGGGACGGGAAGCGGAACGGGTTGAGCGCGTTCTCGTACAGGTAGAGGTTGTGCGCCTCCCGCAGCACCGCGTCGACGTCCTCGCCCGCCGGGTACACCAGGCTCCACGTCCGGCCGCCGCGCCAGTCGGCGTCAGCGGTCTTGCGGGCGCGCAGGTCGGCGAACAGGTCGGCGCGCGGCACGCCGCGGTCGGGGAGCGAGACGTCGGGCAGGTCCATGCCGCCCATCTTCGCCGAACCCCGATTTACTCGGCCGTGTTATTCTTTACTCATGCAGGTAACAGTGACCGAGGCCGCCCGCCGCGCGCAGATCACCGGGGCGGCGACCGAGGTGATCGCCAGGGACGGCTACCCGAGGGCGTCGTACGCCCGGATCGTCGAGCACGCCGGGCTCAGCAGCACCCGGCTGATCTCGTACCACTTCCGGGACAAGAACGACCTGGTGATGGCCGTCCTGATCGCCGCGATCGGCGCCGTCGACGAGCGGATGACCGCGCGGCTCGACGGTGTCACCGACCGGGTCGAGATGCTCCGCGGCTACATCGAGTCCCAGGTCGGCCTGCTGCGCTCGCACCCCGACGAGGTCTTGGCCATCCGGGAGATCGCCCAGAACCTGCCCGACCTGGCGCCCGTGCTGGAGGACTTCCGCGTCGGCAGGCTTGCCCGGCAGTTGACCCAGGGCCAGCGGGAGGGCGTGTTCGCGCCGTTCGACGTCAGGGTCATGGCCCGGACCATCGCGAGCGGGATCGACGGCGCCGACTCGGAGGACTACGGCCGCGAACTCGCTGACCTGTTCGTCCGTGCTTGCGTGGGATAAGAGGGCTGCGCTCCAGGCAGGGTTACCGACAACGACGCGACCTTCACCGCGACCCGCACTGCGTCGACCAGGCTCTCGCCGTTGGCTAGCCCTACCGCCAGCGCACCGGTGAACGCGTCGCCCGCGCCGGTTGTGTCAACGACGTCCACCTTCGGTGCGGGCACGGTGGTGGTGCCTTCAGCGGTGATCACGTCCGCACCTAGGGCGCCGCGCGTGACAACGGCAGACCGGACTCCTAGCGCCAAGAGGTTCCCCAACCCGGCGGCCTCGTGCTCGTTGACCACCAGCGGGTCCAGTAAGGCGAACACCTGCGGCGACAGCACTGCCACCGGCGACAGGTTCACCACCGCTCTTATCCCTGCCTGCCCCGCAGCCAACACCGCGTGCTCCACCACCGGAACCGGCACCTCCAGCGATGCGACCACTACCCGCGCCCCGTCCAACCGGACGTCCGCAGGCAGCAGGTCGCCGTTCGCGCCCGGCGACACGATGATCGAGTTCTCCCCGTCCGGCGTCACCGCGATGTAGGCGACCCCGGTCGGCCGCGCCACCCGCCGCACCCCCGACACGTCGACCCCCGCCTCGGTCAGCGACGCCAGCACGACGTCCCCGTGCGCGTCCTGCCCGACCGCCCCGATGAACCGGACCAATCCCCCGCTACGCGCCGCCGCGACGGCCGTGTTCGCGCCCTTCCCGCCGGGCGCGACCCGGGTGTCACCCCCGAGCACCGTCTCCCCCGCCGCGGGCCGCCGGGCGACCTCGACGACCAGGTCCGCGTTGGCCGAACCCACTACCACAAGAGTGCCGCTCACGGCATACACCCTAGTCAGCGGCCGTTGCCATTAGCGAACGTGCGCAAGTGTGAACGATCCAGTAGTCAAGGGGATCCGGAGTGCCACACTGTGCGTCAGTTGTGACGCACCCCATGGGGTGCGTAGGTCCCCGGCGCGAGCCGGGCGTGTCACCGGCGTCGGTCGCGTAGCCCCCCGAGCGACCGACGCCGGTGTCGCTTCCAGACCAAACCTCCGCTTCAGGTCGCGGAGAGGGCCTTGCGCACGGTCTGCAGCAGCGGGTGCGTCTCCCGGCCGCGGCGGGTCGCGGCGACCACGCGGCGGTACGGCGGGTTAGGGCTAACGGGGATGCCGTGGCAGGAAGGTATAGCGCGCAGGGCGGTCCTGGGGATCAACGCGACGCCGACGCCTGCGGCCACTAGAGCGGCTTGGGCGGTGAAGTCGTCGGATGTGTGGGTCACGCGAGGGGTGAAGCCCGCGGTGGCGCAGGCCGCCAAGAGGACGTCACGGCACGGGTTGCCGGGTAGCGGCACCACCCAGTCGTCGGTGGTGAGGTCGGCGATGGCCAGGTCCTCGCGGTCGGCCAGGGGGTGGCCCGGTGGGAGGACGGCGTCGAACGGCTCGGTGTAGAGGACGTCCCAGACGATGCGGTGCTCGGTCGGGGTCTGGCCGGTGTGCATGGTGATGGCGATGTCGATCTCGCCGTCGAGCAGCATCGGCAGGCTCTCCTGGCCCTCCGCGTCGCGCACCAGGACGGTGACGCCGGGGGCCGAGTCCCGCAGCGCCGCGATGGCCGGTGCCACGACGTTGGTGATCGCCGACGCGAAGGCCGCGACGGTGACCTGGCCCAGCTCGCCCGAGCCGAACGCCGCCAGCCGCGCCTCTGCCCGGTCCAGCTCCGCCAGCACCGCGTCGGCGTGCTCGACCAGCAGCTCCCCCGCCGACGTCAACCACACCCGGCGCCCCTTGCGGCGCAGCAGCTCTTGGCCGACCTCCGACTCCAGCGACGCCAACTGCTGCGACACCGCCGACGGGCTCAGGTACAAAGCCTGCGCGGCCGCCGTCACAGTGCCGTGGTCGGCTAGAGCCCGCAGAACCCGCAGCCGTCGAGGGTCGATCACCTGCACATAGTGCCTCAGGTGACCGACCACATCAGACCGGTCAGGACATCTTGTCCCGCGCGGTGATGAAGGCGTCCACCGCGCGGTTGACGTCCTCCAGGGAGTGCGCGGCCGACATCTGGGTGCGGATGCGGGCCTTGCCGTGGGGCACCACCGGGTAGGAGAAGCCGATGACGTAGATGCCCTGGTCGAGCAGCAGGTCGGCCATCCTGGCGGCCTCGGCGGCGTCGCCGATCATGACCGGGATGATGGCGTGCTCGCCGGGCAGCAGGTCGAAACCGGCCTCGGTCATCCTGGTGCGGAACAGCGCGCTGTTCTCCCGCAGCCGGACCAGCAGGTCGGCCGAGGAGTCGAGCAGGTCGAGGGCGGCGAGCGCGGCGCCGGTGATCGACGGGGCCAGCGAGTTGGAGAACAGGTACGGGCGGGAGCGCTGGCGCAGCAGCTCGACGATCTCCGCGCGGCCGGAGGTGTACCCGCCGCTGGCGCCGCCCAGGGCCTTGCCCAGGGTGCCGGTGTAGATGTCGATCCGGTCGCCGACGCCGAAGTGCTCGGGGGTGCCGCGGCCGGTGGCGCCCATGAAGCCGACGGCGTGCGAGTCGTCGACCATGACCAGGGCGTTGTGCCGCTCGGCCAGGGCGCAGATCTCGTCGAGCGGCGCGAGGTAGCCGTCCATCGAGAACACGCCGTCGGTGGCGATCAGCCGGTAGCGGGCGCCAGCGGACTCGACCAGCTGCTTCTCCAGGTCGGCCATGTCCCGGTTGCGGTAGCGCTTGCGGCCCGCCTTGCACAGCCGGATGCCGTCGATGATCGACGCGTGGTTGAGCTCGTCGGAGATCACCACGTCCTGGTCGGTCAGCAGCGTCTCGAACAGGCCGCCGTTGGCGTCGAAGCAGGAGCTGTAGAGGATGGTGTCCTCGGTGCCGAGGAACCGGGAGATGCGCGCCTCGAGCTCCTTGTGCGGGGCCTGCGTGCCGCAGATGAACCGCACCGAGGCCATCCCGAAGCCCCACTCGTCGAGCGCCGCCTTGGCCGCCGCGACCAGCGCGGGGTGGTCGGCGAGGCCCAGGTAGTTGTTCGCGCAGAAGTTGAGCACCTCCGCCGACCCGCCGACCCGGACCGCGGCCTGCTGCGGCGAGGTGATGACCCGCTCGGCCTTGTAGAGCCCGGCCGCGCGGATCTCGTCGATGGTCCCGCGCAGGTCTTCGCGCATCGCGCCGTACATCAGCTCTCCCAGTCGAGGATGACCTTGCCGCAGTCGCCGCCCCGTGCGGTGGCGAACGCCTCGGCGTGGTCGGTGTGGTGGAACCGGTGGGTGATCACCGGCGAGAGGTCCAGCCCGGCCTGCAGCAGCACCGACATGGCGTACCAGGTCTCGAACATCTCCCGGCCGTACACGCCCTTGATGGTGATCATCTTGAGCACCACGGCGCTGAAGTCCACGGCGATCTCGCGGGCGGGCAGGCCGAGCATCGCGATCCGACCGCCGTGGGTCATGTTCGTGATCATCTCGCGCAGCGCGGAGGGCTGGCCGGACATCTCCATGCCCACGTCGAAGCCCTCGGTCATGCCCAGCTCGTCGTAGACCGCCGCGATCCGGTTGGCGCTGACGTCGAGCGCGACGGTGGCGCCGATCTTGCGCGCCAGCTCCAGGCGCGGCTCGCTCACGTCGGTGACGACCACGTGCCGCGCGCCCGCGTGCTTGGCGACCGCGACGGCCATCAGCCCGATCGGGCCCGCGCCGGTGACCAGCACGTCCTCGCCGAGCACCGGGAACTGCAGCGCCGTGTGCACCGCGTTGCCGAACGGGTCGAAGATCGCCGCGACGTCCAGGTCCACCTGGTGGCGGTGCACCCAGGCGTTGCCCTCGGGCAGCACCGCGTACTCGGCGAACGCCCCGTTCGTGTGCACCCCGAGGCCGACGGTGTTGGCGCACAGGTGGCGCCGACCGGCCCGGCAGTTGCGGCAGCGGCCGCAGACCAGGTGCCCCTCGCCGCTGACCAGGTCGCCGACCGAGACCTTGGTGACGGCGGCGCCGATCTCGACGACCTCGCCGACGAACTCGTGCCCCAGCACCAGCGGCGCCTTGACGGTCTTGGCCGCCCAGTCGT
Organism: Actinokineospora globicatena; assembly: GCF_024171945.1. Lineage (GTDB taxonomy): Bacteria > Actinomycetota > Actinomycetes > Mycobacteriales > Pseudonocardiaceae > Actinokineospora > Actinokineospora globicatena. The sequence goes on from NZ_JAMTCR010000002.1 coordinate 1,036,352, forward strand.
CCCAGGCGTCGATGTGCAGGTCGGTCCCGCAGATGCCGGTGCGCAGCACGCGCAGCACGACGTCGCCGGGACCCGGGGTCGGGTCGGGCACGTCGAGCAGTTCCAGCCCGGGACCCGGGGCTGGTTTGACCAGAGCCTTCACAACGTCCTCCCTGCGGCGGGTGGGACACCCCCCGCGCGGGAGTCTCGCGCCGCCGTGCCGGTGCGGTCCATCGGGACTTTCCGCACTGCTACGTCAGCGCACCTGCACAGTCGCCTGGCGGCATCAGGTGTCCCAGCTGATCCTCCACGGCTTGCGGATGGTCAGCGACCCGATGCGGGTGTAGCTGGGCCGCTTGACCTTGACCGACCCGGCCTTGAGCCGCCCGGTCAGCACGAACACCGGCCCGCCGGTCGAGGCGCCGACCTTGTTCTCCACCTTGCCCGCGACCACCTCGACGTCGTCGGCGACGCAGCCGGAGTTCGCGGGCAGCAGCAGCTCGACCGAGCCGCCGGTCACGTCCAGGACGATCTTGACCTCGGGGTGGGCGATGACCGCCTCGGTGAAGTCGAACTCGCTGGAGCCCATCCAGTTGTGCACGACCATCTCGCGCGGCACGTGCCAGGAGCCCTCGCGCTTGATGGACGACATCCGGGCGCGGAACTGCTGCGGCGGGACGGCGGTGGGGCTGCCCGGCTCCCGGTTGACCACGCCGGGCAGGTCGACCAGCACGGTGTTGAGCTCGGCCCTGGTCTTGGCGGCCAGCGCGATGTCGGTGCGGGCGGTGAACTCGTCGAGGGTGAGCATCCCGTGGCCGATGGCCTTCTGCAGGATGCCGACGACGTGCTCGCGTTCGGCGTCGGAGACCCGCAGGTCCCGCGGGTTGATCGGGGCGGGGAGGGATTCGGTGCTCACCAGCCAAGACTACTGCGCCGGATCGGTGTCGAGCCCGTGTTCGATCGCGTACCTGGCTAGTTCGACGCGGTTGTGCAGCTGGAGTTTGCGCAGCGTGGACTGCACGTGGTTCTCGACGGTGCGGTGCGAGAGGACGAGCCGGTCGGCGATCTGCCGCGCGGTCATGCCCTTGGCGACGAGCCGCAGCACGTCGGTCTCGCGGTCGGTCAGCCTCGGCGCGGAGGTCTCCTGCGGGGCCGCTGCCATCCGGCGGTACTCCCCGAGCACGAGCCCAGCGAGGCCAGCGGTGAAGACAGCGTCACCGACGGCGGTACGGCCAACTGCGTCCACTAACTCTTCCGCCGACGCGGACTTGACCAGGTAACCGGACGCTCCGGCCTTCACCGCTTCCAGTACGTCGCTGTGCTCACCGCTGGCGGACAGCACTAACACCTTGGTCTCGGCCAACTCGGCGGTGATCTCGCGGGTGGCGTCCACACCGGAGCCCGCGCCCAGGTTGAGGTCCATCAGCACCACGTCCGGCCGCACTACCCGGGCGATGCGGACCGCGGACGGCGCGTCCCCCGCCGTCGCCCGCACCTCGAACCCGCGCTCGGACAGGTCGCGCGCCACCCCGTCCCGCCAGATCGGGTGGTCGTCGACGACCATCACCGAGATCGCGCGCTCAGCCACAGTTCCTCCCCCGCATCGGGATCCGGACCTCCCACTCGGTGCCCTGCCCGGGGCTGGTCTCCAAGGTGGCGGTACCGCCCAGCTCCGCGACCCGACCCCGGATCGAACGGGCCACGCCAAGCCTGCCTTGAGCTTCGGCGTCGTCGAGCCTGCCTGCGGCGATTCCCACCCCGTCGTCGCGCACGCTCACCACTACCTCGTCACCGAGGTCCTCCACCAAGACCCACGCTCTAGCCTCGTCGCCCGCGTGCCGGTCCACGTTCTCTAGCGCCTCACGCACCAGGTAGGCGAGTTCCGCCGCGGCGCATTCGGGGACCAGGACTGGGGTCGCAGGTACGGCTACCTGGTAGCGGTTGGTCGCCAGTACCTGGATCCGCGGCCGCAGGTCAGCCTGCCCGTTCGCTGTGGACTCCAGAGGTGCCGCCGCGACTAGAGCGCGGAGCGCGACCTCTTGCGTGCCTGCCAACTCGGCCAGCTCGGCGGCCTCACCACCCAGCTCGCGGCCGCGTTTGCGGACCCTGGCCAGCACCTGCAGGACGCTGTCGTGGATGGTCCGCGCCAACCGCTCCCGCTCGGCCGTCGCCGCCTCGGCGCGCATCGCCATCGCCAGCCGCTCGGCGGACTGCTTGGACGTCGTCGACGCCAGCCCGACCACGAAGCCGACGCCGACCAGCAGGACGAAGTCCCTGGTCAGGTCGGTGTCGAAGTAGCCGCGCACGCCGTAGTTGAAGGCCGAGACGACCGCGCCGAAGGCAGTGCCACCGACCATCCCCGACCGGACCGCGCCCACCGCGACCACGGCCGTCACCCACACCGTCGGCACCAGCGGCACGACTTGGACGGTCAGCTGGTCGTGCGTGAGCACCAGCCGCGACATGCACATCAGCGCGCAGCAGACACCCAGGTCGACCAGCGTGAACCAGAGCGCGACCTTGCTGCGCCGCAGGTAGTAGACCGAGGTGGCCACCGTCCACAGCGCCATCGCGCCGATCGTCCCCCAGGCCAGCACCGTGTTCGCGTACTCGCCGTCGTGGGCGAGCACCACCCCGGCGGCGAACAGCCAGGTGATCGCCCGCAGCAGCACGGCCGCGCGCCACAGTGGCTTCAGCGCGTCCTTGCGCACCGCCCGGGGCGAGCTCACGGTCTCGCGGCGTCCTCGTCCGCGTCCGCCTCGGACTCCTCGTCGTCCTCGACCACGTTCGGTTGCGACGCGGCGTCGTCGAGGACGTCGACGTCGTCCGGATCGGTCTCGCCCTCGTTGACCAGGGAGCGGACGCCCGCGTTGAGCACCGCCAGCAGCGGCACCGACAGCAGGGCGCCCGCGATGCCCGCGGCGATGAGGCCGACACCGATGGCGAGCACGACCGCGAGCGGGTGCAGCTTCACCGCGCGGCCGAGCAGCCACGGCTGCAGCACGTGGCTCTCGATCTGCATGATCCCGATGACGATCGCCAGCACGATCAGCGACGAGATGAACCCGTTGGCGACCAGCGCGATCAGCACCGCGACGGTGCCCGCGATCAGCGCCCCGATGATCGGGATGAACGCGGTGAGGAACACCAGCGCGGCCAGCGGCACGAACAGCGGCACGCCGACGATCCACAGGCCGATGCCGATGCCGACCGCGTCGAACACCGCGACCGCCGCCGTCGCCCGCACGTAGCTGACCAGCGACGAGAAGCCGCGCTTGCCCGCGACGTCGACCCGGTCGCGCACGATGCCGGGCACCCCGCGCACCACGAACCGCCAGATCCCGGCGCCGTCGAACAGGAAGAAGATGAGGATGAACAGGGTCAGCAGCAGCCCGGTCAGCACCTCGCCGATGGTGGCCGCGGTGGTGATCGCGCCGGAGGTGATCGCCGACTGGTTGGCCTTGATGGTGTCGATGGCGTTCTGCAGGAAGGACTTGATCTGGTCCTGGCGCAGGTGCAGCGGGCCGGTGGACAACCAGTTCTGGATCGTGTCGAGCGAGTCGTTGACCTGGCTCTGCAGCTGCGGCAGGCCGTTGGTGAACTCGGTGATGACGAAGGTGAGCACGCCGCCGACCACGGCGAGGCCGCCGACGAGCACGATCGCCGTCGCCAGCGACCTCGGCACCCGCCACTCGACCAGCTTGCCGACGCCGGGTGCCATCAGCGCCGCCAGCAGCAGGGCGATCGCGACCGGGATCACCACGTGGGCGAAGTAGCCGAGCAGCCAGATGATGACGTACAGCGCGCCGATGATCACCAGGAACCGCCAGGACAGCGCGGCGCTGACCCGGAGGCCCTTGGGCACGAGCGGGGTGACGTCGGTGCTGGGGAGCGTGGTCCGGTGCTTCAGACCGGCGACGCGGTTTCTGGTCATCGCCGATCACGGTAATCGGTGGGAGGGGTCCTCGGGGAACAACTTGTCTGATGTGATGGGGTCCGTGACCGCGTACGTGCCGCTCGAGGAGCTCACCGACACCGAAGAGGCGGTCAGGACGGCGTTCGACTCCGGCACCCGGCTCGACCTGTCGGGTCGCGCGGACCGGGCGGTGCGCGGTGAGGTGCTCGCGGCGCTGCTCGTCGGCGCCTACCCGCTCGGGGTCGGCGCGATGCCCGCGCTGCGGCTCGACGGCGCGCACGTCACCGGGCGGTGGGACATCGAGGGCCGCGAGGTCGGGGCGGTCATCACCCTGCAGCGGTGCGAGTTCGAGCACGCCCCGGTGCTGCGGATGGCCCGGCTGGTCGCGCTGAGCCTGCGCGGTTGCCGGATGCCCGGGCTCTCCGCGCGCAACCTGCGGGTCGGCAGCGATCTGCTGCTGGAGTCCGGTTACACCTGCGCCGGGGTGCTCGACCTGACCGACGCGACGGTCGAGGGGACGCTGCGGTTGGCGGGCGCGGTGCTGCGCAACCCCGGTGCCGCCGCCTTCCTGGGTGCCCGGCTGCGCATCTCCGGGTCCATCCACGCGGTCGCGTTGCAGGTTTTCGGGGAATTGCGGCTGCGCGGGGCCAACATCGGCGGCAGCGTTCGCCTGACCGGAGCAACGTTGTCCCATCCGTCGGGCACGGCGCTGGAGGCGACCGGGCTCACCGTCGCGGGCGACCTGTTCTGCGACGCGGGCGGCAGCGGGTTCGACGCGGCGGGCACGACAATCCTGTCCGGCGCGCGAATCGGCGGGGATGCTGTGTTCTCTGGTGCGCAGTTGCACGACGCGCGCGGGGACGACGGTCATGTCCGAGTACTGCCTAGAGGCACTGTCGACGACCACTACGTCTTAGACGCCGACCGACTGCGGGTCGACGGCGACGTCAAGCTCGATGAGGGCTTCACCGCCAGCGGGACGGTAGGACTACGCAGCGCCCAGATTGGCGGACACCTCTTACTCTCTGGCGCCACCATCGGACACCGGCCCGCGGTGGCGGAGCTGGCGAAGGCCTTCGCCGAAGGGCGGGCGGTGACGCGGGTGCCGATCGCGCTCGTCGCCGACGGTATCGAGGTGCGCGGCGACGTCGAGGCCCGCGGCTCGGTCGGTGGCAAGGTCGACTCCGACGGCAACCCGGGGACCGCGCTGCGCGCCTACGGCCAAGTGCGACTGGTCGACGCTCACGTGCACGGCAGCGCCAGCCTGTCCCGCGCTCGATTACGCGGCCCAGCCATCGACGTCCTCTTCGCGGACCGACTGCGCGTCGGCGGCACCTTGTTCTTACGGAAGGTCCGCGCGAGTGGATCCATCCGTCTGCAGAACGCGCACATCGGTTCGAGCCTGGACTGCTCCGGCGCGCATCTCACCAAACCCCGCTTACGTCCGGACGGGACTCTTAAGCCGTCGCTGGACGCGCGCGTCGCCACCGTCGGCAAAGACCTTCTCTGTAGTTACGGCTTCCGCGCGATCGGCGGTGTGCGGATACGCCTTGTCGAGGTGGGCAAGATGGTCACCTTCGCGGGCGCGCGGCTCGGAGGTCGCACGAGACCGCGCCACCTTCTTACTGACAAGGCGCTCTCGGCCTACGGCCTGTCAGCGCAAGAGCTGGTGCTCGTCTTCCCGGAACGGCGCCCGCCGCAGGGCACGGTGATCCTTACGCGCGCGACGGTCGTGTCCGTCATCGATGGACCCGGGCTGTGGGCGGCTACCGGCGGCGTAGAGATAGAGGACTTCACCTTCACTGCTCTTACCGCCGTCCCCGACGTTCCGGTCAAGACCCGCCTGCTGTGGCTGCGCAAGGTCCAGCCTGACTTCGCCCCCGGTCCGTACGAGCGCCTGGCGGCCGTCTACTCCGAGGGCGGCGAGGAAGAACTGGCGCAGCAGGTCCACCTCGAACGGCAGCGCCGCCGGTACGCCGAGCTGCACCTGGCCGGTCGGCTCTGGGGGCGGCTGCAGGACATCACCGTCGGATACGGCTACCGGCCCTGGCTGGCCATGGTGTGGCTCGCGCTGTTCTGGCTCCTGGGGATGCTGTGGTTCAGCGACCACCTCATGGAGAAGCTCGACAACGACGTCAACCCCGTGTGGAACCCGCCGCTGCTGGCCACCGACCTGCTGCTCCCGATCATCGACCTGGGCCAGGACAACAAGTGGCGGATGGTCGGCGCGTCCCAGTGGATCTCGGGGGTGTTGATCGCCGTCGGCTGGATCCTGGCCACCACGGCGGCCACCGGCGCGACCCGGGTGCTCAAGCGCGGCTGATCCACACCTGTGGACAGACCCGGCGGATTCCCGCGACCACCTGCCGTAGTAGCTGAACGTGATCTGTGGAAACACTCTGTGTTCGTCACACGATCCGGTGGGCATGCTGAGTCACGCGTGCATAACGATGCGTGTCCCTGCCAGTGTTCCCGGTGCACGGCGCCCCAGCCGTTGCTCCCCCGGATCGGAAGGCGACCCCGGCAGGCATGAGTGACCACCGCCAGGACCAGCAGGTGAGGACGACGACCGCCGTGCGGCGCGCCGTCTCCCGCACGCTGTTCGTCCTCGGGGGCACCCTTGCCACGACCGCCGCGGCCTGGGCCATCTCCACCGCGACCGCCGGGGCCGACGTGGCGACCGACCTGCAGCACGACCTGCGGTCGGTGGTCGACGTCGTCCCCGCGCTCGACACCCCAGCCAAGGCGGACCTGCTCGGTCTCACCGACCAGGTCGGCGCACTCGTCGGCGATCCGGTCGACGCCAGTCGGGTCACCCAGGTCAGCACCGGCGCGACCCACGCGGTCGAGGAGTTCGGCCGCGACCTGGCCAAGCAGTTGCCCACCACGCACCTCGGCACCGCCAGGATCGAGCTGCCCACGCGCGGCACGACCACAGGCGCCGAGGTGACCCCCGCACCCGAGCCGACCGGGGTCACCCCGGTCCTCGGATACCCCGTCGTCACACAGGCCACCCCGGCCGCGACCGCCGAGGCACCGCCCGGCGCGCTCGCCACCCGGCACGACCCGGGCGCACAGCGCGCCGCCGGCTCCGGCCTGTCCCAGCGCGGCTCCCCCGAGACCGCCGACGAGCGGGTCGACCAGCACGCCCCCGCCCTGCCCACCGGCCCAACCCCGTTGGCGCCGCTGAGCATGCCCGCTCCGACCAACCCGGGTAACCCCGGCGCAGGCGCGGCGGACGGGCTCGGGCACGGCTTGGTCGTCAGCACCCCGGCCGACTCCGCCGACACCTCGGCGAGCGCGCCGCGCACCGCTCCGGTCGCGGCCGCCACCACCGTCGACGCGCAGCCTGGCGTCACGCCCGACTGATCCACGGCGCGGCCGGGGAGCCCCCGCTCCCCACGGTCACGCGCCCACGTCCGCCGTGCCAGGCCGCGTCTTCACCACCGGGTCCCACGACCCGCGACATACCCCCTTGAAATGGCGGGTGACCCCGCCTCCGACGCGTATCGCGTCGCGGTCACCCGTGCCTGCTCACATCACATGAAGGAGAAACACCAGATGCAGACCTGGGCTAAGCGCGGATTCCAGACCGCGCTGGTCACCGGTGGCTTGCTGATGCTGGGCACCGGCATCGCCTCCGCGGACGACAACATCAACCCCGACACCACCCCGCAGGGGGCGTTGGACGCGAAGATCGTTGTCGACGGCCGCGTGCACAACAACTCCATCGGCACGGTCCTCGGCGACAAGCACCTGCCGGAGGTCAACCGCACCATCTCCACCAGCCCGCGCGAGGTCCTCGCCGCGGTGCCCGGTGGCTCGCTGGTCACCCCGCTCGCCGAGTCCGCGACCGAGCGGCTGGCCACCGGCCAGGGCGCCCCGCTGCGCGGCAACAAGATCGTCGGCGGCGTGGCCGTCCCGGTCGACGTGTCCGGCAACGCCATCGCCCTCGGCGGCGACTCGTCGGTCAGCAACGACTCGACCCAGAACACCTCGATCTCCCGCCCGGTCACCACGACCGGCGAGGACCGCGCCATCGCGGGCAACGTCGTCAACCTCGACTACGCCGCCCCGGTGCAGGTGACCGGCAACGCGATCAGCCTCGCCGGTGACGCCGAGTCGGAGAACACCGCCACCCAGAGCTCCACGGTGGACGGCGACATCGAGACCGACGGCTCCGACGGCGCCATCTCCGGCAACGTCATCGGCAGCCAGGCCACCACCCCGGTGCAGCTCAACGGCAACGCGATCGCCGCGGGCGGCAACGCCGACACCGAGTCGACCACCAGCTCCGACAGCCTCGTCGGCGGCGTCGTCTACACCGACGGCCAGGACGCCACCCTCTCCGGCAACGGCGCGCTCGTGCCGCTGGCCACCCCGGTGCGCGGCACCGGCACCGCGCTCGGCGTGATCGGGCAGGCCAACGCCGACTCGATCAACTCCACCAACGCGCAGGCAGGCCAGGAGAGCCCCGACCTCGGCGGCAACCCGGTCTACGTGCACACCAACGGTGCCGACTCCACCGGGTCCGGCAACATCCTGCAGCCCGCCGTGGCCGCTCCGGTCACCTCCGACTGCACCTCCGCGGTCGCGGTCGGCCAGTCCGACGCGGTCTGCAGCTCCGACCTGGTCGCCAGCGCAGGCGGCGGCAACCGCTCCGATGGCACCGACTCGGTGCTCGGCGGCGCCATCGGCGTCGTGCCGGTGTCCGCCCCGGTCAGCGCGATCGGCAACGCCGGTGGCGTCATCGGCGACGCGGCGACCGACCAGAACAACGTGATCGACACCGGTGCCGGTGGCACCGCGATCACCCGCGGCAACGACAGCGTCCTCGGCGGCTCGCTGATCAACAGCCCGGTGTCGGCCCCGGTCGACTCCTGCGCCAACGGCGGCGTCGTGGTCGGCGACTCCGACATCGCCTGCGAGAACATCACCACCACCAGCGCGGGTGGCGACGCGGGCACCGCGGGCGACGACTCCGTCGGCGGCGGCAACGCGGGCCAGATCCCGGTGACCGCCCCCGCCGAGCTGATCGCCAACGGTGTCGGCGCCCTGGGCGACCAGGACATCTACGCCACGGAGACCAAGTTCTCCAGCGCGGGCGGCGACGCCAACACCGCCGACGACGACGCGGTGCTCGCGGCCAACCTGCTCAACGCGCCGGTCGCCACCCCGCTCCAGGTGTTCGGCAACAGCGCGGGCGCGGTCGCCAACACCACCTCGGACACCGCGCTGGAGAACCAGATCAGCGCGGGCGGCCCGTCGAAGTCGACCGGCATCGGCGGCACCGGCTCGGGCAACATCGTGCAGAGCCCGGTCAGCAACCCGCTGCAGGCCTTCGGCGCCGGTGTCAGCGCGCTGGGCAACGGCAAGGCGACCGCCAGCAACGTCACCAACTCCTCCACCGGTGACGTCGCCACCACCGACGGCTCGGACGGCAACCTGTCCGGCAACATCGTCACCGCCCCGATCGCCGGTGCCACCCAGGCCTTCGGCGACTCGGTCGCCGTCGCCGGTGACAACGAGGCCGAGGCCACCAACGACGTCACCACCACGGCGGGGTCGTCGGCCACCACCAGCGGCCGCGACGGCAACCTCTCCGGCAACCTCATCGGTGCCCAGGCTGGCCCGCTCGTGCAGGCCTTCGGTGCCGCGGTCGCCGGTGTCGGTGGCGACAACAAGGCCACCTCGTCCTCGATCAGCGCCACCAACTCCGGCGGCGACCTGACCACCGACGGCGACCACGGGTTCCTCTCCGGCACCCTGGTCGACACCCCGGCCGGTGCGTTCGTGCAGCCGCACGGCGACGCCGTCTCCGCGGTCGGCAGCGACGCGTTCGGCATCTCGGACAACGCCACCTCCGGCCAGATCGGTGGCACCTCCGAGACCAGCGGTCGCGGCGGCAGCCTGAACGGCATCCACGTCACCTCCCCGGTCCGCGGCAACGCGCCGGTCTACGACGTGCCGGTCGAGGTGGCCGCTGACGCGCTCACCTCCGCCAGCCACACCAACGACGCGGTCGTCGGCGAGCACGCGGTCGAGGACGAGGCGCCCCTGCGCCTGCCCACCGTCGGCGGCCTCGGCGTGACCGAGCTGCCCTTCGGCGGCGTGTTCGGTGGCCTGCCCACCCAGCGCTCGTACGCCAGCAACCCGCTCGGCGACCTGCTCGGCGGCGGCCTGTCCACCGGTTCCCTCACCGGCGGCGCGGGCAACCTCACCGGCGGCCTGCCCACCAGCAACCTCACCGGTGGCGGCCTCCCGACCAGCGGCCTGACCGGTGGCCTGCCCACCGACATCGCGGGCAACCTGGTCGGCGGCGGCCTCCCGAGCGCGGGCAACCTGCCCACCTCGCTGCCGCTGCACGTCACCCCGTCCGCCGGTCGCTCGCGCGCCGACGTCCCGGGCCTGAGCAACCTGCCCACCGACAACCTGACCGGCGCCTTCTCCGGCAGCCTGTTCCAGGCCCCGTCGCTGCAGCAGCTCCCGGTCCAGACCCCGGCCCTGTCCGGCCTGGACGCCACCTCCGCCCTGCCGGTGTCGTCGCTGACCGACACCCAGTCCCGCCTGTCGAACCTGTTCGGCTGATAGCTCCACACAGGACGGACCCGGGAGCCCCCGCTCCCGGGTCCGTTCTTTTTGCGTTGTGCGGGAACGGCTAGTGCTTGGCGCTCTCGCGGATGACCTCGGTGTAGGAGTCGACGAAGGTGGTGAGGAGGGTGGCGAAGGTGTCGCGGGCTTCGGTGGGCCAGGTGGACATGGTTCGGGCGAAGACCTCTTGGCGCATCGCGTGGATAGTCGCGGCGTGGGCTTGACCTGCGGGGGTGAGGGACAGGACGGCGCGGCGGGCGTCGGTGGGGGCGGGGTGGCGGTGGGCCAGGCCCTCAGTCACGGCGCGGGCTGCCAGGCGGCTGGCTCGGGGTTGGTCGACGGCGAGTGCGGTGGCCAACTCGGTGACGGTGCAGGGACCGGTGGCTTCCAGGGCGTCGACGACCAGGGTGAGGGTGGGGTCGTGGGGGCCTGCGAGGGTGCGGCGGGTCTGGAGGCGGCGGATGGTGACCATCGCGCGCTCGACCTGGGACACGGCGTCCATTCATGTTACTTTACATGCACTTGTAAAGAGACATGGAGTTGCCCATGCGGCCCATCGGGTACTGGATCAAGGAGTTGGACCGGCGGCTGGAGGCCGGGTTCGAGCGCGAACTGGGTGACGTGACCCGGCGCGAGTGGCAGGTGCTGAACGCGCTGCCCGGTGACACGGGTCCCTTCGACGGCGCCGAGGCGTTGCGCAACCTCCAGCGGCGGGGCTGGGTCGACGGCGATCAGCTCACTCCGGCGGGGGAGCAAGCCAAGGCTGACCTGGGGATCCGGGTCGCGCGTGTCCGGGAAGCGGTGACCGCCGGGGTGAGCGAGGACGAGTACCGCACCACGATCCGGACGCTGGAGCGGATGGTGGGCAACCTCCCTCAGGAATAACCGGGCCGGGCCGAACGTCGTGATAGGTTGTTCAACATTCAACCATCAGGTGGTGAGGTCATGACCCAACCGGTGCTCTACCTCAGCCACGGCGCACCGCCGCTGGCCGACGACGTGCTGTGGACCAAGCAGTTGGCCGCGTGGTCGGCGGAGCTGCCCAAGCCCAAGGCCGTGCTGATCGTGTCCGCGCACTGGGAGGAGGCGCCGCTCACCATCGGCGCCACCGAGACCGTGCCGCTGACCTACGACTTCTGGGGCTTCCCGCAGCGCTACTACCAGGTCCGCTACCCCGCGCCCGGCGCCCCCGAACTCGCCGCGCAGGTGCGCAAGCTGCTGCGCACCCCGAGCACCCCGGTCGCCGACGACCCGACCCGCGGCCTCGACCACGGCGCGTACGTCCCGCTGGTCGAGATGTTCCCGGACGCCGACGTGCCGGTCCTGCAGATCTCGATGCCGACCCTGGACCCCGCCACCCTGGTGTCGATCGGCCGCAAACTCGCACCGCTGCGCGACGAAGACATCCTGATCATCGGCAGCGGCTTCTTCACCCACAACCTCTCCGGCCTCGACATGGGCCGCGACCCCGCGCACACACCACCAACCTGGTCGAGCGAGTTCGACGACTGGGGCGACCGCGCAGTCGCCGCACACGACCTCGACGCACTGGTCGACTTCCAGCACAAAGCCCCAGCCGCCCGGTTGGCACACCCGAGGACCGAGCACTTCGCCCCGCTGTTCGTCTCCCTCGGCGCCACTGTGGACAGTCCGACGGAACGCCGCGCGGTCATCGACGGCTACTGGTACGGCCTGTCCAAGCGCTCCTGGCAGTTCGGCTGACCCCAGCCCCGCCCCGCCGTCAGCGCATCTCGTTGTCGCGCAACAGCTCGAGCACCCGACTCGCGTGCCCCAACTCCGCGGAGGTCGACTTCCTGTTCCGGGTCAGCCCTGGGCGAGGTCGGTGAAGCGGCTGTAGTGGAGTTGGTGGGCGACGACGACGGTGGCGGTGGGGCCTGCTCGGTGTTTGGCGAGGATGAGGTCGGCTTCACCGGCGCGGGGGTCGTCGCGTTCCCAGGCGTCAGGGCGGTTGATGAGGATGACCATGTCGGCGTCCTGTTCGAGGGAGCCGGATTCGCGGAGGTCGGAGAGCATGGGGCGCTTGTCGGTGCGCTGTTCGGGGCCTCGGTTGAGCTGGCTGATGGCGATGACCGGGACCTCGATCTCCTTGGCCAGCAGCTTGAGCTGGCGGGAGAACTCGGAGACCTCCTGCTGGCGGGACTCGACGCGCTTGCCGGAGCTCATCAGCTGGAGGTAGTCGACGACCACCAGTTTGAGGTCGTGGCGCTGCTTGAGGCGCCTGGCCTTGGCGCGGATCTCCATCATGGTCATGTTCGGGGAGTCGTCGACGAACATGGGGGCCTCGCTGATCTCGCTCATCCGGCGGGCCAGGCGGGTCCAGTCGTCGTCGGTCATCCGGCCGCCGCGCATGTCGCCGAGGCGGATCTTGGCTTCGGCGGAGAGCATCCGCATGGTGATCTCGGTGCGGCTCATCTCCAGGGAGAAGATGACGCTGGACATGCCGTGCTTGATGGAGCAGGAGCGGGCGAAGTCCAGGCCGAGGGTGGACTTGCCGACACCGGGGCGGGCCGCGACGATGATCATCTGGCCGGGGTGCAGGCCGTTGGTGATCTCGTCGAGGTCGACGAAGCCGGTGGGGATGCCCAGGGAGCTGCCGCCGCGGGAGGCGATGGCGTCGATCTCGTCCATGGTGGGCTGCAGCAGTTCCTCGAGCGCGACGTAGTCCTCGCTCATGCTGCGCTCGGTGACCTCGTAGATCGATGCCTGCGCGCGGTCGACGATCTCGGTGACGTCGGCGCCCTCGGCGCCCTGGTACCCGAGCTGCACGATCCGGGTGCCCGCCTCGACCAGCCTGCGCAGGATGGCCTTCTCGGCGACGATCTCCGCGTAGTACCCGGCGTTGGCCGCGGTCGGCACGATGGAGATCAGCGTGTGCAGGTAGGGCGCGCCGCCGACCTTGCGCAGCTCGCCGCGGCGTTCCAGCTCGGCGGAGACGGTGATCGGGTCGGCTGGCTCGCCGCGGCCGTAGAGGTCGAGCACGCAGTCGTAGATGATCTGGTGCTTGGGCAGGTAGAAGTCACCCGGGCGCAGTGCCTCGACGACGTCGGCGATGGCGTCCTTGGACAGCATCATCCCGCCGAGCACGCTCTGCTCCGCGCGCAGGTCCTGCGGTGGCTTGCGATCCATGCCGTGCTCGCCGGGTTCCGGCGGCAGGGAGTGGTCGTCGGCGAGCGCCACGGGCTGCCCTCCTAGCAAGACTCGGTCGGTGGAGACCATAGGTCTTCGGTACGACATCCGGGTGGTTCCGGACCACCGCGCGTCGGGTCGCCAGGCGACGCTAGGACCCCCGAACGCCCCCTTGCAAACCACGCTGGGGACGGTTCTGTGGACAACCTGGGGATGGAGCCGGTGAGCTGCGCACAGCTACCCGGTGGGGTGTGGACAACCTGGGGACAGGTGTCCGACTTGTTGAAGAAACCGCAGGTCAAGGCCTGTGGATAACTTGTGGAGAAGCTGGCTCCCCGGTTCCTCGGCGTGTCGCGTCGCCGTCGGTTTTCGGCGTGTCGCCGGGCCGTTCGCTCGGTGGGGTGACCCCGACCTGTGGACAACTGCCCACACGCAGAACCGCCCCACTCAGCGTGACCGAGCGGGGCGGTTCTGCGTGTGATCGATCAGTTCGCGGCGGCGACGTTGACCGTGAAAGCGGCGTTGACGTCGGGGTGCAGCCGGACGCTCACCGAGTGCTTGCCCACAGTCTTGATGTGACCGGCGACCTCGACGGCGCGCTTGTCCAGGACCGGACCGCCCGCGGCCTTGACCGCGGCGACGATGTCGGCAGTGGTGATCGAGCCGAACAGCTTGCCCGACCCAGCGGCGGCCTTGGCCTTGAGCGGGATGGTGCCCAGCGCGGACAGCGCGGCCTTGACCTCCTTGGCGTGGTCGAGGTTGCGGATCCGGCTGTTCTCCTGCGCCCGGCGGATGACCTGGACCTGCTTCTCGGCACCCTTGGTCGCCAGGATGGCGAAGCCGCGGGGCAGCAGGTAGTTGCGGCCGTAGCCGTCCTTGACCTCGACGAGGTCACCAGGGCCGCCCAGGCCGCTGACGTCGGTGGTGAGGATGAGCTTCATGATCGTCCCCTCCTGATCAGCGGGCGGTCGAGGTGTACGGGAGCAGAGCGACCTCGCGGGCGTTCTTGACCGCGATGGCGACGTCACGCTGGTGCTGGCTGCAGTTGCCGGTCACCCGACGCGCGCGGATCTTCCCGCGGTCGGAGATGTACTTGCGCAGCAGCGTGGTGTCCTTGTAGTCAATGTTGACCGGGCGGTCCTTCTTGACGTCCTTGCAGAAGACGCAGACCTTCTTCTTCGGCTTGCGGATGGGTGGCTTTGCCACGGTGAAACTCCTGAGTGGTATGTCGAGATAAGCGTCTGTGTTGGGTGCGCTACCCGGCTACGGGTGCGCTCCGGTCAGAACGGGGGCTCGTCGTTGAAGCCGCCGCCACCGCCGCCACCAGCGGGCGGTGCGGAGCCCCACGGGTCGTCGGGCGGTGCGGACGGGCCGTTGTAGCCCCCGCCACCAGCGGAACCGCGTGCGGCACCAGCGCCGCCGCCACCGCCGCCACCGAAGCCGCCGCCACCTTCGCCGCGGCTGACCTTGTTGACCTTGGCGGTCGCGTAGCGCAGCGAGGGGCCGACCTCGTCGACCTCAAGCTCCATGACGGTGCGCTTCTCGCCCTCGCGGGTCTCGAAGGAGCGCTGCTTGAGCCGCCCGGTCACCAGTACCCGCGCGCCCCTGGTCAGCGACTCGGCCACGTTCTCCGCGGCCTGCCGCCAGATGTTGCAGCGCAGGAACAGCGCCTCCCCGTCCTTCCACTCGCCGGACTGGCGGTCGAAGGTGCGCGGGGTCGACGCGACGGTGAAGCTCGCGACAGCGGCGCCGGAGGGGGTGAACCGCAACTCCGGGTCCGCGGTCAGGTTGCCGACGACCGTGATGATCGTGTCCCCTGCCATGGTCAGGCGTTCTCGCGCCGCATGACCTTGGTGCGCAGGACGGATTCCTGCAGGGAGAGCTGGCGGTCGAGTTCCTTGACCGCGTCCGGCTCGGCGTTGACGTCGAGCACCGCGTAGATGCCCTCGCTGTGCTTCTTGATCTCGAACGACAACCGGCGCTTGCCCCAGATGTCGACCTTCTCGACGTTCCCGCCAGACGTGCGGATCACGTTGAGGAACGTGTCGAGCGACGGAGCTACGGTGCGCTCGTCGAGCGTGGGGTCGAGGATGACCATGACCTCGTAATGACGCATGAAGACCACTCACCTCCTGTGGACTCGCGGCCACGGACGTTCCGTGGCAGGAGGGTCTCGCCGACGGAGCGTAACAGCACCCGGTGCCCGTCCCGCGCGGTACCCGACCGGCGGCCAGTGGACCAGTGACCACCGACAACGCCGACGGGTCAGGTGGTGGTGCGGCGCAACACCCAGGTGCGGACGAGGGCCGCGGTGACTCCGGAGAGTGCGAACACGGCGAGCAGGACCGGGAGGGCGATGCCGCGGCCGAAGGGGGCGTCGAGCGCCTCCGCGTGGCCGACCGCCTGGACGCCGTCGGCGTCGCCGGTGCCGAGGATGCCGAACTGCGGCGAGTAGCCCGGGATCGAACCGCCGTAGCGCAGGCCGGGGGACGGGGCGAACAGGCCCGCCTGGGCGTACGGGGTGCCGGAGTAGTCGGTCATCGGGGAGCGGCCGAAGCCGTAGAGCGGGAGGCCGCCGGGGTTCGTGCCGCCGATGACGGAGGTGTTCGGGCCTGTGGTGCTGGGACCACCGGTGCCGGGGGTCTGCGGGTTGCCGCCGGTGCCGGGCGGCTGGTTGGTGCCGGGCTTGTTCGGCAGACCGGGGGTGCCGGGGGCCAGCGGCGGGAGGGCCGCGGCGCCCTTCTCGACGACGCCCGCGACGGCTCCGGCGCCGTCCTGGACCGGTGCGACGACGGCGTTGACGACTGTCACCGTGATGGAGCAACCCGCGGTCAGCGCGCCCTGGACACCGGAGACGATCCCGGTGAGCACGCTGCCGATCAGGGGGACCTTGGCGATCGACTCCTGGATCTTGGGTACCGCGGCCGCGGCGATGGTGCTGCCGGGGATGGTCGTGTTCGCCGCGGGGATGGCGCCGATCGGGATGTTGCCCATCGAGGTCACCGCCCCGCGCACGCCGGTGGCGAGGGTCGGACCCAGCAGCGGGACGGCGTTGACCACGCGTAAGACGGGGTCCAGCACGGCGCCCGGGCTCAGGGAGATCGGCGTGCCCGGCGCACCCTGGACCGTGGTCGCGCAGCTGCCGACCACGATGGGGGGTGCCGCGGCGGCCGTGCCGCCGCCCGCGAGCAGGCCGACCGAGGTGCCGCTGATGACCAGCACCAACCCGGCCGCGTAGGTCTTGCCACGCCGTAGCATGAAGATCCTCCAGATACCGGCGAGTAGCTTCACTGGGAGACAACGACTGTAACCCGACATGGTGACGTGCACGGGACAGGTTTCCCCGAAAGTGCTTCGTGTTAGCCCGGTTGGCGCACACCACCCCCGCAGGCACCCACCGGGACGTGGATTGACCGACCACCGAGGGGTCCCACGGTCGGAGCCGACGACTACCCTTTCCGGCCATGAGCATCGGTGCCCACGTCCGCGATGACGACCCGCTCGACGCAGCGCGCGAACGCGGCGCCGACGTGGTGCAGTTCTTCCTCGCCGACCCGCAGGACTGGAAGGCGCCCAAGCCGCACCCGAGGGCCGACGAGCTGCTCGCCACCGAGGTCGAGGTGTTCGTCCACTCCCCCTACGTGGTCAACCTGGCCTCCACGAACAACCGGATCCGCATCCCCTCCCGCAAGCTCATCACCCAGCACGCCGACGCGGCGGCCAAGGTCGGCGCCAAGGGCCTTGTCGTGCACGGCGGGCACGTCAACAAGGGCGAGGACCCGCAGGTCGGCATCGACAACTGGCGCAAGTTCTTCGAGCGCCAGCACGCCGAGGGCGGGTTCGGGGTGCCGATCCTGATCGAGAACACCGCGGGCGGCGACAACGCCATGGCCCGCCGGTTCGACATGCTCGCCCGGCTGTGGGACGCCGTCGCCGAGTTCGACGCGGGCTTCTGCCTCGACACCTGCCACGCGTTCGCCGCCGGTGAGGACCTGGTCGGCATCGTCGAGCGGGTCAAGGCGATCACCGGCCGGATCGACCTGGTGCACCTCAACAGCTCCCGCGACGAGTTCGGCTCCGCGCGCGACCGGCACGACAACATCGCCACCGGCACCATCGACGCCGACCAGCTGGTCGCCGTGGTCGCCGCGGCGGGCGCGCCGGTCGTGGTCGAGACACCGGCGGACGGCCAAGCCGCGGATATCGCCTTCCTGCGTGAGGCCCTCGGACGGTGAGCACGGTGCCCGCTGGCGTCACCGCTGCCGCTCCGGCAGGCGAGCCGGAGGGCACGCCGTCCCGACCGGGCGCCGGGCGGGCGGCCCGGCTCGGCCGCGGCGCGCTGGCGGCGCTGGTGCTGCTGTGCGGGCTCACGCTGCTGCTCGGGTTCGCGAACAAGGACCGCTGCACCGGCCCGGAGTTCGACACCTGGGGCCGCAGCCAGCCCGGCTTCGACGAGCGCAAGTACGCCGACGTCTGCTACTCCGACATCCAGTACCTGTGGATCGGCCGCGACGTCGACCGGCACGTGTTCCCCTACGTGCACGGCAGGATCACCGCCGACGGCGCGCTCGAGGGCGGCACGGTCGAGTACCCGGTGCTCACGGGTCTGCTGATCTGGGCGGGGGCGCTGTTCGCACACACCGACGCCGAGTTCCTGCTGGCCTCCGCGCTGATCATGGCGCCGTTCGGGCTGGCGACCGGGTGGCTGCTCGGCCGGTTGTCGCGGTGGCGCGCGCTGATCTGGGTGCTGTCGCCACCGCTGGTCATGTACGCGTTCCACAACTGGGAGCTGCCGGTCGTGGCCTGCGCGGTCGCCGCCGTCTACGTGGTGCACCGGGGATGGGGTTCGCGCGGCGTCGCCCGGCCGTTGGTGCAACGCGCGACAGTTAGCGCTGTCCTACTTGGACTCGGTTTCGCCTTCAAGCTGTACCCGGCCATCTTCGTGCTACCGCTGATGCTCTACGTGCTCACCGGTGGTCGCGACGGTCGTGAACTGCCTGCGGGCAAGACGCGGGACATCGCGGGCATGGTCCGGGTGGCGTTGGTCGCGATGGGCACGGCGATCGCGGTCAACCTGCCGTTCGCGCTGATCGGTCGGGAGGGCTGGCTCGCCTCGTTCGTGTTCCAGGGGCAGCGCAAGGCCGACATCACCGCGAACTCGATCTGGTTCTGGGCGCTGCGACCGGACTCCGACCCGCAGAACACCGCCGTGCACGAGTACATCGGCGTGGTCTCCCCGGTCCTGGTGTTCGCCTCGTTCGCGGTGGCCTGCGTCATCGGCTGGGTCCGGTTCCAGCGCGAGGGCAGCTACCCGTGGATCGCGGTGTCGGCGGCCATGCTGTGCGGGTTCCTGCTGCTGCACAAGGTCCACTCGCCGCAGTACACGCTGTGGCTGGTCCCGATGTTCGTCCTGCTCAACCTGCGCTGGGGCTGGATCGCCGCCTACTTCGTCGCCGACCTGGCCATGGGGATCGGCATCTTCCTGTGGTTCGCCCAGATCGCGGCCAAGCAGCCCTCGGGCATCTACGAGGGCTTCGAGGCGCAGGCGGTGATGATCGGGGTCTGGGGCCGGGCCGCGCTGCTGGTCGGCATGTTCGTCGCCTTCCTCGGCGCCAAGGACACCGTCGACCCGGAACCGGCGCTCGTCGCCCGCACGTGACCGCCGGGTACTCGGGCAAGCCGCTGGTCGACCGCTAGACCAGCTCGGGCTGCGGCTCGGCGACCTTGCGCGCGCCGAGGCGGCGGCGGGCGACCAGGGACTCGGTGGTGATGATGATCAGCGCCAGCCAGACCAGGGCGAAGCCGACCCAGCGGGCGGTGGTCATCTGCTCGTGGAAGATCAGCAGGCCGATGCCGAACTGGATGATCGGCACGAAGTACTGCAGCAGCCCGAGGGTGGTCATCGGGACCTTGGTGGCCGCCGCGCCGAACAGCAGCAGCGGGATGGCGGTGATCAGGCCGGTGCCCGCGAGCAGCACGGCGTTGAGCCAGCCCGCGTGACCGAACGTGCCGCCGCCGCTCGCGTGCGTGAACACCAGGTACCCGAAGGCGACCGGGGCGAGGATGGCCGTCTCCAGCGCCAGGCCCTCGGTGGAGCCGACGTCGGCCTTCTTCTTCATCAGGCCGTAGGTGCCGAAGGAGAACGCGAGGGTCAACGCGATCCACGGCAGGCGGCCGTAGTCGAAGGTCAGCTCGACGACCGCGCCGAACGCGACCACCAGGCCGATCCACTGCGCGGGACGCAGCCGCTCCCCCATGAACAGGACGCCGAGGGCGATCGTCACCAGCGGGTTGATGAAGTACCCGAGCGCGGTCTCCACCACCTGGCCGCTGTTGACGCCGTAGATGTACATGCCCCAGTTGAGGCCGATGGTGACGGCGCCGACGGTGATGAACCCGAGCGTCTTGCCGTTGATCGCGCGCAGGTGCTTCCAGCGCTTGCCGACCAGCACGATCGCCGCGACGACCACCAGCGACCAGCAGATCCGGTGCGCCAGGATCTCCACCGGTCCGGCGGGGGCGAGCAGCGGCCAGT
This sequence comes from Actinokineospora globicatena, assembly GCF_024171945.1. Classification (GTDB taxonomy): domain Bacteria; phylum Actinomycetota; class Actinomycetes; order Mycobacteriales; family Pseudonocardiaceae; genus Actinokineospora; species Actinokineospora globicatena. The sequence goes on from NZ_JAMTCR010000002.1 coordinate 1,056,520, forward strand.
AGAGCGGGAAGAAGCCCCAGGCGAGATACGCGAGGAACCCGAGCCAGAAACCCTGCCGACTCGCCACAGTTCCTCCGATCATCCCACCAATTAACACATGTCCACAGTGTTACATCCGGACAGCGTCCTCCGGCAAACGGGTATTCCGGTAGCGCCCGGGTGGCAACCCGGTGACCCGCCGGAACGCGGTGCTGAACGCGAACTCGCTGCCGTACCCGACCTGGGCCGCGACCTGCGCGACCGACCACTCAGGACGCTCCAGCAGCAGCGCCGCGGCCAGGTCCATCCGCCACCGGGTCAGGTGCGCGCCGGGGCCCTCGCCGACCAGTTCGCGGAACCGCGGCGCGAACGCGGCCCGGCTCATCCCGGCGACCTTGGCCAGCCCGGCCACCGTCCACGACCGCGCAGGCTCGGCGTACACCGCCGCCAGCGCCCGGCCGATCCGCTCGTCGACCAGCGCCGCCCGCCACGAACCCGACTCCGCCGGTTTGGCCAGCTCGGCCCGGATGACCTGCAGCAGCACCAGCTCGACCAGCCGGGCCGCGACCACCTCCGTCGCCGGTCGCCGCTCCCGGATCTCGTCGCGCAGCGCGTCGAGCAGCGCCGCGAAGTGCGGCAGCCGCGACGGCAGGTGGACCATCGGCGGCAACGCCCGCAGCAGCAGGGACCTGGCCGCGCCGGTGACGGTCAGCTCCGCGCAGAGCAGGACGGTCAGGTCCGGGCCGGAGCCGTGGCGGCGGTACACGGTCAGGTCGTCGCCACCCGGCCACGCCGGTTCGTCGACGAGGTCCGCGTCCGGGTGGTTGCGCAGCGTGTGCCCGGCGCCGTGCAGGGCGACCAGGTCACCGACGCCGATCGGCACGTCATCCACCCACAGTTCACCGTCGAGCACCAGGTGCAGGCCGACGGTGTCGCGCCCGGCCAGCCGCACCCCCCACGGCGCCCCGAGCTCCACCCGCCCGAACCGGGCCACGCCGATGCGCACCTGGCGCAGCAGCGCGGCCAGCACGTCCCCTGGACCGTCTCGCATGAACCCTGGACCCCCACGCATTCCCACCACCGGCACCGGATTCCTACCGTTGGTCTACACCAGAACGGGAGACCACAGTGGACATCTTCGTCACCGGGGCGAGCGGGTACATCGGTTCCGCGCTCACCAGGACCCTCATCGCCAGGGGCCACCGCGTCCGCGGCCTGGCCCGCAGCGCCGCGGCCGAGGCGGTGGTCCGCGGGCACGGCGCCGAGCCGGTCCGGGCCGCGCTGACCGACACCGACGTGCTCGCCCGCGCGGCCGCCGAGGGCGACGCGGTGGTGCACACGGCCGCGACCGAGACCGCCGACCGCGCGGACGTCGACCGGGCAGCGGTCACCGCGATGCTCGACGCCGGGGTCGGCGCGTTCATCACGACCACCGGCGCGCCGCGGGCCCGGTCGTCGCGGACCCCGGTGACCGAGGACGACACCGCGCCCATCGACGGCCCGCTCGCTTGGCTGGCCGAGGCCGAGGCGCGGGTGCTCGACTCCGGTTCGCTCGGGGCCGTCGTCCGCCCGCCGATGGTCTACGGCGACGGCGGCGGACCGGTGTCGCGCCTGGTGGCCCAAGCCGCCGCCGACGGGGTCGCGCGCTACATCGACGATGGCCAGAACCGCTGGTCCACTGTGCACGTCCGGGACCTCGCGCTCGCCTACGCGCTGTTGCTCGAGTCCGAGGCCACCGGCGTCTTCCACGTCTCGGACGGGCACGAGTCCATGGTGGAGCTGATGACCGCAGTCGCCGCGAAGGCCGGTGTGCCGGTGGCCGGGTGGACGCTGGAGGAGGCGCTCGCCGCGCACGGGTGGGGCGCGGGGTTCCTGGCCGCCGACGCGGTGCTCGACGCGTCCCGGATCAGCGCGCTCGGCTGGGCACCCGCGATCGGCCTCGGCATCCCGCGCGACCTGCTGTCCACGGTCTGAGCGATTCGGGGCGGGGTGGCAGGATCCACGCATGCGCCTGCACGCCCCCGTGATCCTGCTGTGCGACCCCGAGTGCACCGTCCTGCGCGACGCCGTGCTCGACATCGGCGACGACGGCCGGATCACCCACGTCGGCCCGGCCGACCACGCGCCCGCGCACGACGGGCCCAGCCGGTCGGTCACCGGGATCCTGATGCCCGGCCTGGTCAACGCGCACGCGCACAGCCCGATGACGCTGCTGCGCGGCCTCGGCGGCGACCTGCCGCTGATGCGCTGGCTGACCGAGGTCATCTGGCCGACCGAGGCGAAGCTGACGCCGGACGACGTCTACGCGGGCATGGTGCTCGGCTCGCTGGAGATGCTCCGCGCGGGGGTCACCACCAGCGCCGAGATGTACTTCTACGGCGAGGAGGTCGTGCGCGCGGTCCTCGACACCGGCGCCCGGCTGGTGCTGGCCCCCGCGATCATCGACGCCCCCGGCTGGGACTGGGCGGCGCAACTAGCCGACACCAGCAGGTGGATCGACAACGACGGCCTCCGCTTCGGCCCCGGCGACCGCATCGAGATCGGCTACGGCCCCCACTCGGCGTACACCCTCTCCCCCGAGGCCTTGGCCCAGGTGGGAGCGGCCGCTCGCGAACGCGGGGCACTGGTGCAGATCCACGTGGCGGAGTCACTGCCGGAGGACGTCGCGCAACGGGCGCAGCACGGGTCGGTGCCTGCGTTGCTCGACCAGGTCGGGCTCTTCGGTGGGCGGGTCTTGGCTGCTCATGCCGTGCACTTGTCCGACGGCGATATCGAGACTTTGAAGCGGCACGAAGTTGGGGTTGCGCATTGCCCTGGGTCGAATACCAAGCTCGCTTCCGGGATTGCGCGCCTTACTGATCTGCGCGCGGCCGGTGTCGCGGTGGGGATTGGGACTGATGGGCCCGCCAGCAATGACGACCTTGATTTGTGGGAGGACGTTAGGCTGGCTGGGCTGTTGGCGAGAGTGTCCACAATGGATTCAACTGCGGTGGGTGCGGCGGATCTGCTGTTGATGGCCACCCGGGGCGGGGCGGCTGCGTTGTCGCGGACGGATATTGGGACGCTCGCGGTGGGGGCATGGGCGGACTTGGTCCATGTCGGGGTTGATGACCCTGCATTTGCTGGTGGGCTTGGTATTGCCGATGAGCACTTGCTGTCGAATCTGGTGTGGGCTGCTGGGTCTCGGACTGTGAAGGACGTCTGGGTGGCTGGGCGGCAGGTGGTCGCTGACACTGCGTCGACGACGGTGGATGCAGGGGATGCGTTGGCGAAGGCTCGGGCTGCTACTGGGCGGTTGATTTAGGCGCGCTTTGGGTTGTCCACATGGGGCCTGGTTGTCCACAGGCTTGAGTTTCAGCCTGGCTGGCTTTGTGCGGTCCTCGGTAGGCTGTATATAGGGGGTGCTTGGGGCGATTTGATCTTGTTGGCCGTGGGCGGCAAGGCGTTGAGCTGGGGGAAGTCTGCTCTCGGGCCTCCGCTGCGCTGCGGTGGACGGCTCGCCTTCGGCATTGCACGCAGGCGCGAGTTTCCAGCTTTGCTCGATGGGGCGAACTTGTTTTGCGCGGGGCCCCTACGACACCCGGGGAAGGGCTAAAAGCAGGGGGCCACAGAGCGGCCCTCCCCTGCCCCTGACGACGCTACGGGTGCCGTCCCCACACAAAACAAGTCCGCCCCATCGAGCACTTGGCACCAGCGCCTTCGTGGAGCGGTGGGTGGCTAACGTCGTCGGCGGGCGTTGTTGGGCCAACGTTGTCGGCGGGGGCCTTGGGGCAATGCGGTCGGGGTCTTGGCCAGTCGTGTGTAGGTGGCTGGGACTGGGCGTGGGGGCTTAGTGGAGCGGCGGTGGTGGGGTGGGTCAGGTGGGGCGGATGACGATTTCGGGGTACTGGGCGTCGGGGGTGGAGAGGGCGGCGGTGCGGATGGCGGTGGCTACGGAGGTTGGGCGGAGGTAGCGGTCTGGTTGGTATTCGGCGTTTTCGTCGGTGCGGACGGTGCGTTGCATGTCGGTGTCGGTGCGGCCGGGGAAGACCGAGGTGACGCGGATGCCGGAGGCTGCTTCCTCGGCGCGCAGGACGTTGGCGTAGGCGCGGAGGGCGTACTTGGTGGCGGCGTACGGGCCCCAGCCGGGGTGGGCGTCGAGGCCCGCGCCGGAGTTGATCAGGATCACGGTGCCCTTGGCGGTGCGGAGGGCGGGGAGCAGGAGGCGGGTCAGCTCGGCCACGGCGATGACGTTGACCTCGTACATCGTGCGCCAGCGGTCGGTGGTCGCCTCGGACAGCGGGCCGACTCGGGCGATGCCCGCGGAGTGGACCAGGAGGTCGAGTTCGGCGATGTCCGCGGTGGCGGCGGCGAGGGCCGTCGGGTCGGTCAGCTCCACCGGCCACGGGTGGGCGTCGGGGAGGTCGGCGGCGAGCGACTCCAGGGCGGCGGTGTCGCGGCCGCCGAGCAGGAGGGTGTGCGTGTCGGCGAGGGCGCGCGCGGTGGCGGCGCCGATGCCGCGGGACGCGCCGGTGATCAAGGCGAGTGGCATGGGGCCAAACCTAAAGGGGTCCGTGCGCCGCGGAAAGCGCACGGACCCCAGGTCAGACCAACGTCACTCGCCGATGCGGCAGCCGGACTTCCAGATGGCGGCGACCGCGGGGCGCGGCTGGGCGGTGCCACCGTCGGGCCAGTGCGTCAGCGGGTTGTCGGCGCTGGCGCCGTCGAGCTCGCCCGGGTGCTGCACCGACACCAGGATGAAGTCGTCCTCGATGACCGGGCCGCAGGTCTCCGCGCCGAGGGGCACGGTGAGGAACTGCTTGAGGTAACCGCGGTAGCGGCCGGAGACCGGCACCACGAACAGGCCGTCGTTGGAGCCGAGCGCGTTGCCGTCGGTGGAGATCCACAGGTTGCCGTGGCGGTCGAAGGCGACGTTGTCCGGGCAGGAGATCGGGCTGACCTGCGTCTTGTCGTACCCGCCGAAGTAGGTGTCGGCGGTGGCCGGGTCACCGCAGACCAGCAGCAGCTTCCAGGAGAAGGTGAGCGCCGTGTGGTCGCCGCGGCTCTCCTCCCACTCCAGGACGTGGCCGTGCTTGTTGCCGTTGCGCGGGTTGATCTCGGTCGGGCCTTCCTTGCCCGGCTTGCCGCGGTCGGTGTTGTTGGTCAGCGCGGCGTAGACCCGGCCGTTGACCGGGTTGGGCTGCACGTCCTCGGGGCGGTCCATCTTGGTGGCGCCGACCTTGTCCGCGGCGAGGCGGGTGAAGACGTACACCTCCTCGGCGGTGAAACCGTCCACGAAGGACTTGTTGCCCGACGCGAGCGCGATCCACTTGCCGGTGCCGTCGAACTCGCCGTCGGTGGGCAGCTTGCCGGTGCCGTCGAACTCGGTGGCCGGGCTGTCGCCGGTGAACTGCGCGACGTAGAGGGTGCCGTCGGAGAGCAGCTTCTTGTTGTGCGCGCGGGCCGACGGGCTGTCACCCGGGCGGTAGCGCTCCTTCGAGACGTACTTGTAGACGTAGTCGAAGCGCTCGTCGTCGCCGAGGTAGGCGACGACCTTGCCGTTGCGGGCGATCTGGATGGTCGCGCCCTCGTGCTTGAACCGGCCGAGCGCGGTGTGCTTCACCGGCTTGGAGCCGGGCTCGAGCGGGTCGACCTCGACGATCCAGCCGAACCGGTTGACCTCGTTGGGCTCCTTGGCCACGTCGAAGCGCGGGTCGAAGTTCTCCCACTTGCGGGTGCTGGCGGCGCCGGCGAGGCCGTAGCGGGTGAGCCGGGTCTTGGCGACCGGGTCGGTCACCGAGCCCGCGTTGGCGAAGTACTGGTTGAAGTTCTCCTCGCCGGACAGGATCGTGCCCCACGGGGTGACGCCACCGGCGCAGTTGTTCAGCGTGCCGAACACCTTGCGGCCGGACGGGTCCGCGGTGGTGCGCAGGAACGCGCTGCCCGCGGCCGGGCCGTCGACCTCGAACTCGGAGGTGACGGTGATCCGGCGGTTGTAGCGGCGGTCGACCTTGGGCAGCAGCTTGCCGCTGCGGCGGTCGCGCTCCACGACGACGACCGACAGGCCGTGCGCGGCCCAGCCGATCTTGACCTGCTCCTCGGTCGGGTTCGCCTGGCTGAAGCCCTTGAACATGGCCGACTCGGTCGTGTACTCGTGGTTGCTCACCATGAGCCAGCGGTCGTGGCCGAAGGGCACCAGGCCGCAGAAGTCGTTGTTGAAGCCGAACTGCTTGGCCTGCGCCGCGGCGGTCTGGTTGTCGAAGTCGAACGCGGGCGCGCCGGGCAGCACCGGGTCGCCCCAGCGGATGACGACCGAGTTGTGGTAGCCCTCCGGGGTGACGATCCGGTCCTCGCGGTTGGGCGCCACGGCGGTGAAGTCCAGGCCCTTGGGGCCGCGCGGCGGGCGGCCGCCGTGCCCACCGTGGTCGGGGTGCGCGGCGGCGGAGCCCGCCAGGCCAGCGACACCAGCACCGGCGACGGCGAGCACCGCGCCCGCCTTCAACATGCCGCGGCGGCTGACGATCGAGCGGACGACGTCGCCGAAGTAGGCGTTGTCCGAGGTGTTGGGCGCCTCGTGCGAGCAGGCGTTGCCACACCGGTACTCACAGGTGATCGAAGAGCGGCCGAGCGGGTGGTCGGGCGGGAGCAGCGGCAGCGAGATGCGGCCGTCGGTGGTGGTCACGGAGCCTCCGTGGGTGGTGCGGACAGTCAGTGGGAACGGCGTGACCGTAGGAGTCCGAAACCAGTTGAAGCGGTCATCCACATGAACGCCGAGCGAACTCCTCCAGGTCCGCCTGTATCACTCTCTCCCGCCCCCCACCCCCACGTCCCCACCCGGCATCGTTCCCGGCTTGGGCGGTCGGCCGCGACGGCCAATCGCGAACAGGCCGCCACCCCGGCGTGGGTGACGGCCTGTTCGCTGGTCGTGTCTACCGCTCGACGTCGCCGCGGATGAAGGCCTCGACGGCCTGGTAGGCGTCGTCGTCGGAGTACTGCTCGGGCGGGGACTTCATGAAGTAGGAAGACGCGGAGAGGATCGGGCCGCCGATGCCCCGGTCCAGGGCGATCTTCGCCGCGCGCACCGCGTCGATGATCACGCCTGCCGAGTTGGGCGAGTCCCAGACCTCGAGCTTGTACTCCAGGTTCAGCGGGGTGTCGCCGAACGAGCGGCCCTCCAGGCGCACGTAGGCCCACTTGCGGTCGTCGAGCCACGGCACGTGGTCCGACGGGCCGATGTGCACGTCCGCCTTGGCCATCTCGTGCGGGATCTGCGAGGTCACCGACTGCGTCTTGGAGATCTTCTTGGACTGGAGCCGCTTGCGCTCCAGCATGTTCATGAAGTCCATGTTGCCGCCGAAGTTGAGCTGGTAGGTCCGCTGCAGCTCCACACCGCGGTCCTCGAACAGCTTCGCCATCACCCGGTGCGTGATCGTGGCGCCGACCTGCGACTTGATGTCGTCGCCGACGATCGGCACGCCCGCCTCGGTGAACTTGGCCGCCCACTCCGGGTCGGAGGCGATGAACACCGGCAGCGCGTTGACGAAGGCGACGCCCGCGTCGATGGCGCACTGGGCGTAGAACCGGTCCGCGTCCTCGGAGCCGACCGGCAGGTACGACACGAGCACGTCGACCTCGGCCTCGCGCAGCGCGGCGACCACGTCGACCGGCTGCTCGTCGGACTCGGTGATGATCTCCCGGTAGAACTCGCCGAGCCCGTCGAGGGTGTGCCCGCGCCCGACGGTGACCCCGAGCGGCGGGACGTCGCAGATCTTGATGGTGTTGTTCTCGCTGGCCACGATCGCCTCGGACAGGTCGCGGCCGACCTTCTTGGCGTCGACGTCGAACGCGGCGACGAACTCGATGTCGCGCACGTGGTAGTCGCCGAACTGGACGTGCATCAGCCCCGGCACCCGCGTCGTCGGGTCGGCGTCGCGGTAGTAGTGCACGCCCTGCACAAGCGACGCCGCGCAGTTGCCGACGCCGACGATGGCCACCCGCACGCTGTGGCGGTTCTCGCCCATGCCGGTTCTCCTTCTCGTTTCCCGCCGCGCGCGTGGCGCGGTCCGTTCGTCGCAGGCGCCCGCTGACGGCGTGCCTGCCTGCCGGTCAATCCGGTGGGTCGCGCTGCTCGCTCTGCTCGCTGGCGATCAGCTCGTTGAGCCAGCGCACCTCGCGCTCGCTCGTCTCCAGGCCCAGCCGGTGCAACTCCCGGGTGTAGCGGTCGATCTGCTCACCCGCGCGCGCCATCGATGAGCGCAAGCCCTCCCTGCGCTCCTCCACCCTGCGCCGCCTGCCCTCGAGGATGCGCATGCGCACCTCGGCCGGGGTGCGGGAGAAGAACGCCATGTGCACGCCGAAGCCCTCGTCGTCCCAGGTCTGCGGCCCCGCGTCGGCGAGCAGTTCCGCGAAGTGCTCCTTGCCCTCCGCGGTCAGCTTGTAAACGCGTTTGCCGCGCCTGCCCCACGACCGGTCGCCCTCCGGTGCCTCCTCCGCGATCCACCCGGACCGCAGCAACCGCCGCAGCGTCGGGTAGAGCGAGCCGTAGGAGAACGTGCGCAGCGTCCCGAGCAAGTCGTGCAAGCGCTTGCGCAGCTCGTAGCCGTGCATCGGGGCCTCGTGGAGCAACCCGAGGATCGCGAACTCGAGCACGGGCGCACCCCCTTCGAACCTCCGCTTGACCACCACCGCACTGGTCCAGCACCACATCACGTGGTTTGACCTACTGGACACTTATATCGTGCCGATACATCGTGAGCCTCGCCAACCTGGCTGCCTGTGTCAATCACCACGTGCGCTCGCCGCGCGCCGCGCCGAGCGCGTCCGCCGTCGTCCCCGCCTGGTCAGGGCCCTCGGAGGTCACGAATCCGGCTGGTGGCGCATGTCGTCGCCGCCAATCGGCTCACCGCCGTGATAACGCGGCCGCGTAGGCTGTCGGCGTGCGAACGCAGCGGCAGGTGGTCGACTACGCGTTGCAGCGGAGATCGCTGCTCGCGGGGGTCTACTCGGGTCGTGTCGGCACCAACGAGGTGTGCGACGCGAACCCGTACCTGCTGCGCGCCGCGAAGTTCCACGGCCAACCCACCGACGTGACCTGCCCGGTCTGCCGCAAGGAACACCTGACCACGGTGAACTGGGTCTACGGCGACGAGCTCAAGCACGCCTCCGGCTCGGCCCGCGCCGCCGAGGAGTTGGTGCGGATGGCCACCATGTTCGAGGAGTTCACGGTCTACACCGTCGAGGTCTGCCGGACATGTTCGTGGAACCACCTGGTGCAGTCGTACGTCCTGGGTACCGGGGGAGTCCCCACCCGCAGGAGGACGGCAGCCGAGTGATGCGCTTTGCGTGACCGGGTCTTCTCGCGAGCACACCGCACTGCCGCGCGTGACCACCGAACGACGTCCCGCTCGGGGGCGCCGGTCTGGGAGGCTTTTTCGTGAACGACCACAGTGACCAGCGACGACGACAGGAACCGGAGTGGCCCAGCGGCGACGACCCGGACTCGGGTCGTGCCAAGGCGGGGCCCAAGCCCGGCGAGTCCGAGGAGCGCACGGGCTTCTGGAGCCCGCTGTGGGAGGACGGCGACGAGGGTGACGGCCAGGGCAGGCCCCAGCGCCAGGGTGACGAGGTGGCCGGTCCGCCCGGCGGCCGCGCCCCCGCGGGCCCGAACGGCGGCCGTGGCGGCCCCGGCGCGCCCGCTGGTGCCCCCGGCGGTCGCGGCCCGAACGGCCCCGGACCCAACGGCGCTCCCGGCCCGAACGGCGCCCCCAACGGTCCCGGACCGAATGGTGCTCCAGGTCCCCATGGCGGCCCCGGCCCCAACGGCGCTGGCCCGAACGGTGGCTCCGGTCCCAACGGCGGTCCTGGCCGACCTGGCCCCGGTGGTCCGATGGGCGGTCCCGGACGGCCCGGCCCCGGTGGCCCCGGCCCGCGTGGTCCGGTCCCCCCCGGTGGCCCCGGCGCGACCGCGATCGTGGGCGGCCCCGGTGGTCCACGCAGGCCGGGACCGGGTGGCCCTGGTCCCGCCGACCCGACCATGGCCATCGCGGCCCCGAAGCGCGACGCCGACCGGACCGTGGCCCTCAACGCCGGTGCCCGCCCCGACCCGGGCGAGGCGCCGACCGTCTTCATGACCAAGACCCCCGGCCAGGCCCGGTCCGAGCCGGAGCTGCTGACCCACCGCGAGCCCGAGCTGGAAGAGGGCTACGGCGAGGACTTCGACGACGAGGACCCGGGTCCGACCGAAGAGGAACTGCGCGCCATGCGCAAGAAGAAGATCTGGCGGCGGGTGCGGCGCACCATCTACGTCGCCGCCGCGCTGATGGTCATCGGTCCGGTGCTGGCCTTCTTCATCACCTACCAGCTCGTCGACGTGGACAACCCCGAGGACGTCGCCCGCAACCAGGCGCAGGTCGTCACGCTGCTCTACAACAACGGCCAGGAGATGTCGAAGATCGCCGGGTCCGGCGCGAACCGGGTGATGCTCAAGCCGGAGGACATCCCCGAGGACATCAAGCACGCGGTCTACGCGGCCGAGGACCAGACCTTCGAGACCAACTCCGGCTTCGACATCACCGGCATCATGCGCGCGGTGTGGAGCAACGCCACCGGTGGCGGCGGCGGTGGCTCGACGATCAGCCAGCAGTACATCAAGCAGGCCAGCGGCAACGACGACCCCACGCTCACCCGCAAGTGGGTCGAGGTCGTGAAGTCCTACAAGATGAACAAGACCTACGACAAGAAGTACATCATCACCGCGTACCTCAACACGGTGTACTTCGGGCGCGGCGCCTACGGCATCGCGGCGGCGGCGAAGGCGTACTACGGCATCGACGACCTCTCGCAGGTCACCCGGCCGCAGGCCGCGCTGCTCGCGGGCATGATCCAGACCCCGGCCAAGTCCAAGCTGGTCGAGTACCAGCAGCGCCGCTACGACTACGTCTCCGGCCGGATGGTCGAGAACGGCTGGATGTCGGCGCAGGAGCGGGCCTCGGCCGCGTTCCCGGCGCCGATGGAGGCCCAGGCGGGCAAGACGGCGTCGTTGACCGGGCCGCGGGCCAAGATCCCGTTCCTCGTGCTGGAGGAGCTCGAGGACCTCGGTTACGACGACGCCAGGCTCAAGGCCAACGGCTACAAGATCACCACCACCATCGACCCGCGCGCGCAGCAGATCATGGAGGACTCGGTCGCCCAGGTCATGCAGGGCCAGCCGGAGAACCTGCACATGGGCATGGTCGCGGTCGACCCGAAGAGCGGCGGCATCCTCGCCTACTACCCTGGCAGCGATCCGAACGGCACGAACTGGGCCAACATCAAGCAGGAACCCGGGTCGTCGTTCAAGCCGTTCGACCTGGTCGGGCTGCTCAAGAAGGGCAAGGGCCTGCAGGAGGTGTACGACAGCTCGCCCAAGAGCTTCGGCGGCTCCAAGGTCATCAAGAACGCGGGCAAGCCCGGCTGCGGTGAGTGCACCGTCGCGCAGGCCATGAAGGAGTCGCTGAACGTCGTGTTCAGCGACATGGTCTACAACGACGTGAAACCCGCTGGCGTCGCCGAGGCGGCCAAGGAAGCGGGCATCACCTCGGACCTGTCCAAGGCGCTCGACCTCAACATCGCCATCGGCGGTGGCCAGACCCTGGTCAGCGCCAGGGAGATGGCAGGCGCGTACGCCACCTTCGCCTCGGGCGGGGTCCGCAGGCCGACACACCTGGTCGCCAAGATCGAGTACCCGGACGGCGGCGCGGCCTGGGAGGCCGCGGCGGAGCCCTCGTACGCCGAGGCGCTGGCGTTCGACCCGAACAACCCGGACAACAACGCCAAGATCGCCCGCAACGTCACCGAGTCCCTGCTGCCGATCCCGAAGTCGTCGTCGATCGACTGCCTCAAGGACCGGCAGTGCGCGGGCAAGACCGGCACCCACCAGTACACCAACCCGCAGGGCGTGGAGACCTCCGACAACGCCAAGGCGTGGATGGTCGGCTACACCCCGCAGGTCTCGGTGGCGGCCGCGCTGAGCGCGGACAAGGGCGCACCGGTCAAGGCCGCGAACGGCAAGCCGATCTTCGGCTCCGGCCTGCCCGGCAAGGCGTGGCAGAAGTTCATGAACACCTACCTCGCCGACGCGCCCAAGGAGAACTTCCCCCGGTTCGTCGCCATCGGCGAGGCGGAGAAGCCGACCCAGACCAGCGTGTCCAAGCCGGTGACGACCGACAGCAGCCCGCCGCCGACCACGACCACCGAGGCCCAGCCGCCGGTGACCACGACGACGACGGAGACCGACGACCCGAACCCGTCGGCGACCACCACCCGGACCAGGCCCAAGCCGCCGACGCCCACGACGGAAGTACCACTACCGGGTAACAACTAGCCGGGAGCAACTCGCTAGTTCACCGAAGCACCCCAGGGCCGGAGACACCGCGTCTCCGGCCCTGGGTCGTTTTCGCCGCTCCCGCCCTACCCCGTCCGCACATCGCAGGCCGTAGCATCGCCGCGTGCCAGGCGATCCAGAGCGGCCAGACCAGGCCGGACGGCCGGACGGGGCCGAGCGACCAGAGCAGGTCGGGACCGAGCCGTCGGTGGACTCCCCGCCCGCGGGTGCGTCCACGGCGCCGGACGGGTCCCCCGTCGTCGTCATCCCCGCGGTCGGCCAGGTCGCCGACACCGCGTCGCTGAGCGAGCAGGAGCGGGTCCGCCCGTCCTGGTCGGAGCCGATCGCGATCGGGGCGACCGGCCCCATCGGCGGCCCGCTCGGCAGGCACGCGGTCGTCGGCAGGCACTGGTTCTGGACCCCGCTGCGGGTGGCGCTGCTGCTCGGCGTGGTCGGGCTGGCGCTGGGCTGGTTCACCAAGGCCGCCTGCGTGCAGCAGTACAACTCCGGTGAGCAGCTCGAGCTGGACTGGCGGTCGAACCGGCCGTTCGTGGCGATGTGCTACTCCGACATCGTCCCGCTCTACACCGCGGAGCGGTTGGACAAGCCGGACACCTTCCCCTACAAGACGTCCTGGTACGACGACGAGGGCAAGCCGACCCAGCAGCTGCGGTACATGGAGTACCCGGTGCTGACCGGCATGTTCCAGTGGGTCAACGCCAAGCTGACGCACGGCTACCTGGAGATCAGCAAGCAGGGCTGGTTGCCGACCGCGCTGCCGGTGGTCATCTACTTCACCTTCAGCGCGCTGTGGCTGTCGCTGGCGTGGCTGGTGACGATCTGGACGACCGGTCGGACGGCCCGACATCGACCGTGGGACGTGGCCTTCATCGCGCTCTCGCCGCTGGTCGCGGTGCACGCCTTCACCAACTTCGACACCCTGGCCACGGCGTTCGCCGCCGCGGCGCTGCTGGCGTGGTCGCGCAAGAAACCGGGGGTGGCCGGTGTCCTCATCGGCCTCGGCGCCGCGGCGAAGCTCTACCCCGCGTTCCTGCTCGGTCCGCTGCTGATCCTGTGCCTGCGCTCGGGGCGGATGAAGGACTGGTGGAACGCCACCGGTCTGGCCGCGTTCACCTGGCTCATCTGCAACGCCTGGCTGATCATCCCCGAGCAGTACCGGGACGGCTGGTGGGAGTTCTTCCGGCGCAACTCCGAGCGCGGCGCCGACCCGGACTCGATCTACAACGTGCTGATGAAGTTCACCGGCTGGGAGGGCTTCGACGGCCAGGTGCCCTTCGGCGAGTCGCCGACCTGGCTGAACCTGGTCAGCGCGCTGCTGTTCGCCGCGGCCTGCGTGGGCATCGGGTTCATCGGCCTGCACGCCAAGACCCGGCCCCGGGTGGCGCAGCTGTTCTTCCTGGTCGTGGCGGCGTTCCTGCTGACCAACAAGGTGTGGAGCCCGCAGTACAGCCTGTGGCTGGTGCCGATCGCGGTGCTGGCGCTGCCCAGGTGGAAGCTGCTGCTGGCCTGGATGACCATCGACGCCCTGGTCTGGGCGCCGCGGATGATGTACTACCTGGGCGAGAGCAACAAGGGCCTGCCGGAGGAGTGGTTCCTCGGCACGGTCGTGCTGCGCGACCTGGCGGTGCTGGTCATCTGCGTCGTGATCATCTACGAGATCTACCACCCCGAGCGCGACGTGGTGCGCCGCTTCCCCGGTGACGACCCGGCCGGTGGTGTGCTGGCCGACGCGCCGGACAAGGTCGTCATCAAGCCGCGCAAGCAGGACGCGCCGCCGCAGGCGGATGCCCCCGACGACCGGGAACCGGTTCCCGCCTAGCGCAGGAACGCGGGCCGGTCCCGGGTGTCGCTCGCCGGGAGGTAGACCTCGGCGGAGTGCTCGATGCTGACGCCCGCTTGGTCGAACGAGTGCAGGACCGCGCGGTTGAGCTCGAGGGCCGCGCGGTCGCGCCAGAGGGTGCGCTCGCGCGAGGTGTCGAGCCCGAGCCGCTCGGCGACGACCGTGGCCAGCCCGTAGGCGGCGTCCTCGCCGAGCACGTCCTCGCCGATGGCCCGGCAGATGTAGACGCCGTTGTACGGCGCGGCCGGGTAGTCGATGCCGCCGATGCGCAGCCGGGTGTTGGCGATGACCGGGACCGCGTGCCAGCGCAGGCCGAGCTCGGCGAACCAGGGCAGCTCCGGGTGGGTGAGCCGGACCTCCAGCACCGCGTCGCGCGGGATCGGGAACAGCCGGACGCCCTCGTCGCCGGACTCGATCACCAGCGGCAGCAGGTCGAACCGGCCGCGCGGGGTCGGCGGCCGCCAGCCGAGCTTGCCGACGCCGGTGGTGAAGTCGACGTACCTGCGGTCGCCGAGCACGTGCGACGGTTCGCGGTACCCGGCGTACCGGACGAGCTGGTCGTTGCGGATGCGCGGCCCCGGCCGCCACGGCGAGTCCGGCGCGAACACGCTGACCACCGGCCGGATCGCGCCCGCCGCCGCGGCCATCCGCAGGTGCCGCACGCACTCGGCGGCGACGTCCTCGGCGGCGCGGACCTCGCGCAGGTCGCGCACGAGCAGGCCGCGCCACGGGATGCTCTCCGGGCACCAGCCGCTCTCGCGCAGCGCGAGCCGGGCGCCGTAGGCCAGCTCGGCCGGGGTGTGCCGGTAGGTGCCGGTCGCGGCGATCTCGGCGCGGACCTTGGCCAGCCGCGGGTCGAGCGGGCCCGCCTTCGGCCGCGCCCCGTGGAAGCCGCGCAGGAAGTGCTCCGCCGCCTGGTAGAGCGGGTTGCCCGCGGGCCGCGCCCTGGCGGGCTGGGCCGGGCCGACGGGTGCCGTGGTGACCGTCGGCGGCTCGGCGGACAGCGCGACCCGGGGAGTGGTGGGCAGGACGGGCTCGTCGCGCAGGGCGGTCACATCACTGGATATCGGTACGCAAACCTGGCGCCTCGACTACTCGGACGTGTGGTCCTGCCGACAGCGATGTGACTGAACGTCAGTCATTCACTCGTTCGAAGATGAGATCGCGACTGATTCGCCCCTCTTCCCGGGCCCGCGACTCGAACTTCGTGACCGGACGCCAGTCGGGGCGCGGCGCCCAGCCGTCGTACCGGTTGCGCAGCAACGGCTCGCCCGAGAGCACTTCCAGCATCTGCTCGGCGTAGTGCTCCCAGTCGGTGGCCAGGTGCAGCGTGCCGCCCGGGACGATCCGGGAAGCCAGCAGCGCCACGAAGTCCGGCTGCACCAACCGTCGCTTGTGGTGCTTCTTCTTCGGCCACGGGTCGGGGAAGTAGATCCGCGCGCCAGCCAGCGCGCCGGGGGCGATGTGCTCGCCGAGCAGCTCGACGGCGTCGCCGCGCAGCATCCGCAGGTTGGTCAGGCCCATCGCCTCGACGCGCAGGATCAACTGCGCGAGACCCGGCTGGAAGACGTCGACGGCCAGGTAGTTGGTCCCCGGCTCGGCCTTTGCGAGCAGCGAGGTGGTCTCGCCCATGCCGGAGCCGATCTCCAGCAGCAGCGGCGCCTCGCGGCCGAACCAGGACACCGCGTCGAGCGGGCCGGGCGGCAGGTCGGGCACCTGCTTGCCCAGCGCGGGCCAGGACCGCTCCCAGGCCCGGTCCTGGCCGACGGTCATCCGCCCGCCGCGGTGGACGAAGCTGACGATGGAGCGCCTGCGGGGAACCTGGTCGGTCGCCGTCGGGTCGGTCGCGGCCTGGTCGGTCGGTGTCACCCGCTCAGGGTGCCATCCGGCCGCGGCCACGGTCGCAGGGACTCCAACCGGGACAGGTTCGCCCGCAGGTCGGCGAGCCCCTGCACCTCGATGGGCTCCGGCGCACCGCCCGCGTGCACCCCGACCACGTCGATCCACCCGGGGTGGCGGTGGGTGTGCGCCAGGGTGGTCGGCATCCCCGGTTCCGCCAGGGTGCGTTCCGAGGGCATGTACTCCCAGTAGCCGGAGTCGCCGTCCACCCCCCACGGCACGAACACCCAGCCCGGTCTCGCGTCCAGCAGCTTGGCGACCCGGTCCTCCACCGCGAACCCCTCACGGCGCGAGCCGAGCTCCCCCGCGGCGACCGCGCGCAGCCACCAGGGCGCGGGTAAGCCGGGATCGGCCGCCACGACGGCGTGGTACAGGGCGATGACCTGGGCCTCCGGTGCGCGGTGCACCCACGCCCGGCGCGCGTCGGCCGGTGCGGAGGCAGGGGGGCCGCCCGGCTGTTCGAGCGCTTCCGACCACTCCAGGCCGATCAGCGGTTCGACGTGCAGGCCGCGCTGCTTCGGCACGGCCGCGCGCCGCTTCCCGCTGTGGGCGCCGCTGGTCCCGCTGCTGTTCGAGCTGCCACTGGTGCTGTCGTTCGTGCTGGCGTCAAGCACCGTCAAGGTCCACCTCCATGGGTTCCGAGACGGGTCCGTGAGTCCATCTGACCCCGGGAGCCGGCTGAAGTCTGTACCCTGTGTTCGGGCTCACACCTACTTAACGTGGTCTTAATCCTGCTGCTTGTTGTAGGAAAATCCGCGCTCGACCGCCAGGGTCGGAAGTCCTTCAGGCGTCGCGGCGCTGCGCCGACAAGATTCCGGCGGTCAGCACGACGGCCGCGACGGCGGCGAAGTAGGCCAGGTAGCCCCACGGGCCGAGCGGCAGGTCGTCGATCGGCGGACCCGCCTGCACGCCGAGGAAGCGGTCCGCGGCGAAGAACGGCAGCCAGTGCTGGATGTCGTCGCCGATCTTCGGGATCAGCCCGACCAGGCCCTCCACCAGCAGCGCGTACACGAGCAGGACCGCCACCGCGCCCGCGGTCTGCCGGATCAGGATGCCCACGCCGAGCGCGAGCACCGCGGTGATGCCGTAGACCACGATCTGGCCCGCGACCGCGCGCCAGTCCTCCGCGCTGTCGAGCGCCAGCGCCGGGAACGAGTTGATCGCGCGGAACACCGCCCAGCTGCCGAAGCCGACCACGGCGCCGATCAGCATCGCCGGGATCGCGGTCACCACCGTCTTGGCCAGCAGCGCGGTCGTGCGGTGCGGCACGGCCTGGAAGGTGCTGCGGATGGTGCCGAAGCGGTACTCGCTGGTGACCGACAGCGCCGCCATCACCATGACCACCGCGCGCCCCAGGCTGGCCAGCATCTGCGTGACCTGGACGCTGCCCCCGTTGTCCCCCGGGTCGATCTGGGCCTGGCTGGCGATCAGCGCGGTCAGCCCGACCGGCAGCGCGACGGCCAGCAGCGCGCACCACCACGGCGAGCGGGTGGACAGCAGCTTGATCCGCTCCGCGTTCAGCACGCTCATGCCCGCTCCTCCTGACCGGCCCGCTGCGCGGCCTCCGCGGTCCGGTACTCGACGCTGTCCCCGGTCAGCTGGATGAAGGCCTGCTCGAGCGAGCCGACCTGGGGGCTGAGCTCGTGCAGGGTGATCTGCTTGGCCGCGGCCAGCTCGCCGATCGCCGCGCTGTCCATCCCGGACACCCGGAGCGCGTCGCCGTCGTCGCTGATCCCGGCGCCCGCGCCGAGCAGGTGCTCGCCAAGCTTCTCCAGCTCCGGGCTGCGCACCAGGACCGTGCTCTCGGTGGCGTGCGCGATGAACTCGTCGACGGTGCCCTGGTGGATCAGCTTCCCGCGGCCGATGACCACGAGGTCCTGCGCGGTCTGGGCCATCTCGGAGAGCAGGTGGCTGGAGACGAACACCGTGCGGCCCTCGGCGGCCAGCCGGTGCATAAACTTGCGGATCCAGAGGATGCCCTCCGGGTCCAGGCCGTTCACGGGTTCGTCGAACAGCAGGACCTTGGGGTCGCCGAGCAGCGCGGCGGCGATGCCGAGCCGCTGGGACATGCCAAGGGAGAAGCCACCCGCGTTCTTGTCGGCCACCCCGCCGAGGCCGACCAGGTCGAGCACCTCGTCCACCCGACTGCGCGGGAGCTTGCTCGCGGCGGCCAGCCACCGCAGGTGGGCGCGCGCGGAGCGGTTGGGGTGCACCCACTTCGCGTCCAGCAGCGCGCCGACCGTCCGCAGGGGTTGGTGCAGGTCGCGGTAGTGCTGCCCGTCGATGCGGACGTCACCCGATGTCGGCCGGTCGAGGCCGAGGATCATCCGCATCGTGGTCGACTTGCCCGCCCCGTTGGGGCCGAGGAAGCCGGTGACCTTGCCCTCGCTGACGGTGAAGGACAGGTTGTCGACCGCGACGGTGCGGCCGTAGTGCTTCGTCAGGCCGGTCGCCTCGATCATGCGCCCGATACTGGCACCAATCCCGCACGCCCGCAGGCCTGACCGGGAAAGTGCCGCTCACGTGCGGGAGCCCGGGTCACCCCCGAATGGTGACCCGGGCTCCGCATCCCCGAGAGGTCCGACCGCTCCCCGAATGACCGGTGGGACCGTGGTGGATCAGGCGTCCCGCTTGTTGGCCACCGCCAGGGCGGCGACGAGCAGGACGGCGGCGACGCCGGTGAAGTAGGCCAGCGAGGCCCACGGACCCATGGGCGCGATCGGCTCGGCGCCGTTGAGGAAGCGGCTCGCCACGGTGAACGGCATCCAGTCGTGGATGTTGGCGCCGACCCCGGGGATCAGCACCACCAGGTTCTCCACCAGCAGCGGCCAGATGAGCAGGATCGAGATGGCCCCGGCGGACTGGCGGACCAGCGTGCCGACCGCGACCGCGATGACCGCGGTGACGGCGAAGACCAGGCCGACCCCGGCGACCATCCGCCAGTCCGCGCCGGTGGTGATCGCCATCTCCGGGCCGCCGTCGATGGCGTAGGCGGTCAGCCAGGAGCCGAACGCGGCGACCTCGCCGATCACCGCGGCCAGGATGGCCACGACGGCGGTCTTGGCCACCAGCACCGAGGTGCGCTTGGGCACCGCCTGGAAGGTGGCCCGGATGGTGGCGAACCGGTACTCGGTGGTGATCGCCAGCGCCGCCATCACCGAGACGACCATCAGGCCGAACTGGGTGCCGAACTGGCTGTGCTCCACCAGCAGCGGTCCGCCGCTGTGGTTGAGCCCCACCAACGCGGCGAAGCCGATGGTGAGCCCGAGGGCGAGGAAGGCGGACCACCAGGGCGAGCGGGTGGTGAACAGCTTGATCCGCTCGGTGGCGAGCAGGGTGGTCATCAGGCGTCCCTCCGGTTGGCGACGACGATGGCGATGCCGAGCAGCACGGCGGCGAAGGCGGCGAAGACACCGATCGCGGGCCACGGGCCGAGCACCGCGTCCGAGGGCGGCGGTCCCTGGAGCACGTTGCGGGCTGTCGGGTCCGGGTCGCCGGTGATCAGCTTGTTGGCGATGTTGAACGGCATCCACTTGTGGATGTCGTCGCCGACCTTCGGGATCAGCTGCACCAGCGGCTCGACCAGCTGGTTCCAGATCAGCAGCACCGCGATGGCCCCCGCGGAGTGCCGGACCAGCACGCCGACGGCGACCGCGACGACCGCCGACAGCGCGTAGACCAGCCCGACACCGGCCACCGCGCGCCACTCGTACGCGGTGTTGATCGTCAGGTCGATATCGGGCTTGATGACGCTCGCGATGCCCCACGACCCGAACGCGGCGAGCTCGCCGATGATCGCCGCCATGATCGCCACCACGGTGGCTTTGGCGACGAGCGTGGACGGGCGGTTGGGCACGGCGAGGAACGTCGCCCGGATGGTGGAGAACCGGTACTCGGTGGTGATCGCCAGCGTCGCCATCACCATCACCACGACCAGGCCGAAGCCGTAGCCGAACTGGGTGGCGGCGATGTTCAGCGGCTCGGTCGCGTCCGCGGTGCCCGCCATGAGCGCGCCGAACCCGACGGTCAGCGCCAGTGCGATGAGCGTGCACCACCACGGCGAGCGGGTGGTGAAGAGCTTGATCCGTTCGACGGCGAGGAGGGTCATGTCGTCACTTCCCCGCGGGCACGAGGGTCGCCGGGGTGGGGCCGTCGGCGATCTCGGTGTGGTACTCGACGGAGTCGCCGGTCAGCTGCATGAACGCCTCTTCCAGCGAACCGCGCTGCGGGCTCAGCTCGTGCAGCACGGTCTGCGTGCGGGCCGCGAGCTCGCCGATGTCGGCGCAGTCCATCCCGGACACGACCAGGTTCTCGCCCTCGTCCCGGGTGGACACCCCGGCCTGGGCCAGCGCGGCGCGCAGGTCGGTCAGGCGCGGACCGCGCACCCGCACGGTGTTCTCGGTCGCCTGGGCGACGAAGTCCTCGGTGCTGCTCTGCGAGATCAGCTTGCCCCGGCCGATCACCACCAGCTCCTGGGCGGTGAGCGCCATCTCGGAGAGCAGGTGGCTGGAGACGAACACCGTGCGGCCCTCTTCGGCCAGCCGGTGCATGAACTTGCGGATCCAGAGGATGCCCTCGGGGTCCAGGCCGTTGACCGGCTCGTCGAACAGCAGCACCTGCGGGTCACCCAGCAGCGCCGCGGCGATGCCCAGCCGCTGGGACATGCCCAGGGAGAAGCCACCCGCGCGCTTGTTGGCCACCGCGGTGAGGCCGACGATCTCCAGCACCTCGTCGACGCGCTTGGCGGGCAGCTTGTTCGACCGCGCCAGCCACTGCAGGTGGGCGCGGGCCGAGCGGTTGGGGTGGACCCACTTGGCGTCCAGCAGCGCGCCGACCGTGCGCAGCGGCTGGTGCAGGTCGCGGTAGCGCTTCCCGTCGATCAGCGCCGAACCCCCGGTCGGGGTGTCCAGCCCGAGGATCATCCGCATGGTGGTGGACTTCCCGGCGCCGTTCGGACCGAGGAAGCCGGTCACCCGCCCGGTCGGGACCGAGAACGACAGGTTGTCGACGGCGAGCGTCTTGCCGTAACTCTTGGTGAGGCCGACTGCCTCGATCATGGTGTGCTCCTTCTAGCGAAACGTCCTGTTGCGCTCGTCCCCCAAGCGCCTTCCCCCGCTGACCGGTCCAAGGGTGGCCGTCGCGGGTGTGTCCCCGCGTCGTCCTGTGGTCCCCCGGTCCGGTCAACTCACAGGCGTAGCCTCCCGCGTTCCTGAGAGCCCGGGGTATCGGTGACGACCCTGACTGGACCCTGATCCGCGAGCCCGGTCCGCCTGGGTGACACGGTTAATGAACCGTGGTTCAATAATGGGGTGCCACGCCCGAGGACCATCACCGACCAGCGGCTCCTCGACGCGGCGCACGTGGTCATCGGCCGCTGTGGACCGGGGTTCACCCTGGCCCAAGTGGCCGCTGAGGCCGGGGTCTCGGTCGGCACGGTCGCCACCCGGTTCGGCTCCAAGGACCAGTTGGTGCGCGCGGTGTTCGACCACGCGACAGCCGAGGTGGCCCGCACCATGCGGGCGATGGCGGAGGCGGAAGTGGACCCGGTCGCCGGGCTGCGCGCCGCGGCGGTGGGCACGTTCCTGTCGTTGGGGAGCGCCGACACCGCCGCCAACCACCTCGGCCAACTCGGGCACGACCTGATCGACCCGGTGCTGCGCGCCAAGCTCGGCACGCACTTCGAGGTCATGCGGGCCGAACTGGCCCGCGCGTTCGACCGGGCGGCCATCGCGCTGCCCGGCGCACCCGAGCCGGAGATCGCCGTCCGGGTGCTGCTGTCGCTGGTCAACGGGGTGTCGATCGACTGGTCGGTCCGTCCGCACGGGACGCTCGCCGACCGGCTGGCCGCGGACGTGACCGCGGTGCTGGGGGCATGGGAAAGGGGTCAGGCATGACAACGCAGGAGAACGCGCCGCTGCACGGCAAGGTCGCCGTGGTCACGGGAGCCACGCGCGGGTGCGGCCGGGGCATCGCGGTCGAACTCGGCGCGGCAGGCGCGACGGTCTACGTCACCGGGCGCACCACACGGGAATCGGCGTCCCCGATGCGGCGGACCGAGACCATCGAGGAGACCGCGGAACTGGTCGACGCGGCGGGCGGCGTCGGCATCCCGGTCCGCTGCGACTTCACCTCGGTGTCCGATGTGGACGCGCTGCGGGACCGGATCGCCGCCGAGCACGGGCGCGTCGACGTGCTGGTGGACGACGTCTGGGGCGGCGACCCGTTCGTCGAGTTCGGCACGCCGTGGTGGGAGTCCGACCTGGACAAGGGCATCGGCGTCGTCCGCAACGGCCTGGACACGCACCTGATCACCCTGCACCGGCTGCTGCCCCTGGTCGTCGCACGGCCCGGCGGACTGGTCGTCGAGGTGACCGACGGGGACGTCGAGGACTACCCGGGACCGGTCGGCATCCCGTACTACCTGGTGAAGTCCGGCGTCCGCGCGATCGGTCGGTGGCTGGGCGCGGAACTGGCCGCCGTCGGCGCCACCGGTTTGGCGGTCACCCCCGGCTTCCTGCGCTCGGAGATGATGCTGGAGCACTTCGAGGTCACCGAGGCCAACTGGCGCGAGGGCGTGGCGAAGGACCCGAACTACATCATGGCCGAGTCCCCGCACTACATCGGCCGCGCCATCGCCGCCCTCGCCGCCGACCCCGCGGTCTCCCGGTTCGCGGGCCGCACCATGGCCAGCTGGACCCTGATGCGCGAATACGGCTTCACCGACCTCGACGGCACCCAACCCGACTGGGGCCGCTGGTACGACGAGGTCGTCAAGCCCGGCACCGACCCCACCACCGTCGACGCCTCCACCTACCGCTGACTCCCTTGCACCCGATGCCGACCTGAGCCTGCCCGGCTCCGGTCTCGTGGGCCGCCCGCTTCGCTCAGTGTTACGTAGGCAGGCCGTCTCATCTGTGGTTCTTCCCGCGCCTCCGCCCAGCCCGCAACCACCCCGATCGGCTGAATCTCGCCGTCGCCGAGCCCGTTTCCCCAGGTCGAGTTATCCACAACCCCCCGAGTTGTCCACAGCCCAACCGCACCCCTAGGTCGCACCCCCCACCCCCGGTAGACTGGCACTGGGGACGCCCCCCGGAGAGGGTGGGGGCTGGGGTGCCGGAGGCGGCCCCCGCGACGGCTGGCGTCGGTCATGGGGTGGCCGTGGGGGCGGCCGGAATCGGGCGCTGACCTGGTGATTCAGCGGGAGTCAGGGCCGGGTCAGAGGCGCCGGACAGCGAGGACATCCCTAGGCGAGGCGTGGAGCGGCGGGTCTGTGCGGGGCGGAGTTAGACGTCGCCGGGGCGGACCAGGCCGGTTTCGTAGGCGAGGACGACGGCTTGGACGCGGTCGCGGAGGTCCAGTTTGGACAGGACGCGGCCGACGTGGGTTTTGACCGTGGCCTCGGAGAGGAAGAGCTTGCGGGCGATCTCGGTGTTGGACAGGCCCTGGGCCATGAGGACCAGGACCTCCCGCTCGCGTTCGGTCAGCACGTCGAGCACGGCGGCGTCGCGGAGTTCGCCGCCGCCGGGGCCGAGGAAGCGGTCGAGGAGGCGGCGGGTGACGCTCGGGGAGACCACGGCGTCGCCGCTGGCGACCGAGCGCAGGGCGGAGACGAGGGCGTCGGGCGGGGTGTCCTTGAGCAGGAAGCCGCTGGCGCCGTTGCGCAGGGCGGAGAGGGCGTACTCGTCGAGGTCGAAGGTGGTCATCACCAGGACCTTGGACGTGCCCGCCTCGGTGATCACCCGGGTGGCCTCGACGCCGTCGAGCACCGGCATCCGGACGTCCATCAGCACGACGTCGGGGCGCAGCTTGTCGGCCAGCTCGATCGCCGCCCGGCCGTCGCCCGCCTCGCCGACGACCTCCATGTCCTCCTGCGCGCCGAGCACCATGCGGAACCCGACCCGCATCAGCTCCTGGTCGTCCACCAGCACAACCCTGATCACGCGGCCCAAGGTAGCCCTCCCCTACGCGGTCGTCACCGGCAGCACCGCGCGCACCCGCCACCCGCCGTCGGCGTGCGGACCGGCCTGCAGGGTGCCGCCGAAGACGTTGGCGCGCTCGCGCATGCCGATCAGGCCGTTGCCGCCCGCGGTGAGGCCGACCCGGGTGGTGCCCGGTCCGAGGTCGGTGATGTCGAGCTCCACCCGGTCGCCGACGCGCCGGACCTCCACCGCGGCCGTCGCGCCCGGCCCGGCGTGCTTGATCGTGTTGGTCAGCGCTTCCTGGACGATCCGGTAGATGCCGAGGCCGACACCGGCTGGCAGGTCGTCGAGCTCGCCTGCCAGGTCGAGTTGGACCGGGACGCCGGTCGCGCGGACCCGCTCGGCCAGGTCCGAGATGGACTGGGTGCCCGGCTGCGGGGTGCGATCGGTCTCGCCCTCGTCGCTGCGCAGGACCCCCAGCAGCCGCCGCAGCTCGGTCAGCGCTTCCCGGCCGGTCGCCGAGATCGTGCGGATGGCCCGTTCGGCCACCTCCGGTTGCGAGCGCACCGCGTAGGCGGCGCCGTCGGCGTGCACCACGATGACGCTCACCGCGTGCGCCACCACGTCGTGCAGTTCCCGCGCGATGCGGGCGCGTTCCTGGCCGACGGCGATCCTGGCCTGCTGGTCGCGCTCGGTCTCCAGCAGCGCGAGCCGCCGCTCGACCTCGAGGTGGTAGGCCCGCCGGGCCCCGGAGAACTCGCCGAGCACCCAGCAGAACGCGAAGATCACCACGATCACCAGCGTCGGCAGGATCGACTCCGGCAGCGTCATCCGCCACGTCGCCCACGCCCCGACACCGATGGTCAGCCACACCACGTACAGCGCGCCCTGCCTGCGCCCCACGTAGGCGACCGTCGTGTACAGCGCGATACCGAGCGCGATGTCGCCCACCCTGATCCTGGCGTCCACCCCGTCCGGGCTCGGCCCGTGGGTCAGCAGCTGGACCAGACCGGCCGCGAGGATGAGGTACGCCGCGAGCAGCGGGTCCCGCCTGCGGATCACCAGCGGCCCGAGCAGACCGAGCCCGACCAGCCAGTACGCCAACGGGTGAACCCCACCGATCGTGGCGAACAGCGAGATCGACTCCAGCGCCGCCAGCAACGCGGCGATGATGACGTCACCCGCCATCGGGTGCGCCTTCATCCACAGACTGAGCCTCCGCACGGTGCCGAGCGTAGGCACAGCCGGTTGCCCCCCGCGTCAACCCGCCGTCGCATCGCCATCTCCGACCGCAGGCTGAGCGAGGAGTTCGCGGACACCGGTGCCGGGCGCATGGCACCATTCGCTTCGGCGATCAGGGGAGGAACGGGTTTGTCGAGCGCGACCGAGCAGCAGCACCTCGCTGGACCGTTGTCGGCGTCGGTGGCGAACCTGTGCCAGCGCCTGCAGCCGCAGGTGTCCGCGCGCACCGCGGCCGGGTTCCGGGAGGTGCTGCGCAGGCTCTCGGCCCCGTTGCAGGTCGCGGTGGCCGGTCGGATCAAGTCGGGGAAGTCCACACTGGTCAACGCCCTGATCGGGCGGCGGATCGCGCCGACCGACGTCGGGGAGTGCACGCGGTTGGTCACCCGGTTCCAGTACGGGACCGTCGACCGGGTGGAGCTGGTGTTCTTCGACGGCACCAAGCAGGTGCTGCCGTTCGAGGTCGGCGGGATGATCCCGGCCGACCTGGACGTGGACTTCGACAAGGTCTCGCACCTGGAGGCCTACCTGACCAACGCGGTGCTGCGGGACCTGACCGTCATCGACACCCCGGGCCTCGGGTCGCTCGACCTGGCCTCGGTGAAGCGCACCGAGCAGCTGCTGGGCGCGGCGAAGCACCGCAAGGACGGTGAGGACGGCGAGGACGGCGAGGAGGACGGCGACGACGAGCTCGACGAGACCTCCCGCAACGCCGTCGCTGGTGCCGAGGCCGTGCTGTACGTGGTGACGCAGGGCGTGCGGGCCGACGACCAGCAGGCGCTCGCCGCGTTCACCGCCGCGACCGCGAGCCGCGAGGCCGGTCCGGTCAACGCCATCGCCGTGCTGAACAAGGCCGACACGATCACCCCGGAGTCGGTCACCGGCAGCGACGGCGACGTGTGGAAGGCCGCGACCCTGCTGGCCGAGAAGCAGGCCGCCACCCTCAAGCCGCGGGTCGCCGACGTGATCCCGGTGATCGGCCTGATCGCCGAGTCCGCGGAGTCCGGCGGGTTCACCTCGGCCGACGCCGACGCGCTGCGGTCGCTCTCCCAGCTCGACGACGCCATCTGGGAGACGATGCTGATCTCGGCCGACATCTTCACCACCTGGGAGTGCGACGTGCCGACCGGCACCCGCGTCCGGCTGCTGGAGAAGCTCGACCTGTTCGGCATCCGGCACGCCGTCGACGCGCTGCGCGCCGACCCCGACCTCACCGCGGGCGCGCTGCGCAGGTCCTTGCTCGACGCCTCCGGGCTGGCTGGCGTGCGGTCCAGGTTGGACGCGGTGTTCCGCGCCCGCGCCGACGGCATCAAGGCCGCCGCCGCGCTGGCGTCGGTCACCGCGCTCGCGCACGCCTCCGGTGACCCCGGGGAGCGCCAGCGGGTGCACGACGCCATCGAGGTGCTGCTGGCCAAGCCCGAGGCCCACCAGTTGCGGCTGCTCGAGGCGCTCACCCTGGTCACCTCCGGCGCGGTCGACATGCCGGAGGACCTCGCGGTGGAGGTGCTGCGGGTCGGCAGCAACGCCGACATCGGCGAGCAGCTGGGCATGAAGGGCCGCCCGCACAACGAACTCAGCGCGTACGCGCTCGAACGCGCCGGGTGGTGGCGCTCGTTCGCCTCCTTCGGCGCGACCCCAGCGCAGAGCCGGGTGGCGCACGTGGTGCACCGGGCGTACTTCCTCATCTGGCAGCAGCTCAAGGCCCAGAGCGGGAGCTGAGCCCGACCGCGCGGAACCGGGTGGGTGCCAGGGCGGCCGGCTATACGATTCGGCGGCACATGGGCGCCGACAGGCTGGGTGAGGCGGATGGCTTCCTGGTTCAAGAACAAGCGCAAGGACGAGGACTCGACGATCGAGGTCCGGGCCGCGGTGATCGCCGAGGCCGACCGCGAGGTGGACCGGGTCGTCGAGCGGGAGGGGGAAGCGGTGTCGCAGGAGGAGCTCAGTGACGACTTCCGGGTGGAGCCCGCGCTGGTGAGCATCGCGCCGGAGGTGTACGACCAGGCCGTCAGCGAGCGGCTGGCGCTGGTGTCGCTGTGCCTCTACGCGCACGACCGGGCCCGCAGTTCCGGTGTGGCCGAACGGATCGAGGAGGGCCTGGCCGCCGTCGGGGTGACCGCGGTGCGGCCGGACGGCGACCGGTTCGACCCGGCGCACCACGAGGCGGGCGGCACGCTGGTCACCGAGGACGCGGGCCTGCAGGGCACGGTCGCCGAGACCGAGGTGGTCGGGTTCAGCGACCGGGGGCAGCTGCTGCGGCCGCCGATCGTCACCGTCTACACGGGCAAGACCGCATGACCCAGCCCAAGGTCTCCCTCCCCAAGCAGGTCGCCCAGACCAGGGAGCAGCTACTCACCCTGCTGCGCGAGGCGGCGCCCGAGTCGGCGCAGTGGGTCGAGCAGGTCCGCGCGCGGCGCCGCAAGAAGCCGTCGGTCGTGGTCGTCGGCGAGACGAACCGGGGGAAGAGCTCCCTGGTCAACGCCATGATCGACACGCCTGGTCTGTCCCCTGTGGATGCCGACGTGGCCACCGCGACCTACCTGGTGTTCGGGCACGCCGAGCAGTGGGAGGCGCGCGCCTGCTACCCCGGTCAGCTCGCGCCGGTGCCGGTGGACATCGCCAAGCTGGTCAACTGGGTGTCGGCGGCGCACGAGCTGCCAGACGGCGAGCTGCCGCCGCGCTACGTCGAGGTCGACGGCCCGGTGCCGCTGCTGGAGAAGCTGGTCGTGGTGGACACCCCCGGGGTCGGCGGGCTCGACTCGGTGCACGGCGAGCTGGCGATCGAGGCGGCCGCGTCGGCCACCGCACTGCTGTTCGTCGTCGACGCCTCGGCGCCGTTCACCGTCGGCGAGCTCTCGTTCCTGGCCAACGTCGGCGACCGGGTGGAGACCGTGGTCTTCGTTCTGTCCAAAGTGGACGCCTATCGGGGTTGGCGGCAGGTCCTCGAGGCGAACAAGGCGCTGTTGGTCGAACACGCACCGCGGTTCAAGGACGCCATCTTCCACCCGGTGTCCTCGCGGATGTTCGAACTGGCGGGCAAGGCGCCCAACCCCGAGGCCGCGGAGATGCTCAAGGAGCGCTCGGGCATCGCCGAGTTGGTGACCTCGTTGCAGTCCCTGCTGGTCGGCCGGTCCGCGATGCTCGGCGAGGCCAACACGTTGCGTGCGCTGTCGTCCTCGCTCGGCGAGCTGAAGGTGACCCTGGAGAACGAGCGCCGGGCGCTGACCACCGGCGAGGCCGAGGCCGAGGCGCTGCGCTCGCGCAAGGACGAGCTGACCGCGGAGCGCCGCTCGTCGACCCGCGGCTGGCAGGTGAAGCTGCGCAGCGAGGTGCAGCGCGCCCGGCTGGAGAACGCGCACGAGGTCAGCCGCCAGATGCGCGACCTGCAGGCCTGGTTCCGCCAGGCCATCGACGTCGCCGACCGCGACCAGCTGCGCGGGCTGCCCGCGCACGTCGACGCCGCCATGCAGATGGTCAGCGGGAAGGTCTCGGAGTCGGTGGGCACCCGGCTCAACCAGGTGGCCGACTCGGTCCTCAGTGAACTGTTCAGCGAGGACGAGCTGGCGGTGATCCGCGGCCAGTTCGCCAGGGCCGGGACCTCCCAGGTGGTGCTGCGGGCGGCGGAGAAGCGGCTGCCGACCGCCGAGGACAAGCTGTTGGTGTTCATGGGGGTCTCCGGCGGCATCGGCGCGGGCAAGATGGCGGTCATCCCGCTGGCTGGCGCGATCGCGGCGCCGATCCTGCTGGTACCCACCATCGTCATCGGCCTCGGCGCCGGGTGGTGGATCGCGCGCACCCGCAAGCACACCGCGGACAAGCAGCACATGAAGCTGTGGCTCAACGACTCCATCGCCGATGCCCGGTCCACATTGGACCAGTTGGTGTCCGAGCAGTTGATCGACGCGGAATCCCAGCTCTCCCTTGCCCTCGACGAGGCGCTCGGCAAGCGGATCACCGGGATCGAGGAGCAGTTGCGCGAGGTCGACAAAGCATTACG
Organism: Actinokineospora globicatena; assembly: GCF_024171945.1. Taxonomy (GTDB): domain Bacteria; phylum Actinomycetota; class Actinomycetes; order Mycobacteriales; family Pseudonocardiaceae; genus Actinokineospora; species Actinokineospora globicatena. The sequence goes on from NZ_JAMTCR010000002.1 coordinate 1,085,754, forward strand.
ACTTGACGTGAGCGAGCGGCAGAAGCGCGTGACCGTGGTAAACAAGCGCCTGACAGACGTGGTCGCCGGGCAAGAACGGGCGGAGAGGCTCCTTGCCGGTATCCGGTCCGTTCGCGACAAGAACTAACGGCGTAACGGCGGGAACCAGCGGGGCGAAGCGTCAGTCATACCGCCAACAACAAGCCATTGAGCATCCCGCCAAGGGATCAGCCAGAGGGGGCTACCCGTGTACGTTGACGAGACCGGCGCCGACGACACCGCGACCGACACCACTGCCGACGCGGGCCACGACGAGTTGACCGTCGAGGTCGGTGGCGAGGAGTACGAGGTCCAGGAGAACTTCGACTACGACCAGGACGGTGACAACGACACCGCGGTCGTGCAGACCGAAGAGGGCTACGTCGCCTTCGCCGACACCGATGGCGACGGCACCGCGGACACCGCCATCCAGCTCGACGAGCAGGGCAACGTGCTCGCGGCCGCCGAGTACGACGAGGCGTCCGGCGACTGGACCGAGGCCAGCACCAACTCCGTCGAGGCCCCCGGCGGCGACGGTGCGGACGACGCGGGCTCGAAGTCGGGCGCGAACGACGACGACGCCGCGACCCCGGTCAACCACGGCGGCTCGGGCGACAACATCACCGTCGACACCAAGTCCGGTGACGTCGACGCGGGCGAGGCGCAGTACGACGCGGACGGCGACGGCACCAACGACACCGCCGTGGTGACCGACGAGCAGGGCAACACCTACGTCTTCACCGACAGCGACGGTGACGGTGGCGCGGACGAGGCCGTCGTCATCGAGGCCGACGGCGACGTGACCGTGGCCCAGCACTCCGGCGAGGACGAGTGGACCACCGTCGAGACCGGTCACATCAACGCCGACGGTTCCTACGAGTCGGACACCGCCGCGACCGCCCCCACCTCCGGCTCCGACGCCAACTGGCAGGGCTGAGCCCCAGCGTTACGACCAGCGGGCGAGATGATTCCCACGCGGTAATCTCGAACCACGCTGAGTGAGATCCCGGTGCGCCCACGCGTGCCGGGATCTCGTGCTTCCGCCCCTGTTTGGCCAGGTCAGCCGTGGGCCGGCTCACGGTGAGTCACGACTGTCCGGTATCCGGACGTCCGATCGGTCGATTTAGCGGCTCGCAAGTGGGTACTGAATCGATTCCCTTATCGTTCTTGTGAGAGAACCGACAGGCAAGGTATCGGTTACCTCGCCGTCACCCCGCTAGCCTCATATGCATTCCTTCACGGCACGCACCCGCTCGACATGGGCGGGGGCTCAGCCATTCGGTTAGGACGCCGCCGTCCCCGGTCAGCTCGGTGGCGTCCTGATCGGCATTTCGGCGTTCAGTCAGGAGACGAGGCGAGATGACGGCAGTGACAATCCCTGGCGTTGACCAGGCACCGACGACGCACAAACGACTCCTGGCGTGGGTGCGCGAGGTCGCCGAACTGACCGCCCCCGAGCAGGTGGTCTGGGTCGACGGGTCCGAAGAGGAGTGGACCCGGCTCACCGACAAGCTGGTCGACGCGGGCACGTTCACCCGCCTGGACAAGAAGCCGAACTCGTTCTACGCGGCCTCCGACCCCAACGACGTGGCGCGGGTGGAGGAGCGCACCTACATCTGCGCGGTCGACGAGGCCGACGCCGGTCCAACCAACAACTGGATGGACCCGGCGGAGATGAAGTCGATCATGACTGAGCTCTACCGGGGCTCGATGCGCGGTCGCACCATGTACGTGATCCCGTTCTGCATGGGCCCGCTCAACGCGGAGAACCCGATGCTCGGCGTGGAGATCACCGATTCCGAGTACGTCGTGGTCTCGATGAAGATCATGACCCGGATGGGCACCAAGGCGCTCGACCGGTTCATCGACGCCGACGGCACCGAGCGCGACTTCGTGCCCGCCCTGCACTCGATCGGCGCGCCGCTCGAGCCGGGCCAGGCCGACGTCGCGTGGCCGTGCAACGACACCAAGTACATCGTGCACTTCCCGGAGGAGCGGCTCATCTGGAGCTTCGGCTCCGGCTACGGCGGCAACGCGCTGCTGGGCAAGAAGTGCTACTCGCTGCGCATCGCCTCGGTCATCGGCCGGGACGAGGGCTGGCTCGCCGAGCACATGCTGATCCTCAAGCTGACCTCGCCCGAGGACAAGGTCTACTACGTCGCGGCCGCGTTCCCCAGCGCCTGCGGCAAGACCAACCTCGCCATGCTGGACCCGACCATCCCGGGGTGGAAGGTCGAGACCATCGGCGACGACATCGCCTGGATGCGGTTCGGCGAGGACGGCCGCCTCTACGCGGTCAACCCGGAGAACGGCTTCTTCGGCGTGGCGCCGGGCACCGACTACCACACCAACCCGAACGCGATGCGCACCATCGCCAAGGGCAACTCGCTGTTCACCAACGTCGCGCTGACCGACGACGGGGACATCTGGTGGGAGGGCATCGGCGACGCGCCGGAGCACCTCACCTCGTGGAAGAAGGCCGACTGGGCGCCCGGCTCGGAGGAGAAGGCGGCGCACCCGAACTCGCGCTACTGCACCCCGATCGACCAGTGCGACACCAAGGCCGCCGAGTGGGACGACCCCAAGGGCGTGCCGATCTCGGCGATCTTCTTCGGCGGTCGCCGGGCCACCACGATCCCGCTGGTGACCGAGTCCCGCGACTGGCAGCACGGCACCTTCATGGGTGCGACGCTGTCGAGCGAGACCACCGCCGCGGCGGTCGGCAAGACCGGTGTCGTGCGGCGCGACCCGATGGCGATGCTGCCGTTCATCGGCTACAACGCCGGTGACTACTTCAACCACTGGATCGAGACCGGCAAGCGCGCGGACGCGACCAAGCTGCCGAAGATCTTCTACGTCAACTGGTTCCGCCGGGGCGACGACAAGCGCTTCCTGTGGCCCGGGTTCGGCGAGAACAGCCGCGTGCTGAAGTGGGCCATCGAGCGCATCGAGGGCAAGGCCGCCGCGCGGGAGACCCCGATCGGCTGGGTCCCCACCGCCGACGAGCTGGACCTCGACGGTGTCGAGGGCGACCGCGCCGACATCGAGGCCGCGCTCGAGGTCTCGGCCGAGGAGTGGCGCGCGGAGATCCCGCTGATCGAGGAGTGGTTCGACAAGATCGGCGACAAGCTGCCCACCCCGCTCCGCGACGAGCTGGAAGCCCTCAAGCAGCGCTTGGGCTGAGCCGCAACACACAGAACCGGCCCTCACCACTTCGCGTGGTGGGGGCCGGTTCTGCGTTGCCCTGTTCTGTGGGTCACAGCCGAGTCGTGCCCGGTCTGGGAAGGTGTGCGCGGTTCCCGAGGAGGAGAAGGAGGTGGGGTCGGTGTCGGACCACCGCGCGTGGCGCTGGCAGCGCTCCGGCTACGACGACCGCGTGCACGCCTTCCCCGCCGGGGAGCGGCCCGCGAGCTTCGTGGAGGCCGCCTGCGCGCACACCGTGCCCTACGCCAAAGTCACCCGGTCGCATGAGGGTGCCAGGTGCCTGCCGTGCCTGTTGATCGTCGCCGACGAGCTGGCCGCCCGGGTACCCGGCGCTGTGGACTGACCGGGGATCGACCTGGGGACAGTTCCTCCGGGGTTACCCGCTACTCGCCAGTCCCACACGTCACAGGCGTCGCAGAGTTGTCCACAAGCTGTGGACAAGGTTGTGCACAGCCTGTGGAGAGCGGTGTGCGACCGACGCCGGGCGGGCGCGATCGGTCGCCAACAAAGGGCCAAATGGCCGCACAGCGAGTTACCTGGTGACGAGACCGGTGCTCGGGCCTTAGTGTGTCGCGGCAACACTCCCGTCACGGAGAGCGAGACACCGATGACACAACCCGGCCACTCCGGCCTGCGCTGGAGCTCGTGGAACCTCCTGCTGTTGCTCCCACTCGGACTGCTCATCACGCCGATCTTCAACCGGACCGGGCCCGCGCTGTTCGGCCTGCCGTTCTACTACTGGTTCCAGCTCGCGGGCGTCGCGGTCGGCGTGCTGGCCACCTCGGTCGTGTTCGCCAAGACCAAGGACAAGCCCACGGCGCCCCCGCCAGGACCTGACCGCGATGTGGACACCCTGGACGAGGGAGCGGGCGCATGAGGTGGACCGAGCTCGTCATCTTCGTCGTGCTCTTCGGCGTCGTGACCGTCATGGGCTTCGTGGCGGCCAAGTGGAAGGCGGGCGGCAGCCTCGACCACCTCGACGAGTGGGGCCTCGGCGGCCGCAAGTTCGGCTCGTGGATCACCTGGTTCCTCATCGGCGGCGACGTCTACACGGCCTACACCTTCGTCGCGGTCCCCGCGCTCATGTTCAGCGCGGGCGCGGCCGGCTTCTTCGCGCTGCCCTACACGGTGATCCTGTACCCGTTGGCGTTCATGCCGTTGCTGCGGATCTGGTCGGTGTCGCGCGCCAAGGGCTATGTGACACCGGCGGACTTCGTGCGCGGCCGCTACGGCTCGTCGGTGCTCGCGCTGCTCGTCGCGATCACCGGGATCGTGGCGACGATGCCCTACATCGCACTGCAGCTGGTCGGGTTGGAGGCGGTGCTGCGCACGTTGGGGCTCAACGGTTCCGGCCTCGTGGGGCACCTGCCGCTGCTGATCGCATTCGTGATCCTGGCGGTCTACACCTACCAGTCCGGGCTGCGCGCGCCCGCGCTGATCGCGTTCGTCAAGGACATCCTGGTCTACGTCGTGATCATCGTCGCCGTGGTGTACCTGCCGATCAAGCTCGGCGGGTGGGGCGAGATCTTCCAGGCGGCCGACGAGAAGTTCAAGGCGACACCGGCGCCGGGTGACGGGATCCTGCTCAACGCCAACAACCAGTTGCAGTACGCCACCCTGGCGCTCGGCTCCGCGCTCGCGCTGTTCCTCTACCCGCACTCGCTCACCGGCGTGCTCGCCTCGCGCGGGCGCAACGTGATCAAGCGGAACATGTCGGCGCTGCCCGCGTACTCGTTGCTGCTGGGGCTGTTGGCGCTGCTGGGGTTCGTGGCGATCGCGGCGGGCACCAAGCCGTTGATCAACCAGGCCACCGGGAACCCGGACACCAACACGATCATCCCGAACCTGTTCGCCGGTCAGTTCCCGGCCTGGTTCGCGGGTGTCGCGTTCGCCGCCATCGGCATCGGCGCGCTGGTGCCCGCGGCCATCATGTCCATCGCGGCGGCGAACCTGTGGACCCGCAACATCTACAAGGAGTACTTCCGCCGCGACGCCACCCCGAAGCAGGAGGCCAAGCAGGCCAAGCTCGCCTCGCTGGTGGTCAAGTTCGGCGCGGTGGCCTTCGTGCTGTTCATCGATCCGCAGTTCTCCATCGACCTGCAGCTCATCGGCGGCGTGATGATCCTGCAGACGCTGCCCGCGGTCGCGATCGCGCTCTACACCCGCTGGTTCCACATCTGGGGCCTGGTCGGCGGCTGGATCGCGGGCATGGGCTGGGGAATGATCATGCTCTACAACATCCCCAGCGCCGACGGCAAGCGCAAGCACTTCGGTGCCTCGGCGCTCAAGCTCGGTGAGCTGAACCTGTTCGGCTGGCACCCGTTCGGTGGGTCGACGGTGCAGATCTACGTCGGTTTCGTTGCCCTGGTGACAAACTTGGTGGTCGCCGTGCTCATCACGGTGGTGGCCAGGAGGTTCAAGGTCTTCAACGGCATCGACCAGACCGAGCCCGCCGACTACCACGTCGACGAGGACTCGGCGAAGCTGCGCCCGGTCGGCGCGCACTGACCCACGACAGCGGAAGGGGCGGGGCCCGGGATCCGGACCCCGCCCCTTCGCACGTGCATCAGCGGCGCATCGCCACCATGGCGACGAGCAGTGCCGCGCTCAGCAGGGCCGGCACGATCCCGGCCAGCACCGCGAGCACGACGAGTCCCGACGTGACGCAGGCGACCAGCAGCATCGCCAGGTGCAGCGTCGGTGCCCACCCGCCGAGCAGCCGCTCGGCGAACACCATCGCCCGCGCGTGCGGGCTGGGCCTGCGCACCGGCGCGACCACGGGCTCGGCGGCGACGACGGTGTCGGCCTGCTCGGTGGTCTCGGCGGGTTCGGTTGTGGTGACCTCGGTGGTGCTGCCGACCCGCGAGCTGTCGGCCAGGTCGACCCGGTGGACGGTGTTGACCCGGTCCGCCTTGCCGACCAGGTCGGCCTTGGTGGACCGGTCCACCGCCCGGCGTGGCAGGGGCCGCGCCGGGAGTGCCGGGTCTTCGAAGGTGAGGTGCAACGTGCGGCGGACGTCCGTGCCCACGGACTCCGTTCCTGTCACGGCCAAGGTGTCAGGCTCCTTCGTGGTACTGCGACTACCGATCAGTTTCCTCGCTCCGGCGTTGCCAGGTAGGTAACTACTGGGTAGTAGACGATAAGCGGAGCGTGTTCGTCGGTGAGCGGCATCCTTGTGATCCGCCTCACCTATCGGGTGATGTCCTGACCCACTGCTACTGCGGATGGCCTACGACGACCGCCATCGGTCGGCTGTAGAACTGAACGGGTGGAGTAGTGCGGACGCGGTTGGCGCAATCGACCGCATACCTGGCAATCCAGGCGGAGCAATCCGGCGACGCTCGGTGCCCATGTCCGTTTCATCCGCACGGAGCAATCCCATGGTTGCACGTGAAATTCGGTCACGCTCCGTTGGTCGCGCGCGGTCGACACTTGATCGACGCTCGCGGGGCCGCGGTGAGCGGACGGGGTGAACTCGCGGCGGCGACGGGGGTGCCGTTCGCCGACTGGCGAACCGGGCCACTTCCCCGGCCGGGTGACGGGTGGAACGTGCCCCCGGGGCCGGGAACGGTCCACCGGCCTACCGCGCCTCGGGCGTGAAAGCCCTGGAAAATAAGGAAACCCCGTAGTGCTGCCAGGTCGGGGGTCCGCCAGCACTACGGGGTCAACCGGAACATCGTGAAGCGCCCCGGTCGTGTTACAACGGGCCGGAGATGTGCCCTGCATCACATCTCCGGCCCGAGTCTTGGTCAGCGCCAGACGTTCTGCGTCTGCGCCAGTGCGATCAGCTCGTGGCGCATCGCGGGCGTGGCGGCCTGGTCGATCGCGCGGTTCACGGCCTTGCGCGTGCGGGCCTCGGCGCGGCGGGCTCGGATCTTCGCGGTCACGTTCATTGCTCTTGCTTCCCCTCTAAGGACCTTGCTGGCCGCTCTGGCTGAGTGGCATGACTCAAGTATGCACCCTCAGACCCCGGAAAGCACGTATCTGTCCGGTGAACTGGCGCACATGCCGATGAATCATCGGTAGTGACCTGGAGCTCACCGGATAGTGTCCGGTTTCTTGTGAGCTGGGGAACAACGTGCTAACGCGCGCGGGCACACCGCGACCCTCGATCGCGGTGTATAGGCATATCTAGGAAGACGGCTAGATGCTGCGAGAGTGCGCCAGAAGCGGCGTCACTCCTCCATGTTCAGCAGGTAGCGACCGAAGTGCGGCACGGTGAAGGCGATCCGGCCGCGCTCGGCGGAGTAGACCAGGCCCTTCTTGATGAGGCTGTCGCGCGCGGGCGAGAGCGACGACGGCTTGCGGCCGAGGAACACCGCGATGTCCGAGGTCCCGGCGCTCTCGTCCTTCCCGTCGGTCAGCTCGGCCATCGCCCGCAGGTACTCCCGCTCGGCCGGGGTGGCGCGCTCGTAGCGGGAGCCGAAGAACCCGACCGCCAGCTCGACCTCCGCCTCCGGGGCGGCGACCAGGACGTCCTCGGCGGTGATCGGGTCGGCCGGGGCTGCGTCCCAGGCGGCCTTGCCGAAGGCCTGGATGAAGTACGGGTAGCCGCCGGAGCGCTCGAAGAGGGCGGCCAGCGCGTCCGGGGTGATCCCGGCCTGCTCGCGGTCGACCGGGACGAGCACAGCCTGGTCGGCGTCGGCGCGGTCGAGCCGGTCGATGCGGACGTAGCGGAACAGCCGCTCCGAGTACGACTTGCTCGCCGACAGCACGGCGGGCAGGTGCGGCAACCCGGCGCCGACCACCACCAGCGGCGCGCCGGACTGGGACAGCTCGTGGCAGGCGGCGCACAGCGCGGAGATGTCGTCGGCACCGATGTCCTGCATCTCGTCGATGAGCACCGCGACCCCGGTGCCCACGTCCTGGGCCAGCTCAGCGACCTCGGTGAACAGCTCGACCAGGTCGATCTCGATGTCGCCGGAGTCGGCCCTGCCCTGGGTGGCGGGCACGTCGATGCCGGGCTGCCAGCGCTCCCGCAGCTTGGCGCTGTCCGGGTTGGACTTGAGGGCGAACGCCTTGAGCACGCCGAGCACCTGCTCGACCCGCTCCGGCGCCCGGTGCCGCACGGCGAGGTCGCGGATCGCGCGGTGCAGCGCGGCGGACAGCGGGCGGCGCAGGTCGGCGTCCGGCCGCGCCTCGATCTTGCCCGCGCCCCAGCCGCGCCGGACGGCCATCGACCGCAGTTCGCCGAGCAGGACCGTCTTGCCGACCCCGCGCAGCCCGGTCAGCACGAGGCTGCGCTCCGGCCTGCCCCTGGCGACCCGTTCCAGCACGACCTCGAAGGCCCGCAGCTCCTTCTCGCGGCCAGCCAGCTCCGGCGGGCGCTGGCCCGCGCCAGGGGCGAAGGGGTTGCGCACCGGGTCCATCATGCGACGGTATCGGCGCGTCTAGCGTCAGCCCGATATTTCCGTCGGCGCGCCCGGCCGATTGCGGTGTCTAGCCCTATCTAGCGTCTTAGGTAGAGAGTGGTAGAGGTGGCTACTTCTCCAGGATCGCGGTGACGCCCTGGCCGCCCGCCGCGCAGATCGAGATCAGGCCGCGCCCGGCGCCGCGGTCGTGCAGCAGCTTCGCCAGGGTCGCCACGATCCGGCCACCGGTCGCGGCGAACGGGTGCCCCGCGGCCAACGACGAGCCGTTGACGTTGAGCTTCGACCGGTCGATCGAGCCGAGCGGTTCGGCCAGGCCGAGCCGGTCCTTCGCGAACTCGACGTCCTCCCAGGCGGCCAGCGTGGCGAGCACCTGCGAGGCGAACGCCTCGTGGATCTCGTAGAAGTCGAAGTCCTGCAACGTGAGACCGGCGCGGGCCAGCATGCGCGGCACGGCGTAGGCGGGGGCCATGAGCAGGCCCTCGTCGCCGTGCACGTAGTCGACCGCCGCGGTCTCGCTGAAGGTGAGGTAGGCCTGCACCGGGAAGCGGTGCGCCCGCGCCCACTCCTCACTGGCCAGCAGCACCGCCGACGCGCCGTCGGAGAGCGGGGTCGAGTTGCCCGCTGTCATCGTGCCGCTCTCGCCGCCGAACACCGGCTTGAGCGCGGCGAGCTTGTCGGCCGTCGAGTCGGGCCGCAGGTTCTGGTCCCGGGACAGGCCCTGGTAGGAGGTGACCAGGTCGTCGAAGAACCCCCGGTCGTAGGCGGCGGCCAGCTTCTGGTGGCTGGCGGCCGCGAGTTCGTCCTGCGCCTCCCGGCTGATCCCCCACCGCGCGGCGGTCACCGCGGCGTGCTCGCCCATGGACAGCCCGGTGCGCGGCTCGGCGTTGCGCGGGATGTCCGGCACGACGTGACCCGGCCGGATCTTGGCGAGCAGCCGCAGCCGCTGCCCGACCGACTTGGCGCTGTTGAGCGAGATCAGGATCCGCCGGAGGTCCTCGTTGACCTGCAACGGCGCGTCGCTGGTGGTGTCGACCCCGCCCGCGATGGCCGAGTCGACCTGGCCGAGGGCGATCTTGTTGGCCACCTGGACGATCGCCTGCAGACCGGTGCCGCACGCCTGCTGGAGGTCGTAGGCGGGGGTGTCGGCGGCGAGCCTGCTGCCGAGCACGCACTCGCGGGTCAGGTTGAAGTCGCGGCTGTGCTTGAGGACCGCGCCCGCCGCGACCTCGCCGAGCCGCTCCCCCTGCAGACCGAACCGGGCGACCAGGCCGTCGAGCGCGGCGGTCAGCATGTCCTGGTTCGACGCCCGCGCGTACGGCCCGTTGGACCGGGCGAACGGGATGCGGTTCCCACCGAGGACCGCGACTCGGCGCACGTGACTCTGGGCCATTGCGTCCTCCTGAACAGGGGCTCGGACCTGCGCTACCATCGTAACCTACTTGAGAGTAGCTTTGGAGGCGCGCCCCGATGGCAGATCGGTACCAGCGGTTCAGCAACTCCGGCGTCGGCCGGGTCCTGGTCAAGCGGCTCGGCCTGCCGAACCCGACCCCGTTGCGCCGCCACCGGCCGGGCGACCCGGCCCTGGACGGCCCGGTGCTGCTGGGCGCGGCACCCGGCGGGCGGCTCGTCGACCAGGTCGCGGGGGTGTGCGCGGCCGCGGGGACCGAGATGGTGACCAGTCCGGCCGACGCTCACGGCGCGCTTGTCTTCGATGCCACCGGGGTGCGGCGGGTCGAGCAGCTCCGGGCGCTCTACGACTTCTTCAACCCGGTGCTGCGTTCGCTCGGGACGTGCGGGCGGGTCGTGGTGCTCGGGACGCCACCGGAGCGGATCGCTGACGCCGAGGAACAGGTCGCCCAACGCGCGCTGGAGGGCTTCGTCCGGTCGGTCGGCAAGGAACTAGTGCGCGGCGCGACGGCTCAACTGGTCTATGTGGAGCCCGGGGCGGAGGGGGATATCGCGTCCACGCTGCGGTTCCTGCTGTCCGGCAAGTCGGCTTACGTTGACGCGCAGGTGATCCGGATCGGGGTTCTCGGTGGCAGCGCCGTGGAACCGGACGACTGGGCTTCGCCGTTGGCGGGCAAGGTCGCGTTGGTGACCGGGGCGTCGCGCGGCATCGGTGCCGCGATTGCCGAGGTGCTCGCCCGCGACGGCGCGCACGTCGTCGCACTGGATGTCCCCGCGCAGGGAGACGGGCTGGCCGAGGTCGCCAACCGGGTCGGCGGTTCCGCACTGCAACTCGACATCACCGCTGCGGATGCCCCCGCCCGACTCAGCGACCACCTGCGCACCCGCCACGGCGGCGTCGACATCGTCGTCCACAACGCGGGGATCACCCGCGACAAGAAGCTGGCCAACATGAAGGACTCCGCCTGGGACGCGGTGCTCTCGGTGAACCTCGCCAGCCAACTGCGGGTCAACACGGCGCTCCTGGACGGCGTGCTGCGCGACGGCGGCCGGATCATCGGGGTGTCGTCCATCGCCGGTATCGCGGGCAACACCGGCCAGACCAACTACGCCACCAGCAAGGCGGGCGTCATCGGGATGGTCAACGCGTACGCACCGGTGGTGGGCCGCGGGATCACGGTCAACGCCGTCGCCCCCGGCTTCATCGAGACCAAGATGACCGCCGCGGTCCCCCCGGTCATCCGCGAGGCAGGCCGCCGGATGAACAGCCTCGCCCAAGGTGGACTACCGGTGGACGTCGCGGAAACCATTGCCTGGTACGCCAACCCGGCCTCCGGCGCGGTCACCGGCAACGTCGTCCGCGTCTGCGGCCAGAGCCTCCTGGGGGCGTGATGCCAGTCCTGGACCACTCCCCTCGCCTGGCCGCGCTCTACACCAAGGCCGTCCTCGCCACCTTCACCAAGTCCGGCGGCTCCTTACCTGATCGCACTTACGAGCGCTTCCGGGTGGGCGTGGATGCGGCGCATTTGGCTGCTTACAACCGGGTGTGCGGATTCCGCTTGGGTGACGAGCTGCCTGCTACCTATCTGCATGTGCTGACTTTTCCCATGCAGGTCAAGCTCATGACTGACGCGGACTTCCCGTTTCCGCTGATCGGGTCAATTCACGTGGCGAACCGGATCGTGCAGCGCCGGCCGGTGCTGGTGGGTGAGGTGCTCGACCTTCGGGTGGGGGTGGCTGATTTGCGGGACCACCCTCGGGGGGTTCAGTTCGACGTGATCTCCTCGGTGGCTGCGGGTGGTGTTGAAGTGTGGAGTGGGGTTAGTACTTACCTTCGGCGGACTTCTGCTGGTTCTGGGTCTGGTTCTGCTTCTGGTCGGGAGGAGTTGCCTGGGGTTGTTGCTTGTTGGGACGTTCCTGGTGATGTCGGACGGCGTTATGCGGGTGTTTCTGGTGATCGGAACCCGATTCACCTGCATGCGCTGACGGCTCGGATGTTCGGGTACTCACGGCCGATCGCGCACGGGATGTGGACTAAGGCGCGGTGCTTGGCTGCGTTGGAGGGGAAGTTGCCGGGGGCGTTTGAGGTGGATGTGCGGTTCAAGTTGCCTGTGCACCTCCCTGCCCGTCTTTCGTTTTGCCTGGACGGGCGGCGGTTTGCGGTTGTGGGTGCAGATGGAGGCAAGCCTCACCTGACGGGGACGGTTGTTGACCTGTCCGCGTAGGGGCCCGTTGGGCCTTGTTGTCCACAAGGGGCCAGGTAGTCCACAGCTTCGACTTTCAGCCTCTCAGTGCTTGCGTTCCCTTCGGGGCACCCCAACCCCATCGAGCAGGCCTGGCACCAGCGCCGTGGTGGAGCGCGTGTGGGCCAACGTCGTTGGCGGGCGTCTCGGGGTCAACGTTGTCGGCGGGTGTGTTGGGGCAATGTGGTTGGGGTCTTGGCCAGTCGTTGGCGGGTGGGCTGGGACTGGGCGTGGGGACTTGGTGGAGCGTGGGGAGGCGGGCAGGGGCGTGGGCTCGGGTGCTGTGAGCTGGGGTTGTGGCGTGTTGGGCGGGAGGGGGTGGGGGCGATCATGATGTGGGGGTGGAGATGCCGGTGGTGGTTACTAAGCGGTGTTTGGATGCTTGTGTGGGGGTTTTTGGGTTTGGGGGGCGGGAGGAGGCTCGGGAGTGGTTGGAGGGGGTTATCGCTGCTGAGGGGGTGGTGACTGATCGGTTGCCGGAGGAGGTGGTGGGGCGGCGGAGTCCTTCGGGGTATTTCCTGGTGGCTGGGCGGAAGTTCGTGTTGCCGTTGGCTGAGGACCGGGACGGGGCCGGGCAGTGGATCGCGACGAACTGCTTGGGGTTCCCGAGGAAGTCCACTGTGGACTTGACTGGGTTGCGTGGGGTCGACCTGTTGGCGGAGGTCACTGTGTTGCCGCACGCCGTGGAGCGGTTTCAGCAGCGCGGGGGTGGGCACCGGGATCCGGACCGGGCCCACAAGGAGTTGTACGCGGCGTTAGCGCCCACGGTTCGGGCGGTGCGGAAGCCGCCGGGGTGGTGTCGGACGAGGGCGGCTGATCTCTACCTCGTCGCCGGTGAGCATGACGAGTTCTGTCTTCCTTGTCGGGCGGGGAGTGGGAAGCGGCCGTACGACGTGATCACGTGCATTCACCGCGCGGGGGATCTGTTCGGGAAGCCGTTGGGGGCCAAGGTGTGCGAGGTGGCGGTCGAGCCGGACAGCAAGGCGGCTCGGTTGGTCCATCGTGGACTGCGCAAGGGCGGCAGGCTCTCCTGGCACCGACCGGCGTGGGTCAAGGTGGCCAAGCCCGCGAAGTGGTGGTTGGTGTTCAACAACCGCACCGCCGCTGTGGTGCGGTGGGAGCCGGGGAGTGCGCGGCCGTTGGTGCTGACCCACGTCGTCGACGGCAGGTCCCTGCTGGTGCGGCTGGTCGACCGGGTGCTGGGCCGGTAGCGGGCTACTCCCCGGTCGGGGTCCAGACCGCGCCGTCGACCAGGTTGCCCAGGCCCATCCAGACCAGGTTCATCAGCCAGGACGCGACGACCTTCTCCGGGACGTCGGGGTGGTCGAGCCACCAGTCGGCGAGGGACTCGCCCGCGCCGACCAGGGCCGCGGCCAGGGCCTCGGTCGACTGGGTCGCGGTGTGCCCGCGGCTGGTGGCCGAGCGGACCAGCAGCGCGTCGACCAGGGTGATCGCGCGGGTGCGCATGGCCAGCAGTTCCTCGCTGAACGGCCCGCCCTGGGAGGTGGCCTGGCGGTGCAGCACCCGCCAGCTCTCGCGCTGGTCGCCGACGAACCGGAAGAACGCGCGCAGGCCGTGCCAGAGCTGCATGTCCGGCGGGGCCTCGGCGTGCACCCCGTCGGCGATGGCCGCCATCAGCTGGGAGGCCTCGCGCCGGATGCAGGCGGCGAACAGGTCCTCCTTGTGGCCGAGGTAGGCGTAGATCATCGGCTTGGAGACCCCGGCGACGTCGGAGATCTCGTCCATCGACGCGTTGTGGTAGCCGTGCTGGGAGAACACCGTGACCGCCGCGTCCAGGATCTGCCGCTCGCGGACCTCCCGCGGCAGCCGCTTCGCGCGCGCCGGTCGACTCTCCTCGTCGACGCTCACGCCGAACCTCCCTCTTGCCGACCCGCCTACCCGCCCGTAGCCTACCGATCAGTAGGTACGGGAGGTGCTCATGCCGAGGGAACCGGTCCAGCGGCTGACGTCAGACCGAGATGCTATCGGTCGGCCGATCACCCCGCGCCGAGTTCACCAGGCCCGCGCGTGAGCAGGCGGCGGCGCTGGAACCGGCTGACCCCGGTGACCGTGGTCGACCTCGACGGCCTCGCCGACGCCGTCGACCCCGCGCGGCTGACCCCCGAGCAGTTCGTCCAGCTCATCGAGGTCCTGCACATGCTCGGCGACGCGGGCACCGGCATCGAGCTGGCGGGCATGCGCACCGAGACCTTCCTGCGCTTCCTCGGCCGCGCCACCCGCGAGCAGGTCGACGCGCTGATGGCCCACCCCGACCTGCGGCCGGTCGTGTTCACCGAGGTCTTCCGGCGGATGGCCGAGCACCTGGCCGCCGACGACCTGCGCGCGGTCGTGCACTGGCGGTTCACCGGCCCCGACGGTGAGGACCGGTTCGAGACGGTGATCGACCGGGGCCGCTGCACCTCCGGTCCCGAGCCGACCGCCGACCCCCGGGTCACCATCACCATCGACCCGGCCGACTTCCTGCGCGCGATCACCGGCGCCGCCAGCCTGCCGGTGCTGTTCCTGTCCGGCCGGGTCAAGGTCAAGGGCGACATCGCGTTCGCCGCCGGGCTGATCGGCCACTTCGACCTGCCCTGACCTGTTCGGGGGACCCGGCGTGACAGCCGGGCGCCGAACCCGGACCATGCCACCCGTGGCGGTTTGTGGCAGCAAGCGCACCGAGGACGGCAAGCCGTGCCGGACCCCGGTGACCCGGCGCGGCAAGCGGTGCCGCGCGCACACCTGGTTCGGCCTGCTGTTCAGCAAGCCGACCCCGGTCCTGCCCCGGCAGACACCCCGCGCGCAGCGCACCCCGATGCGGGCCGCGACCAGGACCGAGGGCGTGCGGATCGCGACCGAGCAGTGGCAGGCCATCGTCGCCGCACGCGCCCGGCTGGTCATCCCGGCCGACACCTGGCAGGCCCTCACCACGGCGGACGCCTCGTCCACCTGCACCCGCTTCGCCCAACTCGCCGCTGCTGATGACGCCGCGACCCGCGCCCAGGCACCGGGTCCGGTCGCGCTGGAGGTCACCAGGCACATCGCCCAACGGCACGACGACCTGGGGACCGACGACCTGCTCCCCCGCTCGCTGCGCGTACTCGGTGTCTATCTGTGTGCCGCCGAGGGCCGAGACCTCGGCGACTGCCGCTGCCTGCGCGACCTCATCGACGACCACGGCCTCGCCGAGGCCAAGCACGTCCTGCAGGGCGCCATGTCCGACCTCGCCGCGAGCGGCCCCACCCGCTAACCGCGAACGAGCCGACCCGGTGCGCGACATCGGCCCGTAGACGCCCGCCGCCGACGTTGGCCAACCCCGCGCTCCACGAAGGCGCTGGCTGCCAAGTGCTCCTTGGGGCGGACCTGTTTTGGGTGTGGGAGAGGACCACCCGTAGCGTCGTTGCGCGGACAGGGCCATGCTCAACGGGTAGCGAAACAGCGCGGGGCCGTGGGGAGTGATCCCTACGGCCCCGCATCGTTCAGATCTTCAGGTTCAGTACGTGATCGCCAGTGCTGGGTTGGCCAGGAGTGCGCCGACCGCGGCCAGGAACTCGGAGCCCTGTTGGCCGTCCACCAGGCGGTGGTCGAAGCTCAGAGCGAGCTGGCAGACCTTGCGGATGGTGATCTGGCCGTCGACCACCCAGGGGGTGTCGCGGATGGCGCCGAAGGCCAGGATCGCCGACTCGCCCGGGTTGATGATCGGGGTGCCGGTGTCGACGCCGAAGACGCCGACGTTGGTGATCGTGATGGTGCCGTTGACCATGTCGGCGGGCGGGGTCTTGCCCTCCCGCGCGACGGTGGTCAGCGACTCCAGCGCCTGGGCGAGCTCGCGCAGCGACAGGGTGTCGGCGTCGCGGATCTTCGGCACGATCAGGCCGCGCGGAGTCGCCGCCGCGATGCCCAGGTGCACGTAGTCCTTGAAGACGATCTCCTGCGCCGCCTCGTCCCAGCTGCTGTTGACCTCGGGGGTCCGCTTGATCGCGGTCACCAGCGCCTTCGCGCAGAACGCGAGCGGGGTGAGCTTGACGCTGCGGAAGTCCGGGTGGTCCTTGAGCTTGGCGCGCAGCTCCATCATCGGCGTGACGTCGACGGTCAGGAACTCCGTGACGTGCGGCGCGGTGAAGGCGCTGGCGACCATGGCCTGGGCGGTGACCTTGCGGACGCCCTTGATCGGCACCCGCCGCTCGCCGCGCTCCCGGACCACGGCACCGACCGGGGTCGGCTCCGGCTCGGCGACGACGGTGCCGTTGGTCGCGGCCCGCTCGACGTCGGCGCGGGTGATCACGCCCGCGTCGCCGGACCCGGTGAGCTTGCGCAGGTCGACGCCGAGGTCCTTGGCCAGCTTGCGCACCGGCGGCTTGGCCAGCGGCACGTACCCGCCGGGCAGGTCCACCAGCGCGGCCGGGCTGTCGGGCACGACCGGGACGGCGGGCGCCACCGGGGTGTTCGGCGGCGGGCTGTCCGGCACCGGGCCCTGGTGGCGCTCGAACGCGGCGGCCACCGTGCTCTGCGCCGCTGCCGCGGCCGCCTCCACCGGGACGGCCGGACCCTTGCGGGCCCGCCGCTTGGCGGTGACGGCCTTGGAGCCGTAGCCGACCAGCGGCTTCATCTCCTCCTCGTCGGCCGCGGCCGGAGCCGGGGTCGACGAGGGAGCGGGCGCCGCGGCACCGCCGGGGTCGACGTCGATGGTGAGGATCGGCGTGCCGACCTCCACCGTCTGCCCGGCCTGGACGTGCAGTTCGGTGACCACACCCGCCCACGGGCAGGGCAGCTCGACGGCGGCCTTGGCGGTCTCGATCTCGACGATGATCTGGTTGACGGTGACCGTGTCCCCCGGCTTGACCTGCCAGTTCAGGATCTCGGCCTCGGTCAGCCCCTCCGCGGTGTCGGGCAGCGGGAAGCTCTTGTACTCAGGCATGCGTCACCAGGCCAAAGAGCGGTCGACGGCGTCGAGCACCCGGTCCAGGTCGGGCAAGAACTCTTCCTCCAGCTTGGCCGGGGGGTACGGGGTGTCGAACCCGGTCACCCGCAGCACCGGCGCCTCCAGCGAGTAGAAGCACTCCTGCTGCACCCGGGCGGCGATCTCCGAGGTCAGCGACGCCTCCGAGGGCGCCTCGCTGACCACCACGAGCCGACCGGTCCTGCGCACCGACTCGAACACCGGCTGCAGGTCCAGCGGGGACAGCGACCGCAGGTCGATGACCTCCAGCGAGCGCCCCTCCTCCTCGGCCGCGGTCGCCGCGTCGAGCGCGACCTTCACCGACGGCCCGTAGGCCACGACGGTCGCCGTGCTGCCCGCGCGCACCAGGCGCGAGGCGAACAGCGGGTCGGGGGTGGCGGTGGTGTCGACCTCGGCCTTCATGAAACCGGAGTGGTAGTACCGCTTCGGCTCGAAGAACAGCACCGGGTCGTCGCTCTGGATCGCCTGCTGGATCATCCAGTAGGCGTCGACCGCGTTGGAGCAGGCCACGACCTTGAGGCCCGCGGTGTGCGCGAAGTACGACTCGGGCGACTCGGAGTGGTGCTCGACCGCGCCGATGCCACCGCCGAACGGCACCCGGATGACCAGCGGCACCTTGACCCGGCCCAGGGTCCGCGCGTGCAGCTTGGCGACCTGGGAGACGATCTGGTCGAAGCCGGGGAAGATGAACCCGTCGAACTGGATCTCGCACACCGGGCGGAACCCGCGCACGGCCAGGCCGACCGCGGTGCCGATGATGCCGGACTCCGACAGCGGCGTGTCCAGCACGCGGTGCTCGCCGAAGTCCTTCTGCAGCCCGTCGGTGATGCGGAAGACGCCGCCGAGCTTGCCGACGTCCTCACCCATCACGATGACCTTGGGGTCGGCCTCCATGGCCGTGCGCAACCCGAGGTTGAGCGCCTTGCCCAGGGTCAGCGACTGCGTCGCGGCGGCCCCGTTCGGCTTGTTGATCACAGGCGCGGCCATCAGTGCTCACCTCCGGCGAAGTTGGCGTGGTAGGCCAGGTACTCGTCGCGCTGGGCGTCGACGAACGGGCTGGCCTCGGCGTAGACGTGGTTGAACATCTGCTCGACCGGCGGCTCTGGCATGTTGAAGCAGAACTCGCGCATGTCGGCCGCCAGCGCGTCGGCGTCGGCCTGGACCGAGTCGAAGAAGTCCTGGTCGGCGTGCTCGTGCCGGACCAGGTTCACCCGGACCCGCTCGATCGGGTCCTTGAGCTTCCAGGCCTCCAACTCGTCGGAGTGCCGGTAGCGGGTGGGGTCGTCGGTCGTGGTGTGCGCGTCCATCCGGTAGGTGAACGCCTCGATGAGCACCGGGCCGTTGCCGTGCCTGCACTCGTCGAGCGCCCACCGCGAGACCGCGAGGGTCGCGAGCACGTCGTTGCCGTCCACGCGGATACCGGGGAAGCCGTAGCCCCGCGCGCGCTGGTAGAGCGGGAGCCGGGACTGGCGCTCGGTCGGCTCGGAGATGGCCCACTGGTTGTTCTGGCAGAAGAACACCAGCGGCGCGTCGTAGACCGCCGCCCACACGAAGCCCTCGTGCACGTCGCCCTGGCTGGTCGCGCCGTCACCGAAGAAGACCATGGTCGCTTCGCTGTCGCCGTCGCCGACCTTGCCCTCGAACCGCTGCCCCATCGCGTACCCGGCGGCGTTGAGCACCTGGTTGCCGATCACGATGGTGTAGGGGTGGAAGCGCTTGGCGTTGGAGTCCCAGCTGCCGTGGTCGGTGCCGCGGAAGATCCCCAGGATCTCCTTGGGGCTGATGCCCCGGCACCAGGCCACGCCGTGCTCGCGGTAGCTGGGGAACACCATGTCGGTGTCGCGCAGCGCGCGTCCGGCGCCGATCTGCGCGGCCTCCTGGCCGAGCAGCGGGACCCAGATCCCGAGCTGGCCCTGCCGCTGCAGCGCGTTGGCCTCGCGGTCCGCGCGGCGCACCAGGACCATGTCCCGGTAGAGCGACCGCAGGTCCTCGGCCGTGACGTCGGCGACGTACCGGTCGAACTCCGGGTTCTCGACCCGCTCACCCTCGGGCGTCAGCAGCTGGACCAATTCCGGTCCACCCTCACTGGTCGCACGCAAACCCGCGATCACCTGCTCTGCTGACGGGGCAGCCGCGGTCGCGGCTGGTCCTTCCCGGGGTTCCGGGTGCGTCCACTGTTCTGGGGACGACATGCGCGTTCTCCTCGTGTCTGTGCCGCGCAGTCGCTCGTGGCGACGGCGTGCGGCCGCGCCGCCGGCCACCACCGCCGTTGGGTTGGGGCGCTGGCCACCGTCGACGCTGACGGCGTTGCTCTCACATCCTGACACGGGAGAGTGTGCAGCAGTGAGCCCGAGCACGCCTTCATTTGTCCACAGGGTGGCGTTGAGCTGCGAAAACGCTTGGACCACCGACCGTAGGGGGTCCCAGGAGAGGGGGGTCGGGGCTGCTCACGCCGACGCGGTCGGCGCCGCCGCGACCAACCGGTGACCCGTGGGTGACCTGTGTCACAAATGGGGCGCGCGGCGCGGTGCGGGAACAGACCCGGCCGCGCGCCGACACCAACCCTGCCTGCCCCTGCCTGATGAACCCCTGAGGCAATGGCCTGCCATGGGGTCGCCGACCGGCACTGGTGGCAGTATCGCGATCGTGGACAAGACAGCCGTTCAGCAGACCGTCCGGGAGTTGTGGGAGGCAGAGATCCTGCCCAGCCTGTCGGACTTCGTCGCGATACCCGCCCTCTCGCCGCACTTCGACGGCGACTGGGCCGCCAACGGGCACCTCGACGCCGCCGTCGAACACCTGCGTGGCTGGATCACGGCGCGCGACATCCCGGGTGCGCGCGTCGAAGTGGTCACCCTGCCCGACCGCACCCCCGTGCTGCTGGTCGACGTCCCCGCCGCCGGTGCGGACAAGGGCACCGTCCTGCTCTACGGGCACCTCGACAAGCAACCCCCGGTAGGCGGGTGGGGCGAAGGCCTCGGCCCGTGGCAGCCGGTGCTGCGCGACGGCAAGCTCTACGGCCGCGGTTCGGCCGACGACGGTTACGCGGGGTACGCGGCGACCGCTGCGATCGAGGCTGTCCGCGCCGCGGGTGGTTCTCACAGCCGGTGCGTGGTCTTGCTGGAGACCGGCGAGGAGTCCGGTAGCCCTGACCTGCCCGCTTACCTCGAACACCTCGCTGACCAGCTCGGCCAGGTCTCGCTGGTCGTCTGCCTCGACTCCGGCGGCAACGACTACAAGCGGCTGTGGCTGACGACCTCGCTCCGCGGCCTGGCGTCGGTAGATCTGACTGTGCGTGTTCTGGACGCGGGTCAGCACTCCGGCCTCGCCAGCGGGATCGTGCCGAGCTCGTTCCGGGTCATCCGCAGGCTGCTCGACCGGATCGAGGACGCCGAGACCGGTGAGATCCTGATCAAGGAGATGCACGTCGACATCCCGGACGACCGGGCTGCCGAGGCCGCGCAGTCGGTGGCCGCCGCGCCGGGCACGGTCCGCACCCTGTTCCCCCTGCACGGTGACACCCGACCGGTGGACCCCGATGAGGTCGAGCTGGTCCTGAACAACGGCTGGCGCCCGACGCTGTCGGTGATCGGAGCGAACGGCTTCCCCGAGCCGGTCGACGCGGGCAACGTCCTGCGGCCGTTCACCACGATGACGCTGAGCTTCCGGCTCCCGCCGACCGCCGACGCCACCGCCGCGCTCGAGGCAGTCCGCGACGCGCTGACCTCCGATGTCCCTTACGGCGCGACGGTCGAGCTGTCCCGCACCGAGGCGGCCGCGGGCTGGAACGCCCCGCAGTTGGCGCCGTGGCTGCGCGCCAGCCTGGACGCGTTGTCCGACGAGATCTTCGGAAACCCCTGGCAGACGGTGTCTCTCGGCGGCTCGATCCCGTTCATGGGCCTGCTCGCCCGGCTCTACCCGGAGGCGCAGTTCGTCATCACCGGGGCCCTCGGCGCCGACAGCAACGCGCACGTCCCGGATGAATGGCTTCACGTGAAACAAGCGGAAAGGGTCACCGAGGCGGTCGCGCACATCCTCGACGCGCACGCCAAGTCCTAACGCCGCGCCAAGTGGTCCGCCTGCCGTGTCGTCTCCGGCAGGCGGTACTGCGGCGTGAGGCGCAATACCAGGTCAGTGGCGGTGTCGAGGTCCACCAGGTGCCCCACGGAGACGAACACCGGCTTGACGCCGTCCTGCGTTCGCAGCGCACGCCCGACAACCTCGCCGCCGTCGGTCAGCGCTGACCAGTCGCCTCTACGTGGCCCCGGAGGGTCGAAGTCGCCCAGCGCGTTCTTGCCTACGCCTAGAGCTGGAATGCCCGTGAGCACCCCCGCGTGACAGGCGAGCCCGAACCTGCGCGGATGTGCCAGCCCTTGGCCGTCGCAGACCAGCACCTCAGGTGGCGTTGTCAGCTGGTCCAGGGCTCGCAGCAGCAGCGGGAGCTCGCGGAACGCGAACAGCCCGGGGATGTAGGGGAAGCTCTCCGGTCCTACGCAGGTAGCGGAGTCGACGACCTTGAGAGTCTCCAAGTCGATCGTGCACACCGCCGCCGTGAGGACATCTGTGTAGTGCACATCCAGGCCAGTCGCTGTCTTAGGCCTGAACCCACTCGGCGCCTCGGCCCTGACTTGCTCTCTTAGCCTTTCCTGCACCGCGATGGCCTCAGCCTCGGTCGCGGGCCACTCCGGGGTGTCCACCTGGTCAGGACTGGTGGAGCCAGGTGGCGAACAGCAGGTCGGTGTGGTGTTCGCGGAAGTTGGTGAGGGTGGCGATGGGGGTGTTCTTGGCCCAAGTACCGGGATCGATCTGGACGAAGCCGTCGGTCGACGCCTTGGACTTGTCAGGGCCCACGTAATAGAGGCCCGCTGAGCCCTCGGGGGAGATTCCGACGACCAGGCACTCGTGGCCTAGGTGGTCGGCGCGGGTGGTGACCTCGTCCAGACGGTCCAGGGAGTCCAGGGCGACCACGGCCTGCCAGCCGGTGGGGGTCTGGGTGAAGCGCGGGTCGACAGGGTCAACGAGCGCAGTCAGGGTTACCTCGCCGCGTTCGGGAGAGGTCGCGGGGTACTCGCGGCCATCGAGGAGAGCGATGATGCCCGTGCGGGGGCGCTGGTAAGTCATCGGGAGTCCAAGGGAGTCCAGGTGGACGCTGTCCACAGGGCGACCGGGAGCGGGCCGCGCGCGGTGTGGGCGATGATGCGCGCGCCCACGGGGATCACGCCGGGCTGCTTCCACCACTCAGGTAGCGCCAACGGCCCACCCGCAGTGAGTCCCGTACCGGTGAACGGCCACGGTGCGAACTCGGTGCGCACGGAGTTGGGGTCAACGCCTGCGGCTAGAGCGGCGGCGGTCATCGCGTAAGCGGGTTCGCGGGGACCGGTCGGTGCGCCGAACGGGACGACGTACCGGTCCGTGGGCCCTGCCGGGAACTCCATGGTGTGCAGCACCGGCATGTCCTGGCGGAACGGGCTGCCCGCGTAGTCCAACCGGAACGCCTGGTGGAAGTCGCGCGGCGCCCGCAGGTTCGCGCAGTCCTGCAGCCGGGCGACGGTGCCGCCGACCAGCCGGAAGTCGAACGGGGGCAGCGCGCCGACCACCCCGGCGGACACCTCGTGCCGCAGGTAGCGGTCGACCGACCACGGCGGCAGGACCTTGACCAGCAGCGTGTCCGGCGCCAGCGTGACGATGGCGTGGACCCGCGCGGTCAACGCCCGCTCGTGGTCGCTCAGACTTCCGGTCACTCGAACGTGCTCTCACGCCACCGGGTGAACCCCAGGTCCCGCTGCTCCTCGTGCACGTCCCCGAGCTCGGCGGCGGGCACCTCGCGGCGGTACTCGTACCGGTCCACCTCGGTGAAGCCGTTCTCCGCGGCCCAGCCGCCGTTCGAGTCGGCGTAGGTGACCGTCGCGACCCCGTCCACCACGGACTCGACGGCGACCCGGTGCCCCTGCCACTTGCCGTACGACCTGGCGGAGTACACCCGGTCGCAGTCGGCGGCGGTCAGGTCCGCGACCCAGCCGCCGAAGCGCTCGTGCCAGGAGAACAGGGTCGCGTCCGGGTTGTCGGCCTGCTTGGTCTTGAGCACGACCCGGTCGTTGTTCGGCGAGAACGTGCACGGGTGCGTCACCCCGCGCACCACGGCGAACTCCCCGGACCGCGGCCCGGCGTACCTCATCACTGCCTCACCCACCCGAGCACACTGTCATACACGGCAACGACCGTCTTGTTGCCCGCCGCGTCGAACTGGTTGATGGTCGACCCGTCCGGGATCGGCATCCGGCTGCCCATCTGGAACTCCGGCACCCCCATCGTCGGGTGCGCGGTCACGCCCGCGCCGGTGTAGGGCCACTGGTTGATCGACGGGCTGTACCGGTCCGGGTTGACCCCGGCGTTCTCCACCGCGTTGATCATGTCGTCGCGCGCGGCGAGCACCCTCGGGTCGGTCGCGCCGAGGCCACCGGGCACCGACGGGTCCATCGACGGCGCGCCGATCGGCGTCCGGTACAGCGAGGCGTCGGACGCCGGGAACTCGATGGTGTGGATCGTCGGCTGGGACACGTCGTAGGGCGTGCCGGAGTAGTCGAGCCGGTTGCCGTTGATCAGGTCGGCCGGGGTGTTGAGCCCACCGGCGTCCTGGTGCCTGGCGACGAACCCGCCGACCTCGGTGTACTTGCCGTTGAGGTAGTTGGCGACGTCGGCGTCGGGGATCACCTTCTGCATCAGCGTGCCGTTGGTGACCTCGACCTCCTTCATCGCGCGCGCCATCAGGTCCCGCTCGTGCGGGGTGAGCTGACCGGACCCCGGCACGTCGCCCGGCTTGGGGTCGGCGCCGAGCTTGTCCATCGCCCCCTTGAAGTCCTTCCACTCCGCGTCGGTGAACTTGCCGCGCACGGTGTCCGTCCAGTGCGGACCGGACGACCCGGGCGTGGTCGGCTTCACCGGCGGGGTCCCGCCCCCGCCGCCACCCGTCGTCGACGAGGTAGGGGGCGTGGAGGAACTGCTCGGCACAGTGGACGACGACGGCGTGACCGTGGGCGTCACCGAAGACGGCGTGGTGGACGGGGAGACCGAACCGCTCGGCACCGTTGACGACGACGGCGTGACGGTAGGCGTGACCGAGGACGGTGTGGTCGACGGAGATGAAGTCCCGCTGGGTGCCGTAGTAGTAGAAGGCGTAGGCGGCGCGCTGCTCGTTGTCGTCGTCGGAGTCGATGACCCGCTCGGGGCCGTCGACGTTGACGGAGAGTTCGGTGTGTTCGGGGTAGTCAGGTTCGGTTGCCCCGTCGTCGACGGCGCGTCGACCGGCGCGGGAGCGTTGCGAACGGCGTCCGGCGCGGAGGGGGTGTCAGCGCCGTGCGGCTTGGTGCGCAGACCGCGCAGCCCCGACTTGATCGCCTCCCAGATCTCGCCGAGCTTGGCCAGGATCGGCCGCAGCTTCTCCACCGACCGGATCAGCTTGGTGATCACGTCGGTGATCCGGCCGACCCACTTCGCCACCAGCGCGCCGACCGAGGCGACGATGTGCGGGGTGGCCAGGCCCAGCGTCAACCCGGCCTCGGCCAGCCACTGCGGCAGCCGCAGCAGCAGCGTCGAGATGCACTCGGCCACCAGGTCGCGCACGATCCCGCGGACCACGCCGACCAGGGCGCCGACCACCTCGACGACGGTGCCGATCGTCCCGGCCCCGCTGGCCGCCGCGGTGATGTGCTCGCCCTGCGCCGCGGTGTTGGCCCGGTAGGCGTCGGCGGCCGGGCCGGTCCACGCCGAGGTGCCGTTGGCGACCTCGGTGCCGAAGTCGGTGGCGATCCCGCCGACCGCCTGCGACACGTTCTTCCAGGTCGCGGCGTACGCGGCGATCTGGTCGGCGTCACCGGCCAGCCAGTTCAGCGCGTCGCGCAGCGGGGCGACGTGCTCGATCACCCAGGAGATCGCGTACTGGCCCAGGGTGCCGATCGGGTCGAGCGCCAGCGACAGCACCTCGAGGCCGCCGCCGAGCGCGCCGAGACCGCCCTCGACCCACGACCCGTTCTGCACGCCGTTGTAGATGTCGGCGGCCGACTCGACCAGCCCGATGCCGGTGTAGCCCTTGGTGGAGTCCTCGCGTGCCGCGACCAGGGGGTTCGTCACCGGGCACCGCCCGAGAAGGGCTGGGTGTTGGCGCGCTCGGTGTTGTCGTAAGAGCCCGCGGTTTCGCGAACGCCGCCCGCGGTCGCGTCCATGGTCGACGACGCCTCGCGGATCGAGTCGACCGCGGGCTGGCTGACCGCCTGCACGATCGGCACGAAGAACTGGCAGATCACCCCGTACGCCTGGCTGCCCAGGTGCACCTGGTTGGCCGCGTCGAACGCCTGCTCCAGCCGGTCGTTGAGCGCGTCGAGCCTGCCTGCGTGCGCGCCGAGCTCATCAATGAGGACGCCGTATCCGTCGGGCACCGCTGGACTCCTTCTCAGCGCAGGATGGAGGGTCCGCCCCAGTCGTCGTCCGGATTGTCGTCGTCCGGGTCGTCGTGGCTCGGGCGGGTCGAACGGCCAGGTCGCTGTCTCGGTGGTTCATCACCGTCGTCGACCCGCCCCAGGCGCATCTCGTCGACAGTGCTCGCGGTTGGACGCTCGGGCTCGGGCTCCGGTTCCGGGAACCTCGCGCGGTAGGAGTCGACCACGGCGGCCACGGTCTGCGGGTCGTCGCCGACGGTGCGGGTCATGACCTCGGCGACCTGCTCGGTGATGCGCGACTGGGCCAACCGCATTGTGCGCAGGACCAGCTCCGACAGCTCGGCGCCGCTGATCTCACGCGAACGCTCGCTGATCACGAGGTCGGTGACCGCGCCGGTAGCGTCAACCGTGACCGACACGAAGTCCTCGCGTGAGGACTCGGTCACCGACACGGCGGCCACCTCGGTCTGCATCTCCTGGTAGCGCTCCGCCTTGGCAGCGACACCGGCCGACCAGCGGCGCAGCTCCTGCTCGGTCTGGAATCCGTCCCCGCCGAATGACGGCTGGCTCACGCGTGCTCCCCGGCTTGCTCGGTGGCGATGGCGCGGCCAGTGTCCACGAAGGCGCCAGCCTTGTCAGTCCCTTCGGCACACTCACCAGGCCGGGTAGCGCTCCCGCCAGCCCGGGTGCTCCAGCGAGTTGGTCGGGCTGAACTCGATCAGCGCGTCCCGGCCGAGTTCCTCGATGACCTCGCGCAGTTCCAGCCCGGCGAGCCACTCGGCGGGCAGCGCGCCGACCCCGTGCGCGGCGCCGAGCAGGTTGCCGCAGATGGCGCCGGTGGAGTCGCTGTCGCCGGAGTGGTTGACCGCCAGCAGCAGCCCGTCGGCCAGGTCGTCGGCCACCAGCGCCGCGCACAGGCCGATGGCCAGCGCCTCCTCGCCGACCCAGCCGCCGCCGAGCTTGGCCAGCGTCTCCGCGCTCGGCCTGCCCCGACCGGCCATGTCGACGGCGTCGTCGATGGCGTCGACGGTCTCGGCCGACTCCTCCCAGGTGACCAGCTCGGCGCGGACCTCGGCGATCGCGGTGGGCAGGTCGGTGCCGTCGAGCAGGCGGTGCACCAGGAAGGCCAAGGCGCCCGCGGTGAGGTAGCCGCTGGGGTGGCCGTGGGTCAGCGCGCCGGACTGGGCGGCGACGACGAACGAGTCGAGCGGGTCCTCGGACCACAACGCGCACGGGGCGGCCCGCATGACCGCGCCGCAGCCCTTCGAGTCGTTGATGCGGTGCGAGAGGGTGCCCCGGTCCGCGCCAGCCGCGAAGCCCTTGAGCGAGGTAAGAACGGTCGCCCCGGGTGCACGGCGGTGGTAGAGCCCTCGCTCACGGATAAGCCAACCGTCGGGCTCGGCTTCCATGGCGTAAGAGCCCCCGGCTTGGTGCCACGGGGTGCCCTGCGTGTGGTACCAGCGCTGGTAGGCGTGCTGGATCACGGACGCGGGCTGCTGCTCGAAGAACATGAGACGTCTTCCCAGGTGACCCCTGATCATCGCCTCTAGGGTGAAGAGGGTCATCTGCGTGTCGTCGGTGATCCGGCCTCGGCCGCCGTAGGCCTCCTCATAGCCGGTTACCCCCGCCTCGCCGAAGCGGCCGCGGATCTCGTCTATGGAGAGGAACTCGATCGGCGCACCCAGGGCGTCGCCGACCGCGCCTGCCAGCAGGGAGCCGAGCCACCGGTCGGCGGGAATCACGCGCTCGTAGGGCAGATCACCGTCCACGTATGGGAAGCGTAGTGGCATCTGGCGACAACCACCCCCGGCACCATCTGTTCGCGATCAGTTGCGATGCGGACTCGACGAGGGATCTCACAGCGCGGTACCCCTCGCGTCCGGGGGGCCGGTTGCCGCGCATCTTTCGGCAACAGGGGTGGGAAGCGGGAAAAAGTGCGTCCGGCGTCTCGTCTACGCAACAAATAGGATGCGTACATGTGACAAACCGACGAGTAGTGCACAGTTTCGGCACTGGATGGCAGTATGCGTCCCACCTCGCACCTGAGATGAATGAGGAGTGACACCGTGGCGCGTCGATCCAAGCTGAAGGTGCTCGCCCTGCTGCCCGCGCTCGCACTCGCGGTCGTGGCCTGCGGCAGCTCCGACGGCGGCTCCACCGGTTCCAGCGGCGGCAACACCGCGGCGAACGGGGTCAAGCTCGTGGAGGCAGGCAAGATCAAGACCTGCACGAACCTGCCGTACCCCCCGTTCCAGTTCAAGCAGGGCGACAAGACCGTCGGCTTCGACGTCGACATGGTCGACCTCGCGGCCAAGAAGCTCGGCGTCACCCAGGAGATCGTCGACATCCAGTTCGACGTCATCAAGAGCGGCGCCGCGCTCAACTCCGGCAAGTGCGACGTGGCCGCCGCGGGCATGACGATCACCGACGAGCGCAAGCAGAACCTCGACTTCACCAACCCGTACTTCGACGAGGTCATCGCGCTGCTGGTGCCCAAGGGCTCCGGCATCACCAGCCTCGACCAGCTCAAGGACAAGAAGATCGGCGTGCAGCGCGGCACGACCAGCCTCGACTACGCCACCGAGAAGGGCTTCACGCCGACCGAGTTCGAGGACTCCGGCAAGCAGCTGCAGGCCTACCAGGCCGGTCAGGTCGACGCGGTGCTGCAGGACCTGCCCGTGGTCAACGAGTGGCTCAAGAAGCAGGGCCTCGGCGAGAAGTTCGAGATCGGTGCCGAGATCGAGACCGGCGCGCAGTACGGCATCGCGGTGAAGAAGGGCGGCAACCCCGAGCTGCTCAAGACCCTCAACGACGCCCTCGCCGCCGCCATCAAGGACGGCACCTGGGCCAAGTCGTACGAGCAGTGGATGGGCTCCAAGCCCAAGTCGACCCCGTCCGGCTCGTGAGCCACGGCCAGGAGGCGGGTCCGGCACCCCGGGCCCGCCTCAGCCCGCGCAAGCGGCAGCGGATCAGCCGCGGCGTGCAGTACGCGGTGTTCGCCGCGGTCGTGGTCGCCGTCGCCCTCGCCGCCGACTGGAAGGCGGTGGTGGAGAACTTCGCCGACCTCGACGTGGCGAAGGAAGCGTTCCCCGAGCTGATCACCATCGCGCTCAAGAACACCGTCATCTACACGCTGTCGGCCTACGTGGTCGGCTTCGTGCTCGGGCTGGTCGTCGCGCTGATGCGGCTGTCGTCGATCGCGGTGTACCGGGGCGTCGCCCTGGCCTACATCGAGGTCTTCCGCGGCCTGCCCGCCCTGGTGGTCTTCCTGATCTTCGGGTTCGGCCTGCCGGTCGCGTTCCCCGGGATGAAGTTCCCGTTCGACCAGTACGGCACGGTCGCCGTCGCGCTCGGCCTGGTCGCCTCGGCGTACATGGCCGAGACGTTCCGCGCGGGCATCCAGGCGGTGCCGCGCGGGCAGATGGAGGCGGCCCGCTCGCTGGGCATGTCGCACACCAGGGCGATGGTGTCGATCATCATCCCGCAGGCGCTGCGGATCGTGATCCCGCCGCTGACCAACGAGCTGATCCTGCTGTTCAAGGACTCCTCGCTGGTGTTCGTGCTCGGCGTGACCTCGCTGACCACCGAGCTGTCGAAGTTCGGCGGCGACCTGGCCACCGAGTACGCCGACTCCACCCCGCTCGTGCTGGCCGGTGCCGCCTACCTGGTGATCACCCTGCCGCTGGGCTACGTGGTGCGGCGGCTGGAAGCCAAGCAACAGAAGGCCAGGTGAGCCCCCGGTGAGCGCTGTCCAGATCATCGACCTGCACAAGTCGTTCGGCGACCTGGAGGTCCTGCGTGGCATCGACGCCACGGTCGAGTCCGGTGAGGTGGTGTGCGTCATCGGGCCGTCCGGCTCCGGTAAGTCCACCTTGCTGCGTTGTGTGAACCTGCTCGAGCAGCCCAACAGCGGCACGATCGTGGTCAACGGTGCCGAGATCACCGACCCCGACTGCGACATCAACGCCGCCCGCCGCCGCGTGGGCATGGTGTTCCAGCAGTTCAACCTGTTCCAGCACCTCACCGTGCTGGACAACCTCACCATCGCCCAGCGCAAGGTCCTTAAGCGCGACAAGGCTGACGCCGAGCGGACCGCGATGGAGAACCTGGAGAAGGTAGGCGTAGCCGACAAGGCACGCGTCTACCCGGCCACGCTCTCCGGCGGTCAGCAGCAGCGGGTCGCCATCGCCCGCGCGCTGTCGATGGGGCCAGAGGTGATGCTGTTCGACGAGCCCACCTCGGCGCTGGACCCGGAGCTGGTCGGCGAGGTGCTCGGGGTGATGCGGCAGCTCGCCACCGAGGGCATGACCATGCTGGTGGTCACGCACGAGATGCAGTTCGCCCGCGAGGTCGCCGACAAGGTCCTGTTCATGGACGGCGGCGTCGTGGTCGAGCAGGGGCCGCCGTCCCAGGTCATCGCCGCCCCGCGGCACGAACGGACCAAGACGTTCCTCGCCCGGGTGTTGGATCCGATCAACCGCTCGGAGTAACAACGCGGGAACGAAGCGTCACCGGTGTGCGTTCTCCTCTGGAGGGGAGGGGGACGCCGTGGCCGGACGTGACACCGACGAGGTCGGGGGTGTGCTCGACCCGCACTCCCCCGACCCGCCCGCGTGGGCCGTCATGCAGGCCGCCGACGTCGTGCGCCGGGTGGACCCGGAGAACGGCGGCGTGCTGCGGCGGCGCAGACCGACGACGGTTCCGGTGGTCAGCGTCAGTGACCGCTACCTGGTGGGTCCGCTCGACCTGCGCGCGGTGGAGTTCCCGTACCTGCTGGAGTTCGTGCGCTGCCGGTTCGAGCAACCGCCGGACGTGCGCCAGGCCAGGCTGGCCGGGGTCGAGTTCCGCGACTGCTGGTTACCCGGGCTGCAGGGCCGCAACCTGCGCAGCGACAACGACCTGCAGTTCGTCGGCGGGACCGTCATCGCGGGCAGCCTCGACCTGACCGACGGCGAGATCCACGGCACCCTCGTGCTCTCCGGCGCCACCCTCGCCCCGACCAAGGGCCCCGCGCTGCACGGCGACCGGCTGCACCTGGCGGGCGCCCTGCTCGCGCCGAACCTCGTCGCCAGGGGCGAGGTCCGCATCCCCGGCCTGCGCAGCGGCGGCAACCTCAACTTCGCCGGTGCCCACCTGGACAACCCGCGCGGCATCGCCATGAACGGCAACGGCCTGCAGGTCGGCGGCAACCTGCACCTGACGGCCGACCCGCGCACCGGTACCCCGTTCCGCTGCGACGGCCAGCTGTTCCTGCCCAGCGCCCGCGTCGACAGCGACTTCTCCCTGCGCGGCGCCCGGCTCACCCCGCGCACCGAGCACTCCCGCCCGGTGCCCCCGGACGACCCGTTCTTCGACCCCAACGCCACCCTCGTCGCCGATCGGTCCAGGGTGGACGGCAACGTCAACCTCGACCGCGACTTCACGAGCAGCGGCACGGTTCGCATCGTCAACGCCCACATCGGCGGCTCCCTGCGCCTGTCGCACGCGCGGGTCGACCTGTCCGGCGGGCAGGAGACGTTCGTCGAGCAGGACGGGGCAGGCCCGGGGCCGTACCCGGACCGGGCGCTGCACCTGGACGGCACCGAGGTCCGCGGCGGGATCGACGCCAGGGACGCGCGGGTCGCCGGGCAGATCCGCCTGGTCGACGTGAAGGTGCAGGGCAGCGTCCTGTTCGACCGCGCGGTGCTGAGCAACCGCAACGGCGACGCCATCGAGGGCAGGCGGTTCTCCGTCGGCGGCAACCTCGACGGCCGCTCGCTGCTGGTGTTCGGCTCGGTCCTGCTGCCGGGCGCCAAGGTCGGCGCGAACCTCGACCTGCGCGGCAGCCGGTTCGTCGCCCCGGGCAGCTACGCCCGCGACTCGTCCCCGAAGCCATCGCTTGACCTGCGCGTGTCCCACATCGGCCGCGACCTGATCTGCGCCGAACCGTTCGCCGCGCACGGCGAGATCCGCATGCGCCGCGCGGAGATCCTGCGGGAGACCAACTTCCACGGCGCGGAACTCGGCAACGACCGCGACCTGGTCGCCCTCAACGCCTTCGGCATCCAGACCCAGGAACTCCGCCTCGACGTCGCGTCCCCACCCCGGGGCCGCATCGACCTGCGCCACGCCCGCTGCGCGTTCCTCGCCGACAACGAGAAGTTCTGGTGCGCCCAGGGCCGCATCGAACTCGAGGACTTCCGCTACGACGCCCTCACCACCCCGGTCGAACTCGACGACGACGCCGAGATCGAACGCCGCCTGCGCTGGCTCCGCGCGGGCATGCGCGACGTGTACCGGCCGGGGCCGTACGAGCAGTTCGCCCACATGCTCCGCTCGGCGGGCAACGAGGAACACGCGGCCACCGTCCTGGTGGAGAAACAACGCCGCCGCTACAACGCCCTCGCCGACGGCGCCCGCCTGGCCGCCCCCGGCATCCGCCTCTGGAGCTGGCTCCAACGCTGGATGGTCGGCTACGGCTACCGCCCCACCCGAGCCCTCGCCTGGCTCTTCGCCTTCCTCATCGCCGGAACCCTCTGGTTCTCCGCCGTCCCCGTCCCCCACGAGGCCAACGCCGACGACCACCTCGTCTGGAACCCGGTCCTCTACACCCTCGACCTCTTGGTCCCCATCGTCGACTTCGGCCACAAGAACAAGTGGACCGTCGACGGCCCCTCCCAATGGATCTCCGCCGTCTTCATAGCCCTCGGCTGGATCCTCGCCACCACCGTCGCCGCAGGCATAACCCGCATGCTCCGCCGAACCTCCTGACGGTCAGCCATCCGGCCACCGGTGCCCCGCGTCGTCCAGCATCGCCAGCGCCCGCTGGTCGTTGCGGACCATCGCCTGCGCCAAGCGCCCCGCCGCCGCCACGACCTCCGCCCAACCCTCGTGCTCCAGGAACGCCTCGTCCGTGGCACCGCCCGCAATCGCGCCACTGACGGTGGAGAAGGCCGCACCGAGCTTCGCCATGAGGTCGACCTCCTCCTGCGTGCGCAAGCAGACCCCGAGGTAGCGCTGTGGATCGTCGGCGTCGCAGAAGTCGTCGAACAGCACGTGGACGACGTGGTCGAGGCTCTCGACCTCGTCGGGGCACAACCACACCTCCCGTTGCCAAGGCGGATTGGCCAGCGACAGCACCACCGGCACGATGTTGAGCCGGAAGTAGGGATACTTGACGCCGTGGTCGGTCACCCCGGCACAGTAACTCCCACCCAATGCCTCGTCGAAGTCGTTTTCGCTGGTCAAACCTGCTCGACGAGTCCGGCCGCACGAGCTGCACGAGGAGAGGGATGAGCTTCCGGGCCACGTGGGAGATCTACGACCCGCGGGAACTCCCCGCCGATGGCGCGCTGGTCGCCCATACCCCGCAGGATGTCGGCCGTCTGGTCGCCCTGCTGTCCGAGCCCAGCGCGAACCCGGCGATGGTCGTCCACCTGGACCGCCCGCTCGTCATCTCCGAGTTCAGCGGCAACACGGTCCCCGACCACCTGCTCTGGGCGCTCGTCCACAGCGGATTCGGCTACCTGTCGCACTTCTGCCCAGAACACCCCTACAGCGTCCCCATCGGCGATCCCGCTTCCCCCGCGCGCCACTACGACCACACGGAGTTCGAAGCAGGCAGCGGAGTCAGCTTCGATGTATTCACCCAGGCCCTCAAGGAGTTCCTCACCACCGCCGCTCGCCCCACCTGCGTCCAGTGGCGGCAGATCTAGGCGGTCTCCCAAATCCTGGGCCGGGGACCAACCCGGAACCGCAGGGCTGTTGAATCCCGGCGTGAGCACAGCTGGACTTCTGGACCTCCTGTTACCACCAGGTCAGCTTCTCCACATGCCACCGGCGCTCACGTGCCGTGCTTCAGCCGCGAACCCGGGGCAGCCGTTGCCCTCGTTGCCGAGGACGTCGAGCAGGTCGTCGACGGAGCGCGGGTACTTGCGGTGCCGGGACACCTGCCGCTGGAGCGCGGCTGACACCAGGCGCGGAGAGAGATCGAGCTGGTCTTGGAGAAACTCGTCCTGGTGCACAGCCGCGATGCCGTAGCGGTCAAGCGCGTGCTTGGGAAAGTCCTTCAGGTTCTCGGTCACCAGCGACGCCGCCCCGCCGCGGACGGCTGCCGCGAGAACATGGCGGTCCTTGGGGTCGTTCTCCATGGCGGGCACGAGGTGCTCGTAGCCGGTGACGTTCGCATCGGAGAAGTGGTGGGTCATCTGCTCAATCCGATGGCTCACCTGCGCCTCCGACAGGCCCCGTTTGGCGAGGTTCCTGGCCAGCTCGTCCAGGACGCCGATGGACCACAGTGGGCGGAACAGGCCGGACTCGGCGATGGTCAGCAGCGTGTCACACACGTAGGGCTTGAGGAGGACACAGGTGTCGAGGAAGGCGGGGTACAAGTCTCACTCGTGTGCGTCGTCGTCCAGTGGGGTTCGCTCGATCGGTGTTTCTAAGGGCAGGTCGTACAGACCGCTGTCTTCGCCACTGCGCACCATCTCGTCCAGTCCGGAGGCGCGGGCCCGTCGGGCGCGCTCCTGATAGGCGAGCACGTCTGCCAACCGCACCCTGCGGTGTCGGTTCGGCTGCTCGTAGGGGATGTCCCCAGCTTCGAGAAGGCGTACCAGCGTTGGGCGGGAGACGCCCAGCAGGTGAGCGGCCTCACTCGTGGTGAGCACCGTGTGTTGCGGTGCGACGGTGATCGCCAGGCCCTGCGACATGGCAACGACAACGTCGCGGAGCACCTCGAACACCTCTGCGGGGACCTGCAGTTCTGTGCCATCAGGTGCGACGAGTGTCGCTGGGCCGTCGTGCCCGTGCGCCAGCGCGCGAACCCACGGGGACAGGACCTCCGGACTGTCTGGAGGTAGCACGGTCCGCTCGCCCGCGATCGCTGTCATGCTCGCCAGCTTACGCCGAAACGAACGAAACGAAAGGTCGAGCACCCGGATGGTGGGCAACGGAACAAGCTCGATGCCTCCTGGTGTTGGATTCCCGCGTGAGCACAGCACAGCCCCGTCGTCTGTCCCGCGCTGCCGAACTCATCGGGCGCGGGTGGTTGAACACCGGTGACAAGGACCTGCACCTCGGTGACTTCCGCGGCAAGGTCCTGCTCCTGGACTTCTGGACCTTCTGCTGCATCAACTGCCTGCACGTGCTCGACGAGCTCCGCCCCGTCGAGGAGGAGTTCAAGGACGTGCTGGTGACCGTCGGGGTGCACTCGCCGAAGTTCGTGCACGAGGCGGATGAGCAGGCGCTGAGGGCGGCGGTGGAGCGGTACGAGGTGCACCACCCCGTGCTGGACGACCCGGAGTTGACCACCTGGCAGGCGTACGCGGTCAAGGCGTGGCCGACGCTCGTGCTGGTCGACCCCGAGGGTTATGTGGTGCACGTTGCCGCTGGTGAGGGGCATGCGGAGGCGTTGCGCAGGGTGATCGCCGAGGTGGTGGCCGAGCACGAGGCGAAGGGGACGTTGCACCGCGGTGACGGTCCGTACGTCCCGCCGCCGCCCGCTGAGACCGAGCTCCGGTTCCCCGCGAAGGCCATCGCGACCGCCAATGGCACCGTGCTCGTCGCCGACACCGCGCACCACCGGATCGTCGAGCTCAAGGACGACGCTGTCGTGACCTCTTACGGCACCGGCGCGCGCGGCAGGCAGGACGGCACCGAGCCCACCTTCTCCGAGCCCTCCGCCGTCGCCGTGCTGCCCGAGCACCTCGACGTGGGCTATCACTTGGTGGTCGCCGACACCGTCAACCACCTCCTGCGCGGCATCAACACCGACACCGGCGAGGTCACGACCATCGCGGGCACCGGCCTGCAATGGCGCAACGGACCGACCGACGGTCCCGGTCTCGAGATCGACCTGACCAGTCCGTGGGACCTCGTCTGGTGGGAGCCCGCGGGCGGCCTGGTCATCGCGATGGCGGGCAACCACACGCTCGGCCTGTTCGACCCGCGCACCGGTCACGTCAGCCGGTTCGCGGGCACGACCGTCGAAGGCCTCAGCGACGGTCCGGCCGAGGAGGCCTTCTTCGCCCAGACCTCCGGGCTCGCGGTCGACGGTGACCGCCTCTGGCTCGTCGACTCCGAGACCTCCGCGCTGCGCTGGATCGACGCCGACCGCACCGTGCACACCGCCGTCGGCAAGGGCCTGTTCGACTTCGGCCACCGCGACGGCCCGGCCGACCAAGCCCTCCTGCAGCACCCGCTCGGCGTGACCGTCCTGGCCGACCACTCGGTCGCCGTCGCCGACACCTACAACGGCGCCATCCGCCGGTTCGACCCGGCCACCAACGAGGTCAGCACCCTGGCCACCGGCCTCGCCGAGCCTTCTGGCGCCGTCCTGCTCGACGGCGACCTGGTCGTCGTCGAGTCCGCCGCGCACCGGCTGTCCCGCCCCGTCGCGAAGGCCCACCTGGTCGACGGCGAGGCGCACCAGGTCCGCAGGCCGCCGACCGACATCGCCGCCGGGGTGCTCGACCTCGCCGTGGTGTTCTCCGCGCCGCCGGGGCAGAAGCTCGACGAGCGGTACGGCCCGTCGACCCGGTTGGAGATCACCTCGTCGCCGCCGGAGCTGCTCGCCGACGGCGCGGGCGTCGGCACCGACCTCACCCGGAAGCTGACCATCGCCGCCGGTGTCGCGGAGGGCGTCCTGCACGTCGTCGCGCAGGCCGCCAGTTGCGACGACGACGGCACCGAGCACGCCGCGTGCCACCTGACCAGGCAGGACTGGGGTGTCCCCGTCCGGGTGACCGACACCGGCGCGCACCGGCTGCCGCTGGTCATGGGTGGTCTCGACGAGCAGCCCTGACCACGTCGGAAGCCCACCCCGAGCAGGCGGTTACCATTCCTCGGTGCCGGAACTGAAGCTCGAGATCCAGATGCTGCACGACCGGGTCCTCGTGCGGCTCACCCCCGAGGAGGGGGAACGGCGCAGCACCGGCGGCATCGTCATCCCGGCCACCGCGCAGGTCGCCAAGCGGCTCGCGTGGGGGGACGTGGTGGGGGCGGGGACGGGCGTTCGAACGGTGAAGGTGGGCGACCGGGTGCTGTTCAACCCCGAGGACCAGTTCGAGGTGGAGGTCCACGGGCAGGCCTACCTGGTGATGCGCGAGCGGGACGTGCACGCCATAGCCAGCGAACGCACCGAACACGGGACCGGGTTGTACCTCTGATCGGGTACCTCTGAGGGGAAAGGTGAGCCGTGCCGCAGGACCAGGATTGGCCTGACGGGGCTAGATGGCCGGAGTCGCACACCGAGCAGACCGATCTGTTGCCCCGGGTGCCGCAGCACGTGGGACCGCAGTCGGTGGGTTCGCCGCTGGACGGTCCGACCGAGAAGCTCGCCACGCCGACGGAACAGCAGGACGAGGAACAGGAGCCCGCCAAGGGCAAGAGCTTCCGCAAGCCCGCCATCATCGCGGGCGCGGTCGTCGGCGCGCTGGCCGTGCTCTACGGCCTGGACCTCGCGATCAGCAGCGGGGACGTGCCGCGCGGGACGACCGTGGCCGGGGTCGAGGTCGGCGGCATGTCGCAGGTCGAGGCCGAGCGCGAGCTGCGGGACAAGATCGAGCCGCGGCTCACCCAGCCGGTGTCGCTCAAGATCGGCGCGGTCGAGGAGAAGCTCGACCCGGCCAGGTCCGGGCTCACGCTGAACTGGGGTGCCACCCTGGAGCAGGCGGGTGACCAGCCGCTCAACCCGTTCACCCGGCTGTCGTCGCTGTTCGGCGGCACCCGCGAGGTCGGCGTGGTCACCTCCACCGACGACGAGGCGCTGACCGGGGCCATCGACCGGCTCAAGCAAGCCGGGACGCGCGCACCGGCCGAGGGCGGCATCCGGTTCGACGGCGCCACCCCGGTCGCGGTCGAACCCGCGCCCGGCCAGGAGCTCGACACCGCGAAGGCCAGGTCGATCATCATCGACGGCTGGGCCGATGGCGGGGCACTGACCCTGCCGGTGACCTCCACGCCGGTGAAGACGACGCCGGAGGGCGTGCACGCCGCGCTCGAGGTCGCCAAGGTCGCGGTGTCCGGGCCGGTCGTGGTCAAGGGCGACGGCAAGGACGCCAAGATCGAACCCGCGGTGATCGCGGCCGCGCTGACCTTCGAGCCGGTCGACGGCGGCGGCCTGAACCCGAAGGTCGACCTGGTCAAGGTCACCGACGCGGTCAAGCCGCAGCTCGCGCCCACCGAGAAGGAGGGCAAGGACGCGCAGGTCGTCTTCGAGGGCGGCGCGCCGACGGTCACCCCCTCGGTGGACGGCACCGGCGTCAAGTACGACACCGCGTTCGCCACCCTGCTCGACGTGCTGAAGAAGCCGGACGGCCGGGAGATCAAGGTCGAGTACACCAAGGCCCCGGCGAAGGTGACCACCGAGCAGGCCAACCAGCTCGGCATCAAGGAGGTCATCGGCGAGTTCACCACCAAGGGCTTCGCCACCGACTCCGGGATCAACATCCGCACCGTCGCGGCGAAGGTCAACGGCGCCATCGTCAAGCCGGGCGAGACGTTCAGCCTCAACGGGTTCACCGGTCCGCGCACCTCGGCCCAGGGCTACGTCGAGGCGGGCGTGATCAAGGACGGCGCCCCCGGCCGCGAGGTCGGCGGTGGCATCTCGCAGTTCGCCACGACGCTGTACAACGCCGCGTACTTCTCCGGCCTCAAGGACGCGGGCCACAAGGAGCACAGCTACTACATCAGCCGCTACCCGGCCGCCCGCGAGGCGACGGTGTTCCAGAACCACGACGGCAGCAGCGTCATCGACCTCAAGTTCACCAACGACGCGCAGACCGGGGTGGCCATCCAGACCATCTGGACGTCCGGGTCGATCACGGTGAAGATCTGGGGCACCAAGCGCTACGACGTCGAGTCGATCACCGGCGGCCGCTCGGCGGAGACCGCGCCGCAGGAGAAGCCGGGCCCGACCACCGGCAAGTGCTCCCCCAGCAACGGCGCGCCGGGCTTCACCACGTCCGACACCCGCGTCCTGCGCGAGGCGGGCACCGGCCGCGAGATCCGCCGCGACACCCGCACGGTGCGGTACAACCCGCAGCCAAAGATCGTCTGCGGCCCGCCGCCCGCCGTGCCGCCGCCCGCGGGCTGACCTTCCGACGTCGAAGGCCCGGTGACCGCACGTGGTCACCGGGCCTTTCACGTTTGAGCCACACGATCAGGTGACACGTCATCCCCGGACCAGGTGACCGAGGAGGGCGCATGACCAGCGCAGTGCACACCGCGCACCACAACGGCGTGGTGAAGGGGCTCGGTCGCGCGGGCATGGCCTGCTACGGCGCCGTGTACGTGATCATCGCGTACCTGGCCCTCCAGGTCGCGTTCGGCGGCGGGGGCCAGGAAGCCGACCAGACGGGGGCGCTGCAGGAGATCGCCAGCACCTCGTTCGGCGCGGTGGTCCTGTGGGTCCTCGCCATCGGCCTGCTCGCCTTCGGCGTCTGGCAACTGCTGATGGCCGCCGTCAGCTACCAGTGGCACGACGGCAAGAAGCGCACCTTCAAGCGCATCGGCGCCGCCGTCCGCGGCGTCGTCGGCATCTCCCTCGGCATCGCCGCCATCCGCATCGCCTCCGGCAACGGCAGCCAGAGCGGCGACGAGAAGCAGAAGGAGATGACCGCCCGCCTCATGGAACTCCCCGCGGGCCGCTTCATCGTCGGCCTGGTCGCCCTCATCGTCATCGGCGCAGGCATAGCCAGCATCGTCTCCGGTGT
Organism: Actinokineospora globicatena; assembly: GCF_024171945.1. GTDB lineage: Bacteria > Actinomycetota > Actinomycetes > Mycobacteriales > Pseudonocardiaceae > Actinokineospora > Actinokineospora globicatena. Next base: position 1,125,081 of record NZ_JAMTCR010000002.1, read on the forward strand.
CCGCAAGTCCTTCATGAAGGACCTCGACACCAGCGAACTCCCCAAATCCCACTGGGTCGAGAAGCTCGGCATGGTCGGCCACATCGCCAAGGGCCTCGGCATCGCCATCGTCGGCACCCTCCTGGGCATCGCCGCCCTCGACGCCAACGCCGCCGAAGCAGGAGGCCTCGACTCAGCCCTCCGCACCCTCGCCGACCAGCCCTTCGGCACCGTCCTACTGGTGGTCGTCGCCGCAGGCTTCGCCGCCTTCGGCATCTACGCCATCGCCGCAGCCAAGGCCCACCGCACCTGACCGTGGAGCCGGTACAGCCGTCGAAGCGTTTGTACCGGCTTTGAGCTACGCCCCACCGGTAGGTTGACGCGCAATTCGGTAGACTCTGTTGCCGGAGTTAGGCTTCGTCGTTCTCGTGGGTTCGCGGCCTCAAGCCACCGCAACGAGGTTGTACTCCAGGATGTACGCGCTGGCGTCCAGGGTCATCTCGTTCACTTCGATCGCGACGTCGTCTGCTGTGCAGGCGGTGCGGGTGATGCAGATGACCGGTGTTCCCTGGGCGAGTCGGAGCGCTGAGGTTTCGTTGGCTCGGGGCATGCGGGAGCGGAGTTCTTCGCGGAACCGCACCGGTTTCAGGTCTAGTTCGGCGAGGCGGGCGTATGCGCCGCCGGGGCCGGTGTCTGGTGCGGTGATCCGGCTGCCACGAACCGCGTCGGCCGGGTAGTAGGTCTCGGCGAGTTGGATGGGGCGGTCCTCGACGACGTACTTGCGCCGTCGGACCAGCACCGTCTCGGTCGACAGCACGTGCCCGATGTGTGGCGGCGCGGTCTCTTCCGAGATCGCCAAGTCCTCGACAGTCGGCAATCGCTGGTGGTCATCGGACGCCCACACCGGTCCGCCCTGCAAGCGACTCGGTGACACGCGGCGGTACGGGTTGAACTCGCGCACGAACGTCCCAGCGCCCCGGCGGGCGACGATCAACCCCTCGTTCTTCAGCACGTCCAGCGCCCGGCGAGCGGTCGGCTGCTCCACCCCGTGGGCCGCCATCAGTTCGTTCTCGCTGGGGATCCGGTCACCCGGCTGGAGTTCGCCGGAGTCGATCCGCTGCCGTAGCGCGTCCGCGATGGCTCGGTAGCCCATGGATGCCCTCCGCTTCTGTACAGCTGCACCGTAACGGGCGATGGCCCGCCACCGGGGAGGGTGGCGGGCCATCGAGAAGCGGGTGCCTAGAACGCGGCTTCGTCGAGGTCCATCAGGTCCAGGTCGGCGGCTTCGACGATTTTGCGGGCGGCGGACAACTCCGGCAGGACGTTCTTGGCGAAGAACGACGCGACCGCCACCTTGCCCTCGTAGAAGGACTTGTCCCGTCCGGTGACCCCGGCGTCCAGGTGGGTCAGGGCGATTTCGGCTTGGCGCTGCAGGAGCCAGCCGACGAGGAGGTCGCCGGTGGCCATGAGGAGGCGGACGCTGTGCAGGCCGACTCGGTAGATGCTGCGGGGTTCCTCTTGGGACGCGGTCAGGTGGCCGACCATGGCGCCGAGGATGCCTTGGACGTCTTCGAGGGCCTGCTTGAGCAGTTCGCGTTCGCGCTTGAGGCGGCCGTTGTCGGTCTCGAGGAACTTGGTGATCTCCCCGGCGACGAACGCCAGCGCCTGGCCCTTGTCGCGGATGATCTTGCGGAAGAAGAAGTCCAGCGACTGGATGGCGGTGGTGCCCTCGTACAGGGAGTCGATCTTGGAGTCGCGGATGTACTGCTCTAGCGGGTAGTCCTGCAGGAAGCCGGAGCCGCCCAGGGTCTGCAGGGACTGGACCAGCTGCTCGGTCGCGCGCTCGGAGCCGACGCCCTTCACGATCGGGAGCAGCAGGTCGTTTACCCGTTCGGCGAGCTTCAGCGACTCCTCGTCACCCTCGCGGGTCCACAGCTGGTCCTGGAACGTGGCGTTGTACAGGTACACCGCGCGCAGGCCCTCGGCGTACGCCTTCTGCAGCATCAGGCTGCGTCGCACGTCCGGGTGGTGGGTGATGGTGACCCTGGGTGCGGTCTTGTCCAGCATGTTCGGCAGGTCGGCGCCCTGCACGCGCTCCTTGGCGTACTCCAGCGCGTTCAGGTAGCCGGTGGACAGCGTGGCGATCGCCTTGGTGCCGACCATCATCCTGGCGTACTCGATCACCTGGAACATCTGCGCGATGCCGTTGTGCACCTCGCCGAGCAGCCAGCCCTTGGCCGGGGTGCCGTGCTGGCCGAAGGTCACCTCGCAGGTCGTTGAGACCTTGAGGCCCATCTTGTGCTCGACGTTGGTCACGAACGCACCGTTGCGCTCGCCGAGGTCGCCGGTCTCGGTGTCGAAGTGGAACTTGGGCACCAGGAACAGGCTCAGCCCCTTGGTCCCCGGACCGTGGCCCTCGGGGCGGGCGAGCACCAGGTGCACGATGTTCTCGGTCAGGTCCTGGTCACCCGAGGTGATGAACCGCTTCACCCCGTCGATATGCCACGAGCCGTCGTCCTGCTTGACCGCCTTGGTGCGGCCCGCGCCCACGTCGGAACCGGCGTCCGGCTCGGTCAGCACCATGGTCGCGCCCCAGCCGCGGTCGATCATCAGCCGGGCCCAGCGCTTCTGCTCCTTGGTGCCGTTGTTGTGCACCACCATCGCGAAGTTCGGCCCGGCCAGGTAGATGAACAGTGCCGGGTTCGCGCCCAGGATCAGCTCGGAGGCCGCCCACTGGACCGTCGGCGGGAGGCCGAAGCCGCCCAGCTCGTTGGTCAGGCCGAGCCGCCACCACTCGCCGTCCCACAGCTGCTGGTACGACTTCTTGAACGACTCGGGCAGCGTGGCGCTGAAGGTCTTCGGGTCGTACTCCGGCGGGTTGCGGTCGGCGTCGACGAACGACTCGGACAGCGGCCCCACGGCGAGCTTGTTCAACTCGCTGAGCACACCGCGCGCGGTCTCCTCGTCGGACTCGGCCAGCACGCCCTTGCCGAGCCGGTCCCCGACGCCGAACACCTCGAACAGGTTGAACTCAAGGTCGCGGACGTTGCTCTTGTAGTGGCCCATCTCGTCGCTCCGTGTGTCACGCTCGTGAGCAGCGGCTACTCATCGGTAACTTGAGTCTATTACCGGTCGGTAGGAGCGGCAAGGCGCGGGGGCCCGTTCACCCGGTCAGTGGTCGAGATCTCACGTTCCGGTGCGGGGTCGGCGGATCGGAGCGATGAGCACACCCGACTTGAACGCCACCGCGACGGCATGGGTGCGGTCCCGGGCGCCGAACTTGCGCAGGATGCTCTTGACGTGCGTCCGGACGGTCTCCACCGAGACGAACAGGACCTTGGCGATGGCCTGGTTCTCCAGTCCGTCGGCGATCAGCTGCAGCACTTGGAACTCCCGGCGCGACAGTGGCTGCAGGTCGTCGGCCACCCTCGCCAGGCGGGTGCGCGGCGCGGCGACCGTGGCGGCGAGACCGGGGTCGAGGTAGCGGCGCGTCTCGTGGACCGCGCGGATCGCCTCGACGACCTGCGGTGGCTCTACCGAGCGCTGGATGACCCCGTGCACACCGGCGGTGATCGCGGTGGCCACGTACTGGGTGGTCCGGTGCGCCTCGCGGACCAGGATCAACACGGCGAGGTTGGGGCACGCGGCGCACAAGGAGGTCGACAGGTGTCCGCGGGTGTCTAGGCCGGAGTCGATAAGAACCACGTCGGGGCGGAACCGCTCGGTGAACCCTAGGGCGCTCTGCGGGGTGTCGGTCGCGCCGAGCCAGCGCAACCCGGGCGTGCGGAGGACTAGGGCGGACAGGCCTTCGCGGAACAAGGGGACGCCGTCGACGAGCGCGACGGTCATACTGATCTCCCCGAGCCTACCGACGAAGGCCCGGTGGGTGCTGCGCGGCATGGGAGGCTCCTCCAGCTGTTCACCCGTCCGTGTAGGTGCGACGACACCATCCGCCGCTCGTGACGTGCGGTTTCGACATTTCCGGCCATTTCCGCGACAACCTCACCCATACGGGTGAGATCGCCAGTGTGATCTGTGTTACATATATCGCCAGACCGTCGCGGTGTGTGTCGTCATCACTCGGTGGTGGTTGGCGACCAGGTCACGAACCGGCGTGAGATCGACGAATGGGTAGGAACGGCGCGGTCCGCCGGATAGGGTCATCGGAGTACTCCGGAGTGACCAGTCGGATGCCGAGCGTGGGCGGCCTGACCCAAACAGGGGGCTACGTGGAAGCGGGCGCGGTGCGCAATGCGGACGAGTGGTTCCGACTGATGGTCGAGACCGGACTCGCCCCCGGCCTGCGCGCGTTGGGGCTATCCGGCACCGGTAGGCACTTCCGGGTGATGGAGAACGCCCACGTCGGGCAGATCTCGATCCTGCAGTCGGCCAAGTCCAGCACCTACTCCACCCGGTTCACCCTGTCGTTGAGCGTCAACGCCACCGACGAGTGGGCCTCGCAGCTGCGCATCCGCCCGTACACCCGGGCCGCAGGCCACACCGGTGGCGGCTGGCAGGAGCGCATCGGCAACCTGATGCTGGTCGGCTCCGGCATACCGATCGGCGACCTGTGGTGGAAGATCGAGGCGGGCCGACCGTTCACGAACCTGTCCGCCGAGGTGCTGACCGCCGTGCGCGAGTTCGGGCTACCGGCCATCCGCGACCAGATCCGCGCCCGCGTGCACTGATGTGGCCGAAGAGAACCCGGACTACCCGCGGACCCAGCTGATTACCTACCTCGGTAACAAGCGCGGCCTCTTAGCCCCGATCGACACGGCCGTCCGGGCTGTCCGCGAGCACCTTGGTCGCCCCTTACGCATTCTCGACGCGTTCTCCGGCTCCGGTGTCGTCTCCCGCGCCCTCAAGCAACACGCGTCCACACTGGTGGTCAACGACATTGAGGACTACGCGCGCGTGGTCAGCCAGTGCTACCTGACCAACGCTGACGAGGTAGATCTACCGGCACTGGAGCAGGTCGTCCGCGACCTCAACCGTCAGGTAGACCTCTCCCCCGGCGACGGCTTCATCCGCAAGCTCTATGCCCCAGCGGACGACGACCACATCGAGGCCGGGGAGCGCGTCTTCTACACCACCAGCAACGCCCGAAGACTCGACAGTTACGCCTGTCTGATCCGCCAAGCCCCACCGGACTTACAGCCGCTCTTACTCGGGCCACTGCTGTCAGCGGCATCGATACACACCAACACCGCAGGCCTCTTCAAGGGCTTCTACAAGGACAGAACCACCGGCGTCGGCCGCTTCGGCGGTAGCGGTAAGGACGCGTTATCCCGCATCAAGGGCGAGATCCGGCTCAGTGTCCCCGTCCTGAGCAACTTCTCTTGCGCTGTCACGGTCCTCCAGCAAGACGCCAACACCCTCCCCGAGGCACTGGACGAGTTGGACCTGGCCTACCTGGACCCGCCGTACAACCAACACCCGTACGGCTCCAACTACTTCATGCTCAACCTGCTGGTCAACTACACCGAGCCCACCGAGATCAGCCCCATCTCCGGCATCCCCACCAACTGGCGCCGCTCCGCGTACAACATCCGCAAGCAGGCCCCGGCCCTCCTGGCCGACCTCCTGGCCCGCATCCCCGCCCGCTTCATCCTCATCTCCGCCAACAACGAGGGCTTCATCTCCCCTCCCGCCCTCCAACACCTACTCCGCGCCGCGGGCACCGTCACGGAGTTCACCACCCAGTACAACGCCTTCCGCGGCAGCAGGAACCTCCACTCCCGCACCCTCCACGTAACCGAACACCTCTACCTGGTGGACAAGTCCCGCGAACTCCACCCCGCCGCTGCCCAGGACTGAGTGCGCGGCACCAAGACGAACTCGCCCAACTGGACCAGATGGGACTTTTCGGCAACCTGCATTGTGAATGGGAACTATTCGGTCGCGCTGGGGTTGACCGCATCCGCGCTGGTTGGGGCGTTGAGGGCGCTGTATAGGCGATGCCTATGTTTCATTGGCATGTACCGCAGAGGAAAGGACATCGTCACTGTGAACCTTGTCAATCGTCCCAGTGACAAGGAGTTCTCCAGATGTCCGTCAAATCCCTGTTCGCAGGCGCGGTCGGTGTCGCGGTTCTCGTAATGCCGGTGATCGCCAGTTCCGCGTCCGCCGAAACGTCGAGTGCGTCCGCCGCCAAGACGGTTTGCGTCAGCACCTCCGGCGCGCCGCAGTTCCGCCAGTACATCATCGCCGGGCTCGGCAAGTGGAACGAGTCCGTGCGCAACGTCCAGTTGAAGGAGTGCGCGGGCGCCACGCTGAGGTACGTCGAGGGCAGCTACGGCCAGCAGGGCTCGCACGCGGTGACCAACGGCCACGGCCAGGGCACGATCTACATCGACTTCCAGCAGATGGCCAAGTACGACAAGGTCCGCATCACCGCGCACGAGACGGGCCACGCACTCGGCCTCAAGGACCATTACCAGGGCCCGTGCTCAGAACTGATGTCCGGCGGCGGCGCCGGAACCTCCTGCCACAACGCCAGCCCGAACGCCCAGGAGCGCCAGTCCATCGAGCGCATGTGGGCCAACGGCTACACCGCCCCCGAAACCTGGTCCATCCAGCAGTAACCCCATTCCCCCCGGTCCGGGGAGCCCACCCCTCCCCGGACCCCACCCACACCCATTGGCTACGTACTCAATGTGAGAACCGAAGGTTCAAGCGAGCCCCACTGGTTCCGGCGCCCGCCGCACCGTGGGCGACAGCCCCATTGGTTACACACCTTGATGCGATGACCGAAGGTCGAGCGAACCCCGCTGGTTCCGGCGCCGACCGCACCGTGGGGGTCTGGGGGCTCTGCCCCCAGATGTAATGGCGAAACCACAAGGTCCAAGCATTCCTTGGACATGGGTAGCCCTGGTTGAGCGGATGACGGGAATCGAACCCGCGTATTCAGCTTGGGAAGCTGATGTTCTACCATTGAACTACATCCGCAGTGATCTGGAAGATCGCCGTCAGCCTACACGGCCTGGGTGGGCGCGTCACGGGGAGGTGGCGTGGTTAGGGTGTGGGGGTGTTGCTGAGCGATCGTGACCTGCGGGAAGAGTTGGCGGCTGGGCGGCTGGGGTTGGAGCCGTTCGAGCCGTTGATGGTGCAGCCGTCGAGTGTTGACGTGCGGTTGGACCGGTTCTTCCGGGTGTTCAACAACACGCGGTACACGCACATCGATCCGCGGCAGCAGCAGGATGACCTGACGTCGTTGGTCGAGGCTGAGGACGACGAGCCGTTCGTGCTGCACCCCGGGGAGTTCGTGCTGGGGTCGACGTTCGAGGCGGTGACGTTGCCGGATGACCTGGCTGGGCGGCTGGAGGGCAAGTCGTCGCTGGGGCGGTTGGGGTTGTTGACGCACTCGACGGCGGGGTTCATCGATCCGGGGTTCACGGGGCACATCACGTTGGAGCTGTCCAACGTCGCCAACTTGCCGATCACGTTGTGGCCGGGGATGAAGATCGGGCAGCTCTGCCTGTTCCGGCTGTCCTCAGCGGCCGAGTTCCCCTACGGCTCCAAGGAAGCCGGGTCGCGCTACCAGGGGCAGCGGGGTCCGACGCCCTCTAGGGCTTACCTGAACTTTCACCGGGTCGACACCAAGCGCTGACCGACCGGCGTGATGAACACGGCGGCCACAGGTAGCGCTGCCACTAGGGATAGGGCTAACGGCCAGCCGAAGGCGGTTACCACTACCGCGAACAGTGGGGCGATGACGAGAGCCATCGCGTTCTGGCCAGTGTTCTGGATGCCCAACGCGCGGCCTGCCCAGAACGGGCCCGCTAGTTCTGCCGTCGCTGTGAACGCCAGCCCGTTGTCGGTCACCGAGATGATCAGCACCGCGACCAGCCCCACCACGGCCACCCACGTCGAGCCGCCGAAGGCCCAGATCATCAGCGCCGCCGCCACGGCCACCGCGATGATCCGCATCGGCCGCATCCGGCTCCCCATCCGGTCCGACCACACCCCGGCCCCGATCCGACCGGCCGCGCCGAAGATCTGCACCACGGCGAGCACGACCCCGGCCGTGACCGCGTTCCACCCGTGTTCCGTGACCAGGTAGGTCAAGGCGAACGTGCTCGAGGTGAACTGGGGTGCCACCAGTAGCGCACTAGCGATGTGGACTCGCCACAACGTTGGCGTCCGGTAGGGCGACCTGGTCTCGGTGACAGTGCGCGCTGCCGTGCGTGGCGGGTCCAACAGCCACAGGGCAACGACAACTGCCAGCACCAGGCACAATGCGGCAGGTACGACTAACGCCGCGCGATAGCCCCAAGCCTCCCCCGCAGCAGGTAGCACTAGAGCGGCGAATCCGACGCCGATGGGTGTGCACGTCTGTCGGATCCCCATCGCCAGACCGCGCTCGGACGCCTCGAACCACCCCAGCACCGCCCGCCCGCTGGCCGAGGTGATCGACGCCGAGAACACCCCCGCCACGACCATCAGCGCGCCGAGTCCCACCACCCCGCTCACCGCGGCGGCGGCCAGGCCCGCGAGCCCGGTGCCCGCCATGCCGATGCCCATCACGACCCGCTCGCCGAACCGGTCCGCCGCGGCGCCCCACGCGATCAGCGCGACGAGCACCCCGAGCACCGGCACCACCGCCAGCGTCCCGCCCTCGGTCAGCGACAGCCCCAACTCGGCCCGCAACTGCGGCAGCAGGAAGGGCAACCCGTAGACCAGACTCGTCACGGCGGCCTGCGCGGCGACCGCGATCGTGAGGATCCACCAGCGACGTCCCATGTAGTTAACGTAGCTAAGTGTTCCTGGATAGCGGAACAACTTTCCCGCCATACGAGAAGCGCCCCCGACCGCGGCAGGTCGGGGGCGCTGTCGAGAACCGGCTACTTGTCCTCGTCCGCCAACGGAGTCCCGGTGCCCACCTCGTCGGTCGGGGTGTCCATCGGCTCGTCCTTGCCCCGTCGCACCGCCGCCAGCAGCAGCTGCGCGACGTCCACGACCTCGACGTGCGCCCCGGCCAACCCGTCCGCCTGCCGCGCGGTGACCCCGTCGGTCAGCATCACGCGGCAGAACGGGCAGCCAGTCGCGATCTTCGACGGCGCGGTCCCCAGTGCCTCGTCGACCCGGTCGACGTTGATGCGCTTACCGATGCGCTCTTCCATCCACATTCGCGCACCACCCGCACCGCAGCACATAGACCTATCCGCGTGGCGTGGCATCTCACGCAACCGCGCACCGGAAGCACCAACGAGCTCACGCGGCGCTTCATAGACCTTGTTGTGCCGCCCCAAGTAGCAAGGATCGTGATAGGTGACGTCTTCCGTCACCGGTGCCACCGGGACAAGGCGGCGCTCACGCACCAACTTGTTCAACAACTGGGTGTGGTGCAAGACCTCGTAGTTGCCGCCGACCTGCGGGTACTCGTTCGCGATCGTGTTGAAGCAGTGCGCGCACGTCACCACGATCTTGCGCTTACCCGGCTCGCGGCCCTCGAACACCGAGTTGATGACCTCGACGTTCTGCTGGGCCAGCATCTGGAACAGGAACTCGTTGCCCGCCCGCCGCGCCGGGTCGCCCGTGCAGGTTTCCTCCGGCCCGAGCACCACGTACTTCACCTCGGCGGTGTGCAGCAGCTCCGCGACCGCGCGCGTCGTCTTCTTGGCCCGGTCCTCGAACGCGCCCGCGCAGCCCACCCAGAACAGGTACTCGGTGTCGTCGGTCAGCTCCCCGTCGAACACCGGGACCTCGAACTCCAGCTCCTCGGTCCAGGCGAGCCGGTCCTTGGCGTTCTGGCCCCACGGGTTGCCCTTGTTCTCCAGGTTCTTGAACATCCCGCCGAGCTCGCTGGGGAAGTTCGACTCGATCAGCACCTGGTAGCGGCGCATGTCGACGATGTGGTCCACGTGCTCGATGTCCACCGGGCACTGCTCGACGCACGCGCCGCAGGTGGTGCAGGACCACAGCACCTCGGTGTCGATGACCGCGCCGTCGTCGCCGATCAGCGCCTTCTGCGACTCGGCGATGGCCAGCACGTCGATGCCCGCGTACGGGTTGTCCCCGGTCAGCCCGACCTCGTCGCCCGCCATGTCCCTGCTGCCGCCCGCGAGCAGGTACGGGGCCTTGGCGTAGGCGTGGTCGCGCAGCTGGGTGATCAGCAGCTTCGGCGACAGCGGCTTGCCGGTGTTCCACGCCGGGCACTGCGACTGGCAGCGGCCGCACTCGGTGCAGGTGGTGAAGTCCAGCCAGCCCTTCCAGGTGAAGTCCTCGACCTTGCCCGCGCCGAAGACGTCCTTCTCCGGGTCGGCCTCCTCGAAGTCGAGCGGCTTGCCGCCGGACATCATCGGCCGCAGCGGGCCGAGCGCGACCCCGCCGTCGTCCTCGCGCTTGAAGTAGATGTTGAAGAAGGCGCTGAACCGGTGCCAGGCCACGCCCATGGTCATGTACTTGGCGACCACGTACACCCACACCATGGCGCCCATCAGCTTGATGAACGCCAGCACCGAGACCAGGGCCGGGCTCGCGGGCAGCAGCTCGCCGAGCGGGTTGGTCACGAACGCCGCCCAGGTCGGGACCTCGTGCGCGCCGAGTGCCGCCTTACCGGCCCGCACGCCCAGGATGCCGATGCCCTCGAAGATCACCACGGCCTCGACGAAGTACGCCTGCCACTGGTTCGACCCCTGGAACCGGGACAGCCGGTCGGCACGGCGCGGGTGGTTGCGCTGCCGGATGACCGCGAGCGCGACGCCGCCGACGATCGTGCCGATGCCGAGCAGCTCCATCAGCAGGTGCCACAGGCTCCAGTGGTCGAGGACCGGCCAACCCCAGGTCGGCACGAACACCTCGCCGTAGGCCTCGAACAGCGCGGCCGACCCGATCAGGAAGCCCCACATCACCAGCCAGTGCCAGGGCCCGACGTGCCGGAACTTGTTCATCCTGGTGTGCGCGGCGAATTCCTTGACCAGCGTCTTCATCCGCGGCACGAACGGCCCGTTGCGGGTGGCGTCCGGCTGGCCGAGCCGGATGATGGCGACCATCCGCGCCACGGTCCGCACGAACATGCCCCACGCGACGAGGCTGACCGCGACCGCGACCAACCCCAGTGCCAGCTGCACGGCGCCCATGTGGTGGTGCCCTTCCGTCGATCTGGTGCGGGTGGGTGGACCCTACGCGTTCTTACTGGCCGGTAACCGACTTTGAGAAGCCTAAGTCGGTCAAGTGTGGCGCACACCTCGGTAACTTCCTGGACACTTGTTCAGGTAGTTTGCCGGTGTGCACCCGCCCATCCTCCCCGTGATCACCCGGCTCGGCCCGACGTGAGGAGCTACCGCCGGGTCGACGGCCGCAGGACCAGGGGCGACCGGCGCAGGCGCGAGATCGTCGAGGCGACGCTGCGGGTGGTCGAGCGCGACGGCGTCGCGGGCGTGTCGCACCGGTCGGTCGCGGCGGAGGCGGAGATCCCACCCGCGTCGATCACCTACCACTTCGCCGCGCTCGACGACCTGCTCGTGGCCGCGCTGGTGCACTCGGCGGAGGAGTCGGCTGCCCGCACCAGGGACCTCATCGAGTCCAGTCGGATCAAGGGCAGCGGACCCGCGGGCGCCGTCGCGGAGATGCTGGCCGACGCGCTCGGGCCCCGGCGCGGCCGGACGATGGCGCAGTTCGAGCTCTACCTGCTCGCCGCACGCCGGCCCGCGCTCCGCCCGGCCGCGCGGCTGTGGATCGACGTGCTGACCAGCCTCGGCCGCCAGCCCGACGAGGTCGGCTTCCGCGCGTTCCTCGCCGCCCTCGACGGCATGCTCACCCAGGGCCTGATCGACGACGAACCGCCGACGGCCGCCGAGTTGCTGCCGGTCGTGGAGCACCTGCTCGCCCCGTTGCGGTAGGTGCCCAGTACCAGGCGGCTGGGGACAGCGCCTGGGACCAAAGTCGTACTCGAACCAAGACCCGGGTCCGATGTCGGCGCACGCCGGGGACCCTAGTCTCGGGTGGGGGTCGTCGGGGGGCGCTGACCAGCGGAAACGGGACGTCGTACCACCTGGGGGTAGGGACAACTTCAGGGCAGGGTCGGGGGCGTCCCGGATTTCGGCAACCGGTCTGCGGTCCTAGCGTCGCGGTAGCGGTTCTTCCTGGTGGTTCGCGGTTTCCGGTGGGGGTGTCATGGCGAGCGGTGTGGTGGTCGGCAGGTCAAGACGAGGGGTGCTGGGGGTGACCGCCGTGGGGGTGGCGGTCCTGCTCTCCTCGGTGGGTGCCTGCGGTATCACGACGAAGCGGTTCAGCGATGACGCCGCGGTCGGCGAGGTGATCCGGGCGGTCCGGATCGAGTCCGAGGCCGGTTCGGTGCGGTTGCGGGCGGGCACGTCCACCAGCGTGCACCGCACCGTGTCCCACCTCGACGACCGCCCGGGAGCCACGCACCGGGTCGAGGGGGACGTGTTGGTCCTGCGGGAGTGCGAGACGCGCAACTGCTGGGTCGACTACGAGGTGGTCGTGCCGGAGGGCGTGACCGTCTCGGGCGGGCTCGACTCGGGGTCCGTCGACGTCGAGGGGGCGTCGACGGTCAACCTGCGGGTCAGCTCGGGGGAGGTGAAGGTGCGCAGGGTGTCCGGCGCGGTGCACGTGGCGGCCGAGTCCGGCTCGGTCGACCTGGTCGACGTCAAGGGGAAGGTCGCCGTCGAGGCGAGCTCGGGGGACGTCTCGGCCAGGAACACCGGCGCCGCCACCCTGCGCGCCGAGTCCGGCTCGGTGGACGCCCAGGGGATCGACGGCCCGGTCGACGTGACCGCGCAGTCGGGCACCGTCACCGTCCGGTTGGTCAAGGCCGCGGCGGTCCGTGCGGTCAGCAGCAGCGGTTCGGTGCAGGTCATCGTGCCGCGGGGGGAATACCGGGTGAGCGCGCACACCGACAGCGGGGACGTCGACAACGGCGTCGGCGACTACCGCGATTCGCCCAACCACTTGGAACTCAGCGCGGAGTCCGGCGACGTGACGGTGAGGTTCGGCTGATGGCAGAGCAGGCAGTTGTGGGTCAGGCGGCAGTGGGTCAGGCAGCAGCGGGGCAAGCAGTTGGGGGCCACGCGGCAGTGGGTCCGGTAGTGGTGGAGCGGCCCGCGGCGCCGGTGCGGACGGGGGGCGCGGTGATCCACGAGCGGGCCGACGCGGCCCGCAACCGGCGGCGGATCCTGATCGCCGCCCGTGCCCTGTTCGCCCAGCGCGGGGTGGACAAGGTCACGATGGACCAGATCGCCGCGGCGGCCGGGGTGGGCAAGGGGACCCTGTTCCGGCGCTTCGGGGACAAGTCGGGGTTGGCCGCCGCGCTGCTCGACGACGGGGAGCGGGAGCTGCGCGCGCGGGTGGCCGAGGGGGCGGCGCCGCTGGGTCCGGGGGGAGACCCGGCGGCGCGGCTGCTCGCCTTCTTCGACGCCTACCTCACCTTCCTGACCGACCACCTGGACCTGGTGCACCTCGCCGAGACCGCGCGGCCGGGCACCCGGTACCGGATCGCGGCCTACCGGTTCTGGCACGCGCACGTCGCCTCGCTGCTCACCGCGGCGAGGGCGGCGGGCGACCAGGACGCGCTCGCGCACGTGCTGCTGGCCGGCGTCGCAGCCGACCTGCAGCGGGCCGTGCGGGCCGAGGTGACCGCGGCCGGGATGCGGGCCTCCGTGCTGCACGTGGTCGATTCCGTGGTGAACGCCCAGGTCAGCGCGCCGAACCCGGTCGAGTCGGCCGTCGAGGCGGAGCCGGAGCGCCCGCTGCCGTCGCCAGGTTCAGTGGTGGCGCTCACGCCGGGAACAACCGACCGGGGTGCTTCGTTGTGGGTGCAGGAAGGTTGAGCGGGGCGGACTCAAGTTAAAAACCTCAGTCCGGTAGGCTCAACTTCGCCAGGCCCCGGGGTGGGCCGACACCACAGGCACAGCACCAGCAGGAGGAAACCATGGCGCGAGCGGTCGGCATCGACCTGGGGACGACCAACTCCGTCGTCGCCGTCCTGGAGGGCGGTGAACCGACGGTTATCGCCAACTCGGAGGGCTCGCGGACGACCCCGTCCATCGTGGCGTTCGCCAAGAACGGCGAGGTCCTGGTCGGTCAGCCCGCCAAGAACCAGGCCGTCACCAACGTGGACCGCACGGTCCGCTCGGTCAAGCGCCACATCGGCACCGGGTGGAAGACCGACGCGATCGACGACAAGGCCTACACCGCGCAGGAGATCAGCGCCCGCGTGCTGATGAAGCTCAAGCGCGACGCCGAGGCCTACCTCGGCGAGACCATCACCGACGCGGTGATCACCGTCCCCGCGTACTTCGAGGACGCCCAGCGCCAGGCCACCAAGGAGGCCGGGCAGATCGCGGGCCTCAACGTGCTGCGGATCGTGAACGAGCCGACCGCGGCGGCGCTGGCCTACGGCCTGGACAAGGGCGCCAAGGAGCAGACCATCCTGGTCTTCGACCTCGGCGGCGGCACCTTCGACGTGTCCCTGCTCGAGATCGGCGACGGCGTCGTCGAGGTCCGCGCGACCAGCGGCGACAACCACCTCGGTGGCGACGACTGGGACCAGCGCGTCGTCGACTGGCTGGTGGAGAAGTTCAAGGCCTCGGCGGGCATCGACCTGACCAAGGACAAGATGGCCCTGCAGCGCATCCGCGAGGCGGCCGAGAAGGCGAAGATCGAGCTGTCCAGCTCGAACAGCGCCAACATCAACCTGCCCTACATCACCGTGGACGCGGACAAGAACCCGCTGTTCCTGGACGAGACGCTGACCCGCGCCGAGTTCCAGCGGATCACCGCCGACCTGCTCGACCGCACCCGCGCCCCGTTCAACAACGTGGTGAAGGACGCGGGCGTGTCCGTCGGCGAGATCGACCACGTCGTGCTGGTCGGCGGCTCCACCCGGATGCCCGCCGTCGCCGAGCTGGTCAAGGAGCTGACCGGCGGCCGCGAGCCGAACAAGGGCGTCAACCCGGACGAGGTCGTCGCGGTCGGCGCCGCGCTGCAGGCCGGTGTGCTCAAGGGCGAGGTCAAGGACGTCCTGCTGCTCGACGTGACCCCGCTGTCGCTGGGCATCGAGACCAAGGGCGGGGTGTTCACCAAGCTCATCGAGCGCAACACCACCATCCCGACCAAGCGCTCGGAGATCTTCTCCACCGCCGACGACAACCAGACCACCGTGGGCATCCAGGTGTTCCAGGGTGAGCGCGACTTCGCCGCCGACAACAAGAAGCTCGGCACCTTCGACCTGACCGGCCTGCCGCCTGCCCCGCGCGGCGTCCCGCAGGTCGAGGTCACCTTCGACATCGACGCGAACGGCATCGTCCACGTCAACGCGAAGGACCTGGGCACCGGCAAGGAGCAGTCGATGACGATCACCGGTGGCTCCGCGCTGCCGAAGGACGACATCGACCGGATGGTCCGCGACGCCGAGGCGCACGCCGAGGACGACCGCAAGCGCCGCGAGGAGGCCGAGGTCCGCAACCAGGCCGAGTCGCTGGTCTACCAGACCGAGAAGTTCGTCAAGGACAACGACGAGAAGATCCCGGCCGAGGCCAAGGAGAAGGTCGGCGCCGCGCTGGCCGAGGCGAACGAGTCGCTCAAGGGCACCGACATCGCCGCGATCAAGGCCGCGATGGAGAAGCTGGCCGCCGAGTCGCAGACCATGGGGTCCGCGCTCTACGCCAACACCGGCGCGCAGCCCGGCGGTGCCGAGGACGCGGGCCAGGCCGGGCAGGGCCAGCAGGCCAAGTCCGACGCCGACGACGTGGTGGACGCCGAGATCGTCGACGAGGACAAGGACAAGAAGTGACCTCGACCCCGATCGCAGGTGAGGTGACCGCGTGAGCGAGCAGCACACGGGCGACCTCTCCGAGGAGCCCCAGGTCCCGGCGCAGGACACCCGCCAGGAGGCCGACGCCCCCGCTGGCACGCACGCCCCGTCCACCCCGGAGGCCGAGCACGGCTCGGTCGTCGACGGGGTCGTCGAGGGTGTCGTGGAGCCGGAGCTCGACCCGACCGCGGCGTTGAAGCTCCAGCTCGACGAGCGCACCGCCGACCTGCAGCGCCTGCAGGCGGAGTACGCCAACTACCGCAAGCGGGTCGACCGGGACCGCGAGCAGGTGGTCACGGCGGCGAAGGCCACCGTGGTCACCGACCTGCTCTCGGTGCTCGACGACGTCGAGCGGGCCGCCGCGCACGGCGACCTGACCGGCCCGTTCAAGGCGGTCGCGGAGAAGCTGACCAGTTCGCTGCAGAAGGCGGGCCTCGAACCGTTCGGCCACGAGGGCGAGCCGTTCGACCCGTCGGTGCACGAGGCCGTGCAGCACAACACCTCCACCGAGGTGTCCGGTCCCACCGTGACCGGGGTGCTGCGCCGCGGCTACCGGTTCGGTGACCGGGTCGTGCGGGCCGCGCTGGTCGCGGTCACCGACGCGGAAGCCGCACCCGCGGCGCAGGACTAGCACGAGAGGAGGGGACGTCCGGTGAGTGCCAGGGACTGGATCGACAAGGACTTCTATCGCGAACTGGGCGTCTCCTCCGACGCCTCGGACGCCGAGGTCAAGAAGGCGTACCGCAAGCTCGCCCGCGAGCTGCACCCCGACGCGAACCCCGGCAACGCCGACGCCGAGGCCCGGTTCAAGTCGGTGTCCGAGGCGTACGGGGTGGTCGGCGACCCGGAGAAGCGCAAGCAGTACGACGAGGCCCGCTCGATGTTCGGCGGCGGCCTGCGCGGTGGGTTCGGTGGCGGCTCCGGGTTCGACTTCGGTGACGCCTTCGGCCAGCAGGGCGGGTTCACCGGCGGCAGCGGCGGCGGCCTCGGCGACCTGTTCGGCAACCTGTTCAACCGGGCCAAGAGCGGCGGCGGCACCACCGCCCGACCGCGGCGCGGCGCCGACGTGGAGACCGACGTCCGCCTCGACTTCGTCGAGGCGGTGCGCGGCGCGACCGTCCCGCTGCGACTGTCGAGCCCGTCCACTTGCGACACCTGCCACGGCTCGGGGGCCCGACCGGGCAGCAGCCCCAAGACCTGCGTCACCTGCGGTGGCGTCGGTCTGGTCAGCCGCAGCCAGGGCGCTTTCGCGTTCAGCGAGCCGTGCCGCGACTGCCGGGGCACCGGCCGCATCATCGACGACCCGTGCCCCGACTGCGCGGGCGAGGGCGTCAACACCAAGACCCGCACCCTCACCGTCCGCATCCCCGCAGGCGTGGAGGACGAGCAACGCATCCGCCTCGCTGGCCAGGGCGAACCCGGCCGCAGCGGCGCACCCGCGGGCGACCTGTACGTCCGCGTGCACGTCACCCCGCACCCGGTCTTCGGCCGCAGCGGCAACGACCTCACGCTCAAGGTCCCCGTCAGCTACACCGAACTGGCCCTCGGCACCACGCTCACCGTGCCCACCCTCGACGGTGTCGTCTCACTCAACGTCGCCCCCGGCACCGCGTCCGGCCGCGTCCTGCGCGTGCGCGGCAAGGGCGTCCAACGCCGCGACGGCCAGTCCGGCCACCTGCTGGTCACCCTCCAGGTGACCGTCCCCGCCGACCTCGACGACGACGCCCGCACCGCGCTGGAGGCCTACGCCAAGGCCACCGCCACCCACGACCCCAGGCCCGAACTGACCGCCCTGGTCCAGAAGGCGAGGCAGTCGTGAACCCGTTCCCCCCAGGCACCGACGAGGACACCCCCTTCTTCGTGATCTCGGTAGCCGCCCAGCTCTCGGGCCTGCACGCGCAGACCCTCCGCAGCTACGACCGCCAGGGGTTGGTTTCCCCTGGGCGTACCTCCGGTGGCGGTCGTCGGTACTCGTTGCGGGACATCGCTTTGCTGCGGGAGGTGCAGCGGCTCTCGCAGGAAGCGGGGGTGAACCTGGCCGGGATCAAGCGGATCATCGAACTGGAGAACGAGGTCGACGCGCTTCGGTCTCGAGTGGCCGAGCTGACGGAGGAGTTGGCATCGGCTTACGCGGCGGCTGAGCAGGCGGCTGCGGCGGTGCACAAGTCTTATCGGCGGGACCTGGTGCCGGTGCGGCAGCAGACGGCGCTGGTGGTGTGGCGACCGCAGCAGCGGTGAGGGTGGTTCTTTGGGCCGATCTCCTTTGGGAGGTCGGCCGTTTTGCGTTTGGGGGGCTTGGTTGGGTTGGGGTTGGTGGGTTGAGTTGTCCACATGGGGCTGAGCTGTCCACAGGGGCTGCTTTCAGCCTCTCTGCGCTTGCTGCCCCCTCGGTAGGCTGTGTATTCGGGGGTCTTTGGGGCGGGTTGATCTTGGGGGCCGTGGCTGGGTGGGCGGTGAGCTGGGGATCTCTGGCTTTCGTTGCCTTCGCTGCGCTGCGGTAGACGCCTCGGCTGCGCCATCGTCGTGACGCGAGAAAGCGAAGAGCTCGATGGGGCGAACTCATTTTGTGCGGGGCCCCTGAACCACCCTGGGAAGGGCTAAAAGCAGGGGCCACAGAGCGGCCCTCCCCTGCCCCTGTCGACGCTACGGGTGGTCCTCCCCCACACAAAACAAGTCCACCCCATCGAGCCGGCCTGGCACCAGCGCCCTCGTGGAGCGGAGGGCGGCCAACATCGTCGGCGGGCGGTTGGGGGCCGACGTTGTCGGCGGGTGCTTGGAGGCCAACGGTGTTGGCGGGTGGTTGTAGGCCAACGTTGTCGGGGTTCTTTCCAGTTGTTGGTGGGGTGGGGGCGGGGCTTGGGTTGTGGAGAGTGTCGCGTGTGGATGGTGGGGGTAGCAGCGAGCCCCCGGGCTGGGGGCCCGGGGGCTCGATGTGTGGTGGGAGCTAGTGCGTCGGTGGGACCTGGCCGGGGGCGTCTACTTCGCCGCGCCAGGAGCCGGTGGGGGTGGGGTTTTCCTCGATGAAGGCCTTGAAGCGGCGCATGTCGGCCTTGACGCGGTGGTCGATGACGCCGAGTTTGTCGGCCACGTTCTCGACGAAGCCCTCGGGGTCGATGTCCATCTGGGCGGTGACCCGGGTTTCGCGGTCGTTGAGGCGGTGGAAGGTGATCACACCGGCGTGCTCGGGGCCGTCGGTGGACTTCCAGGCGACGCGCTCATCGGGGATCTGCTCGGTGATGGTGGCGTCGAACTCCCGGGTGACGCCTCCGATCTTGGTGACCCAGTGGGTGCGGCGGTCGTCGAGCTGCTGGATCCGCTCCACGCCTTCCATGAAGGCGGGGAAGGACTCGAACTGGGTCCACTGGTTGTACGCGGTGGACACCGGGACTGCGACGTCGACGGTCTCGATGATCGTGCTCAAAACGCGATCAGCCTCCTCGTACTCATCGGGGGTTCTGCACAAGGGCTACCCGACTCGGCGAGGGCTACACATCAGGCCGCGCGGTGGTGGTCACGTTTGGCGCCGACCTCGGGGGTGAGGCCGAGCATGTCCAGCAGCATCGCGCACTCGGCGGCGTCGGTCGCGATGGCGGCGACCACCCGGGCGGCGCGGTGGCGCTTGTCCTCGGGGACGGACGTGTCCAGGTCACCGGTCAGGCCGAGGTCGTCGGACATCGGGATCAACTCCTCACTCGAACGGGGGCGGCAAGTGGCCCCGACATACCCACCAGCGGACCGGATCACACCCCTTCGGGTGAAGGTGCGCCCGCGCGGACGAGCAGGGCCGCCGCCTCCAGGGTCATCCAGGCGGAGAGCTGCACCGACAGGTCCCGGCTCTGGTCGCTGCTGGGCGCCCACCGCACGCCGAACAGCGGGCCGTCGGCGGTGATCACGCGGTGCCGCCAGAGCGCGTCGGCCGAGGCGAAGACCAGGCGGCGGGCGGTGTCGGCCTCGGCGGTGGGGAGCAGGAGCGCGGACTGGGCGAGGTAGCGGGCGAGGATCCCGGCGAACAGGCCGCCGTCGCCGGTGCCCTGGCCGGGCAGGACGTGGGCGGTGGCCACGTACCGCCGGACGGCGCGGATGGTGCGGGCCGCCAGGTCCGGTGTGGACAGTTCGGCGGCGGCGCCGATGAACACGCCCTGGCAGTACGTGTAGATCAGCCGCACCAGCTCGCCGTCGAGCCGGATGCCGTCCCAGACCAGTCCGGTCGCCGGGTCGACCAGGGTCCGGTCCATCCAGTCGAGCGCGGCGCGGGCCCACTCGTGGTCGCCCCGGCGGGCGAGGAAGATCGCGGCGGGGCCGTTGGCGGGGACGTTCTTGAACGTGTCGCCCCGGCGCCACCAGATCCCGCCACCGAGGTCGTCTGTCCACCCTAAACGCAAACGCGCCTCGATAGCGCTAAGAGCCCGCTCGGACCCACCCGCTCGCTGTAGCGCCAGACCGAGCCAGGCGATGTCGTCGTAGTAGCGGTTTGTCCACACTCCGAAGTTGCGCACATGGATGCCCCGGACCAGCGCCGCGATAACCCTGTCGCGCTCCGGCGTCGGGTCCCGCAACCTCGCGTCGACAAGGCAATCGAGCAGATGCGCCTGCCACCAGTAGTTCCACCGCAGATGCACACGGCTACCGATCGCAGGTAGCCCTAACTGCGTCCCAGGCAGCGCGAACACCCGTCGCATGAACCGCGCCCGGACCGCGTCCTCCGCAATTCCCGCGCGTGCCGCCCACTGCCCAGCCATACTCCATGGTGCGTCAGCCACGGGACTGATCGCCACACACCGGGGGATATACATGATCAGCGGGCTCGATCTAGCACGCCGGTTCTACCACGAGGCGATAGCCCCGACGCTCGACGTGCCGCACTCCGCGGGACGGCTCGGGTCGGGCTCGGAGGTCCTCGGCTTCGACACCGCGATCTCGGCGGATCACGAGTGGGGACCGAGGTGCCAGATCCTCGTCGCCGAGGACGCTCAGCGCATCCGGGACGAGCTGGCGCACACACTGCCCAAGACCTTCTTGGGTTACCCGACGCACTTCGACGGTAACCCCATTGGATCGATGGCGGAGACCGACGGTCCGGTCAACCACCGCGTCGACGTCCGAGAGCCGAGCGAGTGGGCGACTAGCGCGCTCGCGAGGCTCCCGCATCACGCGCTCCAGGCGACACTAAGAGACGTTCTCGCCGCGCAGGACTACCGCACCCGTGGAGAGCTCCTAGCGGACGCCTACGAGGCCGTAGCGGCCCTGCACAACGCCACCGGCCTCACGGATCCGGTAGACCCAACGCGGCGGGACTACTACGAGCGGCCCTACCCTGTGATCCGGGCCGACCGGTTCGTCGAAGCACTACGCAACACCCTTGACCCTGAGTTGCGGAGCCTTCCGCTAACCGGTGCCGTCGACCAGTGGGCAGATAGCACTGACTTGCTCATGGACGCGGCAGCGCGACGTAGGGCTACCAGGCTTGGGTGAGGTCGGCGTGTTCGCGGATCCACGCGTGCATGACGATGCCCGCCGCGACGCCCGCGTTGATGGAGCGGGTGGAGCCGAACTGGGCGATGGACACCAGCATGTCCGCGCCCTCCTTGGCCGCCGCCGTCAGGCCAGGCCCCTCCTGCCCGAACAGCAGCACGCAGTCGCGCGGGAGTGACGCGGTCTCCACCGGGACGGACCCGGGCGTGTTGTCGACGCCGACCACCGCCAAGCCCAGGCCGCGCACCGCTTCCACAAAGGACTCGACGGTGGGGTGGTGGTGGATGTGCTGGTAGCGGTCGGTGACCATGGCGCCACGGCGGTTCCAGCGCTTGCGGCCGACGATGTGCACCGCCCGCGCGGTGAAGGCGTTGGCGGTGCGGACCACGGTCCCGATGTTGTGGTCGTGCTGGAAGTTCTCGATCGCCACGTGGAAGCCGTGCCTGCGCCGGTCGAGGTCGGCGACCACCGCGTCGCGCCGCCAGTAGCGGTAGGCGTCGACGACGTTGCGCCGGTCGCCGTCGGTGAGCAGGTCGGGGTCGTAGTGCTCACCCGAAGGCCAGTGACCTGGCCACGGGCCGACCCCGACCGGCTCGCCGAACACCCACTCGGTGGGGCCTACTTCACCGGCACCATCAGGCTTTTCCGATTCCGCCACAGCAGATACGCACCCACATACGAGAAGACCAGCACCAGCAGGGCGACAGCGGCCACGAGGTCGACGTGCCCCTCTGGGACCAGCGTGCCGTAAACGTAGTACTCGTTGAAGCCACCCGGAAGCGGACCAAGTCCCTGTTCGGCGCGGAAGTAGTTCTCCACCGCCGTCAGCGGGCACTGGACCGGGGTGCTGTTGACCAGCACGCCCCAGATCGCGAAGAACACATGGATGAAGATCGACTTAGGCCACTTCCAGGCGAGGAAGCCACCGAAGCCGATGTAGAGCAGTGCCGCGAAGTGCACGACCACCGTCGCGGCGGCGAGCAGTCCGAACACCGAACCACCTCCCCAACCACCGAGAACCTCGGCGAGCACTTTCCACGGTACCCGGAGTTGGGGAACATCAACCGGAATTAAGGCTGGTCAGTCACCGTCGACCAAGCCGAGATCAGCGAGGCCGAGCAGCGACCGGTAGGGCAGCCCGCGGGCCTCGATGGCCTCGCGGGCACCGGTGTCGCGGTCGACGACGGTGGCCACGCCGATCACGACGGCACCGGCCTCGGTGAGCGCGTCGACGGCGGTGAGCACGCTGCCACCGGTGGTGGACGTGTCCTCCACCGCCAGCACGCGCTGACCGGCGACCTCGATGCCCTCGATGCGGCGCTGCATCCCGTGCGCCTTCGCGTCCTTGCGGACCACGAACGCGTCGAGCACCTCACCGGCGGCTGATGCGGCGTGCATCATCGATAGCGCTACCGGGTCGGCACCGAGGGTGAGGCCACCGGCGGCGACGTAGTCCCAGTCGGCGGTGAGTTGGCGGAGCAGGCGCCCGATGAGCGGGGCGGCGGCGTGGTGCAGGGTCGCCCGGCGGAGGTCGACGTAGTAGTCGGCCTCCTTGCCGGACGAGAGCGTGACCTTGCCGTGCACGACGGCGAGTTCGGTCACCAGGCGGGCGAGTTCACCCTGGGCAGCGGGGTCGACAGACGGAGCGGTTCGCACGAGGCGCAAGCCTCTCATGCCCACCCGGTCCCCTGACAGCGCTCCCGGATCAGCCGAAGCCCCTGCTGTCCTGCTTGAGCGCGGTGTCGACGGTCAGCGCCGAGGCGACGACCATGCTGAGCAGCGGGTCCTGCAGCTGCCGGTGGATCTGCAGCACGTAGTTGTCCGCGCTGGTGAACATCGTCTTGGCGATGCCCTCGAAGGTCTTGGTGATCCTGGCGACCTCGGCGCCGGTGTGGTCGAGCACGGCGAAGTTCCAGGCCCGCCAGTTCTCCGCCTGGATGCCGCCGATCTCGTGCCCGCCCGCGACGAACGAGAAGCGGATCTTGCCGAACACGTTCTGCTGGACGATCTCGCCGACCGGGGCGCCGTCACCGCGCTCGACGATCATCCGGGACTTCACGAACTTGGCAGGCCTGGTCAGCCGCAGCACCGTCTGGTGGTTGGCGTCGCGGACCTCGAGCTTGTGGGTGAAGAACTGGTCGTAGCTGCCCAGGAACCGGACGGCCTTCTTCAGCGCGCTCTGCCCGACCTGGGCGACCGACCCGATCTGGCGGCCGTGCTGGTCGAACACCGAGTACTCGTTGCTCATCTCGATGAGCTTGACCTTCTGGTTGACCACCAGGACCGGCTCGCTGAACAGCGTCCCGCCGCCCTGGGCGGTCTGGCCGACCCCGGCCCTGCGCTGCTGGTCCTTGATCTTGTCCGGGCTGGCCGGACCCTGGCCGAGCGGGATCTCCCAGCCGCTGGCGTCGCTGCGCGGCTGCTGCTGGGCCTGCTGGGTGTGGTTGGTCCACTGGTTGCCGTCCCACCAACGCAGGCTGGTGGAACCGGGGCCATCGGGGTACCACCCGGGCTGCGGATTCGTCATGGCGGGGAGCCTAACCCCGGTCGCGACCGGCGGACGCGCGTTGCGAGAGGAACCGCAGCAGGGCCCTGGGCAGGAGTTTCGTCACACCCAGCAGCGTTTTGTACTGGATGCCCGGAACCGACCGGTCGTTGTTGTGCCGGAGGTCCGCCAAGGCGTCCGCGACGACTCTGTCGGCCTCTAGCCATAAGAACTCGGGCATCCCAGCGGTGTCGTCACCGGCGCGCTCGTGGAACTCGGTACGGGTGAATCCCGGGCACAGCGCCACCACGCGTACGCCCGTACCCGCGAGGTTGGCGGCTAGACCCTCGGACAGCGCCGTCACGTAAGCCTTGGTCGCGCCGTAAGAGGGACCGGTCACCGGGAAGAACCCGGCGATGCTGGACACGTTGATCACCCCGCCGTGCCCGCGCTCGAGCATGCCGGGCAGCGCCGCCCTGGTCAGCCGCATGACGCTGGTCACGTTCACGTCGAGCTGGTTCTGCAGCCAGTCCGGGTCGGCCTCGGCGAAGGCGCCCCTGGTGCCGAACCCGGCGTTGTTGACCAGCAGGTCCACCGGCCGCTCCGGCTCGGCGAGCCTGGCCTCGACCCGCTTGCGCGCCCTGGTGGTCGACAGGTCCGCGGTCAGCGGCTGCACCGCCACCCCGTGCGCCCTGGTCAACTCGGCGGCGACCTGCTTGAGCCGCTCGGTCGTCCTGGCCACCAGCACCAGGTCGTACCCGTCGGCGGCCAGGCGCCTGGCGAAGGCGGCGCCGATCCCTGCGGTGGCCCCGGTGATGAGCGCGGTAGGCATGCGATCAACGTACCCAGTGGTAACCGGGCCGGGAACCGGTACTAGTCCGTGGGCTTGCCGCTCGGCTCGGGCTGGTCCGCCGGCTTGTCGGCCGCCGCGGGCGGCACCTCGGGGATGTCGAACGGGTCGACGACGTCGGCGATCTCGCCGATCCCGCGCAGCAGGCGCTCCAACCGCGACGGGCTCGACCCCGGCGCGGCGGCGGCGAGCACCCAGCCCGCCTCGATCCACGCCACGGCGATGTCCTGGCCGATGTCCTCGGTCGCGTCCACCAGGTCCGGGGTGATCAGCGCCCGCGCCGCCCCGATGTCGGAGACGAAGGCGTAGCGCTGACCGACCGGGCCGAGCAGCTCGGGCATGTGCTCGCGCTGGAACGGGGTGCTCGGCACCCACAGCTCCAGCACGACCGGGTGCGTCCTGCGGCACTGCACGGCCACGATCACCACGTTGACCCGGCCACCGGCCTCCAGGTCGAACACGTAGACCTTGCGCCGCCCGTCCGCGGTGAACGTCGTCCCGGCCACCACGTCCCTGGCCACGCCGTCGCCGTAGTAGGCGACCGCGCCACCGGCCCACTGCTTGGGCAACTCAGGGTCGGCCTCGGCGAACTGCCACCCGCGCAACGCGGCCCACCGCCGCCGCTCCCGGTTGCGGGAAGTCAGCACCGCCCGGTCGCGCAGCAGGAACAGGCCGCCCGCGGAACCCGCGACGACCGCGACAACGAACCAGACCCACGCGGGAACACCCACGTGGGGCAGCCTAGTCGTCACAGCCCGGTCTTCAAGATCACGGGCCAACTTAGCCCCGGGGTGTCGCGCTAGTGCTGCCAGCGCACCCGCGCCGACCGCGGCCCGACCAGCAGTTGCTCGAACAACCGCTCCTCCTCGACCAACCTGCGCCGGTACTCGAACACGTGCCCGTTGATGCTCGTCCGCCGCTGTTCGTGCTGGTAGGGCGGGTCGGGGTCCTGGACCGGCCAGTCCGGCACCGGCTCGATCGACGACGCCGCCACACCCCAGATCGGGGTGACCGCCTGGTCGACCGGCCCCCGCGCCCACTGCGGCGCGATCGAGTCCAGCGCGGCGGCCGCCCTGAGCAGCACCTCCCGCACGTCCACCGCGGCACCGGTCCACAACTGCGCGTACCTGGCCCGCTCCGCGCGGTCGGCCGGGTGCCACAGGTGCGGCAACTCGTGGACGAACGTGTTGTGCCCCTCGGCGCGCCGGACCACCTCGTCGTGGACATCGAGCACCGCCTGCCACGCGTCGCCCTCCGCGCGCATCCTGGCCTCGACCCGGTCCGCGGTGGTGCCCGCCCAGAACTGCGGTACCAGCTTGGGGGCGCGCGCTGCCACCTCGGCGAGCGGCTCACGCTGGGCGACCAGCGTTTCCACCAGGTTGCGCACCCAGTTCGAGTTGCCGGGCGGCCGCGTCAGGTCCTCAGTGGTCAATGTCGCGCACCGCCCGCCGCACCCGGTCGTCAGCGTCCCGATAGGCCACTGCCGTGTCCGAGAGGTTCCCCGCGACCTCGTCCAACCCGCCGCACAGCCGGTCCCGCGCCGCGCGGAGGCTCCGCAAGTAGACGCCCACCGCCTCGCGGAGCGGGTCGCCGACCGGCCACTGGTCAGCGTCCACTCCGTACTTCCACGCCACGTCCCCGCGCCGCCGCCGCTAGTCTCGAATTGCTACCCCACCCCGTAGCGCGAGTACGGCCAACTCGCGCCACCCACTGCCCGTGAGCAGAGAGGTCAGGTCTGCGCTCGGAACGACCGAGAGTGCGAGGCGCGTACTCGCGCGACGGGGGTCGTACGTGGCCTCGATCGAGGCTTGCTCCCGGACCACCGCTAGATCTGGGACGGGGTAGGGGCCGTCGAGGGCGAAACGCATCCGCTCGCGAACGAGTTCGGAGAGCAGGCTGGTCAACCTGCTGGCCGACCAACCGCGCCGCTCGCTCACCACGGTGATGCGCTGAGAGAGTGACAGCGCAGTCAGCCTCGGATCCCGCTCGATGTTGTAGGCGGCCGAGAGCAGCAGTCGGTCCCGCTTCTGGTCGAAGGTACGCTTGATCAACCAGTCCAACTGCCAGGCGACGGTGGCCAGCAGTAGCGGCCTGTCGGCGTTGGGAGCGATGTGCATCCGCCGCGCGAGGTCAGGGTCGATCACCTGCCGGAGGTCGGGGCGGCGCACCCCGCGCTCGCGCCGCAGGGAGGACTCGACATTGGGCATGACCATCGGCACTCTTTCGAACAAGGCGGGCGAGGGTGTGCGGACGAATGCGCCGCATACTCTAGTGGATCTTGTGATTCGCGGAGTCAAGGTTGGTGTGGCGTACGCGGGTTGTCGACCGGCCTGTCACACGACAGAACATGGACAGTCTTCGTGCACGTCGCGGCAAGTTCTCGGCTTCGCCCAATGGGTGGCTGCGGCCCGTTGGGATTGCAAGTCGCTCGACGACGCGAGGTTGTGGTTCATTAATCAGGTATTCGGCACCGCGAGAATGAA
The DNA here is from genome assembly GCF_024171945.1 of Actinokineospora globicatena. Lineage (GTDB taxonomy): Bacteria > Actinomycetota > Actinomycetes > Mycobacteriales > Pseudonocardiaceae > Actinokineospora > Actinokineospora globicatena. The sequence goes on from NZ_JAMTCR010000002.1 coordinate 1,152,128, forward strand.
TTCGATGCGGCCATGTTCCTCGTCAATTACCCTTCATCGCCGTGGTGACCCGCCGCAGGGCCGGGGGTCGTGCTCGCGATCGGGCGGGCCCAGGAACTCGCCGCGATGTTCTGGAAACGAGACCAGCCGCCCCGGGGAGCCCGGGGCGGCTGGGTCGTGTTGTTGATCAGGAAGCGCTGGTGACGGTGAGGCCGGTGTTGTCGCCGATGACGTCCACGGTGACCGTGTCGCCGTCGCGGATCTCGCCGCCGAGCAGGGACTTGGCCAGTTGGTCGCCGATGGCCGACGAGACCAGGCGGCGCAGCGGGCGGGCGCCGTAGACGGGGTCGAAGCCGTTGAGGGCGAGCCACTCGCGGGCGGCCGGGGAGACGGCCAGGGTCAGGCGGCGCTGGGTGAGGCGGCGGGCCAGCTTCGCGATCTGGATGTCGACGATCGCGGTGAGCTCCTCTGTGGCCAGTGCGTGGAAGACGACCACGTCGTCGAGCCGGTTGAGGAACTCGGGCTTGAAGTGCCGCTGCACCGCGTCCATCACCGCGTCGTGGCGGCCGCGGTCGTCGAGCGCCGGGTCGGTGATCGCCTGCGAGCCCAGGTTCGAGGTCAGCACCAGGATGGTGTTGCGGAAGTCCACCGTGCGGCCCTGGCCGTCGGTGAGCCTGCCGTCGTCGAGGACCTGCAGCAGCACGTCGAAGACGTCCGGGTGTGCCTTCTCCACCTCGTCGAGCAGCACCACCGTGTACGGGCGGCGGCGGACCGACTCGGTGAGCTGGCCGCCCTGGTCGTAGCCGACGTACCCGGGCGGGGCGCCGACCAGCCTGGCCACCGAGTGCTTCTCCGAGTACTCGCTCATGTCGACCCGGACCATGGCCCGCTCGTCGTCGAACAGGTACTCGGCCAGCGCCTTGGCCAGCTCGGTCTTGCCGACGCCGGTCGGCCCGAGGAACAGGAACGCCCCCGTCGGCCGGTCCGGGTCGGACACCCCGGCGCGGGCCCGGCGCACCGCGTCGGACACCACGCGCACCGCCTCGGCCTGGCCGATGACCCGGGCGCCGAGCTCCTGCTCCATCCGCAGCAGCTTCTGCGTCTCGCCCTCGAGCAGCCGCCCGGCCTGGATGCCGGTCCACGCCGACACCACCTCGGCGACGTCGTCCGGCCCGACCTCCTCCTTGAGCATCACCGCCTGGTCGGCCGCGTCCGTCGCCGCGGTCGCCGCATCGAGGTCCTTCTCCAGCGCCGGGATCCGCCCGTACCGCAGCTCGGCGGCCCGACCGAGGTCACCGTCGCGCTCGGCGCGCTCGGACTCGCCGCGCAGCGCCTCCAGCTGCTCCTTGAGCTGGCGCACCCGGTCGATGGAGCCCTTCTCGTTCTGCCAGCGGGCGGTCAGCGCGGAGAGCACCTCGCGCTTCTCGGCCAGCTCGCCGCGCAGCGCGGAGAGCCGCTGCTTGGAGGCCGGGTCCTCCTCCTTGGCCAGCGCCATCTCCTCGATCTCGAGCCTGCGCACCGCCCGCTCGACCTCGTCGATCTCCACCGGCCGCGAGTCGATCTCCATCCGCAGCCGCGACGCCGCCTCGTCGACCAGGTCGATCGCCTTGTCCGGCAGGAACCGGGCGGTGATGTAGCGGTCGGACAGGGTGGCGGCGGCGACCAGGGCGCTGTCGGTGATCCGCACGCCGTGGTGCACCTCGTAGCGCTCCTTGAGGCCGCGCAGGATGCCGATGGTGTCCTCCACCGACGGCTCGCCGACCAGCACCTGCTGGAACCGGCGCTCCAGGGCGGCGTCCTTCTCGATGTGCTGGCGGTACTCGTCGAGCGTGGTGGCGCCGACCATCCGCAGCTCGCCGCGGGCCAGCATCGGCTTGATCATGTTGCCCGCGTCCATCGCGCCCTCGCCGGTCGCGCCCGCGCCGACGATGGTGTGCAGCTCGTCGATGAAGGTGACCACCTGGCCCGCCGAGTCGGTGATCTCCTTGAGCACCGCCTTGAGCCGCTCCTCGAACTCGCCGCGGAACTTCGCGCCCGCCACCATCGAGCCCAGGTCGAGCGAGACCACCCGCTTGCCGCGCAGCGACTCCGGCACGTCACCGGCGATGATCCGCTGCGCCAGGCCCTCGACGATGGCGGTCTTGCCGACGCCCGGCTCGCCGATGAGCACCGGGTTGTTCTTGGTGCGCCGCGAGAGCACCTGCACGACCCGGCGGATCTCGGCGTCGCGGCCGATCACCGGGTCCAGCTCGCCCTTGCGGGCACGGGCCGTCAGGTCGACCCCGTACTTCTCCAGCGCCTGGTAGGTGCCCTCCGGGTCCGGGCTCGACACCCTGGCTGACCCCCGGACCTTGGCGAACGCCTCGCGCAGCGCGTCGGGCGTCGCGCCGTGCCTGCTGAGCAGCTTGCCGACGTCACCGCCCTCGGCTGCCAGGCCGACCAGCAGGTGCTCGGTCGAGACGTACTCGTCGCCCATCTCGGTGGCCAGCTTCTGGGCGTGCGTGATCGCGCGCAGCGCCTGTTGGGACAACCCGGGCGAGGACACCGTGGCGCCGGTAGCCGACGGGAGGGCCCTGGCCAGTGGCTCCAGCTCCTTGCGGACCACGTTCGGGTCCACCCCCACCGCGATGAGCAGCGGGGTCGTCAGGCCGTCGCCCTGGTCGAGCAGGGCGGTCAGCAGGTGCACCGGCCGGATGTCGGGGTTGCCCGCCGCCGACGCCGCCTGCGCCGAGCTCGAGATCGCCTGCTGGGTCTTCGTCGTCGGGTTGAACGCGTCCATCTCCCACCTCGGTCTTCGCACCGCGCGTTGCTGTCACCGTGCACAACGTCAGAAAAGTTGAGCCAGTTCCACTCAAGTGCATCTTGACCCAGGTCACACCCGAGCAGGTGAACGACGGGCATACGACTACCCGAACGCGCACCCCGATCGCCCGGTAGGGCCGTCACCCACATGTCGCAGTGCGGCTATCCACACAAGTAATCCACTTATCCACAATCCCCAGGTGGTTGTCCACAGGGCATCGCCGGATCGGTCCACAACCCGGCTCACCCCGCCGGGGCAGCGGCCGCGCGGGTGGTGACCAGCGGCGATCCGATCACCGAACGCGGTCGGTCAAGCCGGGTTAACAACGGGCTACGAGACGGTCGTCACAGGTCGCTGTTGAGCTTGCCGAGCAGCCGGGAGAACTCCTCGATGTCGGGCGTCGACCAGTCGGCCAGCGTCGCCCGCAGCTGCTTGCGCCGGTCCTCGCGCACCTCGGCCAGCCGCGTCGCCCCGGTCTCGGTCAGCTGCACCAGCCGGGCCCGGCCGTCGGACGGGTCGGCGACCCGCTCGATCAACCCGAGCTCCTCCAGCCGGGCGATCTGCCTGCTCACCGTCGACTTGTCCAGCCCGGTCAGCTCGACCACGTCGGCGGCCCGAACGGGGGCGATGCCGCTCAGGTGCACCAGCAACGCGTAAGAGGCGCTGTCGAGCCCGGGGTGCACCCGCGCCGCGATGGTCAAGGAGAGGCTGCGCGCCCGGCCGAACAGCTTCGACAGCTCGCGCTCCAGGTCCTGCGCCGCGGTCTCCCGGCCGCCTGCGCCCGTCCCGCCCTCCGCCACCCGCGTCCCTCCCGTCGAACCGGCCAGCGGAACGCTAACCGGACATCCCCGGCACCGGGGCCGCGTGGCACAAGGGTCTCATCCGGTGAACGCGCCGGAGTGCAGGTACGCCTCATCGACCAGCACGACCACCCACCGGGACCCGGCGAAGCGCGGCGGCAGGCACGGGTGCGCGGCCCGCAACCACGCGTCGTCGACCACCCCGGCGTGCCCGTTGACGTGCAGACCGCGCCTGCCGTCGACGAGCACCACGCTGATCCGGGGGTTCGCGGCGAGGTTGACCAGGCCGGGCACCGGGTCGACCAGCGCGCAGGCCAGCCGCCGGTCGTCGAGCACGTGCACGAACCCCGGCGGTCCGGCGCACAGCGCGAAGTCGCACTCACCGTCGGCCGCGGCGGTGGCGAGGAACACGCGGTCCATCCGAGTGATCAACTCCACCATCGGGGTGGTGAGCCGGTCGAGCACCGGTTGGCGCGGCGCGGGGGCCTCGCGCGGGCGCTCCTCCGGCGGGGTCGCGGGCGGCGGCTCGGCGAACCCGAGCCGGAGCAGGTCAGTGGGGTGCTGGTCGGTCGACACGGGGGTCCACGGTGGCACGACCGCGCCGCGTTGCGTAGTGCACGCGGACGATGTACCCCATTGGAAGGAGAGCCCTGTACGGGGAGTCAGCGAGAATGACACGAAGGTGTGATCTAGGCATTCAAGCAGCCAAATCCGGTCTACTGTCGACACCGTCGGGGGATGGATGCGCGAGTACCGTGGTGAAAGCCCGAGAGGTGGAGTCGACACCCCGATCATGACAGCCAACGCAGTGGTGAGCCCCATCCCGGCCTCGCAGTACCGAACCGAGTCCCCCACCGCAGTCAGCCACATGGTGCGGTTGGTCCGGCAGAGCTTCGCGGCTGTGGAACCCCAGCACGACCAAGTCGCCCAGTTCTTCTACGGGATGCTGTTCAGCATCGAGCCAAGCGCCAGGGAGATGTTCCCGGCGAACATGCAGGTGCAGCGCTCCAGGCTGCTGCGCGCCCTCGTGCACGTGGTGCAGATGGTCGACCGCCCGGACGACCTCGCGCCGTTCCTGCACCAGTTGGGCCGCGACCACCGCAAGTTCGGCGTGGTCAGCTCCCACTACGAGGCGGTCGGCACCGCGCTCATCGCCGCGGTCAAGAAGTTCGCTGGCGAGGCGTGGACCGACGAGATCGAACGCGCCTGGGCCGAGGCCTACACGATCATGGCCCGCGCCATGCTCGACGCCGCCGCGGCCGACGAGGGCCCGGCGTCCTGGCCCGCGCACGTGGTCGACCACGAGCGCCTCGGCTGGGACCTCGCGGTCGTGCGCGTCCAACCCGACCACCCCGTGCCGTACCACCCGGGGCAGTACGTGAGCGTGGAAGTGCCGCAACGCCCGCGCTTGTGGCGCTACTTCACCCCCGCCAACGCCCCCCGCCCCGACGGCATCCTGGAGTTCCACATCCGGGGCGTCGAGAACGGCTGGGTCAGCCGCTCCATCGTCGCGCACGCCAAGATCGGCGACACCTGGCGCATCGGCCCGCCGATGGGCCGCATCAGCGTCGACCGCAAAGCGGGCCGCGACATCCTGATGATCGCGGGCGGCACCGGCATCGCCCCCATGCGCGCCATCATCGAGGACCTCGCCCAGTGGGGCGACAACCCCCGGGTCCACCTGTTCAACGGCGGCCGCGTCCGCGCGGACCTCTACGACCTGCCGCACCTGCAGAACATCGCCGCCACCAACCCCTGGCTGACGGTCACCCCGGTGCTGGAACAGGAAGAGGCCCCCGGCTTCGACCGCGGCACCCTCGCCGACATCGTCACCCGCCACGGCACCTGGGAAGACCGCGAAGTCCTGGTAGCGGGCTCCCCCACCATGATCCGCTCCACGGTCTCCCGCATGCTCGTCGCCGGAACCCCCCTGGACCACATAACCTACGACCCGTTCACTTTGGACTGACCCTCCGATTCCCTTGCCCCACAAGGAAATTGAGCCCCCGCCAGCCCCGCATCACCGCCAGCCGCGGCGCCTCCGGCCGGACCCCAGCCCCCACCCTGTCCCGGGGGGCGTCCCCTGGCCCAGTCTACCGGCACCCCCTCACCCGAAGGGGTGACCGGAAAAACCTGTGGATGGGCGGCGGGGTTGTGGACAACTCGACCTGGCCAGACCCGAGCGGACCGAGGCGGACCCGCTTGGATTCACCCGGTCGAGGTACCGAGTCAAGACGCGATGCGGTTGGGGCACAACAGAAGTTGGCTGGCGGGCAGGCGGAAGCCCGGCCAGCAAGGCTGCTGGACGCTAGGTAGGCAAGGCGTACAGCAGATCGGGCTTCGGCTGGGCTGAGGCGCCAAGCAGGGCCGATTGCGCCGCCGCGAGGGGGCCAGCAAAGGCTCGAGCGGGGCAAAGCCGTCAGCCGGCAGGGCAATCAGGGCGTAGGCGCCATGCGCGCGAACGTCAGCAAGGGTGGGGCGCCGGGCAGGCAGAAGCGCCAGCCATCCAGGTTGAGGCCATCCAGCCAGCAAGTGCCGAGCGCGGCAGAAGCGCGCGTCAGGTAGCGGGGTTAGGCGGGGTCGGGTGAGCAGCCGCAGGAGGAGCGGTGGTTGAGGGTGGGTGGGAGGAGGATGGTTTCCGGGGTGCGGTCCGGGTCCTCCAGGCGGGCCAGGAGGAGGCGGATGGCGGTGCGGCCGATCTCGTCGACTGGGTGGGTCATGGTGGTGATGGCGGGGGTGACGAGTTCGGCCCAGTCGACTTCGTCGTGGCCGGTGATGGCCAGGTCGGTGCCGATGGTGAGGCCGTGGGCGCGGGCCTCTTGGTAGGCGCCCGCGGTCATGGCGCCGTTGCCGGTGATGACGGCGGTGGGGCGTTCGGGGACGGTGAGGAGGCGGCGCATGGCGAGGATGCCGTCTTCGGGGCTGGCGCCGCCGCCCGCGACGAGGTTGGAGTCCCAGCGCAGGCCCGCGCGGCCGAGGCCGAGGCGGTAGCCGAGGGTGCGCTCCTCGCTGGCGCTCATCCACTCGACGCCGCTGATGAAGGCGATCCTGCGGTGGCCCGCGGTGGCCAGGTGCTGGACGAGGGCCGAGGTCGACTGGATGTTCTCCGGGCCGACCTGATCCAGTTTGATCTTGTGGGACACCCGGTCCACCAGCACCGCTGGCACCCCGGTGCGGGCCAGTTGCTCCAAAGTGGACGTGTCACCGGGAGCGGGTGTCAACAGCATGCCGTCGACGCGGCGGGCCTGGAGCTTGCGGACGGCGGAGCGCTCGCCGTCCTCGGAGTCCAGGGTGTCGCCGAGCAGCACCGTGTACCCGGCCGCCGTGGCCTCCGCCTCGATGGCGTGCAGCAGTTGCGGCAGGTGCGGGTTGGCCAGCAGCGACATCGCCACGCCGATGGACTTGGTGCCGCCGGTGACCAGCGAGCGCGCGATGGCGTTGCCGGTGTACCCGGTCGACTCGATCGCGGCGACGACCCGGTCGCGCGTCGCGGCCGCCACCGGTCTGGTCTCGTTGACCACGTGTGAGACGGTGCTGATCGAGACCCCCGCCAGCTTGGCGACGTCCTCCATAGTGGCCACTGCGTGCACGCTCCAGCTCGGGGGGCAAACGCTTGCGGGAACACTACATACTGGGAGGTAGCGCCCGTGCACTGGGATGCGCTAGTGGCCCGTGCCGCCGCACTCGCGGTGCCCGGGGAGCGGAAGATCCTGGGTATCGCCGGTGCGCCCGGCGCGGGGAAGTCGACCTTGGCCCGGCGGCTGGTCGACGCGCTCGGCGACCGGGCCGCGCTCGTCGGGATGGACGGCTTCCACCTGGCCCAGGCCGAGTTGGAGCGCCAGGGCAGCGCCGACCGCAAGGGTGCCCCGGACACCTTCGACGCCGACGGCTACGTCCACCTCCTGCGCCGGTTGGCGGCCAACACCGACCCGGTCGTCTACGCCCCCGAGTTCCGCCGCGAGGTCGAGGAGCCGATCGCCAACGCGGTGCCGGTCGGGTGTGATGTTCCCCTCGTGGTGACCGAGGGGAACTACCTCCTGCTGTGGCCCCTGGTGCGCCCGCTGCTCGCCGAGGCCTGGTTCGTCGACCCGGGTGACGGGGTCCGCCGGGACCGGCTGCGAGCACGCCATATGGCCTACGGCCGGACCCCGGCGGAAGCCGACGCCCGCACCGGCGGCTCCGACGAGGACAACGCCCGGCTGGTGGCCGCGACCGCGCCGCTGGCGAACCTCGTTCTTCGAAAGGTCGACTAGTCAGTAGCCCTGGCTTCACCCGACTGGGGCACTATGGCGGACGGCCCGCCCCCGAACGGGTCAAGGAAGGACGGATAGTCGATGTCCGCGTTGACCGGCGTCCAGCACATCGCCCTCACCGTCACCGATGTGGACCGCAGCGTCCCCTGGTACGAGCGGGTGCTCGGCTTCGCCGCCGAGAGCCGCACCGACCGCGCGGACGGCAGGAGCACGGTCCGGCTGCGGGGTTTCGGCGTCACCCTCACGCTGGTCCAGCACCCGCACGGTGCGCACGCCCCGTTCGACGAGTACCGCCCGGGGCTGGACCACCTGACCTTCTCCGTGCCGGAGGCCGCGAGCTGGCCGGGCCGCCTCGACGAGTGCGGCGTGCCCTACTCCGACACCCCCGACGGCGTCGCGCTGCGCGACCCGGACGGCATCCGCCTGGTCCTGGCCTGCCCGGCAGGCCGGTGACCGGCTACTCGGTGACCGACACCGTGTCCACCGGCCTGCGCATCTCCTGCCGGTACCGCCAGATCCCCCACACGGTCCCGCCGACGAAGAACGCGATGCTGCCGACCACCGCCACCGTCTGCAGCCAGGGCAGGTCTTCCAGCAGGCCCGCCGCGTAGTAGCCGAGCAGGACCAGCGTCGGCACCCAGGCGATGCCGCCGACCGTGGTGGCGAGGGCGAAGCGGCGCGCGTCCATCTTCGCCGCGCCCGCCACCAGCGGGGCCAGCGTGCGGATCCACGGGATCCAGCGGGCGACCACGATGGCGAAGAACCCGCGCCGGTCGAGGAAGTCGCGGGCGCGGTCGAGGTTGTGCTGGTTGAGCACCCGGCCGCCGACCCGGGTGATGATCGCGTGGCCCGCCTTGGCGCCGATGTAGTAGCCGACCTGGTTGCCCGCGACGGCGACGACGGTCGCGGCCCCGGAGAGCCACCACGCCTGGTGCTCGTGGTCGTGCTGGGCCAGCACCACGCCCGCGGCGAACAGCAGCGAGTCGCCGGGCAGGAAGAGGCCGACGACGAAGGCGCACTCGGCGAAGACGAATCCGAGCACGATGGCCCAGACCAGCAGTGGACCAGCCGATTCGAGCACGCCGAGCGCGGTGTTCACGGCCGTAGGGTACGGCGGCGAACGGCCACCGCGCAGACGATCCACGCCGTATTCACCGAGCTTTGGCTGCCCGGAAACGCCCCCGCGACCAGCCGGTGCTCACCCGTTGGGGCGGAACACAACGCGCCGCCCGCACGTTGCCCAACCGTGTCCGATGTGATCATTTCCGGTAGGGGTGTCGGCGTGCTCGTCGGGGACGAGCGCTGGCTGTTCCGCGGTCTCGACCTCGCCGTCCCCGCGGGCCGGTGCCTCGCGCTGACCGGGGAGAACGGTTCCGGCAAGTCGACCCTGCTGCGCGCCCTCTACGGCCTGCAGGAGCTGACGGAGGGCACCGTGCTGGTCGCGGGCCACACCCCGGACGAGGCCGACATCGCGTTCCGCCGCGACGTCTCGGTGCTGCTCGACGATTCGGCGGTGTTCGACGAGTTCACCCCCGGCCAGCACTTCGACCTGCTCGGCGGTGGCCAGCCCGCGCACGAGTTGCCCGAGGTGCCCGCGCGCGGCCTGTCCGCGGGCCAGCGCAGGCGGCTGCTGCTGCTCGGCGCGCTGACCAAGCCGCACAAGGCCCTGCTGCTCGACGAGCCGGAGCGGGCGGTCGACGCCTCGGGGCGGGACTGGTTGAAGCAGATGGTCAACGCCGCCAAGGGCGCGGGCTCGGCGGTGGTGCTGGCGAGCCACTACCCGCCGCTGGTCGACGCGGTCGCCGACGAGGTCATCGAGCTGTGAGGCGGGTGCTCGCCCGCCTGTCCGACTCGGCGCTCGTGGTGTTCGTGCTGGGCGGCTTGCTGAGCCTGCCGTTCTACAAGGCCGATGGGCTGCGTGAGCGGTTCGTCGGCGCGCACGCCGTGGCGCCGGGGTCGACCACGGCGGTGCTGCTGGTCTCGCTGGCGATCGCGGTCTTCTCGCTGCTGCGCCGCAACCACGTTTGGGCCAATCCCGCCCAGCTGACGTGGGACGATCACGGCGATCGGGCGAAATCCCTCCGCCGCCGGTTGTGGTTGGCACTGCTCTCGCGCTTCGCGGTGGTCGGCTATGTGTTCGTCGCGGCGGGCTTGATCCTCGGTTGGCCATCAGATCTGCCGCTCGTGGGCGCTCTTATCGCCGCATCGGCCCTCTTCGGATTCCGCTGGGCCAACCGACCGCAGAGCTGGCCAGAACTCGGCGGCCCATTCCTCTTAGCGCTAGCGGGAGTCCTGTTCGCCGGGCCGATAGTCCTGTGGGGCGTCGTCGCGGTTCTTACGGTTGCCGCGTTCCCTAGCGGGCGAGCGGTTCGGCGGGACGTATTGGTCCGCGGTTGGAACGCGCGCATCTTGCGGTCAGTCTCAGCTGCCTTCGGTGATGCGCTGGCCCTCTTACCGCCTGCACGCCCGGTCCGCGTACGTCCCAGCAATCCTCTGCGCTTCGCGCTTGCCGGTGCCCTGGCGAGACGGTCAGCGCTGCCGTTCGCGGTGCTCGTCTTGCTGGCGACACCGGTGCTGCGCCACGCCTTCCCCGTCGTCGGTTCCGTGTGGTGGGTCGGCCTCGGCGCGTACTTCTCGACCGTGCCGTTGGCGGGCGGCCTGGCGGAGGTGATCCGCACGCCAGGCCTCCGGCGCTGGGTGCCGACGAGCACCAGAGTGCTCAAACTCGCTGCGCTGGCCGTGCTGACCGTGGCCGCCGCGGTGTGGGCGGCCACGGCCGTGCTGCTCGGGCTCTCGTTCGTGCCTCTAGTCGTCCCCCTGGTCGCGTGGGCCGTCGTGCGGACCGTGACCAGGCCCGACATCGACTACACAGCCGGGGTCTCGACGGACGTCGGTGGCGTCTACCTCCCGGTCGGGCTCGTGTTCCAGGTGCTGCGCGGGCCCGACCTGCTGCTGTTCGGCCTGCTCGTGCTCAGCTACTTCCACTCGTCGTAGCCGAGCACCACGTCCCGGGTGCCCGCCTCGCCGCGCCGCAGGCTCACCTCGTGCGCCGACGGCGAGTACCCGCTGGCGATCACCGTGTAGTCGCCCTCGGCCAGCGCGTCCACCGAGTACCAGCCGGACTCGTCGGTGTTGGTCACCGCGACCACCTCGCCGGAGGAGTCGAGCACGGTGATCCGCGCGTTGGCCACCACGGCTCCGTCGCCGGTGCGCGCCATGCCCTCCAGCGCGGCCGCGCCCAGGAGCTCGACGTCCTGGCGCAGCGGCCCCGAGTCCGGCACGGCGAGCGGGATCGCGACCGGCTGGAACTCCTCGGCCGCTACCACCAGGGTCAACTCGCCCTGGCGCACGCCGACGAACCGGAAGCTGCCGTCCGAGGCCGTCGTCTGGGACTCCACGACCTCGCCGCGGTGGTCGGTCAGCGTCACCTGGGCCAGGCCGAGCGCGGTGTGCCCGTCGGCGGTCATCACGAACCCGTGCACGATCGTCGCGCCCGCCAACACGACGTCCAGTGTGGACTGTCCGGATCGGACCTTCACGGTGGTCGCCTTCGGCTGGTGCTCCGGCGCGGAGGCGAGCAGCACGTACGACCCGGGGTTCGGCGCGTCGAGCAGGTACTCGCCGGTGCCGTCGGACCCGACCCGGCTGACCTGCCTGCCGCCCGGGTCGAGCAGCGTCAGCGCCGCACCCGGCACGACCGTCCCGTCCGGGTGCCGGACCTGCCCGCGCAGCCCGACCAGCTCACCGCGCAGGGCGGTCGGCTCGTGGAACCCGTTGTGCCCGTTGGACTCCGAGTGCCCGTTGGACTCCGAGTGCCCGTTGGACTCCGCGTGGCCGTTCGACCCCGGGTGCCCGTTGGACTCCGGCTTCCCGTCGTCCGCCTGGTCCCCGTCAGCGGCCTGCTCGTCGGCCTGCTCCTCCGGTCCGAGCAGGCTCTCCTTGGCCTCGTCCGGCAGCAGCGCCTCGCCGCCCTCCATGATCGCCGCCGGGGACGCGCCGCTGCGCAGCGGGATCTCCTTGATGAACAGCGACACCAGGAACGCCAGCACCATCACGCCCGCGCCGACCAGGAACACCAGCTGGATCGACTCGACGAAGCCCTCTTGGAACGGTCGTGCCAGCCGCGGGTCGATCTCCTGCAGGAACGACGAGTCCTGCAGGACGCCGCCACCGCCGCCACCGCGCAACGCGGCGAACACCGGGTCGTTGACCGGGTTCGACCGGACCGCCGGGTCCGACAGGGCGGCCTGGAACGCCGGGTTCTGCGCGGCGGACCGGAAGGCGTTGGCGATGTTGTCCGCGACGGTGCTGAACAGCAGCGACAGGAACACCGCGACACCGAGCGTGCCACCGAGCTGGCGGAAGAACGTGATCGCCGCGGTCGCGACGCCCATGTCGCGCATCTGCACCGAGTTCTGCGCGGCCACCGTCAGCGTCTGCATGCAGAAACCGAGGCCGAGGCCGAACACCACCATGTAGACGATCGGCTGCCAGATCGGGGTGTCCACGCCGACGAGGTGGAACAGCAGCAGCCCGCCGATCAGCAGCAGCGACCCGATGATCGGGAAGACCTTGTAGCGCCCGGTCTTCGAGGTGATCTGCCCGGACACCACCGAGGCGAACATGATGCCCAGCATCAGCGGCACCATCATCAGCCCGGCCTCGGTCGGGGTGAACCCGCGCACGATCTGCAGGTACTGCGGGATCATGGTGATCCCGCCGAACATGCCGATACCCAGGATCGTGCCCGCGATGATCGTCATGGCGAAGGTGGACGTGCGGAACAACCGCAGCGGGATCAGCGCCTCGTCCTTCATGGCCCGTTCGACCAGCAGGAACCCGACCAGGCCGACGAAACCGATGCCGTAGCAGAGCAGCGAGCGCTGCGAGTCCCAGCCCCACTCCCTGCCCTGCTCGGCGACGATCAGCAGCGGCACCACGGCGATCGAGAGGAACACCGCGCCGAAGTAGTCGATGCGGTGGTCGTGGCGCTCGTGCGGGATGTTGAGCACCTTCATCACCACGAACAGCGCGATGATGCCGATCGGGACGTTCACCAGGAACACCCAGCGCCACCCGGTGATGCCCAGGATCTCGCCCTGGCCAGCGAAGAAGCCGCCGATGACCGGGCCGAGGACGCTGGAGGTGCCGAACACGGCCAGGAAGAAGCCCTGGTACTTGGCCCGCTCCCGGGGCGGCACGATGTCGGCGATGATCGTCAGCGCCAGCGACATCAGCCCGCCCGCGCCGAGGCCCTGGAACGCCCGGTAGGCCGCGAGCTCGTACATCGTCGTGGCCAGCGTGCAGGCCAGCGAGCCGATGATGAACAGCGAGATCGCGGTCACGAAGAACGGCTTGCGGCCGTAGATGTCGGAGAGCTTGCCGTAGAGCGGTGTGGAGACGGTCGAGGTGATCAGGTACGCGGTGGTCGCCCAGGCCTGCAGGCTCAGCCCGTTGAGGTCGTCGGCGATGGTCCTGATCGACGTGCCGACGATCGTCTGGTCCAGCGCGGCCAGGAACATGCCGAGCATCAGCCCCGACATGATCACCAGGATCTGCCGGTGGGTCAGGCCCCCCTCGGTCGGCGCTGCGTGCTTGGCCGGGTTGTCGGCCGTCGCTGCGGTCATGCGTGGTCCCCTAGCTGGTGCTGGTGTGCTGGTTCGTGGGCAGCCCGGATCGACGCAACTGGTTGCGTTGGCCAAGCATGTGCCTGCTCGGCGTCGGGTGCAACTCTCAGGCGGCGAGCGTGCGCACCAGGGCGTCGCGCAGGAACTCGCCCGCGTGCCGCAGCGCCAACCGGCCTTCCGGGACGATCGGGTAGAACGCCGGGAACACGTGCACCTGGCCCGGCCACACCTGCAGGTCGCAGTGCGCGCCTGCCGAGGTCATCGCGGTCGCGAGGCGCCGCGCGTCGGCTAAGAGGCACTCGGCACCGCCCACCTGCACCAGCGTCGCGGGCCAGCGCCGCATCGAGCCGCGCAGGACGTCCAGCCGGGGGTGGTCGACGCCGAGGTCACCGGCGTAGATCGCGGCGACCTCGCGGGCCCGGTCCGGCGGGATGTACGGGTCCCGGCACAGCGCGTCCTGCTCGTCGAGCCGCGCGCAGGTCAGGTCCAGGAACGGGGAGAACAGCACGACCGCGCCGGGCATCGCCGAGCGCTGCCTGGTCAGCGCCGCGAGCAGGCCCGCGGTGAGGTGACCGCCCGCGGAGTCGCCCGCGAGCACGATCCGGTCGGCGGAGTAGCCCTGGTCGAGCAGCCAGTGGAACGCGGCGAGCGCGTCGTCGGCGGCCGCCGGGTACGGGTGCTCCGGGGCGCGCCGGTAGTCCAGCAGCAACACCGGCAGGCCGCTGGTCTGCGACAACGCCGCCGCGATGTGCCGGTGGCTGCGCAGCGACCCGAGCACGAAACCGCCGCCGTGCAGGTACAGCACCACCCCGGCCCGCTCGTCGGCGTCCCGCGCGGTCAGCATCAGACCGGTCACGTCGCCGTAGCCGTGCGGCTCGGACACCGCGCGGACCCGGGTGCCGCGCGGCAGCGGCGTCAGGCCGACGGTGTCGAACGCCTCCCGCACCACGCGCAGTTGCCCACCGCGCAGCCGCAGCCGGTCGGCGACCGGGCGCGCGCAGGTGCGCAGGTACCGCGCCAGCGCCCTGGCCTGCACGCTCGGCCCTGGTAGCTCGGCCATCCCACACCCCCGACCCGGCATCGACAGTGACACCCAACACATCAACTGTAGGTCAGCGGTAGGACGATCGCCTACGGTTGCCGGTGTGCACGCCTCGGTGACATCCCCGGAGTTGCTGGCCCGGCTCAGCTCCGCGCTCGACCACGACGGGGTGATCACCGACGCCGACGTGCTGCCGGGCTACGAGCGGGACATGATGCCGCTCGCCCCGTACGGCACGCCGCTTGCGGTAGTGCTGCCCAGGACGACCGCGCAGGTCCAGGCCGTGGTGCGGGCGTGCGCCGAGCACGGGGTGCCGATCGTCCCGCGCGGCGCGGGCAGCGGGCTGTCCGGCGCGGCCAACGCCATCGCGGGCTGCGTCGTGCTGGTGACCACCCGGATGAACGCCATCCTGGAGATCGACCCGGACAACCGGCTGGCGGTCGTCGAACCCGGCGTCATCAACCTCGACCTGCGCGCCGCCGTGGAGCAGCACGGCCTGTTCTACCCACCGGACCCGTCGAGCTACGACTGGTGCACCCTCGGCGGCAACCTGTCCACCAACGCGGGCGGCCTGTGCTGCGTGAAGTACGGGGTGACCACCGACTCCGTGCTCGGCCTGCAGGTCGTGCTGGCTGACGGCGAGGTGCTCGACACCGGCCGCCGCACGGTGAAGGGCGTCGCGGGCTACGACCTCACCAAGCTCTTCGTCGGCAGCGAGGGCACCCTCGGCGTGATCACCCGGGCCACCCTCGCGCTGAGGCCGCTCCCCCAGGCCCCCGGCACGCTGGTCGCGGCCTTCGACACCGCGGCGGCCGCGGGCGACGCGGTCACCGGGGTGGTGCGCGCGGGGATCATCCCGTCGCTCATGGAGATCATGGACGCGACGGCCATCGCGGCCGTGGAGGCGCACCTCAAGACCGAGCTCGGCGCCGGTCGGGGCAGCGCCGCCCTGCTCATCTGCCAGTCGGACACCGGTGGCGACGCGGCGGTCGGGGAGCTGTCGGCCATCGAGCGGATCTGCCGGGACGCGGGTGCCCCCCTGGCGCACACCACGTTCGACCTCGCGGAGGGCGCGTTGCTGCTGACCGCGCGCCGGGCCGTGCTCACCGCGCTGGAGACCTACGGCGCCTGGCTCACCGACGACGTCTGCGTGCCGCGCACCAAGATCACCGACCTGATCGCGGGCTGCGAGCGGATCAGCGCCGAGGTCGGCCTGCGGGTCGCCGTGGTCGGGCACGCGGGCGACGGCAACATGCACCCCACGATCGTCTACGACCCCGCGTCGGCCGACGAGTTCGCCCGCGCCGAGCGCGCCTTCGCCGACATCCTCGACCTCGGGCTCCGGCTCGGCGGCACGATCACCGGCGAGCACGGCGTCGGCAAGATCAAGCGCGAGTGGCTCGCCCGCGAGATCGGCCCGGTCGGCCTGCGGGTGCACCGCGCGGTCAAGGCCGCGCTCGACCCGGGGAACCTGTTCAACCCCGGCTCCATGTTCGACCTCGGCTGAGCGCCGCGATCACCCGGCGGACGGCATCGCGTGGGGCACCCGGCTCACTACAGTGATCCGCCCACCACCGGTACGAGCAGGAGTGACGGTTCGAGACGATGGACCAACCGCAATACGCCACCGCCACCGAGGTGTGCCGACGCCTCTCCGGCAGGCTCACCGACGACGTCGTCAGCGTCGTCCAGTCGCAGTTCTTCGCCGGTGAGCGGGAGATGGCGCTGTCCGCGCTGCTGCTCAACCTGCAGTACGAGGGGGTGGGCATCACCGAGGACGAGGCCGAGCTGATCCGCGCCCTCCTCGACGACCCGCACGACCCGGAACTGGGTGAGGTGGCCGTCGTCGCGACCCCACCAGCGCCCTCCTACCGGTTCAGCCCCACCGGACCAGCCGACGCACCGGACCCCTCCGGCGCCGACCGGGTCATCGCCGGTGAGGCCGCTGTCGCGGGCGGGCGCCGGGTGCGCAGGGTGTGGCGGGACCCGCTGCCGGACGCGGCGAACCCAGCGACCTGGGTGTACCTGGTCCAGGTGGCGCCGGGTGCGGACGAACTGCGGGCGCACAGCGCGATCAGCTCACGGCTGTGGGTGGCCCGGCAGGAGAAGTGGCCGATCGAGGTGGTGGTGGAGGGCAGGCCGCTGCCGCCCTACCAGACCGCCGCGGTGACCGCCGCCCACCAGGTGTGGGCGGCGGCGTGAGCGACTAGAGGCCGGGGCCTGCCGCGTGCTTCCGTTCGCGGCGGGCCTTGAGCACCTCGAAGATGATCGGCAGCACCGAGATCAGCACGATGAGGACGAGCATCGCCTCGAGGTTGTTGTGGATGAAGTCGATCTGACCGAGGAAGTAGCCGAGGACGGTCAGGCCGGTCGCCCACAGCACGGCGCCGATGGCGGAGAAGGTGAAGAACTTGCGCTGGTCCATGCGGCCGACACCCGCGACCGCGGTGATGAAGGTGCGCACGACCGGCACGAACCGGGCGAGCACGATGGCGCGCGGGCCGTACTTCTCGAAGAACACGTGCGTCTTGGCGACGTGCTCCTGCTTGAACAGCTTGGAGTCCGGCTTGTTGAACAGCGCCGGGCCGACCTTGTAGCCGATGTAGTAGCCGACCACGTTCCCGATGAACGCGCAGGCCGTGAGCAGCACGCAGATCAGCCACAGCGGCGTCGGGATCTTGTCGATCGCCACGAACAGGCCCGCGGTGAACAGCAGCGAGTCGCCGGGCAGGAAGAAGCCGAGGAGCAGCCCGCACTCGGCGAAGATGATCAGGCAGAGCACCGGCAGCAGGTACGGGCCGAGGCTCGTGAGGATGACCTCCGGGCTCAGCCAGTCCGGTAGCAGTGCCTGGTTCACGGGGAGGTCTGCGCGCACTCGGACAAGGTACAGGGCAGGCCTGTGACCAGCCTGTGCCGGGTTTGTCCTGGCAGTGCCTCCGGTCACACACCGTGTCGGCGGTCGGCCAGGTCGGGGGTCAGCGCAGCAGGGTGAGGAACCCGACGAGTGACCCGGCGGCCAGGCCGAGCAGGAGCGCGAGCGCCAGCACCCACCACGCCCGGGGCGGCAGGCCCTGCTCGGCCCGGGCGGCGGCGAGGGTGCCGGGATCGTCCACCGGCTCCGCGACCGGGGTCCTGGCCGCCTGCGCGCGCAGCGCGTCGGTGAGCAGGCGTTCCGGGTCGGCCGCGGTCATGCGGGGACGTTAACCCACCCAGGAACCCCGGCGCATGACCGAGTCGACGTGCAGGCCCGCGTCGAGCAGCACGAGGTCGGCGGTCAGGCCCTTGGCGAGCTTGCCGGTGGTGTCGGCGAGGCCGAGCAGCGCGGCCGGGCGGGTCGAGGTGGCCGCGACGGCCTCCGGGACCGTGAGCCCGCAGCCCTGCACGAGGTTGCGGAAAGCGACGTCCATGGTGAGCGTGCTGCCCGCCAGCGAGGTCCCGCCCGCCAGCGTCGGCACGCCGTCCTTGACCACGACCTCCAGGCCGCCGATGTCGTAGGAGCCGTCGCCGACCCCCGCCGCGGCGATGGCGTCGGTGACCAGGACGGTCCGGCCGAGGCCCGCGTGCTTGGCGGCCAGCCGCACGATGGTGGGGCTCAGGTGCACCAGGTCGCAGATCAGCTCGACGGTCACCCGCTCGTCGTCGAGCAGCGCCCCGATCGGGCCCGGCTCGCGGTGGTGCAGCGGGCGCATGCCGTTGAACAGGTGGGTGGCGACGGTGGCTCCCGCGTCGACGGCGGGCATGACCTGGGCCTCGGTGGCGTCGGTGTGCCCGATCGCGGCGATCGACCCCGCGTCCACGAGTTGGCGGACCGCGTTGACGGAGTTGTCCAGTTCGGGGGCGAGGGTGACCATCCGGACCGCGCCCTGACCCGCGCGCAGCAGCCGCTCGACCGCGTCGGTCTCCGGGGCGCGCAGGATGGCCGGGTCGTGCGCGCCGCAGCGGGCCGCGGACAGGAACGGGCCCTCCAGGTGCACGCCCGCCAGCAGGCCGTCCTCGACCAGTTCGCGCAGCGCGGAGATCTGGTTGACCAGCTCGTCGATCGGGCGGGAGACCAGGCTGGCCAGCAGCGTGGTGGTGCCCCGGCGCGCGTGCGTGTCGACCGCGACCCTGGCCCTGGCCGGGTCGGTGCTCATGAACGGCTCGCCACCGCCGCCGTGGCAGTGGATGTCGACGAAGCCGGGGACCACCCAGGCGCCGTCGGCCTCGACGGTCTCGTCGGCGCGCGGACGCTCACCGCTGCCGAGGGCCGAGATGTAGCCGTCTTCGACCAGCAGCCAGCCGTCGTCCACCACGCCTTCCGCGGTGACGAGTCTGCCTCCTGCGATGAGCCGTCCTGCCATTTGATGGTCCTCCGAGCGTCCGTGCACGCGACAGTGCACAGTGGCAGTGTATTGGTCTATACCGCAATGGTCTAAACCAACTTCGCCCAGTAGGAGTACGCCTACGGCGTGTTCATGATCTTCTGCAGCGCCTCCAACGCCCGGCTGGCGGTCGACTTCACCGTGCCCTTGGAGATGCCCGCCGCCTCGGCGATCTCCGCCTCGGTGAGGTTCCCGTAGTAGCGCAGCACCAAGACCTCGCGCTGCCGCGGCGGCAACTGGGACAGCGCCCGCACGACGCTCTGGTGCTCCGCGGTCAGCATCGCAAGGCTCTCCGCCGACCGCGCGTTGACCGCGTGCGGCGGCGTGTACTCGCGAGCGGTCTTGCGCCTGCGCAGGACGCTGCGCGAACCGTTGACCACCGCCGTGCGCAGGTAGCCGACCGCGGCCGCGGAATCGCGCAGCCCGCCCCAGTTGCGGTGCAGCCCGGTGAACGCCTCCTGCACCACGTCCTCGGCCGTCGCCGGTTCGTCGACCAGCAGCAACGCCAGCCGGATCAACCGCATCCGGTGCGTGCGGTACAGGTCCTCCAGCGTCAGCGGGGCGTCCGGCCGCGGTGGCGGCGGCGCACCCTTGGTGTCGATCGCCCGCAGCCGCGTCAGGGTCTGCTCGACCGTCTGCTCCGCGCTGCCCTGCCCCGTCGACTGCGGGGCACCTGCCTGGTTGTCTTCCCCTGCCACGGGGTGACCTTACCGGGCCGAGACCCGCGGGCACACCGTCCGACCTGCGCTTGCGATGATGGCGCCATGACCTGGTTCACCGTGGACACCCGCTACGCCGACGACGTCGACCGGCTCAACGCGGCCCGCCCAGCCCACCGCGACTGGCTGCGGCCGATGGTCGACTCCGGGCAGGTCCTCGCCGCCGGGCCGTGGGCCGACGGCAGCGGCGGGTTCTTCGTGCTGCGCGCCGCCGACCGCGCTGAGCTGGACGAACTGCTCGCCGCCGACCCCTACACGCTGCAGGAGGTGGCGGCGGCGCGGGTGATCCGGGAGTGGAACATCGTGCTCGGGACGCCCGCCGCGCTCGACTAGTAGGTCCCGCCCAGCTTGCGGTGGTCCCAGGACGTCACGTGGGTGGGGGTGAACCGCAGCCCCACCCGTTTGGCGGCCTGGACCCGGATGAACTGGTAAGCGGCAACGGCGATCTCCGGGTTCCCGGCGTACCGCTCGGTCACGGCGCCGCCGATCCGGACCACCTCGTCGGCGTCGGTGACGACCTCCACGTCGCACTCCATCAGCACGCCGCGAAGCTCCTCATAGGACTCGCCAGCCTCCACCAGCACGCTCGCCTGGGCGAGTCGGCGCAGGTTGGCGACCTTCTGCGAGCTCTCGTAGGTCCACGACACCAGCCCGCCGCCCTCGGGCACGAACCACAGCGGCACCACGTGCGGCCGGGTGTTGCGCCCGATGGTCGCCACGTTCGCGGTCCGCTCCTCGGCGAGGAACTCGGCGATCTCGGCCTGGGTCATCTTGATCTGCTCGCGCCTGGACACGGTCCCCACCCTGCCGGCCGACTACCTCGGGTGTACCGCCGCCGCGCCGCCCGCGCCGACCGGTCGTGACGACACCTCGGCCCCGCGCGCAGCGATGTCGGCCAACGCGGCCTTGTCCGCCTTCGCCACCATGTTGCCGGTGAGCCGCCCGCCGATCTCGATGATCGGCGGCAGGAACGCGCGGAACAGCTTCAGCAGGCCGACCCAGCCGGGCACGTGCACGGTCCGGTCCCGGCGCAGCACCCCGGCCTCCAGCGCGTCCAGCGCCACCGACACCGGGTAGGTCTTGCCGATCGGACCGGGCATGCCCGCGCGCAGCGGCCCGAAGACCGGGTGCTCGTCGGCGCCGTTGACCAGGTCGGTCGCGATCCAGCTCGGGTGCGCGACGCCGACCTTGACGCCCAGGTGCCGCACCTCGGCGCGCAGGCTGTTGGTGAACGCCTCCACCCCGGCCTTGGCGGCGGCGTAGGCGGCCATCGCCGGGGCGTGCGCGATCGCGGCCATCGACGACACCACCAGCACGTAGCCCTTGCGCTCGATGACGTGCGGCAGCGTCACCCGGACGGTGCGCCACACCCCCAGCAGGTCGACCTCGATCGTGCGCTCGAAGGCGACCGGGTCGATCGAGCGGACGAACCCGGCCGCGGCGATCCCGGCGTTGGCGACGACGATGTCGATACCGCCGAAGCGCTCCACGGTGCCCTTGGCCGCCGCTTCCAGCGCGGCCCAGTCGGTGACGTCGGCCTCGAACACGGCCGCGTTCGGCCCGCAGTCGGCCGCGACCTTCGCCAGCTCCTCCGGTTCCAGTCCGACCAGGGCGACCTTGGCCCCGCTGGCGGCGAACCGGCGGGCGAGGCCCGCCCCGAACCCCCGCGCGGCGCCGGTGATCAGGATGACCTTCCCCGCGACGCTCTGCGTGCGGGCAAACAGGTTCGTCACGCCCATGGGTGCCTCCAAGACCGGGTTCCGCCAGCGACCGTACCGCAACCTACTCCGAGTAAGCTACCGCGAGTAACAGGTATTTCGCCAGACCGGTAACCCCCGACCGGGGTCCGTCGATGTGATGGTCGATGCGCTGAGAGTGAGCGGCCGACTCACCTGCCAAGCCGGGGACGATGCCGGGCGGGGACGAGGGGGCGGGTGGCGGGAGGAGTGATACCGGTGTCGGTGGAGTTGGTCGTGACCGCCTTGCTCGCGGGTGCTGCCGCGAGCACGACGACTACGACGACCGCGGCGGTGGACGCTTACGCCGCGCTGACCACCGAGATCAGACGGGTGCTGCGCAGGCGCGAAGAGGACTTCGTGGTCGACGCCGAGGTTGCCGAAGACGTGCACGTGCCCGAACAGCGCGCCGACCTGACAGCCACCCTGACGGCGACGGGCGCGGGGGACGACCCTGAGGTCCTCGCCCGCGCCCGTCATCTGCTCGTCGTACTCGGCCACCGCTCGCTGCTGGAAGTCACGGACTGACCGGATCAAGCACGGCAAAGTGGCCTGAGCGGTTACGCCTCCGCGGCCGCCCGCAGTTCAGCCACCTCGTCGGAGGTGAGCTTCAGGTCGACCGACGGGAGCAGGTCGGCCAGTTGCTCCGGCGTGCGCGCGCTCGCGATGGGTGCCACCACGTTCGGCTGCGCGGTCAGCCACGCCAGGGCGACAGCGGCCACAGTGGTCTCGTGCGCCGCCGACACCTCGTCGAGCACCTCCAGCACGCGGCGGCCCCGGTCGTCCAAGTAGGACGAGGCGGCACCCGCGCGGGGGCTGTCGACGGTGGAGCCGCCGTCGCGGTACTTGCCGGTGAGGAAGCCCTTCGCCAGCGACCAGTAAGGCAGGACGCTGAGGTTCTCCTTCGCGGCCAGCGCCGCGTACTCGGTCTCGTAACCCGTGCGCTCGACCAGGCTGTAGTGCGGCTGGATGGCCACGTACCGCGCCAGGCCCTCGCGGTCGGAGATCGCCAGCGACTCCTCGATCCGCGCCGCGGAAAGGTTCGACGCGGCGATGTGGCGGACCTTGCCCTCGCGGACCAGTGCGTCGAACGCGGTGAGCGTCTCCTCGATGGGCGTGTTCTCGTCGTCGTAGTGCGAGTAGTACAGGTCGATGTGGTCGGTTCCCAGCCGCTTGAGGGAGCCTTCCGCGGCGGCCTTGATGTTCGCCGCGGAAAGCCCCTTAAAACCCTCAAGCGCGGACAGCTTTGTCGCCACCACGAAGTCGTCACGCTTACCGCGCGCGGTAAGCCACTCCCCGATGATGGTCTCCGACTCGCCGCCGGAGTTGCCGGGCGCCCACTGCGAGTACATGTCAGCGGTGTCGACGAAGTTGCCGCCCGCTGCCGCGTAGGCGTCCAGGACGGCGAAGGACGCCGCCTTGTCCGCCGTCCACCCGAACACGTTCGTGCCCAGGTTGAGCGGGTAGACCTCGAGTTCCGTGGTGCCGATGCGCGTCATGCGCCGAACCTACCCCGACCGGGTTCGCCGGTCACCGAACTATCTCAGCTGGTGACCTCGACGCCCTTCCAGAACGCCACCCGGCCCTTGATCTGCGCGGCCTCGGGCTTCGGCTCGGCGTAGTACCAGGCGGCGTCGACGTTGTCCTCGCCGCCGACGTGCAGCGTGTAGTAGTTCGCCGTGCCCTTCCACCCGCACTCGGTGGTGGTCTCGGAGGGGCGCAGCAGGTGCTGGTGCACCGACTCGATGGGGAAGTAGTGGTTGTCTTCGACGACGACGGTGTCATCGCTCTCGGCGATGACCTCGCCGTTCCAGGTAGCCGTGGCCATGCGGTCCAGTCTGGCACCAGTCTGCCCAACACGGGGGGCGGCCGCTGCTCGTAGGATGCGCCAGAACGGCGCAGGCCACCCCGAGGAGGAGCACGATGCCCATCGCCACACCCGAGGTCTACGCGGAGATGCTGGACCGGGCCAAGGCGAACGAGTTCGCTTACCCCGCCATCAACGTGACCTCGTCGGAGACGCTGAACGCCGCGCTGCGCGGGTTCGCCGAGGCCGAGAGTGACGGGATCATCCAGGTCTCGACCGGCGGCGCCGAGTTCGCCTCCGGCACCAAGGTCAAGGACATGGTCACCGGCGCGGTGGCGCTCGCCGAGTTCGCGCACGTGGTCGCGGCCAAGTACCCGGTCAACGTCGCGCTGCACACCGACCACTGCCCCAAGGACAAGCTCGACGGCTTCGTCCGGCCGCTGATCGCGATCAGCCAGGAGCGGGTCGACGGGGGCGCCAACCCGCTGTTCCAGTCGCACATGTGGGACGGGTCCGCGGTACCGCTGGAGGAGAACCTGCAGATCGCCGCCGAGCTGCTGGAGAAGGCGGCCGCGGCGCGGATCGTGCTGGAGATCGAGGTCGGTGTCGTCGGCGGCGAGGAGGACGGCGTCGCCAACGAGATCAACGACAAGCTCTACACCTCCGAGGAGGACTACCTCAAGACCGTCGACGCGCTCGGCGTCGGCGAGAAGGGGCGCTACCTGCTCGCGGCGACCTTCGGCAACGTGCACGGCGTGTACAAGCCGGGCAACGTCAAGCTGCGCCCGGAGATCCTCAAGCAGGGCCAGGACGTCGTCGCGCAGAAGCTCGGCCTCGGCGCCGACGCCAAGCCGTTCGACCTGGTCTTCCACGGCGGCTCCGGCTCGCTGCTCGAGGAGATCCACGAGGCGCTGACCTACGGCGTCATCAAGATGAACATCGACACCGACACCCAGTACGCCTTCACCCGGCCGATCGCGGCGCACATGTTCGCCAACTACGACGGTGTGCTCAAGGTCGACGGCGAGGTGGGCAACAAGAAGGTCTACGACCCGCGCAGCTACCTCAAGGCGGCCGAGCAGGCGATGGCCGCGCGCATCACGCAGGCGTGCGAGCACCTGAAGTCGGCGGGCCGCATGATCGCGGGCTGACCCACGGCGAAAGGCCCTCTCCTCGTTCCAGGAGAGGGCCTTCTTGCGTTCTCAGGCCACTTTGCGCGCGATGGGACGGCCTGCCGCCCACAGCACCGCGACGCCCACGAGCGCGATCGGCGCGGACCACCACGCCGTCGGCGGCGCGGCGAGCAGTTGGTCTTGGACGTACAGCGCGCCGTAGCCGAGCACGGTGACCGCGACGGCGCCGGCGATAGCCTCACCGAGGTGCGGCAAGCCGAAGCGGCGCACCAGATCGATCGCGAGTCCCACGAACACCAAGTAGAACGGCACCGTCGACGGCGGGAAGTCTCCCGCGACCAACAGCGGCCAGATCACCGCGCGGTAGGCGACGTAAACGCCCGCGACAGCCGTAGCGGCCCACGGTTTGCCAAGCGTCTTCGCCGCTACCGCCAACACCAGCGCCGCGACTCCGATGCCCCACAACGGATAGACCCACGACGGGATCGGCAGCGCGAAATGCTCGATGGCCGTGTAGTCCACCGGTCGGCCGATCTGCTGCGCGGCGAACTCCAGCAACTCCCGCTCGGCGTAGCAGCTGTTCGCGTCCAGCACCCCGTTCGGCGTGCAGGAGGCCATCTCCAGCGCGCCGTACTCCTGCTGCCCGTTCGGGAACAGGGTGTTCTCCAGGAAGAACACCCACAGCGAGCCGAGCACCAGCGTCCACCCCGCACCGCGCGGGCCTGCGGCGTACCAGCCGTCGATGAGACCGGCGACCATCAGCGCGGTCCCCAGGTACAGCAGGGCGTGCGACGGGCTCCACGCGGTGAGGTCCAGGCCGTTGACCCGGTGGTTGATCACGTCGAGCGGCGCGGCGATCAGGAACACCGCCAACCCGGACTGGGTCAGCCGCTGCGCCCGCCGGGTGGTCGCCATGCCGGTGAAGGTGTGGATGGCCACCAGCACCACCGCGACCCCGGTGCCGACGCTGTTGATCAGGTGCGGCGGGGCCAGGTCGTCGCGCAGGAACTTGAAGTGCCACGACTCGTCCCAAGAGGACCCGATCAGCTTGAACAGCAGCGCCAGCAGCCAGGTGCGGTAGGCGAAGTGCCACACCCAGTCCGGCGTCTCCCGCCCGGCGGCCCCCCTGGTCCAGTGCAGCCGGAAGAACGCCTTGAACTGCGCGACCGGCCCGCCGATCTCCACACCCTGTCTCACCGGGCCATGATGACCCCGGTCGGCCGGGTGGGGTAGTCCGGGTGTCCGATTCGGCCACGGGTAGTCACCCGATCACGCACCGTCCGGTACGGCAGGATGGCGGTATGCACGGAAACCTCCTCGGCCCCGAGCCGACCCTGTTGCCCGACCGCGCCGAACCGCAGTCCGCGCTCGAGGGCGGCACCGACCCGGTCGAGGTCGCCACGAGTTGGCCGGACTTCAGCGAGGCGTGGGCCGCCCTCGCCGAGCGCGCCCTCGCCGCCGGTGAGCCGATCGCCGCCTACGCCTACGCCCGCACCGGCTACCACCGCGGCCTCGACCAGCTGCGCCGCTCCGGCTGGAAGGGCTTCGGCCCGGTCCCGTGGTCGCACCGGCCCAACCAGGGCTTCCTGCGCGCGCTGGCCGCGCTCGCGCTGGCCGCCAGGCAGATCGGCGAGGTCGAGGAGTACGACCGCTGCTCCACCTTCCTCGCCGACTCCGACCCGGCGGCCCCCGCGGCGCTCGGCCTCGTCTAGGCGCACTCGGTCGGGGAGGCGTCCATGCTCCCCGACCGGTACGCCGGGTCGGTGATCAACGGCACCAGCAGGCCGCGCTTGGCTGGCTCGCACGCCATCGAGAGGCTGTGGTCCGCGGACTCCCCCGGGACGACGCCGAGCAGCTCCGCCGACAACCCCGGCAGGTCGACGTGGTGGTAGTCCGCTTGCGTCACGGCGATCGCGACGATGTCCGAGGCCCTGGTGGGGTTCTCGACGGCGAACGCGTAGGCGATGGAGTAGTCGACGTGCACCACGAGGAAACCCTGGTGCTCGCGCACCGACATGCTGCCCTTCACCCGGGGCGTCGCGGGCAGCAGCGGATACCGGGGGTCGATCTTCGTGTAGAGCGAGCTCACCGACGACGGCCTGCTGGCCAGTTGCTCGTGCCACATGTCCCGCGCGGTGGGCGCCATCAGCGCCAAGACCTTCTCCGCGTCGTCCTCCTCGATCACCGAGCGGTCGAGCCTGCCGGTCACGACGATCCGCTTGGTCAGCTCCAAGGCGGCCCGCACCTGCTCGGCCGAGTGGGTGCCGACCGGCGTCGCCTCCGGCAGCACGATCGCGGCCTCGCCCTCGGCCCAGGTGGCCGCCAGGCTGCCGTCGAACGGCCGGGTGACGTCGAAGGCCGGGGCCGCGCTGGTGACCGGGTGGACGGGCGGGGCAGCCGCGGCGACGACGCCGTCCGCGCCGACCGGGTCCGAGTTGGCGTAGAACGCGATCGCGCCCAGCACCAAGCCGATCGCCAGCACGAGCGTGACCTTGCGGCCCGACCCGCGCCGCTGCTTGCGGATCGCGCGGGCCTCCTCGCGCACCCCCTTGCGGACCTGCGCGAGCCACTCGCTGTCCTTGAGCTCCGGGTGCTCCCAGATGTCGTAGTTCTCGTCGCGTGGCGACGTCATCGCTTCTCCCCAGAGAGGTGGACGGTACCGAACCGACCGACTTTAGTAATCACCTTGGGAGAACGAGAAAACGGGTGGGGTGAGCACGCCCCACCCGTTCGCCGTGCCGTGGTTCAGCAGCGGTCGAGCATGCCCGACAGCGCTGACTTCTCCGCGGAGTTGACGCTCAAGCTGTAGGAGTACTTCACCCGGGTCCACATCTTGGCGTAGGTGCACCAGTAGCCGGTCGTCGGCGGCTTCCAGCTCTCCGGGCCCTTGTCGCCCTTGGACTGGTTGACGTTGTCGGTCACCGCGATCAGCTGCGGGCGGCTCAGGTCGTTGGCGAACTGCTGGCGCTGGCTGGTCGACCAGCCCGACGCGCCGGAGCGCCAGGCGGCGGCGAGCGGCACCACGTGGTCGATGTCCACATCGGACGCCGCGGACCAGGTGGCGCCGTCGTACGGGCTGAACCAGCTGCCCGAGGTCGCCGAGCACGAGGAGTTGGTGACCACGTTGCTGCCGTCGCGCTTGAGGACGGTCTCGCGGGTGTCGCAGGCACCCGAGACGGTCACCCAGTGCGGGAACTTGTCCCGCGAGTAGCCGGTCATCGAACCGTCCGCGCGCACGGTGAGCGCGGCGAGTTCGGAGCGGGCCGTCGCCGCGCTCGGGATCCCTGGCGGGGTGGCGCCCGCCGGGCTGGCGAGCGCGAACACGGCGATCAGCGCGGAGAGCACCGCGGCCACGCGGGTCTTGGTCGTCATCGTTCCTCCGGTCGGCAGGGGGAGGGCCGTTCCTCACCGTGGTGCCACGAGATGGACCGCTTCACACCCGTGGGTGACAGAACGGGGACGCACAGTGAAAGAGCTCGGTCGGCCGTGCCCGCCGACGGGCGCCAAGAGTTAGGGGCCCGTGGCCGCCCGCGCGGGGGTCAGCGACTCGACACCTCGGGTCACACGACGCCGCGGGCCACCCGGAGGTCCTCGGTGTGCCGGTACCAGGTCCACTTGGCCACGTCCTTGGCCACGCCGTCGCGGGTCAGCAGGGTGCGGACGCAGCCGATCTGGAACGCGCGACCCGCCAGGGTGGTGACCTTCTTGCCGAACCACCCGGTCGTGACGCGGACCACCAGGCCCGCGCCGCCGTCCGGGTCCGGGGTCACCTCGATCCGCTTGGCCCGCCCGCGCAGCGCCACGGTGTCGTCGCAGTAGGCGACGCCCTGGGGCTGGTCGATCACCCCGAGGCCGACCAGCACCCCGCCCGAGTCGTCGCGGACCAGCGGGAACGGGTCGATCTCGCCGCCGAGCGCCACCTCGACCAGCGCGGCCTGGTCGCGTGGCAGGCCCCACAGCGCGGGGATGGCCGACGCGCGCGGGTCGACCGGGACGTACCCGATCGGTGTGTCGGCGAGCCGGTCGAGGCGCATCACGCGCAGCACCACAGCGGCGAGGTCGGCGTCGGTGCCCACGACCACCACGCGGCCGCCGCCGGTGGCCTTGAGCAGCGGGTCCACCTCCGCCCGGCCGGGTGTCGCGGGCACCGGCCGCCAGGTGATCCCGTCACGCTCGGTGAGCGCGGGCGGGCGGCCGGTGTCGGCCGCGTTTCCGCAGGCCAGCACGAGTGCGCTCACTGCTGTCTCCTGGTCTAGTCTCAGTCACCGGCATTCGCCCGAGGCAGCACGGGTACGGGTGTCCAAGGGTTTCTCCACACTGCCAACACCTGGAGTTTCACATGCCGGCAATCGTGCTGATCGGCGCCCAATGGGGCGACGAGGGCAAGGGCAAGGCCACCGACCTGCTCGGCGAGCGCGTCCAGTGGATCGTGCGGTACCAGGGCGGGAACAACGCGGGTCACACCGTGGTGCTGCCGGACGGTCAGAAGTTCGCGCTGCACCTGATCCCCTCCGGCATCCTCAGCCCCGGCGTCACCAACGTCATCGGCAACGGCGTGGTCGTCGACCCCGGTGTGCTGCTCACCGAGCTGTCCGGCCTCGCCGAGCGCGGGGTGGACACCTCGCGCCTGCTGATCTCCGCCGACGCGCACCTGATCATGCCGTACCACGTGGCCATCGATAAGGTCACCGAGCGCTACCTGGGCAAGGCCAAGATCGGCACGACCGGGCGCGGCATCGGCCCGGCCTACCAGGACAAGGTCGCCAGGGTCGGGGTCCGCGTGCAGGACGTGCTCGACGAGAAGATCCTGCGGCAGAAGGTCGAGGCCGCGCTCGACATCAAGAACCAGATGCTGGTCAAGGTCTACAACCGCAAGGCGCTCGACGCCAACCAGGTCGTCGACGAGGTGCTGGCCTCGGCGGAGAGGTTCGGCCACCGCATCGCCGACACCAGGCTGCTGCTCAACCAGGCGCTCGAACGCGGCGAGACGGTGCTGCTGGAGGGCTCGCAGGGCACCCTGCTCGACGTCGACCACGGCACCTACCCGTTCGTCACCTCGTCCAACCCGACCTCGGGCGGGGCGTGCGCTGGCTCGGGCATCGGCCCCACCCGGATCACCACGGTCATCGGGATCCTCAAGGCCTACACCACCCGGGTCGGCTCCGGCCCGTTCCCGACCGAGCTGACCGACGACATGGGCGAGCGGCTGCGCAAGGTCGGCGGCGAGATCGGCGTCACCACCAAGCGGCTGCGCCGCACCGGCTGGTTCGACGCGGTGATCGCCCGCTACGCCGCGCGCGTGAACGGCATCACCGACTACTTCCTGACCAAGCTCGACGTGCTCTCCGGCCTGGACACCGTCCCGGTCTGCGTCGGCTACGAGGTCGACGGCCGCCGGGTCGACGACATGCCGATGACCCAGACCGACGTGCACCACGCCATCCCGGTCTACGAGGAGCTGCCCGGCTGGTGGGAGGACATCAGCCACTGCCGCACCTTCGACGAGCTCCCGGCCAACGCCCGCGCCTACGTCGAGCGCCTCGAGGTGCTCTCCGGCGCCCGGATCTCCGCCGTCGGCGTCGGCCCCGGCCGCGACCAGACCATCGTGCGCCACGAGCTGGCCTGACCGCTCATCGCCCGCCCCCGGACCAACGACGCTCCGGGGGCACCGGCTGACCCTCCACTGTGGACCCGTGGGGACCCGGCTGCCGACGCCCGCACCACCGGCGACGGCAGCCTTTTGTTTTCACGCTGAAAATAAACCGGCGGGACCGCCGCGCCGACTGCCTGGCAGAATTCCGCGGCCCGCGCACCATTCTCTCGCGCCTTTCCAGGATCCGGGACGGCCCGTCCAGGGCGTTGACTTCGCCGTGGCCTGCTCCAAGACTCAGGGACCATGAACGGCGGCGAATCCCTGGTGCACCGCCTGCACGTCGACCTGCGGCGGCAGGCCAGCGCGATCTGTCTGGCCTGACCCGGCCACTACCGGCCGCTCAAGCGTTTCGCGCGCCGATCCCGCGCGCGGTCCCCACCCACCGGGAGACACCCGTGTCCGTCTCGACCCTGGGCGCCCCCGCACGCGCGGATTCGGCCCCGCCTTCGTTAACCGTCAAGAAATCGCGCCGGAAACTACCCGACCTGCGCCGGTGGATCAGCCCGCTGGTCATTGTCGCGCTGTGGCAGATCGCCTGCGAGACCGGTTTGTTGCCGCCGGACAAGTTAAGTTCACCGTGGACCGTGCTGCAGTCGGGCATCGAGCTCGCGGGCACCGGTGAACTCGGGGACGCGTTCGTCGTGTCCACCACCCGTGTCGGGATCGGGTTCGGCATCGGCGCGCTGATCGGGATCGTGCTCGGCATCGTTGCCGGGCTCTCGCGCTGGGGCAACTACCTGGTCGACCCGCCGGTGCAGATGCTGCGGACGCTGCCATTCCTCGGGCTGATCCCGCTGTTCATCCTGTGGTTCGGCATCGGCGAGGAACCGAAGATCGCGCTGGTCGCGCTCGGCGTCGCGTTCCCGCTCTACCTCAACGTGCACGCGGGCATCCGCAACGTCGACAGCCACCTGATCGAGGCGACGACGGCGCTGGGCTACACGCGCAGCGAGCGCCTGTTCCACGTCGTGCTGCCCGCCGCGCTGCCCAACACGCTGGTCGGCCTGCGCCAGTCCCTCGGCGTCGCCTGGCTGTCGCTGATCGTCGGCGAGCAGGTCAACGCCAGCAGTGGCCTCGGCTACCTGATCAACAACGCCCGGGAGTTCCTGCGCACCGACGTCATCGTCGTCGGGCTGGTCGTCTACGCGGCGCTCGGTCTGGCGACGGACGCGATCGTGCGCCTGGTCGAGAGGAGGGCGCTGCGGTGGCGAGCGGCCTGACAGTGGCGGTACGCGGCCTGACCAAGCGGTTCGGTGACCGCGCGGTGCTGCACGGGTTGGACCTGGACATCGCGCCGGGCGAGTTCGTCGCCCTGCTGGGCCGCAGCGGTTCCGGCAAGTCGACGTTGTTGAAGGTGTTGGCGGGCCTCGACCGCGACGTCACCGGTGAGTTCACTGTGGACGGAAAGGTCTCGGTCGCCTTCCAGCAGCCCCGGTTGCTGCCGTGGCGGCGGGTGTGGCGCAACGTCGTGCTCGGGTTGCACCCGGTCGTCGGCAAGGACGTCGCGCTCGCGGCACTGGCCGAGGTGCGGCTCGCCGACCACGCCGACGCCTGGCCGCGCACCCTCTCCGGCGGTGAGGCACAACGGGTGTCGCTCGCCCGAGCCCTTGTCCGCGAACCTGGCTTGTTGCTGCTCGACGAGCCCTTCGGCGCACTGGACGCGTTGACCCGCATCGCCATGCACCGGCTGGTGGAGTCGTTGTGGCTGCGGCACAAACCCGCTGTGCTGCTGGTGACGCACGACGTCGACGAGGCGCTGCTGCTCGCCGACCGGGTCCTCGTCCTCGACGAGGGCCGCATCGCCAGCGAGTACGTCTTGGGCCACCCGCGCCCGAGAGAACTGTCCGACCACATCGACGTCCGCACGCAGGTGCTGGCCGACCTGGGAGTGAACGAACGTGCGACTGCGTAACCTGATCCCCTTCGCCGTGGCGGCGTTGGCCTTAACGGCGTGCGGTGGCACTAACACCCCGGCCGCCTCCGCGCCGGTACCGGACTCCGTCAGCGCTGCCGACCTCGCCAAGGTCACCCTCAAGGTCGGTGACCAGAAGGGCGGCCAGAAGTCCTACCTGGAAGCGGCGGGTCTGCTCAAGGACCTGCCGTACAAGATCGAGTGGTCGACCTTCACCAGCGGCCCGCCCCTGCTGGAGGCGGCCTCGGCGGGCGCCATCGACATCGGCTCGGTCGGCAACACCCCGCCGATCTTCGCCGCGGCCGCCAACGCCAAGATCGCGGTCGTCTCCGCGCAGAAGGGCGACGTCTCCAGCGACGCCTTCCTGGTGCCGGAGGACTCGCCGCTGCGCAGCATCGAGGACCTGCGCGGCAAGACGATCGGTGTCGCCAAGGGCAGCTCCGCGCACGGCCTGGTCCTCACCGTGCTCAACAAGGCCAAGCTGACGCCCGCCGACGTCACCCTCAGCTTCCTCCAGCCGTCGGACGCCTTCGCGGCGTTCACGCAGAAGAAGCTCGACGCCTGGTCGATCTGGGACCCGTACACCACCCAGGCGCTGCGTGACACCAAGGCACGCGTCCTCATCGACGGCACCGGCACCCTCGGCGGCGGTAAGCCCAACACCGAGGCAGGCCTGGATTCCCTTGCCAGCGGCTACGGCTTCCTCGTCGCCGGTAAGGCTGCCTTGGCTGACGCGGGTAAGAACGCGGCGCTTCGCGACTACGTCGTCCGCTACGCCAAGGCGCTCAACTACGCCAAGAGCCACGGCGACGAGCGCGCTGCCGTGTGGGCCAAGGAAACCGGCCTCAAGCCCGAGGTAGCGCTAGAGGCGACCCAGCGCGGCCTGGACCGACCGATCAAGCTCGACGACACGGTGATCGCGGACGAGCAGAAACTGGCGGACGCGTTCGTGGCCGCGAAGGTCCTGCCGACCAAGTTCACGTTCGCCGATTTCGTCGACAACCGCTTTGCGGCCGATGTGGCCGCGGTGGCCGAGTCTGGAGCCCAGAAATGAGCATCACCCTGCACTGGTTCCTCCCCACCTCCGGGGACGGCCGCAACGTGGTGGAGCGGTTCCACGCCAACCGGGCCGAGAGCTCCGCGCGCCGGGCGCCCGACATCGACTACCTCGCCCAGGTGGCGCGCGCCGCCGAACAGCTCGGCTTCACCGGCGTGCTGACCCCCACCGGCACCTTCTGCGAGGACGCCTGGCTGGTCACCGCCGCGCTCATCCGCGAGACCAGGACGCTCAAGTTCCTGGTCGCGTTCCGGCCCGGGGTCATCTCGCCGACCCTGGCCGCGCAGATGGCGTCGACCTACCAGCGCGTGTCCCGCGGCAGGCTGCTGCTCAACGTGGTGACCGGCGGCGACGCCGTCGAACAGGAGCGCTTCGGCGACTTCCACGACCACGACAGCCGCTACGCCCGCACCGACGAGTTCCTCAGCATCGTGCGCGGCGCGTGGAGCGGCGAGCCGTTCTCCTACGACGGCGAGCACCTCAAGGTCGTCGGCGCCACCACCCTCGACGCGCCCGATCCCATCCCGGCCGTCTACTTCGGCGGCTCGTCGGACGCCGCGCTCCCGGTGGCCGCCAAGCACGCCGACGTCTACCTGACCTGGGGCGAGCCGCCCGCACAGGTCGCCGAGAAGATCGCCAGGGTGCGCGAACTGGCCGCCGCCCAGGGCCGCGAACCCCGCTTCGGCGTCCGGCTGCACACCATCTCCCGGGACACCTCGGAGGCGGCGTGGGCCGAGGCGCAGCGACTGCTCGACGCGCTCGACCCGGCGCAGGTCGCCGAGGCACAGGCGCAGCTCGGCAAGAGCCAGTCGGTCGGCCAGCAGCGGATGCTGGAGCTGCACCAGGGCGGCCTGGACAAGGGCGTGCGCGGCCTCGAGGTGCACCCGAACCTGTGGGCGGGCATCGGCCTGGTGCGCGGCGGCGCGGGCACCGCGCTGGTCGGCAGCCACACCGAGGTCGCCGACCTGATCGAGCAGTACCACGACATCGGCATCACCGAGTTCGTCCTCTCCGGGTACCCGCACCTGGAGGAGGCGTACTGGTTCGGCGAGGGCGTGCGACCCGAGTTGGCCAGGCGCGGCCTGCTGGCAGGGCAGGAAGCCGCGCAGCCCTCGGCACTGAGGGTCGCCGCCTCCTAGGCGCAGTCCTGCAGGTCCGGCACGTGCTATCCGCGCCCGCGCGGCCCCTGGCCGCACAGCCGGAAAACCCGAGTACGTCCAGTACGAGGGCTTCCCGGCCGCGCACCCAGGAACCACGCGGATCACGAATCCCACGCACCAGACCCACAGGACAGCGCCTAGTGGGTAGGGGCCAACCGCGCCCGGTTGGCCCCTACTCGCGATCCAGGGCGGCTTCCTCGAGGTCCAGCTCGCGCTGCACGCGCCGCAGGATCTCGTCGTCGATCTCGCCCCGGTCGCGCGCGGCCACGAACACCTCGCGCTCCGCGGCCAACATCCCGCGCCTGAGCCTGCGGAACACGGCAGAGGGGTTCTCCTGCTCCTGGCGACCCAGGCGCTCCCACACGGCGTTGCCCCGGTGCTCGGCGATGGCCCGCAGCTTGTGCGCGAGGTGCTCGGGGACGTCGTCGTCGACGAGTTCGTCCAGCCGGTCGACCGCCGCCTTGGCCGCCGAGTTCTGCACCTGGGCCTCGGCCAGCACCCGGTCCTGGCCGTCCTCCGCTCGCACGCCGAGCCAGCGGATCAGCATCGGCAGCGTCGTGCCTTGGACCAACAGCGTCCCGACCGTCACCACGAAGGTCAGCAGCAGCACGACATCGCGACCCGGCATGTCCAGCGGGATCGCGGCCGCGGCGGCCAGCGACACCACGCCGCGCATCCCGGCCCAGGAGATCACCGTCAGGTGCCGCCACCTCGGCGCGGGCTCACGGCGGCGGATGTGCGGGAACAGCCACCGCGGGATGTGCGCGGCGGGGAACACCCACACGAACCGGATGGCGATCACCGCGATGAGCACCAGCGCGCTCGCGGTGATCAACCCGCCGCCCAGGTCGGCGGCGGACACGATGGTGCGCATCTGCAGCCCGATCAGGGCGAACACCAGGGACTCCAGCAGCACGTCGACCGACTTCCACACCGCCGTCTCCTGCAGGCGGGTCGAGTAGCCCGCCGCCGGGGCGTTGTGGCCGAGGTAGAGGCCCGCGACCACGACCGCCAGCACGCCGGAGGTGTGCAGCTCCTCCGCCAGCAGGTACGCGCCGAACGGGACGAGCATGCCCAGCGCGCTCTCCAGCACCCCGTCACCCAGGCGCAGGCGGATCCGGTGGATGACCACACCGAGCACCAGGCCGACCAGCACACCGCCCACCGAGGTGATCAGCAGCGTCGAGATCCCGTCGGCCCAGGAGAACGCCGCCACACCGGTCGCTGTCGCTACCGCGACCTTGAACGCCGTCAGCGCTGTCGCGTCGTTGCCGAGGCTCTCGCCGGTCAACAGGGTCATAGCGCGACGAGGTAGCCCTAGCTTCCGTCCAATCGACACCGCCGCTACCGCGTCAGGTGGGGCTACCACCGCTCCCAGGACCAGCGCCGACGCCAACGGCAGGTCAGGTAGAGCCATGTGAGCGACAACACCAACTACCGCTGTCGACACTAGGACCAGTCCGACCGCGAGCAAACCGATCGGCCGGATGTTGGCCTTGATGTCCAGGTAGGAGCTGTCCAGTGCGGCCGAGTACAGCAGCGGCGCCAGCACCAGGACCAGCACCAACTCCGGGTCGAGGGCGAACTTGGGCACCCCCGGGATGAACGACACCGCGAGCCCGACCGCCACCAGCACCAGCGGCGCGGGCCAGTCGACCCGACGTGACAGCGCGGCGACCGCCAGTGACCCGGCGAACAGCAGCAGAAGTTCCACACCCGCCTCCTCGTCCTCGTGCGCAAGGATTGCCCATGCGTGTTGCCGCATGAAAGGAGCGGGTAATGACCTGCGAACACACCGAGGCGCTGCCCACCGGGGTCACCGCCGACGCCGACGTCTGCCAGGACTGCGTCGCGGCGGGCAACCGGCACTGGGTCCACCTGCGCCGCTGCCTGACCTGCGGGCACGTCGGCTGCTGCGACTCGAGCCCGCTCAAGCACGCCACCGCGCACCACCGGGCGACCGACCACCCGGTGATCCAGTCCCACGAACCCGGCGAGGACTGGCGCTGGTGCTACGTGGACAACCGGATCGTGTGAAGAAAGGCGGGCCGCCACCCCCTGCCGGTGGCGGCCCGCCTGGTCCTACCGCGGTCAGCGGCGCGGGAAGGTCTCCGCGCGCGAGGCGACCGCGATGTCCGGGTTGTCGCTGAACACGCCGTCCACGCCCGCCGCCCAGAACGCCGACAGCTCACCGAAGAGGTCGCCGTACTCGGCGGGCACCGCGGACGAGCGCAGGTTCGCGGGCAGGAAGGCGTTCTCCGCGCGGAACGTGTACGGGTGCACCTTGAGGCCCGCCGCGTGCGCGTTGCCCACGAGAGCGGTCGGCTGCGCGAGGTTGCCCGCGGCGTCCCTCGGGATGACCTGGTCCTTGGCCGGGCCGATGCCGTAGGCGTACTTCGCGACACCGCGCAGGCCAGCCGGGGTCAGCAGGTCGGCGTAGGTCCGCTTGTCACCGCTGGCCACGAAGTCGTACGGCGCGCCGGAGGCCGAGGTCAGCTGGATCAGCGGCACACGCAGCTTGCGGCTGAGCTCGACCAGGTTCCCGACCTCGAAGGACTGCACGAACACCTTCGCGCCGCGCCGGTTGAGGCCGTTGCGCTCCAGCGCCTCGACCACCTTCGGGTTCAGGTCGAGGCCGATCTTGCGGAAGTACGTCGGGTGCTTGGTCTCGGGGTAGATCCCGACCTCGCGGCCCAGCTCCCGCGACAGGCGCTTGGACAGGTCGATGACCTCCTGGAAGGTCGGCACCTGGAACCGGCCGTTGTAGATCGTGTTGCGCTGGCGCACGTCCGGGATGCGCTCCACGGCGCGCAGCGTCTTCAGCTCGGCGAGGGTGAAGTCCTCGGTCCACCAGCCGGTCACCGACACGCCGTCGAGCACCTTGGTGGTCTTGCGCGCGGCGAACTCCGGGCGCTTCGCGACGTCGGTGGTCCCGCCGATCTCCGGCTCGTGCCGGGCGACCAGCACCCCGTCCTTGGTCGACACCAGGTCGGGCTCGATGTAGTCGGCGCCCATCCTGGCCGCCAACTCGTAGCTGGCCAGCGTGTGCTCCGGCCGGTACCCCGAGGCACCCCGGTGCCCCAGCACCAGCGGGGCGGCGCGGTGGCCGTCGCCGTGCTCGGGGGTGGCGCTTGCGGTGCTCATGGTCGCAACCCCTAGCAGGGCGAGCGCGGACACGGCAACGCCGATGGTCCGGGTAGCAGGCATTCTTCCTCCTCGTAGCCCCGCGAACTGACCCGCGCAACCCTCGCCGCGCCCCACGAAATCCGGGCCACCACCTGGCGAAACCTGCCCCAAGCGCGGATGAACGCCCAGCGCTGTCCACAACCGACTCACCTGTCCACACCCGGCGACTTCCCCTGTCCCCCCTCCCCCCGAACCGGAAGGATCGATTCGGGGGCTGCTCAGCCCGGGCCGCGTTCCCCGGGGCGGCGGCGGACCACGGCGGCCGGGCATCTACCCTGGCTGACCGTGCGAGTCCTCGTGCTCGGGTCTGGTGCCCGCGAACATGCCCTGGTCCTGGCCCTGTCGAAGGACCCGGAGGTCGTCGCGCTCGCGTGCGCCCCGGGCAACGCGGGCACGGCGTCGCTCGCCGAGACCTACGGAGTCGACGCGGTCAGCGCCGAGTCCGTCGTCGGTCTCGCGGAGCGCTGGAAGGCCGACCTGGTGGTGATCGGGCCGGAGGGTCCGCTGGTCGCGGGCGTCGCCGACGCGGTCAGGGCCGCCGGGTTCGCCTGCTTCGGCCCCGGCGCCGACGCCGCCCGCATCGAGGGCTCCAAGGCGTTCGCCAAGGACATCATGACCACCGCCGGTGTCCCGACCGCGCACAGCGAGATCGTCGACAACCCCGCCCGGCTCGACGCCGCCCTCGCCCGCTTCGGCCCGACCTGGGTGGTCAAGGACGACGGCCTCGCCGCGGGCAAGGGCGTCGTGGTCACCGCCGACCTGCCGACCGCCCGCGCGCACGCCATGACGCTGCTCGACGACGGCCACCCGGTGCTGCTCGAGTCGTTCCTCGACGGCCCCGAGGTGTCGCTGTTCTGCGTGGTCGACGCGACGGGCACCGTCGTGCCGCTGCTGCCCGCCCAGGACTTCAAGCGCGTCGGCAACGGCGACTCCGGCCCCAACACCGGCGGCATGGGCGCCTACGCCCCGCTCCCCTGGGTCCCCGACGGCCTGGTCGACGACGTCGTCACCCGCATCATCGAGCCGGTCGTCGCGGAGATGGCCCGCCGCGGCACCCCGTTCTCCGGCCTGCTCTACGCGGGCCTCGCGCTGACCTCCAACGGCCCCGAGGTCATCGAGTTCAACTGCCGCTTCGGCGACCCCGAGACCCAGTCCGTCCTGGCCCTGCTGCGCAGCCCGCTCTCGCGCCTGCTGCTCGCCGCCGCCCAGGGCCGCCTCGCCGAGCACCCCCCGCTCGACTGGGCCGAGGGCTCCGCCGTCACCGTCGTCATCGCCGCCGACGGCTACCCCGGCCGCCCCCGCACCGGCGACACCATCACCGGCGCCGAAGCCGACGGCGTCCTGCACGCGGGCACCCGCCGCCGCGACGACGGCGCCCTCCTCTCCGCGGGCGGCCGCGTCCTCGCCGTCGTCGGCACCGGCGACACCCTCCCCGCCGCCACCGCCGACGCCTACCGCAAGGTCACCGCCGTCCACCTCCCCGGCTCCCACCACCGCACCGACATCGCCCTGCGCGCCATCAACGGCGAGATCGGCCTCCCCGTCCCCAACTAGGCCGTTCTCGCGAACTCACGGTGACCACCCCGTACACGTTGGTAGCCTCAAACGGGAGACAACGACCCAGGGGGTACCCCGGCATGACCGACGCCACCCACACCGGCGCGCTCGCCGCCATAACCGCCACCGCCCGCATGGCCGCCGACTCCCTGCACCACCCCACCGCCACCACCGCGGGCCAGTTCCTCATCAACCACGACAACGTCCTCGCCGCCGCCAAGATCATCCAGACGCAGATCGACACGCTGCAGGACCGCGTCAAGGGCGCGCTGGTGGACCTGGTCGTGGTGCCGCCCGGCGACGACGACGTCAGCGTCCAGATCGCGCAGGAGTGGAACGAGCGGCTGACCCGGCAGGACGGCTCGTACCGGCAGCGGGTGATGGAGTACATGGCCTCGCTGGACGCCCTGGTGCGGCAACTCCAGGAGAGCGCGAAGACCTATGGCTACACCGAAGAGGAAATCGCCGCCGCGATCGGGACGACCGTTGGCTAGTCGCTTGGTGCTCGCCGCCGCTGCCGCGGTACTGCTGCTCTCCTCCTGCACGACCGCGGAGCAGGGCCTGCCCGCGCCGACCAACGGTGGCCAAGAACCGCAGACCACGACCGAGGCCGAGCTCACCGCGGAACTGCCCAAACGGCCCCGCGACCTCAAGCTCGACTCGGTCGACCCCTGCAAACTGCTCGTCCCCGCGCAGCAGGCGGAACTGAAAGTCGGCCGCGTTCGCCCGTACTCCTCCACCTCGGAGACCTACCGCGGCGCCAAGGGCTGCGCCTTCGAGGTCAAGGGCGGCCAGTTCTACGACTACGACGCCCTCCTCGTCACCACCGAAGGCGCCGACGCCTGGCTCAAAGAGAAGCGCAACGTCGAAATGACCCCCGGCGCCGTAGCCGATTACGGCGCCATCACCTACCGCCTCAAGGGCGAAGGCCCCAACAGCGCCCCCTGCACCACCACAATCGACGTCGCGGACGGACAGCAACTCCAGGTCACGACCTCGACCATGGGCAAGGACTTCACCCAGGACCAGGTCTGCGAGATGAGCGAGAAGGCCGCCTCCCTGGTGCTGACCACCTTGAAGACACTGGCGTGAGGGAGGCGAGAACTGTGCGAGTCGCAGACCTACCCGTCCCACGCCGACAAGATCCACGCCGCCGCGCGCGTAGGCGGGTCGTCGCATTCCTCCTGCTGCCTGCCTCGGTCGCGGCCTGCACGACATCGGAGCCGGGCGTGCCCACCACGTCTGCTGAAGCGGGCGGGGAAACGACTGGGCCCACGAGTTCCACCAAGCCCACGGTCGCCCTTCCGGCTCGCCCGCGTGACTTGAAGCTCGATGCGGTCGACCCGTGCAAGCTGCTCACCGATCCCCAGTTGGACCAGCTCAAGATCAAGCGCGTGCATCCCTGGACCTACGACCAGGAGACCTACCGCGGCGCCAAGGGGTGTGTTTCCGATGTTTCCGAGGAGAGTCGTCGGTACGAGTACAGCGCGCTGTTGGTGACCACCGAGGGTGTTGAGGCCTGGCTGACCGGCAAGCGCAACGTCGAGTCGGAGGCCGTCGAGGTCGACGACTACGGCGCCGCTCGGTACCGACTCACCGGGGACGGCCCCAACAGCGCCCCGTGCACGACGGCCCTCGATGTCGCCCAGGGACAACAACTCCAGGTCACGACATCGACCACGGGCAAGGATTTCTCCCAGGACGAGGTGTGCCGGATGAGCGAGAAGGCCGCCAACCTGGTGCTGACCACGTTGAAGACGCTGGCGTGAGGGGCTGAGATGGCGGAGAACGGGCTGGCTGACCTGCGGTTCGAGGGGTACGGCTACGACGCGCTCGCTGATCAGGTGGATCGGTTGCGGCAGGGGCCGGGGTCCGAGAGCTTGTTCAAGGCCGTTCGCGCGTTGATGCAGATCGCGGATGGGTTGGCGGATGCGGATCGGGCGTTGCGGGAGGAGTTGGCGCGGATCGGGGTGGAGTGGCAGGGGGCTGCCGCTGATGGTGGGGTCGAGG
The DNA here is from genome assembly GCF_024171945.1 of Actinokineospora globicatena. Classification (GTDB taxonomy): domain Bacteria; phylum Actinomycetota; class Actinomycetes; order Mycobacteriales; family Pseudonocardiaceae; genus Actinokineospora; species Actinokineospora globicatena. Next base: position 1,192,923 of record NZ_JAMTCR010000002.1, read on the forward strand.
CGACGAAGCAGTCGAGTGTGTACGCGGCGGACGCGGTGCCGACGGTGGCGCATTCGGCGGGTGGGGTGAGCGAGCAGGGGGACACGTTCGCCACGACTCGCAACAGTGCGCCTGAGGGGAGCCAGTTGCGCGGCGCCACCCAGATGAACATGTGGGACAAGGGGATGGGGCTGGTCGGCCACACCACCCCGCACGCCGCCGAGGTGCAGCGCACGCAAGCGGCGCGCCAGCAGGCCATCGGGTCGATGAACGACTACGCCCGCGGTAGCGAGGGCGCGCTCGGTAACTTCCAGAACCTCCCGGTGCCGCCCGCGGTAGGGGTCGGGACGCAGCAGCCCGGCACAAAGGACACCACCGCGGTACAGGGCCTCCACAGCGGCCAGGACTCGTTCACCCCCACTGGGGGAGGTAGCGCTAACCGTCCGCAGGCAGGGACACCGCTACCCGGCAACTTCACCGGCGCGGCCCCGGTCCACTCAGGCCCCGCGCCCACGGTCGGACTCAACCCCATGCCCGGCAACACCCCGACGCCCGGACTCGGTCGTGTCTCCGGGATCGGCCCGGTGCTTCCCGGAATGGGCGGCCTCCCCGCCACCACCAACGCGCTCAACGTCTTCCGCACGGGCATCTCCGGCCAGTTGGTCGGCGAGATCGCGACCGCCGCGGGAATCGCCGGGGCCGGTGGCGCCGGTGCGGCGGCGGGCGCCGCGATGGATAAGGACAAGGTCGTGCGCGGCGGAGCCGGAGCTGCTGGTGGCAATCCCGGTGCGGCGGGTAAGAACACTCAGCGCGCCGTTGGCCCTGTCGCCGGTGCACCGGAGGAAGAGGCTCGGGCGGCTCGCAACGCCGAGAAGATCGGTGGGACTAAGAGCGGCAAACCTGCCTCTTCGCTCATGCAGCCCGCAGCGGGCGCGGCGGCCAACGGCGAGGACGACGACGAGCACGTGCGCAAGTACGGCATCGACTCCGAGGACCTCTTCGGCGACGACCGCCTGGTGATCTCGCCGGTGCTCGGCGAAGACGACTGACTTGTCCGCGAGCATCGTCCTCTCCGCCCTCGAGTTCGACGTCCTCTGGGAGTCCGAGCGGCTCCCGCTGCGCCACGTCGCCATCGACGTGCCCAGCCCCGGCATGACCCACTCCGAGCGCGCCCGGCTCGTCGCGGGCGCGTTCGCGGACCTGGAACGCCGGGGCCTGGCTTCCCGGGGCCGCGCGGAGCCCGAGGTGGCCGACCGGTTGAGCCTGCTCGCGCACGCCCAGGTCAGCGTTGACGTCTGGGTGTGGACCGACCGCGAGATCAAGGCCCTAGCCGTGATGTCCGGCGATCAGGCAGGTCTAGCGGTCGTCGACAACGATCAGGTCTGGCTCATCCCGGCGCGTACGAGCGCACTGGCCGAGGCAGCGGTATCCGTGACGGGGGACGCTCCCGCCGGACCCGGCCGCTCAGTGAGCCTCTTGCGGGATGTCCTCATCGACGCAGATAGGCGTGCCGGGGGCGAGCCGCACAATCTGGTCACACCGCTCCAACGCGCAGGCCTAGCCCTGTACGAAGCGCAGTCTCTAGCGCTCATGTTCTCCGGTGTTGGTGCACGCGGTCAGTTCGGCGTTGAGCGTGTCGGCCGCGATCAGCGCAAGCAGCGGGCCGACAGGGTTGTCGCGTTCCACGACACCAACCAGGGTCGGTACGTGCACGTGGCCAAGCACAGCAATGACGGCCAGGTCTGGAGCACGGTCGCCCCCGCCGACAACGCCCGACTCGCCGCCGCGGTCTGGGACCTGCTCGACGACGCATGATCGTCTGGAACCGGCGCACCCCGCCCGCCGTCTGACCCTGGCACCGATCTGCCAAGGGGGAGTTGTGGCTGGGGCCGACTACAACCTGCAAGCCATCGAGCAGTGCCGAGCGGCCGTCGCCGGTCAAGCCGGTCCGGTCGCCGGCGCGGGCGACGCGCTGCCACGGGATGCCGATGCGGGCATTTTCGGCACTTTGCCCAGCTCGGCGGGCCTCGCCTCCGCTGTCCGCGCCCTCGCCACCACCGGGAGCGATGAGCTGGATCGGGCGGGCGCGCTGTTGGGATCGGTCGACCGGGCCTTGGACGCGATCGGCACCTCCGTGGCCAACAACGAGCAGGCCGCCACGCGGTCGTTGACGGTCTGAGGGGTCGACGTGACCGCGAAGGACGCCGCCGCCGGTCTCGGTGGCACCGCAGCAGAGTTGGCCGAGACCGCGAACAAGGTCTACTCGGCACAGCCGAGCGCCATCAACGACCTAGCCGCCAGGTTCACGCAAGCAGCCACCGGTAGCTCTGACTCCGTCGGCAAGGTCGACAGCTCCGTCAAGCAGTTGGACGGTGCCTGGCAAGGCAGCTCTGCCGACGGATTTGTCGCGTACATGGCCAACTTCACCAAAGCGGGCGAATCGCTCAACGAGGCTCTTACCGCCGCCGGATCAGATCTTCGCACTGCTGCGACTGGACTCCAAGCGGCGCGCGACACGCTAGAGGGTGTCTTCGGCGAGCTCTATGACAACGCCACCTCTTGGATCAACGCTCATCCAGATGCGACAGAGCAAGAGAAGCGAAGCTACGTAGACGGCTTAGCCAGCGGCTACCGGGGCCGTGTCACCGCTCAGATCGACAACGCCGAGCAAGCCGTCTCCACTGCCGCGTCCGCGCTGCAGGGCCGCAACCCCAACCCGAAGTTCTCCGCGATCCCCGACCCCAACACCCAGGCCTTCACCCCTGCCCCGGGCAAGAGTGTCGAGTGGACTCCGGCAGCGACTCCCACGACAACCGCACAGTCCCACCCGGACAGCCCCGAGAAGGCCGCGCAGCCCGCACAAGCCCCACAGGCCACCGGTAGCCCTACCGGCGACAGCGGAGGGCACAGCGGTGGCGGTGGTGGGCACGGTGGCGGCGGAGGGCATAGCGGCGGTATGGGCGCTAGCGGCGGCCCGCCCAGCAGCCCTCCCCCGGGCAACGTGCAGGAGTGGATCCGTCAGGCGATCGAGCTGCTCCGCGCTAGAGGCATCAACGTCACCGAGGCCGACGCGCAGCTCATCTGGGAGATCATCCAGCATGAGTCGGGCGGCAACCCGAACGCGATCAACAACTGGGACTCCAACGCCGCCAAGGGCACCCCGTCCAAGGGCCTCATGCAGACGATCGACCCCACCTTCAACTCTTACGCCATACCCGGCCACAACAACATCTGGAACCCGGTCGACAACATCTGCGCGGGCGTGAACTACGCCGTGTCCCGCTACGGCTCTTTATCCAACGTCCCCGGGATCAAGGCCACCCACGGTGGTGGCGGGTACGTCGGCTACTGACCGTCGCCGTCTCGTCGCGACTGGCGCCCGTCACTAGGCTGGCGCCATGCACGCGCTGCTCAAGGTGGCCGATCGCGCCGCCGTCCCGCCGTTCCACGTGATGGATGTCGTGTCGGCCGCCAACGCCCGCCAGCGCACCCACGGCGACATGATCTCTCTAGCCGCAGGCCAGCCCTCTAGCGGCGCACCGCAGGCAGTGAAGATCGCCGCCGCGGAGGCTCTTGGGTCGCAGCCGCTCGGTTACACCGAGCAGCTAGGCATCCCCGAGCTGCGCGAGGGCATCGCGGGCCACTACGCGAACCGGTACAATCTGGACATCTCGCCGCAAGACGTCGTCATCACCACCGGCTCCTCCGGCGGCTTCCTGCTGGCGTTCCTGTCGGCGTTCGACGCTGGTGACCGCGTCGCTCTCGCCCGTCCCGGCTACCCGGCGTACCGCAACATCCTGACCGCGCTCGGCTGCGACGTCATCGAGCTGCCCTGCGACGAGCAGACCCGCTTCCAGCCCACGGTCGACATGCTCGACGAGATCGGCCCCATCGACGGCCTGGTCGTCGCCAGCCCGGCCAACCCCACCGGCACGGTCCTGGCCCCCGCCGAGCTCGCCGCCATCGCGGGTTGGTGCGCCGAACGCGGCGTCCAGCTCATCAGCGACGAGATCTACCACGGCATCTCCTACGGCGCCGAGACCGCGTCCGCCTGGCAGTTCTCCCGCGAGGCCGTCGTGGTCAACTCGTTCTCCAAGTATTTCGCCATGACCGGCTGGCGCCTCGGGTGGCTGCTCGTCCCCCAGCGCCTGCACCGCGCCGTGGACTGCCTCACCGGCAACTTCACCATCTGCGCCCCCGCCATCGCCCAGCACGCGGGCGTCGCCGCCTTTGACCCAGAGGTCTACACAGAGCTAGATGCTCACGTCGCGCACTACGCCGCCAACCGCACGCTTCTGCTGGACGGTCTTACCGCCGCCGGTATTACCCGAGTGGCCCCAGCCGATGGCGCCTTCTATGCCTATGCGGACGTCTCACACCTCACGCATGACTCGATGAGTTTCTGCCAGCGCCTCTTGGCCGAAACCGGTGTCGCGATCGTCCCGGGCATCGATTTCGACCCCGAGACCGGCGGCAACTACGTCCGCTTCTCCTTCGCGGGCGCCACTCACGACATCAAGGAAGCCCTGGCCCGCCTCGCCACCTGGCTCTAGCGCCGAGCGAACCGCGGTCCGATCCGAACCCAGGTCCGTTGGGAACGACCGCCCGCACCCCCGCGTTCACCTGGTAAGTACCCCCGAAAGGCGGCGGACCATGCTCCTCAAGATCATTGGCGCGATCATCGTCATCTGGATCGCGTTCAGCCTGATCGGCTTCATCTTCAAGGCCATCGGCACGTTGCTGATCATCGCGGCGGTGGCGACGGTCGGGGTCGCGGCGTACGGGGCGATCAAGGGCAAGTCGAGGCGCCAGATCCGCTAGCCAGGGCTAGCCCGTTCGGGTGAGGATGTCGGGGTGAAGAACCCCGACGAGCCGCGCCTGTCCGCCTGGGAGGCGCGCACCGAGTGGCCGCTGACCGGCCTCGCGGTGGCCTTCCTAGTGGCCTACGCCTGGCAGGTGCTGGGGACGGCCAACTCGCCGCGGGTGCAGTGGTGGCTCGAGGTGTGGCTGTGGGTCGTCTGGGCGGTGTTCGCCGTGGACTACCTGGTGCGGCTCGGGCTGGCCAGGCGCAAGTGGCGGTTCGTCGGCAAGCACCTGTTCGACCTGGTCGTGGTGGCGCTGCCGATGGTGCGGCAACTGCGCGCGCTGCGGCTGGTCACCGTGTTCAAGGTGATCAACCGGCGGATCGGAAGCGGGCTGCGCGGCCAGGTCGGCGTGTACGTGGGCGGCGCGACGCTGATGGTCGCGTTCGGCGCCGCGCTCGCCGTGCTGGACGCGGAGCGCAACGACCCTAACGCCACCATCACCACCTTCGGTGACGCTCTCTGGTGGACGCTCACCACGATCTCGACCGTCGGCTACGGCGACCGCTACCCCGTCACCACCGAGGGCCGCCTGGTCGCGGGTGCGCTGATGGTCGGCGGGATCGCCCTGCTCGGTGTGGTCACCGGTGTGATCGCGTCCTGGTTCGTGGAGAAGATCGCGGGCGCCGAGGCGTCCATCGAGGCCAGCACCCGCACCGAGGTCCAGGCGCTGCGCGAGGAGATCGCCCAGCTGCGGGCCGACCTCACGCGGCAGGAGCCGGGCTCTGCGCCGCGCTGATCCGCCGCAGCGCCTCGGCGACGTCGAGCTCCGGCGCGTCCCGGTGCGTCACGAACCGCACACCCCCCGGCACCGCCGTCGCCAGCACCCCGACCCGCTCCAGCGCGGTCAACGTCGAGGCCACGTCCGGCACCGCGGCGATCACGATGTTCGTTTCCGGCTGCCCGACCTCCCAGCCCAACCCGGCCAGCCCCTCGGCCAGCAGCGCCGCGTTCGCGTGGTCCGCGGCCAGGTCGTCGATCCGCTCGAGCGCCAACAACCCGGCCGCCGCGAGCACACCGCCCTGCCGGACCCCGCCGCCGAGCATCTTCCGCACTCGGCGCGCTTCCTTCACGAACGACCGCGACCCCGCGACGACCGACCCGACCGGCGCGCCCAACCCCTTGCTCAGGCACACCTGCACGGTGTCCACACCGACCGTCAACGCGGCAGGCGGCACTCCTAGTGCTACCGACGCGTTCCACAGCCGCGCGCCGTCGAGGTGTACGAGCAACCCGGCCTCACGCGCCGCAGACACCAACCGGGCGTGCTCGTCAGGTGGCGTAACCGTGCCGCCCGCGAAGTTGTGCGTGTTCTCCAGGCAGAGCAACCGAGTCGTCAACGCGTAGTAGGGAGACGACTGCGTCGCGTACGCCCGCACGTCCTCCGGGTTGATCCGACCCGGGCCGACCGTCCACTCGAGCGGCTGCGGCATGCCCCCGGCCAACCACGCGGAACTGCCCAGCTCCGCCTCCAGCACGTGCGCCGCCCTCGGCGCGAGGAACCGGTCGCCGCGGCGCAGGTGGATGACCATCGCGATGACGTTGCCCATCGTCCCGCTCGGCACCCACAGCGCGGCGTCCATGCCCAGCCGCGCGGCGGTCTCCTCCTCGAGTCTGCGCATCGTGGGATCGTGGTCCAGCACGTCGTCGCCCACCTGTGCGGAGGACATGGCCACCCGCATGGTCTCGTCCGGCTGGGTCACGGTGTCCGATCGGAGATCGATCCGGCGCGCGTAAGTCACGATCCGATCACACCACAGCGTCGTCCGTTCGGCTGGTGGCGGGGGTGGCGTATGTCTCTGCGGTGCCGCGTGCAACCGTTAGCCGGGGCACGTCCGTCCCCTACCCGTAGACAAGACGAGCGGAGAGCGTCCGCGTGGACCAGCGCGAGGAGCAGGAGTTCGCGGAGTACTTCACGGCACGGCGCGACGCCGTGCGAAGAACCGCGTACCTGCTCTGCGGGGACTGGCACCGGGCGGACGACCTCACCCAGACGGCGTTCGTCGCGTTGCACCGCAGGTGGCGCAAGATCCGGGACCGCGGGGCCCTGGACGCCTACGTCCGCCGGTCGGTGCTGCGCGCGATGATCGACGAGACCCGACGGCCGTGGCGGCGGGAGCGCCACGTCGACGCGGTCCCCGAGCAGGCCACCACCGCCACCGACGTCGGTGAGTCGGTGGCGACCCGCTCGGCGCTGGTGGGCGGGTTGGCCAAGGTGCCGCCGAGGCAGCGGGCCGTGCTCGTCCTGAGGTTCCTCGAAGGGCTCGACGTCGCCTCGACCGCCGAGGCGCTGAAGTGTTCGGAGGGGACCGTGAAGAGCCAGACCGCCAGGGGCCTCGCGACACTGCGCGAGGTGCTCGGCGACTCGGTTGACGACCTTCGGTCGACTTCGTGACGGGGAGGTGGGTGTAGGTGGACGAGCGCAAGATCTCCGACGTGTTCAACGCAGCGGTCGGCGATGTGCCGCCGCCGTCGTTCGAGCACGGTGACGTCCTCGCCCAGTCGGCCAGGTTGACCCGGAGGAGGAACAGCCTGGTCGCCGGTTCGGCGCTGGGCTTCGCACTGCTGGTCGGCGGGGTCACCACCGGTGTCGCGCTCTGGGCGGGACCATCCGGTGCGTCGGATAACAATTCGGCCGCGCAGGCGCCGGTCTCGGCGCTGGAGGGTAACGCGAATCCCCTTCCGAGCGAGGTAAAGACTGACTCGCCGCGCATCGCCGGGGCGGGGGAAGACTCTCCGTCGTCGACGCCCAAGCAGGGGGGCTCGATGACTGGAGATGTCGGCACGAGTGCCGACGGCACCCCTGGTGGGTGCGGAGCGGCGGACCGGGAGCTCGCTGCTGCCCTCGCGGGCGAGCTCCCGTCCGCTGTTTCCCGGGGCGAGGTTCGCGGCTCGCCGCTGAGCTGCCCGTCCGGGTCCCGCTCGGCCGCCTTCGAGGTGGCCGACGGTCCGCGGCGCGGTCTCGTCTCGATCATGCTGACCCCGGCGGGCACCGGCCAGATGGTGCAGCCGCCCTGGGGTGACCGCCCCTCGGCCACCGGTTCCGTGGTCAGCGCCCAGACCGGCGCGACGATCGTGCTGAGCGTCGAGGGCGTCACGGGTTCCGCGGCGCCGCCGATCACCGAGGACGACCTGAGGGTCGTCGCCGGGAAGCTGGCTCCCCGGTACTGACCGCGCGGACGGCGGCACAATCCCCCCATGACCACCGCCAGCACCCCCAAGGGCGAACGCCGCAGGCACGCCCTCGTCGCGGCCGCTGTCGAGCTGCTGATCGAGGGCGGCTTCGACGCGGTCCGCCACCGGGCCGTCGCCGAACGGGCCGGGCTGCCGCTGGCGTCGACCACGTACTACTTCGAGTCGCTCGACGAGCTGATCGGTGCCGCCATCGAGCACCACGGTCGCACCGAACTGGCCAGGGGCCGGGCAGTGCTGGAGGCGATGACCGAGGGACCGCGCGGGTTGGACCACCTCGTGGAGCTAGTCATCGACCAGCTGCTCGGTCCCGTTAACGCTAACGACGCCGAGGCCGTGTTGCTGCGGTACGAGCGTCTTGTCGCTACCGGCCGCCGTCCGTACCTGCGCCCGTTGATGCTGGAACTCGGTGCCGAACTACGGACGCTCCTGCTCGACACCTGCGTGCGCGCAGGCGCCGAACTCGACCACGCGCGGCTTGAGCAGCTCATCGCGCTCGTCGACGGCGCGGTGGTCAACGCGCTCATCGAGGTCAACCCGGATCCGCGCGCGGCGGCGAAGCGAATGCTGCGGGAAGCCCTCGCGTAAGCTGGGCAGACGTGACCGCAGCTCAGCAGAAGCCCAGCATCCCCAACGTCCTCGCCGGGCGCTACGCCTCCACCGAGCTGGCCGCCCTGTGGTCACCCGAGGCGAAGGTGACCCTCGAGCGCGAGCTGTGGCTCGCCGTCCTCGCCGCCCAGGCCGAGCTCGGCATCGAGGTCCCCGCTGGCGTGGTCGACGACTACCGCCGCGTGCTCGACCAGGTCGACCTGGTGAGCATCGCCGCCCGCGAGCGGATCACCCGGCACGACGTGAAGGCGCGCATCGAGGAGTTCAACGCGCTGGCCGGGCACGAGCACGTGCACAAGGGCATGACCTCGCGCGACCTCACCGAGAACGTCGAGCAGCTGCAGGTCCGCCGGTCGCTGGAGCTGGTCCGGGTGCGGGTCGCCGCGGTGCTGGTCCGGCTCGCCCGCCTGGCCGCCGAGCACGCCGACCTGGTGATCGCGGGCCGGTCGCACAACGTCGCCGCGCAGGCCACCACGCTCGGGAAGCGGTTCGCGACCGCCGCCGACGAGCTGCTGGTCGCGTTCGTCCGCCTCGACGAGCTGATCGCGCGCTACCCGCTGCGCGGCATCAAGGGGCCTGTCGGCACCGCGCAGGACATGTTGGACCTGCTCGGCGGTGACCAGGACAAGCTGGCGCGGTTGGAGCAGACCGTCGCCGGTCACCTGGGCTTCGAAGAGCACTTCGTCAGCGTCGGTCAGGTCTACCCGCGCTCGCTGGACTTCGACGTCGTCACGGCTCTTGTCCAGATCGCGGCCGCGCCGTCGAGCCTGGCCAAGACGATCCGGCTGATGGCGGGCCACGAGCTGGTCACCGAGGGCTTCAAGGCGGGCCAGGTCGGGTCCTCCGCCATGCCGCACAAGATGAACACGCGCTCGTGCGAGCGGGTCAACGGCCTCGCGGTCATCCTGCGCGGGTACGCGTCGATGACCGGCGAGCTGGCCGGTGACCAGTGGAACGAGGGCGACGTGTCCTGCTCGGTGGTGCGCCGGGTCGCGCTGCCGGACGCGTTCTTCGCGCTCGACGGCCTCCTCGAGACCTTCCTGACCGTGCTCGACGAGTTCGGCGCCTACCCCGCGGTGATCGCCCGCGAGCTGGACCGGTACCTGCCGTTCCTGGCCACCACCAAGGTCCTCATGGCCTCGGTGCAGGCCGGTGTCGGTCGGGAGACCGCGCACGAGGCGATCAAGGAGCACGCCGTCGCGGTCGCGCTCGCCATGCGCGAGCAGGGCGCGGCGGACAACGACCTGCTCGACCGGCTCGCCGCCGACGAGCGCATCCCGCTCGACCGCGCCGCGCTCGACGCCCTGCTCGCCGACCGGCTGCCGTTCACCGGGGTCGCGGGCGCGCAGGTGGCCGAGGTCGCCAAGCGGGTCGAGGTCGTGCTGGCCCGGTTCCCCGAGGCGGCGGGCTACGCGCCCGGCGCCATCCTGTAGCGGGTATCACCCGATAGCGGTCCCGGCATGTGAGAGTTTCACCCGAATTTGGCGCTCACCCGGGGCCGCTGCATACCGTCGGTGACGAACGCGGGCGAGGAACGGACCTCCTCGCCCGCGTGATCTGTTGTGCGACAAGCACATGACCGACGGAAGACGGATGCGAACCTCATTGCTGCGCGTAGTCGCGCTCGCCGTTGCCGGGATCACCGCCACGACCGCGCTGACCGCGTGCGGCTCGTCGTCCGACGCGGGCGCGGGTGGCTCCGGTGGGCCGCAGACGCTGCGGGTCGGCACCCTCGGTGACGCCCCGCCCAACGTCTACCAGGAGAACGGCGTCTACACCGGGTTCGACAACGAGCTGTTCAAGGCCGTCGCGGACAAGGCCGGGTACAAGGTCGAGTTCGTCGGCACCGACTTCTCCGCGCTGCTCGGCCAGGTCGCCAACAAGACCTACGACGCGGGCTCGTCGGCCATCGCGCAGACCGAGGAGCGGCGCAAGACCGTCGACTTCACCGACCCGTACAACTACGAGTACATCAGCGTCCTGAGCAAGGACAAGAGCATCACCGACGCCAAGCTGCTCGACGGCAAGCGCGTCGCGGTGATCCAGGCGACCGTCGGCGACAAGTACCTTGGCGCCAACGTGCCCGGCGCGCAGGTCGTCCGGTTCCCCAGCTACGACACCGCGATCGCGGGCCTGCGCAACGGCAACGCCGACGCCTGGGTGGTCGACCTGACCATCGCCGAGAAGTACGCCAAGGAAGACCCGTCGCTCGCGGTCACCACGACCATCGAGGCCAACGACCTGCCGCACGGGTTCGCGGTGCGCAAGGGCAACGACGAACTGCGCGGCAAGCTCAACGACGGCCTGCGCGCGGTCATCGCCGACGGCACCTGGCAGAAGCTGCACGACAAGTTCATCCCGAGCGTGCCCGTGCCGGACAAGTTCAAGCCGAAGTCCTGATGTCCGACCTGCTCGACACGTTCCTCAACTGGGACTACATCGCCGAGGTCCTGCCCGACCTGCTCAAGACCGGGCTGGTCAACACGCTGGTGCTGGCGGGGTTCTCGGCGGTGATCGGCACGGTCCTCGGGCTGGGGTTGGCGCTGCTCGGCCTCTCGCACCGGCGGTGGCTGCGCTGGCCCGCGCGGGTGTACACCGACATCTTCCGCGGCCTGCCCGCGATCGTGACGATCCTGCTCGTCGGGCAGGGTCTCGCGGTCGTGGCCAGGCCGCTGGTCGGCAACAACCCGTACCCGCTCGGCATCCTGGCGCTGAGCCTGATCGCGTCGGCCTACATCGGCGAGATCTTCCGCGCGGGCATCCAGAGCGTCGACAAGGGGCAGTCGGAGGCGGCGCGGGCGCTCGGCATGACGCACACCGCCACCATGGCGCGCGTCGTCGTGCCGCAGGGCATCCGGCGGGTGCTCCCCGCGCTGGTCAACCAGTTCATCTCGCTGGTCAAGGATTCCAGCCTGGTGTACTTCCTGGGGTTGCTTGCCTCGCAACGGGAGCTGTTCCGCATCGGGCAGGACCTGGCGGCCAACACGGGCAACCAGTCGCCGCTGGTCGCCGCCGGGCTGGTGTACCTGGCGATCACGGTCCCGCTGACGCACCTGGTGAACTTCGTCGACCGCCGCCTGCGCGACGGTCGACCGGTGCGGGGAGGTGACACCCTTGACGAGCTCGAGCCTGCGCGTGGCTGACCTGCACGTGTCCTTCGGCACCCTGGAGGTGCTGCGCGGAGTGGACCTGGCGGTCCCGAGCGGGTCGACGACCTGCGTGATCGGGCCGTCCGGCTCGGGCAAGTCGACCCTGCTGCGCGCGATCAACCAGCTGGAGCGGCCCGCGCGCGGGGACGTGCTGCTCGACGACGTGAGCGTGGTCGGGACCGACCCGGACGCGCTGCGGCGCCGGATCGGGATGGTGTTCCAGCACTTCAACCTGTTCGCGCACCGGACTGTGCTGGACAACCTGGTGCTGCCGCTGCGGTCGGTGCTCCGGCTGTCCAAAGAGGAGGCTCGCGAGCGCGCGCTGGAATACCTGGGTGACGTCGGGCTCGCGGACAAGGCGCCGTACCGGCCGTCGGCGCTCTCGGGTGGGCAGCGGCAACGGGTGGCGATCGCGCGGGCACTGGCCATGCGGCCGGAGGTCATGCTGTTCGACGAGGCCACGAGCGCCCTCGACCCGGAGCTGGTCAAGGGCGTGCTGGGGCTGATGGCGGAGCTGTCGAGCAGCGGGATGACCATGGTGGTGGTGACCCACGAGATGGGGTTCGCCAGGTCGGTCGCCGACCAGGTCGCGTTCATGGACCACGGCCGGGTCGTCGAGGTCGGCGCGCCGGGGCAGGTGTTCGAGTCGCCGTCGAGTCCCAGACTGCGGAGGTTCCTCGACCAGGTCCTCTGATTGGGTAGCGTGGGGACCGTGGCGAGAGTGTCTGGGTTGGCGTACTACCCGGTGAAGGGCTTCCGCGCGGTCCCCGTGCAGGCGGCCGACGTCGTCGAGACGGGGCTGGTCGACGACCGCCAGTACATGGTCGTCGACGCGTCCGACGGCAGCTTCATCAGCCAGCGCAAGGTCCCCGCGATGGCCGCCGCCAGCGCCGCGTTCGTCGACGGCGGCCTGCTGCTCTCGATGGACGGCCTGGACGACCACCTGGTCGAGACCACACTGGACGGCGCGGCGCGCGACGTGAGCATGTTCAACAAGTGGTACGGCACCGGCATCGACCAGGGCGACCAGGCGGCCAAGTGGTGCAGCGCCGCCCTGGACCGCGAGGTCCGCCTCGTCCGCTTCCCCCCGACCCAGATCCGCGACGGCTGGGGCCTGCACCCCGGCCGCGTCGCCTTCGGGGACGCCCACGCCATCCTGCTGATCACCGAGGCGTCCCTGGAAGGTCTCAACACCCGCATCACCGCCGCGGGCGCACCCGCCGTCCCCATGGACCGCTTCCGCCCCAACATCGTCCTCACCGGCTGGCCCGCCCACGCCGAGGACGAAGCCACCCGCCTGCGCATCGGCGCCGTCGAACTTGGCTTCTCCACCCGCGCCATCCGCTGCGCGGTACCAACGGTCGACCAGGCCACAGGCGCCAAAACCGGCCCCGAACCCACCCGAACCCTCGCCACCTACCGCCGAGACCCCGACCGCCCCGGCGTCTCCTTCGGCGCCAAGTACGCCGTCCTCACCCCCGGCCCCCTCCACCTCGGCGACGAGGCCCAAGTGGTCGAGGGGTAGACTTCCCCCACACACCAAGTCCGGGTGGCGGAATGGCAGACGCGCTAGCTTGAGGTGCTAGTGCCCTTAACGGGCGTGGGGGTTCAAGTCCCCCCTCGGACACGCTTACTACCCCTACCGGACCGGATGCTGACGTCGAGCATCCGGTCTTCTGCGTTGTAGAGAAGCTCCAGGTCGAGCGCTGTGTACAGCTCTTGCAGCTTGGCGGGGCCGGCGTCGTTGACCTGGCGGCCGATGGTGTCGAGGTAGTCGATCATGGCGTCGACCTCTGCTGGACCAACCTCGCGGCTGGCCGGGAGGGCATCCAACTCTGTGCGGGCGGCGTCTCGTTCGGCCTGTGCACGGTTGAGAGCGTCTATCAGGGCAGCCGGGTCGGCTCCCGCTTCGATCGCGGCTTGGAGCCTGCGTAGGCGCGTCTCAGCGTCCTTGATGCGGTGGCGCAGGGGTTCCGTGCGGGTGTTGGTCGTGGTGCCGGGTTGTGCGCCGACCAGAGCGGCGACTGTGGTGTCTCGGTTCTTGGGGGCGAGTAGGCCGCTGATCCAGTCGTTGAGGTGCGGGAGTACGGCGCTTTCGGGGAGATAGATGTTCTTCGGGTGGGTGGCCAGGATCGGTGATCCGGGAACGATGGAGCGGGCGGCGCAGCGGTAGTAGATGCGGGCCTCGCGTGGGGTTCCTTCCATGCGGCGTTCGCAGTGGCCACAGCGGACTCGACCACGCAGGGCGTAGACGCGTTTCGTCGCCTTCGGGCCGCGTTCGAGTTTGCTGCGAGATTCCAGGCCACCGGCACCCTTGGATCGGCGCAGTAGCCGAACCTCGGTGAACGTCTCGACGGACACGATCGCGGGGTGGGCTTGTGCGCGGGATCGGACGATGCGGTCCGGGGAGGCGCGGCGGAACTTGGTGATGTGGCCGGCTGAGGGAGCCGACCTGCCCGACTTCCAGGAGGTGGTGGTACCGCACCTGCTGCCCGCCCTCCTGACCGAGTTCAAGCACGACCTCAACGGCTAACTGGCCGTAACGCCCGGCTCGCACCCGAAGACCCTTACCGGGCTGGTCGCGCACTACGGCCACCCCGCGGCCGGGGTCGCCATCGGCCGCGTTCACATCGAGATTCACACCGCCCGCACCGGCGTCACCTACTTGGTGGTGCGGGCGGATACGACTTCCCGCTACCAATCGGCCGGTGGCTGGCCAAGCTGCCGGACCGGGGCATGGAGAGAGTCCACGCCGAATGGCACCGGTTCGACCACGACGACGCGGCCGTCATCATCGCCTGCATGCGTACCCCGCTGGCGAGGTGCGTTCCTCGACACCGTTGGCGAGCTGTACGACCCAGGTCGCCTCGCTCAGCGGACCTGGTTGTGCGACCTTGCCGTCGACGGCGGGTGGGCTCGATGTCTCAGGCGGGGTGTTCCGTCGCGGCGCGGGTTTCGTCGTGGCGGCGTTCGGAGTCTTGGAGTTGGTTTTCGAGGGTGATGATGCGGCAGGCGGCGTCGAGGCCGGTACCCTCGTCGAGGAGTTTCCGGACCCGCATGGCCAGGCGGAGTTGGTACTGGGAGTAGCGGCGGTGCCCGCCGCCGGAGCGGTGCGGGGTGAGGAAACCGGCCTCGTCGAGGCTGCGCAGGAACCCGGCGGTCACGCCGAGCAAATCCGCGGCGGCGCCTATCGTGTAGGCGGGGTAGTGCTCGTCATCGAACTTCCCGCCTGCCCCGGTCGAACCGGCGGGGGTCTCGCGTTGGCCAGGGATCATCGAACCTCCACGTCACGAGGAGCCCCGGACGCCGTGTGCGGCGTCCGGGGCTCCGGGGTTGGGTGTCACCATTGTCATCCGGCCGTGCGGCCGACTACCTGTACCCGCGTTCTCCAGCCGTGAGCCGACTGGTGCGGGGATCGCTGACTCGTACCCAGAACCACCCTTCTGGCCGATGGGACTGCGGTACCCGCGCGGCACGAACGACCGGCCGCTGCGGGCGATCCAATGATGTGCCCTCTCCCTTCCTCCATCGGATTTCTTCTCAACTGCTACTGCGCTCGCACTTACCATCGGTACTGCTTCGAGAACGGCGTTCACGGCGGGACCCCTTCCGTGCTCGGTCCCAGCGCGCCCTGCGCCGCTGGTCACTGCCCGAAGCCCCGTCCGTAGATCGGCCTCGGCCACCTGACCGTCGTGCATCACATCACTAGCGGTCGTGCAACTTCCACCTTGCTGTGCACTTTCACGCGGGCTGGATGTCTACCCGCGCCTTTCTCTGTCTTCCCGGAGCCAGCACTGCCTCTTCCGACATCTTCCATCCGGCCCCGGAACTGCTCCAATCGCCAGTCGAGACCCGTGCACACAGTGGCCTCGTCCTGTCCGACCGCTTGTCTCACCTTGCGGGTAGTTCCGTCATCTCCCGCGCCTGCTTGACGTTATCTTTCTCCGTATAAGAAGGATACTACACACACTCGGACCCAGATGTCTACTCCAGCGCCCATAGATTTTCTGCGGCGACGGGCTGACCGAGCGTGCGTGCAGCCTGTGACCCGCTGAGCTGGAACGGGCGCCTGCGTCGAGCGCGTGCCGGCAAGCCGCCGGGCGGTGGTACCAGCGGTCGCAGCCGATCGACGGTGACGGATCACCGGGCGGGGGCAAGCCCGTGCGGCGGATCACCGTCTCGGCGGCGCCCACGCCGGACTCCGTTGAGGTGGCCTGTGGGGTCACCGCGCGCGACCGCGCTGTAGCCGCCTGCGGAAAAGGATCCGACGAGGGCCACCGGCGCAGCACTTCGAACGGGTCGTGGCTGAGTTCTGTGCGCCTGTTCGTAAAGAACTTGTCCAAGCGTGCGCTCATGGCGCTAGTCTGCTAGCGAACCGCATCTCAACTGACTGCGATGTCACTCCTCTTCGAGTGCCGCCTTGAAGTACTGCGCAATGCGCTTGCTCCGTGAAGGGGCACTTCCCCCGTTTGTCAATCGACCACCGCGTCGACAGCAAGTCCAGCCACGCCTGCGCTTCGTCGATGTTTGCGTTTCCCGGCTGAACGATCTTCCTCTATTCTCGAGAAAGTCAAGTTTGGCGACCAGATCATCTGGCAACGACCACCGCACTCTCGTCGTGGGGTCAGGGTCAGGGTCACTGGCGCTGCGCCCACAGACCGAGCAGGTGCGTCCAAGACCACCAAGAGTTGGAGGTGCGTGCCCACCTCGCCCTCCAGATCTGCCCAGCAACGGTTCAGGAGGTTCACCGAGCCATGAGCGACGAACTGCCTCGCCCTCCCGTGGACTGCGTTGTGGACACCCCCGTGGGAGCTGGGTGCTGGGTTGGCCTAGCGGGTGTCATCGAGCATGGCTACTTCGCACCGCGGGCGTCTCAGGCACTTGAGTTCCGGTGACCTGATGGGGCGTCACGATAGGGGCAGCACGGGGATGGCTCCTCGGACACCAGCACTACTCACCCGTGAAGCGGCCGTCCTCCGACGGCCGCTTCGTCGTTGAGGCCCCCTGATCTCCAGGCCCATCGTCTCGCAGGGGGAGCGGGTGGTTGTGGCATGGCTGTTGGGCCAGGGCCGTTGGGTTTGGTGGCCCGCTGGGCCGTGCCTGGAACGGGTGCCTCCCCTCGTTCCGATGGGCTTCGGCGGGGATTAGCTCCAGGGAACGTTCCACCGCGCGAGTGCGGGAATTCCTCGAAGTATCCGAAGTGAAGAATGCTATCGGCGCAAGGGAATATTTGTGCCAGAGGTGTCGAATCTTTGGCGGACCGGTTCAACTGCGCGGTATGCGCTGCGGCAGGTGGTACAGGAACTGTGCGAAGGCTCGTTGTCACTGCGGTAATGTGCGTGCGATGGCACCGATTGCGCGCTTGGATGACACTGTCAAGGTCGAGTGGAACAAGTTCGGCATCGCCGACGATGACCGGTTTTCGCCGGGTGAGCCGTCGTGGTTGGGGTTGGGGGACACCGACACCATGCGGGTAGGGGTGAATGGTGTCTACCTGGTCAGTGAGGGGACGCACCACTGGGCGAAGGTGGTGATCGAGGCGTGGTCGGTCGAGCCCGGGTTGGTGGGTAGTTGGGACGCGGTCTGGGAGGATGAACTCCAGCTCACCTCCGGTGTCGTGCGGCTGGTGGAGGTCATGGGTGCGTCTGACCGGTCCGTAGCGGTTGGTGGACCTGGGGTGTATCGGATCCGGGCGTGTAGCCGCGGACGTGCCGATGCTGGTGCCAATGGCGATCGGGACAACTTCGGTGAGCATTTCGAGCACTGGTTGGTGCAGTTCTGGCCCGGGAAGGCGCAGGGGCGGACTCGGTGAACCGGGGCCGCCCCTGCGTTCCTCACGGTGTCGGGTCTACGTGGAAGGCATCACCGTCGAGGATGCGGTCGTAGGAGTACCAGGCGCCCAGCCAGGCGCCGCCCGCTTCGTTGTCGTCCTTCGGGATGACGCGCACCGAGAAGTTCCCGTCACCACGTGCCGCGCCCTGGTGCGTGGCGTTGAACGGGTACTCGTCGCACTGCAGGGTTCCCCCCTGCGCGTAGTCGGGCCCCCACTCCGCGACGCAGGCCTTGCGGGCCTCCGCCCGGTTCTGGTCGAAGTTGTTGAAGTACCACCTGGTCAGCGGCTGGCCGTCGAGGGCGCCGGGGATCACCTTGCCCGCCTTGGCCGGGATGGTGCTGCCCGGTTGGGTCTGGGCGAAGTCGATGTGCGCCGCCTCCTGCGTCATCGCGGTGAACTCCGGCCGGTCGACCGGGTAGGGCATGACGGCGCGCACATTGCTGAAGATGGCGCCGTTGAAGCCGTTCTGGCTCAGGTACCGGACTGTGTCGTAGCGGACCTTCTGCCGCGGGCTGGAGATGGTCACCGGTCGGGAGTTGGGTAGTTCGGGAACGAAAGCCGACGCCTCCGACCAGAAGTCCATGTAGCCGAGTCGGTTCGGGTTGGTCGGGTCGCCCTCCGGCGGTGCGACCGAGGCGTAGCCGGTGCTGAAGAAGCTCTGCACCCGCCATTCCGCGAGGGTCTTCTCGACCGAGGCGGGGGTGTTGCGGTCCAGCACGCAGTTGTCCGTCGTGCCCAACGAGGCGCACGGGTTGCCAATCCTGACGACGGTGCCCACCTGGAGCGCCGGGCTGCTGGTCCGGATGTCGGACACGGTGGTCACGACCCGTACCTTGCGGTCGCGCTCGGAGCCGAAACCGAGGATGTTGACGTGGAAGGACGACGTCAGGTTGAAGCACCGGCCGAGGAGGCAGACCCGGTCCACCCGCTCGCCCTTCATGATGCGGCAGAACGCATAGTGGTTCTTGATCCACCCCGCTGCCGAGCCGGATTCCGGGTGGTCCTCGCACTCGTCCACCGTTTCGATGTAGTCGTACTCGAACGGGGGCGGCGTCCAACCGGCCTGGGAGCGTGTCGCGCCGGACACGTCGTAGTTCGACCGGTAACGTGCCGTGCTGTCACGGTCTTCCTGGCGCAGCGCCTCCAGCGTGACCCCGCGGTCGAGCCGGGCACCACGTTGCGCAGTGCTGTCGATGTCGTTGAGCGGTCCGTACCGGAACGTGGTCGAGACAACGGTGCCGCCTGCCAGGTCGACCGGGACCTGATCTGTTTCGGCGTACGCGGCGGTCGGGAGTCCGATCGCGACGAAGGCCGAGGCGGTCATGATTATCGCGCACGCTCGCGCGGATAGTTCTGAGATTCGCACCTATCCCCCAAGATCTGTGCTTATCGGGAAAATCAACGAGCGCTGCCGACGCTAGATGGAGTCCGCTCAGGCAAGCGGGGTTCTCGGAATTTTCACCCTGATGTCGCAGTGCTCGACGAGATGTGATTCATACAGCCTCGGGGAGAGCGGCAGTTTCGCTGTGTGCCGCAGGCAGACCCGTGCTCGCCAGATCCACGTCGATGAGCGCGAATCCGTTCGAGCCATGGGAACTCGGTCAGAGGCGGCGGAGGCGGACTTGGTAGTTGGCTTCGGCGGTGGACAGTGCGTAGCCGAACTCGGAGCCGTCGGGCCAGGTCAGTCTGCGTTGGGTGAGGATCAGTCGGAGGGTTCTGGGCTTGGTGGCTTGCCAGCGGAGTTCGGGGTGGTGAGGACCGGCGTCGATGATGGCGGTGTGTGAGGGAGAGTGGGCGAGCCAGGGGGGGCGGATCTGGCGGCATCGACCAGAGGCAGGGCTTGGGCGTTGCGCGGGGCCGGAGACCCTGCCGTCGCGGGCGAAAGCGTTGACCAGTTCGCCGCCTCCGAGGGTTAAGGCGATGCTTGCGATTGTCGGGTACCCGTGATGGTGCCGTCCCCGCGCCTGCCGGGGACGGCGAACTCGGGGCCTCACCTCTCCCAGGAACACCACTACCGCTGGCTCGTTCCACAGACTCTCGGCGTAGGCGCGTACCCGCTCGCGGTTCTTGCCCGAGGGTAGTGCTGGCCCAAGTCTGAAGGGCTCTTAGGTGCAACGCTCCTTTCTCGACATAGGTCTATCCTGCGCGAATGAGATCGTGTGTGTGGGCGAAGAATGTGGCCTCTATCTTGTTCTGATAAGAGGAATTGGGACTCCTTTTGGATTTCAGCGGAAGGTTGAGCTGAAATTGGCCAGTTTGCCGAGGGGTGTTCGACACGGGCTTATGGAGGGCGTAAATCAGCCCGTTGACGGCTAATGTCTGCGTGGAGGCGAAGCGCGGAGGAATGCGTGTCGGAGGATTGGGCGGCGGTCGCGGGGGTCATCGCGGTGCGGCTGAGGGAGCTCGGGTGGCGGCAGCGGGAGTTGGCGGAGCGGTCGCAGGTGTCGCAGGCCATCATCCGGGAGTTGCAGTACCACACGGTGGAGCGCCGTCGCAGTGCTCGGACGCTGGAGGCGCTGTCGATCGCGCTCGAGCTGCACCCCGACCACCTCAACGCGGTCCTCAACGGGCAGACCCCGCTGAGCGTGGGCGCTCCGGCCACCGAGGAGGAGCGGATGCGGGCCCAGCTCAACGTGCTGGAACTGCGGCTCGACGAGGTCCTGTCCCGGTTGGCCGACGTGCAGGGGCAGTTGCGCGCCCTCGTTCGGCACACCGCCGACGACGACCGGGGCGCGATGAGCTGAGGGCAATTCTCCAGACGCTGATATCGGCTCGTTGATTCACTGGGTTCCGGAAAGTTCCCGCACGAACCGGATGGATGCCCGCATGAGCTTGTCCGCGATATGCCGAGATCGCGCTGTTTTCAGCTACCGCACGATGGTCGACCACCGGCGGGTCGTGGCGGATCGCGCGATCAACCGGGTGACGTCCCTGTTCCAGGAGAGCGGCCACGTCGTCCAGCGCATCGACGGCCACAACGACTTCGGCGAAGACCTCTACGTCAGCCTCAACGAGTCCCGCCGCCCCACCGGCTACACCATCGCCGTCCAGGTCAAGGGCGGGGCCTCCTACCGCAGCGCCCGGGGATACCGCGTCCGCGTCCGCCAGCACCGCGACTCCTGGCGCAAGGCCAACGCCCCCGTCGTCTGCATCGTGTACGACCCGACCACCGACCACCTCTGCTGGGCGAACGCGTCCGAACAACTCCGCCGCACGCAACACCTCCGGTCGATCGAGGTCCTCCGCACAGACATCCTCAACGCGACCTCTGTGGACGCCTTCGTCCAGCACATGGGCCAGTACATCGCCGCTGGCTGCGTCAGGAACCCAGGTCAGTCATCAGGTGTTCCAGGACTGCCTCTTCGTGGACAGCCACTTTGTGGGTCCGCATCACTGCCTCCAGGCGAGGGCTCCACGGCGTTCCCGGTACTTCGCCGGTGAACGCAAACGTCGTTGCCGGGTCGATCGCTGCGACAGCCTCGACGTAGTCCACATCCGCGTAGCGCCAAGGAACCACGCCTCGGGAGTAGAGGCGGCTCGCGATGCGGAGCCCCGGCGGGTCGAAGTCACCGTGGTAGGCGACGCGGATGCCGTCTTCGACGAGTTTGTCCATCGCCAAGGCCGCGACGGTCGCCGGGTTTCCGGAGGTGCACAGCAGCGGACCGGATACTTCCGCACGGGCCGCCGCTTGGACGACTTGCGGGTTCTCGCACACGAACACCTCGGAGCCCTCCGCGGCCCAAGCAAGTCCGCGAGCGCTGGACCACTCCTGAAGCGTTATGTGCGTTACCAGGCCGAGGTCCGCACGGGCCCGCATCATCGCCGCCCACGGGGACGGCCCCGGCGGCCTGAGTGCCCAGACCAGGAGGGTCCCGGACACTGAGTCCGGTGTGACGCCGACCGAGGTCCACATCTCCCGGCGCCGGGCGGCCGTGGTCGGCACGGCCTCGTCGGTGGCCGCTGCGACAGCGCGGAGCACCAGGGCGCTCGTCAGCTGTCCGTCGTCGAGTGCGTGCGCGTCCACGCAGCACCGACTCGCGAGTTCCCCGAGTTCGAACGCCGGGTCAGCGGGAACGGCCTGGCGCACCGCCTCGGGCTGCGGGGACCCCAGGGGGACGACCTGCGCCAAGGTGCGCAGGACCGTCATCGACTGCCGGATCACCGCTGGTGCCGATGCCCCGGCGCGGGTGAGCAGGCCGGTGCGCCGGACTCCGTCCTGCCACTGCGCGACCCACGGGGCCGCCGCCAGCCCGGATTCGACCAACTCCGACTCCCAGCACTCCCACAGCCCTTGGCGGGACGCGGTCCGTGCCGCGTTCGCCGCCTTGGTGTCGGTGATGGCGCCGCCGGTGAGTTCGGCTACCACCGCGACGAGCCCCCGCCCCGCGGCTGACGCGCGCAAGGCTGTGTCCAGCTCGGCGAGGTTCAGGCGCACCGCCCCCACCTGCACGGACCGCCGCAGTACACCGGACAGGGTGTCGGCCGCCTGGTAGCTGAGCTCGACGCGGATCGAGCCGGTGGCCGAGAGCCCGTTGCGCCCCAACCTGTCCCGCAGGGCGGCCCAGGTCGGCGCCAAGTCCGGCGTCGACAGGTAGGTGCGCAGCGCGGGCGGGATGGTCGACACCGGCGATCACCTCGTCGGCTTGAGGTAGTGCTGGGTGTGCCCGTCCCAGTGCACGCGGGTCGCGATGGCCGCTGTCCCCTCGGAGCGGCGGATCTCGTACACGTCCAGGCTCGGCACCTGGCCGTAGTCGCCCCACAGCGCGTGGCCGGTCATGCAGAAGTCCAGGTCCAGGCGCACGAGCAGGCCCATCAGCTCGCCGATGGTGCGGTCGTCGACCTTGGCGAAAGCGTCGTCGAGCAGGATCAGCCGCAGGGCCAGGTCGGTGTCGGGGAGCCCGGACAGGTACGCGTCGGCGGCGGCGAACAGCGCGACGTAGGACACGAACCGGGTCTCGCCCTGGGACAGCTTCGCGCGCCTGTTGATCTTGCGCTCCTGGCCGGGTGCCGGGCCGGTGATGATCACCTCGACCCGGTGCCACTGCCGGTAGTCCACGGCGGTGCCCACGTGGGCGCGGTAGCCGCCGTCGGCGTCCCTGGCGAACTCCTCGTCGACCCGTTCCTTGAGGAGTGCGATCAGCTCGGCGGTCTCCTCCGGCGAGCGCACCACCGAGCTCGCCCGCACCAGTTCGCGTATGCGGGCCACGCGGCTGTCGGCGTCCTCGGTCAGCACCCAGCGCAGCCGCACGCCGATGCCGTGGCTGGTCCGGATGTCAGCCAGGCTGAGGTTCATCGCCTTCACCAGGTGCTCGGCCTGCGCGAGCCGTCGGCGCAACTCCTCGCCGACGCCGCCCACCACGAAGTCGGTGAAGACCTGGTGCTCCCGGGTGCTGAGCGCGCCTCCCGCGCGCTCGGCGCGTTCTCGCAGGTTCTCCGCCGCGAGCGCCACGGGATGACGGCCGGTCGCGTCGGTCAGCTCGACCTGCCAGATGCCTGCCACGAGGTCGTGGTTCAGGTCGAAGGTGTTGGTGAGCTCGTTGCCCGCCAACCGCAGGGCACGCATCAGGGCGCCTTCGTCGACGGCGGCCCCACCGCGGTCCAACGCCGTTTGGACCTGCCGGGCGTAGGTGATCACTGCTGCGGCCGCCGAGGACTCGGGGAGCTCAGGGGGCAGCGCGTCGACTCGCCTGCACGCCGCCTGGAACACGCCGGAGACGTGGGCCTTGCGGTGGAGCTGGTCGACCTCCAGCCGCATGGCCTTCGTACCGTCGTCGAGATGCTCCGCGGCCCGCGCTGTGCGCCCGTGCGCCCTGGTGGACTCCTCACCGAGCCGCCGTTCCTTGCGGTCGAGGGTGCCAAGCTCGTTTCGCACCGTGCCCAGGTCGCGCTTGGCCACCTGGAGCTTCGTTTGCACGTCGGCGATATCAGCGCCGACAGTCTTCGCCACCGCGCTGTACTTGGCGTGCTCGCCGTGCCACTCGCTCCACGCCCCATCCGCCGTCGCCTCGGCGTGGACCCGTTTGCCCGATGCCTTGCTGATCTCGCCGACCAGGGACTGGTGCTTGGTCCCCGCCGCGTCCAGGCGGTCGAGCTGAACAGCCAAGTCCCGGCAGGACCGGGTGGCGTCGCGTGCGGCGTCCACGACCTCGGTCAACGCCTGGCGATCCTGGGGAAGCCCGACCCGCGCGCATTGCTCGCTGTGGGCCCGGTAGTCGCTGGTCAGGTCGGCGCGTGACTGGACCGCGGCTCCCCGCAACTGCCCGGCCAGCCGTCCCAGCCTGGTGGACTCCTGGTCCGCGTTGTTCGCCGCCATCCGGGCCTGGAGCAGAGTGCTCGACGAGGGCGAGGACCGCACGAACAGGTTGAGGTCTTCCTCGTGCTGAACCAGCTGCCGCAGCTCGTGTTCCCGAGCTGTGTCGTTCTCGTCGAGCTTGACGAGGAGATCGGTGATCGTGGAGAGCCGCTCCGCCCTGGCCGCGGCACGGGCAGCCGCTCCGATGTGCCTGGCGCGGTCGACCTGGTGCCTGCCGCGGAGTGGACCCGCACCCCAACGGCCATCGCCGTCCACCCAGGTGCCCGGTCCCGCACCCAGGCCGATCCGGCTCAACACACCGGTGACCACCTGCTCCGGCAGGCCGCTGGCCACGTCCCACCGCAGCACCGCGTGAACTGGCGTCGGGGCCTTCGGCGCGGCGTCCGTGAGCAGGACCTGCCCCGTTTCGGCGTGCACCGACCCATCCGGGGTGATCCAGGCGGACAGCAGACCCGACGCCATCAGCGCTGCTTCCAGCCCTGCTCGCCGGTGCTCCGGCACGCCTTCGGTGAACTCGACGACTCGCCACAACGGCAGTCCCCCGGTGGGGCCGTGGCTGACCCAAGGTGCCGCCTGGGGTTCCGGATCCTGTTCGGCGAGCAGGCCGCGGCGTTCGTCGGCCAACGCGGCCCGGTTCGCGTCGTCATCCTGCTGCCTCTGCCGTACCTCGGCCCGATCGAAGGCGATGGCAGCCCGGGCGGGCCCCGCCGCCTCCACCGCCGCTGCGTCCAGCCGCTGGAGGTCGTCGTTGCGCTCGCGCGATCCGGCCACCGAGTTGGCGTCGGTGAGCAGCGGACCCACCGACGTGCTGGACCAGTCGACCTCGCCCAGGGTGGCGGCGCAGCGCTCGTCAACGGTCCACTTGCGCCACATCGCGGCCAGTTCGCGTGCGTGGTCGTCGCGGGTGTCCGCTGCCGCTAGCGCGTGCTCAGCGCCCTCCTCCGCCTGCTGTTCCGCGTTCTCTGCCTTCTCCTCGGCACGTCTGGTCCTCTCCTCGCGCTGCTCCAGCTCCCGCGCCGTCTCGAGCCTGCCCCGGGCGTGCGTCTCCCGCTGACCCGCGGCCCTTCCGAGATCACGGACGTTCGTCACCACCTCGGCGAGCGGATCAGGCGAGATCCGCAGCGTGCTGTGCGCAGGACGTGCCGTGAGCTCGGGTGCGCTGTCGACGGCGTGGCGCACCGGTTCTTCCTGCGGGTCAACGGGTATCGCATCCACCCGTACCGTCGTGGGCAGCGATCCAGCAGGCAGACCGGCCGCCGCGAGCGCGTCGCGGGTCTGCTCCAGGAGTGCGTCGACCGCACGCCCTTCCGCTACTGCGACCTCGACCTGGATGTCGGCTCGCGTGACGGCACCGGTCTCGTCATCGCGACGATCTTTGGCCGCGTTCAACGCCAGCACCGCGGCCCTCTTGAGCGAGGTCACCAGGTCCGCCAGGGTGTGCAGTTCGAGTCCGGTCCGGTAGAGGGCCGAGCTCTCGATGCCGCTGATCGTCTCTTCGATGACCTTGCGCTCGGTTCGCTTCTCCTCGAGCGCGGACACGGTCGCCGCGTGCTCCTCCTTGAGCCGCGCGTGTTCCTGCCTCGCGGCTAGGGCGGTTTTCTCCAGCTCGACCGTCTTCGCGGCGGCCTTGGCTGCGAGCTCGGCTGAATCATCGAGCGCCTTCGCGGTGTACCGGCGGTAGATGTCCAGGAGGGCGTCCACCTGTTCCACGGCCTCGAGCAGGCGCCGCTGCTCGTCACGGGAGTCCTTCAGCGAGTCGAGCCGCTCGCCCGCCTCGCGCAGCGTCACCTCCGACAGCGGCGGCAAGGCGTCAGAGAGGATCTTGGGAAGGTTCCCCTCGTCGATCCGGTTCCCCATGTCCGGTGCGCGCAGTGTGTGCAACAACTGCAAGAGGCCCGCGTAGCGTTCGCCCGCGGTCTGTCCGGTGAGGCCGAAGACGAGGGCAGCCACGCGCTCGCGGTGCACCTCAGGCCGGTCGGTGATCAGGTCGGGGCCGATCAACTCGCCGAGCCGTTCGCGGGAGAGTGGTTGCCTGCGGTCGTCGATCAACCGCAACTCCGCACCGACCCGCTGGGTCGTGGTGAAGTACCAGGGCTTGGCCTCGCCGGTGCTCGCGGAGAACCGCACGAGGGCGCCGACGGTCCGGAAGTGCTGCTCCGGGCCGTTGGCGGTCTCCACCTCGCGGGCGAGTTCGAGCCACAGGTAGCCGAGCCGGTTGGTCTGGCCATCGGCACCGTTGCGCATGAGGTCTTCCAGCCGGACCTTGCCGGAGCCGGTCGCGTCCATCTTGCGGCGGTCGGCGTCGAGCACGAAGGGCAGGAGCATCTCCATCGCCCTGCTCTTGCCGGATCCGTTGGTACCACGCAAGATCATCCGACCACCGGAGAAGATGAACTCCGTGTCGTAGTAGAACCAGACGTTCAAGATGCCCGCGCGGTTGATCCGCCACCGGTGCGTGTGGTGCTTCTGCGCTCCCAGGACCAACTCTTCGCCCCCGTCGACGACCGTGCTCGACGTTGCCGTCATGACTCTCCCCTGTGGTCCGTCGCGTCGGTGGTGAACAGAGTGGGTGTGTCGTCGTCCAGCCTGCTCTGGGCGCGGGTCTTCGCGGGCGCGCGGTGCGGTTCGGGCCGGTACCTCGCGGCAGCGGGGTGCAACACCAAGCCGTCGGGTACGGCAGTCGCCAGGCACACCGATTGCAGGAGGGCGACGACCTCGCTGCGCAGGTGGTCGACGTCTGCCACGTGGGCCTTGGCGAACGTGCGGCCGTACTGCTCGACCAACAGGTCAAGCGACGACCGAACCAGTGCCCACGTGGCGAGGACGCCGGGCACGGTGCGCCCTTCGACCTCCGCCGTGGTCGCCCCCGTCGGGCGGAGTTCGTCGGTCAACGCGTTCACCAGCAGCAACGCGGCGTGGGCGACCGTCCCCGTCCCCGGGAACCGGACGTCGCTGAGCTCGTCGTCGGGGTCGTAGGCCAAGGCGCCCTCGGACCGGACCTCCAGCACCAGTCCGAACGACTCCGCCAACACCCTGGTCAGCTCACGGCGCTCGCGGGAGAGTACGTCCCGTTCGGATTCAGGCAGGTCTTCGCGGCGTACCAGGGGGTTCTCGACGAGCCTGCGCCGCAGGTCGCGCCGCGGCTGCTCAGCCGCCACCGGATCGCCGAGCGTGCCAGCGATCAAGTGCGTGGGGTCGCCGACATCGCGCAGGCCGCGCGTCAGCAGGTGGGGCAGCAACCCGCGGTGGACGTCGAGCAGGGCCTCCTCGTGCTGCCGGTGGTCCCACGCCGCCACCGAGCCGTCTACTTCGGACAGAACACCCCAGTCGACGAGGAGACCGATCGCCCGAACCAGGTGCCGCTGCTCGGTCGTCGCGTCGGTGGTGGTGATCCCGGCGGTGACCGCGTCGGCTCGGACCTGGTCGACCAGTTCGCTCATCAACACCTGTTCGCCGGTGTTCGGGGACAACAGGCTCGCGCACACCAGGGCGAGGTACGCGTAGGTCCGCGGTGCGAACTCCGCGCCGTTGGGGGTCAGCGCAGGTCGTGCCGCCGTCTCCTGACTCAGCGGGCTCTTGATCAGACGCGCGAAGCCGGACTCGACGACGAGTTGGTAGCCCAAGACCCGGTTGAACACGCGCTTGAGTTCGACGGCGTTGGCGCGCACCAGCGCGAGGTCGTCCGGTCGCTGAGCCGCGGTGATGATGGGGTTCATCAACAGCACCCGTGCCGCTCTCCTGCGGTTCTCCGCCTGGTGCTCGTCAGTCCCCGGTGGCGTGCTCACGCTGTTCGCTCCGATCGTGCTCGTCCGCCACTGGCCGGGCGGCGCGCGACGAGCCGCAAGCCGTGGACCGTGATCGCACCGTCCTTCGAGTGCAGCGTCGTGCTCGCGTCCGGCACCGGTTGCGCGGCGATGGCCAGGTCCAGATCGGTGTTGGTCTCCACCACGGGACCTGCCATGTCTTGGTGCCGGGCCAACAACGCGCTGAGGAGCCCGAGCACGAGCTCCCGGGCCGCCGGGCTCACCCGTGCCCCGTCGAGCTCACCGGCGGCCACCAGTTCGGTGGCCGCGAGCCGTCGTTCCCTGGCTTCTTCCCTGGCCTGTGCGAGCAGCCGCTCGGCGTCCAGACCGGGATCCGGCACCGACGACGTCCGACCACGGGCGGTGCGGTCGCCCCGGTCCCGCAAGCTGATCGGCACGTCGACCGGGCTGGCGTCCCACCACGACGTGCTCGCCCCATCGCGTGAACCGGGTTCCTCCGGACCGCCGGACAGGTGCCGGGCCGGGTAGGTGCCGAACGTCGCCCCGAAGAGCCGGTGGGCGGCGATCGCGTCGACGCCGTCGAACCACGAGGCAAGTCTGAGCAGGTCGGCGCGCCTGCTGACACCGGTCCCCGCCGCGGCGAGCATGCGCTTGGCGTTGGTCAACAGCTGCCGCAGCGCCTGGTCGGCGGCAGCCCTCAGGGTGTCCGGACCGGATCGGCCGGTGGTCCCCGCGTACCAGTCGTGCAGCCGCTCCCAGTCCGCTCGACACCGTCCCGGCAACCGGTCCGCCGGGGTTCCATCGGGTGTCGTCGGGACTGGCAGGTCGTCCAGGGTCGCGAGCACCACGTCGAGCCGGGGCACCAGCCGAGCGCACCGGGCAGCGATGGCCGGGGCGTGCCGCGAGACGTCCGCGGTGATCAGGTCGATGTACTCCAGCAGCAGTTCCTTGAACCGGTGGTACTCCTCGCCCGCGAGGTCGTAGCGGGACAGGATCCCGTTGAGGTAGGCGTAGAAGTCGCGGACGCTCTCGTTGAACAGTTGCTGGTTGTTGAACACCGTGGTCACGTCCGCGGCCAGGGCGACAGCATCGGGCTCGGGTGCGCTGACCCGGTCCAGGACCTGGTCCAGGAGATGGACCGTGGCGCCGAGCAGTTCCCGCGCCACTTCCTGCGCCCCGTCGCCCGCCGCCAACACCGCCTCGGCGTCGCGGTGCACCCGACCCCCGAGCTTCGAGGCCTGGTATCGCCCCCGAGCTTTGAGGAAGTCGTTGACCGTGGGCACCCGGGCATCGCGCACGCCGCGGACGAGATTGCCCCACGACTCCAACTGCCTGCAACGCAGCGTCGCGTCATCCACCGACAAGGGGATGCCCTGTTCGCCCAGTCGGTGGGCCACCTCACCTGCCGAGAGATCGATCAGCAGCGTGCCCGTGAACAGGCCCATGATCGCGCGGTACTCAGTGGCCTGTGCCGCCCCGAGGTAGGCGTAAAGACTCGTCCTGGGCGGGTTTCTGTTGTCGTTGGGACTGTCCACGCGGTTCACCCTCCAGCGCGCACCACGGCCACGCCTGTCCCGTGGGTGTGGTGCCACGACAGCACGGGAGGTCGAGCGAATTGGGCTGTTTCGCCCCGGACCACCCGATCGAGTGAATTCCGATCGGGTGGCCACGGGTCGTGAGTCAGGTGGAGCCGATGATCCGGAGGTCGTCGCAGCGGCCGATGATGGATTTTCGGGTGGTGTGGAAGAGGTTGTCGAGGCGGGCCAGGCGGCGGGAGTTGGTGGTGGGGGTGTTGGCGTCGGCGGCGGTTCGGGCGGCGTCGTAGGCGGGTTTGTAGAGGTGGGGTTGGACGATCGTGACGTAGGTGAGGTCCGAGGCGACGCGGGCGCGGAGTTGGTCGATGACGGTGGCGGCCGGGACCCGGTCGCCGTTGTGCCAGGCCGCCGCGGTGCGGGAGCGGGTGGTGAGGTGGTCGACCAGGGTGGTGTTGTCCAGGTAGTCGAGGCTCTTCTCGGCCTGGCTGACGACCTGCTCGAAGTGGGTGACCGCGATCTCCCGGTGTTCGGTGGAGTTGCCCGCCGCCTTGACGTGGATCACGTTGAGCACGCCGTTGTTGTCGAGGTGCAGGAAGTCGGCGACCTCGCCTGCGCCGTCGTCGCACAGCAGCCAGCCGTCGGTGTGGCGCTGCACGACCCAGGCGAACAGGGAGTCGTCGCCGGGCTCGGCGATGGCGTCGTGCAGGCTCTGGCCCTCGTTCCGCTTCGGCTTCTCGCTGGTGATCGCGAAGCCGGTGAAGTCGGCGAACTCCACGCCGCGGAAGGGGACGCTGGTCACCTTGTCCCGCAGGATCCGGCCGTCGCGGTAGACGTGGCCGGACTCGTAGTACACCGACAGTTGGGTGCTCGCCTGCATGTCGGTGAGGATTTGCTGATAGTCCGTCGCGTGGGTGATGTCCTTGGTGGGACTCACCTTCAGGATGAACCCGTCGCGCGTCGGGACGGGTCTCACCGCTATCGAGCCGACCTTCGCGCCCTCGTACCCCACGTCGACGACGGCCCTCGCCGAGTTCTCGGTCGGCCGCACCTCCAGCACCACGTCGAGCAGGTCCTCCGCGTGCGCCACCTGGTCCTCGTCCCCGTCCGGCGCGCCCAAGAGCACGTCGGGGTCGATCACCGAGACCTCGTACGCGCCGCGCACCCGGCTCAGGTCCGTCTCGACCACCGCCAGGCTCGGCGACAGCGGCTCGGCGGCGTTGCCGCCGACCTGGGCCTTCTCCAGCAGGTCGAAGATCTCCGCGGCGGCCAGCAGGAACACCCTGAGGTTGCCCGCGCGCTTCCACGAGATCCGGGACCTGGTGGGCGAGAACGTGATCTGGTCGCGCACCACGCTGTTCTGGTCGCCGGGGTCGTAGGCGACCTTCGCGGCGCTGACCACGTAGGTGCCGTCGTCGACCGGGTTCAGGGTGTCCTGCACGCGCATGCCGCCGAGGGTCTTGGTGTCCGCCTTGGTCGTGCGCCTGCGGTGGATGCCGCGCAGCCACAGCACCCTGCCGTCACCCGGGAACGTCCCCGCCACCACCTCGGGCGGCAGGAACCGGTACGGGCTCAGCGTCTTGTCGATCCACTTGCGCAGCTGGCTGGTGGTCGGCGCCGGGCCGTTGATCAGGATCAGGTCACCGCGGCGGACGGTGAGCACCAGCTCGTTCTCCAGGTCGTTGATCCCGGCCTCCCGGGGGATCCACCCGGCTGGCCGCTCGACCTTGCGCACCAACAGGTGCAGGTCGTCGATGCCGAGCTCGGCGAGCGGGCCGACCTCGTCGATCACGTCGTCGCCGGTGCGCCGGTCCTCGAACGGGACCGCCACGCTGATGGCCCGTCCCGGCGCGCTCGCCGACTCGCGGACGAACCGGACCAGCTCGTCGAACGATTCCGCGGCGTTGTTTCCGACATGCCGCAGGAAGGTGCACGAGAATTGCGGGGTGAGTTCTGCCAGGGGTAGCGGAGTGGGCTCATTGGCCGCCGCTGGGGAAGCATCCATGGCGCCCGAGATTAGACATCCAGAGTTGTAAGTCGACGAAAGTGGCAACATTCTCCGGTAATTGTCGGGCGCTTGTCGTGCCTTTGTCAGGTGGGCCAGTCCCGGGGGTGCGGCGGGTGGCCGGGCACAATCAGGGCCGAGGACGGACGGGGGTGCCGCGTGGCCGGTCGGCGGGAGCGGGTGGGCGCGGCCGAGGTCAAGCGCCACGGCAAGCACTACACGCCGGTGGGGCTGGCCGAGTTCCTCGCGTCCGGGATCGTGCGGAACCTGGCGGTGGCGGACGTGGTCCGCGTGCTCGACCCGGCCTGCGGGGACGGCGAACTGATCCTGGCGACCGCGGCCGCCGTCGTCCGCAGGTGGCCCGACGCCGTGGTGGAGCTGGTCGGGTACGACGTCGACGAAGAGGCGGTGCGGCTGGCCGAGAAGCGGGCCACCGAACGCGGACTCGCGAGCACCTGGCGGGTGGGCGATTTCATCGCGGCGGCGGCTGGACTCCCGGCGGCGTCGTTCGACGTCATCACCACGAACCCGCCGTACGTGCGGACGCAGCAGTTGGGGGCGGAAGCGGCGCGCGGCCTGGCCAGGGACCACAACCTGGCAGGCCGGATCGACCTGACCCACCCGTTCATCAGCACCTTCCCGAGGCTGCTGCGGGCGGGCGGCGTCATGGGGCTGCTGTGCTCCAACCGGTTCCTCAGCACCAAGGCCGGGGGCAACGTCCGGGGCGTGCTGGCCGACTCGCTCAGCCCGGTCGAGCTGTACGACCTGGGCGACACGCGGCTGTTCACCGCCGCCGTCCTGCCAGCCATCGTCATCGCGACCAAGACACCGGTCACCGGGAACTGCCGCTTCGCCAGCGCCTACCGCGCCGAGGGCACCGCGCCGACCAGCGCGGACACCCTGTTCCAGGCCCTGCGCGCCGACGGCGACAGCGTGGTCGAGCACGGCGGCAAGCCGGTCACCGTGCGGGTCGGGGAGCTGGCCGACCGGCTGGACGCGACGCAGCCGTGGCGGCTCAGCTCCGGCGGCTGGCTCCGCCAGGTCGGGGCGGCCACCTGGCGGACCTTCGGCGACGTGGCGCGGATCCGGGTCGGCATCAAGACCACCGCCGACGCCGTGTTCATCCGGGACGAGTGGCGCGGCGTCGAACCGGAGCTGGTGCGGCCCCTGCTCACCCACGAGGACGTCGAGCCGTGGCGGATCGGGCGGCCGCGCACGAGCGTCCTGTACCCGTACGACCTCACCAGCGTCCGCCGGAGGCTGGTCGACATGGCCGAGTTCCCCCAGGCCATGGCCTATCTGGAATCCCACGCCGAGCGGCTGAAAGGACGGA
This sequence comes from Actinokineospora globicatena, assembly GCF_024171945.1. Classification (GTDB taxonomy): domain Bacteria; phylum Actinomycetota; class Actinomycetes; order Mycobacteriales; family Pseudonocardiaceae; genus Actinokineospora; species Actinokineospora globicatena. The sequence goes on from NZ_JAMTCR010000002.1 coordinate 1,225,494, forward strand.
AGTACGTCACGGCCGCCGGGCGGGCCTGGTGGGAGATCTGGGTGCCGCAACGGCCGGGGTTGTGGGGCGTGCCGAAGGTCGTTTTCCCGGACATCAGCGAACGGGCGCGGTTCGCTTATGACCGGTCGGGGGCGGTCGTCAACGGGGATTGCTATTGGATCTCGCTGGCGGACATCGGGGACGAGCGGCTGGCGTACCTGATGGTCGGGGTGGCGAACTCCGCGCTGGGCCTGCGGTTCTACGACGAGGTGTGCGGCAATCGCCTGTACTCCGGCCGACGACGGTGGATCACCCAATACGTGGAGCGGTTCCCTCTACCTGACCCTGGAACCGCGGCAGCACAAGAGGTTGTGGACGCGGTAAGAGAGTTGGTTGAGGGCCGCGGTGACCCGACCGTCGTCGACGGCCTGGTGGAGCGGGCGTTCGGGCTCTAGCGCCCTACTTCTCGCAGGCGATGCCGTCGCCGTCGGCGTCTAGGCCGTACGGGTCGGAGCCGATGATGCGAATAGGGCCCTTGACGTACGCGGGGCCGTTGCCCGAGCCACCCGCACAGTCGACGTCGCTGGCGTTGGGAACGCACGGCGAGTAGTTGGGATTGCAGTTCGACGCGGGCTTGGCCACCGTCGTCGTGGGCTTCGGCGCCGCAGGCTTCGGCGCAGGACGCGCGGTTGTCGTTGTCACCGCGGGCTTCTTCACCGCAGTGGTCGGAACCGGCACAGGCGCGGGCGGCGGAGGCGGCGGCGCGGGGACCTCAGTGGTCGTTGTCGTTGTCGGAACCAGTGTCGTCGTGGTCGTGGTCGTGGTCGTGGTCGTAGTGGTTGTGGTCGTCGTCGTGGCGGTAGACGAGACCGTTGGCTGGCTTGCGGTGGGGGAACCACAAGCGGTCAGGGTAAGGAGAAGAGCTCCGGCGAGTAGTCCCATGTGGCGGGCCGCCACCTTGGTTCTCCGGGGGACGATCATGGTGTGCTCCCAGCGGCTGAACGACATACGCCCCCGTTGCATCGGCCAGGCGAGCGCCGCGTTACCGCTGGATGACCGCCAGTCAGCGGCGGCCGTGGAGGAGGGTGATGAGTTTGGCCACTCGGGTGTCGGTCTTTTCGGGGCGGGTGAAGCTGGTGAGGGTCAGGGGGGCGCGGAAGCGTTGGTGGGTGGTGGCTTGGGGGCGGGCGAACTCGCGGAGGCCTTCGGGGCCGTGGATTCGGCCGAAACCGGAGTCGCCGGTGCCGCCGAAGGGGAGGGAGGGGATGCCTGCGAAGCTGATGACGGAGTTGATGGAGACCATGCCCGCGCGGAGGCGGCGGGCTAGGGCGGGGCCGTTGGCGCGGGAGAAGACAGCGCCGCCTAGGCCGTAGCGGGTGTTGTTGGCCTTGGTGATGGCCTCGTCCATGGAGGCGACCTTGGTGACGGTAAGAGTCGGGCCGAAGGTTTCCTCCTGTACGGCAGAAGATTCCTCCGGTACGTCCACCAGCACAGTGGGCTCGACGAACCTGCCTGAGCCGTTGCCGCCAACGAGCGCGCGGCCGCCACGAGAGAGGGCGTCGGCGATGTGGCCTCGGATGATGGCGACCTGACTAGGCATGGTGATCGGGCCGATCTGCTTGCCAGGTTCAACGGCGCGGGCCTTGTCGACCACAAGGGACACGAACTTGTCGTAGACCGCCGAGTGGACATAGACCCGTTCGATGCCCACACAGGTCTGCCCGGCGTTAGAGATCCCGCCCCACACTGCGGCGTCGGCGGCGGCTTCCAGGTCGGCGTCGGAGTCGACGAGGAGTGCGTCCTTTCCGCCCGCCTCGATCAGGACCGGTGTCAGCGTCTCCGCGCACGTGGCCATGATCTTCTTCCCGGTCCCCGGCGACCCGGTGAACGCGATCTTGTCGACACCCGACCGGCACAGCGCCGCGCCCGTCTCGCCGAATCCGGTGATCAGTTGGAACACCGGGTGCTCCGGCACCACCGACGCGAATGTCTCCGCCAGCCACTGCCCGACGCCGGGGGTGTATTCGCTCGGTTTGAACACGACCGGGTTCCCCGCTGCCAATGCGTAGGCGATCGACCCCATTGGGGTGAACACCGGATAATTCCACGGACCGATAACGCCGACGACACCTAACGGTAGGTATTCCACCCGCGCGGTCTGGTTGGCCATCAGCAGCCCGGACGGGCGGCGCTTGCGGCCCAGCACCTTCGGCGCGTTGCGCGCGGCCCACGCCGTGTGGTCGACAGCAAGGATGATCTCCAGCATGGCGTCGGCGTGCGGCTTGCCGGTCTCGGCGCTGACCACCTCGGCCAGGTCCGCCGCGCGCCTGGTCAGCACGCCCTTCCACCTGGTCAGCCGCTCGGCCCGACCGGCGAACCCGAGGTCAGCCCACCACCCGGCGGCCGTCCGGGCGCGGGCGACAGCCGCGTCGACCTGCTGCGCCGTGTGCACCGGGTGCGTACCCACGACCTCGTCGGTGACCGGGTTGAGCGACTCGAACGTCATCCCGCGAAGCTACCGGTCAGTACGGCCGCTGGCGATACCCTGGCCGACGTGAAGGTGACTCATCTCGGCCACGCCTGCGTGCTGTTGGAGACCGGGTCCGCCCGGCTGCTGATCGACCCGGGCGTCTGGTCGCACGGCTTCGAAGACCTGCGCGACCTCGACGGCGTGCTCATCACCCACCAGCACCTCGACCACTTCGACCCGGAGCGGCTGCCCGCGCTGATGGCCGCCAACCAGCACGCCGAGCTGGTCGTCGACCCCGGGACGGCACCCGAGGCCGCCAAGGCCGGTCTCCAGGCCCGCGTCGCCAACACGGGTGACGTCATACGGTTGGGTGGTTCTGCCGTCACCGCTGTGGGTGGCGTGCACGCGCTCATCCACGCCGACATCGTCATCCCGCCCAACCTCGGCTATGTGGTCGACGACGGCGCGTTCTACCACCCCGGCGACTCCCTTTTCGTGCCCGACCAGGAGATCTCCATCCTCGGGCTGCCCGTGGACGCGCCGTGGCTGCGCCTCGGTGAGGCGATCGACTTCTACCGCGCGGTATCGCCGAAGATCGCTTTGCCGATCCACGACCAGACCGCCAGCCAGAAGGGTGTCGACATCGCGCATTACCGATTCAGCACCCTCGGACCGGAGAACTCTCGGTTCGAAGTACACCCGGTCGGTACAACGATCGAGTTCTCCTAGGACCCGTTCGGGTAATTTCTTCCGGTCCGGCGTCCCATTGGCATGACAATCTCCTCCTGTGTGGGTGAAGGGTTCACCCTGCACCCCGGTCAGCAGCGACCGGGGGGACCTTCACCTGTGGAGGAAAGCCGTGTTCCTGCGTTCCCACTCCCGGCTCCGCCGCACGGCGGTAGTCGCCGCGGTCGGTGCCTGCGCCGTGGTCGGGTTGTCCGTCCCGGCCACCGCCGCCCCCGGCGTCCCCTTTTCCCCGGCCGCTCCCGCGGCGGCCCAGGCCGGTCTGCGCTCTTACCTGGTCATCACCGCGCCGAACAACACCGCGGGTGCCAAGTCAGCGGTAGCGACCAACGGCGGCACTGTCTTCGCCTCTTATGACGTCATCGGCGTCATCGTGGCGCACTCGACGGCCACCGACTTCGCCACCAAGATGCGCGCCGTCAGCGGTGTCCAGCAGGTCGGTGCCACCCGCACCAGCGACCTGCCCGCCCAGGCCAGCAACCCGCCGATCCCGGCGTCGCCGACCCAGACGACCCCCACCGCGGCCGAGACCAACCGCGCGGACATGACCCAGATCAAGGCCGACCAGGCGTGGGCCGTCACCACCGGGTCCCCCTCGGTCACCGTCGGCGTCCTCGACACCGGCGTCGACGACCAGCACTACGACCTCAAGGCGAACTTCGACGCCTCGAAGTCGGCCTCGTGCGCCTACGGCAAGCTCGACACCCGCGTCGGCTCGTGGCGACCGGAGGGCACGCACGGCACGCACGTCGCGGGCACCATCGCCGCGGCCAAGAACGGCAAGGGCATGGTCGGCGTCGCGCCGAGCGTCAAGATCGCGTCGGTCCGCATCGCCGAGGCGCCCAGCGGCCTGTTCTTCGCCGAGAACACCATCTGCGCGTTCGTGTTCTCCGGCGACCAGGGCTTCAAGATCACCAACAACAGCTACTACACCGACCCGTGGCTGTTCAACTGCCCGAGCAACGCCGACCAGGCCGCGATCCTGGAGGGCGTCAAGCGCGCCGCCGCCTACGCCGAGGGCAAGGGCGTGCTCAACGTCGCCGCCGCGGGCAACGAGAACATCGACCTGGCGAACAAGACCACCGACACCACCAGCCCCAACGACTCGACGCCCGCGAGCAGGCCGGTCACCAACGCCTGCCTCGCCGTGCCGAACGAGCTGCCGAGCGTGCTGGCCGTGTCGTCGATCAACTCTTCCAACGTCAAGTCGTCGTTCTCCAACTTCGGCACCGACAAGATCGTCGTCGCCGCCCCCGGTGACAACGTGTACTCGACGCTGCCCGGCGGCACCTACGGCAACTCCTCCGGCACCTCGATGGCCTCCCCGCACGTCGCGGGCGTCGCCGCGCTCATCCTCAGCGTCAACCCGGCGCTGACCCCGGCCCAGGTCCGCGCCAAGCTGGCCACCGACGCCGACGACCTGGCCTGCTCCGACAGCCGCTGCGCGGGCACCACCGCCAAGAACAACTTCTACGGCGACGGCCGGGTCGACGCCAAGGACGCGGTCGGCGGCGGCACCACGCCGGGCACCTCCTTCGAGAACACCGCCGACCTGCAGATCCCGGACGGCGGCGCGGCGGTCACCAGCCCGATCACCGTCACCGGCGTCCCGGGCAACGCCCCGGCGACGCTCAAGGTCGACGTCAACGTGGTGCACCCCTACCGCGGCGACGTGGTCATCGACCTGGTCGCCCCGGATGGTTCCACCTACCGCTTGAAGGGCTCGTCGACCAACGACGCCGCGGACAACGTGGTCGCCACCTACACCGTCAACGCCTCCACCGAGGTCGCCAACGGCACCTGGAAGCTCAAGGTCCAGGACATCTACCGCTCCGACGTCGGCTACCTGAACTCGTGGAAGCTGACCTTCTAGGCAAAAGCGCTACCTGGTAATACTCTGAAGGCCGTCCTGTTTGTCCCAGGGCGGCCTTCTGTTTATTCCACTTTCTCTGGGCCGTTCGAACCCTTTTTTCGCCAAGGATTCTTCCGCCGGGTGTTTTTGGTCATCATGGCGCGCACAGGGTCTCCCTGCCCCTGATCGAAACGCCCCGGAGGACATCGTGTTCCTGCGTTCCCGCGCCGGACTGAGGCGGACGGCGATCATCGCCGCGCTCAGCGTCGGCCTGATCACGCCCATGGCGGGTGTCGCCGCCGCGGGTCCCGGCAAGCCGGGTACCGGCAAGTCCGTGGCCGCCGCGGCCGGTCTGCGCTCGTACCTCGTGATCACCGCCCCGAACGACACCAGCGGCGCGAAGTCGGCGGTGAGCACCAACGGCGGCACGGTCTACGCCTCCTACGACGCGATCGGCGTCATCGTGGCGCACTCGACAGCCACCGACTTCGCCTCGAAGATGCGCTCGGTGTCCGGCGTGCAGCAGGTCGGCGCCTCCCGCACCTCCGACGTGCCCGCCGCGTCGTCGAACCCGGCGATCCCCACCTCGCCGTCGCAGACCACGCCGACCGCCAACGAGACCAGCCGGGTCGACATGACCCAGATCGGCGCGGACAAGGCGTGGGAGGTCACCACCGGTAGCTCTAATGTCCTCGTGGGCGTTATCGACACTGGTGTCGACGACCAGCACTACGACCTCAAGGCGAACTTCGACGCCTCTAAGTCTGTCTCCTGCGCTTACGGCAAGGTCGACGCGCGCACCGGTTCGTGGCGCCCGGTCGGCGACCACGGCACGCACGTCGCGGGAACCATCGCCGCGGCCAAGAACGGCAAGGGCATGGTGGGCGTCGCGCCGAGCGTGCGCGTCGCGTCGATCCGCGTCGCCGAGCCGACCACCCAGCTGTTCTTCCCGGAGAACGTGGTCTGCGGCTTCATGTACGCGGGCGACAACGGCTTCGCGGTGACCAACAACAGCTACTGGACCGACCCGTGGTGGGCGAACTGCCCCAACAACGTCGACCAGGCCGCGATCATGGAGGCCGTCAAGCGCGCGGCCGACTACGCCACCGGCAAGGGCGTGCTCAACGTCGTCGCCGCGGGCAACGAGAACACCGACCTGGACAACAAGTCCACCGACACGCTGAGCCCGGACGACTCGACGCCCTCGAGCCGCCCGGTCACCGCGTCCTGCAAGATCGTCCCGGGTGAGCTCGAGTCCTCGCTCACCGTCGGCTCGATCACCAGCAGCAACGCCAAGTCCTCGTTCTCCAACTTCGCCAACAAGGTCAATGTGGCCGCCCCCGGCGACAACGTGTACTCGACCATGCCCGGTGGCAACTACGGCCAGATGTCGGGCACCTCGATGGCCACCCCGCACGTCGCGGGCGTCGCGGCGCTGATCAAGAGCGTCAACCCGAGCGCCACCGTCGACCAGATCAAGGCCAAGATCGCCGAGCAGGCCGACGACCTGGCCTGCGGCAGCGACAGCCGCTGCAAGGGCACCACCGCGAAGAACACCTTCTACGGCGAGGGCCGCGTCGACGCGCTCGCCGCCGTGCAGGGCGGGACCCCGCCGCAGCCGGGTGGCCCGTGGGAGAACACCGACGACGTGCAGATCGCCGACAACGGCGCCGCCGCCACCTCGACCGTCACCATCGACGGCCGCACCGGCAACGCGCCCGCCGCGACCAAGGTCGACGTCAACATCGTGCACACCTACGTCGGCGACCTGGAGCTCAACCTGATCGCGCCGGACGGCACCAGCTACTCGCTGCGCCGCGCCAACCCAGGCGACGGTTCCGCGAACCTGACCACCCAGTTCACCGTGGACCTCTCCAGCGAGGTCGCCAACGGTGGCTGGAAGCTGTCGGTCCGCGACACCGCCACCTACGACACCGGCTACATCAACTCCTGGAAGGTCACCTTCTAGGACCGAGCGGGCGGTGCTGGAGCGGCTGCCAGCAACAGCACCGCCCGGTCACCGGGTCGCGGCAACAGGATCTCGGCGGCGGAACCCCCGTTGACCGCGATCGCGACCCGACCGGCCGAGTCGAGCAGCACGACGGCGTCGCCCGAGCGGGCGTCGGCGAACGTGCGCCCGACGACCGCTTCCAACGACCGGTCGCCGACCTGGGCATGGACCACCGTGCCCGGGTCGGCGGCCAGGTCTTTCGCGGCCAGTTGGACGTTCCCGAAGCGGTCCGCACCTAGAACCTCCGTCGTGACCCGACCTGGCTCGGTGTGTGTGACCGGCTCAGGTAGGCGTATCAGCGAGTCCAGGTCGACAGCGGGACCCAGCGCGCTGGGGTTGACGCCGTTGGCCACGTGCGCGGCGGCGGGCGCGAAGATGTCGCGCCCGTGGAACGTCGCGGACACCGGTGCCAGGTGGAACTCGGCGATCTCGTACGCCGCGATGGCCCCGCCGAGCACCTCGGCGGCCGACGGGAGCAGCCCGTTGTCCGGTCCGATGAGTACCCCCTCGGGTGACACGATGGCCACCGGTCTGCGCCCCGTCCCGACCCCCGGGTCCACGACGGCGAGGTGCACCGCGCGCGGCAGGTACGGCACCGAGCGCACCAGCAGGTCGGCCCCGGAGCGCACGTCCTGGCGCGGGACCTCGTGGCTGACGTGCAGGACACGCGCGTGTGGCGCGGTGCGGGCGATGACGCCTTCGCAGACGGCGGGGAAGCCGTCGGCTCGGCCGTAGTCCGTGGTGAAGCAAACCCAGTCGTACCCCACGTCCGAAGTGTGCGGCACGAATCCGTAGGCTGCACCAACGTGGCCACGCTCGAGGATTACCCGAAGATCGCCGCGGGCAAGGTCCGCGAACTGCACGCCATCGACGACGACCACCTGCTGCTGGTCGCCTCGGACCGGATCTCGGCGTACGACTTCGTGCTCGACACCCCGATCCCGGACAAGGGCCGCATCCTCACCGCGATGAGCGTGTTCTGGTTCGACCTGCTCGGCGACGTCGTGCCCAACCACCTGGTGGCCTGGGACGACCCGCGCATCCCGGCCGAGGTCCGCGGCCGCGCGCTGGTCGTGCGCAGGCTGGACATGCTGGCCGTGGAGGCCGTCGCGCGCGGTTACCTCGCCGGGTCCGGCACGCTCGACTACAACCGCACCGGCGCCGTCTGCGGGATCGCGCTGCCGCCCGGCCTGGTCGAGGGCTCCAAGCTGCCCGAGCCGATCTACACCCCGGCCACCAAGGCCCCCATCGGCGAGCACGACGAGAACGTCACCAACGACGAGATCGCCGAGGTCATCGGCACCGAGCACGCGACCGTGGTGCGCGACCTGGCCCTCGAGGTCTACCGGCGCGCCGCCGACCACGCCGCCGAGCGCGGCATCATCCTGGCCGACACGAAGTTCGAGTTCGGCCTGCTCGACGGCCAGGTCGTGCTGGGCGACGAGGTGCTCACGCCGGACTCGTCGCGCTACTGGCCGGTGGAGACCTACCAGCCGGGCCGGGCGCAGCACTCGTTCGACAAGCAGTTCGTCCGCGACTGGCTGACCTCCCCGGCGTCGGGCTGGGACCGGGCGAGCAACACCCCGCCCCCCGCGCTGCCCGACGAGGTCGCCGAGGCCACCCGCGGCCGCTACATCGAGGCGTACGAGCAGGTCACCGGCCGGAAGTTCGCCGACTGGATCGGCTGAGTCACCACCGGCGACACCTGGTAGTCACCCGGTGGCGCTGTGCTGGTGGGGTGACGGCTCGACTGCTGGTCTCGCTGTCCGGGATCGACGCCCGGACCCTGCACCACTGCGCCGATCTCGCCGAGCACCTGGGCAGGCGCGGGGTGCCACTGTCCCTGTTGGTAGCCCCCCGACTCGCAGGCGCGGCCGTGGACTGGGTCCGCACCCGCCGCCTCGTGGGCGACGACGTCCTGCTGCACGGCTTCGACCACACCCGGGAACCCCGTGGTCGGACCGTGTCGATGCGGCGCCCCGAGTTCGCTTCGCTGCCCGCGCACGAGGCCGGGTTGCGCCTCACGGCGGCCATGTCGGCCATGGAGCGCGCGGGCCTGCACACGACCGGTTTCGCGCCACCGCGCTGGCTGGCCTCGCGTGGGACCTTGATCGCTTTGCAGCGCAAGGACTTCACGCTGTGCGCCGACCTCGTGGGTGTCCACGACCTGCGGACGGGTGCCGTGTGGCGGTCGCGGGTGCAGTCCCTCAGCAGCCACGAACGGGCCGAGACGTGGCGGTGCTTCGCGCTTGTCCTGGCCGCGAGCCGTACTACCCGCCGGGCGGGCACGCTCCGGCTTGCCATCGACGCGGCAGACCTGTCTCGTCCTTCCCACCGTGCGGCCTACCTGGACGCTGTCGACACTGCCCTGGACAACGGCGCTACCGCTATGACCTACCGGGCCTGCACAGCGCTGTCTGCGGCTTGACGCCTGCGGATAACCAACAACGTGCTCGTCCCAGCCAGGACGAGCAGGATGCCCAGCCAGGCCAGGTGGTGGGGGGCCGTGCTCCGGTGTCGGCCAACTCCGGTTCGTCCTGCTCCGGTACGGCTGGTGCGCTGCCGATCTGCAGGTCGACGACCACCAGGGTCGTGGACTGCACAGTGACCTGGGTGGCCGTTGACGCGGTACCTGTCGCGGGGTCGGTAGCGGTGCACGAATAGAGGCCGTAGGGGAGCTGGGTGAGGTCGTATGAGCCTGCCGCGTTAGCGACAACGGTTATTGGGACGTCGTCGGGTGTGGAGAGAATGCCGTCTAGACCCGCCCAATGACAGACCACCTGCGCGCTGCTTACCGGTGCTTGAGTGCCTGTGTGGATGGTCCCCTTGATCGCGCCCTTACCCACTCCGGTGAAGTTAGCGGCAACGGCCGAGGTGCCGTCGACGACAACAGTGACTGACCAGTCCGCGTCGGACGTGTAGGTGAATCCGGCGTTGGTTAGAAGTGATGGTGCAAGCCAAGACAGTGCTGTCGGTGAGAGTTACTCCTATCGCCGGCAGAGTGGTGTTGCCGGTGTTGGCCACTGTGTAGGTCACGGTGATGTTGCCGCTGTTGAGCGACGCTGCGGCGGTGACTTTCAGGCCCGGCACGCGCGCGAGCGGCACGGTGGTCTCGTCGAAGCCGCTCGCTGGGCCGCCAGTGCTGTTCGCGGTGACGTCGATACGCCTGGTCAGTTGGCCCGCGTCGATCTCGGGCTGGGTCAGGGTGTGGTTGTGGGTGCACGCCACGTTGCTGCCGACGGTGAGCGTGACGGCGGTGCATGTCGCGCCGGTGGGGGTGATGTCAACCAGGGTGACGTTGCCGGTGTTGGTCACGGTCCACGTCCACGGGACAACATCACCTGCTGCCGGTTGGCTTCCCGCGTTCGGTGGCGTCACCGCAATGCTCAAGGCAGGTAGCGCTACCGCGCCAATGACGGTGATGCCGACACCTGACTCAACCCACAGCTGCGACACCGGATCAGTCAGGCGGTAGGTAAAGCTGTCGGGCCCGGTGTAGCCAGGTCCGGGTGTGTAGCGGAACCCGGTTCCGTCTTAGTCCAAGTCGCCGTCGTCTGAAGACGTGCGGATGAGCAAGACGCAACCCGGGCACGAACTGGTGGCTGGATGGCGAGATCTTGGTCGACTGGGGTGCTGACCGCGAGCGGTGGTGGGGTCACCAGAATCCGCACGGTAGAGGACACCACCTGCGACCCATCTCCCGCCGTGTAGCCGAAACTGGCCAGACCGGCGAAATCAGCGGGCGGTGTCCAACCGACTGCGCTGCCTTCGCTGACCGATGTCCCGTAGCTCGCTGTCGTAACAGAGGTGATCGTGCAGCCAGGGCAGAGGTCGTTCGCGAGCACGTCCAGGCCGGTGACAGTTCCGCCTGCTGGCATGGTGATCGCGTCCGGTAGGGCATTGCTGACCTCAACCGTAAGTGTTGCCGTTGCGGTAAGAGCGGTTGCTGGATCTGTCGCGGTCCGGTGTAGATCGTGATCGTGTGGCTCTGCGGAGTGGTGGTCGCTGCAGATGCCGTGAACAGCAGGTACCGCGCCACACCGGTTTCGGTGAGGTCGGGTAGCGGAACCCTGGTGGGCTGGTCGGTCGCGGGCGCGATCACCCCGCCGGTGAAGCCGTCCACGCCGAGCCACAGTCCACTGCGCGCTGTCTGGCCACTCACCCGGTAGCCCGCGTAGCCGGACGGCAGCTGCGCGTTGGTGTCGACGTAGAAGTGGCTGCTGTGCAGCGCGACCACCGACGGTGTGCCCGGCCCACCGCAGCGCGGCGGGGCCGCCTCAGCCGGGTGAACCAACCCGGGCGCCAACCCCGCCGCGACGAGCGCGACGACCAAGAGGCGGGCGAACGCGCGCCCGGGCTTCCCGCGGAGCATTCGTTCTCCCTCGGATGACAACCGGACACCACCCCGCAGGCCATCGGCTGCCCAGGCGGACCACCTCGAGCACCGGTACCTGTTCGGTGGGGTTGCGCCCCGCTGTCGGGTGACTACGCGCCGAGGGCGGCGATCACCTCGGCCTCGTCCTCGGGAGTCAGGCCTGCCTTGCGTTCACGGTCCAGGCCGAGCGTGCGCTCGTGGTCGAGGGCCCCGGCCACGGCGTCGGCGAGGGAACGCGGGGTGAGGCCCGCCGCCAGCGCGGGCGCGGCGTCGCGGGAGGCCATGTATCGGTGGCTCGCGGGCAGCCAGAGCGGGAGCGAGCGGGGGCCCGCCCAGGGGTTGACGCCCAGCTCGAGCAGCTTGTCCGGGCTCGCTCTCACGAACTCGACGTCCGCGCCGAGCACGTCGGCGATCGCGGTGAGCAGGTCCGGCAAGGGCCGCGCGGGGCCGACGCCGTCGAAGATCCCGGTGGTGCCCTTCTCGGCGGCGTCCACGATCCAGGCGGCGAGGTCGCGGACGTCGACGATCTGGATGTCGTGGTCGACGTCGGGCACCAGCACCCGGCCACCCCGGGCCAGGCGTTGCGCCCAGTAGCCGAACCGGTCGTGCTCGTCACCCGGCCCGGTGATCAGACCGGCGCGCACGATCATGGCCTTGGCGCCGACGGCCGCCGTGACCGCCTGCTCACTGGCGACCTTCACCGAGCCGTACAGGTCGGGATCGTCCTTCATCAACTCGCGGGTGCCGTGCACCGTCCTCGGCGGGAGCAACGGGTCGCCCGCCCCGGTCGGCCGCGCACCCGGCTCGGCGTACGCGCTGATCGACGACACGAACGTCCAGTGCCCGACCTGCTCGCCGAACGCGGCCAACGCCCGCCGCACCCACTCGTAGGAGATCGTCGCGACGTCCACCACCGCGTCGAACCCCTCCCCCACCAGCGGCTCGAGCCCGCCCTCCACATCCCGGTCGACCCGCACCAACCGAGCCCCCTCCGGCACCCGCCCCGCCTGTCCCCGCGCCGCGCACACCACCTCGTGCCCCCGCCGCACCGCCTCAGCCGCCACCGAGAACCCCACGAACCGCGTCCCACCCAAAACCAGAATCCGCATACCCCCACCCTCACCCGCCCGCCCCCGCCCCACCACCCCTCTCGCCACAGGCGAACACGAAACGCACACACGTTCGAGTGATCCAGACCGGTCCCGCCGGAGCCGATCTTCCTTGGGTGACCTTGCATGCCTTCGTTGACGAGTCCAGCCGTGGCGACGCCTACCTGTTGGTTGCCGCGTGCCTCGACCCGGCTCAGCTCAACCGGACTCGGAAACTGATGAAGTCGCTGCTGCTCCCCGGCCAGCGCGAGTTGCACTTCAAGAGGGAATCGCCGCGGCTGCGCCGACTCGCACTGTCCCGGATGGAGGAAGCGGGATTGGGGTGTTGGGTCTACGCGGCCGACTGCGGCAACGGGCACGAGCCCGCGCGGCAGGCCTGTCTCGCCGCGCTGACCGTGGACCTGCTGGGGGTCGACGCCACCCGGATGGTCATGGACAGCCGAGACGATCGGGACCGGCTGGACGAGGCGACGATCCGGGTGGTGCTGACCAAGATCGCCAGGGCGTCGGGGCTCGTCTACGAGCACCACCACGGCCCCGGTGAGCCGCTGCTGTGGATCGCGGACGCCGTCGCGTGGTCGGTGGGTGCGGGCGGGGACTGGGGCCGCCGCTCGGAACCGCTGGTCGGCCGCCGCGTCACGGTGCCGGTCCCCGGATAGCGCGAAGCCCAGCCGCCGTCCGTCCGGACGTGGGCTGGGCTCACTTCCCTGGCTTACGGGCCAGAGCAACACGGCAAGATTAACCGCGCGGTAGCGGTTCGCCAAGGCCCGTTCGCCGGTCCCACTCGATCGTGTGACGTGGGCGAGGTCGTGCAGGTCAGCGGGGGCGGTGGGGTGAACTCCCAGGTCAGGTAGGCTTCCGGGGTATTGGCCTCTCGAACTCGAGGAGTAGCCCGCCGTGGCCCGAGTTGTCGTCGATGTCATGCCCAAGCCGGAGATTCTGGACCCGCAGGGTCAGGCGGTGGCCCGTGCGCTGCCCCGGCTCGGGTTCGACGGGGTGTCCGATGTCCGACAGGGGAAGCACTTCGAACTCGAGGTCGACGACTCCGTCGACGACGAGACCCTGGCCAGGATCGCCGAGGGCTTCCTGTCCAACCCGGTGGTCGAGGACTTCGTGGTGAGGCGGGTGCAGGCGTGAGGATCGGCGCGGTCACCTTCCCCGGCACGCTCGACGACAGCGACACCATCCGGGCGATCAAGGCCTCCGGCGCCGAGGCCGTCGCGCTGTGGCACGGTGACGCCGACCTCAAGGGGGTCGACGCGGTCATCCTGCCCGGTGGCTTCTCCTACGGCGACTACCTGCGCGCAGGCGCCATCGCCCGGTTCGCGCCGGTGATGGGCGAGATCATCGCCGCCGCGCGCGGCGGGTTGCCGGTGCTGGGCATCTGCAACGGCTTCCAGGTGCTGTGCGAGGCCGGTCTGCTGCCCGGCGCGCTGCTGCGCAATGCGGGCCTGCACTTCGTCTGCCGCGACCAGTGGCTCAAGGTCGAGAACGCGGGCACCGCGTGGACCAGCCGCTACGACGCCGGTGCCGAGATCATCATCCCGGTCAAGAACATGGACGGCCGGTACGCCGCGCCGCGCTCCGTCGTGGACGAGCTGGAGGGCGAGGGCCGGGTGGTCTTCCGCTACGCCGGGCTCAACCCCAACGGCTCGACCGACGACATCGCGGGCATCAGCGACCCGACCGGTCGCATCGTCGGCCTGATGCCGCACCCCGAGCACGCCATCGACGCGCTCACCGGGCCGTCCGACGACGGTCTCGGCATGTTCCTGTCCGTCCTCGACTCGGTGGTGGCCGCGTGATCGACAGCGTTGACAACGCCAAGGCGACGCCGGAGCAGGAGCAGCCGTTCCGCGAGCTCGGGCTCAAGGAGGACGAGTACGCCAGGATCCGCGAGATCCTCGGCCGCCGCCCCACCGACGCCGAACTGGCCATGTACTCGGTGATGTGGAGCGAGCACTGCTCGTACAAGTCGTCCAAGGTGCACTGGAAGCACTGGTCGGCCAACACCACGCCGGAGATGAAGGCCAAGATGCTGGCCGGGATCGGCGAGAACGCCGGTGTGGTCGACATCGGCGACGGCTGGGCGGTCACCTTCAAGCTCGAGTCGCACAACCACCCGTCCTACGTGGAGCCCTACCAGGGCGCGGCGACCGGCGTCGGCGGCATCGTGCGCGACATCATGGCGATGGGCGCCCGCCCGCTCGCGGTGATGGACCCGCTGCGCTTCGGCGCCCCCGACCACCCCGACACCAAGCGCGTGCTGCCCGGTGTCGTCGCCGGTGTCGGCGGCTACGGCAACTGCCTCGGCCTGCCCAACATCGGCGGTGAGGTCGTCTTCGACGCCTCCTACCAGGGCAACCCGCTGGTCAACGCGCTGTGCGTCGGCGCGATGCGCACCGAGGACCTGCACCTGGCGCACGCGTCGGGCACCGGCAACAAGGTGATCCTCTTCGGCGCGCGCACCGGCCTCGACGGCATCGGCGGCGTGTCCGTGCTGGCCAGCGAGACCTTCTCCGGCGACGAGGGCGGCACCGGGCGCAAGAAGCTGCCCGCGGTCCAGGTCGGCGACCCGTTCACCGAGAAGGTGCTCATCGAGTGCTGCCTCGAGCTGTTCGCCGAGGGCATCGTCGTCGGCATCCAGGACCTCGGTGGCGCTGGCCTGTCCTGCGCGACCAGCGAGCTGGCCAGCGCGGGCGACGGCGGCATGCTCGTGCAGCTCGACCGGGTTCCGTTGCGCGCCACAGGGATGACGCCCGCCGAGGTCCTCTCCAGCGAGTCGCAGGAGCGGATGTGCGCGGTCGTCAAGCCGTCCGATGTGGACGCCTTTATGCGGGTCTGCGCCAAGTGGGACGTGATCGCCACCGAGATCGGCGAGGTCACCGACGGCGACCGGCTGGTCATCACCTGGCACGGTGAGACCGTTGTCGACGTCCCGCCGCGCACCGTCGCGCACGAGGGCCCGATGTACGAGCGCCCCATCGAGCGCCCGGACTACCAGGACGCCTTGCAGGGCAACGGTCCCGAGCAGCTCGCTCGTCCGTCCACTCCGGACGAGCTGCGGGCCGAGGTCGTGCGGATGGCGGCCAGCCCGAACCTGGCGTCGCGGCGGTGGGTCACCGAGCAGTACGACCGCTACGTGCGCGGCGGCACCGTCCTCGCGCAGCCGTCGGACTCCGGCATGATCCGGGTCGACGAGGAGACCGGTCGCGGCGTGGCGCTGGCCACCGACTGCAACGGCCGCTTCGTCAAGCTCGACCCGTACACCGGCACCCAGCTCGCGCTGGCCGAGGCGTACCGCAACGTCGCGGTCACCGGGGCCACCCCGCTCGCGGTCACCAACTGCCTCAACTTCGGCTCGCCGGAGGACCCGGCGGTCATGTGGCAGTTCGAGCAGGCCGTGCGCGGTCTCGCCGAGGGCTGCAAGGAACTCGGCATCCCGGTCACCGGCGGCAACGTCAGCTTCTACAACCAGACCGGCACCACCGCCATCCACCCGACCCCGGTGGTCGGCGTCCTCGGCGTCATCGACGACGTGCGCCGCCGCATCCCCACCGGCATCGGCGCGGAGGCGGGCGAGTCGCTGCTGCTGCTCGGCGACACCCGCGACGAGTTCGGCGGGTCGGAGTGGGCGCACGTCGTGCACGGCCACCTCGGTGGTCTGCCGCCGAAGGTCGACCTGGCCCGCGAGCGGCTGCTCGGCGAGGTCCTGCTGGCCGGTTCTCGCGACGGCATGATCTCTGCCGCGCACGACCTGTCCGACGGCGGCCTGGCCCAGACGCTGGTCGAGACCTGCCTGATCGGCGAGGTCGGCGCCCGGGTGTTCCTCGACCAGGACCAGGACCCGTTCGTCCAGCTGTTCAGCGAGTCCGCAGGCCGTGTTCTGGTCGCCGTGCCGCGCTCGGAGGAGCTGCGCTTCACCGAGATGTGCACCGCCCGGGGCCTGCCGTGGCGCCGCACCGGCGTCGTCGACCCGGAGTCGCAGTCCCTGGAGATCCAGGGCGTCGGCGACCTGCCGCTCGCCGAGCTGCGGGAAGCCTGGGAGGGCACCCTCCCCGCGTTGTTCGGCTGAGTCTCACCTGAGCTGGGCGGTCCCGTTCGTCGGGGCCGCCCAGTTCTTCGTTCAGTCGTCCGGCGGTCGTCGCCGGGTCTGCTTGGTCTGCGAGCGCTGCTTCTTCGCGGTCAGGCGGCGTTCGCGGGAACCCCGAGAGGGCTTCGTGTCACGGCGCGATGGCGGCGGCGGGGCAGCGGCTTGGCGGAGTAAAGCCGCGAGGCGCTCGCGGGCGGCGGCCCGGTTGGCCAGCTGCGCGCGGTACTCGCTGGCCGCGATGGTCACCACGCCGTCCACCAGCCGGTTGCCCAGGCGCGCGAGCATGCGCTGGCGCAAGTGGTCCGGAATGGACGGAGACCGGGCGAGGTCGAAGGACAGCTCGACCCGGCTGTCGGCGGTGTTCACGCCCTGACCGCCGGGACCGGACGAGCGGGAGAACCGCTCACGCAGCTCACCCGCCGGTACGACCAGCGCCGCGGACACCACCAACTCATCGTTCACGTCCACCAGGATGCCCTAGTGGGGCAACCGGGTTTCACCGCCGGGGTCCTGCTGTGTCCACATCGGACTCAGGGTGCCAGCCCGGGAAGCGTAGCGATCTTGAGTATGGTGCTGTCGGGGAGCACTTGGTCCAGCCTGCCGTGGTCGCCCGCGGTCTCCATGACCTCGACGGTCACCGAGTCCGCGCGGTCGGCGGTGACCAGCACCACGGCGGGCCCATCGGTGGGGGAGTCCCGCTCCGTGCGGACCTTCGCGTTGGCGTAGCTGCCGACGTAGCAGTTGGGCAGCTTCGCGCCGTTCTGCACGCCCGGGCAGTCGATCATGTGCTCGCGCGCGGCGGTGAAATACACCCTGACCTGCAGGATCCGGTCACCCTTGGCGGTGGTCAGCGCAGCTCGGATCTCGCCGTCGTCGTCGAACTCGTACCACTCGCGGCCCGGCTTGCTCGACTGCGGCCGCACCCCGGCAGGCCAGATCACCCCGTCGCGCAACGCGGTGACCTGCCTGGGCCGGTGGGTGGTGATCGTCGACGACGGCGCCTCGGTCGGTGTGGTCGGCACTGGTTCGACAGGTGCCGGGACCCGGGTCGTGGTGACCGACGGAGGCGCCGCGGGGAGGACCTCCGGCTGGCTGAGCCCGACCGCGCCGCTGGAGAGCATCGCCGCGCCGAACACGGCCACCGCCACCGCGGCCGCCACCCCACCGGTCGCGGCCACCCGACGCCGCCGCAGCCGACGGCGCCCGTCCGCGAAGACGGCCTCGCGGTCGATGCCCAGCGGCGGCTCGTCACCGAGCGCCCGACCGAGCAGGTCCCGCACGTCATCGGTCACAGTTGCCCCTCCACCAGGACGCGCCCGCCCGCCAGCAGCTTGCGCAGCGCCGCCAACCCCTTCGCCGCCTGACTCTTGATCGTCCCCTCGCTCTTCCCCAGCGCCTGCGCCGTCTCGGCGACGCTGAGATCCTCCCAGTACCGCAACACCACCACCGCGCGCTGCCCGGCGGGCAACAACGCCAACGCCCGCCGCACGTCGACCGCGTCATCCACCCCGACCGGCTCGACCCCCACCTCCGGCAGGTGCTCCACCACGTTCTCCCGCCGCCGGAACGCCCGCCGCGACTCGTCGATCGCCGTCCGCACCATCACCTTGCGCGAATACGCGTCCACCCCGCCCTCACGGTTGAGCCGCGGCCACGCCACGTAGATCTTCGCCAGCGTCGTCTGCACCAAATCCTCCGCCCGGTGCCAATCACCCCCACTGAGCAGGAAGGCGGTCCGCCGCATGACAGTGGCCCGGCTGTCCAGGAACTCCCCGAACTCCGCGTCCCGGTCCGGCACCCAACACCTCCTAGGTCCGCCCGTTAGTACGGGCCGGCACCCCCGCAGGTTGCCCCGCCACCCCCCGACTTTTCCACCCCCACCCCCCAACCCACAGCAACTCCACAGCCGTCCGCAATGGACACCCGCCGCTCGCCTGACCAGCAGCGACCCCGTCACATGACCCCCGACACGCCCACACCCCAAGCCGGAGCAGCCAACCTCACCCGCGAGACAGCCGCCGCACACGACCCGAACCGCCGCCGCTGGCCCTTAGCGCTACAGCCCGCTCGCGCGCCACTACCCGACTCGCTTCGCGCCAGCGCCCCTAGAGCCCTACCGGCCTCACTTTGCGCCTCGGCCCCTAGGCCCCACCGGGCCCGCTCCGCGCCGCCAGCCCCCGACCCCACCGAGCCCGCTTCGCGCCCGCGCGCGCAGGCAACCCCTGCCCAGCCCCCACCCTCTCTGGGGGGCGTCCCTGGGCCAGTCTACCGGGGCCCACCGACAGTCGATCTTGAAAGCACCCCTGCGGTGATCCACATGTGGATAACTTCTGTCACCCATAAGAGTGGATATCGGCGGGAGATCAACGGCGAGACCCCTGGTTAGAGGCACAGACGCCACCCAGTCGGACCGCAGACAACGAAACAGGCCCGGCGAACAGCTCGCCGGGCCTGTTGTCGAAGAAGCCTAGAACCGCGGGTGGTCGCCCGTAAGGGTCGCTCGCACCGCCGCGGGGTCGTCCGCGGGGCGGACCTCGCCCAAGATCCACGACGGGACGTGGCGGGCGGTCAGGACGGCGAGGGCGCGGTCGACGTCCTCCGGGGCGACCACGGCGACCATGCCGACGCCCATGTTGAAGGTGCGTTCCATCTCCTCGCGGGCCACGCGGCCGCGTTGGGCGATGAGGGAGAAGACCGGCTGCGGCGTCCAGGTGCCGCGGTCGAGCGTCGCGTGCAGGCCGTTGGGGATGACCCGGGCGAGGTTGGCCGCGAGGCCGCCGCCGGTGATGTGGGCGAAGGTGCGGACCTCGGTCTCGGCGGCGAGGGCGAGGCAGTCCTTGGCGTAGATGCGGGTCGGTTCCAGCAGTTCCTCGCCGAGGGTGCGGCTGAACTCCTCGACGTGGCCGGAGAGCGGGATGCGGCCGATCTGCAGCAGGACGTGCCTGGCCAGGGAGTAGCCGTTGGAGTGCAGGCCGGAGGAGGCCATGCCGATGAGGACGTCGCCGGGGCGGACGCGGTCCGGGCCGAGGATCTGGTCGGCCTCGACCACGCCGACGCCGGTGGCCGACAGGTCGTAGGCGCCGTCGGACATCAGGCCGGGGTGCTCCGCGGTCTCGCCGCCGAGCAGGGCGCAGCCCGCCTGGACGCAGCCCTCGGAGATGCCCTTGACCAGTGCCGCGATCCGGTCCGGCAGGACCTTGCCGACGGCGATGTAGTCCTGCAGGAACAGCGGCTCGGCGCCGCAGACCACCAGGTCGTCGACCACCATGGCGACCAGGTCGACGCCGACGGTGTCGTGGATGTCCAGCGCCTGGGCGATGGCGATCTTGGTGCCGACGCCGTCGGTGGACGACGCCAGCACCGGTTCCTTCCACCGGTCGAGCTTGAGCTTGAACAGCCCGGCGAAGCCGCCGATCCCGCCGAGCACCTCCGGCCGGTTGGCCTTGGCCGCCCACGGCTTGAGCTTCTCGACCGCCTCGTCACCTGCTTCGATGCTCACGCCCGCAGCGGCGTAGGTGGCGTTGGCGGAGGACTCGGGTGAGCTGGTCTCAGTCATGGCTCGAATCAGGTTAGGAGGGGCAGGACGTCACGGGCGCCGGAGGGCGTCCTCGGCACCGTACCCGGCTGGCTGCAGCGGCGCGGCGGAGCCCGCCACGCCCTTCTCGATGCCTTCGAGCAGGTGCTTGCCGATCAGCGCGTCGTCGGGCAGCTCGATGGGGTACTCGCCGGTGAAGCAGGCCGCGCAGAGCCGGGTCTTGGGCTGCTCGCTCGCGGCGATCAGCGCCTCCAGCGAGACGTAGCCGAGCGAGTCGGCGCCGATGGAGCGCCGGATGCCGTCCAGGTCGAGCCCGTTGGCGACCAGCTCGGCCCGGGAGGCGAAGTCGATGCCGTAGAAGCACGGCCACTGCACCGGCGGCGACGCGATCCGCACGTGCACCTCGAGCGCACCGGCCTCGCGCAGCATCCGGACCAGGGCGCGCTGGGTGTTGCCGCGCACCACCGAGTCGTCGACCACGATCAGCCGCTTGCCGCGGATGACCTCGCGCAGCGGGTTGAGCTTGAGCCGGATGCCGAGCTGGCGGATGGTCTGCGACGGCTGGATGAAGGTCCGGCCGACGTAGGCGTTCTTCACCAGCGCGGTGCCGAACGGGATGCCGCTGCCCTGCGCGTACCCGATGGCCGCCGGGGTGCCCGACTCCGGGACCGGCACCACCAGGTCGGCCTCGACCGGGTGCTCCACGGCCAGCCTGCGGCCGATCTCGACCCGGGTGGCGTGCACGGACCGGCCGGAGATCGAGGTGTCCGGGCGGGCCAGGTAGACGTACTCGAACAGGCAGCCCTTGGGTTCCGGGCTGGCGAAGCGCGACGAGCGCAGGCCGTCGGTGTCGATGGCGATCAGCTCGCCCGGCTCGACCTCGCGCACGAACGACGCGCCGACGATGTCGAGGGCGGCGGTCTCGCTGGCCACGACCCAGCCGCGCTCCAGGCGGCCGAGGACCAGCGGGCGGACGCCGTGCGGGTCGCGGGCCGCGTAGAGGGTCGACTCGTCGGAGAAGACCAGGCAGTACGCGCCGCGGATGGTGGGCAGGACCTCGAGGGCGGCCTGCTCCAGGCCCTTGTCGGCGGCGCTGGCCGCGAGCAGGGCGGTCATGATGTCTGAGTCGGTCGTCGCGCCGTTGCGCGAGGTCACCCCGAGCGCGGTCGCGCGGTCGCGCAGCTCGGCGGTGTTGACCAGGTTGCCGTTGTGGCCCAGCGACAGGCCGCTGCCGGTGGCGGTGGTGCGGAACGTGGGCTGGGCGTTCTCCCAGGTGGTCGACCCGGTGGTCGAGTACCGGCAGTGCCCGACGGCGACGTGGCCGCGCAGCGAGGACAGGACCTGCTCGTCGAACACCTGGCTGACCAGGCCGAGGTCCTTGAACACGACGATCTGGTGACCGTCGGCGACCGAGATGCCCGCCGCCTCTTGCCCGCGGTGTTGGAGTGCGTACAGGCCGTAGTAGGTGAGCTTCGCCACCTCTTCGCCCGGGGCCCACACGCCGAAGACACCGCATTCCTCGCGGGGTTCGGGCTCGGGCTGGTCGAAAGAGGGGATAGGGCCAGTCGTGAACTGGTCGGCCACCAAGCGCTCCCTGGGGACGGAGTGAGGGCTGCACCCCAGTGTAAGCGCTGCTCGGCGGAGCACGGACCAACCGCAGGTGGCGCACGTCACCCCGGCCGGACTGCCACTACCGTGGTGGGCGTGCCCGGTCGTCGAGCCCTCCTCCTCGTGTCAGCCGCCGTCATCGCCCTGGTCCTGGTCGGATCGCTCATCCCGATCCCCAGCCCGGTGCAGGTGCGGCTGTGGGCGGACGGCCTCGGGTGGGCCACCCCGGTGCTCTTCCTGATCGGCTACTCGGTGCTCACCGTGGCGCCCATCCCCCGCACCGTCTTCAACCTCTCCGCCGGGTTGCTGCTGGGTGGTGCCGCCGGGTTCGCCGTCGCGATGGTGGCCACGACGATCGCGTCCACGCTGGCGTTCTCGCTGGCCAGGGGGCTGGGGCGGCGCTGGGTGGAGCCGCACCTGGAGCGCGGTGTGGTGCGCGCGGTGAACGCCCGGCTCGCGGGCGGTGGCGTCGGCGCGATCACGACGCTGCGGCTGGTACCGATGGTCCCGTTCGCGCCGATGAACTACTGCTGCGGCCTGTCGACGATCTCGCTGCGGCCGTTCCTGATCGGCACTTTCCTGGGCAGCCTCCCCGGTACGGCTGCTGCCGTCTTCCTTGGTGATGCCCTGACGGGCACGACGCCGCCCGCGCTGCTGGCCGTCTACGCGGTGCTCGCGGTGGCTGGCGCTATCGGGTTCGTGCTGGTTATGCGTCGCACCCGGATCCCTGAGCCGGAACTGGTCGACGTCTAGAGGCTCAGAACCGGAGCAACGGGAGCAGGCCAGACAGGTCTGCTCTAGCGCCGGAAGCGGCGATACGTCCGTCGCCCACCGCGTCCTCCCAGCGCAACCGGCCGACGGCCAACGCGAGCCAGGTGCGCGAGTCCATCTCCACGACGTTGGCAGGCGTACCGCGCGTGTGCCGGGGACCTTCGACGCACTGCACAGCCGCGAACGGCGGCACCCGGACCTCCACGCTGTGGCCCGGCGCGTCCTGCTCCAACGTCCGCAGGCTCAACCGGACGGCGGCGGCGAGGACGGGACGTGCGGGCTGGTCGCCGCCGTCGAGCCACGCGAGGGTGGCTTCGACGGCGGCGCGGAGCTCAGCGGGGTCGACGGTCTGGCGCGGCACGGGTCCGGCTAGTCCTCGACGTCCCGGACCACCTCGTCGAGCACTTCCTCGACCAGGTGCACCAGCTTGCGGTTGTCCGCGGGCGAGATCGTCGTCCACAGGGTCTTGTCCGGCGAGGCCCGGCGGACCTGCACGTAGCGGCCGAGGTCGGTGTCGAAGAACGACACCACCCGGTCACCGCGCACCCGGCGGCCGAGCCGGTCGCGGGCGGCGGCGCCGAAGTTCCCGGTGCCCCGCACGTCGCCGATCATCTCGGTCAGCGCGGTCGCGTCCTCACCGCGGACACCCCTGGCGAGCAGCGCGAGCTCGAAGCTCTTCTGCGTCCCGTCGGTGCCCTTGGCAGCGGCCTCGAAGTCCTCGGTGCGCAACGTGATCGACCGGCCCGGACCGGCCTGCACGGCGGGCAGCACGGCGACCGCCGCACTGGCCAACCCCGCGGGCGAGGTGCGGCTCAGCGTGATCCGGTCCTCGCTGAGCACCGCGAGCGCGGCGTGGTCGCGGCCGGTGGCGCACGCCAGCAACCGGACACCCCGGCCGACCCAGGTGCGGCCGTCGACCTCGCGGTCCGGCCTGGCCAGCAGCCGGACCAGGTGCTCGACCTCGGGGTGCACGTCGACCTTGCGGCCGAGCCCGCGCTGCTCGAGACCGGCCCAGACCTCGTCCTCGATCTGGGCCCGCTCCTCGTACGTCTTGCCCGGTGAGGGCACCTTGACCACCAGGGGCATCGCCCCGGGGGCCAGGTGCTCCCACAGCACGTCGAACTCCAGCGCGGAGAGCGACACAGGGGTGCTCGTCACCTCAGCCACGATGCCGAACGTGGTCACTCGTCGGCGCCGAGGACGGCTTGCGACACCGCGCGCTCGTCGCCGAACACGTCATCGGTCTCGACGAGGTAGCTCGCGGTCTCGAACTCCTCCTCGTCGTCCTCGCCGTTGGCCCGGTTCTGCCCGGCGGGGCCACCCAGACCGCCCTTGCCCGCGGCGACGGCGTTCGAGCGGGTGCCCATCATGCTGTCGCCCGCACCGCCCATGCCACCGGTCCCGGCCATGCCGCCGCGACCGAGCTGACCGCTCTGCCGCGAGCTCTCCCCGGTCGCACCCGGCGTGCCCACCGACGACCCGGCGCCACCCTTGCCGCCGAGCCCGCTGCTGGACTTGGGGCCCTCGGCGCCGCTGACGCCGCCGGTCGGGTTGAGGGTGCCGTTGAAGGTCCCGTTGACGCCGCTCTGGTTGAACTGGACGTTGCCGCCGCCCGAGGTCTGGTTGTGGTTGAACTGGGTGAAGTTCAGGTTCGGGCTCTCACCGCCGCCACCGGGGATGAAGCCGGAGGGCGCGGTCACGCCACCGGGCCTGGTGTAGCCGGCCGGGGCGGTGGGCGCGGGCAGCGCCCCGGGGTGCGTGAACCCGACGTTGCCGCCACCGTGGTTCGGCGGGACGTAGCTGCCGCCGCCGAAGTGGCTGACGTTGCTCGGCGCGTAGCTCGCGGTGTTGGTGCCGGTGCTGCCGTTGGCGCCGTTGAAGTCCGACACGAAGTGGCCGACGGCGTACCCGGTGCCACCGGAGGGCTCCGGGGTGGACACCACGACGTCCGGCGGCGGCACGAACTCGCCGAGGGTGTTGGTGTTGAAGTTGCTGCTGGACTGGTAGCTGTCCATCGCGTCGACGGCCTTCTGCGAGGCGGCGTCCTGGGCCGCCTCCTGGGCCTCGTGGTCCTGCGCCTGGTTGACCACCGCGGCGGCCGGGCCGGGGTTGCCGGTCAGCAGCGCGGCACCCGCGGCGACCTTCGACCAGCCCGACGGCGCGGGCGTGGTCACCGGGACCGGCTCCGGCATCTCCGCGCGGGCCCGGCCGACGATGTCGGCCTGGTACTCGGTGGAGGCGCGCATGCCCGAGGCACCGGACTGCGCGTCGGCCGCCCACGCCTGCAGCGGGGTCAGGCCGGTCTGCGCCTGGTCGGCCGCGCCACCCTCCCAGCTGGCGGCGAGCGTGCTGAGCTTGGCGTTGAGGTCGGCGTCGATCTCGGCCAGCTCGGAGTGCAGCGAGTCCCAGTACTCGGTCTGCGGCGTCGACGCGGCCGGACCAGGGCCGCCGTTGATCATCGTGTGCAGGGTGGGGTGGTCGTACCCGCGCCACCGGTGCATTGCCATGTTCGGATCACCCTCGGTAGACAGCTGGTGGGGTCAGGGGAGGCGGGTCACGCCGGGTGGGTCTTGCCCCACATCGCGGAGTTGGTGCCCTCGGTGGCCAGGTATCCCCGTTCGGCCTGCTCGAGTGCGGTGATCGCCCGCTGCAGCTGCTCCTGGTAGCCGCGCAGGCACTTGCTCGCTGAGTCGTCGCCACCGCCGTTGGTGCGCTGGGTGAACTCGGTCGCGGTCGTGCCGCTCACCGGGTCGTTCGCCCACTCGGGCACCTGCAGCGCGTCGAGTGCCGTGACCTTCTCCGACACCCTGGCGTGGGCTTCGCGGAACGCGGCGAGCGCGCCGGGGATGGCGGACGGCTCGACGCGCAGGGTCTGGGTTCCGGCGTACGCGGGCTCCACAGGTGCGGAACCCCCACCGCCATCGGCTAGAAACACCGTGCTGACTCCCTGGTCCTGTGCTTTTGCGACGACTCTATCTCTGATGGGTGACGTCGTGGGACGGTTCCCGTGTTATTGGTCGAGTTCGTCGGGAATTCCTGGCCCGGTGGCGGTGGGCACCTGTCCGGTCACGTGAAGTGAGCACCGGCCTTAGGATGTCCGCACCCACCCCGCGCCCAGGGAGCGACGATGGACCAGCCGGAGATCACCCTTGAGATGCGGGCGAGCGCCCGGTCCAACCCCAACAGCTGGCTGTACGTGATCGACCCCGAGTTCGGCAGGCACGAGGAGGTGCCGCCGTGGGGGGTCGTCGGCGCCTACCCGGTCGACGACCGCGGTCAGATCGGCGAGCGGTTCCGCGCTAACCGCGACTACCGGCCGTCACCCACGGCATTGCGGATGCCGGTTCCGTCGAACCGGTTGGAGAAGGTGCTGCAGCTGATCCACACCCGATACCGGCCGCAGACCGATTTGCTGCCGGAGCTGCACGACGCGACATTGTTGATCTTTGCGCGGTCCTCGAACGACGCCGGTATCACCGGATTCCCCAATCAGGACGGCACGGTGATGGTGCCGGTGTGCACCTCGGCCGCGCACGTGCCGCCCGCCTGGCCGGGGTGGCGGGAGGTGCGCGGGCACGAGGTCGCCGCGCTGCTGCGCGGCCACCCGCTGGTGGTGAACCCGCAGGGGCCGATCACCGCGGTCGTGCCCGCCGCGCACCTGGCCGCTACCCGGCCCGCCCCTCGGCGAGCGCGACGAGAAAGGCACGCGACTCATCGGGCGTGAGGGCGGTCTCGGCCAGCGCGGCCAGCACCGCCCGGTACCCGGTGACCTCGTCGGTGCCCTCGATGAACTGGCACGAGGTCTCGCTCTCCACGCACACCACCGGCTTGAAGTCGGCGAACTCCAGCAGCCGGAACGACCCGGCCGCCGACGCGGTGACCCCGCGCTCGGTCGGCACCACCCGGATGGTGATGTTGCGCCGCTCGGACATCCGGACCAGGTCGCGGGCCTGGTCCGCGCGCAGGTCGTGGCCGCCGACGGGCAACCGCAGCGCGGCCTCGGCGATGTGGAACACGCAGGTGGGCGGCAGGTCGCGCTTGATGAACTGGCGCCGGGTGAGCTTCGCCACGACCCGCGCGTCCCGCTCGTTCGGCGGCACGGTGACGTCCGCGGCGACCAGCGCCCTGGCGTAGTCGTCGGTCTGCAGCGGGGCGGGCACCACCAGCAGGTCCAGCCCGCGGATCGTGACGGCCTGCTCCTCGTGGTCGATGAGCGCGTGCAGGTGCCTCGGCAAGCGGCCCGCCTGCTCCCGGGACCAGGCTGGCGCGCGCAACTCGGCGCAGATGGCCAACATCCGGTCCCGCTCCGCGCCGGTGACACCGCAGACCCGCAGGAAGTCGACCAGGTCCGCGTGCGACACCCCGCGGGTGCCGAGGAACATCCTGGACAGCTTGCTCTTCGACCACCCCAACTCCGCGCACGCGCGCACCCCGTTGAGGTTGGCCATCACCATGGCGAGCCGCATGCTCTCGCCCAACTCCCTGGCCCGGATTGTGGGCTCCCGTTTCTCCATGCCACATGAGTCTCACGTTGCGGGGTGGCAAGGGAAGATTCGCCACCCGTTGCGGGATGTGGTTGGCATCGCCGCAACGTGCTCGATAGGTGGATAGTTGCCGTAGCACCCGGCCACCCGACCTATAGTCGGACCGTGACCGACCCGCTGAACCGCGCCGACGCGTGGACCCGCACCGACCCCCTCGCGGTCAGCGACCCCGGCCTGACGCAGGACGCTGGCTGGCAGATCGGTGTCTCCCGCACCGTGCCGCACCCGCTGGCCAAGGTCTGGGACCTGATCAGCGGCCCCACCGGCATCTCGATGTGGCTCGGCCCCGGCGCCGTCCTCTCGCCCACCCGCGGCGCCAAGTACGCCACCCGCGACGGTGCCGTCGGTGACGTCCGCGGCTACCGCGACCGGGACCGCATCCGCGTCACCTGCCGCCCCCCGGGCTGGGACCACTTCACGACCATCCAGGTCACCGTCACGGCCAAGGGCGACAAGACCCTGCTGCGCTTCCACCAGGAATGGCTCGCCAACCCCGGCGAACGCGCCCGCCAGCGCGACCACTGGACCGCCGTCATGGACCGCGTCACCGGCGCCCTTGACACGACGCCCTAGTAACAAGATCCTTTCCCGCCGCGATGTCCGCGAACATGGCGGACCAGAGCGGGAGCGGCGGGCTGTACGCGGGTTTCGAGGGCTACCGCAGCCCCACGGCTGACGAACTCAGGCAGGTGCTGACCTCGGGCATCGTCGTGCCGGACACCAACCTGCTGCTCAACCTCTACCGCTACACCGCCACCGCGCGCGACACCCTGCTCAGGGCGCTGGAGAAGCTGGAGGCGCTCTGGGTGCCGCACCAGGTGCTCACCGAGTTCTGGCGCAACCGGGAGACCGTCCTGCGCGACCCGGGGGACGCCGTCAAGATCACCAAGAGCCTCGACGCGCACCGCGACAAGGCCAACACCGAGGTGCGCGCCTGGGCGAACCGGGTGCACCTGGCACCGGGGGAACGGGACGCGCTGATCTCCTTGCTGGACAACGGGTTCGAGCAGGTGTCCGACCGGATCAAGGCGATCGCCCACTCGTCGACCCACCAGTTCCACCGCGACACCCACCAGGACACGGTGCTGGCCGCGGTGGAGCCGATCCTCCAGGGGCGGGTAGGCCCACCGATGACGGCGCAGGCGTACAAGGTGGCCGTGACCGAGGGGTTGCGGCGCATCCAGGCGCAGGAACCCCCGGGGTACAAGGACAAGAAGAAGGACGACGCCAACGCGGTCGGGGACTACCTCGTCTGGGAGCAGACGCTGGTGGAAGCGGCGAGCCGCCGCCTCGACGTCCTCTTCGTCACCAGCGACACGAAGGAGGACTGGTGGCGGGACGAGGGCGGTGAGCGCCGCGGGCCGCGCATCGAGCTGGTGAACGAGATGCGGGCGAGGTGCGACACGACCCTCTACATGATCCGCCCAGCCCAGCTGCTCGAACTCGCGAAGAGCGAGCTGGCGGTGGAGGTGAGCTCCGAGTCGGTCAAGGACGTCGACCGGGTCGACGCCTACACCGCGCGGCGCGAGAGCCCGAAGTTCGGCGGCTGGACGGAAGAAGCCGTGGACGCCCTGCTGATGCGGCTGCACGCCGAGCGACCGGTCCAGGCGGCCGTCCTGGTGGAGGCCTCGGTCGGGTCCGGTTTCGTGAGCAGGGACCGCGTGTACGAGATCGCCGAGTACCCGCCGGGGCGGAGCCTGCGGGGCTTCACCAAGCCGATCAACCGGATCACCCAGGACCTGAAGGACGACGGTCAGCTCTCCGAGGAGGCCGTGGACATCCTCTCGGCCGTCTACTCCCACGACACCCCCACCCAGGCGGCGGGCTTCGAGATCCACTCCGCGGTGATGCCGATCTTCGGCTAGCCGGTCGGAGTCCGTTGTGGACGGATGTCACCGCACCGGGGCGCAGGTGGGGGTGGTGGCGGTGATGGTGAGTTCCAGGGTGCCCTCGCTGGACTTGATCATCATCGCGGAGATGTTGGTGTCCTCACGGGTGGCCGTGAAGTACTCGGGTTGGGACGGGCGAGGGTCGATCTTCCAGCCGTCGAGGAATCCGATGGCCGTGCGCTTGATTGTGGGGAGATCGGCGTCGGTGATCAGTGGGGTTCGGCTGGTCGCTCGCCACTGGGCGCCGCGGCTGGTGGGGGTGGTGCAGGTGGAGAGCGTCGCGGTGGTGAGCGCGGCTGTGCTGGGGAACGCGTCCTCGTCGACGGGGACGTTCGCCGCGGTGGAGATCTTGCGGGCGGCGGTGGTGGCGCGGGCGAAGCTGGGGCTGAGGACCTTGCGCTGGCCGTCGGTGAGGTCGGGGTGCATCGGGATGGCGAGGTCCTGGTGGCGACCCGCGATGGAGCACTTGGCCTTCTCGGCGCGCAGCCGTCCCCGGCGCAGGCCGACGCGGGTTTCGGCCGGTCCGATGAGGAGCACCGACCAGTCGTCGACCGGCAGTTGTGGTTGCCAGCCAAGGGAAACGGCGGCCGTCAGCAAGGACTCGGGGGCCACGTCGATGTCCACGTCCGCCCACATCGCCACGCTGTCGTCGGGGTTCCCGTCGAAGACGCTGCCGCAGGTCATCGCCGAGAACGCCGGGTTGGCACTCCCCCCGGCCTCCTGCACCAGTGCGGTGACCGCGTCCTGGAACTCCTTGCTGACCACCGCGGGCTTGGATTCCGCGCAGCCCGCCACCAGCAGGACCACAAAAGCGAGTACCGCCAACCTCACTTCTGCCGCACCACGCTGTACTCCTCGGTGACCACGGACTGCCCACCGAAGAAAACACTGGCGCCGTCCCGGAAACGCACGATGGACGGGTCGGTGCTCGAGTCCAGCTGCCTGGCCGCCTCGGTGTAGTTGCCGTTGATGGCGTGGTTGCCGCCCGCGGTGCCGGTCTGGTTGTCGAACTTCACCGTCGTCCGGTTGTCGCTGTTGGGGTTCTCGGCGGCGTCGAGGTGCGGGACGATGTCGCCGTTGTTCTCCAGCGACAACATCTGCACCCGCTCGTCGATCGGGATGCCGCCCACCGGCGACCCCGCGGTGACCACGTGGGTGATGTTGTAGCCGCTGGCCAGCAGCGGGTCGACCGAGCGGGCCGCGACGATGCCGCCCTGGCTGTGGCCGACCAGCATCAGCGGCGCGTCCTTGGGCACCTGGGCCTGGATCAGCGCCTGCTGGATGCCCTCCTGCAGCACGGTCGGGTTGCCCGCGATCGCGTCGACGTTGGTGCCCATGTCGTTGGCACTGCCCTGGTCGTCGGTGAACGGCGCGTTCCACACCCTGGTGCCCGGGATGTCGACGATGTAGGCGACCGTGCCGTCGGCCTGCGTGACCCGGCGGATGTCGATGTTGGCCTCGGTGCCGTTGCGGTGGTCGAGGCCGTTGAACAGCTCGGCGAGGTTGTCCGGCGGGTCGGTGGCGATGGGGTGCTCGTCGGTGCGGACGTGGGTCACCACCGGGTCGCCGTCGGGGTAGGTCGCGGCCACCAGGTCGGTCAGCGTGGCCAGGTCGGTGGGCAGGCCGAGGGCGGACAGCGCGCCGGGCGTCATCCCCAGCAGGTCGTCGACCATGCCCGGGTGCTCGACCAGCCACCGCTGCCAGTCGCCGTCGTAGTTGATCAGGATGTCGGCGCCGATGAACGCGCCCGCCCCGATCGCGACCCCCGGCACGGTGACGGCGGCGGCACCGGCGAGCCAGCGCCCGGCCTCCAGCGCCTTGGCGTTGAGGTCGTCGGCCAGGTGGTAGGCCTGGTTGGTGGCCTGGAAGGCGATGCCGCGCAGCCCGATGCCCGCCGACGTCGCGGTCAGCCCGGACGGGCCGTCCAACGCGCCGAGCATCGCGAACTCGAACTGCGCCGCGCCGACCGGGTTGAGCACGGCCGAGGCGAGCAGGTCCGGGTCGGCGAGGTAGCGGTGGCTGGTGACCGCGATGCCGAGGGTCTCGCCCGCGATGTCGTCGGTGAGGTCGCCCATCGCGGCGAGGTCCTCGTAGAACGCCTCGGTGCCGCCCGCGCCGCCGCCGACGGTCAGGTTGGTCACGGGGTTGCTCATGCCAGGGCCTCCGCCAGGTAGGGGGCCACCCAGACCCCGAGGTCGGCCCGGTCGACCGGGACCAGTTCGACCAGTTGCCTGCCACCGCCGTGCGCGGCGGGCCGGACGCCGACCCAGCCCGCGTCGCTGTGCAGCCAGTGCACCCGCGCGCTGCGCACCGAGCCGTCGACGAGCCCGGTGACCAGGCAGGTCAGCACGCCGTCGGTCCGCTTGACGACCTGGAGCGCGAACTCGGCCTCTTCCTTGGGCAGCCGCAGCTCCGCCAGCACGTACCCGGGCGCCTCCGGGTCGGCCTCGCGCAGCAGGTCGGCGACGCCGAGTTCGTGCAGCGCGGCCAGCGGCACGACGCCCTGGAGCGGCTCGACCTCGTCGACGGCGTCGAGCGCGGCGCCGATCCCGCTCTCCTCGCCCGGCACCGCCCGGACCAGCTCACGGCCCAGGTCGACGGCGGCGAACAGCGAGATCTCCACGGCCGCGTCGGGCAGCAGGAACAGGGAGGCGCCGAGGTCTCCGGCGACCGCGTGCAGGCTGCGCGACCCGCGCGTGCCCACCGTCGCCGTGGTCTCCAGGAACACCTTCGGCGCGGCGATGACCCCGATGTTCGCCGCGACCGACGGGTGGACCTCGTCGTCGACCAGGACACCCTTCGCCGCGAGGTCACCCACGGCCGCGATGTCGGGCGCGGGCCGCCAGTCCGGCGGCATGTTCGCGTCGAGCCGCGCCACGACGTAGGCGTACTCGGCGGCGGTGAGGGTGAGCCGGTGCGGTGCCGGGGTGCTCATCTACGCGACACCCCGCGCCCGCATGAAGGTGCCGACGTCGAGCCACTGCTTGTCACCGGCGGGCGGCAGGGTGTGCGGCTGGTACTGCCAGCCCTCCCACGGCGGCCGGGGCGGCTGCGGCGGCGACCCGCCGATGCCCAGCCCGGAGGCCACCGCGTTGGCGATGTCGCGCACGGCCTGGTTGAACCGGTCCACCGCCTGGTTGAACCGGTTGATCGCGCCGTTGAACCAGTTGACCACGGCCTCGCCGATCCGCTTGATCGCCGCGATCAGCTCGCGGACCTGCTGGGCGTGCCTGCGCAGCGCGGCGGCCGCCTCGTCGAGCTTGGTGGCGACCGCGTCGAGCGCCTTGCGGTCGTTGGCGACGGTCTCGCGGCACCGGTCGGCGGCGATGGACTTCCACCGCATCGCCTGGGCCTGGCGGACCATCGTCGAGCCGTGCCCGCGGACCTCCTCGGCGTGCTGCTCGACGCGGCCCGCGAGCCGGTCGAGTTCGTCGGGATCGCCGTAGAACGACATGTCCACCCCCAGGTCTTGGCCAACCCTTCGCAGGCGCTCAGACGCCGCCGGTGGCGGAGCGGTTCCCGGTCCGGGCCGACTTGGTCAACTGTTCACCGCACCCACTCCAGGAACCGGGCGCCCTGGAACGTCGTCGTGCCGAGGAACCGGGTGTTCGCGACCCGCAGCGGGCCCTCGAACCGGGTGCCCGCGAACCACGCGCGCTGGTGGAACACCATGTCGTTGGCGTGCAGCATGCCGTGGCTGACCGCCTTGGTGAACCAGGCGTGGCCGTGGATCTGCGTGCCCCACAGCGCGTTGGACCGGTGCAGGTGCGCCCAGCGCAGGGTCAGCGTGCCGATGGCCCGGCCGGACAGGTCGAAGTACTCCAGGTCGGCGCCGGTCAGGTCCAGGTCGAAGTACGGGCCCGGGTGGTCGGCGGGCGGTAGCAGCGCCGAGATCAGGCTCTGCGCGGTCTTGCGCACCTGGGCCTCGCTGTCGCCGTCCGGCGTCCGCTGGTACGGGATGCGCAGGTAGGAGCACAGGACGTCGAGCACGGTCTGGGTGTAGTACGGGCGGGAGCGGGCCAGGCCGTGGAGCACGTGCAGCGCGCCGATGCGGACCTGGTCGGCGCTGTTGCCCAGCAGTTCGACCGCGCGGGCGAAGCGCTCGTCGGCGACCCGCTCCCGGTCGAACTCGGTGCGGTCGCTCTCCAGGTCGTGCCGCTTGCGCTCGATGTCCTGGCGGCGCTCCTCCACCCGGCGCCTGCGGTCGTTGAGCCACAGCGCGTAGAGGGCCACGACCGCGCCACCGGCGAGACCACCGGTCTTGAGCGCCTC
Organism: Actinokineospora globicatena; assembly: GCF_024171945.1. Lineage (GTDB taxonomy): Bacteria > Actinomycetota > Actinomycetes > Mycobacteriales > Pseudonocardiaceae > Actinokineospora > Actinokineospora globicatena. Next base: position 1,258,746 of record NZ_JAMTCR010000002.1, read on the forward strand.
ACCCCGGTTGGCGTTGGGCTCGGTGAGCAGCCAGCCGCACACGGTGCCGAGCAGGCCGACGGAGATGAGCACGACGGCGAGCAGCCACCAGCGCTCCCGCGGCGCGCCCCTGCCGACCACCGACCCGAGCCCGATCGCGGCGCCCGCCGCGAGCACGACAAGTCCGGTGATCAGGAAACCCAGGCCCACGGCGGGTGAACCTACCCGACGATCACCCGGTCGCGAGCACCCTGAGCCGGTCGACGGCGCCGTTGAAGTAGTTCTGGTCCAGCGGCGAGGAGGTGTACTGCCAGAAGGTCCAGTACGGCCAGTTGTAGGGCAGCGTGCCCACCGACGAGGAGTACCTGGCGACCCACAGCGGGTTAGCGCCCGCGAAGGAGGTGTTGCCGACGCACTGGGCCCACCAGCTGGTGCTCGTGTAGATCACCGCGTCGCGGCCCGCGCGGGCGCGGTAGGTGGTGGTGAAGTCGCGGATCCACGCGGCCATCGCGGCCTGGGTCTTGCCGTAGCAAGTCGCGCCGTACGGGTTGTACTCCAGGTCGACCACGCCGGGCAGGGTCTTGCCGTCCCGCGACCAGCCGCCGCCGTTGGTGGCGAAGTAGGTCGCCTGCGCGGCGCCGGTCGAGCGGTCCGGCAGCGCGAAGTGGTACGCGCCGCGGATCATGCCCACGCCGTAGGAGCCGGTGTACTGCTGGGTGAAGAAGGGGTTCTTGTACCCGGTGCCCTCGGTGGCCTTGACGAAGGCGAACCGCTTGCCTTGGCTCCACCAGTACGCCCAGTCGACGTTGCCCTGGTAGCTGGCGACGTCCATGCCCGCCACGGTGGCCAGCCCGGTCGGCGGCGCGGTGACCATCCGCTGCACCGGCTCGTGCTTGCGGATCTGCGACCCGAGCGGGTGGTCGGTGGGTGTCGGCGCGGCGGCCGATGGCAGTGCCGCCGCCACCGTCGCCGCCGCGCACAGGACGGCCGTGACGGCGGATCTGGCCCCGAGGACAATGGACATGGTTGATCGTCCTTTCCGAGTGCCCACACAATGATCAAGGGAACGGGCGGGTACTCGCGGTAGCCGCCCGTGCGTCGATTGTGATCGGATAACCATCCACTTGTCACGCTTAAGCGTGAAGGATTCACCAGAGCAGGGGTGAACTGGGGTGATGTCGTTCAGCGGCGGTGGGAAAGAACCGCACGGTCCACACCGAATGGACGCTTTCCGTAGTCGCGCGGGTGCGCTATGTCAACTCAGGACTCAGGGGTGATCGGGGGCGCATCCGGGCTGGCTACCTGGCGTTGAAGAGGTGAGACTTTGCGTTGACCGGCGTGGGTGGGGAAGGGAGAGCGGTGGGCGGAGGACCCGACGCGTTCGCGCGGATGTGGGCGGCCGTGCTCACCGAGACGGGCTACGTCGCCATGGACCGCCGCGGCCTGGTCGAGCAGATGCGCGAGTACACCGAGGTGCTGCTGACCTGCCTGCGGGCGGACCGGTTCACCCCGGAGCCGGTGGAGCGGATCGGCGCCGGGCTGGTCGCCATGCGGTTGGCCGGACCGGAAACGCTCAGAGCGTCACTGCAGCTCATCGGATCCGACCTGGCGCGGGTCACTGAGGCGGGTGAACTGCGGGCGGAGTTGTTGCCCGCTGTGCAAGGCGCGTTCGCCGCGGGCTTCGCCACCGCCATGCAGGAGAAGATCTTCCGCGACCAGGAGACCATCCGCAGGGCCGCGCTGGAGGCCAGGCGCGGCGCCGAGGCGCGGCTGCTGGCCAGCGAGGCCCGGTTCCGGGCGATGTTCAACCAGGCCGCCGTCGGCATCGCCATCGGGGACGCGGACGGCACCCTGCTGGAGATCAACACCGCGCTGGCCGAGATGCTCGGCTACCCGGTCGAGCAGCTGCGCGGGATGAACGTCGACGACCTGCGCTTCCCCGACGAGCCAGCCGCCATGCGCATGCCGTTCGACGAGGTGAGCTCCGGCGCGCGCGACCACTACCGGATGGAGCGGCGGCTGCGCCGCGCCGACGGGACGCCGTTGTGGACGGACATCACGGTGTCGCTGGTGCGCACCGAGACCGGGGAACCGCAGTACCTGGTCGGCATGATCGAGGACATCACCGACCGGCACCTGCTCGAGGAGCGGTTGCGCCACCAGGCCAACCACGACCCGCTGACCGGCCTCGGCAACCGGGCCAGGTTCACCGAGCGGCTCACCGCCGCGTTCGGCTGCGCCGACGACACCAGGGTCGGCGTCTGCTACCTGGACCTGGACGGCTTCAAGGTCATCAACGACAGCCTCGGCCACGACATCGGCGACGAGCTGCTGGTCGCCGTCGCGGCCCGGCTCGACCGGCTGGTCACCGCGCCCGGCCGGATCGTGGCCAGGTTGGGCGGCGACGAGTTCGTGGTGCTGGTCGAGCGCAGCGCGGGGCGGGCCGAGCTGATCGAGCTGGCCGACCGGATCCTGGCCGCGCTCGCCGAACCGTTCCCGATCGGCGGGCACCGGCTCGCCGTGTCCGCCAGCATCGGCCTGGTCGAGCGCTCGGTGGTCGGCGCCACCCCGGCCGACACCATGCGCGACGCCGACGTGACCCTGTACTGGGCCAAGGCGGACGGCAAGAACCGCTGGGCCGCTTACGACCCGGACCGCAACGCCCGCGAGGTCGCCCGCTTCACCCTGTCCGCGCGGATGCCCGCCGCGGTGGAGAGCGAAGAGTTCTACGTGGACTACCAGCCGATCGTCCGGCTCAGCGACGGCGAGCTGATCGGCGTCGAGGCGCTGGTCCGCTGGGCGCACCCGGAGTTCGGCAGGCTCGGCCCGGACCAGTTCATCGGGTTGGCCGAGGAGACCGGGTTGATCGTCCCGCTCGGCCGCTGGGTGCTGCGCGAGGCCACCAAGCAGGCCCGCCGCTGGCACGACGCCTACGGCGACCGCGCGCCGATGGTCAGCGTCAACCTCGCCGCCCGGCAGACCGAGGAACCCACCCTGGTCGCCGACGTCGCCACCATCATCAAGGCCGCCAACGTGCCGCCGTCGACCATCCAGCTGGAACTGACCGAGAGCGCCATCATGAACACCACCGGCGGGCCGCTGCGCACCCTGCGCGACCTCGCCGACCTGGGCATCCGGATCGCCATCGACGACTTCGGCACCGGCTACTCGAACCTGGCCTACCTGCGCCACTTGCCGGTGCACGCCATCAAGCTCGCCGGGTCCTTCATGGAGGGTCTGCGCGACTCCCCCACGGCCGACCCCGCCGACGCCCAGATCGTCACCACGCTGGTCGCGCTGTCGCACGCCCTCGGGCACGTCGTCATCGCCGAAGGGGTGGAGGACCCGGAGCAGGCCGACCGGCTCCGCGAGTTCGGCTGCGACAACGCCCAGGGCTGGTTGTTCGCCAAACCCGGCCGCCCCGAGGAAATCGAGCGCTGGCTGGAGAAGTAGCGGGTCAGCGCAGTCGGTAGCGGCGTTCGGGGCGACCGGTCCCGCCGTAGCGGAGGCGGACCTCGGCGCGGTTGGAGTCGACGAAGTGCTCCAGGTAGCGGCGGGCGCTGACGCGGGAGAGCTGGGCCTGGGCGGCGCACTCGGCGGCGGACATGTCGGGGTCGGCGGCCCGCAGGACCTGTTCGACGAGGGTCGCGGTCTGCTCGGTGAGCCCCTTGGGCAGCGCTGAGCGGGGGCGGGCGCCGAAGACCTCGTCGATGGCGGCCTGGTCGGCGCTGGTGAGCTCGCCGAGTCGGGTGTGGACAGTCGCGAAGTGGCGCAGCTGGTCGTACAAAGCCGTGTACGCGAAGGGTTTGACGAGGTAGTGCAGTACGCCGCCGCGCAGCGCGCCGCGGATCGTGTCGACGTCGGTCGCGGCGCTGATGACGATGACGTCCGGCTCGGCCGGGCCGTTGCGCAGTTCGCGCAGGACTTCCAGGCCGCCCATGTCCGGTAGGTAGATGTCGAGCAGGACAAGGTCGGGGCGTAGTCGGGCGGTCAGTGCGAGGGCTTGGGCGCCGGTGTGCGCGACGCCCGCGACCGTGAACCCGGGGGTGCGCTCGATGTATCCACTGTGGACCCTGGCCACCATGAAGTCGTCGTCCACCACGAGCACGCTGATCACACTGGCACCTCCGGCATCCGTGCGGTGAACACCGCGCCGTCGACCTCGACCGTCCCGCCGCGGCTCAAGCAGGTCTGCCGGGTCAGGGCCAGGCCCAGCCCGCGCTGACCGCCCTCTTCGGCGGCCTTGGTGGTGAAACCGTGCCGGAACACCTCTGAGGCGAGGTCCGGTGCCACCCCCGGCCCCGAGTCGCGCACCACGACCTGGACCACCCCGTTCTCGTGCGTCAACGCCACCTCGATCCAGCCACCCCCGCCGCGCACCGAGTCCAGCGCGTTGTCGACGAGATTCCCCAGCACCGTCACCAGATCCGCCGACAGGTGCTCGTCGACGGCGCCCAGTCGGCTCGACGGTTCCAGCCGCAGACCCACGGCCTGCTCGGCGGCCAGGCTCGACTTCGCCACCAGCAGCGCGGCCACCGCCGGGTCGGCCACGTGCGAGCTGACCTCGGACTGCCAGGCCGACCTGGTGTGGCTGACCCGGTCGACGAAGCGCCGGACCTCGTCGTACTCGCCGAGCTCGATCAGGCCCGCGATGGTGTGCAGCCGGTTGGAGAACTCGTGCGCCTGCGCCCGCAGCGTGTCCGTGGTGGCGCGGTTGGCGTCCAACTCGTGCCGCAGCGCGACGATCTCGGTGCGGTCGCGCAAGGTCACCACCGACCCGACGCCGTCACCACCGCTGATCGGCATCCGGTTCATGATCAGGACCCGGCCGCGGCGCAGCACGATCTGGTCGGCGCCCTCGGCCCGGCCGCTGAGCACGTCGAGCGCGCGGTCGTTGAACTCGAAGTCGGTGACCGGCCGCCCCACCGCGTCGTCCGGCAGCGACAGCAGGGTCTTGGCGTGGTCGTTGACCAGCGTCACCCTGCCCTGCGGGTCCAGGCCGACCACGCCCTCCTTGATGCCGTGCAACATTGCCTCGCGGTGCTCGACCAGCCCGGCGATCTCGGTCGGCTCCAGCCCCAGCGTCTGCCGCTTCACCCGCCGGGCCACCAGCAGCGACCCGCCGACGCCGAGCACCGTCGCCACCCCGAGGATCAGCAGCGCCTCGCCGGGCGAGTGCACCACGCCAGCCACGAACGAGGGCCGGTCCACCTCCGCCGCGACGATCCCGATCACCGCGCCGTCGTCCCCGATCACCGGGACGTGCGCGACCAGGTGCGCGCCGACCTCACCGACCCAGGACCGTCCAGACTGGACAGTGCTGCCGCCGACCGGCAGCTGACCGCCGACCTGCGACGGGTCCGGCGAGGTCAGCACCCGAAGCGCGGGCAACGCGATCAACACCCCGTCCGCGCCGGAAAGGCTGCGCGCGCTCTCCGCGAACGGCGGGAGTTGGTGGTAGCGCAGGGGGTCGGCCAGCGCGGCCCGCACCCCCGGGGTCGCGGCGACGTCCTCGGCGACCGACAGCATCCTGCGGCCCTCGGTGGTCTGGAACGCCGACCGCGCCTGGACCGCCGAGAACACCGCGACGGCCGCGAGCAGGGTCACCACGACCACCACCTGCCAACCGAGCAGTTGGCGCGCCAGTGAGCCCCGTCCAGCCATCGCACCAGTGTGCCCTGGCGAACCCGACTCAGCCTGTGAACACAAGGACCACAACGACCGCTGTGGCCGCAACGCGACAGCTGCCGCAATCCGGGGGCAACATGCTGTCAACCAACGACGAGAGGTGGGTCACAGTGCGCGTATCGCCGCTGGCCGCCGCGCTGACCGCTCTGGCGGCGGTGCTGCTGGTGCCCCCGTTGCTCAGCTCGGGTGACTCCGACAGCACCGGCGTGCGCGGGTTGCGCGTGCTCGTGCCGAACTCGCCGGGCGGTGGCTACGACATCACCGCGAGGACCGCGGCCAAGTCGATCGAGGACAGCGGCCTGTCCAGCGGGATCGAGGTGTTCAACCTGCCCGGCGCCGGTGGCACCGTCGGTCTCGGGCGGCTGGTGAACGAGCGCGGCAACGACAAGCTGATCATGTCGATGGGCCTGGGTGTCGTCGGCAGCGTGTACACGAACAAGTCGCCCTCGTCGTTGGCCGACACGACGCCGATCGCCAAGCTCATCGAGGAACCGGACATCGTGGTGGTGGCCAAGGGCTCCCCCTACACCGACCTCGCCGGGCTGATCACCGCGTGGAAGGCGAACCCGGGCGCGGTGCCGGTCGGCGGCGGGTCGTCCCCTGGCGGACCCGACCACCTCGCGCCGATGCTCATGGCGAAGGCCGTCGGCCTGGCGCCGAGAGACGTCAACTACGTGCCGTTCGACGGCGGCGGCGAGCTGCTCGCCTCGGTACTCGGCGGCAAGGTCGCCTTCGGCGTCTCCGGCATCGGCGAATACCGCGACCAGATCCAGGCGGGCGAGTTGCGGGTATTGGCCGTCACCAGCGGGAAGCGGATCCCCGGTGTCGACGCCCCGACGCTGCAGGAGTCCGGTGTGGACGTCGACTTCACCAACTGGCGCGGGATCGTCGCCCCGCCCGGCATCACCGACACCGCGCGCGACCGGCTGGTCAAGCTGCTCACCGACCTGCACGGCTCCGGCGCGTGGCAGGAGGCGCTGCGGCGCAACGGCTGGACCGACGCGTTCGAGACCGGCCCGGCGTTCGGCCGGTTCCTCGCCGCCGAGAACGCCAGGGTCGCCGACGTGCTGAGGGAGCTGGGGCTGGCATGAGCGCGCTCACCGAGAACCGGACCAGGTTCGACCGCCAGTGGCTGCGCGAGCACTCCGAACTGGGCGTCTGCGTGGTGCTCGCCGCGCTCGGCGTCCTGGTGCTCACCGACGCGCTGCGCATCCCCACCGACTTCGCCCAGCGCGGCCCGGTCGGCCCCAAGGCGGTGCCGGTGCTCGTCGGCGGCCTGTTGCTGCTGGTCGCGGCGCTGCTGGCCCGCGACGTGCTGCGCGGCGGCAAGGGCGAGGCCGAGGCGGGCGAGGACGTCGACCTGTCCGAGCCGGGCGACTGGAAGACGGTGCTGCTGCTGTCCGGGGCGTTCCTGGCCAACGCGGCGCTGATCGGGCTGCTCGGCTTCCCGATCTCCGGCACGGTCCTGTTCTGGGGTGCCGCCTACGCGCTCGGCAGCCGGGAACTGGTGCGTGACCCGCTCATCGCGGCTGGCATGTCGCTGGTCACCTACGTCGTGTTCAACAACCTGCTCGGGGTGCCCCTGCCCGGCGGACCGCTGATGGGGGTGTTGTGAGTGGAATCCTTCGACCTGCTCATGTCCGGGTTCGGCACCGCGCTGACCCCGACGCACCTGATGCTCGCCGCGATCGGCGTGCTGCTGGGCACCTTCATCGGCGTGCTGCCCGGCATCGGTCCGGCCATGGCGGTCGCGCTGCTGCTGCCGGTCACCTACGGCCTGGAGCCGACCGGCGCGTTCATCATGTTCGCCGGGATCTACTACGGCGGCATGTTCGGCGGCTCGACCACGTCCATCCTGCTCAACACCCCAGGTGAGAGCGCGGCGGTGGTCGCGGCCATCGAGGGCAACCCGATGGCCCGCAAGGGCCGCGGCTCCCAGGCGCTGGCGGCCGCCGCCATCGGGCACTTCGCCGGTGGGCTCATCGGCACCACCCTGCTCGTGCTGCTCGCCCCCACCGTCGCCTCGCTCGCGGTCGGCATCGGCGCCCCGGACTACTTCGCGATCATGGTGCTGGCGTTCATCGCGGTGACCTCGGTGCTGGGCACCTCCCGGGTGCGCGGCTTCGCGGCCCTGCTGATCGGCCTGGTCATCGGCCTCGTCGGGCTCGACGAGATGACCGGGCAGCAGCGGCTCACCTTCGGCTCCCTGCAACTGGCCGACGGCATCGACGTCGTCATCGTCGCGGTCGGCCTGTTCGCCGTCGGTGAGTCGCTGTGGGTCGCGCTGCACCTGCGCCGCCGCCCCGCCGAGCCGATCCCGGTCGGTCGGGCCTGGCTCGGCCGCGACGACCTGCGCCGGTCCTGGAAGCCGTGGCTGCGCGGGCCGCTGATCGGGTTCCCGTTCGGGGCGCTGCCCGCAGGCGGCGCGGAGATCCCCACCTTCCTGTCCTACGCGGTGGAGAAGCGGCTGGCCAAGGACAAGAGCGAGTTCGGCCACGGCGCCATCGAGGGCGTCGCCGGACCGGAGGCCACCGCGAGCGCGTCCGCCGCGGGCACCCTGGTGTCGATGCTGACCCTCGGCCTGCCGACCACCGCCGTGGCCGCGGTCATGCTCGCCGCGTTCCAGCAGTACGGGATCCAGCCGGGGCCGCTGCTCTTCGAGCGGGAGCCGACCCTGGTCTGGGGGCTGATCGCCAGCCTGTTCGTCGGGACCGTGCTGCTGCTGGTGCTGAACCTGCCGCTGGCGCCGGTGTGGGCCAAGCTGCTCAAGATCCCCCGGCCGTACCTGTACGCGGGCATCCTGTTCTTCGCCGCCGTCGGGGCCTACGCGGTCAGCGGCCAGGTTGCCGACCTGCTGGTGCTGTTCGTGATCGGCGTGATCGGGCTGGCCATGCGCCGCTACGGGCTGCCGGTGCTGCCCGCGGTGCTCGGGGTGATCCTCGGACCGGCCGCCGAGCAGCAGATGCGCCGGGCGCTGCAGCTGTCCGACGGGTCGCTGACCGGGCTGGTGAACACGCCGTTCTCGATCGTGGTCTACGCGGTGGTGGCCCTGGTGCTGCTCTGGCCGGTGGTCAACACCCTGCGCAAGCGCCGGGCCGCGCGGGTGTGACGCGGAACCGGACCGGGAACAAAGATCACGGCCGGGCGCGCTACTAGGGTCGACGTGGAAGTTCGTTGTCGAGCGAACTGATTCCTGGAGGACCCGTGAGCCTGCTCTTCTCCCCGCTGACCATCAGGTCGGTCACCCTGCCCAACCGGATCGTGGTCAGCCCGATGTGCCAGTACTGCGCCGAGGACGGGGTGCCGGACGACTGGCACCTGGTGCACCTCGGGTCCCGCGCGGTCGGCGGGGCGGGCCTGGTGTTCGCCGAGGCGGCGGCGGTCGAGCCAGCCGGGCGGATCACCCCGCAGGACGCGGGCATCTGGTCGGCGGCCCAGGTCGCGGCGTGGCAGCCGATCACCGCGTTCATCAAGGCGCAGGGCGCGGTGCCCGGGGTGCAACTCGGACATGCCGGGCGCAAGGCCTCGGTCTACCGGCCATGGGACGACGGCGATGGCGAGGTGGCCGAGGGCGCCTGGCAGACCGTCGGGCCGACCGACCAGCCGTTCAGCGCGAGCTACCCGGTGCCGCAAGCGCTTGCGCCTGCGGACATCGAGGCACTGGTGCAGACCTTCGCCCAAGCGGCGCATAACGCCGTCGAAGCGGGCTTCGAGGTCTTCGAGGTGCACGCCGCACACGGCTACCTGCTGCACCAGTTCCTGTCGCCGCTGAGCAACACGCGCACCGACGAGTACGGCGGCGACCTCACCGGGCGGCTGCGCTTCCCGCTCGCCGTGGTCCGGGCGGTCCGCGCCGCGGTCGGCTCGGAGCTGCCGGTGTTCGTCCGGGTCTCGGCCACCGACTGGACCGACGGCGGGTTGACCGTGGACGACACGGTCGAGATCGCCCGCGCACTGGCGGACGCGGGTGCTGACCTGGTCGACGTGTCCACCGGCGGCAACATCGCCACCGCGCGGGTCCCGACCGGGCCCGGCTACCAGGTGCCCTTCGCCGACGCGGTGCGCCGCAAGGCCGAGGTGCCGACCGCCGCCGTCGGCATGATCACCGACCCGCACCAGGCCGAGCAGATCCTCGCGGACGAGTCTGCCGACCTGGTGCTCCTGGCCCGCGAGCTGCTGCGCGACCCGTACTGGCCGAGGCGCGCGGCAGCCGCACTGGGTGCGGAGGTCACCCCGCCTGCCCAGTACGCACGGGCGTTCTGAGCGTGCCGCGTGGCTGTCCCACCATCCGGGAGTACCGGGGCGTGGGGCAGCCGCACGGGGCAGGTGAGGGGGGAAGCGGGGTCAGGGGTCCAGCACCGGGGCACTGGACCCCGGATTCACCGCCGGTAGTCGTCGTACTCGTCGTCGGACGAGTCGTCGAACTGGTCACTGGACTCGTGACCGTCCTCCGATTGGCCGCCCGACAGCTCGCGCTGCAGGGCGTCGAAGTCCGTGTGGTGTGAGCTGTACTTGAGCTCCCGGGCCACCTTCGTCTGCTTGGCCTTAGCTCGGCCGCGCCCCATGGCTCGACCCCCTCGCACAGTGACGGGGCGGCCGGGGGAACGGCGGCCCCGTAGATGTCGACAGTTGATTCCTGCTAACTACCGTACCGTGCCGAAGGGGTTCGATGCGACGCGGCACGGTGTGCAGAACCTGACATCCCCGCGAACGCGGTCCCGATCACCGCTCGTTCACCTTCCTGGACGCCGCCGCGGTGGCGGTCCGTGAAACGATGGGCTGGTGCCTCGTCCGTTCGTCGCCTACCTGCGGGTGTACGAACCGTTGTCCTCGTTCGACGAACCCCTCGCTGACCTGCTGCGGGCCGCGATCGAGGCGGGCGCGGTCGACCGGCTGGACGCGCCGACCCGCGAGCGTGAGCTGTGGCTCACGTCACACCGGATCGGGGCAGCGCTGCCGGGTGAGTCGCGCGACGGCCGACCGTCCCCGAGCGCCCTGCGCGACCTCCTGGTGATCGACCCGGCCGAGGTCCCCACCGGCGAGTCGAGCTGCGGCCCCGGCCCGCTGGTCTGCCCACTGGACCTGCGCGCCCGATCCGCCGCCGCCATGGTCGGCTTCCTCGCCACCGCCGGACCCGCGCTGCGCGACGCCGTCCTCACCGCCACCCCCGAACAGGTCCGCCAACAGGCCACCCGCGTCCTCGCCAACCTCCCCAGCGGCGCCGTCCACGTCGTCTCCACCACGTGGACCGTCCCCCTGCCCTGGTTCGCCCTCTTCGACCCGACCCAGCGCCACATCGTCCTCGCCCCCCGCGAAGACCCCCGCCGCCAGCTCTACTGGCGCTCCAGCCACGGCGACGCCCTCCGCCGCGTCGAACGCGCCCACGACCTCGCCACCCAGACCTTCGGCGAGACCGGCCCCACCAAGGTCCTCGCCGACACCGCCCGCTGGCTCGAGAACTTCGACGAGGGCTCGGCAGTGGAACTCGACTACGGGGGGCTGGTGCAGCTGCTGTCGGACGAGGAGCTGATGGAAGACACGTCGGCGGAGGACGTGCACGCGATCCTGGACGCCATTGAGGCGTCGGACGCTGAGGTGGTGGGGGAGCGGTTCGACCGGTTGCGGGGGTTCTGGTCGGACCTGGCTCGGCGGGAGCAGCGGAACTGAGGTGACGGGTGTCTGGGGTGGACGGTGCTGTCCACTGCGGATGCTTGGTGGGGCTTGAGGTTGTCCACAAGGGGTGGAGTTGTCCACAGGCTCTGCTTTCAGCCTCCCTGGGGTTGCGTGCCGCTCGGTAGGCTGTGTATTCGGGGGTCTTTGGGACGGGTTGATCTTGGGGGCCGTGGCTGGTGGGGCGTTGAGCTGGGGGAAGTCTGGGTCTCGGGCCTTCGCTTCGCTGCGATAGACGCCTCGCCTGCGGCATCGAACAGGCGCGAGAAATGCGAAAGCTCGATGGGGCGAACTTATTTTGTGCGGGGCCCCGGGACCACCCTGGGAAGGGCTAAAAGCAGGGGGGCCACAGAGCGGCCCTCCCCTGCCCCTGACGACGCTACGGGTGGTCCCCCCCACACACAAAACAAGTCCGCCCCATCGAGCAGTTGGCACCAGCGCCGTGGTGGAGCGATGGTGGGCCAACGTTGTCGGCGGGCGTCTTGGGGCCAACGGCGTTGGCTCCTTGCCAGTCGTTGCGGGTGGGCTGGACTGGGCGTGGGGACCTGGTGGGGCGGGTGGGGGTGATGCGCGTGGGCGTGGTGGAGCGCGGAGGGCAATGCAGTCGGGCGTAGTGGGGCGTGGGGTGGCGATGCGGGGTGGTCTGGGGGTTAGACCAGGGAGTCGAGTAGGCCGTCGGTAAGGCGGGCGGCGCCTACGGGGACTCCGCCGCCTAGGACGTCGCGTTCGGCTTTTTCTTCTAGTTCTGGGGCGTCGTAGCCGAGGGCTCGGAGGACGCCTACCAAGATGGGGGTTCTGGGGCGGGGGGCGCCGTCGTCGATTTTCATGGCCATGGCGGTGCCGTCGGCCAGGACCATGGCGTGGACGCCTTCGGCGCCGCCCTTGACGAGGAGGCCGGGGATGGCCTGCATGAGTTCGGTGTCGTCGCGGTCGGTGCCGCCGACGAGGTGGGGGTGGGCGCGCATGGCGTCGGCGACGCGGCGGCGGCGGGTGCCTGGGTCGGCGGTGACGAGCCGGGTGTAGCCGGTGGCGAGGCCGCGCAGGGTGAGGGCGAACAGGGGGGCGCCGCAGCCGTCGACGCCGATGGTGGTGATGCGTTCGCCGGTCATGTCCTCGACCGCGTCGGCGATGGCGGATTGGGCGGGGTGGTCCGGGTCGAGGTAGTCGCGCACGACCCAGCCCTGTTGGGCGGCGGTGGCGACCATCGCGGCGTGCTTGCCGGAGCAGTTCATCGCCGCCGCGCGCTTGCCGCCGCCGCCCGCGATCACCCGGTTGCGGGCGGCCTGGTTGAGCGGCCAGTCCGGCGGGCACCCGAGGTCCGACTCGGCGAGGCCGTTCTTGTCCAGGATGCCCAGCACCTGCTCGACGTGCTCGGCCTCGCCGCTGTGCGACGCGCAGCCGACGGCGAGGTCGGCGTCGTCGGGCAGGTCGAGACCGGCGCGGAGCAGACCGAGGGCCTGCAGCGGCTTGTTGCACGAGCGGGTGAAGACCGGTTCGTCGACCTCGCCGAGGGCGAGCCGAACCTGGCCCGCTGGGTCGAGCACCACCACCGAACCCCGGTGGATCGACTCGACGAAGCCGGACCGCAACACCTCGACCAGGACCGGGTTCAGCGCTGTTCTCCCTTGCCGCGCTCGGCGGCGAGCAGGTCGTCGACCGACGCGCTGCCCGCGCGGTACCGGCCACCGATCTCGTCGTTGAGCAGGTCCATCACCTTCTGCACCTCGCGCCTGCGCTGGGAGACCGAGGCCTCCTCCTGCTGGTAGGTCAGCAGCGCGAGCGCCAGCCGGTCGTCGGCGAGCGCGCCGACGTCCGACAGGTCCGCGTCGGACACCAGCGCCTCCACGTGCCTGCGGTGCGCCTCCGCCCGCGACGGCTCCATGGTCTGGTAGCGGCCGGAGCCCATCGCCGGTCCGACCGCGTTGTCGGCGAGAATCGCCGCGAGCTGGTCGACCACCGAGGTGGACTCGCCGTTGGCCCGCCGCCGCTGCTCGGCGCGCACGATGTCGATCCGGCCGTGCAGCAGCCTGCGCAGGTAGGACAGGTCGGTCTCCTCCTGCGCCGCGTCGTCGCGGCGCGCGCGGACCTCGACGAGGTCCAGGCCTGCCAGTCCCTCGACGTACTCAGGCGACAACACCCTATCGATGCGCCTGCGCCCTCCTGGGCGGACTTCGATCACGGGCACATCCTCCGCCACTCGGTGCTCGACCGCCATATCTTGACCACTACCGCGTTCAGCTCGCCACCCCCAGAAGTACCCTCGACTCCTCTGGCCCAACCGGCGGCCGCTGCGCGATCTTCGCCAACCCGGCCGCCCTGGCCACGAGCTGGGCGTTGTCCCGGACCCGTTCGCCCCTGGCGTAGGACAGCGTGTCCTCCATCCCGACCCGCACGTGCCCGCCCGCCGACAGGCTCGCCAGCAGGACCGGCAGGCTCGTGCGGCCGACCCCGGTCGCGGAGAAGCTCGCGCCGTCGGGGATCAGCCGCAGCGCCGCGGCCAGCGTCTCGGTGTCGCCCGGCATGCCACCGGGGACGCCCATCACCAGGTCCAGGTGGACGTGCCCGCCCGAGGGCAGGCCGTGCTCGTCGAGCAGCCTGCGCAGCGCGGTGAGCTGGCCGAGGTCGAAGATCTCGTACTCCGGCACGATGCCGCGCTCCTGCATGCCCTTGTGCAGCGCGACGATGAACTCCCAGCGGTTGAGGAACACGTCGTCGCCGAAGTTCACCGTCCCCATGGTGCACGACGCCGAGTCCGGCATCGCGTCCAGGACGCCGAGCCGCGCGGACTCCGGGTCGGTCACCGCGCCGCCGGTGGACAGCTGCACGATCAGCCGGGTGTTCTCCCGGACCGCGGCGACGGTCTCCTTGAGCAGACCGAGGTCGAGCGTCGGCTGCGCCGCCCCGTCCCGGACGTGGATGTGGATCATGGCGGCGCCGACCCGCTCGCAGTCGCGCGCGGTGCGCACCAGCTCCTCCAGGGTGACCGGCAGGTTCGGCACATCGGCCTTGCTGTGCTCGGCCCCGGTGGGGGCGACCGTGATCAACGTGCCGGAACTGCCTGGACGGGGCGTCGACGGTGACATGGCGCGATACTGGCACAGCCGCCCGGGCCACCCACAACCGTCGCGGCGTCTGGATCGAACCGGTCACCAAGTCGAAACCCGTTCCGCGCGGGAGCGATTCCCGCAGCCGAGTTCTGCCGCACCGCGCCGAGTTATCCGCGCAGGCCCTGCGCTGCCTTGCGGCCCAGGGCGGGGGTGTCGTCGGGCACCGAGTCGGGGTCGATCGACGCCTGGGTGGTCTCCTCGCCGGTGCCGACCACCAGGTCCGTGCCCGGCTCGACCGACCGCTTGATCAACGCGAGCGCGATCGGGCCCAGCTCGTGGTGGTTGACCACCGATCCGATCCGGCCGACCGCGCGCTCCCCCGCGTACACCACGTCGCCGGTGTCCGGCAGGACGTCGGTCGCGCCGTCCAGGTGCAGCAGCAGCATCCGGCGCGGCGGGCGGCCCACGTTGTGCACCTTCGCGACCGTCTCCTGGCCCCGGTAGCAGCCCTTGGCGACGTGCGCGGCGACGTGGATCCAGTTCACCTCGTGCGGGATGGTCTTCTCGTCGGTGTCCACCCCCAGCCGGGGGCGCAGCGACTCGACCCGCAGCGCCTCGAACGCCAGGCTGCCCATCGGCCGGGCGCCCGCCTCGGTCAGCCGGGTCCACCAGGTGGTCAGCTCGGCCCTGGGCACCAGCAGGTCCACCGCGTCGTGACCGGGCCACGGCATCCGGCGCACGATCACGTCGTGCTTGACCGCGACGCCGTAGGACGCGACGGGCACCGGCAGGTCCACTGTGGTCAGCAGGTCCGGCACCTCGGGCCCGACCAGCGTGAGCACGGCGCGTTCCGCTGTCGCGTCCCGGAGCTCCACTTTGGACCAGAACACCATCTGCCGCAGGTACTCCAGCAGCCCCAAGGGCTCACCGCGCACACCGGTCGCCCGCGCGCCGGGTTCGGTGTCGAGCCACACGGTGCCGTCCACGTGCGCCAGCAGCATGTGCGCATCCACCCGGCCCTGCCCGTCGAGCACCAGCGCCTCGGTGCCCGCGCCGTCGGCGAGGTCGGTCACGTGCTGGGAGATCACCAGGTGCAGCCAGGACAGCCGCTCCTCGCCGGGCACCGCGATCACCTCGCGGTCGGAGCGGTCGACGACGGCGACCTTGCGCGCCGCGCTGCGCTGCTCGGCGAACGGGTCGCCGAAGTGCCACGGCACCGCCGACGCCGCGCTCTCGGGGGCCGCGACGGCACCCTGCTGGTCGAGGATCGGGGAGCGGTCGGTCACGGGTTCTCCTGGGAGCAGGTCTGACACGTTCCGGACAGCGCGAGGTGGCTCGCATCCAGCTCGAACCCGTGGGTGGCCCGCAGTGTTCCGCACAGCTGGTCCATGACCGCTTTCGGCGACTCCACGACGTGGCCGCAGCGGTGGCAGACCAGGTGGACGTGCTGGTGCTCGTGCACCGAGTAGGTCGGCGCGCCGTGCCCGAGGTGCGTGTGCCGGACCAGGGCGAGGCCCTCCAGCAGCTCCAGCGTGCGGTAGATCGTGGTGATGTTCACCGTCGGGGTGGCGCGCTGCACGTGCGCGCAGACCTGCTCGGGGGTCGCGTGCTCGAGCACCAGCAGGGCGTCGAGCACGAGCTGGCGCTGCGGTGTCATCCGCATGCCGCGCTCGTGCAGGGTCGTCCGCAGGTGCGCGCGTCGCTCCTCCAGCGAGTGGGCGGTGTCCACCTGTTCGATGTTAGGGCCTGCGCCCGCGTAGGGTTCGCCGCATGCGCGTGCTTGCGATGCTCGACGGCTCCCTCGTCGACCCGGAGACCCCGCTGATCAGGGTCGACGACCTGGGGCTGACCAGGGGCGACGGGGTGTTCGAGACCGTGCTGGTGGTCGACGGGCAGCCGAGGGAACTCGGTCCGCACCTGGCCAGGCTCGCCAGGTCGGCGGCCATGCTGCAGCTGCCCGCGCCGGACCTGGCTGCGTGGGAGCGGCTGGTCGAGACGGTGGTCGGCGCGTGGACCGAGCCGGGCGAGATGGCGGTCAAGCTGGTCTACACCCGCGGTCCCGAGTACGGCGACGGCGGTCCGACCGGGTACGCCATCGGCCTGCCGATCGGTGGCCGGGCGGTGCGCAACCGGACCTCGGGCGTCACCGCGATCACGCTGGCGCGCGGGTACGACCCGGCGGTCGTCGAGCGGGCGCCGTGGTTGCTGCTCGGCGCGAAGACGCTGTCGTACGCGATCAACATGGCCGCCATGCGGCACGCCGAGCAGCTCGGGGTGGACGAGGTCATCTTCGTCGGCGACGACGGCACTGTCCTCGAAGGACCGACGTCGACGATCGTGGTGGCCAGTGGCGGCACGCTGCGCACCCCGCCGCCGTCGAGCGGCGTCCTGCCCGGCACCACCCAGGGCGCGCTGTTCCGGGCCGCCGAGCGAGCGGGCTGGTCGACGAAGGTCGAGCCGGTGCGCGCCGACGAGTTAGCGGGCGCGGACGCCCTGTTCGTGGTCTCCAGCGTCCGCAAGGTGACCCGCGTGCACACCCTCGACGGCCTCCCCCTCCCCGACTCGACCGAACTCGGCGCCGAGCTCTCCACGCTCTACGAGGCCGAGTACTGACATCCCACTGACACCCAAATTGGTTCAACCAATTGGGGGCTGATCGGGCAGCGGCCCGCCTGCTGTGCTGGACCGACCCCGCGCGGGGTCCCAGTGCGAAAGGTGGAACTCGTGAGACTCAGCAAGATCCTCGGTGTCGTGTCCGCGGTGGTGGTCGCGGCCACCACGCTGTCCCCGCAGGCGAGCGCGGCCAGCTACTCCTGGTCGTGCCGCACCGTCCCTGCCGGCTACACCTACGTCATGGTGCGGGCCGACGTGGGCTGCGAACCGCTGTACTACGTGACCTTGCCGGAGCCCGGGCTCTGGGCCTGTCGCGTGCCCGCTGGCTGGACCTACACGGCGACGCGGGCCTCGTCCAACTGCTGGTGGAACGACCAGTACCTGCTCGCCAAGGCCTGATCTAGCCGCGCAGCCTGATCCGCGTCCCCGGCCTTGCCTGGGCCAGGACCGCCAGGTGCCGGGCCGGGACCACACCCACCACCGGGTAACCACCGGTGGTGGGGTGGTCGGCCAGGAAGACGACGGGGCGGCCGTTGGCGGGGACCTGGATCGCGCCGGTGACCACGCCCTCGCTGGTCAGCTCCCTGCCGTCGAACCCGGGGGCGCGCCGCAGCGGATCGCCGAGCAGCCGCAGGCCGACCCGGTTGCTCTCCGGCGACACCGACCACACCGACGCCGCCAGTTGCGCGCCCGCGCCGGTGAACCAGTCGTCGCGCGGGCCGAGCACCACCGGCACGGACAGGAAGTCGACCGGGTTCAGCGGCGGCACCGCGTCCTCGCCGGTCGGTAGCCCGGCGGGGTCCCCAACCGGCAGCACGTCGCCCGCAGCCAGCGGGGCCGGGCCGATCCCGGAGAGCACGTCGGTCGACCTCGACCCCAGCTGCGGCGGGACCGCGATCCCGCCGGACACCGCCAGGTAGTTGCGGATCCCCGCCAGCGGCGATCCCAGTTCGACCACGTCGTCGGCGCGCAGGTGGACCGGTGCGTGCGAGTCGACCAGGTGACCGTTGACCCGCACCGGCACGCTCGGCCCGGTCACCGCCACCGTGCAGGACGTCCCCGCCCGCACCGCGAGCCCGCCGAGGACGCACTCGATGCCCGCGGCGCCCTCCGGATTGCCCGCCAGCCGGTTGGCCAGGCGCAGCGACGGCACGTCCAAGGCGCCGGACGGGGGGACGCCCAGGTGGGCATGGCCAGGTCGGCCGAGGTCTTCGATCAGGGCTAGCGGTCCGGTGGCGAGCACGGTCAACGCGCGGCTCACGACACCGCCTCGAAGCGCACGCGATCACCCGGGGAGAGCAACGCGGCAGGTTCGCGAGTCGGGTCGAACAGCGCGGCAGCGTCATCGGCGAGTCGTGCGACCAACCGCCAGCCGCCGGGTGACGAACGCGGATAGATGCCCGTGAACTCTCCGGCGACACCGACCGATCCGGCGGGTACACGCGTGCGGGGGTTGTCGAGCCGGGGTTGGCACAACGGCTCCGGCAGGCCTGTCAGGTAGGCGAAGCCGGGCGCGAAACCGCAGAAGGCCACGGTGTAGTCCGCGCCCGAGTGCAGTGCGATCGTCTCCGCGACGCTCAACCCAGCTGTTTCCGCTACCAGCTCCAGGTCGGCACCTTCGTAGACCACCGGCAGGGTCACCTCAGCGGAGTCGACCACGGGCGCGGCGGACAGGTCAGCCTGCTCCAACACCGCCTGGACCTGCCGCAACCCGGGCGAACCCGGCTCGAACGACACCAAGACCGTCCGGGCGGCGGGGACCAACTCGACGAGACCGGGCAGTCCCACCAGAGCGGCACGGGCGGCGGCTACCGCGCCCAGCGAGTCGACCTCGACCAGCACCGCGTCCGGTCCGCACCGCCGCAGCCGCATCCGGTCGCCCGGTTCAGCCGACCACGCGGCGCAGGTACGCCGAGGTGTGCGGCTGCAGCTCCTGGCCGACCATCGCGCGCTCCTCGACGTAGGCCAGGTCACCACCGTTGACCAGCCCGTAGAGCCGCTTCGCCGCGGTGACCTCCTTCGCCGACGAGGTCCGCAGCACGACGTCGGTGTCGATCTCCCACGAGGTCTGCGTGCGCGGCGACCCGTAGTAGATCTCCGAGACGCCGGTGGCGTGCACCAGCAGCACCTCGATGGTGTCGTCGGCCTGCGGGCGCCAGAACCCGGTCTCGCGCGCGGCCGGGCGGATCACCTTGCCCTCGTCGTCGAGCAGCCACGCGCGCGCCTCGTAGTGCAGGAACGGGCGGCCGTCGTGGGCGAAGGTGATCTGCTGGCCGTACTTGTACGGGCCGTCGATGGTCGGGTAGACCACCTCACCCTCGCCGCGCCAGACCCCGACCAGGGGCAGCAGCGCCAGGCAGGCGTCGTTGAGCTCGGGGCCCTCGCGCAGGTTCGCGGTGTCCGCCGGGATCGGCAGGTCGTCGAACTGCGGGACGTTGCGGTGCCCGGTGACCTCGGCGCGCTCGGCGGCCGCGTGGATCGCCGCGTCGCCGCTGCCGGGCACTGGCCCAGTCGCGTCAGCGGGCATCAACGCTGGTCGGCGTAGAGGCGGTAGACGACGTACCCGGCGAACCAGGTGGTCAACAAGCCCACCAGGACCAACAGCGAGGTGAAGAAGATTTCCACCGGTGCAGGATACCGCCCAGGCGTCCGGTCCACGCGTGGTGCTGCTCGCACGCGGAAGGCCCCGGGGTCACGACCCCGGGGCCTTCGCTGTGGTCCTGTCCGACCGGGACGGCAGTCCTAACCGACCGACACCGCGACCTGGTGCAGGCCCGGGCCCTCGGCGCTGACCTTGGCCTCGCCGTTGCCGCTGCGGTGCAGCGCGCGCACGGTCCACTCGCCGGGGGCGGCGAAGAACCGGAAGTCGCCGTCGGCGGACGAGACGACCTCGGCGGTGAACTCCCCGCTGGCGTCGAGCAGGCGCACGTACGCGCCGCCGACCGGGGTCTCACCGCTGGTCACCTTGCCGTTGAGGACGACCTCCTTGCCCGCGTCCACGTTCGCGGGCAGCGCGGTGCCTTGCTCCGGTGCTCCACAAGAGCTCATGACTGTCCTTTCCGTCCCGGCCGCCGCCTGGGTGTGGACGCGGCCTGGGGTTGTCGGTGAATCAGGCGCCGACCTCGACCGGCACGCCGACCAGGGAGCCGTACTCGGTCCAGGAACCGTCGTAGTTCTTCACGTCCGAGTAGTCGAGCAGCTCGTGCAGCGCGAACCAGGTGTGCGACGAGCGCTCACCGATGCGGCAGTAGGCGATGGTCGCCTTGCCCTCGTCCAGGCCCGCGTCCTTGTAGAGCTCGCGCAGCTCGTCGTTGGACTTGAAGGTGCCGTCCTCGTTGGCCGCCTTGCTCCACGGCACGTTGATCGCGGTCGGGATGTGGCCCTTGACCTGCGCCTGCTCCTGCGGCAGGTGCGCAGGGGCGGCCAGCTTGCCGGAGAACTCGTCGGGGGAGCGCACGTCGACCAGGTTCTTGGTGTTGATCGCGTCGACCGCCTCCTGGCGGAACGCGCGCAGCGAGAGGTCCTGCTCCTGGGCGGTGTAGGTGGTCTCCTCGCGGGACACCGCGTCGGTGGACAGCGGGCGCCCGTCGAGCTCCCACTTCTTGCGGCCGCCGTCGAGCAGCTTCACGGCCTGGTGGCCGTAGAGCTTGAAGTACCAGTACGCGTAGGCGGCGAACCAGTTGTTGTTGCCGCCGTAGAGGATCACGGTGTCGTCGTTGCCGATGCCGCGCGCGGAGAGCAGCTTCTCGAAGCCCGCGCGGTCGACGAAGTCGCGGCGCACCGGGTCCTGCAGGTCGTTGCGCCAGTCGATCTTCACCGCACCCGGGATGTGCCCGGTGTCGTAGGCGCTGGCGTCCTCGTCGACCTCGACGAACACCACCCCCCCTGCGGTGAGGTTCTCCTCGGCCCACGCGGCCGAAACCAGCACGTCTTCGCGGCTCATCGGGCGGTTCCCACTTTCCTTTGCTTGGCGGACAGGCGGTTGATCAGCAGATAGGCCTCGCAGCCGAGGCAGAACCCGAACGCGGCGTTGAGGAACGCGGCGGCCAGCGCCAGCGCGGTCGCCACGACACCGACGGTCGGCGCGCCGAGGGCGTAGCCGAGCACACCGACGACGGCGAAGCCGAAGCCGACGGTCTGGGCGAATCGCGGCGGCGCGGCGTCCTCGCGCTCGTCGGTCGGCCGCAACCGGGGCGCGACGACGGCGCGGAACAGCACCGAGTACGGGGAGTAGCGGAGCCCGGCGAACCCGCCGAGCGCGAACACGACGGCCTGGGCGGCCAGCAGCGGCCACCACCCGGTCGCGAGCACGACGACGAGGACGGCACTGGTCAGCCAGGCGGCGAACCGGGGGCCTCGGGGGTCGACCGTCGGCCGGGGAGCGAGCGGGGGTGCGGGCATGTGGCCTCCTGACCTGCACACGGGTGGGGTCCGGTGAGGGCGGCCAGGCGCGGTCGAGCCGCGGTGGGGGTCGCCCGGTCAGTCGCTCCGACACAGGCTGCTGTGCACGCGGCAGAAGTCCACCGCGCGGCGCCTGGTCAGGAAGCTGGACACGGCGGCGAGAGTACCCGCCGCCGACCCGGGCGTGAGAAGGCCTGTCCAGTGGGTGAGACGCCGGAGATCGGCATTGCGCTCGGCGAAAGCGCAGGTGGCGGCCGCTTCAGGCGGGCAGGTGCGGCCGCAGCGAGGTGAGCAGTTCTTCACGTTTCGGGACGCCGCCGACGCGCAGCAGCTCCGCCCCCGCGGCGTCCACCGCGATGGTGGTCGGCGTCCGCAGCACCCCGAGGCGCTTGGCCAGCTCCGGCTGGTCGGTCAGGTCGACCTCGGCGTGCGCGAGGCCGGGGGTGTCGTCGACGAGACCGGTGAGCAGCACCCTGGCCTGCCCGCAGGTCCCGCAGAACTCGGTGGTCAGCTGCACCAGCGTCACCGCGGCACCCGGGGCGAGCACCCGGCGCAGCTCGTCGGGCACCGCGCCCGCCGTGGACGGCCTGGTCCGGCCGCCGAGCGACCGGACCAGGAAACCGATGACCATGGCGACCGCCACGGTGCCCAGCGCGACGAGGAGACCGGTCATCAGCGGCCCAGCACCAGGTTCTCGGCCTTGCCCTTGACCGAGAGCACCCCGCGCTCCACGGTGACGGCCGTCGGCGTGACCTTGAACGGCAGGCTGCCCGGGTCGAGCTTGCGGGCGAACAGCTCCAGCACCTTCCCCTGGATCGCCGTCGGCAGCTTCACGTCCGACCCGCCGTTGCGCAGCTCGAGGCGCTTCGGGGTGATGGTGACGACCCCGTCGGCCAGCGAGACGATCGAGAACACGCACAGCTCGGTCTCCTGGCCCGCGATCGCCACGGTGCCGCACAGCTTCACCCCGGCGGTGGTGCCCTCCTGGTCGGCGACCTCCGCGCCGTCCTCCTCGGTCTCCTCGCCGTCGGCGGGCGCGGTGTTGACCGTCTTCTCGCTCACCGGGTCGATGGTCAGGTTCGTGATGGCCGAGACGACCTCGTTGGAGTTCTCCTGGATCGCCCGGTTCACGTCCGATGCCTTGATCCGCACCTGGCCCTCGACCTCGCGGATCGGCACCTGGGTCAGCGAGCCGCCGACCAGGTCCGACAGCGGAGCCTGCACCCCGCGCAGGTCGGCGTGCACGTCGACGTCGCGCAGGGTGTCCTTCACCGGGACGCCCTTGGCGTCGATGGTCACCAGGTCGTACTCCCCGGAGGCCGCCTGCAGCAGGAACGAGAACCCGCCGACCTTCACCGACGGGTGGTCGCGCAGGTCGAACTGCTGCTGCGCGCGCTTGGACACCTCGTGCTCGAACACCGCCGCCGCGCCGAAGTCGGCCGCGACCAGCAGCGCCACCAGCACCAGCAGCGCGATGACGAGCCTGCGCACCGCCTTCGAGCGGCGTCGGGGCGCCGCGGGCGGCCCACCCGTGTTCGCGCCGGAGTTCGTCATCGTCGTCATCCCGTCACCCGTCTTTGTCACGTCACGTCCACTGCCGCGTACCCGCCGCACCACAGCTACCTACCCGCTGCGGGCCCCTACGGCACGCCCCCATGATTGCGCAGCCGGTCCGGCCCGCGTCCAGAGGACGTGCCGGGGCCGCGCGGCGTTGCCCGAGGCGCCGGTCGGCGGGGTGACACACCATTCACAAATCGAATTCCGGACGTCCGGCTAATCCGCCGATCGCGGGTGGCGCACAGGTGGACGCAGGATTTACCCCGCCGTAACACCACCCCGCTGAGCTGGGCGGTCGTGCCGGTCCACGCCGCCGCGCGTGTGACGCGGACGTCACGGGCACGACAGTCGCGTGAACTCCGGGCTATTGTCCTGACCAGCCGAAATCGCCACCCCGACCCGGGGCCGCACCCCAACGCCGCGGCGCGGATTCACGCAAGAGAGGCGGACTCGTGATGAGCCTCGACCTGCTGCTGCTGACCGCCGACCCCGAGCCCGCGACCGTGGTGCCGTCGCTCACGCTCCTCCCGCACACCGTGCGCACCCAGGCCCCCGAGGTCACCGCCCTGCTCGAGGCGGGCTCGCGCGACGCCGTGATCGTGGACGCGCGCACCGACCTCGTCGCGGCCAAGAGCCTGTGCAGGCTGCTGACCAGCGGCGGCGACAGCGCCCCCGTCCTCGCCGTCGTCACCGAGGGCGGGCTGGTCGCGGTCACCAGCGACTGGCGCGTCGACGAGATCCTGCTGCCGACCGCCGGTCCCGCCGAGGTCGACACCCGGCTGCGGCTGCTGACCACCCGCGGCCCCGCCGGTGCCCCCGTCGACGGCGCGCTGCGCCTCGGTGAGCTGGTCATCGACGAGGCCACCTACATGGCCCGGCTGCGCGGCCGCCCGCTCGACCTCACCTACAAGGAGTTCGAGCTGCTCAAGTACCTCGCCCAGCACGCGGGCCGGGTGTTCACCCGGGCGCAGCTGCTGCAGGAGGTCTGGGGCTACGACTTCTTCGGCGGCACCCGCACCGTCGACGTGCACGTCCGGCGGCTGCGCGCCAAGCTCGGCGTCGAGCACGAGCAGCTCATCGGCACCGTGCGCAACGTCGGCTACAAGTTCGTCCAGCCGCCCAAGGCCGGTGCCCGCCGCGAGCTGTCCCACGACCCGGACCGCAGGCGCGTCGACGTCTGAGCGCCGCGGATCTGGGTAGGTTCGGTGGTGTGACCGACCTGACCTGGCGCCCCGACAGCCCCGACGCCGCGGCTGAGATCCGCCCGCTGCTGCTCGCGGTGGCGGCGGCCGACGGCAGACCCGAGGTCACCGGGGGCGCTCCGCTGCCGCGCGAGTTCCGCGGCGGCGAGCACCTGCTGGCCACCGACGGGATCGAGCTCGTCGGCTACGCCCACCTGGACACCGACGGCGACTCCTTCGGTCGCCAGGTCGCCGAGGTCCTCGTGCGGCCGGACGCGCGCAGGCGGGGCGTGGGTTCCGCGCTCGTCGACGCGGTCATCGCGCGGGCGGCCGACGGGACCCGGTTCTGGGCGCACGGCGACCACCCCGGGGCAGCGCGCATCGCCGAGCGGCAGGGCCTGTCACGGGTTCGCGAGCTGCTGACGATGCGCATCGACCTCGCCGAGACCGACCTACCTGACCCGGTGTGGCGCGAGGGCGTGCGGGTGCGGACCTTCGAGACCGGTCGGGACGAGGCCGCCGTGGTCGAGGTGAACAAGAAGGCCTTCGACTGGCACCCCGAGCAGGGCGCGCTGACCGTCGCCGATGTGGAGGCGACCGAGGCCGAGGCGTGGTTCGACCCGGCGGGGTTCTTCCTGGCTGTGGACCCGGACGACCAGGTGCTCGGGTTCCACTGGACCAAGGTGCACCCGGGCGGTGTCGGCGAGGTCTACGTCGTCGGTGTCGACCCGGGCGCGCAGGGCGGTGGGCTCGGCAAGGCGCTGACCCTGGCCGGGCTCGCGCACCTGCGGTCGCTGGGGCTGACCGAGGTCATCCTCTACGTCGAGTCCGACAACGCCCCCGCGGTTGCTGTTTACAGCCGATTGGGGTTCACCCGTTCGGCCGCCGACGTTCAATATGCACGTGCAGAAGCACCGAGCGTCTAGTCGGTTACTCAGCGCATACGTACAGGTCACGACAAAGCCACGACCAGGCGACGCGCATATCGCAACGGTCACGAAAACGGGCTTGTTCACCCTGCGTTCACCCCGTCAAGGGCATTCGTCCACTAGTGCTGCCTAGCGTCGCGGCGAGGCGGCGGACGTAGGGTCACGTCGCGACCTGAGAACACTCCTGCCTGGAGGAAGACACCGTGATCAGCAAGCGGCCAGTGTCCGTGCTCGGCCTCGTCGCGGCGGGCGCACTCGCGCTCACCGCGTGCGGCAGCGACAACAACACCCCGGCGGGTGGCAACAACTCCGCTGCCCCCGCGCCGACCGCCACGACCCAGGTCGAGTGCGGTGGCAAGAAGGACCTCGTCGCTGAGGGCTCCAGCGCGCAGAAGGGCGCCATCGAGGCCTTCGTCGCGGCCTACGGCGCCAAGTGCTCCGGCCAGCAGTTGGCCTACACCCCCTCCGGCTCCGGCGCGGGTGTCAAGCAGTTCACCGGCGGCATCGTCGACATCGGCGGCTCCGACTCCCCGCTGAACAAGGACAAGGGCGAGGTCGAGAAGGCGGCCGAGCGCTGCAAGGGCAACCCGGCGTGGAACCTGCCGCTGGTCTTCGGCCCGGTCGGCATCGCCTACAAGCTCGACGGCGTCACCAGCGTCACGCTGACCGGCGAGGTCGCGGCCAAGATCTTCAGCGGCGCGGTCACCAAGTGGAACGACCCGGCCATCGCCGCGGTCAACACCGGCGCCACCTTGCCGGACAAGGCCATCACCGTCATCTACCGCGGTGACGAGTCGGGCACCACCGACAACTTCCAGAAGTACCTGAAGGCCGCGGGCAAGGGCGCGTGGACCAAGGACGCGGGCAAGAAGTTCAACGGCGGCGTCGGCCAGGGTGCCCAGGGCTCCGCGGGTGTCGCGGACGCCATCAGCGCCGGTGACGGCACCATCGGCTACATCGAGTGGTCCTACGTCCAGGACAAGAAGCTCTCCGCCGCCAAGCTGGACAGCGGTTCGGGCGCGGTCGAGCTCGGCGCCCAGGGTGCCGCCGCGGCGATCAAGTCCGCCAAGGTCAAGGGTGAGGGCCACGACCTCGTCCTCGACCTCGACGCCCTCTACGCCAGCAACACCGCCGGTGCGTACCCGCTGGTGCTCGCGACCTACGAGATCGTCTGCTCCAAGGGCTACGACGCCGACACCGCCAAGGCCGTCAAGGCGTTCCTGAACGTGGCCGCCACCGACGGCCAGAGCGCGCTGGCGGACGCGGGCTACGTCCCGCTGCCCGACGAGTTCCAGGCCAAGCTGCTCGACGCCATCAAGGCCATCGCGTAAGTCCACCTGGCACACTGCGAGTCGAGAACGACGACGACATGAGCGATTCCGACACTGTCGGACGCCCCGGCGCCCCTGGTTTAGCCAGGGGCGCCCGGGGCGGCGCGGCGCCCGACACCGCACCGGAGGCACCGATTTCCACTCCGCAGGGTTCTGGCGGGACCCCCGCCCAACCCCCCAAGGTGATCACCCGTCCGGGTGACAAGATCTTCAAGGCGTTGACCGTCGGTTCCGGCGTCTTCGTCGTCGCCATGATCGCGCTCATCGGGGTCTTCCTGCTCATCCAGGCGATCCCCTCGCTCGCGGACAACCAGGCCAACTTCCTGTTCGGCCGGGACTGGGACGCCGACCCCGAGGGCGGTCTCGCCTTCGGCGTGCTCGACCTGCTCCTGGTCACCGTGTTCAGCTCGGTCTTCGCGCTGATCATCGCGATGCCGGTCTCGCTGGGCATCGCGCTGTTCCTCACCCAGTACGCCCCGCGCAGGCTCGCCAGGCCGTTCGCCTACCTGGTCGACCTGCTCGCCGCGGTCCCCTCCATCATCTACGGCCTCTGGGGCGCCTACGTGCTGGCGCCCGCGCTCGCGCCGGTCAGCACCTGGCTCAACGAGAACCTCGGGTTCATCCCGCTGTTCGCCACCGGCACCTCCAACCTGGCCATCGGCCAGACGATCTTCACGGCGGGCATCGTGCTCGCGGTCATGCTGCTGCCGATCATCACCGCGATCAGCCGCGAGGTCTTCGACCGCACCCCGCCGATGCAGGTCGAGGGCGCGCTCGCGCTCGGCGCCACCAAGTGGGAGGTCGTTCGGACCACCGTGCTGCCCTTCGGCCGCGCGGGCTACATCAGCGCCTCCATGCTCGGCCTCGGCCGTGCGCTCGGCGAGACCATCGCGGTGCTGATCATCCTCAGCTCCACCACGTCGCACTTCGGCTTCAGCCTCTTCGACGGCGGTGACACCATCGCGTCCAAGATCGCCCGCGCCGCCCAGGAGTTCAACGACCCGCGCGGCGCCGGTGCCTACATCGCCGCGGGCCTGGTGCTGTTCGTGCTCACCTTCGTGGTCAACGCGTTCGCCCGGTCCATCATCGCCGGCCACAAGGAGTACGAATGAGCACCGCGACCGACCTGAACCGGCCCGCGGCGCCGCCCGCGTTCCAGGAGATCAACTCCTCCCGCCGGTTCAAGAACCGGCTGGCCACCATCCTGGTCGGACTCACCTTCGTGCTCGCCCTCGCGCCGCTGGTGTGGCTGCTGATCACCGTCATCGCCAAGGGCTTCCAGTACGTCCTCAACGCCGACTGGTGGCAGAAGTCGCTCGCCGGGCTCACCTCCCGCCAGTTCGGCGGCGGCGTTTACCACGCGATCATCGGCACCCTGCTGCAGGGCCTGATCTGCGCCGTCATCGCGGTGCCGATCGCCATCCTGGTCGCGGTGTACCTGGTCGAGTACGGCAAGCAGTCCCGGCTGGCCAAGGCGGTGACCTTCACCGTCGACATCCTCTCCGGCGTCCCGTCGATCGTCGCCGCGCTGTTCATCTACGCGCTGTGCATCACCACCCTCGGCATGCCGCGCAGCGCGTTCGCGGTGTCGCTCGCCCTGGTGCTGCTGATGATCCCGGTCGTCGTGCGCACCACCGAGGAACTGCTCAAGATCGTCCCGGACGAACTGCGCGAGGCCGCCTACGCGCTCGGCGTGCCCAAGTGGAAGACCATCGTCAAGATCGTCATCCCGACCGCGATGTCCGGCATCATCACCGGCATCTCGCTGGCCATCGCCCGCGTCATGGGTGAGACCGCGCCGGTGCTGGTGCTCGTCGGCTACACCACGTTCATCAACTACGACCCGTTCGGCGGCTCCATGGCGTCGCTGCCGCTGCTGATGACCTCGGAGCGGCTGACCACCAACGAGGTCGGCGAGGCAAGGGTCTGGGGCGCGGCGGTCACGCTGATCCTCATCATCACCGTGTTCAACCTGCTGGGATCGCTGATCTCGCGGCTGACCTCTCTGAAGACGAAGTAGGCGGGACAATGGCCAAGCGCATCGATGTCAAGGACCTCAACCTCTTCTACGGCAAGTTCCACGCCGTCGACGGGGTGTCGCTGGCGGTACCGCCGCGCAACGTGACCGCCTTCATCGGCCCGTCCGGGTGCGGCAAGTCCACCGTGCTCCGCTCCCTCAACCGCATGCACGAGGTCATCCCCGGCGCCCGCGCCGAGGGCAAGGTCCTGCTCGACGGCGAGGACATCTACGCCTCCACCGTGGACCCGGTCTCCGTGCGCCGCACCATCGGCATGGTGTTCCAGCGCCCCAACCCGTTCCCCACCATGTC
This sequence comes from Actinokineospora globicatena, assembly GCF_024171945.1. Classification (GTDB taxonomy): domain Bacteria; phylum Actinomycetota; class Actinomycetes; order Mycobacteriales; family Pseudonocardiaceae; genus Actinokineospora; species Actinokineospora globicatena. The sequence continues at coordinate 1,287,472 of NZ_JAMTCR010000002.1, forward strand.
CATCCGCGACAACGTCGTGGCCGGGCTCAAGCTCGCCGGTGAGCGCAACGGCAAGAAGCTCGACGAGGTCGCCGAACAGGCCCTGCGCGGCGCCAACCTCTGGGCCGAGGTCAAGGACCGCCTCAACCGCCCCGGCGGCGGCCTCTCCGGCGGCCAGCAGCAGCGCCTCTGCATCGCCCGCGCCATCGCCGTCCAACCCGACGTCCTGCTGATGGACGAGCCCTGCTCCGCCCTGGACCCCATCTCCACCCTGGCGATCGAGGACCTCATCCAGGAGCTGAAGAAGGACTTCACCATCGTCATCGTCACCCACAACATGCAACAAGCCGCCCGCGTCAGCGACCAGACCGCCTTCTTCAACCTCGCAGGCGTCGGCCAACCCGGCCGCCTCGTCGAACTCGACGACACCGAGCGCATCTTCTCCAACCCCACCCAAAAAGCCACCGAAGACTACATCTCCGGCCGCTTCGGCTGATCCCCTCTCGACCACACGGGGCTGGGTGCACCACGCACCCAGCCCCGTTGTGCTTTCCATTGCATTGCCCTAAGCCTCCGCCAACAACGTTGGCCCCAAGACGCCCGCTACCGACGTTGGCCGACACCCGCTCCACCACGGCGCTGGTGCCAAGTGCTCGATGGGGCGGACTTGTTTTGTGTGGGGGGACGGCACCCGTAGCGTCGACAGGCAGCAGGGAGGGCCGCTCTGTGGCCCCCTGCTTTTAGCCCTTCCCCGGGTGTCGTAGGGGCCCCGCGCAAAACAAGTTCGCCCCATCGAGCTCTTCGCATTCTCGCGCCTAGCTGCAATGCCGAAGGCGAGCCGACCTCCCCGCGATGGCGCAGCCGAGCAGTATCCCTTGCCCAGCCACCCCCACCCCCTCGACCATCGAGGCACACTGCTCCAGACGGGCGACTTGCCAGGAGTCCGGACCGCGCCTGAGATGTCATTGGTACCGTCCCGGCGGGGTCCGCTCACCGTCGATTGTCGTTGGGGAGATCAGTGAGCCGTCCTTGGCATGTCCCGGCCGCCCTGCTCGTGGCGCTGTGCGCCGCCTGCTCGTCGCAGACCGCGGGCACCCCCGTCCCCGCCGCGGGCGCGCCGACCGGGCCCACCTCGACCAACCGCCGACCGGTGCCCGACCCGCGGGTCCTGCAGGCCGCGCAGCCGTGCGAGCTGCTGCCCGCCGCCGCGCTGCGGCCGCTCGGCATCACCGGCGCGGGCAAGTCGACCAGCACCTCCAAGTCCCGCCAGTGCGAGTGGCGGGTCGAGAAGGGCACCGTCGCCGAGAGCTACACCATCGCTGTGGTGATCTACGAGTCGACCGGGGTCGCCGACATCAAGACCGACAAGGAGATCGAGTACCTCAACGTCGGCGAGCACGAGGCGGCCCGCTACTTCACCAGGGGAACGGCGGGCTGCGCCCTCGGCCTGGGCATCACCCCCACCTCCCGGGTGGACGTCCAGGCCACCGGCGAGGACCCCGAGGCGCTGTGCGGCCCGGCCATGGAGGCCGCCAAGCAGGTCGAACCCGCCCTGCCCTGACGGAACCGGACACCACCCCGGATGCGTCACAACCAGGACGGGCCCCACGGGCAGTTGGTACGGTGCCCACGGAGTCCGAACGGTTTTCGGGGGCAACGATGTACATCGACGAAGGGCCGGGCGCCCCGCTCAGCGCCATCGGCCGCGCCATGAACGACTTCGCGGGCAACGCCGCCTCCGGCCGCTTCGCCGTCAACGAACGCGGCGGCGAGGCCCTCTTGGCCGCCATCCGCAACATGGCCGCCTGGGTCGACAGCCAGTCCAACCGGCTGCGTGCCCTCGCTCAGACTCCCCAGCTCGGAACCTCGAACAACGCCCAGGTCATGAAACCCTACATGCAGCAGGTCGCCGTTGACGATCAGGGCTTCCTCACGCAGTTGACCAGCTTTCGCGAGTCCCTGGTCAAGGCCGAGGAAGGCATCAAGCAGGCGATGGCGAACTACCGGCAGACCGATGACGAGAACGCGATCCGGTACTGATGGGGTGCGCGCGGCAATGACGTATGGGGGGTCAGTGAAGAGATCGTTTTCAGTGGTGTTCGTCGCTGTCTTGGCGCTGGTCGCGTCCGCGTGCACCAGCGAGCAGACAGGAAGTCCGATTCCCAGCGGCGGTGGTGGCACTGCACCCACCACGACGAGCACTCGTGCGCCCAAGACGACGACTACCGCGCCAGTCCCGGCGTTGAAGCCGTGCGCGTTGCTGTCCTCCTCGGCGGCGAAGTCGCTCGGTGTCACGAGTGGACCTGACGAGGTCGACCTGGGCAAGAAGCGGCCCTACTGTGAATGGCGCGTCGACAAGGGGAGTATCGCGGACAGCTACACCCTTGCCGTCTACATCGTGACCGATGGTGGCCTCGCGGACATCGTCGCCGAGGGGGAGATCGAGCCAATCAAGGTGGGCTCGAGGAGTGCCGCGCAGTCGATCGGTCCTGGTGGCTTGGTCTGCGCCATCTCGCTCGAGTTGTCCGAGAAGACTCGAGTCGACGTCCAAGCCGGTGGTGGCGATGGGCAGAAGTTGTGTGCGACCGCGTTGGACGCGGCGAAGCTTGTTGAACCTGAATTGCCCTGAGGTAGCTGGGAGGTAGGTCATGCCTGGACAGGCGCGGACGGCGTACACGCCGCACCAGGGGGATCAGGGGACGGTGGACGTCTCGGATCCGAGTAGTCCTGGGTACGACCCGAGCGCGGCTGGGTACGACCGGACGTACGATTCCAGCAGCAGGTACTACATCGATCGGAAGGGGACGTCCGACACGAGTTCGGACGTGCACGACCGGGCTGAGCAGCAGGTCGACCAGGACATCGATGACGCGCCGTTCTGGCCGGGGTTGATGAAGCGGTTCAACCGCAACAGCGAGATCGATCAGCAGTACAGCCAGGAGATGACGGCGCAGGCGCGGGAGTTGGCCGCGGGGTTGGACACCAGGCAGCCGCCGGGGATGCAGTGCTCGAACTACAGCAACTACGCGCACGGCGAGCTCAAGCCGATGGTGACCCAGGACGTCGACCCCGACCAGGTCGGGGAGATGGGTGAGCTGTACCTGAACGCGGGCAACGCGATGACCCGGTTCCAGTCCGAGGTGGCGTCGGCGATCAACGACAGCCAGGCGGACTGGCAGGGCGAGGCCGGTGACTCGGCGCGGTTGTTCATGGTGGGCATCGGGAACTGGGTCGGCACGGCCGGGCAGAGCGCGCAGTTGGCCGGGACGCAGGCCGGGTTGCAGTCGGCGGCGTTGGCCGACGCGAAGAACTCGATGCCCGAGGAGGTCCCGTTCGACGCGGCGGCGGCGAACCGGGATCTGATGAGGACGACGAACCCGATCGACCTGGTCATCAAGTCCGCGACGTACATGAACGACTACCGGGAGAGCCAGTCCGCGCGCGCGGAGGCGGCCAGGGTGGTCACCTCTTACGACAGTTCGCTGGGTACGTCGTCGACGATGCCCGCGTTCGCCGCGCCCCCCACGATGGGTGATTCGACCGGCGACGACCCGAAGACCGGCGACGACGGCAAGGGCGTCACCGACCCGAGCGGCGACGACGTCAACGTCCGCGGCGGCGGCGACAGGACCGGCGGGGGCTACTCCCCGTCCAATGGCAACGGCAACGGCACCGGCGGCTACAACCAGCTCCCCGGCAACGGTGGCGGCTTCCAGCCGGGCAACGGCGGCGGTACGAACCCCGGCGGCGGCACGACTCCGGGTGGGACGAACCCCGGTGGCACTAACCCCGGCAACTGGACGCCCGGCGACCCCGGTGGCAACCCCGGGCGCCCGTTCCCCAACCCGAATCCGAACCCCAATCCCAACCCGAACCCGGGTCTGCCCGGTGGTTTGGCCCCGATGCCCGGCGCTGGTCCCTTCGGTGGCGGTGACGACGTCACCCGGCGTGGTGGCGGCTTCGGCGGCGGTCGCGGGGCGGGCGGCGGTGGCTTCGGTGGTGGCGGAGCAGGCGGCGGTGGTGGCGGCGGGACCGGTGGCGGCGGCGGTGGCTTCGGCGCGCGTTCCGGCGCTGGTGCCCTCGGCCCCGGCATGGGTGCCGGGGCTGGCGCGCTCGCCGCAGAGCAGGCGGCCATGGGCCGTGGCGGTGCCGCTGGCGCGGCCGGTCGCGGTGGCGGCGCGGGCATGGGCGGTATGGGCGGTGGCGGTGGACGCGGCCAGGGTGGAGAGGACGAGGAGCACACCCGCCCGTCGTACCTCGTCGAGGCCGACCCGGACGAGGTGTTCGGCACCGACGAGATGACCGCGCCACCGGTGATCGGCGGATAGCGCCGGTGCCGCGTTCGTTCACGTTGTCGCTGGCCGCGGTCGACGTCCTCGGCCAGGTGCTCGGGGTCAGCCCGAGGCTGTTCCCGTTCGAGGTGCCCAGTTTCGGCCGGTTCGCCGAGGACCGCGGCCGGATCGCCGAGGCGGTGTTCGCCGACCTCTACGGTCGTGGACTCGTCGGTCGCGACCAGCTCGACCACGACGTCGAGACGGCGCTGCGGATCACCAGCGAGCACGACGTCGGCATCGGCGTGATGGGCACCGTCGAGAAGGACCGCCCGGTCAGGGCGCGGGCCGCGGTCCTCGGCACGACGGCGGTGCTGGCCGTCCAAGAGGGACAGACGATCCGGTTCGACCTGATGGCCCCGAGTTCGGTGGCCAGGGCGCTGGTCGACCTGCTGCCCGCGGCCAAGGCTGGCCCTGGGCAGTCGGTGATGGTGACCGAGGCGCCGGTGGCCCAGGAGGGCGGTTTCGTGCGCCCGGTCCGCGCCGCGAGGTCCACTTCGGACACGCAGCTGCGGTTGGCGGCGACCATGCTGGAGCGCCCGCGCACCGGCTTCGGGTTCTACTCGGTGGTCGGGAAGGGGCGCCACGGCAGGGAAGTGGAGGCGGGCACGGTCGGCTGGATCGACACCGAGTCCGGCCGCTACCTGTCGGTGAGCCGTCCCCAGCCCGACGGTGCCATCCGCGCGACCTACTCCCCCGCCGACGCGGCTAGGTTGATCCGCCAGCTCGACGAGCTGATCGCGACCGCCACGCCGAGGCGCTGAGACGAAAGCCGCCCCGCTCGGTGGTCCGAGCGGGGCGGTGGTCGGACTGGGGGGACTTACAGGTCGTCGCCGCTGGTGGTGCCCGGCATCCGGCCGGTCACCACGAACACGACGCGCTTGGCGACCGACACCGCGTGGTCGGCGTAGCGCTCGTAGAAGCGGCCGAGCAGCGTGACGTCCACAGCGGACGCGACGCCGTGCTCCCACTCCTTGTTCATGATCAGGGTGAACAGGTGCCGGTGCAGGTCGTCCATCTCGTCGTCGGCGTCCTCGATGGCGCGCGCCGCGGCGACGTCCTTGCTCTCGATGACCTCCTCGGCCTTGCGCGCCAAGGTGACCGCGATCCGGCCCATCTCGGCGAAGTAGCCGTGCACCTGCTCGGGGAGCACGGGTGCCGGGTGCCGCCTGCGGGCGACCTTGGCCACGTGCAGGGCGAGGTCGCCCATCCGCTCCAGGCTCTCCGCGGCGTGGATGACGGCGAGCACGGTCCGCAGGTCGGTCGCGACCGGTGCCTGCAGGGCGAGCAGCGCGTACGCCTGCTCCTCGCACTCCGAGCGGGCGTCGTCGATTGCCTCGTCCCCGCTGATCACCTGCTCGGCGATGCTCAGGTTCGCCTCGAGCAGCGCACGCGTGGCGAGCTCCATCGCCTCGGCGACCTTGGAGCACATGCCCGCGAGCTTGGTGGCCAGCTGACCGAGTTCGAGATGGTAGGCCTCACGCATGCGCACAGCCTAGAGGCACGTTCGCGGAGATGCGCCATCCCCAGGTGAAGCGAAGGTGAACGGGGCGCGTCTAGGCGCAGGTCACATCCGAGCCGTTGACCGTGGACAGGTCCGGCAGCGGCTGGGGGTTGGGCGTCGGCGTCTGGGCACCGGGGGTGCCGGGCGCGACGATCTGACCGGTGAACTCGGGGCCGATCACCAGCACCAGGGCCGCCGACATCGACGGGTCCTCCTGCAGCGTGGCGCCGGGGACGGTCGACGCGAGGGTCTGCGCGGCCGCCTCGTGGCCCTTGCCGTAGCGCACGACGGACCGCGCGACCGGGGCGGTCGGGTTGACCTGGACGACGGTGAAGCCGAACGCCTCGAGCTTCTCGGCGGTGCGCCTGGCGATGCCGCCGGTCTCGTTGCCGCCGTTGAGCACCTGGACCTTGAGCGTCTTGGGGTCGACCGGCTCGCGCAGCGGCGCCGCCTGCTGCTGGGTGCCGCCGCCCTCGGTTGCCGGTGGCGGGGGTGCCTCGCCGGACAGCGGTTCCTTGTTGATGATCGCCCGGAACAGCCGGTCCGCGTCGTCCTTGCGCAGCACCTCGTTGCCGCGCGAGTTCGACGTGCCGACGGTGGGCACGGTGATGAAGGTGACCCGGCCGGTCTCCAGGTTCTGCAGCGACTGGCCGAGCTGCATCAGCGAGTCGACGCCGATGTTGTCGCCGAAGGTGGACTTGGCGACCTCGCCGGTGAAGGTGGTGAGCTTCGACGGGTCGAGCAGCACCTGGCCGGACATCGCCTTGCGCAGCAACGAGGACAGGAACCGCTGCTGGCGCTTGATGCGGCCGTAGTCCGAGGTCGGGTCGCCGCGCACGTGCCTGGCCCGGACGAAGTCCAGCGCCTGCTCGCCGCGCAGCATGACCTCGGTGCCCGCCTCCTTGACGATCCACTTGTTCAGCTTGGTGTCGAACATCGGCTGCTCGACGCAGACGTTCACGCCGTCGACCGCGTCGACCATGCCGCGGAAGCCGGTGAAGTCGATGCCGACGAACCGGGTGATCTGCAGGCCGGAGAGCTCCTGCACCACCCTGGTCACGCACAGCGGCCCGCCGACCTGGTAGGCGGTGTTCATCTTGGCGTTCTTCAGCGGCTGGACATGCTCGCCGGTGTACTTGGCCGCCTTGGCGTCGAACCGCTCGCAGCCCGGCCGGTTGATCTCCAGGTCGCGCGGGAAGGACACGATCACCACGCGGCTGCGGTCGGCGGGGATGTGCGCGATCATCACCGTGTCCGAGCGGGCCCCGGGCACCGCGCTGGCGTTGCCCACCCCCTCCTCGGCCTCGGCGCCCTCGCGGGAGTCGGACCCGACCAGCAGGAAGTTCTCGTCGCCGCGCTGCCCGGCGGCGTTCTGGATGGACTCGGACTCCGGGTCGAGCGCGCGGACCTGCTCGATCGCGTTGTCCGCCCACTCCTTGACGCCCCAGCCGACCCCGGTCGCGGCGAACACGGCGACGGCGGCCGATCCGGAGAACACCTTCGCCAGCAGCGACCACCGGCCGCGCTTGGGCTTGTCGTCATCGTCGTCGGGGCCCGCGCCGTCGCTGTCGGCGCGCCGGTCGACCGGTTCGACCACCACGGTCGGCTCGGCGGGCATCGCGGCGAGCTCGTCGAGCTTGTCGTCGAGTTCGGCGGCGTCCGAGCCCCACGGGGTCTTGATGCGCTTGGACTTCTTGGCCTTCTCCTCGGCGCGCATCTCGTCGTGCACCTTGGAGAACCGCGCCAGCGTCTGGTCGACCCGCCGCCGCTTCTGCACGGCCTCGCCGATCGGCTCCATCTCGGTGGTGAGCCCGGCCAACTCCTGCGGCGACACACCGGCGGGCGGGGTCAGCTTGCCCTCGGGCACCGGCGGCATCGACGACTGGCCGGGCGGCTGCTGGCTCGGGATCCGCGGCTTGGGCTGCTGCTCCTCGACGACCGGGTGGCCACCGCTGGACTCGCCGCGCCGGGGAACGGGGTGGCTTCCGGTGCCCTGCGGGGTGTCCAGCGGGCGCCCCGGGATCGGGTGGCTGCCGGTGCCGTGCGGGGAGTCGAGCCGACCGGGGCCGTCGTGCGGCTCACCGCGACCGGGGATGGGGTGCGCGCCCGTGCCCTGGGGACCGTCGAGCGGTCCGCCGCGGAAACCGGGGCGACCGGGCATGTCCGGGCCGGGACCGCGTTGACCGTGGTCGACGGGGCCGGGGATCGGGTGCGCGCCGGTGGGCGCGGGGCCGTTCGGGATCGGGTGGGCGCCGGTCCGACCGTCCGGACCGGGACGGCGGGCGTCCGGGCTGGGGATCGGGTGCGCGCCGGTGCGACCGGGCACGCCCGGCTCCGGCTGGGGACGGCGGTTGCCGTTGGGAACCGGGTGGCTCCCGGTGGCGTGCGGGGGTTCCACACCGCGTCCGCCGTTGGGCCTGCCGGGGATCGGGTGCGCGCCGGTGGGCGCGGGACCGTTCGGGACCGGCTGCCCGCCGGGGCGACCCGGGAGGTCGGGGATCGGGTGCTGCCCGGTCGGGCCGGGCATCGGACGACGGCCGGGCGCCGGGTGGGAACCGGTGCCGCGCGGCGACTCGAGGGGACCGCCGAGGTCGGCGTCGTCCTGGCGACGCGGCCTGCCCTGGCCCATCGGGGCCCGCTCGTCCGGACCGCGCCTGCCCTGGTCGGCGATCGGGAACTGACCGCTCGGCTGGGGCTGGCGCCTGCCGAGCGGTTCCTGCGGGCCGCGGCGACCGGGTGACGGCGGCCGGTTCTCCGAGAACGGCCCGGCCTGGCGCTCGTCGAGCGGGAAGTCGGGGGTGCCGACGGGGTGCGCGGGACCGCGCCGTCCGCCGTTCGGACCGCGCTGCGGCTCGGACCTGGTCGGCTCGCGCAGCGCCGAGTCCGGCAGCGGCCGGTTCGGTCGCAGGGGCTCAGACCGGTTGGGCTCGCGGATCGCCGAGTCCGGCAGGGGCCGGTTCGGCCGAAGTGGTTCGGACCGGTTGGGCTCGCCGATCGCCGACTCCGGTAACCGGCGGTCGGGTCGGGACGGTTCCGGCATGGGCCGCCGGTCGTTCACCGGGGGCTGCGCGGGGCCGCGACCTTGCCGCTCGGCGCGGATCGGCTCGCCGAGCGCGGGGTCCTGGCGCCTGATCGGCTCGGCAGCGCGTGGCTGACGGGGCGGCTCCGAGCGGGGTGCGGGCTCGGCGGCGGCCGCGTCCTGACGGTTGCGTCGGGGGAGTTCGGGGCGGCCCGCGGGTTCGGGTGCGCGCCGCGGCTCGGAGCGGGTGGGCTCCTGGAAGTCGGCCTCAGGCTCGACCCGGGCGCGGCGGCCGATGGGCTGCTCGTCGGTGTGGCGCGCGGGTGGCGGCGGCGGGTTGCCCGGCAGCGAGCGCCTGGCGTCCGCACGGCCCCGGCTCGCCGACTCGGCGAAGGTCTCCTTCTTCGCCCGCTTCCCGACGGCCGTCGGGCCGAGCAGGTCGGCGACCGAGGTGGGGCGCTCGACCTCGTCGCGCACCGGGCGGGCCGGGCGCTCGACGGGCTGGCCCTTGGACTGGGCGAGGATGTCGGCGGGGACCGAGTGGGTTGCGGTCCGGCCGCGGCGCGACTCCGGCCTCGGCTGCTCGACACGAGGGGGTTCGGCGCGCGGGGGCTCCGGCCGGTACGGCTCGGGTTCGGGCGCGGGGACTTCCGGGGCGCTGCGGCGGCCGCCGGAGCTGATGGTGTTGCGGTGCACGTCCGGGGCGTCGTCGGCGGCGCTCTGGGCGGCGGAGTGCCTGGCGGGCGGTTCCGGGGCGGCGCGGCGGCCGCCCTGCTGGTGTCTCGGTACCTCGTCCGGCTCGTCCGCCTCGGGTATCGGCATCAGGTTCGACCGGGAGCCGCTGTGCCGCTCGACCAGGTCGGACACGCTGACCCCGCCCGCGCCCTCCATGGACCGGCGCCTGCGCCGGGGCTGCTCGGCCGGTTCCGGGGCGCGGCGCTTGCCGCCGGGCGAGGAGCCCGGGGCGCGGTCGTGGTCGTCGGACACCCGTGCTCCTTCCCTCCATCAGAGGCTCGGCTGTGCGCGAACCGTTGTCGGTTGGTTATCAACACGTTGCTGTGCCGCGTTCGGTTGCTTACCCGATCGTGTCACGCTGCCGGAGCGATAGTACGGATGGCTGTCCCTCGTGACGATGGCAGACCACAATTCGTTCACTATCAGTACGGAGTTCCGCGCATGGCTCTAGCCCGATCAGGGTAGCCCTGCTCAGGTGAGGCACTTATCGTGCTGACGCCCGGGGTGTGACGATCGCGCGGCGGCCCGCCGCCGCTCCGGCCAGGTGAGCGGTGCCCTCCAGCAGATATGCGACAGCGTTGCGCCCGGACTGCTTCGCGGTGTAGAGCAGCGCGTCGGCCTCGCGCAGCTGACGCTCCGGAGCCGCGGGTGTGTTGTCCGCCACTCGGATGGCCGGTTCGTGCGCCAGTCCGATGCTCACCGTGACCCGCAGCCCGAGGACCAGGCTCGACCATGGGTAGCGCTCGACCCGCCCGCGCGCGGCCTCGGCGATCTCGACGGCCGCGGCCAGGTCGATCCCGGGCAGCACGAGCACGAACTCCTCGCCGCCGTAGCGCGCGCAGAACCCGCCCTCGGGCAGGCCGTCCTGCAGCAGCTCCACGACCCGCTGCAGCACCCGGTCGCCGACCAGGTGGCCGAAGGTGTCGTTGACCTGCTTGAACCAGTCCAGGTCGACGAGCGCGACGGCGAGCCCGTCCGCGGTGCCCTGCTCGGCGACCAGGTCGACCAGCCGCTGGTCGAGGTAGCGGCGGTTGTAGCTGGCGGTGAGGCTGTCGCGGATGCTCTGCTCGTGCGCCTCGGCGTGCTCGCGGCGCAACCGGTCCACCTCGCGGCGGAACTGCTCGGGGATCTGCGGCGGCGCGCTCATCTCCGACATCAGGTCCAGCGCGGAGCGCAGGTGCTGGTAGGCCTGCCGGTACTGGCCGCGGGAGGCGAGCAGGGCCGCGATCGACTCGTGCAGGCTGACCAGGTTGGCCGTGTCCGCGGGCGGGTCGTCGGGGTTCTCGGTGCGCTCGGTGATCGCGGGGTGGCGCAGCGGTACTGTCGGCTCGCTGACCCGGTGGTCCCGCCACGGGCTGTCCCGTTGGTCGGGGTCGGGCTTGGCGACGCCTCGTCCCAGAACGGCCACCGCGGTCACCTCCCTACGTACGTGTGTGTCGTCCGGAATGACGCCGCGCTTGAGCGACCGGGACGCATGGACGCAGGAATTCCCCCTACTGGTGGACCCCACACTGCTCCAAACAAGTGACTGACCAGGGAATCGGTCGCAATACGCACACGCTCGGTATCACCCGTTCGGAGTCACCGGGTCGGGCAGGGTGTGAAGCCGTAGGCCTTCCCGTCGAGCACCACGACCCGCTGCGAGCCGATCTGCTCGGCCAGCGTCGCACTCTCCCGCCGGATCCGCACCGACACGCCCACCACGTAGACGGTGCCGCGCGGCGCCTTGCTCGCCTTCTCCGGCTTCCACTTGGGGTCGGTGCGCAGCGTCGAGAGCGCGGGCTCGACCCGCAGCGTCAGGTTCCCCAGGTCGCAGTCGGAGTCGAAGTCGGGGTGCTGGGTGCGCCGCAGGAACTCCCGCTGCGCGCCCACCCCGTCCGCCCCGGCCTCGTTGAGCTCGGTGAAGTACTCGCTGACCAGTGTCCGACCCGGGGTGACCCCGGTGGCGGGCACCGGTGTCCCGGTGACCGCGGTGGCGCACCCGGTCGCCGCGAGCAGGACGAAGAGGACGCCCGGTAGCGCGCGCATCAGCCCCCCGAGTGCATCAGCTCGGCGCCCTCCGGCACGGCGGCGTCCTCGGGGTCGTCCAGCCAGCCCTCCGGCAGCACCACCCGGCCCGGCGAGCCCTGCCGCCCGCGCGGCCCCTCAGCCTCGGCGGGGTACGGCGCGTCGTGGTCGAGCTGGCCGAGCAGGTCCTCCAGCTCCGGCAGCCCGGACACCATGGCGAACGACTTGCGCAGGTCGGAGCCGATCGGGAAGCCCCGCAGGTACCAGGCCATGTGCTTGCGCAGGTCCCGCAGGCCCTTCTCCTCACCGAGGTGGTCGGCGAGCAGCACGGCGTGCCGGTGCAGGATCGCCGCGACCTCACCGAGCGACGGCCCGGCCGGGACCGGCTGCTCGGTCAGGGCGGCGTGCAGCTCGCGGAACAGCCACGGCCTGCCCAGGCACCCGCGACCGACCACGACCCCGTCGCAGCCCGTCTCGCGCATCATCCTGAGTGCGTCCTCCGCACTGAAGATGTCACCGTTGCCCAGCACGGGGATGCTCGTCACGGCCTCCTTCAGCCGCGAGATCCGCGACCAGTCGGCCTCCCCCGAATACCGCTGCGCCGCCGTCCGCGCGTGCAGAGCGACCGCCACCGCCCCCTCCGCCTCAGCGATCCGCCCGGCATCGAGGTAGGTGAGGTGCTCGTCGTCGATCCCCACCCGGAACTTCACCGTCACCGGCATGTCCCCCGCCGCCCGCACCGCCGCCCGCACGATCTCGGCGAACAACCGCCGCTTGTAGGGCAGCGCCGCACCCCCGCCCTTGCGGGTCACCTTGGGCACCGGGCAGCCGAAGTTCATGTCCAGGTGATCGGCCAGACCCTCGCCCGCGATGATCGTGACGGCGTCGGTGACGTTCTTCGGGTCGACGCTGTAGAGCTGCAGCGACCGCGGCGACTCGTCCGCGCCGAAGGTCATCATCTCCATCGTCTTGGAGTCGCGCTCGACGATCGCGCGGGCGGTGACCATCTCGCACACGTAGAGCGAGGTGGCGCTGCCGAACTCGCGGCACAGGGTGCGGAACGCGACGTTGGTGATCCCGGCCATCGGAGCGAGCACCACAGCCGGGTCCACGACGTATGGCCCGATCTTCAGGGACGAGGCTGTTCCGAACACGCCCCCAGGCTAACCGGTGACGCTCGACCCACCTCGATTGCCGCGCATGCCTCCGACGATGATCTTGCGGCCGCCTGGAGAACGACCAAGTCGCGGCCCCGCCGCCCGCAGGCTGGTGACGAGGTCGTCGTCAACCACCTTGCCTCTTCCGCGCACCTCGACTCGCCAGGTTCACATCCAGCGAACGCCACGACGGCGCGCGGGGGTTGCATGCCGCTGGCCCCGTCCCGGGGGAGTGGGGCGGGGCCAGTGAGTGGCGCGGTGTCAGGAGAGTTCGGAGTACCAGTCCGAGACGGTGGGTTCGGCGGTGGCGTCGTCCGGGGAGCAGGAGTCGTAGCTGTCGTCGAGGCCCGAGTCGCTGTGGGGGTCGGCGTACGGGTCGTCCTCGGTCGTGGAGTCGGTGGTGTCGTCGAGGGTGGTGTCGTCCTCGGTCGAGTCGGTCGAGTCAGCCGTGGTGTCCGTGGTGGAGTCGTCGACGGCGGTGTCGTCGGTGGGCTGGTTCTCGAAGTCGCCGTCTTCGATGTCGGTCGACGGGTCGTCGTCCGTGGTGGGGTGCGCGGGGGGCAGGTCGGCGCCGTCGTCCGGGACGTCGCTGGGGACGTCCTGGGTCTGGTCGTCGGCAGGCGCGTCGGTGGCCGGGGTGTCGGTGGTCGGCGTGTCAGAGGTGGGCGTGTCGGTGGTGGGCGCGTCCGAGGTGGTCGGGTGCGCGGGGGGCAGGTCGCCCGCCTCGTCGCCGCCGATGCCCTTCTCGTTCCACGTGCCGAGGCCGGTGGGGTCGTTGTAGGCGGACTCGGCGACGCCGTCGTCGTTGTAGTCCAGCAGCGCGGTGTCGGCGACGCCGTCACCGTCGGAGTCCCACATCCGGTCGTCGTAGCGGCCGTCCCCGTCGAAGTCGACCGCGATGGCGTCGTTGGTCCCGTCGCCGTCCACGTCCGCGTCCGCCTGGCCGTGGTGCACGTTCGGGGCGCTCTCCCCGGTACCGAAGCGGTATTCGATGTCCGCCATGTCTGCCCCCTCTGGGTCGAAGTCATCGGGATAGACGGCTACCTGGCCGACCCGGTTCCGGGCATCGTAGTGGTGAATCAGTCGAAAAAGGACGGTTTCGCCAAGGCAACCAGCTGGGCCCGTGGCGCGTCTGCGAACGGTCCCGCGCTACCCGCGACGGCCCGGTGCCAGGTCAGCGCCCTGGCGATCTTGCCGACCCGGCAGGCCAGTTCCAGGTCCGTGACCAGGTCGGCTCGGGGTGCGAGATCGGTGAACGCCTCGACGTACGCGTCGCGCCCCCGGTCGCTGTCGGCGCCGAGCATCGACAGCGGCACCAGCATCGACGCGAACGAGTGGGCCACCACGCTGTCGCCCCAGTCGTAGAACCGCCCGTCCCGCAAGAAGTTCCCCGCGTGCAGGTCGTTGTGGTCAATGCTCACCGGGACCGGTGACTCGGCCAACCGGGCGCACCAGTCCGCCACCCGCGGCGCGAGCGCGGCGATCTCCGGTGGCACGCCGTCGATCACCGCGAGCGCCTCGGCGAACCGCTCCGGCAGCCGCGGCGGCCGCATGTCCGACACCCCGGCGGCGAGGATGGCGTCGACGTGCGGGGCGAGGTCGCGCTGCATCTGCCCGTACGGCGCCAGGCGATCGATCATCTCGCGCGGGTCGGTCAGCGTCGGTCCGCCGTCGGGCAGCACGATCCAGCCGCGCGCCAGATCGGTCGCGATCGGGGCCAGCACCCGTTCTGGCGCAACGGCGTGCAATACCCCGTATAGCCGGACCTCGGCCGCCGTACCCGGGGTGGTCGCCTTGAGCCACACCGGTCCGACCGTGGTGGCGGCGCTGAACACCCCGGCCCACGTCCGCACCTTGTGCTCGGTCAGCGGGCCGACCCGGGTGATCCCCGCGTCGGCCAGCCGCTCGTCGAGCCAGTCCTGCGCGCCCGCCTGCCATTCGGCGGACTTCCACTCGTCGACCACGTCCACGGTGGAACGCTAACGCGCGGCGATCCCCTGCCGCTCCAGCTTTTCCAGCCACCGGCGGGACACGTCGACGGTCTCCGCCGCGCGGTGCAGGCCCGGTGCCAGCGCACCCGAGAGCACGTCGGCGATCCCGACCGCCAGCGGCGTCGACACCAGTCGGGCCATCGCGCTGTCGTTGTCGTCGCCGACCACGTCGAGCACGTGCTCCCCCGACCACTCCGCGCCGTCGTCGCCGCGCACCGTCAGCGCCACCGCCAGCACGACCCGGTCGCGGTCGGCCTCGGTCGTCGGGTAGCGGGCGGCGAGATCCGCGGCCAGCGCGGTGATCCGGTCGGGATCGGGGTCGCGCAGCTCGGCGAACACCGGCTCCCACGCCTGCCGCCACCCGTCCAACCGCAGCGTCCCGCGCACGAACCGCTCCAGCCGCCAGTGGCTGGGCAGGTGGTACTGCTCGACGAACGGCAGGCTGTCGCGATTCGGGTACGCCTCGAACCGCTCCCCGCGCAGCACGTGACCGGTCGTGGCCTCCCACGGTCGCTCGGCCACCGTCTCCACGCCGCCGTCGATGTAGCGGGCGGGCGAGAGCAGCGCCGTCAGCACGCCCCTCGGCGCCCAGCTGAACCGGTACCGGAACTCGTTGGGCACCGCGGGGATGCCGCCGCAGTAGGAGGTGAACGTCGCCGTCGCCGGACCTTCGACCTCGGCCCGAGCGATCAGGTCGTGGGCCAGCAGGTGGTCGATGCCCGGGTCCAGCCCGGCCTCGGTGAGCAGCACGACCCCCGCGTCGCGGGCCGCGTCGGCGTACCCGGCGATCTCGGGCGAGACGTAGCTGGTGTTGGCGAAGTGGGAACCGTTGGCCAGGCTCAACTTCAGCAGTCGGACGTGCTCGGTCGCGGGCAGCATCGACACAACGACGTCACCGCGGCCGGGGTCCAAATCGTCGAGCGCGCGCGGCGCGACCCGGCCGGTGAGCGCGAGCCGGTCGATGCACGCGGCGGCCTTGTCCCTCGTCCGTCCATAGAGGACTATGTCGGCCGTGTCGGCGAGCACGCGGACGCCGCCGCCGGTGGACAGGCCGGTGCCGACCCAGTGCACGGTCTCAGCCATTGATGGCCTCCTTCGCCACGCCGGTGCGGAAGTGCTCCAACGCCCGCGCCCACTCGTCGCCGCCGTGGCCCAGGGTGCGCAGCAGCGGGGTCAGGTCCGCGGAGAACGCCACGCTCGCCTCCCTCGGCAGCAACGACGGCAGGTTGTCGATGGCGATGATGTCGACCGGCGGGTCCGCGCGCAGCCGCCGGGCGGGTTCGTCCCAGTCGGTGATCCGGTCGTACACCGGGAGGACGTTGCAGTCGGAGGTGACGTCGCAGGTCACGTCCGAGATCACCGAGAGCGTGCGCCCCGGCGTGTCCAGGTCGGCGTCGGTGACGAACGGGGGCACCGGCGTCGTGGTGAGCACGGCGTTGACCAGCAGGTCGTGTGCCAGCAGGGCGGGCTTGTCCAGGTCGCGGGTCTCGGCGAGGTCCCACGCGGTCGCGTCGAGCCCGGCGACGGCCAGGGCGTCCAGCGCACCCCGACCGCTGCGGCCCAGGGCGCCGACGACGAGGGCACGGGCGTCGACGTGGCCGCGCAGTGCCGTGTCCAGCTCGTCACGGGTCAACGGGCGCAGCGGTGTGGTGAGCGAGCCGCGCAGGTGCAGGACGGCGAGCGCGGCGCCCACGTACCCGGCCCAGTAGCCGAACGCGGCGAGCCTGCGGCCGTTGGCACCGGTCAGGTACTCCAGGTCGAGCAGCGCGCCGCCACCGCAGGTGAACCGGTCGAGCAGTGCGGCCGCGCCGTCCTGGCCCTTGTACGCGTGTCCGAAGTAGACGTGCTGGTGGCGCAACTCCGCTGGGGCGTCGGGGAGTTCCTTGAGGCCGACGACGAACACGTCGTCCGGGGCGTCGACCCAGGAACCGGTCTCGGCGACCGCGCAGCCCGCCGCCGCGTAGTCGCCGGTGTCGAACACGCGTTGCGGGGAGTCCTCGACGGTGACGGTGATCCCGGCGTCGACCAGGGTGCGGGCGTCGTCGGGCACGATCGGGGCACGGCGCTCGGTGGTTCGCACCTCGTGCCGCAGCCACAGGTGGGTCATCGGGTGTCCTCCACGGTCAGTCGATCAGCGCGTCGGCTTGCGCGTAGCTCATGGCGCCGGTGGTCAGGGTGAAGGTGCCCGATTCGGCGATCTCCTGCGCGGCGAGCACGGCGGCGGTGAGCGCGGCCCTGGGCAGGGCCGAGCCGAGGCTGATCCGGCGGGCGCCGAGCTCGCCCAGCTTGGTGACCGAGCAGCGCGCCGCCGGTCCGGCCGCGAGCACGTTGACCGGCTTGTCGACCGCGGCGCAGACGGCCTTGATCGAGTCCAGGTCCGGCAGGCCCGGGGCGTAGAGCACGTCCGCACCCGCCTCGGCGAAGGCCTGCAACCGGCGGATGGTGTCGTCCAGGTCGGGTCTGCCGTTCAGGAAGTTCTCCGCGCGGGCGGTGAGGGTGAACGGGAACGGCAGCGCCCTGGCGGCCTCGGCGGCGGCGGTGATCCGCTCCACGGCGAGCCCGAGGTCGTAGATCCGGTCGTCGTCCCGGCCGGTCGCGTCCTCGATCGACCCGCCGACCAGCCCGGCCTCCCCGGCGAGCCGGATGGTCTCGGCTACGTCCTCCGGTTGGTCACCGAAGCCGTTCTCCAGGTCGGCGGACACCGGCAGGGTGGTGGCCGAGATGATCGCCGTGGCGTTGGCCAGCGTCTCCGCCCTGCTCACCAGGTTGGCGCCGTCCGCGCGACCGAGGGTGAAGGCCAGACCCGCGCTGGTCGTGGCCAGCGCGCGGAAGCCGAGCCCGGTCAGCAGCCGCGCGGTCCCCGCGTCCCACGCGTTGGCCACCACGAAGGCCCCCGGACCCCGGTGCAACTGGGCGAACGCCTCAGCCCGGGCGTGCTGGTCGGACATCGGAACCCCTCTCTGGTGACTGGGTGGGTGCCAAGCTAGATCACATCGCCATCCTGGCGGGTTCGCGTGAGCCGAACGGGTGAGCGGGGCGCCACGTCCGGCCGCTTGCTGCGGGCCACGGCGACCCCGGCGAGGCACAGCGCCCCGCCGACCAGGGTGAGCGCGGTGGGGACCTCGCCGAGCAGCAGCCAGGACATGAGCAGGACCAGCGTGGGGACGACGTAGGTGGTCGCGCCCATCCGGCCCGCAGTGGTCCGGGAGAGGGCGTACGCCCAGGTGTAGAACGCCAGCGCCGTGGGGAACAGGCCCAGGTAGACCATGCCGATGACCGAACTGGTCGGCGCGGTCCGCAGCCCGTCGAGCAGCTGCCCGGAGAACGGGAGCGTGGCGACGGCGCCGATGACGCAGCCGAACGTGGTCACCTGCAGCGCGGAACCGTGCCGCAGGGCGGGTTTCTGCAGCACCACACCACCGGCGTAGCTGATCGCCGCCGCCACGCACAGCACGATCCCCAGCAACGACGACGTCCCCGCCCCGGACGTCGACACCCCGACCACCACGGCCCCCGCGAAGGAAACCCCCATCCCCAACAGCAACCGCGGCGGGAATCCCTCGTTCAGCAACCACCCACCGAGAAGCGCGATCAAGATCGGCCCGATGTTGACCAACATCGCGGCCGTCCCGGCGTCGACCAGCTTCTCGCCCCAGTTCAAAATGACCATATAACCGCCGAACCACAGCAATCCGGACCCGATGATCCCCGGCCACGCCCCGCGCCCCGGCAGCCCTTCCCCGCGCAGCACCAGGAAGAGCAGCAACGCCACCGCCCCGCTCAGCAGCCGCCCCTCAGCCAACGCCCCCGCCGAAAAGTGCGGCGCGGCATCCCGGATCACCACAAAAGCCGACGCCCACAACACCGCGGTAACCGCTGCGGCCCCAGCCGCCCGTCGATCCACAAACGCCTCCCCAGCCCAATTTCCGCGCAGCCTCCCACCCGCCCGTAAACCCGTCAACCAGCTTATTCGCCACCCCATTTCCGATGGCAGAAACCACTCCCCCGATGACCGTTTCCCACCCCCGCCGGTCACTCTCCAGCAACGCCCGGCTCCCGCCCGTGCCCACCCTGTGACCCATGACACCCCACGACACCCCTGGGTGTCACCTGGACAGGGTGCACCCACGGGTGCACTCGGGAGATGTGCGGCGCCGCGACCGGCAGGAGATCATGTCTGCTCGCGCGGCACGCCGCTGACCAGCCAAAAGAGTGGGCCGCCTGGGGCTCGAACCCAGAACCTACGGATTAAAAGTCCGCAGCTCTACCAATTGAGCTAACGGCCCAGGGGGCCGAGTGTAGCGGCAACCCCGGTCGGGATGGACGGGCGGACGACGGCGCCGATGCGCGCTCCGCTTCGGTACCCGCACGGCACTCTTCGGAGAACTCGAACCTAGAACCTACGGATTAAAGGGCGGCCGCGTTTGGTCGGGATGGGGAAGGCGGGTCACCCGTTGCGGGGGGTGGATTGGGGTATCCGGGGTGGGGGTTGTGGTGGTGTGGTTGTGGGGCCTGCTTCTCGGGGAGGTGGGTATGGGGTGGCACAGGAGCGGGCCTCAGGGTGGGCCCGCTCCTGTGCGCAACAGGGGTTATGCGGCGGCGAAGATGGTGTGTTCGTGGGGGGCGGGGGCCGGGGCGGCGACGCGGCCGGTCCAGAAGCGTTGGACGGCGGCCAGTTCGGCGGTGCTGGGTTGGGCGTTGGTGCAGCGGCCGCCTGCCATGACCTTGGCGCAGTTGCCGATGTCGGAGGGGTGGTTGAGGCTGAGGATGTGGCCGAACTCGTGCACCACGACGCGCAGGGCGCTGGCGCCGGAGCTGGTGATCTGGTTGCGGTAGAAGTAGATCTGGCCGCGGGTGCAGCCGACGCAGCTGGCGGTGCCGGGGGCTGAGCCGTTCTGGGCAGTGGTGATGGTGATGCCGCCGGTGCCGCGGACGAGTTTGACGCTGGTGACGCCCGCGTTCCAGATCTGCACGGCCTGGTCGACGGTCGCGGTGAGTTCGGCGGCGCGGCTGGAGTCGTAGTAGATGGTGCGCACGAGGGTCTGCTGCGGTGCCGCGGTCGCCGAGGCCGGGGTGGCCAGGGCGAAGAGGGTGAGGGCGCCGAGCAGCGCGGCGAGGAACCTGGTTCGGGACATGGGAAAAGCTCCTTCGTGGGACATCCCCGTGGGACACTGGGGTCGTCCCAACGTAAAGCGGAACTGATCCGGGTCGGGACCCAACAGGACGCCATAACTCTTCCCACCGGTTTTCGCCCGGCCGTGCGCACGCGTGCTGCATCACCGCTTGTGATGCCCAGTCAGGATTGGCGTCACCTGTTGCGGTGGTGGGAATGCCGTCGATGTGGGGTTCGTGGCCGACCTATCTTCTTCGTTGTCCGCTTCCGTGTGCGGACAGGCGCAGAAGCGGTCGGTGGGCCCATCACCCCCGCCGGTCCGCTTCTGCGCCACCCAATCCGCTTGCGCCCACCCGCCGGGCTCGACCAGGGTTGGTGGCCATGACCGCGTACCGCAGTTCCCTGGTGGTGGAGTTCCCCGTGGCGGCAGGTCCATACGGGATCGTCGTCGGGCCGGACGCGGCACTCTGGTTCACCAGGGTGCCAGGCGGCATCGGCAGGCTCACCACGGCGGGCGAGGTCACCGACCACCCGGTCCCAGGTCGCCCGATGGCCATCACCACCGGCCCCGACGGCGCGCTCTGGTTCACCAACGAGGACCGCGTCGGCCGCATCACCACCACCGGCGAGGTCACCGGCTTCGACCTCCCCAACCCCGGCGCGGGCCCGTACGGCATCACGACCGGCCCCGACGGTGCGCTCTGGTTCACCGAGATGAACGCCAGCAAGCTCGGCCGCATCACCCCCGGCGGCGACGTCACCGAGTTCGACCTCCCCCCAGGCGCCTTTCCCGCCCACATCACCACCGGCCCGGACGACGCACTCTGGTTCACCCTCAACCAGGCCAACGCCATCGGCCGCAGCACCCCGAGCGGCGACATCACCACCTTCCCCCTGCCGACCGCCGCCGCTGCCCCCGTCGGCATCTGCGCCCGCGAGGACGCACTGTGGTTCGTCGAGATCGGCGCGGGCCAGATCGGCCGAATCACCCCTGACGGCGACATCACCGAGTTTCCCCTGCCCGACCGCACCGCCCGCCCGCACGCCATCACCGCGGGCCCAAACGGCTGCTGGTTCACCGAGTGGGGCGCGGGCCACGTCGGCTGGATCGACCAGAACGGCGCCATCGAGCGGTACCCCCTACCCAACCCCAAGTCCGAGCCGCACGGCATCACCGTCACCGACGACGGCGCGGTCTGGATAGCGCTGGAGACCGGCTCAATCGCCCGGCTGACCAGGGGCTAGCCGCCCCAGAAGGCGCAGTGGTGCCTGCCGACGAAGTCGACCGGCCCGGACCCCCGCGGGGTGAGCTCTTCGACGTACGGGAACCGGGGCCAGTCAGTGCTGCCGGTCCTGGCGAACGCGGCCCACTGGTCGATCATCCGCTCGGACAGCCGCTGCTGCCCCGGCGTGAACTCCGGGCTGAACCCACCCAGGTCGAACAGGGACCACAGTTCGGACGCGTGCTGCGCGCCCATCGGCATCGTGGTCGGCCCCGGAGCTAGCAGCGGCGCCCGCCGATCAGCGAACTCGTACTGGTGCGCCGGCACGTGCCGGGCGAGTGCGCGGGAGGTCGCGTACTGGGTGCAAGCCCACTTGCTGTCGGTTGTGATGGCTGTCCAGGTCAGTGCGCCGGAGTCGTAGTGCTCTCTGGGGTACTCCGCGCTGACCGAGGGGCCGTCTCACTCATCACCGCGGCGAACGTCTGCTCCGTCATCGCGGTGGAGCGGTCGTCGTACCGAGAGACCCCCTGCGTGGTTTCATCCCGCGTGTTGCCGGAGAGAACCGGTGCGCGGTGGAAGTCGCCTCTGCGGATGGCCTGACCGGGGTGCGTGGGCAGGAACGCGGTGCCGTAGGCGGGCTGGATGAACTTCTGCTGCACCGGCCAGAGCGCGTCCACCGACAGGCCCCGCAGGCAGGCGATGGCCGCATCGCCCGTGCAGCCCAATTGCTCAGCGGTGCTCTTGCCCTGCGCCGTGCGGGCTGTGCGGGCCCACGACGCGCGGATCACCGCCGAACACGGCGAGCGCGCCGTCTGGCTGCTGGGCGACGACTTCGGACAGCGGGTCGTAGATGTCGTCCGCGGGCTGCTTGCGGTACTCGGTGTTCGCGATCCAGCTCGTCAGGCACGACCCGCTCTGCAGCACGACCTTGGCGAACAGCCCGCGTGCCTGCGGCGCCGTCATCAAGGCGCAGCTGCTGACACCGCCCGCGGATTGGCCCATGATGGTGACGTTGTCCGGGTCGCCGCCGAACGCCGCCGCGTTGCGCTGGGTCCACCGCAGCGCGGCCAGCTGGTCGGCTACGCCGAACGTCCGGGATCCCGGGAGGCCGGGGTGTCCGAAGTAGCCGAACACGCCGAGCCGGTAGTTCGGGGCGACCACCACCACGTCACCTCGCGCGGCCAGTCGCTGTGCGCCGTAGTTGCCTGCCGCGCCCATGTGGAACCCGCCGCCGTGCAACCAGACCACGACGGGCTTGGGCGTTCGGCTTCGTGGCGCTGGCACCTCCAGGTGTAGGCAGCCCTCGCTCCTACTGCCCTCCGGGAGTTCGCCGGGGTACTTCAAGCGGTCGCGCTGACCACCTGCCATCGGTTCACAGCCGGGACTCCTCTCGAACGGGGTTCCAGCAACCCGGTTCGACGAGGAAGCGGCACTCAAGGTCAACCGGGTCGCGTCGGACGTCCTAGGGACTCGCCCGACCCCTTGAGCGTACGCCGTATCGTCCGGCGCGGTGCACCGTGCGTCAGCGGTGTTGCCCCATCCGGGCGGCTGGGGCGGGAAACCTTCAGCTCGTCCGCACCGGTGCCAATACCACCGACACGCGTACCGAGAGGGAGTGCCATGGGCTTGAGCATCCGGTTCCGCCTGCTGGTGATGGCGGGCGTCGGCGTTGCCGCGCTCGGGGCGATGGCCGGGGTGGCGGCCAACGCTACGGATGCCCAGTCGGACGCTACCGCCGCGTTGGCGCGGGTCAGTGCGGCGATGAGCGCGCAGTGGAACGCGGACATGATGCACGACGCCATCCGGGGCGACGTCATGGCCGCGATCGGTGCGCAGACCGCTGCTGAGGTCGCTGACTTCGGTGCGCAGGAGGTCTCCGAGCACGCCGAGACCATGGTGGCGAAGTTCGACGCCGCTGCCGCCGGGGCGCCGGATGACCTGCGTGCTGGCTTCGCCGCGACCCGTCCCGCGCTGCTGGACTACACGAGCAAGGCCTCGGACATCGTCACCACCGCCACCAGCGACCCGGCCGCGGCCAGGGCCCTGGTGCCCGCCTTCTTGGACGTCTTCAGCCAGCTGGAGGACAAGCTCGGCGCGCTGGACGACCAGCTCTCCACCGCCGTCGAGCAGCAGCGCGCCGACGCGGACTCGGTCGGTGTCACCAACCTGACCCTGATCCTGCTCTGCGCGCTCGCCGCCGCCGTGGCGTTCGTGGCCATCTCGGCGTGGACGATCCGGGCCATCCGCGGCCCGCTGATGACCATGGTGCGCGGCCTCAAGGCGATGGCGGCGCGCGACCTGACCACCCGCGTCGACCTGGTCCGCCGGGACGAGCTCGGGGAGATGGCCGAGGCGATCAACGCGACCGCGGTGGCCATGGGCGAGGTGCTGACCTCGATGGGCGAGGGCACCGCGACCCTGCTCGCCGCCGGTGCCGACCTGGACCAGGTGTCCGGCAGGCTGGGCACCGCCGCCGCCGAGACGCTGGCCCGCACGAACGAGGTTGCCGAGTCCGCCGGTCGGGTGACCAGCACGATCACCGAGATCGCCGCCGCGTCGGCGCAGATCGGGTCGTCGGTGGACAGCGTCGCCAGGGCCTCCTCCGACGCCCAGTCGGTGTCCGCGCAGGCCGTGCGGGCCGCCGAGGACACCGCGAACGGGGTGCAGCGGCTGCGCGCGGCGAGCCGGGAGATCGACGAGATCGTCCGCGCGATCACCTCCATCGCCGAGCAGACCAACCTGCTCGCGCTCAACGCCACCATCGAGGCCGCGCGGGCCGGTGCCGCGGGCAAGGGCTTCGCCGTGGTCGCCAGCGAGGTCAAGGACCTGGCCCAGGAGACGGCGCAGGCCACCGAGAACGTCAAGACCAAGATCAGCGTCATCCAGACCATGACCGGCGAGGCGGTCGAGGCGATCGACTCAATCCGCGCGGTGATCACCCAGATCAACGACGGCCAGCAGGGCATCGGCACCGCCGTCGACGAGCAGACCCGCACCACCCAGGGCATCACCACCAGCGTGGGCGAGGTCAGCCGCACCACCGGGCAGATCAGGGAGTCGCTCGACGGGATCTCCAGCAGCGCCGCGTCCACCGCGGACGGCGCCGCCGCGACCCAGCGCTCGGCCGCGACGCTGACCGCGACCGCCCGTCAGGTCAACGACCTCATCGGGACCTTCTCGTACTAAGAGCAGCAGTGGCCCCCACCAGTCTTGGTGGGGGCCACTCGCGTGTTAGTGGGTGCCCCACTGCCCGCGGTGGATGACCTCTGCGGCGCCACGCCTGCGTTCAGCGATACGCGCGGGCTGGTCCGGTAGGTCTGGCGCGCGGTATCCGACGGTGATGGCGCCGATGGGGTGGTAGTCGCTAGGGACGCCGAACTCGGCGCGGACGCTGTCGAGGTTCTCGGGCATGATGCCGAAGAAGCACGCTCCGAGCCCTTCGTCGACGGCCGTAAGAAGCATCAGTAGCGCCGCCATTCCGGTGTCGATGTGCCAGTAAGGGGCGGGCCAACGACTTTCCGCGCGGTCTTCCCAACCTTTGTCCGGTTCCGCGTACCGCTCCAGGTAAGCCAGTTTGTGTGCTAGCGGGATAACGACCAACGGCGCGTCTTGCATCGTGGGCGTCTGTTCCACGCGCGTGGGGATGAACGGCCAGAACCGCGCCCTGTCCTCGGGTTCGGTAAGAGCCAGGAATGCCCACCCCTGGGAGAACCCGGCTGAGGGTGCGCGAAGCGCGTTGGACAGAACGCGCTCGATGACCTCGGGGGCGAGCGGTTGGTCTGAGTAGTGGCGCACCATCCGACGTCGTCGGACCACCTCGGAGAACTCCATGCGCCTCAACGTACTCGCGCGGGGCGGCCTGGCTAGGGCTAACGTGGGCCGGGTGCGCGTGGCGACTTGGAACGTGAACTCGGTGAAGCAGCGGCTGCCCCGGCTGCTGCCGTGGCTGGACCAGCGGGCGCCGGACGTGGTGTGCCTGCAGGAGACGAAGCTCGCCGACGAGGCCTTCACCGCGTTGCTGGGCGGTCCGCTCGCGGAGCGTGGGTACGAGTTCGCGCTCAACGGTGAGGTCCAGTGGAACGGTGTGGCCATCCTGTCCCGGGTAGGTCTAACGGACGTGGTGCGCGGAATCCCTGACGGCCCAGGGTTCCCCGACCCGGAGGCGCGTGCCGTCTCCGCTACCTGTGGCGGTGTGCGCGTCCACTCCGTCTATGTGCCCAATGGACGCGAGCCGGACTCTGACCACTACCAGTACAAGTTGGCTTGGCTCGCGGCCCTACGGGACAACGTCGTCGCTGGCCCTGACGACGTCATGGTGTGCGGTGACATCAACATCGCCCCAACGGATGCGGACGTCTTCGACCCAGCCGCGTACGTAGGCCACACCCACGTAACCGAGCCAGAGCGCGCTGCCCTCGCCGAGTTGCTCAACGCCGGACTGCACGACGTGGTCCGCGACTGGTGGCCGGACCAGCGCGTGTTCACGTACTGGGACTACCGGGCAGGCATGTTCCACAGGGACTTGGGCATGCGCATCGACCTGGTCCTGGCAGGCTCACCTGTTGCCGATAGAGTTGCCGCCGCCTGGGTGGATAGATATGCCCGCAAGGGAAGTGGCCCTAGCGACCACGCGCCGGTGATCGTCGACTTGGACGAAGCCCCTGACGGCGACATCGGCCCGGTAGTGCCACCACCGTCCGCGCGGGGTACGACAGCCAAACTCCCTCAGTCTCAATAGGTACACGCGGAGTAGAGGTTTTCGCGTTCGTCGTGGGCTGATCCGGGCTATCCGCGCGGCATCGGGGTGACGCGGGCCTCCTCCTCCGGCAGCCGTGCTGGGTCGTTCTTACCGTCGTCCGTACGACAGACGGGAGACGACGTGGGTGCTGATTCCGACTGGCCGTCGACCACCTTGCTCGGATCGCTCGCCGAGCGCACGCGGGCGGCGCTGCTCGCGGCGGGCTCCGAGATCCGCTACCCGCGCAACCACTACCTGGTGCGCCAGGACGAGGAAGGCGACATCGCGTACCTCATCATGGAGGGCGCGGTGAAGGTCTTCATCGAGACCGCCAACGGCACCAAGAGCCTGCTCGGCATCCGCGTCGCCGGGGACATGGTCGGCGAGATGGGCGCGATCGACCCCGACGCCCGCCGCTCGGCCACCGTGCAGGCGGCGACCGCGCTGGTGGTCCGCTCGGTGCACCGCAACCGCTTGCGCGCGCTGCTCACCGAGTACCCGGACCTGGCCATCGAGGTGAGCAGGATGATCAGCGCCCGGCTCCGCTGGGCCAACCGCCGCCGGGTGGACGCCACCATCAAGGACGGCCGGGTCAAGCTGGGCAGGCTGCTGGTCGAGCTCGCCAGCTACTACGGCGAACGGGTGGGTGACCACTGGGAGCTGCGCATCCAGCTCACCCAGCACGAACTCGGCTACATGGCGGGCCTGGCCAACCGCACCGTCGAGAAGGCGCTGGCCGACCTGGAGCAAGAACAGGTGATCAGCAAGGCGTACCGGCGCATCCGGATCACCGACCTGCCGCGCCTGCGCCAGATCGCGAGCTGGGGCGAGAATCCGCCGCCGTGCGTAGTGCCCTAGCCTGAAGTGCCGGAGAGTGTCGATCGCACCCCTCGGCGACCCGAAAGGCTCAATCCATGGCACCGATCGGCGCAGAGGCTTCACAACTCTGCGTGGCCGCCGCCGGGACCTGCGGCCAGGCCGCCGAGAAGGTGGTGACCACGGCCGTCGACGCCGCCGGGCTGACCGTCCGCTGGCAACCGGGCACCCCGCTCAGCGGCACCCTCGCTCCCGCGGGCCCAGCCCCCGTCGACCGCTTCCTGCGCGCGATCGATATCGAACTCGCCGAGCACAACGCCCACCGGTCCCGCCTCCGCCTCCGCATCGCCCTGCACCTAGGCGATCCCGAGTCCACCCGAGGCCTGCTCGCGATCCCCGCCCTAGCCGACGCGCTGGACGAGGCCCCGGACGCGACCCTGGCGGTCCTGGTGTCGGACCGGGTCCCCCGAACCACCCGCCCCACCACCGACTTCGCCGAACTCCACCACCGCGGCGACTCCTTCTGGCTCTGGACCCCCGGCTGGCGCCCACCTCACCGCCGCACCACCACCCCCCTCTGGCGCTGATCACACCCGTGCCTACATTCCGCAAGAAGGCGGAATGTTTCCGTAGAACGAGTGGATATCGCGCTGATCTGCGCGTCTTCTGTGACTAATCGCAGGTGTTCGCCCACTTTAGTGGAACACACGTACTGGTGACCCTCTGTTTCGCCGTTGCCGAGGGGGTCTTACGATGCCGCACTGAAGCGGAAATTGCCGCTGCGGTACTCGAATTGACAGCAAAGGCGGCACCCAGTGCAGCACGCAATCCTCAGTCTGGTTCCCCACGCCGACCTCCTCCTGGCGAGCGCCAAGGTGGCCGGAGGGGTCATCCAGTTCTTCTTCGATCGCTGGATCGATATGTCGACAATTCGCTAGCCAAGGGCTAGCGCGGTAGCGGGCGGGTGGGCTCGGCGGTGTCGTCGAGCGGGGTGGGTCCCCGAGGTGCTGGGACGGTTCGGGCGACGCGGGCTTGGGCCGCGCGGACCCATCCGCTCACCCGCCGCGCCCGCTCCGCGTCGATCGACGCCAGCAGTTCGGCGCACTCCTGCCACACCGCCGCCGCGCGTTCGTGTGCACCCGCCGAGCTGTGGCATCGCCCGAGGATCTCCAGGGCGTCGGCGCGCCCGTGCTGGTCCTGGAGGTCGTGGAAGATCCCTGCGGCTGCCTCCGCTTCGACAGTGCCGCCGCCTTCGAGGCCGAGCCGGGCCTCCGCGAGCACGAGCAGCGTCGCCGCGGTGCCCGCGCGGTTGCGCACTTGCTCGTGCATCGGCAGCGCCTTCGTGCCGTACTCGACGGCGGTCGCGAACTGTTCGATGCCCAGGTGCAGCCGGGCCAGCGCGGTCACCGTGGTCGCGGCGCCGCCGGTGTCCCCGATCTGCTTGGCCAGTCCGAGCGCCAGGTGGTACTGCACACCGGCCTCGTCCAGGTTGCCCAGCTGGACCGACAGGTCACCGAGCCGGTGGTGCACCTTCGCGATGGCCCACGGCTTGCCCTCGTCCCGCTCGAACAGCGTGAGGCTCCGCCGGAAGTGCCTGTCCGCATCCCCCAGTCGACCGCTCTTCAAGGCCAGCGTGGCGATGTTGTGCTGGCACACCGCCTGCCCGTAGACGTGCCCGATGGACACGAACAGGTCGTGTGCCCGCTCGTACTGCCTGATCGCCTCGGCGTCGTCGTGCAGCAACTCGAAGATCCGGCCGAGGTTGTTGATGCTCCCCGCTTGCCCTTCCACGTCCCCGGCCGCCTCCGCCGCGCTGATGCCGAGCCTGCTGGCCTCCAGCGCCTCGTGCAGGTACCCCAGCCTGCGGATCGGTTCGTAGATCGCCGCGGACAGGCGCCACAGCTGCGCGCTCAGGCCGGTCCGCGCCGCCAGTCGGATGATCTCCATCAGGTTCGGCCGCTCGTGCGTGAACCAGTCCAGTGCGGTCTTGTCGTCGGTGAACCGCGCGGGTACCACCGAACTCGTCGCGGCGAGCTCGGGGACGTCGTTGTCGTCGGGGGTGGTCTGGTGCCGGGCGGCGACCGCGGACAGTACGTACCAGTCGACCATCCGCCGCCTGGCCTCGTCGTGCTCGGTGTGTTGGGTCGCGCGCTCGGCGGCGAGGACGTGCAGCAGGTCGTGAATCCGGTAGTGGTCCGCCCCTTCCTGCTGCAACAGTTGCGCGCTGAGCAGCCGGTCGACGGAGTGGTCGGTGCTCGCCCGGTCCGCCCCGTTGATCGCCGCCACGACCGAGCCGCTGAACGTGGGCAACGGGTGCACCCCCAGCAGGTCGAACAGCCGCCGCTCTGGTTCGTCGAGGTTGGCGATCGACCAGGAGAACACCGTGCGCGGGGTCCGGTCGGGGGAGCCGCCCGCGTCGAGGATGCGTTCCCGCAGCTGGGTGGCCAGGTCCCGGAGCGACACCGACGGCTTGGCCGCGACGTGCTCCCCGGCGATCAGCAGCACCAGGGGGAACCCGTCGGTGAGCGCGGCGATCACGCTGGCGGCGGCCGGGTCGTCGGTGACGCGCGCGCCGAGCCGGGTGCGCAGCAACTCGATCCGCCGCTGGTCGTCGAGCGGCTGGATGTTGATCAGGTACGCGTTGTCCGACAGCGCGAGGCTGGTCAGCGACTGCCTGCTGGAGATGATCACCGGGCACTGGTTCATCGCGGCGAGCAGCGGCTTGGCGTGCTCTGCGTCGCTGACGTTGTCCAGCACGACGATCAGCCGCTTGCGGCTGGTCAGCTGCCGCAGCAGGACCGCTTTTTCCTCAGGCGCGTCGCCACCCGAAATCTTGTGCTGGCGCAGGAAGTCGGTCATCACGTGGGTCGGGTCGAGCGGCGCCGCGGCGGAGAACCCGTGGAAGTCCTTGTACAGCAACCCGTCTGGGAAACGGTCCATCCTCGAGCGCACCCAGCGTGCGATGAGCGCTGTCTTGCCGACGCCCGGTGGTCCGTCGATGGCCACCAGGGCGTCGGGGCGGGCGGTGGCTTCGTCGAGGCGGCGCAGGGCGTCTTCGCGGCCGATGAAGTACGGGGTGTCCCTTGGTAGGTCCGCGAGGGCGGGGCCGGGTGGTGTGTCGGTGACCTGGGGGCCGCCCGCGACCAGGTCGTCGTGGAGTTTGCGGAAGGTGGACTCGGGTTCGCGGTGGTGTTCGGCGGTGTAGCGCTGGGTGAAGGCGCGGTGAAAGTCCGGGATGTCCCTGGTGCGGCCCGCCGCGTGCAGTGCGCGCATGTACTGGCCTGCCAGGTGTTCGTCGTGCGGGCGTTCCTCGCGGATGGCGGGGAGCTCGCGCAGGACGTAGTCGTGGTCGCCGGTGGCCAGTTTCGCGTCGAACAGGGCGCGGTACGCGGGGATCAGCTCGCTGCCGATCAGGTCGTCGCGCATTCGCCTGGCGTAAGAGGTCTTGCTCTCGCCTAGCGGGTGGCCGTCCTCCCACAGTGCTACCGCGCGCTCCAGTTGGCGCGCCGACTCTGCCGGGTCATCTGTCGCCTCGCTCTGGGCGACGAGGGCGCGGAACCGGTGGTAGTCAACGCGATCCGTGTCGACCTCTAGCGAGTACCCGGCGCTGGTGGAGGTGATCCGGGCGCCCGCGATCGCGCGTTCGAACGCCCTCTTAGCCCGGGAGATATAGATGGTCAGCGTCTGGCGGGCCTCCGCAGGGCAGTCGTCGTCCCACAGGAACTCGATCATCCTGTCCCGGCTGACCGGCTTGTTCGCGTAGAGCAGCAGCAGCGCGACCAGGCTGCGCGGCTTGAGGTGCGTCGCCGTCCAGACCCGTCCGTGCAGCCGGATGGGGCCAAGGATGCGGATGTCCACCGACGTCCTCCTCCGGCGCGGCCGGGGCTGGTGAAAGCCGAGTGTCGCGCGACTGTGACCCCGGTCGCACCGCACCAGGGCGGCGTTACTTAATCGTTACTCGCGTGTTCCGGGGTCCGCAGGCCGACTGCAAGGCGACTGTTCGACGCCGCCTGGACTGTTGAGCAGGTGATTCCGTTGTTCACAGGGGGTGGGGAAGGGTGGAAGAGATCGAGTGGGCCACGGTGCCGGTCGGCGTCGATGCCCAGCGTTGGCAGACGGTCCGCACGCGGCGCACTGTCCTGGTGGTAGTGCACACCTTGGTGTCCGGCCAGCGGTTGCTCGACGTGGTCGGCCTCGTCGAGTCGGACCCGAGGGTGCAGGTGCTCTACACGCGGGCGCCCGATGTGTTCGGTGGGGGTGTGGACCGGTTCCTGGCCGGGGTGGGCGCGTTCCGGATCCCGTGGGCGCAAGCGGTTCGGGAGCGGTTTGACCTCGTGCTCGCCGCGTCCAGTGGCGGCCTCGAACGGGTGCACGGGCCGTTGGTGCTGTTGCCGCACGGCGCGGCGTACGGCAAGAGGACCGGCGCGGGCGGCCCGGTCTACGGACTCGACGCCCCGCGGTTGGTGCGCGACGGTCGTGTCCTGCCGTCCGCGCTGGTGTTGTCCCACGAGCGGCAGCGCGAGGTGCTCGCGGACCAGTGCCCGCAGGCGGTCGACGCGGCCTTGGTCGCCGGGGACCCGTGCTACGACCGGATGATCGCCAGTTCCGGGTTGCGGGCGCGGTACCGGGCGGCACTAGGCGTGCGACCCGGCCGCGAACTGGTGGTCGTGACGTCCACCTGGGGTGCGTCGTCCTTGGTGCGGGAGGAGTTGCCGCTCTACACGCGGTTGGTGCGGGAGCTGGACCCGCGGCGCTACCGGGTCGCCGCGACGGTGCACCCCGCGGTGTGGTTCGGCCACGGGGAACGGCAACTGCGGTCCTGGTTGGCCCAACCGCTGGCCCGCGGCCTGGTCCTGGTCGAACCGGAGCAGGACTGGCGGCCCGCCGTGATCGCCGCCGACCACGTCATCACCGACCACGGCTCGACCGGTGTGTACGCGGCGGCGATCGGGAAACCGGTGCTGGTCACCGGATCCCCCGCCGACGGCCTCGACCCGGCATCACCGCAGGCGCTGCTGGCCGAGTCCGCGCCGAGGTGGACGCCGCGCCGCCGAGTGGGACGCCAGTTCCACCAGGCGGACCCGGACCTGGCTGCCGCCGTGGCCGCCCGGCTCACGTCGCACCCGCGCGGCTCGCACAGGTTGTTGCGGGAGCGGCTCTACGAACTGCTCGACCTGCCGCTCACCGGCAAGCACCGCGGCCCCGAGCAGATCCCCGTGCCCGTGCGGGTTTCCGAGGGGAGGAACTTTGCCTAGCCACACGGTCGACGTCGTGCTCGTCCACTGGGCGAACACCGGCCGCGCCGCGAGGCAGAGCGCCGACGTCCTGCTGGCCGAGCACCACGACCAGTACACCGCGCGGCGGTGGGCGGCACGCACCCTCGCCGAGTACCCCGGCTGCCTGGTCGCCGCCGCCCGGCACGACGGTGGCCTCACCGCCGTCGCGAGACACCACAGTGGACGTCCACTGTGGATGGAGCTGACCGGCCCCGTCGACCCCGACCTGGCGTCGGCGGCCGCAACCGCGTTGGGAGAGGTGATCGCATGAGGAGCAGGATCGCGGTGGCCGGAGTGGTCACCGCCAGCACGGCGTGCAGCGTCCCGGCGTTCCCGGTACCGCTGATCTCCAGCAGGAGGTTGCCCGGCGGGGTGCACTTCCGGCTCTCGGGCAGCGGGCACACCGTGGCCAAGACCGTCACCCGGCTCGGCTCGGAGGTCGCCTTCGCCACCTACGTCGGTTCGGACCTGCTCGGCGCCGTCGCCGCGCAGGGTCTGCGGGACCAGGGGCTCTTCGGCCCGGGGGTCCAGGTCTGCGCGGAGCAGCCGAGGTCCCTGCTGCTGTTCGACCCGGGTGGGACGCGGTCGGGCACCAGCGACCTGCGCGACACCCCCGGGCTGACCTACCCGGGTCCGGTGTTCGACCAGTTGCTCGGCGGCTGCGACCTGGCCGTGCTGTCGAACATCTCCTTCACCCGACCGCTGGTCCCGGTCGCGGTCGAGCGCGGCGTCCCGTTCATCACCGACGCGCACCTCGTGGACACAGTGGACAGTGCGCACAACCGGGACTGGATGGCGGCCGCGCACGCGGTGTTCTGCTCGCACGAGGGGTTGCCCCGGGGCCCGGTCGACTGGGTCGCGGACATGTGGCGAGCGCACCGCACGCCGGTTGTGGTCGTCGGGTGCGGCGCGGACGGCGCGATCGTCGGACTGCGTGCGGACCGCCGGATCTGGCAGGTGTCACCGGTGACCCCGCGCGGGGTGTCGTACCAGAGCGGGGCGGGCGACACGCTGCTCGGTTCGTTCGCCCACCACTACGCCAGGTCGGGCGACGCCTTGACGGCCTTGCGCGCCGCGGTGCTCAGCGCGGGTTGGGCCGTGGGCGGTGAGCCGGGCACAGACCGCTCGCCGACCGCCGCGGTCCAAGAGGAACTGGTGGCCGCTTTGGGGCTACCCGCCGTCCAACGATTGCGTTAGCCGACAAGAGGTCAGGCCTCGCCCACCACGGGCGGGGCCTGACCTGGGTGGCGCAGTGCGAACGCCAGGTTCGCGTGCTGCTGCCGCGCGGCCGCCTCGCCGCGGGCACTGGCGGCTTGAGCCAGAGCCTCATGCGTCGCGGCCGCGTCTTGGCGCGCCTGGTACTGGGTGAACACGGCCAGTGCGGTGGTCAGCGGCTCCATCGCACCAGCGTGATCACCGAGGGCGAGTCGGGCGCGGCCCAGCTCGCGGCGGGCCCGCGCTGAGTTGTACGGGTCGGGTTCGGCCAGCCCGTCCAGCACGGTGTTCGCCTCAGTCAGGTGGCTCAGCGCCGCTGCCGGTGCTCCAGCCGCGATCTCGCTGGCACCGAGATCCGTCAAGAGCACGCCGGTGGTACGAGGTGAGGCGAAGTCCCGCAGTGTCTCCAAGGCTGTGGTGAACTCAGTGGTCGCCGCTTGGTGCGCGCCGCGCACGTGGTGCAGCAGGCCAAGGCTCTTGTGGGCGCTGGCCAAAGCGCGCTGATCGCCACGGGTCTCAGCATCGAGCAGGGATGTCTTGATCTCTTCTTCCGCGCTGTCGTACCGCCCGGTCTCGGTGTAGAGGCGAGCCAGTCGCCTGCGCGTCTTCGCCGCCAGAGAGGCATCGCCGAGCGTCTCCGCGGCTGACTTGGTGATGGTGCAGACCTCGATGGCGGCGGCGAACTGCTTGCTCACCGCGAAGGCGGGTTGCATGGCGTGGCCGAGCAGGTAGACCGACGCGGGCCAGCCCTGGTCGAGGCAGGTGCGCATCACCACGACGATGTCGTTGCGGACGCGTTCCACCCACTCGACCGCCCGGGTGTGGTCGTGCACGGCGTCGGGTAGGGCGACCGCCACCGCCTCCGGCCAGCGGGGTTGTGGGCGGTTCGGCATCAGCGCGGAGCTGACCGCCCTGGTCGCGGCGATGTACCAGTCCACCACGCGGCGCTGCACTGTGGCGGCGTCGTCGCGGGTGGCGGCGATCGCCTTGGCGTGCACGTGGACGAGGTCGTGCGGGCGGTACCAGCCCTCGTCGAGGGCGTCGACGAGCCCGGCGTCGACGAGGTCGTCGATGGCGTCGGCCGCGTCGTCGGCGGTCGTGTCCGTCGTCCAGGCCAGCAGCTCCGGGACGACCAGGCCGGGACTGAGCCCGATGGCCCGGTACGCCGCTGCTGTGCGGGTCGGTAGGCCTTGGTAAGCGAGGTCGAAGGTTGCGCGCACGGAGAAATCCTCCTCGCTGGAGAGCACTTCGAGCCGTCGTTGCTTGTCCCGCAACCGGTCAACCATCCAAGCGAGTGAACGCCTCGGTCGAGCGGCGATGAGGGCCGCCGCCACGCACAGCGCGATCGGGAGGCCGCCGCACATCCGGGTCAGCAGCGCCGCGTTCGGCCGCTCCGCCGCGACCCGGTCGGCGCCGACATAAGCGGCGAGCAGCCGCAGTGACCGGTCCTGGTCGAGCGGCTCGACCTTGACGGTGACGGCCCCGGTGGCGACCAGCGCGATCAGCTGCCGCCTGCTGGTCACCACGACCAGGCTCTCCGGCGCGGCCGGGACCAGCACCCTGGCCTGTGCGGCGGAGGTGGCGTCGTCGAGCAGCACGGCCAGCCGCCTGCCCGCCGTCAGCGACCGGTAGAGCGACGCTCGGTCGGCCAACGACGACGGGATCGACTCGGCGGGGATGCCCAACGCGCGCAGGAACCCGCCGAGGACGTCCTCGACCGGTACCGGCTCGCCGGTGGGCTGGGTGAGTTCGGCGAACAGCTGCCCGTCCGGGTAGCGGGCGCTGATCGTCGCCAACCACCACAGGGCCAGCGCCGTCTTGCCGACCCCGCCGACACCGCGCAGCACCACGACCCTCGGCGCGGTCGACGACGAGCCGCTGACCGTCTCGTCGAGCTCGGTCTGCTCCCGGGGCCGGTCGACGAAGTGCGGTGGCGGCGGGTGCAACTGCCTCGGCACGATGGCGGTCGGCGCGGAGGTGAGGTAGACGTCGCCGTGGATGTGTCCTGCTTGGACGGTGGGACCACCGACAGCACCGGCGATGGTGTTCCCGGTCTCGGGTCTGTCGTCTTCCCGCCGTCCCATCCAGCCCCCCGGCTTTCAACGGAACTCCGCGCACCGAGCCTAACGCAGCGGGTTCGCGCTCCGGGGTCGTTCTGGAGTGACATCCTCCGGCTGTTCCAGTGCCATCCGGGTGGTCGCGTTCACTCGGGGGAGTGGTTTGCTGCCCCTGCCCCGAACCCAACCGCCGACTGGGTGATTCCCGTGGTTCAGGCCAGTTCGACCGACACCGGCACCGCGTTGCCCAGGGTGTGCCCGACCGGGGAGGACGCGATCACCCGCTGGGGCAGCGCCACGATGTCCTCGGCGGGCGCGGGCGAGGCGATGCGCACCTTCGCGGTGATCGAGTCGAACCCGGCGTGGCCCTGCTTGAGCCCGAGGAACACGTGCAGGTCGATGTCGCCGCGCAGGTCGATGGCCACGGAGTCCAGCGGGATGCCCGCCACGGTGGCGTTGGCCGCGTAGCCGACCGCCAGGCAGTTGCCCAGCGCGCTCAGCAGTTGCTCGACCGGGTTGGGCGCGGTGTCCTGGCCGCCGAGCGCGGGCGGCTCGTCCGACGCGGTCTCGGCGAAGGCGCGGACCCTGGCCGTCGACTGGAACCCGCCCCGCCAGGTGACGTGCGACGCCCAGGTCGTCTTGGCCTTCGCGCTGTCCTCGGTGATCGCGGCGACCAGCGCGCCGACCGCTTCGATGTTGACGTCGTTGAGCCGGGTTTCCACCGTCATCGTCACTCCTGCCCTAGGGGACAACAGATTCCGACGGCGGGGGACCCGGCGCAACCGCGACCGCGCTATGAGACGGTGGGCCTTGCGGTTGACACGGTCCCGGTCCACGTCGACCCGGTGCCGCCCAGCCGGGAAACCAAGTCCGCCAACCGTTCGCGATAAATCTCCACGTTGGCCAGCTTGATCTCCTCGTAGCCGCGCACGACGTCGGGCAGCGAGGCGATCTCGACCGCGAGCTCGTACTGGTCCACAGCGGACACCAACCTGGGCACCAGCGACACGTACTCGGCGACCAGTTCCCGCTCCACCTTGCGCAGGTGCGCGTGGCCGAACGGGTCGACCGCCGTGCCCCGCAGCCGCCGCATCGCCCGCAGCACCCCGAACGCCGGTCGGGCCGTGCGCTTGAGGGTGATCTTGCGGCGCATGCCCATCGCCCGCAGCACCGGCGGGTGCAGCGCGAACCCGACCTGGGTGCCCGCGCCGAACTTCGCCTCGACCTCGGCCTGCGCGGCCAGGTGCAGCCGGGCGACCTCGTACTCGTCCTTGTAGGCCATCAGCTTGAACAGGTTCCGCGCGACCGCCTCCGACAGCGTGGTCGGCAGACCTGCCGCCCGCTCGGCGTCCGCCACCCGCCGCACGACCCCGAGGTAGCGCTGGGCGTAGGCCTCGTCCTGGTAGGCCACCAGCTCCGGCAGCCGCACGTCGAGCAGCCTGCGCAGCTCGCCGGTGAAGCCCTCCGCGAGCGGGGACGACGGCACCTCGGCGGTGGTCGAGCCGTCCAGCCAGGACGGGTCGAGCACGGCCTTGCGGCCCGCGCGGAACGCCTGGGTCGTGGTGGCCACCCCGACGCCGTTGATCTCGATGGCCTTCTCGATCGCCTCGGCGGTCAGCGGCAGCACCCCGAGCTGGTAGGCCGCGCCGATCACCAGGAAGTTGGCCGCCGCGGTGCCGCCGAAGAGGCGCTCGGCCAGCTCCAGGGCGTCGAAGGCGCGCAGGTCCTTGGTCTTGGCGGCGATCTTGGGCACCAGGTCGCCTGGGAAGGCGACGGTGTGGTCGACGACCATCCGGCCAGTCGGCACCTGGGCGGTCGAGACCACCGCGACCGTGCGCTCCGGCGCGCACCGGGACAGGTTGGGCTCCGTGGTGGCGGCCAGCGGGTCGAACACCAGGTAGCCGTCGGCCGCGCCAGCCGGGACCAGGCCGGGCAGCTCGTCGCGCACCGGCGAGATCCGCAGGTGCGACACCACCGCGCCCGCCTTCTGGCTCAGCCCGGTCTGGTCGAGCGCCCGCGCGTCCAGCCCGCTGATCAGCGCGGCCGTGGCCAGCACCTGGTTCGCGGTGACCACGCCGGTGCCGCCGATGCCGACCATCACCAGCGCCGCCGAACTCGGCCGGGACGCGGGCTCGGGCAGGTCAGCGGGCAGGTCGGTCTTGCTGGCTGGCTTCTTCTTGCCCTCACCGGGGACCACGGTCATGAACGACGGGCAGTCGCCGAGCAGGCAGGAGTAGTCCTTGTTGCACGAGGTCTGGTCGATCTGGGTCTTGCGGCCGAACTCGGTCTCCACCGGCTCGACGCTCAGGCAGTTGGACTTGCGCCCGCAGTCGCCGCAGCCCTCGCACACCGACTCGTTGATGTGCACCCGGGTGACCGGGTCCGGCGCCAGGCCCCGCTTGCGCTTGCGCCGCTTCTCCGCCGCGCACTCCTGGTCGTAGAGCACCACCGTGACGCCCGGGGTGTCGCGCAGCTCCTGCTGGACCTCGTCCAGGTCGTCGCGGTGGCGCACCTTGACCCCCGGCGCCCACGACGTGCCGCGCGGGTACTTGCGGGGGTTGTCGGTGACCACGACGGTCTTGGCGACGCCCTCCGCGTGCAGCATCCGGGTGACCGCGACCGGGTCGACCGAGCCGTCCGCGTGCTGGCCGCCGGTCATCGCCACGGCGGCGTTGTAGAGCAGCTTGAAGGTGATGTTCGTGCCCGCCGCGATGGCCTGGCGGACCGCGAGGCTGCCGGAGTGGAAGAAGGTGCCGTCGCCCAGGTTCTGGAAGAAGTGCGGGGTGTCGGTGAACCGGGCCGCGCCGACCCAGCTGACCCCCTCGCCGCCCATCTGGGTGAAGCCGACGCTGCGGTCCATGAAGGTGGTCAGCGCGTGGCAGCCGATGCCCGCGCCCGCCAGCGACCCGTCCGGGATCTCGGTCGACCGGTTGTGCGGGCAGCCGGAGCAGAAGAACGGCGTGCGGTTGACGACCGTCAGCGCGATCTGCGACCGGGTCGAGCGCTGCGGCAACCGCACGTGCTCGCGGCCGAGGCGCTCGGCGAGCAGCGGCCCGAGCACGGTGACCAGCCGGTCCGCCTCCAGGGCGCCGGTGACCGGGATGAGCGCCTTGCCGTCGGGCCCGCGCTTGCCGTAGACCCTCGGGCGCACGGCCCGGTCGAACAGGGCCTCCTTGACCAGCGTCTCGATGAACGCGCGCTTGTCCTCGACCACCACGACCTCGTCCAGGCCGTCGGCGAACCGGCCGAGGAGCTCCTGGTCGAGCGGGTGCACCATGCCCAGCCGCAGCAGCCGCACCCCGCGCCGCTCCAGCTCGCCCTCGGTCAGCCCCATGCGGCCGAGCGCGTCGCGCAGGCAGGCGTAGGTGTGGCCGGAGGCGATGATGCCCAGCCGGGCGTCGCGCACCGCGCCCTCGACCCGGTTGAGGCCGTTGGCCGCGCCGAACGCCACGGCGGCGGCGAGCCTGCCCTCCAGCACCTCCCGCTCCAGGGCCAGCGCCTCGGGGATGCCGACGCCCGCCTTGAAGGTCGGCTTCCACGGGCGGCCGTTCCACTCGAACTCCGGCACCGCGATCTCCGGCACCGCGCTGAGGTCGACCACCTCGTAGGCGTCGCCGATGGCGGTGACCACGGTGAACGCCGTCCACGCGCCGCTGAACCGGGACATCTCGAAGCCGAAGCGACCCAGCCGCAGCACGTCGGCCACGTCGACCGGGGCCAGCACCGGCATGTACGACTCGGCCAGTGCCATGGTCGAGTTCGACGGCAGCGACGACGACTTGCTCGCCGGGTCGTCCCCGGCCACCACCAGCACCCCGCCCTTGGGGGTGGTGCCCATCCAGGTGCCGTGCTTGAACGCGTCGACCGAGCGGTCCACGCCGGGGGCCTTGCCGTACCAGAGGCCGAAGACGCCCTCGAAGCGCGACCCTGGCAGCTGCGGGGCCAGCTGGGAGCCGTAGACGACGGTCGCGCCCAGCTCCTCGTTGACGCCGGGGATGAACTCGATGTCGTGCTCGGCGAGCAGCGCGGCGTTGCGGTCGAGGACCAGGTCCAGCCCGGCCAACGGCGACCCCCGGTAGCCCGACACCAGCCCGGCGGTCTTCCAGCCGCGGGCCTGGTCGGCGCGGTGCTGGTCGACCAGCAGCTTGCCCAGCGCCTGCACCCCGGTCAGCGCGCCGAGCCCGCTGACCCGGCTGACCACGTCGGCCGGTCGGTACTCGTTGGCCAGCTCGGGGAGCAACCCGGTCATCGCGTCCACACCTCTTCCGTGCGCCCTGCGCGCTTCCCGCAAGGAGACGGCTCACTATGAGCGCTGTGCAAGACTCCACGTCCAGAGTTGAGCGAATCGCTCAAAAGCGGGTCACTCGATAGTGGAAGGTTGCGCATCGTGGGCATCGTGAACCGACTCGACCTCAGGGTCATCCGGGAGCTTGTCGCGAACCCGCGGGTGGGCATCACCGAGCTGGCCGAACGGCTCGGCATCGCCCGCAACACCGCGCACGCCAGGGTCGGCCGGTTGGAGCGCCAGGGCGTGGTCGGCACCCGGGGGCGGGCGGTCGACTACACCCAACTCGGCGTGGAGGTGACCGCGTTCGTCACCGTGCAGGTCGCCCAGGGTCGGCTGGTGTCGGCGATCGAGGACCTGGCCGCGGTGCCGTTCGTGCTCGAGGCGCACGGCATCGCCGGGGACGGCGACCTGCTGGTGCGCGTCGCCGCCCGCAACACCCGGCACCTGCACGAGGTGATCAACGCGGTGCTCGCCTGCCGGGGCGTCATCCGCAGCACCACGGCGGTCGCGATGACCGAGCAGATCCCGTTCCGGGTCGCCCCGCTGCTCGACGCGGTGGAGCAGTCGCTCGCCGAGTGACCGGTGTCCCCTTTGGTCACAGCCGGATATCGTTCGGCTGTTCCCGGGCCGCTCGGTCGAGTCGCCGGAGTAGGTTTTCGAGCCACATCCGGCGAAGGGATTCCGCCTGTGGACCGTCTCCTGCTCGCGGCTTTCAGTTTTCCCGCAGTCATTTTCACGTTCCTCATCGTCGTGGTCGCCGGTTACTGGTTGTTGGTCGCGCTTGGAGTGTCCACAGTGGAGGCCGTCGGCGCCGCGGACCCGGAAGCCTTCGGCCTGGGGCGGGTTCCGCTCAGCGTGGCGCTGTCGATGGTGACGGTGCTCGCCTGGGGTGTGAGCATGCTCGGTGACGTGGTGCTCACCACCGCGGAACCGTCACCGCTGTTTCCCGGGGTGCTGATCCTGGTCGTCGCCCTTGCCGCCGCGCTAATCGGAACTCGATTCGCGATCCCGGTGCTGAACAAACTGCTGCCGGTTCGGCTCGACCTCGTGGGAACGGATTGCGTCGTGCGCACCGGGCGGGTCGACGGCAGTTTCGGTGCGGCCGAGGTGACCACCGTGGACGGTCGGACCGTTCTCGTCCAGGTGCGACAGTCCGGTGACCGACCACTGCGGACCGGTGCCAGGGCCCGCATCCAGGAGTACGACCGGCGCGGCGGCTTCTTCTGGATCACGGCGTAGGGCGGCTGTCGGTGGCCCGTGGTTGAGTCAGACCATGGATCACGCCACCTACCTGTCCCACGTGCGAGTGGAGAGCGCCCGGCTGCGCGCCGCCGCGGCGACCGCGCTGGACCGGCCCGTCCCCACCTGCCCCGGCTGGACCGGCGCCGACCTGCTCAACCACGTCGCCGAGGTCTACCTGGAGAAGGCCCAGATCATGCGGCTGGGCGCCTACCCGCAGCCGTGGCCGCCGGACCTGACCGGCACGGACCCGCTGGCGAACTTCGACGCCGCCACCACCGACATCCTCGCCGAGCTCGCGGGCCGCGACCCGGCCGACCACTCGCTGACCTGGTACGACCCGGACCAGACGGTGGGCTTCTGGCACCGGCGGATGGCCCACGAGGCCGTCATCCACCGCATCGACGCGGAGGAGGCCGCGGGCGTCGAGTCCGCCCCGGTGCCCGACGACCTGGCCACCGACGGCATCGACGAGGTCCTGATCACCTTCCTCGCTTTCGCGTCCGCCGCCTATCCCGGAGGATTCGACGGTGCGTTGGAGAACCTCGACGGTCGAACTGTCCGCATCGAGGCGGGCGCGTCATCCTGGTACGTGACCCTCGCCCCCGCGATCACGGTCGCCCCAAGCGGCACCGCGGACGCCACCCTCCGCTCCACCCCCGACCAGCTGCTCCGCTGGCTCTGGCGCCGCCCCACCACCGGCGACATCACGGTCGAAGGCGACCAGACCCTCGTCGCGACCCTTCACCACCTGCTCAAGTCCGCCACGCAGTAGCCGCCCGACATCACCGGGCGGCCAGGCGCACGGTGAACGCCGCCCCGCCTTCTGCCGCAGGCCCGGCCGTGATGGTGCCGCCCATCCTGGTGACCAGGCCGTGCACGAGGGCAAGGCCGATCCCGGTGCCCACGGGGCGGGTGGTCGCGTAGCGGGCGTTGAGCAGGCCGCGTTCGAAGGCGAGGTCGTACTCCTCCGGGGCCAGGCCTGGGCCGCCGTCGCGGACCTGCAGCACGGCGTGGTTGGCGTCGGCGGCCAGTGACAGCACGATGGGGCGACCCGCGGGCGTGACCCGGAGGGCGTTCTCGGCGAGCCCGTCCACCACCTGCCGCAGCCGTCGGGGGTCGGTTGTGACCACGACCGGACCGGTGGGGGACTCGATCGAGAACCGGACCCCGGCGGCGGCGCAGCGGGCCGACCACACCTGCGCGGACTCGGCGACCAGCGCGGTCAGGTCGACCGGCACCAGGTCGAGCCGGAAGTCGTCGGCGCCGAGCCGGGCGAGGTCGAGCAGGTCGCTGACCAGGCGGTCGAGCCGGTCGGCCTCTTGTTCGATGGTGCGCCCGGCCGAGGTGACCTGGTCGCCGGTGACCACACCGTCGGCCAGCGACTCGGCGAAGCCCTTGACGGCGGTCAGCGGGGTGCGGAGTTCGTGCGAGACCGACAGCAGGAACTCCCGTTGCCGGGCCTCGCTTCGCTGCAACGCGTCGGACAACGAGTTCACCGCCTCGGCGACGTCGGCCACCTCGCGGGGACCCTGGACCGGCGCCCGCAGATCGCGGCGACCGTGGGTCATCGAGTAGGCCACGGCCGCGGTGCGGGTCAGGGGTCTGGATAGGAGCCTCGCCAGCACCAGTCCAGCGCCCGCCGCCACGAGCAGACCGACAGCGAGCGCGAAGGCGATGTTGCGGACCAGTTTGCGCCCCGCGGCCTTCGACGTCTCCGCCTCCCGCACCAACGCGATCGCCCCGCGAGCGTCGGCAGGCCGCAACTCGACCAACAACGTCCGCTCCCCCACCTCGACCGCCTTGTGCTCCGGCCCGGTCACGTCCAACAACCCAGCCTGCCGAGCCACCTTCTCCGCGGTCGCGTCCCCGGACACCACCACCCCGTTCGGCCGCGCCTGCACCACAGCCACCCCCTGGCCGTTGAGCACCTCCACCATCCGCCGCAACCCGATCCGGTTGTCCGCGAACTGACTGGCGAACACATCAGCCTGATCCGACAACGTCTGCTGCGTAACCTCCCGAGCCGTCACCAACACCAACCGCGCCGAGATAACCCCACCGATCAGCGCCACCAACCCCGCCATAGCAACACTCAACGCGGTAACCCGAACCGCCAACGAGGCCCTCATCCGCACTCCTTCACTGACCCCCTCACTCACCCCTCGCACCCAACCACCCCCCGCCGTTCCCGCCAGCCCACATCACCACCGCCCCACCGTTCCCGACAGCCCACGCCGTCACTGCTCTGCCCCGTCTCCACCAGCCCGCCTCACCACACTCGCCACTGCCCCGGCGAGACCCGCGGCACCACTCGTGACACCAGTTGTGCTTGACGCCGACGGCAGCAAGGCAGGTCCCGAGTGTGGACCGTGTGCCGAGTGCTGGGAGGCGGGCTGGGATGGCGAGGTGAGGTTGGGGGCCATCTGTGGGTGGGGCTGAGTCTTGGCCGATTGGGTGCGGATTGGTGCTGGCTGGGCGCAGTGATGCTGGTGCTGGGTTGGTTGGATCGGCTGAGCGTGGTTGGGACCAGGTCGGCTGGGTGGTGCCGACTGGGGTGGGGTAATCGGCCAAAGCCAAGGCCAAGGCCAAGGCCAAGCAGGGCAGGGCCAAGGGCCGGACTCAGGTGGGGTCTGCGGCGTAGCCGATGCCTCGGACTGTGCGGATGGGGTTGGTGGGGCCTAGTTTGGCGCGGAGTTGGGCTATGTGGACGTCGACGGTGCGGGTGCCTGCGGCGGCGGTGTAGCCCCAGACCGCGCTGAGGAGTTGGGCGCGGTCGAAGACCTGGCCGGGGCGGCGCATCAGGTGGGCGAGCAGGTCGAACTCCGTGGTGGTCACCGGTACCTCCACGTCGTCGGTCCACACGCGGCGTTGGCCGAGGTCGAGTCGGGTGCCGCCCGCGCGCAGGACCTCGCCGACCACCGGGCCGCTCGCGCGGCGCAGGACCGTGCGGACCCTGGTGACGAGTTCGCGCGGGCTGAACGGCTTGGTGATGTAGTCGTCGGCGCCGAGTTCGAGGCCGAGGACGCGGTCCACCTCGTCGTCGCGGGCGGTGACGAACAGCACCGGGGTCCAGTCGTCGGCGGCCCGCATCCGGCGGCACACCTCGATCCCGTCCACCCCGGGCAGCCCGATGTCGAGCACCACCGCGACCGGCTTGAGCCGCTGGGTGGCCGCGATCGCGGCGAGGCCGTCGGTCTCGACGTGCACGCCGAAGCCGTCCCGGCGCAGGTAGAGGGTGACCAGGTCGGCGATGGCCGGGTCGTCCTCGACGACGAGCACCAGCCCGCGCCCGGGATCGGCTGTCATGCGCGCACCGTACTAGTCGCCCGCCAGTTCCGACTCGACATTGTCCAGTCTGGACTCGATGCCGCCCAGGTCCTGCTCGACCGACCCGGTGCCGCCGGGCGCGGGTGTGCTCCCGGTGTCCTGGCACGCCACGCAGCCCAGCAACATCGCGGCGGCAACGACGGCGCGGCGCATCACTTGGACCCGCAGTACTTGCCCTTGAACTCCTCGGCCCGCTGCTTGGCCTTGGTTAACTGGTCCACCCGACCCGCGCGCCGGTCGGCCTTCTCGCGCAGCAGGGTCGCGGAGGTCCCCCGGCCCGCCGCCTGCTCCTTGTCCGCCCGCGCCCGCAGCCACGCGGCCGACCCCTTGACCTCGGCGCCCCCGTTGATCCGCTCGACCAGCCTGCCCACCCGCTGCTCGATGCGCGGGATCCGCTTCTGGCAGATCGCGGTGACCTGCTCCGGGCTCAGCGTGATGGTGACCGGCGTGCTCGGCTGCGCGGCGGCGACTCCCGCCCCGGTGAGTCCGGTGCCGATGGTGATCGCCGCGATGATGACGGCTGACCTGGCTCGCATGGTGGTTCCTCCCTTGTGGTGACGAGGTCCAGGTTGCCGGGCGCTGGTTAAGGCCGTTGCCGGTGTGAGGTTCGGGTTGTGTAAGGACGGGCGTTGACGTCG
The DNA here is from genome assembly GCF_024171945.1 of Actinokineospora globicatena. Classification (GTDB taxonomy): domain Bacteria; phylum Actinomycetota; class Actinomycetes; order Mycobacteriales; family Pseudonocardiaceae; genus Actinokineospora; species Actinokineospora globicatena. The sequence goes on from NZ_JAMTCR010000002.1 coordinate 1,332,128, forward strand.
ATGTGAAGAAGCTTCAATACTGACCCGATGTCCTCCCGGTGGCCGGTCGTCGCCGCGTTCGCCGCCCTCGGGGTGGCCACGCAGGTGAGCTGGCTGACCTACGCCGCCACCACCACGGCCGCCGCCCGCCACTTCGGGGTGTCCGACCAGGCCGTCGGCTGGCTGGCGAACCTCTTCCCGCTGCTGTTCGTGGCCCTCGCCGTCCCGACCGGGATCGCCCTCGACCGCGCCCTGCGCCCCACCCTGGCCGTCGGCGCGCTGCTCATCGCTGCGGGCGCGGCGCTGCGGGTCGCCGAGGACGCCTACTGGGCCGCGCTGGTCGGGCAGACCCTGGCCGCCGTCGCCCAGCCGATCCTCGCCAACGCCATCACCCGGGTCGCCGCCGCCTACCTCGCCCCCGCGGACCGGCCACTCGGGATCGCGATCGGCGCGGGCGCCACCTACCTCGGCATGATCACCGCGATCGGCATCGGCACCGCCATCCCGGACGACATCCCCACCGTGGTCGCGATCGGTGCCGCCATCTCGATCGCCGCCGCCGTGGCCGGACTGCTCGCCCTGAGAGTGCCCCCGCCGCGACAACCCGAGTCCGAAGTGTCCCCGCTGAAGGTCTGGCGGGACCCGGGCGTGCCGGTGCTGGCCACCATCGTGTTCCTCGGCATGGGCATCTTCGTCGCGCTGGCGACCTGGTTGGAGCCGCTGCTGGCCCCGGCGGGCATCACCGCCGACACCTCCGGCCTGCTGTTGCTGGTCATGCTCGTCGCGGGCGTGGCCGGGTGCGTCCTCGTGCCACCGTTCGCCGCGCGCAAGGCACTCGAACCGAAGGCGCTGCAACTGACCGGTGTGGTCACGGCCCTGGCGTGCCTGCTGCTCGGGTTCCTCCCGATGGCCACCGGCGTCGCGGCGAGCGTGCCACTCGGGTTCCTGCTGCTGTCCGCGCTCCCGGTCGCCCTGGCGATGGTCGAGCGCGACGACCCGGGCAAGGCGGGCCCGATCACCTCGCTCATCTGGATGACGGGCAACGCGGGCGGGGTGGTCGTCTCGCTCGCCGTCGGCTTCCTGCTCGACACGCCCGGTCTGGCCTTCACCCTGCTTGCCGCCCTCGGTGTCGGGTCGGCCTGGTTGGCCGGGGAACTAGAGCATGACGAAGATGAGGTAGCCGGTCCCGAGAGCCATCACGAGCTGGCACGTGGCGGCGACGCGGCCATCGGCGAGCACACCGGTGCCCCCACCGCGAACGACGGCCGGTCCCAACCGGACGGCCTGGACGGCGAAGAACGCTACGAACGCCCAACCGAGCGCGGGTAGCGCCGCCGCGCCGGTGTGCGGCCCGGTCCACGCCGAGGACATCGAGTGCGCTGTGTGGGGGACCGCCAAGAGCATGTAGAGCATGCCGAGCCCGGCGACGGCGTGCTGCCAGTCATGTCCGTGCCAGCTGACCGGGGCACGACGACCACGCAGCAGGGTCGAACCGAGGAACCAGGCGGTCACCAGGGTGAACAGCGCCTGCCACCCGGCGGCGGGCAACGGGCCGCCGACCGGGGAGCACATCACCGCCATGCCCAGCGCCATGGTGGTGTGTGCGGTGTCCACCGCCCGGTGGCAGCCGGTGTAACCGGGCGCGGGCAGGCGCGCGGCGGCGACGAGCCGGGCAACGCCGTACCCGGCGATCGCGAGGAACGCCGTGGTGAGCACCCATCCGAGCCATACCGGGTCTGCCACAGTCCCCTGCTACCTGCCGCTCACCTGCCAGCCACCAGCACCTGGTCGACGACCCCGTTCTTCACGTCGTCGACCAGGTCGCTGAGCTGGCCGAGGCTCATCTGGATCCGCTGCCCGAAGTCGTCGGTGATCACCACGCGGCGCTCGTCCGGCGCGTCCGGGTCGATCCACAGTTCGGGACAGCCGCAGTTGCACTGCCCGCAGAACGTCGCGATGTGCTTCATGCCGTGCTCAGTGTTCCCGTTCATGCAAGTCACGGTCCCACCAGGGCCGACGGCGATCCAGACAGCAACCGAGCGACTACCGCGCGCACAAGTGGGACCCAGCGGTGACCGGCTGTGTCCACCGCGTGATCACGACCTGGTCGCCGAGATCGCCGACTTGGTGGCTCGGGGCATACCGCTGCACTAAGTTCGAGTCGACCGGGCAGCGGAGGGGAAGGCGGCGGGGACGTGCGGTTGGGTGTGACCCCGTGGTGACGGCCGCGCCGCAGCGGCCGCCAGGTCCGTCGGCCATCGGGCGGGTGACCCGCTCGGCGGCCACCACCCCGGGGCGGCTGTCGCTGGTGGCGGTCCTGCTGCTGGTGCTCACCGCGGTGACCGGGATCGTGACGGCGCTGACCGCGCAGGCCAAGCGCGACACCCTCGACGACCTGGTCGCGCACCGGGAGCCGCTGGCGACCGCGGCGCAGCAGATCTTCCGCTCGCTGTCCGACGCCGACGCGACGGCGGCGAGCGCGTTCCTCTCCGGCGGTGTCGAGCCCGCGGCGCTGCGCACCCGCTACGAGTTCGACATCTCGCAGGCCGGTACCGCGCTGGGCAAGGCGTCCGCCGACGTCGGCGGTGATCTGATGGCCGCCGAGCAGGTCGAGATCCTGTCCCAGCAGCTGCCCGTCTACGCGGGACTGGTGGAGACCGCGCGGGCCAACAACCGGCAGGGCTTCCCGGCAGGCGCGGCGTACCTGCGCGAGGCGTCGGGGCTGATGCGCTCCAAGCTCCTGCCCGCGGCCGAGCAGCTCTACGAGATCAACTACGACCGGCTCCAGGCCGAGCAGGAGTCCGCGCGGTCGGTGCCCTTCGCGCCGATCGCACTGGTGGTCGTGCTGCTGCTGGCCCTGGTGGTCACCCAGCGGTACCTGACCCGCAAGACCAACCGGCTGCTCAACATCGGCCTGGTCGCGGCCACCGCCTCGGTCGCGCTGACGATGATCTGGGGCACCGTGGCGATGGTGGTGCTCTCCAGCCACGTCGGCGACGCCGAGCGCGGTGGCGCCCAGCAGGTCGACGTCCTGGTGCAGGCCAGGATCAACTCGCTCAAGTGCCGCGCGGACGAGACGCTGACCCTGGTGGCCCGCGGCGACGGCCCCGGCTACGAACAGGAGTGGCAGCAGTTGGCCGCCACCATCACCGGCGACGGGCAGGGCAACCTGTTGCGCCAGGCCAAGGACCTCGCCTCCAGCGACGCGATGGCGGGCGAGGTGCAGCTCGCAGTGCAGAACGCCCAGGCGTGGGCCGACGCGCACCGCAAGATCCGCGAGCTCGACGACGGCGGCCAGTACGAGGAAGCCGTCAAGGTCGCCATCGGTGACGCCCCCGACAGCGCGGCCGCCGCGTTCGGCAAGCTCGACAAGAACCTGATCACCGCGCTCAACGCCGGGCGCGAGGAGTTCTTCACCCAGACCACGCGCGCGGGCAACGCGCTCACCGGCCTGGTGCCCGGTATCGCCGTCCTCGCGATCGTCGCGGCGGCCGGGATCACCTTCGGCATCCGCGAGCGGCTGCGGGAGTACCGATGAGGGGCGCGGCGATGCGGAGCGTCCTGCTCACCCTGGTGCTGGCCTTCGGCGTGACCGCGTGCGCCTCGTCCGGCCACCCGGTCGACCTGGCCACGGTGTCCTCAGTGGACCGGCCGCAGCCGGTCGGCGTCGAGGTGAACCCGCCGACCACCACCGGCGCGGCCACCCAGGTGCCGCCGTGCGACCCGACCGCGAGCCTGCGGCCGAGCACGAACCTGCCGCAGCCGGGCGCGATGCCGACCGGGTCGACCATGCGCGCCATCCAGGACCGGGGCAGGCTCATCGCCGGGGTCGACCAGAACACCTTCCTGTTCGGGTTCCGCAACCCCACCAGCAACGCGCTGGAGGGCTTCGACATCGACCGGGTGCGCGACGTGGCCGCCGCGATCTTCGGCGACCCGAACAAGGTGCAGTACAGGGTGATCACCTCGGCCGAGCGGATCGACGCGCTCAAGAGCGGCGAGGTCGACATCGTGGTCCGGACCATGACGGCCACCTGCGCGCGCTGGGTCGACATCAACTTCTCCACCACCTACTACGTGGCGGGCCAGCGGGTGCTGGTCGACCGGGCGTCGCAGATCACCGGGATCGACCAGTTGGGCGGCAAGCGGGTTTGCGCGAGCAAGGGCTCCACCTCGATCGCCCGGCTGCGCGAGTCCCCGGCGCCACCGGAGATCGTCGCGGTGGACAACTGGTCGGACTGCCTGGTGATGCTGCAGCAGGGCCAGGTCGTCGCGGTGTCCACCGACGACACGATCCTGGCCGGGATGGTCGCCCAGGACCCGAACGTGAAGATGGTCGGCCCGCGGTTCACCGAGGAGCCCTACGGCATCGGCATCCCCAAGCAGTACGAGGACATGGTGCGGTTCGTCAACGGGGTGCTCGAGCGCTCGATCACCGGTGGGTCCTGGGTGACCAGCTACAACAAGTGGCTGGCGCAGGCCGGTGACCGGGCCGTGCCGCCCCCGGCCAGGTACCGGGACTGAGCGGAGGTGCCCCGATGACGCACAGGACATCGCCGGGTGAGCCGGAGCCGACGCCCAAGCCCGCGCGTTGGAACTTCGACTCGCCCCCACCGTCCCGCGAGGAGTCCCCCATCGACGACCCCGCGCCGCCGACCCAGGTCGTCCGGCCACCCCAACCGGGTCAGCCCGCCCCGGTCTGGCAGGCACCCGCGCAGCAGGTCGCGGGTGGGCAGCAGGTTCCGCTGACCTCGCAGGCGCCCGCCCAGCCCGGCGCGCAGTCCCAGCCGCCCGCGCCCGTGGTGCCGCCGCCGGGTGAGCAGTCCCAGCCACTGCCGCACGTCCCCGTGACCCAGCAGGCACCGGGCGAGCAGTCCCAACCGATGCCGCACGTCCCGGTTGGACAGCCGAACCAGCCACTGGTCAACGAGCAGCCGCAGGCAGGGCAGGGGAACCGGCAGCAGCGCGGTCCGGCCGCGCCGTCGAACCAGCAGCAGCCCCGGCAGTCGCAGACCGGGCCGAGGCCGCGCCCGGGCAGGCAGCCCGGTCCCGGCCAGTCGCAGCCGTTGCCGCTCAACCAGTCCGCGCCGCCCCGTCGCCCCGGTCGGCACGCCGCGCCCGGTCCCGTCCAGTCGACCGGCTCGCACCCGTTCCCGCAGCCGGGCCAGTTCTCCAGTGGACCGCACCCGTTCCCGCCCGCGCGACCGCCGGTGCCGCCCGGCTCGCGGTCGGGCTCGCACCCGGTGCCCCCGCCGCCCGGTGTCCACTCCGGACAGTTCTCCCGGCCGCCCGCGCCACGTCCGCAGGCCGGTCCCGCGCGCCCGCCGATCCCCGACACCAGCGCCGCTGACATCACCGACCGGCACTCCATCCCGGACGAGAGCCCGCCGAGCCCGTTCGCCCCGCCGGACGACTCGCCGATGACCAGCGTACTCGCCGAGACGACGCTCACCCAGAGCATCGTGCCGCCCAAGCCGGAGGCGGAGGAGGACGAGCCGCCCAAGACGGAGCTGTTGACCCGCACCGACACCGGCTCAGGCTCGTTCCCCGGCACCGGTCGCCGCACCGGGTCGCGCGCGTCCGGCCGGGGCAGGCTCGGCGCCGGTCTGGTCGAGGTGCCGGTGGTGCCGGTGAAGGACCCGGCGAGCGCGGTGCTGGAGAACCCGGTCGTCGCGGAGAACAAGCGGTTCTGCACCAACTGCGGCGCCCAGGTCGGCCGGGGTGTCGACGGTGAGCCGGGCGAGGCGGAGGGCAGCTGCGCGACCTGCGGGCAGGACTTCAACTTCCGGCCCCGGCTCTTCCGCGGCGACCTGGTCGGCGGCCAGTACGAGGTGCTCGGCAGCATCGCCTACGGCGGTCTCGGCTGGATCTACCTGGCCAAGGACCACAACGTCAGCGACCGCTGGGTCGTGCTCAAGGGCATGATCGACACCGGTGACGCGACCTCGATGGCCTCGGTGGTCGCCGAGCGCCGGTTCCTCGCCGAGGTCGAGCACCCGAACGTCGTCAAGATCTACAACTTCGTCGAGCACCCGGACCCCAAGACCGGCTCGATGGTCGGCTACATCGTCATGGAGTACGTCGGCGGCCAGTCGCTGCGCCAGCTCGCCCTCGAGCACCACCGGCAGACCGGTCGGGCCGAGCCGCTGCCGATCGGCCAGGTGATCGCCTACGGGCTGGAGATCCTGCCCGCCATCGGCTACCTGCACAGCATCGACATGCTCTACTGCGACCTCAAGCCGGACAACGTGATCCAGGCGGGCGAGCAGCTCAAGCTGATCGACCTCGGCGCCGTCCGCAAGACCGACGACTACGAGAGCCCGCTGTTCTTCACCGCCGGGTACGCCGCCCCGGAGCTGGCCGCCGAGGGCGCGACGGTCGCCTCCGACATCTACACCGTCGGCCGGACCCTGGCGGTGCTCTCGATCGAGTTCGCCGGGTACACCACCCGCTACAAGCACACCCTGCCCGGTCCGGACGCCGAGCCGCTGTTCGCGCTGTTCGGCAGCTACTACCGGGTGCTGAGCCGGGCCACCCACGCCGACCCGGCCCGCCGGTTCACCTCCGCCGAGGAGATGGCCGACCAGCTGACCGGGGTGCTGCGCGAGGTCATGGCGCTGGGCAGCGGGAAACCGCGGCCTGGACTGTCCACTGTGTTCGGTCTGGAGACCAAGACGTTCGGCGCGTCCGACGCGCTGCCGGTGCCCAACCCGGTCGAGGTGGCGACCGTGCTGCCGCTGCCGCTGGTGGACACCGACGACCCGGCCGCGGTGGCGTTGGCGAGCATCACCGCCACCGAGCCCGCCGAACTGGTCGCGGCGTTGGCCAGCGCGCCCCAGGACTCCCTCGAGGTCCGCCTGCGGATGGTCAAGGCCCGGCTGGACCAGGGCGACCTGCGCGCGGCCGGTGCCGAGCTGGACGCCGCGCGGCGGCTGCCGAAGTCCCCTGCCGACTGGCGCCCGGACTGGTTCCACGGTCTGCTCGCGCTCGCCAACAACGCGCCCAAGGCGGCCAGGGACGCCTTCGCCCGGGTCTACGACGCGGTGCCGGGTGAGATCGCGCCCAAGCTGGCGCTGGCGGTCAGCGCGGAACTGGCAGGCGACCACTTCGCCGCCGCCCGGTTCTACGAGCTGGTCTGGCGCACCGACCACTCTTTCGTGAGCGCCGCGTTCGGCCTGGCCAGGGTGTACCTGGCGCAGGGTGGTCGGGCAGGCGCGATCGAGGTGCTGGAGGCGGTGCCGGACACCTCGAGCCACCACGTCGCCGCGCAGGTCGCCGCGATCAAGGTCAAGGCGCGCGGCCACGAGGTGGAGCGGGTCGTCGAGCACGAGCTGCACGACGCCGCCAAGCGCCTGGAGCGGCTCGCGCTCGACGCCGAACGCCGGACCAGGCTGGCCGCGGAGGTCTTGGAGGCCGCGTACGGCTGGGTCAAGGCGGGCAAGCCGGGCGCGAACCCGTCCAACGCCCAGCGCACCGTCCTCGGCTGCGAACTGTCCGAACGCGAGCTGCGGTTCGGGCTCGAGCGCTGCTACCGGGCGCTGGCACGGCTCGCCAGCACACCGGAGCAACGGCATGCCTTGGTGGACAAGGCAAACGCGATTCGACCCCGAACGTTGACCTAAATCCCGCGCAAGCTGGGAACTGTAGCTAGAAGAGGTGGTTTAGCGACCCGTACCGGGGATTGCTGCGCTGCCCGCGTGCCCCCCACGATCGGAAGTCCCCCTGTGACAACCGAAAGCGGGTCGGCTATGCGAAGACTGGCGATGACCGCGGTGCTCGTCCTGATCACGGCGGTCACCACCGCCACCACCTCCAGCGCGGCGCCCGCCGGGTGCGCCGCACCCGGTTCGGTCAACTGCCTGCAGATCACCAGCGCCGCCTTCGCCGGTGGGCTCGACATCGAGGACCCCGGCGACGCGCACTCCTACCTCCAGTTCGGCGGCGCCCTCGGCGACCGCTCGTTCTGGAAGCTGGAGCAGAACCCCGACTTCACCTTCCGCGTCCGCAACCTGGCCAGCGGCAACTGCGTCGACGTGTGGCGGTCCAACAACTACCTCGACCAGTGGGAGTGCGTCGGCCAGTCCAGCCAGCGCTGGCACCTGGTGCCCTTCACCGACGACTTCTCCAGCTTCTACCTCAAGCAGGAGGACACCGGCCTCTGCTGGACCCTGGACGACGAGGGGTACGTCTACGTCGACGACTGCGTGACGGGCAGCGCGCAGCAGTCCTTCAAGCTCGGCGTCAACAGCAACCTCCCCGGCACCAAGACCCTGGCGATCAAGTACGCCATGGACCGGTGCGACAAGAACCCGCAGACCTGCGGCTGGAAGGAGGACAAGACCAAGTACCCGGCGCACCTCGCCCCGGTCGCCTGCGTCAGCCTGCTGGTCAAGAACGGCACCCCGAACAACGCCACCTACTCGCGGGCCTGGAACCAGACCGTCGGGTGGCAGAACACCGTGGGCGGCAGCGTTTCCGTGTCGGTCCAGGTCGGGGTCAGCCTGGGCATCAAGGCGCAGGTGACCACGCAGATCCAGGCCAACTACGCGCACAGCTGGATCGGCTCGGAAGCGGTGACCGACACGGTCTCCATCACCCTCGCGCCCGGTGAGTACGGCTGGGTGACGCGGGCGGCGCTGGTCAAGAAGGTCACCGGCACCTGGACGTTGGACATCGGCGGTCAGAGCTGGACGCAGAAGGCCACGATCATCATCCCGGCCAAGGACGGCACCGACTCGAAGCTGAGTTCCATCGTGCTCAAGGCCGCGAAGACCCCGCCGACCGACTGCAAGGGCTAGGGCGTGTTCTGAAACACGCCCTAGGCGCCCGGGGTCAGCTCGACGACGGAGATGTCGGGCTCGGCGCCGACGCGGACCGGCGGACCCCAGCTGCCCGCGCCGTTGGTGACGTACAGCCAGGTGTTGTCCACTTTGGAGAGACCGGACACCGCGGGCTGGGCGGCCCGGACGAGGTAGTGGAACGGCCAGAGCTGGCCGCCGTGGGTGTGGCCGGACAGCTGGAGGTCGACGCCGAGGTCGACGGCCTGCTCGAGCTGTACGGGCTGGTGGGCTAAGAGGACAGTCGCGCCCACCCGCCCGGCCACGGCCTTCTTCATGTCCGGGCCGTCACCGAGGCTCTTGCCGGTCACGTCGGTCACGCCCGCGAGGGTGAAAGCGTCGGTGCCGCGGGAGATCCGGGTGTTCTCGTTGTGCAGGTAGTGCAAGCCGAGGCGTTCCAGCTCGGTCACCCACGGCTGGTAACCGGAGTAGTACTCGTGGTTGCCGGTCACGAAGTACGTCGGGGCTTCCAGGTCGCCGAGCGGGGCAGCGGCACCGCCCAGTTCGGCGACCGTCCCGTCGGCGAGGTCGCCGACCATGGCGACCAGGTCCGGCTGGGTCTCGTTGATCATCCGGACGATCCGCTCGGTGTGCGCGCGGCCCATCAGCGGTCCGAGGTGGATGTCGCTGACCACCGCGATGCGGAACCCGCGCAACCCGGTCGCCAGCCCGCCGATCGGCACCGTCACCCGCTTCACCGCGGGCGGGCCGAGCGCAGACACCGTGCCCGCGCCGACGATGCTCGCCGACGCCGCAGCCGCGACCACGGCCGCCGCGCGCGAGAGGAACAGCCGCCTGCTCTCGTCGGTCTCCTCGGCGGGCTTGGTCCACTTGCGCAGCGCCAGGCGCGGCAGTTCCAGCACGGCGAGCACCAGCAGCAAGTAGAAGAACAGCGCCAGCCACAGGTAGCCCGGCCACGCGAACCACGCCGCGATGTCGACCCCCACGAACCGGGGCAGCACCAGCGCGGCGACGGCCAGCAGCGCGAACACCCCGAGCACGACCGTGCCGATCTTCCTGGCCCGCGCGGTCGTGGTGGTGTCGCGCACCAGCCGCTTCCACAGGTAGAGGTGCAGCGCCAGCACACCGAGCCCGACCACGGCCATGAACATGCGGCCAGCCTACGGATTCAGCTCCACCGGCCGTGAGCCGAGGAGGCTGGGGTCGGCGGCGACCGCCCGCAGGTCCTCCGCGCGCCCGTTGTCGATGAAGTGCTTGATCTCCACCAGCACGAACAGCGCCCGAGCCCGCACCGCCACCGGCCCGTCCTCGCTGTCGATGCGCCCCTCGGCGCTCACGTAGACCTTGCGGCCCGCGACCCCGTCGAGGTGCGCGTCGATGACCAGCGTCGTGCCCACCGGGACCGGCCGCAGGAAGTCGGTCTCCAGCCGCCCGGTGACCGCGGGCCTGCGCAGCAGGTTCCCCACGGTCGTGCCGAGGGCCTCGTCGAACGCGCAGGCCAACAGTCCGCCGTGGGCCAGTCCCGGCGCGCCCTGGTGCGCCTCGGTGACGGTGAACCGCGACAGGATCCGGTGTCCTTCGCCGACGGACGCCCGCAGGTGCAGCCCGTCTTCCTGCCGGTCGCCGCACCCGAAGCAGTACGCGTAGTGCGGCGGCAGGTCTGTCCCCGGCGCGGGCGTGTCCTCGTGGCGCTCCGGCATCTCCACCGCCACGGGCGGCCACACATCAGCGGTTCGGCTCATTACCGGAGAGTAGGCCGACCGGTCGCTGTGGCCGCGCACACGCCCTGGTCAGTCGTCGAGCGCGCGCAAGGGCTTGCCCGCCGTCTCCGGGAGCAGGTGGATCGGCACGGCGGCGATCAGGGCGGCACCCATCAGGTAGTACGCGGGGACGAGTTGGTCGCCGGTGGTGTCGACCAGCTTGGTGACGATGTAGGGCGCCGTCCCGGCGAACAGCGCGGTCGACAGGTTGTAGCCGATGGCGAACGCGCTGTAGCGAACCCTGGTGGGGAACATCGCGGGCAGCACGGAGGGGATGGTCGCCAGCAGGATCGTCAGCGGCAACGCGACCAGTGCCAGACCTGCGACCAGGGCGACCGTGCCGCCGGACCCCATCAGGGAGAAGGCGGGGATCGGCAGGACCAGGAACCCGGCGCACGCGGCGTAGAGGAACGGCTTGCGGCCGAACCGGTCGGTCAGTGCCCCGACCGGGCCGACCAGGGCCATCATCCCGACGATCACCGCCATGATCACCAGCAGCGGCGTCCGACCGGACAGCCCCAACGTGGTGGTCAGGTAGGACTCCATGTAGGACAACATCACGTAGTCGGCGACGTTGAGCAGGATGATGTAGCCGATGAGGTGCAGGATCGGCCGCCACTGGGTGCGCAGCACGGTCTTGAGCGGCGACGCGTCGACCTGGTGGCGGGCCGCGAGCTCCTCGAACAGCGGCGTGTCCTCGAGGCGGGTCCGCAGGTAGAGCCCGACCAGCCCCAGTGGACCGGCGAGCAAGAACGGGATCCGCCAACCCCAGTCCGCCATGGCCGCGTCGCCGAGCGCGATCGTGCACGTCGTGACCACGCCTGCGCCTAGCAGGAACCCGCCGAGCGAGCCGAACTCCAGCCAGCTGCCCAGGAACCCGCGCCGCCGGTCCGGGGCGTACTCGGCGATGAAGGTGGCCGCTCCGCCGTACTCGCCACCCGCCGAGAAGCCCTGGACGAGCCGGGCGAGCACGACCAGGATGGGGGTCAGCACACCGGCCGTCTGGTACGAGGGGAACAGTCCGATCGCGAACGTCGACCCGGACATCAGCACGATCGTCGCGGCCAGCACCTTGCGCCTGCCGAGCCGGTCGCCGAGCGGGCCGAAGACGAACCCGCCGAACGGCCGGGCGATGAAGGCCACCGCCAGCACCGCGAAGGTCCCCAGGACGTTCTCCGTCGGCGTCGCCGCGTCGAAGAACACCGCGCCGAGCACGGCGGGCATGAAGCCGAAGACGCCGAAGTCGTACCACTCGATGCAGTTGCCCATGGCCGACGCGGCCACCGCCCTGCGCACCGGCGGCTGCCCCTGGTCGGTCCTGGTCGTCTCACTCACCGTGTCCGATTCACTCACTCGTGGAGGGTAACGTCACCTATTCACCGGTGCTGATCCGTGCGTGGTTGCCCACGTGAGCGCCGGACGTGCCCAGTTGTGCACAAGCCCCCCGCGTGGGGTAGAACGCGGAATCGCGGTCAGTCAGGCTGGCGGTGGGAGGAAGACATGACGTGGGTGCACAACGCGCGCGAGGCTGAGGCGCTGCTCGCCAGGTACCAGCCGGTGGCGCACGCCGAGCTGGTGACCGAGGTGGTCGCCGGTCCCCGGGGCGACTTCACCATCACCGGGTCCGGCAGCGACGCCGTCGAGGTCGACTACGCCGCCCTGGAGCGGGCCGACCGGGAGCTGGCCGCGCTGCACGACGACCTCGTCAAGCAGCTGCGCGCCGCCGAGGACCTCGGTGAGCCGCTGTCCGCGGGCACGGGCCCGGTCGCGGTGGCCATGTCGCGGTCGTTCCTCGGGCGCGCCGACACCACGGACGGCCTGCGCGCGGTGCTGTCCAACTACTTGAAGGAGCTGGCCGAGGTGCGGGCCACGATCAAGGCGACCCTGGTCGCCTACCGCAGCGTCGACGAGCACGCCGAGACCGCGATCCGCCACGCCGGGGGTGCGCTCTGATGGCGGGCCACCACGCGTACTCCGACGACCACGAGCCGACCGCCAAGCAGTGCCGCGACAAGGAGGGGCGCAAGCGCAACAAGGAGCTCGACGACTTCCGCCAGGTCAACTGGGACCACTACGACCACGCCACGCTCTACAACATGGTCATGAAGGCCGAGCCCGGCCTGCTCGCCGAGCGCGCCGGGCAGTGGTCGGACCTGTCCAAGCGGATCGCGGGCACCACCGGTCACGTCCAGAACATCCTGCAGGGCCTGCTCGGCACCTGGCGCGGTCCGGCGGCCAAGAGCGCGGCGGAGTCCAACACCCGGCTCACCCAGTGGGCGGGCGAGGCCGCGCACACCACCGACCGCATCGGTGAGGGCCTGTCGAACTTCGCCGGGGCGGTCATCGACGCCCAGCAGCGGATGCCGGAGCCGGTGTTCTACTACGCGCAGCGGCACTTCGAGTCCGGCTACGACATCAAGGTCGACCGCGACCCCAGCGACGCCATCCTGCTCAAGGCGCTTGCCGAGGACCAGCAGCCTTCCGCGACCCAGCACGCCGAGGCCAAGGCCAAGGCGGTGCAGGTGATGAAGGCCTTCGCGACCGAGAGCCACGACGTGCGGTCCACGCTGCCGGACTACCCCTCCACCGCGCCCGCGCCGCGTCCCGGTGCGCCGGAGCCGGTCCCGACGATCACGTACACGGCGATGCCCGAGCACGAGAAGTGGCCGCCGAGCAAGCCGCCGACCACCACCACGCCGCCACCGGAAGACCCTGGCGGCCCCGGTAAGCCAGGCGGTCCTGATGGCCCGGGTGTTTCCCATGTCCCGGACAGCGGCACGGACGTGTCCAACTACAACCCGACCACGTCGCCGACCACCGGGTACGGCCCTGGTGCGACCGGGTACGGGCCTGGCGGCAGCCAGTCCGGCGGCTCGGTCGGCGGCGGGTTCGGCGGGGCCTTCGGTGGGCGAACCGGCAGCGATGCCGTGCCGCGCGGCGGTGCCCTGTCCGGTGTGGGCGGGCTCGGTGGCGGTCGTGCGGGCGGTGGCTTCGCTGAGGGCGCTCCCGGACGCGCTGGTGCCGCGGCTGGCGGCATGTACCCGCCGATGGGAGGCGGTGCGGGTGCCCAGGGCGAGGAAGACAGCGAGCACAAGAACCGCTACGTCGAGGGCATGGACTTCTTCGACGACCTGCCCCCGGCGTACCCACCGGTCTTCGGCGCATGACCGGCTTCACCGTCGACCCCGGTGAACTCGCCACCGCGGCGACGGTCCTGCGCGACGCGACGACGTCCGTGGCGGAGGTCCGCTTCGACCAGGTCGACGCGGGCCCTGGCCGGTTGAACGCCGTCGTCGCTGTGCTGTCCGCGGACACCCAGGAGGCGCTGACCTCGGTGGCGGGCAGCCTGGCGCACGCCGCCGAGACGGTCGCCGACGCCGGGAACGCTTATCTCCGAGCCGACTCCGACGCCACCGGGCGTCTCCGGTGAGCAGCTACCCGGGTCTCGGTTTCGACCCGGCGGCAGGGGATCCGGACGCTGTCGCGGATCTCGCCCGGGAGTACACCCGGGCGGCGGACGCTGTGGACCAGGCCAAGGCCGCCGCCGATCGTGGGCGGGACTTGGCCTCGGGGTGGACAGGTGACGCGGCCGCTGGGTTCTCCGCGCGGCTGCGGGAAGTCGACACGGCAGCGCGGGTGACTCTCCTGCGCCAGGCCGCGACTGTCCTCAGTGGATGGACGACGACCCTCGTCGCCACCAAGGCGACCGCCGAGCGACTCGACCGCGCGGCCACCGCGCTCCGCCGCCAGATCGCCACCGCAGAGGACACCGTCGACCGCTGGCGCGACGAACTCGACCTCACCCGCTCCGCCCACGCCGCCGCTGAACACGCCACCGCCGAGACCGGCCTGGCCGACCTGCGCGACCGCCTCGACGCCGTCCTCCGCGAGGCCAGAACCCTCGCCGCCGACCACGAACACGCCGCCAACGCCGTCGCGGACCACCTGGACTCCCTGCGCGGCAACCCAATCGAGGTTCCCATGGCCACCCGGTCCATAGTGGACTTGCTCAACCGCCTGTCCACCACGTCAGCCGCCATGGCAGGCCTGGTCGCAGGCCCCGCAGGCGCTGCACGCCCACCCAGCGCCATCACCGCCTTCACCACCGCCCTGCGCACACCCCCACCGGCGCCGAGCACCATCACCGTCGCCGAGCGCCCCCGGTGAGACTCGCCCCGGTCACGGGCATCACCCCGGTCACCCTGGCCTCACCGGACCGAACCGCCGCCGAACTGACCACCCTCATACTGGCCACCCGCGGCCCCGAAGCCGCCCACGACCCAGCAATCGCCCAGTCAGCCCACGAAGCGGCAACCCTCGCCCATGCCTCCGGAGCAGGCCTCGTCGCCACAGTCACCCACCCCACGGCTGACCCGGCGATCCTCACGGCCCTCCTCACCACGACCGACACCCCGAACGGCTCCGGCTCTACTGCGGACCTCCGCACCCACCTGACCCAGGACGACATCCCAGACACCACCGAATCCACCACCGAACGCGGCTACCCGGTCGTCATCATCGAACGCATTACTACTTCGCCGGGTTGCCAGCTGCAGGCTGCGGTATTTCAGCCTGGGACGGCTCGGGTGGCCCTGTTTACGCTGCACTCGGTGAGTGGGCGGGGGTGGTGGGAGCTGGCTGGCCTCTTCGGGCAGCTTGTGACCTCGGTGGAGTTCGGTTGAGCGGCTCCTCCACAGGGGGCTGAGTTGTCCACAGGGTCTCCTGTCAGCCTTCTCGCCTCCGGTGGCGCTTCGGTAGGCTGTATATCGGGGGCTGCTCAGGGGCGGGTGGGGGTGTCTACAGTGGATTCCTGCCGCTCGGACTGGGTGCGGCGGGTTGTCCACAAAAGGTTGAGTTATCCACAGGGCTGACTTTCAGCCTCTCTGTGCTTGCGGCCCCCTCGGTAGGCTGTGTTTTCGGGGGTCGTTGGTTCGGGTTGATCTTGTTGGCCGTGGGCGGCAAGGCGTTGAGCTGGGGAAGTCCGGGTCTCGTGGCCTTCGCTGCGCTGCGGTAGACGGCTCGCCTGCGGCATCGGACAGGCGCGAGAATGCGAGCCAGCGCCGTGGTGGAGCGATGGCGGGTCAACGTCGTCAGCGGGCGGTCTTGGGGCCAACGTCGTCGGTGGGCGTTTGAGGGCCAACGTTGTTGGGGTGGGGGCGACGTCCCCGTCACTCTGTGTCTCGCCAGACGCTCCACCGCCTCTTCGCGTCCCGCCAACACCGTGAGAGGTGCCGCGCTCCGCCACGTCCCCAGCCCCCAGGTCAACGGGTGTGGCGGTCTCGGTAGTCGCGGGGGGAGTGGCCGGTGGATTTGTGGAAGGTGCGGGAGAAGTGGGCGGCGTTGGTGAAGCCGCAGTGGCGGGAGATTTCGGCGATGGTGCGCGAGCCCTGGGTGGGGTCGGTGAGGAGTTCTTTGGCGCGGTCGATGCGCATGGTGCGGATGCGGCCGGAGATGCCGTCGCCGTCGGTGAAGAGTTGGTAGAGCCTGCGCCGGGAGATGAACAACGCGTCGGCGATGCGGTCGGCGGTGAGGGTGGGGTCGGCGAGGTGGTCGCGGATGTGGTCGATGGCGGCGCGGCGGCGGGTGGCGAGGGCGTCGGCTCGGTCGAGTTCGGTGCGCAGGGCGGTGCGCAGGACCAGTTCGGTCAGGCCGAGGAGGAACGCGCGGGCGCCGTGCTGGTCCAGTGACTCCGGTGCCGCGACCAGGTGCGCCACCGACGAGGACACCAGCGACTGCAGCCCCCGGTCCAACGGCACCGGCTGGAACAGCAGCGGCCGCAGCTCCCCGAAGCCCACCGACAGCTTCCCCGCCGCCACCGAGATCAGCACCACGCCGCCGCGCACCCGCACCGAGCACTCGCCGAACGCCAGCGCCACCCCCTGCGGCGGCAGCCTCGGCACGGTGGCCCGCAACAGGACCTGCACCTGCGGGGGTTCCGACCGCGACCGGCCCTCGATGGCCAGTCGGGCGGCGGCCGCCCCCGAGGCGCGCACCACCAGCTGACCGGGGGCGACCTGGGCGTCCATGGCGGACAACCCTAGACGCCCCCGGGTGCTGCCCCCGGTCAGTTCGCGGTGGCCGACATGGCGGTCCACTTGTCCCAGGACAGCGCCCAGTCGAAGTAGTCGCCGTCCGCCTTGCCCAGTTGCTGGTTGCTGCCGGTGATCTCCACCGGGTCGCCGACCATCGCCGAGTCGTAGTAGATCTTGGCGTTCGCCGGGGCGAGGTTCACGCAGCCGTGCGAGACGTTGCGCTTGCCCTGGTCCGGGATGGAGGGGGCGTAGCCGTGCACGAACTCGCCGTTGTTGGAGACCCGGACCGCCCACGGCACCACGACGTTCTCGTAGTTGTACTTGGGGTTGGTCATCCCGTAGCTGGCGTGCTTGCTCATCACCACGTGCGTGCCGGACTTGGTGACCCGGCCCGGGTCGGACTCCAGGCCCATCGACGCCGGGAAGTCGTGCGTCTTGACGCCGTCGCGGTAGACGACCATCCGGTGGGTCTGCGTGTCCGCCTTCACGACCTGCGACCGGCCGATGCTGAACGACGAGGTGACGTCGTCGCGCCCGTAGTTCCCGCCGCCGAGGTCGACGCCGTAGATGCCCACCTTGACCTCGACCTTGGTGCCCGGCGTCCAGTACTCCTTGGGCCGCCAGTGCGCGGTGCTGTCGTCGAGCCACGCCCAGGCGCCCTCGTTGACCGGCGTGGTGGTCACCGTCATCGCCTTCTCGGCGGCCACCTTGTCCTTCACCGGTGCGTCGAACACGACCGCGACCGGCATGGCGATCCCGTAGGTCTGGCCGTCGCCGGTGTTGAGGCTGGCCTTGCTGGTCCGCTTCGGCTTGACCGTGGTGAACGAACCCGCGATGGCGACGTTCTTGCCGTCGGTGCCCAGCGCGCTGCCGGACCAGGTGTAGGTCTTGCCGTACCCGAGGTGCTCGGCGACCGCCCACGACTTCTTGTCGGCGGCGAGTTCTCCCTTGACCTGCTTGCCATCCGCGTTGGTCAGGGTGATGGTCTCCAGCGCGCCGTCGGTCACCGCGACCGAGATCGGACCGGCCGGGCTGACGTCCTTGGCGTCAGCGGCGGGCGTCGCGACGACCTTCGCCGACGGTTTCGCGGGCGCCTGGGAGGTCTGCTCGGTGGCGCCTCCCGTGCCCGTGGCCGCCATGGACTCCCCGGAGGTGCACCCGCTGAGGCCGAGCACGGCCACGAGCGCCGCCCCGACCAACCCGACCGCCGGGCCCCGTCGCCTGCTCCACGCACCCATCGCCGACTTCCCTTCCCCCACAAGCCATTCGAACACTGATAACGACGCCGGGGCGGAACGGATCGTTGGCTCGGGCAAGTGTGACTCGTGTCACTTTTCATTGCTCTCGCACCGAATCCGGAGAGCGATGCGACCACTTCGGAGCGTACCGAAGCAGATCACCCGCTTGGGCTAGCCGAGCGCCCGTCAGGCAGTAGTGCGGCCCTGGTCGAGCCGATACGCTTTTGGTTGCAGGCCGTGGTTTCTGTGTTCGTGCGATTCACGCTCGCGGAACGACTACGCGGGCGCGCTGCTTTTCCGCTGAGGTAGGCGGGAGTATCGCCCGAGGGCGGCCCGGGGTTGCACGGTGCAGCCCCATGCTCCTGCGATGGAGGCAGGTTTATGGCACAGGGCACTGTCAAGTGGTTCAACTCCGAGAAGGGCTTCGGCTTCATCGCGCAGGACAACGGCGGCGCCGATGTCTTCGTGCACTACTCGGAGATCCAGAGCAAGGGTTTCCGCACCCTTGAGGAGAACCAGCGGGTCGAGTTCGAGGTCGGCCAGGGCACCAAGGGCCCGCAGGCGACCAACGTCGTCCCGCTGTAGTTCCCCGCGCTGGACAGCAGATAGGCCCCGAACCGCGAGGTTCGGGGCCTATCACCGTCAGGTTTGGTCGAGCCGGGTGGACTAGCGGCGCTGCAGTTGCTGGGCTTCCCACTCCAGGCGCTGCATGACCCACTCCTGGGCCAGCGCCATCGGGGAGGTCTGGCGGTAGGCGGCCAGTTCGCGCAGCTGCTCGGTCGCCATCAGCGACAGCCGCAGCTGGAAGACCTCGGCGGAGCCGAAGCGGCGGCCGGAACCGGTGGTCTCGGCGTCGGTGTCGGCGTCGGGCGAGAGCGCCGCGAGGTACGACTCCAGTTCGTGGTCGGGCAGGGTGTCCTCGACCTGCTGCCCCACCGTGCGGTGGCGCCCGGTGCTGGTGCCGACCGCTTTGAGATCGGTCCGGCTGCGTCCGAAAGAGGGAAAAGGCACCGGGACACGATAACGGTTCGGTTGCACGACCGCAGTGGGTGTGACTGGCGACACAGCAACCATCCCGGCCGCGGTGCGTTGACCTGGGGATATGGAGAGGCCCCCGCGCCAGGGGGAGGAACGCGGGGGCCGGAGGGGATCTCCACAGGTGCTGACCGGGGGTGTGTCAGCCCAACGATTGTTGCACGCGCACCGGTCTCCACGGGAGTGCTCACTGGGAAAAATTGCCGTCAATGTTCACCTGATGTTCGTCTTGCTTCGTGGCCTTCCCACCGCTAGTGACCTGCGCTGATGATCTTCCCCGCACCCTGAAGTTCCCTCTTATGGGGTACAGAAGTTGTCCACATGTCGATCTCCGCCGGGGTGCTTTCAAGATCGACTGCCGGGGGGTCCCGGTAGACTGGCCCAGGGACGCCCCCCGGAGAGGGTGGGGGCCGGGCACTCGCTTTTCGCGCGCGCGAGGTCGCGGCTGCGGGGTGGAGCGGGCGGGCATTCCGGCAGGTCAGGGGCAGGTTTGGCCGGGGCGTGAGGTGGTCGCCGGGGGCTGAAATCGGGCTGGGTAGCCGACATTTGGTTGGCGGAGTGCCAGGGGTTGGGATGAGCTGGCGCTTGTCGGGAGCGGCGAGCCGGGGAGCGGTGGCTTACTTCCTGAGGTGCTAGGCCGAGGATCGTCGGCTTGAACCGGGATGGCGGCTTGCGTCGCTCTGCCTGCTAGCGGTTGGCGGGTTCTGTGGCGGCGGTTCGAAGATCAGGCCCAATGCCGGCGAAAGGGGCGGTGTGCGGGCGTCAGGCGGCGGTGGGGCGGAAGCGGCGGAGGCGGAGGCTGTTGGCGACCACGAAGACGCTGGAGAGGGCCATGGCTGCGCCTGCGATCATCGGGTTGAGGAGGCCGAGGGCGGCCAGGGGGATCCCTGCGACGTTGTAGGCGAAGGCCCAGAAGAGGTTGCCCTTGATCGTTGCCAGGGTGCGGCGGGAGAGGGCGATCGCGTCGGCTACCAGGCGGGGGTCGCCGCGGACGATGGTCAGGTCGCTGGCCTCGATGGCGGCGTCGGTGCCGGTGCCCATCGCGAGTCCGAGGTCCGCGGCGGCCAGGGCGGGCGCGTCGTTCACCCCGTCGCCGACCATGGCGACCACGGCTCCCTCGGCGCGCAGCCGTTCGACAGCGGCGACCTTTTCCGCGGGCAGCACCTCGGCGATCACGTCGGTGATGCCGACCTCCGCCGCGATGGCCCGCGCGACCCGTTCGTTGTCACCGGTCAGCAGCACCGGCCGCAGACCGAGCGCGCGCAGGCGGGCGATGGCCTCCGCGCTGGTCGGCTTCACCGTGTCGGCCACCGAGATCACCCCGAGCGCGGCGCCGTCAGCACCGGCGGCGACCACGGTCCGACCGTTCGCCTCGGCACCGGCCATTGCGGACACCAGCTCCGCGGGCAGCTCGATCCCGTGCTGTGCCAACAACCTCGGCCGCCCGACGACCACCACGGCACCGTCCACCACCCCGGTCACCCCGAGGCCCTCGGCGTTGCGGAAGTCCACGACCTGACCCGAACTCGCCGCCCCGGCAGCGATCGCGCGGGCAACGGGGTGCTCCGAGGCCGACTCGACCGCGCCTGCCAGGTGGAGCAACCGCTCGGTGGTGACACCGGGAGCGGGCACCACGTCGACGACCGACATCTGGCCGGTGGTGATGGTGCCGGTCTTGTCCAGCACCACGGTCGTCACCCGGCGGGTCGACTCCAGCACCTCGGGGCCCTTCACCAGGATCCCCAGCTGCGCGCCGCGCCCGGTGCCGACCAGCAGGGCCGTCGGCGTCGCCAGCCCGAGCGCGCACGGGCACGCGATGACCAGCACCGCGACCGCCGCCGTGACCGCGCCGTCCGCGGAAGCGCCCGCGACCAGCCAGCCCGCCAGCGTCAGCACCGCGATCCCGAGCACCACGGGCACGAACACCGCGGAGATCCGGTCGGCGAGCCGCTGCACCTGGGCCTTGCCGGTCTGCGCCTGCTCGACCAGCCGCGCCATCTGGGCCAGCTGCGTGTCGCCGCCGACCCGGCTGGCGCGCACCACCAGCCGACCGCTCGTGTTGACCGTCCCGCCGACCACCGCCGCGCCCGGACCGACCTCGTCCGGCACCGACTCCCCGGTCACCAGCGACCGGTCGACGGCCGACGAGCCCTCCTCGACCACGCCGTCGGTCGCGACCTTCTCCCCGGGGCGGACCACGAACAGCTCACCGACGCGCAGGTCACCGACCGGCACCCGCACCTCGACCCCGTCGCGCAGCACCGCGACGTCCTTCGCGCCGAGCGCCAGCAGCGCGCGCAGCGCCGACCCCGCCCGCCGCTTCGACCGGGCCTCCAGCCAGCGGCCCAGCAGCAGGAAGGTGGTGACGCCGACGGCCACCTCGAAGTAGATGTCGGCCCGCCCGTGGTCGTCCGCGGGGAACAGGCTGAACTCGTGCGTCATCCCGGGCACACCCGCGCCGCCCCAGAGCAGCGCGTACACCGACCACAGGAACGCGACGCCCACGCCCATCGACACCAGCGTGTCCATGGTCGCGCCGCCGTGCCGCAGGTTGACCGCCGCCGACCGGTGGAACGGCCACGCGCACACCAGGACCACGACGTACGACAGGGCCAGGGCGGTCCACTGCCAGGTCGGGAACTGCCACGCGGGCACCATCGACACCGCGATGACCGGCGCGCTCAGCCCCGCCGACAGCAGGAACCGCAGCCGCGCGTCGTCGACGTTGGCGCCCGTGTCCTCCTCCGGCTCGTCCGGCACCGGGCTCGCCTCGTAGCCCGCGCCGCTGACGGCGTCGACCAGCGCGGTCGTCGGGAACCCGGGCGGGACCTCGACGGTGGCGCGCTCGGTGGCGAAGTTGACCGAGGCGCGCACCCCGTCGAGCTTGTTCAGCTTGCGTTCGACCCGACCGGCGCACGCGGCGCAGGTCATCCCGCCGATGGCGAGCTCGACCCGCTCGGTCGGCCGCTCCACGGTGGTCATGTCAGCTGGTACCCCGCCTCGGTCACCGCGGCCGCGACCGCGCCCCGGTCCAACCCGGTCGCGCTGGTCACGGTGACCGCGCCGGTGGCCAGGTCCACGTCGACGCCGGAGACGCCGCCGATGGCGGAGAGCTCCTCGGTGACCGACGCGGCGCAGTGGCCGCAGGTCATCCCGGCAACGGTGTAGACGGTCTGCTCGGACACTTCGGTGTTCCTCCCGACAGCTGGGGTGTGGCTGGGACTGGGTGTGGCTAGGACTTGACCAGACGGGCGATCGCGTCGGCCGCCTCCCTGACCTTGATCGCGGCCGCCTCGTCGCCCTGGCGCGCGGCGTCGACGACGCAGCCGGCCATGTGCTCCTCGAGCAGTTCGAGCGCGAACGCCTGCAGCGCCTTGGTCGCGGCGGAGACCTGGGTGAGCACGTCGATGCAGTAGGCGTCCTCGTCGACCATCCGCTGCAGGCCGCGGACCTGCCCCTCCACCCGGCGCAACCTGCGCAGGTGGGCGTCCTTCTTGGCACTGGGGCGGTGCGTGTGCTCGTGCTCCATGCCACCTACGATACCCATAGGGGGTAGGGGTGGCTGGTCGGTGTGTCGATCATCTCCGGTCGATCCCCGGTCGGGTGGTCCTGCCTGGTCAACCTCTGGCGCCGAACCGGGCTCGGCGCGAAAAGATGTCACGGACGGCTACCGAGGGTGCGGTGCGGTTCACTCCTCGGGGGGCTGTGTGCGCGGCGAGTTGTCTCATAGCCTCACGCCAAACAAAAGCCGGGGAGGCACCATGAGCGGGTCACTCGAAGTGCGCAGTTTCCTTCTCCAGCAAGACAGCCTTGGAGGGTCGAACCAGTTCTCGACCGGGGTCCCCGCCCCCCGTTCGGGCGAGTCCGCACGCGTCTCCGAGGACCAGGTCCGCCGCGCCCGTCTGGCCGTGGCGATGGGTGCGCAGTCGGTGGAGGACTGCCGTGAGCTGCTGGAAATGCTCGGACTGGTGGAGGGCGACGACGGCCTGCCGCCGGTCCGCCGCTGAGTCGTTCCAGCTCCGTTTTCAAGATCGGATCCGACCGTCGGGAAATGTTCTCCGGGTGCCGCCGAAGATCATTTTCTAACCCGGGGCCAACTCCGGCCCCACCTCGTCGCCGGTGCGATTCCCCGGATTCGCGCAATTCGATCAAGCAGGTAACCCAGCGTGACCCTCGCCCGGTGCCGCGGGCGGGGGTCGACCACCCCCGTCGGAGCCGATCACCCCACGGCCGCCCGACAAGATCGACCAGGGTGGTGTTAGCCCAGGTAGGACCCGGTTCAGGGGGGCAGTTTTGGAGCCAGGGGAGGTGTGCCCTAAGCTATCCCTGCTCCCAGAGGAACCGGGTCACTCGCACCGGGGAACTTGGAAGCGCGGTCGATCGGTTCGCCCGGAATTGGTCGGGCTCCCATCGTCTAGCGGCCTAGGACTCCGCCCTTTCAAGGCGGCAGCGCGGGTTCGAATCCCGTTGGGAGCACGTAGTACTGTAGTAGTAGTGACGCAAGGCCCTGTGGCGCAGTTGGTTAGCGCGTCGCCCTGTCACGGCGAAGGTCGCGGGTTCGAGTCCCGTCAGGGTCGCGAGCTTTGGCATGCCCTTGTCCACGGAATTCGTGGACCTGGGCGCTCGCCATTGCTTCTGGGGGGCGACCCCCCAGACCCCCACGGTGCGGTACTTGGCGGAACCAGCGTGGTTCCTCTTAGTACTGCTGCTGGTGGGGGTGTTGTGTTACTTGGCCAGGTAGCTCAGTTGGTACGAGCGACCGCCTGAAAAGCGGTAGGTCGGCGGTTCGACCCCGCCCCTGGCCACGGACGACGGCCGATCCATGTTCGCGGAGTGCGCGAACGGGGTCGGCCGTCGTCGTATCTGGGGGGCGACCCCCCAGACCCCCACGGTGCGGGGGGCGCGTAGTGCGAGGGACGAGCGCGTAGCGGGGTGGGGACCTGGCAGACGTTCTCGGGGGACTCGACTGGGCCTTCGGCCGTCGCGTCGGGTGTGGGGCGATGGGTGTAGCTAGCGACGCAGGTGTGGGGTTCGCTTCGGGACTGGTCTCCCTGGTCTTTGGCTCCTGGTGTTCGGGTTCGGGCTTCGTCGGGAGTGGTATGGGGCTGGGTGTGGTAGTGGGGTTGGGCGGGTTGGCGGAAGTTGATGTGTGAGGCGGGCCACAGATAGGTGTTGCCCATAAGTGGAGTGGTATGGAACACCCGTGGTGGCCACCGGGTGTGGGCACGGTCCGTGATCATTGACCGGGGCCGCTTGCGCGCGGGATTGGGCAGGTCAACGGGGTAATAGGGGCGTTGAGGGAAATCCGCGTTCGCGATTGGTGGAAAGTCGGTGGGGCTGGACGGCGGCAGGCGGGAGACGTTGCCTGTGTCACGCTGGACGGCTGCGATCTCACTCGCTGGTGCGAATTCACCGGTCAAACCGGGCTGAGGTTATACGCTCTGTGACCTGCCTGACTGTCCTGGCTGGACTGTCCCTTGTGCTCACGGGACGTGACCCCACCTGCGACGGAGTCCAGCGGCAGGTCACGGCTGTGCATCATCAATTGCTACCCGCTGTGTAGTCGGTTGCCTACACACCAGTGGTCACGCCGAACGGGTTACATAAGAACTAACCCTCCGTGTAACGGCCCCGGGGAACCAAACGAATGAGCTATCGCAGCCACGCCCCAGATCGCCGCAGCTCGGGGGCCAGCTCACCCCTCTTCAGACCACCGCAACGAGTCACGGGATGCCCCGTGCCCGTGCATGCCCGATCCACCCACAACGGGGGATACACGATGCGTGACCAAGTCGGCCTCCCGCGCCGCAGAACGTCCCTCTGGCCAGCACCGGGCGGTCAGCGCCGTGGCACCAAGCCGCGCCGCGACCTACCCGCGGGCGAGCCCTCATACCCGCCAGTGGCGGGCTGGGAGCCTCGCTACCGCACCGGCGTGCTGCTCTCGGACGTCTTCTCCGTGCTGTTCGGGGTGCTGGTCGTCGGTGGTTTCGTCACCTACCGGGTCGACCCGACCAGCCCGCTCATCACGCCGACCGCCATCGTCACCTTCGGCGTCCTCGTCGTCTCCCTGATGGTCAACCGGGTGTGGAACCTCGCAATCCTGGGTCAGGGCGCCGAGGAGTTCCGCCGCCTCGGCCGCGCGTTCGTGGCCGCCTCGGTCGTGCTGGCGCTGGGTGGGTTGCTCTTCGACATCACCCGCATCCGCCCGTGGGTGTTCATCGTGGTCCCCGCGACCGCGCTGCTCGTCTTCCCGATGCGCTACGTGCTGCGCCAGTTCCTGCACCGCGCCCGCCGCGAGGGCCGCTGCCTGCTGCCGGTGATGGCCGCGGGCAACGTCGAGACCATCCGCGACCTCATCACCCGCACCCGCGGTGCCACCCACCTCGGCTGGCGGATCGCCGCCGTCTGCACCACCGACGGCATGGGCGAGGACGTCACCGAGATCGACGGCGTCCCCGTGGTCGGCCAGCTGCGCGACCTCGCCGCCCACGCGCGCCGTGGCGGCTACCGCATCGTCGCGGTGACCCCGGACGCCTACTGGACCCCCAAGCGCCTGCAGCAGCTCGCCTGGAAGCTCGAGGGCTCCGGCGCCGAGATGGTCGTCGCCCCCGTGCTCATGGAGGTCGCGGGCCCCCGCCTGCACGTCGACGCCGTGCTCGGGATGCCGCTGCTGCGCGTGTCCGCCCCGTCGTTCACCGGTGTGCGCCGCGTGGTCAAGGACGTCTTCGACAAGGTCGGCGCCGCGATCCTGCTGACCCTGCTCGCGCCGGTCATGATCGCCGTCTCGCTCGCGATCGCCATCGACACCCGCGGGCCGGTCTTCTACAAGCAGCGCCGCGTGGGCAAGGACGGCCGCGAGTTCACCATCGTCAAGTTCCGCACCATGGTGGTCAACGCGCACAAGCTGGTCGCCCAGCTCGCTGAGCAGAACGAGGGCCACGGCCTGCTGTTCAAGATGCGCAAGGACCCGCGCGTCACCCGAGTGGGGGCGATCCTGCGCCGCTACTCCATCGACGAGCTGCCGCAGCTGTTCAACGTGCTCGCGGGCCCGATGTCGCTGGTCGGGCCGCGCCCGCCGCTGCCCGAGGAGAGCGCCCGCTACGCCCCCGACGTGCGCCGCAGGCTGCTGGTCAAGCCGGGCCTGACCGGGTTGTGGCAGGTCAGCGGCCGCAGCGACCTCCCGTGGGAGGAAGCGGTCCGGCTGGACCTGCGCTACGTCGAGGATTGGTCCTTGGCGCTGGACGCGGTCATCCTGTGGAAGACGTTCCGCGCCGTGTTCACCGGCCAGGGCGCCTACTAACACCCCCGCGACCCGGGGATCGAACTCGAACGCCCGCACCGGCGCAGGGGCCGGTGCGGGTGGGAATCAGCACTGACTAAGGGGATTCAGCGTGGGAACCATCGGGCTAGCCGTCATCGGCGCGGGGTACTGGGGGCCGAACCTGGTGCGCAACGCGCAGGCCACCCCCGGCCTGCGGTTGCAGTACCTGTGCGACCTGGACGCCGACCGCGCCCGCAAGGTGCTCGGCGAGTACTCGACCGTCGCGGTGTCCGACTCCCTCGACGAGGTCCTCGCCGACCCCGCGGTGGACGCGGTCGCGATCGCCACCCCGGCCGCGACGCACCTGCCGGTCGCCATGAAGGCGCTCGAGGCGGGCAAGCACGTCCTGGTGGAGAAGCCGCTCGCGGCGACCTACGACGAGGGCCGCCTGCTGGTCGAGGCCGCCGACAAGCGCGGTCTGACCCTCATGCTCGACCACACCTACTGCTACACCCCGGTCGTGGAGCACCTGCGCGACCTGGTCCGCGGCGGCGGCATCGGCTCGGTGCAGTACCTGGACTCGGTGCGCATCAACCTGGGCCTGGTCCAGCCGGACGTGGACGTGCTGTGGGACCTCGCCCCGCACGACCTGTCGATCTTCCTGTCGATCCTGCCCGACGGCGTGCGGCCGATCGCGGTCGCCGCGCACGGGTCGGACCCGATCGGCGCCGGTCGGGCCTGCGTCGCGCACCTGACCATCGAGCTCACCGGCGGGGCCATGGCCCACGTGCACGTGAACTGGCTGTCGCCGACCAAGGTCCGCACGATGATCATCGGCGGCTCGAACCGCACCGTGGTCTGGGACGACCTGAACCCGGCGCAGCGGCTGGCCGTCTACGACCGCGGCGTCGACCGCAAGGACGCAACCGAGGTCGGCGCCCAGGCCCGCGCGCAGACGATGGTGTCCTACCGGACCGGTGACATGGTCGCCCCCGCGCTGCCCGAGAAGGAGGCGCTGCGCGCGGTGATGGCCGAGTTCCGCGACTCGATCACCCAGAGCCGCCCGCCGCTGACCGACGGCCGCTCCGGCCTGCGCGTGCTGTCCATCCTGGAGGCCGCGTCCGCGAGCCTCGCCAAGGGCGGGGTCTTCCTGCCCATCCGCTCTGTCGAAACCAGCACCGAGGGAGTCAACGCATGAGCGCGCAGCCGATCGAGGGCCAGCGCATCCTGGTCACCGGGGGAGCGGGCACCATCGGCTCGTCCGTCGTGGACCAGTTGGTCGCCGCGGGTGCCGCCGAGGTGACCGTGCTGGACAACTTCGTGCGCGGCCGCCGGGAGAACCTCGCCGACGCCGCTGCCGCCGCGGGTGACCGGCTCAAGGTGGTCGACGGCGACATCAACGACCGCAAGCTGGTCGGCTCGCTGACCAAGGGCGTCGACCTGGTGTTCCACCTGGCCGCCATCCGCATCACCCAGTGCGCCGAGGAGCCCCGGCTGGCGCTGGAGAGCCTGGTCGACGGCACCTTCACCATCATCGAGGCCGCCGCGGCCGAGGGTGTCAAGAAGGTCATCGCGTCCAGCTCGGCGTCGATCTACGGCCTCGCGGAGTCGTTCCCGACCGACGAGCGGCACCACCCGTACAACAACGACACCTTCTACGGCGCCGCGAAGGCGTTCAACGAGGGCATGCTGCGCAGCTTCAAGGCCATGCAGGACCTGGACTATGTCGCGTTGCGTTACTTCAACGTATACGGTCCGCGTATGGACGTGCACGGCCTCTACACGGAGGTGCTTATCCGCTGGATGGAGCGCATCGTCGACGGCAAGGCGCCGCTGATCTTCGGTGACGGCGCGCAGACGATGGACTTCGTGCACGTCCACGACATCGCCAGGGCCAACCTGCTTGCGGCCCGCGCGGACGTCACCGACACCGTCTACAACATCGCCAGCTCGTCCGAGACCAGCCTGCTCGGGCTGGCCGAGGCGCTGCTGTCGGCGATGGGGTCGGACCTCGGTGTCGAGCACGGCCCGGAGCGCAAGGTCAACGGCGTGACCCGCCGCCTCGCCGACATCAGCGCCGCCGAGCGCGAGCTGGGCTGGCGTCCGGAGATCAAGCTGGACGAGGGTCTGCGCGGCCTCGTCGAGTGGTGGCGTACGGAGAAGATCAACACAGCGAAGGCCGCAGTTGTCGACACTGCTGGGGGTGCCGCCTGATGGCCATCCCCGTGATGAAGCCGCTGCTCGGCGAGGAGGAAGCCCTCGCCGTCGCGGAGACCGTCCGGTCCGGCTGGGTGGCGCAGGGGCCGCGGGTCGCCGCGTTCGAGAAGGCCTTCGCCGAGCGGGTCGGCGCGGCGCACGGCATCGCCGTGTCCAACTGCACCACCGGCCTGCACCTGTGCCTGCACCTGCTGGGCGTCAGCCGCGGTGACGAGGTGGTGGTGCCGTCGCTGTCGTTCATCGCGACCGCCAACGCCGTCCGCTACTGCGGCGCCACCCCGGTGTTCGCCGACATCGACCCGCTGACCGGCAACCTGACCGCCGAGACCGTCGCGGCCGCGATCACCCCCGCCACCAAGGCGATCATGATCGTGCACCAGGGCGGGGTCCCGGCCGACGTCAAGGCCATCCGCGCGATCGCCGGGGACATCCCGGTGGTCGAGGACGCCGCGTGCGCCGCGGGGTCCACACTGGACGGCAACCCGGTCGGTACCGGCGCGCTGCTGGCGGCGTGGTCGTTCCACCCGCGCAAGCTGCTCACCACCGGTGAGGGCGGCATGATCACCACCGATGACCCCGAGTGGGCGACCCGGCTGCGCAGGCTCCGCGAGCACGGCATGAGCATGTCCGCCGCCGACCGGCACGCCGCCGGTGGCGCGGTCGTCGAGTCCTACGTGGAGACCGCGTTCAACTACCGGATGACCGACATCCAGGCCGCGATGGGCCTGGTGCAGCTCGGTCGCCTGAACGGGATCATCGAGCAGCGGCGCGCGCTCGCCGCCCGCTACCACGAGCTGCTCGCCCCGCTCGGCCTGCGCGCGGTCACCGACCCGGCGCACGGCACCACGAACTACCAGTCGTTCTGGGTCGCGCTGCCCGAAGGCGCCCCCGACCTGCTGGTTGTGCTGGGCAAGCTCGCCGAGGCCGGGATCTCCGCGCGGCGCGGCATCATGGCCGCCCACCTGGAGCCCGCGTACGAGGGCCACCCGCACGCGCCGCTGCCCGGCACCGAGGAGCTGGCCACCCGGTCGCTCATCCTGCCGCTGCACCACGAGCTGACCGACGCCGACCAGAAGCACATCGTCGGCTCCCTCGCCGACGCCCTGGGCCTGGTGGCGTCATGACTTCCGCACGACCTGTCGCGGTTGTCATCGTCACGTACAACAGCGCCGAGGTCATCGCCGATTGCCTGCGCGCCCTGCCCGCCGCTCTCGAGGGCGCGGGCGAGTCGCGGGTGATCGTGGTCGACAACGCCTCCCACGACGGCACCACCGACGTGGTCGCGTTGACCGACTCCGAGGTCAAGGTCGTGCACCGGACCGGCAACGACGGCTTCGCCGCTGGCGTCAACACCGGGTTCGCCCACGCCGATGGCTGCGACGTGCTGGTCCTCAACGCCGACATCCGGCTGGCCCCGGGCGCGGTCAAGGCACTGCGCGCGGCGGTCAAGCCGGGCGTCGGTGTCGTCGCACCCAAGCTGACCGAGCCCGACGGCAGCATCCAGCACTCGCTGCGCCGCACCCCGACGGTGCTGCGGACCCTGGGTGAGGCCGTCCTCGGCGGCCGCAGGGCCGGGCGGTTCGGACCGCTCGGCGAGACCGTCACCAAGCCCGCCGCTTACGAGCGCGCGGGCTTCGTCGACTGGGCGACCGGGGCGGCGTGGCTGGTCACCCGCGAGTGCATCGAGGCCATCGGTCCCATCGAGGAGCGCTACCTGCTCTACTCCGAGGAGACCGAGTTCATGCTGCGCGCCGGGGCCAAGGGCTTCCGGACGTACTACGAGCCCGCCGCGCGCGCCGTGCACCTCGGTGGCGAGTCCGGCACGTCGCCGCGCCTGTGGTCGCTGCTGGTCACCAACAAGGTCCGGCTGCACCGCGAGCGGCACGGCAAGGTCGCCGCCGCGGGCATGTGGGCCGCGTCCGTGCTCAACAGCCTGCCCAGGGCCGCGCGCGGCTCCGCGACGCACAAGGCCGCCGTCAAGGCGCTGCTGACCCAGCGCGCCTGGCCCCAGCCGTTGTCCGCGCCCGCGAAGTCCGTGAAGGTCTCGAAGGACGCCCCGCCCTACGTCTGCTTCTCCGCGCAGGACTGGTGGTACCACAACCAGGCCCACTCGGACTTCCAGCTGATGCGCCGGGTCGCCGAGCACCGCAAGGTCCTGCTGGTCAACAGCATCGGCCTGCGGATGCCGACGCCGGGCAAGAGCACCCAGTTCGTCCGCCGCATCCTGCGCAAGGCGGGCAGCGTCGCCAAGCTGGTGCGCCGCCCACTGCCGGAGGTCCCCGGCTACTACGTGATGACCCCGCTGCCGCTGCCCTTCTACGGCAGTGAGCGGGTGCGCGCGCTCGGCGCCAAGCTGGTCCGCGCCCAGGTGCGGGCCGTGTGCGCGGTGCTGCGGATGCCGAACCCGATCGTCGTGGCGACCATCCCGACCGCGTGGGACGTGGTGCAGGGCTTCGAGCACCGGCGGCTGGTGTTCAACCGGTCCGACCGGCACTCGGCGTTCCCCGAGGCCGACCAGACCACCATCGCCGCGCTGGAGGACAAGCTGCTCTCCGGCAGCGACCACGTCCTCTACGTCAGCCGCCAGCTCCAGGGCGAGGAGTCCGGGCTCACCCAGGACCGGGCGCACTTCCTCGACCACGGCGTCGACCTGCAGCACTTCCGCCGCCGCGCGCAGCTGCCAGCCGACATCGCGAGCATCCCCGGCCCGCGCATCGGGTTCTTCGGCAGCCTGGACGACTACCTGGTCGACTTCGACCTGCTCGAGCGGCTGGCCCAGGAGTTCCCCGAGGCCGCGCTGGTGCTCATCGGCGACGCGACGCTGTCGATGGAGCGCTTCGCCAAGTACTCGAACGTGCACTGGCTCGACTTCCGGCCCTACGCCGAGATCCCGGCCTACGGCACCGGCTTCGACGTGGCGATCATGCCGTGGCTGGACAACGACTGGATCAAGCACGCGAACCCGATCAAGATGAAGGAGTACCTGGCGCTCGGCCTCGCCGTGGTCAGCACCGACTTCCCCGAGGTGCACCAGTACCCGGAGCTGATCAGGATCGCCAAGGGCCACGACGCGTTCGTCGAGGCCGTCCGGCAGACTCTCACCGACGGCGGCTTGTCCACTGTGGAGGGCAGGCGGGAAGCCGTGCTGCCAGCCTCGTGGGACTCGCGGGCGCGGCAGCTGATGGACCTGGCCGAAGGGCAGCGGTAGCGATGTGCGGAATCGCCGGAGTGCGCAGGCTCGACGGGGCGCCGGTCGACCCGGCCGTGCTGGTCGAGATGGCCAGACGGCTGCACCACCGCGGCCCGGACGACGCGGGGACCTGGATCGAGGGGCCGACCGGCTTCGCGCACACCCGGCTCTCCATCATCGACCTGGGTGCCTCGGTGCAGCCGATGCTCACCCCGGACCGGCGCAAGGTGATCGCCTTCAACGGCGAGATCCTCAACTACCGGCAGCTGCGCGACCAGCTGGACTACCCGTTCCGCACCAGCGGTGACACCGAGACCCTGCTCGCGCTCTACGACAAGCACGGCGTCGACAGCGTCACCAAGCTGCGCGGCCAGTTCGCCTACGCGATCAACGACGCCGACACCGGCGAGCTGCACCTGGTGCGCGACCGGCTCGGCATCCTGCCGCTGTACTACTACATCGACAACG
Source organism: Actinokineospora globicatena (assembly GCF_024171945.1). Taxonomy (GTDB): domain Bacteria; phylum Actinomycetota; class Actinomycetes; order Mycobacteriales; family Pseudonocardiaceae; genus Actinokineospora; species Actinokineospora globicatena. Next base: position 1,364,106 of record NZ_JAMTCR010000002.1, read on the forward strand.
AGATCTTCGCCTTCGCCTCGGAGATCAAGGCCCTGCTCCCGGCGATCGGGCAGCGCGGCGTCGACGTGGCCAGCCTGCACGACTACCTGGCGCACCGGTCGGTGCCCGCCCCGTACACCCTGGTCGACGGCGTCCGGAAGGTCCCGCAGGGCCACCGGCTGACCCTGGGCCGCGACGGGCAGGTCCGGCTGCGCGCGTACTGGCAGATCCCGGCCGACGCCGCGCACCGCGACGTCACCCCGGAGGCCGCCGTCCGGCTGGTCGCCGACGCGCTCGACGCGTCCATCGCGGACGCGCTGGTCGCCGACGTGCCGGTGGGCGCCTACCTCTCCGGCGGCATCGACTCCAGCCTGATCTCGGCGCTGACCGCCAAGGCCAAGCAGGGCGATGGCCTGCACACGTTCTCCGCCGGGTTCGGCGACCCCCGGGTCGACGAGCTGGGCTGGGCGCGCAAGGTCGCCGACATCGTCGGCAGCGAGCACCACGAGGTGATCGTCAGCGCCGAGGACTTCAAGGACAACTGGCACAAGCTCAGCTGGCACCGCGACGCCCCCCTGTCCGAACCGGCCGACGTGGCCGTGTTCAAGCTGGCGGAGCTGGCCCGCACCCAGGTCAAGGTCGTGCTGTCCGGCGAGGGCAGCGATGAGCTGTTCGGCGGCTACCCCAAGTACCGCTTCGCCCAGGCCACCCGCTGGGCCGGTCTGGTGCCGGAGGCGCTGCGCGGTCGGATCCTGCCCCGGCTGGAGCGGGCGCTGCCCGCGTCCCGGTCGCGGCTGGGTGTTGCCGTGCGGGCGATGGGCGAGGGCAGTTCCGCCGAGCGCATGCGCGGCTGGTTCGCCCCGTTCACCGAGCGGGAGCGCGACGGCCTGCTCGGCGGTCCCGCCGTGCGCAGCGCCATCGCCCCGTACCAGCGCGGTCGCGGCGACGCGCTGAGCCGGATGCTCTACGCCGACTCGCACGCCTGGCTGGCCGACAACCTGCTCGAGCGCGGCGACCGGATGTCGATGGCCGCCTCGCTGGAGCTGCGCCCGCCGTTCCTGGACCACCGGCTGGTCGAGCTGGCGTTCTCGCTGCCCAGCTCGGTCAAGGTCCGCAACGGCGTGACCAAGTGGGTGGTCAAGGAGGTCGCCAGGGCGCACCTGCCCGGCGACGTCGTCGACCGCGCCAAGTCCGGCTTCAAGGTCCCGCTGGACGCCTGGTTCCGCGACGGCCTGCGCGACATGGCCAACGACCTGCTCACCGGCCCGTCGTCGTTCGTCGCCGACGTGCTCGACCCGACCGCGGTGCGCAAGCTGCTCGACGAGCACCACGCGGGCACCCGCAACGAGCAGCCCCGGCTGTGGACGCTGCTGTCGCTGGAGGTCTGGCACCGCGAGTTCGCCAAGGCGTCCCAGGTCGGGGCATGAGCCAGTCGCTCCTGCTCGTCGGCGCCGGTGGTCTGGCCAGGGAGGTGCTGGCCGCCGCGCGCGCGGTGCCCGGCGAGTTCACCGTCCGCGGCCTGCTCGACGACGACCCGGCTCGGCACGGCTCCGATGTGGACGGTGTGCCGGTGCTCGGCCCGTCCGACCTGGTGCACGAGCACACCGACGACCAGGTGCTGGTGTGCGTCGCCTCGCCGGGTCGGCCGGAGGGGCGGGCGAACGTGGTCCGCAGGCTCGACCTGCCCGCCGAGCGCTACGCCACCTTGGTCCACCCGGCGGCCTCGGTCGCACACGGCGTGGAGCTCGGTGCGGGCACCGTGCTGCTCGCCGGGGCCGTCATCACCGCGCCGCAGCGGGTCGGCGCGCACGTGCTCGCCATGCCGCACGTGCTGTTCACCCACGACGACTTAGTCGGCGACTTCGCCACCTGCGCCGGGCGGGCCACGCTCGCGGGCGGTGTGGTGGTCGCCGAGTCGGCCTACCTGGGGGCGGGGTCCCTCGTCCGCCAGGGCGTCCGCATCGGCTCCCGCGCCGTGATCGGCATGGGCGCCGTCGTGCTGGCCGACGTGCCGGACGGCGAGACCTGGGTCGGGGTACCGGCCAAGCCGCTCATCCCGTCCTGACCGCCCCGACCGCCCTGACCCACCCCGTTCGGCTGCCCGGCCGCGGCTTGATCGACCAAACACCCTTTCGCACCTGAGGAGAGCTCACCATGACCGGCCCAATCCCCCTGGTCGACCTGGCCGCCCAGCACGCCGCCGTGGCGGACGAGGTGGCCGCGGGCTGGGCGGCCGTGCTCGCCAAGACCGCGTTCGTCGGCGGCCCGCAGGTCACCGCGTTCGAGGGCGAGTACGCCGCGTTCGCCGGGGTCGAGCACTGCATCGGCCTCGGCAACGGCACCGACGCGCTGGAGCTGGCGCTGCGCGCGCTGTCGATCGGCGCTGGCGACGAGTGCATCGTCCCGGCCAACACCTTCATCGCCACCGCCGAGGCCGTCGCCCGGACCGGGGCGACCCCGGTGCTGGTGGACTGCGACCTCGACACCGCCCTGATCGACGTCGACGCCGCCGCGGCCGCCGTGACCACCCGCACCCGCGCGGTCCTGCCGGTCGACCTCTACGGCCAGGTCGCGCCGATCGAGAAGCTGCGCGCGGTGCTGCCGACCAACGTCGCCATCGTCGAGGACGCCGCCCAGTCGCAGGGCGCCACCCGCCATGGCCAGACCGCGGGCTCGTTCGGCGACATCGCCGCCACCAGCTTCTACCCGGGCAAGAACCTCGGCGCCTACGGCGACGCGGGCGCGGTCACCACCTCGCGGGCCGACCTGGCCGAGCGGGTCCGGCTGCTGGGCGCGCACGGCTCGCCGCGCAAGTACGAGCACCCCGTCCTGGGCTTCAACTCCCGGCTCGACACCCTGCAGGCCGTCGTCCTGTCGGCGAAGCTGCGCAGGCTCGCTGGCTGGAACGCCGCCCGCCGGGTCGCCGCGGACCGCTACACCGCGTTGCTGTCCGAGGTGGACGGTGTGACGACCCCGGTCGTCGCCGAGGGCAACGTGCCGGTGTGGCACCTGTACGTGGTCCGGGTCGCCAACCGCGACGCCGTGCTGGGCAAGCTGCACGCCGAGGGCATCGGCGCGGGCATCCACTACCCCACGCCGGTGCACCTGACGGGCGCGTTCGCCGACCTGGGGCTCGGCGAGGGCGCGTTCCCGGCCAGCGAGCGGCTCGGCGCCGAGATCCTGTCCCTGCCGCTGTTCCCGGAGATCACCGAGGCGCAGCAGGAGCGGGTTGTGTCCGTGCTCACCGAGGCGGTCCGGTGACGACCGTGTCATCGAGCGTGTTCGTCCACGAACGTGGACTGTGCGAGAGCGACGAGGTCGGCGCGGGGACCCGCGTCTGGGCCTTCGCGCACGTCCTGCCTGGCGCGCGCGTCGGCAAGGACTGCAACATCTGCGACGGGGCGTTCGTCGAGACGGGCGCCGTTCTTGGCGACCGCGTGACGGTCAAGAACGGCACGCTGGTGTTCGGCGGGGTGACCTGTGAGGACGAGGTCTTCCTCGGCCCCAATGTGCTGTTCACCAATGACTTCCGGCCCCGCGCGCACATCCGCAAGGGTCCTGACCAGCTGATTTCCACCGTTGTCAGGCACAACGCGACCCTTGGCGCCGGCACCGTGGTGGTCTGCGGGACCGAGATCGGCGCGTTCGCTTTCGCCGGCGCGGGCGCGGTCGTGACCAAGGACGTGGAGCCGCACGCCTTTGTCGTGGGCAACCCCGCGGTGCGCAAGGGCTGGGTTTGCGAATGCGCAGCGCGGCTCGACGAAGATCTGCATTGCGCCGAGTGCGGGCTCGACTTCCGCACCGCCGGGACGGGCAATGGGCTGACCCGGGCCTGAGTTTTCACGTTTCACCCAATGGCCGCCGATCACCATCGGCGGCCATTCGGGTTTCCGGGCCTGTTGCCCGGCACCTTCCTGTGCGCCGATCAGGTGATTGTCGTGCGGTGCCGATCGACCGCCGGGACCCCCGAGCAGGTAAGGGATTCCCCAAAGGACACTGCGAGTTGGCTGGGAGCGGGCGGTGCCTCACCCGCAGCCACAGATCCACTCTGGACGGTGAACACCCGGTTGCTGGCTGGACATTGACCAGCTCTACCCCAGATGGGGGTAACGGTGTCATCGTATGTGACGATGTGCAGGTAAATAGGAACCGTGTGCCCTGTCGCGCGTCCCCTATTCGGTGCCAAGTTCAGATTTTACCTAACAGCGGTTACTCACCGTGGAGGCTCGGATGGACCGTGCGAAGCTGGCCGCACGCGCTCGGGGGCGGGCAGGGCGTGGTTTACGCACTGCTCTCGCAGTATCACTTGTCGTTGTCGGACTCCCCGTGCTCGTTGCGTCACCGGCTGCCGCCGGTCCGTGTGACGCGCCCGTTAACCCAATCGTCTGTGAGAACTCGAAGCCGGGAACGGAGCGCGGCGACTGGTTCGTCGAGAGCCCGTACGGCGACATCGAGGGCTACGCGACCGCCGCGAGCATCCAGCCCGGCGAGCGGCTCGATTTCAAGATCAAGACTCCCAGCACGAACTACCAGATCGACATCGTGCGCCTCGGCTACTACGGCGGCACCGGCGGCAGGCTCCAGCAGACGCTGGCCCCCACCGCGCACCTGCCGCAGAACCAGCCGGACTGCCTGTACCAGACCACGACCGGCATGGTCGACTGCGGGAACTGGGGTGTCTCCGCGTCCTGGTACGTGCCGAGCACCCAGGTCCCCGGGTTCTACGTCGCGAACTTCATCCGCAACGACGGCAACGGTGCCTCGCAGTACCCGTTCGTCGTGCGCAACGACTCGTCGACCTCCGACATCGTCGTGCAGACCTCCGACCAGACGTGGCAGGCCTACAACAAGTACGGCGACAAGGACACCAACCAGTACAACCTGTACGAGGGTGGTTTCTCCGGCTCGCCGGACGGCCGTGCGTTCAAGGTCAGCTACAACCGGCCGTACCGCAACGCGGGCACGTCGAACTTCCTCAACGCCGAGTACCCGATGATCAGGTTCCTCGAGCGCAACGGTTATGACGTCAGCTACCTCACCGGCGTCGACATCACGCGCAACCCGAACCTGCTCAAGAACCACAAGGTGTACATCTCCTCGGGCCACGACGAGTACGTCAACGCCATCCAGCGCACGGGTATCGAGTCGGCCAAGGCCGCGGGTGTGAACCTGTTCTTCTCGACCGGCAACACCATGTTCTGGAAGACCCGGTTCGAGAACTCGATCGACTCGTCGAACACCGCGCTGCGCACGATGGCCTGCTACAAGGAGACCAAGGCCGTCGGCGGCGCGAAGATCGACCCGAGCCCGCTGTGGACCGGTACCTGGCGCGACCCGCGCCAGTCCCCGCCCAGCGACGGCGGCCGCCCGGAGAACGCGCTCGTCGGCACCCTGTTCAACGTCAACGGCTACCGCGCGGACTCCATCCAGGTCCCGGCGTCGTTCGGCCGCAACCGGTTCTGGCGCGGTACGTCGATCGCCTCGGCGACCACGACCACCACGCTGCCGCAGGGCACCCTGGGCTACGAGTGGGACGGCGACCCGGACAACGGGTACCGCCCCGCGGGCTCGATCCCGCTCTCGGACACCACGGTCACCGTCGACGACGGCCAGTTGCTGCTCGACTACGGCCACCTCTACGGCGGCGGTCCCGCGAACCACAAGATGACGCTGTACCGGGACCAGACCAGCAAGGCGCTGGTGTTCTCCGCCGCGACGGTGCAGTGGTCCTGGGGTCTCGACTCCGACCACACCTTCCCGGCCGGTGCCCCGCCGACCGCGCCGACCAGCCTGGCCATGCAGCAGGCGACGGTCAACCTGCTCGCTGACATGAGCGCGCAGCCCAAGACGCTGATGGCGGGCCTGAGCCTGGCGACCAAGTCGACCGACACCGTCGGCCCGACCGTCACCATCACCTCGCTGACCGAGGGCTCGACCGTGCCCGCGGGCACGCCGCGCACCATCACCGGTACCGCGGTCGACGCGGGCGGCGGCAAGGTCGGCTCCGTGGAGGTCTCCGTCGACGGCGGCACCACCTACCACCGGGCGACCGGCCTGGACAACTGGTCCTACGCCTGGACCCCGAGCACGCTCGGGGCGGCCACGGTCAAGGTCCGCGCCTCCGACGACGGCGCCACCCTCGGCGCCACCGTCAGCAGGAACGTGACCGTCGGCGCGCAGCAGTGCCCGTGCACCATCTTCGGCACCCAGACCCCGAGCACGGTCGACGGCGGCGACGCCGCGGCCATCGAGGTCGGCACCAAGTTCACGACCTCGGTCAACGCCACGGTCACCGGTGTCCGCTTCTACAAGGCGGCCACCAACACCGGCTCCCACACCGGCAGCCTGTGGACCTCGGCGGGCCAGCAACTGGCTACCGGCACCTTCTCGGGTGAGTCGGCCACCGGTTGGCAGACACTGACCTTCGGCACCCCGCAGCAGATCCGCGCCGGGCAGACCTACGTCGTGTCCTACAGCGCGCCCAACGGCCACTACTCGGTCGACCCCGGGTTCTTCAACACCAAGGGTGCGGGCATCGTCCCGCTGACGGCGCCCGCCACCGGCAACACCACCGGCGGCAACGGCGTGTTCAAGTACGGCTCGGGCTTCCCGAACAGCTCGTACAACGGCGGCAACTACTGGGTCGACGTGGTCATCACGACCGACGGCGCGGACAACACCGCGCCGGTGGTCAGCTCGACCGCCCCGACCTCGGGTGCCACCGGCGCCTACCGCGACGGCAGCGTCTCGGCGACCTTCAACGAGGCCGTCGACCCGAGCAGCGTGCAGTTCACCGTCCAGGCCAACGGCAACCCGGTCCCGGGCACCGTCAGCGTGGACGACAAGAAGGTCACCTTCAGCCCGACCGACCTGCTGCCCGCGAACACGGTGCACAACGTGTCGCTCAACGCCACCGACGGCTACGGCAACGCGCTCGCCGCCGTCAAGACGTGGAGCTTCACCACCGGCACCACGCTGCAGCCGTGCCCGTGCAACCTGTTCGGTTCCCGGACCCCGGCCACGCCGGACGCGGGTGACGCCAGTGACGTCGAGCTGGGCGTGAAGTTCACCGTGGGTGCCAGCGCCAAGGTCACCGGCGTGCGGTTCTACAAGAACTTCAACAACGTCGGCACGCACACCGGCTCGATCTGGACGACCGGCGGGCAGCGCATCGCCACCGGCACGTTCACCAACGAGACGGCGACCGGTTGGCAGACGCTGACCTTCGCCGAGCCGGTGCAGATCCAGGCGGGCCAGACCTACGTCGCCTCGTACCGGGCGCCCACCGGGCACTACTCGGTCGACCACGGCTACTTCGCCAACCAGGGCGCTGGACGCGGTGTGCTCACCGCGCCGAGCTCCCCGGCCGCGAACGGCAACGGCGTGTACGTCTACGGCGGTGGCTTCCCGAACAGCACCTACAACGCGAACAACTACTGGGTCGACCCGGTCATCGACACCTTCGGGGCGGACAACACCCCGCCGTCGGTGAGCTCGACCAGCCCAGCGGCCAACGCGACCGGCGTGTCCACCGGCACCGGTGTCACGGCGAACTTCTCCGAGCCGATCAACCCGGCCACGCTGCAGTTCAGCGTGACCCGCAACGGCACCGCGGTCCCGGGCACCACCCAGATCGCCGCGGACAACCGGAGCGTCACGTTCGCCTCGACCGACGTGCTCGTCGGCACCGCGCAGTACACGGTCAGCGTCCAGGCGGCTGACTCGTGGGGCAACCAGATGGCAGCGCCGTTCACGTGGAACTTCACGACCGGTGCCGCCGGGCAGTGCCCGTGCAGCCTGTTCCGCCCGACCGACGCCCCCGCGCACACCGCGGTGGACTCCACGGTCGAGCTGGGCATGCGGATCACGCCGAGCCAGAACGGCTACATCCGCGGCGTCCGGTTCTACAAGCCCGCGGGTGACGCGGGTACGCACACCGGAACGCTGTGGACCAACGCTGGCGCCCAGTTGGCGACCGGCACCTTCACCGGCGAGACGAGCAGCGGGTGGCAGACCCTGACGTTCAGCACGCCGGTCCAGGTGACGGCGGGTACCACGTACGTGGTCTCCTACTGGGGCTCGGCGGGCAACTACGGCTACACCACGCAGTACTTCACCACCGACCGGACGAACGGGCCGCTCACCGGGCCCGCGAGCACGGAGGCAGCGCCCAACGGCGTCTACCGTTACGGCAGTGGAGGCCTGTTCCCGAACGGCTCCGGTAACGGAACCAACTACTGGGTCGACGCAGTGTTCGCGACTACTCCGTCCTAGTACTAGGGAGCTAGCCAAGTGGCCAGCGTTGACGTGGTGATCCCGTGCTACAAGTACGGGTCGGTCCTGCCGACCGCCGTGCGCAGTGTTCTCGACCAGCCGGGCGTGGACGTCCGGGTGCTCGTGATCGACGACTGCTCCGGTGACGGCAGTGCCGATGTGGCCCGCGAACTGTCCGCACAGGACAGCCGGGTGAGTGTTCTGGAGCACGAGCGGAACAAGGGCCACATCGCCACGTACAACGAGGGCCTCATGGACTGGGCGAGCGCGGACTACTGCGCTCTACTGTCCGCCGACGACGCACTGACCCCGGGTGCGCTCTTGCGGGCCGCACGCCTGCTCGACGCGCACCCGGAGGTCGGCTTCGTCTACGGCCGCCCCCTGCACTGGGACGGCAGCACCCCGCTGCCGCAGGCGCGCACGGAGGACCAGGGCTGGACCGTCTACAACGGACCGTCCTGGCTCCGCCGCCGCTTCGCCCTCGGTGAGGGGTGCATCACCTCCCCGGAGGTGGTGGTCCGCACCACCCTGCAGAAGAAGCTGGGTGGCTACGACCCGGAACTGCGCCACACCGGCGACATCGAGATGTGGATGCGCTTCGCCCTGCACGCGGACGTGGGGTACCTCAAGGGCGTCGACCAGGCCTACTACCGGGTCCACGGCAACAACATGTCGGCGGCGTACTACGCCTCGGTCGTCAACGACCTCCGCCAGCGGCTGGCCGCATACACGGCCATCACCTCCCGCACCGACAACAACCTCCCCGACCGCCTCGACATGGACCGCGCCGTTCGCCGCGTCCTGGCCCGAGACGCCCTCCGCCGCGCGGGCCGCGCCTTCGACAAGGGCCGCAGCGACACGGACCCCGTCGACGAACTCGTCGACTTCGCCCGCGAGTCCCACGGCGACATCGAGAACCTCCCGGAGTGGCACACCTTCCAACTCCGCAAGCGCCTGGGCCCCAAGCGAGCCCGGGCCCTGTCCCCCCTGGTCCTCACCGCCCCGGCGCGTCGCATCCGCCAACACGCCCGAATCCTCAAGTGGCAGCGCGAGGGGATCTAGAGCCCGACGACAGGGCGGCCCACGGGCCGCCCTGTTCTGGTTTCTAGGCCAAGGAAGCCAGCAGCGCGGTCAGGCTCCGCGCGGGCAGGACCACGATGGGGCCGGTGGGGTTCTTGGAATCCCGCACCGCCACCCGCTCGGCGGCGAACGCCACCTCCACACACGCACCGTTGCCGCTGCTGGCACTGCTCTTGCGCCACACCGCCCGGGAAAGGTCTAGCTTGGCCATCATTGTCTCCTACTTCAGTTGCTGTGCGAGTTCTTTCAGCAGTTGCGATGAGTCTGCGGGACTCATCGCAACTGCCCGCAGGTGATCGAAGATGAACTCGTAGCGGTGTACATCCTTCTCTGACTCCAAGAAGAGATCGCCCGCCATGCTGTCGATGTAGACCAGGTCTGTGTCCATCAGGTCAGGGAAGGTCAGGTGGATGAACGACCCTGGCATGCCTGGATGGGCGCCTGCCCCGAACGGCACGACCTGTAGCGTCACCTCAGGGCATGCCGCCGCATCCAGCAGCCGCTGGTATTGGCCTTCCATCGTGCCGCGACCGCCGACCATGCGGTGCAAGGCTGCCTCGTCAACGATCGCCCAGAAGCTCGGCGGCTTCTCCTTGCTCAACAGCGTCTGCCGTGACAGCCGTGCCTGAACTCGCGCCTCGATGTCCTGCTCGCTGTACTGCGGCAGGACGCCGCGGATCACCGCCCGGGCATAGTCCTCGGTTTGCACCAGACCGGGGATGAACAGCGATTCGTAGTTCCGGATCGTCTTCGCCTCGGATTCGAAGCTGATCAGGGCCGTGTACTCGTCGGGCAAGTCGCTGTGGAACGGCTGGAGCCAACCCTGCTTCGCGGCGTCCTTCGACAGCGCCACGAGCTGCGGGCGCAGCTCCGCGTCCACCTCGTACAGGCTCAACATCGCCGCCAGTGTCCGGCCCTGGGGTCGGGCCTTGGCCGACTCGATCCGGTACAGGGTGACGCTGTTGATCCCGGTCTGCTCCGACACCTCTTCCCTGGTCATCCCGGCCTCGCCGCGCAGCCGCCGGAGTTCGGCGGCCAGGCGGCGGAGCCGGACCGTGGGTGTCGTCTTGCGCTGTGCCACGGGGTCCAATCTTTCCGCACTCCTCCCACACCCAGCAAACGCATCACTTGATTATGCAGGGTTGCGTACCCAGCCAAGCTCCTGCATGCTTGTGTTTACACCCCGCTCTGTCACCCTTTGTAGTCGGGGCGCCGAAGCCAAGGAGTCGCCCGTGGACATCACCAAGACCGCCAAGTACGCCTTCAACGGCGCCTACGCCATGGACTACGTGGTGCGGAACCCGCACGACATCGAGCTGACCTTCGGCAAGCCGGGTGAGACCCCGGTGTTGTCCGTCCGCGTCGACGACATCTCCCGTGTCGCGATGTTGGCCGTCAACGCGACCAGCGACGTGCACGTCCTGCTGAACCTGCCCCCCGACCAGGACTAGTCCCGCACACTCGGGGGAGAACGGGTGCAACCCCCGTGTCGGTAGCGGGCGTGTGTAGTGGGTAGCTACAGGCTGGCCAGGGGGTTCGATGAGCGATCGGGATCGCGACTTCGCTGAGTACTTCGGGGCGAGGTCGACGAGCATGCGCGGCACGGCGTACTTGCTGTGCGGCGATTGGCACCGGGCGGAGGACCTGGTGCAGACCGCGTTCGTCAAGCTCTACCGGGTCTGGGACAGGGTCGCCGAGCGCGGGAAGCTCGACGGTTACACCAGGCAGATCCTGGTCAGGACGTTTCTCGACGAGACCCGGCGCGGGTTCTTCAAACGGGAAACGGTGACGGAGGACCCCGGTGACCACGCCTCGCCGAGCGGCGGGAGCGTGGAGGACCGGGTTGTCCTGTTGCGGGCACTGGCCAGGGTGCCCGCCCGGCAGCGTGCCGCACTGGTCCTGCGGTACTGGGAAGACCTCTCGCTGGAGGAGACCGCGCGGGTCATGGGCTGTTCCGAGGGCACGGTGAAGAGCCAGGCCGCTCGGGGGCTCGTCAACCTGCGCGGTCTGCTCCCCGCCCCCACCGCGACCCTCTGAAGAAGGACCAATGGACGAGCACTCCTTGCGTTCCGCGTTCACCGAAGCCATGAACTCGACCCCGACGCCGCCCGAGATGGACGGCGAGCGGGTGCTGCACGACGCGCGCCAGGCCAAGCGGGCGCACCGGGCGAAGCTCGCGGGCTTCGCCTCGGCCGCCGCCGTGGTCGTGGTCGCCGCGGGTGCCTTCGCCCTGCCCGTGCTGGGTGGCGGTGTCGCCGACTCCGTCGCCGTCGGCAGCACCCGGCACCCCACGCAGAGCCAGACCGGCAGCCCGGACCCGACGGCGACCGAGACGAAGCCGACGTTCCCCTCCGGCCAGTCCGACCGCACCGAGACCAGCGGCCCGCAGGACGACCGGAGCAAGGTGCTGCTCACCCGCGTCCTGGAGGTCGTCCCGCCCGGCTACACCGCGCCGGAGCAGTTCGACAACCCCGACAGCCTCCCGGCGCGCGACCACCAGGCCCAGGTCGTCGACGACCACGCCGAGGTCTGGGAGTACCTGGGGTACATCACCGTCGGCAAGGGCGACGGCCGGTGGGGCCGGATCGTGGCCGCCAGTGTCCACTTCGGACAAGGCGCGGTCGGGTGCGGCACCGAGGAGTCCCGCCCGCCCGCCGAGTGCAAGACCATCGAGGTCGGCGGCAAGCACGTCGCGGTCTACACCGGCGTCGGCCGCCCCGACCAATGGGCGGTCTACCAGCACCCCGACGGCGTCGTGGTCACCGTGACCCAGAGCAAGTCGATCATGCCCCAGATCCAACCCCTCGCCGACTACCCCTTCACCGCCAGTGAGCTGGCTGCGCTCGCCACGGGCACCAAGTTCACCTTGAGCTAGCGGGCCAGGAAGCCCCCGCCGGTCAGGCGGGGGCTTCCGGCGTCCAGGCCGTGTAGTAGCTGTCCTCGTTGACCAGGTACCGCACCGTCGGCTCCGGGACGTGCTGCACGACCCGGGTGCGTGCCATCCGGTGCACGAACTCCCAGTCCTCCTTGGGCAGCGTCTTCTTCACCCGCGGGATCCGGCTGAACAGCACGTCGTCGCCGCGGCGCAGGACGATGGAGTTCGAGTCGACGTACGGCGAGTCGTCGACCATGGTGCGGCGGTCGAACTCCTCGGACAGCACGTCGAGCACCGTCCCGTCGGCCCTGCGCCGCTCGACGGCGGAGTACACCAGGTCGGCGCCGCGGTGCAGCGCGGCGAGGGTCTGCTCGAGGTGGTCCTCGCGCCAGGTGTTGTCGTCGTCGAGGAAGGCCAGGTACTTCGAGCGGGTCAGCCGGATGCCGACGTTGCGCACCAGGCCGAGCACTGCGGAGTTCCGCGACAGGCTCACCGCGACCAACCGGGGGTCCGACGGCAGCGTGGGCAGGCCCGCGCCGTCGTCGACCACGATCACGACCTGGTCGTCGACGGTCTGCGCCAGCGCCGACTCGACCGCGAGCGGCAGCAGCTTGGGCCGCTTGTAGGTCGGCATCACGGTGGCCACCAGGGTTTCCGGCCGCTCGCCGACGGCCGAGCGCAGCCGCGCCACCTCGCCGTCCTCGAACTTGCGCAGCGCGGGCACCCGGCGTCCCAGTTGGACCTTCGTCTTGGCCTCGTGCATCGGCCACAGCCCGAAGGTGTCGCGGAGGGCGCGGCGGACCGTGGCGGACACGCCGTTGCGGTCCTTGAGGGGGGCGGTCACGCGGCCACCCCCGAGCGGCCGGGGAGCATCTTGCGCATCGGGTACACCACCGGGAGGTAGACGAGTGCGGCCACCAGGCCGCCGATCAACATCTGGGCCCACACGTTCGAGAAGGTCTCGCGCACGACCACCGCGGACCCGACCAGCAGCACGCCGCCGACCAGTGGTCGCACGCACGCCCGCAGCGACGGCGCCAGCCGGATCCCGCGCCGCGCCACCATGAAGGCGAAGGCGGGCAGCACGATCAGCACCGCCACCGCCGCCTGGGCGATGGCCGCGCCGCGGATGCCGTCGAGGTGGGTGCCGAGGAACAGCGCCGGGACGACCGTGCCCAACCACAGGCCCTGCAGGCCGATCAGCACCCGGTTGCCGTCGAGGGCGACCATCAGGTCGTAGCCGATGAACAGCAGGATCCGGGCCAGGCCGAGGATCGCCAGGAACTGCAGCGCCACCGCGCCGGGCACCCACTTGGCGCCGTAGATGATCTGCAGCATCGGCGCCGCGTAGCAGGCCAGCAGCGCGCACACCGGCAGCGCGGCGGCCATCATCAACCCGACACCGCGGGCCAGCGCCTGCTCCAGTTGCCGCTTGTCGTCGGCCATCCGGGAGAACCCGGCCAGCGACACCCGCCGCGCGGCCTCGGAGAAGATCTGCAGCGGCAGGCTCGACTGGTTGAACACCATCAGGTACAGGCCGAGCGCCGCCGCGTCCAGCATGCCGCCGACGACCAGCTTGTCGACCTGGGTCACCGACAGCGTCAGCAGGCTCGCGGCGGCCAGCGGCAACCCGAACTGGATCAGCTGCCTGGCCACCACCGGGTCCCAGCCCGGCCGCACGCGCACCGGGCACAGCCACAGGTAGCAGCTCATCGACACCAGCGCGCCCGCGACCTGCCCGATCGAGAAGCTCATCGGGCCCGCGCCGGACGCGCCGAGGGTGATGGTCAGCGTGGTGACCACGACGAACGACGCCGCGTCGCAGAAGAACCGGGTGCGCTGCAGGAACTCGCGGTTGAGGACGGTCGCGGGCACGATCGCGATGCCGTCGATCACCACCGCCAGGCACAGGATGTTGACCACGGGCACCGCTTCCGGGTTGCCCATCAGGTCGCAGTACCAGGGCGCCAGCAGGAACAGCAGCCCGTAGATCAGCAGCGAGTTGAGCACGGCGATGGTCATCGCGGTCGGCGCGAACTCGCGCACGTCGCGCTCCCAGCGCACCACGGCCAGGCTCACGCCCAGCTCGTTGAACGCCTGCAGCACGGTCAGCGCGGTCACCGCGATCGCGAACACGCCGTAGTCTGCGGTGGTCAGCAACCGGGCCATCACGATCCCGGCCATGAAGATGCCCATCCGCAGGACCACGGTGTTGAGCAGGCTCCACAGGATGCCCCGGCCGACCTTGGTGCCGACGGTCGGTTCGGCGAGCGCGGGTTCGCTGGCGAGCGGGGGTGCCGCCGGTCCCAACTCGGTCGCCACCGCTCTGGCCGCCGGTAGGTCTGACTCGCTGGCGGTCGGAGGCTGTTGCGGCGCCTTGGGGGCGTCACCGGTCACGCGGACACCTCAGGTCTCTGGTCAGGTCGAGTGCGGGGACGATCAGGTCTCGACCGGGTGGTCGGCCCGTCCCGGTGATGTCGTCGTCGCAACCGCCCCGGGCGTTGCGCCGGTGGGGTCAACAGTGGCGGAATCCCACCTGGTTGCTCCTGCACCGTCCGCCACAGCGCTCCCGCGATCCCGATCAGCAGGAAGGTGTAGCCGGTGGCGACCGCGAAACCGATCAGGTCGAAGGTCGCCGAGGAGATGCTCGGGACCGCGATGCACGCGGCGAGCGTGACGCCGAGGTCCTTGATCCGCGGGTCCTTGCTCGCCAGCCGCGCCCGGAACGCGCAGTACATCGCGGCCAGGTACAGGAAGATCAGCAGGGCCAGGCCGATGGCGCCGTTCTGCACCAGCGTGCCCAGGTACTGGTTGTCCAGCCAGCCGTACTTCTCCGGCAGGTACGTGCCGAGACCGCGCCCGAGGAACAGGTGCTCGGGGATCTCCTTGCCCGCCCGCTCGACCGCGCGGCGGCGGCTCTCGGCGCTCGGGTCGACGCTGATGCTGGTGAACAGGCTCAGCAGGGTGCCGACGAGACCGGGCACCATCAACCGCATCGCGATGAGGAAGCCGAGCATCCCCCACAGGGCCTTGACCCGGCGCTTGGGCGCCATCGCCGGGATGATGAAGATCGCCGCGATGGCCAGGCCGAGGATCGCCGACCGCGACAGCGACTGCATCGAGGCGACCGCCAGGATCGCCAGGCACAACCACCACCGCTTCGTCTGGCCGCCGTGGTCCAGGCCGCGCAGCGCGTAGTGCAGGGCGAGCGGCACGGTCATCGCGCAGACCACGCCGAACTCGATCGGGTGGCCGGAGGTCCCTGCGGGGCGGCGGAAGTTGGAGCGCTCCAGCACGTAGGACATGGAGCCGTTGGCGCGCAGGCCGGGCAGCATCAGGTACTGCGTGAGGTCGAGCGCGGCCATGAACTGCAGGATGCCGACGAACGCCATGAAGGTGGCGCCGACGATCATCGCCTTGAGCACCCGGTCGATCCTGGCCAGCCCGCGCACGCCGTCGGTGACCGCGATGCCGACCGCGACCACGGCCATCACCGTGATCAGCGTCCGGTCGGCCGCCGCCAGCTCGTCGCCGGGCAGGTAGCCGTAGGTGGCGTAGCCGTAGGTCGCCAGCTGGGAGCAGACGAACAGGAACAGCGCGGTGCGGGCGGCGTTGCGGCCCTTGGCCACGCCCAGCGTGCTGACCATCTGCGCCAGGAACCACAGCACGCCCATGAGCAGGCCGATGGCCACCCCGGGGGTGAGCGACATCGGCAGGCCCTTGATCACCAGGGCCGCCGGGATGACGGTCATCGCCAGCGCGTACACGCAGGCGATCGTGGCGCCGTCGAAGCGCGCTTTGCCGCCGGTCTGGTCAGGCAGCTGCTCGCCCGCCACGGTCAGCCACGCGGTTCTTGCGGCGCCTGGGCAGGCTTGACGCGGACGGTCGGAGGCTCGCGGTACTCCTCAGGCGACCGGTTGCCCTGTCCTGGGCGGCGGTTGAGCGCGCTACCGGGCGCGGGCGGCGTCAACTGCCCGCTCTTGGTGCCGGTGGCGGGGGGCTTGGGAGCGCCGTTGGCCGGCCGACCGTTGGGGTTGCTCTTGTTCCCCGGCTCCACCTGGGCCGGTCGCAGCATCTGGGTCCGCTCGGACGACGACTGCCCCAGCGGCTGCGGGGTGCGCGTCACGGGCGGCAGGTTCTGCCGGGGCGGCTCCGGGTCCCGGGGGGCCGGTCGGGACGGCTCCGCGCGGTCGTCCACGTCGTCGAGGTCGTCGTAGTCGTCCAGGTCGTCCTCGTCCGGGTTCTCCTTCAGGCGCTTGCGCTCCTTGCGGGTCTCCAGGAAGTAGACGACGGTGAGGCTCGCGATCAGGCCGAGTACCAAGGCGACCGCCGCGCCGCGCAGCTTGCCGCCGCGCAGCGGCTCCGGCTTGGTCGGCGGGACGACGTCGTCGACGCCGATGAACGTGCTCGGCGGCGCGTTGAGCGCCTGCTGCCGCTTCGCCAGCTCCGCCTTCACCCGGTCGAGGACCTTCACCGCCAGCTCGCGGGCACCGGGCTCCGAGGCGCTCTCGGTCTTGACGGTGATGAACGGGCCACCGTCGCCGCCGCCGGTCAGCACGAACTTGTGGTCCGGCGAGTCACCGCCGAGCGACTTGACGACCTCGGGGGTGTTGATGCTCTGGATGACGATCGCGGCCGAGATGGTCAGGCTGGTCTCGAACGCCAGCAGCGGGTTCGTCTGGCCGGGGACCTTGTCGGTGACGCTGGTCGCCCCGCCCGCGGGCGAGGTGAGGACCATCGTGCCGACCGACTCGTAGTGCAGCGGGATCGCCACGTAAGCGCCCCCGGCGGCGCCGATGGTCACGGCGAACACCGGGAGCGCGATGTACCACCGCTTCAACAGCAGCAGCAGTGTCTTGAAGAAATCCATCATCTGCGCCCCAACACACGACGTGACACGAGCTACCGGTCCGGTCGCCTACTTGTAGGTTCATCGCTAAGCGAAGAAAGTCGTTACTCCATGTGATGCTACGCGCGCACCTGCTCGGCTGATCGGTCTAAACGCCCGATCTACCGGTTCAGGTTCACCTCGTACCTCCACACCCGGTAGGACGTACCGTCTGCCACCGGGGTTGTAAGCAGCAGGTCTTTATCGCAGACGACGATGTCGACTTTGGTCCCGCCGCCCTGCTGCGGCTCGACGAACCGCACGCAGCCCGGGTTCTTCTCGTCCGGTGTGCCCGGATCGCTGTCGCCCCGCGCGTAGAGGGCGACCCCTCGGCTGGCGAGGAACTGGTGCACGGTGCCGTTCTTGAGGGCGTCGAGGTAGTCGGCCGAGTTGACCAACCCTTCCAAGTGGACCACCGGTCGGTGCAGGTGGTAGCCCACGCTGCCCGCCCGGTCACCCATCGCGATGGGCTCGCCCGCCGGGGCGAGCGCGTCGATCTGCGCGGCGACGGCCGGTCCCGCCTCGATGAACGCGGAGCGGGCCACGCCGCCCTTGCCCGAGCGGACCGCGTTGGCGCCCACGGCCGCGACGACCACGAGCACGACGGCGAGCGCGGCGTACTTGCGCGCGGGGACCCAATTCGCCCATTTGTCCACAAGGGCCGGTCCGGCGAGCGCGACGGCCAGTGGCGCGGAGGAGAAGTACCAGGGCCACAACTGCCAAGAGGAGGTGAACGCGTAGTAACCGACGGTGAGCGCGCCACCCGCCAGGATGACCGCGCCGAACCGGGCCGAGAGCCCCAACCCGCCGGTCGCCCTGGCCACCAGCGCGCCCACGACCACCACGATCCCGATGGCGCCGAGGTAGGTGGACTGGCCGAACAGCACGGGGGAGGTGAGGAACTGGCCGATGGTGTCGGCGTTGAACCCGCCACCGCCGATCGCTTTGGCCTGCCCGGACACCGGCAGCGGGGTGTGGAACAGGGCCTGGTTGACCAGGAGGTAGGCCACCAGGGCGGCGGCCGGTGCGGCGGCCATCCACAGGCCCAGCCGCAGCCACGGCTTGCCAGCGCGGGTCCAGGCGACCACGGCGACGACGGCGAGCACGGCCATCGGGAAGACGGTGTCGAGCCGGGCGAGCACGGCGATGGCGACCAGGACGCCGACCTTGCGGGCGGCGGCCGCGCCGAAGTCGGGCGCGGTGAAGCCGTCGGTGCGCAGGTAGGTCGCGGCGAGCCAGAGCAGGGCGAACAGCAGCAGCCCGGTCTCCATGCCGGAGTACCAGAACGAGGGACCCGCCGCGCCCACCACCAGGAGGGGGGCAGCGCAGAGCGTGACCACGACCGGACGGCCGGTGAACTGCCCGATCCGGTCGATCTGCCGTCCGGACGCAATGGCCAGGACCGATGAGACCAGCGTCACAGCAACCAACGCGGCCTTACCGTTCGTGATGGAAAACACCGGAACGAGGATCAACAGCCACAGAGGGTGATATCCGTTGGTCGGGTCGAGCCCGTTGAAGGTCGAACCGTCGCCCGCGGCGATATGTCCGGCTACGCCGAAGTAGTAGAAGGCGTCGTCGTCGAAGAGCCCGACCGAGGTCGAGTACGGGGTGAACGCGACCACCGCGATCCGGATGACCGCGAGTACGCAGGCCACCGCCGTGGCGGTGAGCCACACGGGTACTCGCGTGCTGGCCCCGTCGGCGGCGTCGAGCCGTTCCGGGGCGGGTGTCGGACGGGCGCTCGTGCGCATCCCAGCTCCCGGCTGCCTGGTGATGGGTGAGCGGATGTGCTCGGTGCAGGCATCGCGTACCAGGCGGAATCGTTACGCAGCGTCGCCTCGCTCGGACGAGTGACGGATCCCACGCTTGGTAATCAAGATGGCCGCCGCTTCGTGACTCCATTGTGATCTGGCGAGCGATGTGCCTAGAGTTCCAGCGGCTCCGGGACACCGTTGTCCCGGGGTGAAACCCTTGTCCTGTAACGGGGGCGACTTGTTGCCAACCGGAAGGATCTCATGTCCGCTCGACATCACACGTCTGCGGAGTTAGGCAAGCGGCACGGTCTCAGACGGGCGCGCGACATCGCCCTCACGACCGGACTGGCCCTGGGGGCGCTGGTCCTGGCATCAGGGTGCAAGCCCGTGGCCGGGAAGCCCGCTCCGCCCGTACCGACCATCCCGACGAGTTCGACCATCCCGGCGCCGACCTCCGCGCCGACCTCGACCGAGACGACGACGACGAGTGCTCCACCGTCCACCACGACGGTGTCGAGCGGCTCACCGACCGCCTCGTCGACCCTCAAGCCATCCACCCCCAAGCCGACGGCCCCGCAGCCGGGCACGCCACCGCCCAACGGCGCGGCGCCCCAGCCGGGCCAGGTCGGGTTCAAGGGTGACCGGGCGAAGCTCAAGGTCGTCGACGGCCCCGGCTCCGCCCCACCCGGCACCACGTGGAACTCCGGCGCGCTGCGCTTCAGCGGCAACGTCACCCTCGAGAACGTCTACGTCAAGGGCGGCATCGAGTACAACGGCAAGGGCACGCTGACCATCAAGAACTCGGTCATCGAGGGCAACCACAACAGCTGGGCGCCCCTGCTGGGCAACAGCGGCCACATCAACGTGAGCGACACGACGATCACGTACAAGGACGACCAGTGGCCGGGCCCGCAGTGGGGCAACGGCGCCATCCACGGCGACGCCACGGTCACCGTCCAGCGCTGCGACATCTCGGGCACGCCGGACGGCATCCAGAACGGCCCCGGCAACAGCACCATTGAGCAGAACTACATCCACGACCTGCTCCGCGCCGGTGCCTACCCGAACAACACGCACAACGACGGCATCCAGTCCTACGGCGGCCCGAACACGGTGATCCGGTTCAACCGCATCGACATCAGCGCCGACGGCAAGGCCTACGACGGCACCCACCAGAACGCCGCGGTGTTCATCATGGAGGGCGACTCGGGCCAGACCACCGGCCTCCAGATCGTCGGCAACTACCTCGCAGGCGGCGGCTACATCATGCGAGTGGGCGCCTCCGCCCGCGCGGCCGTCATCACCGACAACAAGTTCGGCACCACAGCAGGCGGCTGGGGCGAAGCCCTCATCGACAAGGGCGCCACCATCGCCGCCTGGTCGAACAACGTCAGCTCGTCGAACAAGCAGATCAACAAGCCCAGCTAGCCCCCACGGACTTGTTCCCAAGGCCGCCGTCACTCCCCCAGGTGACGGCGGCCTTCTGCTACGCCAACCACCGCGAGCCTGCGTGGGGCAGCCCCTCGTTCAGCGCCAGGCTTGTTCCAGGGGACGCCACTTCCCGGCGGGTGGTTCGGGTCGCAGGAGTGGGGTGATGAAGGCGTTGGCGAGGTCGTGGACCCCGTCCAGGGTGCGCAGGTGGGCCGGGAGCTCGCCGACACCTTGGGCAGCCTTGCGGTAGCCGATGGACCAGTCGCGGCTGGGAACTCGGTAGGCGGCTGGAAGGGTGAGGTTCTTGCCGTGCCGTACCCGGCGTGCGGCCTCATCGCGGAGGATGCGGTGGGTCTCGATGCCGGAGAGCGAGGTGTTCACGGCGAACAGGGCGAGGTCGACGAGGTCTTTGTACCGGCTGGATGGGTTGCCCTTGGCTTGGTACAGCTCGTACATCGCGCAGATCTTGTCAGCGACGTGGTCTTCGACGGGAAACAGGCGTGCCTCGGGCCAGGGAGCGCACTCGGTGGTGAAGACGGGGTCGAGCGGTTCGGTGGTGACGGTGCCCCGCGGCGCGTGATCGGCGGCCACCACGTCGACGTTGACCTCGTAGCCCGCGAGGGGAGCCTGCTCGAACATCACCCGGAACCGCACGTTGCGGGTCGGGTTGTCCAGGTCGACTTGTTCGGAGGTCGACAGGTGGCCGAACCAGATCTCGTCGTCGAGGCGGAGCGCCGCTGCCACCTTGAGGACCTCGACGGCCGCCGCGGTGGTGTCCTCGGTGCTGAGCAGGTCGATGTCGCTGGAGTAGCGGGCAGCGGGCCAGCGCACCAGCATGGCCTGTCCGCCCTTGAGGACCCACCGCTCGGCGTGCTCGCCGTGGAAGACGCGAGCGATGAGCCGCCGGTGGAAGTGCAGTTGCAGCAATTCGGTGAACGAGCCCCCGGTCTCCCTGGCCTTGTTCTTGGCACGGTCCTTTTGGGAGGCCAGATAACTACTGGGGGTTCTCGGTTTCGGTGGTAGCGCCACGGCCGCCATCTTCGTCCTCGCCGTCGACGATGGCACGGAGGGGACGCGTGTCGGGCTTGGGCGACACGCGTATGCCTGCGATTGCTGAGCGGATCCGGTCGGTCGAATCGCCGGCGGGTGCGCCGATTCCAGCGGTGCCCAGCAGTGCGGTGATATCGACTGATCCCATGCCCGTGAGAGCTTGCATGGCGTTGCGGAAGCCTTGTGCTGCGGTGGTTCGCGGTGGGGCCGGGCGCTGTGCGAGTTGGGCGGTGGTGGTGCCGATCTGGGCGAGGAGGTGTTCGAGCAGTGCCTCGCCGTCTCCGGGTCGGCGGACGCCGTAGCGGAGGGCGTAGGGGCCGATCCGCTCGGCGAGCGTGTCCAGGCGCGCCAGGTTCGCCTCGACCGCCTGTCGGATGATCGCGGCGACGTGGCTGCCGTCGACGTGCTGGTCCAGCAGGTCGCAGATGGTGCGCACGGCTGTGGTCACCGGGAGCCCGTCCAGCGAGGTCACGTCGTCGTCGTCCAGGTGGGTTGTCTTGAACCACAGGTCTGGGTCGCGGCTGGTGCGCCGTTTCGGCGCGCTGATGGTGATCCGGTCGTCGACCAGGTCGCCGAGCCCGTGCAGCCGGGCGGCGGATTGGTGGGAGAGCACCCCGCCGTTCACAGCCAGAGGTTCCCGCATCCACGCGGGTGTTCCCGGATCTAGAGCCAGCCAGGCGGCCTGTTCCTCGCGGGCGCCGGACCGCACTGCCGTGGTGGCCGCGTAGACGCCACGGCGGACGCGGTCGAGGTGGCCTGTCTTCTCCAGTCGGTGCAGGGTGACGCCGTCTACGCCGACACCCCCGGCCTGTCGGGACGTCACCATGCCCCACTGCTCAGCCGTGAACGCGCCAAGCAGTCCCAGTCCTCGCTGCGCCTCCATGCAGCAAATATTACACCCATGTGCAGCGTTTTTAACGTCGCAGATGTAAGAAGTGCTGCATCAACCTGTAACAAATGCTGTCTCAGGTCAACTGCTTGGTCAAGCCGCTGGTCCCGGTGACGACGCGGCCGCGACCAGTTCTCGGGGTTGGCCGGTGCCGTCTGCGGCGGATTCGTAGATCGTCGGGGCGCCGCCCTGTTGGACCTTGGCGTAGGCGAGGGTTGTGGGGTTGAGCCAGGCGGCTTGGTCGTCGACGCCGTCGGAGCCGGGGAGTTGGGTTTCCTTGCCGGAGGCCAGGTCGAGGACGTAGAGCTGCCAGGTGCCCAGGCGCCCGCCGCGTTTCTTGTACGCGACGCGGGTCTGGTCCGGCGACAGGGACGGGCACTCGGCGGACTGGCGCACGGTCACCATGGCGCGGGTCTTGAGGTCGCCCTTGATCAGCCAGGTCGTGTTCCCGGAGCCCAGGGTCGCGTAGAACGAGTTGTCGTCCGAGGCGACGGTCACGCCCCAGTAGTTCTCGTTGACCCGCTTGTCCGGCACGCCCTCGATCGTCATCGAGAACGCTTCCAGCGACTCGACCAGTTCGCCGGTGCGGAGGTCCAGGATCCCCGTGCGCGTCGAGAACCCGCCCGGGGCGAGGTAAGAGTCACCGGTCACGAACACGGTCCACGACACGATCTTGCCGGACGCCGACACCCGCGCGCGCGACGGCGTACCGGGCAAGGGCACCGTCCGGACCTCGGATCCTCCCACGTACACGGCAGCCTCATACGCGCCAGGCAGGCTCATCCGCAGGCACACCGTCGTACCGGCGGAGGTGTACACGCGTAGACACTTCAGCTCCCCCGGCGTCCTCTTGCCCGAAGCGTCCAATGTCGACACGAGGTTCTGGCCGCTGCCGTTGTCGACGAAGGTCAGCCCGCTCGCCACCGCGGCGCCCGGCTGGGTCGCGGCGACCTGCTGGTCCCGCACCGTCACCACCACGTAGACCACCCCGAGGGCGATCACGACCACCATCGCGGTTACCCCGACCACGATCCGGTTCCGTACGAACCAGTCCTTCACCGCGAGACCTCCGGGCGGATGAGCAGGAACACGCCGACCAGCGCGATGACCATAGTGCTGATCGAGATGAGCACCGCGGTGCTGAACGCGAGGTTCTGCAGCAGCAGGCCCACGGCGATCGAGGAGGCGAACCGGGCGAGGGCCTGGCCGGTCTGCACGATCGACAGGCCGCTGGCCCGCAGGTGCTCGGGCACCAGGGTCGCACCGTGGGCCATCAGCACGCCATCGGTCGCGGCGTAGAACAGCCCGTGCAGCCCGACGGTGATGACCACCAGCACGATCCCGGTGAACGGGCCGAGCAGCAGCAGGTACACCGCCAGCAGCACGACGTGCCCGGCGAAGAAGACCCGCCAGCGGCCGAGCCGGTCCGCGAGCCTGCCCAGCGGGGTCGCGGCCAGCAGGAACGTCAGCGCCGTCCCGACCGGCATCAGCGCCAGCCAGGTCGGCGACACCCCGGAGACCTTCTGCAGCACGACGAACACGAACGCGTCGGAGATGGTGGCCAGGCCGAGCAGCCCGGCGGCGATGGTGGTCCGGCGCATGCCCTTGTTGCGCAGCAGGTCGGCGGTGGCCCGGAGGGTGACGACCTTGCCGGGGACCCGCTCGAGCCGGGGCTGGCGGACGAAGAAGATGAGCACGATCACACCGAGCGCGGCGAAGCAGAAGCTGATCATGAAGATCGGGTTGGGCCGGGTGGTCACCCAGGTCAGCAGCGCGAATGTCGCCAGTGGACCGAGCAGCGCGCCGATGGTGTCCATCGTGCGGTGCACGCCGAACGACTCGCCCAGCTTCTCCTTCGGCGTCACCAGCGAGATCAGCGCGTCGCGGGGGGCGGTGCGCAGGCCCTTGCCCGCCCGGTCGATCGCGAGCACGCCACCGAGACCGACCGAGGACGCGCCGATCGCCGGGAACAGCAGCTTGGTCGCCGCCGACATGCCGTACCCGGCGATGGCGACCGCCTTGTGCCGGTGCACCCGGTCCGAGATGTGCCCACCGACCAGCCGCAGCACCGCCGTGGCACCGGTGTAGATGCCGTCGAGCAGGCCGAGCTGCAGGTAGCTCATCTGCAGGTTGAAGATCACGTAGATCGGCAGGAACGCCGTCACCATCTCCGAGGAGATGTCTGTGAGCAGGCTCACCGTGCCCAGGAGCACAACGGTGGTCGGCACCCGGCTCGGGCGGGCTCCACCGTCCGACGGCGACGCCTTGGTCTGCCTGGTCGACGCAACGTACACCCGAACACCTCCGCAGCTAGACCGCATCGCCGCGGTGCCTCGACCCGCGTATCGGAAAAAAACCACGGTGTGTAACAAGCTGCCGAACTGGACCGAATCTTTGGTGGGTAGTCGCGGGGTTAACTCACACCGCCGGTAACCGATATACCCGATCGAGCGAACACAGCAGTAGTGGTCCACCCCAGGAAGAGGTCCCCGTGAGCCGTCAGAGGGCCCCGCACGTCCTGATCATCGTGCAGAACCTGCCCGTCCCGCTAGACCGGCGGGTGTGGTTGGAGTGCAAGGCGCTCAGAGCCGCGGGCTACGAGGTGTCGGTCATCTGCCCCAAGGGGCCCGGTGACCCGGCGTACGCCGTTCTCGACGGCGTCCACCTCTACAAGTACGCCCCGCCCAAGCAGGCCGACGGCGTCGCCGGGTACGCCTGGGAGTTCGTCTACTGCTGGCTGCGCACCGCCGCGCTGAGCCTCAAGGTCCGCCGCCGCGCCCGGTTCCACGTCATGCAGGCGTGCAACCCGCCGGACACGTACTGGGCGCTCGCGCTGCCGTGGAAGCTCGATGGGGTGAAGTTCGTCTTCGACCACCACGACCTCAACCCCGAGGTCTTCCGGTCGCGCTTCGGCGAGCCGAAGAAGCTCGCGGGCAAGGTGCAGCTCGCCATCCTCAAGTGGCTCGAGCGGCGCACTTTCCGCACGGCCGACCGGGTCATCTCGACCAACACGTCCTACCAGGACATCGCGGTCAACCGCGGCGGCGTCAAGCGCGAGCACACCACCGTCGTGCGCTCCGGGCCCGACACCTCCGTCATGCGGCCGGTGTACGCGGACCCCGACCTGCGCCGCGGCGGCAAGCACCTGGTCGCCTACCTGGGCATCATGGGGCCGCAGGACGGCGTGGACGGCGTGCTGCTGGCCGCCGACCGCATCGTGCACCACCACGGCCGCCGCGACTTCCGCTTCGTGCTGCTCGGCTTCGGCGACTGCCTCGACGAGCTCAAGCAGCAGAGTTCCGACCTCGGCCTCGACGACTACGTCGAGTTCACCGGCCGGGTCGGGCCGGACAAGATCGCCAGCTACCTGTCCGCGGCGTCCATCGGCCTCTCGCCGGACCCGCGCAGCCCGCTCAACGACGTGTCCACGATGAACAAGACCATGGAGTACATGGCGTACGCCCTACCGGTTGTCGCCTACCGGCTGACCGAGACGGTCGTCTCCGGCGGCGACTGCGCGGTCTACGTCGAGCCCGGCGACAGCGACGGCCTCGCCGACGCGGTGCTGGAACTGGCCGACGACCCCGCGCGCCGCGCCGAGCTGGGGACCGCGGGTCGACGCCGGGCCGAGCAGGTGCTGGACTGGCGCCCGCAGGCGCAGGCGTACGTCGGGGTGTATGACGAACTCCTGGGCTTCCCCTCGGCTGGCCCGTTCCCGGACGGCTGGCCGAGCGTGGACCGCAGGTCCGGGGAGACGACCGACGAGCTGCGCGACCAGTGGGGCAACCAGCTGGTCGACCTGCGTGACGAAGCGGCGTTGCGCGAGTTCGCCGCGACTCGCATCATCGCGACCGAGCCGGTCCGCGGCCAGAGCTGACTGCGCGTTCGCGCAGGGGAGAGGTACTTGATGTTCGTACGACGGATCGCCGTGATCGGCACCGGTTACGTGGGGCTGACCACGGGGGCCTGCCTGGCCTCCCTCGGGCACGACGTGATCTGCGCCGACGTCGACGCCGACAAGGTCGCCCGGCTGACCCGCGGTGAGGTCGACATCCTGGAGCCGGGTCTGGCCGACCTGGTCGCCGAGGGCATCGCCGCCGGTCGGCTCACCTTCGTGCTCGGCGCGGCCTCGGCCGTGCGGCACGAGCCGGAGGTCATGTTCCTGTGCGTCCCGACGCCGATGGGCGTCGGCGGCGTCGCCGACCTGAGCATCGTCGAGTCGGTGATCGAGGAGGTCCGGGAGCTGCTGCCCGCGGACTGCGTGGTGGTCAACAAGTCCACCGTGCCGGTCGGGACCGCCGACCGCACCGAGGAGCTGCTCGACCGCGCCGACGTCGCCGTGGTGTCCAACCCGGAGTTCCTGCGGGAGGGCAGCGCAGTCTACGACTTCCTGAACCCGGACCGCATCGTCGTCGGCGGCAGCAAGCAGGACGCCGCCGAGCGGGTGGCCGCGCTCTACGCCAAGCTCGGCGCGCCCACGGTGCTGACCGACGCGCCCAGCGCGGAGCTGGTCAAGTACGCGGCCAACTGCTTCCTGGCGATGAAGCTGTCCTACGTCAACGCGGTGGCCGAGCTGTGCGACCGGCTCGGGGCGAACATCACCGACGTCACCGAGGGCATGGGCTACGACAAGCGCATCGGCCAGGCGTTCCTGCAGCCCGGCCCGGGCTGGGGCGGGTCGTGCCTGCCCAAGGACACCTCCGCGATGCTGCAGCTCGCGGACGCGGCCGACTTCGAGTTCCGGCTGATCCGGGCGACCATCGAGACCAACACCCGGCAGCGCCAGCGGATGGTGGAGAAGGTCCGGCTGGCGGTCACCGGCAAGCGCAACGGCTCGCTGTCGCGCCGCCGCCTCGCGCTGTTCGGCCTGACCTTCAAGGCGGGCACCGACGACCTGCGCGACTCCCCGGCCCTGGCCGTGGCCGCGCTGCTGCGCCAAGCGGGCGCTGACCTGGTCGGCTACGACCCGGCGCTGCGCCAGGACACCCAGCACCCGGACCTGTCCTCGGTCACCGTGTCGGACGACCCGTACCAGGCGGCGAAGGACGCGGAGGCGGTCATCGTGCTGACCGAGTGGCCCGAGTTCCGCTCGCTGGACTGGCAGCGGCTGGCCGAGTCGGTCCGCAACCCGATCGTCGTCGACACCCGCAACCTGCTCGACCCGGCCGTCGCCCGCCGCGCGGGCTTCGAGTGGATCGGCCTGGGCAAGCCGTTGCCCGCTCCGACGGCCTGACCACCCGCGTTCTCCGAACCGCCGAGACCTCCCCCCTCGGCGGTTCGGCCTTTCCGGGGTCCTGGTCTGGGGCGTCAGAAGGTGATGACCACGAGCGCCTGGTCGTCGTGCGCCTTGGGCCGCGGCCACTTGAGGCCGTCCGGATCGTCGCGCTCCGCTTCCCGCACGGTGTCCAGGACGGCCTGGGGTCCGGCCGCGGTGGCCAGGTCGAGCACCTGCGCCCAGCCGAACAACCGGTAGTCGTCGACCCCGCACGACACCCCGTCGCTGGCCATGAGCACCGACCGCACCGACCCCCGTGGCCACGACCGCCGCATCGCCCGGTGCGCCGCCGCGGGCACGGCTTCCGCCACCCAGTAGCCACCCTCTTGGTTCCGCAACGCCGACGTCTTGCGAGCCGACGCCCGCACCGCGGCCACGTGATCCGCCGAGTACCCGCCGCCCCCGCGTAACCGATCGCGGTAGCTCCCACGCGGCACGTGCCGTAATCGGGTGTCCGATAAGACATCCGGTTCCGGCGTGAACGCCACGACAGGGCTGTCCGCCAACACGAGCGCCTCCACGGTGTCCGCGTCCCACCGCACAATCGCCACAGTGCTACACGGACTCTCGCCCGGCGTGAACCCGTTTCCCCGCGCGACGGACCGGATCGCCCCAGCCAACAGGCTCCCCAGATCCAACTCCGGCGCCGCCGACAACCGCGCGGCGACTTGGGCGCCGAGTTCCCCCGCGAACACCCCGCCACCAGGCAGGTCATCGCGCATCGAGGTGGCCCCGTCCAACAACACGACGGCATCCGGCAACACCAGCACAACGTCCTCACTGGGCCGCTGCTCGCCACCCAGCCCTACACCCGCCGCCTCCGCTACCGCGATCTCCGGCATACCCCCGATGCTCCCACCAACCCGATCCCCCCGCCCAACACCCACGGCGAGATCAACTCCACCTCCCATTCCCACTAGTCCCATTACTGACGCCACCCCGCTCGCGACCAACCCCACCCGTCCTGCCGCGCTGCCCGCTCCAGCCGTCCACTCCGTCGCCGCCCCGGTGACGAGGTGCTCCGGACCGAGGGCCGCCCTCTGGAGGACGGCCGATCGCACTGCTCCTGTAGGCAAGCACGTGCCTTTGGCGTCGTGGAACGTGCGCAGCCAGGCACTCACCGCCACCCACGCGGCCGCCGCTCCTGTTGCCACTCCCGCTCAGCCCGACACTCGCTCGGGCCGCCCCCGCCCCCGCCCCCGCTCCTCGCGAGCCCGCGGGTCGTCACCAGGGGTCGGTCACGAGACCCACGTCGTCAACTTGGGTTGACAAGCGGACTGTCGTCAACGTAAGTTGACGGCATGGCTGAAGCGACACAGTTGGCCAGCGCGGCTGGTGATCGGGATCCCCGGGTGGGGCTCCGTGCGGTCGCCGCACTGCGGAAGCTGCTGGAGCAGTTGGAGGCGGTGCAGGTGCGCAGCGCGCGGCTCAATGGGTGGTCATGGCAGGAGATCGCGGCCGAACTCGGGGTGAGCAAACAGGCCGTGCACAAGAAGTACGGGAGGAACTAGATGTTCGAGCGGTTCACCAAAGCGGCCCGGCTGGTCGTGCGGGACGGGGTCCACCTCGCCGAGCAGGACGAGGCCGCGCGGATCGAGCCCGAGCACCTGCTGCTCGCGCTCCTCAAGCAGGACGGCAGTCGCGGCACGGCGGTCCTCGCCCACCACGCCGTCACCACCGCGTCGGCCCAAGCGGCCATCGACAGCATCCGCAGGCGCGGTGGCCTGTCGGATGCCGACGCGGCCGCACTCGGCGAGTTCGGCATCGACGTCGAAGCCGTCGTCGCCGCCGTCGAGCAGACCCACGGCGCGGGTGCGTTGAGCGGCACGGCTCGCCGCCCCCGCTCGATCGGCCCCCGCTGGCGGGTCCCCTTCTCCGGCGACGCCAAGCGCGTCCTCGAACTCAGCCTCCGCGAGGCGTTGGCCCGCGGCGACAAGTCCATCGGCGACGAACACCTGCTCCTCGCCATGCTCAAGGCGGGTGGTGTCGCCGCGGAGGCGTTGACCTCCCTGGGGGTCACCCACGAGAACGTCACCACCTACCTGCGCACCAGCTGATCCGATCTCGGCACACCCCAGCGGCTGGGGGTGCGGGTCGGCGTCCGCGTGGCGGTGCGCTCGCTAGACCTCCAGCACCGACAGGATGTTGCCCGCCGGGTCCGTGAACCACGCGATCGGTGGCCCGTACCCCCGCATGATCCCCCGCTCATCGGTGTTCTCGTACTTCTCGAACCGCACCCCCTTCCTGATGAGTTCGTCCACAGCGGACTCGATGTCGTCGACCGGGAAGTTCAGCACGGTGAACGTCGCGGCCACGTGGTTGGGCTTCGGGTAGACCAGCACCGTGCCGCCACCGCCGAGGGTCAGGGTCAGCATCCCGTTCACCTCGGACACCCGCAGGCCCAGCGTGCTGCTGTAGAACAGTTCGGCGGTCGGGATGTCGTCAACGGAGAAGCCGCTGAACGCCTTGGTCTCGTTGAACACGATGGTCTCCTCGCCTGTGTGGTGTGTCGCGTTCGAGTGTCCACGAGTTTTGTCAAGCCCGTCTTCATTTGTCCACAGGCATGATCACGGAGTGACGGCGAGGAACAAGAACGCGCTGAACAGCGTCAGGTGCACGGTGCCCTGCAGCAGGGTCGCCCGGCCGGTGACCAAGGTCAACATGCTCACCAGCACGGTCAGCACCAGCAGCACCAACTCCTTGGGCCCCAGGCCGAGCGTCAGCGGGCCGGTGAGCCAGATCGAGGCGATGGCGATCGCCGGGATGGTCAGCCCGATGCTCGCCAAGGCCGAACCCAGCGCCAAGTTGAGGCTGACCTGAAGCCGGTTGCGCAAAGAGGCTCGAACGGCGGCAACTGTTTCCGGTAGCAGTACCAGCAAAGCAATGACCACACCGACGAATGACACCGGCGCGCCAGCGGACTCCACCGCAGCCTCTAGCGTCGGTGACACCGTCTTAGCCAACCCCACTACTGCCACAAGGCAAGCCAAGAGCAGAACCAGGCTGGAAATCGCTGTCCGGGATGTAGGCGCTTCCGCGTGATCGTCCTCGGTCAGGCTTGTCTTGGGCAGGAAGTAATCCCGGTGCCGGACGGTCTGCACGAACACGAACACCCCGTACAGCACCAAGGACGCCACACCCGCGAACGCCAACTGCGAACCTGAGTACGTCGGCCCGGCCGTGCTCAGGGTGAACGTGGGCAGCACGAGGCTCAGCGTCACCATCGCCGTGATCACCGCGAGCGCGCCGCCCGAGGCGTGCGCGCGGAACTCCTGCACCCGGTGCCGCAGTGAGCCGACCAGCAGCGCCAGGCCCACGATGCCGTTCGTCGTGATCATGATCGCCGCGAACACGGTGTCCCTGGCCAGCGACGCCGCCTTCTCGCCGCCGGAGACCATCAGGGTCACGATCAACGCGACCTCGATGACCGTCACCGCGATGGCCAGGATCAGCGTGCCGAACGGTTCGCCGACTCGGTGCGCGACAACCTCGGCGTGGTGCACGGCAGCGGTAACTGCCACTCCTAGGCCAACGCACACCAGGGCTATCAGCACCGGCCCCAGGTCGCGGCCGTAAGAGATCAGGAGCACCAGTAGAGCGAACGGCGGGACGGCCAGACTCCAGCGGGGCAGTGTGGGAGCGGTGGTCATACCGCTGACCCTAGTGTCCGATTTTGGCCTCGGCCTGCGGACGCCAGGTCACGAACGGGAGGAACGCCTGCGCGAGCGGTCCGATCGCGAGCGCGTAGAGCAGCGTGCCGACGCCGACCGTCCCGCCCAACAGCCACCCCGTCGCGAGCACGATCACCTCGATACCCGTGCGCACCCATCGGATCGAGTACCCGGTCTTGGCCGAGACCCCGGTCATGAGCCCATCGCGCGGTCCTGGCCCTAGGCGCACGCCGATGTAGGCGGCGGTCGCGAGCCCGTTAAGGCCAACGGCGACAACCATCAGCACGATTCGGGTCGCCATGGCCTCTGGTGCAGGCACAAGCCACAGCGTCAGGTCGATCGACGTGGACACGAGCAAGACGTTCGCGATAGTCCCAACGCCCGGTCGCTGCCGGATCGGGATCCAGCACAGCAGGACCAGCACGCTGGTGAGCGCGGTGACCGTGCCGAAGCTCAACCCGGTGATCTTGTGCAGTGCCTCGTGCAGCACGTCCCACGGTGCCAGGCCGAGAGCCGCCTCGATCTGCAGGCCCGTGCTGAAGCCGTAGAGGGCGAGGCCCGCGAAGAGTTGCGGCAGGCGTCTGCCCGGGCTCGTGCGCAGCGGGACGGGGGACAGGTTGGTGGGGGCCATGCGGACCATCGTTGCCCAAGATTGGCCCTTCTTCGAGGGCCAATCTGCGATAATTGGCCCATGCTTCCCCCTGGAGGACGGGTCTCAGCTGCGAGATTGGTCCGCATGCTCGGCGAGTGGCGTGACCAAGGCAACAGGGCCGGGTCCGCCGGTCTCGCCGCGGGCATCCGATTGCTGCTCTTCGACGGCCAACTCCCGCCCGGCACGACGCTGCCCGCCGAGCGCGAACTCGCCACGGCTCTCGGCGTCAGTCGCACTTTGGTGGCCTCCGCGTGGGACCAACTTCGCGAAGAGGACCTCATCGTCAGCAGACGAGGCTCTGGGTCGCGGACAACTCTGCCTGCCGCCCACGTCAGTGCGCCCTTCCCTGAGCGCCTTCAGCCCTTAGACCTCGCCACAGCAGCGCCGGGTGCGTTGCCTGGTGTTGGGCTCGCGGTAGACGCTGTGCGGGGCGCCTTCGCGCTAGAGCTGTCCTGTCACGGCTATATGGGCTACGGCGTCGAGATCTTGCGTGAACGCCTAGCTCAGCGTTTCACCGCTCGCGGCTTGCCTACGACGCCGGATCAGATCCTGGTCACCAACGGCGCCCACCATGCCCTTGCGTTGGTCTTACGGGCCATGACGGCACCAGGGGACCGTGTCCTGGTCGAGCAGCCCACCTACAACAACGCTCTAGAGGCGATCCGCTCAGCGCACGTCATGCCGGTACCCGTGCCGATGCCCGAGCAGGGATGGGATCTAGAGGGCGTCGAGGTCGTTCTCCGGCAGGCCGCTCCCCGTTTGGCCTACCTGATCGTCGACTTCCAGAATCCCACCGGCCGCAGGTTGGACGCCGCGGGCAGAGAGCAGCTGGCCGCGATCCTGCGCCGGGCGCGCACACCGGCGGTGGTAGACGAGACCCTCGTCGAACTCGACCTCGACGGCGACCCCTTGGACGGCCCGCCACCCATGGGGTGCTTCGAGGCCGACCTGGTCATCACCGTCGGATCGGCCAGCAAGTCGCACTGGGGCGGCCTCCGGTTGGGCTGGATCCGGGCCTCGGAGGAGGTCATCGGGCGACTGGCGGCGTCCCGGCGCGCCTTCGACCTCGGCTCGCCCGTGTTCGAGCAGCTCCTGCTCGCCCACCTCTACGCCGATCCGGAGCCGATGCTGCGCGAGCGCAGGGCGGAGATGGCGGCGAACAGGTCCGTGCTGGTCGACTCACTGCGTGAGCACTGCCCGGACTGGTCGTTCGAGGTCCCGCGCGGCGGCCTGAGCCTCTGGTGCGAACTCCCCGCGCCGATCGGCACCCGGATCGCGGTGGCGGCGCAGACCGTGGGGGTCCGGGTGGCGCCCGCGTCCCGGTTCAGCGTCCACGGCGGGTTGGATCGACGGCTCCGGGTACCGTACACCCTACCGGCGTCGGACCTGGTGGAAGCCGTGCGCAGGCTGGCAGCAGTGGCCGCGCGCGTCACCGGATCGCCTGGAACGCTCGGTTCCGACGGTCTAATCCCGGTCGCCTAGCTGGCCTCGCCGGTGTCGAGGCGGTACAAAGCCAATGCGCTGGATGGTGTAGTTGTTTGGACCTTTCGCCACCCGAGCGCGGCTCGACCTCGGTAGCACCCCGGCGGTCGGCACAGCCCCGCGTTGTGCCGACCGCCAGGGGTGGCCGAGGGGGGAGCCCCGGCGCCGCGGGGGCATCGCGGCGCCGGGGCCAGGTCCCGATCTGACCGGGCGCGGTCGGCAGATC
Source organism: Actinokineospora globicatena (assembly GCF_024171945.1). Classification (GTDB taxonomy): domain Bacteria; phylum Actinomycetota; class Actinomycetes; order Mycobacteriales; family Pseudonocardiaceae; genus Actinokineospora; species Actinokineospora globicatena. The sequence goes on from NZ_JAMTCR010000002.1 coordinate 1,397,635, forward strand.
GGGTTGGGAAATGGCTCTAGTGGCGGGAGGCCGCCGAGGGGGATGACCGGTCGTCAGGCAGACCAGTCCCGTGAGATCGACCCGGTCAGTCGGGTGAGGAGCTGAGCAGCCCGGCGACGTCACCGGGTGCCTGCATCGAGCTCGCCGTCGCTACGCCTGTCGCGTATGGCGGCACTACCCGTGCGCGATCGCCGAGGACGCCTAGGAGCGCCCTACCGTGTCCGCCGTTGTCGTACGTCGGTGACGCTGCCGAGCCCGGTGCCGCTGGGCACACAGGTGCGGCCGGAGCGGGGGGCAAAGGCGTCTTCCCCGACTCGGCCTGGGGTCCGTCAGCAGGAACCGGAGGCTTGGCGGGCGGTGCTGCCTGAGGTGGCGGCACCGCGTTGGGTCTATGAACAGCAGCAGCGCGCGACGACTTCGTGGCGTGCTTGTGCGACTTGGCGCTCTTACGAGCAGGTGCGACCTGTGGCTTCACAGGCGCGGTAGCCGCAGCTGGAGGAGGCGTTGGGACGGGAGGCGCAGGCACCTCTACCGCCGGAAGTGAGGGGACGATCGGGTTGGAGACCGTGCCAGTCAGGTCTGACGGCTTGGGCACGGCGTTGGCGATGACACCCGTGCTGCTGGCCATGCTCAGCGGGCGAGGCCTGGTCGAGGAACTGGCCACTGCCCCGGTGTAGGTAGTCCCACCTTCAGCCGAGAGCGGGTAGAACTCGACACCCGTGTCAGCGGCGGCGGTACCCGCCAGGAGCGCGGTCATCACCCACGCGGCCATCATCAGCCCACCGGTGATGGCGAGCCGGAGCAGCAGCCGAGGCCCGCCGAGCGATCGCGCCACGTGCATCACCGCCATCCCGGTTCCCATCGTCGATCCGTCACCGACCGGTGTGACCAGGCCACTATCCAGTACCGGGTCGTCCTTCTGCACCCTAACCGCGTGTGTTCCACCCGGAAAGACGGTGCGCGACGCCAGGTGTGCCGAACCCACGGCAGGATTGATCACCGACGGTGGATTCCACCGGACCGGGTGAACGTGGTGCTTCTTCCGAGCGAGTGCGCGATTGCGACGTCACGGTGTCCGTTGTGCACACCGACCGCGGCGCGCGGGCACTGTCCCGTCTGGCCGAACGCGAACACGATTTGGTCTTGCACGATCCGGATGGTCCCGGCGAATGCTTGCTCCGTAGGGGGCAACTCGTGGTGCCGCGCGCGTCCTTGTCCGCCGCCGTCCGCGCGCTCGACCGCTGGATCGAGTCCGTTGACCCCGCCGAGCACGCAGTCGTCCGGCTGCGCGCGGGCGTCGACTGCGTCCAAGTGGCGGCAGACATGGCTGATCGCGTTCCGGTGTCGGTCAACCACGTCCACACCGTCCTGACAGGAGCACCGGTCCTGCACGGAACGGGAGCTGATGCGATTCCGGTAGACCTACCGGCGGAACCCCCACGACAGGCGTGGGCGAAACAGGCGACTGTGCTCGTCCTGGATAGCGGTATCGACCCACATCCGTGGTTCGTGGGACGTAGCTGGTTCGGCCAATGGGGTCTAGAGGTCATCGACGGAGATGGGGACGGCGTCGCTGATCGGCAAGCCGGTCACGGCACATTCGTCGCGGGCGTCCTTCTGCGACATGCGCCGGGTGTGACCATTCGTCAGTACCCGGTCCTGTCCTCGTTTGGCCTAACGGACGACCGGACGGTGGCGACCACTCTGCGCAGAGCGCGCTACCTGGCGGCGGCTAAGAGAGAGCGGCTTGATGTGCTGCTGATCAGCGCTGGATGCCACACAGCCGATGACCGTTGCCCTCCCGTGCTGGCCGAAGAACTCGCGTTCTGGCCAACGGTCGTGGCCGCTGCGGGCAACTCCAGCACGACGAGGCCGTTCTGGCCCGCCGCGTTGCCGTCAGTGACCGCGGTAGCCGCGACGGGACCGGATGGCGGCCTGGCGCCGTTCTCCAACTGCGGTGAGTGGGTTGACCGCACCGCGCCCGGTGTCGACGTCGTCAGTGCCCACGTGCGGCTCGTGGACGGGGAGCGGGTCTACGGGGCGGCGAAGTGGAGCGGGACGTCGTTCGCCGCGCCGCAGGTCGCCGCAGACCTGGCGCGGTCAGCGGCCGATCACCACGAACCCCAACCCGGGGTGTCCGGCCTGGGCACCCGCGAGCGCGGCCCCGGCATCAGCGCCTAGCGCCAACCGCGCGTGCAGGTCGATGACCAGATCGGAGACCCGTTCGTCGGCCACCGGCAGAGTGCTGGCGATGACTGACCGCGTGCCGTGGTCGAGGAACACCTGCGGTAGGTCTAGCGCTGACTCGCAGGCCGATAGGACCACCCGCGCGGGTGGGCGGTCCAGTCTGGCGACGTGATGGCCGAACAACGGCCCGTCCGCGAGTTCTAGGGCCGAGAACAGCGGCGCGCCTGGTCTGTGGACGCAATGCGCGGCGATGTGGGCGGTGCCCGCCCCAGCCAACGCGGCGAGTACGGCGTCAACGGTGGCCTCTTCGCCGGTGAGGAGGACGCCGCCGTGCGCTCGGTGCAGCGCTCTAGCCTCGTCCTCCGCATGTTCGAGTCTCGGGCCTGCGACCCAGACGTGCCCCGCCGGGATGGCCCCCTCGGCGGCTAGCCAGTGAGCGGCAGATGGCGCTGTCGTGACCGGAATAGTGCTCAACGAAGGTAGAGCTGACCAGGGGGTTTGGTGCAGATGCCTTGTGAGGATCACCAGTGGCCGGGGCGGCAGATCGATCTTCGAGAAGAGTTGCCCGTCCAAGTCCCGGAGGGCATGGCTAGCGGCGTCATGACCTCGGCCCGTCGTGGCCACGAGCGTCATTGCGGCCCGGACGGCGGCTAGGTCTATCCGACCGAGGTCGTGTACCGCGAACCGGCGGTCGACGATGGCAACGGCCGATGTGTGTCCGTTGTGGATGTAGAAGTTCAGCAGCGAGGCGCCGCCTAGTGCCTCCACTACCTCGGCAGGTGTTGGTACTCGACCAGTGCCATCACTCGCCGCGCGTTCGCGCTCGACCCATGCGAACACGGCTCGTGGGCTGGTAGCGGCCTCGCGACCTGTCCTCGCCAGTTCTACCGACCGGGGATCGGACTTCAGCCCTGCTCTGCATGCAGCCAGTGCGGCGCCTCTTGTCGTCGCCAAGCGTGCTTGCGCCAGCCAGCCCAGCGAGCGAAGCAGGTGATTTGGTGAGAACCGCTCGGTGGCCACCAGTTCCGGTTTGCCCGCCGCCAACCGCAGACGAACTGCGACCACGGGTTCGCAAGCCTCGGCGATATCGGCGATGTCGACCTCTTCGCCGGCTGAGATCCGCGCGTGCGCGTCAAGCGCTCTCGCTTCCGGCAGGTCAACCCGGCTGGCCGCGCTTCGAGCGGCGACGAGGTCTCCCGCTCGTAGGCAGTACCAGCCGTAGGTGAGCATTGCGTCGGCGTAGGCCGGTCCGCGTCCAGCTGCACCTAGCAACCTGCCTGCTCGCGTTAGAGCTACCCCCGCCTCTTGCAGTAGACCGCCGTCCAGCAAGGCCTTGGCTCGATCGACGAGCACCTCAGGGCGACGGGTTTCGTCTATAGCTGCCGTGTCGTAGAGCTCCAACGCCCGTGGTAGGTCACCCGCCTCAGCCGCGACAAACCCCTGGTTGTGCTTACACGTCGCCGCCCGCTCAAGCTCTCCGAGTCCTCTATAGATCTGGTAGGCACGCTCCAGCGCGTCATCGGCCTCGGTGAACCGCTGCAAGAACGCCGCTGAGACGCCCAGTCCGACTAGTGCGTTGGCCTGCCAGCGCAGATCCAACCGAGGGTCGGCTATCGCGAGTTCCAGCGCCGGTATCGCTGCCGCGTGTTCGCCGTCATGACACAAGAGGAGAGCGGCTAGACACCCCGCGCGTGGGTCCTGAACTTGGCTGACGAGGTGGGCGCTCGCTGCTGGATCGCCGAGCTGGTGGCGGACCCACGCCAGCGTAAGACGCGATTCACTACGTTCGTCGTCAGTGCTTGCGGCGATAAGAGCAGCTTCGGCGACCCGACGCGCCTCTCGCGTCTTACCGTCCTCGTGCAGCGCTACTGCGGAGGTCTGTAGTGCCTTCCACGTCACCGCAGCCATGGCGACACAAGCGCTGCGGCGTGTGAGCGGTGCAAGACGAGCCGGACTCGGCCATCGGGCAGGTCGGCGGAGAAGGTGCCCACGGAGTCGGGGAGCAGCAGCGTTGCGCCATCGCGAGAGTGCAGCTCGATGTGCGAGACGCCCAGGTCGTGGTCGACCAAGCCGGTGAGCCGGGCACCCAGCTCCACCACGAGGCCGTCGCCCCGCCAGACTTCGCCATCGCCGCGCACCAGCACCCGGTCGGCGGTGAACAGTTCCAGCTCGTCCCAGTCGATCCCCAGCAGGGCGCCCGCGGCGACCGCGGCGTCGCGCACCCGCGCGGGCATGGGGTCCAAGTGGTCCAGCAGCGTGCGCAGCTCCGCCAGCAGGTCGTCGTCGCTGATCATCCGGTCGCCCCCTCGGGCATCCCGAAGACCGCCAACTTGCGGCGGAGGAGGTCAAGGCACCTGGCCCTGGTTGTGCTGACGCTCGCGTTGGCAACACCGACGGCCTTGGCCAACTGCGCGTAGTTCAGTTCTGGCGCGAACGCCATTAGACCCAACAGGCTCCGGCAGCGTTGACTGAGTTGTTCGAATGCTCGCCACAAGAGGTCGTCGCGGTCGGATCGCAATACCGCGGCCTCTGGGCTGTAGTCGTCTCGTTGGACAATCCACTCGACTTGGTCGGTACTAACCTCCCGGCTACGCGCCCCTATGACGCGTAGGCATTCGCGGCGGGCGGTTGTCGCCAACCAGGCGCCGAGCCGTTCCGGCGTACGGATGGTCCCCGCCTTCTCGGCGAGGGTGATCCACGTGTTCTGGCTGACGTCCGCGGCGTCGGCGAGGCTCAGCCGGTGGGCCCGGGCGATCTGCCACACCAGCGGGGCGTACCGGCCGACGAGTTCCCGCCAGGCCGCTTGCCCACCGCCGAGCGCGTCGTGCAGCAAGTCTGTAGTGGACAGTGTGTCCATGCTGGTCTCCCGCCTGAAGTGATCCGTTCGCCGCTTCAGACGGGGGGTCGCTCGCCGCCGCTCCCGTTGACCCTCAAAGGTGTGAAACGCACTGGTAGCGCTAACTGTGACAGTTAGTGCTACCAGTTCTTATGTCCGAGGCTGTGGATTATCCGGCCGCCAGACGCCACCCCATTGAGTGATGACATCCCGCTCGTCCCATGGCTTCCTGGAAACAGCGGCAGAAAGGAAGGTGATGTCCGATCAACGAAGAAGGTGCAGCCGGGAAATGGCCTCGTCGAGGACCTCGTCGCGCTTGCAGAAGGCGAACCGGACGATGTGGCGCCAGCGGTCCGGGTCGTCGGTGAACACCTGCACCGGCACGGCGGCGACCCCGATCTTCTCGGGCAGGGCGCGGCAGAACTCCAGGCCATCGGTGAACCCGAGCGGGCGGACGTCCGCGCAGACGAAGTAGGTGCCCTCGGCGATGCGCACGCCGAAGCCCGCTTCGGCGAGCCCGGTCGACAGCCGGGTGCGCTTGTCCGCCAGCGACGCCCGCAGGTCGGCGACCCAGGCCGATTCCGACCGCAGGGCGTGGGCCACCGCGGGCTGGAACGGCGCGCCCCCGACGAAGGTGAGGAACTGCTTGGCCGCGCGCACCGCCGCCACCAACTCGGCGGGGCCGCACACCCACCCGATCTTCCAGCCGGTGCAGTTGAAGCTCTTGCCCGCGCTGGAGATCGTCAGGGTCCGCTCGGCCATCCCGGGCAGCGACCCCAGTGGGACGTGCTCGCGGTCGTCGAACAGCAGGTCCTCGTACACCTCGTCGGTGATCGCGAGGAGGTCGTGCTCCTGGCACACCCTGGCGATCTCAGTCAGCTCGGCACGGGTCAGCACCGTGCCGGTGGGGTTGTGCGGGGTGTTGACCAGGATCGCCTTGGTCCTGGGGGTGACGGCGGCGCGCAGGGCGTCCACGTCGAGGCCGAACCGGCCGGTCGGTTCCTCGGCGAGCGGGACGACCCGGCGCTGCCCACCCGCGAGGGCGACCGCGGCGGCGTACGAGTCGTAGTAGGGCTCGAACAGCACCACCTCGTCGCCGCTGTCGATCAGGGCGAGCAAGGTCGCCGCGATCGCCTCGGTCGCGCCCACCGTGACCAGGATCTCGGTGTCCGGGTCGAAGTGGGTGCCGTACCGGGCGCGCTGCTCGGCGATGGCCGCGCGCAGCTCCGGACGGCCGGGGCCGGGCGGGTACTGGTTGACCCCCGAGGCGATGGCCTCCTGGGCCGCGGCCAGCATGCCCGCTGGGCCGTCGGTGTCCGGGAAGCCCTGACCGAGGTTGACCGCACCCGTGCGCACCGCCAACGCGGTCATCTCCGCGAAGATCGTCGAGGTGAACGGCTGCAGGCGGGGCACGAGGCTGGTTCGGGGCACGGTGGCCAATCCTCACGGAGAATGGGGGGGTGGAGCAACTGGCACCGGTCCCCGGCGAGGTGGAGAAGCGGCTCGCGCTGCGTCGGATGAAGCTCGTCGCCCTCGCCTTCCTCGGCGCGGCGACGGTCATCTTCCTGGTCGCGACGTTCTGGCAGGCGGCAGGCGCGCCCGGCTGGGTGGGCTACCTGAAGGCAGCGGCGGAGGCCGGGATGGTGGGCGCCCTCGCGGACTGGTTCGCGGTGACCGCGCTGTTCCGCAGGCCGCTGGGCCTGCCGATCCCGCACACCGCGATCATCCCGACCCGCAAGGACGCGCTCGGCGACAGCCTCGGTGAGTTCGTCGGCACGAACTTCCTGTCCGAACAGGTCGTGCGCGAGCGGTTGCGCAGGGTGGGGGTGGCCGCCCGGTTCGGCGAGTGGCTCGCCAAGCCGGACAACGCCGATCGGATCACCTCGGAACTGGCGACGGTGATGCGCGGGGCGGTCACCGTGCTGCGGGACGAGGACGTCCAGGCGGTCCTCGAGCAGGCCGTCGTGTCCCGCATCGTGGGCGTGCCGTGGGGGCCGCCGCTGGGCAAGCTGCTCGAAGGTGCCTTCGCCGACGGGTCGCACCACAAGTTGGTCGACCTGATGTGCGACCGCGCCTACGACTGGGTCAAGGACAACCACGACCAGGTCATGAACGTGGTGTCCGACCGGGCGCCGTCCTGGTCGCCGAAGTTCTTCGACTCGCTGGTCGCCGACAAGGTCTACGGCGAGGTGTTGAACTTCGCCTGGGCGGTGAAGACCGACGTCAACCACCCGATGCGGCTCTCGCTGGACACCTTCCTGCGCGAGTTCGCCGGCGACCTGCAGCACGACCCCAAGGCGATGGCCCGCGCGGAGACGGTCAAGCACCAGGTGCTCGACCACCCGCAGGTGCAGAACCTCATCGGCTCCACCTGGTCCACCGCCAAGAAGATGCTGCTCGACGCCGCCGAGGACCCGTCGAGCGAACTGCGCACCCGGGTCCGCTCCGGTCTGGTCTCCCTGGGCACCAAGCTGGCCACCGACGACGCCCTGCGCACCAAGGCCGACACCTGGCTCGAAGGTGCCGCCGCCTACATCGTCCTCAACTACCGCGACGAGATCACCACCCTGATCACCGACACCGTCGAGCGCTGGGACGCCGACGAGACCGCCCGCAAGGTCGAACTCCAGGTCGGCCGCGACCTGCAGTTCATCCGCATCAACGGCACCGTCGTCGGCGCGCTGGCAGGCCTGCTCATCTACGCCGTCGCCCAGCTCATCGGCGGCTGATCCACGGCCGCGCCACCCCGGCCCACCGAGGTGGGTCAGGGGAGTTTGGCGCGTTCGCGCCAGGTGCGGGCCTTCTCCCGGTTGCCGCAGACGCGCATCGAGCACCAGGTGCGGGAGCGGTTGCGGGAGCGGTCGAAGAACGCCCAGCGGCAGTCGCCTGCCGGGCAGATCTTGATCCGGTTCCACTCGCCCAGCACGGCCAAGCGGGTGGCGGCGGCCAGGACCGCGCTGGTGGCCGTGGTGGCGACCAAGGTGGGGATCCCGGCGACCAGTTCGACCTGGACGGTGGCCGGGGGCGGTGGTGGGGCGGCCCGGCCACCGATCACGGCACGCAGGCCGTCCCGGGTGGCGCGGGTGTGCGGGTCGTCGGCGAGGGCGTGGTCGGTGAGCCACCCGCGCCAGCCGACGGGGTCGTCCAGCACATCGGTGTGCAGCTCGAAGTCGACGGTGTTCAGGAAGTCGAGGAGCAGCGCGACATCCCTGGCGCTGCTGTCCTCAGCACTACTCACGACACCACTGTAAGCCGAATACCGGTTGCTTCGAGTTTGGCTAACTCGCATACTCCGTTCGCTGGTTACGCCACCCGTGGGAGGACACCATGACCGCCGCTGTGCCCAGGTTCTTCGCTGTCGTGCTCGACTGCCCTGATCCGATCGCGCTGTCCGGCTTCTACGCCGACCTGCTGGGCTGGGCCCGCGACGCCGAACCCGCCGAAGACGGCTCGTGGGCCACCATCGAGGGCGACGGCACCCGGCTCGACTTCCAGAAGATCGACGGGTACCAGCCGCCCACCTGGCCGCACCCCGAACGCCAGCAGATGCTGCACCTGGACCTGCAGGTCGACGACCTCCAGGCGGGACACGACCGGGCGGTCGACCTGGGCGCCACACCACTGGAGCGGTCGAGCACCTCGTTCTGGGTCTACGCCGACCCCGCCGGGCACCCGTTCTGCCTGGTCCGGAGCTAGACCGCACGCTATTCGTTGAGTGTATACACGTGCTGTAGAGTGACGGCATGTCAATCGGACACGCGTTACTCGGCCTGCTGGAGACCGGCCCCCGGCACGGGTACGACCTGAAGCGCGTCTACGACGAGCGCTTCGGGCACGACCGTCCGCTGGCCTACGGCCAGGTCTACTCGACGCTGTCGCGGTTGCTGCGCAACGGACTGGTCGAGGAGAGCGGGGTTGAGGCAGGTGGGGGACCTGAACGCAAGCGGTACGCGATCACCAACGCCGGGGTCACCGACGTCTCGGAGTGGCTCGTGACCCCGGAGAGCCCGCAGATCTACCTGCAGAGCGCGCTCTACACCAAGGTCGTGCTCGCGCTGATGTCCGGCCGCGACGCCGAGGAGGTGCTCGACACGCAGCGGTCGGCGCACCTCACCGCCATGCGGGAGCTGACCGCCCGCAAGCGGGCAGGCGACCTGACCGACCAGTTGATCTGCGACCACGCGCTGTTCCACCTCGAGGCCGACCTGCGGTGGCTGGAACTGACCGCGGCGCGGCTGTCCGACCTGGCCAGGCAGGTGGCCGGATGAGCGAGGTGCTGCTCAGCGGAACCGATCTCATCAAGTCCTTCGGCCCCAGCGACGCCCTCTGCGGCGCGTCGATGCTGGTGCACGAGAACGAGATCGTCGCCGTCCTCGGGCCGTCCGGGTCGGGCAAGTCCACACTCCTGCACTGCCTCGCGGGCATCGTCATGCCGGACAACGGCGCCGTCACCTTCCAGGGCCGCGACCTCGCCGGGATGACCGACAAGGAGCGCAGCGCGTTGCGGCGCACCGACTTCGGCTTCGTCTTCCAGTTCGGCCAACTCGTCCCCGAGTTGTCGTGCCTGGAGAACGTCGCCCTCCCGCTGCGGCTCGGTGGTGCCCGCCGCAAGGTCGCCGAGGCCAAGGCCCGCGAGTGGATGGAGCGCATCGAGGTCGCGCCCCTGGCCGACAAGCGGCCCGGCGAGGTTTCCGGCGGCCAGAGCCAGCGGGTCGCGGTGGCCAGGGCACTGGTCACCGGCCCCAAGGTGATCTTCGCCGACGAGCCGACCGGCGCACTGGACTCCTTCAACGGCGAGCAGGTGATCCGGCTGCTGGTGGACACCGCGCGCGACACCGGTGCGTCGATCGTGCTGGTGACGCACGAGGCCAGGGTGGCCGCCTACTCCGACCGCGAGGTCGTTGTCCGCGACGGCAAGACGCGCCAGGTGGCGTTAGCCCACTAGGTCGGGCTGGGGAGCGCCGGGTGCGGAACCCGGTGCCTGGCGAGGGAGTGACGTGGTACGCGCCTGGGTGAACGACTTCGGCATCGGCGTCCGGCTGGCCATCTGCGGCGGCCGGACGTCGCTGACCAGGTTCGTGCTCAGCACCATCGGGGTCGGGTTGGCGGTGGCGGTGCTGCTGCTCGCCTCCTCGGTCGGGCCGATCCTGGACGCCAGGGCGGCCAGGGAACTGGTTAACATCCCCAGCACCGAGCCCGTCCCCGGCGTGGCACCGACCCTGCAGCTCAGCGTGCGGAGCCTCTTCCAGGGGCAGTCCTTGGAGTTGGTGTACCTGCGGGGCGCCGACAGCACGTCGCCGGTGCCCCACGGGATCCCGCGGCTGCCCGCGCCGGGCGAGATGTTCGTGTCGAAGGAGTTCGCTGAACTGCTCGCCGACCCGCTGCTGCGGAAGCGGCACGGCGAGCGGGTCGTCGGCGTCATTGATCCGGACACGGTCCGGGACCCGAAGGAGGCCATCGCCTACGTCGGTAGCGGCGACCTGCGGGTCGATCCCGCGACCCGGGCCCAACAGGTCTACGGGTTCGGTGTACCGATCCACGCGACCAAGTCGCTCAACCCCGACGCCCTGCTGCTGTTGCTCCTGGGCACCCTCGCCGTGCTCATCCCGGTCTTCATCTTCTTGGTCTCCAGCACCCGGATCGCCGGTGTCGACCGGGACCGCAGGTTGTCCGCGCTGCGGCTGGTCGGTGCCGACGACCGGCAGATCCGCCGGATCGCCGCCGCCGAGACGCTGGTCAGCTCGCTGTCCGGGCTGCTGCTCGGCGCCTGCCTGTACCTCGTCGGGCGGCAACTGGCGAGCAGCGTCACCCTCTACCGGGCCAGCGTCTACCCGGGCGACATCGTCCCGGTGCCGTGGATGGCGGCGCTGGTGGTGCTCGTCGCACCGCTGCTCGCGGTCTTCGCGGCCCAGTTCGCCCTGCGGCGGACCATCATCGAGCCGTTGGGCGTGGTCCGCTACAGCAAGCCGACCAAGCGCAGGCTGATCTGGCGCTTCTGCGTGGTCGCCCTCGGCGTCGCGCTCCTGAACTACCACACCAGGAACGGGCAGGACGGCACCGGCAGCGACCTGTGGGCGATCAGCATCGCCATGGGCGTCGCGCTGGTCCTGCTCGGTGTTCCCGCGTTGCTGCCGTGGGCGGTCGAGCACGTGGTCGGCCGCATCCGGGGCGGGGCGACGTCGTGGCGGTTGGCGGTGCGCAGGCTCCAACTCGACAGCGGCACGTCCTCCCGCGTCGTCAGCGGGGTCGCGGTCGTGCTCGCGGGCGCCATCGCACTGCAGGGCACGTTCGCCTCGATGGCCGAGGAGCTCGCGGTGACGTACCAGAGCGAGGACGCCGACCAGGCCCACGCGAACGTCTACGCCACCCGGTCCACCATGGCGGGCACCGAGAGCGTGCTGGACACCGTCCCGGGGGTGGCCGCGTGGAGCCTGATCCGCACGGTGGAGCTCCGCGCGGGCACCGATGTGCTGCTCGCGGAGGTGATGAACTGCGAGCTGGCCGCCGTCAACCGGATCATCCCCGACTGCGTCGACGGGAAGGTCTACACCGAGCGCGACATCAACCTCGCCGCCTTCCCCGCGGGGCGCGTGACCACGATCTTCGTCCCCGGCGGGGACCTCGACTTCGACGCGCTGCACCCCGAAGGCCAGTGGGAGATCCCCCAGGTCGTCGAGCGGCTCCCCGACCGCGGCGTCTGGGACAACCGCATCCCGGGCATGCTCCTGGTGACACCGGGCGCGATCCCCCAGCTGCCGCCGGTCAAGGTCGCCGCCACCTACAACCTGAGCCTGGACCGGTCGATGCCCGACACCGGGGACCGGCTGCGCACGGCCCTGGCACCGTTCGGGTGGCAGGCGCGGGTCTCGAACGCGGACCGGACGACGCTCACCCGCCAGCAGGAGACGTTCCTGAGCATCCGCAGGGGTCTGCTGATCGGCGCGATCTTCACCCTGCTGCTGGCCGGGCTCAGCCTGCTCGTGCTCGCCGTCGAGCACATCAGGGAGCGCAAGCGGCCGTTGGCCGTGCTGGCCGCGAGCGGTGTGCCCACCGGGGTGCTGGCGCGGTCGCTGCTCTGGCAGATCGCCATCCCGATCGCGCTCGGCGTGCTGATCGCGGTCGTGCTCGGCACCGTGCTGTCCGTCGAGACGATGCTGATCATGGGGAGCCCGCTGGTGCTCGACTGGGCCAGCGTCGTGACGATGTCCGCGACCGCCGCCGGTCTCGTCCTCCTCGTCTCGCTGCTCACCCTGCCGTTCCTGCGCAGCGCCACCAGGTTGGACTCGCTGCGGACCGAGTGACCATGCCCGCGTGTCAGGGATCGTCTCTGGGGGTCGGTCCCTGGCACGCGGGCCTTTCACCACGCGCCACCGCGCGAGCACCCGGCGGAAGGCGGCGAGCAGCCGCGTGGTCGGCCCGGACATGGTGTTCCTCCTGTGTTCTCCGTTGGCGGGCATACCGTCGCAGAAAACGCAAGAGCGGGTGAGAAGTTGTCCACAGGGCGCTAGACCAGCAGGTAGGCGGCGCTTCCGAGGCGTTCGATGGTGGATTCCGACGGTTGCGGGTCGAACCCGGACGTCCCGCAGCGGCGGCCGAAACCGGTGAGCACGGCGTGGCGCGCCGACGCGGACCGGTTCACCGTGCCCGAGTGCCACAGGTGCGAGTTGAACAGCCACGCGGTTCCCGCCTGCCCCAACAGCAACGCCTGGTCGGGGTGGTCCTCGTGGCCGAGCGGCGGCACGAAGCCGTAGTCGAGGTGGGACCCTGGGACGACCCGGGTCGCGCCGTTGTCCGGCGTGAAGTCGACCAAGGCGACGATGGCCGTGCAGACCCGCCAGCGGATCGGGCCCACGCGTTCGGACGGGTCGACCTGCACGTGGTCCGGGCGACCCGCGCGGTAGGTCATGGCGCTGATCCGGAACTCGGGTCCGAGCAGGTGGCGCACCGCGGCGAGCAGGTTGGGGCGCAGCCACAACGGGTCGAACACCGGCCCCGCCTCGAGCAGGTCGGTGAGCCGCAGGGTGCCGCCGCCCGGCGCCAGCGACTCGATGGTGTCCAGCGCCGCGGTGATCTGCGGCGCGGTGAGGAAGTCGTCGAACCGGCAGTAGCCGAGTTCGTCGAGTTCGCTCAGCTGCTGCGGCGCGAGCAAGTCCGCGCGGACGCCCAGTTCGTCGAGGACCTCGTACACGTCTCCAGATGTAACCCAGGCGAGGCCCGCCCGCCACCGAAATCGCGTGACTACGCGGAAGTAAGTCGAAACAGCCGGAGCGCGAGCTGGATTTCCAGTGCTCGCTCCGGGGTTTGCCAGTCCGCCCCGAGCAGCGAACCGATCCGCTCGAGCCGTTGCACGACCGTGTTCACGTGCACATGCAGGAGTTCTTTGGCTCGAGTGAGGTTGGCGCCCGCGGTGAAGTACGCCTCCAGGGTGCGCAGCAGTTCGGTGCCTCGGCGGTCGTCGTACTCCAACACCGGCCCGAGCGTGACGTGAACGTAGGCCTCTAGATCCGCTTCGCCGAGCAGTAGGCCGACAAACCCCAGATCGGACATCGTGCTGCCTGTGCCAGTACGGCCAAGTGCCAGCAACGACCGCACGCACCGCACAGCTTCCGTGTGTGCGGCGACTAGACCCTCAACCCCGCCGACCGGTCCGGCAGCACCAACGGTGACCGGTGAGTCCATAGTGGAACTTAGTGACTCGGCGACTCTAGCCGCTAGAGCGTTCGGGTCTTCCGTGCGCGCGAGTAGAACTACCTGGTCAGCGTGTACGCCGACCAGCACGGCGAATCTCCCTGCCGCGGTGACGAGTCGTCGTCGCGACACGTGCTCGGCCGTCACTACGAGAACTGAGAATGTCTCCGTGAGGTCGACACCCAGGCGCTGTCCGCGAGCCAGTAGCGCGGCTGGGTTGCGATCGGGTGAGGTAAGCAAATCCGTCAGCAGTTCGCCGCGCACTTCGTCTTCCGCCTGCGCGACGGACCGGCGCAGCATCAACAAGAGGGCGGTGACCACCCCGGCGCGCTCGAATAGTCTACGGTCGGCGTCGGATAGATCAGGGCGATCCGTGAGAACCAGGCTGCCGAGCAGCTCTTGCCCTGCCTGAACCGCACATACCCACCCATCTGAAGTGGACACCGCGCGACCTGAGGCTCTAGCGCTGCTGACGGCCTCTTCGTTGGCCCACGCAGGGCTATTTCCCACTCGCGCCAACTCGGTGCCGGTCGCGTCGAAGACAGCGATACCGCCGTGCAACACATCGGCCACCGCAGCGGCCACTTCCGGTAGGTCGCCACCGCGGAGGATGAGATCGGTCAGCTTGTCGTGGGCTTCCTCGGCGCGTCGCATGGCCTCGTTGTGGCCGCTGATCGTGGTGTTGGCGACGTTGAGGTCGGCCAGCGCCAGTCGGGTCTCGTCGAGCAACCCGGCGTTCTCGATCGCTATCGCCGCGTGGTTCGCCAGTGATGAGAGGAGCGCCACCTCATCCGGGGAGAAGTCCCTGGCTGAACGATCGGCCGCGAAGAGGACACCGATGACCTTGCCGCCGACGGCAAGGGGAACGCCGAGGATGGCTGTAAGACCCTCGTCATGCACCGATGAGTCGATGGGAGTCGTGTGGCGGAAGCGGGCATCGGCGAAGTAGTCACGGGTGGCGTAAGGCCTGGCGGTCTGGGCTACCAGCCCACCCAGTCCCTCGCCCATGGCTAGCGTCACCTGCTGGAACAAGGCGGATGCCGAGCCATCGGTCACGCGCATGTACGTGCGACCCGCGTGCTCGTCGTTGAGCGTCAGGTAGGAGACGTTCACTCGGAGGAGCGTCCGAGCGCGCCGCACTATCGACCGCAGTACCGCGTCGGTGTCACGGAGTCGGGCGAGGTCACTGGCTGTGTCGAAGAGAGCGGTCAACTCGGCCTCGCGCCTACGGTGCGCGACGAGAGTCTGGCGCACCCTCAGCGCGTGCTCGGCCGCCTGGTCGACGGCCGCGAGCTCGTCCGCTGGGAGCCCTGCGGCCCGCGCGGCCACCGCGACCTGCGCCAACTGCTCCCCGCTCGCCCCAGCGGCGAGCAGGCCGAGCAGTTCGCGCACGGCGTCGTGGGCCCTCACGGGGGTCATGGTCGCACCAATCCCCGCGAAACGCGTGGACGGCTCGGGACCGACCAGATCGTGACCGGTCCCGAGCCGGGTTCACCTCCCCACGGGCACCGGGCTGTCGACGCTCTCGGGCTCGGCGAGCGAGTGACCTCGGGTTTCCCGGGCGGCCAGGATCGCGATGACCGTGATCGTGCACATCCCGACCAGGTAGAGCGACACCGGCACCGTGCTGTCATAGCGCTGGAACAGTGCCGTGGCGATAAGAGGCGCGACAGCGCCCGCGGCGATCGAGGAGAGTTGGCCACCCACGGACAGGCCGGTGTACCGCACTCGAGTGGGGAACTGTTCCGAGAAGAACGCCGCCTGCGGTCCGTACATCGCTCCGTGCAGAGTCAGGCCTACCGTCGCCGCCATGATGATGAGCCCGGGGGAGCGCGTGTTCAGAAGGGCGAAGAACACGAACGCCCACACCGCCATCGTCACCGCCCCGAACAGGTACACCGGCCGACGTCCCAACCGGTCGGACAGCGCTCCCCAGAGCGGGATGCTGACGAAGTGGACCGCGGAACCGATCATCACCGCGTTGAGCCCCACGGTCTTCGCCATGCCAAGACCGGTAGTGACGTAGACCAGGATGAATGCCGTGATGATGTAGTAAGACACGTTCTCCGCCATGCGCGCGCCGATGGTCACCAGCACTCGCTGCCAACTGTTGCGGAACACCTCTACGACCGGGACATGCGGTTCGGCCCTCTCGGCGGCCTTAACCTGCGCGGCCAAGAAGACAGGCGACTCGGTCACGCTCAACCTGATCCACAGCCCGATGAGCACAAGAACGCCAGACAGCAGGAACGGCACGCGCCACCCCCACGCCAGGAACGTGGCGTCTGACTGCACTGCCGCGAGCAGGGCTAGGACCCCGGTGGCCAGCAGGTTCCCTCCTGGCGCCCCGCACTGCGGCCAGGATGCCCAGAACCCGCGCCGCTCCGCTGAACCGTGCTCGGACACGATCAGCACGGCTCCGCCCCACTCGCCCCCGAGCGCGAACCCCTGGATGAGCCGCAGTGTGGTGAGCAGCAACGGCGCACCTATGCCTATCGCGGCGTACGTGGGTAAGAGGCCCATCGCGAAGGTTGAACCGCCCATGAGTAGCAGGCTCAGGACGAGCAAACGTTTGCGGCCTATCTTGTCGCCGTAGTGACCGAAGACAAGACCACCGATCGGCCTCGCGACGAACCCGATGGCGTAGGTCAAGAACGCCAGAAGGGTCCCGGTCAGCGGGTCCGCGGTCGGGAAGAACAGCTTGTTGAACACAAGAGCCGCAGCCGACGTGTAGAGGAAGAAGTCGTACCACTCGATTGTGGTGCCGACGAGGCTCGCACTGACGATCCGCACGAACGGTTTGGACATGGCGGTTCTCTCCGATCCGACTAGTTGGCTGTCCAACCGCCGTCGACCGGGATAGAGCTACCGGTGACGTTGGCTGTGTGGGGACCGCATAGCCACAACACGGTGGCGGCTACGTCCTCGGGTTCGACCAAGCGCTTGATCGGTGACCGGTCCAAGAGCACCTGCTCGACGACTTCGTCTGCCTCAACCCCGTGGACGCGGGACTGCGCCGCGATCTGGTCGGCTACCAGCGGTGTGCGCACATAGCCCGGACTGACGCAGTTACTCGTAACCCCGTGCGGGGCGCCCTCTACGGCGGCGACCTTCGATAAGCCCTCTAGCGCGTGCTTGGCGGTGACATAAGCGGCTTTGAAGGCGCTAGCGCGCAGTCCGTGAACACTGGAGATGTTCACGATCCGACCCCACTCGCGCGCGTACATGTGCGGCACCACGCGGCGGATGAGGAGGAACGGCGCGGTGACCATCACCCGCTGGATCAGGTCGAACCGATCGGGTGGGAACTCGTGCAGCGGCGCGACGTGCTGCAACCCGGCGTTGTTGATCAGGACGTCGACCTCGGTGGGCAGCGCGTCGACGAAGGCCGCGTCCGCGAGGTCGACCACGTGCGCCACCCCGCCCACCTCGTCGGCGAGCTCCTCGGCGGCGGGACCCGCGCGGTCGACGATGTGCACCTTGGCGCCTGTCGCGGCCAGTGCGCGCACGCACGCGCGACCGATCCCGCTCGCGCCACCCGTCACCAGCGCGGTGCGGCTGTTGTGATCCGGACCACTCTCCATGGCAGATGACGGTAGGTACGCCAGGTCCCGGCGGCCATGTGCGCCGGGCCTACAACCCGGCGCCGAGGAGTGTTGATCACGGCCATGCCGACATGCGCACCAGTAACTGCGTAGTCTGACGTAGTGATTTGTCCGAAGTGCCAAAACGTGATGCGCACCGTCGACCGCCTCGGCGTGCACATCGACCAGTGCGATGGGTGTCGGGGGATCTTCCTCGACCGTGGTGAGCTCGAGCAGATTGCCGCAGCTGAGCAGCGCCACTACACGGCAGCGGCACCGCCTCCGCCGTACCAGGGTGCGCCGCCGCCTCCTGCCGCTTATCCGCCTCCGGCTGCCGCGCCGTACCCCCCTCAGGGCTACGGGCACGGCTACCGCGACTCACCCCCCGGGTACCGCGACTCGCCTCCCGGGTACGGCCACGCCAGCCACGGCCACTACGGGCACAAGAAGCGTCGTAAGAGCTTCCTCGAAGACCTCTTCGACTGATCCGTTGAACCCGATGATCTGCGTCGCCTGCGGAGAGTGGGCTGACGAGCCTCGGGTCGACGGCGACGTCCTGGTCTGCGGGTTGTGCGGGCATCGGGAGCCCTTCGCGCGGCTCCCGATGTTCGCTCTGACCGGCCCCAGCGGCACGGGTAAGTCAACCGTGTGCCGCGGTCTCGGCGCGCTCTTGGGCGAGCGCGCGGTGGTCGTGGAGCAGGACGTGCTGTGGATCGGTGCCCTGCGCGACCCCGAGGACGACTTCGGGGCGTTCCGGCAGACCTGGCTGCGGATGGCGGCCATGATCAACCAGAACGGCCGCCCGACGGTGCTGTGCGGCACCGTCGCCCCGCCGCAGTTCGAGCGTCGTCCCGAACGCGTGCTCTTCTCCGAGATCCACTACCTCGCCCTGGTGGCCGACGACGACGTGCTGGCCAAGAGGCTGCGCGCTCGACCTGCCTGGCGAGGTTGGGACAACGAGCAGCGGATCTCGGACATGCTCGCCTTCAACTCGTGGATCAAGACGACCACGACAGAGCCGCCGATGGAACTGCTGGACACCACCACGGCCACGGTGGGGGACACGACCAAGGCTGTCGCGGACTGGATCCTGGGCCTGCTCAAGGCCCGGTAGTGCCGTCGATCGCCTCCCGCAGGAAGTCGGCGTGCCCGTTGTGCCGCGCGTACTCGTGGATGAGGTGCAGCATCACCAGCCTCAGCGACACGTCCGACCCCCATCGAGGGAAGTAACCGGTCACATCGAGTGATTCCGCTGCCTGCTCGATCTCGCGAGAGTGCGCTACCTCGCGCTGCCACGTCGACACTGCCTCGCTGACCGTGGCGCCCTCTAGGTCGAACGCCTGCTGGTAGTCACCGCTGTCTGACCACACCAACGGCAGGTCTCGGCCGTCGATGACCCTCCGGAACCAGGTCCGCTCTACCTCCGCCATGTGCCGGACCAAACCGAGGAGAGTTAGCTCTGACGGCGGCGATGACCTGCGGCGCATGTCCTCCTCTGACACGCCCTCGCACTTCATGGCCAGCGTCGCGCGGTGGAAGTCGAGGTACGCGCGCAGGGTCTCCCGCTCCCCGCCGGTCAACGGCGGGCTGATCCGGTCACTCATGCCGCAAGCCTCCTCCTCGCCGGACATGCTCCGGCGCGCGCTGTGATCGACCGCACTGACCTGCGCAAGCAGTCCGCTTGCAGCAGCTAGCACGCGGGCGTACCGTCGGTGGTGGCACGAGGAGGCGGTACCGGTGGACGACAACGAGGGCAGTGCGATCGACAAGGTCGCGGACCTCGGTCGCGGGATCGGCGCGTACATCAAGCAGCAGCGCAACAACGCCGAGATCTCGCTGCGCCAGCTCGCCCGGTTGGCCGGAGTCTCCAACCCCTACCTCAGCCAGATCGAACGTGGCCTGCGCAAGCCGAGCGCCGAGATCCTGCAGCAGATCGCCAAGGGGCTGCGGATCTCCGCGGAGGCGCTGTACGTGCAGGCCGGGATCCTCGACCTCCCGGCCGGGGGTCCGGTCACCGACGCTGTCCGCGCCGACCGTGACCTGACCGAGCGGCAGAAGCAGGTGCTGATGGACGTCTACGAGTCCTTCCGCCGCGAGAACGCTGCCGCCAAGTCCACTGTGGAAGGCCAACAGAGGAGTGACGATGACGCTGCCGAAGACCGATGACGTCCGCAAGGCCGGTGGGCAGGCCGTTGCCGCGGTGAACACCGCGATCGAGCAGGCCCGCACCCCGCTGCTCGCCGCGCTAGGCGCCGGTGACCTCGCCGCGAAGGCGGTCGTGGACGCGGTGCAGAAGGCCAAGGCGCGCGCCGAGACGACCCCGGGCGAGCTGCGCGGCAAGTTCGACCCGGCCGAGCTGCGCAAGCTCGTCGAGGAGTACACCGCCGCCGCGTTCCGGCTCTACCAGGGCCTTGCCGAGCACGGCGAGGGCGCGCTCGACAAGCTGCGCGCGCAGCCGCAGGTCAAGAAGCTGGAGGAGGCCATCGAGGCCGCGCAGGTCCGGGTCGGTGTCGCCGCCGGTGACGCCAAGACCCTGGCCGAGGACGTGCTGGCCAAGGTGACCGGCAAGACCCGCGAGGCGGGCGAGAAGGCCGCTGAGACGGCCGAGACGGTCGCCGCCGAGGTGGCCGAGGCCGTGCTGGACGCGGGTGACGAGGTGGCCGAGGAGGCCCGCAGCGCGACCCGCCGGGTCGCGAACCGCACCGCCCCCGCGACCAAGCCCGCCGCCCGCAAGCCTGCCACCAAGCCGACCACCAAGTGACTCGACTGGACCCCGTGCGCCTCCCCCGGGTGAGCGCGCGGGGTCTTGTGGTGGATTCGGGCGGATCGCACGTAGGCTGACGAGGTGCCACCTACCGCGTACTTGATCCTGAGGGTCATCGACTGGGCCGCCGTGCCCGTCGCGGCCTTCGCGTTCATCCACGCGCTGCTGCAGCGGCCGGACGCGTATTCGGCCGCTGAGCGCTTGAGCAAACCCGCGTGGGTCGGTATCACCGCGGGGGCCACCGCCGCACTGCTGCTGTTCAGCTTCGCCAGCACCGGCTGGATCCTCTGGACCGCGGGTCTCGTGGCGGCGCTCGTGTACATCGTCGACGTGCGGCCGAAGCTGATCGAGGTGCAGCGCGGCCAGCGGTGGTGATTGCCCGCGCTTACGGCTCGGGAGAACCACGCACGATCGTTGTCCCGGGGTTGGGCGCCACCGCGGGCGAGGCTCGCATCCCGGCGTCAGGCCTACCTGGCACGCGGATTGTGTTGACCCTTCCTTCGCACGCTGACGCTACCGACGCGCCGTTGGACTACTGGCGCTATCCCGCGATCGCCGATGACGTTTCCAGTGCCCTTGACGGCGCGCGGCAGGCCATAGGTGTCTCGCTAGGGGCGGGAGCCCTCAGTAACCTCATTTCCCGCTCTCCTGACACGCTCGACCGGGTCGTGTTGATGCTGCCCGCCGCTCTTACGAAGCCGAGGCCTCCAGCTTCTGCCGCGCACGTGCTGGAGATGTCTACAGCGGCTCTCAACGGCGATCGGGAACGTCTGCGCGCTCTTGTCGCGGCCGACGCGCCTGGCGGCTTGGACGACTACGTCGATGACCGCACGGACGCACTTCTTCGATTGGGTCCGGCACTGGACGCCGTCGCCACCCAAATCCCGGTGCCTGATCCGGCGGCACTCCTGCATGTCTCGGCCGAAATACTTGTTGTTGCCGCAACTGGTGACTTGTTGCACCCAGCGGAGACCGCCCACGAGGCGGTGGCCGCCTTCCCGAAAGCGACCCTGGTCCAGTTCGACTCGCCCGCGCCAATGGTCACCCACCGGCGCGAGTTGCGGGCACTGCTCGTCGACTTCCTCGGCGTACCCTCTGCCGGGTGACCTGGACCATCGCCGGAACCCTCACCGTTCTCCCCGCCGCGGAACACCCCGAACTGCTCGCCGACCCCGTTGCCAAGGCTCTAGTGGCACTCGACGCCAGTCGCGTCGGTGTCGCCGAGATCGATCCGGATCTCGCTGACACTGCCGCCTTCTGTGAGCACTACGGCTCACCGCTGAGCGCTTCGGCTAACTGCGTGGTCGTACTCGGCAAGCGGGGTGGCGACGAGCGGCTCGCGGCGTGTTTGGTGCTGGCGACCACGCGGGCTGACGTCAACGGTGTGCTCCGTAGACGCCTAGACGTACGCAAGGCCTCCTTCGCGCCGATGGAGCTAGCTGTGGAGCAGAGCAGAATGGCCTACGGCGGCATCACACCGGTGGGGCTGCCGCACGAGTGGCCGTTGTACGTAGACGCTGCCGTTGCCGCTGCCCCGGAACTCGTGATCGGTAGCGGCATCCGGGGTAGCAAGCTGCTCGTGCCAGGTGACTTGATGGCCGCGCTACCGGGCGCGGAGGTAGTCGAAAACCTCGCCCGATAGACCGAACGAGCGGCGTTGGCCCCGACGATCGTCGGGATGACGCCACATTCCCTGTTCCACCACGCTTTCAGTGTGCTTGCATACGCCCCGTGAGCAGGAGAGGGGCTATCACGTGACTACGCAGACCGAGGTTGATGGGACAGTCATCGAGCGAGCGGTGATCCGAGTGGGGATCGTCGACGACGAACCGATGGCGCGCGCGTTCGTGTCCAAGATCCTGGGCGCGGCCGCGGACGTCGCGGTCGTCGCCGAGGGGGCTGACGGAGCCGACGCGTTGGAGTTGGTGCGCACGACCGAGCTGGACGTGCTGTTGCTGGACCTGCGCATGCCCAGGATGGATGGGCTGGACGCGCTTCGCGAACTCCGCAGACAGCCCAGAGTCCCCGCGGTCGTGGTCCTCACGACCTTCCACGCGGACCAGGCGGTCGCCACCGCGCTGCGGCTCGGCGCAAAAGGTTTTCTGCTCAAGCACATCGAGCCCGCGGAGTTGGTCCGCGCCGTGCGCGTGGCCGCCAACGGCGGCGCCGTGCTCGACCCGACGTTGACCAACGACCTGATGGGCCACCTGGCCACCCACCACCTCGACCGCATCGGTGCGGCGGCCGAGGTCACCCGGCTCTCCGCGCGGCTGCGCGACGTGCTGCGGTTGGTGGGGATGGGGCGCAGCAACGGTGAGATCGCCGAAGAGCTGCGCCTGTCCGACTCCACCGTAAGGGGCTACGTCTCGGAGATCCTCGCCGCGACAGGTTGCGCTAACCGCGTCACCGCGGCCGTTCTCGCGCAGCGGGCGGGGTTACTCGACTGACGCGTAGGTAGCCAGGAACGCGACAGCCTCGGCGGCGTCATCGGTGACCAGGATCCACCGCTCCGCAGGTCGCCCCTTGGCCAGTTCGCGCACCAACGGCGCGGCCGGGACCTCCTCGGTCCAGAACCGCTCGCCCAGGAACACCATGGGCGCAGCGGGCCCGACCGAGCCGTAATGGTTCTGGGTGTAGTCCTGGAAGACCTCCTGGACCGTGCCCGCGCTGCCGGGCGTGTAGATGATGCCGCCGGTCGCCACGGTCAACAGGCCCTCTTCGCGGACCGAGTTCTCGAAGTACTTCGCGTGCAACTCGCAGAACGGATTTGGCGGTTCATGTCCGTAAAACCAGGTCGGCAAGCCGATGGTTCTCGGCTGGTCGCCGGTCGGTAGGTCTACCGCCAAACCTGCTGCCAGCCAGCGACCGATCTCCGCGGGGTCGACCGACCGGCCGCTGCCGAACCTCGGCGCCGAGGCCAACACCGCCAGCGCGTCATCCACCCCGGACTTGTCAGCGAGTCGGACGCCGAGCGGGACCGCCTCCATCGCACCGGGGCCGCCACCGGTCAACACGGTGAACCCTGCCTGGCCCAGCTGCACGCCTAGCTCTACCGCGCCGCGGTAGCCCTCAGAGTCACGAGTAAGGGCGTGACCGCCCATGACGGCGACCGGCATCCCCGTGAGGACGTCGTCGAGTGCCTCGCTGATGCCGTGGTCGTGGAGGCGTTCGGCCAACGCGTGTAGCGGGTCCGGCGGGTGCCCCTGCTCCTGGGTGTGCTGGTAGATCCGGGCATCGGGTGTGAGTGCGTAGGTCTCCGGCTGGGTAGCGTCAAAACCCTCGAACAGCTCCGCAGGGGTGTAGAGCCGAGACCGGTACACCTCGTAGGGCAATCCGGGAACCGCTGGGAACAAGAGGGCGCCAGCCGCGTGGGCACGCCGTTGAGTCTCTGGGCGGAGAGTGCAGCCTAAGAGCAAGGCGCCGTCGAGGGACGTCTTCAGCAGGGAGTCGTCGTCCGGGTCTGTGAGGTCCAACCTAACCAGGACGGTCTTACGCAGGTCCAAGCCGTTTTCGCGATGCTTACGCAGGCCTGGCAAATCAGCGATCTCGATGCGCACGCCGGTAGCCTAAGCATCCCCGGTTGCCGACGTATGGAGAATGATGAACCAGGTCCAGGCGCTTGCCGAACGTACGATCGCCGCGCCCGTGGATCGCGTACGAGCCGCTGTGGCCGACTACCGGGAAGTCCGACCGCGAATCCTCACGGCGCACTACAGCGAGTACGAGGTTCGGTCCGGCGGTACCGGTGCGGGCACGGTTGTGCACTGGCGGTTCCAGGCCACGAGCAAGCGGGTGCGCGACTGCCTGCTCGACGTGAGCGAGCTGAGCTCGGGCGCGCTGGTGGAATCGGACCGAAACTCCACCTTGGTCACCACATGGACCGTAGAGGGCAACGCCACCACCTCAACCGTGCGCGTTGCTACTACCTGGGAAGGTGCCAACGGGGTCAAGGGGTTCTTCGAGCGCCTCTTCGCTCCGGCGGGCCTCAAGCGCGTCCACGACGAACAGCTGGCCAAACTCGCCGCCGAGCTCTAGCCCAACGCCTGCATGAACGGTGCGTGAACGCCTAGGCGGTCGCCCGGGAGTGGGCGACCGCCTAGGGTCATCAGGTCGCAGCGGAAGGCCGGTGCGAGGCCGCGTTCAGCGAGCCAGCTCGCCAGCTCCGGGTGCTGGTCGTCGACGTCGACCCGGATGGCCCCGCCGACGTCCGCCGCCAAGTCCGCGATCAGCGCGCGGGCGTCCGCCGGGTTGGTGGCGATGACCGGCCCGACGATGGTGGAGTCCAAGTCGGTCCCAGGACGCCAACTGGCCGCGTACCCGACGAGGTCGCCGTTCCGCTCGACGACGCGAACGTGGTCGGCGAAGTCGAACAGTCCGGACAGGACGTTGGATCGATCCACTCCGAACACCGCTGTGTCGAGGGTCAGGATGGCCGCCAAATCGCCCCCGCCGGCCGTCCTCGTACGGCCGCTCGGACCGGCGTCGAGCGTGCCGCTGTAGGCGTCGACCTCGGCGAGGGACCGGAAACCGAGCCGCTCGTAGAGCGGGCGGCCGAGTGAGGTCGCGTGCAGGTGCACGGTCGCGTCGCCCGCCTCGGCCAGCACGTGGCTGACCAGGCGGGTGCCGAGGCCCTGGCGGGCGTGGCGAGCGGCCACCAGCACCATGCTGATGGCCGCCACGTCGCCCGAGGTGGTCAGGATCGTGGACGCGACGAGGTTGTCGCCCTCGTCGACGATCCCGTAGCCCTGCCCGGTGTCGAGCAGGAACTCCCACTTGCGGTCCTCGTAGGGCCACTCCCGGTCCGCCGCCAGCTCCAGGCACGGTCTGACGTCGGTAGTGGACAGCGTTCTGACTCTCATGGTGCCAACCTCCCCAGTGGTCACACGGGAATCGTGCCGCTCGATTGCCTTGTGCGGCAAACGATTTAGCGCGCATACTCGGAAATTGGCAGTTCGTCAAACGGCTATCCCGAGTTATCCCCACACCATCGTGTCACTGACGCGGGCCACCAACGCGCCTACCGTGGAAATCGGACACCAAACCCGACTCCCCGAGGAAACCGTTGTGCGCCAACACGTTCTCCACCAAGGTCTCCGCCCGAACCTCCGCCAGGCTCGATCAGAACACCACGGTCTTGTTGCCGTGCAGCAGGATCCGGCCCTCCAGGTGCGCCCGCAGGCCGCGCGCCAGCACGACCTTCTCGATGTCGCGGCCCTTGCGCACCATGTCCGCGACCGAGTCGCCGTGGCCGACCCGGATCACGTTCTGCTCGACGATCGGACCCTGGTCCAGTTCGGCGGTCACGTAGTGGCAGGTGGCGCCGATCAGCTTGACGCCGCGCTTGTGCGCCTGGTGGTAGGGCCGCGCGCCGACGAACGAGGGCAGGAAGCTGTGGTGGATGTTGAGCGCCCGCCCGGCCCAGTCCGCGCACAGCTGCGGGGGCACCACCTGCATGAACCGCGCCAGCACGATCGCGTCCGGGGTGCTGGCGTCGACCAGCTGGCGCAGCTGCGCGAAGGCGGCGGCCTTGCCCTCGGGGTCGGCGGCGGGGAACGGCACGTGGTGGTACGGGATGCCGTGCGCGCGGGTGATCGGGGCGAGGTCGGTGTGGTTGCCGACCACCGCGCGGACGTCGACGTCCAGCTCTCCGCTGTGCACCCGGCCGAGCAGGTCGTAGAGGCAGTGCCCCTCCTTCGACACCAGGATCACCACCCGGCGGCGCACCCCGGTGTCGACCACGCTCCAGTCGGCGGCCGGGCTCAGCTCGCGCGCCACGGCGGCGAACCGCTCCCGCAGCTCGTCCACCCCGAACGCGATCGAGTCGGCCCGCACCTCCTGCCTGGTGAAGAACCAGTTGGTCTCCGGATCGGTGTGGTACGCCGCCTCGACGATCCACCCCCCGGCGTCCGCCAGGAACCCGGCGATCCGCGCGACGATGCCCGTCCGGTCCGGACACCCCAACCTGATCACATAACGACGCTCGTTCGACGGCACGCGCCAATCCTCGCAGCTCCTGTCCACTTGGCAGTCCACCCCGGCCGCCTGCGGTTCGCGTGGTCGCTCGCGCACCGGGCGTGGCGTGTCGTCGTGGCGATGCTCCTGAGAGCACGTGGTGCCATCGAGAAGTTGTGCCGTGGTGGGTTCTCGGCGGCGCGCTGCGGCCTTGGTGTGCTGCGGGGCGGCGGTGGTCGTGGCGGGCTGGTGCGGGTTGGTCAACGGTCGTGGGCGATCGTGTTCCGGCGCGGTGTGCCGCTGGGTGGCCGGTGGTGGTGTGGCGGCACCGGCCACCCAGCGGGACTACGACAGCGTGGTCTCCGCGTACTCCGTCATCGCCGCGCGCAGGTACTCCGCGAGGCGGGGGTCGGTCTTGTCGAAGTTCGCGCGGAACCGCGGGTCGTCGGCGTAGACGTCAGCCAGGCCCTTGTACGACTCGCGGTTGGGCTGCCAGAACGCCTGGATCCAGCGGTAGTGGCCGTCGATCGTGGTCTGCACCGCCGCGTCCCGCGGGGTGCGGCCCGCGTCGATGTGCTCGACCAGCGCCGCCAGCATGGCCGCCCACTCCTCGCCGTGGCCCTGCTGCCAGGTGGCGGCACCGCCCGTGGTCACCGCCTCGGGGCCCCAGCGCTCCCTGGCCTCCTGCTGCAGCTGGTCCTGGGTGGCGGCGTCGAACCCGTCGAACCAGTGGTCGGTCTTCGTCATGGTCGTTCCCTCCTCGACATCGGTGATGGTTCTGGAGACGGTCCTGGCCAGCCGGTCGAACCGGTCGCGCTCGGCGAGCAGCCAGCGGTGGTGCATGCGCAGCACCGCGACCTGGTCCTGGCCGTCGCGCACGATCTCGGCGATCGCGTCCAGGCCGAGACCCAGCTCCCGGAGCACGAGGATCTGCTGCAACCGCAGCAGTTGGTCCTGCTCGTAGTACCGGTAGCCGTTGGCCCCGACCCGTGCGGGCGGCAGCAGGCCGATCTCGTCGTAGTGCCGCAGCGTCCGCGACGTCACCTTCGACATGCGGGCGACCTGAGCCGTCGACCAAGCCATCTGAACCTCTCCTACCTGGGCTTTTCCGGCCCGACACCTACGGTAGAAGTTGACGCGACGTCAATGTCAAGCCGAGTTCGGCGCTACCGCCGACCACGAAAGGGTGACCTCGCCCAGTCGCCACCGCCGACGGGTGTCCAGCACCGGCCAACCCTCGGCCGCCAGCAGCCGCACCGCCTCCACCCAGCGGGCCCGCGGGCCGAACGGGGCGTACGGGGCCGCCGTCGCCCAGCAGCCGTCCAGGGCGCGCAGGAGGTCGAACACCGGCTCACCGGGCACGTTGCGGTGGATCAACGCCTTGGGCAGCCGCTCGGCCAGGTCGGAGGGGCGTTCCAAGTCCGCGGGCAGGCAGGCCAGGGTGAAGGTGCGCGGGCCGTCGGCGTCGAGCAGCACCCAGGAGCAGCGCCTGCCGATCTCGTCGCAGGTGCCCTCGACCAGCAGACCGCCCGGCGCGAGGCGCGCCAGCATCGTCGCCCAAGACCGCGCCGACTCCTCCTCGGGGTACTGGCGCAGCACGTTGAAGGCGCGCAGCAGCACCGGCCGCGCGCCCGCCAACTCGAACCCACCCCGGCGGAAGTCCAACACCGGCGGATCCGCGACAAGCTTGCCCGCCGCGACCCGCTCCGGATCGATCTCCAGGCCGAGTACCCGAACCTGGGGGTGCACCGCGTGCAGCCGGGCAGCCAGTTCGACCGTGGTGACCGGAGTGGCGCCGTAGCCGAGATCGACCACGAGCGGGTCCGGACTGTCCAAAACAGACTGAACGGCCGCCGTGCCCAACAGCCACCGATCCACCCGCCGCAAGCGGTTCGGGTTGGTGGTGCCCCGAGTCGGCACCCCAAGCGCCCTAGCCCGCCCCGCAGCCAACCGTGGCGCCTTGGCCATCACCGCGCCATTCCCCTCACGTACCAAACCCCAGTCACCAACCCAGCCCAACCCCTCGCCGCCGAACGCCCCCGACCCCCAAACCCCCGCCGCGCCACCCGCGCACCACCACCGCCACTCCCCACCCCGGCGCCCACGCCCACCCCTTGGCCGGTCCCCGCTCCTGACACCGTGACCAAACCCGCGGCGTTGCCCGAACCTCGGCCAGCACCCACACCCGGCGTGATGGCTACGCCCGACACGGCCAGCGCGCCCAGGGCGGTGCCCGAACCTCGCCCGGTAGACAGCCTTGCGCCCGGGGCGTTGCCTACCTCTTGGCCAGCGGCCGCACTTGGTTTGGTGGCCGAGCCTGGTTTGGTGCTTGCACCTTGTGCGGTGGGTGTGGCCGCAACTGGTGTGGGGGTTGCGCTTGCGGTGGGTGGGTGGGGGCGCGGGTGATGGGGTGGGTGTGGGCTGGGAGTTGGGTGCGCGTTGTGTTGGGAACGGGCGTTTGGGGTGGTGCGGTTCGAGGAGGGGGTGGGGGGTGGTGGGGTCACTGGGACTCGGTGAAGGCGGCTTCGGCGGTGAGGAGGTCGTGGATGTGGGTGGCGATGGCGGATTCGATTTTTCCGCCGATCAGCGGGATGCGGACCTTCACCTCGGCGGCGGTGTGCAGTTCGCTGCCGGTTGGGGTGGTGGTGAGGGTGTAGGTCCCGTTGACCTCGCCGGGGACGCCGGTGACTGTTGCCTTGGTGGTGCCGGTGAAGCCTTGGGTGGCGGGCCGCCAGGTCTCGGTGCGTTCGACGACCAGGTCGCCCTTGACGATGGTGCGGATGGCTGAGGGGAGCTTGGTTGAGTCGATGCCCTGGCGCAGGCGGTAGCGCACTGTCTCGCCGGTGGTCTCGAGGTCGACGAGGGTGGCGTCCTTGCCGCCGATGGCGCGCAGGCGGGACTCGAGGAACGCGCGGTCGACCAGGCGGGCGTGCACGGTGGCTGCCGGGGCGGTGAACGCGGCGCGGTGCTCGATACGGCTGGTCATGTGCGGGAGGTTACCGTTGGTGCCCGTGACCAGCCTTCCCCTCGGCGCCGACGTTCGTTCCGGTGTCCCGCTGTCCGGCTACACCACGCTGCGGCTGGGTGGACCCGCGGCCAGATTCGTCACCGCGGGCTCGGCCGCGGAGGTGGTGGACGCCGTCAAGGCGGTCGACCGGAGCGGGGAACCGCTGCTCGTGCTCGGTGGCGGGTCCAACCTGGTCATCGGGGACCTCGGGTTCGACGGGACGGTCGTGCTCGTCGCCAACCACGGGAGCAAGATCGACTGCGTTGAGCCGGGGCGGGTCCAATTGACCGTCGAGGCCGGTGAGGACTGGGACACCGTCGTCGCCGGGACGGTGGAGGCCGGGTTGGGTGGGCTGGAGTGCCTGTCCGGGATCCCCGGGCTGGTCGGGGCCACGCCGGTGCAGAACGTCGGCGCGTACGGGGTCGAGGTGTCGCAGGTGCTCGTCTCGGTCGACCTGCTCGACCGGGCCACCGGCGAGGTCAGGACCCTGCGGACCGACGAACTCGGGCTGGACTACCGGACGAGCGTCCTCAAGGGCACCGACCGGGCCGTGGTGCTGCGGGCGCGGTTCGAGCTGTCCGACGACGGGTTGTCCGCGCCGGTCCGCTACACCGAGCTGGCCAGGGCGCTCGGGGTCCGGCAGGACGAGCGGGTCCCGGTGGCGGACGCTCGGGCCGCGGTGCTGGACCTGCGGCGCGGCAAGGGCATGGTGCTCGACCCGATCGACCACGACACGTGGAGCGCCGGGTCGTTCTTCACCAACCCGATCATCCCGCTCCCGGCGGTCGACGACGTCCTCGCCCGGATCGTCGCCGTCGTCGGGCCGGAGACCACCGTCCCCCGGTACCCGGCCGGGCCGGGGGCCGCCAAGCTGTCCGCCGCCTGGCTGATCGAGCGGGCCGGGTTCGGCAAGGGCTTCGCGCGCGGGCCGGTCGGGTTGTCGACCAAGCACACCCTCGCCCTCACCAACCGCGGGTCGGCCACCACCGCGGACCTCCTGGCGCTGGCCAAGCAGGTCCGCGATGGCGTGCACACCGCGTTCGGGGTCGCGCTGCACCCGGAGCCGATCCTGATCAACTGCGCGCTGACCTGAGTCCCGGGTACGTCAGCCGGTGCGGTGCGCCCGGGTCGCGGAGGCCTGGGCCCTGGGCTTGAGGACGATCTGGTCCAGGTTCACGTGCGGGGGCCGGGTCAGGGCGAACGCGATCACCTCGGCGACGTCGTCGGCGGTGAGCGGCGTGATGCCCTCGTAGACCTTGTTCGCGCGGGTGGTGTCGCCGTTGAACCTGACCAGGGAGAACTCGGTCTCCACCATGCCGGGCAGGACCTCGGTGAACCGGACGGGCTCGCCGAGGTGCTCGCCGCGCAGGGTGCGGTGCAGGGCGGACTGGGCGTGCTTGGCCGCGGTGTAGCCGGAACCGCCGTCGTAGACCTCGATGGCCGCGATGGAGGTGACGGTCACCACGTGGCCGTTGCCGGAGGCGATCAGCTTGGGCAGCAGCGCCTTGGTGACCCGCAGCGTGCCGAGCACATTGGCCTCGTACATCCAGTTCCAGTTGTCCTCGTCGGCCGCGTCGACGCGCTCGAGGCCCTTGGCACCACCGGCGTTGTTCACCAACGCGTGGCACTCTGGAACCCGGTCGGCGAACGCCGCGACTGAGGCGGGGTCCGTCACGTCCAGTTCGATCGCGGTGCCGCCTACCGAGTCGGCGACCTCGGTGAGCCGGTCCAGCCGCCGGGCGCCGAGCACCACGTGGAAACCGGCCGCGGCGAGGTGGCGGGCGGTGGCCGCGCCGATGCCCGCGCTCGCCCCGGTGACTACTGCGATTGGCTTGTTCACGGTTGTCGATCCTGCCCCGCGACCGCGTGCGGGGACCGGGCGCGGGACTATGAGCACTGTCACACCCGACGTGGCGCACCCCATCGCCACCCGGGCGTCCTTCATCGGTGGGGGAAAGACTAGACACTGGAGGTTCCACGGTGAGACGACCGGCTTCGAAGGTCAGGACCAACGGCATCCTCGGTGCCCTTGCCCTGGTCCTCGCGCTGCTCGCCGGCTGCACCTCGGAGCAACCGGGGACACCGGGCGGCGGTGGGGGTGGCGGGGACGGCGGCCAGCAGCAGGCGGCCGAACCCAAGGCGAAGCTGACCGCGAGCCTCGCCGCGGACGCCGCCGACGTGCCGCCGGGGGACCCGCTCAAGATCAGCGTCACCGACGGCGCCATCGACTCGGTCCAGGTGCTCAGCCCGGACGGCAAGGCGGTCAAGGGCGCGGTGGCGCAGGACAAGCTCTCCTGGGCCTCGGCCGAGGTGTTCGGGTACGCCAAGAAGTACACCTACACCGCCGCGGCCACCGGGTCCGACGGCAAGAAGGTGGAGCTCAAGGGCGCGTTCACCACGCTGCAGCCCGCCAAGACCCCGCGCGCGACGATCAACCCGGCCGACAACGCCACCGTCGGTGTCGGCATGCCGATCAGCGTGAAGTTCCCCGAGGGCAAGGTCACCGACAAGGCCGCGGTGGAGAAGGCGCTCGCCGTCGAGACCTCCAAGCAGGTCGAGGGTTCCTGGGCCTGGCTCAACGACCAGCAGGTCGACTGGCGGCCCAAGGAGTACTGGCCCTCGGGCACCAAGGTCACCGTCACCGCGAAGCTCTACGGGCTGGCCTACGGCGGCGGCGCCTACGGCAAGGCGGACCTGACCACCTCGTTCACCATCGGCCGCAACCAGGTCGTCAAGGTCAACACCCCGGACCACAAGATGAACGTCTACCGGGACGGCAAGCTCACCGCGAGCTACCCCTCCAGCAACGGCAAGGACGCCGACCCGGACCTGAACACGCCCAACGGCACGCTGATCGTCATGCAGAAGGACCCGATCGGCGACTTCTCCAACCCGCGCTACGGCTACACCAACGTCAAGAAGAAGTGGGCCGTGCGGATCTCCAACCACGGCGAGTTCATCCACGAGAACGAGGAGAACCGCGGCAACATCGGCAAGGCCAACACCTCGCACGGCTGCGTGAACCTGCTCGAGCCCGACGCCAAGGCCTACTTCGACTCGGCGCTCATCGGCGACCCGGTGGAGATCACCGGCTCCAAGGCGAACATGCCCACCAGTTCCGACGTCTTCGACTGGCTGATCCCGTGGAGCCAGTGGCAGAAGATGTCGGCGCTGCGTTGACCCACTCCGTGCTCGGTGCGGGCGGCACCAGGTTGGCCGTCCGCACCGCCGGGGACCCCGCCGCGCCGCCCATCGTGTTCGTGCACGGCTGGGCCCAGTCCAGCCGCTGCTGGGCGGCCCAGTTCGCCGATCCGGCGTTGGCCGTGGCACACCACCTGATCGCCGTCGACCTGCGCGGGCACGGCGAGTCAGACGTTCCGGACAGCGGCTACGACGAGTCCGCCGTGTGGGCCGAGGACCTGGCCGCTGTGCTGGCGTTCGCGGGCGTGCCCGCGGTGCTCGTCGGCTGGTCCTACGGCGGTCTGGTGATCACCGACTACGTGCGCGAACGCGGCTGCGCCGACCTCGCGGCCATCGTCCTGGTCGGCGCGATCACCGAGATCGGCAAGGGCCACCCGGGCGGTCGGATCGGTCCGGCAATGGCCGCGGCCTTGCCCGGAGCGTTCGCCGAGGACCCCGCGGTGGCCATCCCCGCTGTCGCGTCCCTCACAGTCGGGATGACCGCCGAGCCCGTCGCCGGTGCTCTCGCGCAGTCCTGGCTCGGCGACTCGCTGCGGGTGCCGCCCGCGGTCAGGAAGGCGTTGTTCAGGCGCGATGTGGCCAGCGCGGACGTGCTGGCGTCGATCACCGTGCCCACCACCGTGGTGCACGGGACCGCTGACGCGGTGGTCGATCCTGCCGGTGCCGAGTTTTCGGCGGGGAAGATTCCCGGTGCCACACTGCGTTGGTTCCCACGGGTCGGGCACGCGCCCTTCGCCGAACGGGTCGATGAGTTCAACGGTGTGCTCCGCCAAGCCGCTCCGGCCGCGGAGGGCCGGAAGGGGTGAATCCGGGGTGACTCCCACGCAGCTGCGCAGGCCTCGCCGCATCGCGGTCCTGTCAGTGCACACGTCCCCGTTGGAGCAGCCCGGCACGGGGGACGCGGGCGGGATGAACGTCTACATCACCGAGACGACGACGCGGATGGCGCAGCGCGGCATCGCCGTCGAGGTGTTCACCCGGGCCACCGCCTCCGACCTGCCGCCGGTCGTCGAACTCGCCCCCGGGGTGCTGGTGCGGCACGTCTCGGCAGGCCCGTTCGAGGGCTTGCAGCGCGCTGAGCTGCCGGACCAGCTGTGCCCGTTCACCGCGGGCGTGCTGCGCGCCGAGGCCAGGCACGAGCCGGGCCACTACGAGCTGGTGCACTCGCACTACTGGCTGTCCGGGCAGGTCGGCTGGCTGGCCCGCAAGCGCTGGGGGGTGCCGCTGGTGCACACCGCGCACACCCTGGCCAAGGTCAAGAACGCCGCGCTCGCCGCTGGGGACTCCCCGGAGCCGCTGGTGCGGGTGCTCGGCGAGCAGCAGGTGGTCGACGAGGCCGACCAGCTGATCGCCAACACCGCCGTGGAGGCCGCGCAGCTCGTCGAGCTCTACGACGCGGCACCGGAGAAGGTCCGCACCATCGCGCCGGGGGTCGACCTGGACCGCTTCCGCCCCGGTGACCGGGCCGCCGCGCGGGCCAGGCTGCGGCTGCCCCAGGACGCCGTGGTGGTGGCCTTCGTCGGCCGCATCCAGCCGCTGAAGGCGCCGGACGTGCTGCTGCACGCCGCCGCCGAGCTGATCGCCAGGGGCACCGTGGCCAGGGACAAGCTGGTCGTCCTGGTCGCGGGCGGGCCGTCGGGCACCGGTCTCGACCAGCCCGCCGCCCTGCAGGACCTGGCCGTCGCGCTGGGCATCACCGACGTGGTGCGGTTCCTGCCGCCGCAATCCGGCGCCGCGCTGGCCACCGTCTACCGCGCCGCCGACGTGGTCGCCGTGCCCAGCCACAACGAGAGCTTCGGCCTGGTCGCCCTGGAGGCCCAGGCCTGCGGGACACCCGTGGTCGCCGCCGCCGTCGGCGGGTTGCCGGTCGCGGTCGCCGACCGGGTCTCCGGCCTGCTGGTCGACGGGCACGCCACCACCGACTGGGCCGACTCGCTCGGCCGCCTGGTCACCGCCCCCGGGCTGCGCGCCGAGCTCGGCGTCGGCGCGGTGCGGCACGCCAGGGCGTTCTCCTGGGACCGCACGACCGACGCGCTCATCGCCGCCTACGTCGAGGCCGACCACGTGCTGCGGTACGCCTCCGCGCGTGCTGAGGTGGCGGTGTGACGGATGCGCATTCACTCGACCAGGTCATCGCGGACGCGCTCACCGAACGGGAGCTGGACTACGAGCGGCCCCAGCCGGGGCGGTTCCACGTCACCCTCCCCGGGATCAAGAAGCAGCGCACCAATTGCTGGCTCATCCTGGGCCGCCACGCGCTGAGCGTGGAGGCGTTCGTGTGCCGGGCGCCGGACGAGGCGCACGAGGAGGTCTACCGCTTCCTGCTGCGCCGCAACGCCCGGCTCTACGGCGTGCACTACACCGTCGACCGGTTGGGTGACATCTACCTGGTTGGCAAGGTCAGCCACGCCGCGGTGAGCGCCGACGAGCTCGACCGGCTGCTCGGCCAGGTCCTCGAGGCGGCCGACGGCGACTTCAACACGCTGCTGGAGATCGGGTTCGCCTCGGCGATCCGCCGCGAGTGGGACTGGCGGACCTCGCGCGGCGAGTCGCTCGCCAACCTGCAGGCCTTCGCCCACCTGCTCGAACCGGCCGGACAACGGGCCCGTGTCGCAGACGAGGCCGACTCGTGATCACCCCCGCCGCAACGCCCTGACCCGCCCGTCTCGTCTGCATGCCAGACGGACAGCGCGAGAGGGGAGCTCGACATGGTGATAGGGAAAGTCGGATTAGCCGGGTTGCTGTTGGTGGCGGGTGCCTTCGCGGCGGGGTGCACGTCCAGCGAGAGCATGTCCTCCGGCGCCGCCGCCCCCGCACCCGCGATGCGGCAGGAGCCCGGCGGACCGGGTGACTACACGGCCGACTCCGCGACCGGGGGCAAGGCCGCGGCGCAGTCCGCGCCGACCGAGGCCAACGGGCAGCCGCAGGAACAGCCCCGGGTCACCCAGCCGGGCGTCGACCGCAAGCTCGTCCGCACCGCGACGGTGGAGCTGACCGCGGGCAAGGTGTCCGACGCCGCCGACCAAGTGCGCGACGCGGTGACCTCCGAGGGCGGGTTCTCCGGCCAGGAGCAGGTCAACGACCGGTACGCGACGCTGACCCTGCACGTGCCGTCCGACCGGCTGGACAAGGCGCTGGAGAAGATCACCGCCGCCGGGCAGGTCCGCAACCGGGCGCAGACCGCGCAGGACGTCACCGAGCAGGTCGTGGACGTGGAGAGCCGGATCGAGACCCAGCGGGCCAGCCTGGCCCGGGTGCGCGCACTGCTCGACCGCGCGGGCACCATCTCGGAGATCGTGCAGCTCGAGGGTGAGGTCACCCGGCGCGAGGCCGAGTTGGAGTCGCTGCTCAAGCGGCGCGAGGCGCTGGCGGGCAGCGTGGCGCTCTCGACGGTCACCGTGCGGATCAGCGTCGACGGGGCGGCGCCGCCGGTCACCGAGGACGACGACTCGTTCCTCGGGGCGCTCGCGACCGGCTGGCGGGCGTTCCTGGACGCCGGGTCGTTCGTGCTGCGCGTGGTCGGCACGGTCCTGCCGTTCGCCGTCGTGCTCGGCGTCCCGGCCTACCTGCTGTGGCGCGCCCGGCGGCGCAACCGACCCGCGGTGACCGCACCGCCCGCGGTAGCAGTACCGGCGACTGAGAACTAATCCCGAAGCTGCCGGTTGTGAGTCGCGGGGCGGTTCGAGCGCACGGGCGCAGTCGCGTTCCCGAAGCTGCTGGTTTGGCTGAGTTTGTGAGTCGCGGGGCGGTTCGAGCGCACGGGCGCAGTCGCGTTCCCGAAGCTGCTGGTTCTTGAAGGTGTGAGTCGCGGGGCGGTTCGAGCGAGGGGGAGTCGCGTTCCCGAACCGCCCCGCGGCTGCCCGCTGCGTCCCGTGGCGGGGGGCACCCGGGAGCCTCGCGGGTCGCGGCTCGGCAGGGGAGTCGAGCCGCGCGGGGCGCCGCCCAGATCAGGGAGTGCGTGGGAGCTGACCCGGGGCGCCTATAGGTCAACTTGGCAGAAGCCGGAGCACCGCACAAGGCCGACACTTACGCCATTCGTGTCTGTCGCAGACCGTTAGTAACTATTCGGTCACGGAAGTCGGTGATCCGACAACTATCCGTGCCTTTGGCGGCGTTTGGGGGTACAAGCTGGGCCAAATCGGGTGTCACTCGATCGGGAGCACCGCCGACTGGCGCAACCAGCGCACCCCTTCAGTCCAGACCGACCGTCGGGTCCGATGGTGAGTAGCGGCACACCGGGCGGGCCCGCCCGGGTCTGGCAGGCTTTCGCCATGGCCATCGGAACCTTGGTGCTGCTCCGCCACGGCGAGAGCGTGTGGAACGCGCTGAACCTGTTCACCGGTTGGGTGGACGTCGCCCTCTCCGAGAAGGGGGTGGCCGAGGCGTCCCGCGGCGGTGAGCTGCTGCGCGACGCGGGCATCCTCCCGGACGTGGTGCACACCTCGCTGCAGCGCCGCGCGATCAACACCGCCCACCTCGCCCTGGACGCGGCCGACCGGCTGTGGATCCCGGTCAAGCGCGACTGGCGGCTCAACGAGCGGCACTACGGCGCGCTGCAGGGCAAGGACAAGAAGCAGACCCTGGCGGAGTTCGGCGAGGAGCAGTTCATGCTCTGGCGCCGCTCCTACGACGTGCCGCCGCCGCCGATCGAGCCGGGCGCCGAGTTCAGCCAGGACGGCGACCCGCGCTACGCCCACCTCGGGTCGGCCGCGCCGCGCACCGAGTGCCTCAAGGACGTCGTGGCCCGGCTCGTCCCGTACTGGGAGACCGAGATCGTCCCCGACCTGCGCGCGGGCAAGACCGTGCTGGTCGCCGCGCACGGCAACTCGCTGCGGGCGCTCGTCAAGCACCTCGACGGGGTCTCCGACGCCGACATCGCCGGTCTGAACATCCCGACCGGCATCCCGCTGCGCTACGACCTCGACGAGGCGCTCAAGCCGACCAACCCCGGCGGCACCTACCTCGACCCGGCCGCCGCGACGGCCGCGATCAGCGCGGTGGCGAACCAGGGTCGTTAGGACCGAGTGGACTGACGGACCGGACGAAGTGGACGCCCAAGCGGGTGTTGGAGTGTCCACTTCGGCCGGTCCGCTCGCGTCGACACGGCGGGCAGTCGTCGACCCGGTGGTGATCCCCCCAACGGACGGTTTACCCCTGACGGTGCCGTCGCCCATACGCACGGAGCCCGATGGTTACTGGCCAGTAGGACACGATCGAGTGAACTAGGCTTGGCCGGGTGGGGAACAAGCGGGCCCAACGGTGTCGGCACGGTCACCAATGCCGTTCCCGGGCTGGTCAAACCGGCGGGGGCCCTGCCTACGATCCTCGGTGTGGCCGCCCCGGTCTATCTCGCGCTGTCGTTCGGCACCCTGCTGATCGGCCTGTTCGTCGGCTTCCTCCTCGGTCGGTCCCGCTCCGGCGGGGCGGGGAGGGCCCCGGACGGCCCCACGGTCGCCGACCTGGTCCAACGGATCATCCAGTCCACCCACACCGGTGTGGTCGTGCTCAACCGGTTCGGTGATGTGGTGATCCACAACCCGAGAGCGGAGGAGCTCGGCCTCGTCCGCAACAACCGCGTCGACGACCGCGCCCGCAAGGCCGCCGAGGTCGTCGTCGAGACCGGCGACCCCATCGAGGTCGACCTCTCGCCGCTGGAGTCGCGCGGCGGGCGCACCCCGGAGGCGGTGCTCGGCGAGGTCCGGCCGCTCGGCGACGGGTTCACCGCCGTCGACGCCGACGACCAGTCCGAGGCCGTCCGGCTGGAGGCGACCCGGCGCGACTTCGTCGCCAACGTCAGCCACGAGCTCAAGACCCCGGTCGGCGCCATGGCGCTGCTGGCCGAGGCCGTGCTCGACGCCGCGGACGACCCGGTCGAGGTGCGCCGGTTCACCACCAAGATCCTCAACGAGGGCAACCGGCTCGGCACGCTGGTCACCGAGTTGATAGCGCTGTCGCGGTTGCAGGGCGCCGAGCGGCTGCCGGAGATGCACACCGTGGAGGTCGACGCCGTCGTGCGCGAGGCCATGGGCCGCGCCCGGCTGGTGATGGAGTCCACCGGCATCGACGTCACCACCGACGACGACAGCGGTCTGCTCGTGCAGGGCGACCGGACGCTGCTGGTCACCGCGCTGTCCAACCTGCTGCAGAACGCGCTCGCCTACTCCACGGCCGGGAGCCCGGTCTCGGTGAGCCGCAGCGTGGCCGACGGCTTCGTGGAGATCGCCGTCACCGACCGCGGCGTCGGCATCCCGGAGGACGAGCAGCAGCGGGTCTTCGAGCGGTTCTACCGGGTCGACCGGGCGCGCTCGCGGGCGACCGGCGGCACCGGCCTCGGCCTGGCGATCGTCAAGCACGTCGCGGCCAACCACGGTGGCGAGGTGCGGCTGTGGAGCAAGCCGGGCCTCGGGTCGACCTTCACCATGCGCGTCCCGGCCCACGCCGAACCCCGGGACCTCACCACGAACGGTGCGGAACCCACCCTGGTGGGCGGCCGCGCGACCGCTCCGTCGAAATCCGACGGCGCCGCTACCGATGGAGGAATGGCATGACGAGAGTGCTGATCGTGGAGGACGAGGAGTCCTTCGCCGACCCGCTTGCCTTCCTGCTGCGCAAGGAGGGCTTCACCGCCGCCGTGGCCGTGACCGGCCAGCAGGCGCTGGAGGAGTTCGACCGCAACGGTGCCGACATCGTCCTGCTCGACCTGATGCTGCCCGGCATGAGCGGCACCGACGTGTGCAAGGCGCTGCGCCAGCGCTCCGCGGTCCCGGTGATCATGGTGACCGCCCGCGACAGCGAGATCGACAAGGTCGTCGGCCTGGAGCTGGGCGCAGACGACTACGTCACCAAGCCGTACTCGGCCCGCGAGCTGATCGCCAGGGTGCGCGCCGTGCTGCGCCGCGGCGGCGAGACCGGTGGCGACGGCGAGCTGCTGCCCCAGGTGCTCGCGGCCGGACCGGTGCGAATGGACGTCGAGCGGCACGTGGTCACTGTGGACGGCACCGACGTCCCGTTGCCGCTCAAGGAGTTCGACCTGCTCGAGTACCTGCTGCGCAACGTCGGCCGGGTGCTCACCCGCGGCCAGCTCATCGACCGGGTGTGGGGCGCGGACTACGTCGGCGACACCAAGACCCTCGACGTGCACGTCAAGCGGTTGCGCTCGAAGATCGAACCCGACCCGGCCTCGCCGCGGCACCTGGTGACGGTGCGCGGTCTGGGTTACAAGTTCGAGTCCTGATCGTCTCCCCGGTACGGTGCCCCAGTGCGCCTAGGTGTGCTCGACGTCGGGTCCAACACCGTCCACCTGCTCGTGGTGGACGCTCGTCGGGGTGCCCACCCCACGCCCGCGCGGTCTGAGAAGACCGTGCTGCGGCTGGCGGAGCGGATCACCCCGTCCGGTCAGCTGTCCAAGGTGGGCGCCGACGACCTGGTGCGCACCGTCGCCGCGGCCAAGGAGTCCTCGGTCCGGCTGGGCTGCGCCGACCTCATGGCCTTCGCCACCTCCGCGGTGCGCGAGGCGGGCAACTCGGCCGCGGTGCTGCGCCGGGTGCACAAGGAGACCGGGGTCGAGCTCAAGGTCCTCTCCGGTGAGGACGAGGCGCGGCTCACGTTCCTCGCCGCCCGCCGCTGGTACGGCTGGTCGGCTGGCAACCTGCTGGTGCTCGACATCGGCGGCGGCTCGCTGGAGATCGCCGCCGGTATCGACGAGGACCCGGACTTCGCCTGGTCGCTGCCCCTGGGTGCCGGTCGGCTGACGAGAACCCGGTTCACCAGCGACCCGCCGACCCGCGACCAGGTCGAGCGCACGGTCGGCTGGCTGGCCGAGCAGTTGGCCCCGGTGGCCCGCAGGGTCGCCAAGTACGGCACCCCCGACCGGGCGGTCGCCACCTCCAAGACCTTCCGCACCCTGGCGCGGCTCACCGGTGCCGCGCCGTCCTCGGCCGGACCGCGGGTCCGCAGGGTGCTGACCGACACCGCGCTCAGCCAGTTGATCGCCTTCATCTCCCGGATGTCGGCGGCCGACCTGGCCCAACTCGACGGCGTCAGCCCCGGCCGGGCGCACCAACTGGTAGCCGGTGCGCTGGTGGCGCAGGCCACTATGCGAGCGTTGTCACTGCCCGAGGTGGAAATCGGGCCGTGGGCGCTGCGCGAAGGGGTCATCCTGCGGCGGCTGGACCAGACGAATGGTGAGGACCACACTGTTCACTCGGATTGACGAGATCCGGGTGGCCCCTGACCCCGAGGGGGCGGTGCCGCCCGCGGCGCGGGTGGGCACTGGACGGATCGGCCTGCACGGGGCACGGTGGAGTGGATGAGTCAAGAAGGTGGTTCGGAGCGCACGCAGCGCACCGTGGCCGAGTTGCTGGCCAAGTACGGCGGCTCCCCTGGCGACGGCGCGCCACGCAGGCGCCGCCGCAAGCCGGACGACGCCTCGGAGACCGCCCCCCAGGCGATCATCGACCGGGTGATGTCCGACAGCGGCAAGCTGCTGCCGATCCGCGAGGACCAGCCGCCGCACGAGCGCGTCTCGCACCGGCAGGACCGGGGGCCCGCACCGCAGGGTGCGCAGCCGTCCCAGCCGCTGCCCAGGCGCGGTCGGCCGGAGCAGCCGCCGGTCAGGGCTGAGCAGCAGCCGCCGAGGGTGGAGCCGCCGCAGGCCCGCGTCGACCAGCAGCCGCCGACCCAGCAGCACCCGCCGGTCGCGCCGCCGCGCCGGGAACCGCAGGTGGACCCGCGCCAGGCCGTCCGGCCCGCCGCGGAGCCCCGCCTGCCCGAGCCGCCGCGCCCGCAGCCGAGACCGGACGACCCGCGGCTCCCGCAGGGCAGGCCGGAGCAGCTCGACCCGCGCGCCGAGCCCCGGCGACCGGTCGACCCCCGTGACCAGCAGCACACCCCGGTGGCCGCGCCGCGGCCGCGCCCGGACGCCGAGCCGCACACCGAGCAGCTGCCCAGGGTGCCCGCCGACGACCAGGCCCCTGACCCGGGCGAGCCGCCCGCCGGGCTGGCCAAGGCGCCGAACCGGGCACCGCTGCCCAGGCGCGCGCCCGCCGGTGGCAGGCGACCGCAGAACCCGCCGCCGCAGGTCTCGCAGCCGCTGCCGGTCCCGCCGCAGGCGTCCCAGCCGCTCCCCGTCCCGCAGGTGTCGCAGCCGTTGCCGGTGCCCCCGAGGCAGCAGCCCGGCTACCACGGTGAGTACGCGGGCGACTCGGCCGAGACCGCCGTGGACCCCGCGGGCCCGCCGCCGGAGTTCCGCGAGGAGTTCAGCGGCTTCGACGACAAGGCCGCGACCCGGTTCACCGACTACTCCGCGCACGACGAGTTCGCCGACACCGACGACCGGCTCGACGACGACCTGGACGACCGGTTCGACGAGGACGACGAGCCAAGCCGCGACCGGGTCCGTGATCGCGACCGCGACGACCTGGACGACGACGAGGACGAGCCTGCGGCCGACGGGGAACCCCGCTCGGCAGGCCGCGAGTGGCTGATCATGGTCGGCCAGCTCGGGCTCGGCGTGGTCGGCGGCGCCGTGGTGTGGCTGATCTTCAACTGGCTGTGGCGGGTGCTGCCCGCCGCCGCGCTGGTCGGCGCGCTGGCGGTGATCGTCGGGCTGGTGCTGATCGTGCGCAAGGTCCGCCGCGCGGAGGACCTGCAGACCACCGTGCTCGCGGTGCTTGTCGGGTTGTTGGCGACGGTCTCCCCAGCCGCGTTGTTGCTGCTCGGCCGGTGATCCCGGTCGGTCTGTCGACCGCGTCGGTGTGGCCGAGGACCGCGTCGACGGCCTTCGCCCTGGCCGGGTCGCTCGGCTACGACGGGGTCGAGGTGATGGTCTGGGCCGACCCGCTGAGCCAGGACGTGCCCGCGCTGGCCCGCCAGTCCCGCCGCAGCGGGGTGCCGGTGCTGGCCGTGCACGCGCCGTGCCTGCTGGTCACGCAGCGGATCTGGTCGCCGGACCCGGTTGTCCGGTTGCGCCGGGCCGTTGAGGCGGCGCAGGACCTGGGCGCGCCGACCGTGGTGGTCCACCCGCCGTTCCGCTGGCAGCGCGGGTACGCCGAAGGATTTGCTGATCTGGTCTCGGGTCTAGAGGAGACCAGCGGTATCGCGGTCGCTGTGGAGAACATGTTCCCGGTGCGACGCGGCGCCGTCGCGGTCAGCGCGTTCCGCCCCTCCATCGATCCGACCGACGTCGGGCACCGCCACTACACGTTGGACTTGTCGCACACCTCGGCCGCGCATGTGGACGCCATGGCGTTGGCCGCGCGGATGGGCAGCGGGCTGCGGCACGTCCACTTGGCAGACGGGACCGGGCTGCCCAAGGACGAGCACCTGGTGCCCGGGCGCGGTGACCAGCCGTGCGCGCGGCTGTGCCGACACCTGGCGGAGACCGGGTTCACCGGCCAGGTCGTGGTGGAGATCAGCACCCGGCGTGCGCGCACGAGTCGCCAGCGTGCGGACGACATCGGCGCGGCACTGCGGTTCGCGCGGTCGCACCTGGGGCGAGAGTAGACAGTTCGGCGCAAACATAGGACGACCGGATGGCTGGTTGGTTCGAGAGGACACGAGCCGTACAGTTCCCCCCGTGAACCCGTTGCGTTCCTTGATCCTGGCTGCCGCCCGAAACGGCACCATCCGCCGTCTGGTGGCCACCGCTCCCGTCAGCAGGGACGTGGTGCGCCGCTTCGTGGCGGGCGAGACCACAGCAGACGCCGTCGCCGTCACCCGGCGACTGGTCGACTCCGGCCTCACCGTCACCCTCGACCACCTCGGTGAGGACACCACCGACACCGCGCTCGCCGAGCAGACCGTCCAGGCCTACCTGGAACTGCTCGACCAGCTGCACGCCGAGGGCCTGTCGGACCGGGCCGAGGTGAGCGTCAAGCTCTCCGCCGTCGGGCAGATGTTCGACGAGGACCTCGCGCTGGCCAACGCCAAGCGGATCTGCGCCGCGGCCGAGGCGGCGGGCACGACAGTCACCCTGGACATGGAGGACCACACCACCACGGACTCCACGCTGCGCATCCTCGCCGAGCTGCGCCGCACCTGGCCGTGGGTGGGCGCCGTGCTCCAGTCCTACCTGCACCGCACCCTCGACGACGTGAACGCGCTGGCCACCTCGGGCTCGCGGGTCCGGCTCTGCAAGGGCGCCTACAAGGAGCCCGAGACGGTCGCCTTCCAGGACCCGATCGAGGTCGACAAGAGCTACGTCCGCTGTGCGAACGCGCTGCTGGCAGGCGACGGCTACCCGAAGTTCGCCACCCACGACCCGCGCCTGGTGCGGATCATCGGGGAGCGCGCCGAGGCGCACGGCCGCAAGCCCGGCAGCTTCGAGCACCAGATGCTCTTCGGCATCCGACCCGACGAGCAGCTCCGGTTGGCGCAGCTCGGCCACACCGTGCGGGTGTACGTGCCCTACGGCGGGGAGTGGTACGGCTATCTGATGCGCAGGATGGCCGAGCGACCCGCGAACACCGCCTTCTTCCTCCGCGCCCTCGCCAGCCGGAGCTGAGAAGATCGCCGATCCGTGGCACAGCGCAAAATCGCGGACGCGGGCGTGGCAGGCTATCGCCCATGAGTAGTGCTGCAGGGCACGGCGACGTCCGGGCGGGCGGGCCCGCGCAGGCTGGTGGGGCGTTCGCCGCGGCGGTCCGGGTGCGGCCGCTGGGGGACGGCACCTTCACCGCCGACCTCCCCGCGCCGTGGACGGTCGGCGGGCGCCCGCACGGGGGATTCCTGATGGCGTTGCTGGCCAAGGCGGCGGTGGCCACGCACAACGGCGCCGGTGCGCCGCTGGTCGACCCGCTCACGGTGAGCGCGCAGTTCCTGCGCCCACCGGGGGTCGGGCCGGTCCTGCTGCGCACCGACGTCCGCAAGTCCGGGCGCCGCACCACGGTCGTGGCGGTGCACCTGGAGCAGAGCGGGCACAGTTGCGTCGAGGGCGTGGTCACCACCGGCCGGTTACCCCGGGAACGCGCCGCCTGGACGGATTTGCCGAACCAGTCGGCGGAACCGCCCGGCAACGCGATCGACCTGTCCACGGTGCCCTCGGCCTCGGTGTTCAAGCTGAGCGAGGTCTGCGACGTGCGGCTCGACCCCAACGGGGCCGGGTTCCTGCACGGGCACATCGGCGACCCGCTGCGGTTGCGGCTGTGGGCGCGGCCGCGCGGTGAGCACCCGGACCCGCTGTTCGCCTTGGTGGCCGGGGACATCTCGATGCCGGTGACCTTCAACCTCGGTCGCCTCGGCTGGTCG
This sequence comes from Actinokineospora globicatena, assembly GCF_024171945.1. GTDB lineage: Bacteria > Actinomycetota > Actinomycetes > Mycobacteriales > Pseudonocardiaceae > Actinokineospora > Actinokineospora globicatena. Next base: position 1,442,100 of record NZ_JAMTCR010000002.1, read on the forward strand.
CCGACGGTCCAGCTGACCGCGCACCTGCGGTCGCGGCCCGCCCCGGGCTGGTTGCGGATCCAGGTGGAGTCCAAGGCCGTGCACGGTGTCTGGTTCGACTCCGACGCGACCGTGGTCGATTCCACCGGCAGGCTTGTCTGCCAAGCGCGCCAGTTGGCGCTATCGGCGGCCGGTTAGTACATCACCGTTCTCGCTCTCTTTTTCACTGTTTTCCACAAAGGGCCGCCGGTTGGTCTGGACCACGCTTTCCGGCGGTCGCGCATTCGCCACCGGCGCACCCGATCGGGGACCGCTGCCGGGAAAACCGGTACCGGGTCGTTAGCCTGTCGGCCATGACTGAGGCGAACGCGCGACCGGTGATCGCCGTGCTCGGCGCGGGCAAGATCGGCGAGGCCCTGCTCTCCGGGCTGCTGCACGGCGGCAGGCAGGCCGACGAACTGCTCTTCACCGAGCGCTCCGCCAGCCGCTGCGCGCAGCTGACCGACACCTACGGCATCGACGCCGTCGACGTGCCGACTGCGGCCAAGACCGCCGACGTCCTCGTGGTCGCGGTCAAGCCGCAGGACATCGACCCGCTGCTCGACGACCTGGCCGCCTCGGTCAGCGCCGACACCCTCATCGTCTCGCTCTGCGCGGGCCTGCCGACCGCCCTGTTCGAGCGCAGGCTGCCCCCCGGCGTCCCGGTGGTCCGGGTCATGCCCAACACCCCGATGCTCGTCGGCGAGGCCATGAGCGCCATCTCACCGGGCAAGCACGCCAGCTCCGCGCACCTGGCCACCGTCGAGGAGCTGCTCTCGGTCGTCGGCAAGGTCGTGCGGGTCCCCGAATCGCAGCAGGACGCTGTCACGGCGCTGTCGGGCTCCGGGCCCGCCTACTTCTTCTTCCTGGTCGAGGCCATGATCGACGCCGGGATCCTGCTCGGCCTGCCGCGCGCGGTGGCCGAGAAGCTGATCATCCAGTCGGCGGTCGGCGCGGCCGCGATGCTGGCCGAGACCGGCGAGCACCCGGTGACCCTGCGCGAGGCCGTCACCTCGCCCGCGGGCACCACCATCATGGCCATCCGCGAGCTGGAGCGGCACGGGGTGCGCGCGGCGCTGCTGGCCGCCATCGAGGCCGCCAGGGACCGCTCGCGCGAACTGGGCGCCGCGCACGACGCAGATTGAACCCGAAGTGACGTCGCACTCGTCACACGTGTCCCGCTACTCTCGATCGGTACACGTGCGTGTCGAATCCGCCGGTGGGGAAGCCGACGGCGCGACGCGTGGTTAAGGACGCGGTGGATCATGCCTGCGAGCAAGCGCGACTCCGATCCGCCCGGCCTCCCGCAGGTGCAATTCCTGACGGTGGCCGAGGTGGCGGCCCTCATGCGGGTCTCGAAGATGACGGTGTACCGGCTGGTGCACAGCGGTGAGCTGCCCGCGGTGCGGGTCGGCAAGTCGTTCCGGGTTCCGGAGAAGGCGGTGCACGACTACCTGCAGAACGCCTACTTCGACGCGGGCTGAGCGGGCCGCGCACTGCCCGCCCGCGAGCACGCCGAGGCGGCCCGGTAGGCTGGCCAGCCGTTGTGCCTGGTGTCTTGGCGCGCGTCGTTGACGTGTCCGCCGCACCGGAGCGCCGGACACCTGGAACGACCTAGAAACACGTAAGGACACACATGGGCTCGGTCATCAAGAAGCGTCGCAAGCGCATGTCGAAGAAGAAGCACCGCAAGCTGCTCCGCAAGACTCGCGTCCAGCGTCGCAAGCTCAAGAAGTAGTGTCTGCCGGCGGCGTCCGCTGGTGCGGGCGCCGCAGGTAACACCCCGTGTGACCTGCGTTAACAGTGCGTTGCCCATCCGGGGTGGCTCGGCGGGCGCGAGTAGGCTCGTCCCTGCAAGCGCCCACTGCCCCCGGGGGTTCCCATGGCACCACGGACCGTCCTGGTCACCGGTGTCGGCGGGTACCTGGGTGGCCACCTGGCCGCCCGGCTGGCGGCGAACCCGGCCGTCGGCCGCGTGCTCGGCGTCGACACCGTCGGCCCGCACCGCGCGGTCGCGGGTCTGCTCGGTCGCGCCGAGTTCGTCCGCGCCGACATCCGCAACCCGCTCATCGCCAAGGTCATCACCTCGGCCGAGGTCGACACCATCGTGCACGCCTCGCTGACCGCCAACCCGCCCGGCCCGTCCCGGCGCAGCGCGGTCAAGGAGATGAACGTCATCGGCGCGATGCAGCTGCTCGCCGCCTGCCAGCGCGCCCCGTCGGTGCGCAAGCTCGTCGTCAAGTCCACGGCCGCCGTCTACGGCGCCGGTGCCCGGCTGCCCGCGGTGCTGACCGAGGACGACCCGCCGCGTGAGCTGTCCTCCAGCGGTTACGCGAAGGACGCCGTCGAGGTGGAGGGCTACGTCCGGGCCTTCGCCCGCCGCCGCCAGGACGTCGACGTCACCGTGCTCCGGCTGACCAACATCGTCGGCCCCAGCATCGACACCGTGCTCACCCGCTACTTCGCGCTCCCGGTCGTGCCCACCGTGCTCGGCTACGACCCGCGCATCCAGCTCCTGCACTCCGAGGACGCCCTCGCCGCTCTGGAGCTCGCCGCCACCGGTTCGGTCCCCGGCGTGTTCAACGCGGGCGGCGACGGGGTGCTGCTGCTGTCCCAGGCCATCCGCCGCGCCGGGCGGATCCCGTTCCCGGTGCCGCGCGGGGCCATGCCCACCGCGGGCAGGCTGCTGCGGGGCTCCCGCCTGGTCGACTTCTCCGCCGACCACGTCCGCTACCTCAACCACGGCCGGGTGCTGGACACGACCCGGCTCCGCTCGGTCTTCGGGTTCACCCCGCGGTGGACCACCCGGCAGGCCTTCGACGACTACGTCCACGGCAGCGGGTTGCGCCCGGTCGTCGACGCCTCGGCCATCGAGCGTCTCGAACGTGCCGTGGCGGGTACCCGATGAGGGTGACGCGCACGCAGCACGCCCAGGTGATCCCGCTGGACCGCGCCGAGCGGCAGCGCAAACCGACGCAGGACGGTCCAACGGTCGAACCGACCCCGTTACGCCCGACCCCGGCGGTTGAGCCTGCCGCGGGCCTGCGGGGTGCTCTGGCGGACGCTCTGGGCTTCGCCCGACGGCGCCTCACGGGCGACTACACCGTCGACCAGTTCGGTTTCGACCCCGAACTCACCGACGCCGTGCTCCTGCCCCCGCTGCGGGCGGTCTACCGCCACTGGTTCCGGGTCAAGGTCACGGGCGCGGAGAACCTCCCGGAGACCGGCGGGGCGCTCGTCGTGTCCAACCACTCCGGCACGCTGCCGTGGGACGCGCTGATGACGGCGGTGGCGGTCAAGGACAACCGCGACCGCTACCTGCGGATGCTCGGCGCCGACCTGGTGTTCCAGACCCCGGTGCTCGGCGCGCTGGCCCGCAAGTCCGGGCAGACGCTGGCCTGCAACCCCGACGCCGAGCAACTCCTGCGTTCCGGCGAGCTGGTCGGGGTGTGGCCGGAGGGGTTCAAGGGCGTCGGCAAGCCGTTCTCGGACCGCTACAAGCTCCAGCGCTTCGGCCGCGGCGGGTTCGTCTCGGCCGCGCTGCGCACCGGCGTGCCGATCGTGCCCTGCTCCATCGTGGGCGCCGAGGAGATCTACCCCAAGATCGCCGACGTCAAGCCGCTCGCCCGGCTGCTCGGCCTGCCCTACTTCCCGATCACCCCCTTCTTCCCGCTGCTCGGTCCACTCGGGGCGGTGCCGCTGCCGTCCAAGTGGCACATCCACTTCGGCGCTCCGGTGTCCACAGCGGACTACGCCACCGACGACGACCCGGTCGTGGTGTTCACGGTGACCGACCAGATCAGGGAAACCATCCAGCAGACCCTGTACCGGATGCTCAACCAGCGCGGGAACCCGTTCCTCGGCTAGCGGGCTCCACAGTGGTGCGGCCGTTCAGTGGTGCAGCCGCAGGGACCGCAACCCCCTGATCACCGTGGTCGGCCGCCACCTCGGGGTCCCGACGACGTTGAGCGTGGGGAAGTGCGCGCTCAGCACCCGCAGCGCGACCTCGGCCTCCAGCCGCGCCAGCGGGGCGCCGAGGCAGTAGTGCGCGCCACTGGAGAAGGCCAGGTGGTCGTTCTGCCCGGTGCGGCCGATGTCGAACTCGTCGGGCCGGTCGAACGCGGCCGGGTCCCGGCCAGCGGCGCCGATCAGCACGATGACCATGCCGTCCTTGGCGACCGGGACGCCCGCGATCTCGGTGTCCTCGTGCGCGAACCGCGCGGTCATCTGCACCGGCGCCTCGTAGCGCAGCACCTCGTCGACGGCCGGGCCGAGCAGGGTGTCGTCCGCGCGCAGCCGGTCCCACTGGTCGGGGTTGCGGGCGAAGGTCCACACCGCGTTGCCGATCAGGTTGATCGTCGTCTCGAAGCCAGCGAGCAGCAGCAGTTCGCAGGTCGTGGCCAGTTCCAGCTCGGTGAGCTCGGCGGAAGCGGCCAGTGTGCTGATCACGTCGCGACCGGGGTTCGCCCTGCGCTCGGCGATGAGCCGGGTGAACAGCCCGCGCAGCTCCCGGTTCGCCCTGCGGACCAGGAGCGCGTGCCGCACCGACTTCACCCCGTCCAGCGACGCGCCGAGCACCCGGCCGTAGCGGGCGAACACCGTCGCGTCGACGTCCGGGACGCCGAGCAGCGAGCTGATCACCGCGATCGGCAGCGGCGCGGCGAACTGCGCCATGAGGTCGAAGTCGTCGTCGAACAGCAGCGGCACCATCAACTTGGACGCGACCCCGCCCACGTCGTGGCGGTAGCCCGCGATCTTCGCCGGGCTGAACGCCGGCCTGGCCAGCGCGCGCAGCCTGGTGTGGTCGGGCGGGTCCAGCTCCAGGAACGACGGGATGACCGGCACCCCACCGGGCAGCCCGGAAGCGGCGAACGGCGGCGGCTCGACCCCGTCGGCGGTGCGCACGCCGAATGTCCGGTCCCGCAACACCTTCGAGCACAGCTCGTGCGACGCCACCACGGTCAGGCCGGTGCTGCTGCGGTGCACCCCGGCGCCCTCCCGCAGTCGCTTGTAGACGGGGTACGGGTTGCCGCGCCAGGGTGCAGACACCAACCGCGCCAGGTCGTCGCCGCGGGCCGCCATGGCCCACAACGCCGCGCGCTGCACCCCTAACCGCGCACCGAGCGCGAGTTCCGCCTTCATGTCCCGATTCCCCCCAGCAACGTGTCGTACGCCAGTCTCGGCGCGTCCAGCGGCGCCAGCTTCCCCTCGGCGACGCCCTCCCACGCGGTGTAGACCACGGCGTAGAGCGACGACACCGCCCACCACGGCGCCACCCCGGGCCGCAGCACCCCCGCCTCGGCCGCCTCGCCCATGAACCGGGTGAGCGGGCGGTCGACCTGCTTCCAGCGCTCCAGCAGCTCCGGCTCGGCGTCGAGCGAGGGCTGGCGCAGCAGGAACTCCAGGCGCGGCCCCAGCGGCACCAGCGCGTCGACCAGCCCGCGCAGCCCCGCCGCCGGGTCGACACCCGCCGGGAGCGCCGCGCCCACCGCCCGGTCGAGCAGCTCCAGCGAGTCCTCGGCCACCGCGACCAGCAGGTGCTGGCGGGTCGGGTACCGCTTGTGCAGCGTGGTCCGGCCGATCCCCGCGGCCGCCGCCACCTGCGCCAACGACGCGGTCGCGTCCCGCAGCAGCACCTCGGCGGCCACCGCCAGAACGGACTTCGCTGTTCGCACCTGAACACTCATGTTCACAACGGTACAGACGACTCCGCCCAGCATCGAGCGATCAGGGGATCAGACCGCGCGCTTGCGGTACGCCAAGCCCGCGGCGACCGCGCCTGCCAGCGCGCCCGCGCCGAGCACCGACGGGACGCCGATCTTGGCCGCCTTGCGCCCGGTGCGGAAGTCGCGGATCTCCCAGCCCCGCTTGCGGGCCACCTCGCGCAGACCGGAGTCCGGGTTGACCGCCACCGCGGTGCCCGCCACCGACAGCATCGGGATGTCGTTGGACGAGTCCGAGTACGCGGTGCAGCGGCGCAGGTCCAGCCCCTCGCGGGCGGCCAGCGAGCGCACCGCGTGCGCCTTCGCCGGGCCGTGCAGCATCTCCCCGACCAGCTTGCCGGTGAACACGCCGTCGGTGCTCTCCGCGACCGTGCCGAGCGCGCCGGTCAGCCCGAGCCTGCGGGCGATGATCGCCGCCAGCTCCACCGGGGTCGCGGTGACCAGCCAGACCCGCTGGCCCGCGTCCAGGTGCATCTGGGCCAGCGCCCTGGTGCCCGGCCAGATCTTGTCCGCCATCAGCTCGTCGTAGATCTCCTCGCCGAGCGCGCTGAGCTCGGCGACCGTGTGACCGGCCACAAAGGACAGTGCCTGCTCCCGGCTGCTGCGGATCCCGTCGGCGTTCTCCTTGCCGCCGACCCGGAACATCACCTGCTGCAGCGCGAACTTGGCCAGGTCGGAGTTGGAGAAGAACTTGCGCGCGGCCAGGCCGCGGGCGAAGTGGAAGATGGACGCGCCCATCATGATCGTGTTGTCCACGTCGAAGAACGCCGCCGCGGTCAGGTCGATCGGGACCGGGGTGTCGGACTGTTCGATCGCGACGGATGCCGCCTCGGCGCTCGCCTCACCCGCGAGCGCGGCGAGGCGTTCGAGTTCGGGGTTCTTCTGACCCCCACGCCGCACGGACACCGCACGCCTCCCCGCTGGATCTCACCTGTGCCCACCAGGGTAGCGATCCGCCGCCCGGTTCGGCGCCCGCCTCAGCCGATCCGGATGGGGCCGATGCCGAGCAGGGGCGGCAGTTCGATGGTGGGCAGCGGCAACGGCAGCGGCACCGACACACCGGGGGCCGGTGTGCTGGTGCCGGAGGTCGGGCTGGGGGAGCCGATGATGGGCGGCAGGTCCACCAGCGGTGGTGGCGTCGTGGTCCGCGGCGCGCCCGGTGTCGTCGTTACGGGTTGTCCACCCGGTGGCGGCGCGGTCGGTTGCACCGTGGGCGACGCGCCCGGCTGCCCGTCCGGGCCGGTGCCCGCCTGCGAGCTCGGCGGGGTCGTCAACACCCGCGGCGCGTCCGGTCGCACCTCGCACACCGCGGTCGCGGGCAGCGCGCCGATCTCGTCGAGGTCACCGGAGGTCACCTGGTAGCACGGCACCCTGGCCAGCAGCGCGGCCGCGCGGCCCTCCACCTGGTCGAGCAGCGCCAGGGAGGCCGAGAGCCTGCTGTCGGTGGCCTGCGGGAGCTTGGGGCGCAGCGCGGCCAGCCGGGCGCCCTGCTGGTCGGCCCACGTGCGCAGGGTGGCCAGCTGGCTGCCGTCGCCGGAGGCGGCCACCGAGGTCAGGCCGCGGCTGCCCGCGGTGGCGTCGTTGTCGAAGTCGCCGAGCGCGTCCAGGTAGCCCGCGGTCGGGGCGCCGTCCCGGTCGGCCTGGCGCAGCGCGAGCGTCTCGATCTCGCTGATCCGGGCGGTGGCGAACTCCAGGTGCTTGAACGCCTTCTCCTCCTGCCCGAAGGTCAGGCCGAGTGCGGCGGCCTCGCCGGTCCGCTTCACCCCGTAGAGCGCGTCACCGGGCAGCGCGTCGCGGGCCAGCAGCAGGCTCATGCCCGCCAGCGAGAACACCAGGGCGAGGGCGGCGACGGCGGCGACGGTGAACCGGGCACGGGCCGACCCGCGCGGGGTCGGCGACGGGCGGGTCGCTGGCGCCGAGTCCGGATCGCGGCGCCCGCGGGGAGCCCTCCCGGAGCGCGGCGGTCTGCCAGGTCCCACGGCACCGGCCCGGCGCGGGGTCGGTGACGGGGGCACCTGGTCGGGTCTTTGCTCGGCGCGGGGCTCCGGGTGGATCGGCTCGGCGACCAGGCTCGCGGTGATCCTGGCCCGCATCCTGGACCTGGCGTCGTCATCGGGTGCGGTGTCGCGGGCGAGCGCGGCCAGCAGTTCGACTATGGCGTGGTCGTCGTCGGTGAACTCGGGTCCCAGTTCGTCGACCAGACCAGGGTGCGCGCGGCCCGCGCGCGGTCTGTCCGCCCGCTCGCCCTGGGGTCCGGTCGACCCCGCTCCGCTGTCCACCATCCCGCTCCGACTCCTGTGGGTCTCGCTGTGGATGAAACGACTCGCCTGCCTCCGGGTTACGGCCCGGCCACGTGGCACATATCGATTGACCCCAACGGGTCAACGCACACTCTCCCACCGGGGTGCGCCGAATCGGCTCGAACCCACCGGATCACCGCAGTTCGGTCGGCAGCAGCTGGGCCAGCCTGCGCACCGCGCGGTGCTGCAGCGCCTTGACCGCGCCCTCGTTCCGGTTCATGATCTCCGCCGTCTCGGCGACGGACAAGCCCTGCAGGAACCGCAGGACGATGCACTCGCGCTGGTCGTCGCCCAGTTGGTCGACGCAGCCGAGCAGCGCCTCCCTGGTGACCTTGGACATCACCTGCTGCTCGGGACCGGCCTCGACCCGCTCGGAGTCGCGGATCTCCGGGGTGGTCACCTCGAGCCGGAACCGGCTGGACTTGACGTGGTCGAGCACCAGGTTGCGGGCGATGGTGACGAACCACGCGCCGACGTCGCGGCCCTGGTAGGTCACGGAGGTGATGCGGCGTAAGGCGCGTAAGAACGTCTCGCTGGTGACGTCCTCGGCCAGTTCCCGGTCGCCGACGCGGAACAGGACGTAGCGGTAGACCACGTCCACGTACCGGTCGTAGAGCTGCCCGAAGGCCACCGTGTCGCCCTGCTGCGCGGCGTGCACCAGCGCCCACGACTCGCTGTGCGCCTGGTCCGGCACCGCCCCGTCCTGCCCGGCGCCGTCGGTTGTCGACCGTGCCGAGGGCACGTTGCGGCTGGACGGGTCGGATCGCGTCTGGCGGGTCATCGGACGGCCGCACACTCCCTCGGGACCCGGCGGTCGCGCCACCGCCGGGGCATCGCAGCTTGGCTTGGTGTTACTTCTCGGTCGTGAGCGGTGTCGTGACCAGGACGGGAACGGAACGAGTAGTTAACCGTGACGTGGGTGATGCGTGCCACACTGCGGTGCCGCTGCTTCCTGGTTGGTGATCGATGTGGGTGGGATGGAACGAGGGAGGTCCGCCGATGGCCGACACACCGACCCGCAACGTCGCCGACCTGGTGACCGCGGCGAGCGAGAACGTACCTGCCCACCTCGGGCTGGTCGACGTCCCCGAGTCGCGTTCACTCAGCTGGCAGCGGCTGGACACCGCCGTCAGCCGGTACGCGAACACCCTGGTGGGGGTGGGGCTCGCCCCGGGTGACCGGGTGGCGCTCGTGATGTCCAACGACCTCCAGGCCTGTGTCGTGCTGTTCGCGGTGCTCCGGGCGGGTGCGGTGGCCGTGCCGCTCGGCACCGACGCGGTCCCCCGCGAAGTCGAGCGGGTTCTCGACCACAGCGGTGTGTGTTTCGCTTTCGGCGTACCCAGGGTTACCGATCGCACCGGCGGAGTTGTCACCGCCCTCCCCGATCCGGTGCTGGACGACTCCCCGGAGCCGGTGCCGCCGTTCCCGGCCGTCGGCGGCGGCGAGGACATCGCCCTGCTCTGCCACACCTCCGGCACCGCGGGCACCCCGCGCGGCGTGATGCTGTCGCACCGCGCGCTGCTGGCCAACGCCGCCCAGTGCGCCGCGCTGCGCCCCGCACCGGTGACCCCGACCGACCGGGTGCTGCTCGCCGTCCCGTTGGCCCACGCCTACGGGCTGTCCGGCCTCTGGCAGGTCGCGCTCACCGGGGCCACGGGCGTGCTGACCGGCAGGTTCACCGTCGACACCGCGCTCGACGCGTGCCGCGAGCACCGGGTGACCACCCTCGTCGGCGTCCCCGCCATCTACCAGGCGCTCGCCACCGCGGGCCGCGACCGGCTCGGCGACGCGCTGGCCACCGCCCGGATGCTGACCTCCGGCGCCGCCCCGCTCGACCCGCGCACCCTCGCCCTGTTCCAGCAGCAGACCGGCCTGCCGATCTACGAGGGCTACGGCCTGACCGAGACCGGCCCGGTGCTCACCTCGACCCTGGTCGGCGGCGCGGCCAAACCCGGCTCGGTCGGCCGGGCCATCCCCGGCGTGGAGCTGCGGCTGGTCGACGCGGACGGCGCCCAGGTCGCCAACCCCGCCGACGAGGACGACCCCGACTTCGGCGACGACTCCGACACCGGCCTGGTCGCCGCGCGCGGGCAGAACCTGTTCAGCGGCTACTGGCCCGACGGCGCCGACGGCCCGGACGCCGACGGCTGGTTCCGCACCGGCGACGTCGGCTACTTCGACCCCGACGGCGACCTGCGGCTGGTGGACCGCGCGGGCGACCTGATCATCGTCAACGGGTTCAACGTGTACCCGCACGAGGTCGAGCAGGTCGTGGCGGAGCTGCCGGAGGTCGCCGAGGTCGCGGCGGTCGGCGTGCCGGACGAGCGCGCGGGCGAGCGGGTGAAGCTGGTCGTCGTCGCGCGGGCGGGCGTCGAGCTGACCCGCGAGCGGCTGCTCGAGCACTGCCGGGTCAACCTGGCCCGGTTCAAGGTGCCGACCGTGGTCGAGTTCGCCGCCGAGCTGCCGCACTCGGCCACCGGCAAGATCCGCCGGGCCGGGCTGCGCGGTAGCGTCGAGGCATGAGCAGGGTGACCGTCATGACCAGGCAGGGCTGCCACGCCTGCGAGGTCGCCGAGTCCGATGTGGCCCGCGTCTGCGCCGACCTGGGCGTCGACTGGTCCGCGGTGGACGTCGACAGCGACCCGGAACTGCGCGCCGAGTACGGCGACCGGGTCCCGGTGATCCTCGTGGACGACGCCGAGCACGGGTACTGGAAGGTCGAGGAAGACCGGCTGCGCGCGGCGCTCACCTGATCGAGTCCCGATCCGCGGGGCCGTCCGCTCCGAATCACCCCCGTGGACACTTCTGACAGGCTCGGCAAGAGGGTGGCCGCACTTGTCGGCGTCCTCGCCGTGGCCGCCGCACTCGCCGCTGGTCACGTCGTCGCCGGGTTCGTCGGCCCGAACGCGTCCCCCTTCCTCGCCGTCGGCAACACCGCGATCGACCTGACGCCGTCCTGGCTGAAGAACTTCGCGGTCCGCACCTTCGGCACCTACGACAAGGTCGTCCTGCTCGGCGGGATGGGCCTGACGATCGTGGTGTTCGCCGTCGTGGCCGGGCTCCTGTCCCGCCGGACGCCGTTGCCGGGTCTCGTGCTGGCCAGCGTGCTCGGGCTGCTGGGTGTGGCCGCGGTCTTGAACCGGCCGGACCTCGGTGCGCTCGCCGTGGTCGCGCCGCTCGCGTCCCTTGTGGTCGGCGTGGTGGCGTTCCGGTTCCTGCACAACTCCGCTCGCGCGCGGGGGTCCTCCGACGAGTCCCGGCGGACGTTCCTGAAGGTGTCCGGTGGGGTCGCGGTCGGGGCGGGCGTGCTCGGCGGGTTCGGGCAGTTCCTGTCCGGGCGCGTGGACGTGGAGGGTTCGCGGGCCGCTGTCGGTCGGCTGACGCCGAAGGTCGCCGCACCGGCCATCCCGCGCGGGGCCGAGTTCCCGGGCAACCCGACGTTCATCACGCAGAACCGGGACTTCTACCGCGTCGACACAGCGCTGACCGTGCCCCGGCTGCGCGCGGAGGACTGGCACCTGCGCATCCACGGCCTCGTCGACACCGAACTCAACCTGGACTACGGCGACATCCGCGGTCGGCCACTGGTGGAACGCACGATCACCATGACCTGCGTGTCCAACGAGGTCGGCGGCCCCTACATCTCGACGTCCAACTTCATCGGCATCCCCCTGCGCGACTTGCTGATGGAAGCAGGAGTCCAGCCCTCGGCCGACCAGCTGTTCTCCTCCAGCATCGACGGCTGGACCGCGGGCACCCCGGTCGCCGACCTGATGGACCAACGCCGCGGCGCCCTCCTCGCCATCGGCATGAACGGCGAACCGCTCCCGCTTGAACACGGCTTCCCCGCGCGGATGGTGGTGCCGGGCCTGTACGGGTACGTCTCCGCGACCAAGTGGGTCGTCGACATGGAACTCACGCGCTTCGGGGAGAAGCCGTTCTACTGGGAGGAGCGCGGGTGGGGCACTCGCGGGCCCATCAAGACCCAGTCCCGGATCGACGTACCGCGCGGCTTTGCTTCTGTGCCTGCGGGCCCCGTGACGATCGCCGGTATCGCTTGGGCGCAGACGGTGGGGATCGCCCGGGTGGAGGTCCGGATCGACGGCGGGGCTTGGCAGGAAGCGGACCTCGGGGTGGAGGTCAACGACCAGACCTGGCGGCAGTGGCAGACGACATTCCAGCTGACCGCGGGCAGTCACCGGGCCGAGGTACGAGCGACCGACCGCCGGGGGATGGCGCAGACCGAGATGCGAGTGCCGCCGATCCCTGATGGCGCAACGGGTTGGCACTCCTCTCTGTTCACTGTGGAGTGATCATTTCCGGGTGTCCCGGATTTCATCCTTGCGGGGTACAGAAGTTATCCACATGTGGATCTCCGCGGGGGTCGGTTCAAGATCGACTGTCGGTGGGTCCCGGTAGACTGGCCCAGGGACGCCCCCCGGAGAGGGTGGGGGCTGGGCGGGGGAGGGACCGCGCGCGGGCGCGATCCGGGGGCGGTAGGCCAGAGGGGGCGCTCGGCGAAGCCGCGCCGGTAGACCGGGAGGGGCGTCCGGCGGAGTGGGGCGGGTAGGCCGGGAGCAGCGTCTGGCTAGGCGGGGGCGGTCGTGGCGGCCGCGATGGTGAAGCTCCGGGTGGTCAGGGCGCTTGCGTCCGAGCGTGGGGATGGCCGGTAGGTCGGGGTCGCGTTTGGTGGTGTGGAGCCGCTGGGGGATGGGCCTGGGGTGTTCGAGGCGTGTTGTGGTCGGCCTTGGCGGTGTGGAGCGATGTTGGGGGCGCGCGAAGTCGTGGCGGGACTTCTGGGGGAAATCACCCGTTCGTGAGGGGGAAAGTGTTGTGTGGGGCCAAACCGGGGGTGGGGTGGGGGCGAATTCCTGGGGATTGTCCACAGTTGGAGGAGATTCTGGTGAGCAACCTCAAGCCGGTCCTAGGCGCTGCCGCTGTTCTGGTTTTGGCGCTGGGTGGGTGTGGTGACAAGGATTCGGGTACGGCGGCTTCGACGGCTGCTGTGCCGACCACGACGACTACCGCTGGGGCGCAGATGGGGGCTGCCGCGGCGGCGGCGGATGGGGTGACCACGGCGGCGGAGGTGTTCGGGCCCAGTTGCAAGGACCTGCCGCAGGGGGACGCGGCGGGTGGGTTGACGTCGATGGGGCCGCAGCCGGTGGCGACCGCTGCCAGTACGAACCCGTTGTTGACGAAGTTGGTGGCCGCGGTGAAGGCGATCCCGGGGTTGGTGGACACCCTGAACACCACCGACAACCTGACGATCTTCGCCCCGGCGGATCCCGCGTTCGCGGCGCTGGGGGACGCGCAGTTCCAGGAGTTGGCGGCGAACCCGGCCGCGTTGGCGCCGATCCTGCAGTTCCACGTGGTGCCCAAGCGCTACAACCGGGACGGGTTGGTGGCGGCGGGCACCGTCAAGTCGCTCAACGCGGCGGGTGGGGATATCAAGATCGAAGGCACCGGGGACGACATCACGATCAACGGGGCCAAGGTGCTGTGCGGGAACATCCCGACGAAGAACGCCACGGTGTTCGTGATCGACACCGTGCTCACGCCGAAGGGCTGACCGGCGGGCGGACCGCGGTACTGATCGATCGGCGCAGGTGGGCGGGTGCGCACCCGCCCACCTTTCGCGTCCCCGGGGCCCCCGGTGTGGGCTTGGTCAAGCCGCTGGCCACTGACTTTGTGCACACGTTCACAAGCGGTACCGTTATGGCGACCCGGAGACGAAAACCCTCGAGGAGCTACAGCGTGGCGGCACAGCGAGGCCAGCGGAACGGGGTCGGCGTCACCCCGCCCGCCCCCACCGCCGCGGAGATCACCACCCCCATCCCGAGGGTCACCGAGGTGCCCGCCGCTCGGGAGCGGGCGCGGGCGATCCCCGAGGCCGCCGTCGCCAGGCTGGCCGTCTACCTGCGGGTGCTCTCCGGCATGCAGGAGCACGGCTCCGGCACCGTCTCCAGCGAGGAGCTCGCCGCCGCCGCCGGGGTCAACTCGGCGAAGCTGCGCAAGGACCTGTCCTACATCGGCTCCTACGGCACCCGCGGCGTCGGCTACGAGGTCGCGGTGCTCATCGAGGAGATCGAGCGGATCCTCGGGCTGACCCGCAAGCACAGCGTCGCGGTCGTCGGGATCGGTAACCTGGGACACGCCCTGGCCAACTACGGGGGGTTCCCAGGACGGGGTTTTCCCGTGACCGCTCTGTTCGACGTCGATCCCGACCTGGTCGGCGTGCCCGTCGGCGGGCTGCCGGTCGGCCACATCGATGACATCGCCCGCGTGTGCGCCGAGCGCGAGGTCTCCATCGGTGTGATCGCCACGCCGCCGCCCGCAGCGCAGGCCGTGTGCGACCGGTTGGTCTCCGCCGGTGTGCAGTGCATCCTCAACTTCGCGCCGGTCGTGCTGCAGGTGCCCGACCACGTCGAGGTCCGCAAGGTCGACCTGGCCGTCGAGCTGCAGGTCCTCTCCTTCCACGTGGCCCGCCGCGCGGACAACGCCGCGGTCTTGGCCGAGGCGAACGGTCGAGCAGCGAACGGCAGGGCGGTGGACGGGATGGTGGTCTCGTGAGCGTGATCGCCGTCGGCATGTCGCACCGGTCCGCCGAGGTGCGCCTGCTCGAGCGGGTCACCGTCGCCGCCGTCGACGTGCCCAAGCTGCTCGGCGAGCTGCTGGACTGCCCGAACGTGTCCGAGGCCGTGCTGGTCTCCACGTGCAACCGGGTCGAGGTCTACGCCGTCGTCGACGCGTTCCACGCCGGGCTCGCCGACATCGCGGGCGTGCTCTCGCGGCACTCCGGCACTGACGTGGCCGCCCTCTACGACCACCTCTACGTGCACTACGCGGCGGCCGCCGCCCAGCACCTGTTCACCGTCGCCGCTGGCCTGGACTCCATGGTCGTCGGCGAGTCGCAGATCCTGGGCCAGGTCCGGCTCGCCTACGGCGCGGCCACCGACGCGGGCACCGTCGGGCGCACCCTGCACGAGCTGGTCCAGCAGGCGCTGCGGATCGGCAAGCGGGTGCACACCGACACCGGTCTCGACCAGGTCGGCGGCTCGGTGGTGTCCGAGGCGCTCGCCGACGCCGACGCCGCCCTCGGTGGGCTGGCTGGTCGCCGGGCGCTGGTCGTGGGCGCCGGGTCGATGGGCGGGCTCGCCGCCGCCGCGCTGCGCCGGGCCGGGATCGGCGAGGTCGTCATCGCCAACCGGTCCGAGGCCAACGGGGCCCGGCTGGCCGCGTCGCTGGTCGAGCAGGGCGTGCCCGCGAGCGCGACCGGGCTCGACGCGCTGCCCGCCCGCATCGCCGAGGCCGACCTGGTGGTGTCCTGCACCGGCGCGGTCGGCGCGGTGATCACCGAGGACTCCGTGCTCCCCCGCTCGGGCAAGCCGCTGGTCGTCTGTGACCTCGGCCTCCCGCGCGACGTCACCGACGCGGTGGCCGACCTCGCCGACGTGCGCGTCGTCGACCTGGCCAGCCTGCAGCGCCGGTTGGCCGACGCGCCCAGCGGCACCGACACCGCGCTGGCCACCGAGATCGTCGCCGAGGAGGTGCGCGGCTACCTCGCCGCGCAGCGCTCGGCCGAGGTCACCCCGACCGTCACCGCGCTGCGCCGCCGCGCCGCCGAGGTCGTCGACGCCGAGCTGCTGCGCCTGGACGCGCGGCTGCCCGAGCTGGACGCCCCCGTGCGCGAGGAGCTGGCCCGCACCGTGCGCCGGGTGGTCGACAAGCTCTTGCACACCCCCACCGTCCGGGTCAAGGAACTGGCCTCGGGACCGCGGGGCACCGGTTACGCCGAGGTGCTGCGCGAGCTGTTCGCGCTCGACCCGCAGCACCCGGCGGCCGTCACGACCCCGCACGAGTCTCCTGTGGACGGTGGTAAGCCATGGACCGAGTGATCAGGATCGGTACCCGGGGCAGCGCGCTCGCCCTGACCCAGACCCAGTTGGTCGCCGACGAGCTCGAACGCGCGGGCGCCAAGGTCGAGATCATCACCGTGTCCACCCCCGGTGACCGCTCGTCCGCGCCGATCGCCGAGATCGGTGTCGGGGTGTTCACCTCGGCGCTGCGCGACGCGCTCGCCGAGGGCGCCATCGACGTGGCCGTGCACTCCTACAAGGACCTGCCGACCGCGCCGGACTCCCGGCTCTCGCTTGCCGCGGTGCCGCGCCGCGAGGACCCGCGCGACGCGCTGATCGCCCGCGACGGCCTCACCCTCGGTGAGCTGCCGCCCGGCTCGCGCCTGGGCACCGGCTCGCCGCGGCGCGCCGCCCAGTTGCGCGCGCTCGGCTTCGGCCACGAGATCGTGCCGATCCGCGGCAACGTGGACACCCGCATCGCCATGGTGACCTCGGGCGCGCTCGACGGTGTCGTGCTGGCCCGCGCTGGCCTGTCCCGGCTGGGCAGGCTCGACGAGATCACCGAGACCCTCGACCCGATCCAGATGCTGCCCGCGCCCGCGCAGGGCGCGTTGGCGGTGGAGTGCCGCGTCGACGACGTCGACGTCGAGCACCTCCTCCAGTCCACAGTGGACGACGAAGCAACCCGGGTGGCCGTCGCGGCGGAGCGGGCGATGCTCGCCGCGCTCGAAGCGGGCTGCAGCGCGCCGGTGGGCGCGCTGGCCGAGGTAGTGGAAGACCTCGACGCCGACGACAGGGTGGTCCACCGCCTGTCGTTGCGCGGGGTCGCCGCCGCGTACGACGCCAACGACCCGGCCGGGGCCGTTGACATCATGCGCGCATCGGCAACCGGTGACCTGACCGCAGGAGAGCAGCTCGGTCGCGCGCTGGCCGCCGAGCTGCTGGAACTCGGGGCCGGGGTGCTCTCCGGTCCCGAGGCGTAGTTGATGGGAAGTGGCCTGACAATGACCACCCGTGCACGAAAGTCCCCCGGACGCGTCGCTTTCGTGGGCTCCGGCCCCGGCGACGCGGGACTGCTCACCGTTCGCGCGAAAGAGCTGCTCCAACGCGCGGAGCTCGTGGTGACCGACCCCGACGTCCCCTCCGGCGTGCTCGCGCTCGCCAGGGCGGGCGCCGAGGTGCGGCCAGCCGTCGGCGAACCGGCCGACGTGGCCAAGGACCTCGCAGGCGAGGCCAAGGCGGGGCGGGTCGTGGTCCGCCTCGTCGCGGGCGACCCGCTGACCCACTCCGCGGTGGTGGCCGAGGCCCAGGCCGTGGCCCGCACCAGCGTGGTGTTCGACGTGATCCCCGGCGTCTCCGCCGCGACCGCCGTGCCCGCCTACGCGGGCATCGCGCTCGGCTCGACGCACACCGAGGTCGACGTGCGCGGCGACATCGACTGGGCCGGTCTTGCCGGGGTGCCCGGACCGCTGGTGCTGCACGCCAGCGCCAGCCACCTCGCCGAGGCCGCGTCCTCGCTGGTGGAGCACGGCCTGGCACCGCAGACCCCGGTCGCGGTCACCGCGGACGGCACCAACACCAGCCAGCGCACCATCGACACCACGCTGGCCTCGTTGGCCGCCGACGCCGGGGAGATCTCCGGCCACCTGGTGGTCACCGTCGGCGCCGCCGTGGCGCAGCGCTCGAAGCTGTCCTGGTGGGAGTCGCGGGCGCTCTACGGCTGGCGGGTCCTGGTGCCGCGCACCAAGGACCAGGCTGGCGAGATGAGCGACCGGCTGCACCTGCACGGCGCGATCCCCAGCGAGGTGCCGACCATCTCGGTCGAGCCGCCGCGCAGCCCGGCGCAGATGGAGCGCTCGGTCAAGGGCCTGGTCGACGGCCGGTACCAGTGGGTCATCTTCACCTCGACCAACGCGGTGCGCGCGGTGTGGGAGAAGTTCGCCGAGTTCGGTCTCGACGCCCGCGCGTTCTCCGGTGTGAAGATCGCCTGCGTCGGCGAGGCGACGGCGGCGAAGGTGCGCTCGTTCGGCATCAACCCCGAGCTGGTGCCCTCCGGTGAGCAGTCCAGCGAGGGCCTGCTCGCCGACTTCCCGCCCTACGACGACATCCTGGACCCGGTCGAGCGGGTCCTGCTGCCGCGCGCGGACATCGCCACCGAGACCCTGGCCGCCGGTCTGCGCGACCGGGGCTGGGAGATCGACGACGTGACCGCGTACCGGACCGTGCGCGCGGCGCCGCCGCCCGCCGAGACCCGCGAGATGATCAAGACCGGCGGGTTCGACGCGGTGTGCTTCACCTCGTCGTCCACCGTGCGGAACCTGGTCGGCATCGCGGGCAAGCCGCACGCGCGGACCCTGGTCGCCTGCATCGGGCCCAAGACCGCGGAGACGGCCCGCGAGTTCGGCCTCCGGGTCGACGTCCAGCCGGAGCACGCGACGGTGCCTGCCTTGGTGGACGCGCTGGCCGAGCACGCGGCCAGGTTGCGGGCCGAGGGCGCACTACCCCCGCCGCGCAAGACCAAGCGCGCGCGGCGCTAGACCGCTTGCGGGCGGCGTGCACACCAGCACGCCGCCCGCACTGCTTCAAGACCAGCCTGGAGAGGCTCTTCAGGCAAGCCCGGAGAGGCGACCATGTTCCCCAACCACCGCCCGCGCAGGCTCCGCCGCACGCCTGCCTTGCGCCGCTTGGTCAGTGAGACCGAGGTGCGCCCGAGGCAGTTGGTGCTGCCGATGTTCGTGAAGGAGGGCGCCACCGAGCCCGTCCCGATCGCGAGCATGCCGGGCGTCGTCCAGCACACCCGCGACACGCTGCGCAAGGCGGCGGTAGCTGCGGTGCAGGCCGGGGTCGGCGGGATCATGCTCTTCGGCGTGCCGCAGACCCGGGACGCCACCGGGTCGGGCGGGGTGGACCCGAACGGCGTGCTCAACGTGTCGCTGCGCGACCTGCGCGCCGAACTCGGCGACGACACCGTGCTCATGTCCGACCTGTGCCTCGACGAGTTCACCGACCACGGCCACTGCGGCGTGCTCGACGACAACGGCAACGTCGACAACGACGCCACCCTCGCCATCTACGCCGACATGGCGCTGGCGCAGGCCGAGGCGGGCGCCCAGTACCTCGGGCCGAGCGGGATGATGGACGGCCAGGTCGGGGTGGTCCGCGAGGCGCTCGACGCCGCCGGGCACGTCGACACCGGTGTCCTCGCCTACTCGGTGAAGTTCGCCTCCGCGTTCTTCGGCCCGTTCCGCGACGCGGTCGAGTCGCAGCTCACCGGCGACCGGATGAGCTACCAGCAGGACCCGGCCAACGTCCGCGAGGCGCTGCGGGAGACCGCGCTCGACCTCAACGAGGGCGCTGACCTGGTCATGGTCAAGCCAGCGCTGGCCTACCTGGACGTGATCCGCGCGGTGCGCGAGGTGGCCGACGTGCCGGTCGCCGCCTACCAGGTGTCCGGCGAGTACGCGATGGTCGAGGCGGCCGCCGCGAACGGCTGGCTGGACCGGCGGCGCACCGTGCTGGAGTCGCTGCTGGCGATCCGCCGCGCGGGCGCCGACGTGATCCTGAGCTACTGGGCCACCGAGGCCGC
The DNA here is from genome assembly GCF_024171945.1 of Actinokineospora globicatena. Lineage (GTDB taxonomy): Bacteria > Actinomycetota > Actinomycetes > Mycobacteriales > Pseudonocardiaceae > Actinokineospora > Actinokineospora globicatena. The sequence goes on from NZ_JAMTCR010000002.1 coordinate 1,461,583, forward strand.
GGGCTGGCTCGACCAGCGCTGACGGGTATGTTCGCCCGGTGACGGTGCCCGAGGAACCCCCGGTCATGCCCACCGCCGACGAGGCGGAGGTCCGGACCGACCCACCCATCGCGGTGCGGGTCTCGTTCTGGATGTGGGTGCTCGCGGGCGCGCTCGGCATCGTCGGCGCGGTGCTGTTCTTCCGGCTGCGCGACGACTGGGCGCTGCGCGAGTACGAGCGGTTCCGCGCTGCGGGCAAGTCCGAGGTGAGCGCGGCCGACCTGGCGGCGACCGCGAACGGGCTGTCCTGGTGGCTGCTGCTCGGGTCGGCGATGTTCTTCGGCTTCTTCCTGCTGCTGGCCTACCAGGCGCGGCGCGGGGTGCGGAAGGCGCGGACGCTGCTGCTGGTCGTCGCGGTGTTCGCCGCGCTGTTCCAGTACTCCGTCGGCCGGGTCACCATCTACGGCCTCGGCAGCTCGCTGGTGATCATCGTCGCGGTGGGCCTGCTGTTCGGCAAGGGCGGCCGCCGGTTCTTCCGCGCCGCACCGTGATCGACCCCGACGAGGGGCCGGTGCTGTTCGCCGAACCCGGGTCGACGCGGTGGCCGCTGCTGTGGGGGCCGCTGTTCAGCGCCGCGGGCATCGGGGTGGAGGCCGCGAGCGGGCGGGTGCACTGGTTCGCCTGGGCGATGGTCGGCCTCGGGCTGTTCGCGATGACCGCCGGGTGGGTCGGCGTGCGGCGCAAGGTGTGCCGGGTCGTGCTGACCCCCGCCGCGCTGCACCAGGGCCGGGAATCGTTGCCGGTGGCCAGGATCGTGTCGGCGACCGACGTCGGCACCCCGGTCGGTGCCCGCCCGCTCGGGGGTGGCTGGACGGTGCCGAAGAAGACCACCGAACTGCCGCTGGAGCTCGACGACGGCACCGTGGTGCTCGCCTGGGCGCTCGACGCGGTCGCCCTCGCCGCCGCGCTGCGGCCGCTGATCACTGGACCACCCCGGTGAACTCCGGTGACCGCTGGGGCACAACGCCCGAAACGGGCGTGCGTCGCCTCTCAGGAACCAATAACTTCTCCGCATGACTACGAGCGGACCCGGTCCCCAGGACAACGAGCCCACCCCGCAGCCGCTGCCCGCCGCGCCGCCGGTGCAGATCCCGCTGCCGCACCAGGAGTGGCCGACCGAGCGGCCCAAGGCCGTGCGGACCGCGTTCACCCTGCTGCTGGTGCAGGCGGGCCTCAACCTGCTCGCCGTGGTGCTGGTGCTCGCCATCGGCCGCAAGGGCTTCGAGAAGGTGATCAGGGACGGCCTCGTCGAGTCGGGGCAGGCGGCCACCGCGGAGGCCGTCCAGCTCGGCGCCACCACCGCGTTCGCCTTCGCGCTGGTGCTGGCCCTGATCCCGGTGATCGCCTACGGCGCGCTCAGCTTCCCGGTGCGCAACGGGCACAACTGGGCGCGGCTGACCGTCTCGATCTTCGCGGTGGTGCACGCCGTGCTGCTGCTCCTGGGCCTGCTCACCGGCGGCGGCGGCGCGGTGCTCTCCGTGCTGCAGATCGTGCTCCTGGGCATCACCGTCGCCCGCCTCTACGGCAAGGAAGCCAAGCCGTACTTCGACAAGCAGCGGCTCGCGAGCTGACCCCGCTGGTCACGGGTCCAGCGCGGCCAACGGGTCGACGACATCTCGGCTAACAATCGTGCGTTCGCACCCGGGGTCCAATAACTTGCCAGCATGACTACGAGTGGACCCGATCCCCAGAACAACCCGTACCAGCCCTTGCCCGCCGCGCCGCCGGTCACCGGGTACGGCCAGCAGGCCCCCAAGCCCGCGTCGGTCGAGAACGCCTTCAAGCTGTGGGTGCTCAGCGGCCTCCTCGGCCTCGTCGGCTTCGTCCTCACGCTGCTGCTCGGCATGGACGCCCTGCGGGAGAACGCCGCGCGCGAGCTCGCCAAGAGCAACGCCGCGGGCCTCACCGTCGACGGCGCGGTCACCGCGGGCCTGGTGTTCGGCGGTGTGGTCGCGGTGGGCTTCTTCGCGCTCTACCTGCTCTTCGCGTTCAAGATGCGCGCCGGGCGCAACTGGGCCCGGATGACCCTGGCCATCCTCGGCCTGCTCGGCATCCTGGTCTCCGTGCTCGGCCTGGTGACCGAGGGCGCGGCACCGGTCGACATGGTGATCAGCGTGATCCAGGTGCTCATCGTCGGCGGCGCGATCTACTTCATGTTCACCGCCGAGGCCAAGCCGTACTTCGAGCAGCGGCACGCCGGCTGAGATCGGTCATGGCGGCGTCCTGACCTGGGTACACCTGTCCGAGAGGGCGGGGGGCCCGGTTCGGGACGCCGCTGCCGACGTGGCGAGCGCCTCGTAACACCGGGATGGCCTGGGGCTACATAACTCCCGTGACCGAGCCGACCCCCAGCACGGACCCGGACAACACCCCCGACGAGTTCACCGGCAGGCCCGCCGCGGTGACGCTCGCGGTCTGGGGTGCGGTCGTGAGCGCGGTGCTGACCGGGGGGCTGCTGGTCTCCGGCGACCGGCCACCGGGGTACCTGGGGTTCGGCGCCGGGCTGTCCGCGATCGCCGCACTGCTGCTCGCCTGGCCGGTGCGCGCGGGCAAGCCGTGGGCGCGGGTCGCGCTGATGGCCACCGCGCTGGTCGGTGCGCTGGGCGCCCCCGCCGCGGCCAACGCGCACGCCAGCTCCTCGCTGGCGTTCCTGCTGTTCGTCCTCATCGTCGTCATCTGGGTGACTGTGGTGACGCTGCTGCTGCGGGTGGACACCCGGGTGTACTTCACCGCCGCGCCGGTTGGCGAGGCGTGAGGGCCCCGGCATGAGAGGCTGAGCGGGTGAGCACACCGCAGACCTCGGAGCCGGAGGCCGTCGGGCTCGGCTGGCCGGACCCGACCGGTGGGCTGAACCGGCCCCGCCGCGCCGTGGCCGCCGCCGTCGAGCTGGTGCTGGTCGGCGCGCTGGTGTGGTTCGCGCTGTGGGCCTACGACCGGGGCACCGTGCAGCTCGCCCCGGTGGCCGAGCGGCCCGACCTGGACTTCCAGCACTTCGCGGGCAACTGGATCGGCATCTCGGTCGCGGTGGGCACCCTCGCCGCGCTGCTGCTGCTCGACGCCGGTCGCCAGCTCGCGCTCGCGGTGCGCACCAGGTCACGCCGGGCGTGAGCGCGGCCACCCGACCGGGTTTGCGAGACTGGTCGGGTGACAGCGCAGGAGCAGGCACACGTGCGCGGCTCGGCCGCGCTCTTCGAGCGGGCCAAGGCGGTCATCCCGGGCGGGGTGAACTCGCCGGTGCGGGCCTTCAACGCGGTCGGCGGCACACCCCGGTTCATGGTCAGCGGGCTCGGCGCGTACCTGTGGGACGCCGACGACAACCGCTACGTCGACCTGGTGTCCTCCTGGGGGCCGATGGTCCTCGGGCACGCCCACCCGGCCGTGGTCGACGCGGTGCGCTCGGCGGCCACCAGCGGGCTGTCCTTCGGCACCCCGACCCCGGGCGAGCTCGACCTGGCCGAGGAGATCATCCGGCGGGTCCAGCCGGTGCGGAAGGTGCGGCTGGTCAACTCCGGCACCGAGGCCACCATGAGCGCCATCCGGCTGGCGCGCGGGTTCACCGGCCGCAAGCGCGTCGTCAAGTTCGCGGGCTGCTACCACGGCCACGTCGACGCGCTGCTCGCCGAGGCGGGCTCCGGGCTCGCCACGCTCGGCCTGCCGACCACCCCCGGGGTCACCGGCGCGCAGGCCGAGGACACCCTGGTGCTGCCCTACAACGACCTGGACGCGGTGCGCGCGGTCTTCGCCGAGCACGGGCCGTCGATCGCCGCGGTGATCACCGAGGCCGCCGCGGGCAACATGGGCGCGATCGCCCCGGTGCCCGGGTTCAACGCGGGCCTGCGGGAGATCACCGCCGAGCACGGCGCCCTGCTGATCATGGACGAGGTGATGACCGGCTTCCGGGTCTCGGCCGGGGGTTGGTACGGCATCGAGGGCGTCGAGGGTGACCTCTACACCTTCGGCAAGGTCATGTCCGGCGGGCTGCCCGCCGCCGCTTTCGGTGGTCGCGCCGACATCATGGACCACCTGGCCCCGGTCGGTCCGGTCTACCAGGCGGGCACCCTCTCCGGTAACCCGGTCGCGGTCGCCGCGGGCCTGGCGACGCTGCGCGCCGCCGACGCCGACGTGTACCGCGCGCTCGACGACAACGCGACCCGCCTCGGCGCGCTGCTGACCACCGCGCTGTCGGAAGCCGGTGTGGCGCACCGGGTCCAGTTCGCGGGCAACCTGCTCAGCGTGTTCTTCACCGAGGACCCGGTCGTCGACTACGCGGGCGCCAAGGCCGCGCAGACCTGGCGGTTCCCCGCGTTCTTCCACGCGCTGCTCGACCACGGCGTCTACCCGCCGCCGAGCGCCTTCGAGGCCTGGTTCGTCAGCGCCGCGCTCGACGACGCGGCGTTCGAGCAGATCGCCGCCGCACTGCCCAAGGCAGCGGCCGCCGCCGCGGCCGCGAAGGAGCCCGCGTGACCCAGACGATCGTGCACCTGCTGCGCCACGGCGAGGTGCACAACCCCACCGGCGTCCTCTACGGCAGGCTCCCCGGCTTCCGGCTCTCCGACACCGGCAAGCGCCAGGCGCTGACCGTCGCCGAGCACCTCGCCGACCGCGACATCGTGCACGTGGTCGCCTCGCCGCTGCAGCGCGCGCAGGAGACAGCCACCCCGATCGCGGCGTCGCACCGGCTGGAACTGGCCACCGACGACCGGCTGATCGAGTCGTCGAACGTGTTCGAGGGCAAGAAGGTCTCCGTCGGCGACGGTGCGCTGCGGTCCCCGGCCAACTGGCCGCACCTGCGCGACCCGTTCACCCCGTCCTGGGGCGAGGCCTACCTGGCGATCGCGCACCGGATGCTCGGCGCCGTGCACCGCGCGCGGGCGGCCGCGGTCGGCCACGAGGCGGTGTGCGTCTCACACCAGCTTCCCGTGTGGACGGTCCGGCGCTACCTGGAGGGCAAGCGGCTCTGGCACAACCCGAGCAAGCGGCAGTGCTCGCTGGCGTCGTTGACCAGCCTGGTGTTCGAGGACGAGCAGCTGGTCGGCCTGCGCTACACCGAACCGGCGGGCAGCAGCGACCCGAAGAACACCGGCGCGTGATGCGGGTCCTCGCCGGCGTCCTCGGCGCGCTGCTGCTGGTGTCGGGCTGCTCGTCGTCGAAGGACGCGGTCGCCAGCGGGACCGAGTTCGTGTTCGTCTCCCCGGGTGGCAAGACGGACATCACCTACGACGGCGCCGACCGCAAGCAGCTGCCGGAGGTGTCCGGACCGTCGCTCATGGACGACACCCGGATTTCCCTTTCGTCCTACCGGGGCAAGGTCGTCGTGCTCAACATCTGGGGCCAGTGGTGCGGCCCCTGCCGCGCCGAAGCCCCGCAGCTGCAACAGGTCCAGGACCGCTACCCGGACCAGGTCCAGGTCGTCGGCATCGATGTCCGCGACAACCAGCGCGACGCCGCGCAGGACTTCATGCGCGACCGCGGCCTCACCTACCCGTCCATCTACGACCCGCCTGGGAAATCCCTCATCGTGCTGAAGGGCTATCCCCGGGCGGTCGTGCCCGCCACTTTCGTGCTCGACAAACAGGGCCGGGTCGCCGCGGCATTCATGCGCGACCTGCTGGCCGAGGACCTGACCCCGCTGGTCGACCGGCTCATCGCCGAATCGGCGACTAATTGACGTGAATTGACTGGAATGTCCTGACCTCGTATTTGTCGCGAGCCCGGCGCCGAACCGCGCGCAATGCCCGGTCCACCTCGGACACCGATCGCCCGGACACCTCGGCGATGTCCTGCCTGCGGTAGCCCGCGCTGACCATGTCGAGCATCCAGACGTCCGGCTCGCGCAGCACCCCGCTGTGCCGCAGCAGCCACTGGGCGTGCACCCGCTCGACCACTGCCTCCGCGTGGTCGCCGGTCGGGGCGGGCTGCAGCGCGGCGTGCCTGAGCAGCCGCCGCCGCGCCGCCTCGCTCGCCGCGAGAACCAGGCAACGCCGCCACACCACGGTCTCCAGCAACGCGTCGAACCCGTCCGGGTAGAGCCTCGGCATGGCCATGACCGCGACGAACGCGTCGTGCACGACGTCGTCCACCTGGTCGTCGAGGCCGAACCGCACCACCATCCCGCTCAACCGCTCCCGGCGGCCGACGCACCGCTCCCACGCCTGGCGGCTGGTCAACAACGACGCCTCAGCCATTCCCGCTCCACCGCCCACCACTCGGTCGGGACCGCTGGCGCGGCCGGGGCGGGGAGTGCGGGGACACCACGGGCACCGGTCGACCGGTGCCGACCAGACGGCGACGTGCGCGGTGTCCCCGCACCATGTGGGGTATTCCCTGCAAATACCCACTGCGCTGAGCGAGCGCTGGTGACGACATTGCCGTGCTCGCCGCGCGAGGGCAAAGGTTGCGATTTCCGGAGTTTCCCCGCCTAGTCTCATCAGGTGAAGTCCGGGGCGCCGTGCGGATGGTGTCGCAAATGACGCCGGATGTGATCGCTGTCATATTTGTCTCCAGACGTGGTGGTCACCAACGCCGGGGTCTGGAGCGCTCTCCAACTATTCCCCCGGCCGGGACCACCCGCCACGCGCACCACTCGAAGGGACCAGTACCGCCCGGTCCCGGGGTCCACAGTGCGGGACTAGGGTGTTGGCGTCGTGCTCGCCGGGTGCGGAGGTGACTCGCTCAACAGGAAGTGGCGAGTACGTGACCGATGCGGGACGGGCTGGCCACCTCGCGGAGTTGACCGAGTGGATCGCCGCCGCCACCGCGGCGCACGGCGGTGCCCTGACCCCGGACCGGTTGTGCGACCTCGTCCAACGCAGACTCGCCGTCGACGGCGCGGTCCTGGTCGTCGCGGTCGACAACGGCGCCTTCGGCACGCACTCGACCGGCGAGACCGGCCTGCGGTTGGCCGAGTGGGAGCTGACCGTCGGCGAGGGACCGCTCACCACGGCGTGGGCGACCAGCGGGCCGGTGCTGGTGCCGGACCTCGCCGGGGCGCTCGCCGCGGGCACGTGGCCGCTGTACGCGGGCGCGCCAGGACTCGCCGGGATCGCGTCAGTGTTCGCGTTCCCGATGACGATCGGTGCGATCCGCCTCGGCGCGCTCGGCGTCTACCGGCACACGGCGGGGGAGTTGTCCTCCCTCGCCCGCGCCGACGCCGTGTTCTTCGCCCGCGTGGCGATGGACCTGCTGATCTCCGAGCCCGCCGTGCTGACCAGCCCGCAGATCCACCAGGCCACCGGGATGGTGGCCGTCCAACTCGGCACCGACGTCTCCTCGGCGTTCGCCAGCCTGCGGGCGCGCTCGTTCGCGGAGGGGCGCCCGCTGGTCGACCTCGCCGACGACGTGGTGGCCCGCAAGGTGCGGTTCGCCGACCCCGGCCGGGACCTGTCCCCGGAAGACCCCGACACAGGAGGTGAGTCCCCGTGAAGCACCAACGACTCTTCGAGACCTTCGTCGAACTCGCAGACACCCTCGTCGACGACTTCGACGTCTTGGACTTCCTGCAACTGCTCGTGGGCCGCTGCGTCGAGCTGCTGGCCATCGACGCGGCGGGGATCCTGCTCGCCACCGTGGACGGCGAGCTGCACATGGTCACCAGCTCGAGCGAGGCGGTGCGCAGGTTGGAGCTGTTCCAGCTGCGCCACGGCGAGGGGCCGTGCCTGGCCGCCTACCGCAGCGGCCGCACGGTCTCGCGGCCGGACCTCACCCGGGTCGACGCCGCCGACGCGCGGTTCGCCTCGGCCGCCATCGCCGACGGGTACCACGCCGTGTTCGCCCTGCCGATGCGCCTGCGGTCGGAGACGATCGGCGCGCTCAACCTGTTCCGGTCCACCCCCGGCGACCTCGACGACCTGTCCATGCACACCGCCAAGGCACTGGTCGACGTCGCCACCATCAGCCTGCTGCAGGCGCGCGCGGTCCGCGACCACGCGCTGCTGAGCGAGCAGCTGCAGGAGGCGCTCACCAGCCGGGTGATCATCGAGCAGGCCAAGGGCGTGCTCGCCGAGCGGCTCGGGCTGGACATGGCGGCGGCGTTCGACCTGCTGCGCGGGCACGCCCGCGACACCAACACCAAGCTCAGCGAGCTGGCCAGGGTCGTGGTCACCGAGACCGGTTGGACCCCGCCGGACAGCCGCTGAGGCCCCGGTGTGACCCACGTCCTGCGGTAGGCCACCCCAGGACAGCCCTCAGGACCGCTTCCCTACGCTGACCCGGTGGACCCGACGCAGCTTGCCATCTCCGGGCCGCTGCTGGTGGCGGCCGGTTTGTCGCTGCTGGCCGGGTTCCTCTCCTTCGCCTCGCCCTGCGTCGTCCCGCTGGTGCCCGGCTACCTCGCCTACCTCGCCGCGCTCGTGGGTGCCGAGGCGCCCGCGGTGAGCGACCAGGAGGAGCGCAAGAAGGGCCGCTACCGGGTGCTCGGCGCGGCCGGGTTGTTCGTGCTCGGGTTCACCGCGGTGTTCACCGCGACGATCGGCAGCCTGGTGTGGCTGGCCGACGCGCTGCTGATCAACGAACAGGTGCTGCAGCGGGTCGGCGGGGTGGTCACCATCGCCATGGCGCTGGTGTTCATCGGGCTGGTCCCCGGGCTGCAGAAGGACATCCGCATCCACAAGACGCCCCGGTTCGGGCTCGCGGGGGCGCCGGTGCTCGGCGGTGTCTTCGCCCTCGGGTGGACGCCCTGCGTGAGCCCGACGCTGTCCGGGGTCATGACCATCGCCGCGTCCACCGGGGGCACCGCAGCGCGCGGGTTCCTGCTGGTCATCGTCTACTGCCTGGGGCTCGGCATCCCGTTCCTGGTGATTGCCCTGGGCGCGCGGTGGGCGGTGCGCGCGACCGCGTGGCTGCGCGCGCACGGCCGCGGCGTCCAACTCTTCGGTGGCGCGCTGCTGATGGTCGTCGGCATTCTGCTGGTCACGGGGCTGTGGGCCGACCTGGTGTCGTGGCTGCGCAACACCGTCGTCTCCGACTACGAGATCCCGCTGTGAGCCGGGTGGCCCGGGCGCGGGCGTTCGTGCGCAACACCTGGCGCGGCCTGACCTCCATGCGCACCGCGCTGATCCTGCTGTTCCTGCTCGCCCTCGCCGCGATGCCCGGCGCCCTGCTGCCGCAGCGGTCGTTGAACCTGCCGCGCGCGCTGGACTACATCGAGGCGCACGGCTGGTGGGGCGCGCTGCTCGACCGGCTGCAGTTCTTCGACGTCTACGCCAGCGTCTGGTTCTCCGCGATCTACCTGCTGCTGTTCATCTCGCTCGTCGGTTGCCTGGTGCCGCGCACGGTCGAGTACGCCAAGGCGCTGCGGGACAAGCCGGTGCTCACCCCGCGCAACCTCACCCGCCTGCCGCACCACCTCAGCGCCGAACTCGACACCACGCCCGAGCGGGTCATGGCCGACGCCAGGGCCCGGCTCAAGGGCTGGCGGCTGGTCGAGACCGAGGAGGACGACGGCGCCCGCAGCGTCAGCGCCGAGCGCGGCTACCTGCGCGAGGCGGGCAACCTGGTGTTCCACTTCGCCATGCTCGCGCTGATCGTGTCGCTCGCGGTCGGCAAGATGACCAACTACGAGGGCCAGGTCATCGTCGTGGCCGACGGGTCCGAGTTCTGCAACGCGGGCACCCTCGGCTACGACTCGTTCCGGCCCGGCCTGCGCGTCGACGGCACCGACCTGACACCGTTCTGCGTGCGGGTCAACAGCTTCGAGGCCAAGTACCTGCCCAACGGGCAAGCCGACTCCTTCTCCGCGGGCATCGACTACCAGGCGGGCGACGAACTCGCAGGCGACACCTGGACCCCGTACAAGCTCAAGGTCAACGACCCGCTGCGGGTCGCCGGTGACCGGGTCTACCTGCTCGGCCACGGCTACGCGCCCACCTTCACCGTCACCTTCCCCGACGGGACCAAGCGCACCCAGACCCTGCAGTGGCGGCCGGTGGACAACCTGACGCTGCTCTCGGAGGGCGCCACCAAGTTCGACCCGCCCGGGGTCACCGACGCCGCCGAGCGGCGCAAGCGGCAGCTCGCGGTCACCGGCCTGTTCGCCCCGACCGCGCTCATCGAGGACAAGCTGCTCACCTCGGTGCACCCGCAGCTGTCCGACCCGGCGGTCGCCGTCGACGTCATGCGCGGCGACCTGGGCATCGACTCCGGTCGCGGGCAGTCCATCTTCCAGATCGACCAGTCCCTGGTGGACAGTGGGCGGCTCACCAGGGTGGCGCGGCAGAACCTGCGCCAAGGCGAGGCGATCACCCTCGACGACGGCACGAAGGTGAGCTTCGACGGCGTCGTCCCGTGGGTGTCGCTGCAGGTCTCGCACGACCCGACCCAGCTGTGGGTGCTGGTCGCCGCGGTCACCATGATCCTCGGGCTCGGCGTGTCGCTGACCGTGCGCCGCCGCAGGCTGTGGGTCCGCGCGACCCCCGGCGACGCGGGCCGTACCGTGGTGCGCGTCGGTGGCCTCGCCCGCACCGACCAGGCGGGTTACGGCGAGGAGTTCCACAGGCTCGCTGCCCAGCTGCTCGGTCGAGGTGCCGGGTCAGGCGGGGCGGGGACAAGCAGGAGAGGTACCTGACATGCCGGTCAATGACACGCTGGCCACCTACAGCGACTGGCTCTACCGCGCCGCCGCGCTGGTCTACGTGTTCGCGATGATCTTCTACACCATCGAACAGGCCTTCACCCGCAAGGCGAAGAAGTCCGAGTTCGCCAGGGAGCTGATCGGCGCCGGGGCACCGACCACACCGGACACCCCGGCCGTCGGCCGCATCGAGGAGCCTGCGGGCGCGGGCAAACCGGAGCGGTTCGGGCGGATCGCCGTCGCGCTGACCGTGCTGGGTGCCCTGCTGCACCTGGGTTCCATCGTGACGCGCGGTGTCGCGACCGGCCGCGCGCCGTGGGGCAACATGTACGAGTACGGGGCCGCGACGATGTTCGTCGCCGTGGTGGCCTGGCTGGTGCTGCTGCGCAAGTTCGACGTGCGCAGGCTCGGCGCGTTCGTGCTGACCCCGGTGGTCATCCTGATGTTCCTCGGCGGCACCGCGCTCTACACCTCGGCCGGTCCGGTGATGCCCGCGCTGCAGTCGTACTGGTTGGTCGTCCACGTCTCCGCGGCGATCCTGTCCAGCGGGCTGTTCCTGGTGCCCGGTGTGGTCAGCGTGCTGTACCTGGTCAAGGTCCGCCACGACGCCAACCCGGCGAAGTTCGCCAAGATCGGCCCCCGGCTGCCCGCCGCGGAGTCGCTCGACCGGCTCGCCTACCGCACCACGATCTTCGCCTTCCCGATCTACACCTTCGGCATCATCTGCGGCGCCATCTGGGCCGAGGCCGCCTGGGGCCGGTTCTGGGGCTGGGACCCCAAGGAGACCGTCGCTTTCGTCGCCTGGGTCGTCTACGCCGGGTACCTGCACTCGCGGGCGACGGCGGGCTGGCGCGGCAGCCGGGCCGCGATCATCAACTCGGTCGCCTTCGCGCTCGTCGTGTTCAACCTGTTCTTCATCAACCTGGTCATCGCCGGGCTGCACTCGTACGCCTGACCCCCTCCGACCTGCGGTTGCTTGTGCACACCGCGTTACCCCCTTCGGTGGGTGGCGCGGTGAGCGACTACCGTCGCAGCCACAGGGTCGAGGTTCGCGGGAGGGGTCTCAGGGGTGACTGGACGCCATGACGAGTCCGAGGTGGCCTGGCGGCCGCCGGTGGTGACCGGGGGAACCGGTACCGGCACGCCCGACTTCGGTCCGGATCCCGAGCTCGCGGAGGCGCACCTCGCCGGACCGGAGCAGGCGGCGCCGCTCGAGCAGGCCGTCGACCCGGCCGCGCTGTACCTGCCGCCCACCGGCGGTCCTGACGCGCCTGCCGCCGGTACCCAGCCGATGACCCCCCGGGGCCCGGCCCAGCAGGCACCCGCGGTCGCCGAAGAGCCGAACCCGAACGAAACGCAGATCGTGCCCAACCCGGCGCGCGTCAACCCGGGCCAGCCCGCGCAGCAGCAGGGCCAGCAGCCCCCGGCGCACCAGCACCAAGCCCCGCAGCAGCCGGTCCAGCCGCAGGTCCCGCCGGTCCAGCACCAGCAGGCGCGGCCGCCGGTCCAGCACCAGCGCCCGGCGCAGCAGCCGGTCCCGCAGCAGCAGCCGCCTCAGCACCACGCGCAGCAGCAGCCGATGCAGCAGTTCCCGCCGCCGATGCAGCACTTCCCCGGCCCCGTACCGCAGCAGGGCCAGCAGAACCCGTACGCGCAGAACCCGGCCGTCACCGGGCCGCACCAGGTCGGCCCGGGGTACGGCCAGCCGGGCCACGGTGAGGAGCTGTCCTCGGCCAGGCTGCTCAAGCAGTCCAAGCGGGCGCCGCAGTCCGGCTGGCGCAAGGCCGTCTACGTCGCCACCGGCAGGCTCATCAACGTCGGCGAGAGCCCGGCCGAGGTGCGCAGGCGGGAGCTGATCGGGCGGGTCAACCAGCCGCTGCGCGGGTGCTACAAGATCGCGATGCTCAGCCTCAAGGGCGGCGTCGGCAAGACCACCACGACCACCACGCTCGGCTCGACGTTCTCGTCGCTGCGCGGTGACCGGGTCATCGCGGTGGACGCCAACCCCGACCGCGGCACGCTGAGCCAGAAGATCCCGCTGGAGACCACCGCCACCGTGCGGCACCTGCTGCGCGACGCGGGCCGCATCCGCCGCTACAGCGACATCCGGGCCTACACCTCGCAGGGGCCGTCGCGGCTCGAGGTGCTGGCCAGCGAGCAGGACCCGGCGGTGTCGGAGGCGTTCAGCGAGGACGACTACCGGCGCACCGTGTCGCTGCTGGAGCACTTCTACAACATCGTGCTCACCGACTGCGGCACCGGACTGATGCACTCGGCCATGAAGGGCGTGCTCGACGTCGCCGACTCGCTGGTGATCGTCTCGTCCGGCTCGGTCGACGGCGCCCGCAGCGCCTCGGCGACGCTGGACTGGTTGGACGCGCACGGCTACCGGACGCTGGTCGCCCGCTCGGTCGCGGTGATCAACTCGGTGCGGCCGAAGTCCGGCTCGGTCGACCTGGACAAGCTGGCCCAGCACTTCGGCGCCCGCTGCCGGGCGGTCTGCCGGATCCCGTTCGACCCGCACCTGGAAGAGGGCGCGGAGATCGAGCTGGAGCGGTTGGCGCCGGAGACCAGGCTGGCACTGCTGGAGATGGCCGCCACCGTCGCCGACGACTTCGCCAGCGGCCCGCGGCCCCGCACGGCCTAGAAGGGTAAAGCCCGCCTTGACCCGTTCGGGTCAGGCGGGCGGCTTGTCCTCGCCGTCGGGCTTCTCACGGAACTTGTCCAGGCCCCGCAGGAACTCGGGGTCGTCGTCCGGGGCGATCACGTGCCTCGGGCGCTGGGCGACCTCGGCCGGGCGGACGCCGAACGCCTTCCACAGCAGCACGCCGACGGTGATCGCGCCGACCGCGGCGAGCAGGTAGAGCATGCGTGGCCACCTTTCGAACGGGTCAGGTGTTCGAGGTTAGCCGGTTTGTCGGGTTAGCGGGTGGGCCGGTCGACACGGGTTAGCGGGTGGGCCGGGGATCACTGGGTGGGCCGGTCGACCTGGGGACCTGCGGGGGGCGCCTGCCGGGGCGGGCCGACCTGGTGGTGGCGTGGTCGGCCCGTGCCGGTCAGACAGCCTGGTCGATGGCCTCGGTGGTCAACTCGGCCAGCAGGGTCTTGACCTCGGACTCGCGGAACCGGCGGTGCCCACCCGGGGTGCGGATGGAGCCGATCCGGCCCGCCGTCGCCCACCTGGTCACCGTCTTGGGGTCGACCCGGAACAGCGCGGCGACCTCCCCTGGGGTCAGCAGCCGCTCTCCGACGTGCGCCACAGTCATGGCCGCCTCCTTGGCTCGTCGATCGGGGGTACCCGTCGATCGGGGGTGAAACCAGGAGCAATCGTGGCACTTCGACCATCGGGTACTCGAACGGTTGGGTGATGGTAAAGAGGTAGTAAGGGACAAATCGACCGGTTCGGACACCGGGTGCGCACGCCGTACGCTTTCGCCCCGTGGACAACGTCGATCGCCGCATCATCGCCGCGCTGCGCACCAACGGCCGGGTCACCTACGCCGACCTGGGCCGACAGGTGGGGCTCTCCGCCTCCGCCGTGCACGAACGGGTCGGCAAGCTGGAGTCGTCCGGGGTGATCACCGGCTACCACGCCCAGGTCGACCCGAGGGCGGTCGGTCTCGGGGTGACCGCCCTGGTCGGGATCCACCCGACTGACACCGCCGACGACGAGGAGGTCGCCGACGCGCTCGGCGAGCTGGTCGAGGTGGAGTCCTGCTACCGGGTGGCGGGCGACGAGGCGTTCGTGGTCAAGGTCAGGGTGGCCACGGTGGACGACCTGGAGCGCGCGCTCGGCCGCCTGCGCCGCATCAAGGGGGTCGCGCGGACCCGTTCCACGGTCGTGCTGTCCACCCGGTTCGAGGGCAGGCCGAACACCGTGGACGAGGACGACGAGTAGCCTCGGGGCCGTGGACAAGCCCGACAGCACCCTGGGTCGTGACCTGGCTCTCTACACCGCGTTGCGCCTGGTCCTGGTGGCCGTGGTCGCGGTGCTGCTGGTGCTGTTCGACATCCCGCTGCTGGTCGCCATCGCGGTCGGGCTGGTGGTCGGGTTCCCGCTGGGCCTGCTGCTGTTCCGCGGCCTCAACGCCCGGGTCACCGCCGGTCTCGCCGAGCGGCACAAGGACCGCAACGCCGAGCGCGCCCGGTTGCGGGCCGAGCTGCGCGGCGACTCCTGATCCTCGTTCGCCACCCGTTGGGGCGGTGGTGAAAGCGCTGCTGGGCGATAATGTTGGTACATGACCGCCGTGGACAGGTGCAGCGACAAGACCCGGGCCTGGGTGTGCGAGGCCGTGCGGATCATCGAGGCCGACGCCAACCGCAGCGCCGACACGCACCTGCTGCCGTTCCCGCTGCCCGACGAGTGGGGCGTGCGGCTCTACCTCAAGGACGAGTCAACCCACCCCACTGGCTCCCTCAAGCACCGCCTGGCCCGGTCGCTGTTCCTCTACGCGCTGTGCAACGGCTGGATCGTGGAGGGCACCCCGGTGATCGAGGCGTCCTCCGGCTCGACGGCGGTCTCGGAGGCGTACTTCGCCAGGATGCTCGGCCTGCCGTTCATCGCCGTCATGCCGCGCACGACCAGCCAGGAGAAGGTCCAGCTGATCGAGCGCCAGGGCGGCCGGTGCCACTTCGTCGACGAGCCCAGCCAGCTCTACGCCGAGTCCTACCGGCTGGCCGCCGAGCTGGGCGGGCACTTCATCGACCAGTTCACCCACGCCGAGCGGGCGACCGACTGGCGCGGGAACAACAACATCGCCGAGTCGGTGTTCGACCAGATGTCGCTCGAACCGCACCCCGAGCCCGCCTGGGTGGTCGTCGGCGCGGGCACCGGCGGCACCAGCGCCACCATCGGCCGCTACATCCGCTACCGCAGGCTCGGCACCCGGCTGGCCGTGGTCGACCCGGAGAACTCGGTCTTCTTCGACGCCTGGCGCGACACCGAGCCGGGGCTGACCGGCTGCCGGGGCTCGCGCATCGAGGGCATCGGCAGGCCGCGGGTGGAGCCCTCGTTCCTCGGCCAGGTGATCGACCGGATGATCAAGGTGCCGGACGCGGCGTCGGTCGCGGTCATCCGGCGGGTCGAGCGGGTGCTCGGGCGGCGGGTGGGCGGGTCGACCGGGACGAACCTGTGGGGCGCGTTCGAGATCGTCGCCGAACTGGTGGCCGCCGGGGTCAGCGGGAGCGTCGTCACGCTGCTGTGCGACGGCGGGGAGCGGTACGCGCACACGTACTACGACGACGGCTGGCTGGCCGCGCAGGGCATCGACCCGACGCCGTACAACGAGGTGCTGGACGCGTTCCTCACCACGGGCGTCTGGAACGGCTAGGACAACCCGCTGTTCTTAGGACAAGCCAGCTTTAAGTCAAACCAACTGTTCTTAAGTCAACCCGACAGCGGTAGCGGTGACCACGGCCCAGGTCAGCATCGCCAACCCGGTCTGCTTCAAGACCGGGATCAGGTTCAAACCCGTCTCCCCGCGAGCGACGCGCCGCGCGGCGGGTACGACGAAGACGATGGAGACCAGGCCGACGAGCGCGATGGGCGTCGCGAACGCGGCCGCGACCGTCACGACGAACGGGATGGTGACCAGGACCTGGTAGAGCACCCGGGTGCGGACCTCGCCCAGTCGCACCGCGAGCGTGTGCTTGCCGGCGACCCGGTCGGTGGGGACGTCGCGGAGGTTGTTCGCGACCAGCACCCCGGCCGAGAACGACCCCATCGCGACAGCGCCCGCGGCGCCGAACCAGCTGACCCGGTCGGCCTGCACGTACTCGGTGCCGAGCACGGCGATGACGCCGAAGAAGAGGAAGACGGCGATCTCACCGAAGCCCGAGTAGCCGTAGGGCTTCTCACCGCCGGTGTAGAACCACGCCCCCGCGATGCACGCGGCGCCGATGGCCAACATCCACCACTGCCCGGACAGCGAAACCAGCACCAGACCCGCGACCGCGCCGAGGCCGAAGCAGGCGAAAGCGGCCGCCTTCACAGCGCCGGGGGACGCCACGCCGGAACCCACGAGCCGCAACGGGCCAACCCGATCGCTATCGGTGCCCCTAACGCCGTCGGAGTAGTCGTTGGCGTAGTTGACGCCGATTTGCAGTGCCAAGGACACGAACAACGCCAATGCCGCTCGGGCCAAGGAGAAAGCGCCGATCGCGGCCGCCGCCCCTGAGCCGACGAGGACCGGCGCCACCGAGTTCGGCAACGTGCGAACCCGCGCGCCCTCGATCCACTCCGCGACTGTCGCCATCGGTCCATCTTCACCGATCACGAGCAGTCACGTGTTGAGGGACTGGTCACGTCTTGTGCCGGACCCAGACATTCGGCTCGATGTACACGGCGTAACCGTGTTCCGCGTCGCAGTGCACCGGTACCAGGGCGCCGGGGACGAGCACCGGGCCGGTGCGGTCGAACGGCAGGCCGGTCCACTCCCGCCACTCGACGAGGGTGCCCGCGATGGTCATCGACCGCACCGCGATCGCCTCGACCACCCCGCCCGCGCGCACGTGGACCCGCAGCCACGGGTCGACCGGGAGGCCGTCCTCCCTGGTCCAGCCCGCGTACTCGCCGGTGGGCACCTCGGGGTGCGCGGGTTTCCCGTTCGGCCGCACCGGGGCGACGAGGGTGTCGTACCCGAGCGCGCGGACCGAGTCGCGCATCGCGGTCAGCATCACCGACGAGAGACCGGTGCCGCGCAGGTCGGTTTGGACGTTGATCTCCAGCGCGGAGACCAGGTTCGGCTCCTCGCCGGTCGCTCGCCCGATCGTGGCCCGCTCGATCACCCGGTCCCAGCCGCCGGGCGGCAGGAACTCCTCGGTCCACCGGAACGGGACGCTGTGCGCCTTGGCCACCAGCCGTTCGGGGTGGTCGCGGTCGTAGGCGACCAGCACGTGCTCCGGGTAGTGCTGAGCCGCCACCGAGTAGTACAGCCCGGAGGTCGGGTCCTTGCGCATGAACTCGGGCCAGCTGTCCGGGAAGTGCTCGAGCAACGGCTCCAGGTCGGGTCGCTCGGCCAGGGAGGAGATGACGAGGTCCACGGTCGCTGGACGCTACTCCGCCCCCACCGGCCCCTCCACCGATTTCGCCTGGCTAGAGTCGGCCCGAGGGGGATGATCATGCGCTGGGTGGTGCTCGCCGCGGTCGTGGGGCTGGTGGCGGCCGGTTGTGGGACGACGGAGCCGCCGCGACCGAACGGCGCGCTGGTCCCGGTCGGTGCGCGGGATGTGGTGGTCGAGGTCAGCGGGGAGGAACTGCTGACCGGGGCGGCCGTCGCGACGCGGGACCTCGACGGGACCGCGCTCGTGGTGAACGTGTGGGGCGCTTGGTGCGCGCCGTGCAGGCACGAGTTCCCGCAGTTGCAGAGGGTCCACGCCGAGACCCGCGAACTCGATGTGGACTTCCTCGGCATCGACGTGCGCGACAACGACCGCGAGTTCGCCGTCGACTTCGTGCGTGACCGCCAGGTCGAGTACCCGTCGCTCTACGACCCGGCGGCGCGGTCGTTGCTCGGGTTCGGCAAGTACCGCAACGCGACAGTGCCATCGACGTTCGTGCTCGACAAGCAGCACCGGGTCGCGGCCGTGTTCTACGGCGGCGTGTTGGCCGACGAGTTGTTGCCCCGGGTGCGTGAGGTTGCCGCAGAGGCAAGCAGTTGAGCGACGGCGGCGCGGTCGACCTTGCCTGGCCCGCGTAGCGGTATCTCGGCGATGACGTGGACCTGCTTCGGGGCAGCGTGTAGGCCGAGTTGGGCTCTTACGGCAGCGATGAGGGATGCCGTGTCGACATCGCCGTTGGCTACGATCGCGGCCGCGACTCGTTGGCCCCATTCCGGGTCCGGTAGGCCCACCACACACGCTTCGGCGACTCCGGCTTGAGCGGTCAGCACGCGCTCGACGGCCGTTGGCGCGACCTTCTTGCCCCCGGTGTTGATGAGATCGTCGGTGCGGCCCAGGATCTCCAGCTTGCCGTCGACGATGCGGCCGAGGTCGGAGGTGTGGAACCAGCCATCCGTGAAGGCAGGGTTATCCGGGTCGAGTCGGTAGCCGTGCGCAAGAGTCGGGCCGCTCAGGTGGACCACTTCGTCCTCTAGTCGCACTCGAACACCGTCGAGCGGAACGCCGTCGTACACACACCCGCCTGCTGTTTCCGACATGCCGTAGGTGGTGACCACCTTGATCCCGGAGTCCTTGGCCTGGGCGAGCGTGGTCGGGCTCGTCGCCGCGCCGCCGACCAGAACCGCGTCGAACGAACGGGCAGCGGCCAGCGCGTCCCCCCCTTCGGTCAACAACCGGGTCAACTGTGTCGGCACCAACGCCGTGTACCGCGGACCGTCGGCGGCGAGCACGTCCGATGCCGCCTCTACGAACCGCCGCCCACGGAAGCCCCCTGCCGGTAGTACTGCCAGTGGCGTTCCCGCCAACAGCGACCGGATCACGACCTGGACCCCGGCGATGTGGTGCGCGGGCATCGCCAGCAACCAGGTCCCCGCGCCACCGAGCCGCGCGTGCGTCGCCGTCGCGGAGGCCCGCAACGCCGCGGCCGACAGCAGGACCCCCTTGGCGGCGCCGGTCGACCCCGAGGTGCGCACGATCAACCCCGTGCCCGGCTCCACCGGCAGGTCAGGCCGCATGTCCGACGGTGATTCCCCCGGGGCCAGCGGCAGCACCGCGGAGCCGCCCGAGCCGTCCAGGAGCGGCCGCAGGGCCCGCGCGAGGGCGTGGACCGCCGCCTCGGTGCCGTCGAGCGTGACGGGGTGCATGGGGGCCATCCTGGCAGCTGTGTCGGTGCCGGTGCTTACGCTCGACGCACAACGCGAGAGGAGCGGTGACTGTGTCCACAGCGCGACAGAAGGTGACGACCTTCCTGATGTTCGAGGGCAGGGCGGAGGAGGCGATCACCTTCTACACGTCCCTGTTCGACGACGGCGAGGTCCTGCTGCTCAACCGGTGGGGCGTGGACGGCCCGGGCAAGGAGGGCACGGTCTACCAGGCGAGCTTCCGGGTGGGCGGCCAGGTGATCAAGGCGTTCGACAGCCCGCCCGCGCACGCGTTCACCTTCACGCCGTCGACCTCGCTGTGGGTCGAGTGCGACACCGAGGCCGAGCTCGACCGCCTCTACGCCGCGCTCAACGAGGGCGGCCAGGCCCTGATGCCGTTGGGCGACTACGGCTTCAGCACCAAGTACGGCTGGACCAACGACCGGTTCGGCGTCTCCTGGCAGCTGAACCTTGCCTGAGCCGCTCCCACTCGACGACCCCCGGCGCGCCGACCGGTCGTGGCGGCGGCCGGTCGACACCGACCTGCGGGACGCGTACCTGCTGCGCCTGGGGGTGGTCGGCGCCGCCCAATCCGACGCTGGACACCCTGGTCGCGCTGCACAAGGCGCAGACCGCGCTGGTGCCCTACGAGGTCGTGTGGATCGCGCTGGGTGAACGGCGCACGGTCGAGCCGCTCGACTCCGTGCGCTACGTGGTCGCCGGTCGTGGCGGCTACTGCTACCACCTCAACGGCGCGCTTGGGTGCCTCTTGGACTGGCTCGGGTTCGACGTCCACTGGCGCGTCGGCGGTGTCCAGGGTCCGCAGTGGGCGGAGCCGGTTGGCGCTAACAGCAACCACTTGGTCATCGAGGTTCATGGCCTGCCCAGCCCCGACTGCCCAGACGGTGTGTGGGTTGTCGACACGGGGATGGGCGACGCGCTTCACGAACCACTGCCTCTTGTCGCGGGCAAGTACCGGCAGCCGCCGTTGGAGCTGACACTACGACCGTCAGATGTCGTCGAAGGCGGTTGGCGGCTAGACCACGACGACTGGGCACGCTGCCCCGGCATGGATTTCGCCCCTTACGAAGCGACCGTCGAGGACTTCCTCGTCGAACACGAGAAGCAGTCCACCAGCCCCGACTCGGGTTTCGTCCGCATCGCCGCACTGTGTCGACGCGACGGCGACAGCGCCACGGTGCTGCGTGGTCTCCTGCTGGACCGCCACAGCACTGCGGGCGACGACCGGCGGGAGATCGGCAGCGCGGGGGAGTACTTCGCCACCCTCGCTGACGTCTTCCACCTCCCACTGTCCGATGTGGACGAGGAGCGCAAGGCGGCCCTCTACCGCAAGGTGCGCGCGGACCACGAGGAGTTCCTGCGGAGCCAGCGCGAGCAGGCCCAGCAGGAGCAGGCTCAGTAGTAGTACGGGAAGCGGGACCAGTCCGGGTCCCGCTTCTCCAGGAACGAGTCCCGGCCCTCCACGGCCTCGTCGGTCATGTACGCCAGCCGGGTCGTCTCGCCCGCGAACACCTGCTGCCCGATCAGGCCGTCGTCGATGGCGTTGAACGCGAACTTGAGCATCCGCTGCGCCGTCGGCGACTTGCCGTTGACCTCCCGCGCCCACTGCAGCGCGGTCTCCTCCAGCTCCGCGTGCGGCACGGCCTCGTTCACCGCGCCCATCCGCACCATGTCCTCGGCGGTGTAGGTCCGGCCGAGGAAGAAGATCTCCCTGGCGTACTTCTGGCCGACCTGCCTGGCCAGGTACGCCGAGCCGAACCCGCCGTCGAAGCTGCCCACGTCGGCGTCGGTCTGCTTGAACCGCGCGTGCTCCCGGCTCGCCAGGGTCAGGTCGCAGGTCACGTGCAGGCTGTGCCCGCCACCGGCCGCCCAGCCGGGGACGACCGCGATGACCACCTTCGGCATGAACCGGATCAGCCGCTGCACCTCGAGGATGTGCAACCGGCCCGCGCGCGCGGGGTCCACCGTCTCCGAGGTCTCCCCGGACGCGTACTGGTAGCCGGTGCGGCCGCGGATGCGCTGGTCCCCGCCGGAGCAGAACGCCCAGCCGCCGTCCTTGGGCGAGGGCCCGTTGCCGGTCAGCAGCACGCAGCCCACGTCGGAGCTCATCCGCGCGTGGTCGAGCGCGCGGTAGAGCTCGTCGACGGTGTGCGGCCGGAACGCGTTGCGCACCTCGGGGCGGTCGAAGGCGATCCGCACGGCCCCGGTGTCCACCGCCCGGTGGTAGGTGATGTCGGTGAAGTCGAAGCCGTCGACGGCGCGCCACCGCGCCGGGTCGAACAGTTCGGAAACCTCGCGCTCAGCCACGTCCACGAGGATGCCGGCGGGGCTGTGGACAGTCGTTCGCGGGGTTGGCCGTCGCCGTGTCAAGCTGGGTTCGTGCACGACCTGGACTCGGCCCTGGAGGTCATTCGCGCGCGTGATGACACCGCCGCGAAGCACGCGCACGCGCTCTGGCACGTCATGCGGGCCACCGCGGCCCACCCGACCAAGGTCACCCGCTACGACGTGCAGCAGATGGTGTGGGGCACGCTGCCGCAGGCGCACCGCAGCCCCGGCGGGCAGGGCGCGTTCGACGACCTGCACCAGACCTGCGAGTCCTTCGCCGAGCTGCTCGACCTGCTCGGCCACGACGGGTACGCCCAGGTCTGCCGGGCGGAGGCGACGCACACGATCCTCGACGCGGCCGAGGACGAGGACCGCTACCGGCGGCTGGTGGCCGCCGCGTGGCGCGCGTCCGGGGTGTGGCCGCCGGACACCCCGCTGATGACCTGGTCCGAGCACGGCGGCCCGATCGAGAGCGCGCTGCACGCGGCGGCGGGCAGGCTGCTGGAGGAGGCGGTGGACGCCGGGACGCTGCCGGTCGACGGCGGCGACGCGATGCGGGTCGGCCTGGTGATGCGGCTGCTGACCAGCCCGGAGAACGAGGGCGACGAGACCTGGTTCGTCCGGCTGCTCGACGAGCGGCTCGACGAGTGGACCCTGGGGCACGGCAGCCAGACCCGGCGCGAGCTGATGGTCCGGCTGCGGCCGGAGGTCCGCCGCGCCCCCGACAGCGACGGCGCCCAGCTGCCCGCGTTGAGCTACCTGCTCACCCAGTGCCGCGAGCAGGGCGCCCGGTTGACCGGCAGCGGCTACCTGCCGACCACGCTGGTCAGCGAGTTGATCGACCTGATGCCCACCTGCGCCGAGGTCACCGCCGCCGGTCGCAGCGAGTCGCAGTGGCCGCCGGTGAAGCTGCTGCGCGAGCTGTCCGGTGACTTCGGCCTCACCGCCCGCGCGGGTGCCCGGCTGCGGCTCACCGAGCAGGGCGCCGCGCTCGTCGACGATTCCGACTCCCTGCTGATGACCGTCGGTGAGCGGTTGGTCTCCCTGGAGCGCTCCGCGCTCGGCACGGTGCAGGAGGTCGTCTTCGCGGCGCTGCTGCTGGAGGACCGGATGTCGCCGAGCCGGGTGTTCGAGAAGGTCGCCTACGTCCTCGCCGAGGAGGGCTGGTCCGAGGGCGGTGGCGCTGACTTCGGACCGACGCGGGCGGCTGAGGTCGGCTCGTGGTTCTTGCGCCGCCTCCGCGTGCTCGACGCTGTTGACGCTGACTGGAACGCGCGCCGGATAGGGCTGACGGACGCGGGTCGCGCGATAGCCCGCTGGAGCCTGCGCGCGCGTGTGCTGTTCCGGCACCGCCCCGACGACCTGACCCTCGCGTGAGCCCGGCATCGGAGGGTTCCAGTCCGACGCCCAGGTCACCTGGGCGCGGGAGGACCACCGGTCCGGTTGGGCGCGCTCCCATTCCCTTGCGGGCGCAACGGGATCCGGCCGATCTTCGCCCAGTTGGCGGGCGCCGGTTGCCGGTCGGGGCGGCGGCGGTGAAGGGTCGGGGGCGGGTGGGTGCCCTGGCGTGCCGGTCGGGGGACCCCGGGACGGTCGTCGACGTCATGGTCCTGAGGGGACCTGACGCGGCGGTGGACGGCGCTGGGAGGGGTGCGGCGGTGGGGGGATCAGCACGGCGGGCAGTGGTCCTGAGGGATTTGGCACAGCGGGAATCGGCGCAGCGGGCAGTGGTTCTGAAGGAACTGGCACAGCGGGAACTGGTGGAGTGGGACGTGGTGGCGCGGGAGTCGGGCGTGGACGTGGGTGTCCTGGGTAGCGGGTCGAGCGCTGTGGACAGTGCCACCGCGGTGTGGACCGGGTCGCGGTGAACCCGTCCACCGCGATGGCCACCGTCGTGGTCGACGAGTTGGTGCGCAACGACGTCCGGCAGGTCGTGCTGTGCCCCGGGTCGCGCAACGCGCCGGTCGCGTTCGCGCTGTTCGAGGCGGCCAACCGCGGCGAGCTGACCCTGCACGTGCGGGTCGACGAACGTTCGGCCGGGTACTTCGCGCTCGGCCTCGGCCGGGCCTCCGGTAGGCCTGCCGCCGTGGTGTGCACGTCGGGGACGGCGGTGGCGAACCTGCACCCGGCCGTCCTGGAGGCGCACCACTCCGGGGTCGGGCTGCTGCTGATCACCGCGGACCGGCCGCCCGAGCTGCACGGCACCGGCGCGAACCAGACCATCGACCAGCGCGGCATCTTCGGCAGCGCGGCGGTCACCGTCGACTTCCCGGTGGCCGAGCGACGGGCCGGGTTGAACCCGGTCTGGCGCGGCCTGGTCTGCCGGGGTGTGGCCCGCGCGGAGACCGGGCGCCCGGTGCAGCTGAACATCCCGTTCCGGGAGCCGCTGGTGCCGACCTTCGGCGACGAGTGGCCGGACCAGTTGGTCGGCAGGCCGGGTGGGCTGCGCTGGACGACGTCGTCGGCAGCCCGTTCGGTCCCGGGCAACCGGGTCGACTTCCCGTTGCCCGCGCGGACGCTGATGGTGGTCGGTAGCGGTGACGCGGCTAGAGCGACGTCTGCCGCCGGGGTGGCCGCGAAGGCGGGGTGGCCTGTTGTCGCTGAGCCCGTTGGTGCTGCCGCCGCGATCGCGGGCGGCGCGCACGTGCTGCGCGGGGGTCCGTTATTGCTGGGGACCGGTGCGCTGCCGGAGTCGCTGAGGCCAGACGCGGTTGTCGTCGTCGGTAGACCTACCTTGTCGCGCGGGGTGCGCGGGTTGATGGACCGGGTGCCGGTGTACGGCATCGGCGACCATCCACAGTGGACCGACCCGCAGTTCGTCGCCACCCACGTGCGCGGCTGGCTCGACCAGGACGACCTGGTCCACGTCACCGGGCACGACCACTCCTGGCTGGCGGGTTGGCAGGACGCCGAGGACGGCGCGGCCGAGGCGGTCGGCGCGCTGCTCGCCGCCGAGCCGTGGCCGACCGGGCTGCACGTCGCC
The DNA here is from genome assembly GCF_024171945.1 of Actinokineospora globicatena. Lineage (GTDB taxonomy): Bacteria > Actinomycetota > Actinomycetes > Mycobacteriales > Pseudonocardiaceae > Actinokineospora > Actinokineospora globicatena. Next base: position 1,486,280 of record NZ_JAMTCR010000002.1, read on the forward strand.
AGGGACGTGGTCGCCGCGCTGCCGCCGGGGGCGACGCTGTTCCTCGGCTCGTCCAACACCGTGCGCGACGTCGACCTGATCGCCCGGCACCGGGTGGACATCGCGGTCCACGCCAACCGGGGTGTCGCGGGCATCGACGGCAACCTGTCCACGGCGGCCGGGGTGTCGCTCGGCGGCGGCGCGCCGACCTACGCCCTCGTCGGCGACCTGACGTTCCTGCACGACGCGAACGGCCTGCTCATCGGCCCCGGCGAGCAGCGCCCCGACCTGACCGTCGTCGTGCTCAACGACGACGGCGGCGGCATCTTCTCGCTGCTCGAACAGGGCGCGGCCGAGCACCGGGCCAGCTTCGAGCGGGTGTTCGGCACGCCGCACGGGGTCGACCTGGCCGCGCTGTGCCGGGCCCACGGCGTCGCGCACACCGAGGCGGCCACCCCGGCTGACCTGCGCCGCGCGCTCGACCCGGCACCCGGGCTGCGCGTCGTGGAGATCAAGGCGACCAGGGACGGGCTGCGCGACCTGCACGCCCGCCTGCGGTCCGCCGTCGGCGCCGCGATCGCCTGACGCCCGCCACCGGCGGTGGATACCCTCCACCCGTGGATGACCAACTCACCCGCCCGCAGCGCCGCCGGGCGGTCGCCGCGCTGGTGGCCTACGTCCTGGCGGGGCTGGTCGCCGCGCTCGGCGTGCTGCTGGTGGTGGGCGCGTTCACCGAGGACGCGGCGATCGAGCGCTACACCGGCAACGCCAACGCCGACGTGGTGAGCGTGTCGTTCAGCCGGACCCTGGTCCGCTTCCAGACGCCGGACGGCGCCGAGCACCTGCCCAGCGTGGGGGTGCTCTACCCGGAGGCGCTGGAGGAGGGGCAGGTGGTGCGGGTCGAGTACGACCAGCGCAACCCGGACCTGGTGCGGGTGGCCGGGCGCGGCGCGGCGCTGACGATCCTGCCGGTGAGCACGGCCGTGTTGGGCGTGTGGGTGGTCGCGGGCGCGTTCCTCTACTGGCTGCGGCGGCAGGGTCCCCTGAACGTGCGGCGCCTGCGCCCCCGTCGGCGGATCCGGCTATGACACTTCTCCGCAGATTTGGCGTTCAGGTGTAACATCTGGGGCGTGGACCTGGAACGCGAGTTCGAGCAGACCGTCGCCGCCGACCACCGGGTCGAGCCGCGGGACTGGATGCCGGACGGGTACCGGGCGACCCTGGTGCGCCAGATCGCCCAGCACGCGCACTCCGAGATCATCGGGATGCAGCCGGAGGGCAACTGGATCAGCCGCGCGCCCTCGCTGCGCCGCAAGGCGATCCTGCTGGCCAAGGTGCAGGACGAGGCCGGGCACGGCCTCTACCTCTACGCCGCCGCCGAGACGCTGGGCGCGGACCGCGAGGAGTTGACCGAGAAGCTCATCGCCGGTCGGCAGAAGTACTCCTCGATCTTCAACTACCCCACGCTGACCTACGCCGACGTCGGCGTGATCGGCTGGCTGGTCGACGGCGCCGCCATCTGCAACCAGGTGCCGCTGTGCCGCACCTCCTACGGCCCGTACGCGCGCGCGATGATCCGGGTCTGCAAGGAGGAGTCCTTCCACCAGCGGCAGGGCTACGAGCTGCTGATGACCATGATGAGCGGCACCGAGCAGCAGCGGGCGCTGGTGCAGGAGTCGGTGGACCGCTGGTGGTGGCCGTCGCTGATGATGTTCGGCCCGCCGGACGCGGAGAGCTCCAACACCGAGCAGTCGATGCTGTGGCGGATCAAGCGGCACACCAACGACGAACTGCGCCAGCGCTTCGTGGACATGTCGGTGCCCCAGGCGGCGAAGCTGGGCGTCACGCTGCCCGACCCGCACCTGGTGTGGAACGCCGAGCGCGGCCACCACGACTTCGGTGAGATCGACTGGACCGAGTTCTGGCAGGTCGTGAAGGGTGCCGGTCCGTGCAACGCGCAGCGGGTCGAGCACCGGCGCAAGGCGCACGAGGACGGCGCCTGGGTCCGCGAGGCGGCGACCGCGTACGCGCGCAAGAAGGAGCAGGCGGCATGACCAGGTCTTCGTGGCCCCTCTACGAGGTGTTCGTGCGCGGCAAGCGCGGCCTCAACCACGTCCACGTGGGCTCGCTGCACGCCCCTGACGACGAGATGGCGCTGCGCAACGCGCGCGACCTCTACACCCGGCGCAACGAGGGCGTGAGCATCTGGGTCGTGAAGGCCGAGGCCATCACCGCCTCCAGCCCGGACGAGAAGGACCCGTTCTTCGCCCCCAGCGGCGACAAGGTCTACCGCCACCCCACGTTCTACGCCATCCCCGAGGACGTCCCGCACCTCTAGAACGGACCCGCCATGGATAACGCCTACGACGGCCTTACCGACGCGGGCGAGGAGAAGCACTGGGCGTTCGGCACCGGCTTCACCGCAGCTCTCGCCGGGGTCGGCCGCGACATCCCCGCCGTCGACCGCGACAGCCTCACCGCGTACTGCCTGATGCTCGGCGACGACGCGCTCGTCTACTCGCAGCGCCTCGCCGAGTGGTGCTCGCGCGCGCCCGAGCTGGAGGAGGACGTCGCGCTGGCCAACATCGCGCTCGACCTGCTAGGCCAGGCCAGGTTGCTGCTCTCCCGGGCGGCCGAGGTCGAAGACGCCGGGCGCGACGAGGACGCGTTGGCCTACCTGCGCGACGAGCGGCAGTTCCGCAACGTCCGGCTGGTCGAGCTCGACTGCGGTCCCGGGCCCGGCGGCGACTTCGGCACCACGATCGCCCGGCTGCTGGTGTTCTCGACCTGGCGGCTAGCGGTGTTCCAGCGGCTGGTCGGTTCGGCCGACCCGGTGCTCGCCGCCGTCGCGGCCAAGGGCGTCAAGGAGCTGGCCTACCACCGCGACCACGCCGCCCAGTGGGTGCTGCGGCTCGCGGGTGGCACCGAGTACTCCCGGGAGCGGATCGTCGCCGGGCTGGACAAGGTGTGGGCGTTCACCGAGGAGCTGTTCGCCACCCACCCGATCGAGGCGGAGTTGGACGGGGTCGCGGTCGACCCCGCCGCCGCCCGCGCCGAGTTCGACCAGGTCATCGACACCGTGCTGTCCGCCGCCGGCCTGGAACGGCCGCGGACCACGCAGGTCGCGGCGCTCGCCGGTCAGGCCGGGCGCGACGGCATCCACACCGAGGCCATGGGCTACCTGCTGGCCGAGCTGCAGCACATCGCCCGGTCGATGCCAGGAGCGGTCTGGTGAGCGCCCGCCAAGTCGCCGAGCAGGTGCTCGACCCCGAGCTCCCGGTGCTGACCCTCGCCGACCTCGGGGTGCTGCGCGACGTGCGCGAGGACGACGGCCGGGTCACCGTGACGATCACCCCGACCTACTCCGGCTGCCCCGCGATGGACGAGATGCGCGCCGACCTTGTCGACCAGCTGACCGCCGCCGGGTACGCCGACGTCGAGGTCAGGACGGTCCTGCACCCCGCGTGGACCACCGACTGGATCAGCGAGGACGGCCTGCGCAAGCTCGCCGACCACGGCATCGCGCCGCCCCAGCGGATCGGGCCGCGCGCGGTCGGGCCGGTGCCGCTGAACCTGGAACCGCCGTCGCGGCGGGTGCCGTGCCCGCGCTGCGGGTCCGCCCGCACCACCGAGCTGTCCCGCTTCGGCTCCACCGCCTGCAAGGCCCTGCGGCGCTGCGAGGACTGCCGGGAACCGTTCGAGCAGATCAAGGAACTGTGACCGTGCGCGCCTTCCACCCCCTCCCGGTCGCCCGCGTCGACCGGCTCTGCGACGACGCGGTCGCGATCACCTTCGCCGTGCCCGCCGACCTCGGCGAGCGGTTCGCGTTCAAGGCCGGCCAGTACCTGACGCTGCGCCAGGACGTCGACGGCCGCGAGGAACGCCGGTCGTACTCGATCTGCGCCCCGGTCGGCGCCGCGCCGCGCATCGGCGTGCGCCGGGTCGAGGGCGGGCTGTTCTCCGCGCACCTGGTCGACTCGCTCAAGGCGGGCGACACCCTGGACGTCCTGCCGCCGCTCGGCGCGTTCACGCCGGTCGTCGAGCCGGGCAGCCACCACGGCCTGGTCGCCGCCGGGTCGGGCATCACGCCGGTGCTGTCGATCGCGGCCACCGTGCTCGCCGACCCGACCACCCGGGTCACGCTGCTCTACGGCAACCGCCGCAGCGACACGGTGATGTTCGCCGAGGACCTCGCCGACCTCAAGGACCGCTACCCGAGCAGGCTGCAGCTCGTGCACGTGCTCTCCCGGGAACCGGGCGACGTGGAGCTGTTCTCCGGCAGGCTCGACGCGGCCCGGCTCGGCTCGTTGTTCGACCGGGTGGTGCCCGCCCAGGACGTCGACCACTGGTGGCTGTGCGGCCCGTTCGGGCTGGTCCAGGACGCGCACGCGTTACTGACCGCCCGGGGCGTGCCCGCCGAGCGCCTGCACCGCGAGCTGTTCTACGTCGACGAGCCGCCGCCGGAGCCCAAGCGGGTCGAGGAGGGCGTCGACGGGCCAACGTCGGCGGTGACGGTGATCCTCGACGGCCGGGAGACGACGCTGTCGCTGCCCTACGACGAGCCGATCCTCGACGCCGCCCAGCGCGTCCGCGCCGACCTGCCGTTCGCCTGCCGCGGCGGGGTGTGCGGCACCTGCCGGGCGAAGGTGGTCACCGGTGAGGTCCGGATGCGCCGCAACTACGCGCTGGAGCAGCACGAGGTCGACGCGGGGTTCGTGTTGACCTGTCAGGGTTTGCCGGAAAGCGCGGCTGTCACGGTGGACTTCGACGCGTAGTTTGGTGCCGTGCGCACTCGTCGGGGTCCCGAGCTCGACGTCGGCCCTGGTCGGACCGCGGACGGCCACCGGGTGGAGCTCCTCGCCGACCTGACCGGGCCCGACCCGGTGCCCGGCGCCGAGGGCGTCGGCCTGGTCCGGACCGAGTTCCTGTTCGTCGGCCGGTCCCGCCCGCCCGCGGTGCACGAGCAGCAGGCCGCGTACCGGGAGGTGCTGGCGCCGCTGGTCGGCCGCAAGGTCGTCGTCCGCACCCTGGACGCCGACACGCCGATCCCGTACGCGGGGACCGGCTCCGCGCTGGGCGTGCGCGGCTTCCGCATCTCCCGCGCCCGCCCCGACCTGCTGCGCGACCAACTGGAGGCGTTGGCCCGCGCGGCCGCCGACACCGGTACCACGCCCTGGGTGGTCGCCCCGATGATCACCACCGCGACCGAGGCCGCCGCGTTCGCCGCCGCCGTCCGGGACCACGGCCTCACCACGGCGGGCGCCGTGGTCGACGTCCCGGCCGCCGCCCTCCGCGCCGCGGACATCGCCGCCGAGGTCGACTTCCTCACCATCGGCTGCGACGACCTCGCCCAGCACACCTTCGCCGCCGACCGGCACCGGCCAGACCTGGCGGATCTCACCGACCCGTGGCAACCGGCGTTGCTCGACCTGATCGCAGGCGTCGCGGCCATCCCGAAACCTGTGGCGATCTGTGGCGAGGCGGCGGCTGATCCGTTGCTGGCCTTGGTGTTCACCGGCATGGGTGTCGACACCCTGGTCATGCCGCCGGTAAGCCTGCCTGCCGTCCGCACCATCCTCGCCGCGCACACTCTTAGCGCGTGCCGCGAACTTGCTGCCGCTGTCCGCCGCGCCACTACTCCGGCCGAGGCCAGAGCGGCAGCGCGCTGGTTGGTCAGCTGAAGAACCGCACCAGTTCCGGCGCTAGAACCCGGATGTCGACGTTGTGGGTCTGGTCCGGCAGGGACACCTTGGTCGCGTTGGGAACCGCCTCGGCCACACTCTTAGCGGCGTCGCGCAAGAAGGGCGGACTAGCGTCACCGTCGACCACCAGGACTGGAATCTCCAGCGCCGCCAACGCATCGGTCGATCCGCGCGCGACGATCCTCGCGTCGTAAGACAGCGTGTGCGCGAGACCAAGCAGGTAGGGCCACGCAGGCCCTTGCCGCATCCCGTCGATCTCCTGCGGCGGCATCCCGGTCGTAGCCAGGAACGCCTCCACCGCCTCCTCCCGACTCCGCCGAGCCTGAGCCTCCGCGAACTCCTCCGACGGATCATCGTTGAACGGCGGCTCATACACAGCGACCCGGCTGATACCAAGCCCCTGCAACGCCGCCAACAACACCAAGATCCCACCGGACGACATCCCGTAGACAACGCTACCGCCCACAGACTCAAGCACCGCCGCCAAGTCCTCGATCTCCCGCTCAACGGCATAGGGCTGCGTGTCGGAGCTATCCCCACGCCCTCGCCTGTCGTAAGAGACAGCGCTCAGCCCCGCCTCCGCCAGCAGCCCGCCCAGGTCCGCCGTGGAGTTCCGGTCGTTGAAAGCGCCCCCCACCAAGACAACCGGAACCCCGCTCCCTACAACCTCGACCGCGATCCCCGTCCCATCCGCCGACGTGACTGCCCGCATCCACCTCACCCATCCCCTCGAGACCTGTCCCTGGCCCCCAGCATCCTCCCGCCCATCTCCCGGCTCGACCACCCCACACGCCGCAACTGTCGCATGTGGATCACAGGCCACCGGGGCGGCAAGGGGAAATCGGGTCAGACAGCGGTCTCCTGCCACCAGGACAACACCGTCTCCGCGACCCCAGGCGCGGCGACAAGTAGTCCGTCCACAGGCAACGGTGCGTCCTCACCACGGCGGTCGAGCACCAGCGCGCCCGATTCCAGTGCCAATGCGACAGCTCCAGCAACGTCCCACTCGTGGTAGCTGTGTAGCACCGCTGCGGCCGCGTGGCCCAAAGCGACCTGTGCGACAGCAAGGGCGGCCGACCCCAGGACCCGGACGCCTGCGTGTGCGGCGGATGCGCGTTCGATGAACCCGCCCATGCCCGGCCACGGTCCGTTGCGCGCGAGTTCCGTGCACACGATCGTGCCCGCCGTCGACGTCCGGTCGGTCAGTTGCACGCGGACGCCGTTGGCGCGGGCGCCTCGTCCGCGCGCCGCCGCGTAGATCTGGCTGCGGTACGGGTCCGCGACCACACCGACGACGGGGCCTTCGGCGTCGACGAGGGCGAGGCTGTAGGCGCACCAGGGGACACCCGCGATGTAGTTGGCGGTGCCGTCGACCGGGTCGACCACCCAGCGGTACTCGGACTCGTCGGAGCCGAGGTCGGCGCCGAACTCCTCGCCGACGACCGGGATGCCGGGGAACTCGGCGGTCAGGACCCGGCGGGTGTGCCGCTCCAGGATGCGGTCGGTGTCGGTCACCCAGTCGAACGGGGAGTCGAGCACCACCGGTCGGGCGCCGCGGCCCGCGGTCGCGGTGATCACGTCGGTCGCGTCGTTGGCCAGCCGGCCCGCGACCTCCAAGGCCCGGGACAGCAGCCCCGGTTCCACCGGCTTGCGGGAGCGGGAGGACAAGAGCGTCATGCCAACCTAGAGTGACCACACCGTGTGGCCGGGGCGCGTCCGGAACATGAAAAGCCGGGTAGCGCCAGGCCAAGGTTGGTCGTTCCGGCGGTACCCACCCGCTGTTCCGGTGTCGTTCGCCGCGCTGTCACGCGGTCGACCACCCCGATGACGGCACGGGGTGCGACGGTCGCACCCGTGCGCGTCGCCATCGTGACCGAGAGCTTCCTGCCCCAGGTGAACGGCGTCACCAACTCCGTCCTGCGGGTGCTCGAACACCTCAACCAGCGCGGGCACCGGGCGATGGTCATCGCGCCGGGGCCCGGGCCGGACCGCCACCTGGGCGTCGACGTCGTCCGGGTCAGGGCGGTCGACCTCCCGGTGATCACCTCGCTGCCGATCGGGCTGCCCACCCCCAAGGTGCTGACCGACCTCGCCGAGTTCGACCCGGACGTGGTGCACCTGGCGTCACCCTTCGTGCTCGGCGCGGGCGGGTTGTGGGCGGCGAAGCGGCTCGGGGTGCCGACCGTGGCGGTCTACCAGACCGATGTCGCCGGGTTCGCCGCGTCCTACGGCCTGAGCCGGGGGTCGCGCGCGGCGTGGCGGTGGATCCGCAGGCTGCACTCCGGCGCCGACCGGACCCTGGCGCCGTCGTCGGCCGCGGTGGCCGACCTGACCGGGCACGGCGTTCCCCGGGTGCACCGGTGGGCGCGCGGTGTCGACATCCGCCGGTTCGCGCCCGAGCACGTCGACCGGTCGTTGCGGTCCCAGCTAGCGCCCAACGGTGAGCTGCTCGTCGGTTACGTGGGCAGGCTCGCGCCGGAGAAGCGTGTGGAGCATCTAGCCGCGCTCGACGCGTTGCCTGGTGTGCGCGTGGTGGTCGTAGGCGACGGGCCGGACTCGAAGGTGCTGCGGGAGCGGATGCCCAACGCGGCGTTCCTGGGCTTCCGCGACGGCGCTGACTTGGCCGCCGCTTATGCCAGCCTGGACGTGTTTGTGCACACGGGCCCGCACGAGACGTTCTGCCAGGCAGTGCAAGAGGCTATGGCGTCCGGATTGCCGGTAGTCGCGCCGGACGCTGGTGGGCCGCGTGATCTCGTGGACCACGGTCGTACTGGGTTCTTGCTCGACCCGGACCACTTCGCCGAGCAGTTGGTACCTGTCGTAGACAGGCTTACCGACGCGTTGTTGCGCCGTCGGATGGGGGCGGCAGGCAGGGCGGCGGTGCTCGGTAGAACCTGGAGCGCGGTGTGCGAGGAACTCCTCGGCCACTACGACGCGGTCGCGCTGGGAAGAAGGTCGAAGGCCGCGTAAGCCATGCGGATCGTGCAGCTCGCCAACTTCTATGGCCCACGCTCGGGCGGACTGCGCACCGCATTGCACCACCTCGGCGCGGGCTATGTGGCCTGCGGACACGAGGTTGTTCTAGTCGTGCCTGGTAGACGTACCGGTGATGAGTTGCTGCAAAGTGGAGTTCGCCGGATAACCCTGCCTGCTCCGCACATTCCCGGCACCGGTGGCTATAGAGCCGTCGACCCACTTCGGGTGTCGGCGCTCTTGTCCAGGCTGAAGCCAGACCGTCTAGAGGTGTCAGACAGGCTTACCTTGCGCGGCATGGGGCGTTGGGCTGCCGAGCGCGGGATCCCGAGTGTCGTCATCTCCCACGAGCGCCTAGACCGGCTCTTGCAGCAGTTTCTGCTATCTGGCGTGGTGGCCCGGTCCGTCGCCGATGCCGCAAACCGACGGATGGCGGACAACTACGACACCGTCGTGTGCACTACCGGGTTCGCGCGCGCCGAGTTCGACCGCATCGGCGTGACCAACGTCGCCCGCGTACCGCTAGGCGTCGACCTGATCACGTTTACCCCCACTCGCCGAGACAGCACTCTCCGCTCCGAACTCGCCATGGGTGCCGACGCGCTGTTAGTCCACTGCGGCCGCCTGTCACCTGAGAAGCACGTCGACCGCAGCATCGATACCCTCGCCGAGCTCCACGCCGCAGGGACCAAGGTCCGACTCGTAGTGGCGGGCGACGGGCCGAAGATGGCCTCGTTGCGCAGGCGTGCGGCAGGCCTACCTGTGACGTTCCTCGGTTTCGTTGCCGACCGCGCAGACGTCGCCCGGCTGTTAGCCACCGCAGACGTCTCCCTCGCCCCTGGCCCGCACGAGACCTTCGGGCTCGCGGCTCTAGAGGCCCTCGCGTCCGGTACACCTGTCGTGGTCTCGGAGTCGTCAGCGCTACCGGAGATCGTCAGGCCAGGCTGTGGTCAAGCCGTATCCGATGACGCGCCCGCGTTCGCCGGAGCTGTCGAGGGCCTCTTATCGGTGCCGGAACACGACCGGCGAGCGGCGGCACGGGCGCGCGCGGAGGAGTTCGATTGGCCCAGCTCCGTGCGGGGGATGCTCACCGCCATGAGCCTGGCATGACGCGATTGCACGGACCCTCGTAGTCTGCGCACATGATGGCCCGCGCCGGTTTGGACAAGGACCCCCGCGACATCGCCGTGATGTTCGACGGGGTCGCCAAGGGGTACGACCGCACCAACACGGTGATGACGATGGGCTTCGACCGCCGCTGGCGCGAGATCACCCGCCAGGTGCTCGACGCCGCGCCGGGGGAGAAGGTGCTCGACCTCGCCGCCGGGACCGCCGTGTCCACGGTGGAGTACGCCCGCTCCGGCGCCTGGTGCGTCGCGGCCGACTTCTCCCTGGAGATGCTGCGCGGGGGTGCCGACCGGGGGGTGCCCAGGGTCGCCGCCGACGCGTTCCACCTGCCGTTCGCCACCGACGCCTTCGACGCGGTCACCGTGTCCTTCGGCCTGCGGAACATGAACGACACCGTCGCTGCCCTCACCGAGATGCGCCGCGTCGTCCGCCCCGGCGGCCGCCTGGTGATCTGCGAGGTCTCTCAACCGCCGCTGCGCCCGCTGCGTTGGCTCTACCGCAACACCGTGCTGCGCGGTCTGCCCCTGATCACCAAGCCGTTCTCGTCCAACAGCGAGGCCTACTCCTACCTCGCCGAGTCCATGCGCGACTGGCACGACCAGCGCGCCGTGGCCCAGCTCATCGCCACCGCGGGCTGGCGCGACGTCGAATGGCTCAACCTCACCTTCGGCGTCGTCGCCCTGCACCGAGCGATCAACCCGGCCTAGCCCTCTCTCGCCGGCAATCCCCTCGAAGCCCCGAACGTCGGCACCAGGCGCCCACAAGCCGTCCCGCCGCTCCCGAAGCCCCGCTCAGCTCTCGGAGGCCCACCCCACGCCACCCCGGCGGCCGCGTCAGCCCGCTTCCGGAGGCCGTCCCCGCGACTCCCAGCCCCCACCCTCTCCGGGGGGCGTCCCCGATGCCAGTCTACCGGGGGTGGGGGTCGGCGCGAAGGGGTCGCGGTTGCCTGTGGACAACTCGAGGGGTTGTGGATAACGCGAACTGGGGAAATGAGGGGGAGTGGCAAGGGATTTCACCTGGTCAGGGGACTGTGCGGCTGTTGGTCGAGGCCGACGCGGCCAGGATCGAGGCGGAGAGAACCGACCCGGCTGGGTACCGACGCGGACGGGCCGATGCGCAGAGGAGCGACCTGATCAGGACCGACCCGGCCGGGACCGGCGGGGAGGGGCCAGCGCGGCGAGAGCGACGCGGCCAGGAAGGACCAGCGCGGTCTAGCGGATGAGCTCGCGGTCGTCCTGCCAGCGGTCGACGCGGCGCATGATGATGAGGATGGCCAAGGCGGTGAGCACGGCTAGGCCGCCGCTGATCGAGTTGGCGAAGAAGACCGACTCGAAGGTGGCGACCGAGCTGTCCCGGGTCAGCAGGTTGACCGCGAACAGGTCGACGGCGTGCATCAGCACGAACAGCGCCCACCAGATCGCGATCAGCTTGCTCGCGGGGACCTTCCGCAGGTCGCCGCCCCGTGCGGGGGTGTCGGGCCTGCTCGCGCGCCAGACGTCGCCTAGCACCATCTGCGGCAGCCACAGGTTGCCGATCGGTACGAACCACGCGAGCACCGCCCACCGGATGCGCAGCCGTTGAGGCGCGTCACACATGCGGGCGGAGTTGATCCGTGCGCGCCAGAGCCACGCCAGGAACGCGATGCCGGATAGCGCTACCCCGGCCAGCCAGGCGTAAGACAGGAGGGTGGTGCGCTCTGTCGCTTCCCGCAGTTGGTCCTCCGTGACCGTTGGCACTGCCGAGAACACGTCCCTGACCAGCCAATACGACCGCCACGACTGCCATGCCGCTAAGAGGGCGACAGCGGTGCTGAGGAGGATAAGAGCGGATGCGACGAACCGGGCGGCGCGCGCGGGCTTGGCTCGGGGAAGATCTGGTGGGAGCTGCACCACGGGGATGCCGAACGCCGGTGTGGCCTGGTCTGGGTCGGTCATCAGCGGCGTCTCCTGCTCTGGCGCGTCCCCGGTGGATCGCTGATCACAGTCCAGCCGTTTCACTTGCCTCTAGACTCGACCGAGTACGTGAAGGCTTTCACAAGGAGCGCGATGAGCACGACTGTCGGCCGCCGCAAGGCTGGCGAGGACGCTGAGGTCATCGTGGTCGGTGCCGGTCCAGCCGGGTCGACCGCGGCGACCTACCTGGCCAGGGCCGGGCTCGACGTGCTCCTGCTGGAGAAGAGCACCTTCCCCCGGGAGAAGGTCTGCGGCGACGGGCTGACCCCGCGCGGCGTCAAGCAGCTCATCGACCTGGGTATCGACACCCGCGAGGAAGCGGGCTGGCTGCACAACCGCGGCCTGCGTGTGGTCGGCGGCGGCATCACCATGGAGCTGGACTGGCCGGACCTGGCCACGTTCCCCCCATACGGCGTCGTCCGCCCCCGTCAGGACTTCGACGAGATGCTGGCCCGCACCGCGCAGCGCGCCGGGGCCCGGCTGCTGGAGCAGACCACGGTCACCGGCGCGGTCGTCGAGCGCGGCCGGGTCGTCGGCGTCAGCGCCAAGGCCGGTCCGGACAAGGCCCCGGTCACCTACCGCGCGCCGCTGGTCCTCGCCTGCGACGGCGTGTCGGCCCGGCTGGCCCTGTCGGTCGGCATGGAGAAGATCGACAGCAGGCCGATGGGGGTCGCGGTCCGCAGGTACTACGCCTCGCCGCGCAGCAAGGACGACTACCTGGAGTCGCACCTGGAGCTGTGGGACCGCTCCGACCCGGCCAACCCGGTGCTGCTGCCCGGCTACGGCTGGATCTTCGGCATGGGCGACGGCACGGTCAACGTCGGCCTCGGCATCCTGTCCACGTCCAAGGCCTTCGGCAGCACCGACTACCGCCAGCTGATGCGCTCCTGGCTGGACGGCACCCCCGAGGAGTGGGGCTTCCGCGAACCCAACGCCATCGGCAAGGTCGGCGGCGCTGCCCTGCCCATGGGCTTCAACCGCACCCCGCACTACCGCGACGGCCTGCTGCTGGTCGGCGACGCGGGCGGCATGGTCAACCCGTTCAACGGCGAGGGCATCGGCTACGCCATGGAATCGGCCCGCATCGCCGCCGAGGTCGTGGTGCAGGCCCTCGCCCGCGCCGAGGGCCCCGCCCGCGAACGCGCCCTCGAGGGCTACCCCGTCGCCATGCGCCAAGCCCTCGGCAGCTACTACCGCCTCGGCAACGTCTTCTCCCGCCTCATCGGCAACCCCACCGTCATGGGCGTCGCCACCAAGTACGGCCTGCCCCGCAAGACCCTGATGAAGCTCGTCCTCAAACTCCTCGCAGGCCTCTACGACCCCAAGGACGGCGACGCCTACGACCGCATCATCACCGCCGCCACCCGCCTGACCCCCAGCGCCTGACCCCTATGCCTTCGTGGCAGAAACAAGAGCGGCAAGCTCCACTGGCACGACATGAAGCGCGAAGCGCGGATGCAGGCTGCCAGAACTCTTGCCGCAGCGGGTGGCAGTCATGTGGTCGTGCTCGGAACGGCGGTCGCCATCGCGGAGCAAGAGCGGGGTCGGGCGAAGTGTTCGGAACGCCTCGTTGACGAACTGCACGTCCGGGGTGTGACTGCTCTGGGCTGCCGCCATCTTCGCTGGCGCTGCCCATACAGGCCTTGCGGGTGCTTCTGAGCCGTGGGACATGCTCGCCCCCCGGGTGACCGAGTGCGCTGTCCCGATCAGACAGTGATTGATCAGCCTCAAGACATGCGCAGGGCCAGGGTCCCCCGGTATTCCCCGGGGAGCACCTGGCCGTACGACTCGCCGCCCGCCCACGACGGGGGACTCCTCTGGTGCGCGCGGTCAGGGTCCCGGTCTGCCCCGGGGAGCACCTGACCGCACGGCTCGTCCGCCGCCCGCGGCGGGGGACTCTCGGGGGTCAAGCTACTGGGTCGGCCGGGTATTCGGGGGGTTGAGTTCGGGTCTATCACTCGGTTGTGTGGCTGGACTGCGCGATTCCGTACCGCGCACCAGAATTCATTCGATGAGTTCTCGAATTGGTCTGGTAGCTGGTGCAAGCGGCGCGTTAGCGCTGGTCAGCGGTCTGGAAAGGATCATCGAGTGTTCACGGAGAGTTGCCGAGGGGGTCCGGTTTCCGGCTGTGAGCAAGGTCCTACACTGGCCGGGACGCGTGTGAAGCCGTTCACAACTCCGAGCCGAGCTTGTGAATGTTTTCACAAGCGCGTCAAACTGTCGGTTAGGTGAGCCTAACCGACGGTGGTGAGAACCAGGGCCCATAGGGTTCCGGCCGAGGACGCGGGAAAGGACGACGAAGGTGCCCACGCTCAGGCCTTTGCTCACGGAGTCGCTAGCCCTAGCACCATCGGCACAGCCGCCGGACGTGGTGTCCAACCTGGGTGTCTACCTGCCCCTGGTGGTCATGTTCGTGCTGGCCGCGGGCTTCGCCGTGTTCTCCGCGCTGCTCGGTCCGCTGCTCGGACCCAGCCGCTACAACCGGGCGAAGGTGGCCGCCTACGAGTGCGGCATCGAGCCGTCGCCGCAGCCGGTCATCGGCGGTGGTCGCGTCCCGGTCGCGTACTACCTGACCGCCATGCTCTTCATCCTCTTCGACATCGAGATGGTGTTCCTCTACCCGTTCGCGGTGTCGGCGGACTTCCTCGGCCTGTTCGGCCTGGTCGAGATCTTCTTGTTCATCGCGACAGTCGGCTTCGCCTACGCCTACGTGTGGCGGCGCGGCGGGCTCGACTGGAACTGAAAGGGGGGCGGACGGACATGGGTATCGAGGAGAAGCTTCCCAACGGCATCATGTTGGCCAGCCTGGAGAAGCTGGTGAACTGGGGCCGCAAGAACTCGCTGTGGCCCGCGACGTTCGGCCTGGCCTGCTGCGCCATCGAGATGATGACCACCGGCGGCCCGCGCTACGACATCGCCCGGTTCGGCATGGAGGCCTTCCGGGCCTCGCCGCGCCAGGCGGACCTGATGATCGTGGCCGGTCGGGTGACCAACAAGATGGCCCCGGTGCTGCGCCAGATCTACGACCAGATGGCCGAGCCGCGCTGGGTGCTGGCGATGGGCGTGTGCGCCTCCTCCGGCGGCATGTTCAACAACTACGCCGTGGTGCAGGGCGTCGACCACGTGGTCCCGGTGGACATGTACCTGCCCGGCTGCCCGCCGCGGCCGGAGATGCTGCTCGACGCGATCCTCAAGCTGCACGCCAAGATCGGCGACGAGCCGATCAACGCGACCCGCGCGGCGATCCGCGCGGCCAGCGGTGCCCGCACGGAACTGATTGCCTCATCCGTGAAGTTCGCCAAGAAGAAGTGACCTGATGGCTGACAACCCCACCACACCGGAAGCCGACGCGGGCAAGGAGACGGGCGCCGCGCACTCCAGCGCCCAGCAGCCCGCCGAGGGGCTCAACGACCCCACCGCCGTCGCCGAGCACACCAACGCGCCCGCCGAGCCGGTCCAGGCCGGTCGCACCCGCAAGGGCATGTTCAACGTCGCGGGCACCGGCGACACCTCCGGCTTCGGCGGTCTCGTGCTGCCCGCCTACAGCCCGGCCCCGGCCGAGCGGCCCTACGGCGGCTGGTTCGACGAGTTCACCGACGACCTCAACGCCGCGATGGCGACCAGGGGCGTTCCGGCGGACGCGATCCAGCAGGTCACCGTCGACCGCGGCGAGATCACCTACTACGTCCACCGCGACCACCTGCTCGAGCTGTGCCGGTTGCTGCGCGACGAGCCCGCGCTGCGCTTCGAGCTGTGCAGCTCGGTGTCCGGTGTGGACTACGGCGTGGACGTGCCGCAGCGCCTGCACTCGGTGTACCACCTCACGTCGATGACCTACCGGCGCCGGATCCGGCTCGAGGTCGCCGTGGACGTGGACGACGCGCACATCCCCTCGGTGGTCGAGGTCTACCCGACCGCCGACTGGCAGGAGCGCGAGGCCTGGGACATGTTCGGCATCGTCTACGACGGCCACCCCGCGCTGACCCGCATCCTCATGCCGGACGACTGGGACGGCCACCCCCAGCGCAAGGACTACCCGCTCGGCGGGATCCCGGTGGAGTACAAGGGCGCGGAGATCCCTCCGCCGGACCAGCGGAGGTCGTACTCGTGACCACCAGCGAGAACATCCAGGATGCCAGCTCCAGGGACACCACCGAGGGCCGCGTCTACACGGTCACCGGCGGCGACTGGGACACCGTCCTCGAGGACGCCATCCACGACGAGCGCATCGTCATCAACCTCGGTCCGCAGCACCCGTCCACGCACGGCGTGCTGCGGCTGGTGCTCGAGCTCGAGGGCGAGTCGGTCACCCAGGCCCGCAGCGTCATCGGCTACCTGCACACCGGCATCGAGAAGAACTGCGAGTACCGGACCTGGACCCAGGGCGTCACCTTCGTGACGCGGATGGACTACCTGGCGCCGCTGTCCAACGAGGCCGCCTACTGCCTCGCGGTGGAGAAGCTGCTGGGCATCGAGGCGCCGCGCCGGGCGCAGGTCATCCGGGTGCTGCTGCTGGAGATCAACCGCATCTCCTCGCACCTGGTGGCGCTGGCCACCGGCGGCATGGAGCTGGGCTCGCTGACCGCGATGACCTCCGGCTTCCGCGAGCGCGAGGAAGCGCTGCACGTGCTGGAGTTCATCACCGGCCTGCGGATGAACCACGCGTTCATCCGCCCCGGTGGCGTGGCCCAGGACCTGCCGGACGGCTACGAGGTCAAGGTCAAAGAGTTCCTGCAGACGATGAACAAGCGGCTGCCGGACTACGACAAGCTGCTGACCGGTCAGCCGATCTGGCGCAACCGGCTCAAGGACGTCGGCTACCTCCCGGTGGACGCCTGCCTCGCGCTCGGCGTCACCGGCCCGATCCTGCGCTCCGCGGGCCTGCCGTGGGACCTGCGCAAGACCGAGCCGTACCTGGGCTACGAGGAGTACGACTTCGAGGTCCCGACCTCCAACGACGCCGACTCCTTCGCCCGCTACCTGCTGCGCGTCGAGGAGATCCACCAGTCGCTGCGGATCATCAACCAGGCGCTCAAGAAGCTCGAGCCCGGCCCGGTGATGGTCGAGGACCAGAAGGTCGCCTGGCCCGCCAAGCTGACCATCGGCCCGGACGGCATGGGCAACTCCCTCGAGCACGTCCGCAAGATCATGGGTCAGTCGATGGAGTCGCTGATCCACCACTTCAAGCTGGTCACCGAGGGCTTCCACGTCCCGGCGGGCCAGGTGTACGTGCCGGTGGAGTCCCCGCGCGGCGAACTGGGCTACCACCTGGTCTCCGACGGCGGTACCCGCCCGCTGCGCGTGCACGTGCGCGAACCCAGCTTCGTGAACCTGCAGTCGATGCCCGCGATGTCCGAGGGCGGCCAGGTCGCCGACGTGATCGCGGCCGTGGCGTCGATCGACCCCGTGATGGGAGGGTGTGACCGTTGAGCAGCACCGGTTCCACGTACGGCGGCTCCAGCGTCGGCGCCGGGCGGACGCACCAGGCGTCGGTGGGTGACACCGACGTGCTGGCCGTCTCCCCGGTCGAGGCCGAGCACCTGGTCACCGACATCGCCGAGGACCTCAGCGTCTTCGACGGGCTGACCGTCGAGCGGGCGCAGGCGATCATCGCGCGCTACCCGCAGGCGCGGTCGGCGCTGCTGCCGATGCTGCACCTGGTGCAGTCGGTCGAGGGCAGGGTCAGCCAGGCGGGCATCCAGTTCTGCGCCCTGCAGCTGAACCTGAGCGCCGCCGAGGTCAGCGCGGTCGCGACCTTCTACACCATGTACAAGCGCAAGACCTGCGGCGAGCACCTGGTCAGCGTCTGCACCAACACGCTGTGCGCGGTGCTGGGCGGCGACGAGATCTACAAGAAGCTCGGCGAGCACCTCGGTGAGGGCGGCAAGCGCGTCGGCCACAACGAGACCGCGGGCGAGCCCGGTGCGCCCGGTTCGATCACGCTGGAGCACGCCGAGTGCCTGGCGGCCTGCGACCTCGGTCCGGTCATCCAGGTCAACTACGAGTTCTACGACAACCAGACCCCGGAGAAGGCCGTCGAGCTGGTGGACGCGCTGCGCCGCGGCGAGAAGCCCGCGCCGACCCGGGGCGCCCCGCTGCGCGACTTCCGCACCGCGGAGCTGGAGCTGGCCGGGTTCTGGCCCGAGGACGAGCCGGGCTACCGGGCCACTGTGGACGGTCCGTCGGCCGCGGTCGAGACCCTGCGCGGCGCCAAGCTGGCCGAGGACCGCGGCTGGACCGCGCCCGCCATGCCGAACCCGCCCCTCCCGGAGGTGGAGAAGAAGTGACTACCCCGGTGAACAAGCCCGCCCCGGTGACCCCGGTGCTGACCAAGCGCTGGCTGTCCCCGACCTCGTGGTCGATCAAGACCTACGAGCAGCTCGAGGGCTACACCGCGCTGCGCAAGGCGCTCGCGGGCACCCCCGAGCAGCTCGTCGAGCTGGTGAAGGCATCCGGTCTGCGCGGTCGTGGCGGCGCGGGCTTCCCGGCGGGCATCAAGTGGTCGTTCATGCCCCCCAACGAGGACAAGCCGCACTACCTGGTGATCAACGCCGACGAGGGCGAGCCGGGGACCTGCAAGGACATCCCGCTGATGATGGCCGACCCGCACTCGCTGATCGAGGGCTGCGTCATCGCCTCGTACGCGATGCGGTCGCACCACTGCTTCATCTACGTGCGCGGCGAGGCATTGCACTGCATCCGCCGCCTCAACGCCGCGGTGCGCGAGGCGCACGCGGCGGGCTACCTCGGCAAGGACATCCTGGGCTCCGGGTTCGACCTGGAGATCACCGTCCACGCCGGGGCGGGCGCCTACATCTGCGGTGAGGAGACCGCGCTGCTCGACTCGCTGGAGGGCCGTCGCGGCCAGCCGCGGCTCAAGCCGCCGTTCCCCGCCGCCGCGGGCCTCTACGCCGCACCGACCACGGTGAACAACGTCGAGACCATCGCCAGCGTGCCGTTCATCGTCAACGGCGGCTCGGACTGGTTCCGCACCATGGGCACCGAGAAGTCGCCCGGCCCGAAGATCTACTCGATCTCCGGGCACGTCACCAACCCCGGCCAGTTCGAGGCGCCGCTGGGCACCACGCTGCGCGAGCTGCTCGAGTTGGCCGGTGGCATGAAGGACGGCGTCCCGCTCAAGTTCTGGACCCCGGGCGGCTCGTCGACCCCGATGTTCACCGCCGAGCACCTCGACGTCCCGCTGGACTTCGAGGGCGCGGCGGCCGCGGGCTCCATGCTCGGCACCACCGCGGTGATGGTCTTCAACGAGACCGTGTCCGTGCCGTGGGCCGTGATGAAGTGGACGCAGTTCTACGAGCACGAGTCCTGCGGCAAGTGCACCCCGTGCCGCGAGGGGACCTACTGGCTCACCGGGATCCTGGAGCGGATGGTCGAGGGCAAGGGCACCGAGTCCGACATCGACACCCTGCTCGACATCTGCGACAACATCCTGGGCCGGTCGTTCTGCGCGCTCGGCGACGGCGCGGTCAGCCCGATCACCAGCGGCATCAAGTACTTCCGCGACGAGTTCCTGGCGCTGTGCGACCAGAACCGCGCGGGGCGCAACTCCCAGGCTTACGCAGGAGCGCAGTCATGACCATCGCGCCGGAGAACCCCACCACGACGAAGCCGCCGGTGCCGGAGGGCTACGTGCGGCTCGTCGTCGACGGCCACGAGGTGGACGCCCCCAAGGGCGAGCTGGTCATCCGCACCGCGGAGCGCCTCGGCATCCAGATCCCCCGGTTCTGCGACCACCCGCTGCTCGAACCGGCCGGGGCCTGCCGCCAGTGCCTCGTCGAGGTCGAGATGGGCGGGCGGCCGATGCCCAAGCCGCAGGCCTCCTGCACCATCACCGTCGCCGACGGCATGGTGGTCAAGACCCAGCTGACCTCGCCGGTCGCCGACAAGGCGCAGCAGGGTGTGATGGAGCTGCTGCTCATCAACCACCCGCTGGACTGCCCGATCTGCGACAAGGGCGGCGAGTGCCCGCTGCAGAACCAGGCGATGGCGCACGGCCGCACCGAGTCCCGCTTCGTCGAGACCAAGCGGACCTTCGCCAAGCCGATCCCGGTGTCCACCCAGGTGCTGCTCGACCGGGAGCGCTGCGTGCTGTGCCAGCGCTGCACCCGGTTCTCCGCGCAGATCGCCGGTGACCCGTTCATCGAGCTGCTCGAGCGCGGCGCCCAGCAGCAGATCGGCATCGCCGAGGAGAAGCCCTTCCAGAGCTACTTCTCCGGCAACACCATCCAGATCTGCCCGGTCGGCGCGCTCACCAGCGCCGCCTACCGGTTCCGGTCCCGCCCGTTCGACCTGGTGTCCACCCCGAGCGTGTGCGAGCACTGCTCCTCCGGGTGCGCCGAGCGCACGGACTGGCGGCGCGGCAAGGTCATGCGCAAGCTCGCTGGCGACGACCCCGAGGTCAACGAGGAGTGGATCTGCGACCGGGGCCGCTTCGCCTTCCGCTACGCCACCCTCGGCGACCGGATCACCCGGCCGCTGGTGCGCGACGCGGCGACCGGTGAGCTCGTCGAGTCCAGCTGGACCGAGGCGCTGCAGGTCGCGGCGGCCGGGCTGGTCAAGGCGCGCGACGGCAAGGGCGTCGGGGTGCTCGCGGGCGGTCGGCTGACCGTCGAGGACGCCTACTCCTACGCCAAGTTCGCCCGGATCGCGCTGGGCACCAACGACATCGACTTCCGCGCCCGGCCGCACTCGGCCGAGGAGCTGGAGTTCCTGGCGTCCACTGTGGTCGGCACCACCCCGGAGACCGGGGTGACCTTCACCGGCATCGAGCACGCCCCGGCCGCGCTGCTGGTCGCGCTCGACCCGGAGGAGGAGGCCCCGATCGTGTTCCTGCGGCTGCGCAAGGCGGCCCGCAAGAACCGGACGAAGGTCTTCCACCTCGGCCAGTGGACGACGCCGAGCGTCACCAAGACCAACGGCACGCTGCTCGCCTGTGTTCCCGGCAGCGAGCCTGCCGCGCTCGACGGTCTCGCCGCGCACGCCCCCGACGTCACCGCCGCCCTCGGCACCGCAGGGTCGGTGATCCTGGTCGGCGAGCGCGCCGCGCAGGTCCCCGGCCTGCTCAGCGCGGTGCTGCGGCTGGCTGGCTCGACCGGCGCCAAGATCGCCTGGATCCCGCGGCGGGCCGGTGAGCGCGGCGCGCTCGACGCCGGTGCCGCGCCGACCCTGCTGCCAGGTGGCCGCCTGGTCGCCGACGCCGACGCCCGCGCCGCGGTCGAGCAGACCTGGGGCCTGGCCGCCGGTTCGCTGCCCGCGACACCGGGCCGCGACACCGACGCGATCCTCGCCGCCGCCGACAACCACAAGCTCGACGGCCTGGTCATCGGCGGGGTCGACCCGTACGACCTGGCCGACCCGGAGCTGGCGCTGCGCGCGATCGCCGAGGCCGGGTTCGTGGTGAGCCTGGAACTGCGGCACAGCGCGGCGACCGCGCTCGCCGACGTGGTGCTGCCGATCGCCCCCGCGGTGGAGAAGTCCGGCAGCTACCTCAACTGGGAGGGTCGCCGCCGCGAGTTCGGCAGCACCCTGGAGAGCACCGGCGCGCTGCCCGACGGCCGGGTCCTGGACTCGCTCGCCGTCGAGATGGACGTCGACCTGTTCACCCAGACCCCGGCCGCGAGCGCGGCCGACCTGGCCAGGCTCGGCTCGGTCGCCCGCTCGGCCACCGCCCCGGACGTCGCGGCCACCGCGGCGCCGACGGCCGGTGCCGGGCAGGCCGTGCTGGCGAGCTGGCGGCAGCTGCTGGACAACGGGTCGGCGCAGGACGGTGAGCCGAACCTGGCTGGTACCGCGCGCCAGGTCTACGCCCGGCTCTCGCTCAAGACCGCGACCGACCTCGGTGTCGCGGGAACCGCCAGGGTGGCGACCGACCGCGGCGCGGTCACCGTGCCGGTTCAGATCGCGGACCTGCCGGACGGCGTTGTCTGGCTGCCAGGCAACTCCGCGGGCTCGACCGTGCGCAGGACCCTCGGGGTCGGCCACGGTGCCGTGGTGACGGTGAGTGGAGGCAATTCATGACCAGGGCCCAACTCCTGGCCGACGACCCGATCTGGCTGATCCTGATCAAGGCGGTCGTGCTGCTGCTGCTCGGCGCGGTGGCGACGATGGCAATGATCATCCTGGAGCGCAAGATCGTCGCCAGGATGCAGCACCGGCCCGGTCCCAACCGGGTCGGGCCCAACGGCTGGTTCCAGTCCATCGCCGACGCGATCAAGCTCCCGTTCAAGGAGCAGATCATCCCGGACACCGCGGACCGGAAGGTGTACTTCCTGGCCCCGATCATGTCCACCATCCCGGCGTTCCTGGCCTTCTCGGTGATCCCGTTCGGCCCGGAGGTCTCGATCTTCGGCGAGCGCACCGTGCTGCAGCTGGTCGACCTGCCGGTCGGCGTGCTGGTGGTGCTGGCCTGCTCCTCGATGGGCGTCTACGGCATCGTGCTCGCGGGCTGGTCCTCCGGCTCCCCGTACCCGCTGCTGGGCGGTCTGCGGTCGGCGGCGCAGGTGATCTCCTACGAGATCGCGATGGGACTGTCCATCGTGGCCGTGATCCTCTACTCGGGATCGCTGTCCACCGGTGACATCGTCGACAAGCAGGCCAGCGGCTGGTACTTCTACCTGCTGATCCCCAGCTTCGTCATCTACTTCATCTCGATGATCGGCGAGACCAACCGGGCGCCGTTCGACCTCCCCGAGGCCGAGTCCGAGCTGGTCGGCGGTTTCCACACCGAGTACAGCTCGATGAAGTTCGCGCTGTTCTTCCTCGCCGAGTACGTCAACATGGTCATCGTCTCCGCCTTCTGCACCACGCTGTTCTTCGGCGGGTACATGGCGCCGTGGCCGATCTCGCTGATCGACGAGAACTACTTCAACACCGGCTGGTGGCCGCTGCTGTGGTTCTTCGGCAAGACCTGGATCTTCCTGTTCGTCTTCATCTGGCTGCGCGGCACGCTGCCCCGGATGCGCTACGACCAGTTCATGCGGCTGGGCTGGAAGGTCCTCGTCCCGGCCAACCTGGTCTGGATCGTGCTCGTGGTCGCGCTGCGCGCGATCCGCAACGAGAGCGAGATCTCGACCAGCACCTTCCTCATCGTCGGCGGCATCGCGCTGCTGGTGCTCATCGGCGTGGTGTTCCTGCTGCCCGAGCGGGCACCGGCGCCGGACGGGCCGGTCGTACCGGTCACCGGCGGTGGCTACCCGGTCCCGCCGCTCGACCTCAAGGTCCCGGACAAGGCCGACCTCAAGCCCAGGGTGCGCCGCAGGCGGGAGAAGGCGGCCGTCGGTGCGGGCGCCGACGTGCAGAAGGAGGCTGGGCAGTGAGCATCTTCGACCCCCTCAAGGGGTTCGGCGTGACGTTCTCGACGATGTTCAAGAAGGTCGTCACCGAGGAGTACCCGGAGAACTTCCCCGGCACCGCGCCCCGCTACCACGGCCGCCACCAGCTCAACCGGCACCCGGACGGGCTGGAGAAGTGCGTCGGCTGCGAGCTGTGCGCGTGGGCCTGCCCGGCCGACGCGATCTTCGTCGAGGGCGGCGACAACACCGACGACGACCGCTACTCCCCTGGTGAGCGCTACGGCGCCGACTACCAGATCAACTACCTGCGCTGCATCGGCTGCGGCCTGTGCGTCGAGGCCTGCCCGACCCGGTCGCTGACCATGCTCAACGACTTCGAGCTCGCCGACGACGACCGGCAGCGGCTGATCTACACCAAGGAGCAGCTGCTGGCGCCGCTACTGCCCGGCATGGAGCAGCCGCCGCACCCGATGCGCCTCGGTGAGAACGAGCAGGACTACTACGTCAACGGCCCGCAGCTGGCTCGGAACGCGGAGGCGGCGAAGTGAGCGCTCTCCTGTTGGCCCAGGAGGCCGCGACGCACGTCACCACCGGTGAGGCGATCGCGTTCTGGGTGCTCGGCCCGCTCGCCCTCGCTGGCGGGCTCGGCATGCTCTTCGCCCGCAACGCGGTGCACTCGGCGCTGTTCCTGGTGCTGACCATGCTCAGCCTCGGGGTCATCTACATGGTCCAGCAGGGCCCGTTCCTCGGGTTCGTGCAGATCATCGTCTACACCGGCGCGATCATGATGCTGTTCCTGTTCGTGCTCATGCTGGTGGGCAGGGACTCCTCGGACTCGGTCGTCGAGGTGCTGCGCGGCCAGCGGTTGTGGGCCACGGTGTTCGGCGTCGGGCTCGCGGTGCTGATCGTGGCCGCCGTCGCCCGCGCGTTCACCGACGTCCGGCCGGTCGGCCTGGCGGGCGAGACCGCGAACGGCGGCCAGGGCAACGTCTACAACATCGGCAAGGCCCTGTTCACCGACTACGTCTTCCCGTTCGAGCTGACCTCGGCGCTGCTCATCACCGCCGCCGTCGGCGCGATGGTGCTCGGCTACGTCGACCGGCACACCCGCGGCCGCAAGACGCAGAAGGAACTGGTCGAGGCCCGCTTCCGCGGTGAGCACGACCGGCCGTCCCCGCTGCCGGGTCCCGGCGTGTTCGCCACCTCCAACTCGGTCGCCACCCCGGCGCTGCTGCCCGACGGCTCGGTCGCCGAGGAGTCGCTCTCGCGGCTCATCGACGCGACCGCCTCGGCCAAGCTCGACGAGGAGCGCAAGGCCGTCGCGGGCACCCTGCCCGGTCCGGACGCCCGCGCGCTCGCCCCAGGCAAGGAGGAGTCGTGACCCCGACGTACTACCTGCTGCTGTCCGCACTGCTGTTCACCATCGGCGCCGTCGGCGTCCTGGTGCGGCGCAACGCCATCGTGGTGTTCATGTGCGTCGAGCTGATGCTCAACGCGGTGAACCTGTCGCTGGTGACGTTCTCGCGGATCAACGGCGGTCTTGACGGCCAGATCATGGCGTTCTTCGTGATGGTCGTGGCGGCGGCCGAGGTGGTGGTCGGTCTGGCGATCATCATGTCGATCTTCCGGACCCGCCGGACCGCGTCGGTCGACGACTCCAACCTGCTGAAGTACTAAGGGGAACCTCCGGTGACGGGAACCATCAACCTCGCGGCCGAGGTTCAGCAGGCCTCCGGGGTCGCGAACCTCGCGTGGCTGCTGCTCGTGCTGCCCGCCTTCGGCGCGGCCGTGCTGCTGATCGCGGGCCGCCGCGCCGACAAGTGGGGCCACCTGCTCGGCAGCGCCACGGTCATCGGCGCGTTCGCCTACGCCGTGCTGCTGTTCTTCGACACGACGTCGTTGGCCGCCGACGACCGCACCCGCGAAGCGCACCTGTTCGACTGGATCTCGATCCACAGCCTGAACGTCGAGTTCGGACTGCGGCTCGACCCGCTGTCGCTGACCTTCGTGCTGCTGATCACCGGGGTCGGGTCGCTGATCCACATCTACTCCATCGGCTACATGTCCGACGACCGGGACCGGCGGCGGTTCTTCGCCTACCTGAACCTGTTCGTCTCGGCGATGCTGCTGCTGGTGCTCGGCAACGGGTTCGTGACCCTCTACTTCGGCTGGGAGGGCGTCGGTCTCGCCTCCTACCTGCTGATCGGCTGGTACCAGGGCAAGGACTTCGCGGCCACGGCGGCGAAGAAGGCGTTCCTGATGAACCGGGTCGGCGACGTCGGCCTGGCGCTGGCGATCTTCCTGATGTTCAAGAACATGGGCAGCACCCAGTACTCGGTGGTGTTCGACAAGATCGGCGAGCAGTCGACCGGCGTGATCGTGGCCATCGGCATCCTGCTGCTGCTCGGCGCCTGCGGTAAGTCGGGCCAGTTCCCGCTGCAGGCCTGGCTGCCGGACGCGATGGCCGGTCCGACACCGGTGTCCGCGCTGATCCACGCCGCGACGATGGTGACCGCGGGCGTCTACCTGATCGCCCGCTCCAACCCGCTGTACTCGCTGCCGCAGGCCGAGGACGCCCGGCTGGTCGTGATGATCGTCGGCGCGGTGACGCTGCTGATCGGGTGCGTCATCGGCTGCGCCTACGACGACTTCAAGAAGGTGCTGGCCTACTCGACGGTCAGCCAGATCGGCTACATGATCCTGGCCGTCGGCCTCGGCCCGGCCGGGTACGCCTTCGGCATCCTGCACCTGCTCACGCACGGCTTCTTCAAGGCGGGGCTGTTCCTCGGTGCCGGTTCGGTCATGCACGGCATGAACGACGAGGGCGACATCCGCCGACTCGGCGGGCTCGCCAAGAAGATGCCGATCACCTTCATCACCTGGACGCTGGGCTACCTGGCGCTGATCGGGTTCCCGTTCCTGTCCGGCTACTTCTCCAAGGACGCCATCATCGCCGCGGCGTTCAGCGAGGGCGGCAGCCGCGGCTGGATCTTCGGCGGCATCGCGCTGCTGGGCGCGGGCCTGACCGCGTTCTACATGACCCGCCTGCTGATCCTGGTGTTCCTGGGCAAGCCGCGCTGGGAGAACCTCAAGAGCGAGGACGGTCGGGCCTACCACCCGCACGAGTCCGGCTGGACCATGACGCTGCCGATGATCGTCC
Source organism: Actinokineospora globicatena (assembly GCF_024171945.1). Lineage (GTDB taxonomy): Bacteria > Actinomycetota > Actinomycetes > Mycobacteriales > Pseudonocardiaceae > Actinokineospora > Actinokineospora globicatena. The sequence continues at coordinate 1,512,486 of NZ_JAMTCR010000002.1, forward strand.
TGGCGGTCGGCTCGGTCGGCGCGGGCGCCATCCTCTCCGGCGTGCTCCCCGAGTGGCTGGCCCCCACCCTCGGCGAGCTGGTCGAGGAGCACGGTCCGCTCTCGCACACCGTGATCGCGATCCTGACCGTGGCCATCTCGGCCATCGGCGCGGGCATCGCCTTCGCCCTGTTCGGTCGCCGCGAGCAGCCGGTCACCCGGCCGCAGCGGGTGTCCTTCCCGGTCCGCGCCGCGCGCGCCGACCTCTACGGCAACCACCTCAACGAGGCGCTGTTCGCCCGCCCCGGCGTCTGGCTCACCAGGTTCCTGGTGTTCGTCGACAACCGCGGCGTCGACGGCCTGGTCAACGGCATCGCGGCGGGCCTGGGCGGTAGCTCGGGTCGGCTGCGCAGGCTGCAGACCGGCTTCGTCCGCTCGTACGCGCTGTCCATGCTCGGAGGGTCGATCCTGGTGATCGCCGCACTGCTGATGGTGAGGTTCGCATGAGCACCTCCTCGACCGGGTCCTGGCTGCTGGCGGCGTTGCTGCTGCTGCCGCTGGTCGGTGCCGCCGTCGTGGTCGCGCTGCGCGGCAACGACAGCACCGCCAAGGCCGCCGCGCTGGCCTTCTCGATCGCCGAGTTCGCGCTCGCCATCGTGGCTTGGGTCCAGTTCGAGCCGGGCGGTGCCCGGCTGCAGCAGGCCTTCTCGTTCGACTGGATCCCGGCCTTCGGCGTGCACGTCTCGTTCGCCGTGGACGGCATCGCGCTGGCGATGATCGCGGTCATCGGCCTGCTGGTGCCGCTGGTGATCGGCGCGGGCTGGCTGGACAAGCTGCCCGAGGGCCGCACCAAGGGCGGCTTCTTCGCGCTGATCCTTCTGGAGCAGGCGCTGACCGTCGGCGTGTTCGCCGCGACCGACGTGTTCCTGTTCTACGTGCTGTTCGAGATCATGCTGATCCCGATGTACTTCCTGATCGGCTCCTACGGCGGGGCGCGCAGGCAGTACGCGGCGGTCAAGTTCTTCCTGTACTCGTTCCTCGGCGGCCTGATCATGCTGGCCTCGGTGATCGGCTGCTACGTGCTGGCCGTCGAGCAGAACGGCACCGGCACCTTCGAGTGGGCCGAGCTGGTCAAGGTGGTCAGCACCGCGCCGCTGGAGACGCAGATCTGGCTGTTCCTCGGCTTCTTCGCGGCCTTCGCGATCAAGGCGCCGCTGGTGCCGGTGCACACCTGGCTGCCCGACGCCACGGCCGAGGCGCCGATCGGGGTCGCCGTCCTGCTGGTCGGCATCCTGGACAAGGTCGGCACCTTCGGCTTCCTGCGCTACCTGCTGCCGATGTTCCCCCTGGCCAGCAAGGAACTCGCGCCGCTGGTGCTGGTGCTCGCGGTGGCAGGCGTGATCTACGGCTCGATGCTGGCCACCGGGCAGCGGGACATGAAGCGGTTCCTCGCCTACGTCTCGATCGCCCACTTCGGCTTCATCGCGCTGGGCATCTTCGCCTTCAGCTCCCAGGCGATGGTCGGCTCGGTGACCTACATGGTCAACCACAGCCTCGCCACCGGCATGCTCATCCTGGTGGTCGGCATGGTCATCGCCCGCGGCGGTTCCAGCCGGGTCGCCGACTACGGCGGCATGGCCAAGCTGACCCCGGTGCTGGCGGCCATGCTGCTCATCGCGGGCCTGAGCTCGATGTCGCTGCCGGGCACCAACTCGTTCGTCAGCGAGTTCCTGGTGCTCATCGGCTCCTTCCCCAACGCACCGGTCTACACGATCATCGCCACGGTCGGCATGGTCCTCGCCGCGCTCTACGTGCTGTGGCTCTACCAGCGGGTCATGCAGGGACCGGTGCGCGGTGACGCGCTGGTCGGCGCCGCGGGCGGTCCCGGCACCATGGTCGACCCCGCGGTCGGCGCGAAGAAGGCGATCGCGGACCTGAGCGGTCGGGAGAAGCTGGTCCTCGCCCCGCTGGTGGTGCTGATCATCGGGCTCGGGTTCTTCCCGAAGCCCGTGCTCGACGTCGTGACTCCGGCCGTGGACGCCACGATGTGCCAGGCGGCCCTGGCCGACCCGGTCCAGTCTGGAGAGAGGCAGTTGCAGTGTCGGTGATGTCCTCCGTGCTCCTGCTCGCCCAGGAGCAGGCGCCCGCCGCCCCGGTCCGGGCCGAGGCGCCCCCGGTGACGGCGATCTGGCCGATCCTCATCGTGCTGGGTGCCGCGTGCCTGAGCGTGCTGTTCGAGGCCCTGCTGCCCAAGGACCTGCGGTGGTCCTTCCAGGTCGCGTTGACCCTGCTGACCATCGCGGCCGCGGGCGTCAAGCTGATCACCTACGTCTCCGACGCGCCCGCCGCGGGGGAGACGGCGATGTTCGGCACGCTCGCCGTTGACCGGCCCGCGCTGTTCTTGTGGGGCACGCTGCTGGCGCTCTCCTTGGGCGCCGTGCTGCTGATCGCGGACCGCTCGGTCGAACCGGGCGGTTCGTTCGTGGCCACCGCCGCGATCCGGCCCGGCACCGTGCAGGACCGCGCCCAGGTCGCCTCCACCGGCATGCAGACCGAGGTCTTCCCGCTGACGCTGTTCGCGCTCGGCGGCATGATGACCTTCTGCGCGGCCAACGACCTGCTGACCATGTTCGTCGCGCTGGAAGTGCTGTCGCTGCCGCTGTACCTGATGTGCGGCCTCGCCCGCCGTCGCCGCCTGCTCTCGCAGGAAGCGGCGGTCAAGTACTTCCTGCTCGGCGCCTTCGCCTCCGCGTTCTTCCTCTACGGTGTCGCGCTGCTCTACGGCTACGCGGGCTCGGTCCGGCTGGCCGACATCGCCGAGGCTGCCGCGGGCAGTGACCGCTCCGACACGCTGCTGTTCGCGGGCATGGGCCTGCTGGTGGTCGGCCTGCTGTTCAAGGCGGCCGTCGGTCCGTTCCACACCTGGACCCCGGACGTCTACCAGGGCGCGCCGACCCCGGTCACCGCGTTCATGGCCGCCTGCACCAAGGTCGCCGCGTTCGGCGGGATCCTGCGCGTGCTGCAGGTCGCGCTGGAGTCGACCCAGTGGGAGTGGCGCGGGGTGCTGTGGGGCGTGGCCATCGTGTCGATGGTGATCGGCGCGGTGCTCGGCCTGACCCAGACCGACGTCAAGCGCATGATCGCCTACTCCTCGGTGGCGCACGCGGGCTTCCTGCTCATCGGCTCCATCGCGGTGACCGACAAGGGCCTGTCCAGCACGCTGTTCTACCTGCTCACCTACGGCTTCACCACGATCGCCACGTTCGGCGTGATCAGCCTGGTGCGCGACTCCTCCGGTGAGGCGACGCACCTGTCGCAGTGGGCAGGCCTGGCCAAGCGGTCGCCGCTGCTGGCCGGGGTGTTCACCTTCCTGCTGCTCGCGCTCGCGGGCATCCCGCTCACCAGCGGGTTCGTCGGCAAGTTCGTGGTGTTCGAGGCCGCGCTGTCCGACGGCATGGGCCCGCTGGTCGTGGTGGCCCTCGTGGCTTCCGCGGTGGCCGCGTTCTTCTACCTGCGGGTGATCGTGCTCATGTACTTCAGCGAGCCCGCCGCGGACGGTCCGACGGTCACCGTGCCGGGGGCGTTCACCACCGCCGCGATCACCCTCGGGGTCATCATCACGCTGCTGCTGGGCATCGCCCCGGCGTTCGCGCTCGACTGGGCGTCGAGCGGCGTGTTCGCCATCCGGTAACCCCAGATCGGTTGTCCTGTCGCGAAGGCCACCTCCCACCCGGGGGGTGGCCTTCGAGACATCCAGGCCTGGTCACGCCGGGATGCCAAGTAGGCTCGGCATTCCACAGCCACAGCTGATCAGGAGTGCCGCCGCCGTGACCACCACCGAGAACTCCGGCATCCCCGCGTTCCTGGGGCTCGACGACGCCGACCCGGTGTTGGTCAGCACCGTCACCGAGGGGTTGGCCAAGGTCGAGTCGCGGCTGCGCGAGGTGGTGCACAGCGACTTCGAGTTCGTCGACGAGGCCGCGCTGCACCTGGTGAAGGCCGGGGGCAAGCGCTTCCGCCCGCTGTTCACGCTGCTCGCCGCCCAGTTCAACCAGGGGAGCACCGACCACGTGATCACCGCGGCCGCCGCGGTCGAGCTGGTGCACCTGGCGACGCTCTACCACGACGACGTGATGGACGAGGCCACCATGCGCCGCGGCGACGCGAGCGCGAACGCCAGGTGGGACAACTCGGTGGCCATCCTGACCGGCGACTTCCTGTTCGCGCACGCCTCGATGCTGGTCGCCGACCTGGGCGCCGACGCGACCAGGGTGATCGCCGAGACCATGCGCGAGCTGGTCACCGGGCAGCTGCGGGAGACCGTCGGCCCCGGCGACGCCGACCCGATCGAGCACTACCTGTCGGTGATCGCGCAGAAGACCGGCTCGCTGATCGCCACCGCCGCCCGCTACGGCGGCATGTTCTCCGGGGCGTCGGCGGCCGAGGTGCGCGCGCTGTGCCGCTTCGGTGACCTGATCGGCGCCGCGTTCCAGATCTCCGACGACGTCATCGACATCGCCTCGCCCGCCGACGAGTCCGGCAAGACCCCCGGCACCGACCTGCGCGAGGGCGTGCGCACGCTGCCGATGCTCTACGCGCTGGCCGACGGCGGCGACGTCCGGCTGCACCAGCTGCTCGCCGGTCCGATCACCGACGACGCAGAGGTCGAGGAGGCGCTCGGCCTGCTCCGCCGCTCGGGTGGTCTAGACCGCGCCCGGCAGACGCTGGACTCCTATGCGGACCGCGCCTATGCGGAATTGGCCGCACTACCCGCGTGTGCGGCCCGCGACGCGCTGGAGCTACTGACACGTTATGTAGTCGCCCGAACCCGATGAGGCACTCTCGCGCGTACCGAACTGTGACGTAGCGGCTAATTGCGCGGCATGCCGCCGATGGTCCGACGCGTCGCAGTAACCTCCCCTAGGCTTGAGCAACCGTATGCCGCGTCGACCGGGACGCGACCGGGAGGGAGACATCGGCGATGCCGTTCTTCGGGCAGGTGTGGGTGTGGAGCCTCGCCGGTTTCCTGGTCGGAGCGGCCCTGTGCTGGCTGCTGATCGCCCTCCCCGCCCGCAAGCGCGCCACCGAGCTGGAGGGCAGGCTCACCGCCGTCCGCAAGCGCGAGTCGCGGCTGGCCGCCGAGGACAGCGGCTACACCGCGGCGCTGGTGCCAGGCTTCACCGACTCCCGCGACGACACCGGGTACGTCCAGCCGCGGCGCACCGGTGAGGACTCCATCCGGCGCGGGCTGCTGACGCTGTCGGACGAGGACGAGAACGGCCTGCGCTCGATGCCCGCCCCCGCCACCGGGGTCGACGAGCGCGCCGAGTACGACCGCGACGACCGGCTGGGTCACGACGACGACGGTGCCGAGCGGTACGACCGGGATGATCACGACGACCGGGATGAGCGCGAAGACCGTGACGACCGGGCTGACCGGTTCGACGGTGGGCGCTACGACGACGAGGACCGGCACGACCGGTTCGAGGGCGAGCGCGCCGACGGTGACCGGCTCGACGACGACCGGCACGGGGATGACCGGGACGACGACGAGCGGCACGACGACGAGGACCGGCACGGCGATGAGCGGCATGACGACGACCAGATTGCCGGCGATCGGCTCGACGGGGACCGGCTTGCCGGGGACGACGAGCGGGTCGAGCGGGACTGGGACCGCGAGCCGGAGCCGAGCGCCGCGGAGCTGACGCAGTACATCCCGCCCGCCGTCGAGTCCGGCACCGACTACCGCGAGGACGCGGCCGCCGAGGTCGCCGACTACCGCGACGGGTTCCGCGCCGCCGCCGAGCAGGACGCGGACCGCGAGGGCGCCGACTACCGCGAGGGCTTCCGGGCCGCCGCCGAGCACGCCGACGACCCCGACTGGTTCGACCGCGACCGGCCCGACCGCCTGGTCGACGACCTCGACGAGTCGGTCGACAGCGAGACCGAGTCCCCCTACTACGCCGACGACGACCGCCCGGCCCGCGGCAGCGTCCCCGGTGACCACAGCGCCGAGGACCACCGCTTCGCCGGTGACCACGCCCCCGAGGACGACGCCGACGACCTCGACGACGAGCGGCCCGCCGCCGGGTACGAGCGCGACGACGACACCGGCACGATCTTCACCCAGCACACGACGCCGATCCCGGCCGAGCTGATCCGCCGCATCGACGCCGAGGGCGCCGGTGGCGAGGTCGACCACGCCGCCCCGGTCAACGGCACGGCGCTGTCCGACGCCGCCCTGGTCGACGACCTCGACGACGAGCCCGACTTCGACCGCACCGGCTTCCTCGACCCCGAGGCGGTCGCCCGCTACGGCGACCACGCCGCCAGCGGTGACCTGACCGACGACGAGCAGTACGCGCCGGTCAGCCACGACACCGACGAGGAGACCCCGGAACGCCGCGCTGACGACCCCGCGCTCAACACCGTCGACGCGACGCGGTTCGCGCTGGCGGAGCCCGTCGAGCCGGAGGTCGAGCGGCAGCCCGCGCACGCCGCGGTCGAGTTGGAACCGGTTGGTCCCGTCGAGCAGGAACCGGCGCTGGCGGTGACCGACCAGCCCGGGTTCCAGCAGCCAATTCAGCCGACGCCCGCTTACGCGGAGGCGCTGCCGGAGAGGAGCTCGAGCGTGTTGCCCAAGCGGGTCCCCGCCAAGCCGCAGAACAGGTTCCCCTTCGGCGTGCAGACCTCGTCCGCGCCTGCCGCGCCCGTCCCCGCCGCGATACCCGAGCCGGTCGCCGTGGCCAGGCAGACCACCCCGGACCGCGAGCGGTCGCTGTTCGAGCCGATCCTGCCCGCCGACACCGCCGAGGCGGCCAAGCCCGCGCCCCCGCCGCCGAACCGGCTGCGCGGCGCCAGGACCCTGCAGCAGTCCCCGTCCGGCGTCGACCCGTTCGTCCCGCCCGGCCCGTTCGGCCCCGGCTCGGCGATGCCGCTGCCCGGCGGCCGCTCCCCGTCGAGCGAGTACACCATCAAGGCCAGCGTGACCGCCCTGCGCTACTGCGCCCCGGACTCGGCCAAGTTCGACCGCACGGTCGCCGAGGTCTGGTTCCGCTCGGTCGCCGACGCCGAACGGGTCGGCTTCCGCCCCCTCGGCTGAGGTCACTCGATAGTGGCCGGTCCGGGTCCCGTCCGGCCGCGCCTAGGTGGCACCTGCCCACCCAGAGTGATACAAGGGTTCTCAGGCTGTGCCCGACCGCGAACGCGGTGGGGAGCGTCGGCGGCACTGAGGAGGCATCCGGTGAGGCGACCGGTTCTGTGGTGCGTGCTGTCCTTCCTGCTCGGTATCGCCCTCACCTGGCGCTACCTCACCCGCACGCCCCCACCCGCCCCGCCCTGGGTGATCCCCACCCCCAAGGTCCGCATCCCCCTGCAGTCCCAAGCCGCCCCGGACGACGAGTTCACCCAGGTCTCCGGCACCCTCGAAGACGCCTTCACCGCCGTAGCCGCCCCCGCGGGCCCCGACGGCATGGCCCCCTCCACGGACTACACCGTCAAGGGCACCCACGGCATCTTCCACACCACCGAATCCCCCGCCTACCCCACCACCACAGCCACCGTCTGGTTCCGCACCGTAGCCGACGCCGAACGCGCGGGCTTCATCCCTTGGACGGAGTAGCGGGGTCGTCCGGGTCGTCGCTGTCCCCGGTGTCTTCGCGGTGGTCGTCGACCGGGCCGTCGTCGGCCGTCTCGTTCTGCGGTGCCCACTCGTCCACGCCGTAGCGGTCGCGAGCCTTGTCGGCGAGGTCGGGGTGGCCGTGCTTGTCGAGGGCGTCGACCAGGGTCCGGCCGAACAGCGCGTTCCCGTCGTCCTCCGGATCGGGCAGCAGGCTCTCCGGCGTCTCCATGGGCTCGGCCGGGCTGTCCACCACCCCCGCGCTGTCCACCACGAACACCCCCGGGCCTGCGAACCCGTTCCCGTGGAACGGCTCGTCGCGCGCGGGCCGCTGGTCCGCGGGGACCAGGTGCTCGAAGGCCTCGTCGATCTCCTTGTCGTTCGCCGCCGCGGACAGCCGGGCCAGCGAGCCGATCAGGTCGACGGTCTCCTGGACCTTGCTGCTGTCCTTGGCCAACCACCACACGACGGTGCTCCCGACGCTGGCGAGCACGTCCTCGCCCAGGTACGACCGGACCGCGCGTTCGTTCTCGATCCGCAGCTCGCCCAGCAGCCGCTCCCGGCGCAGCCGCACCAGTTCCCGCAGGTAGATGCTGTGCTCCTCGTCGATGGTGACCGCCAGGTCGACGGCCCAGGCCCGCACGGTGTTCGAGCCGTCGGGGGTCGCGGTGCTCAACGCCGCGGCGAGGGCGTGGTGGACGGTGGTGTCCTCCTCGGGGTGGTGCGCCCGCGCCACCTGCCGGGCGCGGTGCAGCACCGCCTGGACGGCCAACGCCCCCGGCTCGGCGTGCCCGTTGGCCTGCTGGTGCCACAGCACGGTGCAGGAAAGGGTGAACGGGATGCCCTCCACCGAACTCGGCAGCCGCACCGAGGTCACCGGACGGCTGGCGGGCGGCGGCGGGGTCACCGGCACGTGCCGCGGTTCTGGGTCGACCGGGGGCTGGAAGACATCCTCCTGCCAGCCGGGCCGACGTCGCGGGCCGAAGTGCTTGTCGGGGCGGAGCGCGGCGAACCCACCAGCCACCAGCAGCACCGCGATCAGCACCCCGGTGACCCAACCTGGCCACTCGAACAACGCGCCTGCGGCGATCGGCAGCACCAACGCCGCCACGACCGCCACGATCACCTTCGTGTCCTTGCTCATCCTCGTCCTCCCGATTCGGTTCCGTGCATCGCCTGGTCGATGAGCCGCTGGAGTGTGGTGGCGCGGGCGATGGCCTCTTTGCGCTCCACCGGGTCCACTTCACGGCGGACCCGATCACGGGCGAGCACGTACAACTCGTTGAGCAGCGCCACCCGGCCCGCGCACGCGCTCACCACCAGGCCCGGGTCCTTGCCGATCCACTCCCACAACACCCCGGGCTCGACCACCCGGGTGCTGTCAGCGAACATCCGTTGCCACAGCACCGACAGATCGCGCCGGGTGCGGTGCCCCACCTGGTCGGACCGCAGGTCGAGCGCGAGCAGGATCGCCAGGTTCACCGAGTCCATTTCCTTTGTGGACAGACGATCCAACAGCCACAGCACATAGCCCTGCGCGAGCACGAGGTCGATCAGTGCCTTGTGCGCTGCGGCCGCCACCGCGGCGTCGGTGTGCCTGGCGAAGTGGTGCAGCCGGACCATGGCCTGCGTCGGCTGATTGGGTGCGATCTCCTGGGTGCACATGTCGATGAGCACCCGGGCCAGCTCCGCGTCCCGATCGGACTCGAGCGATCGGAGGTAGACGAAGCGCCGGAACTCCATCGACCACCGGGCATCGCGCAGCCCGGCCGCCATGACCCGCCTGGCCAACTCGGGTCGGCTGCCCTCGCGTGCCCACCACCGCGCCAGGTTCCACAGCGGGACGGCGGGCCCGGAGCTGAGTTGGGCCTCGGCGAACCGGTCCGCCAACCCGGCCGCTGCTTGGTCGGACAGGTGCGAAGAGATGGCCACGTCCCGCACCCACACGACCATCTCCTGGCGCAGGGTCGGGAAGTAGGTCCAGAAGTGCCCGCGCAGCGCGGTGTCCAGTGCGACGTCGGTGAACTCCACCGTGCGGTGGCCCGCGACTCGCAGGTGGGCCGCTGCCATCCGCTCGGCCAGGTGCGTGCCACCGAGCACGTGCGGCTCGGCGGGCGATACCTTGATCATGTTGTGCAGCGCCGACTCGGCCCACACCAGGGTATCGATCGGCGCACCGGGCAGGAACGCTGCGGCGACGAGCAGTGCTCGTTGCGCCGCGTGTTGCTCGCCGGAGAACAACTTCTGCGCTTGTGCCGCGCGGTCGAGCCGGGCGGCCACCGCCTCGCGGAGCCAGTCGGTGACGGTCTTCCACGGTTCGAGGTCGCGGGCCTTGACCGCGTACCTGGCCAGTTCGGCGATGTGGCCGACGGAATCGGATTTCAGGCAGTGCGCCAGCCGGTGCACCCTGGGCAGCTCCGCCGGGAGTTCGATCCCCTCGACGGCCAGGTGTGTCCGCAGGACAGCGGTGCCGTCGGGGCGGCCGATGTCGACGCGCACCGCTGCGAGCGAGTCGGGTAGGTGCCGCACCTGGTCGGGGTGCACGATCACCACGAGGGTGGCGCCCTTGGCCGCCGCTACCGCTTGGTACGCCTCGAGTTCGGAGCGCAGCGCGGCCACCCGGTCGTCACCGGAGTCACACAGGTCGAGCAGGAAGCGCTCGCCGTCGTGCAACTCGTCGGGATCGAGCGCACGGCCGTTCTCGTCGGTGCGATCGTCGACCACCCGCAGTGTGTCGAGGTGGTCGGTGCCCTTGTCCGTCAGCACCATGAACGCCGCGGTGCGGGTGCCCGCCTCGCTCGTCCCCACCAGCACGATCGTCCGCGACCGGGCGAACGGGTTCGTGGGGTAGCCCGGGGGAACGATGAAGGTCCTGGCCCGCCTGCGGATCTCGTCGGCGGCGATGAACCACTGCCTGCGGGGCTCGTTCGGCGCGAAGTTGTTGAAGGTTTGGTTGTACTGGTCCCCGGTGCCGGTGTTGACGTTCTCGGGCTGGTAGAAGTCGAGCTTGTTCTCGGTGGTGGTCATCGCGGGCCGCGGTGGTCGCGGACGCCGTTGATCTGGTCCCCCGAGCCGGTGTTGACGTTCTCCGCTTGGTGGAAGGTGTAGTTGTTGTTGTGCGTCTGAGCGACGTCCCGGCCTGCCTGGACGACCTTCCCGTGCACGTGCTGCGCGGTGTTGGTCGTCGTTCCGGCGACGGGTTCCACCGCGGTGGCCGCCTCTGGTTCGGCGGGTGGCAGGAAGCCGCGGCCGAGCAGGTCGCCGGTGGGCACGGGCACTCGCAGGTAGGCCAGGTCGCTGTAGGTCTTGACCTTGACCGGGACCTGGACGTAGAGGTCCGCGGGCTCGTTGGCGTACCCGCTGGCCACCGCGTCGTGGTACGCGCGCCCGGACACGATCGCCGCGACGTGCGTGCTCGGTCCCGAGCGGGTCAGCAGGTCGCGCACCGGGGTCGCGTCCAGCAGTCGGTGCGCCTCGACCCTGGCGACACCGCTGCCGTCGCTGGCCAACTCCTGCCCGGAATCGGTCACCGGTCCAACGTGGACGGTGACCCGCATGCGCAGCGGCACCGGGTCCGCGGCCACCTCCGCGCGGTAGGCGAGTTCGCTCTGCAGCACTCGCAGGAACGGGTTGAGCAGCCGCGGCAGGACGCCGGTGTGCAGTCCGACCACGTACCCGTCGCCGGTGCTGAAGCCGAACAGCCTGCTGTTCCAGTACTTGTCGAGCCCGCACCGCTCGAACACGGTGTTGAGCACCACGGGCACCAGGTCGGTGATCTCGGCGTGGTGCACGCCCGGCACACCGCTGAAGTCCTTGATGTCGACCACCAGCAGCGCCCGGTACGGCGGCAGTTCGGCCCCATGGACGGCCACGTCGTCCTCCTCGTCGTCGGTTCCGCGACGAGCTTGGCCATCCCGGGGTGGGCGGGTTGTCCGGCTCCGGACAGACTGGGTGCGAGCTGGGTCACACCCCGGCGGCGGTCCGCAGCACGGCGTGGTCGGCCACCGCCAGTCGTGGGCCGGGCAGCAGCGCTCCGGCGTCCTTGAGCCGCTGCAGGTGCAGCGCGACCGTGCTGCGCGACATCCCCAGCGCGTCGGCCAGTTCCTGCTGGGAGAAGGGGATCCGGTCGCGGTCGGCCACGGTGCGGTCGGCGAGGGCCACCAGTTCGAGCAGCAGCCGCGCGAGCTTGCGCTCGGGCCGGAAGTGGATCAGCGCGACCTCGTAGGACCCGGTCTGCGACAACTTCGCCATCGTGTAGTCGGCCAGCACACCCTGGCTGCCCTGCTCCTCCAGGAAGGTGTTGAACCGCTCGGCCCGCACCACCCGCACGGTGCACTCGTCGATCGTCTCCACCGTCGCCGTCCGCTGCCGCGACGGCGTCCGCACCGCGATCTCCCCGAGCAGGTCACCCGCGCCGCGCAATGCGAGCAGCAGTTGGCCCCCGTCCGGCTCCGTGCCGAACACCTTCACCCGACCGGACACGAGCGCCAGGACCGTCGTCCCCGGCTCCCCTTGCCGCAGCAACGGCACTCGGGGCCGGTGCACCCGCGGCACCCCCAGTTCCAGCAACCGCGCCCACTTCGCTTCCCCCAGCATGCCGCGAAATCCCCGCGCACCCTTGTTCACGCAGGATGAATACCGCAACACGCACCGTGATGGCGGGTGCCGCCCCCTGGTCACCCGTTCGCCGATGCCCCGCAACGGATCGAGCCCCCCACCGCGGGCGGTGAGGGGCTCGATCGGTGGGGCGCTAGGCGATGACGGTCCAGGTGTCCTTGCCGTGGAGGAGGGCGTCGAGGTCCGCGGGGCGGGTGGCCTTGGCGTCGTCCACCTGGGCGCGGGCTTGGTCGTCGTAGGTGGGGCGGGTGACCGAGCGGAAGACGCCGGTGACGGTGTGGCTGAGGTCCTGGGTGGAGAGGCGGGAGAGGGCGAAGGCGTAGGACGGGTCTTCGGTGTGCGAGTCGTGCACGACCAGGGCGTCCTCGCCGACCTCGCTGACCTTCGCGACGGCCAGCGAACCGAAGCCGGAGCGGATGACCCCGTACTCGCCCTCCGCGCCGAAGCGGATCGGCTTGCCGTGCTCCAGCGGGATGAGCCTGCGCTCGGCCTCGCCTGCCTCCTTCAGGATGTCGAAGGCGCCGTCGTTGAAGATGGGGCAGTTCTGGTAGATCTCGACCAGGGCCGAGCCGCGGTGTTCGGCGGCCTGGCGCAGGACCTCGGTGAGGCCCGCCCGGTCGGAGTCCAGCGCGCGCCCGACGAAGGTGGCCTCGGCGCCCAGTGCCAGCGACACCGGGTTGAACGGGTAGTCCAGCGAGCCCATCGGCGTGGACTTGGTGACCTTGCCCGGTTCCGAGGTCGGCGAGTACTGGCCCTTGGTGAGCCCGTAGATCCGGTTGTTGAACAGCAGGATCTTGAGGTTCACGTTGCGGCGCAGGGTGTGGATCAGGTGGTTGCCGCCGATGGAGAGCGCGTCGCCGTCGCCGGTGACGACCCAGACCGACAGGTCGGGGCGGGCGGTGGCCAGGCCGGTGGCGATGGCCGGGGCGCGGCCGTGGATGGAGTGCATCCCGTAGGTGTTCATGTAGTACGGGAAGCGCGACGAGCAGCCGATGCCGGAGATGAAGACGATGTTCTCCCGGCGCAGCCCCAGCGACGGCAGGAACGACTGCACGGCGTTGAGCACCACGTAGTCGCCGCAGCCCGGGCACCAGCGGACTTCCTGGTCGGACTTGTAGTCCTTGGCCTTCTGCGGTTCGTCCGTTGTCGGCACCCCGGCGAGTCCGGGGAGCCCCAAGTCGATCGTGGTCATCCCGCATCGACCCCCTTCACGATGTCGGTGAGCACGTTCTGCAGCTCCTCGGCCTTGAACGGCAGTCCTGCGACCTTGGTGTAGCTGACGACGTCGACCAGGTACTTGCCCCTCAGGAGCAACGCCAGCTGGCCCAGGTTCATTTCCGGCACCACGACCTTGTCGTACGAGCGCAGCACGTCGCCGAGGTTGGCCGGGAACGGGTTGAGGTTGCGCAGGTGCGCCTGGGCCACGGAGTGCCCGAGCTTGCGCACCCGGCGGCACGCGGCGCCGATCGGGCCGTAGGACGAGCCCCAGCCCAGCACCAGCACCCGCGCCTTGCCGGACGGGTCGTCCACCAGCAGGTCGGGCACCGGGATGTTGTCGATCTTGGCTTGGCGCAGCCGGACCATCCGGTCGTGGTTGTCGGGCTCGTAGGAGATGTTGCCGGTCCCGTCGGCCTTCTCCAGACCGCCGATGCGGTGCTGCAGACCGGGGGTGCCGGGCACGGCCCACGCGCGCGCCAGCGTCTCCGGGTCGCGCAGGTACGGCCAGAACGCCGACCCGTCCGGGGAGTTGGGCTCAGTCGCGAACTGCACCGTCAGGTCGGGCAGGTCGGCAGCGTCCGGGATCAGCCACGGCTCGGACCCGTTGGCGACCGCGCCGTCGGAGAGCAGCAGCACCGGGGTGCGGTACGTGAGCGCGATGTGCGTCGCCTCGAGCGCGGCGGCGAAGCAGTCGGCTGGCGACTGCGGGGCGATGATCGGCACCGGCGACTCGCCGTTGCGGCCGTACATCGCCTGCAGCAGGTCGGCCTGCTCGGTCTTGGTCGGCAGGCCGGTGGACGGGCCGCCGCGCTGCACGTCGATCACCAGCAGCGGCAGCTCGGTCATCACGCCGAGGCCGATGGTCTCGGACTTGAGCGCGACACCGGGACCGGAGGTGGAGGTGACGCCGAGGGCGCCGCCGTAGCTGGCCCCGAGCGCGGCGCAGATGCCCGCGATCTCGTCCTCGGCCTGGAAGGTCGTGATGCCGAACTGCTTGTACTTCGACAGCTCGTGCAGGATGTCCGACGCCGGGGTGATCGGGTAGGTGCCGAGCAGCACCGGCAGCTTCGACTGCTGCGCGGCGGCGACGATGCCGTACGCGAGGGCGGTGTTACCGGTGATCTGCCGGTAGGTGCCCGGGGCGAGCTTGGCCGGGGCCACCTCGTAGGTGACCGCGAAGGCCTCGGTGGTCTCGCCGTAGTAGAAGCCCGCGCGGAACGCCAGCACGTTGGCCTCGGCGATGTCCGGCTTCTTGGCGAACTTCTCGCGCAGGAACCGCTCCGTGCCCTCGGTCGGCCGGTGGTACATCCACGACAGCAGCCCGAGCGCGAACATGTTCTTGCACCGCTCGGCGTCCTTCTTGCCGAGACCGGTGTCGGCGAGGGCGCCCTGGGTGATCGTGGCCATCGCGACCTGGTGCACCTGGTAGGCGGCGAGGGAGTCGTCCTCGAGCGGGTTGACCGCGTAGCCGACCTTGGTCAGGTTCCGCTTGACGAACTCGTCGGTGTTCACGATCAGGGTGCCGCCCGCGGGCAAGTCGGCGATGTTGGCCTTGAGCGCGGCCGGGTTCATCGCGACGAGCACGTCGGGGCGGTCACCGGGGGTCAGGATGTCGTAGTCGGCGAAGTGCACCTGGAAGCTGGAGACGCCGGGGATGGTGCCCTGGGGGGCGCGGATCTCCGCTGGGAAGTTGGGCATGGTGGAGAGGTCGTTGCCGAAGGCAGCGGCCTCGGAGGTGAAGCGGTCGCCGGTGAGCTGCATGCCGTCACCGGAGTCCCCGGCGAACCGGATCACCACTCGGTCGAGTTTGGTGACCGCGGCCGCCCGCGGGGTACCGGTGGCGGCAGTACCACCGTCCACACCTGTGCTCATGAGCTGCCGATCCCTCTCTCCTGACACCCGGACTGGCTGGTCGTGTCGCGTTCAACGGTAGGCATCGCCGGACCCCGGACCCGAGCAACGCGCTCCAGATCACAGTCCCGCACCGGACCCCCGACCCAAAGTATCGGGTAAGGGCCTGGTGCGGTCCCGGTGTGAGTGTAACCGGCGGTAACACTTATCCCGGATGGTGGGCGGCGCGGTTCGACCCGGTGGGACGCCGCGAACAGCCTACGGGGTCGCCGCCGCCGAGATCCTGGCCTTCATCTCCGCGAGGAGCTGGGCGAACGCGGGGGAGTCCATCGAGGTCAACTGCGCGGCCAGCTCGGTCTCGATCGCGTCGTCGTGGCCGGTTTGCGCCGCGGTGGCGCGCATCGACCGCTTGATCGAGAGCACCAGCTCCTTGGGCGCCCCGGTGGTGGCCGACGCGAGGTCGACGGCGGCCTGGACGAGCGCGTCGTGGTCGCCGTCGACGGTGCTGAGCGTCAGCCCGACCCGCTGCGCCTCGGCGGCGTCCGGGACGTGCCGGAACAGGGTCATCGCGGTCGCGGTCTGCGGGCCGACGAGCCGCTGCAGCATCCACGTCATGCCGCCGCCGGGGTGGATGCCCAGCTGCAGGAACCGGGCGTCGAACCGGGCCTTCGGTCCCGCGACGCGGACGTCGGCCGCCAGCGCGAGGTTCAACCCGGCCCCGACCGCCGCGCCACCGACGGCCGCGATGGTCGGCAGCGAGCAGCGGGCCACGGCCAGGAACCCGGCGTAGATCCCGCGCAGCCCCTCCTCGCGGGACTCGCCGAGCACGGTCAGGTCGGCACCGGCGCAGAACGCGGGCGGCGCCCCGGTCACCACGATCGCGGCGGTGTCCGGGTCGGCCTCGCACTCGGCCACCAGCTCCGCCAGGCGCGCCGACATGGGGATGGTCAGGGCGTTGCGCCGCGCGGGGTCGTTCAGGGTGATCACCGCGACGCCGCCGCGCCGCTCAAGCAGGACGGTCATGTCCGCGCACCCTAGCCGGGCTCGGGCGCGGGCGGACGCTCCAAAAGGGTGGACAGGACGACGGTCGAGACGGTCCTGGAGACCATGTCGACCGCGCGCAACCGCTCCAGCGCGTCCTCCAGGTGGTGGATGTTGGCCGCGCGCAGGTGCACGATCGCGTCCGCCGAGCCGGAGACGGTGTAGGCGGCCACCACCTCGGGCAGCGGTTCGAGCCGCTGGCGGATCCGGTCGGGGGAGACGTTGCCCTGGCAGTGCACCTCGACGAAGGCCTCGGTGCCCCAGCCGAGCGCCTCCGGATTCACCACGGCGGTGAACCCGCGCAGCACACCGGTCTCCAGCAGCCGGTCCACCCGCCGCTTCACCGCGGGAGCCGAGAGCGAGACGGCCTTCCCGATCTCGGCGTAACTCGACCTGGCGTCGGCCACGAGCTGTGAAATGATTCGCTGATCAATGACGTCCACACGCAACATTCTGCATGTTGAAGGGCGTCGAAGCGACATTGATGGCTGCTTTCCGGGGCTCTACATTTCGATCCATGACCTCGGCACCCGTGCGGAACCCCGCGACCACCCGCCTCGCCACGACGCGGCGGTACCTCATGTGCGCGCCAACGCACTTCGCGGTCGAGTACTCCATCAACCCCTGGATGGACCCCACCCGCCCGGTCAGCACCGCGGGCGCCATCGCCGAGTGGGAGGCCCTGCGCCAGACCTACCTGCGGCTCGGGCACACGGTCGAGACCATCGACCCGCAGCCGGGCCTGCCGGACATGGTGTTCTCCGCCAACTCGGGCACGGTCATCGACGGCGTCGTCCTCGGTGCCCGCTTCCGCGCCCCCCAGCGCGCCGCCGAGGCCGACTTCTTCCGCACCTGGTTCCTCGACCACGGCTACCGCGACATCGTCATGCCCGAGAAGATCAACGAAGCCGAGGGCGACCTCACCTGGACCGGCGACCTGCTGCTCGCGGGCACCGGCTTCCGCACCGATCCCGGCGCCCACGCCGAAGCCCAGGAAGTCCTAGGCGTCCCCGTGGTCTCGCTCCACCTGGTCGACCCCCGCTACTACCACCTGGACGTGGCGCTGTTCGTGCTCACCGAGGCCACCCCCACCTCCCGAGCCCACATCGCCTACTACCCAGAAGCCTTCTCCCCCGGCACCCAACGCCTCCTCCGCCGCCTCTACCCCGACGCCATCCTCGCCACCGCAGAAGACGCCGCCTGCCTAGGCCTAAACGCCATCTCCGACGGCCGCAACGTCATCCTCCCCAAGGAAGCCACCACCCTCACCACCCAACTCCACGCCCACGGCTACACCCCCCACCCCGTAAACATCACCGAACTCCGCAAATCCGGCGGCGGCCCCAAGTGCTGCACCATGGAACTCAGGGGTTAATCCGGCTACTGGGCGTGACTTTCGGTGGTGTAGCTCGGGGTGCAGATGGCCTTGCTGAACTGCGAAAACTCGGGTTCTGTCAGGTTTGGCCGTCTGTGACTGTCCGTGCCTGGTTGGGGCAGTTTGGCGGTGTTCGCGGAACCCTGACGGAACGGCGAAACGGCCCCCGGTTCGTCACCGAGAGCCGTTCTACCTGCGGATACCGTCACCCTAGCCATGCGTCGATCCGGCTGTTCGACGCTCCACGCTGCCCATCCAGGCATTGCGCGTACACCTTCAACAGCACGTCGACGGTGTGCCCCGCTCGTTCAGCGACCTCAGCCACCGGCACCCCCGCCGCAAGCCACATCGACACCGCCGCGTGCCGGAGGTCGTAAGGCCGCTTCGCCAGCGGTGACCTCGCCTGCTCGCCAAGCGCGATCACCCTCGCCCGCTTCCACACATCGGTGTAGACCGAGGGCGTGACGGGCTCGCCTTTGATCAACCCCCGGAACAGTCGCCCGTCCCAGGTCGTCCCGAACCGCTCGATGTGCTCGCGCAGGATGGCCACGAGCTGAGGTGGGATCGGCACTACCCGAACCGCGCCCTCTGCCCGCCGCTTGAGTACGCGTTCCTCCCATCGGTCCCCGGTGTCGCTGTACCGAGGCGTTGTCAGCGAGGCTGACTGAGACAGCACGAGTTGCCCCCAGCCTGTCTCGGGGAGCGTGCAGTCCTCTAGGCGCAGCCGATTCGCCTCGGCTGGCCGGAGTCCGGCGTAGTAGAGGGTGGCGAAGAACGCGTAGAGGTAGTCGTACCGGCCGCCGTGTCCCAGCCGCCCGACGTAGGTCACCGCGGAGAGCAGTTGGCGAGCTTGAGCCGGATTCGCGACAACCCGGGGATCCACCTCCACGTTCCCCTTGGACTTGGTCTTCAGCCCGTCCAACGGGTTCTTGCCCAGCTCGCCGAGGTCCACCGCGCAGTCCAAGGCATGGTGCAACGTGCCCCGCCTGGTGCGCGTCGTCCAAGCCGCCGCAGGCTTGCCGTCCAGATTGCGACCCAACGCCCGGATGAGGTTGGTGACCTCCACCTTGTCGGCCAAGTCCGCCACCGGCCGCGAATTGGTGATCACCCACTCGGCGGTCTCCGAGTCGACGTCACGGGCATTGCTGGGCAGCAAGCCCATCGTCAACGCCCGCCGGA
Source organism: Actinokineospora globicatena (assembly GCF_024171945.1). Taxonomy (GTDB): domain Bacteria; phylum Actinomycetota; class Actinomycetes; order Mycobacteriales; family Pseudonocardiaceae; genus Actinokineospora; species Actinokineospora globicatena. Next base: position 1,531,363 of record NZ_JAMTCR010000002.1, read on the forward strand.
TCTCCCGCGCATCCGGAGCCGACTTCGAGGGATGCAGGAACGCGCCCACCGCCGTAGCCAACGCATCCACATACCGCCGCCGAGTATTGGGCGCCGCGTCGTCCCACTCGATGTCGATGAACCGCTGAACGACCTGCAATAGCGTCCGGCTGTTCGCTGCCCGATACATCGACTCAGGCAGCCCACTGGGGATGTCGAACGCCTCGCCCTGCTTGGCCGCAGCCTGCAAGTCGCTGAGGTGATTGATCGCGAGCGCCTTGGTGGGGAACCACTCCGAGTGCTCACGGCCAGCGGTAACCCACCGAACTCCATACGGTCGCGGGTACTTCGTCCCATCCTTGCGCGGCGCCCGCACCTTGATCGACCAGAAGTGAACCTGACGCGTCGGCTTCACGCCGCCGACCTCTGCTGCGCCGCCAACCAGTCGAGCAAGCCGGACTCAGGAAATCGCAGGTGCCCGTTGGGCAACTTGAAGGCCGGAGGAGCAGCGTTCACCTCCCGCCACTCATACAAGGTGTCGCGACTGATCCCGAGGTACTCGCACAACTCCGGCGTGCTGAACAGCTTCTCGAACTTCGCTCCCATGACTCCCCCTAGGCCGCAGTTGCTGAAACATCAGCCGCCAGTAACGCGGCGTCGTATTCGGCTCTCCAACGGATGCGCTCGGAGATGGCGTGCATCAGGAGGTGCACGCGCGGGGGGACGGAGGGGTCGCCGGGTTTGACCTTGTGCCAGGTCTGTTGTGACCGGTCAGGTTCGGGTTTGACGATGCCGATCGCTGCTAGGGCTTGGGTGACGAAGGCTCTGCGGTCGGCTTTGTGGTCAGCCAGGGTCTTCCCGGACCACTTGCGAGACACCAAGACCCGGCGTCCTGGCAGCCCCAGAGTGGTTCGGCGGTGTGCTCGCGACCGGCAGTGGCCGGGGGTCGTGCGGCTGTTCGCGCTCAAAGGCTGGATGCCGTAGAGCAGCCAGACCGCGCACCGGGGCGAACAGGGGGTGATGGCCAGCTCCGCGTGGAGGCGGTCGTGGTGAGCCCGCTGCCGTTCGGTGTGGGCCTCGATTACCTCGCCTGTGGCCTTGGTGAGGTATTTGGTCAGGTACCCGATGTGGCGTCCTGCTTCCTCGCTGCCGCCGAGGATGCCTTTGGAGTGCACTTGTGCCCCGAAGGTCGCCACGTGCGCCGGGTCTTGGACCTGGTCGAGCGCGTCGCCCCAGGGCGTGAGGGGTTGCTGGCTGTCTGGGTCGACGAACCGGCCATCGACCCAGACCGGGAGCCGGTCGCTGTAGACCGGTTCGTTGTGGGGTGGCCACCAGATTTGGAGGTAGGTGGCTGCGGTGACCTGCCGCAGCACCTCATGCGAGATCGAGCCCCGCACCGCTGCGTGCAGGTGCGGCGCTACCCGTCGCTGGGGTTCGACGGTGGCGAAGTATTGGACGTCCCAGCCGACGACGCGGCGGAGGTTCTGCCACCACCGGTCGACCAGGGAGGCGAAGTGCACCGCGTCCCTGGCAGCCCGCCGATAGTCGTACCGGTCAGGATTGACCGGAGTCCCGTCATCGCGAACAGGGCCGTAGCTGTCACAGGTGAGCGTGACGAACATCGACGGTCGGAACCCGCCCGCGTACTCGCGCCCCACTGTGCGCCGTTCCACCTTGCGCCGAGGCAGGTTGGGCGCGTCCTGTCGCCGCTTGGTGGACCGAACCGGAGCCCGGTGGGGCTGTGCATCGGGGGAGGGGAGCCGTCCCCGGACGCCGAGCTGGTGGAGCTCATCGTCCAGGGAACGGATCTCTTCCCGCAGGTCATCAGCATCCGCGCCCACCGCCGTCTGATACTCGGCGACCAGGTCGGCGCGCCGTTCCATCAACTCCCGCTGCTCAAGCGACGGCTCCGCGAGGACGGTGACGGGTTCTTCGGTGAGGTGCCAGCCCTCACGGCACTGGGTCATCCTCAGCGCCCGGGCCTTGCGCGCACAGGGCTGGCACACCGACTCCACCGTCGACCCGCACGGCATACCCACGTACCGGGTGCTGCCGTCGGCCCGGTCGGTGACTTCCATGGTGAACGGCCGCACGCACACCCCGTGCTGTTCCGCCGTTGCCCTGACGACGTCAGCGGCCAGTGGTCCCCGTTCGAGGGTGATGACCTGTGCGGTCATGCGGTCTCCACGGCTTGCCAGCGGAGCCAGTGCAGCACCCATTCACCGGTCCTGTCCGACTCGACCCCGTGCAACCGCGTCGGGTCCAGCGGCGCGACGACGGTGATCGGCGTGCCGTCAGACAGTTGGGCGTAGGCGCGGGCCTGCGGGTCGTCATCGCAGTAACGCAGCACCAGCGTCGCGTGGTCGAGCGTGTCCATCCACGCCAGCAATCCCGCGCACGCCTTCGGCTGATCCGGAGCCGGGACGAACACCTCAACCCGCCCCGGGCTCTCCCCAGCCGCGTGGACACCGAGACTGCCCACCACCAGCTGCCGGTGCCTATCGGTGTGCGCGCGCACCGACGCGGCCGCGTGGTCGATCTGTCCCCACGAGACAGTGACAGTGGTCTCCAGTGTGGCGGTCATGCTGCTTGTCCTCCATACGTTGTGTGTTCAGGAAAGGGAATGACGGTCGCCGCTGTGCCGGTGATGAAGTGGCGCAGCTCGACCAGGTTCGAATCAGTCACGTTGAACACGCGCGCCCGCACCGGGTCACGCTGACCGTCCTGCTTGACCCAGGCCACACCCGGAGTCGCTTCGGGGATCTCGTGCGCGTTGGCACCCCTGGCCCTCACACCGTCACCGAGCACCATGTCCACCTGGGTGTGCTCATCCAGCCGCATCGCCACCCGGGTCGGGAACAGATGCCGGAACGGCACGACCTCCTTGCGCGGGTCTTGGACGAACCCCAGCACCGCGAGTCCTGGTGCGCGGCCTTGGGACGCGATGGTCTGCAAGGCCCCCTGTGCGCGTTCGCGGAGCCGCCTGTCAGTTTGGTAGGCGATCAGGTCGGCCAGTTCATCGACCACCAAGAGCGTGAACGGGTCACCGGTCTCTGGGGACCACCCGCGTCGCACCCCGCGATACGACCCAGCCCGTTCCCGCACGTCAGACGCGGTCTGTTCCAGCAGGGTCACCGCGGCTTCCCCACCGTCATAGACGACCCTGTCGAAGACGTCAGGGACCTGGCCAAGTTCCATCCCACCCTTCGGGTCCACCCCGACCAACCGCACCGCCCCGGCCTTGACCATCGGCGCCAACGCCCAGATCACCGACCACAGCAGCGAGCCCTTACCCGCTCCGGTTACCCCCACCGTCAGGACGTGGTTGCCCAGCAACCGCACCCGCCATGGCTTGCCTGTCTCAGTCCGCCCCACCGGTACGCGCCGCAAGTCCACGGCCTGTCCCAGCCCGGGAAGCACCACAGGCGAGGCCAACGGGTCGGAGTGCACCAAGTCCAGTTCGATGGTCCCCGGCTTGATCACCCGGACCCGACAAGAGCGAGCCCGGAAAGAGTGCGCCAACCCGGAAGCCCGCGCTTCCCACTGCTCCGGCGCCTGCCCTTTCACCATCCGTACCCGGACCCGGTCCCGCCACCCCTCCGAGCGTGTCCGCCGCAACCGGGGCAGGTACTCACGGCCCTTCGCACGCGCATCCAGGCTCGCCAACCGCATGACCGTCCGCCATTGCCACGCATAGACCGCTGCCCGCCGCACTTCTGTTCGCGCCCAACACATCCGGACGTCAAACCGGCCCTCGGCTCGCCACCACCACACCGCCACACCCACGCCGATGACGACGGCCACCGAGCCCACCACCCACGGCCCGCACCACACCCACAGGCCAAGCCCAACCACGCCAGCCGCCACGGTCGCCGGGTAATACCAACTCGCCCGCAACGCCCGGACCGCCAACCACACAGCCACCCAGACCGCCGCAACCGGCAGCAGCACGACCTTTGCCTTACCAGGCAACAACGTCCACCAAGGCAGCCGAGGCCGAGCCACCTCCAACGGCGCCGGATCAACCCACCTACCCACGCGACATCACCACCCGATGCGGTACCTGAAATGAGATCGCCAAGACCCTGGCCACAACACCTACGATTTCCACGTCTGCTCCCTCACGAGCCGACAGGCACAGAAGCGGGCACTTGGGGGCACACCACGTGACCCGCTTCTGTGCCCACAAACGAAACGTTCAACGAGAACGACGAAGTTCGTCGACTTTCCGATGCAGATCCTCGACAAGACTCACCAAGCGCGCTTGTTCTTGTGTCCACGCCACGAAGAACTCCTGTGACGGGTTCTCCGGCGGTTGCGCCGGCTTGGGGACATTTCCGAGCGCGACGTCCAGCAAGTGCGACGGATGCAGCCCCAGTGCGACCGAGATCGCCTCAAGAGTGCGCGCACTACGCCGCCGCTGGTTGGTGTCGTACTGCAACTCCCGCACGATCGCCTGCGACACCTTCGCCCGCTCCGCCAACTGCCGCTGCCGCCACCCCAACACCGCCAGCCGGTCAGTGATCACCTTCGCCACACCGGCCCACCCCGCAGGCCCTCCGCGCTCCAACCCTCAGTCCTTGTCCCTGAACTGGAACACCTGAAGCCACCGACACGCCTCAATCACCCCATACGCGGTGGCGTCGAGGCTGTCGATCGCGGAACCCTCGCCGAAGCTCTCCTTGGCGAAGCTCTCCTTGACCTCCCGCGCGTAGTCGATGAGGTCATCAAGATCGGAAACCAAGGTCGGCACGAAGGTGGGCCAGCCCTGCCCCATCTCCACAGCCCGCGCCCGCACCTCCGCCGTCGTCTGCGGCGCCCTGGACAACATGAACTGATCCCCCGCCACCGGAGCCACCTTCAGCACGTTCCGCGCACACCCCACCTGCCTCACCTTCCCGACAGCGGCGAGAACACATCCGCTCCGACGGGAAGTACGCCCGACAACCGCCGCGACGGGTCAGCGAAGAACCCCGTCTGAGCAGCCGCCCACGCCGACCACTCCCGCCCCTGCGCGTCAAACGCCTCCGCCGCCGTCACCAACCCCGCGACCAACCACCACGGGCACCCGGGCACAGCGGCCATCTCCCGCCACAACGCCCCCACATCCCCGGACGCCTCCGCCACACCCTCCGGTCCCGTCCAGCCATATCGGGCGTAAACCGCCTCCCACTGCTGCACCAACCCCGGCGGCATCTCCGGCACACAGCACGACGCGTATCCCATCTCTACGCCGCCTTGCCAGCTACGTCAGACGCCTTCCCGCGCGACCCACCGGCCGAAGCCTCCGCGAACCCCGCCGCCCGGTAGTTGAACGACAAGTACTTGAACTCCCCATTCCCCGACACCCGAGGCTCCGCCGTCAACCCCACCAACTCCACCGGCCGCATCCCCGGCAACACCTCAGCAGTAGTCGGCACCGGCTGCACATCGGCCAGCAGCGTCACCTCAAACGACGCCCGCTTGGCATTCGTCTCACCCGGGTCAGTGACCGTCGCCTTCCACTGCCGCTGTCCGGTCACCTCGTCGATCCGCTGCCGCGTCGGCCGCCCCGCAGCCCTGTCCTCCCGAGACTGGTACTCCGTGTCCGGGCCCACCTGCCCCACCAACACCAACCCCTGCGGAAACGCCACCGCGAACTCCACCGGGAACCGAAACCCCTTCGGCATCGCCATCTCGACCTCGCTGTTGTCGCTGGTTGTCCCCCTGCCAACGCCAAGCTACCCGCACTCCGTGTGCGAGTCAACACTATGAGTGCGGGTAGCGTACAAAATGTGCGGGTCAGATGGTCGGGCTGATCGTTCCGGAGAGTTCGGCCAGGTCAGGGTTGGCAGGATCAGCGCGCAAGGCGTCTGCCAGGACTTCACGGGCAGACGGATGGTTCTGGACCTGCTCCGGCGCGACCCGCAATGCCTCGCGGAGGACGGAAGCCACCAGATCGGGTGAACGCCGCTGGTTGTGAGCCCGTGCGACGTCGATCAGCAGGCGGGCTTGCCGCTCGGGCGAGAGGTTGGACGTGTCGGCCTTGCCAGCCACCCGTAGCGCTCGGCCAGCGTCACCGAGTTCCACAGCGATGTTGACCTCGTGGAGCAGCACGTTCGTGGGACCGAACTCGGTGTTGTAGTCGTTGCGGTCGACCTCCAGCGTCCGGGCCAGCGCCGCAGCCTGGTCGAGGTAGCCGTAAGCCTCATCGCCCTCATTGCCGCGAGCAGACGCCACCGCGAGCTGGAGGTAGAGCGCACCGGTCAACGCGAGCGCCTCGTCCTCGCCAGACGCGACCAGGCGGGACAGAGCGTTGATCGCGGTCATCGCCGCGCGCTTGGCCAGGTCGAGCTTGCGAGCACCCTGGAACACGATCGCCAAGCGGAACGCGCCCGCCGCCATCAACAACGGCTCATCAGCGTCCTCTGCCGCCGAGATGGCCCGGTCGACCGCCACCCAGGCCGCGCCGACCTCCCCGAGTTTCGACAGGACACCCGCGGCTGCCTGGTACGCCTTCGCCTTGGCGACGCACATCCGGCGCCGGTCCGAGCCTGCTGTCTTGCGGGTGGCGTACTCCAACTCGGGGATCAACGTCCCCAGCAGCTCACTCAGGTTCTCGTACTGCGACCCGTGCGCGTACTCCCACGCCTGATCCGCGCTACGCCCCAACCGCTCCACGTCCACCGGCGACACATCGGACAGCACCGCATGGAGAGCGTCGCTCGAACACAACGCCAAGCTCAACGACGTGGCCGCCCGGGGCCTGGTGGTCGCCGCCACCACGTTCGCCTCCGGCGCCAACTCGGCAAGCTCGATCTCCAGCGCCTCCGCGACCGCCTCCAGCACCGACATCCGATCGATGCGCCGAGCACCCCGCTCAACCTGACTGACCCAGCTCTCCGACCGGCTCAGCATCTTCCCCAGCTGCCCCTGCGTCAGCCCCCGCTTCCCCCGGTGGAACGCGATCCGTCGACCTAGTGCCTTCTCGTCACCAGGAGACGACATCACACCCCCTTGCCAGTCAACGAGGTCAGGAACTCCACCCGGAAGTCCGCCAGGTACTGCGCCCGCTCAGCCAAGAACTGCTTCGTGTGCGCCTGCTCCTCATGCACCTCGAACGCTGCCCTGTCCGCGTACACCTCGTAGAACACCCGCGACAACGGCGCGTCCGCCACCTCGTGCACCGCGTACACCAACGTCCCCGGCTCAGTAGCGATGATCTGCGGCAACGTCTCCGCCACCAGCGCATCAAACCCCTGCGCAGCCTGCTCGTCCCGCAGCTCGAACCGCACCACCAACGCCCACATGGCGCCTCCCATCCATCGAGGTCGCACATATAGTACGTGCCCGCAGCGCTGGTGCGGAACGCTCGCAGGCGGCAAGGGGTACCGGGGCTGGCGGCCTTGGCCACTTGAGGCGTGAAGGGTGGCGGTCGAGCTAGTGCCGCTACTCGATCAGATAACCCTGATCGACAGTCCAAACGCCAGGAGGGTAGGTCGCCTCCGCGAACTCCAACAGCCTGTCGTCCTGGTCGTACACGGTGTGCCTGGACACCAGAACCGCGGCTTCGCCGGGCAGCTCCAGCGTCTCGCGCTCCTCATCCGTTGCCGCACGAGCCGCAAACTGGTCGTACGCATGTGCCGCAGTCCGGCCGGTGACGACTCGATGTAACCCACCGAGCCCCTCTTGATCCGCTCGGAAACAAGCAGGTCCGGCGCTACCTCAACTATAGTGCCGTCTGCCTACGAGACCGACATCTCCACTGGCTGATCAGCGTCGTTGTGCATCACCCGCAGCGACATCCAAAAGGAGAATGCGCAATACTGTTTTTACACCAGCATCCCGACTTTCTAACCAAGATCTAGGGCGCGGCTCCATCATCAGTGCGTCGAGGTTCTGCGCATTGCTCGTCCCTCGACGAGGTCGAACCATGTGACATATAAACGTTTGCGTGACGGTGGATCAACCTAGATAAGTGGTTAGAGTCCTCACTGCGTGAGGCGCTCAAAGCCTTGGTCCGAGCAGCACCCAGAAAGCCAAACTAAACAGTCTTCGCCGACTTCGGTGGGGTTAATCCATTGCAATCCGCCAAGCTTCTTGTAACGTTCCGCCAATGCGCACAGATAGACGCGTTGCTTGTTGTCCAGCGAGATTACCGCGATGTTTAGCAGTAGTGCGGCCTCTGTCAGGTGGGCGTCTTTTTCGATGGCCGCTCGGATATGCGGATCTTCGACCCTTTTTAACACTCTTCGAAAGTCGGCAACTTTGCGATCCTTGAAGTGGCCGACTCTACGTCGGGATTCCATGCTGGCAAGCCAACGTATCATGAATCTACTGGAGTGTCTTACCCACTCCTCATTCAGCGAAGGAGTCATGCAGATCCCGATAGGCCCGGATTTCAATCTTTGTACCAACTCGTACGAGTGATGGAGTCCGATTGCGGGGGGATTTCCGAGCGCCTTTGCCACCGATGCGTCAATTATGGTGTATCCCGAAAGTTTCACTTTGACGCCTCCTCGACAGCCATGATGAAGTCGAAGTCGGACTGCTCTGCGACATCATCGAAATCTACTGGCCAGTCGCCAAATCGTCCATACTCGTCGATTTCGGCACTGTTCATGCGACTAAAACCTGACTCGCTATCCCTGTAGAACCAGTTGAGTCCGACCAGGTTTGGCGAGATTTGACGACGTGCAATCGCAGTTTGTACTGAACGAATGAGTAGCGAGCTGTGTGTTTCGGCAACCACGCGAACACCGCGATTGGCGGCTTCGACAAGCAGCAGTCCGAGGACCATCTGGGCTTTCGGGTGTAGATGAATTTCGGGCTGCTCGATATAGACGATCTGATCCTTCTCTGCAGCGTGCAATGCTACAAGAATTGGTAGTACTTGACTGACGCCGAATCCGACATCGGCAATGTTAACAAGATCGTGCGCGCCGCTCGATTGCGCATTGGGGAGTCGCCCGACCCGGAGTTCAACTCTAACGTCATCAACTCTATGCGCCACTACTTTCCAGGTCAATCCAAGTCGCTGTAGATCGGTGTAAAGTCTCGCCGCCTTACCTTTGAGCAATTCGTCTCCAGTTTGCCACGCGTAAATCAAGCTAGCCGCATACTTCTCCATAGTCCCCGGAAACTCGGACGCCGTCGCCGAAGCTGGGTAGACCCGCTCCGGATTCCCTCTGAGTCCAGGAACATGAATAATGGATGCGAGCATCTGGACGATAGCTTGGTCGCCAAGAGCTACTGCGGGAAGTGCCAATTCGGTGCCCTGTCTGATATTCAATGCTACCCTTGCTTCAAGGAAACATCGATTTCTTACAACGGAGCCATGAAGATCGGCATCGACGTTCAATTTTCGCTTCCGGCGACTACCATGCACATTTCTGTGAACAGACTCGAAGATTTTCGCCATCTCGGTCGGAAAGACTGCCATAACCTGATCGTGCGTCATGTTTGGCGTAACTTCGACTGGGCCTGCGGCGGTATTGTATGAAGTTCGAGCTAGCCTAAGAGCCATATTGCGGTCTCTTTCATAGCTATTCCGAACGCTTCGTTCGTTGTAGTCGATACCGATAGTGAATCGCTTTACGGTAGAGTCTTTGCTCCTGCCTCGACTGAATGCCTGAGACCAATCGGTCAATTGAACGTTGGGACCGTGCATGAGTAGCGGGCCCGGATCGAAGGTTGACTCAAGCGTCTGCTTCAGCATGAGGAATGGTTGCATGAAGCTGGATTTTCCAGAACTATTCGTACCAGATATCAAAGTGAGTGGCTTGATGTTTAGATTAATGTTCTCTCTAATCGCCTTGTAGCCTGCAAGGCGAAAAGAAATTTCTGCGGTTTCCATTCGATTGAATCCTGCTCGTCGGGTTTTCGGGCGGTTAGTTGCATTCATGCAGGCAGTCTCAGGGCGTGAGTTTGGCTGCTGAATATACCTCTACAGGATCAAGGCCGCGCCGCCTGCGCGGCACGGCTCGCGGAGGGCCTGTCGCGGTTGGGGGCGGGTCGCGTCCATCGCGCCACGGCGCGGGCTGCCGCTTCGCTACGCCCGCGCAGGCGCGCGGCGCGGCACCGGCGTGGGCTGGGTGCGCGCCGCGCCGCACAGGCAACACGGGTAGGGCAACTCTCATTCGGACGCGGGCAGTTGGCCGAGGCAATGCGGAGCTGAGCTGAGAGGTACCAGGGGCGCCCCGCCCCTGGACCCCTGGGAGCCCGTGGCACGGTTCGCGCCCTACCTTGATTGGCGGTGCCTGGTGCTTCGGCGCGAACCGTGCCACGGGATCGACCTTTGGTGGTCGCTGGGCGAGGGGGAGGCCACAGGGACGCATCCGTTCACCCCTTCGTACGCACGACGCTGTGAGGGGGCGATCGCTACTGAGCGCATGAGTGTTACAGCAGGCTGTAGCGATTGTGCGACGCGGCGTAGATCGAACCCGCCTAGAGAGCGCGGAACCAGGGCGGAACGGCAAGCCTCAGAGGATCTTGAAAAGGTGCGTTTCCGCAGGTCGCGGAGGTCCTGATGTCTGATGGTCAGACCTGCACCATGGAACTCCGCGACCGAACCTGACTACGCCAACGAGTAGGCGAAGTGGGCAGCTATTAGGCCGAGGATCGAGAGGGTGTGGGCTCGCCTTGGCTCGGTAGGTGGAACGGCGGCAGCGTCTACTGGTCGTGTGGTCGGTGGTTGGACGCTGGTGTTGAGCGGTGAATTGTCGTACCCGGGTGGTCCACTTTGCGGGAGGCCGTTACAGCCCGGTGGAAGTTGGGCACTTCTGGGCCGACAGTTGATCGTGGGAGGACGAAGATGAGTGGTGTTGTTCAGCCGGTGAAGCCGCAGGTGCCGGTGTTCCGCAGTGGGGTTGCCGTTGAGGTGCCGCAGGTGGTTGGGCCGGTGCGGCGGGTTGCGGTGGGGAATCCGGTGTTCAGCGCGGCGAAGGGGAACTAGCGGGGGAGCCGGTTCGCGACCTCGCGGCGTTGACCGCGAGGATGGGGGGCGATGAGCACGCAACCCGAGGCCCGTAGGCGCTCCCGCAGGCAAGAGACCCGGCTGTGGCGTGTCCCGGTGACCCGGGTCGAGCGCGTCACGCCGCACATGGCGCGGGTGACTGTCGCGCACGAGTCGTTGGCGTCCCTTGCCGGGGCGAGCACCGACCAGAACGTGATGCTCTACCTCTACCCAGAGGGCACCGAGCTCCCCGAGCCGCTCACCCTGGAGTCAGCACGCGGATTGTGGGCGCACACCAGGCCGCTCACCCGGACCTACACGATCCGCAGGCACGATCCGGTGGCCAATGAGGTCGACTTCGACTTCGTGCTGCACGGTGACGCGGGCCCGGCCTCGGCGTGGGCGTCGCGGGTCCAGCCGGGCGACGAGATGATCTTCGTTGGGCCCTCGCCCGCCTACCAGCCGGACCCCGCGGCGGACTGGTACCTGCTCGCCGGGGACGAGACCGCCATCCCCGCGATCGCCGCGATCCTGGCCACGGTGCCGCAGGACAAGCAGGTCCTGGCGTACATCGAGGTGGCCGACGCCGCGGAGGAGCAGCCGGTCGACGGGGTCACCTGGCTGCACCGCGACGGCGCCCCCGCGGGCCAGAACACCGTGCTCGTCGACGCCATCCGGGCCGCCGACCTGCCGGAGGGGCTCCCCGAGGTGTGGATGGCCGGGGAGCGGTCGGCCATGCTCGCGGTGCGGGCGCACCTGCTCGATGACCGCGGCTACCCCCGCCAGCGCGTGCGCCCCACGACCTACTGGCGCCTCGGGGAGAGCGGCAACTGATCGACTGTCCGGTTGGAACTTCTCACCCTGGGCGCTCGTTGGACTCCCGGGCCAGGGAGAACCGAGGAGGCGGGCGGTGCACGGACATGTCAACGGAGTGCGGACCGCGCTCCTGCTGGGTGGGCTCAGCGCGCTGATCGTGGTGGTGGCCTCGTTTTTCGGCCGCACGGCGCTGGTCATCGGGGTGCTGGTCGCCGCCGGGGTCAACGGCTACGCGTACTTCAACTCCGCCAAGCTCGCGCTCCGGGCGATGCGCGCGCGGCCGGTGTCGCAGGCCGAACACCCCGCGCTGTACCGGATTGTGCGTGAGTTGGCCACCGCCGCCCGGCAGCCGATGCCGCGCCTGTACGTCAGCCCTACCGCCGCCCCGAACGCATTCGCCACCGGCCGCAACCCGCGTAACGCCGCCGTCTGCTGCACCACGGGCTTGCTGGACCTCTTAGACGAACGGGAACTGCGCGGCGTGCTGGCTCACGAGCTGGCCCACGTCTACAACCGCGACATCCTCATCTCCTGCGTCGCGGGAGCTCTAGCCACGGTTGTTGGCCTCTTGGCCAACCTCGCACTGTTCGCGGGTGTGTTCGGTGATGACGACGATGACCGCACCAACCCGATCACGCTGCTGCTGATCGCGTTGCTCGGCCCCATCGCCGCGACCATCGTGCAGCTGGCCGTCAGCCGCTCACGCGAGTACCAGGCCGACGAGTCCGGCGCCCGCCTCACCGGCGACCCGCTCGCCCTGGCCTCGGCGCTGCGCAAGCTGGACGAGGGCACCCGCGCCGCGCCGCTGGCCCCCGAGCCCGCCGTCGCCGCGCAGTCGCACCTGATGATCGCCAACCCGTTCCGCCCCGGCGACGGCATCTCGCGGCACTTCTCGACCCACCCGCCGATCGCCGACCGTGTCGCGCGGCTGGAGCGGATGGCGTTGGAGCAGTCCTAACCGGTGGCGCCAGCGGCCTTGGCCACCGACATGACGTACTCGCCGTAACCGGACTTGGCCAACTTGGTCCCGAGCGCATAGCACTCGTCCGGGGTGATGAAGCCGCGGTCCAGGGCGATCTCCTCCAGGCAGGCGATCCGCACGCCGGTGCGGTGCTCGAGCACCTGGACGAACTGGCCCGCCTCCAGCAGCGAGTCGTGCGTGCCGGTGTCCAGCCAGGCGAAGCCGCGGCCGAGGTCGAGCAGCCTGGCCCGGCCCTGGCGCAGGTACTCCAGGTTGACGTCGGTGATCTCCAGCTCGCCGCGGGCCGACGGCGACAGGCTCTTGGCGATCTTGATGACGTCGTTGTCGTAGAAGTACAGCCCGGTGATCGCCCGGTTCGACTTGGGCACGGCGGGCTTCTCCTCGATGGAGAGCAGCCTGCCGTCCGCGTCCACCTCGCCGACGCCGTAGCGCTGGGGGTCCTTGACGGGGTAGCCGAACAGGACGGCGCCGTCGAGGTCCGCGATGTTGGCCTGCATCATCTGCGAGAACCCGAGGCCCCAGAAGATGTTGTCGCCGAGCACCAGCGCGACGGAGTCGTCCCCGACGAAGTCCTCGCCGAGGATGAACGCCTCGGCCAGCCCGTTGGGCTCCGCCTGCTCGGCGTAGGAGAAGGCGACCCCGAACTGGCTCCCGTCGCCGAGCAGGCGCTGGAAGTTCGGCAGGTCGGCCGGGGTGGAGATGATCAGGATGTCCCGGATCCCGGCCAGCATGAGCACCGAGAGCGGGTAGTAGATCATCGGCTTGTCGTACACGGGCAGCAGTTGCTTGGACACCGCCTGCGTGATCGGGTGCAACCGGGTCCCACTGCCCCCAGCGAGGACGATGCCCTTCATCACGGCTCCTGTCGTGTTCACCAATCCGAGGCTACCCACGTAAGAGCCACCCGCATCCCCTATTGAGCGGCCGACTCCCCGGACACTGCATCGCCCCTAGTGCACACCGAGTTACCAACCATGCTCCACCCCACACCCCGCCCCGTGAGTGCCCGGGGTGCCGCCAGCACGACGACAGACGACCGGACCTACCGACGTGAGTTCAGGTAGTACAGCAGTGACACGAGGGTCCCGGAGCCCAACAACTCTTGGCGCTGCGCCAACTCGTTGACTCGATCCAGCGGAACCCACTCGACCTGACCCACCTCTTCGGTGTCGGTCGGCTCACCGAGCCGTTCGGCCTGACGCCAGAGGTAGGCATCCACCTGGGCCGTCACCTGCCCCGGCAACGGCTGAAAGGTGACCAGATGTTCCGGTTCGCCGACCGGCCGCCAGCCGCTCTCCTCCGCAGCCTCCCGCGCAGCTGTCGCGGCAGCGTCCTCACCGTCGTCGACCAGGCCCCCAAGCAGCTCGTAGCCCCACTGTCTGGTCGGGAAGCGGTAGCGCCAGAGCATCAACGCCTCGTCGCGCTCGTTCACGATCAGCGCGATGGCGATCCGAGCGAGGTGGACGACGTGGTAATCCCACCGCTCGCCATTGGGCGCCTCGACATCGGCAAGCCCGACTCGAACCCACCGGTTGTCGTAGACAGTTCGCTCACCGAAGACCGTCCAGGCACCGCGCTCGCCGCCCACGCGGACACGATACCGACGTAACCCGCCGGCGCAGGCTACGTGCCGGTCATGACTTCGGACGCCGCTTGGGCATCCGCGAGGCGAGGCTCGCAGGTCCACGCCTGCGGTCAGCAGTTCGGTCGCGGAGTAGTGGCGGCGTTCATGGATGTGAGCGCGCAGTCCTCCCGCGCCGTGGGCGACAGCCCCATTGGTTACATACTTTGATGCGATGACCGAAGGTCAAGCGAGCCCCGCTGGGTCCGGCGCCTGCCGCACCGTGGGGGTCTGGGGGTCGCCCCCCAGAAACGACGACAGACGACCAGGTCCACGCATTCCGTGGACACAGGTCGCCTGAGTCTGTGGCGGGTAGAGGATTCGAACCTCTGTAGCTTTCGCGACGGATTTACAGTCCGCTCCCATTGGCCGCTCGGGCAACCCGCCGGGGTGTCCGGCGCTGCCGGACGACGGGAACCTTACCCAATGGGGGTGGGGAAGTTCCACCGGGTACCCCCTCTGCGCGGCGGGCCCGTGGTCGGGGGTGGCGGCGGTACCATCCGTGCCGACCTGAACTACACCTGAACAGCGGAGGTGCGAGGCACGTGGCGGACCCGTCATTCGACGTGGTGAGCAAGGTGGACCGGCAGGAGGTCGACAACGCGCTGAACCAGGCGGCCAAGGAGTTGTCGACCCGGTTCGACTTCCGCGGCACCGGGGCGAAGGTCAACTGGGCTGGCGAGGAGGCGATCACCTTCGAGGCCGAGACCGAGGAGCGCTGCGCGGCCGCGATCGAGGTCTTCAAGGAGAAGCTGATCAAGCGCGGCATCTCGCAGAAGGCCTTCGACATCGGCGACCCGGCGCTCTCGGGCAAGGTGCACAAGGTGACCGGGTCGCTGGTCCAGGGCATCACGGCGGAGAAGGCCAAGGAGATCGCCAAGAAGATCCGCGACGAGGGCCCCAAGGGCGTCCAGGCCCAGATCCAGGGCGACCAGTTGCGCGTCTCCGGCAAGAAGAAGGACCACCTGCAGGACGTCATCAACCTGCTCAAGGCGGGCGACTTCGGCATCGCCCTGCAGTTCACGAACTACCGCTGACGCCCGGTGGTGGGCTGGCCAGGTGACCAGCCCACCGCGGTCGCCCTGTCCGGAGGTGCGCCGGTGAGCACGCAGGTCTGCGAGGTCGTCATCACCGCGGCGGACGCCGGGTGGCTGGTCGAGTTCACCCGCGGGCTCGTGGCCGACCGCCTGGTCGCGTGCGGGCAGCACATCAGCCCGATCCGGTCGGTGTACCGGTGGGACGGCGAGGTCCAGGACGACCCGGAGGCGCGCGTCGCCCTGCACACCCGGTTGTCGCTCGTGCCGGAGATCGTCGCCCGAGCGGACCGGGACCACCCGTACGACGTGCCGTGCGTCTTCGCGCTGCCGATCCAGGCGGGCAACCCCGATTACCTGGCGTGGGTCGTCGCCGAGACCAGGGAGCCCACCGATCCCGGCTGAGCGGGCGGCTGACAGCCGGTCGAGCGGGCGTTGCGCGTGGTTGAACGGCCCGTCCAGCACCACCGCCCGCACGCGCTGGGGGTGTAGTTCGGCGTAGGCCTGGGCGGCGATCGTGCCGTAGGACCGGCTGTAGATGTTGATCCGCCGCTCGCCCAGCGCGATCCGGATGGCCCGCCCCGCGCGGGTCCAGGGTGACGACGTCGTAGCGCTCGTCTTGATCAAATATCCAGCACCGGTGAGCCGGGCGGCGCCTCGGGGGAACCCTGACGTGGTCCTGGGAATGATTCCGCGCGGGGCGGTGTCCCCGGCGCGGAACCCTTCGTCAATTCTGCGGCCGGGGAATGGAACGAAATAAGTGGGACCGGCCACACCCCTGCACAGTGTGGCCGGTCCCTGGCGTCCGCATCGCGCGCGAGGGCGGCGCGATGGGGACGCTATTTCCGCGGGGGAGCCAACCCGGCGGAAAATCTTTGTTCACAGTTACCAAGAATGGGTCTGAGGCTCGGGCGGATGCTCGGGATCATCCGGCCTGGGCCAGGTGGTGGTCGCTGCCGGTAATTAACAGAATAGCCGGGTTGCGCTGAACGGGGGGTGGGGCTGGTCCGCTCGGCGTGCGCGTGGGCAGCCATCTGCTTCATTAGGCCTGGTCAACGGCCTATTTCCGGGGGGTGTCACCCGAACGCCGGACGTGCGGTGGTTGGTGCACTGGCTAGCTTTCCTTTCCTGTCTTCCGGGTCTACGTAGCGGGGGTTTAGCCCATGTCTTCGATAAAGCGTTTCGGTGTGGTTCTGCTGGCGATAGCCGCGGCGGGGTCGATGGTCGCGCAGGCCGGTGCGCAGACCGGCGGCACGAACGCCGACCGGGTCGAAGTCGCCAAGCAGACCACGGCGCGGCCGAGCAAGGACGCGCCACTGGTGCCGCTGGTGCCAGACGACGGGAAGGACCGGCCCACCGGGGAGGGGGTCGCGATCCAGGCCGTCTCGCTGCCGTTCACCTTCAACTTCGACATCACCTCGTCGCTGGCCTCGCGCACGTTCTGGCCGACCAGCGGCGGCCGGACCTGCGTCAGTCTCCGTGGCCAGGGTGGGAGCGATCCCATCTACTTCGGCAAGGAGATCAAGGTCGAGATGTGGAACGCCTACGGCACCGACACCAAGGTCGGGCCGACGGTGCGCTACTCGCTCAACGGCAACTCGTACGGGTACTGCTGGACCGGCCTCTACCCCTACCACGAGCACTACTTCCGCCTGGTCAAGGACTGGAGCCCGACGGTGCGCGTGTGGGGTACCGGCTGGGCGTCGGCCACCTGATCCGGTCGAGCGGGCCCACGGGCGGGACGACCGGTGTCGTCCCGCCCGCGTCTCGCCGACCGGCCCGTTCACTTGCCCCCGATCCGCAGCGCCGAGGTGGCCGCGACCACGCCGGGCACCCGCTCGGTGCGCCACCCCTGGTCACCCTGGTGCAGGGTGCCGATGTCGAAAGCCAGCTCCGGCCGGTTCCACGCCAGCACCTGCAGCCGGTTCCCCTCGGAGATCAGCCCGTCCGCGGTCGGCTCGAACACCACGCCCGAGGTGCCGTCCACCAGCCTGCCGGGGATCGCCGATGTGGAGGTCTGGACCTTGCCGAGCGCCCCGATGGTGGTCAGCCGCGTGTCGACGGTCCCGTCCGCCGCGCTGACCACCCCGATGATGCCCTCCGGTGTCGCGATGATGTCGCCCGGCCGGATCCCGGCGCCGCTCGCGCGGACCGTCCCGTTGCCCGACCGCAGCGACACGTGGTCGACCACCGGGTCGCCGATGCCCGCCGCGATGGCGAACCGCTGCTTGTGGTCACCCGGCGTCCGCAGCACCAGTTCCGCGTTCCACGCCCCGGTGCCCTGTTCCGGCGCGGGCCACACGACCCCGGCCGGGATGTTCGTCTGCCGCGCCTGGTCGAGCACGAGCGGCGTGCGGACCTCGATCTCGGCGAGTCCCGGCGCGGTCAGCGCGACGCCGATCGCACCGTTGCTGCTCACGTGCTCGTCCTCGGGCACCCTGGTCGTCGACAGGAAGCCAACGGCCTGTTGCCCGGCGGGCACCGTCGTCACCGCGCGCAGCACCAGCCGCGTCTGGTCCGGCTTGCCGGTCACCGAGATCGGGGTGGTCACGAACGCGACCTGCTCCGTGGATCCCGCCGCGTCGGCGACGAGCACGATCAGGTCGAAGCACACGGAGATGTTCGGCGAGCGCCCGGCGAACACCGCGCGCACCGGTGCGGCTGGCGCGTACGCCGAGGCCTTCCACGTCTGCTCCGCGCGCTTCACCAGGTCAACGTTGCCCGCGAGGTCGCCGCGTAGCTGCCACTGGGTGACGGCGGCGACGGTGTTGCTCTTCTCGGGCCCTTCGCCGTCGCGCGAGGTCACGACGAACGCGCCCGCGACGGCGAACACAACGACAGCCACGGCGGTGAGCATTTGCACCCGCTGCTGCCGTTGTGCGCGTCTGCGCCCGTGCACGTGCCGGAGCACCCGGTCGACGTGGTCGGGGGAGCTCGCCAGCCGCACCCCGTCGAGCTCGTCGCGCAGCCGGGCGACGGCACGGTCCTCCTCGTCGGCGATCACGCCCGCCCCCTTCCCTGCGACGCGGGCGTCTGTGCCGCCCACAACTGCCTGACCCGGGCCATCCCCCTGCTGGTCAGCGACTTCACGGTGCCGACGGAGCAGGCGAGTTCCACCGCCGTCTGCGCCTCGGACAGGTCGAGCACCACCCTGGCCACCACCGCGGCGCGCTGCCTCGGGGGCAGTTGCTGCAGCAGGACCAGCACGTGCTCGCGTTCGACCACGGCGCCGGTGAAGTCGTCGAGGTCGAGTTGCTCGGTGAGTTCGTCCAGCGATACCTGCGGTTTCCGCTTCGCTACGCGTAAGAACTCGTGGTAGACGGCCTTACGTGCGTACGCGAGGGCGTTGTCCGCGGGCACACGGCGCCATCTGCGCAGACAGCGCAAGAGGGCCTCCTGCACGATCTCCTCGGCGTCCCACTTGCGGCCGGTGAGCATGACGGCATAGCGCAGCAGTTGGTCGTACCGGTCTCGGACGAACTGGTCGAAACCGGTCTCGCTGCCGTGCAAGCCGTCACCTCCCTTCGCTGTCACTCACCCCCTAGACCGCATCGGCTCCCGGAAAGGTTGCCAAGCCGCCGAGAAATTTCTGGAGGTAGCGTCAACCCCCATGACCAGGCCCGCGTTCCACCTCGCCATCCCGGTCGACGACCTGACCGCCGCCCGCCGCTTCTACGGCGAGGTGCTCGGCTGCCCCCAGGGCCGCGACTCCGACACGTGGGTCGACTGGGACCTCGCCGGGCACCAGGTCGTCACCCACCTCGCCCCCGGCCGCCGGGGTGACGCCGCGACGAACCCGGTCGACGGGCAGGGCGTCCCGGTGCCGCACTTCGGCCTCGTGCTGCCGGTCCCCGACTTTCACGCCCTCGCCGACCGGCTGCGCGCCGCGGGCACCGAGTTCGTGATCGAGCCCTACGTCCGGTTCGAGGGTCAACCGGGCGAGCAGTGGACCATGTTCCTGCGCGACCCCGCGGGCAACGCGCTGGAGTTCAAGGCCATGGCCGACCCGAGCAGGTTGTTCGCCAGGTGAACCCGGTCGCGCGGACGGTCGCCAACGGCCTGGCGGGTCCCCGGGCGGTCACCGTGGTCGACGCGGTGCACCGGGTGGTCGGGATCCAGTCCCAGGACGTGCGGCCCGCTCGGCTCGCGATCCGGGCGAGGACCGAGGGGCTGGTTCGGTCCGATGTGGACAGAGCGGTCGCCGACGGTGCCGTGGTCAGGACCTGGGCCATGCGCGGCACCCTGCACATGGTGACCGCCTCGGACGCGGGTTGGCTGGTGCAGCTGCTCGGCCCGCGCTTCGCGCACGCGACCCGGGGGAGGCGGCGCAGCCTCGGCATCGACGACGCTCTCGCCGAGGCGGCCGCGGAGGTCATCACCACTGACGAGGCGCACAACCGCGCTGAACTGGTTGCGCTGCTTGCGGAAAATGGCATCGCTGTCGACGCCACGACCCAGGCTCCCGCGCACCTGATCTCTTACGCCGCGATGACCGGCCGGATCCGCCGCGGCCCCGATCGCTCCGACAGCGAACCGACGTACGTCCGCTTCGACCCGGGTGCGCCGGTGGATGAGTCCGCCGCCGTCGAACGCCTCGCCGAGCGGTACCTGGCCGGCTACGGCCCCGCTACCGCTGAGGACTTCGCGACGTGGTCTGGGCTTCCGCTCGGCAAGGCTCGGGCGGGCATCGGTGACCGGGTGGCCGCGCCGGTCGCCGACCCGGGGCCGACGACGCGCTTGCTTGGCCACTTCGACACGTACTTGCTGGGCTATCGGAGCCGCGAGGGCATCGTGCCGCCGTCGTTCGCGAAGCGCGTGCAGTCCGGGGGCGGCTTCATCATGCCGGTGGTGCTCCGCGACGGGGTCGTCGTCGGGACTTGGCGGCTGGAGGGGGACTCGGTCGTCACCGATCCGGAGCTGGACGTCGCGGAGGAGGCTGCGGACATTGCCCGCTGGAACCGCGGATGATCACTCGCGGGGCGATCTGGCTTCGGCTCGGGGCCGGCGGTTGGCTGTGGGGCTGTGACCTGGGGTTCTCTCTTTACCTGCTGCCTGAAATCCCCTCTTCTGGGTGACAGAAGTTATCCACATGTGGATCTCTGCGGTGGTCGGTTCAAGATCCACTGTCAGGGGGTGCCGGTAGACTGGCCCAGGGACGCCCCCCGGAGAGGGTGGGGGCCGGGCCAGGCTTGGGGGTGGCCCCCGGGGGTGTCAAGGGGCTTCGCTCGAAGGTGTGACGCGGGGGTTTCGCGGGAGGCGGCTGGGCCGTCGGGGCGGCTCGCTTGAGGCGGGACGTGAGGCCGCCGAGAGGGCTCGCCAAGTCCGCGTTTTTGTGGGGCCGTCGAGGCAGCTCGCTGAGGGGGCTGAGCTTTGGTGGGGCCGGCGGGACGGCTCGTTCGGAGCGTGGCAGGGGTGAGGCATGGGGCCGCTCGATCGGGGTGGGGAGCCGTCGATGGGGTGGGGGTTAAGAGGGAGCGGTTAGCGGAGGAGGGGGCGGCGGGTCCAGGTGGTCCAGAGGGGGCGGTAGCCGTTGCGGTACCAGAAGGGGGTGGAGCGGGGGTTGGGGAGTGCGTGGTGCAGGAGGACGGTCGGGGCCTCGGCTGCGTCGAATACCTGGTGGGCGTGGGCGACCAGGGCTGAGCCGACGCCAGTGCTGCGGTGGTCGGCTCGCACGCTAAGGGTCGACAGATAGCCAGCTCTCGGGGCGGTTGAGTAGCGGTCGCACCAGGAGGATTCTGGGGGGAGTTGGATCTGGAGCAGGCCCAGGACCTCGTCGTCGCGGGTGGCTAGCCAGGTGCGGGGCGGGCCTGCGAGGGCTCCGGCCATCTGGAGGCGCAGCGCGGCGATGGCCTCTGGGCGGGGGGTGACCTTGCCGAACGGCGCGTCGTACTCGACCACCGCGACAGCCAACTCCAGCGCCGCCTCCAGGTCCGTGGGCTCGGCCGCGCGGATCGTCACGTCGGTTGGTCCGACCGCTGGCCCGCGTCCCGGCGGCCGCACCGCGAGCACGCTCGATGGGACGAAGCCGCGGTGCACCAACGCGAGTACGCCAGCGGTGTCGCGGCTAGGGATCTCCACGATCGCCGCGCAGTCCAGGTCTCCTGGCGTCACCGAGCTGTGGATCAGGTCGAACCAAGAGTCCAACAGACCGCCCAGGGACGACGGTTCCGATAGCCGTACCTCGAGCATGTGCTTGCGCTGCGGCCCCCAAAGGTCGGTCAACGGAGACTCTTGGCGCCAGGCGATCCCCGCGCCCCCATCCACCGTCAGCAGGTGACCAGCTCCAGGCGCCAACGGCGGCGGTACGGGTAAGAGCGGATCCAGCGCGGCGACTCGAGCGGCGTGCGCGGCCTCTATCTCTGACACGTCCATCGGGCTATCCAAGCGCAGTACCGTCGAGACCCATGGACGTTTACGTCGTCGACTCCTTCACCGACCGCCCCTTCCGCGGTAACCCTGCCGCTGTCGTGTTGCTGACCGAAGACAGGCCTGTCGAGTGGATGCAGGCGGTTGCCGCCGAGATGAACCACTCCGAGACCGCGTTCGTCGACATGCGCGGAGAGGACCCGATCCCCCTTCGCTGGTTCACCCCGGTCGCCGAGGTAGACCTATGCGGCCACGCGACCCTCGCCGCCGCGCACGTCCTCGGGGGCGATCGCCGGTTCACGACCCGCAGCGGGGTCCTGACCGCCACCGCGACCGATGGCGGGATCGAGTTGGACTTCCCCGCCGATCCCCTCCAGCCGGTCGAGCCGCCCGCCGCGCTCGTGGCCGCGCTGCCCGGCGTGACCGTGCTGGAGGTGCACCGGGGACGGGAGGATTTCCTGGTCCGGGTCGCCTCCGCCGACGAGGTTCGGGCGTTGCGGCCTGATCTCTCTGCGTTCGCGTCCGACTCGTCCAGAGGGGTGATAGTCACCGCACCCGGTGATCAGGGTGCCGACTTCGTCAGCCGCTGCTTCTACCCGGCCGTCGGCGTCGACGAGGACCCAGTGACCGGCTCGGCGCACTGCACGCTCGCCGCCCACTGGGGTGCCGAGCTCGACAAGACGTTGCTGGTGGGCAACCAACTCTCGGCCAGGGGCGGGACCGTCCAGGTCCGCGTCGACGGCGACCGGGTTCGGTTGACGGGGCAGGCCGTGACGGTCCTGTCCGGGCGTCTCACCTGCTGAACGGCCGCTGAACTTGGTGGCCGCGGGTAACTAGCACACGTGCTTCCTTCCCCTGATCGGGGTACAGTCAGCGGGCCGTCGGGGTCCCGCCATGCGCCGGGAAGGTCACCAGGGCCACCGCCCGCGGCCGTTGGAGGAGGTTGCATGCCGGACCACCCTGGCGCGGCCGAGCCGGGCACGGCGCACCTGGAACCCGGCCACCACGACCCGGCACGGGCCGAGGCGTGGCAGGCCGAGGAGCAGGGCCCAGACCGCCGCTTCCTCTTCTTCTCCATCCTGGTGCTGGTCTCCGGTCTCGTCGCCGCCGGGCTGACGTCCTGGTGGTTGCCCAGCCGCGACACCCCGAACGTCGTCGTGGTCGGTCTGCTGCTCGCGCTGGGCTTCCTGGTCGCCGAGCAGCTCGCGATCAACATCGACGTGCGCACCGGCGTCTCCTGGTCCATCTCCTTCTGCGAGATCCCGCTCGTCATCGGGCTGTTCGTGGCGCCGTTCGAGGTCGTGCTCGCCGCGCACCTGCTCGCTGGGGTCGGCACCCTGCTGGTGCGCAAGGTGCAGGACCGCATCCTCTACAACGCGGGCGCGATGATCTTCGAGATCACCAGCGCGTTCGCCGTGGCCAAGTGGGTCGCCGACGTGCTCGGCGACTTCGGCCCGGCCTGGGCAGGTGTGCTGGCTGGCGCCCTGGTCGCGCCGCTGTCGAGCACCCTGCTCGCCCTGGTCTGCGTGCGCGTCCTCGGCCGCAGCATGCGCCTCAACGCCGCGGTCCGGCTGGTGCTGCGCACCCTGGTCCTCGGCCTGGTCAACGCGTCCATGGGCGTCGTCGGCTACCAGGTCGTCTCGCACGCCGAGGCGGGCTGGCCGCTGCTGGTGCTCGCCCTCGCGGGCCTGTCCGCCCTCTACATCGCCTACTCCGGGCTGCTGCGCGAACAGCGCGACCTCGAAGCGCTCGCCGAGGTCAGCCTGATCGTCGCGCGCTCCGGTCACCAGGCCGCGGCCAAACCGTCGCTGGGCCGCACCGAACCCGCTGACGTCGCCGAGATCGCCGACAGCGACGAGTGGCAGACCATCGCCGACCGGATCAAGGACCAGCTCGGCGCGGCCAGGGTCGTGCTGCGGCTGCGCTTCGAGCCGCAGCTCCCGCTGCACACCGTGGTCTCCGGCGACGAGCTGCCGCCCGAGTCGCACGACGTCGAGGCCACCGGGTCGCGCGCGGACGCGCTGCTGCGGCTGCCCGGCGCGCACGTGCGGCACTTCCGCCGCGGCGACGCCACCCCCGAGATCCGGCACGCCCTGCTCCGCCGCGGTGCCGACGAGGCGCTGGTGGTCCCGCTGCGCAGCGCCAGCCACCTGCTCGGCGTGGTCGAGGCGCACGACAAACTCTCCCGCTGGCGCGGCTTCGGCCAGGCCGACGTCCGGTTGATCGGCACCATGGCCAGCCACCTGGCCACCGCCATGGACAACCGGCGGCTGCTGGCCACCCTGCGCCACGACGCCTACCACGACCCGTTGACCAACCTGCTCAACCGCCCCGGCTTCCGCCGCGCCGCTGGTGACCCGCTGCGCCGCCACCACGACTCGGTCGTGCTGCGCGTCGACCTCGACGTGCTGTCCACCGTCAGCGACGCGCTCGGCTACGCCTGGAGCGACCGCATGGTCGTCGCCGCTGGCCGCCGCCTGCGCGACGCGCTGGGCCCCGAGGTCGCGCTGGCCAGGCTGGAGGGCGGCCAGTTCGCCGCCCTGCTGCTCAACACCTCCCCGGAGCAGGCGCACGCGATCGCCGAGCGGTTGCGCGCCGAACTCGCCGCCCCGTACCCGGTCGACCGGCTGACCGTCGAGGCCAACTCCGTGGTCGGCTACTCCGGCCCCCGCTGCGGCGAGCACGAGGGCGCCCCGCTGGAGACCGACGTCGACGCCTTGCTGCAACGGGCGGACGTGGCCCTGCGTGCGGCCCGCTCCAGCGGTGACACGGTCAAGGCGTACCTGCCCACCATGGGCCAGATCTTCCTGCGCCGCTTCCAGCTGGTCACCCAGTTCCGCCAGGCGCTGGAGTCCGGCCAGGTCAAGGTGCACTACCAGCCCAAGGTCGCGCTGCCGAGCCGCCAGGTGCTCGGGGTCGAGGCCCTGGTCCGCTGGCGCCACCCCGAGTTCGGCAGGCTCGACCCGGACGAGTTCGTGCCCGCCGTCGAGGCCGCAGGCCTGGTCGACGCGCTCACCACCTTCGTCATGGACCAGGCGCTGATCCGGGTCCGCAAGTGGATGGACCGGGGCCTGCGCATCGCCGCGGCGGTCAACCTGTCGGTGCGCAGCCTGGACGACCCGTCGTTCCCGGACCGGGTCGCCGAGGCGCTGGACCGGCACGGGGTGCCGCCGGAGCTGCTGACCCTGGAGCTGACCGAGTCCGGTGTCATGGCCGACCCGCAGCGCGCCCTCCCGGTGCTGCGCCGCCTGCACACCCTCGGCGTCGTGCTCGCCGTCGACGACTTCGGCACCGGCTACTCGTCGCTGGCCTACCTGCGGCAGCTGCCGGTGGACGAGGTGAAGATCGACAAGAGCTTCGTGCTCGGCATGGGCACCGACCTCGGCGACCTCGCCGTGGTCCGCTCCATCGTCGAACTGGGCCACTCGCTCGGGCTCACCGTGGTCGCCGAGGGCGTCGAGGACGACGCCGCGCGCGATCAGCTGGCGGGCATGGGCTGCGACGTCGCCCAGGGCTACTTGATCTCCCGGCCGCTGTCGGAGAGCAGGCTCGAAGCGTGGCTGCAAGCCAGGACGATGCAGGCCAGGGGCATGCGCGACGAGACGGTGCTGACCTTGCTGTCCTAGATCGACCCCCCGTTTTGGAGCTTCGCGGAGGGCTGTGTAAAGTACTCCACGTCGCCAGGGGGAACCCTGGAGGACAAGCCCCTTTAGCTCAGTCGGCAGAGCGTCTCCATGGTAAGGAGAAGGTCTACGGTTCGATTCCGTAAAGGGGCTCGACGGTTCGGCTGCGGTACACCGGGTAAGTCTGCGGTGTGGCGCGGCTTGATCCATGTCACAGCGGTGTAGCTCAGTTGGTAGAGCAAGCGGCTCATAATCGCTGCGTCGCCGGTTCAAGTCCGGCCACCGCTACGCGATGGGCGATGTGTGCCAGGTGAAAGCCCCGGCCGCGTCGCTTCGCCATTGCCTCTGGGGGTCTAGCCCCCAGGCCCCAACCGGGGGGCGAGCCCCCGGACCCCCAGCCGGGGGGTGGAGTATCCGGTGCCCAGCCGGGGGTGACCCCCGGACCCCCAGGGCGGGTTGGCTGTCCGTGGGGTTGTTGATGTTTGTGAAGGGCTGGTTGTTGTGGCTTCAACTGACGTGCGGCCGAAGATCACGCTCGCGTGTGAGAGCTGCAAGCACCGCAACTACATCACCAAGAAGAACCGGCGCAACGACCCGGACCGGGTGGAGCTGAAGAAGTTCTGCCCGAACTGCAAGACCCACAAGCTGCACAAGGAAACCCGCTAAGACGGGTTCGACAAGGCTCACCGCCCGCGGTGGGCCTTGGTGCGTTGTACCGACCGGAGGCCATCCCACCTGTGTGGGATGGCCTCCGTCGTGGGTGGGTAGGGTTGCCGCGTGGCGCTTGAGCAGTCGTTCGTGGGGCGTGAGTATCCGCCGGAGTCGGTGTACGAGGTCGGCAGGGAGAAGATCCGGGAGTTCGCCGAGGCGATCGGCGACCCGCGCCCGGAGTACCTGGACGTCGAGGCGGCGAAGGCCCTCGGCTACGCCGACGTGGTGGCGCCGCCGACCTTCACCACGATCGTGAACCTGGCGTCGATCAACCGGATCGTGAACGACCCCGAGTTGGGGCTGGACTACAGCCGGATGGTGCACGGGGACCAGAGCTTCACCCACCACAGCCCGGTCGTGGCCGGTGACCGGCTCGCGGTGACCACGGTCGTGGAGAGCGTCTCGCGGCGCGCGGGCAACGACTTCATCACGCTCAAGGCGGAGATCCGCACCGAGTCCGGCGAGCCCCGGGTGACCACCAGGGCGCTGCTCGTGGTGCGCGACGCCGAGCAGGAGCAGGCATGAGCGAGATCGCCGTCGGCGACGTCCTGCCCGAGCTGCGGGTGCGCATCACCCGGGCGGACCTGGTCCGCTACGCCGGTGCGGCGCTGGACTTCAACCCGATCCACTGGAACGAGGCGTTCGCCAAGGGCGTCGGCCTGCCCGACGTCATCGCGCACGGCATGCTGACCATGGCGCTGGCCGGTCGGGTCGTGACCGGCTGGGGCGTGGGCGCGCTGGTCGACTACCAGGCCCGCTTCACCCGCCCCGTGGTCGTCCCCAACGACGACACCGGCGCGCTGGTGGAGCTCAGCGGCAAGGTGGGCGCGATCCTGGAGGACGGCACCATCCGGGTCGACCTGTCGGCCAAGTTCGACGGCCGCGCGGTGCTCGGCAAGGCCATCGCGATCGTGCGCCCGTAGTCGCTGCCGGGCGTGGTCGACCCCGACGGCCATGCCACGCCCGGTTCATCTAGATTCCACGCGTGACGGCATCTGAACTCATCTCCTTCGCCCGCGGCGCCCCCTCCCTCGACATCATCGACGTGGAAGGCCTCAAGGCCGCCGCGGACGCCGCACTCACCAAGTCCGCTGGCGCCGCGCTCGGCTACGGCACCGCGGTCGGCTACCTCCCGCTGCGCAAGCACCTCGCCGACCAGCACGGTGTCGACGAGAACCAGGTCCTGGTCACCAACGGCTCGATGCAGGCCGACGCGTTCCTGTTCGACCAGCTGGTCACCGCCGGTCAGCCGGTCGTCGTCGAGCGCCCGACCTACGACCGCACGCTGCTCGGCCTGCGCCAGCGCGGTGCCGACGTGCGCCCGGTCTCGCTAGCGGTCGACGGCATCGACACCGACGAGCTGGCCGACCTGCTCGCCGGTGGCTTGCGCCCGACGTTCGCGCACATCATCCCGAACTTCCAGAACCCGGCGGGCTACACGCTGGGCCTTGCCAAGCGCAAGCGCTTGCTCGAGCTGGCCGAGCAGTACGACTTCCTGATCTTCGAGGACGACCCGTACGTCAAGATCCGCTTCGCCGGTGAGCCGCTGCCGACCATGCTCGAGCTCGACGAGGGCCGCGGCCGCGTGGTCTACGCCAGCTCGTTCTCCAAGACGGTGGCCCCCGGCACCCGGGTCGGCTACCTGGTCGGACCGGCCGCGCTGATCGACAAGATCCGCGTCGCCGCGACCAACACCTACATCTCGCCGAACATGCTGGCGCAGGCGATCGTGCACCAGTTCGCCATCGGCGGCCGGTTCGAGTCCGCAGTGGCCACGGTCAACGCGGCACTGGCCGAGCGCGTCCAGGTGCTGTGCGACTCGCTGGCCGAGCACCTGCCCGAGGCGAAGTTCACCGCTCCCGAGGGCGGCTACTTCATGTGGGTGGAGCTGCCCGACAGCATCGACGTCGGCGAGCTGCTGCCCGCCGCGGAGGAGCGCGGGGTGACGTTCGTGAAGGGCACCGACTTCCTCCTGGAGGGCGGCCGCTCGACGATGCGGATGGCCTACTCGGGCGTGCGCGTCGACGAGATCCCCGAGGGCATCGCCCGGCTCGCCGCCGCGGTCCGCTCGCTGGGTGCCTGATCGTCCCGCCGGTTCGCCGTGTTCTTGATCACCACGGCGAACCGGCAGGTCAGGGCCTTGATCGGGGCTCGGTTTAGGAGCTGCGGTACCGGTACCGTATGCTCTCGTGCTTGGAACGACTTGACCGTCCCCCTCGGGCTTTCCGGTGGGGATAGTGGAGTGCGTCCGAACGCGGTCCGCCGGTAGAGTGGCCAGCGGAGTGCGAAGGGGTGTAGCTCAATTGGCAGAGCAGCGGTCTCCAAAACCGCAGGTTGCAGGTTCGATTCCTGTCGCCCCTGCGTTGAACGTCCGGTCCGGTTGACCCCGCGCCGGGCCGGGTAACACCATCGAGCGGAGGAAGCGTGGCCGAGGACCAGGACCGGGAAGAGGGGCAGGAGCGCCCATCTCGTCCGTCCACCGCCGCTGCCCGGCGTGAGCGCCGGGGCGCGGCTCGACCGGCCGCGCGCAAGGACGCCGACGGCAAGCCCGAGGCGCGGGCGAAGGCCAGGCCGGAGAAGTCGGCCAAGGCCGACTCGACCGCCGCCGACCGCAAGGGCCGCCCGACGCCCGCTCGTGACCGCAAGGACGACAAGGGCTCGATCTTCGGCCGGATCTCCCGCTTCCTGCGCGAGGTCGTCGCCGAGCTGCGCAAGGTCATCTGGCCGACCCGCAAGCAGCTGATCGGCTACACCGCCGTCGTGCTCGTCTTCGTCGCGTTCATGGTGGCGCTGGTCGCGGGCCTGGACGTCGGCTTGGGCAAGGGCGTGTTCTGGCTGTTCGGCTGAGTCCCCGCCGCCCCGCCGGACACGTGCTGCACGAAAGGAAGCGAGACCAACTGTGACCTCCGAGAACGGCGCGGCCCCCGCGAGCGACCTGACCCTCGCCGATGACCCCGCCGAGAGCACCGACGAGGTCAGCACGGACGAGGTCGTCGAGGCGGACACCGAGGAGGCCGACGCCGAGACCTCGGTCGAGGCCGAGGACGTCGACGACGCGGACGATGACAACGACGACGCCGACGCCGATGACGACGTGGCCGCCGAGGCCGCGCCGATCGACGCGTCCCCGGCCGACCCGGTCGCCGAGATGCGCGACGCGCTGCGGTCCGCGCCTGGCGACTGGTACGTGGTGCACTCCTACGCCGGGTACGAGAACAAGGTCAAGACCAACCTCGAGACCCGGATCCAGACCCTCGACATGGAGGACTACATCTTCCAGGTCGAGGTGCCGACCGAAGAGGTCACCGAGATCAAGAACGGCCAGCGCAAGCAGGTGCAGCGCAAGGTGCTGCCCGGCTACATCCTGGTCCGGATGGAGCTCAACGACGGCTCGTGGTCCGCGGTCCGCAACACCCCGGGTGTCACCGGGTTCGTCGGCGCGACCTCCAAGCCGTCCCCGTTGACCATCGACGAGGTGCTCAAGTTCCTCCTCCCGCAGGTCGAGGAGGCCAAGCCCGCCGCGGCCAAGGGCTCGTCGACCGGTGGCGGCCGCGGTAGCACGGTCGAGGTGGACTTCGAGATCGGCGAGTCGGTCACCGTCATGGACGGCCCGTTCGCCACGCTGCCCGCCACCATCAGCGAGGTCAACGCCGACGGGCAGAAGCTGAAGGTCCTGGTGTCGATCTTCGGCCGGGAGACCCCGGTCGAACTCTCGTTCAACCAGGTCTCCAAGATCTGACCGGTCCGAGGGATCGGACCGGGCAGGCACACCGCGCGACGCTGCCATTCGTCGGCGGTGTGTCCACCGCGGCGCCGCACGCGCCGCACACCGGAAGCCACAAGGAAGCACGAAAATGCCACCCAAGAAGAAGAAGCTCGCAGCGATCATCAAGCTGCAGATCAAGGCGGGTCTGGCCAACCCGGCTCCGCCGGTCGGCCCCGCGCTCGGTCAGCACGGCGTCAACATCATGGAGTTCTGCAAGGCCTACAACGCCGCGACCGAGTCGCAGCGCGGGACCGTCATCCCGGTCGAGATCTCCGTGTTCGAGGACCGCTCGTTCGACTTCAAGCTCAAGACCCCGCCCGCGGCCAAGCTGCTGCTCAAGGCCGCCGGGATCGAGAAGGGCTCGGCAGAGCCGCACAAGACCAAGGTCGCCAAGGTCACCTGGGACCAGGTCCGCGAGATCGCCGAGACCAAGAAGACCGACCTCAACGCCATCGACATCGACCAGGCCGCGAAGATCATCGCGGGTACCGCCAGGTCCATGGGCATCACGGTCGAATAAGACCACCGCAGTACCCGTGGGAGGGCCACGCGCTGGCTCGCACCACACCTGATCCGCGCGCGGCGGGTCCGCTTCCCGGCCGGTCGCGCACACTTTCGTTAGAAGGAACAGCAATGGCAAAGCGCAGCAAGGCATACCGCCAGGCGGCCGAGCTGATCGACCGCGAGCGGCTCTACACCCCGCTCGAGGCCGCCCAGCTCGCCAAGGACACCTCCAAGGTCAAGCTGGACGCGACCGTCGAGGTCGCCATCCGCCTCGGCGTCGACCCCCGCAAGGCCGACCAGATGGTCCGCGGCACGGTCAACCTGCCGCACGGCACCGGCAAGACCGCCCGGGTCATCGTCTTCGCGACCGGCGACAAGGCCGCCGAGGCCGAGGCCGCAGGCGCCGACGCGGTCGGCTCCGAGGACCTGATCGAGCGCATCCAGGGCGGCTGGCTCGACTTCGACGCCGCGATCGCCACCCCGGACCAGATGGCCAAGGTCGGCCGGATCGCCCGCATCCTCGGCCCGCGCGGTCTGATGCCGAACCCGAAGACCGGCACGGTGACCCCCGATGTCACCAAGGCGGTCAACGAGATCAAGGGCGGCAAGATCAACTTCCGGGTGGACAAGCAGTCCAACCTGCACCTGGTGATCGGCAAGGTCTCCTTCGACCAGGCCAAGCTGGTGGAGAACTACGCGGCCGCGCTCGACGAGGTGCTGCGGGCCAAGCCGTCCGCCGCCAAGGGCCGGTACCTGCGGAAGATCACCTTCTCCACCACCATGGGCCCGGGCATCCCGGTCGACACGGCGAAGCTCCGCAACCTGCTCGAGGACGACGCCCAGGCGTAGTCCGTCGTTGTTCGTGGAAGAGGCCCCGCTCCGGCGGGGCCTCTTCTGCGTTCAGCCGACCCGCTTCTTGGCCCGGTCGAGCAGTTCCAGCGCCACCGCGCAGCCGACGACGACCGCGCCGGACACGATCCACCACAGCGGGTCGGGCAGCCGCAGCGGGAACGCCAGGAACGGGTCCCAGTCGAAGACCTTGGACACGAGGGGCAGCAGGCCCTCGTAGATCCCGACCAGGAACACCACCGCCTGCAGCCCGTCGTAGCCGCGCTCATCCATGCCCGCGACGGTAGGGCCGGTGGGCGTGCGGGCGAGTCATGCCACGGGGTGGGGGCCGTGTCGTCCCGCGGGGTGAGTCACCCGTCCCGGTGAGCCCGCGGTTCTGGCCGGGCGCGGGGTGGTGGGGGTCCGAAAAGATCGCCCGCATGAAGACTTCTCGGGTGTTGGCCGCCCTCGCGCTCGCGTTCAGCGCCGTCCTGGTTCCCGCCTCCGCCACCGCGTCCCCCGCGGCGCCGCAGACCGTCAGCGAGCCGCACTGCGGTGATTGGGTCGACTACAACGGCAGTGGGAACCGCCGGATGAAGAGCTGGCTGTGCTTCTACGACTCCGGCGACGGCGGCGTCTACCCGATGCTGTGGACCGAGTGCGGCTGGCTGGCGCTGTTCGGCATCGGCTGGGAGAAGCCGCCGAACGGCTGCCGAGTCTGGGAGCCCAGCTATTACGAGATCACGTTCCCCGACGGCACCAAGACCACCGACAAGACCTTCCCCGGTGCGTCCGGCTCGAACACCGCCAACTCCGCCGCCGAGGCGTACTCCTGCCAGGAGGGGCCCTGGCGCGTCTACTCCTACTACGGCGTGCAGATGAAGGACGTGCTCGGCAACTGGGGCAGCGGCGTCTCCGCGACCCACGAGGTCACCGTCGAGGTCAGCTGCCCCTAGCCGGTCGGCTCGACCGCGGTGGCCGGGCACGGGGTGGGTTCGTCGTCGTGGCGGATGATCGTCCACTGGTCGCCGCGGGAGCCGGGGATGACCTTGACGATGAACCGGCCGAGGCGGGGGCCGTCGTAGACCTCCATCTCGCAGGAGCTGATGACGACCGTGCCGTCCGTGCGGGTGGTCAGGTCCATCGACAGCGGGAAGCGCGGTTCGGCGTAGTCGTTGGCGCGGCCGACCTCGGCGTGCAGGCGCTTCACGGCGGTAGGACAATCAGGGGCGTTGAAGTGCCGGGCGAACTGGTCCTCTATCTCCTGGGTCTCGAACCGGGTGCACGCGTCCGGCAGCACCTCTTGCGCGATGTTGTCGTAGAGGGCGCGCACGGCTTCCTTGGCGGAGGTCGCGAAGAGGACTGTCCTGGTGGTCTTACCGCCACCGGTCTGCGAGGCCGGGAGGTCTTCGTCCGGGTTGCCGAGGTAGTGCTGATAGGCCCAGGAGAGGGCTAGCAGCGCGACCAGCAGGTAGACCAACCTGCGGAACCACTTAGCTAGCAGCAACCTCAGCCACAGCGGGCGCCGCTTCGGGCCGCTGGGCGGCGGGGGGAGCGTGCCGTCGGCCTGGCCGCGCTGGAACTCCTGGAACCGCTGGAACTCCTGGAACTGGCGCCACTGCTCCTCGTCGGGCATCGGCACGGCGGGGGGCTGCCCAGGCGGGCGGATCGCGGGCGGTCCGGCTGGCGGGTGCTCGTCGCGGTCCGGCTGCTCGTGATCGGCCATGGCGACCATCATGCCGTGTCCGTCGACCCCGGTTTGGCGCGCCGCGGGACTACGGCTAGTCTTGTGCCTGGTTCACCGAAGACCGCTGGTCCCCGTCACGTGAGTGGCGGGTGAAGGCCCCACAGACCGTGGGCGGCCCGCGCAGGGGGACATGGACAGTGCTTCCGGGTGTCTTGACACGCCCAGCCGCGCCCCGTGCCGCCTTCGCGCCGGGGCGTTCCTCGTTCTCGGGGGTCGACCAGCGACCCGAACACGAGAGGAGGCGACCCATGGCGAAGCCAGAGAAGGTGGGCGCTGTTGCCGAGATCGCGGACAAGTTCCGCACCAGCTCGGCCACCGTCGTCACCGAGTACACCGGCCTCTCCGTGGCCCAGCTGACCACGCTGCGTCGCGCTCTCGGCACCGGCACGACCTACCGTGTCGCGAAGAACACCCTGGTCAAGCGGGCAGCCGCGGACGCCGGGGTGGAAGGTCTGGACAGCCTGTTCATCGGCCCGACCGCCATCGCCTTCGTCGAGGGCGAACCGGTCGACGCCGCCAAGGCCATCCGCGACTTCGCGAAGGACAACAAGGGTCTGGTCATCAAGGGCGGCTACATGGATGGCCGCCCGCTCACGGTCGACGAGGTCGCGCGCATCGCCGACCTCGACAGCCGTGAGGTGCTGCTCGCCAAGCTGGCGGGCGCGATGAAGGGCAACCTCGCCAAGGCCGCCGGGCTGTTCAACGCCCCGGCCTCGCAGGTCGCCCGCCTTGCCGCGGCGCTGCAGGAGAAGAAGGCGGCCGCTGAGGGCGGCGCTTCCACTCCCGCTGACGACGCAGCCGAGAGCTGAACACCCCACCCGGAATAATTCGCGCCCGCTCAACCGGGTGTGTTAGTGAAAGGAACGCCACCATGGCGAAGCTCAGCACCGACGAGCTGCTCGACGCCTTCAAGGAGATGACTCTCCTGGAGCTCTCCGGCTTCGTGAAGCAGTTCGAGGAGACCTTCGAGGTCACCGCCGCCGCGCCGGTCGCCGTCGCCGCCGCCGCCCCGGGCGCCGCCCCGGCCGAGGCCGCCGAGGAGCAGGACGAGTTCGACGTCATCCTCGAGTCCGCTGGCGACAAGAAGATCCAGGTCATCAAGGTCGTCCGCGAGGTCGTCTCGGGCCTGGGTCTCAAGGAGGCCAAGGAGCTCGTCGAGGCCGCCCCCAAGGCCGTCCTGGAGAAGGTCGCCAAGGAGGCCGCCGAGGCCGCCAAGGAGAAGCTCGAGGCCGCTGGCGCCAAGATCTCCGTCAAGTAGTTCCAGCTTTCCCGAAGAGCCCGGCACCCCCACGGTGCCGGGCTCTTCGGCGTTCCCAGCCCGCGAACGCCCCGCCTTAACTGCCCCTGCTCCACCAAGTCCCTAGTGGCATGGCTACCCCCGCGCTCCACCAAGTCCCCACGCCAGCCCTAGCCCACCACCGACGACTGGCCAAGACCCCGCCAACGTTGCCCCGCCACCCGCCGACGACGTTGGCCGACACGCGCTCCACCACGGCGCTGGTGCCAAGTGCTCGATGGTGCACACCATGAGTCACGATCACTAGCCCATAGTTACGGTGTGGGCTAAGTCATAACCCGGTTGAGCGTATGGGGAGGGATCCGAGTACTTTTCCAACTCGGCAGTAACTTCGTAGTAACCCGGTTGGGTCGCCCTCGTTGTGCAGGGGTGAGCGGGGCGGGGACGGGTTGGGAGGGTCGATGGGCGCCGAGGTGGTCGTCGAGGGGCTGACCAAGTCTTTCGGGAGTCAGGCCATCTGGCGGGATGTCACGCTCACGCTGCCGCCGGGGGAGGTTTCGGTGATGTTGGGGCCTTCGGGGACCGGGAAGTCGGTGTTCCTGAAGTCCATGATCGGGTTGCTCAAGCCGGACCGCGGGCGGTGTGTGGTCAACGGGGTCGACATCGTGACCTGTTCGGAGGCCGAGCTCTACGAGGTGCGCAAGCTGTTCGGGGTGTTGTTCCAGGACGGCGCGCTGTTCGGGTCGATGAACCTCTACGACAACGTCGCGTTCCCGCTGCGGGAGCACACCCGCAAGTCCGAGGCCGAGATCAAGCGCGTCGTCATGGACAAGCTCGAGCTGACCGGGCTGCAGGGCGCCGAGCGCAAGCTCCCCGGTGAGATCTCCGGCGGCATGCGCAAGCGCGCCGGTCTGGCCCGCGCCCTGGTCCTCGACCCCGAGATCATCCTGTGCGACGAGCCGGACTCCGGCCTCGACCCGGTGCGCACCGCCTACCTGAGCCAGCTGCTGATCGACCTCAACGCGCAGATCGACGCCACCATCCTGATCGTCACGCACAACATCAACCTCGCCAGGACCGTGCCGGACAACCTGGGCATGCTCTTCCGCAAGGAACTGGTCATGTTCGGCCCGCGCGAGGTGCTGCTGACCAGCGACGAACCGGTGGTCGAGCAGTTCCTCAACGGTCGCCGCCTCGGGCCGATCGGGATGTCCGAGGAGAAGGACGCCGCCCAGATCGCCCAGGAGGAGGCGCACGCGGCGGCAGGTCACTCCGACGGGTCGTCCGAAGAGGACCTGCGGGGCATCGTCCCCCAGCTCGAACCCACCCCCGGCCTCCCCGAGCGCCAGGCCGTGCGCAGGCGCAAGGACCGCGTGATGCAGGTGCTGCACGCGCTGCCGACCGCCGCCCAGGACGGCATCATCGCCTCGCTCACCCACGAGGACCGCCTCCGCTACGGCCTCACCGCGCCGAGCCCGCGACCCGCGCACGACGACACCCAGGAGATCCCGGCCTGGCCGGGTGGTCGACCGTGACCGCCGCGACCAGGTCGTTCCCCGGGGCTGGCGCGCTGCGCGAGACCGGGAAGCTGTGCGCGCTGGGCATCGACGTGGTGGTCAACATCTTCCGGCGGCCGTTCCAGGGCCGGGAGTTCGTCCAGCAGTGCTGGTTCATCGCCAGCGTCACGATCCTGCCGACGGCGCTGGTGGCGATCCCGTTCGGCGCGATCGTCGCGCTGCAGCTCGGGACGTTGATCGTCCAATTGGGAGCGCAGTCGTTCACCGGAGCGGCGAGCGTCCTGGCGATCATCCAGCAGGCCGCGCCTCTGGTCACCGCGCTTCTAGTCGCAGGCGCGGGCGGTAGCGCTATCTGCGCTGACATCGGTTCTCGCACTATCCGCGAGGAGATCGATGCCATGGAGGTCCTAGGCGTCTCGCCGGTGCAGCGGTTGATCGTGCCTAGAGTCCTGGCCGCCATGCTCGTGGCCGTACTGCTCAACGGGCTCGTCAGCGTTGTCGGCGTCATGGGCGGCTACTTCTTCAACGTCGTCCTCCAAGGCGGCACCCCCGGGGCCTACCTCGCCAGCTTCTCCGCGCTAGCCCAGCTCCCAGATCTCTGGATCAGTGAGCTCAAGGCGCTCATCTTCGGGTTCATCGCCGGGGTCGTGGCCGCCTATAGAGGGCTCA
Organism: Actinokineospora globicatena; assembly: GCF_024171945.1. Classification (GTDB taxonomy): domain Bacteria; phylum Actinomycetota; class Actinomycetes; order Mycobacteriales; family Pseudonocardiaceae; genus Actinokineospora; species Actinokineospora globicatena. The sequence goes on from NZ_JAMTCR010000002.1 coordinate 1,567,696, forward strand.
ACCCGAAGGGTGGGCCTAAGGGCGTGGGGGACGCGGTGAACCAGTCCGTGGTCATCACGTTCCTGCTGCTGTTCTTCGTCAACTTCGTGCTGACGGCGGTGTACCTCCAGGTCGTCCCGGCGAAGGGGAGCTGACGTGGTGCTCAAAGCGCTCGACAACCTCGGGGACCAGCTGTCCTTCTACGTCCGCGCGATCGCCTGGATCCCGCGGGCCCTGCGGCGCTACACCCGGGAGACACTCCGGCTGCTGGCCGAGGTCAGCTTCGGCAGCGGTGCCCTCGCGGTCATCGGCGGCACCGTGGGCGTCATGGTCGGCCTGACCGTCTTCACCGGCGTGGTCGTCGGCCTCCAGGGCTACGCCGCGCTGGACCAGATCGGGACCGCCGCGTTCTCCGGGTTCGCCTCGGCCTACATCAACACCCGCGAGATCGCCCCGCTCGTCGCCGGTCTCGCCCTCTCCGCGACCGTCGGGTCCGGCTTCACCGCGCAGCTCGGCGCCATGCGGATCTCCGAGGAGATCGACGCGCTGGAGGTGATGGCCGTGCCGAGCCTGCCGTTCCTGGTCACCACCAGGATCATCGCCGGGTTCATCGCGGTCATCCCGCTCTACATCATCGGCCTGCTGACCTCGTACCTCGCGTCGCGGACGATCACGGTCCACTTCTACGGCCAGTCCGCGGGCACCTACGACCACTACTTCACCCTGTTCCTACCCCCGGAGGACGTCTTCTGGTCCTTCGGCAAGGTGCTGGTCTTCGCGGTGATCATCATCCTGTCGCACTGCTACTACGGCTACACCGCCAGCGGCGGCCCGGCCGGGGTCGGCATCGCGGTCGGCCGGGCGGTCCGGACCACCATCGTCACCGTCGCGCTGGTCAACTTCTTCATCGGCTTCGCGATCTGGGGCACCACGACGACGGTGAGGATCGCGGGATGAACGCGCGGACGATCCGGCGCAGGCTCAACGGGCTGCTGTTCATCGTGGTCGCGGCGGCCCTGGTCGGGCTGAGCATCGCCATGTACGCCAAGGTGTTCACCCCGGTCGCCGCCGTCACGCTGAGCACCGACAAGGTCGGCAACCAGCTCGCGGTGCACTCCGACGTCAAGGTCCGTGGCCTGGTCGTCGGTGAGGTCCGGCGCATCACCCCCACCTCGGACGGCGCCGAGCTCGACCTCGCGCTGGACCCGGACAAGATCGACGTCATCCCCAGCAACGTGTCCGCGCGCTTCCTGCCCAAGACGCTGTTCGGCGAGCGCTACGTCTCGCTGCAGATCCCCGAGGACGCCGCGCCGACCCCGCTGGCCGCCGGGGACCGGATCGAGCAGGACACCTCGGTGCGCGCGGTCGAGCTGGAGGACGCGTTCGAGAGCCTGCTGCCGGTGCTGCAAGCCGTCCAGCCGCAGAAGCTGTCGAGCACCCTCACCGCCATCGCGACCGCGCTGGAAGGTCGCGGCGAGGACCTCGGCAAGACCCTCGCCGACCTGGGTGAACTCGTCGGGGAGCTGAACCCGCACCTGCCCAAGCTCCAGCAGGACCTGCGCACACTGGCCACGGTCGCCGACACCTACAGCGACGCGACGCCCGACCTGGTGGCCGCGCTGACCGACCTGACCGTCACCTCCAAGACCATCGCCGACCAGCGCGCCAACCTCGACGTGCTGTTCGCGACGACCACCACCGCCGCCCGCGACCTGGACGCCTTCCTGCGGGTCAACAAGAACAACCTGATCCAGCTCGCCGACACCTCGCGGCCCACGCTGGAGGCACTGGCCCGCTACTCCCCGGAGTACCCGTGCCTGCTGCAGCTGATGGCCGAGGCGGTGCCGGAGCTGGACAAGGCGTTCGGCAAGGGCACCAACAAGCCGGGCCTGCACGCGACCATCGAGATCACCGTCAACCGCGGCCCCTACCGGCCGGGCAAGGACGAGCCGCGCTACGACGAGGACCGCGGCCCGCGCTGCTACGACTTCACCCAGTTCCCGTCGCCGTTCCCGCAGTCGCCGCCGGACGGCCCGCTGCGCGACGGCGCCACGAACCCGCCGCCCGCCCGGTCCGTCCAAGATGGACTGCTCCCGCCCGGCAACACCACGCCCAACGCCGCAGGTGACGGTGCCGATCTCGGCATCGCCAACTCGCCCCAGGAAGCCGCGTTCCTGGCGCAGATCATCGCCCCCGAGCTGGGCACGACCCCCGAGGGCGTCCCTGGCTGGTCGACGATGCTGCTGGGCCCGGCCTTCCGCGGCGCGGAGGTGAGGTTCCCATGAGGAGTCTCGTGGCCCCGCTGGTGAAGCTGGCGATCTTCATGGTCGTCACCGTCGCCGCCACCGGGGTGCTCGCGATCAGCATCGCCAACGTCGACCTCAGCTCGACCACCTCCTACCAGGCCAGGTTCACCGACGCGACGCTGCTGCTGCCCGGCGACGACGTCCGCATCGCCGGTGTGCGGGTCGGCCAGGTGGAGGAGGTGGCCGTGGCCGACCGGACCCAGGCGATGGTGACCTTCTCCGTCGCCGCCGACCGCAAGCTCCCGGCCTCGGTCACCGCGCAGATCAAGTTCCGCAACCTGGTCGGCCAGCGGTACGTTTCCCTCGGCCAGGGCACCAGCGACAACCCGAACGCGGTCCTTGCCCCGGGCGACACCATCCCGGTGCAGCGCACCAAGCCCGCCCTTGACCTGACGCAGCTGTTCAACGGGTTCAAGCCGCTGTTCCAGGCGCTGTCGCCGGACGAGGTGAACAAGCTGTCCTACGAGATCATCCAGGTGCTCCAGGGCGAGGGCGGCACCGTCGAGACACTGCTGTCGCACACGGCATCGCTGACCAGCACGTTGGCGCAGAAGGACCAGGTCATCGGCGAGGTGATCACCAACCTGAACACCGTGCTGACCACCGTCAACGCCCACGGTGACCAGCTGTCCACGGTCATCACCCAGGTCCAGCAGCTGGTCAGCGGGTTGGCCGAGGACCGGGTGCCGATCGGGCAGGCCATCGACGCCCTCGGTGGCCTGACCACGACCACCGCCGGGCTGCTCGACGAGGCGCGGGCGCCGCTCAAGCAGGACATCGCCAACCTCGGTGGCCTGGTGCGCACGCTCAACGAGAACGAGCAGACCGTGGAGCACTTCATCCAGTTCCTGCCGACCAAGACGGCCGCGCTGACCCGCACCGTCAGCTACGGCTCCTGGTTCAACTTCTACCTCTGCGAGGCCTCCGGCGAGGTCAGCGTGCCCGGTCTGATCAGCACGCCGCTCGACATCCCGGTGCTGCCCGCGAGCCAGCCGAGGTGCCTGCGATGAGCCGGTCGTTCCGCTCCCGCAACCCGATCCCGATCGGGCTGGTCAGCCTGCTCACCATCGCCCTGGTGCTGCTCGCGGCGGTCTACTCCGACGACCTGCCGATCATCGGCGGCGGCACGACCTACAGCGCCGAGTTCAGCGAGGCGGCGGGCATCCAGGCCGACGACGAGGTGCGGGTCGCGGGCATCAAGGTCGGCTCGGTGTCCGATGTGGACCTCGACGGCGACCGGGTGGTGGTCCGGTTCAAGGTGAAGGACGCCTGGGTCGGCGACCGCAGCCGGGCCGAAATCAAGATCAAGACACTGCTGGGCCAGAAGTTCCTGTCGCTGGTCCCCGAGGGCGACGAGGTGCTCGACCCCGGCACCCGCATCCCCCGCGAGCGCACGACCGCGCCCTACGACGTGCTGGAGGCCTTCCGCGGCCTGGCCGACACGGTCAACGAGATCGACACGACCCAGTTGGCCCGCAGCATGGAGGTGATCGCCGAGACCTTCGCCGACACCCCCGACGAGGTGCGCGGCGCGCTCACCGGCCTGCAGTCCCTCTCGCGCACGATCTCCTCCCGCGACGAGCAACTGGCCTCGCTGCTGGCCAACACCAGGGAGATCTCCACGACGCTGGCCGACCGCGACGCCGAGGTCGCCAAGATCCTCGCGGACGGCAGCCTGCTGCTCAACGAGCTCAACAACCGCAAGAACGCGATCTCCGCGCTGCTCACCGGCACCAAGAACCTGGCGACCGAGCTGCAGGGCTTGGTCGACGACAACAACGCGCAGCTCGGCCCGGTGCTGCAGAACCTCGACCAGCTCTCGTCGATGTTGCAGCGCAACCAGGACTCGCTCGCCGAGGGCATCCAGAAGTTCGCCCCGTTCGTCCGGCAGTTCAACAACGCGATCGGCACCGGCCGCTGGTTCGACAACTACATCTGCGGCCTGCTGCCCCCGTCCATCGGTCCGGTCAACCAACCCGGCTGCCTGGGGGAGACGCGATGAGCACCTTCGACACCAAGAACCGCCGCGACGCCGCCCGGGTGCTGGCCCTGATCTGCGTGCTCGGCCTCGTGGTCGCCGCCGCGCTGTGGTGGCTGCTGCGCGAGCCCAACGAGAAGCGGTACACGGCGGTGTTCAGCGGGGTCGTCGGCCTCTACGAGGACAACGACGTGCGGGTGCTCGGGGTCAGGGTCGGTACCGTCGACAAGATCACCCCCAGGGGCGACCGGGTGGAGGTCGAGCTGCTGGTCGACCGGACCGTCGAGGTGCCCGCCGACGCGAAGGCGGTCATCGTGGCGCCGTCGCTGGTGTCCGACCGGTACGTCCAGCTCACCCCCGCCTACACCGGCGGCGCGGTCATGGCGGTGGGCGCGGTCATCCCGCGCGAGCGGACCGCCACCCCGCTGGAGGTCGACGACCTCTACGCCAGCCTGGCCAGGGTCAGCGAGACCCTCGGCCCGAACGGGGTCAACAAGGACGGCGCGCTCTCGGACTTGCTGATCGCCCTGTCGAAGAACCTCGACGGCAACGGGCAGGCGGTCAACGACACCGTCACCCAGCTCGGGAAGCTCAGCAGCACGCTCTCGGGCAACTCCGACGACCTGTTCGCCACCATCACCCAGCTGCAGAAGTTCACCAGCACGCTGGCCGCGAACGACGAGCACGTGCGCACCTTCACCACGGAGCTGGCCGAGGCCTCGGAGTTCCTCGCCGGTGAGCGCGGCAACCTCGCCGCCGCCGTCGACCAGCTCGGCATCGCGCTGGGCAGCGTGCAGAAGTTCATCAACGACAACCGGGGTCATCTGAAGTCCAATGTGGACAAGCTGGCCTCGGTGACCCAGGTGCTGGTCGACCAGCGGGCCGCGCTGGCCGAGACGCTCGACATCGCGCCGCTCGCGCTGAGCAACGTGATCAACACCTACAACGCGTCCTCGGGCACCCTCGACGCACGGGCCAACCTCAACGAGCTGACCCAGCCGCCGATCGTGACCGTCTGCAAGCTGGTCCGCCAGGGCACCGCGCAGCCGCTGCCGCAGACCCTCGCCGACCTGTGCGACCAGCTCGCGCCGGTGGTCCAAGGCGCGGTGCCGCTGCCGTCTCCCGCGCAGGTCATCGAGGGCATGCGTACCGGGAAGCTGCCGACGTTGCCGCTACCGATCGCCGGTGACGCTTACTCGCTGGGAGGTCGGTGATGGCCCGCGTGAAGCTCGCCGCCATGTTCGCCGCCGCCGCGATGGCCCTGTCTGGCTGCGGTTTTACCGGCATCTACGACCTGCCCTTGCCCGGTGGCGCTGACCTCGGCGATCACCCCTACCGGGTCAAGGTGCAGTTCCGCGACGTCCTGGACCTGGTGCCGCAGTCCGGCGTGAAGGTCAACGAGGTCACCGTCGGGCGGGTCGACGAGATCGCCCTCGCCGCCGACGGCTGGACCGCCGAGGTGACCGTCCTGGTCAACGGCGACGTCGACCTCCCGGCCAACGCGCTGGCCAAGCTGCGGCAGTCCAGCCTGCTCGGGGAGAAGTACGTCGAGCTCGGCAGGCCGCCCGCGGGCCAGGGCAGCGGCAAGCTCACCGACGGCGCCCTGATCCCGGTGGACCGCACCAACCGCAACACCGAGGTCGAGGAGGTCCTCGGCGCGCTGTCCCTGCTGCTCAACGGCGGCGGGGTCGAGCAGTTGCAGACCATCACCAAGGAGCTCAACAACGCCACCGCGGGCAACGAGACCGCGCTGCGCGCCCTGCTCGACAACGTCAACACCATGGTCACCACCCTGGACGCGGGCAAGTCCGACATCACCCGCGCGCTCGACGGCGTCAACCGGCTGACCAGCACCCTCAACGCGCAGAAGGACCAGCTCGTCGGGGCCATCGACGACATCGGGCCGGGCCTTCGGGTGCTCTCCGACCAGCGCCGCCAGTTGGTGACGATGCTGCAGAGCCTCGACACGCTCTCCGACGTCGCCGTGGACACCGTCAACAAGAGCCAGGCCGACCTCGTCGCCGACCTCAAGGCGCTCACCCCGACGCTGCAGAAGCTCGGCGAGGCGGGCGCCAACCTGCCCCGGTCGCTGGAGCTGATGCTGACCTTCCCGTTCACCGACCAGGCCGTGAAGGGCGTGCAGGGCGACTACTTCAACCTGTACGCCAAGATCGACCTGAACCTGCAAAGCGTGCTGGACAACCTCAGCCGCAGCCGCCAGAACCCGTTGCAGGACATCCCGATCCTGGGACCGGCCACCAACGGCACCAACGGCGTCCCGACCACCGCGCCCGCACCGCTGCCGCTGCCCACGCTCGGCGTCCCGCGCCCGGCGCAGCAGAACCAGCCGGGTCTGGGCAGCCTGTTCGACATCCTGCTCGGAGGCGGTGCCTGATGCTGACGAAGAAGGTCCGGCTCCAGCTCGTCGCGTTCTTCCTGATCGCCGTGGTATCGGTGGTCTACGCCGCGTTCCGGTTCACCGACGTCGGCAGGGTCTTCGGCGCCAACGGCTACCGGGTGACGTTGCAGCTCACCGACTCCGGCGGCATCTTCACCAACGCCGAGGTCACCTACCGCGGCGTGAACGTGGGCCGGGTCGGCGACATCCGGCTGACCCACGCGGGCATGGACGTCGACCTCGACATCGACCCGTCCGCCCCCCAGATCCCCGCCGACCTCGACGCGGTGGTGGCCAACAGGTCCGCGGTCGGCGAGCAGTTCGTCGACCTCCGGCCGCGCGCCGACGGCGGCACCCACCTCGCCGAGGGCACCGTCATCCCGGCCGACCGCACGAAGACCCCGGTCAGCACCGACACCGTGATCCGCGATCTCGACGCCCTCGCCGACTCGGTGCCGACCGACGCGCTGCGCACCGTGGTCGACGAGCTGGACAAGGCCTTCGCGGGCACCGGCGACGACCTGCGGGTGCTCATCGACACCACCGGCGAGTTCACCGAGGCGGCCAGGGCCAACCTGCCGCAGACGATCAAGCTCATCGACGACGGCGCGATCGTGCTCGGCACCCAGGCCGCGCAGTCCGGCAACATCAAGTCCTTCGCCGCCGACCTGCGCGACCTCTCCGCCCAGCTGCGCACCTCGGACCCGGCGATCCGGCAGCTGATCGCGGCGACCCCCGGCGCCGCCGACGCGGTCACCGGCCTGCTGCGCGAGTCCGGCCAGGGCATCGGCTACCTCACCGCGAACCTGCTGACCGCGTCGAACATCCTGCTCACCAGGGTCGACGGCCTGGAGCTCGCGCTGGTCGCCTACCCCGTGGTCGCCGTCGGCCCGAAGACCGTCGTCCCCGGCGACGGCACCGCGCACCTGGGCCTGGCGCTCAACCTGTTCGACCCGCCCGCCTGCACCCGGGGCTACGAGGGCACCCAGCGCCGCGCGGGCAACGACCTCACGCCGGTACCGGAGAACGCGCGGGCCTACTGCGCCGAACCGGTCGGCAGCCCCATCAACGTGCGCGGGTCGCAGAACGCGCCCTTCGGCGGCAAGCCGGTGCAGCCCACCCCGCAGGACTTGGCCGCCAACCGCGACCGACCCGCCCAGCAGCTCGCCGACATGGCCCAGAACAGCATCCCCGGCACCCTCACCCAGCCGGGCATCGGCGGTCTTGCCAGCCTCGCCGGGCTGCTCGGCCTGGGGGGCTAACCTACCTCCGGGTAGAGAAGGAGCGCGATGACCGCCGACACCGAGCCGCACCCCCCGCAGCGACCGGCCCCCTGGCCGAGTGCGCCGCAGGTGGGGTTCCGCGTCCCCGCAGTCGTGGTGTACGCGCTGGTCCTGCTGGTCATCGCTACCCTCGGCACCGCCCTGTGGTTCGGCGTCGCCTGGGCGCGCGCGGGCGCGGACGACGACTTGGCGCTGGCGGGCACCCGCGACGAGGTCTCCCGGGTCGCCAGTTCCGCGCTGGTCACGGTCAGCACGCTGGACTACCGGAAGGTCGACGAGGACCTCAACCACTGGGAGGGCGCGTCGACCGGTCCGCTGCTCGACGAGTTCAAGACCCGGCGGGCGAGCAGCAAGGGCACGCTGGAGCAGGCCAAGACGGTCACCACCGCGACGGTGCTCAAGATCGCGGTCACCGACCTGCGCGAGCGCGAGGGCAAGGCCGAGGTGATCGCCGCCGTCCGGGTGGACGTCACCCCCGAAGGCAAGCAGGCCACCCCCAAGTACCTGCGCCTGCAGGCCGCGCTCGACCGCACCGCCGACGGCTGGAAGCTCAGCGGCGTCACCCCCGTGCCCTTCACCCCGGCTGGCTGAGAGGACGCCCGTGCCAACCCCACCCCGCCGCCGCACCCCCGCCGCCGGACCCACCCGCCGCCCCCGCGTCGCAGGCCTGCGCAAGCCGACCGCGCCCGCACCCACCGACGACACCCAGGTCACGCCCGAAGCCACGCTGACCGGCCCGGGGTCCGTCACGCCGCCGGTCAACCAGGACCCCGCCGACCTGCCCGACGAGCGCGGATCCGAGTCCGCCGACCAGCCGGATGATCACGCGGACCAGCGTTCGGCCGCGACGCCGCGACCCGGGTCCGACGACCGCACCAGCCCCGCTGACCTGCCCGACGACCACGCCGACCAGGGCGACAGCCCCGCTGACCTGCCTGAAGCGCACACCGAACCGCCCGGGGCGGTGCTCGGCCAGCCGCTCGACGTGGCCGGGCCCGCACGCGCGGTGCCCGCCCCCATCGACCCCGACCCGGCCGACCACCAGAGCCCGGTTCGCACCACCGGCGTCCTCGGCGCCGACGATCAGGACGACCCCGAGGACATCGCCGACGACCCGGTGTCGCGCCCTACCGGCAAGCGCCGCGCGACGGGCACACCCCTGGTCCCCGAGGCCCCCGCTCCCGTTGCGGCGCGGGCTACAAGGTCGATGGACCGCGTCGTCGTGCTGCTCGTCTTCGCGGTGCTGTTCGGCGGGTTGGCGCTGTTCTTCAAGGGACAGCACGACTCGGTGACGTCCCAGGTCGACAGCGGCAACACCGCGCTGGTCGACGCGGCCGCGACCAGCGAGGTCACCGGCAGGCTCACCGTCGCCGTCGAGCGGACGCTCTCCTACAGCTACACCGACCTCGACGCGAACGCCAAGGCCGTGAAGGAGACGCTCGCGGGGACCGCCACCTGCGAGTACGACAAGCTCTTCGGCCAGGTCCGCAAGCTCGCCCCCGAGCAGAAGCTGGTGCTGACCACCAAGGTCCGCAAGATCGGCGTCACCCGGCTCGACGGGGACCGGGCGGACCTGCTGGTGTTCGTCGACCAGTCGACCACGCGCGCCGACCAGGCCCAGACGACGGCCAGCGGGGCGGTCTTCGGGGTCCGCGCGGAGCGGCTCGACGGCGGTTGGAAGATCACGGATTTCGACATGCTCGACCAGGCGCTCCCGGGTGGCCAGAGCACCGAGGGCTGCTAGGCGCGAACGGGGTAGCAGCTGCGTTTGTGCTGGTCAAGCGTTGATCGGTGAGCGGATGTGCACTGCTGCAAAAGTGGTCTGGTTCGCGTGGCATCTTGACTAGGCGACCGCGCGGGGTCACCCTGTTACCCAGCACGCACTGAGCGGGAGGACCGATTGAGCGGCGGGCCTCGACAGTCGCCTCTATAGTGGCTAGACTGCCCCTTTGCGCTGCCCACTTTCCGCACGCCCTTTGCCAAGAGCTAGGATGTTGGGCACCACGGCACCCTTGACAGCCGCGCTATCTGTTGCTAGCGCTGCTGCCAACCGCTCATAGTCCTGGAAGGACGCATCTTGGCAGTCTCCCGCGCGACCAAGGCCACTGCTGCGACCAACTCCACCCTCTCGAACTCGGGCATCCCGAACGCCCCCCGCCGGGTCTCGTTCGCCAAGATCCGCGAGCCCCTGGGTACCCCCAACCTGCTGGACCTGCAGATCCAGTCGTTCGAGTGGTTCACCGGCGCCGAGGCGTGGTTCCAGCGCCGCGTCGACGCCGGTGACGAGAACCCCGTCGGCGGTCTTGAGGAAGTCCTCAACGAGATCTCCCCGATCGAGGACTTCTCCGGCTCCATGTCCCTGTCCTTCTCCGACCCGCGCTTCGACGAGGTCAAGGCCTCCGTGGAGGAGTGCAAGGACAAGGACATGACGTACGCGGCCCCGCTGTTCGTCACCGCGGAGTTCACCAACAACACCACCGGCGAGATCAAGAGCCAGACGGTGTTCATGGGCGACTTCCCCGTGATGACCAACAAGGGCACGTTCATCATCAACGGCACCGAGCGTGTCGTGGTCTCGCAGCTGGTCAGGTCGCCCGGTGTCTACTTCGACACCAACATCGACAAGACGACCGACAAGGACGTCTTCAGCGTCAAGGTCATCCCGAGCCGGGGTGCGTGGCTGGAGTTCGACGTCGACAAGCGCGACACCGTCGGGGTGCGCATCGACCGCAAGCGCCGCCAGCCGGTGACCGTGCTGCTCAAGGCACTGGGGTGGACCACCGAGGCGATCCGCGAGCGGTTCTCCTTCTCCGAGACGCTGCTGGCGACGCTGGAGAAGGACCACACCGCGGGCACCGACGAGGCGCTGCTCGACATCTACCGCAAGCTGCGCCCGGGTGAGCCGCCGACCAAGGAGTCCGCGCAGACCCTGCTGGAGAACCTGTTCTTCAAGGACAAGCGCTACGACCTGGCCAAGGTGGGTCGCTACAAGGTCAACAAGAAGCTGGGCCTGTCGCTGCCGGTGCACACCGGTGTGCTGACCGAGGACGACATCGTCACCACGATCGAGTACCTGGTCCGGCTGCACGCGGGCGACACCAACATGACCTCGGGCAAGGGCGAGGACGCGACCGACATCCCGGTCGAGGTCGACGACATCGACCACTTCGGCAACCGCCGCCTGCGCACCGTGGGTGAGCTGATCCAGAACCAGATCCGGGTCGGCCTGTCCCGCATGGAGCGCGTCGTCCGCGAGCGGATGACCACCCAGGACGTCGAGGCGATCACCCCGCAGACCCTGATCAACATCCGCCCCGTGGTGGCGGCGATCAAGGAGTTCTTCGGCACCTCGCAGCTCTCGCAGTTCATGGACCAGACCAACCCGGTCGCGGGCCTGACCCACAAGCGCCGGCTGTCCGCGCTCGGCCCCGGTGGTCTGTCGCGTGAGCGCGCGGGCATGGAGGTCCGCGACGTCCACCACAGCCACTACGGCCGGATGTGCCCGATCGAGACGCCGGAAGGCCCGAACATCGGCCTGATCGGCTCGCTGTCGAGCTACGCGCGGGTCAACCCGTTCGGCTTCATCGAGACCCCGTACCGCAAGGTCGTCGAGGGCCAGGTCACCGACCAGATCGACTACCTGACCGCGGACGAGGAGGACCGGCACGTCATCGCGCAGGCCAACGCCCCGCTCGACGACCAGAACCACTTCGCCGAGGAGCGCGTGCTCGTCCGCAAGAAGGGCGGCGAGGTCGAGTTCATCGAGCCGTTCGACGTGGACTACATGGACGTCTCGCCGCGCCAGATGGTCTCGGTCGCGACCGCGATGATCCCGTTCCTCGAGCACGACGCGGCCAACCGCGCGCTGATGGGCGCCAACATGCAGCGCCAGGCGGTGCCGCTGCTGCGCAGCGAGTCCCCGCTGGTCGGCACCGGCATGGAGCTGCGCGCCGCGGTCGACGGCGGCGACCTGGTGGTCGCGGCCAAGGCCGGTGTGGTCGAGGAGCTCTCCGCCGACTTCATCACGATCATGGCCGATGACGGCACCCGCCAGACCTACGGGATGCACAAGTTCCGCCGGTCCAACCAGGGCACCTGCATCAACCAGAAGCCGATCATCGCCGAGGGCGACCGGATCGAGGCAGGCCAGGTCATCGCCGACGGTCCGTGCACCGAGGACGGTGAGATGGCCCTGGGCAAGAACCTGCTCGTGGCGATCATGCCGTGGGAGGGGCACAACTACGAGGACGCGATCATCCTGTCGCAGCGCCTCGTGCAGGACGACGTGCTCACCTCGATCCACATCGACGAGCACGAGATCGACGCCCGCGACACCAAGCTCGGTGCCGAGGAGATCACCCGGGACATCCCGAACGTCTCCGAAGAGGTCCTCGCCGACCTCGACGAGCGCGGCATCATCCGCATCGGTGCCGAGGTCGGCGCCGGTGACATCCTGGTCGGCAAGGTCACGCCCAAGGGCGAGACCGAGCTGACCCCGGAGGAGCGGCTGCTGCGCGCGATCTTCGGCGAGAAGGCGCGCGAGGTGCGCGACACCTCGCTGAAGGTGCCGCACGGCGAGACCGGCAAGGTCATCGGCATCCGGGTCTTCTCCCGCGAGGACGAGGACGAGCTGCCCCCCGGCGTCAACGAGCTGGTCCGGGTCTACGTCGCGCAGAAGCGCAAGATCCAGGACGGCGACAAGCTCGCGGGCCGCCACGGCAACAAGGGCGTCATCGGCAAGATCCTCCCCGTCGAGGACATGCCGTTCCTGCCCGACGGCACCCCCGTCGACGTCGTGCTGAACACCCACGGTGTGCCCCGTCGTATGAACATCGGTCAGATCCTGGAGTCCCACCTGGGCTGGATCGCCAAACAGGGTTGGCAGATCGACGGCAACCCCGAGTGGGCGTCGAAGCTGCCCGAGGACCTCTACGACGTCGAGCCCGACACCAACACCGCGACCCCGGTGTTCGACGGCGTCAAGGAGAACGAGCTCTCCGGTCTGCTCGCCTCCACCCGGCCCAACCGCGACGGTGAGCGGATGGTCAAGGAGGACGGCAAGGCGCAGCTGTTCGACGGCCGCAGCGGCGAGCCGTACCCGTACCCGGTCTCGGTCGGCTACATGTACATCCTCAAGCTGCTGCACCTGGTCGACGACAAGATCCACGCCCGCTCGACCGGCCCGTACTCGATGATCACCCAGCAGCCGCTCGGTGGTAAGGCGCAGTTCGGTGGCCAGCGCTTCGGTGAGATGGAGTGCTGGGCCATGCAGGCCTACGGCGCCGCGTACACGCTGCAGGAACTGCTGACCATCAAGTCCGACGACGTCCTGGGCCGCGTGAAGGTCTACGAGGCGATCGTCAAGGGTGAGAACATCCCCGAGCCGGGCATCCCGGAGTCGTTCAAGGTGCTCCTCAAGGAGCTCCAGTCGCTGTGCCTGAACGTGGAGGTCCTCTCCAGCGACGGTGCCGCGATCGAGATGCGCGACGGGGACGACGAGGACCTGGAGCGCGCAGCCGCCAACCTCGGCATCAACCTGTCCCGCAACGAGTCGCCGTCCGTCGACGACGTCGTCAACTAGTCCGCCTCCCCGACCTTTTTTGAAGTGGTTGCGGTGCGCGTAGCTGTTCCGACCCGGGGTCACCGTGGCGAAGTGTCGTCACGGTGACCCTGGGGCGCGGTTGCGATGGCCCAACGCAGCCACACATAAGTCCTAGGAAGAAGGAACCGACGTGCTGGACGTCAACTTCTTTGATGAGCTTCGCATTGGTCTGGCGACTGCGGACGACATTCGCCAGTGGTCGTTCGGCGAGGTCAAGAAGCCCGAGACCATCAACTACCGGACGCTGAAGCCGGAAAAGGATGGGCTGTTCTGCGAGAAGATCTTCGGTCCCACCAGGGACTGGGAGTGCTACTGCGGCAAGTACAAGCGGGTCCGGTTCAAGGGCATCATCTGCGAGCGCTGTGGCGTCGAGGTCACCCGCGCCAAGGTGCGCCGCGAGCGCATGGGCCACATCGAGCTGGCCGCGCCGGTCACCCACATCTGGTACTTCAAGGGCGTCCCGTCCCGGTTGGGCTACCTGCTCGACCTGGCCCCCAAGGACCTCGAGAAGATCATCTACTTCGCCGCCTACGTGATCACCTCGGTGAACGCCGAGCTGCGGCACAACGACCTGCCGACCCTCGAGTCCGAGATGGGCGTCGAGCGCAAGCAGGTCGAGAACAAGCGCGACGCCGACATCGAGGGCCGCGCCCAGAAGCTCGAGGCCGACCTGGCCCAGCTCGAGGCCGAGGGCGCCAAGAGCGACGTCCGGCGCAAGGTCAAGGAGGGCGGCGAGCGGGAGATGCGCCAGCTCCGCGACCGCGCCCAGCGCGAGCTCGACCGGCTCGACGAGATCTGGACGACCTTCACCAAGCTCGACTCCAAGCAGCTCATCGCCGACGAGATGCTCTACCGCGAGCTGATCGACCGCTACGGCGACTACTTCACCGGGTCGATGGGCGCCGAGGCCATCCAGACCCTGGCGCGCGACTTCGACGTCGACGCCGAGGCCGACATCCTGCGCGAGACCATCCGCAGCGGCAAGGGCCAGAAGAAGCTGCGCGCGCTCAAGCGGCTCAAGGTCGTCGCCGCGTTCCAGGCGACCCGCAACTCGCCGATGGGCATGGTCCTGGACTGCGTCCCGGTCATCCCGCCGGACCTGCGGCCGATGGTGCAGCTCGACGGTGGCCGCTTCGCCACCTCCGACCTCAACGACCTGTACCGCCGCGTGATCAACCGCAACAACCGGTTGAAGCGGCTGATCGACCTCGGCGCGCCCGAGATCATCGTCAACAACGAGAAGCGGATGCTGCAGGAGGCCGTCGACGCGCTGTTCGACAACGGCCGCCGCGGTCGTCCGGTCACCGGCCCGGGCAACCGGCCGCTGAAGTCGCTCTCCGACCTGCTCAAGGGCAAGCAGGGCCGGTTCCGCCAGAACCTGCTCGGCAAGCGCGTCGACTACTCCGGCCGTTCGGTCATCGTGGTCGGCCCGCAGCTCAAGCTGCACCAGTGCGGCCTGCCCAAGGCGATGGCGCTCGAGCTGTTCAAGCCGTTCGTGATGAAGCGGCTCGTGGACCTCAACCACGCGCAGAACATCAAGTCCGCCAAGCGGATGGTCGAGCGCGCGCGCCCGGCCGTGTGGGACGTGCTCGAAGAGGTCATCACCGAGCACCCGGTGATGCTCAACCGCGCGCCCACGCTGCACCGCCTCGGCATCCAGGCCTTCGAGCCGCAGTTGGTCGAGGGCAAGGCCATCCAGCTGCACCCGCTGGTCTGCGAGGCGTTCAACGCGGACTTCGACGGTGACCAGATGGCGGTCCACCTGCCGCTCTCGGCCGAGGCCCAGGCCGAGGCCCGGATCCTGATGCTGTCGTCGAACAACATCCTGTCCCCGGCCTCGGGTCGCCCGCTGGCGATGCCGCGACTGGACATGGTGACCGGCATCTACCACCTCACCCGGCCCAAGGAGGGCGGGCTCGGCGAGGGCCTGGCGTTCTCCTCCCCGGCCGAGGCGATCATGGCCTTCGACCGCAAGATCATCGGTCTGCAGTCGGCCGTGAAGATCCGCATCCACGACCGCTACCCCGGCCCCGGCATGCAGCCGGAGGGCTGGACCCCCGGTCAGCCGTGGCTGGCCGAGACCACCCTCGGTCGCGTGCTGTTCAACGAGCTGCTCCCGGCGGACTACCCGTTCATGAACGAGCCGATGCCCAAGAAGCGTCAGGCCGCGATCGTGAACGACCTCGCCGAGCGGTACCCGATGGTCACCGTGGCGCGGACGCTGGACAAGCTCAAGGACGCGGGCTTCTACTGGGCCACCCGCTCGGGTGTCACCATCGCCATCTCCGACGTCGTCGTGCCGCCCGCCAAGCAGGGCATCCTCGACGAGTACGAGAAGAAGGCCGACACCGTCGAGAAGCGCTACCAGCGCGGCCAGCTCTCCTCGACCGAGCGCAACAACGAGCTCGTCAAGGTGTGGTCGAACGCGACCGAGGACGTCGCGCGCGCCATGGAGGAGAACTTCCCCGACGACAACCCGATCCCCACGATCGTGAAGTCCGGCGCGGCGGGCAACATGACCCAGATCCGCCAGCTCGCCGGCATGAACGGTCTGGTGACCAACCCGCGTGGTGAGTTCATCCCGCGTCCGATCAAGGCCAACTTCCGTGAGGGCCTGTCGGTGCTGGAGTACTTCATCGCGACGCACGGTGCCCGCAAGGGTCTCGCCGACACCGCGCTGCGCACCGCCGACTCGGGTTACCTGACCCGGCGCCTGGTGGACGTGTCGCAGGACGTCATCGTCCGCGAGGTCGACTGCGGCACCTCGCGCGGCATCCTGATGAAGCTCGGCGAGCAGGCGGGCGACAAGGTCGTGCGCGCCCAGTACGTCGAGACCGGCGTCTACGCGCGTTGTGTCGCTGGCGAGGTCAAGGACGCGGACGGCAACGTCATCCTCAACCGCGCCGACGACCTGGGCGACCCGGCCATCGAGCGGCTGCTGTCGTCGAACGTCACCGAGGTCAAGGTGCGCTCCGTGCTCACCTGCGAGGCCCAGGTCGGCGTCTGTGCGACCTGCTACGGCCGTTCGATGGCGACCGGCCAGCTCGTCGACATCGGCGAGGCGGTCGGCATCGTCGCCGCGCAGTCCATCGGTGAGCCCGGCACCCAGCTGACCATGCGCACGTTCCAGCAGGGTGGCGTCGTCAACGACGACATCACCACTGGTCTGCCGCGTGTGCAGGAGCTCTTCGAGGCCCGCGTGCCCAAGGGCAAGGCGCCCATCGCCGACGTCGACGGCCGCGTGCGCATCGAGGACGGCGACCGGTTCTGGAAGATCACCCTCACGCCGGACGACGGCAGCGAGGAGATCATCTTCGAGAAGCTGTCCAAGCGCCAGCGGCTCGCGGCCACCCCGGACGGCCCGCTGTCCGACGGTGACCACGTGGCAGTCGGCCAGCAGCTGCTCGAAGGTACCCGGGACCCGCACGAGGTCCTGCGCGTGATGGGCCCCCGCGAGGCGCAGCTGCACCTCGTCGACGAGGTCCAGAAGGTGTACCGCGCGCAGGGTGTGTCGATCCACGACAAGCACATCGAGGTCATCGTCCGGCAGATGCTGCGCCGGGTGACCATCCTCGACAGCGGCGCCGCGGAGTTCCTGCCCGGAGCGCTCATCGAGCGCGCCGAGTTCGAGTCCGAGAACCGCCGCGTCGTGGCCGCCGGTGGCGAACCCGCCTCCGGCCGCCCGGTCCTGATGGGCATCACCAAGGCGTCGCTGGCCACCGACTCGTGGCTGTCGGCGGCCTCCTTCCAGGAGACCACCCGAGTCCTGACCGACGCGGCCATCAACGGCCGTTCGGACCGGCTCGTGGGCCTCAAGGAGAACGTCATCATCGGTAAGTTGATCCCGGCTGGCACGGGCATCAACAAGTACCGCAACATCCAGGTCCAGCCGACCGAAGAGGCCCGGGTCGCCGCCTACGCGATCCCGTCCTACGACGACGGCTACTACACCCCGGATGTCTTCGGCACCGGCACCGGCGCAGCCGTCCCCCTGGACGACTACGACTTCGGCCGCGACTACCGCTAGGTCCTACCGCGGAAACGCCCCCCAGCCACTCGTGGCCGGGGGGCGTTTTGCTTGTTCCAGTTTGGAGGGCGAGTGTGACTTCGTTGGTGCGGGGCTACGGGAATCCGGTCACCTTCGCGTTGGGGGTGATGCTCCTGCTGCTCACGGCGCTCACCTGGGTGTTGGCAGGCAAGGACGCCCGTCGGCGCGAGCGGTGGGAAGCGCGGCACTTGGCGTGTGGGTGCTGGTGGTCGCGTACGTGACCTTGTTGGCGGGCAGCGGTGTGCGGCTGCCGGTCAGCCTCATCCCGTTCGCCGACATCGTTGGCGGGCTGGCGGTCGCGCCGGAGAACGTGGTGGTGGCGGTGGCCGCCAACATCGCCCTGTTCGTGCCGCTGGGCGCGCTCGTGGCGTTGATCAGCCCGCGGTCCCGGTGGGTCGTGCCGGTGGCGGCCGGACTCACGGTATCCGCGGCGTTCGAGGTGACCCAGTACCTCACCGAGGGCGGAGTCACCTCCGTGGACGACCTGATGGCGAACACCCTCGGCGCCGCAGCGGGCTGGGCATCGGCACGACGAATCCGCCGCGTGGTGTTCAGCCCTGGACAACGACTCCGGCCGTGACTCGTCAGGCCTGGGTTATGTCGGCGTTCCAGAAGTGGAGCACGCAGTAGCGGTCGCCGACCCGTCCCACCGTCACCATGGGGTAGACGGTGGCAGGTGGGGTCTTGCGGTCGCCCGCGAGCTTGTAGTGCACGAACTGCCGTTCGAGGTGCGGCTCCTCGGAGATCACTGCGAGCCCGGACACCTTGCCCCGCACGACCTTCTCGATCTCCTTGACGGCCTCGGCGCTCTCGTCAGGTTTGCAGAGCATCGACCGCACCGGCCCGAGCCCGCCCGGCACCGCCTCGGCGAACCGCGTCGCCACCGCCATCGCGCGTCCGCCCTCGAACGGCTCGGGACCACTCGCCCGCAGGAACCCCGGATACACGAACGCCGCGGCGGCCAGCCCCAGCACAACCACCACAGCCACACAGACTGCGACGACCGCCCCGCCGGAACCCCCACGCGGCGGAGGCCCCAGGTAGCCAGGCCCCTGGTACGGCACCGGCTGGTGCGCCCACCCAGGCGTCCCACCGTGCGGCGTCCCCCTGTACTGCGACCCCCACCCCGACTGCGGCGCGCCCCCACCCTGCCCCGGTTGCCACCTTGAATCGTTCACCGCGCCCCCTTGATCATCTCCCGGCCCACGCTAGCCAACCGCACACCACCGCGACCTGAGATCGAGAGACACCGTGACCGGAGACCTTCTGTCCACTGTGGACACCTGAAGGTTGGTGGCAGCTTAGTTGATCTCCCCGGTCACCACTTCGGGCGGACGAATGGTGTCTGGTTGCCCCCATGTGCTCCGACCTGGGGATCCCTATCTGCCTGCTGCCTGAAATCCCCTCTTCTGGGTGACAGAAGTTATCCACATGTGGATCTCCGCAGAGGTGCTTTCAAGATCGACTGTCGGGGGGTGCCGGTAGACTGGCCCAGGGACGCCCCCCGGAGAGGGTGGGGGCCGGGCACTCGCTTTTCGCGCGCGCGAGGCGGTGTTGGCGGGGTGATTTGGGTGGGGTGGGGCACTCGCTCTTCGCCCGCGAGGCCGCTCCGGTGGGGCGGTTGAGGTGGGCGGCTGGGCACCGCTTTCGCGCACGCGAGGCAGCGCTGGCGGGGGGGTGAAGTGGGGCTGGGCACTCGCTTTTCGCCCGCGAGGCCGGTCGGCGACGGTGGTTGGGACACTTGTCTTTCGCCCGCGCGAGGCCGGTCCGGTGGGGCGATTGGGTAGGCGCCAGGACACTCGTCTTTCGTGCGCGAAGCCGGTCGGTGGCGGTGGTCGGGGCGCTCGATTTTCGCCCGCGCAAGACCGCTCCGGCGAGGGCGATTGGGGTCGGCGGCAGGGACACGCGTTCGCCCGCGACGCCGGTCAGTGGCGGTGGCTGGGCACTTGCTTGTCGCGCGAGGCCGGTCGGCGGTGCAGGCAGCTACTGGGTGGTCCCGAGCTTCGAAACCCTGTGATCCCGCACCGCGTTCAGCGCGACGGGGACCATGCTTGCCAGTAGCAGCAACAGGTACAGGTTGCTGAGCACGAACCACAGCGGCCCGCTGGAGAGCGCCGGGGTGCCCTCCAGCGGGTTCACGACGGCCAGCACCGGTGGCGCGGTGGCGAGCAGGAACGGCACCGGCACCAGCCACACCCACCGGCGCAGCGCCAGTTCCCGCACCACCACGGCGATCAGCGGGACGACCCACACCCAGTGGTGCCCCCACGACCACGGCGACACCGCCGCCCCCGCCATCCCCACGAGCGCGACGGCGTGGGTGCGCTCGACCCGGTTAGCCAGCCAGAACGCGACCGCGAGCACGGCGGCCGAGATCGCGACCCACACCAGCGGATCCGCCACCCCGAGCCGCAGCAGCATCCCCCGCACCGACTGGTTGTGCGGCGACCCAGCCCCAGCGAACACCCGCGTCGAGTCGGCGAACATCCCGTTGAGCCAGTAGTCGACCGAGTCGCCCGGCAGCAGCAGGAACCCGACTCCCACCGTCCCCAACGCGGTCGCACCCGCCACCGACGCCGCCGCGAACTCCCGCCGCACCACCAAGTGCGCCACGAAAACCAACGGCGTCAACTTCACCCCCGCCGCGATCCCGACCCCGACCCGCGGCGCCGCCAGCACGAGCGCCACCAGGGCGAGGTTGACCTGCCCCAGGTTCACGCTCGTGTGCACCGCCTCCGTGCACAACGCGACCACAACCACCACCGGCCACCACCGCGGCGCACACCGCCAGGCGATGAAGCAGAGCAGCACCCCGTTGACCACGACCACCACGGTCTGCGCCACACCCAGGCTCATTACCGTCAACGGCAGGAACACAATGGCGGAAAACGGCGGATAAGTGAACTGGAGACCATTGTTGACCGGGCCAGTGTACAAATTGGTCCCGGCCCAGGCAAATTCCGCACCGGCACGGTAAACAGCCAGGTCAACCGGCACGGCCTTCGTCGCGTGGAGCAGGATCCCGCAGGTCACAAGCCCTGCGAGGGCGCAAACAACCCACCATCGCACCAATTGTTTCCCACCGGTCGACATCGGTCCCCAGGCGGGAAAATCCTCTCACAGCTCGGCGGGTCCAGTTCTGGAATTCGCCGCCAACGCCAGCACAACCGCGAACAGCACCAGGTACAGGTTCCCGACCAGGAACCACAGCGGCCCTTCGGCCAGCACCGCCGGACCCGCACCGTCAGGCGGGTCGGCGAGGGCGAGGACCCAGGGGAAGGTCGCCAGCAGCAGCACCCCCGGCACCGCCCAAATCCGCTGTCCGCGCAGGAAGACCCGGTCGGCCACCACGACGGTCAGCGGGATGATCCACACCCAGTGGTGCCCCCAAGACCAGGGCGACACGGCGGCGGCGCACAGGCCGACCAGGGTTACCGCGAGGAGCCGGTCGCAGCGGCGGGCGATGAGGAAGGTGACCAGGCAGACCAGGGCGGCGATCCAGGGCCAGAGGTCCGGCAGGCCCGCGCGGAGGAGGAGGCCACGCAGGGACTGGTTGTGGGTGGAGGTGAGGTCGGCGTAGATGCGGCTGGGATCGCCGACCACGCCGCCGAACCAGTAGGTCACGGAGTCGGCGGGCAGGATGACAAACCCGACGACCACCGTGCCGATTGCGACCCCCACCGCTACCGCCGCGTCCCGAAACCGCCCCACCACGACCAGATAAACCACGAACACCAGCGGCGTCAACTTGAGCCCGGCAGCCAACCCTACCCCGATCCCACGCCCACGCCCGGTGAGATCCCCCAACACCAACGCGACGAGCAGCAAATTGACCTGCCCCACGTAGATGCTTGCGTGCACCGCCTCCGTGAGCAGCACAAACCCCACAACCACCGCAACAACAGGCCGACCACCGATCGCACGCCACGAACGCCGCACGATGAACACGAGCAGCGCACCGTTTCCCGCCACCGCGCAAACCTTCGCAACGAACGGCGACACCAACGCAAACGGCACGAACACCACCGCGGCAACCGGCGGATAAGTGAACTTGAGATCCCGCCAAACCGCTGCGTCGTAAAGGTTCCCGCCGGACAAGACGACCTCCCCAGCCGCCCGGTACACGGCAAGGTCAATGGCCTCGGCCCGCACCGCAAGCACCAGCACAACAACGGCAAAACCCCCCGAGCCGACAGACACGGCTCGGCAAACCAGCTGTTTCACTTGAATCCCCAGGGAAACAGGCACTCGACAAGGCGCCCACTGGGAGTTCAGTACGCCCCCGAACCCCATCCCGTTGCCCCAAAGACCTTACAAACCCCTGACGCCCCACCACGGATCCCGCAACCACCACAACCCAGCCCTACCCGAACCCCGCGCCCCGGCCGCCCACACACCCCCGATTCCCCGACTGCTCGCCCC
The DNA here is from genome assembly GCF_024171945.1 of Actinokineospora globicatena. Taxonomy (GTDB): domain Bacteria; phylum Actinomycetota; class Actinomycetes; order Mycobacteriales; family Pseudonocardiaceae; genus Actinokineospora; species Actinokineospora globicatena. The sequence goes on from NZ_JAMTCR010000002.1 coordinate 1,589,712, forward strand.
ACCGGCTCCGCCAACCCCCAAACGGCTCCGCCCGCCGCCGCGCCCCAATCGGTCAGCCTGCCCGCCGCCCACCCCACCGGTCCGGTCCGCCAGCCCCCGCTCGCGCCCCACCCAACAGGCCCCACTGCCCCACAGCCCACGCGCAGCCCAACGCCCTCGACCAACCGCCCCACCCGAACGGCCTCGCCAACCTCCCACCCGACCACCCTGCCGGGGCGGCCTCGCGTGCGCGAAAGCGGTGCTCAGCCGCCCACCTCAACCGCCCCACCGGAGCGGCCTCGCGGGCGAAGAGCGAGTGCCCCAACCACCGCCACCGAGCGGCCTCGCGGGCGAAAGCCGAGTGCCCTACCCCACCCCAAATCGCCCCGCCGGGCTGCCTCGCGCGCGCGAAAAGCGAGTGCCCGGCCCCCACCCTCTCCGGGGGGCGTCCCTGGGCCAGTCTACCGGGACCCCCCGACAGCGGATCTTGGAAGCACCCCTGCGGAGATCCACATGTGGATAACTTCTGTCACCCAGAAGAGGGGATTTCAGGTGGCGGGCGAACGGAGAACCGCAGGTCGAGGGGTATGAAGGCTGTCGGAAAGCTGGGGCGTGGGCGAAGTGGGGGGTGGGGAGATCGACATCTCTGCAGGAGGGCTGGGTCAGGTCACGAATACCGGGGAGACCCAGTAGCTGGTGCCGTTGTAGGTCGAGCGGGGGAAGGTGCCCGGTGAGCCGTAGAGGCCGGGGGAGGAGAAGGGGAAGGGCTCGTAGTGGTCGTAGTGGGCGGTGATTGCGCCTGTGGTGTAGCGCTTGGTGAAGAAGCCGGGGGTGGCGTAGTAGACGCCGTCTGGGGTGGTGAAGCTGACGACGTAGGCGGCGTAGGGCTCTAGGCGGACCGGTGACTCTAGGGGGAACGTGAAGGCTTCGTCGTGCTGGGTTCCTCTGGCAAGGAGGGTGCCCTTGTCCGTCCACAGGCTCACGGTGATGGCGTTGGTCCACGCCCCGAGGCCGCTCGGGAGGCTGACGGCGTTGACGCTGCCGGGGCGGTCGACGAAGAAGCGCAAGCCGAGTTCCAGTGCGCCGCCGCCACGGTAGAGCGTTGGTTCGTTCTCGCGGGCCGGGTTGAAGGTGCACGGGCACGCGCCGGGTCCGGGCTGTGCGTCGGCGACTCGCAGGTGCAGGACCTCGACGGTGGCGGTCTGCCAGTTGTCCAGGACGACCCGCGCGTACACGGTCAGCGGTCCGATCCGCGGTGCGCCGGGGGTGAAGGTGTACTCCCAGTCGTTCTGGCCCGCGCCCGCGATGACGATGAAGTGGTTCTGGTCGTGCAGCGAGATCTCGGTGTACTTGACCCCGGACTCGGCCACGCCTGTCGAGTGCCCGCGCAGGGTCACCGGCTGGTCGAACTGGACCAGCGCGTTGTCCGCCGGTAGGTCCACCCGGGCGGTCGGACTGGCCGCGGCCGCCGTTCCCGCGGTGAGCGTCGAGCCGATCAGCAGCACGGACAGCACAAGCACGACTAATCGGCGCATAACGCCCTCCCTGGGGTGGAAACGTTGCGCGCCAACGTATCCGAGCGGGCAGCGACCTGGACGCGGCCAGTCGGGTGACTCGCGCCGCACGGGTCATGACCACTGCGCCGAGTGGTGGCCGACACCCCGAGTGGGCGACTCGGCCGAGTAGGGCGGGCTACGAGTAGAACAGCGGCAGGACCGAGTACGCGCTGTGGGCGTAGGTCTGGGACGGGACGCCCGAGCTGCCGTCGTCCCAGTAGCGGTAGACGCCCGCGTCCGGCTCGATGGTGAAGTTGTTGGTCGACAAGATCTTGAGGACCTTGCCCGGGCGGTCGACCTGGAAGCGCAGGCCGAGCTCGACCGGGCGGGGGTCGTCGTCGACGGGGTTCTCGGTGGTGTCGCCGCGTTCGTACAGGGCCGGTTGGGAGTAGGCGTAGGCCTTCGGCAGCGGGCCGCCGCCGCCGATCCAGAACGTCTCCACCATCGGGCGGAGGGTCTGCGGTTGCGTGGCCGTCCTCGCGCGGACCGTCACCGACACCCGGCCGGGGATGGTGAACGTGTGCACGAGGCTCCAGGTCGTTTCCGGCAGGTCCCGCCTCGCGGCGGGGTGCCAGCTGCCCGGGTCGTCGCTGATCTGGAGTTCGACCGCGGCGACGGACTCCTCGCTGTTGGTCCTCGCGATGCCCGTGATCAGCACGGGCCGCGCGATCGGGAGCACGTTCTCCGGGCCCGGACTGAGGAGGGCCGACATGATCCGGTTGCCCTGCGCCACCGCGTGGGCGGGTGCGACGAGAAGGGCGGCGAGAACCAGGGTGACGAGCTTGCGCGGCACAGTTCCCCCATGGCCTCGAGCTGCTGGAAGTGGTTGTGCGCCAACGTATCCGAGGGTGGGCGAGGCTGGCCGCCGCCACTCGGGTGACTCGGGTCGTGCGGGGTAGTGCCGCTGCGCTGGGTGGTCGCCGACACCCCGAGTGGGCGAGGTGGGCCCGGTCGGGGCACCATGCGGGGCGTGGGCGGCCGTTGGCGCGGCCGTCCACAGAGGACGCGGTCCCCGGGTGCTGACACCATCCGGGGGCCGCGTCCGCCCGGCCTACCTGGCGGCCAGGGCCTCGGTGGCGACGGTGATCAGCCTGCGCAGGCTCTCCGGGCGGTAGATCATCTCGACCCCGTCCCGCTCGCCGAGCACGATGGCGATCCCGTCCTGGCCCGCGTTGAAGCTGTGCATCGGGCAGTCCGCGGCCACCTCCAGCCCAGCGCTGACCCGCACCTCGGTGGAACTCGAATACATCCGGCCCTCCTCGTTGACGTACCGCTATCGCTGGCGAGCGTATAGCTATCAACGAAGCTACAGCTATAACACCATCGGGTGATATCGCGGAGGGTGACCGGTGCGGCACACTGGGCCGCCTCAACGAGGACGGGGAGTGCGAGATCGTGGAACGTGTTGACCCCTCGGCGCTGCGCTGGCTGATCGGCGTCGAGCTGACCAACTACCGCAAGCAGGCGGGCGCCTCGCAGGCGGAGGTCGGCAAGGCGCTCAAGATATCCGGCGGCATGGTCGCCCACTTCGAGGTCGGCCGTCACTTGCCCTCACCGCAACAGATAGACGTCATGCTCAGCCACTACGGCGCCCCGCGCTACGACATCGACCGGCTGAGCTACCTCGCTGGTCGGGCCGACAAGAGCAGCTGGCTGGCCCGCTGGAACGACGTCATCCCGGACTGGGCGCGGACCTACGTCGGACTGGAGGGATTGGCCTCCCACGTTGTCGCCTACGCACCATCAGTCCTCAATGCGCTTACGCAGACGCGGGAGTACTCACTCGGTGCGACCGCGCACAGCGCTCGGGTCAGGGCTGATCAGGAAGAGCGCATGGTCGGCTTGCGGATGGAGCGGCAGCACCGCCTGTACGGCGAGAACTCGTTGCACCTCACGATGATCATCGAAGAATCGGTGCTCGACCGGCCCATCGGTGGGCGCGAAGTAATGCGCGGCCAGTTGGAGCACCTGCTCGACTTGGCTGAGCGCGACAACATCGACATCCTCGTCCTGCCGATCACCGTGGGGCGCCACGACAGCCTCGAAGGCAAGTTCAGCCTGCTCCACTTCCGCGACGCCGAAGGCCAGCCCCAGGCTCAATCGGTTGTATACGTGGAGATCCCGGATGACTCGATCTACATCCAGGAGCAGCGCCAAGTGGCCCAGTACACTCGTAACGCGGACCAGCTACGCGAGGTGGCCCTCTCCCCGGCAGAGTCCGCCGCCGCGATCCGAACCCGACTGGCCGCGTTCGAGTGATCCCGGAGGCCCCCATGACCCACACCTGGCGCAAGTCCACCCGCAGCAACAACGGCACCGACTGCGTCGAAGTCCGCAACGACCTCACGGCTGTCCGCGACTCCAAGAACCCCACCGGCCCCACCCTGCCGGTCGACCTCCAGTCCCTGGTCCGCCACCTCAAGGGGTAGGTCATGACCTGGCGCAAGTCGACCCGCAGCAGCAACGGCAGCAACTGCGTCGAGGTCCGCAACGACCTCACGGCGCTCCGCGACTCCAAGAACCCCACCGGACCCGAGTTGCCCGTCGATCTCCAGTCCCTGGTCCGCTACCTCAAGGGTTGACCGCGCGGTGGCCCCTGATCGCCTCAGGGGCCACCGAGGTCGTGACCGAAGCAGCGTCGGCACGCCAGCAGGGGAGAGCGCGGACCCGCTCGGTCGCGCACCTGCCACCCCTCTGCAAACACGATGAGGGGGTCGGCAGGTTTGCCTGGAGGGCAAGCGCGACAGGGGAACCCAGCTCGGCTAGTTCCGGTGCGTCTCCACGGACTTCCGCGTCGACCACATCGCCAAGTCGGCCACGGCGCTCATCTGGTTGCCGGACTTCGTGGCGGGCGCCTACATCGCGGCCAGGTTCCACGGGGAGGCTGAACCGTGGGAAATGATCACCACAGGCCACGTTGTCGACGTGATCAGCCTCTGAACAGCGCGAAACCCGGGGTCCCACGACGACGCGGGCACGTTCCCGGGTTCACTTCTGCCGCATCCGCAGATCGACAGCTTGTACGGTCGAGGCTAGCCGAGATCGCTCGGCTCATCAACTCGACGGCCGCGCTGACTGAGAGCGACGCCACACCACCGGGTGCTTTCGGGGCCTCGTTCGGGTGGACCAGCGGCGGGGCCGGTTGGGTACCCCCGTTTTGACCTCCCCGTCACGACCGGGGTATCTTTGCTACTCGTGCCCGACCCATGTCGGGTCGGTCCGTGTGCCTGTGCCGCGCGGTCCGCTCAGACGTCCAGCCCCCTGGATGTCGCCGGGTGGACTCCTGCCAGTCACGCCGGAGTTCCTCCCGAACCCCGCTGGGATGGTTTTCTTCCCGTGCGGGTGCCGCGAGAGAGGGCGACACGCCCGACCTCGGGGGGTGGGCGGAGCAGCAGGAACCGCAAGTACACAGTGCCTTCGGCGCCCTCGCGGGGTGTCGAGAGTTAAAGAGAAAGCCGGTCTATGCCCACGATCCAGCAGCTGGTCCGCAAGGGCCGCCAGGACAAGGTCGCCAAGCAGAAGACTGCGGCTCTCAAGGGGAGCCCGCAGCGGCGTGGCGTGTGCACGCGCGTGTACACCACCACCCCGAAGAAGCCCAACTCCGCGCTCCGCAAGGTCGCTCGCGTCAAGCTGACCAGCGGCATCGAGGTCACGGCGTACATCCCTGGTGAGGGCCACAACCTGCAGGAGCACTCGATGGTGCTCGTGCGCGGCGGTCGTGTGAAGGACCTCCCGGGTGTTCGCTACAAGATCATCCGCGGCTCGCTGGACACGCAGGGCGTGAAGAACCGCAAGCAGGCGCGCAGCCTCTACGGCGCGAAGAAGGAGAAGAGCTGACATGCCCCGTAAGGGACCGGCCCCGAAGCGGCCGCTGATCTCCGACCCGGTGTACAGCTCGCCGCTGGTCACCCAGCTCATCAACAAGGTGCTCAAGGACGGCAAGCGCTCGGTCGCCGAGCGCATCGTCTACGGCGCCCTCGAGGGTGCCCGCGACAAGACCGGCACCGACCCGGTCGTCACGCTCAAGCGCGCGCTCGACAACGTGAAGCCCACCCTCGAGGTGAAGAGCCGCCGCGTCGGTGGCGCCACCTACCAGGTGCCGATCGAGGTCAAGCCCGGTCGCTCGACCACGCTGGCGCTGCGCTGGCTGGTGTCGTTCTCCCAGGCCCGCCGCGAGAAGACGATGATCGAGCGGCTGATGAACGAGCTGCTCGACGCCTCCAACGGTCTTGGCGCCAGCGTCAAGCGCCGCGAGGACACGCACAAGATGGCTGAGTCCAACAAGGCCTTCGCCCACTACCGCTGGTGATCACGGGCGTCCGCCATCCGGCGGACGCCTCAGCGGCGCCGTAGCTCAAGGACAGGGGAAGAACCCGTGGCACTCGACGTGCTGACCGACCTGGCCAAGGTCCGCAACATCGGGATCATGGCCCACATCGACGCGGGCAAGACCACGACGACCGAGCGGATCCTCTTCTACACGGGGATCAGCTACAAGATCGGCGAGGTGCACGACGGCGCCGCGGTCATGGACTGGATGGAGCAGGAGCAGGAGCGGGGCATCACGATCACCTCGGCTGCCACCACCTGCTACTGGAAAGACCACCAGATCAACATCATCGACACCCCCGGGCACGTCGACTTCACCGTCGAGGTGGAGCGGTCGCTGCGGGTGCTCGACGGTGCCGTGGCGGTGTTCGACGGCAAGGAGGGTGTCGAGCCCCAGTCCGAGCAGGTCTGGCGGCAGGCGTCCAAGTACGACGTGCCGCGCATCTGCTTCGTCAACAAGATGGACAAGCTCGGCGCCGACTTCTACTTCACCATCAAGACCATCTCCGAGCGCCTCGGTGCCAAGCCGCTGCCGATCCAGATCCCGATCGGGTCCGAGGGCGACTTCATCGGCGTCGTCGACCTGGTCGAGATGCGGGCGCTGACCTGGCGCGGTGAGGTCAAGAAGGGCGAGGACTACGCGATCGAGGAGATCCCCGCCGACCTGCAGGAGCTCGCGGACAAGTACCGCGACGAGCTCCTGGAGGCCGTCGCGGAGACCAACGACGAGGTGATGGAGCTCTACCTCGGCGGCGAGGAGATCTCGGTCGAGCAGATCAAGACCGGTATCCGCAAGATCGTCACCGACGCGACCGCGTACCCGGTGCTCTGCGGCTCGGCGTTCAAGAACAAGGGCGTGCAGCCCATGCTCGACGCCGTGATCGACTACCTGCCGTCGCCGCTGGACGTCCCCGACGTCGAGGGCACGCTGCAGGACGGCGAGACCAAGGTGACCCGCAAGCCCAGCGTGGACGAGCCGTTCTCCGGGCTGGCCTTCAAGATCGCCGCGCACCCGTTCTTCGGCAAGCTGACCTACGTCCGCGTCTACTCGGGACGGGTCGCCTCCGGTGCCCAGGTCATCAACTCGACCAAGGACCGCAAGGAGCGCATCGGGAAGCTCTTCCAGATGCACGCCAACAAGGAGCAGCCGGTCGACGAGGCCATCGCCGGGCACATCTACGCCGTCATCGGGCTCAAGGACACCACCACCGGTGAGACCCTGTCCGACCCGGCGAACCCGATCGTGCTCGAGTCGATGACCTTCCCGGACCCGGTCATCCAGGTCGCCATCGAGCCCAAGACGAAGGCCGACCAGGAGAAGCTGGGCACCGCGATCCAGAAGCTGGCCGAGGAGGACCCCACCTTCAAGGTCAGCCTGGACGAGGAGACCGGCCAGACGATCATCGCGGGCATGGGCGAGCTCCACCTGGACATCCTGGTGGACCGCATGCGCCGCGAGTTCAAGGTCGAGGCCAACATCGGCAAGCCGCAGGTGGCCTACCGCGAGACCATCCGCAAGACGGTCGAGAAGCTGGACTACACCCACAAGAAGCAGACCGGTGGGTCGGGCCAGTTCGCGAAGGTCGTCATCAAGCTCGAGCCGCTCGACACCACGACCAGCGACGGCGCGCTCTACGAGTTCGCCAACGGGGTCACCGGTGGCCGCGTCCCGCGCGAGTACATCCCCTCGGTCGACGCCGGTGCGCAGGACGCCATGCAGTACGGTGTTCTCGCCGGTTACCCGCTCGTGGGGCTGAAGCTGACGCTGCTCGACGGTGCCTACCACGAGGTGGACTCCTCCGAGATGGCGTTCAAGGTCGCCGGTTCCATGGCGCTCAAGGAAGCGGCCCGCAAGGCCGGTCCGGTCATCCTGGAACCGATGATGGCGGTCGAGGTGACCACGCCCGAGGACTACATGGGCGAGGTCATCGGCGACCTCAACTCCCGCCGCGGCCAGATCCAGGCCATGGAGGAGCGCAGTGGGGCCCGCATCGTCAAGGCGCTGGTTCCGCTGTCTGAGATGTTCGGGTACGTGGGCGACCTGCGGTCCAAGACCCAGGGCCGAGCCAACTACTCGATGGTGTTCGACTCCTACGCCGAGGTTCCCGCGAACGTGGCGAAGGAAATCATCGCCAAGGCGACGGGGGAGTAATCCCCTACCCGCGTGAAGCGGGGCCACCCGGCCCCGCCGCCCCGCAACAGACCCAGATAGCCGCTCCCTGGTCGGGCAGATAATGTCCGGCCTGGGAAGTGGAACAGAGCAAATCCAGTCCAGGAGGACAGTCCAGTGGCGAAGGCCAAGTTCGAGCGGACCAAGCCGCACGTCAACATCGGCACCATTGGTCACATCGACCATGGCAAGACCACGCTGACCGCGGCCATCTCCAAGGTCCTGCACGACAAGTACCCCGACCTGAACCCCTTCACGCCGTTCGACGAGATCGACAAGGCGCCGGAGGAGAAGCAGCGCGGTATCACCATCTCCATCGCGCACATCGAGTACCAGACGGAGAAGCGCCACTACGCGCACGTCGACTGCCCGGGTCACGCCGACTACGTCAAGAACATGATCACCGGTGCGGCGCAGATGGACGGCGCCATCCTGGTGGTCGCGGCGACCGACGGCCCGATGCCGCAGACCCGTGAGCACGTGCTGCTCGCCCGCCAGGTCGGCGTGCCCTACATCGTGGTCGCGCTGAACAAGGCCGACATGGTCGACGACGAGGAGATCCTGGAGCTCGTCGAGCTCGAGGTCCGCGAGCTGCTGTCCGCTCAGGACTTCCCGGGTGACGACCTCCCGGTCGTGCGCGTCTCCGCGCTCAAGGCCCTCGAGGGCGACGCCGAGTGGGGCGCCCGCCTCATCGAGCTCATGGACGCCGTGGACGAGAGCATCCCGGAGCCCGAGCGCGACGTCGTCAAGCCCTTCCTCATGCCCGTCGAGGATGTCTTCACGATCACCGGCCGCGGCACTGTCGCGACCGGTCGCATCGAGCGCGGCATCATCAACGTGAACGAGGAGGTGGAGATCGTCGGCATCAAGGAGAAGGCGCAGAAGAGCACCGTCACCGGTGTCGAGATGTTCCGCAAGCTCCTCGACCAGGGTCAGGCCGGTGACAACGTCGGTCTGCTGCTGCGCGGCATCAAGCGCGAGGACATCGAGCGCGGCCAGGTCATCGTGAAGCCGGGCACCACGACCCCGCACACCGAGTTCGAGGCCCAGGTCGTCATCCTGAGCAAGGACGAGGGCGGCCGTCACACCCCGTTCTTCAACAACTACCGCCCGCAGTTCTACTTCCGCACCACGGACGTGACCGGCGTGGTGACCCTCCCCGAGGGCACCGAGATGGTCATGCCGGGCGACAGCACGGGCATGACGGTCAACCTGATCCAGCCGATCGCGATGGACGAGGGCCTGCGCTTCGCCATCCGCGAGGGTGGCCGCACCGTCGGCGCCGGTCGGGTCGTCAAGATCCTCAAGTAGTGCCACCGGGGGGTCGGACCAGTCGGTCCGACCCCCCGATTTGGATCGTCGCACCTGCGTGTGGCATCCTTCATGGGTTGCTCGTCGCGGGGCGGCCGGGTTGTACGTACCGGCCGCCTCCGCGTGAGAGCTGAGGTCCTTCGACCTCTCTAGACACCAGATGCTCGGCTAGCCCAAGGATTTCGTCCAAGGGACCGCCATGCGAAACGGGCGCGACACGCCCGACCGCGTGGACCGGGAGCCGCAGGATCGCACGATGTGAACAGGGAAGCGGCGCGGTTCGGCCTGACAGGTCTGCCGACATCGCAACGAACTAGAGGAACGGCAAGCCACCATGGCGGGACAGAAGATCCGCATCCGGCTCAAGGCCTACGACCACGAGGCGATCGACGCGTCCGCGCGAAAGATCGTGGAGACCGTGACGCGCACTGGCGCGCGGGTCGTGGGGCCAGTGCCGCTGCCCACGGAGAAGAACGTCTACTGCGTCATCCGCTCGCCGCACAAGTACAAGGACTCGCGCGAGCACTTCGAGATGCGCACGCACAAGCGTCTCATCGACATCCTCGACCCGACCCCGAAGACGGTCGACGCGCTCATGCGCATCGATCTGCCTGCGAGTGTCGACGTCAACATCCAGTAAGCGTGCGGCGCTGAGCGGCGGAGAGAAACACAGTCATGTCTGACAGGCAGATGAAGGGAATCCTGGGCACCAAGCTCGGGATGACCCAGGTCTTCGACGAGAACAACCGGATCGTCCCGGTCACCGTCGTCAAGGCGGGACCCAACGTGGTCACGCAGGTGCGCACCCAGGAGACCGACGGCTACGTCGCGGTCCAGCTCGCGTACGGCGCCATCGACCCGCGCAAGGTGAACAAGCCCGAGGGCGGGCACTTCACCAAGGCCGGAGTCACCCCGCGCCGGGTACTCGCTGAGCTGCGCACCACCGACGCCGCGTCCTACGAGCTCGGCCAGGAGATCACCGCTGAGGTGTTCGAGGCGGGCCAGGTGGTCGACGCGACCGGTACGACCAAGGGCAAGGGCACCGCGGGTGTCATGAAGCGCCACGGCTTCAAGGGCCTCGGCGCTTCCCACGGCACCCAGCGCAAGCACCGCTCGCCCGGCTCCATCGGCGGCTGCGCCACCCCGGGCCGCGTCTTCAAGGGTCTGCGCATGGCTGGCCGCATGGGCCACGTGCGCGTCACCACCCAGAACCTCACGGTGCACCAGGTGGACGCCGAGTCCGGCCTGATCCTGCTCAAGGGTGCCGTTCCCGGCCCCAAGGGCGGTCTGGTGTTCCTCAAGACTGCCGCGAAGGGCGGTGCCTGATGACCAGCGTTGACATCAAGGCCCCGGGCGGTAAGACCGACGGCAGCGTCGAGCTGCCCGCCGAGGTCTTCGACGTCCAGGCCAACGTGCCGCTGATGCACCAGGTCGTGGTGGCCCAGCTCGCCGCGGCCCGCCAGGGCACGCACTCCACCAAGACCCGCGGCGAGGTCGCGGGCGGTGGCAAGAAGCCGTACCGCCAGAAGGGCACCGGCCGCGCCCGCCAGGGCTCGACCCGCGCGCCGCAGTTCGTCGGCGGTGGCGTCGTGCACGGCCCGCAGCCGCGCGACTACACCCAGCGGACCCCCAAGAAGATGAAGGCCGCCGCGCTGCGCGGTGCCCTCTCCGACCGGGCGCGCGCAGGCCAGGTGCACGTGGTGACCGGCCTGGTCGACGGGGACACCCCGTCCACCAAGACCGCCCGGCTGCTGCTGGAGTCGATCACCAGCGCCCGTCGCGTGCTGGTCGTGCTGACCCGCGACGAGGACGTCGCCTGGGTGTCGGTGCGCAACCTGCCGCACGTGCACGTGATCGCGCCCGACCAGCTCAACACCTACGACGTGCTGGTCAACGACGACGTGGTGTTCACCAAGGCCGCCTACGACGACTTCCTGTCCCGGCCGGTCAAGGTCGCCAAGGCCCGCGCCACCTCGGCCGAGGCCGCGGCGGAGAAGTCCGAGGAGGACAAGTGATCCCCGACCCCCGAGACATCCTTCTCGCGCCGGTGATCTCCGAGAAGTCCTACGGGCTGCTCGAGGAGAACAAGTACACCTTCGTGGTGCACCCCGACGCCAACAAGACCGCCATCAAGATCGCGGTGGAGAAGGTTTTCGGCGTCAAGGTCGTCAGCGTCAACACGTTGAACCGCAACGGCAAGCGCAAGCGCACCCGCACCGGGTACGGCAAGCGCAAGGACACGAAGCGGGCAATCGTGACGCTGTCCGCCGAGAGCAAGCCGATCGAGATCTTCGGCGGCCCGGCCGCGTAAGGGACTGAGCAGACATGGGTATCCGCAAGTACAAGCCGACGACCCCGGGTCGTCGCGGCGCCAGTGTCTCGGACTTCGCCGAGATCACGCGGTCGACGCCGGAGAAGTCGCTGATCCGTCCGCTGCACGGACGGGGCGGTCGCAACGCGCACGGCAAGATCACCACCCGGCACAAGGGTGGCGGTCACAAGCGCGCGTACCGACTGATCGACTTCCGGCGCAACGACAAGGACGGCGTGCCCGCCAAGGTCGCGCACATCGAGTACGACCCCAACCGCACCGCGCGCATCGCGCTGCTGCACTACGCCGACGGCGAGAAGCGCTACATCATCGCGCCGAACAAGCTGTCGCAGGGCGACCCGATTGAGAACGGCCCCCGCGCCGACATCAAGCCGGGCAACAACCTGCCGCTGCGCAACATCCCGGTCGGCACCGTGATCCACGCGATCGAGCTCCGCCCCGGTGGCGGCGCGAAGATCGCGCGGTCCGCGGGCACCAGCGTGCAGCTGGTCGCCAAGGACGGCCCCTACGCGCAGCTGCGCATGCCGTCCGGCGAGATCCGCAACGTCGACGTGCGCTGCCGCGCCACCGTCGGCGAGGTCGGCAACGCCGAGCACTCCAACATCAACTGGGGCAAGGCGGGCCGCATGCGCTGGAAGGGCCGCCGCCCGACCGTCCGCGGTGTCGCGATGAACCCGGTCGACCACCCGCACGGTGGTGGTGAGGGCAAGACCTCCGGTGGTCGCCACCCGGTGAACCCGGCCGGTAAGCCCGAGGGCCGCACCCGCAGCCGCAAGAAGGCCAGCGACAAGATGATCGTCCGCCGCCGCCGTACCGGCAAGAAGCGCTGAGCAGGAGGTTAAGACAATGCCACGCAGCCTGAAGAAGGGCCCGTTCGTGGATGACCACCTGCTCAAGAAGGTGGACGTCCTCAACGAGTCCGGCAAGAAGACCGTCATCAAGACCTGGTCGCGTCGCTCCACGATCATCCCCGACATGCTGGGGCACACGATCGCGGTGCACGACGGCCGCAAGCACGTCCCGGTGTTCGTCTCCGAGGCCATGGTCGGGCACAAGCTGGGCGAGTTCGCCCCGACCCGCACCTTCAAGGGCCACATCAAGGACGACCGCAAGGCCCGTCGCCGCTAGTCGGCGGCTCGATCACCAGAGCAAGCTAGAAGAGAGCAAGGGAAGCAGCGATGAACGCCCGTAACGATGCCGAGGCGCAGGAAGAGTTTCCGCGCGCCGTGGCTCGGGCTCGCTACGTTCGCGCCACGCCGATGAAGGTGCGCCGCGTCGTCGAGCTCATCAGGGGACGTAGCGCCAGCGAGGCCCTGGCCGTGCTCCGGTTCGCGCCGCAGGCAGCCAGCGACCCGGTGGCCAAGGTGCTCGCGAGCGCCGTCGCCAACGCAGAGAACAACCTCAACCTCGACCCCGACACCCTCTGGGTGGCCGTGGCGTACGTGGACGAGGGCCCGACGCTGAAGCGGTTCCGGCCGCGCGCCCAGGGGCGGGCGTACCGGATCCGCAAGCGCACGAGCCACATCACGGTCGAGGTGGAGTCGCGTCCGGTGGTGGCCAAGCAGGCGCCCAAGCGCCGGACGAGCACGAAGGGTGGTGCCCGCTAGATGGGGCAGAAGATCAACCCGCACGGCTTCCGACTCGGCATCACCACCGATTGGCGGTCGCGCTGGTACGCGGACAAGCAGTACGCGGAGTACGTCGCTGAGGACGTGAAGATCCGCAAGCTGCTGTCCAAGGGCATGGAGCGCGCGGGCATCTCCCGCGTGGAGATCGAGCGCACCCGGGACCGGGTCCGCGTCGACATCCACACCGCCCGCCCGGGCATCGTCATCGGTCGCCGCGGCGCCGAGGCGGACCGGATCCGCGGCGAGCTGGAGAAGCTCACCAAGAAGCAGGTGCAGCTCAACATCCTCGAGGTCAAGAACCCCGAGGCGGACGCCCAGCTGGTGGCCCAGGTCACCGCCGAGCAGCTGTCCAACCGCGTGTCCTTCCGCCGCGCGATGCGCAAGGCCATCCAGTCGGCCATGCGCTCCCCGCAGGTCAAGGGCATCCGGGTGCAGTGCGGTGGCCGCCTCGGTGGCGCCGAGATGTCGCGCTCCGAGCACTACCGCGAGGGCCGCGTCCCGCTGCACACGCTGCGCGCCGACATCGACTACGGGTTCTTCGAGGCCCGTACGACCTTCGGTCGCATCGGCGTCAAGGTGTGGATCTACAAGGGTGAGGTCGTCGGCGGTCGTCGCGAGTCCGACACCCGCTCGGCCGCGCCGGACTCCCGCCGCGAGCCGCGTCGCGAGCGCCCGAACCGCGCTCGCCGCTCCGGTGCCACCGGCACCACCGCCACCAGCACCGAGGCGGGCCGTGCGGCCGCCGAGGCGCAGACCAAGGTCGACGCCCCCGCGGCGGAGACCGCTTCCAACGGGGAGGGCTAGACCCATGCTGATCCCCCGCAGGGTCAAGCACCGCAAGCAGCACCACCCGAAGCGGTCGGGTGCTGCCAAGGGCGGCACCCGGGTCACCTTCGGCGAGTTCGGCATCCAGGCGCTCGAGCCCGCGTACGTGACCAACCGGCAGATCGAGTCCGCGCGTATCGCCATCAACCGGCACATCCGCCGCGGTGGCAAGGTGTGGATCAACATCTTCCCGGACCGGCCGCTGACCAAGAAGCCCGCCGAGACCCGCATGGGTTCCGGCAAGGGTTCCCCGGAGTACTGGGTGGCCAACGTCAAGCCGGGTCGCGTCGTCTTCGAGATGAGCTTCCCGAACGAGCAGGTCGCGCGCGAGGCGCTGCGTCGCGCCATCCACAAGCTCCCGATGAAGTGCCGGATCGTCACGCGTGAGGGTGGTGACTTCTGATGGCGGCGGGAACCACGACGACGGACCTGCGTGAGCTGACCGACGAAGAGCTGGTGCTGCGTCTGCGCGAGGCGAAGGAAGAGCTGTTCAACCTCCGCTTCCAGATGGCGACCGGGCAGCTGGACAACAACCGCAGGCTGCGGACCGTCCGGCACGACATCGCCCGGGTCTACACCGTGATGCGCGAGCGCGAGCTCGGACTGTCGGCGTCCCCGGACGCTTCCAGCAATGAAGGTGCCGCATGAGCGAGAACGAGACCGTGACCGAGACCGAGGTCGCCGAGCGCAACACCCGCAAGGTCCGCGAGGGCCTCGTGGTGTCCGACAAGATGGACAAGACCATCGTCGTCGCGCTCGAGGACCGCAAGAAGCACCCGCGCTACGCCAAGGTCCTGCGCTCCACCACCAAGGTGAAGGCGCACGACGAGGCGAACACCGCGGGTGTCGGTGACCGGGTCCTGCTGATGGAGACCCGCCCGCTGTCGGCGACCAAGCGCTGGCGGCTGGTGGAGATCCTCGAGAAGGCCAAGTAGTACGCAGACAGCTAGGCCGAGCCTGTCAGGTCGGAAATCTGGCAGGCCACGAATGGTCAGGGAGTTGAGCAAGTGATCCAGCAGGAGTCGCGGCTGCGCGTCGCCGACAACACCGGTGCGAAGGAAATCCTTTGCATCCGTGTTCTCGGTGGCTCCGGCCGCCGCTACGCGGGTATCGGCGACATCATCGTCGCCACCGTCAAGGACGCGATCCCCGGTGCCGGTGTGAAGAAGGGTGACGTCGTCAAGGCGGTCATCGTCCGCACCGTCAAGGAGCGTCGCCGCCCCGACGGTTCCTACATCCGCTTCGACGAGAACGCGGCCGTCCTCATCAAGAACGAGGGCGAGCCCCGCGGGACCCGCATCTTCGGCCCGGTGGGCCGCGAGCTGCGCGACAAGAAGTTCATGAAGATCATCTCGCTGGCGCCGGAGGTGCTCTGACATGAAGATCAAGAAGGGTGACACCGTCGTTGTCATCTCGGGCAAGGACAAGGGTGCGAAGGGCAAGGTCATCCAGGCCTACCCCACCACCAACAAGGTCCTCGTCGAGGGTGTCAACCGGATCAAGAAGCACACCCGGATCTCGCAGACCCAGCGGGGCGCGCAGTCCGGCGGCATCGTGACCCAGGAAGCCCCCATCCACGTCAGCAACGTGATGCTCGTGTCCGACGGCAAGGCCGTCCGGGTCGGCTACGCGTTCAACGACGACGGCCGCAAGGTCCGCGTGGCCCGCGGCAAGGGCAACGGGAAGGAGATCTGATCATGACTACCACTGAGAAGGTCATCCCGCGGCTCAAGACCCGCTACCGCGAGGAGATCATCACCTCGCTGCGGGGCGAGTTCGACTACGCCAACATCATGCAGATCCCCGGCGTGGTGAAGGTCGTCGTCAACATGGGTGTCGGTGACGCCGCCCGCGACGGCAAGCTCATCGAGGGCGCCGTCCGCGACCTGGCCACCATCACCGGCCAGAAGCCCGAGGTCCGCAAGGCCCGCAAGTCCATCGCGCAGTTCAAGCTCCGCGAGGGCATGCCGATTGGCGCGCGCGTGACGCTGCGCGGCGACCGCATGTGGGAGTTCCTCGACCGCCTGCTGACGATCGCACTGCCCCGTATCCGCGACTTCCGCGGCCTCTCGGGCAAGCAGTTCGACGGCAACGGCAACTACACCTTCGGTCTCAACGAGCAGTCCATGTTCCACGAGATCGACCCCGACTCCATCGACCGGCAGCGCGGCATGGACATCACCATCGTGACCACCGCGACCAACGACGAGGAGGGCCGGGCGCTGCTCAAGCACCTGGGCTTCCCCTTCAAGGAGCAGTGATCCATGGCTAAGAAGGCTCTGGTCGCCAAGGCAGCCCGCAAGCCCAAGTTCGCGGTCCGCGCTTACACCCGGTGCAACCGGTGCGGTCGCCCGCACTCGGTGTTCCGCAAGTTCGGCCTGTGCCGGATCTGCCTGCGGCAGATGGCGCACCGCGGCGAGCTGCCCGGCGTGAGCAAGTCCAGCTGGTAAGTGGTTGGTAGGGCCACTCCTGATCGGGAGTGGCCCACCGGCGCTCTACCGGCTTGTATCCCCTCAGTTCGCCGTAGGCCCTCCCCTGGGAACCCCGGCGAGAAAGGTTGACAGGTCACCATGACGATGACCGACCCGATCGCAGACTTCTTGACGCGTCTGCGCAATGCCAACTCGGCGTACCACGACGCGGTCGTGCTGCCGCACAGCAAGCTCAAGGCCAACATCGCCGAGATCCTCAAGCGCGAGGGCTACATCGCCAGCTACCGCGATGAAGACGGCGAGAAGGGCAAGAACCTCGTCGTCGAGCTGAAGTACGGCCCGAACCGCGAGCGCAGCATCGCCGGTCTGCGACGGGTGTCCAAGCCCGGCCTCCGGGTGTACGCGAAGTCGACCAACCTGCCCAAGGTGCTCGGCGGCCTCGGCGTGGCGATCATCTCCACGTCCGGTGGCCTGCTGACCGACCGCCAGGCAGGCAAGCAGGGCGTGGGCGGCGAAGTCCTCGCGTACGTCTGGTAAGGGGGAAACAGAATGTCTCGCATCGGAAGGCTTCCGATCCCCGTCCCAGCCGGGGTTGACGTCACCATCGAGGGGCAGAGCGTCAGCGTCAAGGGTCCCAAGGGCACCCTCTCGCTGACCGTGTCCGAGCCGATCACCGTGGAGCGCGCCGAGGACGGCACGCTCGCGGTCAGCAGGCCCAACGACGAGCGGCAGAACCGGGCCTTGCACGGCCTGACCCGCTCGCTGGTCAACAACGTCGTCATCGGCGTCACCGCCGGTTACGAGAAGAAGATGGAGATCCACGGCGTCGGTTACCGCGTCGTGGCCAAGGGCTCCGACTTGGAGTTCGCGCTCGGCTACAGCCACCCGGTCAAGGTCACCGCCCCAGACGGCATCACCTTCGCGGTGGAGAGCCCGACCAAGTTCTCCGTCTCCGGCATCGACAAGCAGCGCGTCGGCGAGGTCGCGGCCAACATCCGCAAGCTGCGCAAGCCCGACCCGTACAAGGGCAAGGGCGTGCGGTACGCGGGCGAGAAGATCCGCCGCAAGGTCGGAAAGACGGGTAAGTGATCATGAGCGACTCCACTACCACGAAGCGCACGCCGGTGGGCAAGGACATCTCGACCCGCCGCCGCGTCGCCAAGGCTCGCAGGCACTTCCGGCTCCGCAAGAAGGTCGCGGGCACCGTCGAGCGGCCGCGCCTCGTCGTGCACCGGTCGGCCAGGCACATCACCGCGCAGGTCATCGACGACCTCGCTGGGCACACTCTGGTCAGTGCGTCCAGCCTGGAAGCCGACGTCCGCGCGGTCGACGGCGACAAGAAGGCCCGCGCGGCCAAGGTGGGCGCTCTGCTCGCCGACCGCGCCAAGGCCGCTGGCATCGCCAAGGTCGTCTTCGACCGGGGCGGCAACAAGTACACCGGCCGGATCGCGTCGCTGGCCGACTCGGCCCGCGAAGCGGGGCTGGAGTTCTGATGATGGATCTGCACAAGGGAAGGAACGCCTGATGCCGGGACGTACGCGGCAGTTCGGCGGCCAGCAGGGTGGCGGCCAGGGCGGCGGTCAGGGCGGTAACGACCGCGGCGAGCGCCGCGACCGTCGCGACCGGCGTGACGGCGGCGGCCGGGGTGCCCCGGCCGAGAAGACCCCGCACCTCGAGCGGGTCGTCGCCATCAACCGGGTCGCCAAGGTCGTGAAGGGCGGTCGTCGCTTCAGCTTCACCGCCCTGGTCGTGGTCGGTGACGGCGACGGCATGGTCGGTGTCGGCTACGGCAAGGCCAAGGAGGTGCCCGCCGCGATCGCCAAGGGCGTCGAGGAGGCGAAGAAGAACTTCTTCCGCGTCCCCCGCATCGGCGGCACCATCCCGCACCCGATCCAGGGTGAGAAGGCGGCTGGCGTGGTGCTCCTGCGCCCGGCCAGTGCCGGTACCGGCGTCATCGCCGGTGGCCCGGTCCGCGCCGTCCTGGAGTGCGCGGGCGTGCACGACGTGCTGTCGAAGTCGCTGGGTAGCGACAACGCCATCAACATCGTCCACGCCACCATGGCCGCTCTGCGCGGCCTGCAGCGCCCCGAAGAGGTCGCGGCCCGCCGCGGTCTCCCGCTGGAGGACGTGGCTCCCGCAGGCATGCTCCGTGCCCGCGCCGCCGCGGCCACCGCCGGGTCGGGGGTGTGAGCATGGCCCAGCTGAAGGTCACCCAGGTGCGCAGTTCCATCGGGACCAAGCGCAACCACCGGGAGTCCCTCCGCACCCTCGGACTGCGCAAGATCCGCCAGTTCACCGTGCGCGAGGACACCCCAGAGGTGCGCGGCCTCATCCACACCGTCCGCCACCTCGTCACCGTCGAGGAGGTCGACTGATGGCTATCAAGATCCACCACCTGCGGCCCGCCCCGGGTGCCAACACCGCCAAGACCCGCGTCGGTCGTGGTGAGGGCTCCAAGGGCAAGACCGCCGGTCGCGGCACCAAGGGCACCAAGGCGCGCAAGAACGTCCCCGCGCGCTTCGAGGGCGGCCAGATGCCGATCCAGATGCGGCTCCCGAAGCTCAAGGGCTTCAAGAACCGCTTCCGGGTCGAGTACCAGGTCGTCAACGTCGGCGACGTCGCCACCGCCTTCCCGGACGGCGGCGACGTGAGCATCGCGGACCTGGTCCACGCGGGCCTCGTCCGCAAGGGCTCCCTCGTCAAGGTCCTCGGCGACGGCGACCTCAACGGCGTCAAGCTGAACGTCACGGCGGACAAGTTCTCCGGTTCGGCCACGGAGAAGCTGACCGCCGCCGGTGGCACCGCCACCCTGGCCAGCGCCTGAGCACTGCTTTTCCGAGATCCCGGTACCGCCTGGCGGTACCGGGATCTTTTTTTGCGCGGCCATGTCGAGAACCCGGGACCGGCGTCGTCCCAGGGGCAGAACGCGGCCAGAATGGGCCGGGTCGGCACGACAGGGAGACCAACGATGGCCAAGTACCTGATGCTCAAGCACTACCGCGGCGCGCCGAACGCGGTCAACGACGTCCCGATGGACCAGTGGACGCCGGAGGAGATCACCGCGCACTTCGACTACATGAACGACTTCGCGGCCCGGCTGGAGCAGACCGGCGAGTTCGTCGAGAGCCAGGCCCTCGCCCCCGACGGCGTGTTCGTCCGGTTCGACGGGGAGGGCCGCCCGCCGGTGACCGACGGGCCGTTCGCCGAGACCAAGGACCTCGTCGCGGGCTGGATGGTGATCGACGTCGACAGCTACGAGCGGGCGCTGGAGCTGGCCGGGGAGCTCTCGGCCGCGCCCGGCGCCGGTGGTCGACCGATCCACGAGTGGCTGGAGCTGCGCCCGTTCCTCGGCTGCCACTCGCCGGTCACCGGTGGATGAGGCACTCGTCCGGCAGCTGACGCCGGGGGTGCTGGGGGTCCTCGTCCGCCGCGGAGCCGATTTCGCGGCGGCCGAGGACGCCGTGCAGGACGCGCTGGTGGAGGCCATCCGGGTGTGGCCGGTCGACCCGCCGCGCGACGCCAAGGGCTGGCTGGTCACCGTCGCGTGGCGCAAGTTCCTGGACGCGACCAAGGCGGCCACCGCGCGCCGCCAGCGGGAGGACCACGTCGACGCGCCGCAGGGGCCGGTGCCCGACGTGGACGACACACTCCAGCTCTACTTCCTGTGCGCGCACCCGTCGTTGACCCCGTCGTCTGCGGTAGCGCTGACGCTGCGCGCGGTCGGTGGGCTGACGACGCGCCAGATCGCGCAGGCCTACCTGGTGCCTGAGGCGACCATGGCGCAGCGCATCAGCCGGGCCAAGCGCACCGTCGCGGAGGTGCGGTTCGACCAGCCCGGGGACGTCGCCACGGTGCTGCGGGTCCTGTACCTCGTCTTCAACGAGGGCTACTCGGGCGATGTCGACCTCGCGGCGGAGGCGATCCGGCTGACCAGGCAGCTCGCCGGGGTGATCGACCACCCGGAGGTCGCCGGGCTCCTGGCCCTGATGCTGTTGCACCACGCCCGGCGCGCTAGCCGGACCGCCGCTGACGGCAGCCTGGTCCCCCTGGCCGACCAGGACCGCGGCCGCTGGGACACGGCGATGATCACCGAGGGCGTCGCGATCCTCCAGGCCGCCCTGGCCCGCGACCACCTCGGCGAGTTCCAAGCCCAAGCCGCCATCGCCGCCCTCCACGCCGACGCCCCCACAGCCGCCGAAACCGACTGGCCCCAGATCGTCGAGTGGTACGACGAACTCGCTCAGCTGACCGCCAACCCCGTCGTCCGCCTCAACCGCGCCGTAGCCGTGGGCGAGGCCGATGGCCCCCACGCAGGCCTCGCGGCCCTATCCACCATCGACCCCGCCCTACCCCGCTACACCGCCGTCGCCGCCCACCTCCACGAACGCACCGGCGACCTAGCCACAGCCGCCCGCCTGTACGCGGAAGCCGCCCGCGCCGCCCCCAACCTCCCCGAGCGCGACCACCTAACCCGCCAAGCCGCCCGCCTCAACAGCCAGCTCCCACGCTGACTCGCTCCAAACAGACCTCGAGCACGGCCACGGGGTGTGGACAACTGACTCCCCACTGTGGACAGCTTGACGGGATCTGTGGACAGCCGGCGAGAACTGGGGACAACTCGGGGCGAGGTAACTCTGGTGATTTCCCGGATTAACCCCTTGGCCGGTGGAGCCATCGGATGATAGGACTCCGCCATGTGGGTCCTTGTGTTCCTCGGTGCGGCGTTCCTGGTGGCCATGACGCCGGGGGCTAACAACCTCCTGGGTATGCACCACGGCATGCGGTACGGCCCTGCGCGTGGGGTCACCGCGTTGTTCGGGCGGCTCACCGGGTTCGCGTTGCTGATCACGGCAGTGGCGGCGGGGTTGGGGAGCTTGCTCGCCGCGTCCGAGGTCGCGTTGACGGTCGTGAAGTGGGTGGGTGTCGCGTACCTGGTCTACCTGGGGGCGAAGATCCTGCTGACCAGGGCGACCACCCAGGAGGTGGTCGATGAGCCGGTGGCGCCGAACCTGATCAGCCTGGCGCGCAAGGAGTTCCTCGTCGCGGTCACCAACCCGAAGGCCGTGCTGATCTTCACGGCGTTCGTGCCGCAGTTCGTCGAGCCGGATCGCGGGCCGGTGACCGTGCAGGTCCTCGTGCTCGGGGCCCTCTACCTGTTGGCCGAACTGGTGGCCGGGAGCATCTACGTCGGGGTCGGCGCGGTGGTCCGGGCGGTGCGGATGAGCGGTCGCGCGCACCGGCGGTTGGATCAAGGAACCGGCGTGGTGCTGCTCGGAATGGCCGCGCTGTTAGCCACGTCACCCCGCTGACGGCCCCCGTCCGGCAGGTTGTGAGTACCTCGGGGTGCTGAAGGCCACGGGCGTGCTGTTAGAGTCGAGAGCACGCTTCGAGGCTTGTTGCCCCGGGGCGCCCCTGGCCTGCCAGCACCTGGCAGACCGACCCTGTACCCGCCGGCAACTAGCCGGTTCAGCCGTTCACCGGTAATGAGCTGCCGGTGACGCCGAGGAGGTTCTTGCGTGTTCAGCGCCTTCCGCTCGGCTCTCGCGACGCCGGACTTGCGCCGTAAGATCCTTTTCACGCTCGGGATCATCGTGGTCTACCGGATCGGTGCCTTGCTGCCGTCGCCGGGCGTGTCCTACCCGAACGTGCAGAAGTGCCTCGACCTCGTCGACAGCGGCGGCATCTACGGCCTGCTGAACCTGTTCAGCGGCGGAGCCCTGCTCCAGTTGTCGGTGTTCGCGCTGGGCATCATGCCCTACATCACCGCGAGCATCATCATCCAGCTGTTGACGGTGGTGATCCCCCGCTTCGAGCAGCTGAAGAAGGAAGGCCAGGCGGGCCAGGGCAAGCTCACGCAGTACACGCGCTACCTCACCATCGCGCTGGCCGTGCTGCAGGCGACCGGCATCGTCGCGATGGCCGACCGCAAGCAGCTGTTCGCCAACTGCCCGGACGACATCATCCCGAACAGCAACGTCTTCACGCTGTCGGTCGTGGTCATCACGATGACCGCGGGCACCGCGCTGATCATGTGGTTCGGTGAGCTGATCACCGAGCGCGGCATCGGCAACGGCATGTCGCTGCTGATGTTCGTCAACATCGCGGCCCGCATCCCGTCCGAGGGCATGAACATCCTCAACCAGAACGGTGGCCTCGTCTTCGCCATCGTCTGCGTCTTCGGCCTGCTGATCATCGCCAGCGTCGTGTTCGTCGAGCAGGGCCAGCGCCGGATCCCGGTGCAGTACGCCAAGCGCATGATCGGTCGCCGGATGTACGGCGGCACCTCGACCTACCTGCCGCTGAAGGTCAACCAGGCTGGCGTCATCCCGGTGATCTTCGCGTCCTCGCTGCTCTACCTGCCGGACCTGATCTCCCGGCTGGTCGGCCAGGACAGCTCCGGGTGGCAGCGCTTCATCGCCGACCACATCGTGAAGCAGTCGAGCTGGGTGCACATCAGCGTCTACTTCGCTCTGATCATCTTCTTCACGTACTTCTACATCACGATCACGTTCAACGTGAACGAGCGCGCTGACGAGATGAAGAAGTTCGGCGGGTTCATCCCCGGCATCCGCCCGGGCCGCCCGACCTCCGAGTACCTGAGCTTCGTGTTGAGCCGCATCACGCTCCCCGGCTCGATCTACCTCGGCATCATCGCGGTGCTGCCGAACTTCTTCCTCGACGTCACCGGCGATGGTCAGAACCAGAACTTCCCCTTCGGCGGTACCGCCGTCCTCATCATGGTGGGCGTCGGCCTTGACACCGTGAAGCAGATCGAGAGCCAGCTGATGCAGCGAAACTACGAAGGGTTCCTCAAGTGACACGTGTTGTTCTCGTTGGACCGCCCGGAGCGGGCAAGGGCACCCAGGCGACCGCGTTGAGCGAGCAGCTCGGCGTACCGCACATCTCCACCGGGGACCTGTTCCGGGCGCACATCGCGAACAACACCGAGCTCGGCCAGGACGTCCGCAGGTACCTGGACTCCGGCCAGCTGGTGCCAGACGAGGTCACCAACGAGATGGTGCGCGAGCGGCTGGACGAGCCCGACGCGCGCGCCGGGTTCCTGCTCGACGGCTTCCCGCGCAACGTCGGCCAGGCCGAGGTGCTCGGCAAGATCCTCAGTAGCACCGGCCAGTCGCTCGACGCGGTGGTGGAGTTCAAGGTCGACGAGGACGTCGTCGTCAAGCGGCTGCTGGCCAGGGGCCGCAACGACGACAACGAGGACGTCATCCGCCGCCGCCAGGAGATCTACCGCTCGGAGACCGCGCCGCTGCTGGACTACTACGGCGGCTCGGTGATCACCGTGGACGCCGTCGGCGAGGTCGGCGACATCACCGAGCGCGTGCTCTCGGCGCTGCGCGACCGCACGTGACCGGTGGTCTGTTCGGCGGGTTCCGCATGGCGCTCGCCTCCTGGAAGGCTCGGATGATCGAGATCAAGACCCCCGGCCAGCTCGACGCCATGCGCGCGGCCGGGCTGGTGGTGGCCAACTCGCTGGCCGCGGTCGCGGCGGCGGCCAAGGCCGGGGTCAGCACCGCCGAACTCGACGAGCTCGCCGAGCAGACCATCCGGGACGCGGGCGCGGTGCCCTCGTTCAAGGGCTACCACGGCTTCCCGGCCAGCATCTGCGCCTCGGTCAACGAGCAGATCGTGCACGGCATCCCCTCGCGCGAGCAGGTGCTCGCCGAGGGCGACCTCATCTCCGTGGACTGCGGCGCGATCCTCGACGACTGGCACGGCGACTCGGCGGTGACGCTGTTCGTCGGGTCGGTCACCGACGCCGAGCAGGCACTGTCGGACGCGACCAGGGCCAGCATGCTGGCGGGCATCGCCGCGGTCACCCCCGGCGCCCGGCTCACCGACATCTCCCACGCCATCGAGACCTCGGTGCACGCGAGCGAGAAGGCGCACGGCCGCGAGTACGGCATCGTGCGCGAGTACGGCGGCCACGGCATCGGCAGCGCCATGCACATGGACCCGTTCCTGCCGAACTACGGCAAGCCCGGCAAGGGCCCGCGGCTGCGCGTCGGCATGGCCATCGCCATCGAGCCGATGCTCACCCTCGGCGTCGAGGAAACCGTCGAGCTCGAGGACGGCTGGACCGTGGTCACCGCGGACGGATCCCGTGCGGCGCACTGGGAGCACACCGTCGCGGTCACCGACGACGGCCCGTGGGTGCTGACCGCCCCCGAATAGCCCGTCCCCCGGCTGATACCCCCCGATTTGGGGCACCGCGTACGCGCGCGTACACTTGACCGCTGGCGCTGTATAGCGCCGATTCCGTCGTGCGTGTCACCCGGGTGTGGGTTGTTCTGGCCACCCCACGCGTCCGGCGGTAGCCGAAGCTACACCCACCGTCACGAAACGCGGAGGACATGGGCAAGAAGGACGGGGCCATCGAGGTCGAAGGCCGCGTGGTCGAGCCACTCCCCAACGCGATGTTCCGCGTCGAGTTGGAGAACGGCCACAAGGTGCTGGCACACATCAGCGGCAAGATGCGGCAGCACTACATCCGCATCCTGCCCGAGGACCGGGTTGTCGTAGAGCTGTCGCCCTACGACCTGTCCCGCGGCCGCATCGTCTACCGCTACAAGTGACGTTCCCGGCCGACCAGCCGGGAAGCCACTATCGGTGCCCCCGCACGGGGGCACGCGGCCGAAGCAGGAGAAGACAGACGTGAAGGTCAACCCGAGCGTCAAGAAGATCTGCGACAAGTGCAAGGTGATCCGCCGCCACGGCCGGGTCATGGTGATCTGCGAGAACCTGCGCCACAAGCAGCGCCAGGGCTGAGCACCCTCACCGCCTAGCCGCTCGCCGAGCTACGCGACAGCAAGGAAGAGGACCTCCCGCCACCTGTCGGGTCACACGGACCTGACTCACCCCCGGACTCCAGGCCGGGGCCCGAGTACCCACTCGGGGCGGTGCGGGAGAAGACCTGGGGACAACGACGAGGAGATACCGCCGCAATGGCACGTGTCGCTGGCGTAGACCTCCCCCGCGAGAAGCGGATGGAGATCGCGCTGACCTACATCTTCGGTATCGGCCGGACCCGCTCCAAGGAGCTGCTGGCCGCCACCGAGATCAGCCCGGACCTGCGGGCCAAGGACCTGTCCGACGAGGACGTCGTCCGGCTCCGCGACTACATCGAGAACAACTTCAAGGTCGAGGGTGACCTCCGCCGCGAGGTGCAGGCCGACATCCGGCGCAAGATCGAGATCGGCTGCTACGAGGGTCTGCGGTGGCGCCGCGGTCTTCCCGTCCGCGGTCAGCGGACCAAGACCAACGCCCGTACCCGCAAGGGACCGAAGAAGACCGTCGCAGGCAAGAAGAAGGCCGGAAAGAAGTGACCAAGAGCTGCGAGACCGTGCACGCCGTCGTTCCCCAACGACGTCGGAACCGGGCCTTCATGGCCCTCACCGTCGCGCCCAGGTGTGCCCGCCCGGCCGCCCTGCGCGAGCTCTACACGGACGCCGGATCGATCATCCGCAACGCAGCTCCTGAGATCACCACCTCGCGCCCCAGGTAGGAGAAACCCGCAGACATGCCACCGAAGTCTCGTACCGGCGCCGGAGTCAAGAAGGTCCGGCGCAAGGAAAAGAAGAACATCTCGCACGGGCACGCCCACATCAAGAGCACGTTCAACAACACGATCGTCTCCATCACCGACCCGACCGGCGCCGTCATCGCGTGGGCGTCCTCCGGTCACGTCGGCTTCAAGGGCTCGCGCAAGTCGACGCCCTTCGCCGCGCAGATGGCCGCCGAGAACGCGGCCCGCAAGGCAGCCGAGCACGGGATGAAGAAGGTCGACGTGTTCGTGAAGGGTCCTGGCTCCGGCCGGGAAACCGCGATCCGCTCGCTGCAGGCCGCCGGTCTCGAGGTCGGCACCATCCAGGACGTGACCCCGCAGCCGCACAACGGTTGCCGCCCGCCCAAGCGGCGCCGGGTCTGAGGAACGGGGAGGACTAGAAAGACATGGCACGCTACACCGGCCCAGCCACCCGTATCTCGCGGCGCCTCAAGGTCGACCTCGTCGGCGGCGACCAGGCGTTCGAGCGCCGTCCCTACCCGCCCGGCCAGCACGGCCGCGGTCGGAGCAAGGACACCGAGTACCTGCAGCAGCTGCAGGAGAAGCAGAAGGCGCGCTACACCTACGGGATCCTGGAGCGGCAGTTCCGCCGCTACTACGAGACCGCCGCGCGCCGCCAGGGCAAGACCGGTGAGGTCCTGCTCCAGCTGCTCGAGTCCCGCCTCGACAACGTGGTCTACCGCGCGGGCCTGGCCCGCACCCGGCGCCAGGCGCGCCAGCTGGTCAACCACGGGCACTTCATCGTGAACGGCAAGAAGGTCAACATCCCCAGCTTCCAGGTGTCGAAGTTCGACATCATCGACGTGAAGCCGAAGTCGTTGCCGACCCTGCCCTTCGTCGCCGCCAAGGAGTCCGTCGGCGACCGCCCGATCCCGGGCTGGCTGCAGCTCGTGCCGTCGACCCTGCGCATCCTCGTGCACCAGCTGCCCGAGCGCGCGCAGATCGACGTCCCGGTCACCGAGCAGCTCATCGTCGAGTACTACTCGAAGTAGGTCGCGTGGGGGCGGTGGCGAATGGTGCCACCGCCCCGACCGTCCCCAGTGGACGGTCAACCCCAGCACCACCGGCGTCAAATAGCGGGCGCCACCGGGAAGGAAGAACTTAGAAGTGCTCATCTCACAGCGTCCTGGCCTCGCCGAGGAGCCGGTCAACGAGACCCGCTCCCGCTTCGTCATCGAGCCGCTCGAGCCCGGTTTCGGCTACACCCTGGGCAACTCGCTGCGGCGGACCCTGCTGTCCTCGATCCCCGGTGCCTCGGTCACCAGCATCCGCATCGACGGCGTGCTGCACGAGTTCACCACCGTGCCGGGGGTCAAGGAGGACGTCACCGACATCATCCTCAACCTCAAGGAACTCGTCGTCTCCTCGGAGGAGGACGAGCCGGTGACGATGTACCTGCGCAAGCAGGGCCCCGGTGAGGTGACCGCAGGCGACATCGTGCCGCCCGCTGGCGTCACGGTGCACAACCCCGACCTGCACATCGCGACCCTGAACAGCAAGGGCAAGCTGGAGATCGAGCTCGTCGTCGAGCGCGGTCGCGGCTACGTCCCCGCTGTGCAGAACAAGCAGGCGGGCGCGGAGATCGGCCGGATCCCGGTCGACTCCATCTACTCGCCGGTCCTCAAGGTCACCTACAAGGTCGAGGCCACCCGAGTCGAGCAGCGCACCGACTTCGACAAGCTCATCCTCGACGTCGAGACCAAGCCGTCGATCACCCCGCGCGACGCCGTGGCGTCCGCCGGTAAGACGCTGGTCGAGCTGTTCGGGCTCGCCCGCGAGCTCAACATCGACGCGGAGGGCATCGAGATCGGCCCGTCGCCGCAGGAGGCGGACACCATCGCCGCCTACGCGATGCCGATCGAGGACCTCGACCTCACCGTGCGCTCCTACAACTGCCTCAAGCGCGAGGGCATCCACACCGTGGGTGAGCTCGTCTCGCGCAGCGAGGCGGACCTGCTGGACATCCGCAACTTCGGTGCCAAGTCCATCGACGAGGTCAAGATGAAGCTCGTCGGCCTGGGCCTGGCGCTCAAGGACAGCCCGCCCGGGTTCGACCCCACCGCGGCCGCGACGGACTTCGCCGCCGACACGTGGACCGACAGCCCGGACGCTGGCACTGATGACGGCCAGGACTACGCAGAGACCGAGCAGCTCTAGTCCTGACTGGACTCCCTGAGCAGCGGATTTCCCCAAGGAGCAAGCAATGCCCACCCCAACCAAGGGCGCCCGCCTCGGCGGCGGTCCGGCCCACGAGCGGCTGCTGCTGGCCAACCTGGCCACCGCGCTGTTCGAGCACGGCCGGATCACCACCACCGAGGCCAAGGCGAAGCGGTTGCGCCCCTACGCCGAGAAGCTCATCACCAAGGCGAAGGTCGGTGACCTGCACAACCGCCGCGAGATCATGAAGGTGATCCGCGACAAGGACGTCGTGCAGCGCCTGTGCACCGAGATCGGCCCGTTCTTCAGCGACCGCAACGGCGGTTACACCCGGATCACCAAGACCATGCCGCGCAAGGGCGACAACGCCCCGATGGCCGTGATCGAGCTGATCCAGGAGAAGACGGTCACCGCCGAGGCCGAGGCCGCGCGCAAGACCAAGTTCGCCAAGGACGCCAAGAAGGACGAGGCGCCCAAGGCCGTCGAGGCCGACTCGGACGCGGTCGAGGAGACCAAGGTCGAGGATGCCCCGGTCGAGGACACCACCGAGGACAGCAAGGTCGAGGACGCCCCCGAGGCGACCGACGCCGACGCTGCCAAGGACAAGTCCTGACCCAGCAGCACCGCGACGAGCCCGCCACCCCCACCGGGGACGGCGGGCTCGTCCGCGTTCGGCTCGACATCGCCTACGACGGCACGGACTTCTCCGGCTGGGCGGTCCAACCGGAGCGGCGCACGGTGTGCGGGGTGCTGGAGGAGTCGCTCTTCCACGTCCTGCGGCGCAAGGTCCGGCTGACGGTCGCCGGGCGCACCGACGCCGGGGTGCACGCCACGGGTCAGGTCGCGCACGTGGACGTACCCGCCGACGTCGAGCCGGACGAGGTGGTCTTCCGACTGGCCCGCGCGCTGCCCGCGGACGTCCGGGTCACGGGCGCTCGCCGCGTCCCACCCGAGTTCGACGCCCGCTTCGGCGCGCTGCGACGGCACTACGCCTACCGGGTGTGCGACACCCAGTGGCGCGCGGACCCGTTGAGCCGCAAGCACATCGTCACGTGGCCCCGGCAGTTGGACCTGGACGCGCTCAACGCCGCGTCGGCATTGCTGGTGGGAGAGCACAACTTCGTCGCGTTCTGCAAACGCCGCGAGGGCGCCACCACCATCCGCGAACTCCAGCAACTGCGCTGGACCCGCTCGGACAACGGCACCCTGACCGCCCACGTCTCCGCCGACGCCTTCTGCCACTCCATGGTCCGCAGCCTCGTCGGCGCCCTCCTCGCCGTCGGCGAAGGCCGCAAACCCGTCGACTGGCCCGCCTCCATGCTCACCGCCACCGAACGCCCCAGCGCCATCACCGTCGCCCCAGCCCACGGCCTGACCCTCACCGCCGTCGACTACCCGGCCGACGACGACCTCGCCACCCGCGCCGAGCAGACCCGCCGGGTGCGGACACTGTAGACAGTCGCTTGTGGACAAATTTGGGCACGGCGAGAACCCCCGGGGCGACTTCCCTGTCGTCCCGGGGGTTCTCGGTTGTTCAGCAGTGCCTAGCGGTCAGCTCAGACGTCGAGGGTCCAGCTGTTGAGGTAGCCCACGTCGGCCTTGTAGCCGTCCTTGACGGAGAGCTTCCAGTTACCGGCGGCGTTCTTGGCGGACAGGTTGACCGTGTAGGTCTCCTTGATGTTGTCCGCGGAGTCGCTGGTGGAGGTGTTCTTCAGGCGGTAGGTGGTGCCGTCGGGGGCGATCAGGTCGATGCTGATGTCACCGCGGTAGGTGTGGATGACGTCGACGGTCACCTTGCTGGCGGCGTCGGCCTTACCGGTGCAGTTGACGGTGACCTGGCTGGTGACCGCGGCGCCCATGTCCGGGATGTTGACCTTGCCCGCGGCGGTGACCGCGGCGCAGCCGACCGGGGTGGGGGTCGGGGTGGGCGTGGGGGTCGGGGTCGGGGTCGGGGTGGGGGTCGGCGCCGGGGCGGCCACGACCTGCAGGAGCTTGTTCGGCGAGCCGGTGCCCTCGTTGGTGACCTTGCCGGTGGCGGCGGCGCCGAGCAGCGCGGTGCCGACCTGGGCCGGGGTGGCGTTCGGGTTGGTCGCCAGGTAGAGCGCGGCCACACCGGCCACGTGCGGGGACGCCATCGAGGTGCCGCTGATGGTGTTCTTGGCGGTGGTGCCGCCGATCCACGCCGAGGTGATGCCCTCGCCCGGGGCGAAGATGTCGGTGCAGGTGCCGTAGTTGGAGAAGCTGGCACGCGCGTCGGTCTTGGTGGTGGCGCCGACGGTGATCGCCTCCGGCACGCGGGCCGGGGAGTAGCTGCACGCGTTGGCGTTGGAGTTGCCACCGGCCACCGCGTAGGTGACGCCAGCGGCGATGGAGCGCTGCACGGCCTGGTCGAGCGCGGTGGAGGCAGCGCCGCCGAGGCTCATGTTCGCCACAGCGGGCTTGACCCGGTTCGCGGTCACCCAGTCGACACCGGCGATGACGCCGGAGGTGCTGCCGGAGCCGTTGCAGTCGAGCACGCGGACGCCGACCAGCTTGGCCGCCTTGGCCACGCCGTAGGTGGAGCCGCCGATGGTGCCCGCCACGTGCGTGCCGTGGCCGTTGCAGTCGGTGGCGTTGTTGTCGTTGTCGACCTTGTCGATGCCGCTGACCGCGCGGCCGCCGAAGTCGGAGTGGGTCAGGTTGATGCCGGTGTCGATGACGTAGACGTTCACGTTCGACGCGGTGGTGGCGTAGGTGTACTTGTTGTTCAGCGGCAGCGCGGCCTGGTCGACGCGGTCGAGGCCCCACGACGGCGGGGTCAGCTGGTCGACGGTCGCGGCGACCTTCTGGTCGGCCTCGACGTAGGCGACGGACGGGTCGGCCGCGGTGTACTTGGCCTGCTGCTCGGTCATCTTCGCCGAGTAGCCCTTCACCGTCTGGGAGAAGCGCTGCTTGATGGTGCCGCCGAACTTCTTGGTGATGCCGTCCGAGGTCGCGGTGGCCGCCTGGGCGGTCACCCCGTCCTTGAGCACGACGATGTAGCTGCCCGCGATGGCGGTCGGCTTGTCGGCGCCCAGGATCGGGCCCTCCGCCGCGGTCGCCGAGTTGGACAGGCTGAAGCCGATGGCGGCGGTAGCGACCGTCGCGGTGACCGCGAGACCGACTCCGCCGATTCGCCGCATCCTTGCGGCGCGAGACATACCCATTCCTTGGACTCCTTCACAGGAGGAACACCGTGCGGCTCGGCCCTTTTCGCACAACGGGGCCACCGGCGGAACAGGCGCGCGGAAACGACGACTCTCCAGTCCGGTGGTCTCGCTGCACGAAGGTGGGAACCGACCCGTTCGTGTGCCTGAGACCGACAGTCGCGGCGCTCTCGGTTACCCGTTAGCGTCGCTCGGGACCACCAGTTCGGCCGTTCGTGGGCACTTCTGAGGGGTCATCGACTGCGGAGAGTGTGATGGGCGCGGCGCTACGCCGACTGCCGCCGGGTCTTAGGACACCGGGCGTTCGTATTCGGTTCCGGTGCGCGACGGTAGCAGGACAGTTGCGCCGGAAAACGGGTCCGGAAATGGACGCCGCGCACCCGGGCGATTACCGAGCGCGAATGCGCGCTCCGGTGGTGTGACCTCAGTCTCCGCGCCGGACCGGACCCAGGATCTGCTGTTCCTTCTGGGTGGTCACCAGGCGCAGCGGGCGCCACAGGTTGCGGCCGAGCGCGACCACCTGGTCGTCGGCCAGCGTGGTCAGCTGCTGGACCATCGGCGGCGGCAACCGCCACACCCTGGCCGCGAGCTGCGCCTGACCGACCGGGAGCCGCTGCAGCAGCACCAGGTCGGCCGCGTTCGCGGTCGCCCCGGCCTGCGGGTGCATGTAGGGCAGCACGTAGACCGTGGTCTGCCACGGCGACCGCGGCGGGAACAGCTCCTGCGGCGTCGGGCCGCCGTCGTGCACGACCAGCAGCGGGCTGTCCTCCGACGGCCTCGGCAGCTCGACCGGGCTCAACCGGCGGATCTGCACCAGCGGCGCCTGCCGCCCGTCCGGCCCGGTCCCGGCGGCCTTCTGCAGCACCTGCCAGGCGGCGGGGCGCCCGGTGGCGACCACCACCCACGCGCCGACCGCCATCGCCCGCAGCGCGACCTGCCTGGCCAGGTACAGCCCGCCGACCAGCACGATCCTGGTCGGCGTCGGCCGGAGCGCGGAGATGGTCAGCGGCTCGCCCTGCAGGCCGGACCCCAGCACCATCCCGCCCCGGTCGCCGGACGGGCTGACCGCGTCGAGCATGTCCGGCGAGACCAGGAACTCCGGCGCGATGCCACTGGCGCCGCCCTTGGTGTCGAGCAACCGGCTCGAGCTCATGCCTGGCCTCCCAGCGGCAGCGTGGCGGCCAGCCCGGCGACCTGCAGGCCGCGCAGCGGGGTCAGCGTGATGCCGAGCCGGTCGGAGATGGCGTTGAGGCGCTCGTCGGCGTGGCTGAGCTCGTCCGGCGTGCGGGCGCTGACCCGGACCAGGCCGCGCAGGCCGACCTGGCCCTCGTCGGCACCCGGGGTGATCGACATGGCCACCGTCGCCGACAGGGCGCGGACGCCGGTGAGGGCGTTGAGGCTGGTCGCCGCCTTGCCCTGGGGCCAACCGGTGATCGCGTAGCTCGCGTGCCCGATGCCTGCCGCCGTGACGCCGGTCCAGCGCTCACGCAGGCCGACCGGGTTGTTCGACCCGGCGACAGCGGTCAGCTCCGCGGAGGCGATACCGGCCTTGAGCAGCTCGTCGGGGTCCAGCGGGCGGGTCGGCACGCCGCGGGACTCCAGGGCGTTGCGGACCCGCGACAGCGCGCCGATCAACGCCCGGTGCGCGCCGACGACACCGCCACCGCGCTCGCGGACCGCGGCCGGGCAGCGCCTCGGGTCCAACCGCACCGCGACCCACGTGGTGCGGCGCGCGGCGGCCGGGAGCGGGCCGAGCACCTCGAGGTAGGACGCCAGGGCGGGGGAGTTCGGGGGCAGCGACGCGCTGCCCGGGTAGCAGTGCCAGATCACCTGGATCGCGTCGAGCACCACACCGCGGTCCTCCAGGCACGGCGCCAGCGCGCCAAGCGGCAGGCTCGGCGTCGACCCGACCTGGCTGACCAGCGCGGGCGCCGGGTCGACCAGCAGCACCGCGGTCCAGGTGCCCTCGTGCCAGGCGAGGCCGAGCGGCCTGCGCTCGTGGTCGGCCCCGTGCGCGACGACCAGGTCCGGCACGGCCAGCCGCAGCAGGCTCACCCTCGGGTCGTCCGGCCCGGTGACCGCGGACCCGTCGGCGGCGGCCAGTTCCTCGATGCTCACCGGGGCGGTCGGCTTGCTGACGCGGGCGTGCGAGCGGACCGAGTAGCGGACGGTCACGCCGATCCACTGGGTGAACCAGCGACCGCGCCACCGCAGGAACGCCACGACGAGCGCGACGGCCGCGACACCGATCGAGACGTAGACCAGCTTGGTGGAGATGGCCAGCAGCACCAACCCGATCGCGACGCCGACCTCCAGCACCACCAGGTTCGCCACCGGCAGCGCGCCGAGGCTCGCGCCCCGGTTGCGCCTGCGGGCGGCCACCCGGGTGCCGGGCTTGGCCGGGTGCGCGGGCTGGGGGCTCGGCGCGGACGACGGCCCACCAGGTCCACCGGGGCCGTTGGGGCCACCAGGACCGCCTGGACCACCGGGGCCGTTGGGGCCACCAGGACCGTCTGGACCGCCAGGGCCTCCGCCGGGCGGGCCGGGGGGCGGGCCAGGCGGCTTGGCACCCGGTGGCGGGCCGGGCGGTGGTCCACCCGCGGGCGGACCGGGCAGCGGACCGGAGGGCTGGGCACCCGGGTGCGCGCCGGGCGGCGGACCGGGCGGACGGCCTGGGCCGCCGGGACCGGGCGGCATCCCGCCGGGGCGGGGGGGCTGACCAGGGGGAGGCGTGCGGCCGTGCCGTCCAGACGTGCTCACCGACATCCGCTCGTTCTCTTCCCCTCGTCGCGATCACCGGGCGGGTTGTCCACAGGTTTCGCGGAGACCCGCGTCCGGCCGACACCGTACGGCTATCCTGCGGAACCGTACCGCGACGGGGAGAGCAGCAGGCCGAGAATGCCATCAACACCGACTACCAAGTCCCAGGTCCAGGCGTACCGCTTCGTGCTGCGGCGGATGCAGTCCGCCCTGGTGCGCAAGGACGCGGTCATGCTGCACGACCCGATGCGCACGCACAGCAGGGCCACCGTGGTCGGCGTCTGCATCGCGGCCGTCGGCGTGATCGGCTTCCTGGTGTACGGGCTGCTCAGCCCGGCGCCGAAGCTGCCCAACGAGTCCGGGATCATCATCGCCAAGCCCTCCGGCGCGGTGTACGTGCTGCTCACCAACACCGAGAAGGGGAAGGTGCTCATCCCCACCTTCAACCTCGCCTCGGCCAGGTTGTTGCTGCTGGCGCGCACCAACCCGGGCGCGCAGGGCCAGCCGGGCAGCCAGACCGACGCCGGTGGCGCCACCGAGGCGACGCCTGCCGAGGTCATCCCGGACGACAAGCTGGTCGACATCCCGCGCGACCGGCTGACCGGCATCCAGGACGGCCCGCAGCTGCTGCCCGAGCCCGCGCAGCGGGTCAGCGCCGACTGGGCGGTGTGCGACGAGTACAAGCTCGACCCGAGCTTGAACAACCAGGCCGCCGACGACAAGATCGAGACCACCGTGGCAGGCGGGGTGCGCGACCTCGGGCCTGAGCTCAACCCGAACGAGGCGCTGCTGGTCAAGTCGGTGACCGAGGACACGTACCTGGTCTACCGGACGCCAGCCACGGCCAACATCAAGAACGCGAACACCGTGCGCGCCAAGGTGGACATGAGCAAGGGCAACATCCTGGCGGCGCTCTCGCTGTCGGAGGGCTCGGTGCGCAAGATCACCACCGGCTTGCTCAACGCCATCCCCGAGGCCCCGGAGCTGACCCCGCCGACCATCCCCGGTCGCGGTGAGCGCGGCCAGACCGACATGAACGGGTTGCCGGTCGGCTCGGTCGTGCAGGTCGAGCGGGCCGGGCAGATCGACTACTACGTGGTGCTCACCGACGGCGTGCAGCAGATCAAGAAGACCACCGCCGACCTGATCCGGTTCACCACCACCGAGGGCGGCGCGGCGATCACCAAGGTCCGCCCGGACCAGATCCCGGCCGCCTCGGCCAAGCGCGCCTTCGAGGACAAGTCGTTCCCCGAGGTGGTGCCCGAGGTGCTCAGCCCGGTGAACTACCCGGTGGCCTGCCTCGGCTGGAACATCGTCGGCGACGGCCCGTCGGCCGACCAGCACACCGAGGTGCACATCGGCAAGGAGCTGCCGCTGCCGCGCAACCAGGCGGGCAAGCCCGCCTCGGTGCGGGTCAGCACGCCGAGCCCGGACGGCCAGCGGCTCGACTACTTCTACATGCCGCCCGGCCGCGCGGCCGTGGTGCGCGGTGCCACCTCGCGGCAGGACTTCGCCACCGGCCCGATCTACCTGATCTCCGACCGGGGCGTGAAGTTCGGCATCCCCGACCAGCGCACCGCCGCCGCGCTCGGCCTCGCCGCGCAACTGCCCGCGCCGGACGCGATCGTGCGGCTGCTGCCCAACGGGGCCTCGCTCAACACCAGGGACGTGCTGCAGACCTACGACACCGTGCCGGTCGGCGCGGGCCAGTTCCCGTCGACCACCCCGGAGCCGCTGCCGCCCAAGACCCAGCAACCGCCCGCGACGCCCTGATCCCCCCTTCCCAGCCGGGAACCAAGCGGGGAGCATCGACGTCGAAGGAGGCACCGGACTCGACGACCGGGAGGTCAGCCATGGCTGCGATCGAGGTAGACCCCGCGTGGATCAGCGGGTACGCCACCACGGTGGCCGCTGCCGCCGATGAACTCGGCAAGGGCGCCGACGTGCTGCGCACCGCGCCGCTGACGCCGGAGTCGTTCGGCTCGCTCGGCAAGTCGACCAGGGTCACCGAGTCCTACACCCGCGCGTCCGACCTGCTGCGCTCCCAGCTGACCCGCGGCGTCGAGGCGCTGGAGGCGGCGTCGGCTGCGTTGAGCCAGATCGCGGACAAGCACCAGGGCTCCGACGACGACGGCGCCCAGTCGATCAAGCGCAGCGGCCAGGGCTGAGGGGGCGGCGATGACGCGGCGAGCGGACGAGGACGACAGCTGGGACTGGGCGCCGGTGGTCAGCACCACCGACGACTGGCAGCCGACGCCACCGCGGGAGGCGGCGCTGGCCACCGCCGACCCGCAGGACCGCGCGGCAGCGGAACCGGCGTGGGGGCAACCGGAACTCGCCTCCGCCGCACCGGCGGTGCCCGCGCAGGGCGGCCTGGACGGGCCGGACCTGCAGTCGAACTTCGCGACCTACCTGGACTTCCTGAGCAGGCTGTGCCGCCAGCTCGGCATCGCCGACCCGGTCGAGGAGTACTTCGCGCCGGTGGTCGGGCGGTGGAGCGAGCTGCACGCCGAGGCGGGCCGCTGGCGCGCGGTCGGGGCGTACTCCGAGGTCGTGGTCACCGAGCTGACCAAGCCGCTCGGCGGGCTCGACGCGGCGTGGCAGGGCGCGGACGCGGACTCGTTCATCGAGTACATGAACCGGGTCGGCCTCGCGGGCAACGACATGTCCGACGCGATGATCGCCATGGGCGAGGTGCTCGACCTGACCGCCGACGGCCTGCGCGAGATCGTCACCGAGATGGCCGGGCTGCTCGCCGAGGTCGCGCACAACACCTCCCAGGCGATGGCCCAGCCCGGCCGGGGCGAGGACCGCAGCCGCCAGTACGTCGACTCGATGAACCGGCCGACCCGCCAGCTCTTCGAGGCCGTCCGGCAGATCCTCGACGCCCTGGTCCGGCTGTGCGACGGGCTCGACGGCTCCAAGGTCTTCGAGCCGATCACCATGGCGCACACCTTCCCGGCGGAGAACTGGGCGGTACCCGAGGTGCCGACGGTGACCGTGCCGAGCAGCCCCACCACGTCCATCCCGTCGTCCGCGCCGATCTCCAGCGGCCTCGGCTCGTCGGGTCTCGGCGGGGGCGGCCTCGGTGGCTTCGGCGGCGGTGGCAGCGGACTCAGCGGCACACCGTCCACGCCACTCGGCCCGGGCGGTTACGTCACCACCGGTGAGGCCGTGCCGAGCCAGCCGGCGGGCGGCATGTCCGGAGCGGGCGGCGCGGCAGGCGGAGGCGGCAAGGCAGGCGGCACCGGCGGCATGATGGGCGGCGGCATGCCCATGGGCATGGGCGGCGGCATGGCAGGCGGAAGCGACTCCGAACACAAGCGCCGCACCCGCGTCACCGGCGACCCGGAGGAGATCTTCGGCAAACCGACCAAATCCTCCCCACCGGTCATCGGCGACGACTAAACCGGGATCGGCTAGACCTGGATCGACCTATCCGGAATCGGCTAGGCCGGGATTGGCCGCAGGCACAGGACGACGCTGAGTTCCGAGCGCGTGGGGTGGGTGTGGATGCTCGGGATGTCCTTGCCGCACTTGTCGCCGTTGGTTGTGCCGTAGTGCTTGGCGGAGACGGTGAAGCCGCCGGGTTTGCACCTGCCGGGGATGGCGTCGCCTGCGGCTGTCGGTATGACACACGAGCCGACCGCCAGGTTGCCTGTCCCGTTCGGATAGCGGTACCGCAGGCACAGGGTCGAATCTCCCGACCGCAGCAACCAGTTCGCGCGGTCGTCCGCCCAGCACGCTTCGCTCTCCGCTGAGGCGGGTAGCCGTCGTAAGAGT
Source organism: Actinokineospora globicatena (assembly GCF_024171945.1). GTDB lineage: Bacteria > Actinomycetota > Actinomycetes > Mycobacteriales > Pseudonocardiaceae > Actinokineospora > Actinokineospora globicatena. The sequence continues at coordinate 1,627,742 of NZ_JAMTCR010000002.1, forward strand.
TCGTAGGTGCCGTCAGCGCAATCGGCCAACGTGAAGTCGTGTGACGGTCCGGTGCTCAGGTCTTGGAAGCACGCGCCGACCCGCGCGCGGCGGAGGTCGTCGACTGCGGTAGTCGCGGGGATTGGCTCTCCGGCGTGCTTCGGCGGTAAGGCTGTCTGCGTGGTCGCGGCGGGTGGGGCCGCGTGACCAGGAGCCGGTTCGGGGGCGCGCAACAGGACGGCGGCCACCAGCAACGCACCCGCTATGGGCCAGATGAACACGGAGGTGGACCTCTCCGGTCGCCACCTCGGCGGGGCGATCGGGCGGATCCGCGGTCGGCGAGCCACAGCACCTCCCGTCGTCCCACACGTGGGCCAAAGCGGAGGGTATGACCAACCAGGGCAAGGGATTCCGCACCGGTGCGGAATCGAACTCGAACTGGTGACGAGGACAACCCTTATGCCGAGCCGCGCGCCTCCCGCTGCGCGCCATGGCGGTTGCGGCGGGCCGTGTGCACCACGAACAGCGTCAGCAGCAACAGCAGCACGCCACCGGCCGAGCCGATCAACGCGACCTGGGTCGGCGCCCAGTTCTTGATCTCCGGGGCGGGCAGCACGGCCTTCACGTCGAGCGCCGCGTCGTCGGCGACGCCCTGCTCGCCGGGGATCAGCGTGGTGAGCGCGCCGATCGGGTTGATCATGCCGTGGCCGACCAGGTTGTCCCGCCCGCCCGGCGCGGCCGGGTGCGAGGCGGTCAGCTTGATCCGGTCGGCGACCTGGGACGCCTTGAGGTTGGGGAACCGCTCGCGGATCAGCGCGGCGAGGCCTGCGACGTAGGGCGCGGCGAAACTGGTGCCCTGGATGGAGGTCTGGTCGCCGTTGTTGAGCACCTGCAGGTTCGCCAGGCCGTCGGTGGCCGGGTCGAGCGAGATGATGTCGGTGCCGGGGGCGGCCACGGTGACCCACGGGCCCTGCACCGAGAACGACGCCGGGTCGCCGTTGCGCGACATGGCGGCCACCGAGATCACGTAGTCGGCGAACCACGGCGGGGTCACGATGTGCGTCGGCTTGTACGGGTCGATGCCGTTGCGCTGGTCCGGGCAGCCCTTCTCGCCGGTGTTGCCCGCCGAGGCGACGAGGACGACGTCCTTCTGCTCGTAGGCGTAGCGCAGCGCGGCCTGCAGCTGCTTCTCGGCGGGGCTGATCGGGCCCTCCGCCACCGCGCGGCAGTTGTCCACCGACATGTTGATCACCCGCGCGCCCTGGTCGGCGGCCAGCACCACGGCCTTGGCCAGGGTCTCCAGGGTGCCCGCCTGCAACTCCTCGCCCTCGGGCCGGGCCGCGGTGACCCGGTTGCCCTTGTAGTTCGCGCTCGACTGCCGGATGGTCAGGATCCGCGCCTCTGGCGCGATGCCGCGGAAGCCGATGTCGCTGCTGGCGGGCGGGTTCGCCGCGATGATCCCGGCGACCTCGGTGCCGTGCCCGTCGCAGTCCTCGAGGCCCTGCTTGTCCTTGACCACGAAGTCGCCGCCGGGCTGCACGCGACCGCCGAAGTACGGGTGCGCGCGCACGCCGGTGTCGATCACCGCGACCAGCACGCCCTTGCCGGTGGCGAACTGGTGCAGGTCGTCGAAGCGCAGCTGCGACTGGCCCCACGGCTTGTTCTTCAGGTCCGTGGTGCCCTGGCTCAGCGACCCGATGCAGTTGCTCTTCAACGCGTACACGGTGTCCGGGTCGGAGCCGCTGGGCACCGGGAAGTCGGCGGGCAGCGGCGGCGGCTCGGCCATGGACGCGATGCGCTTGGCCTTCTCGTCGGCCGCCGTCGTCGTCGGGGCGGGTTTCGCCGTGCTGGTCGGCTGGGCCGCCGAGGACTGGTCCTGTGCGGACGCGGGGATCGGGAGCGCGACGGCTAACGCGGCCGCCCCGATCGCGACGGCGAACCTGGTCGGCGTCCTCATGAGAAGCTCGTGTGCCGCAGCGTCGAGTACAGGTCCATCACCGCCAGCGCGATCGGGAGCACCACCGCGATGCAGATCGCCTCGATGATCTCCACGGACCGCCGCAGCGGCGGGGAGAACCGCTGCTCGGGGAACACCACGCCGAGCACGAGCGCACCGGCGGAGAGCACGACCAGGGTGCCGAACACCCACAGCAGCCTGCCGAAGGTGTCCGCGGTGAACAGCCAGCCGAGCACGATGCCGACGGCACCGAGCATCCCGGTCGCCAGCAACGCGATGGCCTGGCTGCCGTTGGCGTAGGTCCGCGCGCGCAGCAGCAGCACCAGCGTCCCCACGACACCGAGCAGCACGCCCCACACGCCCGGTGCGCCCGCCGAGACGATCGCGCCGATCGCGGCGGCGGAACCGCAGCCGATGATCATGCCGGTCATGTACTCGTGCGCCAGCCCCGCGCGCCGCTCGATCGAGCGGTAGTCCGGGAAACCGGTGTCTTCCTTCAGGTCCTCGGCGTTGCCGGGGACGTTCGGCAGCGGCAAGCGGGCCAGCTGGATGGTCAACCTGGGCAGCACCGACAACGCGCCGAGCGCCACAGCGACCGTCCCGGCCGCGATCCCGGCCGCGGGGTGCGCGATCAGCGTCGCCACGGCGAACGCGATCACCCCCAGCGCGGCGGCGGTCCCGGCGGCGACGAAGGTCGTGATCCCCGCGCCGATCACCATGATCGACGCCGACGACACGATGAGCACCAGCGCGCAGGCCAGCAGCAGGTTCGGCCGACCCGGCTCACCGGGCACGATGGACAACCCGCTGACGAACGCCAGCGGCAGCCCACCAGCGGCCGCGATCAGCACACCGGTCGTGCGCGCCTGGTAGACCCGGGCGAACACCGCGCCGACGATCACCGCGACCACCGCGCCGGTCCCGCCCGCGATCGCCGGGCCGAGGTTGCCGCCGCCCCACAGCGGACCGGCCATCAGCACCGCGAACGCCGCGGTCACCAGCGCCAGCGCGCCCGCGATGTGGCCGATCCGGTTCGCCGTCTCCTTGGTCCACGGTCGGTAGCTGTCCGGCGTGGACTCCGCGATGGCGTCCACCACGTCGTCGTAGAGCGGTGGTGGCGGGTTCTCCGCGCGCTTGCGCAACTGCAGCATGTCGCCGTCGACGACGCCGAGCGACCCGAGCGTGCGGCTCGGGTCCAGCGGGTTGTCGCCCAGCTTGGCCAGGCACCAGCCACCGTGCCGGGCGCCACCGTCCGGGGTGGTCTCACCAGCCATCTCCAGCAGCATCGGCAGCAGGTCGGCGACCGAGACGTCGGCCGGGAGTGCCACGTCGATGCGCGTCCTCGGCGCGACCACGGTCACCCTGCTGAACACGGTCGTACCGGTTGCCACTGCCCGCCCCCTCGTGAGTTGTCCACAGGTCTGCTCGGACCGACCCCGGCGCGACCGGAATCGGTCCTAGTATGGCCGCACCGATATCCCGGGACGCGCCGGTTCGGCGGAATCGGGTTCTGGCTGGGTGCGAGGGGGTGTGGGATGCGCGACGGTCGTGGTCACCCGGTGGCCGCCCGCGGTGCCGCGCTGCCCGTTCCCACCGCGGCGCGGCCGGGTGGTTCGGTAGTTTCTCCCAGTACCGCCCTCGCCCGTCGAGACGAAGAGGTGTCCCCCCGGTGAGCACGCTGCAGTTCAAGCGTTCGCCCCGCCTTGCCGCGCCGAGGCAGCCAGGCGGCGAGGTCCACCTCGAACCGCCACCCGAGGTGCCCAGGGTCATCCCGGGCAACATCATGATGAAGATCCTGCCCGCCGTCATGATCGTGGCGTCGATCGGGATGATGGTCTTCATGTTCGTCATCGGCGGACGCAACCCCACCTCGCTGCTCTTCGGCGGCATGTTCCTGATGTCGACGGTGGGGATGATGGCAGGCGGCATGGGCGGGCGCGGTGGCGGCCAGAAGAAGGCCGAGATGAACGAGGACCGCAAGGACTACTTGCGCTACCTCGGCCAGATGCGCGACCGGGCCCGCGAGGCCGCGCTCGACCAGCGCTCGTCGCTGGAGTGGACCCACCCCGACCCGCAGGCGCTGTGGTCGATCGCCACCAGCAGGCGGATGTGGGAGCGCCGCCAGGCCGACTCGGACTTCTGCCACCTGCGCGTCGGCCGCGGCTCGCAGCGGCTGGCCACCCGGCTCGTGCCGCCGCAGACCGGCCCGGTCGACGAGCTGGAGCCGATCGCGACGCTGGCGCTGCGCCGGTTCGTCCGCGCCCACTCGATCGTGCCGGACCTGCCCATCCAGGTCGCCGTGCGCGGGTTCGCCGCCGTCGGGCTCACCGGCGACAAGGCGCTCACCCGCGGCCTGACCCGCGCGCTGCTGGCCCAGCTGGTCACCTTCCACACCCCCGACGACGTGCTCATCGCCGTGGTCACCTCGGGCAAGGCCAAGGCGGAGTGGGAATGGGCGAAGTGGCTGCCGCACGCCCAGCACCCCACCCTGGTCGACGGCATCGGCCAGCTGCGGATGATGGCGGGCTCGCTGGCCCAGATCGAGGCCTGGCTCGACGACGAGCTGCGCGACCGGCAGCGGTTCACCCGCAACGCCCCGCCGCAGCCCGACCAGCCGCACGTGGTGATCGTCATCGACGACGGCGAGGTCACCCGCGAGGAGCAGATCATCCTGGAGGAGGGGCTGGTCGGCGTCACGCTGGTCGACCTGTCCGAGAGCCTGGGCAACCTCACCGCCCGGCGCGGCCTGCGCCTGGTCGTCGAGGAGGACCGGCTCGGCGCCCGCAGCGCGTCCGGTGTCGAGTGGTTCGCCGACCCGGACACGCTCAGCGTCGCCGAGGCGGAAGCGCTGGCGCGCAAGCTGTCCCCGTACCGGCTCTCGGCCACCGCCGCCGACTCCGGTGACGAGGAGCCACTGCTGTCGAACCCGACGCTGCTGGAGCTGCTCGGCATCCCCGGCGACCCGATGACCTTCGACGTGCAGCAGGCGTGGCGGCCCCGGCCGGTCCGGGACCGCTACCGGGTGCCCTTCGGCGTCGGCGAGTTCGGCCAGGCGGTCGAACTCGACATCAAGGAAGCGGCCATGGAGGGCATGGGCCCGCACGGCCTGTGCATCGGCGCGACCGGCTCCGGCAAGTCCGAGTTCCTGCGCACGCTGGTGCTCGGCATGCTCGCCACGCACTCGTCGACCACGCTCAACTTCATCCTGGTCGACTTCAAGGGTGGCGCGACCTTCCTCGGGCTCGGCTCCGCGCCGCACGTCGCCGCGACGATCACCAACCTGCAGGGCGACCTGACGCTGGTCGACCGGATGAAGGACGCGCTCGCCGGGGAGATGAACCGGCGCCAAGAGGCGCTGAAGAACGGCGGCAACTTCAAGAACGTGTGGGAGTACGAGAAGGCCCGCGAGAACGGCGCCGACCTCGATCCGCTGCCCGCGCTGTTCATCGTCGTCGACGAGTTCTCCGAGCTGTTGTCCGCCAAGCCGGACTTCATCGACCTGTTCGTCGCGGTCGGACGACTCGGCCGCTCGCTGCAGATGCACATGTTGCTCGCGTCGCAGCGGCTGGAGGAGGGCAAGCTGCGCGGTCTCGACTCGCACCTGTCCTACCGGATCGGCCTCAAGACGTTCTCCGCGGCCGAGTCCCGCGCGGCGATCGGCGTCCCGGACGCCTTCGAGCTTCCGTCGATCCCCGGTTCCGGCTACCTGAAGTTCGACACCAGCACCATGGTGCGGTTCAAGGCCGCGTACGTCTCCGGCCCGTACCGCCCCACCGGGATGCAGGCCGTCGGCCCGGTCGCCGCGGTCACCGGTGACCGGCGCGCGAAGCTGTTCGTGCCGGACTACGTGGAGATCCCCAAGGAACCGGAGAAGCCGCTCGAACCGGTCGTCGAGGAGAAGAAGCCCGAGGGCGGCCAGGAGGCCAGCGAGCTGGACGTGATCGTCGGCAGGCTGGTGAAGCAGGGGCCGGACGCGCACGAGGTGTGGCTGCCACCGCTGGACAAACCGGACTCGCTCGACCTGATGTTCCCGCCGCTGCAACCCACCGAGGACCGGGGGCTCTCCCCGGTCGGCTTCTACGGCAACGGCAGGCTCCAGATCCCGCTCGGCATCGTCGACAAGCCGTACGAGCAGCGCCGCGACCTGCTGTGGGCCGACTTCTCCGGTGCCGCGGGGCACGCCGCGATCGCGGGCGGCCCGCAGTCGGGCAAGTCCATGATGTTGCGCACCCTGGTCATGTCGATGGCGTTGACGCACACCGCCGAAGAGGTCCAGTTCTACTGCCTCGACCTCGGTGGCGGCACGCTCGGCTCGATCGAGGGGCTGCCGCACGTCGGTGGCGTCGCGGGCCGCATCGACCCGGACAAGGCGCGCCGGATGGTCGCCGAGGTCACCGGTCTGATCGCCGAGCGCGAGCAGCGCTTCCGCGACCTGGGCATCGACTCGATGACCGACTTCCGCAACCGCAAGCGCCGCGGCGAGATCGCCGACGACCCGTTCGGCGACGTGTTCCTGATCGTCGACGGCTGGCTGAACTTCCGCCAGGAGTTCGAGGCGCTGGAGATGCAGGTCGTCAACCTCGCCGCGCAGGGCCTGTCCTTCGGCATCCACGTGATCGTCGCGGCCAACCGCTGGGCGGAGATCCGGCCCGCGCTCAAGGACCTGCTCGGCACCCGGTTCGAGCTGCGCCTCGGCGACCCGTCGGAGTCCGATGTGGACCGCCGGGTCGCGGTGAACATCCCGGCCGGTCGCCCCGGCCGCGGCCTCTCGCGCGACAAGCTGCACTTCCTCACCGGCCTGCCGCGCATCGACGGGTCGAACAACGCCGAGGACGTCGCCACCGGCGTCCAGGACGCGGTCGCCAAGATCAAGGCCGCCTGGCGCGGCCGCACCGCGCCCAAGGTCCGGCTGCTGCCCGAGGTGCTGCCCTACGAGGACCTCATCGCCCAGGACCCGCGCCGCGACTCCAAGCTCGTCCCGATCGGCGTCGACGAGAACGACCTCGCCCCGGTGTACCTCGACCTGGAGTCCGAGCCGCACTTCATCGCCTTCGCCGACGGCGAGTCCGGCAAGACGAACCTGCTGCGCACCATCGTGCGCGGCATCATGGACCGCTACACGCCCAAGGAAGCGGTCATCATCCTGGTCGACTACCGGCGCACCATGCTCGGGTTCGTCAACACCGACCACCTGCTCGGCTACGCGGTGTCCTCCAACCAGCTCGGCGACATGATCAAGGACGTCCGCGGCTCGATGCTCAAGCGGCTGCCCGGCCCCGACGTCACCCAGGAGCAGCTCAAGAACCGCTCCTGGTGGAAGGGCCCCGACCTGTTCGTCATCGTCGACGACTACGACCTCGTCGCCACCCAGGGCAACAACCCGCTGCAGCCCATCGCCGAGTTCCTCCCGCAGGCCAAGGACGTCGGCCTGCACGTCATCACCGCCCGCCGCACCGGCGGCGCCAGCCGCGCCATGTTCGACCCCGTCCTCGGCAAGCTCCGCGAAATCGCCAGCCCCGGCGTCGTCATGAGCGGCAGCAAGGACGAGGGCGCCCTCCTGGGCACCGTCAAACCCTCCGCCATGCCGCCTGGCCGAGGCACCCTGGTCAGCCGCAAGGTGGGCCAGTCCCTCATGCACATCGCTTGGATCTCGCCTGAGTGATTGGGGGGCGGCTCGCCTTCGGCATTGCGGACGGAGGGCCAACGTTGTCGGCAGGCGGTTGGGGGCCAACGTCGTCAGGTTCGGCTGACGACGTTGGCCGCCCCGCGCCCCATCGAGCAAAGCTCGAAACTCGCGCCAGTCCGCAATGCCGCAGGCGAGCCGACGACCGCAGCGAAGCGAAGGCAAGAGACCCCCTCACCCGCAGCGATGCGGAGCCAGCCACGTAGGGTGACGTTGGACATACCGCCGGGGTGGGTGGCTGTTGCTGCCAGGGAGGTGGCGCGCGTGCTGCGGGTCGCGGTGGACTTCGGTACCTCCAGCACCTGTGTGGCGGTCTCCGTGCGGGGGCGCGAGCCGCAGGTCGTCGTGGTCGACGGGCAGCCGTTGCTCTCGTCGGCGGTTTACGCCGGGTCCGACGGCACGTTGTTCGTCGGTCAAGAGGCCGAGCGGCAGGCGGCTCTTGACCCGTCCAGGTTTGAGCCGCACCCGAAGCTTCGGGTGGACGAGGCGGAGTTGCTCCTCGGTGACCTGGTCATCCCGGTGCCCCAGGTGTTCCGCGCGGTGCTCGGGCGCGCTGTCGCCGAGGCGCGGCGGGTCGCTGGTGGGCTGGCGGTGGACCAACTGGTGTTGACGCACCCCGCCGACTGGGGTGGTGTGCGCACGCAGGTGTTGCGGCAAGCCGCCACCGGGTTGGCGAACCGGGTCCACCTGGTGCCGGAACCCGTTGCGGCGGCGGTGTTCCACGCGGCCAGCTTCCCCGGACCCGGTCGGATCCTGGCCGTGCTCGACCTCGGCGGCGGCACCGTCGACGTCAGCGTTGTTCGGACGGAACCGAACACCACCCTCTTCACTGTCTTGTCCACCAAGGGGAACCCGTCCTTCGGCGGCGCCGACGTCGACCAGTTGCTGATGGAGCACCTCGGCCGCGTGGTCGGCCACCCCGAGGCGTGGGAGGCGCTGACGCAGGGCCGCGACCTGCTCGACCGGCGGCGCAGGCGGGTGCTGCGCCAGGACGTGCGCGGCGCCAAGGAAACCCTGTCCCGGCACACCTACGCCGACATCCCGCTCCCGTCGCCGTTCCCGGACGCGCACATCACCCGCGACGACCTCGAGCGGTTGATCGCCGAGCCCATCGGGGCCGCCGTCGACCTGACCCTCGCCGCCGTGCGCGACGCCGGTCTGGTGCCCGCGCAGCTGTCCGGGATCTTCCTCGTCGGTGGCGCGAGCCGGATCCCGTTGGTGGCGCGGCTGGTCGCGGAGCGCACCGGGGTCGTGCCGGTGACGCTCGACCAACCCGAGACCGTCGTCGCCCGTGGCGCGCTGCGGGCGGTGTCCCCCGACATCGCGCACACCGGGCACCTGACCGGGCCCCGCGCCGCCATCCAGCCGGGCACCGGCCCGCTGCCAGTCCAACCGCCCCAACCGAACACCGGCCCGCTGCCGGTCGCCTTCCCGGTCGCCCCGGCGAAACCGGTGAAGGCCGCGCGCGGCAAGACCGGGCTCTACGTCGGGATCGGGTTGTTGCTCGCTGTGGTCGGCGGTGGTGTCGGGCTCTTCCTCGCGCTCGACGGCGACGACCCCGCGGCGACCACGATCTCCCGCTACGACTACGGCTTCACCCTGCCCGACGGCTGGACGCAGACCGGGGGCAGCCCCGAGATCATGCGCACCGAGATCAAGCCGACCGGTGCCGAGAAGGGCAACGACCTCGTCCTCGTCCAGGAACGCGAACTCGCTTTCGACAGCGGGACCGACCGGGCACGGGCACTGGAACGGCTGCGCTCCGATTACGACAAACGCGAGCCGGACGTCTCCGATTACGACGAGAGCGCCAGTTTCGGCGGGCGGGACGTCGTGTTCTACCGGGAGCACCTGGCCAAGCAGGGAGCTACCGTCGAGTGGTATGTGGTCCTGGCGGGCAGGTACCAGGTCAGCATCGGCTGCCAGTACACCGAGGACGGCCGGGACCGGGTCCGGCAGGCTTGCGAGACAGTGGTGCGCTCCACCACCGTCAAGCAGGGCTAGCAGCGAGCAGGAGGTGCCGGGTGAGCGAAGGGTTCGGCGAGCAGGTGGCCAGGTTCCGCGCCGAGGTGGCCTCCGCGATCACGCAGGCGCGGCGCGCGTCCGCCGAGGCGCGCGAGACCAGTGCCGCGTTCCGGCGCGACACCCAGCGGTTGGCGGCCAAGGCGGCGACGGTGCCGCCGCCCGAGCCGGAGCGCTCGACCCCGCCGCCACCGGACGACGACGACTTCTCCCAGGACCAGATCCTGCTGCACGGCGGCTGACCTGCGGCGATCATTCACACCTGTGAACTCCTCGCGGCCTTCTCGCGGCGGCGGAACCGGTCATGACCTGCGGGTTCAGTGAGAACACCGTTAACGGGAGCAACGACCTACAACCAACCCGCCCCGAGGGGGAACCAAACCTGGCAGGGTCTTCGTCGTAAGCGGCGTACGAACGAAGAAGGCGTACGACCCAACCACAAGCCAGGGGGTTTCTCCCAATGTCCGGTTACGGAATCACGCCAGAAGAGATGGCCAAGGCCGCTGTTGACGTCGACAACGTCAACGAGGAGAGCCAGAACTCCCTCAAGAGCCTGGGCAGCGCCCTGCAGCCGCTGCACGACAACTGGTCGGGTAACGCCGCCCGCGCCTTCGCCACGCTGATGCAGCGCTACAACGACGACGCGAACAAGCTGCACACCGCCCTCGAGGCGATCTCGCAGCAGCTCAAGGAGAGCAACGCGGCCTACGTCCGCCAGGAAGAGGAGTCCTCCTCCTCGCTCTCGAACATCACCAGCGTCCTCGGCGGCTGAGTCCCCTCTCCGCGGTAGTGCTTTCCGGCCCACCCCGTACTTGTTAGACGACTCCCAGGGAGAAACCCAATGTCCGGCGACATCATCAAGGTCAATTTCGCGGAGGTCGCGAACGCGTCGCAGTCGCTCGCGTCGACCTCCAGCCAGCTGGAGACCCTGCTCGGCGACCTGAAGCAGCGCCTCGCCCCCCTGGCCGCCGGGTACACCGGTGCCGCCTCCGAGGCCTGGAACGCCAAGCAGGCCGAGTGGGACAAGGCCTACGACGAGCTCAAGCAGGTCCTGTCCTCCATCGCCGTCGCGGTGCAGCAGTCCGGCGAGAACTACGAGGCCACCGAGCGCGCGAACGCCAACCGCTGGGGCTGAGCCGACCCGTTCTCCGCTCGTACCCACAAGGCCCGGGAGCACCCCTCCCGGGCCTTGTCGCGTGTCTGATACCGGCCCATCCTGTGCTGCCGTGCGCCCGTCCGCTGCCAAGCCGGGAACGATGCCGGGCGGGGACGTGGGGGCGGGTGGCGGGAGGGAGTGTCACAGTGTCACAGGCCACACCTGAGTGGGTGAGGGAGGGCGGTTTTGACCCTCCAACGGGCACCCGGTATCTTCTTACGTTGTTGTGCGGCGCGGGGCGTAAAGCTCGGCTTGTTCAGTGCGAGTCGAGCCGCGTTGCGCGCTTCTGGGCGACCCGTTCGCCCAGGGGTGATGCCCGCACAGGCACCCATGACGCATGTTGACGATGAGGTAGACCCGTGCCCACGTACAGCCCTAAGCCCGGCGAGGTCGACCGAGCCTGGCACGTGATCGACGCCGAGGACGTGGTGCTCGGTCGTCTCGCCACGCACGTCGCGACGCTCCTTCGCGGCAAGCACAAGCCCACTTACGCCCCCCACGTGGACACCGGCGACTTCGTCGTCATCGTCAACGCGGAGAAGGTTGTCCTCACCGGCAACAAGCGGGACCAGGCGTTCGCCTACCGGCACAGCGGCTACCCCGGCGGTCTGCGCAAGCGGTCCTTCGGCGAGCTGCTCGACACCCGCCCCGACCGGCTGCTCGAGAAGGTCGTCAAGGGCATGCTCCCCAAGAACAAGCTCGGCCGTGCGCAGGGCAAGAAGCTCAAGGTCTACGCAGGCCCCGAGCACCCGCACACCGCCCAGCAGCCCACGCCGTTCGAGATTGCGAAGGTCGCCAAGTGAGTGACGACGCCGTGAACCCCGAGGCCGTCGAAGCCGACGCCGCCGTCGAGGACACCGCTGCCCCCGTCGAGACCGACGACGCGCCCGCCGCCGAGGAGGCGCCGGTCGAGGAGTCCCAGGCTGACGAGGGCCAGGCCGTCGACGCCGACGAGGCCCCGGTCGCCGACGAGGCGACCGCGGTCGCCGAGTTCGACGCGCTCGACGACGAGGCCGACGAGGCCGAGGCCCCGGCGCTGCCGCACCTGACGTCGGAGACCGCGCAGACGGTCGGCCGCCGCAAGCAGGCCATCGTCCGCGTCCGGATCACCCCGGGCAGCGGCAAGTTCCAGCTCAACGGCAAGTCGCTCGAGGACTACTTCCCGAACAAGGTCCACCAGCAGCTCATCCGCGAGCCGCTCGTGGTCGTCGAGAAGCCCGAGTCCTTCGACATCCGCGCGATCCTGCACGGCGGCGGCATCACCGGCCAGGCCGGTGCGCTGCGGCTGGCGATCGCCCGCGCGCTGATCGAGCTGGACTCCGAGGACCGCCCGGTCCTGAAGAAGGCAGGCTTCCTCACCCGTGACCCGCGGGCCAAGGAGCGCAAGAAGTACGGCCTGAAGAAGGCCCGCAAGGCGCCGCAGTACAGCAAGCGCTGACCTTCGGCGGCAGCACCGGCACCACCCAGCGGGAGCAGCACGTTCGCGACATCGAACACGCTGCTCCCGCTGTGCTTTTCCCCAGGTCAGGCCCGATTTCGTCCCCGGCGCGCGACCAACCCTGCCTCCCAGCCCGTCCCCACACGCGGAGGAACCCGTCCATGGCTCGACTCTTCGGCACCGATGGCGTGCGCGGCCTCGCCAACTCCGAGCTCACCCCGGAACTGGCGCTGTCCGTCGCCGCGGCGGCGGCCCGCGTGCTGACCGCCCACGACGGCGCGCACCGCCCGGTCGCCGTGGTCGGTCGCGACCCGCGGGCCAGCGGCGAGATGCTGCAGGCGGCGGTGGCCGCCGGGCTGGCCTCGGCCGGGGTCGACGTGATGCAGGTGGGCGTGCTGCCCACCCCCGCGGTGGCGTTCCTCGTTGGTGACCTGGGCGCCGACCTGGGCGTGATGATCTCCGCCTCGCACAACCCGATGCCGGACAACGGCATCAAGTTCTTCGCCGCCGGTGGCCAGAAGCTGCCCGACACCGTCGAGGACGAGATCGAGGCCGCGCTCGCCGCGCCCGCCGACCGCCCCACGGGCGCGGGTGTCGGCCGGATCTACGACATCGCCGACGCGCACGACCGCTACATCGCGCACCTGCTCGCCGCGACCCCGAACCGGCTCGACGGCCTCAAGGTCGTCGTCGACTGCGCCAACGGGGCCGCCTGGGCCGCCGCCCCGCAGGCCTACCGGGAGGCGGGCGCCGAGGTCATCGCGATCCACGCCCTGCCCGACGGCGAGAACATCAACGACGGCTGCGGCTCGACCCACCTCGACGACCTGCGCGCCGCCGTGGTCGCCGAGGGCGCCGACCTGGGCATCGCGCACGACGGCGACGCCGACCGCTGCCTGGCCGTGGACGCCACCGGCGCCGACATCGACGGCGACCAGATCATGGTCGTGCTCGCGCTGGCCATGCGCGAGGCGGGCGAGCTGGTCGACGACAGCTTCGTGGTCACCGTGATGAGCAACCTGGGCCTGCACGTGGCCATGCGCGACGCCGGGGTGAAGCTGCGCACCACCGCCGTCGGCGACCGGTACGTGCTGGAGGAGCTGCGGGCCACCGGCCTCGCGCTGGGCGGCGAGCAGTCCGGCCACGTGCTCATCCCCGCCCACGCCACCACCGGCGACGGACTGCTCACCGCGATGCGGCTGATGGCCAGGGTCGCCGCCACCGGCCGCTCGCTGGCCGACCTGGCCGGGGTGATGACCAGGATGCCGCAGGTGCTGGTCAACGTCCGGGTCACCGACAAGGCGACCGTCGCGGCGTCCCCGCTGGTCAGCACGGCCGTGGCGGCCGTGGAGGCCGAGCTGGGCGACACCGGCCGGGTGCTGCTGCGCCCGTCGGGCACCGAGCAGCTGGTCCGGGTCATGGTCGAGGCCGCCAACGAGGAGGCCGCGCGCACCGCCGCCGACCGCCTGGCCGCCGTCGTCGCGGACGTTCGTTAGTGCGCTGAGTCCTAACCCCTTGGCGCGGGGCGTCGTTACGATGCCCGCGCCGAGAGGGGGCCGTGGTGAGCATCGGGTTGTCCGAGTTCCTGATCGTGGTCATGGTCGGCCTGGTCCTGGTGACGGTCGTCGTTGTGGCGAGGGCCACGGAGAAGCAGCGCCGCGAACGCGAACTGCGCGCCGAGCAGGAGCGGGAGCTGCTCCCGCCAGACGATTCCGGCCCGCCTCCCTTGAGTTAATGCAGTGATTCCTGGGTCGTCACACAGCATTGCTGAGTAGGTTCTTCTTTGCGTAAGTGACGGCACCCCAGGTCAGCGGGCCGCGTCCAAGCGCGTGACCACATCGAGGGGCAGGACAGTCAGGGGGAGCGGTGGCGCTCGACGAGACCATGAAGATGGACCACGAGGTGGTGCGGACCGCCGGGCTGGACATGGCCGACCTGGCCGTCTCGCTGCAAGGGGTGCAGCGCTACGCCACGGGGGACGGGCTCAAGGCCGAGCACTTCGGCCAGAACGCTGACGGCGCGGCCGCGTTCACCGCGCTCAACGGCGTCATCCAGCAGCTCGCCGGGTCCGTCGGCAAGGCCCAGCAGTACTGCGTCGAGGCGGCCAAGCGGCTGACCGACTCCGCCAAGGCGACCGACGGCACCGACGTCGACAACGCGTGGGGCATCACCGCGGCTGGGGGTGCGTGAGCATGGCCGAGCAGTTCAGCCACGAGGTGCAGGACGCCCTGCAGACCCCGTCGGACGTGCACACCGAGGACCACTCCGAGGCCATGCTGGCCAAGTTGGACGACTTCCTCAAGGTCATGGGCCGCGACTACCTCGGGTTCCTCTACGAGAAGTGGCGCAACCACCCGGCCTGCCTGCCCGGCAACCGCAGCCGCTGGTCGTCGCAGCCGGTCTGCGGGGACGGCTGGCAGGAGAAGACCGACAGCTCGGGTGGCCTGTACAAGCTCAAGATCATCAACTGGGGCTTCCTCTGGGGCGCCCGGGGCAGGCTCGACAACCTGGCCAAGGCCGCTGGCGCGATGGACGGGGCCGCGGGGGCGGTCACCGCGAAGCTGCAGGGCGCGTGGAGCAGCAAGGCGGGTGAGGCGGCCGCAGCGAAGGTCAACGACCTGCGCGCCGCGTCGATGGACTACCAGTCGCTGCTGACCCAGCTGCGCGACCACGTCGACGGAGCGCGCTCGGCGACCCGGTCCGTTGTGGAGAAGCTCGCCGGGTTCGCGGATTCCTCCGACGTCGGCGGGAAGCCGATCGTCGACCGGTACGGCAAGTACGCCATCGGCGGGCCGTTCGACATGTTCCCGCGCGACCAGTACGCGACCTACATCGACGAGATGGGCCGCATCCTGGAGAGCGGGACCTGGGCATCCGGGTTCTCCGCCAAGGAGGAGGCGACCTTCCTCAGCGGACTCGGCCAGGGCCTGCTCAACCTGGGAACCGTGTCCCAGTCGGCCGAGTCGCTGCACCAGCCGGGCCAGGTGCGGCTGACCGACGGCGACAACCGGTGGTCGGACCAGATCTGCCGCGAGCTCAACGACTTCTGCGAGTGCTACTTCCTCACCGTCGGCAACCTGCGCCGCCGGATCGAGGAGACCATCCGGGCCGTCGAGTCCGCTTGGGACGAACTGAACTCGGCCACCATCACCATGACCGCCGACCCGTTCGGCAAGCTCAGCCTCACCGGGGCGTCCCAGCCGCCGCCGGAGGAGAAGAAGCCGGACGCGGACAAGAAGCCTGAGGCCAAGCAGCCGGTGCAGACCGCCGGTGGGCCGAGCGACACCGGCGGGGGTCCCGGTGGTGGCGGGCCTGGCGGTGGTGCTTACGAGCCGCCCGCGATGCCGCAGCCGCCGACCCCGGGTGCGACCGACCCCGCCTCGGCCATCCCCGAGACGCCGCAGGTGCCGGGCACTCCGCAGGTGCCGACCACCGGCGCGCCGGAGACGGTGACGATCACCGACGGCGACCGGTCGATCAGCGTGCAGAGCCCCGACGGGCAGGGCAAGGTCAGCGTCACGGTCGACGACGGGTCCGGGAAGCCGAAGACCTACGAGCTCGACTTCGGGCAGTCGACGCCGGGCGCGGTCGACCCGGCGACCGGCAAGCCGGTGGTCGACCCGGTGACCGGGCAGCCGGTGCCGGATCCGGCGACCGGGCGGCCGGTGCTGGACCCCGTGTCCGGGCAGCCGGTGCCGGGGCAGGACGGTGTGCAGCACATCCAGGCCAGCCCGGACGGGAAGGCCGTGATCCACGACGGCGACCTGACCATCACCGCCGAGCGCTCCGCCGACGACCCGGACACGGTGAAGATCACCGTCGACGACGGTACCGGCGAGCCGGTCACCTACACCGTCGACTACCAGGACCCGGCGGCGCCGACCGTGGGGCAGCCCGAGGCCAAGCCGGTCGCAAGCGCTTTCGCGCCGGGTGAACCCGGTGCGCGCGTCCTCCCCGGGGAGTCCCAGCCGGGAGGGCCCGCTTCGGCTCCGCAGGGTTTGTCCGGTGAGCCGGTGGCGGCTGCCCAGGGGGTGCCCGCGCAGCAGAACGGCGGCTACTCCGAGTACCAGGGCGGCGGGTTCGCGGCCGAGGCCCAGCCCGCGTACGACGGCCAGGGTGGCGGCTCGCAGTCGACCTTCGCGGCCAGTGACCAGTCCGGGGCGTGGGGCGCGGCGGGCAGCGTGTTCGACGACCTGGACCGCGGCGCCGACCAGGGCGACCTGTCCGGGGCCAGCGGCGACACGCACGCGTCCGGCTCCGGCGAGGCCGGGTTGGCCACGGCCCAGCCGGGTGCCGGTGACCACGCGGGTGGTCAGGCCGGGTCCGGTCTCGGCGGCATGCCGATGGGCGGCATGGGCGGCGGCGGTAGCAGCGGCGGGTCGGGCGACTCGGAGCGCGCCGGGTCGCAGTGGCGCACCAGCGGCCAGCTCTTCGACGACGACTACGCCACGGCGGAGTCCAGGATCAGCAGCGCGATCGACGGGGGCCGGTGAGCATGACTCCGGAGACCAGGCAGGTGTTAGCCCGCTACGAGGACATCACCGCGCAGTACACCGCGACGGTCAACGAGGTCGGCGAGGAGTTCGCCGCGGCGCTGGCCCGGCACGACGCGGAGGTGGCCGAGCAGAAGCGGCTCGCCGCCGAGCAGCTGCCCGCGATCGAGGCGGCGGACGCGGCGGCCAAGGCCGAGTTCGCCCGCGCGCAGGCAGCCGCCGCTGAGGAGAAGCCGACCACGTGGGCACGGGAGTCCCGTCCGACGGTGCTGAGCTTCGGCGACGAGGAGGACCGGCCCGCGCCGCCGCCACCTCCGCCGGTGGTGCACACCCCGCCGTCACTGCCCGCCGTGGTCGTCCCCGAGCCGGTCACGTGGACGAGGGACCAACGCCCCTCCGTCCTCTCCTTCGGCGTCGACGACGACCCCGAGCCCGCTGCGCCTGCCCCACCTGCCGCCCCGCGTCGCCCCGCACCATCGGACGACCAGGACGACGACTGGTCCGGCCGGAGCTGGGTGCGCTGAAGTGACGCTGCGCCTCGACCACGAAGCGGTCACCGCGCTCGCCACCGAGGTCACCGACCTCCAAGCCGCGGTCACCGCCATCGCCACCTACGCCCGAGTCGAACCCCTCACCCCACGCCACTTCGGCCCCCTGGGCGCCCGCGCCGCAGCCGCCTTCACCGCACTGCAAGACGACCTCCTCACCGAGATCGAGAACGCCGCCCCCGCCCTGGAGAACGCCGTCTCCGGCTTGATCAAGGCCGCCGAACAGGTCATCGAGGTCGACCAGGACGCCGCTGTGCGGATCACTCGGGCTGGTGAGCGGTGACGGCCGTGCGGCGGTTGTTGGTGGAGCCGGTCGTCGGGGGTGAGGTGTCGGATGCGGTGATTGATGGGGGGTTGGCCGGGGTTCGGCGGGCTTTGTCCACTCGGGAGGGTGGGGCGGTTTTTGAGCGGTGGCGGGGGCATCCGGCGGCCGTTGGGGGGTGGCGGCAGGAGGTGTGGGGGCCGCGGGATGAGCGGTTGCTTGATGACCTGCGTGGCACGGATTTCGGGGCGTTGGAGGCTGCTGCTGAGCGGTTGGCCGCGGTAGCTGCCGCGGCGGAAGCTGTGCGGGATAGGGCTGATGGGTTGCGGGGGCGGCTGTCCGACACCTGGGGTGGGCGTGGCGGGGATTTGGCTGCGGGGCGGTTCGACGGGTTCGCGCGTGAGGCGAGGGGGTGGCAGGAGAAGGCGGTTCGGCTTGCTGCTGCTGTTGACGGGGCGCGGGTGGCGGTCAGTTCGGCGTTGCGGGACTGGGCGGAGCAGGCGGGCACGGTGCGGGGGATCGCGGTCGACCACCTGCCCACCCGGTTGACCCAGATCGACCGGCTCGACGGCGCGGTACGGGCCAACCCGGTCGAGTCGCTGCGGGTCCACGGTGCCCACGCGTTGAACGCGCCGGGCGAGGAACCGTGGTCGTCCGCCGAGGTGATCGAGTACCTGGACGCGTACTGCTCCCGCTACGAGGCCGCCATCGCCCGGTTCCGGCGCGACCTGGCCGCCGTGCACAAGGCGACCACCGACACCTGGGACCTGTTCGTCCAGCTGCTGCCCCAGGACACCCCAGAGCCCGCCGTCGCAGTGACCGCTCGCCAGGACTCGGTGGCGGTCTCGGTCGACGGCAAGCAGTACGTGATTGACGGCCTACGCCAACCCAAGCCCGAGCCCACACCTGCCCAGCCCCAGCCCCAGCCTCAACCCGAGCCCGCAGCAGCACAGTCCACCGGCGCTCCGGTCGCAAGTGGACACACCGGCGGCCCGGGAGTCTCCAGTGGACACAGCGCGGCCGGTCAGGAACTGGGCCCTGGCATGGCAACTGGCGCCGAAGCCCCACCCGCCACCGAGCCCCAACGCCAAGCCCCAGCCGCGCAGAGCGCCGGCCCTGGCACCAGCGGCGGGATGATGGGCGGCGGCATGGGTGGGGGTATGGGCGGCGGCGCAGGCGGTGGTGGCGGTGACACCGAACGCAAGTCCAGCCAATGGCGCCTGGTCGGCAGCCTCTTCGACGACGAGGACCCCGCCTCCCGCTTCGACGGCATCGTCGGCGAGGACCCGGCCAACCGAGCCAGGGGCTGACCCGTGCTCAACGACGACGACCCCGCGGTCCGCGCCATCCGCGCGCCATTCCAGCAGCTCAGCGCCGCCCTGGCCGACGAACTGGCCCGCTCCCGCGTCACCTACGAGCAAGACATGGCCAAACCTGAAGACCGTCCCCGCAGGCGCCGCGCCCACGCCCCGGACCCCTCGGACACCGGCACCTTCACCGTCAGCTGGATGACCACCAGGTGACCCCAGGGCCTACCCGGCGAGCGTCGGCACCGTCTCGTAGGTGACCGGGGCGGTCTTGGTGGATTCCTCCAGCAGCGGCAGGTACTTCTTCTCGCCCGTCAGGTGGACCAGGAAGAACGCCGTCAGCAGCGCCCGGCTGATCCGGTGGGTCGCGTGCTCCGCCTTGCCGTGCACGAGCAGGCCGCTCCAGTGCCGTCCCTCGGCGAACCCCAGGTGCGAGGCCTTCGGCAGGACCCGCAGCTGTGTCGGGCCGCCCCAGGACTGCGCGATCAGCTCCCCGTGCGACCTGGGCGGCGCTACCAGGTCGTTCCCGCCGACCACGTGCAGTGACGGCATCTGGCACTGCCGGGCGGCGTCGGTCGCGAAGGGCTTGGTCTGGGCCGGGGCCAGGGTCGCCACGGCCTTGACGCGGGAGTCGTCGGCGGCGGCCAGGACAGCGGCACCGGCGCCGGTCGAGTGGCCGGCCAACCCCAGCCGGTCCTGGTCGACGCTGATGGCGCCCTCACCGAGCCGGACCCCGACGCACACGTCCAGTGCCGTCCGCAGGTCGGCGGCCAGCAGCCGGGCCGACCCGAGCGGGCCGACGTGGGTGCCGGGGGCGGCGACCACGACGCCCCACGACGCCAGGTGCCGGAACAGGCCCCGGTAGCGGCTGGTGGGCTGCAGCCAGCCGTGCCCGAAGGCGATGGCCGGGAGGCCGAGGCCCGCCGCTGGGGTGAACACCACTCCCGGCAGGCCGACCAACGCCAGGTCGCCGCGCAGAACCTGGTGCGGACCCCGGCGGGTGAGCTCGTCGAGCAGGTGCTTGGCCGTGCGTGCCATGGGGCAAGCCTATCGGTGGTCGAGCTTTCCGGTCGTTACCCTGGTGCGCGTGTGCGGAATCGTGGGATATGTGGGGCACAGACCGGCTCTCGACGTGGTGCTCGCCGGGCTGCGCAGGCTCGAGTACCGGGGGTACGACTCGGCCGGGGTCGCGGTCCTGTCCGGGGACGGCCTCGCCGTCGAGCGCAAGGCGGGCAGGCTGGCGAACCTGGAGGCCAGGCTGGACGAGGTGGGCCGGGACGGGTTCGCGGGCACCGCGGGCATGGGCCACACCCGGTGGGCCACCCACGGCGCCCCGGTCGACCGCAACTCCCACCCGCACCGCGACACCACCGGCCGGGTCGCCGTCGTGCACAACGGGATCATCGAGAACTTCGCCGCGCTGCGCGCCGAGCTGGAGGCGGCCGGGGTCGAGCTGTCCAGCGACACCGACTCCGAGACCGTGGCCCACCTGGTGGCCCGCGCCTACGCCGACGGCGACACCCGGGGCGACCTGCCCGCCAGCGTCCGGCTGGTGTGCCGCCGCCTGGACGGGGCGTTCACCCTGGTCGTCACGCACGCCGACGTGCCGGACCTGATCGTCGCCGCCCGGCGCAGCTCGCCGCTGGTGGTCGGCATCGGCGACGGCGAGACCTTCGTCGCCTCCGACGTGGCCGCGTTCATCGAGCACACCCGCGAGGCCGTCGAGCTGGGCCAGGACCAGCTGGTGCTGATCACCCGCGACGGCTACGAGGTGCTCGACTTCCACGGCGAGCCCGCCCCCGCGAAGCCGTTCACCGTCGACTGGGACCTCTCCGCCGCTGAGAAGGGCGGCCACGAGTACTTCATGCTCAAGGAGATCGACGAGCAGCCCACGGCCCTCGCCGACACCCTGCGCGGGCACTTCGCGGGCGGCCGGATCGTGCTCGACGAGCAGCGCCTGTCCGACCAGGACCTGCGCGACGTCGACAAGGTGTTCGTGGTGGCCTGCGGTTCGGCGTACCACTCCGGGCTGGTCGCCAAGTACGCCATCGAGCACTGGACCCGGCTGCCGGTCGAGGTCGAGCTGGCCTCGGAGTTCCGCTACCGCGACCCGGTGCTCGACCGCGACACCCTCGTCGTCGCCGTCTCCCAGTCCGGTGAGACCGCCGACACGCTGGAGGCCGTCCGGCACGCGCGTGAGCAGAAGGCCAGGGTGCTTGCGGTCTGCAACACCAACGGCGCGCAGATCCCGCGTGAGTCCGACGCGGTGCTCTACACCCACGCCGGGCCCGAGATCGGGGTCGCCTCCACCAAGGCGTTCCTGGCCCAGATCGCGGCGAACTACCTGGTCGGCCTGGCCCTGGCGCAGGCGCGCGGCACCAAGTACCCCGACGAGGTGGCCCGCGAGTTCCACGAGCTGTCCGCCATGCCCGACGCCGTGCGCCGGGTGCTGGGCACCACCGCCCAGGTCCAGGCACTGGGCCGGGAGCTCTCCGATGCCAAGGCCGTGCTGTTCCTCGGCAGGCACGTCGGCTACCCGGTGGCCCTGGAGGGCGCGCTCAAGCTCAAGGAACTGGCGTACATGCACGCCGAGGGCTTCGCCGCCGGTGAGCTCAAGCACGGCCCGATCGCGCTGATCGAGCCGGGCCTGCCGGTGGTCGTGGTCATGCCCTCGCCCAAGGGCCGGGCGGTGCTGCACTCGAAGCTGGTGTCCAACATCAGCGAGATCCAGGCCAGGGGTGCGCGCACCATCGTCATCGCCGAGGAGGGCGACGACACGGTGCGGCCCTACGCCGACGAGCTGATCGAGGTCCCTGCCGTGCCCACGCTGCTGCAGCCGCTGGTCTCGACCGTGCCGCTGCAGGTCCTCGCCGCCGAGATCGCCAGGTCCCGGGGCTACGACGTGGACAAGCCGCGCAACCTGGCCAAGTCGGTCACCGTCGAATAGGAGCCGCGTTTGCTGGGCGTCTGGACCACCACCGCTGTCCGCGAGGCCGAGGCGCAGGTCTTGGCCGCGACCGCGCCAGGCGCCCTCATGCGCCGCGCCGCGCACGCCGTCGCGCTGCACGCGGCCGGGTTACTGGACCGGCGGTGCGGCGGCGTGTCCGGGCGGCGGGTGGTCCTGCTGGTCGGCGCGGGCGACAACGGTGGCGACGCGCTGTGGGCAGGCGCGTACCTGCGCAAGCGCGGGGTCGGCGTGACGGCGGTGCTGCTCGCGCCGGACCGCGCGCACGCCGAGGGGCTGGCGGCGCTCAAGCGCGCGGGTGGTCGGGTCGGCACGCCCGAGGACGTCGACTTCGCGGACCTGGTGATCGACGGGATCGTGGGGTTGTCGGCGAGCGGCCCGCTGCGGCCGGACGCCGCCGCGGTCGTCGCCCGGGTCCGCGCGCCGGTCGTGGCGGTCGACCTGCCCAGCGGGGTCGACCCGGACACCGGCGCCGTGACCGGACCGGCGGTGACGGCCGATGTGACGGTCACCTTCGGCGGGCGCAAGCCGGTGCACTTCCTGGCCGGCGGGCGCTGCGGCGAGGTGCACCTGGTCGACCTCGGGCTCGACCTGCCGGAACCCCGGTTCTCGGTGCTCTCGGCCGAGGACGTCGCCGACGCGTGGCCGGTGCCAGCGGCCGGGGACGACAAGTACACGCAGGGTGTCGTGGGGGTGGCGGCCGGTTCGTCGACCTACCCGGGCGCCGCTGTGCTGTCGGTCGGCGCGGCTGTGCTGTCGACCTCGGGGCTGACCAGGTACGCGGGCTCGGCGGCCGACGAGGTGCGCCGCCGGTGGCCGGAGGTCATCGCCA
Organism: Actinokineospora globicatena; assembly: GCF_024171945.1. Classification (GTDB taxonomy): domain Bacteria; phylum Actinomycetota; class Actinomycetes; order Mycobacteriales; family Pseudonocardiaceae; genus Actinokineospora; species Actinokineospora globicatena. The sequence goes on from NZ_JAMTCR010000002.1 coordinate 1,650,384, forward strand.
CCGGGTCGCTCGGGGACGCGGGACGGGTGCAGGCCTGGGTCGCCGGACCGGGGATGGGGACCGGCAAGGCCGCGCGTGACGTCCTCGGGGACGTCCTCGGCGCGGGCGTGCCGGTGTGCGCGGACGCCGACGCGATCACCCTGCTGGCGGCGAACCCGCAGCTGTGGGACGCCAAGGACCCGGACGCGCCGGTGCTGATCACCCCGCACGACCGCGAGTTCGCGCGGATCGCCGAACCGCACGGGATCGAACTGGGCACCGACCGGGTCGCCGCCGCGCTGCAGTTGGCGGCCGAGTTGAGCGTGACCGTGCTGCTCAAGGGGCATGTCACGGTGATCGCGGACCCGACGGGCGCCGTACTGGTGAACGCCGCCCGGTCGCACTGGCTGGCCACCGCGGGTTCCGGCGACGTGCTGTCCGGGATGATCGGCGCGTTGCTGGCAGCCGGGCTGGAACCGCTGCTCGCCGCCGCGTGCGCCGCGTTCGTGCACGTCCGGGCCGGTGAACTGGCCGCTCGGGGTGCTCCAGCGCCCGCATCGGCGATCGTCTCGGCGTTGCCGGATGCGATTCGGTCGGTGTTGTCGTGAGTCGGGCTGAGGTTGTTATCGACTTGGATGCGTTGCGGCATAACGTGTCGCTGTTGGTGCGTCGTGCCGCAGGCGCCGAGAGCATGGCCGTGGTCAAGGCCGACGGTTATGGGCACGGCGCGGTCCCGGTTGCCAAGGCCGCACTGCAGGCGGGCGTGACGTGGCTCGGGTCGTGCTCGCTCGAAGAGGCGCTTGCCTTGCGGGAAGCGGGGATCACGGCGCCGATTCTGTCCTGGTTGGACGGGCCGGATGTGGACATGTCGACGGCGGTGGCCGCTGGTGTGGACGTCGGGGTGTCCTCTGTGGAGCAGCTGCGGCGGCTGTCCGGCGCCCGGGTGCACCTGAAGATCGACACGGGGTTGAGCCGCAACGGGTGTCCGCCGGAGCGGTGGGCGGAGCTGGTGCGCGCCGCGGCGGCTTCGGACAACGAGGTGTACGCGGTCTGGTCGCACCTGGCTTGCGCGGACGACCCCGGCCATCCGTCGATCGACGAGCAGGCCAAGCGGTTCGCTGACGCCTACGACGAGGCGGTGTCGGCCGGGCTGCGGCCCAAGCGGCACCTGGCGAACTCGGCGGCGACGCTGAACCGGCCGGACCTGCACTTCGACATCGTGCGGCTCGGCATCGCGATGTACGGGCTCAACCCGTTGGCGCAACCCGAGGACCTGCGCCCGGTCATGACGTTCCGCTCCCAGGTCGCCCTGGTCAAGCGGATCCGGGCGGGCGAGTCCGTCTCCTATGGACAGACGTGGACCGCGACCGAGGACACCACGCTCGCGCTGGTCACCGCGGGCTACGCCGATGGTGTGCCGAGGTTGTTGTCCAACCGCATGGAGGTGCTGCTCGCGGGTGCGCGGCGGCCGATCCGGGGACGGGTGTGCATGGACCAGGTGGTCGTCGACTGCGGTGACGCGGACGTGTCCGAGGGCGACGACGTCGTCCTGTTCGGCTCGGCGGCGCGTGGTGAGCCGACCGCGACCGAGTGGGCCGAGGCGATCGGGACGATCGACTACGAGATCGTCACCGGCATGTACCGGCCTCGCGTGCGCCGCAGGTATGTGGGCGAATGAACCGCATCGGGAAGGTCGCCGCCGGCGCGGGTGTGCTCGCGGCCGCCGCAGCCGCCGTCGCTGTCGGGGTCCGCAAGCGCACGCCGAACGAGGACCCGTACCGGGACGAACCGCTGGGGGAGTTGAAGCCCACGCGGAGCGGGTCGGTCGTTGCCAGCGACGGGGTTGTGCTGTCGTACGAGGAAGTCGACCCGGCCGACGGCGGCACCCCGGAGGTGACGGCGGTGCTGGTCCACGGGTTCGCGATGAGCAGGCTCGCGTGGCACTTCCAGCGCCGTGACCTCGCCGCGCTCGTGGACCCCAGGGTGCGGCTGGTGCTCTACGACCACCGCAGCCACGGCCGCTCCGGTCGCGCCGACGCCGCCTCCAGCACGATCGACCAGCTCGCCGACGACCTCGACGAGGTGGTGCGCGCGGTCGTCCCCGAGGGGCCGATCGTCCTCATCGGACACTCGATGGGCGGCATGGTCGTGATGGCGCTGGCCGAGCGCGACCCGGAGCTGTTCGCCGAGCGGGTCACCGGGGTCGCGCTGATCGGCACCTCGGCGGGCGAGGTCGGCCGCAGCGGGCTGCCCCGGCCGCTGCTGTCCAAGTACAACCCGCTGACCAGGGTGCTCGGCCGGGTCGCCGAGTGGCAGCCCGCCGCCGTCGAGCTCATCCGCACCGCTGGCGGCGGCATCACCCGGCAGGCGGCCCGCACGATCGGGTTCGGCCCCGGCAACACCAGCCCCCGGCTGGTGGACTTCGCGGTCAAGCTGCTGGACGTGACGCCGGTGCGGGTGCTCGCCGACTTCGTCGACACCCTGGGCAGCCACAACCGGTACGCCGCGCTGGCCGGGCTCAAGCACTGCCAGGTGCTGGTGCTCAGCGGCGACCACGACTGGATGACCCCGTTCGCGCACGCCGAGCGGATCGCCGCCGAACTGCCCGACGCCCACCTGGTGCGGGTCCCCGGCGCCGGGCACCTGGTGATGCTGGAGCAGGCGGACCTGGTCGACGAGCACCTGGCTACGCTGCTGCGCGAGAGCTGCAAGGGAGGGACCCGTGGCCGGGACTGAGACCGTGGCACTGCCCACCGCGGGCGACACGCACGACTTCGGGCGCGCGCTCGGCGGAGTGCTGCGCGCCGGTGACCTGGTGCTGCTCGCCGGGCCGCTCGGCGCGGGCAAGACCGCGCTCGCGCAGGGCATCGGCGCCGGGCTCGGCGTCGCCGGGCGGGTCAGCAGCCCGACGTTCATCATCGCCCGCGAGCACCGCGCCGGGACCAGGGGCATCCCGATGGTGCACGTCGACGCCTACCGGCTCGGCGGGTCGCTCGACGAGCTCGACGACCTGGACCTCGACACCGAGCTGGTCGCGTCGGCGGTGGTCGTGGAGTGGGGCGAGGGCAGCGCGGACCGGCTCTCCGCCGACCACCTGCTGATCCGGCTGGACCGGCTGGCCGACGACTCCCGCGTGGCCACCGTCGAGCGGTACGGTGCCTGGGTCGACCGACCGATCGGGTGAGCCCTGCGGGGCACCGGGATGGGGGCCTGAAGGTGCGCGCGGTGATCTTCGACTGGGGCGGCACGCTGACCCCGTGGGTGACCATGGACCACCTCGCGGCCTGGCGGGCCTACGCCGATGTCGTGCACCCCGACGACCAGGCCAGGGCGACCGAGCTGGCGGCCGCCGTGCTCACCGCCGAGAACGCCGCGTGGACCCTGGTGCGCGACCAGCACGTCGCGTTCACGCTGGCGCAGGTGCTCGACACCGCCGCCGCGCCTGCGGACGAGCGCGCGCTGCGGGCGTTCCGCGACTACTGGGACCGTGCGACGTACACCGACCCCGAGGTGGCGCCGATGCTGACCGGCCTGCGGGAACGGGGTCTGCGCACCGGGGTGCTGTCGTCGACCGCGTGGCCCGCGGCGTGGCACGAAGAGGTCCTGCACCGCGACGGCGTGCTCGACCTGTTCCACGCGCGGGTGTGGAGCAGCGACCTGCAGTACACCAAGCCGCACCGCGCCGCGTTCGAGGCCGCCATGGCCGCCGTCGGCGTCGACGACCCGGCGGACTGCGTGTACGTCGGCGACCGCCCGTACGACGACATCAGCGGCGCCAAGGCGATCGGGATGCGCGCGGTGCTGATCCCGCACAGTGACATCCCCGTCACGCAACAGGTACCTGTCGACGTCACCCCGGACGCCGTGGTGCAGCGGCTCTCGGAACTCCCCGGCGTCGTGGACCGCTGGTTGACCTGATCGGGGTGCTGAACAAGCCGACCGGGGGATCGGCGCGGGCCACCGACCGGGCCAGGGTGGGTCCAGACGGGACTGTCCCGTCTGGACGTTTCCCCTTGGAGGGTCATTCATGAAGGCGCGCAACGTGGTCGCCGTGGTCATCGGCGCGGTCGGTGGCCTGCTCGCCGCCGTGCTCCCCGCGGCGGCGGACGAGTTCGGCACCTGGCACGAGCTCAAGCCGCGCAGCAGCGACAAGTGCCTGGACGTCGACGGCGGCTCCACCGAGGACGGTGCGAACGCCATCCAGTACACCTGCCACGGCGGCACCAACCAACAATGGCAACTCGTCCTGGTCGACTCGAGTGACGTGTTCGCCATCTCGGCGGGCAACAGCGGCAAGTGCCTCGACGTCGAGGGCGGCGCCACCAACGACGGCGCCAACGTCATCCAGTGGGAGTGCCACGGCGGCAAGAACCAGCAGTGGCAACTGGTCCCGCTCGGCGCGGGTCTGTACGAGATCCGCTCGGTCAACAGCGACAAGTGCCTCGACGTCGACGGTGGCTCCACCGAGGACGGCGCGAACATCATCCAGTGGCCCTGCCACGGCGGCGACAACCAGGCGTGGTCGCTCACCAACGTCTGACCGGCGCGGGGCCTGACAGTCCCTTGTGGACTTCAGGCCCCGAGTGCCCGCTTGGTGATCTTGCCGAGTTCGTTGCGGGGCAAGGCGTCCAGGTAGTGCACCACGCGCGGGCGCTTGTGCGGCGACAGCAGCCGGGCGACGTGGTCGGCCAGGTCCTGCTCCGACGGGCGCCGCTTGCCCGTCACCACCCAGGCCACGATCCGCTCGCCGAGGTCGTCGTCGGGCTCGCCGGTCACCGCGGCCTCGACGACGTCGGGGTGCTCGAGCAGGGCGTTCTCGATCTCGCCCGCGCCGATCTTGTAGCCGCCGCTCTTGATCAGGTCGGTCGCGCGCCGCCCGACGATCCGGACCCAGCCGTCGGCCGAGCGGGTGGCGACGTCACCGGTGCGGAACCAGCCGTCGCGGAAGGCCTCGGCGGTCGCCTCCGGGCGGTTGAGGTAGCCGAGGAACAGGTTCGGGCCGCGCACCTCGATCTCGCCGATCTCCCCGTCGGCCACCGGCGCGCCCGCCTCGTCCACCAGCCGGACCGACACCCCGTCGACCGCCGGTCCCACGGTGCCCGGCCGGGGCTCGGCCGACGAGTGGACCGCGCAGTTCATCAGCGTCTCGGTCATCCCGTACCGCTCGACCACCCGGTGCCCGGTCGTCGCGGTGATGCTCGTGTGGTCGACGACGGGCAACGCCGCCGAGCCGGACACCAGCAGCCGCGCCTGCGCGACGCCCCGCGCCACGTCCGCGTTCACCGCGCACTCGGCCGCGAGCCGGTGGTACATCGTCGGCACCCCGAACATCACCGTCGCGGAACCGGCCAACGCCGCCGCGACCGCCGCCGGGTCGAACCGCCCCAGGTGCCAGACCGTGCCACCGCGGCGCAGCGGTCCCAGCACGCCGAGGATCAGGCCGTGCACGTGGAACAACGGCAGCGCGTGCACGACGGTGTCCTCCGCCGTCCAGTCCCACGCGTCGGCGAGCGCGTCCAGGTTCGTCGCGATCGCCCGGCGCGGCAGCAGCACGCCCTTCGGCGGCCCGGTGGTGCCCGAGGTGTAGACGACCACCGCGGGCGACTCGGGGTCCGGCTCCTCGGGCAGCGCGCCGGGACCGGGCCCGGCGACCACGCGCGGCAGCCCGGCGAGCGCGGGCGGGAGTTCGACGTCGGCTTCGGCGAGCACCAGGTCGGGCGCGCTGTCGGCGACGATGTGCGCCAGTTCGCGCTCACCGGTCTTCGGGTTGATCGGCACCACCGGCACCCCGGCGGCCAGCGCGCCCACCACCGCGACGCAGGTGTGCGCGGTCGGCGTCGCCCACACCGCGACCCGCCCGGCACCGGCCAGCGCGGCGGCGGTACCCCCGGCGGCCTCGGCCAGTTCGGCGTAGGTCAGCGAGCCGGATTCGAAGCGCAACGCGACACGGTCCGCGCGATCAGCCAGAGTGGGCAGCAGCACCGGGCCAACCCTAGCGGCGCGGCCCGGGCGCGGCGGCGGTGAAGTTCGTCGCACACGGTTACACCCTGGTCGGCTCGCGCGATACCCGACCAGGTGGCCTCGGGTGTCGGGAGCGACGGGTGTACTTCGGGAAGTTCTTCGCGCTGCTGGTGCGGCGGTGGCTGGTGATCGTGCCGCTGCTGCTGGTCACGCTGGTCGGCGCGGGGTACGCCTACGTCTCCACCCCGCTGGGCTACCAGTGGACCGGCACCGTCGTCATGCTCGCCCCCAAGGACGGCCGGATCGTGCGGCCGCCGAGCCAGCTCGAGCAGACCAACTCGCTGCTCGCCTTCGCCCCGACGCTGTCGACCATCACGATCATGCTCATCGAGGAGACCGCCGTCTCCGCAGGCAAGCTGGTCACCCAGCCCAAGGACGCCGTCGAGATCACCCGCGAGGGCCCGTTCATGACCGCCAAGGTCGAGGGCGCGACCATCGCCAGGGCCAAGGAGCTCGGCCAGCAGGCGTTCGACCTGATCCGCAAGTCGCTCGACGACAAGCAGCGCTCGCTTGGCGCGCCGCCGAGCACCTGGGTCACGGTCAGCGTCGTCACCGCGCCAGCCGAACCGGAGAAGCTGCCCAAGGCGAAGATCACCAAGGTCGGCGGCATCCTGGCGGCCGGTGGGCTGCTCGCGCTGTTCTGCGCGGTCGCGGTGGAGAGCGTCGCGGAGAACCGGCGCAGGCGGCAGCAGCCGGTCACCTGAGTGGGTGCGGGGGCGGCCTCGTACCCTTGACGACCGTGCTGGTCCTCGCGGTCGACACCGCCACCCCCGCGGTCACCGCCGGAGTCGTCGAACTCACCGGCGGGACCCCCCGGCTGCTCGCGCTGCGGGTCACCGTCGACGCCCGCGCCCACGGTGAGCTGCTCACCCCGCACCTGCGCGACGCCGTCGCCGAGGCGGGGCACACCCTCGCCGAACTCGACGCGATCGTCTGCGGGATCGGGCCAGGGCCGTTCACCGGGCTGCGCGCGGGCATGGTCACCGCCGCCGCGCTCGGCCACGCGCTCGACCGGCCGGTGTTCCCGGTGTGCTCGCTCGACGCCATCGCCGCCGAGGTCACCGGCGAACCGCTGCTGGTCGTCACCGACGCCCGCCGCAAGGAGCTCTACTGGGCGACCTACGCCGCCGACGGCACCCGGACCACCGAGCCCAGCGTCGACAAGCCCGCCGACATCCCGCTCACGGGCATCACCCGGATCGCGGGCACCCGGATCGCGGACCTCGGACCGCCGGTCACCGGCCCCGAGCACCCCAGCCCGGTCGGCCTCGTCCGCGCCGCCGACCTCACCGGCGAACCCGGCCCGCTGACCCCGCTCTACCTGCGCAGGCCGGACGCCGTCGAGCCGGGCGCCCGCAAACGGGTGAGCCCGGGATGACCGAGCCGATCCGGATCGAGCCGCTGCGCCGCGAAGACCTGCGCCGCTGCGCCGAACTGGAGCGCGCCCTGTTCCCGAACGAGGACCCGTGGAGCGAGTCCGCGTTCGCCTCCGAGCTCGACTGGGGCCACTTCTACCTCGGCGCGCACGCCGGTGAGCTGCTCGTCGGCTACGCGGGCCTGTCGGTCGCCGGTGCGCCCGGGGACATGGAGGCCAGCGTGCACAACATCGGCGTCGACCCGGTGTGGCAGGGCCGGGGGATCGGCAAGGCGCTGCTGCGCCTGCTGCTCGACCGGGCCGACGAGGTGCGCGCCCAGGTGTTCCTGGAGGTCCGCACCGACAACGCGGCCGCCATCGCGCTCTACGAGGCCCACGGCTTCGCCACCATCGGCCTGCGCCGCCGCTACTACCAACCCTCCGGGGCCGACGCCTTCACCATGGTGCGGCCCGCACGGGTGGAGGAGACCACGTGACGATCATCCTGGGCATCGAGAGCTCCTGCGACGAGACCGGTGTCGGCATCGTCCGGCTCGGCTCGGACGGCTCGGTGGAACTGCTGGCCGACGAGGTCGCCTCCAGCGTCGAGCAGCACGCGCGCTTCGGCGGGGTGGTGCCGGAGGTGGCCAGCCGCGCCCACCTGGAGGCCATGGTCCCGACCATGCGCCGCGCCTTCGACGTCGCGGGCCTCCGACTGTCCGATGTGGACGCCATCGCGGTGACCTGCGGACCGGGCCTCGCGGGGGCGCTGCTGGTCGGCGTCTCGGCGGCGAAGGCGTACGCGCTGTCACTCGGCGTCCCGCTCTACGGCGTCAACCACCTGGCCGGGCACGTCGCGGCCGACACCCTGGAACACGGCGCGCTGCCCGCCCCCACCCTCGCGCTGCTGGTCTCCGGCGGCCACAGCCAACTGCTGCGCGTCGACGACGTGGCGGGCCAGATCACCGAGATCGGCTCCACCATCGACGACGCGGCAGGCGAGGCGTACGACAAGGTCGCCAGGGTCCTCGGCCTCCCCTACCCCGGCGGCCCCCCCATCGACCAAGCCGCCCGCCGCGGCAACCCCAAGGCCATCGCCTTCCCCCGCGGCCTCACCGGCCCCCGCGACGCCAAGTACGACTTCTCCTTCTCCGGCCTCAAAACCGCCGTCGCCCGCTGGGTCGAGGCCAACGAGACCGGAGGCATCCCAGTCGACGACGTAGCCGCCTCCTTCCAGGAAGCCGTCGCCGACGTCCTCACCGCCAAAGCCGTCCGCGCCGCCACCGACCTCGGCATCACCACCCTCGTCATCTCCGGGGGTGTTGCCGCCAACTCCCGCCTCAAGGAACTGGCCGCCGACCGCTGCACCGCCGCAGGCATCACCCTGCGCGTCCCCCGCCCCCGCCTCTGCACCGACAACGGCGCCATGATCGCCGCCCTGGGCGCCCACCTGGTCGCCGCAGGAGTCAAACCCTCATCCCTCGACCTCCCCACCAACCCAGCCCTCCCCGTCTCCACCATCTCCGTCTAGGGCCGGGCAGGTGTCCTGGGCATGACTATGCGCCGTCGTGCGCTTCGAGCAACTCGGCGGCCGCAACGGGATCCATCAGGTTGGAGTACGCCTGTTCGTTGGCCCGGAGCGGCCGCTCCGGCATCGCGAACTCCGGGTACCAGCCATCGCGGTCACACCCCGGCACAAGGCTCAGCACTACCGCCACGAGGTCAGTGGGAACCGATCCCACGATCCGCAGGGCCACATATGTCGCGTTGTCCTCAACCGCACGCACGACGACCCCCAGTTCAGCCCCGGAGATCTCCGCTGTGTGCTCATACCCGTCCAGCAACGACGCGTGGACGACGCCGTGCACAGCCGCTCGAAGCTCGCGGAGCAGTCGAACGCCCGCTTCCGCGCGGTACCGGTCCTTGTCTTCGGCGGTGGGCAACAGCCCGGCACTGTGGGTCTGAGTCGCCAACGATGGCGCGTGTTCGGCGTTGTACCGGGTTCGCGCCAGCTTCAGGGACTCAGCAAGTGCCGCGTAGAAGTCATCACGGCTGCCGTCTTCGCGGATACCAGCGGCAACCAGCCAACTCGGCTCGCCCGCATCGACCAAGGCACCGCGCCAACGCTGCACCTTGACCTTGAACATCACCGTGTCATCGACAGCCTTGATCCGCTCCCGCGGGCCCGAGGGCGCCGAGAACTGGTCATTCGCCTTGCGGACCAGTGGATGGTCGACTTCGCTCAGCAGCACGGTGACCGGCGGCAACTCGAGTCCCAGTTCATCGCGCAGGCAACGCAGAGTAGGACGAACCGACATCAGGACTCGTCGACCCCGCCGAGCTCGTCCAGTCGTTCCCGCGACAGTCCGGTCAACGCCGCCACCCGGCTCGCGTCAGTCCCGTCGATCAACTGCATGGCGCGTTGGAGCGCGGCTGCGATCTCCTCGCGTCGGGCGGTCAGGTACTCGCGTACCGCCGCCTCGAGGAGATCTTTCTGCGTTGTGCGCAGTGCTGTAGCCGCATGCGCGAGCAGCGCGTGCGTCTCTGGATCGACCTTCACTGGCATCGAAGCACCAGCCATGACACACCTCCGGTACCCAAGGCTACCCTGGTACCAGAGATAGTCAAGGGGTCTGCGCACGTCCCTGACCAGCGAGAACCATCTAGCTGCGACACCGAAAATCTGCATCGCACTGAACGTCCGATGCGGACAGGCTGCTCGTCCGGTTGATCAGGATGCTGCAGACCTCTAGGCGCTCAACGCGGAGAGGGCTGCTTCTCGGCCGAGGCGGACGGCGCGGCGGAGGAGGAGGGTGTCTCGGGTTAGGCGGGGGACTTGGGGGGCGGTGGCGGGTGGGCGGATCTGCAGGATGTTCGGGTGGGTGGAGAGGTCGGTGTCGTCGGTGAGCTGGCGGGTGTGGCGGGTGTGCCAGCCGGTGACGGCGCCGGGGGCTACGCGGCGGAGGTAGCGGGAGACGACGGCGGTTTCGACGCGCGAAGGCGGGGTCGCGGCCCAGCCGTCGGGGCGGGTGCGCAGGACCAGGACGTCGGTGGCGCCGTCGGCGATGGCGGTGCGGAACGGGATGGCCTCGGCGAGACCCGCGTCGATCCAGCGGCGTCCGGCCAGGGTGACCGGCCGGCCGGAGAGCACCGGTAGGCCGGTCGACGCGCGCAGCGCCAGTTGCAGGGAGCGCTGGTCGGTCAGGTACGGGTGCAGGTCGACGGACTCGCCGGTGGCGGTGTCGGTCGCCAGGGGGTGGAACGTGGTGGGGTTGGCCAGGATCGCGGCGAAGTCCATCGGGACCGCCTCGTAGACGACCTGCACCAGGTGCTCGGTGTCGACGACCCGGCGCAGCCGCCAGGGGTTGGTGACCCGCCGCATGATCGCCGGGTCCGACCAGCCGAAGGTGCCGGTCTGCGCCTGGCCGCCGAGTAACCACGCGCCGTTGAGCGCACCGGCCGACGCGCCGTAGACCGCGTCGAAGCACCCGGCGAACCCCAGGTCGTCGATGCCCGCCACCATCCCGCCGGAGTACGCCCCCCGGCTGCCGCCACCCTCGACGGCGAGGGCGAGTTTGCGGCCGTCGGCACGGCTTCCGGAGGACAGGCGGGAGCGCAGCAACGAGATCACGGGGTGCACCCGGACGACGTTAGTCCAGTCGGCGGCATGTCAGCCGGGGTACGCCGGGTCATCACCCAGGTCTCATCCGGAAGTGGGTCGCGGGAAACCGACACGGAGCAGGGTGGCTCACCGGCATACCCCGAACCGGGAGGTCCCCACCACCATGAACACCACCCGCAGGTCCGTGCTGCTCGGCGGTGCCGCCGCGGTCGGCCTGGCCGCCGTCGGCACCGGCGCGCTCGGCTCGCCCGCCCTGGCCACCCCGAACCGCCGCCTCACCGACCCGTTCACCCTCGGCGTCGCCTCCGGTGACCCGACCGCCGACGGCGTCGTCCTGTGGACCCGCCTCGCCCAGGACCCGCTGGCGCTCGACGGCCTCGGCGCCATGCCCGGCCGGACGCTGCCGGTGCTCTGGCAGGTCGCGACCGACGAGCGGTTCCGCCACGTCGTGCGCACCGGCGTCGAGTGGGCCCGCCCCGAGTCCGCGCACAGCGTGCACGTCGAACTGGCGGGCCTGCGCCCCGGCACCGAGTACTTCTACCGCTTCCGGGTGCAGGACCACGTGTCCGAGGTGGGCCGCACCCGCACCGCCCCGGCCCCGCACTCGCTCTCCGGTGCGCTGACCATGTGCTTCGCGTCGTGCTCGCACTACGGCGAGGGCTTCTTCACCGCGTACCGCCGCCTCGCCGAGGACCACCCGGACCTGGTGCTGCACCTGGGCGACTACCAGTACGAGTACGCGGGCAAGGCCGCCGACGTCCGCCCGGTCGTCGGCCCCGAGACCCGCACGCTCGCCGACTACCGGCTGCGGCACGCGCAGTACAAGTCCGACCCGGACCTCCAGTTGGCGCACCAGGTCGCGCCGTGGCTGGTCGTGTGGGACGACCACGAGGTCGAGAACAACTGGGCCGACGACGTGCCCGAAGCGCCGGACCCCGAGTTCCCGGCCCGCCGCGCCGCCGCGTTCCAGGCGTACTACGAGAACATGCCGCTGCGCCGCACCGCGCGCCCGCACGGCACGGACATGCAGCTGTTCCGCCGGGTCCGGTGGGGCGCACTGGCGAACTTCCACATGCTCGACACCCGCCAGTACCGCACCGACCAGGCCTGCGGCGACGGCACCAAGGTCGACTGCGCCGACCGCCTCGACGCCGCCCGCACCATCACCGGCGTCGAGCAGGAGCGGTGGCTGCTCGACGGCCTGCGCGGCTCACGGGCCAGGTGGGACGTGCTCGGGCAGCAGGTGTTCTTCGCCCAGCGCGACCTGACCGCGGGCGAGAAGCAGGGCTTCAGCATGGACGCGTGGGACGGCTACAAGACCAGCCGGGACAAGGTCGCCGCGGGCCTGGGCACCACCCGCAACGGCGTCGTCCTGACCGGCGACGTGCACCGCCACTGGGCCGGTGACGTCAAGGAGAGCTTCGACCGGCCCGACTCCCGCAACGTCGGCGTCGAACTCGTCGCCACCTCCATCACCTCGACCGGCGACGGCGCCGACGACACCAACGCCACCGTGCTGGCCGAGAACCCGCACCTGAAGTTCTACAAGAACCGCCGCGGCTACGTCCGGACCCGCTTCACCGCCCGGGAGCTGCGGGCCGACTTCCGGGTGTTGCCCTATGTGCGCACCGCGGGCGCCGAGGCCGCCACCGCGGCCAGCTTCGTCGTGGAGGACCGCGGCAACACCCTCAACCAGGTCTGATCACACCAGCAGGTCAGGCAGGTCACCATGGCCTGCCTGACCCGCGCTGGGGGATAGTGGGCGGCAGGAGGTGCCGATGTCCGGGACCGTGATCGCTGTCAGCCTCAGCGCCACGCACACGTTCAGCAAGCCCAACCACGACGCCATCCACCTGCTCGCAGGCCTGGGCGTGGAAGGCGACGCGCACCTGGGCGTCACGGTCAAACACCGGTCCCGGGTGGCCCGCGACCCCAACCAACCCAACCTCCGGCAGGTCCACCTCATCCACACCGAACTCCACGCCGAGCTCCAGGCAGCGGGCTTCGACATCGCCCCCGGCCACATGGGCGAAAACATCACCACCCGCGGCGTCGACCTGCTCGCCCTGCCCACCGGCACCAGGCTGCGCCTCGGCCCGACCGCCGTGGTCGAGATCACCGGGCTCCGCAACCCGTGCCTCCAGCTCAACGGCCTCCACCCCGGCCTCATGAAAGCCGTCCTGGACCACGCCGAAGACGGCACCCTCATCCGCAAAGCAGGCGTGATGGCCATCGTCCTCACCAACGGCACCGTCAAGCCCGCCGACACCATCGCCGTCGAACTCCCGGCACCGCCACACCAGTCACTCCAACCGGTCTGACGCCTTACTGGAAATCGCGGCGCATGCAGGTGCGTTTGGTGGGGTCTAGGCCCAGGGAGGTCTCTCTGTCGACGATGGCTTGTCGAGCTGGGGTTGGCTCTATCGCGCGGAAGCCGATGCGCTCGTAGTAGGGGGCGTTCCAGGGCACGTCGCGGAAGGTTGTCAGGGTTAGGGCGGTGAGGTTGTGGGTGCGGGCCCAGGCCTCTAGGTGATCTACGAGAGCCCGGCCGAGGCCACGGCCGCGGACCACCGGGTCAACGCTTACCTGAGCTATGTGCGCGCACCCGTCGACCACCTCGGCCAGCAGGTATCCGACAACCTGTCCCCGGTACTCCCCGACCCACGCCCGCCCAGCCCCGGCGAACCCCGCCAACTCCTCCACCGACGGCGGCTCGTCCTCGGCGATCTCCGGCATCCCGACCTCCCGGAACGCCGCCCCGGCCACCACCTCGATCTCCCGCAGCCGCTCGAGGTCCCCGGGAGTCGCCGCTCTGATCACCCGCAAGCCATATCACGGTCGGTGCTGGTCAGGCCATGTTCTCATGTCACAGGTGGGGGTCGTTGCAGGCTTAGCAGTCGCGTGGGTAGAGTGCTAGTTGCACGGCGCCAGTACCGCCCCGGCACCCGCGACGGCGGGGTGGCAGGAGCCGTGGGCGCGACCCTCAGGGGAGTCGCGCTCTGTACACCTGCCAACGCTTTCGACGACCCGTGGAGGTCACAGCGGTGAGCGTGAACATCAAGCCGCTCGAGGACAAGATCGTCGTCCAGGCGAGCGAGGCCGAGGCCACTACCGCCTCTGGTCTGGTCATCCCGGACACCGCCAAGGAGAAGCCCCAGGAGGGCAAGGTCCTGGCTGTCGGGCCCGGCCGCATCGACGACAAGGGCAACCGCGTCCCGGTGGACGTGGCTGTCGGCGACGTCGTCATCTACTCCAAGTACGGCGGCACCGAGGTCAAGTACAACGGCGAGGAGTACTTGATCCTCTCCGCCCGCGACGTGCTGGCTGTCATCAACTGACACCCCGGCTGACCTGAGCGCCCCGGCGGCCCCGTTCGGGGCACCCGGGGCGCTTGGCTTATCCAGCGCCGCCATCAACGAGAGGTAGGCAATGCCCAAGCAGATCGCCTTCGACGAGGACGCTCGTCGGGCACTCGAGCGTGGCGTGAACAAGCTCGCCGACGCGGTCAAGGTCACCCTTGGCCCGCGCGGGCGCCACGTCGTGCTCGCGAAGAAGTTCGGCGGACCGACGGTCACCAACGACGGTGTGACCATCGCCCGCGAGATCGAGCTCGAGGACGCCTTCGAGAACCTCGGCGCCCAGCTCGCCAAGAACGTCGCCACCAAGACCAACGACGTCGCGGGCGACGGCACCACCACCGCGACCGTGCTGGCCCAGGCGCTGGTGCGCGTCGGCCTGCGCAACATCGCCGCGGGCGCGAACCCGACCGCCATCGGCAAGGGCATCCAGGCCGCGTCCGACGCGGTGGTCGAGTCGCTCAAGGCCAAGGCCATCCCGGTCAAGGGCCGCGACAACATCGCCCAGGTCGGCACCGTGGCCTCCCGCGACGCCTCCATCGGCGCGCTGCTCGGCGAGGCCATCGAGAAGGTCGGCGAGGACGGTGTGATCACCGTGGAGGAGTCCTCCACGCTGGCCACCGAGCTCGTCATCACCGAGGGCGTGCAGTTCGACAAGGGCTACGTCTCGGCGCACTTCGCCACCGACCTGGAGGCGCAGGAGGCCGTGCTGGAGGACACCTACGTCCTGCTGCACCGCGAGAAGATCTCGGCGCTCGCCGACCTGCTGCCGCTGCTGGAGAAGGTCGCGCAGAGCGGCCGCTCCATCCTGATCGTGGCCGAGGACGTCGACGGCGAGGCGCTGTCCACCCTGGTGGTCAACGCCCTGCGCAAGACGATCAAGGCCGTCGCGGTCAAGGCGCCGTTCTTCGGCGACCGCCGCAAGGCCTTCCTCGACGACCTCGCGGTCGTCACCGGCGGTGAGGTCGTCTCCGCGGAGATCGGCGTCAAGCTGTCCGAGGCGACCCTGGAGCAGCTGGGCACCGCCCGCCGCGTGGTGATCACCAAGGACGACACCACGCTGATCGACGGCGGTGGCGACAAGGCCGCCGTCGCCGGGCGCGCCGAGCAGCTGCGCAAGGAGATCGAGGCGTCGGACTCCGACTGGGACCGGGAGAAGCTGCAGGAGCGGCTGGCCAAGCTCTCCGGTGGCGTCGCGGTCATCAAGGTCGGTGCCGCGACCGAGACCGAGCTCTCCGAGCGCAAGCACCGCATCGAGGACGCGGTCGCCGCGACCAAGGCCGCGGTCGAGGAGGGCATCGTCCCCGGTGGCGGTTCCGCGCTGGTGCAGGTCGCCAAGGAGCTCGAGGGCAACCTCGGCCTCACCGGCGACGAGGCCACCGGTGTGGCGATCGTCCGCGAGGCGCTGAGCGCGCCGCTGTTCTGGATCGCCGCGAACGGCGGCCAGGAGGGCGCGGTCGTGGTGAACAAGGTCCGCGAGCTGCCGTGGGGCCAGGGCTTCAACGCCGCCAAGCTGGTCTACGGCGACCTGGTCGCCGACGGCGTCGTCGACCCGGTGAAGGTGACCCGCTCCGCGGTCGCCAACGCCGCCTCCATCGCGCGCATGGTGCTCACCACCGAGAGCGCGGTCGTGGAGAAGAAGGAAGACGAGTCCGGGTCCGCTGGTGGCCACGGGCACGGTCACGGCCACGGGCACTGATCCGACGGCTTGAGACACGAAGGACCCGGTCGAATCCCGACCGGGTCCTTGGTCTTTTCCGGGCTACTTGGCCACGGCCAGCGTGCGCTTCTCGGTCTTGATGATCGCCTCGCGCTCGGACTCCGAGAGCCCGCCCCAGATCCCGTAGGGCTCGTGCACCGCCAGCGCGTGGCTGCGGCACAGCGACAGCACCGGGCACGCCTGGCAGATCGCCTTCGCCTTCGCCTCGCGCCTGGCCCGCGCCGGGCCGCGCTCGCCGTCGGGGTGGAAGAAGAACGCGCTGTCCATGCCGCGGCAGGAACCGTCGAGCTGCCAGTCCCACACGTCGGCGTTCGGACCGGGGAGCCTGCGAGTGTCCGCCATGGTGGCCGCCTCCTGACGAGTGGACTTGCGGAGTCAATACTCCATTTGGTGCAGCGGCTTAGACGTTAGAAGCGCGCCAACCCTTGTTCAAGGGTGATCGACTCATCGGATACGCGATTCAGCCGATCGGATTCACCCAGTCGACGCAGCGTGGTCAACTCGTCCGGTTGCCGGTCCGGTCGTGTCACCCGACGATGGGCCTGTGGTGGCCGACATCCCGTCCGACCACGCGGACCTCTCCACCGAGCGTGGTCGACTCCCGGTCCCGCGCCGTCCGCGCGGCGCCCGCGCTGTAACGACACCCCGGTCCTCGGACGAGAAGGTCCCGGTCGAACCAACCCTCCCGGTGGCCGCGGTGGCCCGCAGGCTCGGCATCGCGCCGTCGACGCTGCGCACGTGGGACCGCCGCTACGGCCTCGGCCCGACCGGGCACGCCGTGGGCAAGCACCGCAGGTACGGGCCCGCCGACGTCGCGCGGCTGGAACTCATGCGCAGCGCGCTGCTCGAGGGCGCGGCACCGGCCGAGGCCGCCGAGTACGCGCTGCGCGCCAGCCCCGGCGACGTCACCGAGTTCACCGGCGCCAAGCCGCACGGCGGTCGCAGGCTGTCGCTGCCGGGCGAGGTCTCCGCCGCGCGCGGGCTCGGGCGGGCCGCGATGGCCATGGACGACCGGTCGGTGCAGCGGATCATCACCGAGGCGATCGCCGCCGACGGGGTGGTCGCCGCGTGGGACGAGGTGGTGCGGCCGGTGCTGAACGCGGTCGCGGGCCGGTGGGCGGCGTCGGGGGACTGCGTCGAGGTCGAGCACCTCGTCAACGAGTGCGTGCTGGCCGCCATGATCCGCCAGACGCCGCTGGTCCCGGTCCCGCGCAACCCGCGCCCGGTGATGCTCTGCTGCGCGCCGCACGAGACGCACAGCCTCCCGCTCTACGTGCTGCGCGCCGCCCTCGCCCGCCGCCGGATCGGCACTGTCATGCTGGGCGCCGCCGTGCCCGGTGCCGCGCTCGCCGCAGCCGTCCGCCGGATCGCCCCGGCGGCGGTCGTGGTGTGGGCTCAGGTGCCCGGCCACGCGGGCGGCGCGGCGCTGGCCCAGATCCCGCGCACCAGCCAGCGGGCGCACGTGTTCGCGGGCGGACCCGGGTGGGTGGGCACCGACCTGCCCGCCAGGGCCGAGCGGCTGGTCGACCTGCCCGGCGCGCTCGCCAGGGTCGAGGCGCTGCTGCTCGCTGCCGACCCCCGGTCCGAGCGGGTGGAGCAGGATCAGCCGGGTGAGTGACCACGATCGTGAGGCGGGCTGGGCGGCCGCGTTCGGTTCGAATCCGGGCGAACACCCACTGAGGGTGGGTGTTGGCGGCCGGGCCGCCTGGTTGGCCTCGGTCACTCTGGGTGGCCAGGGGCGCTACGCGGCGGCGGCCGCGCTGGTCTGGCCGGTGATCAACGGAACCGATCCCGTGCTGGCCGCCCTCGCCGCCGCGACCCTCGCCGCGCACCGCAGGCAACTGGGCGGGCACGCGGCCGCGCGCGAACTCGACGCGCTCGGTCTGCGCCGCCTCGCCGCCGCCGGGCTGGTCGCCGGGAAACGATCACCGCAAGATCAGCGGGCAGCGCGGGCGGCTGACGGGACCGACGCGGCGGCCGCGCGGTCCGACGTCCTGCTCGGCCTCGCCGCCGACGCGATCGGGCTCGGCAGGCTCGGTGAGGCGCGGGCGCTGATCGGAATCGAGTCCGCCTCGGGGGATGGCGGCTGGCGGGCCGAGATCAAACGCGGCTGGGTGGCCGCCGAGGTCGAGTTGGCCGCCGGGCACCCGGCCGCCGCGGAGGCACCCGCGAGGGCCGCTGCGGCCGCCGCGCGGCGATCTCCGTCGGTGCGCCTGCTGGCCAAGTCGCGGCTCGTCCTCGGGGTTGTCCTCGCCGGGACGGGTGATCGCGCGGGGGCGGTCGCCGAGATCACCACCTGCCTGCGCGAGTCGATCACCCACGGGATGATCCCGCTGCGTTGGCCCAGTCGCATCGTGCTGGCCGACCTGGAACCCGAACGGGCCTCGGAACACCGGTCGGCGGCGGGCAACGACCTTGACTGTGTGTTACGACACGCCGACCCGGTCGGCCGGGCACTGGCCACGGCCTCGCCATGGGTCCCGACCTCGGGTTTTGACCTTGGTCCGAACAGGTGACATCGGCGGTCCGGTCCTTCGGTGGATTGGTTGACAGATTTACCACCGAATCGTGTCAAGGTTCGGGCGCCGGCGTCCGATAGGGGTTATGGAACGTCACTCGGCTGCAGGAAGGGAGTCCCCGTGACGACGGTCTTGATCTGCGACGACCGCCGCAGCGTTCGGGAGGGCTTGACCCGTGTCATGTCTGCTGTGCCAGGGGTCAGTCGCATCGACTGCGTAGCGCACGGTGACGAGCTGCTCGCCCGGTTCTCCCGGCAGCCGGTGGACGTGGTCCTCGTCGGCACCCAGCGCGCGGTGCCCACCGGCGTGGAGGCGACACGGCGGTTGGTCTCGGCCAACCCCCAGGCGAACGTCATCGTGTTCGGCGCACCGGACGACGCGGGCAGCATCGCCGCGGCCATCGCCGGTGGCGCACGCGGGTACCTGCGCTGGGACGCCTCGCGTCCCGAGCTGGTCGCCGCGCTCGCCCACACGCTGGCAAGCACCTCGGTACCAGCACCACGGCAGCCGTCCGACCCGGGCGTGCAGCTGACCGACCGCGAGCTGCAAGTGCTGCGCGGGATGAGCCAGGGCAAGAGCAACGGCCAGATCGGCCGCGAGCTCTACCTGTCGGAGGACACGGTGAAGACGCACGCGCGGCGGTTGTTCCGCAAGCTCGGCGTCCGCGACCGCGCCCAGGCAGTGGCCCACGGGTTCCGGCGCGGCCTGGTCTCCTAACCGCACCAGCGTCGGCGAACAGCCGTGCGTGCCCGAAGCGCACCGGGCCCGCACGGCTGTTCGTGTGTGCCCACTCCGCCGACCGGTGGGGCACTTGTGCCGACGACTACTGTGTCGCCTGCCACCGCGCGCCCGCTCCGGCCGCTCGACAGCCGTCGCGGGCGCCGCGCCACCGAGCAGGGCGGTACGGTGGACCCCGTGTCGGACGACGGCTGCGATTCGGTGTCCTTCAGATGACCGCACTCGTAACACCAGGGCTGCACTCTGCGATGACCACATTGGGGGACGGACTGGACGCGTCGGTGAGCGCTGCCGTCGAGGGTGACCCTCGCGCGGTGGAGCGGGTGCTGGCGTCCGTTCGGCCCCTGGTGGTGCGGTACTGCCGCGCCCGTGTCGGCAGGCAGGAACGCTCGTTCGCCTCGGCGGACGACGTGGCGCAGGAGGTGTGTCTCGCGGTGTTGACGGCCCTGCCCGGCTACCGCGACCAAGGCCGCCCGTTCCTGGCCTTCGTCTACGGCATCGCCGCGCACAAGGTCGCCGACGCGCACCGCGCGGCAGCGCGTAACCGATCAGAGCCGGTCGCCGACGTACCTGACGAACCGGAGACCGAGGCAGGGCCGGAGCAGCGGCTGATGCAGGGGGAGCTGTCGCGCCGGATGAGTGAGCTGCTGTCAGTGCTACCGGACAAGCAACGCGAGATCGTCGTACTGCGGGTCGTGGTGGGGCTCTCGGCGGAGGAGACAGCCGAGGCGGTGGGATCCACCCCCGGTGCGGTTCGGGTGGCCCAACACCGGGCACTTGCCAGGTTGCGCAAGACTTTGTCGGCGGAGGAGGTGGCCTGAAGTGCCCGACCAGAGCGATCGCGATGAGCGCGGCGTGGACGACGCGATGTCCACCACCCGGGGTGACCACTCGAACGTGACCCCGTTCTCGTTCGATTCCGACCTGCGCCTCGGTGCCTTCACCGGCAGGCTCGACGACCTCGACCACGCGGACTACGCCGACCTCGCCGAGGCCGACCTGGCCGACGACGCGGTCGACATCTCCCGGGTGCACGCCGACGACGCGTTCCTCGACGCGCTCGGCGCCGCGGTCCGGGGCGAGCGGCTCGACGTCGACCCGATCGACGGCTCCGCTTTCGACACCGACCTGCCGGTCGACTTCCGCGACGACGAGCTGGCAGCGCTGCTGAGCTCCTGGCGCGACGAGGTCGACTCGGCGCCGATCGGCGAGCTGGTGGACGCCAAGCTCGCGGTGGCGACCGTGGCCGCCGCGAAGGCCCGCAGGCGGCGCAGACCCAGGCTCCTGGTGCCGTTCGCCGCCGCGGCCGCGGTGCTGGCCATCGCCTTCACCGGCGCGGGCCTCGCCGCCCGCGACGCCCAGCCGGGCGACACCCTGTGGAGCCTCACCAAGGTCCTCTACGCCGACCACGCCCGCTCCGTCGAGGCGGCCGCGTCGGTGCGCCAGGACCTCGACGTCGCCCAGACCGCCCTCGCCGAGGGCAAGGTCGCCGAGGCGAAGTCCAAGCTGGAGGACGCCAAGAAGGGTCTGCCGTCGGTCGCGAGCGAGGACGGTGCCGCCGAACTGGCCGCCACCCACGCCGACCTGCTCTCCCAGCTGCCCGGCTCCCCCGCCAACGGGGTGCAGCCGCCGCCGTCGGCCACCCCGACCATGCTGCCGCCGGTGAGCACGACCCAGTCGACCACCACGACCACGGTCAACCCGGCGCCGCAGCCGACGTCGTCGCCGAGCTCGCCGCCGGTGCCGACCACCGAGCCGTCGACCCCGTCGACCACCTCGCAGCCCCCGGTGGAGACCACCGAGCCGCAGACCGAGGGGCCCAGGCTCAACGAGCCGCCCTCGGGCGGGGTGCCGCAGTCCGGCACCGGGACGCAGTCCGGTCCGCTCTCCGCGCCGATCGGCGTCGACTCGACCTCCTGACACCCAGCAGTCGCAAAAGGCCCCGTAGGACGCTCCTACGGGGCCTTTTCGCGGGTTGTCCCGGGGGTCTAAGCGGCTAGAGGGCGTTCTCGCTCGCGGTGACGCCGTCGGCGTAGCCCCGGCAGTACTCCCAGCTGACGTAGCTGGCCGGGTCCGGGTCGAACGCGGGCTCGTGCGGGCGCATCTTGCCGTCGTTGAGCAGCTGCTCCAGGCTGGCCGCCAGCAGCGCCCAGTCGTGGTAGTGCGGCTCCTGGCACTCGCCGCAGTCCACCACGATGCCGCGCACGCCGCGCGGCTCCAGCAACGCCTGGTAGACGGCCAGGTCCGACAGGTCGGCGAGCAGCTCCTCGCGCTCCTGCTCGCTCATCGGCGGGCCTGCCTCGTCGTCGGTCGCGTCGTCGAGCAGCGCCTTGGCCGGGTCGTCCGGGTCACCGGCGAACGGGTCGGGCGGCAGCGCGCCGCTGTGGTCCCCGGTGGACCTGTCGTCCCACGGTCCACCGGAGAACGGGTTGGGCGGAATCGCGTCATGCGGCACGACCACGCACGGTACCGGGCGGGGTCGAGCGGGTGCCCGGATACCATGGGGGAACCGGGCCACCTGCGCACCTCGTGGGCTCACGGCGCGGCACCAGGCCACCCCCGAGAACCCCGGTCCGGCCACCGGGACCGCCAGCCGTGCAGGAAGGTCCGCCACCCACCATGACCAGCGAGCTCAACGCTGACGGGGTCCCGCCCAAGTTCGCCACCCTCGGACTCACCTTCGACGACGTGCTGCTCCAACCCGCCCAATCGGATGTGATCCCGAGCACTGTCGACACGTCGACCCGGATCTCGCGCAACGTCACGCTGCGCATCCCGGTCGCGTCGGCGGCGATGGACACGGTCACCGAGGCCAGGATGGCCATCGCGATGGCCCGCCAGGGCGGCATCGGCATCCTGCAGCGCAACCTGTCCATCGAGGAGCAGGCGCGGCAGGCGGAGACGGTCAAGCGCTCCGAGGCGGGCATGGTCACCGACCCGGTCACCTGCTCGCCCGGCGACACCCTCGCCGAGGTGGACGCGATGTGCGCGCGCTACCGCATCTCCGGGCTCCCGGTCACCGACGCCGAGGGCATCCTGGTGGGGATCATCACCAACCGGGACATGCGCTTCGAGGTCGACCACACCCGGCTGGTCAGCGAGGTCATGACCAAGGGCCCGCTGGTCACCGCCCAGGTCGGCGTGTCGGCCGAGGCCGCGCTCGGGCTGCTGCGCCGCCACAAGGTGGAGAAGCTGCCGATCATCGACGGCGACGGCAAGCTGCGCGGCCTGATCACCGTCAAGGACTTCGTCAAGACCGAGCAGTACCCCAACGCCAGCAAGGACCCCGACGGCAGGCTCATCTGCGGTGCCGCGGTCGGCGTCGGCGAGGACGGCTACAAGCGCGCGATGACCCTGTTCGACGCCGGGGTGGACGTGCTGATGGTCGACACCGCCCACGGCCACGGCCGCGCCGTGCTCGACGTGGTGACCAGGCTGAAGAAGGAACTCGGCGACGCGGTCGACGTGGTCGGCGGCAACGTGGCCACCCGCGCGGGCGCGCAGGCCATGGTGGACGCGGGCGCCGACGGCGTGAAGGTCGGCGTCGGCCCCGGCTCGATCTGCACCACCCGGGTGGTCGCGGGCGTCGGCGTGCCGCAGATCACCGCGATCTACGAGGCCTCGCTCGCCGCGGGCCCGGCTGGCGTGCCGGTGATCGGCGACGGCGGCATCCAGTACTCCGGCGACATCGCCAAGGCCATCGCGGCCGGTGCGGACGCGGTCATGCTCGGCAGCCTGCTCGCGGGCACCGCCGAGGCGCCCGGCGAGTTGATCCTGGTCAACGGCAAGCAGTTCAAGTCCTACCGGGGCATGGGCTCGCTCGGCGCGATGCGCTCGCGCGGCGAGGGCAAGTCCTACTCCAAGGACCGCTACGCCCAGGACGACGTGCTCTCCGACGACAAGCTGGTGCCCCAGGGCATCGAGGGCCGCATCCCGTTCCGCGGCCCGCTCGCCAGCGTGGTCCACCAGCTCACCGGCGGTCTGCGCGCGGGCATGGGCTTCACCGGGGCGCGCACCATCGCCGAGCTCAAGCAGGCGCAGCTGGTGCGGATCACCGCGGCCGGGCTCAAGGAGAGCCACCCGCACGACATCACCATGACCGTCGAGGCGCCCAACTACACCACCCGCTGACCTGGTTCAGCGCTCGGAAAGGAACACCCCCGTGCGGGATCTTGTCGACATCGGCATGGGCCGGACCGCCCGCCGCGCCTACGGGCTCGACGAGGTGGAGATCGTGCCGTCGCGGCGCACCCGCTCGTCCAAGGACGTCGCGACCACCTGGCAGATCGACGCCTACCGGTTCGACATCCCGCTGATCACCCACCCGACCGACGCGACCGTCTCGCCAGCCACCGCGGTGGCCGTCGGGGAGCTCGGCGGGCTGGGTGTGATCAATGCCGAGGGCCTGTGGGCGCGGCACGCCGATGTCGAGGACGCGCTGCTGCGGCTGGTCAGCGCGGCCGAGAAGGGCGACGACCCCGGGCTGCTGGTGGCCGAGCTGCAGCGGCTGCACGCGGCGCCGATCCAGGTCGAGCTGATCGCCGAGGCCATCCGGCCGGTCCGCGAGTCCGGGGTGACGGTGGCGGCGCGGGTGAGCCCGCAGCGGGCCGCCGAGCTGACCCCGCACCTGCTGGCCGCCGGGGTGGAGGTGCTGGTCGTGCAGGGCACGATCGTCTCCGCCGAGCACGTGGCCCGCGAGTCCGATGCTGACGACCCGCTGAACCTCAAGCGGTTCATCGCCGACCTGGACGTGCCGGTCATCGCCGGTGGCGTGCACGACTACCGCACCGCGATGCACCTGATGCGCACCGGCGCTGCGGGCGTGATCGTGGGCTACGGGCACTGCGCGGGGATCACGACCACCGACAGCGCGCTGGGGATCGGGACCCCGATGGCAACGGCGATCGTTGACGCTGCCGCCGCCCGTCGGGACTACCTGGACGAGACCGGCGGTAGGTACGTGCACGTGATCGCCGACGGTGACGTGCACGCCAGCGGCGACATCGCCAAGTCCATCGCCTGCGGCGCGGACGCGGTCATGCTCGGCGCGCCGCTCGCGCTGGCCGCCGAGGCGCCGGGGCAGGGCCTGTACTGGACCTCCGCCGCCGCGCACCCGTCGCTGCCGCGCAGCCGGGTGCTGCCGGTCGCCGAGGACGTCGAGGTGGACCTCAAGACCCTGCTGTTCGGTCCGTCCACCGACGCCGACGGCCTGGTCAACCTGTTCGGCGCGCTGCGCAGGTCGATGGCGAAGACCGGGTACTCCGACCTCAAGGAGTTCCAGAAGGTCGGCCTGACGGTCCGCGCATGAGGCGGCTGCTGGCCTCGGGTGGCGGGTTCGGCCTGGCCGAGCCCGCCGAGGGCGAGGTGGAGCGGTTGCGGGCGGAGTCCGACGGCGCGTTCGACGTCGACCCGGACCCGAGGCCGACGTCGCGGCCGGTCGACCTGGACCGCGCGGTCGTCATCGACGTGGCGACCGGCGAGCTGCTCGGCGACGTGAGCTGGCACCTGGTGTCCTACGGGCCGACCCGGGCGTGCTCGGCGTGGAACATGGGGATCGGGCTGCTGCCGTCGGCGCGGGGCCGGGGCGCCGGTGTCGCGGCGCTGCGGTTGCTGGTCGGGCACCTGTTCGCGACGACCGACCTGGACCGGCTGGAGGCGTCGACCGACGTGTCCAACCTGCCCGCCCAGCGGGCGCTGGCCGGGGCAGGTCTGCAGCGGGAGGGCGTCGCGCGGGGTGCGCAGCTGCGTGGCGGCGAGCGTCGGGACATGGTGCTCTACGGCGTCTTGCGGTCCGACGTCGGCTGACGGTGTCGTGTTACCGCCGGTCACAGAAAAGTTGGTCGCGGCTCTAGCCGGGCGCCCGGGGCGGCGCCTAGCCTGGCGGGATGGGCGCGCAACTCACCGGTAACTTGCCGGACTACGACGTCGTGGTGGTGGGTTCCGGTTTCGGCGGCAGCGTGGCCGCGCTCCGGCTGACCGAGAAGGGCTACCGGGTCGCGGTGGTCGAGGCCGGGCGCCGCTTCGCCGACGACGAGTTCGCCAAGACGTCGTGGGACGTGCGCAACTACCTGTGGGCCCCGCAGTTGGGGTGCTACGGCATCCAACGCATCCACCTGCTCAAGGACGTCCTGGTGCTGGCGGGCGCGGGTGTCGGCGGTGGGTCCCTGGTCTACGCGAACACGCACTACCGGCCGTTGAAGCCGTTCTACCAAGACCGGCAGTGGGCGCACATCACCGACTGGGAGTCGGAGTTGGCGCCGCACTACGACCAGGCGACGCGCATGTTGGGCGTGGTCACGAACCCGACGGTGACGCCGTCGGACGAGGTGATGCAGAAGGTCGCCGCCGACATGGGGGTCGCCGACAGCTACCACCCGACGCCGGTCGCGGTGTACTTCGGCTCTCCGGGCAAGAGGGACGCGGACCCGTTCTTCGGCGGTGAAGGCCCTGCGCGCGTTGGCTGTACCGAGTGCGGCTCGTGCATGACCGGTTGTCGGGTCGGCGCTAAGAACACTCTGGTCAAGAACTACCTCTACCTGGCGGAGAAGAACGGCGCGCAGGTCATTCCACTGACGACAGTCACGGCCGTTCGCCCCAACGGGGATGGCTTCGAGCTGGAGCTGCGCAAGACAGGTCGGCGGTCCAAGGAGTTCCGGACCACGATCACGGCGGGGCAGGTCGTCTTGGCCGCGGGGACCTGGGGCACCCAGAACCTGTTGCACGCCATGCGCGATTCCGGTGACCTGCCCGAGCTCTCGCCGCGCCTGGGCGAGCTGACGCGGACCAACTCGGAGGCGATCCTGGGTGCCGGTCGCACCACAGTGGACCCGGCGCACGACTACAGCCGCGGCGTCGCGATCACCTCGTCGTTCCACCCCGACGAGAACACCCACATCGAGCCGGTGCGCTACGGCAAGGGCAGCAACGCGATGAGCCTGCTGCAGACCCTGGCGACCGACGGCTCCTCGCCGGTGCCGCGCTGGCGCCAGGCCCTGCGGTACGCGCTGCGCCACCCGATCCTGACGACCCGGCTCCTGCAGGCCTACCGCTGGAGCGAGCGCACGGTGATCCTGCTGGTGATGCAGAGCCTGGACAACTCCATCACCACCTACACCCGGCCCGGCTGGTTCGGCCGCCGCAAGTACACCTCGCGCCAGGGCCACGGCGAGCCCAACCCCTCGTTCATCCCGGCCGGGTACGAGGCCAACCAGCTCACCGCCAAGCACATCTCCGGCCTGCCCGGCGGCACCTGGGGCGATCTGGCCAACATCCCGCTCACCGCGCACTTCATCGGCGGCTGCCCCATCGGCGCCACCCCGCAGGACGGCGTCCTGGACCCGTACCACCGCGTGCACAACTACCCGGGCCTGTCCGTCGTCGACGGCTCGGCCATCACCGCCAACCTCGGCGTGAACCCCTCGCTCACCATCACCGCCCAAGCCGAACGGGCCTTCTCGCTGTGGCCCAACAAGGGCACCGCGGACCAACGCCCGGCGCAGGGCACCCCATACCGCCGCGTCCAGCCCACAGCCCCGCGCTCGCCCGCCGTGCCCGCCACCGCGCCCGCCGCCCTGCCCTTGGCAGACATCTCCCGCCATCAGCCGAGCTAGTGGCCCGCAGGCGCTCCCGAACCACCGGTACTCGTCGGGAGCGCCCGCGGTTCACACCGTCTCGACCACCCACCCGGTAGCTCGCCGGATGGCGTCGTGCGGTGACTCGGCGCTCGGGAGGACCGCCGCGATGAAGCCGTCCGGGCGGACCAGTACCGCCCCGCCCGCCGGGATCTCCAGTGCGGTCTGGTCCGCGGGTAAGACGACGACCCGCAAGTCGTGCGCCGGATCCGCTGGGTCTGCCGTCTCGTCGGGCGCCTGTCCGTCGAGCACCAGGAGCGTGAACCGCGGCCCCAGGTGGTCCCGCAGTCGGCTGCCGTCCGGGAAGGCGAAGTCCGGGCACAGCACACCGGGCAGCGGTGGCCGGGGGACGCCTGCCTCGCGCGGGAAGCGGGCGATCTCGTCGGCCGGGGCGGCAGTCGTGAGGGGGGAGTCCAGGTACCAGTACGGCTCGGACAACTTGCCGCTGTCGATCTCGGCGCGGGCGGCGGGATCGGTGACGCTGCGCTCCAGGATGTCGCGGCGGCGGGTCCACTCGTCCTCGTCGGCCGGGCAGAGGAAGCGCATGGTGGTGCTGGTGACCCGGAGGTTCTCGTCGGTGGCCGGGCCGCGCTCCAGGTCGTAGCTGTCCAGCAGCCCCGGGCCGCCCCAGCCGCGCCGGATGGCGGCGATCTTCCAGGCGGCGTTCTCCACGTCGGCGATGCCGGAGTTCATCCCCCGGGCGCCGAACGGGCTCATGATGTGCGCCGAGTCGCCCGCGAGCAGCACCCGGCCCTGCCGCATGGTCGGCACGCGGCGCTGGTGGAAGCGGTAGAGGGAGGCCCAGACCAACTCGTAGTCGATGTCGCCGATGACGGTGCGGATGCGCTTGTCCAGGTCGCCGTTGGCCTGCTCGGCGGCCAGGTCGTACTCGTCGGGCACCTGCCAGTCGATGCGCCACACCGAGTCCGGCTGGGGGTGCAGCAGCGCCTGCCGACCGGGGTTCCACTCCGGGTCGAAGTAGAACCGGCGCTCGGGCATCGGGAAGTCGAACCGGGCCCGGATGTCGGTGATCAGGAACTTGTCGCCGAAGGAGTGGCCCTCGAACGGGATGCCCAGCAGCTTGCGCAGCGTCGAGCGGTTGCCGTCGGCCGCGATGCAGTGCGACCCGCGCACCTCCTCGACCCCGGCGGGGCCCTCCACGGTGAGGGTGACCCCGTCGTCGTCCTGGCTGACGTCGACCGCCTTCGTGCGGTAGCGCAGGTCGATCAGCGGCTCGGCCAGCACCCGCCGCTCCAGGACGTGCTCGATGCTGTTCTGCGGCGTGTTCACGAACGGCGGGAAGTGCCCCGGCGCGGGCTCGGGCAGCTTCATCGAGAACACCTCGTGCTCCCGGTAGAAGATCCGCCCCGAGTACCAGGTGACGCCGAGGCCGACCACGTCGTGGCCTGCGCCGACCCGCTCCAGCACGTCCAGCACGTCGCGCTGCACGCAGATCGCCCGGCTGCCCTCCAGCATCCGGCCGGGCAGCGCGTCGACCACCACGCTCGGCACCCCGTGCCTGGCCAGCACGAGCGCCCCGGTCATGCCGACCGGGCCCGCGCCGACGATGAGGACTGGCTCGGTCACCGCTGCTCCTCCTGCTGCCCGTCCTCCTGGAGGGCGGCCCAGACCTCGCGGTCGCGCTCGGCGGTCCAGACGACCGGCCAGTCGGTGCCGTCGAGCTCGTCCCAGTAGCGCTGCACGTCGAAGGGCAGGCAGTGCTCGAAGATCGGCCACCGGCCGTACTCCGGCTCGAGCGCGGTGTGCGTGGCGCGGAACGCCTCGGCGACCGTGCCGCCCCTGCCGTGCACCTCGCCGACGATGCGGCGCAGCTCGTCGAGGAAGTGCCTGCTCTGCGCGATGGCGGCGGCCACCTCGGCCCGGCCGGTGGCGACCGCGCCCCGGCCGCCGACGAGCACCTCGGCGTCGAACTCGGCCACCCGGTCCAAAGTGGAGGTCGCCCAGTCGTCGTGGAACGCGTCGCCGGTGTAGAGCGCTGCCCTGGCCTCCACCAGGTCACCGGCGAAGAGGATCTTGTGCTTGGGCAGCCAGGCGACGATGTCGCCCGCGGTGTGCCCGCGCCCGCAGTGCGCCAGCACCAGATCGCCCCGGTCGCCGCCGAGCGGGATGACCAGCCGGTCGGTGAAGGTCAGCGTCGGCCAGGTCAGACCGGGGACGCTCTCGGGCTCCTCGAACAGCCGGGGCATGCGGCCGAACTCGCTCGCCCAGTCCGCCTCGCCGCGCTCGGCGATGAGCGTGCGGGTGGTCTCGTGCGTCACGATCTCCTGGGCGTCGAACGCGCTGGCGCCCAGCACCCGGACCGCGTGGTAGTGGCTGAGCACCAGGTAGCGCACCGGTTTGCCGGTGCGCTCGCGCAGCTGGTCTAGCCAGCGGCGCGCGGCGACCGGCGTGGCCCTGGCCTCGAAGCAGACCAGGAAGTCCTCGCCCTCGATGGCGCCGACGTTGGGATCGCCCTCCGCGGTCAACGCGTAGACGCCGTCGGCCAGCTCGGTGAAGGTCTCGACTTTGCGCTCGAGATCGGCGCTGGATGCGAATGACTTTGTCACCTTCGCCACCCTGCCACCGGTGGGCGCCCGGGTACAGGGCTCGCGTTGACCTGTGGACAACTCGGGGCGTTGTGGACACCTGGTCTGGACCAAGGTGGATCACAATGCGGTCCCGGGTCTGGGTTCCACCGCCCGCCCAGTGTCTACTGGGACCGTGTCGGACCAGGTAGCGCTATGCGGGATGGCCGCGGGAGTGGTGTGATCAGACAGGTGTGATCGGGAACACTTGGGGAGGTCGGGGAGTGTTCAGCAGGAGGGCTTTTCTGCGGGCCGCGGGCGTCGGCGCGGCTGTCACGGCGGTGTCGTGTTCGGGGAACGAACAACCAGGGGCAGCGCCACCGACGACCACTGCCAGTGCGCCGCCCGTGTCGACGAGTGCGCGGCCTTCGGCAGTTCCTCCTGACTTCGACGGGTTGCGCAAACGGCTTGGCGGTGCGTTGCTGCAAGTCAGCGACAAGGGGTACGCCGAGGCCCGTCGATCGTTCAACCCTGTGTACGACCAGCGCGCGCCCGCCGCTGTGGCGATGTGCGGCACCACCGACCACGTACAGGCCTGCATTGCCCTAGCCAGGGACTCTTACCTCCCGATCGCCGCCCGTAGCGGTGGCCACAGCTACGCCGGGTACTCCGCCCCCGATGGTGGTCTTGTCGTCGACCTGCGTGGAATGTCCGCAGTGGACGTTAGGCCTGACGGGACCGCTGTCATCGGTGCGGGCGCGCGCCTCATCGACGTCTACACCGCCTTGGCGGCCGCCGGTCGTTGCCTGCCTGCGGGTACCTGTCCCACGGTGGGCATCGCAGGCTTGACCCTCGGTGGCGGCCTCGGCGTGCTCACCCGCAAGTACGGCCTGACCTGCGACCGGCTCGTGTCGGCTCAGGTCGTCACGGCCGACAGCGTTGTCCGCACCGCGACGCCCAGCAACGAGCAGGACCTCTATTGGGCGCTGCGTGGTGGTGGCGGTGGCAACTTCGGCATCACGACCTCGTTCACCTTCTCCACCGAACCTGCCCCGTCGGTCACGGTCTTCCAACTCGGCTTCACCGACGGCGCGGCGGCCGTGGTCGGCGCGTGGCAGCAGTGGACCGCGAAGGCGCCCGACGAACTGTGGTCCACCGTCGTCATCACCGGCGGCCGCACCCCGACCGCCCGGCTCACCGGTTGCTTCGTCGGCCCCCAGTCCGGGCTCAACCCGCTGCTGGACGAGTTCATCGCCGCTGCGGGGAAACCTGCCAACCGGTTGGTGCAGCAGAAGTCCTACCTCGACGCGATGCGCTTCTTCGCGGGTTGCGCCCACAGCCAGTGCACCGTGGACTCCTCGCCTAGAGCTACCTTCGCGGCGTCGTCACGGATCCTGTCCGAGCCCGTCGCCGACCCGGCCGCCCTGGTCGACGTCCTCGACGGCCGCACCGACATGGACCTGCTGCTGGACTCCCTCGGTGGCGCTGTGTCCAGAGTGGACCCGTCCGCGACCGCGTTCCCCCACCGCGACGCGCTCGGCACCATCCAGATCTACCAGAAGACCACAGTGGACAAACACGAGGCAGCGGCAAGAGCGGTCGCCCAGGTCCGCGACGCGCTCGGTCGGATCGGCGCTAGAGGCGGCTACGTCAACTACATCGAGACAGCCATGCCTGACTGGGGTACCGCCTACTACGGACCGAACCTGAGCAGGCTGGACAGCGTCGCCCGCCGCTACGACCCCGACGTCGTCTTCGGCTTCGCCCAGTCGATCCACCGCACCTGAACCAGGTCAATCCACGCCAAGCCCACGGCGACCACCCTACGATCTACAGGTGTGAAGGACGGGCTGACGACCATCGTCGTCGGGGTCGACGGCAGCCAGGCCTCGCTCAACGCGTTCGCGTGGGCAGCCGGGTTGGCCCGCCGTGAACACGCCCGACTCGTGCTCGTCTTCGTAGAGCAGTTGGCCAATCCCGCGTACTGGACTGGCGTTGGCATTACCGGTGCGCGTGAGGCCGCCGAGGCATATGCCGATGAGCTTCGCCTAGACGCGACCCGCTACCTCGACCCGATAGGCGTGCCTTGGGAGGTCGTGCACATCACCGGGGATCCTGCGCGCGGCATAGAGTCCGCTGCCGAGCAGGCGGGCGCGGATTGCGTCGTCGTCGGGCGGTCCCGCCACGGCAGGGTCACCCGCACGCTCATCGCCGACGCCGCACGCCCAGTTGTCGTAGTGCCGTGACACGCTGAGCGGGTGGAGACGACCGGTGAGGACTTCAGCGAGACCGACCTGCACGAACAGCACTGGGAGCAGCGGACTTTCACCGCGTGCGACTTCACCGGTGCCGACCTGCGCGGTGTGACCACCACCGGCTGCGTGTTCGTGGACTGCACGTTCACCCGGGCCGACTTCGGTGAGTCGGTCCACCGCACGTCCGCGTTCCGCAACTGCGTGTTCGACCGCACGACCCTCACCGACAGCGAGTTCACCGGCTGCTCGCTGATCGGCTCCACCTTCACCGACGTCCGGCTCCGCCCCATCACGCTGCGCGACACCGATCTCACCCTGGTCAGCCTCGCCCGGGCCGCGTTGCCCAAGTCGACGCTGCGCGGGCTGCGCTTCCGCGAGGCCAACCTGATGGAGACGGACCTGCGCGAGTCCGACCTGCGCGACTGCGACCTCAGCGGCGCCCGCCTGGCAGGCACCAAGCTCGACAAGGCAGACCTGCGCGGCGCGCGGCTCGACGCCAACGGCCTGGTCGCGGCCTCCCTGCGCGGCGCCAGGGTCGACCTCGACACCGCCATCGCGTTCGCCGCCGCCCACGGCCTGGTCATCGACTGACCGGGTGGGCGGCGGCGACCGCGAATCACGGCAGCGTCGGCGCGTCCCTGTCGTCGACCTCGACCAGGTTCCCGTGGTCGAGCAGTTCCCCGATGGACCGCTTGAGCAGGTAGGCGACCCCACCGCCCGGCTGGTCGAACCACGGGATGGCGACCCCGGTCAGCGCCTCGGTCGGCTTGACCACCCGGTACGCGCGGTACGGGCGGTTCACCCACTCGGGGACCAGCGAGCGCCGCTCGAACGGCGTGCCCGCGGCGTAGGTCAGGTTGCCCATCGGCTCGCCGTAGCGGTCGATCTCGGTACCGGGGGGCAGCTCCATCAGCTGCTTGCCGCGGAACAGGGTCAGCGGCGGCTCGCCGGGCCGGGGCTGGATCGGCCAGTCCTGCGGCTTGCGGCCGGTCGGCTCGGTCCGGTTCGTCACCGGCTCCGGGCGGTGCCCACCCGGTTCGGGGCGGGTCGGCAGCGGCTCGGGGCGGTGCGGCACCGGCTCGGCGCGCAGCGCGGCAGGCTCGGGACGGCGCACGGCCGGTTCCGGCTTGCGCTGCAACTGCCTGGGCTGCGCCCGGCGCGGGGTGAAGTCGTCGTCATCGTCGTCGAACACCGGGGCGGGCGCGGCGACGGTGGCGGGCTGCTCCGGGCGCCGCGGCGGCGTGAACAGGTCCGAGGGCCGGGCCGCCTCCAACTCGGCGAGCGACGCCTGCACCGTCGACGGACCGGGGTCCTGCGGCGGCGCGGGCGTGGACGTGGCGGCGTTGTCGAGCAGGATCTTGCCCAGCAGGAACGCCGACGCGTCCGCGACGTCCTCGAACACCGCGGGCGCCACGTACCGCTCGTCGAACCAGCCGACCCGCCAACCCTCGCCGGTCTGCTCCATCGTCCACGCGGCCTCGGACGGCGACCCCATCCGGTACCGCGAAGGCGAGACCCCGAGGTCGGTCAACCGCGACCGCAACCGGGCCACGACCTCGGCGGCGGGCCCCTGCGACGGTAGTGCTGCCGCCGGTGGGGTCCGCATGTCCTTGGTGGCGGACTCCCTGGGCGGGGCGAACTCCTGCTGGGCAGGCTCTACCGCGACTAGCGGCTGTTCCGCCCGGACAGGCTCAACCACGACCGGATCAGAAGCGGCCTGGGACGGCGCCTGCTCACCCTGCCACCCGGCTGAGGCCTCGTTGGCCTGCTGACGGGACGAACCGTTCTGCTCGGGCTGCCAGGTCGGCTCCTGCTGCCAGGGCGTCTCGGGGACGTTCTGGTCCTGCTGCCAGCCGGCCTGGCGTGCGCCCTGCCCGTGCGCGATGTCCGCCTCGGGGGTGTCCTGCCAGGTCGACTGCTCCGGCTGCCAGGGCTGTGTGGTCTCCACCGCCGGGGGAGCCTGCTCGGCGGGCTGCCACGGGGTGTCCTGCTGCCGCGCGGCCTCGGCCTGCTCCGGCTGCCAGGGCGCGTCCTGCCCGCGTGCGGGCTCGGCCTCCGGCACCGCGGGCTGCCAGGGCGCCTCGCTGGGCGCCTCGGCCTCCTGCCAGCGCGCCGGGGGCTGGATGTCCTGCTCGCGGTTCGCGACGGGCTGGTCGGCCGTGTCGACCTGGCGCTCTTGCTGCCACGGCGCGCTGGGCTGCTCGGGCTGCCAGCCAGCGGTCGGCTCCGCCTGCTGGGCGTTCTGCTCGGGCTGCCACGCGGGTGCGGCTGGCTGCTCAGTCCAGGGCTCGGCGGGCTTCTGCTCCGCAGGCTCCCAGGTAGGCGTAGCTGCCTCTGGGGCGTTCGGCTGCCACGCGGGCTCTTGGGCTACCGGCTGCCACGGGGCCGCAGGGGCCTCCGGCTCCTGGGCCGCCTCTGGCTGCCATGGTGCGCTCGGCTGCTCTGGAACCTCGGGGGCCTGCTGCCACGGCGCGCGCTCCGCCGTGTCGTCCTCCAGGTCCGGCTTCCAGTGCGCCGTGGGCTGGTCGGCGTGACCCGCGGGCTGCCACGGCGCCTGCTTCGCGTCAGCGGGCTGTTCCGGCTGCCAGGACGGGTTCGCCTGGGCAGGTGCGTCGACAGGCTCCGGCTGCCAGGACGGGGTGGACTCGCTCTGCTGGTGAGCACCGGCCTCCGCCGGGCGGTCTTGCTGCCAGGGGGCGTCAGACTGGGTTTCGGGTTGCCACGGCGCGGTGGCCTCTGCCTGGGCTTCCTCGGCCTCTTGCGCTGCCGGTTCTGGCTGCCACGCGGGGGTCTTATCGGCCTCCGGCGCGCGCTGCCACGGCGCTACCGCCTGCTCCGGCTGCCAGGGCGCTGCGGGCTCCGGCTGCTCCTTAGCCTGCTCAGCGGGCTGCCACGAGTTAGCGCTAACGGGCTGCTGCTCGGCCTGCCACGGCGTGTCGGTCTGCGCGGGTGCGCTGGGCTGCTCCGGCGCCTCAGCGGCCTCCGGCTGCCACGCCTGGGCGGGCTGCTCGGCCTGCTGCCACGGCGCCGGTGCCGCGGGCTGCGCCGCCCACGGCGTGTCGGACTCGGCCACCACCGGGGGCGTCGGGACCGTCTCGTCGACCTCGGGGTGCCACGGCGCGGTGTCCTCCAGCGGGGACTTCTCCGCCACCGGGCGCATGCCCTTCGCGGTGTCCTCCGGCTCGTCCGCGCGCTCCCACGGCGCCTGCTCCGGGGCATGCGAGTGGCCGTTGCGCGGGGTCTCGGCCGCGTCCTCGCCCTTGGGCGCCCACGGCGACTCCGGCTTGTCCTCCGGCTCGGCCTCGGCCGAGGCCGGCGACTCGGCGTCCGCGGGGGTGCGCGACCACGGCGGCGGGTTCTCCAGGTTCACCGGCGCGGGGCTGAACGCGTCGAAGGTAGTCCCGAACGGGCCCATCTCCTCCTTCGGCGCGGCGACCGCGCCCCGCTCACCAGCGGCGACGAACGCGTTGGCGACGTCAGAGGTATCAGGTAGCGCTGCCGGAGCACCGGCCGCGACCTTGGGCTGGACCGCGCGCGGGTCAGGCAGCCGGGGCACCTCGGCCTCGACCGGCGCCGCGCCGTTGACCTGCACCGGGCGGGGCGGCCGTCCGCGGTTGAGGAAGGCGGCCGCGTTAGCCCTGACGTGCTCCTCGACGTCGGGCAGCGTGAACTCCGTGCGGCGGATGTGGTCGACCAGTTCCGGCTCGGGGGCCACACCGTGCGCACGCAGGTAGTAGTTGACCGCGGCGGGCCAGATCCAGCTGCCGTCGGTGTGGAAGGCCACCGGCACGCTCTGGCGGCCCTCGTCGTCGAGGTGGTCGGTGTCCAGACCGCGGTGCGGTAGTGCCAACGGCGCCTCGTCCAGGAACCGCAGCAGCGCCTCGCGCTCGGTGTCGTCGACCTGCGGCCGGTTGACCAGGGGGCGGCCGTTGGGGCCCTTGCCGTCGAAGATGCGCGCGACCCGGAACGGCGGCTTCAGCGCGGCCAGCCTGCGCGCCAGCCACTCCGGCACGTTCTCCTCGTCCCTGGGGAAGATCCGCAGGTCGTCGGCGAAGGCGGGCGGCGGGGGCGGCTGGATCCACTTCGGCTCGTCGCGGTCGTACTCCAGGTTGTAGGCCGAGGGCTGGTCGAGCTGGTAGCGCGCGTTGAACCAGGTGCCCCTGCCCTCGCGGTACATGCCCGCGCGCAGCCTGCTGAACAGCATGGTGATGTCCGGGGAGACCGGCAGGTCCTCGGCGCCGTCCTTGTCCTGCACGGTGACCTGGCCCATGGTCTCCATGTACCGGCCGGTGGCGCGGTACTCGACCACGATCGACGCCCACCGCTGCGGGGCGACCCGCAACAGCGCCAGCCCGATCTGCTTGACCAGGGCGTCCTGTTCGGTCGGGTTCAGCTGCGTCGGTAGTGCCACGGTCACATCTTCTCCTGGGGGCATGCCTTCGGCATACGGTGGATCGAGCGGTACCGGTCTGCCAGCGACAATGACATACCGTTATCCCCCTGTCGGGGGTGTGGGGCAGAGTTGCCCACGTGCTGGGCCCATATCGTCAACTCCTCACCGTCCGCGGACTGCCGAGCGTGTTCGTCTGGTCACTGCTGGGCCGACTGCACCTACCTGGCACCGCGCTGGCCACCACTTTCCTCATCGCCGGGTGGACTGGTTCTTACATCGCATCGGGTGTCGTCGGGGGTCTCTACACGGTGGGTGTAGCCGTTGGTGGCCCGTTGCGGGGTAGATCTGCCGACCAGGGTGACCCGGCACGCCTCATGATCGCCATTTCACTCGCCTACGCGACC
Source organism: Actinokineospora globicatena (assembly GCF_024171945.1). Classification (GTDB taxonomy): domain Bacteria; phylum Actinomycetota; class Actinomycetes; order Mycobacteriales; family Pseudonocardiaceae; genus Actinokineospora; species Actinokineospora globicatena. Next base: position 1,686,901 of record NZ_JAMTCR010000002.1, read on the forward strand.
GGTCTCACAGTGCTCGCGTTCACGCCCTCGCTGGTCGCGGCGGCGTGGTGGCCGATAGCCGCCGTGATCGGTTTGGTCACTGGACTAGCCCAGCCCCCGGTGACCCAGATCGCTAGGGCTGCCTGGCCCAGGTTGACCGATGACCCTGCCGCGCGCAGGTCAGCGCTAACTGTCGAGTCCACCCTCCAGGAGTTGCTCTGGGTGGTCGGGCCGGTGCTCATCGCGGCAGTGGTCGCGTTCGGGGGCGGCACGGCGGGGGTCCTCACCTGCGCGGGCCTCGCGCTGGCGGGCTCGGTCGGCTTCGCGGTGGCCCTGCACCGAGCGGGCCTGCGCGAGCCCATCGCGCTCGAGCACCGGATCGCGGGCTCGGTCCTGAAGGCGCACGGCGTGCGGGCCGCGCTGGTCATGAGCCTCTGCGTCATCGCCCCGCTGATCGTCGTGGACATGGCCGTGGTCGCCTGGGCGCGCGACTTCGGCACCCCCGCGGCCGCCGGTGCGCTGGTGGCCGTCTGGTCGATCGGGTCGCTGGTGGGCGGCCTCGTCGTCGGGGCGCGGTCGGCCCCGCCCCGGTTGGCGCTGCGGATCGTGCTGATGGCCCTCGGGCTGGCCGCGCTCGTCCTGGTCCTACCGCCGGTCGCGGACGGGTCGGCCTGGGTGATCGGGATCGTGCTCGCGGTCGGCGGGGTGGCCGTAGCGCCCGCGCTGGCGGCCTCGAACGTGCGCATCGGTGAGTTGGCACCCGCGGGCCGCACCGCGGAGGTGTTCGGCTGGGTGATGACAGCGGCCACGCTGGGCTCCGCGATCACCTTGCCGATCGCCGGGTGGCTGCTCGACCACGTCGGTCCCGCCGCGGCCGCTGGGGCCGCCGCGGCACTTGCCCTGGCCGCCGCCTGCTTCGCCCTGGCGGTGCCCGATCCCAGCAGGCAGCCGAGCACGACGTGACATTTGTGTCAACGTCACATCTGTGCCAACCTGCTGCGGCCCCACCAGGAGGAACCACCATGTCCGACGGCGACCTCGCGCCGCACCTGAGCAGGCTGGGCCTGCCGGACGACGAGATCCGCGCATACCTCTACCTGCTGCGCACCGGTCCGTCCACGATCGACCAGGTCTCCATCGGCCTCGCCGAACCGATCGACATCGTCACCCCCGCCGTGCGCACCCTCGTGGACGCGGGCCTGGTCGGGACCGGTGGGGCGGATGGCCGGATTGTGACTCCGGTCCCACCCGCGAGCGGGCTGCAGATCCTCAGCCGCCGCCGCGAGTCCGAATTGGAGCAGGCGCGGGTAGCCACGCTCAACGCCTACGACACGTTCCGGCGCGCGGTGTCCCCCCAGCGCACGGACGACCTCATCGAGGTCGTCACCGGTACGGCCATCGCGCAGCGCATCCAGCAGATGGAGCTGAGCGCGCGCAAAGAGATCCGCAGGCTTGACTCGCCGCCGTACTTCACCGAGGGGCACGTCAACAACGCCGAGATGGAGCAACTCGCCCGCGGTGACGTGACTTACAAGGTCGTGTACGCGCGAGCGGCCATAGAGGACCCTGGGCGCTACGCCCAGAACATCCAGCCTTGTGTCGCCGCGGGGGAGCAGGCTCGAGTGCTCCCAGAGGTGCCGGTGAAGCTGACTATCGTTGACCAGCAGTTCGCCACGGTGTCACTACCGGTCGCGGAGGCCGATGTGAACCGCTCGCTTCTAGTCGTGCGCCCCAGCAGTCTCCTGTCAGCGCTGATCGGCCTGTTCGAGGCGTCGTGGCGGTTGGCCGTACCGCTGCACGCTGGCGCTAGAGCCCCCTCGCCGGTCCAACCCATAGAGCAGCGTTTGCTGGGTCTACTCGCGGCAGGCGCCAACGACGACTCCATCGCCCGGCAGCTCGGGGTGAGCCGCCGGACCGTCTTCCGCCACCTCCAGCGCCTGATGGACCACGCGGGCGCGACCTCCCGGTTCCAGTTAGCCGTCCACGCGGTCCGCCACCGATGGATCTAGCCACCCGGCCGGCGCTGGCCCGCGCGGCGGCCGTTCTGATCACCTGCCTCGGCGGGGTCGGCCTGGCGACGCAGAGCCGGGTCAACGGCCAGCTCGCCGCCCACCTGCGCGACGGACTGGTCGCCGCGCTGGTCTCGTTCCTCGTCGGCCTGGTCATCCTGGTCGTCGGCGTGCTGGCGATCCCGAGCGCTCGGGCGGCCATCCCGAAGGTCGCGCTGGCCGTGCGGGAGCACCGGCTGCGGCCGTGGCAGTGCCTCGGCGGCGCGGCGGGCGCGTTCTTCGTGACCGCGCAGGGGCTGACCGTCGCGGCGCTCGGCGTGGCGATGTTCACCGTGGCCGCGGTGTCCGGGCAGGTCCTCAGCGGCCTGCTGATGGACCGCGCGGGCATCGGGCCGGGTGGTCCCCGGCCGATCACCCCGACCAGGGCCATCGGCGCCGTGCTCGCGGTCGTCGCGGTCACCGCTGCCGTCTCCGACGAGTTCGACTCGCCGTCACGGCTGTGGCTGTCGCTGATCCCCGCCGCCGCGGGCCTCGGTCTGGGCTGGGCGCAGGCGGTCAACGGGCGGGTGAGTGCGGCTTCCGGGAGTGTCAGCGTCGCCACGCTGGTCAACTTCGGGATCGGGACTGTCGCGTTGGCGTTGGCCTGTGCGGTTGACGTTCTCGTGCGCGGACTCCCGGCAGGCTTACCGTCCAACGCGATCCTCTACGTCGGTGGAGCGTTAGGAGTCATCGGCGTCTCCGCGAGCGTCTTCGCCGTCCGGTACATCGGTGTGCTCATGGTCAGCCTGGGCATGATCTCCGGTCAGCTCGCGGGCGCTGTCCTGTTCGACCTGACCGGGCCGGGCATCGAACCGGCGACCGCGGTCGGTGTCGTGGTCACGCTCCTGGCCGCCGGGGTGGCCGCGCTGCCCAGTGGGCGCCGGCTGAGGGGGACGACGGCGCAGTGAGAGGATGACCGCCGTGACCGCGACGATCCTTGACGGCAAGGCCACCCGCAACGCGATCCTCGACGAGCTCCGCGTGCGGGTCGCCGCCCTCGCCGAGCGCGGCGTCGTCCCCGGCCTGGGCACTGTGCTCGTCGGCGACGACCCCGGCTCGCACGCCTACGTGCGCAGCAAGCACAACTTCTGCAAGAAGATCGGCCTCAACTCGATCCGCCGCGACCTGCCCGCGCACACCACGCAGGCCGAACTCGAAGCGGTCATCGATGAGCTGAACGACAACCGCGACTGCACCGGCTACCTCGTGCAGTTGCCGCTACCGGGTCACCTCGACCAGGGCCGCGTCTTGGAGCGGATCGACCCGGCCAAGGACTCCGACGGCCTGCACCCGGTCAGCCTGGGCAAGCTCGTCCTGGGCGACTCAGGTCCGCTGCCATGCACTCCCGTTGGCATTGTCGAGCTGCTGCGCCGCTACGACGTACCGCTGGCGGGCGCGCGCGTCACCGTCGTCGGCCGTGGCGTCACCGTCGGCCGCCCCCTCGGGCTGCTGCTGACCCGCCGCAGCGAGAACGCCACCGTGACCCTGTGCCACACCGGCACCAAGGACCTCGCCGCCGAGGTCCGCCGCGCCGACATCGTGGTCGCCGCCGCGGGCAACGCCGGTCTCATCACCGCCGACATGGTCAAGCCCGGTGCCGCCGTGCTCGACGTCGGCGTCACCCGCACCGACGCGGGCCTGGTCGGCGACGTCCACGACGACGTGCGCGAGGTCGCGGGCTGGCTGGCCCCGATGCCCGGCGGCGTCGGCCCGATGACCATCGCGATGCTGCTGCGCAACACCGTCGAGGCGGCGGAGCGGGGCCTGCGCGCGTGAACGACGGCCCGCAGCGGGGCGGCAAGCACCCCGTGCTGGTGCACCTGCCGTTCGCCCTGGTGATGGCCGTCGTCGTGCTCGGCCTGGTGCGGATCATCCAGTTCTCCTGGCGCGAGGGCACGGTGTGGATCGGCCTCGCGCTGCTGCTCGCCGCGGGCCTGCGGGCCCTGCTGCGCGACGAGCAGGCCGGACTGGTCGCCATCCGCGGCCGGGCCGTGGACGTGCTGCTCTACGGCCTGTTCGGGGTCGTGGTGATCGCGGTCGCGCTGACCATCGAGGGCGGCTGGCTCAGTCGTTGAGCCCGCCCAACTCGGCGATCATCCTGGTGGACGCCGCCTCGTCCAGCGCGACGCTGAGCAGCTCCACCACCACCTGGTCGTAGCGCTTGACCTCGACCGGGTCCTCCACGAACAGGCTCGACGTGCGGTTCTCCAGCAGCACCAGCGCGCCGCGGCCGTGGAACTGCAGCCGCCGGAACGACCCGCGCAGCCCGGGGTGGCCGTGGCCGAGCCGGGGCACGACCCGGATCGTCACGTCCGGTTTCGTCCCCGCCTCCACCAGGTACCGCAACTGCCCGCGCATGACCTCGCGCCCGCCGACGACCGTGCGCAGCGCCGTCTCGGTCAGGATCGCGTAGTAGCGCGGCGGCTGCGGCTTGCGCAGGATCGCCTGGCGCCGGATCCGCTCGGTGGTGCGGTCCTCGATGGCGGGCTCCTCGACCATGTCGACCTCGCGCAGCACCGCCTGGGCGTAGGGCACGGTCTGCAGCAGCGCCGGGACGAGCATCGCCTGGTAGTCGACCAGCATCTCCGCCTTCGACTCCAGCACGCGCAGCGTCGCCGACGGCCGTTGCTCCGGCCACGCGGTCGGCTCGGTGGCGTCGCGGGCCAGCGCGACCAGGTCGTCGCGGCGCGCGTCGCGCACCCCGTAGATGGCCAGCAGCGCTTCGACGTCATCGAGCTTGTGCGGGCGGCGGCCGTTCTCCAACCTGCTCAGCTTCGAGGTGCTGATCCCGGTCTTCGAGGTCACCTCGGCCAGGCTCATCCCCGCCGTCTCGCGGTGTCGGCGCAATTCCTCCCCGAGCAGTTCTAGCCGGACAGTGGTGTCCGCGGTGTGCAGCGTCACCCGGCCATGATCCGGCCGCGCGCGGTCACATACCCACAGGTAGGGGGCCTTGTCGGGGCAAGTCCACCCGAAGGGGTCGAGACCCTGGTCACCGACGGGCTCCCCGGGGACCCCCGCTTGGTAACCTGCCCGGTGCCGGGCGACGTCGCCGGATGACCGCGTGAGGTCCCCTGTGCGACTCAATCCGTCTTCCCGGGAGGATCCGCCAAGTGGCACCCGTCAACGTCACGGTCACCGGCGCGGCTGGCCAGATCGGCTACGCCCTGCTGTTCCGCATCGCCTCCGGCCACCTGCTGGGCCCCGACACCAAGGTGAACCTGCGGCTGCTGGAGATCCCGCAGGCCGTCAAGGCCGCCGAGGGCACCGCGATGGAGCTGGACGACTGCGCGTTCCCGCTGCTGGCGGGCATCGAGGTGACCGACGACGCGAAGAAGGCGTTCGACGGTGCCAACGTCGCGCTGCTGGTCGGCGCCCGCCCGCGCACCAAGGGCATGGAGCGCGGTGACCTCCTGGAGGCCAACGGCGGCATCTTCAAGCCGCAGGGCGAGGCCATCAACGCCGGTGCCGCCTCGGACATCAAGGTGCTGGTCGTGGGCAACCCGGCCAACACCAACGCGCTGATCGCCCAGCAGCACGCCCCGGACGTCCCGGCCGGTCGGTTCACCGCGATGACCCGGCTCGACCACAACCGGGCCATCTCGCAGCTCTCGACCAAGCTCGGCGTGTCGGTCGCGGAGATCAAGAAGCTGACCATCTGGGGCAACCACTCGGCCACCCAGTACCCGGACGTCTTCCACACCGACGTCAACGGCCGCTCCGCCGCCGAGCTGGTCAACGACGAGGCGTGGCTGGCCGACACCTTCATCCCGACCGTGGCCAAGCGCGGCGCGGCGATCATCGAGGCGCGCGGCGCGTCCTCGGCGGCGTCGGCGGCCAACGCGGCCATCGACCACATCCACGACTGGGTGCTCGGCACCCCGGCTGGCGACTGGACCTCGATGGCCGTGTCGTCGGACGGCTCCTACGGCGTGCCCGAGGGCATCATCTCCTCGTTCCCGGTGACCACCGCGGACGGCGAGTACCAGATCGTGCAGGGCCTGGAGATCAACGAGTTCTCCCGCGCCCGCATCGACGCCTCGGTCGCCGAGCTCGTCGAGGAGCGCGACGCGGTCCGGGCCCTGGGCCTCATCTGAGTCGTTCGCGGCGGCCCCCACTGTTTCGGCGGTGGGGGCCGCCGCGGTGTTTTACGGTGCACTGGTGACCTTCATCCCGTGGCCGATCCCCGAGCCGGACTTACCGGCGAGCGTCAACTCTGTCCTGGCTGAGGCGGCCAACGCCGCTGTTGCCGCGTACCGGACCGCGCGCCGCATGCTCATCCGGCCGGAGTTGTCCGAAGAGGTCGCGATGGGCGCTGACGGCACCCCGACCATGCGCGTCGACTCGCTGGTCGAGGACGCTATCGCCGAGTCCGCGCAGAGCAACCGGGTCAACCTCTTGTCCGAAGAGGCTGGCTTCATCGACAACGGCTCGTCGACGACTCTTGTCATCGACCCGCTGGACGGGTCTGCCAACGCCGCGTCCGGGGTACCGCTGTCTTGTTTCTCCGGCGTGCTGACCCGCGACTCGATCGCGGTCGAGGCGATGACCGTGTGGCTGGACACCGGCCGGGTGTGGTGGGCGAAGGTCGGCCAGTCCACTCCGTACCGCACGACCGGTCGCACGACCCTGGACGGCGCCGCGGTGTCGCTGCTGCGGCCCAAGCGCAACAACGGCGAGGCCTGGCAGCGGGTGGCCGCGCGCGCCGGTCGGCTGCGCATCCTGGGCACGACCTGCCTGGAGACCGCCTTGGTCGCCGAGGGCTCGGTGGACGCCTTCGCCGACCCGGGGTCGGACACGCTGCGCATCGTCGACCTGGCCGCCGCGCTCGTGCTGGTCCCGGCCGCCGGTGGCGCGGTGATCGACGCGCACGGCAGGCCGCTGGACTTCGACCCGGACCTGACCCGCCGCTGGTCAGGCATCGCGGCGGCCACCTCCGCGCTGGCCGACCAACTGGCGGAGGCGGTCCTGGGGTGAGGTAGGGCCCTGTGAGACGCTGGGGAGGCAGGATTGACCGATGGGGAGTACCGATGGCCGCTCGGGCTAGATGCGCCGTGATTGTCGTGGGCCTCGCACTCGCCGCGTGCACCACCCCCGAGGCGGCTCCCTTACCCGCTACGGCAGGCCCCAACTCGCTCCCCGGTGGCTCTAGCGCCCATGGCGCGCCTCAGCAGTTCGTGCAGATCGGCGAGTCTTTTCCCTACCGGCTCATGAGCCACTGCGGGATCAAGTACGCGACGTTCGCCGGTCAGAACTGGGTCGCCGAGCAGACCTGGCCGGACCCGGAGCGCGTCCCCGACTTCGACGGCAAGGTCGTCAACGACGGTTTCGTCTCCGGCCGGGTCGTCCTGCTCGACGACCGGACCCTGCGGTTCAAGGTCGACCCCGCGACCATCGCCGGGAAGCCGACCGAGGTCATCTTCCACCCCACGGACGTCGAGATCCCTCTCTGCAAGTAGTGCTGCAACGTCAGCCGGTAGTGAGTACGTCTCCTTGGTGTCGGTAGAGCTGACTCATGGGGGATGTTGTGAGAGTTCGGTACTTCGCGATAGCCGTAGGTGTCGCCTTCGCGGCCGGGTGCACCCAGCCACCAGCGGTCGTGGAATCCATACCGTGGACTGGCCCTGCGCCTGTCCTCACGACTGAGGCGAAGTCGGCGCCGTTCCGCCTGTACACGCATTGCGACATCAGGTTCGTGCGGTACAACGGCCAGGCCTGGGCGGCCGAGCGCGAGTACCCCGACCCGACTCGCGCACCTGGCCCGGACGGTTCCACGGCCTACGACGGCTACATCTCCGGCCGGATGGTGGAGGTCGACGAACGCACCCTGCGGTTCGTGACCGACCCGGGGTTCGTCATCGGTGAACCCGCCGAGGTCGTCTTCCACCCGACAACCGCCGAGATCCCGCTGTGCGCCTAGAAGGTGAGAACGGTCTTGCCCACGATCTTGTGCGCGGTGAAGTCCGTGAGCGCGGTGGCCGCGTCCCGGTAGTCGTAAGCCGTCGTGGGGATGGTTAGCCCTGCCGCGATGACAGCGGTGAGGTCGGCGGCGAACCGGTCGTTGGGAGCTACGTTGAAGAGCCGCGTTCGCCGCCCCTTACCGAGTCCGACGAATCTGCTGGCCTCCCACAGCACGATCCGGCCCAGGATGACGAGGTAGGGCAGGAGTCCTTTGTTGGGCTTGTCAGCTGTAGATGCGTTGCCGTAGCTGACCAGCGTGCCGCCTCTATTGAGGTGTCGGTAAGAGTCGACGAGGTGCGTGCCGCCGATGTGGTCGAAGATGACGTCCGCGTGCACGTCGACCGGTTGCCGGTAGTCCAGTGCGGTCGCCCCCAGCTTTCGGACGACATCCAGATTGGCCGCTGACGACGTGCCGACGACCGACGCGCCCGCCTGGACCGCGATCTGGGTGAGTAGTTGGCCGACTCCGCCGGAGGCACCGTGTACGAGCACGGTTTGCCCTGCCTTCACGTGTGCGACCTGGTGAGCCATCCGCCAGGCAGTGACACCGTTGGTGATCAGCCCTGCCACAGCGATGGGGTCTACGTCGTCGGGCAACGTGACCAAGGCTGACGGCGCTAGCTGTACCTGGCTGGCCCAGCTCCCACGCCGGGGCATCGCCGCGACCAGCGTGCCCACGGCAGGACCACCCGGGACAGTCTCGGTAACCCTCCCGACCAGGTCGTACCCGCTGACGAACGGGAACTTGGGCTGCGAATAGAACTGTCCCGCGGCCATCTCGCTGTCCGCCGTGCCCAGCCCTGCCGCGATGACGTCGATGAGTACCTTCGCCGGGTCCCGCACTAGAGGCGCGTCCTGGACCTCTAACACCTCGGGTCCACCCGGTCTTGTGGTCACAACCTGCTGCATGTTTCAACCATACACGAAAGTTAGAGCATCTAACACGAGCTTGTTCGACCGCTGACCCCGTCATGGTGGGGCGTGTGGACAGTCCACTTGACGCGGAGCCCGAGGGGGCGCTGCGGGGCGGCCGGACACCTGAGTGCACAGACGGGTGACTTTGCTCCCCGGCTACACGGAGGTAAGTAAAAAACGCGGGCCAAATCGTAGCTCGAACGGGGCTGTATCCCCCGATAGCGTGAACCCGAGTCCAATGGCATCACGGGCTGCCGCCGAATGCGTTTCCCTGCTGAAGGTTCGCCAAGCCGACGCGCGAACACCAGGACAGGAGGCAACGAGATGACCAACGACGCCGAGCACTCCGAGCAGATCATCTCGCACTACGGCGGGACTACTCCTGTCCGCTCGCGCTGGACCTACCGGGCCTCCGAGCCCTACACCGTCGTCGCCGCCTTCCAGGCCGACGCCGACCGGTGGGTCGAGTGGATCTTCGGTCGCGACCTGCTCGCCGAGGGCCTGGTCCGCGCCGCTGGTGACGGCGACGTGCGGCTGGCCCCGGTGACCACCGGCGGGACCGCCAAGCTGGCGCTGGAGATCGAGTCCCCGGACGGCCACGCCGTGCTGGAGCTCGACCACGCCGCGGTGCAGTCGTTCTTCGCCACCACCACGGCCATGGTGCCGCTGGGCGGCGAGGCTGACTTCTTCGACATCGACGCGCTGATCGAGGAGATCACCAACGTCTGAGCCACCCCGCCAACCCTGACCCATGTGGACGGACAGCGCCGAGGGGGTGGCCGGTGAACTCGATAGGCATAACGGAGCCGACGGCCGCCTGCGCACCAGGCGGCCGTCGGCTTTTCCGGCTCAGCCGCAGGCCTGGGCCAGGGTGGTGAACGCGGTGAGCTTCTGCTGCGCCCAGTTGGTGACCGTGGTCGGGTCGAGGTTGGGCACGCTCAGCGACTGGACCTGCTCGGCCATGCCGTTGATGGCGTCGCGCAGCGTGGTGTCCGCCGCCCGCTCGGCGAGGCCGGTGAGTTCCTCCGAGGTCTTCTTCGCGTCTTGGGCGGTCTGCTCGAGGTTCTGCGTGCTCGGGCTGAAGTTCGCCAGCCGGAGCGCTTCGAGGCAGATGCTGGTCTTGTCGGCCGCGTTGCCTGCGTCCTGGACCGCTTGACACGCGGTGAGCGCGCCGAGCAGGGCCGCCGCGCTGAGCGCCGTGATCAGCCGGTGTCGCACTGTGCCCCCTGGGGAGAGTGGGTATTTTGCCTAGAATATCCGGTTTGCCGGATCAGCCGGTGGCGAAGGCGCTCCCGTCCGGTGGCTCGCCCTCCCCGGGCCGGGCCAAACAGTACAGGTAGAGGCGGTCCGGGCTGCCCGTTTTGCTGGGCAGGATCGTGATCTGCCAGCCGCTGGTGTCCGCGCCCTGCCGGGTCCGCGCGGCCATCACCTCGGCCGTGCAGATGCCGCTGACCTCGGGCAACGCGGCCAGGTCGGTACCGGTCATGTCCTGCGCGCCGGTCGGCAGCCAGGTCCCGGTGAACGCCTGCCAGTTGTGCTCGCCCGCGCAGTCCAGCGGCTTGGCCTTGATGTCGACGTCGGCGATGTTCACGAGCCCGCCGAAGCACTTGTCCGTGACGCAGAAACCGCTCTTGTCGCTACCTGCGCACGCGGTCATCCCCGGTGGCGGGGTCGCTGCGGCCTGCGCGGTGGTTGACGGTGTAGTAGTCGTCTGCGGTTGAGTCTTCGTGCCGGTCAGAGTGCTGCCGAAGAACCCCGCGGCTAGAAGTGCAGGTACGGCTACCGCAGCGGCAGTGATCCGGACCGCGCGCGCCCGGTTACTCGCAACATGGGGGAGCGGCCGGATGGGCCGTAGGCCGTCGAGTTCGTCTCTTAGCTGCCTCGCGTCCGTTGTGCGTCGTGACGAGTCGGACGCAAGAGCGTTGAGCAGCGCGGCATTGAAGGCAGGGGGCGCGTCGGGGATCGGCGCTACCGGCGCGCGGAGGGCCGCGATCAGACTGTCGAGGGACTGCGCGGGCCACGGAATGTCGCGGGGACGGTTACCGGTCGCGAGCGTGTAGAGCGTCGCCGCTAGGGAGTAGATGTCTCCGGCAGCGCTAGGGGCGGCGTGGGCGAAGACCTCGGGTGCGGCGTAGTAGGGACTGAGAGCGCCTACGGTGACAGTGCTTTCCGCGTGCGCGTCGAGGATCGCGGCGAGACCGAAGTCCGCGAGCTTCACCGCACCGAACGAGTTGACCAGGATGTTCGCGGGCTTGATGTCCCGGTGCAGGATCCCCACCTGGTGCGCCTGCGCGAGCGCGTCCGCAAGCCGCGCCCCCATCTCCGTAACCTCCGCGACCGGCAACCGCCCACGCTGCGCCAAGACGTCCGCCAGCGACCCACCGGTGCACAACTCCATGACGATGTAAGGCCTACCGTCCGCGGTAACACCGGCGTCGTAGACGTTAACGACATGCGGGTGCCCCGACAGCCTCGCCGCCGCCCGCGCCTCCCGAAGGAACCGATCCCGGTCCCGATCGGTCTGCAGCACCCGGTTGTCGACCTTCACGGCGACATCGCGCTGCAACCGGTCCTGACGAGCGAGGAAGACGGTCCCGAACCCGCCCTGCCCCAGCGGCCCACCCAGGCTGAGCCCAGCAATCACCGGAGGTCGGGGTGTCACATGCACGAGAGGAATGTACTTCCACACCCAGGACCGGCGGACCCGCCACCAGCCCCACCAGCCGCCTACCGGTCATCCCGAGCTCTTCGCCGCCAACTTGGCCGCCTTCTTGAAGTCCCGCACCTCACCCAAACTCGCCGCATCGACCACATCGGCCACCGACCGCCTGGACCCCTTGAGCCCGTAATCCCCGGCCGCCGCCCGCCACCCAGCAGGAGCGACACCCCGCTGCTTCCCCAACAGCGCAAGGAAGATCTTCGCCTTCTGCTCCCCAAACCCAGGCAGAGCCTTCAAGCGCTTGAGAACCTCAGCGCCATCAGGCGCATCACGCGTCCAGATCGCCTCAGTCTCACCCCCATAGTTCTCGACGATGTACTGACACAACACCTGAACCCGCTTCCCCATCGACCCCCCATACCGATGAATAGCAGGCGGCGTAGTAGCCAGAGCAACGAACGCATCGGGGTCGTAGTCAGCTATTTCATGAACATCAAGCTTGCCTCCAAGCCGACCGAAGAGCTTGTACGGCCCCCTGAAAGCAATCTCCATCTGTATCTGTTGATCTAGGAGCATCCCCAAGAGCAGGGCCAAGGGCGACCGTTCGAGGAGGGCGTCGGCCTCGGGGTCTTGGGCTATGCAGATCTTCGGGGTCATGGGGTAGGAGCATATCGGCGTGTGGGTGCCTTCCAGTCGACTTGGCGTAGCTCGATCAGGGTGGGCGACGCAGCCTGTATGGGGCGGCGTTGTCGGGCGTGTGGACGGTCGGGCAGGGCTGCACCCTGATGTGCGTCTGGGAGAGCGTCAGAATCTCCAGATCAGCCACCCGCCCAGGGTTGCCTCCAGGTCGGTCGGGTGCGCTGTTCCCGAGCCCTGGCTGACCCCGATGGCGATCACGATGACCATTGCCAGCAACCGCAACGGCATGAACGCGTCGCCCTGGAGGCGGTATTCGGTCGCGAGGAACACCGGGACGAAGATCACCAAGCTGGCGACCAGTTTCACCCAGTCCCAGAACGCCAGGTCGATCGCCGCTGTGGTGTGGCCGAAGGCGCTCGCGACCAGGAACAGCACCGCGTACGCCGCGGCTGTGTAGCCCCAGTGCAGCGCGGGCCAGTACTCCCGGTCGTCGGCCTGGTACAGGTGGATGTCACCGTGGATATCCCCTGCTTGGACGACGTTGTGAGACTGCCCGGAGTGGGTGTTGTAAGTGTGCCCGGGCTCGTCCTCGTCGTCCCAGTCGTTCATCTTCGTCCATCCCCCAGTTCGCCCGTGCGCTCCCGAGAAGCACGGTAGCCGCGGTGGGGGCCGCTTGATCAAATCAAGGTCGCCCGGTTCACCGCTTTGGGCTAGTGGGTCGCCACCAGGTGAGTTCGAGGCGGTCCGGGGTGTTGCCCGTTGTGGTGAAGGGGCTTGGTGGGTGGCCTGTGCGGGGGTGGGGCCTGCTGGTGGTCGGGGTTGGTGAAACGTCTGCGAAGCCGGGGCGACGTATGGTGTACGCGGAAGATGATGGGAGTTGACGTGGCGATTCTTTATCGGGCGATGTGGAATGCTGCTGATGTGGATCTGGTTGATCGGGTGGGTGGGGAGTTCGCTCGCTGGGTTGAGGATAAGACTGGGGGTGCGATAAGGGCGCCTGGGGTTGGGGATTTCGAGAGTGGCGGTCGGACGTTGAAGGTTCGTTCTGGTTCTGATGTGGACCGGGGTGTGCGGGCCGCGTATCGGGCGGCGTTTGTTGAAGACCAAGGTAATGGGTCGAGGTGGGCGACGACGGTTACTGCTTGGTCGGGTGAATGTACTGCGGGGGACGGTGAGACCGGCGATTCTTGGGTCTGGGTCGACGTGGACGCTGTGGGGCATGGGCTGTTGGACAACGTGACGATCGCGGCGCCCAGGTTTGTGCGGCCGTTGTTGGAAATCGGTGGTGCGCACCGCGGTGAGATCCGAATCTCGCCGTCCCCGGTCGACTACGTGGGGGCGGACGGTGCTGAGGCGCTCGCGGAGATCGTCACCCAGTGGGCGCGGGATGTTCCGGTGGTCGTTTTCACCCCGGTGCCCAGGGGTTTCGTCATGTCGGAGATCGGCGGGTTCGACGCCATCGTCGAGCAGCACCGGAGTTGCGTGGAGCGGGCTGCCACCATGTGCATGGGGTTGGCTCAGGTGTGCACGTTGGACAGCGCTGGCGTCTCGGCGTTCGACGCGATCGTGGGCGAGACCTACGGTGTCCGGGACGGGGCGTTCCGGATCTACCTGCCCGAAGTGGATCCTGCGACGGACCTGGCGTGGCGGCACCGATATTCCCCGCTCAACCGGTATCTGAGGACCTACGCGAGCGCGGGCCGGATGATCAATCGGTCGATAGGGTTCCGCGCGGGGGCGCGAATGGCCCCCAAGAGCTACGACCTGGTCTCCCGGCTGCTTACCGGGTCCACCAGTTCTGAATTTGAGGAGCTTCTCGATATCGCGGACGAGGAAAACCAAGCACTGCGGTCTATGGCGCAAACGCTCGACCAGCGCTATCAAGACCTGATCGACGAGGTCCAGCAACTCGAGTCGGACAACAACCGCCTGCGCGCCGATCTCGTTGTCGCCAAGAAGCAACTCGGGCTGGCAGGTGCGGTGTTGTGGACGGGGCACGCCGAGGAAATGACGGCGGCGGAGTCACTCCGGCTTCCCGAGGGCGCGGACTCGCCGAGCGACGCGTTCCGGCAGGCCAGGGAGTACCTCGGGGAGTTCCTCTCCATACCCGACGGGGTCGGGGTGGAATTGGACAACCTCGATGCCAGCGTCGAATCAAGGGCGTGGGGCGCGACGGCGTGGCGGGCATTCGTAAGTCTCTATTCTTATGGCCAGGCCATGGCCGTGGACCCCGATGTCGGCTCGTTCTGGACCTGGTGCGAGACCTCGGGCAATCCGCACGTGTGGACCGCCAGCCCGAAGAAGCTGGCGATGAAGGAGAGCGCGTCGGTCAACCGGAGCGAGAAGTTGCGGGCCAAGCGGTACTTCCCGGTCGACCCGGCGGTCGATGCCAGCGGGAAGCGGTACATGGAGGCGCACATCAAGATCGCCGAGGGTGGCGGGCCGCTCGCGCCGCGGATCTACTTCTGCGCCGTGCACGACCCGGCCAAGGTGCACGTCGGGTACTTCGGCCCGCACAGCAAGGTGCCCAACACCCTCAACTAGCGACTACTTGCCGTGGACGGCGTGGGCGGCTGCTTCGCGGAGGGCGGTGAGGAGTTCGATGAGGGGTGGGCTGTCCAGGGTGGTTTCGCGGACGGCGGCGTGGATTTCGCGGATGGGTTCCGGGTTGCGGATTCGGCGGGTGATGATGCCGGGGTGGGGGTTGGAGAGGCCCATGACGGGGATGAGGCTGATGCCCAGGCCCGCGGCGACGAAGCCCTGGGCGTTGGTGTAGTCCTCGCTCTCGACGGTGACGCTCGGGGTGAAGCCCGCGGCGGCGCAGGCGTCGAGGATGATCTGCCAGCAGGGGCCGCCCATGGGCCACTCGCCGACCCAGGGTTCGTCGGCGAGGTCGGCCAGGTCGATCACCCTCTTACCCGCCAAGCGGTGGCCGCGAGGTAGCACTACCCGGTACGGGTCGTCCAAGAGGTGTGTCATGTGGACGCCCCGGGGGGCCTCGCGCGGGTGGACGACGATGGCGAGGTCCGCGTGGCCCTGGGCGATCTCGGGCAGCGGGTCCCCGGGGTCGACCAGCTTCAGGTCGACCTGGACTCCCGGGTGGACGCTGCGGAGGCGGGCCAGGGCTGGTGGGACGAGGGCGGAGCCCGCGGTGGCGAAGTAGCGGATGGCGAGCCTGCCGGTGCGGCCCGCGCGCAGGTCGGCCAGCGCGGTCTCGGCCTCGGCGACGTGCCGGGAGATGATCGCCGCGTGCTCGGTGAGGAGCCTGCCCGCCGCCGTGGGTTGGACGCCGCGGCCGACCCGCTCGAGCAGGGAGATGCCCGCCTCCTTCTCCAGGGTGGCGATCTGCTGGCTGACCGCTGACGGTGTGTAGCCGAGGTTGGTGGCCGCCGCCGTCACCGAACCGCTGGTGACCACGGCGCGCAGGACCTGCAGGCGGCGCACATCAAGCATGTAGTCCAGCTTAACGGTCCATGCAGGACTTTTCACTTGTGCTGGACAAAGCTCTCCGTCAGAGTTGCCGATGGGATGACCCGATGGGGGAGGAAAACGAGTGATCAGCGGCGGTAGGGGGACACTTGTCCGGATGGGCGTGCTGGCCCTGCTCTGGGGTTCCAGCTTCCTCTGGATCAAGCTGGCGCTGCACGGGCTGAACCCGGTCCAGATCACCGTGGCCCGGTGCGCCCTCGGGGCGCTCGTGGTGGTGGTGCTCTGCTACTCAGCGCGACACAAGCTGCCCGGTGATCGCCGGGTCTGGGGTCACCTGGTCGTGGCTGCCATCTTCGGCAACGTGCTGCCGTTCGCGTTGTTCGCCCTGGGGGAGCGGACCGTCGACTCCGGCGTCGCGGGGGTGCTGAACTCCACCACCCCGCTGTGGGCGCTGCTGATCGGCATCATCATCGGCACCGAGCGCGCCCTCAAGCCGGTCCGGCTGACCGGGCTGCTGCTCGGCTTCGTCGGCACCCTGCTGATCTTCGCCCCCTGGCAGCAAGCGGGCGTCGCGAGCTGGGGGTCGCTGATGATCCTCGCCGCCGCCGCGAGCTACGCCGTCAGCTACACCTACATCGGTAAGACGCTCTCCGGCCGCGGCGTGGCCCCGATCGCGCTGTCCGCCACGCAGCTCGTTACCGCTACCGGCCTGAGTCTGTTCACCCTGCCGATCGGCGGGTTCGCGACCGTCAACCTGACGCCGTCGGTCCTCATCGCGATCGCGGTACTCGGCGTGTTCGGCACCGGCTTCGCCTTCGCCATCAACTTCCGCCTGATCGCCGACGAGGGCCCCACCAACGCCACCACCGTCGGCTACCTGCTCCCGGTCGTCTCCGTGCTGCTCGGCGCCGCGTTCCTCGGCGAGGGCATCAACCTGCGCGTCATCGCGGGCATGGTCGTCGTCCTCATAGGCGTCGGCATGACCCGCTGGCAGAAGAAGACCCCGTCCCCGGTGGTGGCGGAAGACTCCACTGCCGTGCTCGCGAAGACTTAGACCAACCTGCGGTCTGAGGCCCAACGGGAGAGTTCGTACCGGTTGGACAGCTGGGTCTTACGCAGCACGCTCGACACGTGCGTTTCCACTGTCTTCACGGAGATGAACAGCTCCGACGCGATCTCCTTGTAGGCGTACCCGCGGGCCAGTAAACGCAGCACGTCCCGTTCGCGCGGGGTCAGCAGGTCCAGTTCGGGATCGCTGATCGGGGCCGCGCCCGGGCGGTCGGCGAAGGCGTCGAGGACGAAACCGGCCAGGCGGGGGGAGAACACCGCGTCGCCGTCGGAGACCCGCAGGACCGCCGTCACCAGCTCCTGGCTGGAGATCGTCTTCGTCACGTACCCGCGCGCGCCCGCCCGGATGACCGCGATGACGTCCTCGGCCGCGTCCGACACCGACAGCGCCAGGAACACGACCTCCGGGAACGCCTTGCGGGCCTGCCGGAGCACCTCCGCGCCGCCGCCGTCGGGCATGTGCACGTCGAGCAGCACCACGTCCGGGCGCAGGTGCCCGATGCCTGCGACGGCCTCGCCGACCGTCCCGGCCTCGCCGACCACCTCGATGTCGTCGGTGAGGGTGTCGAGCTCCGCGCGCACCCCGGCGCGGAACATGCTGTGGTCGTCGACCAGGAAGACCCGGACCAAGCGCTTCTCACTCATGTGGTCACCTTCGCACGCGGCATGTGCAGCTGTACCTCTGTCCCGTCCCCGGGGGCGGTGCGCAGGGTGATCTCGCCGCCGTTGCGCTCCATCCTCCCCCGGATCGAGTCCGCCAGCCCGTGCCGGTCGTCGGGGACCGCCTCCGGGTCGAAGCCCTTGCCCCGGTCGCGCACGAACACGGTGACCTTCTCCGGCTCGACCTCGGCGTACACCGAGACCTCGGCGACCCCGGCGTGCTTGGCCGCGTTGACCATCGACTCGCGGGCCGCCATCACCACCGCGACCAGCTTGTCGTCGAGCTCGCAGTCGCCGACGGCCACGTGCTGGACCTTGATCGCGAACGTGTCCTCGACCTCGCCAGCCGCCCTGGCCAGCGCCTCGGCCAACGACCCCCCAGCCAGGCCTTCCGCTCCTCGCCCATATCCGGACGGCCCGTAGAGCCAGCTACGCAGCTGCCGCTCCTGGCCACGGGCCAGCCGCAGCACCTCACGCGGCGCCTCGGCCTGCTTCTGGATGAGCGCAAGCGTTTGCAGCACCGAGTCGTGCAGGTGGGCGGCGATCTCCGCGCGCTCCTCGGTGCGGATGCGGGCCCGCCGCTCCTCGCCGAGGTCGCGCACCAGCCGCAGCCACCACGGGACGGTGATCACCGCGACGCCGACCAGCGCGGCCACCACGGCCAGCAGCGCGAACTGCACTTGGTCCAGGCCGATGCTGCTGATCAGGAAGATCACGATGCCCGAGGCGACCAGCGCGGCCCCGCTCAGCACCCGGATGACCGCCGAGCGACCCCCGCCGCCGAACACCGCGCCGCGCACCTTGCGCCGCTGCCCCTGGTCGGCCTCGCGCCAGATCAGCGCCGCGCCGACCAGCGCGACGCTGGTGGCCCCGGCGACCCAGCCGTTGACCGTGCCCGCCAGCGTCCCGGCGCCGATCGCCAGCCCGATGCCCAGCGCGACCAGGCCGAACGCCTGCTGCCGCTCCCGGCCGGTGATCTCCGGCGCCGGTTCCTCCGCGGACACCTGCGGCACGAAGATCCACAGCAGTCCGTAGGCCACCACCCCGGCGCCGCCGAGGGCCGCGAGCAGGGTGAACGCCACCCTGGCCCACAGCACCGGGATGCCGAGGTGGTCGGCGAGGCCACCGGCGACCCCGGCGACGGCGCGACCGGACCGGCGGCGGGTGACCCGGGGTTCCCCGGACACCGCCACCTGCCGATCCACGCTGGTCACCGACCGCTCGATGTCCGCCTCCACAGGCCCGTGCTCACGCAGTACCGCCGTCACGTCAAGAATGCTCACACGGGCGGGTGAGCGCCACATCGGGGTTTGACCCTGAACGCGAAGTCAGGGTCGTTCCCCGATGCAGAACGCCCTGGTGACGAGCCATTCTTGTCCTCGTGAGTGGCACAACGAACCAGATCGGCGTCGAAGAGACGCTCAAGGACTTCTGGGCGTCCCGACCGAGGCGACCGCGGCAGGGTCGCAAGGTCGCGGGCGTCGCGGCTGCCATCGGCAACCGCTACGGCATCGACCCGGTCATCGTCCGGGTCGCGCTCGCCGTCGCCACCTTCTACGGCGGCGCGGGCGTCATCTTCTACCTGTTCGGCTGGCTGCTGTTCCCGGAGCAGGACGACGAGTCCGCCCCGGCGGAGGCGCTGATCGGGCGCGGCCGCAGCTCCAGCTCGACGCACTTCACGGTGGGCCTGATCGCCGCCGTGATCATCGCGTTCAGCGTCGGGTTCGACTTCAACGGCTTCCTCGGCCTGGTCGTCATCTCCGCGCTGCTGTTCTTGCTGCACCGCAGCCGGGGGCACCTGAATAGGCCGGTAGCGCCTACGACCGACTACGACACCGCTATGGGTCCGCTGATGACGGTCCCGGTAGCGAACACGACTGAGGTGCCATCGCCGATGACAGCGCCACCTTCCGGGGCAGAGACAACGCCCCTGAACACCCCACCTGCCTACGGTTACCCCAACCAGCCACCCGCGTGGGATCCGCTGGGGGCGGCCCCGTTCGCGTGGGACCTGCCCGAGCCCGCGGCGGCCATGCCGGACCCGGAACCCCCGGCTCCCCGGCGCCGCTCGAAGGTCGGCCCGGTCACGGTGGCCCTGGCGTTCCTGTTCGTCGGCACCGCGGTGGTCATCGAGCCCTACACCGGCGACTGGTTCAGCTTCCGGCACATCATCGGCATCGTGCTCGGGGTGCTCGGCGCAGGCATGGTCGCCGGGGCGTTCACCAGGGGCGGCCGCGGCCTGATCGGGCTCGCCGTGCCGCTGGCCGCGCTCGGCATCGCGATGACCCTCGTGTGGCCGCAGGGCTTCAAGGCCAACGGCGTCGGCGACGTCCAGGCCACCCCGCGCAGCCTCAGCGAGGTCCAGGACGTCTACAGCCGCGACATCGGCTCCATCGACGTCGACCTGACCCAACTGCCCACCAGCGGCTCGATCACCACCGTGGCCGAGGTCGGCATCGGCGACGTCACCGTCACGGTGCCGGAGAACGCCGACGTGACCGTGTTCTGCGAGGCGGGCATCGGCGACGTCGACTGCCTCGGTGAGCAGCGCGACGGCACCGACACCGCCGTCGACCGCACCGACCTCGGCGCCGACGGCGCGGGTGGACTCAAGATCGAACTGCGGGCCGAGGTCAACGGCCCCGGGACTGTGAAGGTGCTCCGTGGCTGACGAGACCAAGACCCCCCGCGGGTTCGACCCGCTTGCCCTGCTCGCGGGCCTGGCCACGCTGGTCGCCTCGGCCTACGTGCTCACCGACGGCCGGATCTGGCTGCCCTCGCTCGACCCCCGCTGGATGATCGCCGGTGTCGCCGTCCTGGTCGGACTGCTGCTGCTCGGCGGCACGCTCAAGGGGAGGCGCCACAAGTAGCGCGCACGCCACTCACGACGAAGGCCCGGCCGGGACACCCCAGCCGGGCCTTCGCCCGTCTCACGCCTATGTAGCTAGTCCACGCGGTGTCTTACGCCCGAGATGGCTCTTACTCCCACGCTGTGCCTACTCCCATTCGATGGTGCCCGGCGGCTTGCTGGTCACGTCCAGCACCACGCGGTTGACCTCCGCCACCTCGTTGGTGATCCGGGTCGAGATCCGCTCCAGCACGTCGTAGGGCAACCGGGTCCAGTCGGCGGTCATCGCGTCCTCACTGGACACCGGGCGCAGCACGACCGGGTGGCCGTAGGTGCGGCCGTCGCCCTGGACGCCGACGCTGCGCACGTCCGCCAGCAGCACCACCGGGCACTGCCAGATGTCGCGGTCGAGCCCGGCCGCGGTCAGCTCCTCGCGGGCGATCGAGTCGGCGGCGCGCAGGATGTCCAGGTTCACCGCGGTGACCTCGCCGATGATCCGGATCCCGAGGCCGGGGCCGGGGAACGGCTGGCGCTGCACGATCGTCTCCGGCAGCCCCAGCTCGGTGCCCACCCGGCGCACCTCGTCCTTGAACAGCGCGCGCAGCGGCTCGACGAGCTCGAACTCCAGGTCGTCGGGCAGGCCGCCGACGTTGTGGTGGCTCTTGATGTTGGCCGCGCCCGCGCCGCCGCCGGACTCGACCACGTCCGGGTACAGCGTGCCCTGCACCAGGAACCGGTACTTGTCGCCACCGGCCTCGGCCTGCAGGTCCAGCTCGGCCTGCTCGAACACCCGGATGAACTCCCGGCCGATGATCTTGCGCTTCTCCTCGGGGTCGGTCACCCCGGCCAGCGCGGTCAGGAACCGCTCCCTGGCGTCGACGGTGACCAGACGGACCCCGGTCGCGCTCACGTAGTCGCGCTCGACCTGGGCGCGTTCACCGGCGCGCAGCAGCCCGTGGTCGACGAACACGCAGGTCAGGCGGTCGCCGATGGCCCGCTGGACCAGCGCGGCGGCCACCGCGGAGTCGACCCCGCCGGACAGCCCGCAGATCGCCCTGCCGTCGCCGACCTGGGCGCGGATCCGCTCGACCTGCTCGTCCACGATCGACGCGGTGGTCCACTGTGGACGCACACCGGCGATGTCGTGCAGGAACCGGCGCAGCACCTCCTGCCCGTGCGGGGAGTGGTGCACCTCGGGGTGGTACTGCACCCCGGCGAAGCGGCGCTCGGTGTCCTCGAACGCGGCCACCGGCGCGCCCTCGCTGCCCGCGGTCACCGCGAAGCCCTCGGGGGCCTTGGTCACGCAGTCGCCGTGGCTCATCCACACCGGGTGCCGCTGGGGCAGCCCGTCGTGCAGCACGCCCTCGCGCGCGGCCAGGTCGGTGCGGCCGAACTCGCGGGTCCCGGTGTGCTCGACGGTGCCGCCCAGCGCCAGGGCCATCGCCTGGAAGCCGTAGCAGATGCCGAACACCGGGACACCGGCGTCGAACAGGGCCGGGTCGACCGAGGGGGCGCCGTCGGCGTAGACGCTCGACGGGCCGCCGGAGAGGATGATCGCCGCCGGGTCCTTGGCGAGCAGGTCGGCAACCGACGTGGTGTGCGGCACCACCTCGGAGTACACCTGCGCCTCGCGCACCCGCCGCGCGATCAGCTGCGCGTACTGGGCACCGAAGTCCACCACGAGGACCGGGCGCTGACTGTCTGTCATCGTGAAGAGCACCTTCCGTTGGCGCGGAAGCCGCGGCACCGAACGGGGGGTCCCCACATCGGCGCACGGCGTCCATGACCGTGCGCCGACCGGTCCCTCCCTGGGTTTCTCTCCCGGAGATGCCTGCCCGCGCACCTGTCCGCGCGGGCTTTCCGTGACGCTCGAACCAGACCCGCGCCTGTATCAGGCGCGGCGGAACCCTAGTCACCACCGTCGGTCAGCCGCCGACATCCTAACCCGGGGCGTTCTCGGCCAAGCCGCGCACCCGGTCGCGGCCTACCGTGGACCCATGACCGACGAACAAGACGCCGTGGTGGCCAAGCCGCGCCCGTTCTGGGTGGCGGGCAGGCCGCAGAGCAGCGACGACACCATCGAGGTGCGCCACCCGTACGACGGCACTGACGTGGCGACGGTGTCGGTGCCCACCCCGGAGCACGTGGAGGCGGCCATCGCCGCCGCGGCCGCCGCGGCCAAGCCGCTGCGGTCCGCGCCCGCGCACGTGCGCGCGAACGCGCTCGAGCACGTCTCGCGCACGCTGGCCGCCCGCACCGAGGAGATCGCGGAGACGATCACCGCGGAGAACGGCAAGCCGCTCAAGTGGTCCACCATCGAGGTGGCCAGGGCGGTGTCGGTGTTCAAGTTCGCCGCCGAGGAGGCCCGCAGGCACGTCGGCGAGCTGCAGCGGCTCGACACCGACGTCGCCGGTGAGCGCCGCATCGGCCTGATCCGGCGCCGCCCGCGCGGCCCGGTGCTGGCCGTCGCGCCGTTCAACTTCCCGCTCAACCTGGTCGCGCACAAGGTCGCCCCGGCGCTGGCGGTCGGCGCCCCGGTGATCGTCAAGCCCGCGTCGGCCACCCCGCTCTCGGCCCTGCTGCTCGGCGAGATCCTGGCCGAGACCGACCTGCCCGCGGGCTCGTTCTCGGTGCTGCCGGTGCGCGGCTCGGCGATGTCGGCGCTGATCGAGGACCCCCGGCTGCCGGTCATCTCGTTCACCGGGTCCACCGGGGTCGGCCACGGCATCAGCGCCGCCGCCCCGCGCAAGCACGTGGTGATGGAGTTGGGCAGCAACAGCGCGGCCATCCTGTGCCCGGACTGGACCGACCTGGACTTCGCGGCCCGCCGGATCGCCACGTTCGGCAACTACCAGGCGGGCCAGTCGTGCATCGCGGTCCAGCGGGTCGTCGTGCACCGCTCGCTGGCCGACGAGTTCATCCCCCGGCTCGTCGCCGAGGTCGAGGCCCTGCACACCGGCGACCCGCACGACCCGAACGTCGACGTGGGGCCGCTGATCGACGAGCGCAACGCCGAGCGGGTCGAGACGTGGGTGACCGAGGCGGTGGCGGCGGGGGCGACCCTGCTGACCGGCGGCACGCGGTCGGGGGCGACGGTAGCGCCAACTGTGCTGAGCGGCGTCCCGGCGTCGGAGAAGGTGTCGTGCGAAGAGGTCTTCGGGCCGGTTCTTGTCGTGACCGTGGTGGACAGCGTTGAGGAGGCGTTCGAGGTCGCCAACGGGACGGACTACGGGCTGCAGGCGGGCGTGTTCACCCGCGACCTGCAGACCGCGTTCCAGGCCTCGGCCGAACTGGAGGTCGGCGGCGTCGTGATCGGCGACGTTCCCTCGTACCGCGCCGACCAGATGCCCTACGGCGGCGTGAAGGGCTCCGGCACCGGCCGCGAAGGTCTCCGCTCGGCGATGGACGACTTCACCGAGGAACAGGTGATGGTCCTGTCCGGCATCGACCTGTAGTTGAACGGCTGGTCATCCCGCTGATAGAAGTAGCGGGATGACCAGCCCAACCCCGGTCGACCTCCCCGACGGCACCCGCGTCTTCGCCAGGGGCCTGCGCAACGGCCCCGTCGCCGCCGTCCCCGACTACGGCCTCTACCTCGGCGGCTCCCGCCTCCGCCGCCACGAACCCACCCTCACCTGGCCCCACGCCTGGATCGACTGGCCAGACTTCCTCCTCCCCCGCGACCGCCCAGAAGCCATCCGCCTGATCCGCGCCACCCACTCCCGTGCGGCAGCCGGTGAAGTCGTGGAAATCGCCTGCGGCGGCGGAGTAGGCCGAACCGGCACAGTCCTGTCCTGCCTGGCCATCCTGAGCGGAGTGGCGCCCACCGACGCCGTTGCCTGGACCCGACAGCACTACCTCCCACGCGCCGTCGAAACCCCCTGGCAGAAGCGCTGGGTGGAGAAGTTCCCGACCAGCTGACTGTCGGCCGATCCGAGGGTTTGTCGGTACCCGCTGCCAGTGAGTTCAGCCGCCACGAGTTCTTCTTGTTCTTGCACGCCATCGGCCTGACCCCCATCGAATGGGGGCACTTCCAGTCGCGAGTGTCGACGGGTCGCCGAACATCGGGGACATCACGTGTGCGCGCTCCTACCCGGTGAGTCCCGGTGCGGGTCTTGGAAGTCTCCAGGCTCGAGCACGTCGAGGCGGTGGCGCTGTTGGCAGAGGCCGCGGGTACCGCGGACGCGCGAGATCGACGACGCGTGAGGAGGGCGTCGCCCTGTGGCGGCTCGGTGGTGTTGCTCGGCTGTCCGGTGATCGGCTTGCCGCGACCAAGTGGTGGTTGGCGGCTCGTGAGTGCCTCTATGCGATTGGGGCCAAGGAAGCCGCAAGTGTCGACCGCGACCTGAGTGGGACTACCTGAAGTCGCGGGATTTGGATTCTATGTGCATGGGGAGGTTCTGGAGGTGGTCGGCGTAGAGGCTGATTACGCCTTCGTGTTTCTCCAGGGTGCCGCGGATGAGGAGGGCGGCGCTGGTGCGGGCTATGCGGCGGTAGCGGGTCCAGAGGCCGGGGGAGCAGACCACGTTGACCATGCCGGTTTCGTCTTCGATGTTGAGGAATGTGACCCCGCCCGCGGTTTGGGGGCGTTGGCGGTGGGTTACGGCGCCGCCGAGGAGGATTCGGGTGCCGCTGTCCATTGTGGATAGTTTGGCCACGGGGAGGGCGCCGATGCGGTCCAGGTGGGGGCGGATGAACTGGGTGGGGAAGGTATCGGGGGACAGGCCGGTGGCCCAGACGTCGGCTATGGCTTGGTCGAGGGTGTCCATGCCGGGCAAGGTGGGGGCGTTAGTGCCAACGGCGGTGCCGGGGAGGTGGCCCCGTCCTTCGGTGACAACGGCACCGGCGGTCCATAGGGCTTCCCTGCGGTGTGGGGTGAAACAGCCGAAGGCGCCGGCGGTGGCTAGAGCCTCGATCTGCGGGCGCGTCAGTTCGATCCGGCTTGCCAGGTCGGCCATGGTGGTGAACGGGACGTCGCCGCGGGTTTCGGTGATGCGGGTGGCGAGTTTGTCGCCGATGGTGCGGATGGTGCTTAGGCCAAGACGGATGGCGGGCCGTTCGCCCAAGGGTTCGAGGGTGGCGTAAGAGAGGCTGGCGTTGATGTCCGGACCTAGGACCGTCACGCCGTGCCTACGAGCGTCGGCTACTAGAGACTGCGGTGAGTAGAACCCCATGGGTTGCGCGCGCAGCAGGGCGGCGCAGAAGGCCTCTGGGTAGTAGAGCTTGAACCAGGCACTGGCGAAGACAAGGTAAGCGAAGCTGAGTGCGTGGCTCTCCGGGAAGCCGAAGTTCGCGAACGCCAGCAGTTTCGCGTAGATGCGGCCCGCCAGGTCTTCGTCGATGCCGTGCGCGGCCGCGCCGGAGTAGAACCGCTCCCGCAGCCGTTCCATCCGCCGGGTGGACCGCTTGGCGCCCATCGCGCGGCGCAGTTCGTCGGCCTCCGCCGGGGTGAAGTCGGCGATGTCCACGGCCATCTGCATCAGCTGCTCCTGGAACAGCGGCACGCCCTTGGTCTTGTGCAGCGCCTTCTCCAGCAACGGGTGGTCGTAGGTGATCTTCTCCTTCCCATTCTTGCGCCGGATGTACGGGTGCACTGACCCGCCCTGGATCGGACCGGGCCTGATTAGCGCTACCTCCACCACTAGGTCATAGAACTCGCGTGGCTTCAAACGCGGCAGGGTCGCCATCTGCGCGCGGCTCTCCACTTGGAACACGCCAACCGAGTCCGCCTTGCACAACATGTCGTACACCGCCAGATCGGACAGGTCGAGCTCACCGAGGTCGATAGACCTACCGTGGTGCTCTTCCACCGTCTCCACCATGTAGCGCAACGCCGAGAGCATCCCCAGCCCCAGCAGGTCGAACTTCACCAGCCCGACGGCGGCGCAGTCGTCCTTGTCCCACTGCAGCACCGTCCGGTCGGCCATCCGCGCGGGCTCGACCGGGCACACCTCGCTCACCGGCCGGTCGCAGATCACCATGCCGCCGGAGTGGATGCCCAGGTGCCGGGGGAAGTCCTCCAGCTGCCCGGCCAGCTCCAGCACCGCGTCCGGCACGTCCAGGTGGTTGTCGCCGACCGTGCTGGTCAGCGGGCCCCAGCGGTCGATCTGCTTGCTCCACGCGTCCTGCTGCCCCGGCGAGTACCCCAGCGCCCGCGCCATGTCGCGCACCGTCGACTTGGACCGGTAGGTGATCACGTTCGCCACCTGCGCCGCGTGCCGCCTGCCGTGCTTGGCGTAGACGTACTGGATCGCCTCCTCCCGCCGGTCCGACTCGATGTCCAGGTCGATGTCCGGCGGCCCGTCCCGCGCCGGGGCGAGGAACCGCTCGAACAGCAGCTCCCAGCGCACGGCGTCGACGTTGGTGATCCCCAGCGCGTAGCAGACCGCCGAGTTCGCCGCCGAGCCCCGGCCCTGGCAGAGGATCCCGTTCGACCGGCAGAACCGCACGATGTCCCACACGATCAGGAAGTAGCCGGGGAAGCCGAGTTCCTCGATCACCGCCAGCTCGTGCGCGATCTGCGCGTGCGCCCGGGGTGCCTCCGCCGCCGACCCGTACTTCTTGGCCGCACCCAGGTGCACCAGCTCACGCAGGTAGGTCACCTCGTCGTGGCCGTCCGGCACGTCGAACGGCGGCAGCTCCGGCGCCACCACCTTGAGGTCGAACGACAACGCCACGCCGAGGACCGCCGCCCGCTGCACCGCCCCCGGGTACCGCGCGAACCGGGCCGCCATCTCCGTCCCGGTCCGCAGGTGGGCCGTGGGCGCGGGCGGCAGCCACCCCTCCAGGTCGTCGAGACTGCGCCGCGCCCGCACAGCCGCCATCGCCGCTGCCAGGCGACCTCGGCCTGGGTGCGCGTAGTGCACGGCGTTGGTCGCCACGGTCGGTAGGCCTAACTCCGTTGCCATACCTGCGAGAAGGTCGTTGCGGACAGAGTCGTCGGGGTAGCCGTGGTCGACCAACTCGACGAACACTTGGTCCTTGCCGTAAGCGACCGTGAGCAGCCTCAACTGCTCAAAGGCTGCGGTAGGGCCACCTTCGCGGAGAGCCTTGCGAACGGCCCCTTTGCGGCAGCCTGTGAGGACGACGCAGTGGTCCCGCGTCTCTTCCACTATCTCCTGTAGGTCATATAGCGGCTTGCCCTTCTCCTCACCGTTCAGGTGGCCAGAAGTGAGGACCCGGCACAGTCGGTGGTACCCGCTCTGCCCGGACGCGAGGAGGAGGAGATGCTCCCCCTCGGGATCGGCCACCCCGTTCTGGGGGGCCGTCAACCCGAGGCTGAACTCCGTGCCGAAAACGGTCCTTACCCCTACCTCCCGCGCGGCCTCGGCGAACCTGACCACCCCGTACATGCCGTCGTGGTCAGTGATGGCGATGGCATCTAGCCCGAGGAGCGCCGCGGCCTCCACCAACTCCTCGGGGTGGGAGGCGCCATCCAGGAAGCTGAAGTTGCTGTGGCAGTGCAATTCGGCGTAGGGGACCCGGCCGTCGCCGTCGGCCTCATCGGTGATCGAGTTGCCCACCGACGAGACGTACCGCTCGCGGTGCCGCGTCCACGCTGGGCTGTCGCCACCGTCCCCGATCTGCGGGGCGCGGCCGGACAGGATCCGCTCCAGCTCCGACCAGCGGACCGGGGGATTGCTCCAGCCCACCCGCCCTCCTCGTTTCGGCTACCGCGCCCCGGTCTCCTCCGGTGACTTGCGCTGCTCGGGGATCAACTCGGCCAGGTCGAACAGGTCGAGCCACTCATCCAGGATCGGATCAGTCGGGGACATCAGTCGTAAACCCCTTCCACGGTCCACTTCTCGTTCTCGCGCACCAGCAGGAGCGCGTCTTGGTTGTCCACCTCGGACCGCTCGGCCAACAGGACCTGCAGCCGCGCCCGCCGCCGCCCGCCGTCCTCCTCCCACCACCGCTCGTCGGCGGGCCAGGGACCGGCCCAGGCGATCACTCGCCGGGTGTTGCCCGCTACCGCTACCTCGTCCGGTGGCGCTGTCAGCGTGAACCGTCCGGTTACGCCTACCTCGCCGCCGTCGCGGTCTATGACTGTCGCGGGGACTCTTTGGGCGGGGATGGTGGCTGGCGAAGGGGCCGGTAATCGGCCGGGCCAGGGGAGGTCTGGATCGCTGCTCGGGGTTTGTTCATCGCCCCACGGAGTCAGGGATACCTGGTCGTTCGGGCCACGGCCGCCGTTGATGGTGGGGGTGAAGACGCCCTCTTGGCCTAAGAGACCTTGGACGTGAACCATCGCGCGCGAGGCCCGTGAAGCCTGCTCGTCGTTGCCGCCCTGCCATAGACCCAACTGGAGCGCGTGGCCGTCGACCGTCTCCTCAGGCTCTAGGCGCAGCAACGTGATTCCGGCCGAGGGACGATCGGACCCGCGTAGCCATCCGTCTAGCTGCCAGCGGACACGGTCGGAGATTCCGGACGGGGTAAGAGGATCCGCACAGCGCCAGAGGCGGATGAGGTCTTCACCGTTGGCTGTGCTGGCGTGGATGGCTAGGCGGGTGCAGGCCAGGCCATGCGCGGCTAGCAGCGTGTGCAACTGGTCGCCCAGGGTGCGGGCGATGAAGGCGGCAGCGTCGACCCGGTCGATCGGCGGGTCAGGGGTATGCGTGACCGATAGGTCTACCGGCGGCCGTCTACGGGAAGGAGGACGTTGCTCCAGACCGCTGGCGAGGCGGTGGGCGTAACCGGCGTCCGCACCGAAACGGGACGTGACGTCGTTGTGGGACAACGCGGCGAAGGCGCCTAGGGTCTGGATCCCCAACCGCCGCAGCAGGTCCACCAGGTCGGGTCGGTCGGTCAGCTCGCGGATGTCCAGCGGCGCCAGGAACTGCGCGCTCTCGCCCGCCGGGATGACCAAGCCCCGGTGCGCGGCCAGCGTCGCGGCGAACAACCCGTCCGCCACGCCGACCTGCGACTCGGCGCCGGTGCGGATCGCCACCTGGTCGATCACCCGCTCGGCGGCCGACTCCTCGGACCCGAAGTAGCCCGACGGCCCCCGCGCGGGCACCGCGACCACCCCGGGGGCGACCACCTCGACCCCCACCGCCAGCTCCTCCACCGCGGCGGCCACCGGCTCGAACAGCCGCGCGTCGCGGTCGGGATCGGCGGGCAGCACGGCGATGTCCGGGCACCGGCCCTGCGCCTCCCGGCGGCGCAGGCCCGGCCGCACCCCCTCGCGGCGCGCCTGGGCGTTCGCGGAGACCACGCGGTTCGCCGCGACCACCACGGCGGGCGCGTCCACGGTCAGCCCCGCCGCCATGCCCGCGGCGACCACCGGCCACTGCGGGCACCACAGGACGAGCAGGCGGGTCACGGGTTTCTCCTGGTGGCAGCGGTGTTGGTGTCGAACATATGTTCGAACACCGGTGGCGTCAAGGGTGTCTCACCCCGCAAGGTGAACGCCGCGCGCCGGGGCCGGGCGGCCGCGCCGCGACCCCTGGCGCGCACCTCCACCCGGTGGTCGGTGAGGTGCCCGTGGCCAGTTCCCAAGCCGGACCAGCGGCCGCGCGCGACCGTCAACTCCAGCTCGGCACCCGGCCACGGCCCGACCGCGATCAGGACCGCGCCTCGGTTGCGAGCACGCGCGGACAGCTTGCGCGCGAGCTGCTCGCCGATCCGGTTGGCGGCCACCGCGACGAGGTCGAACCCGTCCAAGAGCGCTGCGACGACCGCGGCGATCTCCGCGCCAGGTTGGGGTATCAGGGCGACTCGCTGGACAGCCATACCTGCCTCGGAGGCGGCTAACACCCCGAGGTTGGGCATACCTACTACGGCAGTCCAAGAGCCCTGCGAACTCGCCTCTGAGAGCAGAGCGAATAAGAGCCCAGATGACCCCTGGACCGAGATCGTGCCGCCGCGCCGCAGGCCGCCCCAGGGGAACAGGCCGGACAGGTCGCGGTGGACAGGGAGGACGCGCGGACCGGCGAGAGCGCCTGGTTCGACGCGGAAGGGCTGTGGGCTCGAGTGCGCCGACATGCTCAGCCGCCGCAGGGTGAGGCAAGCGCGCCGTGGGCGCGTTGGGGCTTGAGGGGTTCTAGGACCGTTCCGCGATAGCGGGCCGATCGGGTGTCGCGGGGCGCTTACCGCTAACGGTGCGCCTATGGAGAAATGGTCGCTACCTGCTTCCGCGTACTTCCCCGCGACGGAAGCAGGTAGCGACCGCACCGCATACCTCCCACGGGTCCATCGCACGCGCCGCTCATTTCGCGTACGACCTGCCGTGGGGAGACGGCGGTTCCCGAACGTCCGGCCTCGACTCCGACCGCCCGGATCGAACAAGTGTTCGATGACAGAAGAGTACCCCACCCGGGGCCGGTGTCAAACGGGTCCCGCATGACGTAGATCTCCGCGCGTCGCCCCGTACCGGGCAGTAGGGTCGGTTGCGTAAAACCACTGACCACGGGGTGTGCCGCATGACTGTCCTGGCCGATGTCGAACGCGTCGACGAGAGCTGGCGCTCGTGGACCGGTGCCCACGGTGGACTCTTGGCGGGCATCGCGCTAGAGCACGCGGGGAGGCTGGTTTCGGGGCTACCGGCGCGGGCCGTGCACGTGTCGTTCCTCTCGGCAGTGCGGTCGGACGAGGTTCGCGTATCGGCTGACTTGGTCAAGTCGGGTCGCAGCAGCTCCACCGTCACCGCGCGTCTGGAGGCGGAAGACAAGCTTGCCTTGCTTGCTACCGCTACCTTCGGCGGTGGGGATACCGGGCCGGATAGCCCGGCGCTGGCTTTGCCGCCGGTCCCCGATGTCAATGACCTGGCGCCGTTCACGCTGCCGCCGGGGTTGGTGCCGTTCGCGCAGCACATCGAGTTCCGTCCTGTTGGGAGCGTCCCTCTTAGCGGCGGCGATAGTCCTGTCTTGACCTCTTGGGTCCGACTTGTCGCCCCGCCCGCGCGGCCCGAGTCGGCGGCGACGGTGCTGTTGGACGTCCTCGCACCCGCTCTCTATGCCACTCGCACGACCCCGGTTCCGATCCCGACGGTTGAACTGGCGGTGCACTTCACCGAGGCGGCCCACACGTTCCCCGCGGCGGACTGGGCCTTCGCGCGCATCCACACCGAACACGCGACCGCGGGCTGGTGCGTGGACGCCAGCGAACTCTGGACCCGCGACGGCACCCTCATCGCCACCGCCCGCCAAACCCGCCGCATCCTCGCCGTCTGACCGCAGGGCTCGACCAGGGCTGGGCATGACTAGCCTCCGCCAGCCCAGGCCGGGCGGCCATCGCCGCCGCCGCGAGCAGGCGCCCGCACCCGCCCATCACACCTTCGGGCGAAGCCCCTTGACGCTCCCGGGGGCCCTCCCCAAGCCTGGCCCGGCCCCCACCCTCTCCGGGGGGCGTCCCTGGGCCAGTTTACCGGCACCCACCGACAGTGGATCTTGGGAGCGCCCCCGTGGAGATCGACATGTGGATAACTTCTGTCGCCCGTAAGAGGGAAATTCGGCGGGGGTGGTCAGTGGGCGAAGTGGCGGGTTCCGGTGAGGTAGACGGTCACGCCCGCGGCTTCGGCGGCGGCGATGACCTCGGCGTCGCGGACGGAGCCGCCGGGTTGGACGATGGCGCGGATACCTGCTTCTACCAGGACTTCCAGGCCGTCGGGGAAGGGGAAGAAGGCGTCGGAGGCGGCTACGGCGCCGCGGGCCCGGTCGCCTGCTCGGGCGACCGCGAGGCGGGAGGCGTCGACGCGGTTGACCTGGCCCATGCCCGCGCCGACGGTGGCGCCGTCCTTGGCGATGAGGATGGCGTTGGACTTGACCGCGCGGCAGGCGCGCCAGACGAAGGCCAGGTCGGCGAGGGTGGCGTCGTCGGCGGGGGTGCCGGTGGCCAGGGTCCACTTGGCCGGGTCGTCGCCCTCGGCCTCGACCGTGTCGATGGTCTGCACCAGCAGGCCGCCGGACACCGGGCGCAGCTCCGCGCCCGCGCGGCGGGGCGGCTCGGCGAGCAGGATCCGGATGTTCTTCTTGCGCGCCAGCACCTCGACCGCGCCGTCGGCGTAGGCCGGGGCCACGATGACCTCGGTGAAGATCTCCGCGACCTGCTCGGCCATGGCCACGCTGACCTCGCGGTTGGCCGCGATCACGCCGCCGAACGCGCTGGTCGGGTCGCAGGCGTGCGCGTTGCGGTGCGCCTCGGCGATGTCCACCGCGGACACCGCGATGCCGCACGGGTTGGCGTGCTTGATGATCGCCACGCAGTCGGCGGCGTGGTCGTGCGCGGCGCGCCAGGCAGCGTCAGCGTCGACGTAGTTGTTGTACGACATGTCCTTGCCGTGCAGCTGCGTCGCCGTCGCCAGCCCGGACGAGCCGTCGCCCTGCACGTACAGCGCGGCGCTCTGGTGCGGGTTCTCCCCGTACCGCAGCACGTTCTTGCGCTGCCAGGTGGCGCCGACCCAACCGGGGAAACCCGAGCCCTCGTCGTCCGGCGCGAGCGTGCTGCCGATCCAAGAGGCCACCGCGACGTCGTAGGACGCCGTGTGCCGATACGCCGACGCGGCGAGGGACTGCCTGTCGCGCAGGGTAAAGCCACCTGCGGCGACCTGCTCCAACAGCCACGAGTACCGCGACGGGTCGACGACGACCGCGACGCTCGCGTGGTTCTTGGCCGCCGCGCGCACCATCGCCGGGCCGCCGATGTCGATCTGCTCGACGCACTCGTCCGGCGACGCGCCCGAGGCGACCGTCTTGACGAACGGGTACAGGTTGACCACCAGCAGGTCGAACGGCGCGATCTCCAGCTGGTCGAGCTGGGCCACGTGCGCCGGGTCGCGCATGTCGGCCAGCAGGCCCGCGTGCACCCTCGGGTGCAGCGTCTTGACCCGCCCGCCGAGCGACTCGGGGAACCCGGTGACCTCCTCGACCGGGGTCACCGGCACCCCGGCGTCGGCGATGGTCTTCGCGGTGCCCCCGGTGGACACGATCTCCACCCCGGCCGCGTGCAGCCCGGTCGCCAGTTCCAGCAGGCCGGTCTTGTCCGACACGCCGATCAGCGCGCGGCGGATCGGCCGCCGCTCGGCCGCCTCGGTAACGGTCACGGGATGCTCACCTTTCGTCCGTCCACGGTGTAGCCGGCCGCGGCCAACTTGGCGACAACGTCGACAAGCAACCGCCGCTCCACCGCCTTGATGCGTTCGTGCAGTGCCGCCTCGTCGTCGCCGACCAGCACCGGCACGGGTTCCTGGGTGATGATCGGCCCGGTGTCCACGCCGCCGTCGACCAGGTGCACGGTCGACCCGGTGACCAGCACGCCGTAGCCGAGCGCGTCGCGCACCGCGTGCGCCCCGGGGAACGCGGGCAGCAGCGCGGGGTGGGTGTTGATCACCCGGCCGCCGAAGCGGGCCAGGAACGCGGGGCCGAGGATCTTCATGAAGCCCGCCGAGACCACCAGGTCCGGCTCGTGCGCGGCGACCGCCGCGGTCAGCGCGGTGTCCCACGCGCCGCGGTCGGCGTG
This sequence comes from Actinokineospora globicatena, assembly GCF_024171945.1. Lineage (GTDB taxonomy): Bacteria > Actinomycetota > Actinomycetes > Mycobacteriales > Pseudonocardiaceae > Actinokineospora > Actinokineospora globicatena. The sequence goes on from NZ_JAMTCR010000002.1 coordinate 1,720,559, forward strand.
GTCGCGGGTGCGCGCGGTGAACGTCGCGACGCCCGCGCGCTCGGCCCTGGCCAGGCCCTCGATGCCGGTGCGGTCCGCGCCGACGGCGACGACAGCGGCCGGGTACCCCGGGCGCGCGCACTCGTCGAGCAGGGCCTGCAAGAGGGTGCCTGACCCGGAGACCAGGACGACGACCCTGGCAGGCGCGGTGGGCGGGTACTGGGCGCTCAGCGTGGTCTCCTGCGACGGCCGGAACGGGGGTGTCCCCAGCGTATGCGGTGCGCAGTCGATCTTGTTCAGCGGCCCGACGCGGGCTGCTCCCCGGCGTCCGCGGGCGCGTCCTCGTCCGCCGGGTCCGCGTCCTCAGCGGGCTCCTCGGCCGGGTCGTCCTCAGCCTCATCCTCGGTCAGCTCGGCGGCGCCCGAGTCCTGGAGGTCGTCATCGGAGTCGTCGGCGTCATCCGAGTCGTCCAGGTCGTCCAAGTCGTCCTCGTCGAAGTCCGAGTCCAGGTCGGAGTCCGGTTCCGGTTCCGGTTCCGGTTCGACGCGCAGGGGCTGCGGTCCGGCGGTCCACGCGACCACCGCGCCGGGCACCGCCACCCAGGCCACCAGCGCCACCGAAAGCCACGCCGCGCGCAGGTCGAGCGGGTCGAACGGCCCGCCGCCGAGCGCGCCCCCCGCCGCGCCGCCGAGCACCGCGAACGCCATCGCCACCACGACGGAGGCGACCACCACGGCCCGCACCCGCACCTTGGGCGACTCGTCGACCTCGCGCAGCACCCACCCGACCAGCGTCCCCACCGCGGCCGGGAACGCGAACAGCACCAGCCACCACGCCTGCCCCTGTTCTGGCAGGGCGCCGAGCAAGGGCAGCGGCGGCACAGTCCCACCGGTGAAGTCCATAGGCGACACCACAACCGACCCGAGCGCGAACCCGGGCCCTGCCGAGAACGCCGTCGCCGCTACCACCGCGTTCGGCAGGTATCCCAGCGACAGCAACAACATGCCGATCCCGCCGCCAAAGTCCTCTATGGCGAACAGGTGTCGCACCGTCGAGAAGGACAGCGCCAACGCGAGCGTCAGTACAAGTGCGCCCGCCGCCAGCAACGCCGCTACAGCGAGCAAACCGGCTCGCAGACCTCTCAGCGCTACCGCGTCCATCCGTTCCGACAACACACGCGACAACCCCGCGCGCGGCAACACACCTGCCACGGCAGCGATACCGGACAACAGTGCCGGGTAGTACAAACCAGCCAAGGGATCGATGGTGACCGTGCCACCAGAACACAACAACGCCAACGACAACCCTACTGCGGCGTGCGCACCGACGATCGCGCCTACGACCTGCGCGGCCTCTCGTGGCGTCTCGACGCCCAGGCGTTCCGCAGCGCTAGCCGCCGTCCGCCACACCAACACCAGCGCCAGCAGGGTCGGCAGCAGCGGCAACGCACCCAACTCGTGGCCCTCGATGCGCACCGGCACCTGGTAGGCGCCCAACCAGCCGGGCACCGCCGCGGCCAGCACCCCGGTGGTGGTGAACAACGCCCGCGCCGCGATCGCGGTGACCAGCGCCAGCACCGCGGCCACCGCCGCGTACCCGGTCAGCACCGGTCCGACCGCCGCCACCGCGAGCACCCGGACCCGCGTCGACCGGGCGATCTCGGCCCGGTCCTGCTCCACGGCCTCCAGCAGGTCGGTGTGCGGCATGGCCCCCACTCTGGCACCAGCGTTGCGCCGATCGGGTCAGGCACGCCGCCGCGTCACCATCCGGTGCGCCCCGGAAACGCGGAACGGGCGAGGTGGCCGGTGTTCCCGGTCACCCCGCCCGTTCGGCGAGAAGGCGCGTCAGCCCTGCTGCGGGTACCCGCCGGGCGGGGTGCCCGGCGCGTGCGGCGGCTGGCCGAACTGGCCCTGCTGCGGGGCGAACGTGGTCTGCGCACCCGGCTGCTGCTGCACCGGCGGCTGGCCGTAGGGCTGCTGGAACTGGCCGGAGGCCGGGTTCGGGTTGTAGCCGCCCGGCTGGCCGAAGTGCCCGTGGTGCTGGCGCGGCGCGGGCGGCTTGAGCACACCGGCCTCGAACAGGAACGCGGCGATCGCGCCGATGGCCTGCAGCAGCGCGAAGATCAGCACCATGATCCCGCCCGCCTTGAGCTCGGCGGGGATGGTGAAGACGGTGAACAGGAACGCCAGCGTCGTGCTGAGCACCACGGCGACCGAGCCGGGGCCGACCTTCTTGTCACCGGGCAGCACCGCGGGCAGCGCGAGCAGACCACCGGCGAACAGCAGACCCGGCACCCACCCCGCGAGGCCCTCGTAGAAGCTGGTGCTGGTCACCACCGGGGCGAACCCGAGGAACAGGTTCAGCGCACCGAGGCCGATGACCACCAGGTGCAGCGTCTGCGCCAGGGTGAACCGGCTGCCGACCGGCGGCGGTCCGAAGCCCGGCTGCGGCTGCTGCGGCGGCTGCTGCGGTTGTCCCGGCCCCGGGTATCCGCCCGGCGCACCTGGGTAGGTCATCGCGTGCTCTCCTCAGCGACGAAGAAACATCAGAGCCAACGAAAACGCTAGCCCATCCCTGCCCGTTCGACGTCGGCCGGTCGCGACCGGTTCCCGAACGGATGAACGAAGGTGGGGCCGGACGCTACCAGCGCCCGGCCCCACGTCCCACCGCGACGGTCTAGCCGCGCGCGGTGAACAGCTCCCTGGCGAGGGCGGCGGTCTCCGACGGCGTCTTGCCGACCTTGACCCCGGCGGCCTCGAGGGCCTCCTTCTTCGCCTGCGCGGTCCCGGCCGAGCCGGACACGATGGCGCCCGCGTGGCCCATGGTCTTGCCCTCGGGCGCGGTGAAGCCCGCGACGTAGCCGACGACCGGCTTGGTCACGTTCTCCTTGATGTAGGCCGCGGCCCGCTCCTCGGCGTCGCCACCGATCTCGCCGATCATCACGATCAGCTCGGTCTCGGGGTCGGCCTCGAACGCGGCGAGCGCGTCGATGTGCGTGGTGCCGATGATCGGGTCGCCGCCGATGCCGACCGCGGACGAGAAGCCGATGTCGCGCAGCTCGTACATCATCTGGTAGGTCAGCGTGCCCGACTTGGACACCAGGCCGATCTTGCCGGGGCCGGTGATGTCCGCCGGGATGATGCCCGCGTTGGACTTCCCTGGGCTGATCAGGCCGGGGCAGTTCGGGCCGATGATCCGGGTCTTGTGCCCGGTGGCGACCGCGTGCGCCCAGAAGTAGGCGGAGTCGTGCACCGGGATGCCCTCGGTGATGACGACCGCGAGGCCGATCTCGGCGTCGATCGCCTCCAGGACGGCGTCCTTGGCGAACTTCGGCGGCACGAAGATGACCGACACGTCCGCGCCGGTCTCGGCGATCGCCTCGGCGACGGTGGCGAACACCGGCAGCGACTGGCCCTCGATCTCGACCTTGGTGCCCGCCTTGCGCGGGTTCACCCCGCCGACGACGTTGGTGCCGGACTTGAGCATCCGCGCGGTGTGCTTGGTGCCCTCGGAGCCGGTGATGCCCTGGACGATGACCTTGCTGTTCTCGGTCAGGAAGATAGCCATGATCAGACCCCCGCAGCCGCGAGCTCGGCAGCCTTGTCGGCAGCGTTGTCCATAGTGTCGACGACGGTCACCAGCGGGTGGTTGGCCTCGGCCAGAATCCGCCGACCTTCGTCGACGTTGTTGCCGTCCAAGCGGACGACCAGCGGCTTGGTGGCCTCGTCGCCCAGGATCTGCAGCGCCGCGACGATGCCGTTGGCGACCGCGTCGCACGCGGTGATGCCGCCGAAGACGTTGACGAACACCGACTTCACGTCCGGGTCGCCCAGGATGATGTGCAGCCCGTTGGCCATCACCTCGGCCGAGGCGCCGCCACCGATGTCGAGGAAGTTCGCGGGCTTGACGCCCTTGTGCTTCTCACCGGCGTACGCGACGACGTCCAGGGTGGACATGACCAGGCCCGCGCCGTTGCCGATGATGCCGACCTGGCCGTCGAGCTTGACGTAGTTGAGGTCCTTGGCCTTGGCCGCGGCCTCCAGCGGGTCCTCCGCCTCCTTGTCGACCAGCTCGGCGTGGCCGGGCTGGCGGAAGGACGCGTTCTCGTCCAGGGTCACCTTGCCGTCGAGGGCGATGACCTTGTCCTGCGGGTCGCGCACCAGCGGGTTGACCTCGACGAGGGTGGCGTCCTCGCTGACGAAGGTCTCCCACAGCTTGACGATGACCTCGGCGGCCTGCTCGAGCACCGCGGCCGGGATCTTGGCCTGGGTCGCGATGTCGCGCGCGGTGTCCAGGTCGACGCCCTTGATGGCGTCCACCGGCACCTTGGCCAGCGCGTCCGGGCGCTCGACCGCGAGCTGCTCGATCTCCATGCCGCCCTCGGCCGACGCCATCGCCAGGAAGGTCCGGTTGGCGCGGTCGAGCAGGAAGGAGAAGTAGTACTCCTCGGCGATGTCGGAGGCGACGGTCACCAGCACCTTGCGGGTGATGTGGCCCTTGATGTCGAGACCGAGGATCGCCTCGGCCTTCTCCTTGGCGCCGTCGGCGGTGTCGGCGAGCTTGACGCCACCCGCCTTGCCCCGGCCGCCGGTCTTCACCTGCGCCTTGATGACGACGGTCTGCCCGAGCCGCTCCGCGATCGCGTGGGCTTCCTCGGGGGTGCTTGCCACGTCGCCCGGCAGGACCGGGACCCCGTGGGCGGCGAAGAGATCCTTCGCCTGGTACTCGTACAGGTCCACTCGACAGTCTCCTGACTTACGGTGTCGACGTGCTGCTGCTTAGGGGGCGGCAGGGCTTGCCTGACTCGGCGCTGCCGCCACGACACGGGAACCCTAGCGACGTGGGATGGGGCTTGACACTTCGCACCCGGTGAGGTCCGTCACGACCGGTGGTGACCTCACTCACCGGCCGTGTCGACCACCCAGGACACGATCGAGTCCACGCCGACCACGGCGATGTCCACCGCGCCATTGTCCGCCAGGAGCGCGGTGATCGCCGGGAGAGCGCCGGGCGCCGCGATCGCGTCGGCGTCCTCCTGCACGGCGGTGCGCACCAGCCCGAGCGGGTCGGCCCCGGCCAGGTAGACGACCTCGACGCCCCGGTCGCGCAGGTCCGCGGCCACCGACGGGTCGCCGACCAGGACGACCCTCACCGGCGGCTCAGCACCATCAGCCCGGCGACCACGAGGGCGCCTGCGCAGGCCAGCGCCAGCCACAGGCCGGGGCCGGGCACCGATCCGGCGGCGCGGGCGGCGGTCAACGGGTACTCCAGCACCCGCACGCCGACCAGGCCCGCGCAGCCGAGCAGCAGCGCGCCCGCCCGGTGCGGTCGGGACACCGGGGTGAGCGCGACGGCCACCACGATCGTGAGCACGGCGAGCAGCAAGCCGAGCGAGGCCAGCCGGAACTCGGTCCAGATGCCCGGCGGGACCAGGCCCTTGGCCTTGACCACCGGCAGCCCGAACGCGCCGACGGCGAGCAACCCGGCGACGGCGAGCGGGGCGAACAGCACCAGGTCGAGCGGCCGCTCCTCGGGCTCGCCGCGTTCGGCGCTCCCGGCGACCAGCGCGGTGACGGCGGCCGCCGCGGCGAGCACCCCGGCCGCGCCGGTGAACCAGACCGCCGCGCCGGTGCCGACGGTGGCGTCCACGGCGGTCGCGGTCACCACGGCGTCCAATGTGGACATCCCGGCGAGCGGGATGGCGGCGAGCGCGGCGGCGAAGGCCGGTCGCACCGGTGCCGCGCTCGCGCGGAAGAGAAGAGGTATCGACAGCGCGGCGACGAGGATGCCCGCGGGGTGGAACAGCCGGTTGGAATAGGTCTCCTGCGCGACACCGTTCACCGCGATCACGGTGGTGGTCGCGGCGGCGATCCCGGCAAGACCGGCGAGCAGACCGAGCGCGCCCGCGACGCGGAGCGGGTCGGCCTTGCCGTGCGCCCTGGTGGTCACCCACACCGACACCGCAAGTCCGGCCGCGCACACCAGGGCGACGTACGGACCGGGCGCGGCGTCGAGCAGGGGCACCCACAGCCCGGCGGCGATCTGCGGAGCGGTGATCGCGAGCACACCGAGCGCCGCGCCGAGGCTCACCCCGCGCGCGACCGACGGCCGGGACCCGGCGCCGACCAGGGCGGCCGCGACCACCCCGGCACAGGCGACGAGCAAGGCGAACCGGAGCAGCCACGGGCTGTCGATCAGGCCCTCGGCGAGCAGGAAGGCGTTGCCGGAGGTGAACGGGGACAGCTGCAGCCCGAACGCGGCGGCGATCCCGGCGACCAGACCCAGCGGCGCCGACCGCTGCCGCACCTCGTCGTCGAGCTCGGCGGCATAAGGGGTGCCGTAGGGAGCGCCCGCCCGGTTGGCGGCCAGCACGCCCGCCGCGATCACCAGGAGGTGCCCGATGAGCAGCGGCCACAGCCCGGCACCCGCCCGCAGCGGGGCGAGGCTCGTGGGCACCGTGATCTCCGGCCGCGACACGACCAGCGGGTCGAGCAGGAACTGCAGGTCGCCGAGTACCCGGCCCGGGGCGAGCAGCGCCGAGCCGACCAGGACAGCGGCGCCGACGATCGGTCGGCCGCCGACCGCGAACGCCGTCGCCACCACCGGAGGCAGCAGGGCGAGCGCGATCAGCAGGGGGAGCGCGGTGAACGCCGCGGGCGGGGCCGCGTCGACCACGCCGATCAGGGGACCCGCGATCTGGGCCACCGCCCCGGCCGCGGCCACCGCGAAGGCGAGGCGCAACCGGGCTGGGCTCTCCGCCCACCCGATCCGCGGACCGGTGCTGGCGTCGGCGGCCGAGTCGGCGGCGGGCGGGGTGCTGATCCGCAGAGTCATCGCGGGCAACGCTAGCAAGCAGCGCGGTCCGGCGCGGGGCAGCGGGCGGGTGCCGGGCGCGACTGCCGCCCCTGCGCACCCGCGTGATCACCCTGGGTTCGCACCCGGACCGGCGCGCACTCCCGTGTGCGGTCCGTACACAGAATTAGCGGTGGGTGCTGCGGTGGCGGGTGGGGCGTGCGGCGTGCATGTGGGTGAAGGCGGCGTTGACGCTCCGCAGTAGCCGGGCCGTGACCTGCGGCGGGTGGCGGACGGACCCGGCAGAAAACCGGTTGCCACCCGGATGGCTGATTGAACGGAGACGCAGCTCACACTAAGGGTGTGACTTTGGGTTAACTTTGCGTGATCGTCGCTGGGTGTCGCGGTCTGACCGTAGGGCGTGCGCTGAGATCCGGGTGAGCGCTGTTGCCTGCGGCGCTGCCGCCCCGTTACTGTCCCCGGGTCCGTTGTCACGGTCCGGTCACGAATAGGGCCGGGGTGGAATCCAGCCGGAAACCACCTCAGCCGGGTCCCCCGCCCGGTGCCCTGCACCAGCGCTCGTCCCCCGCGAGCAGGTGTCGACGCGATCGGACTCCCCGAAGGCGGAAGGCTAGGTCTTGTCCCGACACCGCTCCACCGGCGGCGAACCCGAGTTCGCCGCTCTTGACGAAGCGCTCGAACGCGGCGCCCGCCGCGCCAAGGGTGCGCACCGGATCGCCCCGCCGTCCTCGGCGCTGCGCGGTCGCGTGGTCGTCGCCGCTGTCGCGGTCGGCGCCTTCGCCGCCGCTGCCGCCGGGCAGACCATCCACGCCGTCTCCGGCGACGGAGGCAGCACCGGCGCCGCCGCGGACGAGATCGTCCCGGTCGCGGGCGTCCGGCAGGCCGCCGCTTCCATGGGCATGGGCGGTGACGCACCCGCCGCACCCGAGCTGCTCGCGCTGGCAGGCGAGGCCGACGGCACGCTCGAGGCCCAGAAGATGGCCACCACCGAGCGGCTCACCCAAGCCAAGGCCGAACGCGCCGCCGCGCTCAAGGCACAGCAGGACGAAGCGGCCCGGCCCAAGTTCGTGCGGCCAGCCGTCGGCACCTTCACCTCCGGCTTCGGCGCCCGCTGGGGCGTCACGCACTACGGCGTGGACATCGCCAACCGCATCGGCACCCCGATCGTGTCCGTCGCCGACGGCGTGGTCATCGAGGCGGGTACCGCGAGCGGCTTCGGCCTCTGGGTCCGCGTGCAGCACGCCGACGGCACCGTCTCGATCTACGGCCACGTCAACGACTACGTCGTGCGCGAGGGCCAGAAGGTCAAGGCCGGTCAGCTGATCGCCCACGTCGGCAACCGCGGCCAGTCCACCGGCCCGCACTTGCACTTCGAGATCTGGGACGCCGACGGGCGCAAGATGAACCCCACCCCGTGGCTGGCCGCGCGCGGTATCGCTCTGTAAGGGTCTCCGCCACGCGGTGCTCTCAACAGGGATCCGCCACGCCATGACCGCTACCCGGTCGTCCTGACCGTGGTCGGTGTTCGGTGCGCTGTCCAGCTCGACGCTGTTCAGTTGTGGCGCCCCGGTCGTCACCGTGCGCTGCTGCTCACCGTGCACTAGCAGAATGCCCCCTCCGGCACGGAACCAAACACCCCTGTCACCCGACTGTGTCAGGACCGGCCCGGGACAGGCGTGGGCTCCACCGACCCGCCGGGGCCGCCACGCGCGGGGTGAACAGGCGGGTGACCTGCACCCGCGCATCGGTCTCCACCGGGCGTGGCCCGGCTGCCCTGGCCAGCAATCCTGACTGCCTCGTGTCCATGTTGGGAGTCAACCGCAGGGGTACGACAATTCTCGAACCCCTGTGCGATGTCGGCTAGGTTGGCGGCCATGGATCAGGTGAGGCTCGCCCGGCACCGGGACGTCATGGCCCGGCACGTCGACAGCGGCGCCGTCCCCGGGATCGTGTCGCTGCTCGACCACGGCGGCGAGACCCACGTGACCGCCCTCGGCGACCTCCCGGCGGGCGCGGACACGATCTTCCGCATCTCGTCGATGACCAAGCCCGTGACGGCGGTCGCCGCGCTGGTCCTGGTCGAGGAGTGCGTCCTGCGCCTCGGCGACCCCATCGGCGACCTGATCCCGGAACTGGCCGAGCCGCGGGTCCTGCGCGCCATCGACAGCCCGCTCGACGACACCGTCGCGGCGCGCGGCCCGATCACCGTGCGCCACCTGCTGACCTCCACCTTCGGGCACGGGGTGATCATGGCGCCGCCGGGGACCTACCCCGTCCAGGCCGCGATCGCCGCCGCCGGTCTGGAACCCGGACCGCCCAACCCGGCGTCCACACCGGACTCGGCGGAGTTCATCCGGCTACTTGGGACACTGCCGCTGCTGAGCCAGCCCGGCGAGAAGTGGTGGTACGACACGGCTTACGACGTCCTGGGTGTCCTCATCGAACGCGCGGCCGGGCAGCGGCTGGCCGAGTTCCTCGCCGAGCGCGTCTTCGCCCCGCTGGGCATGCGCGACACCGGGTTCCACGTCGGACCGGACGAGGTCGCCCGACTCGCCACCGCCTACTCGACCACCGACAGCGGCGAACGCACCGTCTACGACCCGGCCGAGGGCGGCCAGTGGAGCACCCCGCCCGCCTTCCAGTCCGGCGCGGGCGGCCTCGTCAGCACCGCCGCCGACTACCTCGCCTTCCTCGGCATGCTGCGCCGCGGCGGCGCGCCGGTGCTGTCCCGGCCCTCGGTGCTGACCCTGTCCACCGACCAGCTCACCAGCGCGCAGAAGGCGGGCGGCGGCCTGGTCGACGGCTTCTTCGACACCAGCGGCTGGGGCTTCGGCGTCAGCGTCGTGACCGCCCGCGACGACATCCACAAGACCCCCGGCCGCTTCGGCTGGGAGGGCGGCCTCGGCACCTCCGGGCAGGTCGACCCGGCCGAGGACCTCATCACCGTCCTGCTCACCCAGCAGGCGTGGACGTCCCCGGCCGGACCGCGGGTCTACTCCGACTTCCTGACCTCGGCCTACCAGGCGCTCGACTAGAGCTCCGCCACGGCCTGCTAGAGCTTCACCATCGGGACGCTGCCGATCAGCATCAACCGGATGGTGCCCGACGAGCCGAAGTCGATGGTCGCGGTCGCCCTGGCGCCCTGGCCGTCCGAGGCGACCACGGTGCCGAGCCCGTACTTGTCGTGGTTGACCCGGTCGCCGACCGAGAGCGACAGCGACGGCGTGTCCTGCCAGCCCTTCATCGGCGACGTGCGCTGCCTGCTCGCCTGCACCGACTCGCTCGACCGGCTGCCCCAGGTCGTCGCCCTGGTCGGCATCGACCGCTCCGGGCCGACCCGGCGCCAGTCGAGCAGGTCGGCTGGGATCTCGTCGAAGAACCGCGAGGCCGGGTTGGTCATCGGCTGGCCCCACGCCGAGCGCACGATCGCCCGCGACAGGTACAGCCGCTCCCTGGCCCTGGTGATGCCCACGTACGCCAGCCTGCGCTCCTCGGCCAGCTCGACCGGATCGCTGAGCGCGCGCATGTGCGGGAAGATCCCGTCCTCCCAGCCGGTGGAGAACACCACCGGGTACTCCAGGCCCTTCGCGGTGTGCAGGGTCATCAGCGTGACCACCCCGCCGGTGTCCTCCGCGTCCGGGATGGAGTCCGCGTCGGCCACCAGCGACACCCGCTCCAGGAACGCCGCGAGCGACCCGGCGGCCGGTCCGGTCAGCTCGACCGGCTCGATGCCCTCGGGCGCGTCGTCGGGCGCCATCACCTCGGGCGCCTCGGTGAACTCCCTGGCGACGGTGATCAGCTCGTTGAGGTTCTCCAGCCGGGACGCGTCCTGCGGGTCGTCGCTGGCCTCGAGCTCGCCGCGGTACCCGGTCTGCTCCAGCACCGCGTCGAGCACCTCGGCCACGTCCTGGCCGTCGTCGACGAACCGGCGCAGGCCGTCGACCAGCTCGACGAACCCGGAGATGGCCCGCTGCGAGCGCGGGTTGAGCATCGGGACCTTGCCCTCGGTCGCCGCGCGCAACGCGGTGGCGAACGAGACCCGCTCGCGGTCGGCGTAGGTCGACACGCAGGCCTCGGCCCGGTCGCCGATGCCGCGCTTGGGCACGTTGAGCACCCGGCGCAGGCTGACCGTGTCGTCCGGGTTGGCCAGCACCCGCAGGTAGGCCAGGGCGTCGCGGATCTCGCGGCGCTCGTAGAACCGCACGCCGCCCACGACCCGGTAGGGCAACCCGAGCCGAATGAAGATCTCCTCGAACACCCGGGACTGGTTGTTGGTCCGGTAGAACACCGCCACGTCGCTGTTGTTGGCGACACCGGAGTCGACCAGCCGGTCGATCTCGTTGGCGACGAAGTTGGCCTCGTCGTGCTCGTTGTCCCCGACGTAGGCGACGATCTTCTCGCCGTCGCCGGTCGCGGTCCACAGCCGCTTGTCCCGCCGGTTCGGGTTGCGCGCGATGACCGCGTTCGCCGCCGTGAGGATGTTCTGCGTGGACCGGTAGTTCTGCTCCAGCAGGACGGTCGTCGCGGTCGGGTAGTCCCGCTCGAACTCGACGATGTTGCGGATCGTCGCGCCGCGGAAGGCGTAGATGGACTGGTCGGCGTCGCCGACGACGCACAGCTCCGCGGGCGGCAGGCCGTCGGTCCCCTTGCCGACCAGCTCGCGGACCAGCGTGTACTGCGCGTGGTTCGTGTCCTGGTACTCGTCGACCAGCACGTGCCGGAACCGGCGGTGGTAGTACTCCGCGACGTCCGGGAACGCCTGCAGCAGCTCCACCGTGCGCATGATCAGGTCGTCGAAGTCCATCGCGTTGGCCTGGGTCAGCCTGCGCTGGTACTCGGCGTACACCTCGGCGACCCGGCGCTCCAGGTCGTTGCTCGCGTCCTGCGCGGCGGTCTCGGCGTCGACGAGCTCGTTCTTCAGGTTCGAGATGTGCACCGACAGCGTCCGCGCCGGGTACCGCTTCGGGTCCAGGTCCAGGTCGCGGGCCACCAGGGTGAGCAGCCGCCGCGAGTCGTCGGCGTCGTAGATGGAGAAGCTCGACCCCATCCCGAGCGCCTTGGCCTCCCGGCGCAGCACGCGCACGCACATCGAGTGGAACGTCGACACCCACATGGCGTTCGCCCGGCGGCCGACCAGGTCGGCCACCCGCTCCTTCATCTCGGCGGCGGCCTTGTTGGTGAAGGTGATGGCCATGACCTGGCCGGGGTGCACGTGCCGCTCGGCGAGCAGGTGGGCGATGCGCCTGGTCAGCACCCTGGTCTTGCCGGAGCCCGCGCCCGCGACCACCAGCAGCGGGGTGCCCGCGTGCTGGACCGCGCGGCGCTGCGGGTCGTTGAGGTCGTCGAGCAGGGCGGCGACGCCTGCCGGGCGCGCGGCGGCCGGGGCCGGATCCGGGGCGGGGAGGTCGAAGAGAGCTTCCATCGTGGCGACCACGGTACCGGGGGCGACCGACGATCCGGCGCCGCCACCGCCTCCCGGGATCGTCGTCGGGAATTCACACAACCGCTCGACCCCCGCGCCGGTGGTGTGCCAGACTCGTCACGTGCTGACCTGCTACGAGTTTTTCTACGGGACCCGGACTCCGGCTCCCGTAGTGGTGTAGGCGCACACAGCAGACCACCGCGAAGCCCCGAGTCCACGGACCCGGGGCTTCCGTTGTCTCGGGAACGTGACCTGGTGCCAGAGATCACCGAGGGAAGATGATGAGCCCGATCACCGAGAACAAGCCCGAATCCGAGAAGCCGAGCGTCGAGCTGCCAGCACCGGAGGAGGTCGCCGAGCTGCGCAAGGAGATCGACTTCCTCGACCAGGAGATCCTGCGCCTGGTCAAGCGCAGGGCCGAGGTGTCCAAGGCGATCGGCGCGTCCAGGATGGCCGCGGGTGGTCCGCGCATCGTGGTCAACCGCGAGATGGACGTGCTGGCCCGCTACCGCGAGCTCGGCCCGGCCGGTCGCACCCTCGCGCTGGCGCTGCTGGACCTGAGCCGGGGCAAGCTCGGCCGCTGATCCGCCACCGCCCGGTCACCGGGCGCTGAACCAGGGGCGGACTAGGGGGAATCCCCCATCTCCGCCCGGCCGGGGTGGGGCAGACTGGGACCATGGTGGATCTCATCGCGGTCCTCGTCGCCGTCATCGCCCTGGTCGCCGCGCTCGGCCTGGTCGGGTACCTCGCGCTGCTGAACTCGGCGGCGCGCAAACGCGGGGCGAGCGGCAACGCCGTCGCCACGTACGTCCGCAGCCGGTGGCCCGTCGCCGGGATCACCACCGCGGGAGCCGCGCTCGCCTGGTTGCTGACCAGCGGCGGCGGGTTCCTCGACGTGGTGGCGATCCTGATCGCGGCGGGTTCCGGCGCGGTCGCGGGCAAGGAGCTGTCCCGCACCATCGAGCGCTACCGCACCGAGTAGGTGAACCGAGCGCTCACTTTCTCCCTTCATGTCACGCGAACGTGTGGCGTGGGCCGGGGGACCTCGGCGCAGGCGAAACAACGGCGCGTAACCGCATAGTCTTCTCCGCGTGATCGGAGCTACCCCACGCGACGACGTGCGCCGGGCCCTGGTGGTCTGCGCGCACCCCGACGACGTCGACTTCGGCGCCGCGGGCACCGTCGCGAGCTGGACCGCCGCCGGGGTCGGGGTCACCTACTGCGTCGTGACCAAGGGCGAGGCGAGCGGCGACGGCACCCGCCCGCGCGGCGAGGTCGGCGCGATCCGCCAAGCCGAGCAGCTGCACGCCGCCGACCTGCTCGGGGTCGGCGAGGTCGTCTTCCTCGACCACCCCGACGGCGCCGTCGAGTCGACGACCGCGCTGCGCCGCGACCTGACCAGGGTCATCCGGCGGGTCCGCCCGCACCGCGTGCTCACCTGGTCCCCTGAGATCAACTGGGACCACGTGCCGACCGCCCACCCGGACCACCGCGCGGTCGGCGCGGCCACCCTGGCCGCGGTCTACCCCGACGCGCGCAACCCCAACGCGTACCCGGACCTCCTCGCCGAGGAGGGGCTGGCGCCGTGGGTGGTGCCGGAGCTGTGGATCACCGACGGCCCCCGGCAGCTGCGCGACCACTGCGTGGACACCACCGAGTTCTTCGACCGCCGGATGGCCGCGCTGCGCTGCCACGTCTCCCAGGTCGGTGCCGACACCGAGCTCGAGACCCGGATGCACGCCCACTTCACCGACACCGCCGCCAGGTACGGCCTGCCCAGGGGGCGGCTGGCCGAGGAGTTCCAGGTCGTCAACACCGGCTGATCGCCGAAGAGGAGTCGCACGCACGATGGCCCCCAGTGACGGCCAGGCCGAGGACAGCCCCCCGCCCGACGACGACCCCCGGGCGGGCCGGTCCCGCGCCGAGGTGCCCGGTGACCCGTTCCCCGAGGACGGCACCGATCCCGCCGACGACGACAACCAGGGCAGGCACCGGGCGTACCGGGCCAGGGTGCGCCGCGTGCGGGGAGCGGGGGCGCACGCCCTGAGCAGCACCGCCCGCGCCGCCGACGAGACCGACGTGCTGCCGGTCATCGGCGCCACGGTCCGGGTCGACCGGCCCGCCACCGGGTTGGCCAAGTTCGACCTGGGCAGCATCCCGGCCTCGGTCACCCCGCCCCGGTCCTGGCGGCACGCGGCCTGGTTCGCGGTGACCTCGGCGATCCTGGTGGTGATCGGCCTGACCTACGCGGCGGCGACGCTGATGTCCGGTCCGCGCCGCCCGGACGTGGTGGAGGCGCTGCCCGGCCTGCCAAGCCAGTTCCCCCGGCCGCTGACCGACGGGCCGTCGAACCTCACCGCCACCCCGGACCAGCAGCGGGAGACCGCCGCGCCGACGACCACGACCGCCGACTCGCCGACACCGGGCCCGCCCGCGCCGCCACCGACCGAGCAGCCCTCGACGGCGGAGGGCCCGGGGTCCTCCGCGCTGGCGCAGTCGAGCAGCCCGACGAGCAGGCCCGGCCCGTTCTTCCGGCCGGAGGAGTCGCCGAGCGCGGCACCGCGCAGCACCGTGGTCACCCCGATGCTGGTCGTCCCGGCGAACGACCCGGTCACCATGGGCGACCGCACCGAGGCGTACTACCGGCGCGTGGTCACCGACCCGGACGCGGCGTTCGCGATGACCAGCGGCTCCCTGCGCCGCCAGGGCCAGGAGCAGATCCAGCGCCGCTACGCCGGTGTGAGCAAGGTGCAGGTGGAGCGGATCGTGATCGACCCGACCCGGGCGCGCACCCGATCGGTGCTGCGGGTGTACCGGAAGGACGGTTCGGTGACCACCGAGGAGCGCGAGCTGACCTTCTCCTACGGCGAGGACCCGCTCATCACCGCCGACAAGACGGCGGACTAGCCGTGGACAGCGGGAGGTTCACCTCTTGCGCCTGGTCAGGCATGATGGGTGCGGTGGGGCCGAGGTGATGGACCGCGCGGCCCCCGGTGTTGGTCCGATCGCACCCGAGTCAGCGGGTTCCGGCCGGAGCCGTGTGTCACCACTGCTCTTTTCGAGTGAATCTGGACGCCGCCTATCGCCTCGATCGGGTGATGCGCCGAGAAAGAGTGGTGTGAGCACCCGGCAGCAGGGTACGAGTGGCCCCGACGAGCGAGTCAGGCGGAGGAAAGCGGCAGTGGATCGTCCGACGACCGGTAAGCGCCGGGTGCGCACCGGGTCGGTTCGCGTCGCGGACCTGATCCGGCGGCAGCCGGAACCCGGTCCCGACCCCGTGGACGCCCCCGTTGCGTTCACCCCGACGGTCGACACCCAGTCGGTGCGGCCTGCACCCGAGCACGAGGACGGCGACGAGGCCGTCGCGGCCTCGCGCACCGCGCGGCTGGCCAAGCTCACCGGGCTCGGCGTCGCCGTGGTCACCCTGTGCGGCGCTGTCGCCGCTTCCACGATCATCGCCCGCGACCGGGACGCCGCCCGCGGCTCCGCGGTGGTGGCCGGTCAGATCACCGGCGAGCGCGCGCTGCTGCCGCACCAGCTCGGCCGCGTGGTCGCCGGTGAGGCCGACACGCCGGTGGTGTCCGAGGTCACCGGGGCCGCTTCCGGCAGCATCAGCCCGCCGCCGACCAGCACCAGCAGGCCACCCACGGCGAGCGGCGGGCCGCGCAGGGGCACCGGCGACACGAACCCGGCGCGCTCCGAGCGCGACCAGCGGGCGCTCACCTCCAACCGCGAGCTGGTGCTGGAGTACTACCGGCTCATCGAGGTCAACCCGCGCTCCGCCTTCGAGCTGATCGCGGGCGACGTGCTGGGCACCACGCTCGGCGAGTTCCTCGGCTCGTGGACCGAGGTCAGCCGCATCGAGGTGCTCGACGTGGTCGAGCGGCGCGACGGGGTGCTCGCGGTGATCCGGATCCACCTGCGCGACGGTGTGCACTTGCGGGTGCAGCAGCTACTGACGGTCACCAGGACCGTGCCGCAGCGCATCGTGGACGCCGAATTGGTCTCCGCGCAGCGGGACTGAGGTCCGGTGTGGTGCCCCCGTTAGGGCACGATTGTGACAGTATGTAGCCGTCACCGGCGCCGCCCCCGTGGTAGTGGGACTGCGTTCGTGCGCGCTGCGTGAACGCCTAGCCTGGGACGGTCGGCCAACCCCGGATCCGAACCGGCGACGCCGGTGCCGGGGTGTGCTCCGGTGGCGCGCACCCGCGCCGTTGACGAACAGCCCGCGAAGCGCTTCGCGGGTGAGGGAGGTTCCGGTCGGGATGAGCGACGAGGGCCGGCTGGTCGCCGGGCGCTACCGGCTGGAGCGACGCATCGGCAGCGGTGCCATGGGCGTGGTCTGGCAGGGCGTCGACGAGCGGCTGAACCGGACGGTGGCGATCAAGAAGCTGCTGCTGCCGCCGGGGTTGCCCGAGGACGAGGCCGAGGAGGCGGTGGCCCGCTGCAAGCGCGAGGGCCGCATCGCCGCCCGGCTGCACCACCCGAACGCGATCGCGGTGTTCGACGTCGCCGACGAGGACGGCGCGCCCTGCCTGATCATGGAGTACCTGCCGTCGGTGAGCCTGGCGATCGCGCTCAACGAGCGCGGTCCGCTGGCCCCGGAGGAGGTCGCCGCGATCGGCGCCCAGGTGGCCGCCGCGCTCGCCGCGGCGCACGCCGCCGGGATCGTGCACCGCGACATCAAGCCGGGCAACATCCTGCTCGGCGACGACGGCTCGGTGAAGATCACCGACTTCGGCATCTCCCGGGCCACCGACGACGTCACGGTCACCAAGACCGGCCTGATCGCGGGCACCCCCGCGTACCTGGCCCCCGAGGTCGCCGTCGGCCGCGACCCGTCCGCGGCCTCCGACGTGTTCTCCCTCGGTTCGACGCTCTACGCGGCCACCGAGGGCGAGCCGCCGTTCGGCCTGTCGGAGAACACCCTGGGGCTGCTGCACGCGGTCGCCTCCGGCAAGATCAACCCGCCGAGCCGCTCCGGCCCGCTCACCGACGTGCTGGTCGCCCTGCTCGCCGGGGACGTCGAGGACCGGCCGAGCGCGGCCAAGGCCCGCGACATGCTGATGGCCGTCGCCAGGGGCGAGGACCCGGACGTGCCGCCGGTGCCGACCGGGTCCGACTCGCGCACCAGGCTGGTCGCCGCGGGCGCGCCGACCACCGTGGTCGGGCGCACGGCGCAAAGCAGGCCGGGGATGGCCAGGGTCGCCCCACCGCCGCTGCCGCCGCGCTCGCGGATGCCGCTGGTGGTCGCCGGGGTCGGGCTCGCCGCGATCCTGGCGGTCGGCACGTTCTTCATGATCAACAGGGACACCGGCGCCGGGCCGTCGCAGCAGCCCAACACCGTCGACAACCCGTCGCCGTCGGTCGTGCTGCCCACCACCAGCGCGGAGAAGCCCGAGGTGGAGACGACGACCAGGGTCGTCGTGCCGACCACCAGCCAGCCCAAGCAGACCACGGTCGTGACCACCACGACCACGCCGTCGGTGCCGACCACCACGACCACGACGCCGCCTGCGTCCACCACGACGACCACCCAGGTCACCACGACGACCCCCGACCCGTCGAGCGCGACCCCACCGACCCCGAACCAGTAAGCCAGGAGCGGCAGCACATGACCAGCGAGCAGACCTTGGTGGCCGGGCGCTACCGGCTCGGCGCGCGCATCGGCAGCGGCGCCATGGGTGTGGTCTGGCAGGCCCGCGACGAGCGGCTGCACCGCACCGTCGCGGTCAAGCAGTTGCTCTCGCAGCCGGGGCTGAGCTCGGACCAGGCCGAGGAGGCCCGGCAGCGCGCGATGCGCGAGGGCCGGATCGCGGCCAGGCTCGCGCACCCCAACGCGATCACCGTCTACGACGTGGCCGAGCACGACAACGAGCCCTGGCTGATCATGGAGTACCTGCCGTCCAAGAGCCTGGCGGCGGCACTGACCGAGCGCGAGGTGCTGCCCCCGGTCGAGGCGGCCCGCATCGGCACCCAGATCGCCGCGGCCCTGGTCGCCGCGCACGCGGCCGGGATCGTGCACCGCGACGTGAAGCCCGCCAACGTCCTGCTCGGCGACGACGGCACCGTCAAGATCACCGACTTCGGCATCTCCCGCGCGACCGGCGACATCACGGTTACCGCTACCGGGATGCTCGCGGGTACACCGGCCTACCTGGCGCCAGAGGTCGCGAAGGGCGAGGCGCCTACCCCTGCGGCAGACGTCTTCTCACTGGGGTCGACGCTCTATACGGCGGTAGAAGGGCATTCGCCGTTCGGTCTATCGGAGAACACGCTCGCACTGCTGTACGCGGTCGCGGCGGGCAAGGTGACGCCCCCGCGCCAGGCAGGGCCTCTTACGGCTCTGCTGATGCAGTTGCTGCGCGCCGACCCGACCGAGAGACCGACCATGACGGCGGCGAAAGAGGCACTTGCCGCTGTCGCCTCCGGTAAGCCGCTGCCCGCCGTGGCGATGCTCAACCAGCGCACTGTTCCCGCGCCCCGGCCGACGACCCTGCCGCCGCCCGCTGGCGGCACCCGCTTGGACGTCAACCCGTTCGCCGAGCCGAACCCGTCCGGCCCGATGCGCCAAGCGGCCGTCCCGCCGCCCCCGCCGCGCAACTACACCGGCCCCCGCACCCCACCGGGCGGCGCCGTCCGCCAGCCCCCGGCCCCGGAGCGCAAGAAGAAGCACGACGTCCGGTCGGTCCTGCTGACGGTCCTGGCCATCGTCGCGGCCGCCCTGATCGGCATCCTGGTCGCCAGCATCGTCAGCAAGAACAACTCCCAAGCGGGCGGCCCGTCCACGACGACCACCCCCGCCCCGACGACCACCACGGCCGGCAGCACGGCCCCCCGCACCACCACGAGCGCCCCGACGACGACGTCGTCCCGCCCGACCACCACCAGTTCCGCGCCCCCCGCCACCCCCACCCCGGCGGAACTCGAAGGCGCGCTGCGGAACTACTACTCCCTGCTGCCCGGCAACACCAAGGCCGCCTGGGACCTCCTCACCGACAAGGCCCGCGACAAGTCCCGCGGCTGGGAGAGCTTCACCAAGTTCTACGACGGCCTCTCCGCCGTGGAACTGCTCGAGGCCAAGGCCGAGGGCAACCGCGTCGCCGCCCAGATCAAGTTCACCCACAAGAACGGCAAGGACTCCAAGGAGCCCTACGTCTACGCCTTCGTCCAGCAGGACGGCGTCCTCAAGATCGACAACTTCACCCAGGGCCGCAACGGCTGATCACCGCTTTTCCCGCAGGGGCCCGAATCTCTGCTGGTTCTACCGTGCTGTCACCGAATTTCCGTTGGTGGGCCGCGAGTGTCGCGCGGAGTGGTCGACGCGATGAGCCCGCACGTGCCGTTCCCGTGACGGCAAGATCGCGTTCCGTGGCGGGCACCCGGTGCAGGATCACTCGATCGTGGGGGTTGGGGCGGGGATCGGGGTTCTGGGTTGCCGGGGGCGGGGCTGGGGCGCAGGGTGCGGGGGAACGAGAGGAGCCCCGATGGCGATCTGCGACACCTGCGGGAATGACTACTGGATGGCGTTCGAGGTGCGGACCGTCAGCGGGCAGGTCCACACGTTCGACTGCTTCGAGTGCGCGGCGACGAAGTTGGCGCCGGTGTGCGAGCACTGCTCGTGCCGGATCCTGGGGCACGGGGTCGAGGTCGAGGGGCGCTTCTACTGCTGCGCGCACTGCGCCCGGTCGGTGGACGACCGGTTGGGGGCACGGATTCGGGACGCCGTGGGGGCGCATCCCGGGTGAGGCAGGCCCGGCCCCGACCGCGCGGGGTGGTGGGGCCGGGTCGCCTGCAAGTGGTCAGGACGCGGGGGCCAGGACCAGCCTGCGAGTAGTCAGGACCAGGGGGCGAGCGGGACGCCGTCGAGCATCGGCAGGACTCCGGTGCGGTGCAGTGCGATCGCCGACATCCAGACCGCGACGACGGTCAGCGCCGGGCCGACCAGGGTCATCTCCACCCGGCCGCCGGTGCGCATGCGCATGATCTTCGGTGGGGCGATGGGGAACCAGGTCTTCCACGCGATCGGCACCGGCCACAGGATCGGGCAGCCCTGTTCGGTGATCGCGTCGCCGAGGTAGTGCGCGATGCAGCCGATGCCGACCGCGACCCCGCAGGCCGCCGCGTCCGCGGTCGTCTGGTCGGTCCACTTCAGGCAGGCGTAGGTCAGCAGCAGCGCCGTCCCGGTGATCCACAGCGCGTCGTTGCGGGGGCACCACTTGTGCATGATCCCGCGCACCGCGAGCCCGCTGAAGAAGAACATCAGCACCGGCAGCGCCCACGACTGGCTGGTCTGGATGATCGCGGTGGTCACCACGGTCGCGATGAGGGCGAACACCAGGGTGTGGGTGAGGCCGCGGTGCCCGCCGTCGCGGTTGGAGTCGCGCTTGGTGCGGGTCAACCGGTACACGCCGTGGCTGATGCCGTTGAACACCTTGGACGCGGCCTGGGTGACCGGGCCGAAGGTGGACGAGACGGTCGACTCGGGGTGGTCCAGGTCGGGTAAGAGGGCCGCGCCGGTGGCCAGGACCGCGCCGACCAGCCAGCCCTTGGCCGACAGGCTGCCGAGGTTGTGCCCCTCGGCGAGCGCGGTGACAGCAGCCCACGCGGCAAGACCGCTCATCGCGTGCGTAGGACCGGTCGACACCGGTGACCCCCAGGAAACTCGAAGCCGACAAACCCCGCCCACTCTAGGATCCAGGGGGTGCCGCTCCCCTCGTTTCCGATCAAGACCCGCCGACTCGTTCTCCGCCGCTACGCCGCCGACGACCTCGACGCGCTGCACCGGGCCCAGTCGCGCGAGGACGTGACCCGGTACCTCTACTGGGGACCGCGTTCGCGCGTAGAGGTCGAGCAGGCGCTGACCGAGCGGACAGGTCTAACTGAGCTGAGGGCCGAAGGCGACCGCTTGGTGCTAGCGGTGGAACTCGTCGAGACCGGGGACCTGCTCGGTGAGGTGCACCTGTTCTGGGTGAGCAAAGAGCACCGGACAGTGGAGATCGGCTACATCTTCCACCCGGACTTCGAGGGCCACGGTTACGCCACCGAGGCCGCCGCCCAGTTCATGCGCGTCGCGTTCGACGACCTCCACATGCACAGGGTCATCGCGCGGCTCGACGCGGATAACACTGCCTCGGCGCGGTTGCTCGAACGGCTGGGGATGCGGAAGGAGGCCCACTTCGTGCAGAACGAGTTCGTGCGCGGCCGGTGGGCCGACGAGGCCGTCTACGCGATGCTGGCCAGCGAGTGGCCGTCAGCCCAGCTCGCGGAACCGTTCGTGCGCGGCCTGCCGGGTGACGCCTAACGCCTGGCCGACGTCGGTCCAGGACGCCCCGGAGGTGCGGGCGGCGGCGACCGCGCGCTGGGTCAGCGGCCGGTGCCACGACTCGACCTCGCGCAGCAGCTTGAGCGCCACCTCCGGCCGGGTCCTGATCAGCTCCTCCACCTGCTCGCGCAGCACGTCGGACTTGACCAGCAGCCAGGACGGCGGCTGGGACTCGACCTCGGGCAGGGCGTGCGCCCGGAACCAGTGCTCGACCGCCTCGCCGCTGGTGCGGAAGTGCCGGTCGGCCGCCCAGCCGCAGTCGCAGTGCGGGCGCAGGTCGGTGATCGCGCCGCGGTGTCCCGGCAGGTCCATCTCGTCCACGTCTGTCAGGATACCTTGACGGACCTACCATCCGGGTGACCGTGCCCACAGGCGCTGTGCGCCCGGGTAGCAGTACGCTTGTACCGTTTGAGGCGTAGCAAGGCGAGAGGAGCACCGCGGCTCATGGCCAAGATCAAGGTCCAGGGGAAGGTCGTCGAACTCGACGGCGACGAGATGACCCGGATCATCTGGCAGTTCATCAAGGACAAGCTCATCCACCCCTACCTGGACGTGGACCTGGAGTACTACGACCTGGGCATCGAGCACCGCGACGCCACCGACGACCAGGTGACCATCGACGCCGCGAACGCCATCAAGCAGCACGGGGTCGGCGTCAAGTGCGCCACCATCACCCCGGACGAGGCGCGGGTCGAGGAGTTCGGCCTGAAGAAGATGTGGGTCTCGCCCAACGGCACGATCCGCAACATCCTCGGCGGCGTGGTCTTCCGCGAGCCGATCATCATCTCGAACATCCCGCGGCTGGTGCCCGGCTGGACCAAGCCGATCATCATCGGCCGCCACGCGCACGGCGACCAGTACAAGGCCACCAACTTCAAGGTCCCCGGCGCCGGTGAGCTGACCATCACCTTCACGCCAGAGGACGGCTCCGAGCCGATCAAGCACGTGGTGGCCAACTACGGCCCCGACGGCGGCGTGGCCATGGGCATGTACAACTTCACCAAGTCCATCGAGGACTTCGCGCGCGCCTCCTTCTCCTACGGCCTGCGCCGCGACTACCCGGTGTACATGTCGACCAAGAACACCATCCTCAAGGCCTACGACGGCGCCTTCAAGGACATCTTCCAGGCCGTCTTCGAGGCCGAGTTCAAGGCCGAGTTCGACGCCAAGGGCCTCACCTACGAGCACCGCCTCATCGACGACATGGTCGCCGCGGCGATGAAGTGGGAGGGCGGCTACGTCTGGGCCTGCAAGAACTACGACGGTGACGTCCAGTCCGACACCGTCGCGCAGGGCTTCGGCTCGCTCGGCCTGATGACCTCCGTGCTCTCCACCCCCGACGGCAGCACCGTCGAGGCCGAGGCCGCGCACGGCACCGTCACCCGGCACTACCGCCAGCACCAGGCGGGCAAGCCGACCTCGACCAACCCGATCGCGTCCATCTACGCGTGGACCCGCGGCCTGGCGCACCGGGGCAAGCTCGACAGCACCCCCGAGGTCACGGGCTTCGCCGAGACCCTCGAGCGCGTCGTCATCGAGACCGTGGAGAGCGGCCGGATGACCAAGGACCTCGCCCTGCTGGTCAGCAAGGACCAGGAGTGGCAGACCACCGAGGAGTTCCTCGCGACGCTGGACGAGAACCTGCAGAAGGCCGCTGGCTGACCGCTGCTCGTCCGGACGGCCCCCGCACCTCGTGCGGGGGCCGTTCCCGTGCCCGCCGTGACGGTCCGTGCCCGGCGTTGGCCCCAGTGGGTGGTTCCGGTCACCGGCACTGGCGCGGGTCCGGTCGGGTGCGGGACCGTGGTGGGGAGCCGTCCGCGCACCGTGGAGTGTGAGTCGTGTTGCTGCCCAAGGGCACCCTGCTCGTCGGCGGCGGGATCGTCGCCGTGGCCATCATCTACTCGATGGGGGTCGACCCGCCCAACAGCGAGTCGTCGCCGACCAGCGCCGTGAGCGGCTGCCGGGTCGAGGTCACCGCCGACGTGCTCAACGTGCGCGCCGCCCCCGAGCAGGCCGCCGAGATCGTCGGCAAGTTCAAGACCGGCGCCGAGACCGACGCGGACAAGCTCGTGCAGAACGGCTTCCGCAAGCTCGGCGAGAACCGGTGGGCGGCGGCGGAGTTCCTCAAGCCGCTGGCCGGGCGCGACTGCGGGTAGGCCCCGCCCTAGGGTGTTCGCGTGCTGACTGTCTCCACCGTCAACGTGAACGGGCTGCGCGCGGCCGCCAAGAAGGGCTTCCTGGAGTGGCTGGCCGCCACGCGGGCTGACGTGGTGTGCCTGCAGGAGGTCCGCTCGCCGGTCGATGAGCTGCCCGCCGAGGTCAGCGAGGGCTGGCACACCGTGCACGCCGAGTCCACCCTGCTGCGCGGCCGCAACGGCGTCGCCATCTACTCGCGGGAAGAACCGGAGGCCACCAGGGTCGGCTTCGGCGTCCCCGAGTTCGAGGCCAGCGGCCGCTACGTCGAGGCCTGGTTCCCGAACCTGGTCGTCGCCAGCGTCTACCTGCCCAGCGGCGAGGTCGGCACCCTGCGGCAGGACCAGAAGGAGCGCTTCATGGCGACCTTCCTGCCCTACCTCGTCGAACTGCGCGCCAAGGCCGCCACCGACGGCCGCGAGGTCCTCGTCTGCGGCGACTGGAACATCGCCCACCAGGAGATCGACCTCAAGGCCTGGAAGGCCAACCGCAAGAACGCCGGCTTCACCCCCGGCGAACGCGCCTGGATGACCCGCGTCTTCGACGAAGCCGGTTACCGGGACGTGTTGCGCGTCCTGCACCCCGACGGCCCGGGCCCGTACACGTGGTGGTCCTACCGCGGCAAAGCCTTCGACAACGACTCCGGCTGGCGCATCGACCTGCACGTCTCAACCCCGCGCCTGGCCACCCGAGCCCACACCATCACCGTCGAACGCCCCGAGACCTACGACGCCCGCTGGACCGACCACGCCCCCGTCACCGCCACCTACGACTGGCCCCCCGCGGACTGACGCTCACGACGGAACCCTTGAGGGACTGAAGCCGTCGCTGGCTGAAGACCACACCCTGAGCCCGTGGTGACCGCTCGGCAGGCCACGTCGGGCGGGTGTGCCGCGGCTGGTTGGGGTCACTCGTGTGGGTGGAGTGTGGGGCGCCTGTGGGTCACGGGGTGCGGTCGGGTGGGTACTGGCTGTTCCGCTGGTCGGGGTCGGCTTCTGTGAGCGGTGCCACGTGGCTGGTGGCCGGGTGGCGGTGTGGTGATCGACTACCCCGTGCCGCACGGGGTTCTGGTGGGGGATAGTCTCGCTCGGGTCAGCCGAACGTGCGGTCGTGGCCGCCACGATCGGTCGCGGGTTCCGGGGACCAGGCCGATGGTGCTAGTCCAATCGAGGGACGGTAGAGCAGTGTCCAAGGGTGTCGATTCGTGAGCGCGTGGTCTGCGCGCGCGCTGGGGTCGCGCATGGCGGTCGCCGGGTCGGTGGCCGTGGTCTTCCTGGTCGGGTCGGCGCCTGGTGCGGTGGCCGGGACCGGGGGGACGGTCGAGAGCAGTGTCCCGTTCACCGTGGCCGGTCCGGTCGGGATCGCGGCGGTGATCGTGGGGGTCGGTGGGCTCGCGGTGGGTCTGCTGCGCAGGCGCAAGGCGTCGAAGGCGCCGGTTGTGCCCGTGGTGGTCGCGCCGCTGAAGGTGCCCGCTCCGCGTAGGTCTCAGGCCGACAACCCGGCCTAAGACCACCAGAACGCACAAGAGCCCCCCGCCTCACCAAGGCGGGGGGCTCTTGTCGTCTGGAACTAGCGGACCGCCGCCAAGGCGTCGATCAGGCCGGAACCGTAGAACCCGCGACCCGACTTGCCGCCCTCACAGGTGGCGAGCCACGCGCCGGTGCCGTCCGGGTCGTACACGCCAGCCGGGCACGGCAGGCGGTCGGCGCCGACGTGCAGGGCGCCGATGACGACCGGGGCGGGCCAGTTGCGGTGCGTCGAGCGGATCAGCGCGACCACACCGGCGGCGTGCGGGGACGCCATCGAGGTGCCCTGCTTGTAGCCCCACGCGCCACCGACCACGGTCGAGAGGATGCGGCCGTTGGCGTCGGGCGTGCTCGGGACCTGCATGCGGTCACCGCCGGGGGCGGCCACATCGGTCTCGGTGATGCCGTAGTTCGAGAAGTACGACTTCTCGTTCTTCACACCGGTCGACGAGACGCCGACGACGCCGTCGATCTCGCTCGGCAGGTTGAGGCACTCGGGGCCGGTCTCGCGGGTCGTCGGGGTGCCGTTGTTCGGACTGCCCGAGTCGGTGATGTCGTGCGAGAGGTCCCAGTTGCTGTTGCCGAGCGCGGCGACGTTGACCACGCCGCGGCGGGCCGAGTAGTCGACCGCGCGGGTCACGGCGGTGATCACGGCGCGCTGGTCGGCGTCGGTGCGGCACCACAGGAACCACGGGTCGATGAAGTACGAGTTGTTCGTGACGTGGATGCCCTTCTCGGCCGCCCACACGAACCCGCAGATCGCGTACTCGGGGTAGATGTAGCCCTCGTCGTCGACGACCTTCACCGAGGCCAGCTTGACGTTCGGGGCGACGCCGACGACGCCGACACCGTTCTTGGCCGCGGCGATGATGCCCGCGACGTGGGTGCCGTGGTCGCTGGTGGTCGGCGCCCAGGCGGCCGGGGTGGTGTCCGGGACGCCCTCGTTGGTGCAGCCGACCGAGCGGGACGCGTCGACGTTGGCCGCGAGGTCGGGGTGGGTGGCCTCGATGCCGGAGTCGAGCACGCCGACGACGACGTTCGAGCTGCCGCCGGAGCGCGCGTGCGCCTGGTCGGCCTTGATCGCGCCGAGGTTCCACTGGTTGACGCTCAGCGGGTCGCCCGGGTCGGTCGGCTTGCCCTTGCCGCCGTTGGTGACGACGGCCTCGGTCGCCTCCAGCGCCTTGGCGTTCGCGCCTGCCGCGATGCGCGCCGCGGGCGGGGTGGTGGCCAGCTCGGCCAGGTTGCGGGTGGCGCCCGCGCCTCGCACGCCGTTCTTGCGGCGCACGACGGTGGCGAAGTCGGCCTTGTCCGACGTCGCGATGACGACGCCGATCTGCGGCCAGCTCTTGAGCACGGTGCCGCCGGAGTCGCGCACCGCGCGCTCGACCTGGGCCAGGCCGCGGTGCTCGTCACCGAGGACGACGAAGTGCGCCGCGCCTGCCGCCGACACGGCCGGGGCTGCGGGGGCCGCTGTGGCCTGGCCCGCCGCGGTCGCCAGGCCGGTCGCGGCCGCGGCGATCACCACCGCGGCGCCGAGCAGGCGGACTCGGGAACGTCTGTGCACTGGGGGAACCTCCAGGTCGGGGATCGGGGCCTGCCGACGCCGGTAGGCGCGCACGAGATGCGGCGAGGCCTGCGCAGAACCTGTCACCTTGGGACGGTGCGCACAATCCGCCGGTTGGGCCAGCGCACCTGGCGGGGGCCGTGCCTGCGACACTGGGAGCCGTGTCCACAGACAGCAGCCCGACACCGGAGCGCAAGCCGCGCGTGTTGTCCGGCATCCAGCCGACCGCCGACTCCTTCCACCTGGGCAACTACCTCGGCGCGGTCCGCCAGTGGGTGGCGCTGCAGGACACGCACGACGCGTTCTACTTCCTGGCCGACCTGCACGCCATCACCGTCGAGCACGACCCGAAGCTGCTGCGCAAGCGCACCAGGGTCTCCGCCGCGCAGCTGCTCGCGCTCGGGCTTGACCCGGCCAAGGCCACCCTGTTCGTGCAGAGCCAGGTGCCCGAGCACGCCGAGCTCGGCTGGGTCATGCAGTGCCTGACCGGGTTCGGTGAGGCCAGCCGGATGACCCAGTTCAAGGACAAGTCGGCCAAACAGGGCGTGGTCAGCGTCGGGCTGTTCACCTACCCGGTCCTGCAGGCGGCCGACATCCTGCTCTACCGGCCGCAGTACGTGCCGGTCGGCGAGGACCAGCGCCAGCACCTGGAGCTGACCCGCGACCTCGCGCTGCGGTTCAACTCCAGGTTCGGCAAGACGTTCACGCCGCCGGAGCCCTACATCCTCAAGGACACCGCCAAGATCTACGACCTGCAGGACCCGACGGCGAAGATGAGCAAGTCCGCCTCGAGCCCCAACGGCATCATCGAGCTGCTCGACGAGCCGAAGGTGTCGGCGAAGAAGATCCGCTCGGCGGTGACCGACACCGGCCGCGAGGTCGTGTTCGACCCCGAGAACAAGCCCGGGGTCAGCAACCTGCTCGGCATCTACTCGGCGCTGACCGAGCGGACCGTCGAGGACCTGCAGGCGGCCTACGACGGCAAGGGCTACGGCGACCTGAAGAAGGACCTCGGCGAGGTCGTCGCCGAGTTCGCCACGCCGGTGCGCGACCGGGTCAAGTCCTATTTGGACGACCCGGCCGAGTTGGACAAGGTGCTGCGCGCGGGCGCTGAGCGGGCCAGAGAGGTCGCCTCGGCCACGCTCGCGCGGGTCTACGACAAGGCGGGGTTCCTCGCCTAGCGGTAGTCCACGGTCCAGGTCGTGCCGGTGAAGACCGCGTGCGCCCTGGTCTTGCCGCCGGGGAAGGTCAGCCTGACGGCCTGGGTCGAGCCCGGGTCGACGACGGCGCCCGCGGCGTAGCGGGCCAGGGTGAGCCAGTACTCGGGGTGCGGGTCGAAGGTGAGGTCGACCCCGGGCTCGGTGGCCGCGACGAAGGTGGCGGCGCCGTCCATGCCGATGCCGACGCAGCCGCGCCGGTAGGCGCCCTGGCCGGGGACGGTGTCGTCCTGGAAGACCGCCAGCACGCCGTCGGGGTGCTCACCGATCTCCCTGCGGAACCCGAAGTTCCCGGCGCGGTAGGACAAACCGGCGACGTTGTAGCGGGCGAGCCTCGCGTCCAGGATGCCCGCTGCCCCGTAGTCGACGCCGTCGTGCAGGTTGCCCTGCCTGCCGTGGACGAAGCAGTAGTCCAACGTCCATTCGAGCGCGACCGTCGTCCCGGGGCGGGACAGCCTGGCGCGCCAGGCGAGCGGGACGGCGTTGTCCGGCAGTGACGGCGAGCCCTGGAACAGGACGGCGTTTCGACCGTCCACAGTGGAGTTGTTGGTCACGGCGACGGAGTGCTGGGCGCCCAGCGACGGGACCAGGTCGGCGACGTCGACGCCCTGGAGGGTGTGGGTCATGGTGACCTTTCATGATCGGCTCGAAAACGCGGATTCCGCCGACGTTAGGGGTCGGTCGGTCCGTGGTGAACGATCATCACCCGATCTCCGGCCAACTGTCCCCGTTCGGGCGATGATCTGGTCTGAAACCCGCCCGCCTGAAGATCTTTCGCGTTGCGGCCGTGGCCTGGGCGGCTAGAGTTCCCGTGGTGACCGAGAACGAGTCGGCGCTGACCCGGCTGCGTGCCAGGCGGCCAGCCATCGACCACCTGATCCGGGCCTTCGACGCGTTCACCGAGCGCTACGGCAACCACTTCGCCGCATCGATCACGTACTTCAGCGTGCTGTCGCTGTTCCCGCTGACGCTCATCGGTGTCGCTGTCCTCGGTTTCGTGCTGACAGGCCAACCGGAGACGTTGGAGGAGCTGCGTAAGAGCATCGTCAACGCGGCCCCCACGAGCATCCGCGAGACGCTGAACGACCTTGTCGACACGGCCATCAACGAGCGCGGCAAGGTCGGGATCATCGGTCTGCTCACCGCCGCGTACACCGGTCTCGGCTGGATGAGCAACCTGCGCGACGCGCTCACCGCGCAGTGGGGCCAGAAGTTCGTATCCCCCCCGTTCTTCAAGGGGATGCTGATGGACCTGTTGGCGCTGCTCGGCTTGGGCGCCGCCATGGCCGTGTCGTTCGGTCTTAGCGCGATCGGCAGCGGTCTGGCTGACACGTTGCTGGACGCGGTAGGCCTAGGCGGCTACGGGTGGGCCAAGGTCGTGCTGTTCATCGTCGCGACTGTCTTGTCGATCGGCGCCAACTGGCTCGTGTTCCTGTGGGTGATCGCGCGGTTGCCTCGCAAGCCGGTGAGCGTGAAGAGCGCGGTTCGCGGGGCTCTTGCCGCCGCCATCGGGTTCGAGGTCCTGAAGCTGGTCGGCGCGCTGTACTTGAACACCGTGCTGGGCGGGCCGCTGGGCGCGATCATCGGCCCGATCGTGGGTCTGCTCGTGTTCGCGAACCTGGTCTCCCGCTTCCTCCTGCTCGTCACGGCCTGGACCGCGACGGCCAAGGAGAACATCATCAAGGAACCCCCCGCCGCACCCCCGCCCGCCGTGATCCGCCCGGTGGTGGAGGAGGCCCGAACCCCCCGCCTCCGCGAAGCCATCGGCCTCGTCGGCGTCGGCGCATTGCTCGGCTTGGCCTGGCGCCGCCGCAAGTGACCTGGGAGCCCTTGCCGGTCACGGAGGTCGCCCGGCTGTTCGCGGGCTTCGAGGCCCCCTGGTGGATCGCTGGGGGCTATGCGATCGAGTTGGCGCTAGGTCGGCCGATACGCGAGCACGACGACATCGATGTCCTGCTGCTGCGTCGAGACCACGTAGCCGTGCAGGAGGTCTTAGCAGGCTGGGAACTGTGGGCCGCTGACCCGCCGGGCAGCCTCCGGCCGTGGCTGCCGGGGGAGTCACTGCCGTTCGGGATCCACGACATCTGGTGCCGCCGCGGCAACGGCCCGTGGCAACTCCAGCTGATGATCGACGAGTCCTCGACCACCGACTGGATCTCCCGCCGCGACCCCCGCCTACGCCGCCCCCTCCCCACCCTCGGCGCCCTGGACACCCGCGGCATCCCGTACCTCGCGCCCGAGGTGCAGCTGTTCTACAAGTCCCAAGCCCCCCGCCCAAAAGACTGGACCGACTTCACCGCCGCGTTGCCTATCCTCACCGAGGCCCAGCGCCACTGGCTCACGGCCGCACTCCCCGCGGACCACCCGTGGAAGCCCCACCTGACCTGACAGCCCCTGCGCCGCCACTTGGGGCGCTGCCACTCGCGTCGCCTTGGGCGCGGCCACCGGCGCCACCCAGGACGCCACATCGCCGGGCAATCCTCGGAGGCGCTCCCCAGTTCCGCCGCGCCGACCAAGATCACCGACCCCAGCCCCCACCCTCTCCGGGGGGCGGCCCCGACGCCAGTTTACCGAGAGTCAAGGGGCGACGGGGTGGGGCGGTGGGGGCTGTGGATAACTTGGGGCGTTGTGGATAGCGGCGACCTGGGCGGATGGTGGTCGTGGGTGGTGGGAGCGGAGAAGTTCGCCCAGTAGGGCGACAGTGGATCGCTTGCCTCGGGGCTCCCGGAGGCTGGCAAGTGGCGGGTCGGGATGGCCGCAAGAGGGCCCGCAGCGGCCGGACAGGGCGCACAGGGGAGTGCCTAGCGATGAGCCCAGCGAGAGGCCCAGTCCCAGCAAAAAAAGCCCCGCCCGGCCAAAGCGGCCGGACGGGGCCAACAGAGACCTTGATCAGCCTGCGGCGACGCGGCGGGCGCGGGCGGCGCGGGCTCGTTTGCGGCGGAACCAGAGGGCGAACGAGACGAGGATCGCGACGCCTGCCAGGCCGACCAGGGGGGCGCCGAAGTTGCCGAACGCGGAGCGCTGGGCGTCCGGGGGGAGGGCGTCGTTGTTGGTGTTGGCGGCGTTGGTGGGCTGCTGCGAGTCGCTGGCGGAGGTCGTGCCCAGGCCGGTGCCCTGCTTGGGTTGGGCCTCGGGGGCGTGGTCCACCAGTTGACCGACGCCCTTGGTGTTCTCGGCGGCGAGGGCGAAGCCGTAGTCGAGCAGCCGGGAGGCCTGTTCGGCCAGCGGGTTCGGGTTCAGCTCGCCGCGCAGCAGGACGACGGCGATGCGGGCGGTGCCGCGCTTGGCGCCGCCGACGTAGGTGTGCCTGGCGTCGTCGGTGAAGCCGGTCTTGCCGCCGGTGAAGCCCTGGTAGCGGCCGAGGAGCTTGTTGTCGTTGATGACCTTGTAGCCGGGCTTGGTGCCGTAGCCGGGGAAGTCGAGCGACTTGGTCCCGATCGCCTCGGCGAACTCCTTGTGCTTCATCGCGGCGCGGAAGACCAGGCTCAGGTCGTAGGCCGAGGTGCTCATCCCGGGGCCGTCGAGGCCGGACGGGGTGGCGGCCCTGGTGTCGAACGCGCCGAGCTCCTTGGCCAGGGCGTTCATCTTGTCCAGCGCCTTGGGCACGCCGCCGAGCTGGGCGGCCAGCGCGTGCGCCGCGTCGTTGCCGGAGCGCATGAGCAGGGCGAACAGCAGCTGGCGGACCGTGTACTGGCCGCCGGGGCCGATGCCGACCTTGGTGCCCTCCTGGTTCGCGTCCTCCTGCGTGCCGGTGACGACCTCGTCGAGCCGCAGTTCCCGGATGACCACCACGGCCAGCAGCGTCTTGATCAGCGACGCTGGCCGCTCCCTGGCGTGCGGGTCCTTGGCGGCCAGCACCTCACCGGTGTCCAGGTCGGCGATCACCCAGGACGCGGAGGTGATGTCCCCGGCGATGGCGGCCTTGGCGCCGTTGGGCACCACCAGACCGCACTCGCCCATCCTGGTCCCGCCGACCGGCTCCTTGGGCACCGGGAGCGGCTCGGGGCTCGGCTGGCCCGGCTTGGGCTCCTCCGAGGTGTCCACCGGGGGCGGCGGCCGGTCGTGGTTCTGGCACTGGGCGCTGTTCTGCGACGGTGCCTGGGTCCCCGTTGTCTGCTGCTGGCCCTTGCGGACCACCGGCTGCGCGGCCACGGGGGTCGCGAGCACCGCCCCGAACAGCAGGGCGCACAGCGGGACGAGGAAGGCGGTCACGGTCCTGCGGGCTGCGAAGCGCACCCCTGCAGGGTAGGGCCTGTCACGATCAGGGCACGATCCGGCCTGTCACCCACACGTGGGCGGCCGGACATCCGCGCTGGATACTGCCCGTATGAGTAAGCGCTCGGCGTTGTTCCTGGTGGGCTTCGGTGTGTGGTCCTGGCTGATCTGGCCGAACTTCCTGCGCAACATCTGGTCGGACCCGCGCTCGTTCGACGGCGGACCCACCGGGTTCTTCGTCGTGCACGCCCTGCTGACGGCGGCGTCGTTGCTGTTCGGCACCATGATCGGGGTCATCGGCTGGCGGGCCTGGAGAAGGGGTTAGGCGTGGAGTTCGTCCGACACTCGCTTGTCTTCCTGCACCTGCTCGGCATGGGCGCGCTGATCGGCGCCCTGCTGCTGCAGTTCCGTTCCCCCGAAGAGGTGAACAAGGGCTGGCTGCACGGCGCGGGGTTGCAGTTGGTGACCGGGATCGCCCTGATGGTGCTCGCCCCGCTCACCGGGGCTGAGTACAACCACATGAAGCTGGGCATCAAGCTCCTGGTGGTGCTCGCGGTCCTCGGGCTGGCGTTCGCGTTCACCGCGAAGAAGACCAACCCGCGCTGGCTGCCGCCGACCCTGGGCGGTCTGGTCGTGCTCAACGTGGGACTCGCCGTCTTCTGGACGTGAGCATCGGGTTACCGGCCGGTAGGGTGTGGTCATGCCTACCGGCCGCAGGTTCGACATCGTGTTGTTCGGGGCTACCGGGTTCACCGGCCAGCTGACCGCCGAGTACCTCGCTGAGCACGCGCCCACCGGCCTGCGCTGGGCGCTGGCGGGGCGCAACCCGGCGAAGCTGGCGGCTGTCCGCGACCGCCTCGGCATCGCGGACCTCGAGCTGCTCACGGCCGATGTCAACGACCCGGCGTCGCTCACCGCTGTCGCGGAGGCGACCCGGGTCGTCATCACCACTGTCGGCCCTTACATCACCTACGGCGATCCGCTGGTAGGCGCATGTGCGGCCGCTGGCACTGACTACGTCGACCTCACCGGTGAACCTGAGTTCGTCGACCGCACTTACCTGCGCCACCACGCGAAGGCAGTCGAAACGGGCGCGCGGCTGGTCCACTGCTGCGGGTTCGACTCGATCCCCTATGACCTGGGTGTCCTCTATACGGTCAAGCAGCTCCCAGACGACGTACCGCTAACTGTCGACGGTTACCTCACCGTCTCGGCTTCGATCTCCGGCGGCACGTTCCAGTCGGCCGTGAACGCGTTCTCCCGGCTCAACGACATGCGCAAGGCCGCCGCCGAGCGCCGCAGAGTCGAACCCCGGTCGGTGCGTCGGGTGCGCGGTAAGGCCCACGGGGGCAAGGTGCAGGACCTCGGGATCTGGGCGGTACCGCTACCGACCATCGACCCGCAGATAGTCCTGCGCTCCGCGCGCGCCTCCGACCGGTACGGGACGGAGTTCACCTACGGCCACCACCTGGCCGTCAAACGCTTGCCCACGGCCCTGGGGGTCGCTGGGGGAGCGGCTGGCCTGATCGCGGCCTCCCAGGTCCGCCCGCTGCGCAACTGGCTCCTGTCCCGCAAGACCTCCGGCGAGGGCCCGACCGCCGCGCAACGCGAGCGCTCCTGGTTCAAAGCCACCTTCATCGGCACCGGCGGCGACACCCGAGTCCACACCGAACTCACCGGCGGCGACCCCGGCTACACCGAAACCGCCAAGATGCTCGCCGAATCCGCCCTAGCCCTAGCCCTCGACGACCTCCCCCCAACCGCGGGCCAGGTAACCCCCGCCACCGCCATGGGCGACGCCCTCACCACCCGCCTCATCACCGCGGGCATCACCTTCACCACGATCTCCACCGCCGTCCGAACCTGACTCACCTCGACCCGATCGCCGCCCGCCAAGGAGGTGCGGGGTTCGGTTGTCTGGGTACGACCGCACATCCGGCGAGGACCTGTCGCGTGGCTAGGCCGCTGGTCGCGGGAAGGACGCATCGGGGTGCGTTCACTCGATCGTGAGTAGCGTCACCAGGTATGCGGATGGGGTTGGTGGCGCTGGTGCTGGTGGCCGGGTGCGGTGCGGAGCCGGTGGAGGGGCCGGTGACGGTGGCTGAGTACGACGTGCGGGTGGTGCCGGTGATCAGTGGGGCCGCGTTGGCCGATGTGTTCCCCGAGACCGCCGGGCAGGTGTTGTGCCAGGCCCTGCCGTGGGGTGAGGTCGCGGGGCCCGTGCAGGGGTCTGTGACCGCCGCTGGGGCTTGTGTTCTGCGGGGTGGGGATCGGGTGGTCACGGTGCGGCTCGGGGGGCCTGGGCTGGATCTGGGGGCCACATCGGTGAATGTCACTGTGGAGCCGGAAGACAAGGCGTTGGTGGATCACGCGTTGGAGGCGTTGCGGCCGGTGCTGACCGCGCCCACGGATCTCACCGGCGTCAGCATCGTCGACCTCCCCAAGGAAGACCGCACCAAGCGCCTCTGCGAGGTCCTAGAGGCCACCCCAGTGCAGGACAAGTGCACCGCCGGACGCAACGAGATAGCCCTAACCACAAGCCTGCAAGACACCTCCGCCTACGGGGAGCATGTAGGCGGCCGTCCCGCGCGGATCAGCGGTGCCACCGTCTTCGTCCGCCTCCGACCCGACGTCCCCGTTGACCTGACCGTCTCCGGTGAAGGCGCGCGCGTACTGG
The DNA here is from genome assembly GCF_024171945.1 of Actinokineospora globicatena. Lineage (GTDB taxonomy): Bacteria > Actinomycetota > Actinomycetes > Mycobacteriales > Pseudonocardiaceae > Actinokineospora > Actinokineospora globicatena. The sequence continues at coordinate 1,755,490 of NZ_JAMTCR010000002.1, forward strand.
CCGAGGCAGCGGTACCGAAGCTGCGCAACTGAAAGAGGCCGCGCCCCGGGCAAGGGACGCGGCCTCTAGCAGGAAGAACTCAGCGGCGGAAGAGCAGGGCGCGCTTGACCTCTTGGATCGCCTTGGTGACCTGGATGCCGCGGGGGCACGCGTCGGTGCAGTTGAAGGTGGTGCGGCAGCGCCACACGCCCTCGGCGTCGTTGAGGATGTCCAGGCGCTCCTGGGAGCCCTCGTCGCGGGAGTCGAAGATGAAGCGGTGGGCGTTGACGATGGCCGCGGGGCCGAAGTAGCTGCCCTCGTTCCAGAACACCGGGCACGACGTGGTGCAGCAGGCGCACAGGATGCACTTGGTGGTGTCGTCGAAGCGCTCGCGGTCGGCGGCGGACTGGATCCGCTCCCGCGTGGGCTCGTTGCCGTAGGTGATGAGGAACGGCTTGACCGCCCGGAACGCCTCCATGAAGGGTTCCATGTCGACCAGCAGGTCCTTGTGCACCGGCAGGCCCTTGATCGGCGCCACGGTGATCGTGGTGTGCTTGCCGCCGCCCGACATCAGGTCCTTGACCAGCACCTTGCACGCCAGCCGGTTCACGCCGTTGATCTGCATGGCGTCCGAGCCGCAGATGCCGTGCGCGCAGGACCGGCGGAAGGTCAGCGTGCCGTCGAGGTACCACTTGACGTAGTGCAGCAGGTTCAGCACCCGGTCGGTGGGCAGCGCGGGCACCCCGAAGGACTCCCAGCGCGGCTCGGAGTCGACCTCCGGGTTGAACCGCATGATCTTCACGGTGATGGTGATCGCACCGTCGGGCACCGGCGGCTGGTCCCCGCGCGCTCCAGAGGTCTCCCGGTCCACAGTGGCCGCAGTCATCAGTACTTCCGCTCCATGGGCTTGTACCTGGTGAAGGTCACGGGCTTGTAGTCCAGCCGGATCTCGCTCTTGAGACCATCGCCCTGCTTGTAGAACATGCTGTGCCGCATGTAGTTCGTGTCGTCGCGGTTGGGGTAGTCCTCGCGCGCGTGACCGCCGCGGGACTCCTTGCGCTCCAGCGCGCCCACGACCAGGATCTCCGCCAGCTCGAGCAGGAAGCCCAGCTCGACGGCCTCGAGGAGGTCGGTGTTGAACCGCTTCCCCTTGTCCTGCACGGAGATGTGCGCGTAGCGGTCCTTGAGCGCCTGGACGTCGTGCAGCGCCTGCTTGAGCGTCTCCTCGGTCCGGTACACCGAGGCGTTGGCGTCCATCGTGGCCTGCAGCGCCGTGCGGATGTCGGCGACGCGCTCGCGGCCGTGGTCCGACAGCAGCAGCGACACCTGGTCCTGCACGACCGTCGCCGGGTTCTCCGGGAGGTCGATCAGGTCGTGGTTGGCCGCGTAGTTCGCCGCGGATAGGCCTGCCCTGCGGCCGAACACGTTGATGTCCAGCAGCGAGTTCGTGCCGAGCCGGTTGGCGCCGTGCACGGACACGCACGCGCACTCACCGGCCGCGTAGAGGCCGGGGATGACGTTGTCGTTGTCCCGCAGCACCTCGCCGTGGATGTTGGTGGGGATGCCGCCCATCGCGTAGTGCGCGGTCGGGTACACCGGCACCGGCTCGGTCACCGGGTCCACCGCGAGGTAGGTCCGGGCGAACTCGGTGATGTCGGGCAGCTTGGTCTCCAGGACCTCGGCGCCCAAGTGGGTGCAGTCGAGCAGCACGTAGTCCTTGTTGGGACCGGCGCCGCGACCCTCCAGCACCTCCAGGGCCATCGAGCGGGCGACGATGTCGCGCGGCGCGAGGTCCTTGATGGTGGGGGCGTAGCGCTCCATGAACCGCTCGCCGGAGGCGTTGCGCAGGATCGCGCCCTCGCCGCGGGCGCCCTCGGTGAGCAGGATGCCCAGGCCCGCGAGGCCGGTCGGGTGGAACTGGTAGAACTCCATGTCCTCCAGCGGCAGGCCCTTGCGGAAGATGATGCCCATGCCGTCACCGGTGAGGGTGTGCGCGTTGGACGTCGTCTTGAAGACCTTGCCGAAGCCGCCGGTCGCGAACACGACGGCCTTGGCCTGGAACACGTGGATCTCGCCGGTGGCCAGCTCGTAGGCGACCGCGCCGGTGCAGACCGGACCGGACTCGGTCTCGGTGAGGCAGATGTCGAGCACGTAGAACTCGTTGAAGAACTCGATCCCGTGCTTGACGCAGTTCTGGTAGAGCGTCTGCAGGATCATGTGGCCGGTGCGGTCCGCGGCGTAGCAGGCCCGGCGCACGGCGGCCTCGCCGTGGTTGCGGGTGTGCCCGCCGAAGCGGCGCTGGTCGATGCGGCCCTCGGGCGTCCGGTTGAACGGCAGGCCCATCTTCTCCAGGTCGAGGACGGCGTCGATGGCCTCCTTCGCCATGACCTCGGCGGCGTCCTGGTCGACCAGGTAGTCACCGCCCTTGATCGTGTCGAAGGTGTGCCACTCCCAGTTGTCCTCCTCGACGTTGGCCAGCGCGGCGCACATGCCGCCCTGCGCCGCGCCGGTGTGCGACCGGGTCGGGTACAGCTTCGTCAGCACCGCGGTGCGCGGCGCGTGCCCGGCCTCGGTGGCCGCCGCCAGGGCCGCGCGCATGCCCGCGCCACCTGCCCCGACGATCACCACGTCGTACTTGTGGAACTGCATGGGTCAACCGCTTCTTCCGACTCGGGTGTGGTGGGTGCGCGCGCTCAGTGCGTGGTCGGGATCGTCGCGTCGAAGGTGAAGATCACGTAGGTGCCGAGGAACAGGATCAGCACCACCGACACGTAGAGCATGATCTTCAGCCAGAACCGGGTGCCGTCCTTGCGCGCGTAGTCGTTGATGACCGTGCGCAACCCGTTCGCGCCGTGCAGCTCGGCCAGCCACAGCATCAGCAGGTCCCACACCTGCCAGAAGGGGCTCGACCAGCGACCGGCGACGAAGGCGAAGTTGATCCGGTGCACGCCGCCGTCGAGGATGTTCATGATGAACAGGTGCCCGAGCACCAGCACGATCAGTGCGAGCCCCGACACCCGCATGAAGACCCAGCTGACCAGCTCGAAGTTGCCCCGGCGGGCGGCTGGGCGGCGCGGTGCGCGCGGCTTGTCCAGTGCGAGCGTCATGCTCAGTTGCCCCCGAACATCTCGCGCACGGTGCGCTCCAGCATGAAGTAGGTCCCGGGGATCATCACCACGACCCAGATGCCCAGGATCGTCCACAGCATCGGCTTCTGCAGCCGGGGGCCGTGCTTCCAGAAGTCGACCAGCAGCACCCGCAGGCCGTTGAGCGCGTGGTAGAGCACCGCGCCGACCAGGCCGACCTCGAGGAGGTTGACCACCGGGGTCTTGTAGGTCTCGATGATCTCGTCGTAGGCGTTCGGCGAGACCCGCACCAGCGCCGTGTCGAGCACGTGGGCGAAGAGGAAGAAGAAGGTGAGCACGCCGGTGATCCGGTGCGCCACCCAGGACCACATGCCCGGGTCGCCGCGGTAGAGCGTCCCGGTGCGCCGGGACCCGCGCGGCGCCACCTGCTCGGTGGCGATGGCCGAGTCGGACATCGAGGCAGGCCTCCTGCGTCGCTGGTGGACTAGCCGCTGACGACTAGCGGGTGGGTGCCGCGGCGTGTGGGCACTCCACACGAAACGGGCCTTGACCCAACGGATGCTAGACCCGACGAGCGGACCGCACCCAACCCGCCGATCCCCTCTGTGACGGACGAGACACGCACCCGACCGTCGTCCCCCGCTGGTGGAGCCACTGCGCCCGAGCCGGTCGGCGGTTTCGGTGACGCAGCGTCGCGGCCGCCGCCCGGTTGGGGACCCAGTGGTGCTGAATCGATTCCGGCCCACCCCTGTTGTCCGGCCGCCCTCCCCTACCGGCGGCCCCTATTCGTCCACTGAGGACTGACGAAGGCGCCGGTCCGACCCTGGTCACGGCCGCGGCCACCCGGTCGGGTCCTCGACTGGCCACCCTGGGTGGTGCCAACCAACAATTGGGTCACACCCTGCGTCGTGCCGGGGAAAGGTCCGTACCGGGGAGTACGGTCCTGCGACAACGGCAGCGTCCGAGGACGCGCGGAGATCCGGAAGGAGAAAGCCTTGCGTCGAATGCGGGGACTTCGTCTCGCGGCAGGCCTGATGGCGCTGGGGCTCACCCTGGCCGCTTGTGGCTCCAAGAACGACACCGGCTCCGGTGGCACCACCACCGGCGGCAGCAGCGCGGCCGCGTCCAGCCTCAAGATCGGGCTGGCCTACGACATCGGCGGCCGCGGCGACCAGTCGTTCAACGACTCGGCCGCGCGTGGTCTGGACAAGGCCAAGTCCGAGTTCGGCATCGACATCAAGGAGCTCGAGGCCGCGGCCGGGGAGACCGACGCGCAGAAGGAGGACCGGCTCCGCCAGCTCGCCGAGGGCGGCTACACCACCATCATCGCCGTCGGCTTCGCCTACGAGACCGCCATCGAGAAGACCGCCAAGGACTTCCCCGAGGTCAAGTTCGCGATCATCGACAGCGCGGGCCCCGCGGCGGACAACGTCGCGAACCTGACCTTCGCCGAGCAGGAGGGCTCCTTCCTGGTCGGGGTGGCCGCCGCGCTCAAGAGCAAGACCGGCAACGTCGGCTTCATCGGCGGCGTCAACGTCCCGCTGATCCAGAAGTTCGAGGTCGGCTTCACCGCGGGCGTCAAGGCCGCCAAGGCGGACGCGACCGTGCAGGTCAAGTACCTGACCCAGCCGCCGGACTTCACCGGGTTCAACGACCCGGCCAAGGGCGAGACCGCCGCCAAGGGCATGTTCGACGCGGGCGCCGACATCGTCTACGCCGCCGCGGGCGGCTCGGGCAACGGCGTGTTCAAGACCGCCAAGGCCAACGGCAAGTTCGGCATCGGCGTCGACTCCGACCAGTACAACCTGCCCGCGCTCGCCGACGTCAAGGACGTGATCATCACCTCGATGATCAAGGAGGTGGACGTCGCGGTGTACGACTTCATCACCTCGGTCAAGGACGGCAAGTTCGCCAAGGGCGAGAAGGTCTACGACCTCAAGGCCGGTGGCATCGACTACGCCACCAGCGGTGGCAAGATCGACGACATCAAGACCAAGATCGACGAGTACAAGACCAAGATCACCTCGGGCGAGATCAAGGTCCCGTCGACCAAGTAAGCGGGCGCCCCACTCGCCGACGGACCCGGGTCCCGCGACCAGCGGCCCGGGTCCGTCGCGTTTCCCCACCCTGCTCCACCCGCCCTGCTCCTCCCACCCTGCTCCTCCACCCCAGCGACAAGGACTCGGCCGTGTCACCGGAGCCACCAGCGGGCGGTGCGCCCGCCCCAGCCGTCCAGTTGTCCGCGATCACCAAGCGCTTCCCCGGCGTGGTCGCCAATTCCGATGTCAACATCACCGTCCGGGCGGGCACCGTGCACGCGCTGGTGGGGGAGAACGGCGCGGGCAAGTCCACCCTGATGAAGATCCTCTACGGCATGCAGCAGCCGGACGAGGGCACCATCGCCATCGACGGCGCACCGGTGGCCTTCTCCTCGCCCGCTGACGCCATCCGCGCCGGGATCGGCATGGTGCACCAGCACTTCATGCTCGCGGACAACCTCACCGTGCTGGAGAACGTCGTCCTGGGCAGCGAGCCGCGCAAGGGCGTCGGCCTCGACTTCGCCGCGGCGCGCGCCAAGATCACGGAGATCTCCACCGCCTACGGCCTCGGCGTCGACCCGGACCGGTTGGTCGACGACCTCGGGGTCGGCGAGCGGCAGCGGGTCGAGATCCTGAAGGTCCTCTACCGCGGCGCGCGGACGCTGATCCTGGACGAGCCGACCGCCGTGCTGGTGCCGCAGGAGGTCGACGAGCTGTTCGGCAACCTGCGCGACCTCAAGGCCGAGGGCCTGACCATCCTGTTCATCTCGCACAAGCTCGACGAGGTGCTCTCGGTCGCCGACGACATCACCGTCATCCGGCGCGGGACGACAGTCGCGAGTGTCTCGCCGGAGGGTGTGACCGCGCGCAAGCTGGCCGAGTTGATGGTCGGTAGCGCACTCCCGGTTCCCGAACTGCGCGAGTCCACCGTGACAGATGCGACTGTCCTGTCCGTCGAGGGTCTTACAGTGCTCAGCGCTGATGGCCGGACGGTGCTCGACAACGTCTCCTTCACCATCCACGCCGGTGAGGTACTGGGTATCGCTGGCGTTGAGGGCAACGGGCAGGCGGAACTGGTCGAGGCTCTTATGGGTATCAGGTCGTGCAGCGCGGGCAGGATCACCTTGTCCGGTCAGGACATCACGCGCGCGACGACCCGACATCGCCGTGAGGCCGGTATCGGCTACATCCCCGAGGACCGCCACCGCCAGGGTCTGCTCCTAGAGGCGCCCCTGTGGGAGAACCGGATCCTCGGCCACCAGACCAGCGCGCCCAACGTGCGCGGGCCGCTGCTCGACCGCAAGGGCGCCAAGCGCGACACCGAGCGGATCGTGGACGAGTACGACGTCCGCACCCCGGGCATCGGCGTCAACGCCTCCGCGCTCTCCGGCGGCAACCAGCAGAAGCTGATCGTCGGCCGGGAGATGAGCGGGTCGCCGGTGCTGCTGATCGCCTCGCACCCGACCCGCGGCGTCGACGTCGGCGCGCAGGCCGCGATCTGGGAGCACATCCGCCGGGCCCGCGCCGAGCAGCTCGCGGTGCTGCTCATCTCCGCCGACCTCGACGAGCTGATCGGCATGTCCGACACCCTGTCGGTGATCCTGCGCGGCAGGCTCGTCGCCGACCACGACCCGGCGGCGGTGACCCCGGAGCAGCTCGGCTCCGCGATGACCGGCGCGGGGAGGGAAGACTGATGCGCAACCTCACCCCCCGCTCGGTCCTGCTCGGGCTGGCCGCCCCGCTCGGCGCGCTGGTGTTCGCCGCCCTGGTGTGCGGGATCATCCTGGCCGCGACCGGGAACTCGCCGATCGACACCGTCGACGCCATGGCCACCGCGGCGCAGCGGCCGAGGACCCTGGTCAACTCGGTCAACAGCGCCACCGTCTACTACCTGGCCGCCGTCGCCGTCGCGATCGGCTTCCGGATGAAGCTGTTCAACATCGGCGTGGACGGGCAGTACCGGCTCGCCGCGATGCTCTCCGCCGCGCTCGCCGGTGCCGCGTTCATGGACAACCTGCCCTCGTTCCTGCGGATCGCGCTGACCATCGCGGTCGCCATGCTGGTCGGCGCGGGCTGGGCCGGGCTGGCCGCGCTGCTCAAGGTCACCCGCGGCGTGTCCGAGGTGATCTCGACGATCATGCTCAACGCCATCGCCACCTACCTGGTGTCCTACCTGCTCAACCCGGCCCGGCTGGCCGAGACCACGGCGGGCAGCAACAACATCGGCACCGCGAAGATCACCGAGGGTGGGCAGGTGCCGGGCTTCGAGGTGTCCGGGTCGACCACGAAGGTGTTCGGGCTGATCCTGCTGGCCGCGATCGTCGGCGTCGTGTACTGGTTTGTGTTGTCTCGCACGAAGTTCGGGTTCGAACTGAAGGCGACAGGGCTATCGGAGTCCGCGGCCGTTGCCAGCGGGGTCAGTGTCAAGAAGATGGTCGTCATCTCGATGCTGCTGTCGGGGGCCGTCGCTGGGCTCGTAGGCATGCCGCAGCTGCTTGGGGCCTCTTACACGTACTCGCTGGACTTCCCTCCGGGACTGGGGTTCGTCGGTATCGCTGTCGCGCTGCTGGGGCGCAACAACCCGGTCGGCATGGCGGTCGCCGCACTGCTGTGGGGGTTCCTGGACAACGCGGCGAACGCGCTGGACATCTCCGGTGTGCCGCGCGAGATCGTCCTGATCATGCAGGGCGTGATCGTGCTGTCGGTCGTCGTCGCCTACGAGCTGGTCCGCCGCTACCGGGTGCGCGCGGAACAACAGGCCGTGGGCAAGGCGCTCGGCCGCACCAAGACGCTTGAGGAGGTGTCCGCATGACCGTCGGCGGACTGTCGGTGGGGATCGAGACCGCCCCCGCCCGGCGCGGCAAGCGGCTGTCGCCCATGGTCTACCTGCTCGTCGCGGTAGGCGCGCTTCTTGTGCTCTCGGCCGTACGGGCGCTGAGCGGTGCAACGGACCTGACGTCCGCTGGCACTGTGCAAGCCGCGTTGACGGCAGCGGTACCGCTCGCTATGGCCGCGCTCGCGGGCCTCTGGGCGGAACGCGCCGGTGTGGTCAACATCGGTCTTGAAGGCATGATGGTTCTAGGCACGTTCGGCGCCGGTTACGCGGGCTACCAGTGGGGGCCGTGGGCGGGTGTGGTGTTCGGGTTGTTCCTGGGCATCATCGGCGGTCTGCTGCACGCGGTCGCGACGGTCACTTTCGGCGTGGACCACATCATCTCCGGTGTCGCCATCAACCTCTTGGCGCCAGGGGCCGCGTTGTTCCTGTCCAAGCTGTACTTCGCGGACGCGCCGGGTGGCGGCCAGAAGCAGTCGCCACGCATCGAGGACGCCGCGAAGGTGACGCTGCCTGGGTTCTCAGACCTGATGGGGACTATCGAGGGCAAGCGCTGGTTCTTCGTGTCGGACCTAGCGGGCGTTCTGCGCGGTCTTACGACGGAGATCTCACTGCTCACCCTGCTCGCCGTAGTGCTGATCGTCGCTACCGGGTGGGTGCTGTGGCGGACGCCGTTCGGGCTGCGGCTGCGGTCGTGCGGTGAGTCGCCCTCCGCCGCGGAGTCGCTGGGCGTGAACGTGCTCAAGTACAAGTACCTCGCGGTGACGGCGTCGGGTGCGTTCGCCGGGCTGGGTGGCGCGTTCCTGGCTGTGAGCTCGGGGCAGTACCGCGACGGGCAGACCGGTGGGCGCGGGTTCATCGGTCTGGCGGCGATGATCTTCGGCAACTGGCGGCCAGGCGGTCTGGCTACTGGTGCGGGGTTGTTCGGGTACACCGACGCTATGGCGTTGCGTGGCTCTAACGCTGTGCACGCCCTCTTGCTGTTGCTCGGGATCGCGCTGGTTGTTGTCGCGGTGATCCAGTACCGGTCGGGCCACAACGTGCTGTCGGGGGTCGCGGCGGCTATCGGGGTGCTGTTCGGCTGGTGGTACTTCGCGAGCAGTGAGGTGCCGCCGGAGTTGGTCGGTGCGGCGCCGTACGTCGTCACGCTGCTGGTACTCGGGTTGGCCTCGCAACGCTTGCGGCCACCCAAGTTCGTCGGTGAGCCCTACCGGAAGGGGCACGCGGTATGACGGTCGACTGGGACTCACTGCGCGCGGCAGCGGTATCTGCGGCTGCGTTGGCGTACTGCCCCTATTCGGGACTGCAGGTCGGCGCCGCTGCCCTGGTCGACGACGGCAGGGTTATCACCGGGTGCAACGTCGAGAACGCCTCTTACGGCTTGGCGCTGTGCGCGGAATGCACCCTGGCTGGACAGTTGAGGCTGACCGGCGGAGGTCGCCTTGTCGCACTCGCTTGCCGTAGCGGGGAGGGCGAGCTGTTGATGCCCTGTGGCCGGTGTCGACAGGTCATCTACGAGCTCGGTGGCCCTAACTGTCTCGTCGACACGCCCGACGGTCCGCAGCCGATGACGGTGGTGCTACCGCACGCCTTCGGCCCGGAAGACCTGCCCGCGAAGGGGATCTGATGTTCACCGCCATCGACGTCATCCGCGCCAAGCGCGACGGCCACCGGCTCCGCGACGACCAGATCGACTGGGTGGTCGACGCCTACACCCGCGGCGTGGTGGCCGACGAGCAGATGTCCGCGCTCGCGATGGCGGTGTACCTCAACGGGATGGACGCGGCCGAGACCGCCCGCTGGACCGCCGCGATGGTCAACTCCGGTGAGGTCCTGTCGCTCGCGGTCGACCGCCCGACCGTCGACAAGCACTCCACCGGCGGCGTCGGCGACAAGATCACCCTGCCGCTGGCCCCCCTGGTCGCGGCCTGCGGCGCGGCGGTGCCCCAGCTCTCCGGTCGCGGCCTCGGCCACACCGGCGGCACGCTGGACAAACTGGAGTCCATCCCCGGCTGGCGCGCGCAGTTGACGGTGGACGAGGTCCAGCAGCAGTTGCGCGAGGTCGGCGCCGTCATCTGCGCCGCGACGACGGGATTGGCGCCCGCGGACCGGAAGCTCTACGCGCTGCGCGACGTGACGGCCACGGTCGAGTCGATCCCGCTGATCGCCAGCTCGATCATGAGCAAGAAGCTGGCGGAGGGCGCGTCGGCCCTGGTCCTGGACGTCAAGTTCGGCTCCGGCGCGTTCATGAAGACCCTCGCCGACGCCCGCCGCCTGGCCGACGCCCTGGTGTCGATCGGCCAGGCCCACGGTGTGCGCACCTCGGCTCTGCTGACCGACATGTCCGTGCCCCTGGGCCGCGCCGTCGGCAACGCCGTCGAGGTAGCCGAGTCCGTCGAAGTACTCCAGGGCGGCGGCCCCGCGGACGTCATCGACCTGACCCTGGCCCTGGCCCGCGAGATGCTCTCCCTGGCCGGTCTGTCCCATGTGGACCCCGCCCCCGTCCTGGCGTCCGGTGAGGCCTTCGAGGTCTGGGCCCGCATGATCACCGCCCAAGGCGGCGACCCCGCGGCACCCCTGCCCCGCCCCACCCACACCCACACCGTGGTAGCCCCCACCGACGGCATCCTCACCTCCCTCGACGCCTACTCCATCGGCGTAGCCGCCTGGCGCCTGGGCGCAGGCCGAGCCCGCAAGGAAGACCCCGTAGACCCCGCCGCAGGCATCCTCTGCCACACCAAACCCGGCACCCCCGTCCGCGCGGGCGACCCCATCCTCGAACTCCACACCACCAACCCCACCACCATCCCCGCCGCCCTCACCACCCTGGACGGCTCCTTCACCATCGGCTCAGCCGCCCCCGCTCCCCGCCCCCTGATCGCCGACACCATCCGCCCCTGACCCCCTTGGTTTCCCACGCCTGCGCAGACTTCATCTACTGGCAGCAGATCGCCCCCTACCTCCAGCGCCCCCGCCTGCTCTTACGCGCCCGCGCCCCGGGCTCACTTGGTCGTCAACACCCCGCCACGCTCAAGCCGCCCACGCCCCGCTCTTACGAGTAAACGCCCCTTAACGCACTTCCCCGCTCCCTCGCGGCCCCACCCGACCTCTTCGCCCGCGCACACGGCCCCACCCCCGTTTCGCGCCCGCCGTCCCGCCCCCGCTTCGCGCGCCCGCAGTCTCGCCCCGCGCAGCCCCCGCTCTATCGCCCCCGCGCAGCCTCCCCGCTCTACCGCCTCGCTTCGCGCGCGCTCCCAGTCAACCGCCCCCGTTTCGCGCCTGCGATCCCACCCGGCGCACCGCCTCCCCGCACCGCCTCCGCGTAGCGCCCGGTCCCACCCGCGCAGCCTCCCCGCCCTGCCGTCCCCGCTTCGCGCACGCCTGCGGGTCCCGCCGCCGCTGCACCGCCCCTGCTTCGCGCAGCCCGCCCTAACGCCCCCCGGCACGGCGATCCCATCCCCCGCAGAGCCCCGGCGCTACCGCCCCCGCTTCGCGCCCGCGCGCGGTCCCACCCCTGCCCAGCCCCCACCCTCTCCGGGGGGCGGCCCTGGTCCAGTCTACAAGGACCCCCCGACAGTCGATCTTGAACCAACCCCCGCAGAGATCCACATGTGGATAACTTCTGTCACCCGGCCGAATGAAATGCAGACGCCCGCGACGGTGGTTGCGTTGCGCCTGAACGGATCCTGAGTCCGGCGCCACCAAGGCGAAGCTCACCGCAGCGATCTGTCTAATTCGGACCGGGCACGGCGGGGTGGTCGTTCGGATGGGTTACTGGCCTGACTTTGCCTCGATCAATGCGGCGAGGCCGTCGAGGATGCGGGCGAGGGACCAGGTGAATTCGACGTCGGGGTGGTCGTCTTGGGTCATGACGTCGGTGTTGAGGATGCCCAGCAGGTGGGGGAAGTCTTGCGGGGGAAGGATTTGGCGGAGGGTTTGGGCGTAGGTGGGCATGAGGTCGCCGGGGTTGCCCAGGTCGTGGGCGAGGGTGGCGTCGTTGCGGGCTATGCCGCTGAGCAGGAGTAGGGCGCTCATCTTCTCGGCGGCGGTCAGCGGCGTCGGGGCGAGGGCGGCCAGGCCGGTTTCCAGCCAGCGGAGTTGGTGCGGGGTGACCGGGGGGCCGCTGATGGGGATGCGGACAGCCCAGGGGTGGGCGCGGTAGGCGCGCAGGCAGCCCCAGGCGAGTTCGGTGAGGGCGGGGCGCCAGTCCGGGGACGTGACCGCGGCGGCGTCGACGAAGATCGCGTCGGTCATCAGGGTCAGGAGTTCGTCCTTGGCCGAGACGTAGCGGTACAGCGACATCGCGCTGGTGCCGAGTTCGCCCGCGACCCGGCTCATCGACAGCGCGTCGAGGCCGTCGGCGTCGGCGACCGCCACCGCGGCGGTGACGATCCGGTCGAGGCTCAACGCGCGCTTGGGTCCTCGGCTCGGCGGCAGCACGCCCCAGGCCGCGGCGATGCTGGCCGGGAGTCCGGTATCGGTCATGTCCTCGTTCCCTGGATCGGCTTGACGTCCCACCCTACCTCTGCGTATAACATAAACGAAAGTGCGTATGACGTAAACAGCAAGGGGTTGGTCATGGTCGAGGGTCGTGCCGGGCGCGGGGAGTGGATCGGTCTCGCCGTTCTCGTCCTGCCGTGCCTGCTGGTGTCGATGGACGTCAGCGTGCTGTTCTTCGCGTTGCCGTTCATCAGCGCGGACCTGCAGCCCAGCGGCACCGAGCAGCTGTGGATCATGGACGTCTACGGCTTCGCGCTCGCCGGGTTGCTGATCACCATGGGCGCGCTCGGCGACCGGATCGGGCGGCGCAGGCTGCTGCTGGTCGGCGCCACCGCGTTCTGCGCCGCGTCGGTGCTCGCCGCGTACTCCTTCTCGCCCGAGGTGTTGATCATCACTCGCGGCCTGCTCGGCGTCGCCGGGGCGACCCTGATGCCGTCCACGCTCTCGCTGATCCGGGTGATGTTCCACGACCCGGCGCAGCGCAAGACCGCCATCGCGGTGTGGACCGGCGGCCTGACCCTCGGCGCCACCGTCGGCCCGATCGTCGGCGGCTTCCTGCTCGACCACTTCTGGTGGGGCTCGGCGTTCCTGATCAACGTGCCCGCCATGGTGCTGCTGGTCGTGCTCGGCCCGGTCCTGCTGCCCGAGTACCGCAACCCCGCCGCCGGGCGGTTCGACGTGCGCGGCGCGCTGCTGTCGCTGGTCGCCCTGCTCGCGGTGATCTACGGCATCAAGAAGCTCGCGGTGGACGGGTTCGCGCCGGTGCCGGTCGCCGCCCTGGTGGTCGGACTGCTGCTGGGCGCGGTGTTCGTGCAGGGGCAGCGCACCGGGCGGTCACCGCTGGTGGACGTGGCCCTGTTCCGGGTGCGGGCGTTCAGCGGCGCCGTGGTCGTCAACGTGGTCGCCATGTTCTGCTTCATCGGGTCGACGTTCTTCACCACGCAGTACCTGCAGCTGGTGCTCGGCCTGCGCCCGTTCACCGCCGCACTGTGGTCGCTGGCCGCGATGCCGCTGATCATCGTCGGGATGACCGTCACCGGGGTGCTGGCCACCAGGGTCCGGGTCGCCACCCTGGTCGCGTCGGGCCTGGTGGTGCTGGCATCGGCGTTCGTGGTGCTCACCCAGCTGACGCCGACGTCGCCGCTGTGGCTGGTCCTGCTCGGCGCGGGCGGCGTCGGCGCGGGCGTGCTGATGACCACGTCGCTGACCTCCGACCTGATGCTCACCGCCGCCCCGGCCGAACACGCGGGCGCCGCCTCCGCGGTGTCCGAGACCGCCAGCGAACTCGGCGGTGCCCTCGGCATGGCCATCCTCGGCACCATCGGCGCCGCCATCTACACCGCCGACCTCCCCAACGGCCCCGCAACCCTCGGCGAGGCAACCGCCACCGGCGACGCCCCACTCATCGCCGCCGCCCGAGAAGCCTTCACCCACGGCTTAACCGTCACCGCAACGGTTACCGCCGTCATCGCAGGCGCGCTAGCCGTGATCGCTTACCGCACCCTGCGCCACATCCCCGCAACCGCCGAGGACCCCGTCGCCGCCTAGAGATCGAAGGGCTGGGTTCGGTGGGGGAAAAGAGAAGTGGGGCCACCCGGAGAGGGTGGCCCCACTTGTCGACCTCACACGTCAGGCGCCTGCGGCGATGTCGTTCTCTTCGGTGTTGTCCTTGTCGGACGGCTTAACGCCCTTGCCGTTGGTGGTGCGGCGGCGGGTGCCCTGGCGGGGCAGGGTGGTGGGCGGGGGCGGGGTGGGCTGGCCGCCGCCGAGCATGAGTTCGGCGAAGGTGGCCATGGCCTCGTCGAGGTGGCCGCCGATGCGGCGGACGGACTCGTCGTTGCCGCGCTTGACCAGGGTTTCCACCGAGTCGGCGTCGGGGCGGTGGGAGAGGGTGCCCTCGACCTTGCTCAGGCCGCGTTCGATGGCGCCGCCCAGGTCGCCGAGGCGGGCGGTGAAGCCGTCCTCGACGGTGTCGAGGCGGGTGGCCATCTCGTCGAGCCGCGCGGTGACCTTCTCCAGCCGCTGCGCCAGCGACTCGAGGCGGTCGCTCGCGTCCACGGTCTCCTTGGTCTCGCGCAGCGCCTCCTGCAGCGCGTCGGTGGCCTCGTCCAGGCGGCCGCGCACGGCGTCACCGGACTCGCCGACCGCGCTGCGCAGCTCGGCCAGCGCGGCCGCGGCGGCGTCGTGCTTGCCGTGCAACGAGTCCGAGGTCTCAGTGACCTGGCCGTGCAGCGCGTTCGTCGAGTCGCCGACGACGCCGCGCAGGTCGGTGACCGCGCCGTGCAGGGAGTCCGCGGACTCGCGCACCGCCGCGGTCGACTCGGACACCGCGGTCCGGACCGACGTGGTGGACTCCGACACCGCGGCCCGCACCGATGTCGTGGACTCGGAAACCAAGCCGCGCACCGTGGTCGTGGACTCCGCGACCGCGCCGCCGACCTCGGTCACCGCCGCGCGCACGGTGTCGGACTGCTCGCCGACCACCCGCGCCAGCGCGTCCTTGGTGCCGTCCAGGTGCTCGTGCACGCCCTCGTCGACCTCGTCGATGCGGCCGCGCAGCGCGGTCTCCAGGATCTCGATGCGCTCGCGCACCGGGCCGTGCACCGCGCCGGGCACCTGCTCCAAGCGGTTGTCCTGCTTGTCCAGGTGGCTGTCGAGCTCGTCGATGCGCCGGTGGATGCTGGAGAGCTTGTCCTCGAGGCCGTCCATCCGCCCCGCGACGCCCTCGAACCGGCCAGCGACCCCGTCGAGCCGACCGTCGAGCTGCGCGAACGGCGTGGCCAGCTTGTCCACGACGCTCTCCACCGCGCGGCCGATCGACGCGATCGCCGCGTCCTGCGCGTCCAGCTTCGCCAGCGCCGCGTCCAGCCGCTCGGCCAGCACGCTGACCTCGGTGCGGTCGGGCATCTCGGACAACCGCTTGCGCACCGACCCGATGGACTCCAGCGGCGCGAGCCTGGCGTGGATCTCGTCCAGGGCGTCGAAGATCTGCTGCTGTTCGCTCTCACGGATCTCGGCCGCCCGGGTGAGCATGTTGCGCATCCGGTCGAACGACACCGTGGGGTTGTTCTCATTCACGGAGGTGACCTTCGTCCTGGGGAGGGGAGAGGGGGCTTGGCTCGGTTTCGGGGCGGACGCAGGGGAGCCTAGCCAGTCCCAGAACGCGTCCATACACCACCCGTGGCTCGTAAGTCGGTCCCGACACGACGGATTACCCCGATCGGTCGACGGCCATCCAGCGGTACGCGGACGCCCGGACCTACCTTACGTGACCACCCCGCTACCCGATCGGGTGGAGGCGGGGGCATGGGTACCGTGATCGCCATGGCCACCCCCCAGTCGGTGCCGCTGACCGCCGACACCATCCGCGACGCCCCGAAAGTCCTGCTGCACGACCACCTCGACGGTGGTCTGCGCCCCGCCACCGTGGTGGAGTTGGCGGCCGCCGCGGGCTACGACGCGCTGCCGACCACCGACCCGGAAGCCCTCGGCGGGTGGTTCCGGGAGGCCGCCGACTCGGGTTCGCTGGTGCGCTACCTCGAGACCTTCGCGCACACCTGCGGTGTCATGCAGGATGAAGAAGCACTCGTTCGGGTGGCAGCCGAATGCGCGGAAGACCTTGCTGCGGATGGAGTCGTCTACGCCGAGGTCCGGTACGCGCCCGAGTTGTTCACCGAACGCGGGCTCGACCTCGACACCATCGTGGGCGCCGTGCAGGCGGGCTTCCGCGAGGGTGAGCGCCGGGCCGCCGCCGCGGGCCGGGTGATCCGGATCGGCACGCTGCTGTGCGCGATGCGGCAGAACGCCCGCTCGCTGGAGATCGCCGACCTCGCCGTGCGGCACCGCGCCGAGGGCGTGGTCGGGTTCGACATCGCCGGGCCGGAGGCGGGCTTCCCGCCCACCCGCAACCTCGACGCGTTCGAGTTCCTGCACCAGCAGAACGCGCACTTCACCATCCACGCGGGCGAGGCGTTCGGGCTGCCGTCGATCTGGGAGGCCATCCAGCACTGCGGCGCCGAGCGGCTCGGGCACGGCGTGCGCATCGTCGACGACATCACCCTGACCCCGGACGGCCCGGTGCTCGGCCCGCTCGCCGCCTACGTGCGCGACCGGCGCATCCCGCTCGAGCTGTGCCCGACGTCGAACCTGCAGACCGGCGCGGCGAGCTCGATCGCCGAGCACCCGATCGGGCTGCTGACCGCGCTGCGGTTCCGCGTGACGGTCAACACCGACAACCGGCTGATGAGCGGCTGCACGGTGAGCAGCGAGCTGGCGGCGCTGGTCGACGCGTTCGGCTACGACTGGGTCGACCTGCGCTGGTTCACCATCAACGCGATGAAGTCCGCGTTCATCGACTTCGAGCAGCGCCTCGACATCATCGACAACACCATCAAGCCCGGGTACGCCAAGCTCCTCGGCACCGCCTGAGCGCTCAAGCCCGGACATGACGAAGGGGGCCACCCTCGGGTGGCCCCCTTCGCGTGCGTCAGCTCTCGGTGCTGAGCCGGTCCTGGAAGTCCTGCACCAGCTTGGTCCACTTCGCCGCGTCCTCGGTGAACGGCGGGCTCGGCGGCAGCCGGGTCGGGTCCGGGGCCAGGATGAAGCTGACCAGCCAGCCCAGCGACTCGGACTGGTTGAGCGCCTCGGCGACCGTCTCGTCGCCCGCCCAGTCGGCGGCGTCGGTGAGCAGCTCGACGGCCAGGTCCAGCTGCACCGGGTCCACCGCGTCGATGCCCTCGGCCAGGTCGTCGCCGAGACCGTCGAGCACGTAGGTGTTGTCGGTGTCGACGGTGATGTCCAGGCTGCCGTCGGTCGCCTTGGTGGCGACCTCGTCCCAGGTGGAGACCTCGGCCAGGTCGTTGTCGGCCAGGTCGGCGGTGGCCAGCAGCTTGGCCAGCCCGCGCGCGGACGGCGCGGTCACGATGCGGCCCTCGTGCCCGAGGAACACCGGCTCGTCGTCGAGGTAGCAGCGCAGCGTGTAGTACTCGGTGCCGCCGGTGATGACCTTGATCGGGTCGATGCCGACCTCGCCCCAGAAGCCGACCGGAGCGGCCTCTTCCTCCTCGGCGCCCTCGGTCTCGTCCGCGTCGACCGGCTCGATGTCGTCCTCCTCGGCCGCGGCGGCCTCAGCGGCGTCGGCGTGGAACGCGGCCAGCTCCTCGGCGCTCTTCTCCAGCGCGGTCTCGTCCACGTCCGGGACGGTCACCACCGAGTCCAGCGCGTCGAGCACCTCGTCCCAGCGCTCGGAGATGGTCTCGGCCATGTCGGTCCACAGCCGCTCGCCGTCGCGACCGGTGAACGGGAAGGTGCCCTGCTCCAGCACGGCGAACCCGCCGGCGGAGTTGAGCACCTCGTGCACCTCGTCGAGCTCGCACACGTCGGCGAGCGCGCGCACGATGGCGACGATGTCGGCGAGCTCGCCGACCGTCCACGTGTCCGGCTCCTCCGCCACCAGCTCCGGGACGCCGACCAGGTCGTACTGGTGGTCCTCGGACGGCATCAGCTCGGCCACCGACAGCGCGGGCACCAGGTGCCAGGCCGGGTGGTCGGACAGGTCGTGCTCGCTGGTGGTGCGCACGAACGCCGCCAGGTGCGCGGCGTCGGGGAAGGCGTAGAGGTCGTCCTCGTGGCCGAGGAACGCCTCCCACTCCTCACCGTCTTCCCGCCACCGCGGCGCCCACAGCGTGACGACGTCACCCTGCGGCAACCCCAGCTCGATCGGGACGATGTCCTGGGCCATTGGAGGTCCTCCTGGTCGCGCAGCCATCGGCGTACGGTGCGCGCGCACACCCGCGCGGCGCGTCGGCAGCCTACGGGGTCCGGATCACCGGTCGGAACGTAGGGAGGACAGGTCGAACGAGAGCGGGTCGTCGGGGTCGAACCCGTCGTCGGCCCGCCCGGTCGAACCCGGTCGCCCCGGCCCGTCACCCGTCCGCGCCGCCGCGTCGCCAGGTCCGCCGCGGCCACCCGCCGCTGCCGCCGGATGTGCTTGCCCGCCAATGGTTCCCGCACCCGGCGTAGGTTGTCCACCGGTGTCCCCGCCCGCGTGGGAACCGCCCTGCCGCGCGTGCATCCGCTCATCGCGTCTGCGCTGGAACTCCTCCGCCGTGATCCCGGGACCTGCGTCACGCCGCGCGGGAGCGGCTCGACCGGACAACACCTCGATCGCCTGGGTCATCGAGTCGCCCAGGATCGGACCCAGCTTGTTGTAGCCGGCCTGGGTGGCCTGGGCGAGCGCGGCGTCGGCGACCGCGACGACCAACCGGCCGAGCTGCTCCGGTCCCCAGCGGACCGCGTCCGCGCGCAACCAGAGGTCGACCAGCTTCCCGCGACCGTCCACCGTGACCCGGACGCTGCCGTGGGTGTCGTACGCCGTCCCCTGGACCGAGGCCAGGACGGTGTCGACGTTGGCCATGGCCTCCTGGCGCGCTCGGCCGTCCGCGATCAGCTGCCGGGTGCTGCGCTCGACGGGGACCCGCTCGGTCATCGGCGCGGCCTCCTCGGCGGCGGCCCGAGCGGGCTGTCGAACACCGGGTCCTCGCCCTCGTCCTCGATCGGCTCGTACCCCAGCGAGGCCAGGTGCCGCTCGCCCTCCGGCCCCAGCACCGGCGCGAGCGCCTGGTGCATGGCCGCGCCCGCGCGCCTGGTCGCCTGACCGGCGAGCACCATGATCTGCGCCGCGAGCGCCTCCGCGCCGCCCGCCAGGGCCGCCGGGGTCAGCTGGACCTGGGAGAGCTGGCCGCCGGGGCGGACCTCCACGGTCACCGCGCCGTTGGACGCCTGCCCGGTGACCGGGCCGACCCGCTCCAGCCTGGCCGCCGCCCGCTGCTCGGTCTGCTCGACCCGGCGCGCGACCGCGTCCAGCTCGTAGTCGATGTCGATCTCCACGTGCGCCCCCGCCGTCAGCCGGTCGGCCGGTAGAAGCCGACGAACGGCATGCCGGAGTTGGTGGTGCGCAGCGGACCCACCTGCACCGGGTCGCCCGCCTCGACGATCTGGCCCTCGCCGATGTACATCGCGACGTGGCCCTCCCAGCACACCAGGTCGCCGGGGAGCAGCTGGTCGGCGGAGGGGACCTCGGCGCCGATGTCCTGCTCGCGGGAGGTGCGGGGGATGTCGAGCCCGCCCTCGCCGTACGCGTACTGGGTGAGCCCGCTGCAGTCGAGCCCGACGCCCGGCGACGTGCCGCCCCAGACATAAGGCACACCGAGCTGGCTCAGCGCCGCGCGCACCGCCCTGGCCGCTGTCTCGTTCGGTGCCATCACCGTGCTGCCGTCCGGCAGGTTGATCGCCACGCCGGTGCCCGGCTGCGGCGGGATCGCGACCGGCAAGCGGCGCTTGGTGACCCGACCGCCGCCACCTCCGCCGCCCCCACCACCGGCGAAGCCACCTCCGCCGCCGCCGCCCCCACCGCCGCCGCCCTGCTGCTGGTTGTACGCGGCGGGCGGGGGTGGCGCGGTCGCGGTGGCGCTGGACGCCGAGGTCGAGCCCGCGTCCCCGGTCAGCGCCGTGACGACCCCGGAGAGCTGGGTCATCACGGTGTCGAGGTTGGTCGACGTGTCGCCGGTCAGCCGGGACGCGTACTGGGCCAGCTCGGTCAGCTTCTGCTGCGCCCCCGCCGGGTCACCGGCCCGGCGCAGCGCGGCCGCGGCCTGCAGCAGACCGGCGGCGACCCGGTTGAACTCGTCGATCTGGGCCTGGTTGACCCGCTGGCCGACCTTCAGGATCTCCCCGGCGTCGCGCACCGCGCGCTGCACGTCGGCGCCGTACTGGCTCAGGTCGGCGCCAGCGGCCTGCTGGGCCACCACGTCCTGCTGGTGGCGGGCCGAGCCCTGGCCGGACCAGCCCTGGCGCAGCGAGCTCGCGTAGCGGGTGGCGTCCTCGTCGACGGTGGCGAACGTGCTGCTCATCGCGCCGTGGGCGTGGCCGAGGCGGTCGATGGCGTCGTCGTCGGTCGCCAGGTGGCGCTGGGCGGTCGCGGCGGGCTGGACCATCGGGTCCAGCAGGTCGCGGACGTGGGCGGTCACGCGGGCTCACCCGCCGCCCGGCGCAGCGCGGTGCCCGAGTCGTGTTCGGTGGCCTCCAGGTTCGTCCAGGTCGCGCGGACCGCGTCCGCGGTGCCGCCGAGGCTCTCGGCCAGGCCGCGCGCCCCGTCGAGCTGCCGCTGGGTGGCCACCCGCAGCGCCTGGGCCAGGCCCACCTCGCTGCCGATCTTGGAGAACGCGTGCTCGTCGAACGCGCCGGGGCCCGCCAGGCCCCGGTCCGCCGACTCCCGCAGCTGGTCGGCCAGCGGCCGCACCCCGGCGGTGTAGGCGTGGAAGGCGTCCTCCTCGCCCCGGTACCCCGAGGTCACCACCCGCTCGCCCGCGTCCGACTCGCCACCCATCCCCTGTCCCCTCTCCGACCTGCCCGCACCCACCCGCCGTACGTGGGACGCACCCCGACGGCGAACGGCTCCCCTGACTGCCGACCCAGGTTAGGACAAAGCCGCGACCGGGGCGGGCGGTTGTCCACAGCAGGGCCCGTTCGCCGGGGAAAGGCCGTATCATTGAGGGGTAACCGCGAGGGACGAGGGAGCGTGGTCGTGGCCTCCGTGCACGACGTGGTGGCGGCGATCCTGGACCGCACCGGTCCCGAGTCGCCGATGAAGCTGCAGAAGCTGCTGTACTACACCCAGGGCTGGCACCTGGGCCTCACCGGCGAGGTGCTGTTCCCCAACCGGATCGAGGCGTGGACCGCCGGGCCGGTGGTGCCCGACGTGTACCGCTGCCACGAGGGCTCGCGCGAGGTGGCGGCCTGGCCGGATGGCGACGGGAGCCGGTTGAGCGAGTCCGACGCCGACCTGGTCGACACCGTGGTCGAGCGCTACGGCTGCTTCGACCGCCACCAGCTCAGCGCCATGACGCACGAGGAAGAACCGTGGCGCACCGCGCGGGGCGACCTCCCGGACACCGCCCCCAGCAGCGCCCGGCTGTCGGAGACCGTGATGGCCCGGTTCTTCGGCCGGATGATCACCGACCCGGTCACGGCGGTCGCCGAGGCCAGGGCCAGCGCCTACCTGGAGGGCCTCGAGGTCTCCGCAGGCGCGCTCGCCGCCTCGGAAGCGGTCGCGAACGGCGTCATCAGCACCGATGACGCGGTCCAGCGGAGGTTGCGCGAACTGCTCAACACCGCCTGAAGCACAAGGAAGAACCCCGGGTGTTATCCCCGCCGCGCAGGCCCAGCGGGCCGCGCACGTGACCGACCCGTACGTCGACCCCGCGACCGGGGTCCTGCGCAACATCCACGACATCACCGACGCCGCGAAGCTCACCGAGGCCGAGCGCGACCTGGCGTTCCTGCGCGACGAGCAGCTCAAGCGGTTCCCGTTGCCGGGCGCCTGGGACACCGCGCACCTGCTCGCCTTCCACCGGCACCTCTTCGGCGACGTCTACGCCTGGGCCGGGCAACCGCGGCAGGTCGACCTGAGCCGCGACGGATCCCCTTTCGCGCACTGGCGGCACGTCGAACCCGCGTTGGCCGACTTGTTCGAGAAGTTGCGCGCGGAACGGATTCTGGGTGGTCTCGCGCGGCCGGAGTTCCTGGCGCGGTTCACCTACTACTTCGCCGAAGTCAACGTCGTGCACCCCTTTCGCGAAGGCAATGGCCGGACCCAAAGAGCCTTTTTCCGGCAGTTGGCGCTCTTCGCCGGGTGGCGGGTGGACTTCAGCCTCGTCGACCGCGAGCGGTACCTGCTCGGGTGCGCCGCGGCGATGGTCGGCGAACTCGGCGTGCTGGCCGAGCAGTTCGCGACCGCGCTGGTCGGCCGGGCCTGAACAAGCCGGTGCCCCGGCGGGTCGGGACCCACCGGGGCACCTGTCCTCGGCACAGGGCTACCGAGGTCGGCTCAGTAGAGCGTGATCAGCCGACGCGCCACAGGGCGGGCACGTTCGGCGGCTCCCAGCCCGGCTGGGCCTGGTGGCCCTGCAGGCAGGTGTAGCTCGAGCCGCCGTAGGTGACCTTGGCGCCCGCCGCGTAGTTGGTGCCCGCGGCCCACGTGCCGCCGGGGACGCCGGTGGTGGTCGTGGTGGTGGTGGTGGTGGTGGTCGGGTTGGTCGGCCGGGTGGTGGTCGTGGTGGGGCGGGTGGTGGTGGTCGGCCCGGTGACGTTGAGGACGAAGTCGAACGACGCCTCCTTGCCGTTGCCCACGGTGCGGACGTTCATCAGCAGCCGCGAGTCGAAGATGGTGTCGGTGTTGTTGCGCGGCTCACCGGGGAAGTACGTCTGCGTGGTGAGGATCCGGCCGCCGGGGTTCTGCACCTTCATGTGGATGTGCCGGGTGCGGCCGGGGTAGAGGCCGGGCACGATCGTGGTCAGGGTGTACTTGCCGGTGGCGTCGGTGTACTGGTGGCCGCGGAAGCGGTAGGTGGTGTTGTCGTAGTTGCCGCCGTTGTCGGCCTGCCAGAAGTCCAGCAGCACGTTCGCCAGCGGCTGGCAGTTGCGACCGAACACGTATCCGGTGACGGTCAGCGGGGTGCCGGGGTAGCCCGGCTCGACCAGCGAGGTCCGCTGCGGCGAACCCGGCTTGAAGTACGGGCCCTCGGTCTGCGCGATGGTCGGCGCGTCGCCGTCGTTGCACTCCGGGGTGAGGTCGAGCAGCGTGCCGCTCGCGGCCTCTTCGGCCTTGGTGCGGGCGAGGGCGGGCACACCGACCAGTGCGATCGGTGCGGCGACACCGGCGGCCAGCGCCGCGCGCAGCACCGCCTTGCGGCTGATCTGCTTGCCGTCAGCCGGTGGCTGTCCCTCGGTCGAGCCTTCGCCGTGCAGGGGCGTGTCCATGCCTAGCTCCTTGTGGGTGGGGGAGGCCGGGAATGAACACGAACCTACGTACGGGATTCACCGGCGACGATGGACTCATTCGGTCGGACGTGGTGAATCCCAGGGTGGCTGTTGCCATAGTGCGGAACATTCACATGTTCATCATTCACAGGAACGGTCGTTCCACCGACTCCCCGTGCCTGCGGAAATCGCCGGGGCTGACCCCGGCCTCGCGCCGGAAAAAGCGACAAAAATACGCGGCGTCGGTGAACCCGACCCGATCGGCCACCTGCCGCACGGTCAGGTCGGTGCGCGCCAGCAGCCGCTTCGCCTCCGCGGCGCGCGCCTGGCGGACCAGTTCCGACGGGGTCCGGCCGGTGGCCGCCTTGACCGCCTCGGTGAGGTAGCCGGGGGTGACGCCGATGTGCTCGGCGTAGGCCTGCACCGACCACAGGTCCAGGTCGACCCGGCTGGTCAGCATGGTGAACTCCTCGGCGACCGACCCGGCGCGCGCCGGTGGGGCCGGGACGGCGGCCGGGGTCTGCGGCAACCGGCCCGCGCGCACGACCAGCACGTGCAGCAGCGCCCGCAGCACGGTGTGCCAGTCGTCCTCACCGCGCTCGTACTCGTGCGCGAGCTCGGCGACCAACCTGCCGGTGCTGTCGTCCTCCGCGGCGCTGAGCGTGGTCCACGGCCGTTCGCTGAGCCTGCGCAGCCGGTCCCGGTCGGCCGGGTGGTCGAGCAGGAAGTCGTCGGTGAACAGGACCACCGAGCCGCGCAGGTCGCGCACGTCCTCCCAGTGGTGCACCTGGCCGGGGGTGATCACGCACAGGTGCGGCGGGCGCAGCGGCTGGCGGGCCATGTCCAGGACGTGGCTGCCGCTGCCGCCGGTGACGTGCACGATCTCGTAGAACGTGTGCCGGTGCGGGAACGACGCCCGCGACAGCGGGCCGACCTGCTCGAAGGTGCCGATCACGAACGGCAGCGCGGTCGGCGCGGGCACCTCCAGCCGGTGCATGGGCAGCTCGCCGCCACGCGGCTGTCTGCAGGGCGTGCCTGGTAAGACGGTGCTACCGCGCATGTCCCGTTCCCCTCGCTCACGCAGGACAAAAGGTCCAGACCAATGATCGAGGGTCCACGATGGCACGTGCGGCGCCGGTGGGAAACAGACGGGGACATCCCAACCGGTACTAGACGCCCATGGGATGCCAGACGGTCTTGGTCTCCACCAGCGCGCGCAGCCGGGCGATGTCGGGCCGCTCGGTCCAGTCCGGCTCGGTGGTGGGCACCCTCGGCACCCGCTTCACCGTGCCCGCGGCCGACCGCTCCAGGTCGACCCGCAGCTCCGGCGGCGCCCCGGTCAGGTCCAGCGCGTTGACGTCGGCGTGCGCGGCCAGCCACGGCGCCAGCTCCGCGGTGTGCCCGGTCAGCAGGTTGACCACCCCGCCGGGCACGTCCGAGGTCGCCAGCACCTCCGAGAGGGTGATCGCGGGCAGCGGCCGGTCCTGGCTGGTCACCACGACCGCGGTCGCGCCGACGGCCAGCACCGGTGCCAGCACGCTGACCAGGCCGAGCAGCGACGACCGCTGCGGCGCCAGCACCCCGACCACGCCGGTCGGCTCCGGCACCGAGAAGGAGAAGTACGGGCCCGCCACCGGGTTCGCCGCACCGAGCACCGTGGCGATCTTGTCGGTCCAGCCCGCGTACCAGACCCAGCGGTCCACCGCGGCGTCCACCAGCGCCTGCGCGCGCTTGGCAGGCACGCCCTCACCGGCAGCGACCTCGTCGGCGAACTGCTCGCGCCTGCCCTCCAGCAGCTCCGCGACCCGGTACAGCACCTGGCCGCGGTTGTATGCCGTCGCGCCGGACCACTTGCCGAACGCGCCGCGCGCGGCCACCACCGCCTCGCGCAGGTCCTTGCGGGAGGCCTGCGCGGCGTTGGCCAGGAACCGGCCCTTGCTGTCGGCGACCGGGTAGGTCCGGCCGGACTCCGAGCGGGGGAACGCCCCGCCCAGGTAGAGCTTGTAGGTCTTGGACACCGTCACGCGGTCAGACATCGAGGTACGCCTCCAGCCCGGCCCGGCCGCCCTCGCGGCCGAAGCCCGACTCCTGGTAGCCGCCGAACGGGGCGGTCGGGTCGAAGCGGTTGAACGTGTTGGCCCACACCACGCCCGCGCGCAGCCGGTCGGCCATCCACAGGATGCGCGAGCCCTTCTCGGTCCACACCCCTGCGGACAGGCCGTAGGGGGTGTTGTTGGCCTTGGCCAGCGCCTCGTCCGGGGTGCGGAAGGTCAGCACGGACAGCACCGGGCCGAAGATCTCCTCGCGGGCGATGCGCATGGACTGGGTGACCCCGGCGAACACCGTCGGGGCGAAGAAGAAGCCCTTGTCCGGCAGCGGGCACGGGCTCGACCAGCGCTCGGCGCCCTCCTGCTCGCCGGAGGCCACCAGGTCCTGGATCTTGGTGAGCTGGTCGCGGGAGTTGATCGCGCCGACGTCGGTGTTCTTGTCCAGCGGGTCGCCGACGCGCAGGGTGCTGACCCTGGCGTGCAGCTTGGCCAGGAACTCCTCGGCGATCGACTCCTGCAGCAGCAGCCGCGACCCGGCGCAGCAGACGTGGCCCTGGTTGAAGAAGATGCCGTTGACGATCCCCTCGACGGCCTGGTCGAGCGGGGCGTCGTCGAAGACGATGTTGGCCGCCTTGCCGCCCAGCTCCAGGGTCAGCTTCTTGCCGGTGCCCGCCAGCGCGGACTGGATGACCTTGCCGACCTCGGTCGACCCGGTGAACGCGACCTTGTTCACCCCGGGGTGGTTCACCAGCTCGGCGCCCACGTCCCCGGCGCCGGGGACGATGTTGACCACACCGGGCGGCAGCTCGGCCTGCTGGATGATCTCGGCCAGCACCAGCGCGGAGAGCGGGGTCGTCTCGGCTGGCTTGAGCACCACGGTGTTCCCGCAGGCCAGCGCCGGGGCGATCTTCCACGCGGCCATCATCAGCGGGAAGTTCCACGGGATCACCTGACCGGCCACGCCCAGCGGCTTCGGGTCGGGACCGAGGCCCGCGTAGTCGAGCTTGTCCGCCCACCCCGCGTGGTAGAAGAAGTGCGCCGCGGCGGTCGGGACGTCGGTGTCGCGCGACTCCTTGATCGGCTTGCCGTTGTCCAGCGACTCCAGCACCGCCAGCTCGCGGGCGCGCTCGGCGACCATCCTGGCGATCCGGAAGATGTACTTGGCCCGCTCGGTGCCCGGCATCCGGCCCCAGGTCTTGTCGTGGGCCCGGCGCGCCGCCTTCACCGCCCGGTCGACATCGCCCGCGCCCGCGGTGCTGACCTCGGCCAGCACCTCCTCGGTCGCCGGGTTGACCGACTTGAGCGGCTCACCGGCGCCCTCGACGAACTCGCCGTCGACGAACATCCGGTAGCTCGGCTTGAGGTTGGCGATCGCCCGCGACTCAGGAGCGGGCGCGTATTCCCAGGTCATCTAGTCCACCGATACGTAGTCGGGGCCGCTGTAGTGGCCGTCGAGCTGGGTGCGGCGCTGCATGAGCAGGTCGTTGAGCAGGCTGGAGGCGCCGAAGCGGAACAGGTCCGGGGTCAGCCAGGCCTCGCCTGCCACCTCGTGCACGGCGACCAGGTGCCGGATGGCGTCCTTGGTGGTGCGGATGCCGCCTGCGGGTTTGACGCCGCGGTGCTCGCCGGTGACCTCGTGCCAGTCGCGCACCGCTTGCAGCATCAGGTTCGTGACCGGCAGCGTGGCCGCGGGGGAGACCTTGCCGGTCGAGGTCTTGATGAAGTCGCCGCCCGCCAGCAGCGCCAGCCAGGACGCCCGGCGCACGTTGTCGTAGGTGGCGAGCTCGCCGGTCTCCAGGATCACCTTGAGGTGCACGTCCCCGCACGCGGCCTTGATGGTGCGGATCTCGTCGAACACCTGCCCGTAGCGGCCCGAGAGGAACGCGCCCCGGTCGATCACCATGTCCACCTCGGTCGCACCCGCCTCGATGGCGAACTCGGTGTCGGTGAGCTTGACCTTCATGCTGGAGCGGCCGGACGGGAACGCGGTGGCCACGCTGGCGATGTTCACCGGCGCGCCGCCCAGCGCCGCCTTCGCGGTGGCCACCATGTCCGGGTAGACGCAGACCGCGGCGACCGGCGGGATGCCCGGCTCGGGTTGTCTCGCCTTCGCGCACAGCGTGCGCACCTTGCCGGGGGTGTCGGCGCCTTCCAACGTGGTCAGGTCGACCATGGAGATCGCGGTGTCGATGGCCCAGAGCTTGCTGGCCTTCTTGATGCTGCGGGTCGCGAGACCGGCGCTGCGCTGCTCGATCCCCACCGCGTCGACACCGGGCAAGCCGTGCAGGAACCGCCGCAGCGACGCCTCGTCCCGGGTGACGTCGGTCAACTCTGTCGTGCCGCCCATGCGCCCGAGTCTAGGGGGTTCTTGGTCGCGCTAGGGCGCACGCGGACGGCGAGCACGACGAGCCACACGGTGTAGAGGATGTAACCGATGAAGTTGGCCATGTCCGTGCCGGGTACCCCTAGCGGGATCAAGACGCCGAGCGCGACAAGACCCGCGGCGGGGTAGGCGAGGAACTTGAGGCCGTAGTAGTGGGCGACGCGGACCGTCCAGATCGCGGTTAGCGCGTAGCCGAGCGTCTCGCCGATGACGGTACCGAGCACAGTGGACACTGCCGTGAAGGTGTCGGGGTCGTCGATGAACGGGACGATCAGCGGCCAGCGCATCAACCCGATCACCTGCACCAGCGCGGCCGCGGTGCCCAGCTCGGTCAGACCCGGTCTGTCGAGCCGCTTGGAGATGGGGATCAGCAGCGCGGCGCTCGCGGCCAGCAGCACGAACAGCGCGGAGACAGCCAGTTGGTTGTCGTTGAACGCGATCAGCACGTCCGGGGCGGGCTTGGCCAGGACGTCGGGGTAGTCGAAGACCACGCCGAGGCCGACGAAGGCGAGGTTGGCGCCGAGGGCACCGGCGATGAGCAGCAGGGAGAGCATGTCGCTCCGATCTCTGTACGGTGTGCAATGTTGTCCACTGTACAGTGATGCGCCGTGGACGAGAAGACCCGACCGGGACCCAAGCGCAGCCTCACCGCCGAGCAGATCGTCGACGTGGCACTGGAACTGTTCGACGGGGAAGCGCCGTCCATCCGCGGTGTCGCCGCGAAGCTGGGGGTGCGGCCGAACACGCTCTACACGTACCTGCCGGACCGGGGCGCGATGGAACGCGCGCTCGTCGACCGGTTCCTGGCCATGGCGGACCCGGACCTGCTGGTGGGGCGCCGGGTGTGGCGGCGCAGGGTGGAGGACTACGCGTGCGCGCTGCGGTCGGTGCTGCTCGGGCACCCCGGCGCGGCCGCGCTGCTGCACACGGCGCCGATCGACGGCCCGACGGCGGCACTGGTCGGCGAACGGCTGCTGGCCGTGTTCACCTCAGCGGGCCTGAGCACCGCCGACGCGGCGCGGTCGACCTACGCGGTGATCGTCCACGTGCTCGGCTCGGCCACGCTCACCGCAGCCGACCTGCGCGGCGGCACGGAGGCCGACATCGTCGCGGCGCGGCTGGAGATGGTCATCGACCCCGGCTTCCTCCCGCTCACGGCGGCGGCGTGGCCGGTGGTCGCGACGTGGAACACCGAGGAGCAGTTCCGCTGGTCCCTGCGCACCCTGCTCAATGGCTGTGTAGACGCTCGCTAGATCGCGTCGCTTGACCTGCCAAGTCGGGAACGATGCCGGGCGGGGACGTGGGGGCGGATGGCGGGAGGGAGTGTCACTGAATTTCTTTGTTCTTCTTCGGCTTCTTCGGGGGCTTGACCTCGACGCCGCCCATGATGGCCATTCCGGTGATCCGCACGACCGGGCTCCCCGGCGGGCCCTGGGTGCGCACGGTGTTGCTGAAGCCGCCCATGAACCCGGAACCGGTGACGTAGACCGTGATGTCCGGCGGGACGGTGATCTCGATGCCGCCCATGATGGTGAAGGCGTGGATGACCGTCTCCTGCGCCTCGAAGGTCGCCTGCGTCAGGTCGATCTCGACGCCGCCCATCATCGCGACGGCGTTGAAGGTCGGCGGGATCGTCCAGTGCCCCTTGCGCTCGGACCCGGACATGACCGCGATGGCGCTCGACGAGGTGCCCCGGCCACCGATCCTGGCCGGGTTGGCCGCGGCGACCGGTTGCGGCACGGCGGCCTGGTAGGCGACCAGTTGCTGGTTGGGCAGGTCGCGCACCAGCGGCTCCAGTTCGCCGAACGTGCGCGCCGCGTAGACCTGGTCCAGCCGCTCCTCGAGTTCGGTGACGGTGAGCCTGCCCTCGGCCATGGCGTCGTGCAGGACCTTCGCGAACCTCTCCCGGTCGCCGTTCGACGCGCGCATGTCGTGTGGACCGGGGAGGCTGGGCTGCTCACTCACGGACACGAGGGTAGCGCTCCCCACCACCGATAGGGCACGTCCGCGACCGCGGATAAGCGGACCCGTCTACCGTGTCCGGCCATGGACGTGCTCACCGTGGACCACCCGCTGGCCAAGGCCAGGCTCACCGTCATGCGCGACGCGCGCACCGACAGCGCGACGTTCCGGGCCGCGCTGCACGAGCTCACGGTGATGCTGACCTACGAGGCCACCCGGACCGCGCCGCTGCGCACCGAGCGCATCCACACGCCGGTCGCCAGGACCGAGGGGTACTGGCTGGCCACCCCGCCGCTGCTGGTCCCGGTGCTGCGGGCCGGTCTCGGCATGGCCGACCAGGCGCACAAGCTCATCCCCGACGCGCAGATGGGGTTCGTCGGCTTGGCCCGCGACGAGCGCACGCTGCTGCCGACCCCGTACATGGAGTCGCTGCCCGAGGACCTGTCCGACCGCCCGGTCTTCGTGCTCGACCCGATGCTCGCCACCGGCGGGTCAATGGTCCACACCATCCGACTGCTGGTCGACCGGGGCGCCACCGACATCACGGCAATCTGCGCCCTGGCCGCCCCCGAGGGCATCGCGCACCTGGCGGACGCGGGCCTCCCGGTCCGACTGGTCACCGCCAGCATCGACGAACGCCTCAACGACTCCGGCTTCATCGTCCCCGGCCTCGGCGACGCGGGCGACCGCCAGTACGGCGCGGTCTAGACCTCCCGGTCCGCCGCTGTGGCCGTCCAGCCCGCCGTGTTGGCCCGCAGCGCCCGTTCGTAGGTCGCGGCCAAGTCCAACCCGGGCGGTAGGTTGCCCAGCAGCTCGAGCGACACCAGGCCGTGCACGATCGCCCAGCACGCCACGGCCATCGTGCCATCGGTGTTGGTGAACACTCCGGAGTGGACACCGGACCCGATGACCGCCAACAGCGGGTCCAGCGCGGCGCGCGAGTGCTGGGTCGCGTCGTCGTCAGGCTCGAAACCGGGAATCGCACCACCGAACATGACGGCGTAGAGATGCGGATCCGCCAACGCACTGGCCCGGTAAGCGATACCCAGGCGGACCAGGTCCTCGACAGGGTCACCGGTAGCCGGAACAGCACGCAGACGGGTACCGAGGCGGTGGAAGGCCTCCAGGTAGAGCGCGCGAACAAGCCCGGGCTTACCACCGAAGAGCGAGTAGACCGCGGTGGTCGACGTACCCACATCAGCAGCCACCCTGCGCAAGCTCAACGCCGCCGCACCCTCCCGCGACAACAACTCCCCCGCCCGATCAAGCAACCGCACCCGCAGCGCCTCATCATGCGTCCTAGGTCTAGGCACACCCCAACCCTATCCGTTCCATAACACCGTCACGGCCAACCCGCCCACCGCCAACCTTGACCCCAAGCACCACCGACGTTGGCCCCCGCACCCCCGCAGACAACGTTGGCCCAAGGCGCCCGCCGACGACGTTGGCCCCAAGACCGCCCGCCAAACGACGTTGGCCGACACCCGCTCCACCACGGCGCTGGTGCCAAGTGCTCGATGGGGCGGACTTGTTTTGTGTGGGGGGACGGCACCCGTAGCGTCGACAGGCACAAGGGAGGGCCGCACTGTGGCCCCCTGCTTTTAGCCCTTCCCCGGGTGTCGTAGGGGCCCCGCGCAAAACAAGTTCGCCCCATCGAGCTCTGCTCGAAACTCGCGTCACGACGATGGCGCAGCCGAGGCGTCCACCGCAGCGCAGCGAAGGCCCGAAAGCCGGAGATCCCCAGCTCAACGCTCCAGCCAGCCGCCCAGCAGCCCGGACCCGTTCACACCTTCGAGCGACCCACCTTGACACCCCCGGGGGCCACCCCCAAGCCCGGCCCGGCCCCCACCCTCTCCGGGGGGCGTCCCTGGGCCAGTCTACCGCCGCCCCCCGACAGTGGATCTTGAAACCAGCCCCGCAGAGATCCACATGTGGACAACTTCTGTACCCCACAAGCATGAACATCCAGCCCCCCAAATCAGAGAATCCCCTGGTCGCACCCCCCACCCTTCACCCACCCGAGCACCCACCAACCGACTCGCTCTTGACCAACCCCAAGACTCCACAGTGGATCACCATCCCGCGATCCGGACCGCCTGATGTGACCCCCACCAGCCGCCAAGCCCAGAAAAGTGCCCCCCACCTGCGGACAGACCACCCAGCCGAGCACCACGCACCCGAACCGGGTTGACCTGGAGCGCACTCCAGCTTCTACGGTCGTCCGGTGACGTACGCGATCGCTGAGGCGGCTCATCGGACCGGGCTGTCGATCGACACCCTCCGGTACTACGAGCGGATCGAGTTGGTGGACCCGCCCGCGCGGGATTCCGGGGGGCGGCGGGCCTACTCGGACGAGGACCTGGCGTGGTTGGGGTTCCTGACCAGGCTGCGGACCACCGGGATGCCGATCAAGTTGATGCGGGAGTACGCCAGGTTGCGGCACCAGGGGATCGCCTCGGCCGGGCAGCGCAAGCGCATCCTGGAGCGGCACCGGGAGGACGTGCGGGCGCGCATCGAGGAGCTCCGCTCGTGCCTCGGCGCGCTGGACTACAAGATCGACAACTACGAGCGGGTCATCGGCAGCGACCACATCCAGGAGGCCTCGGCATGACCGTCCCCACCCGCGCGCTCGGCGCGCTCACCGTCAGCGCGCAGGGCCTGGGCTGCATGGGCATGAGCCAGGGCTACGGCACCGGCGACGACACCGAGTCGGTGGCCACCATCCACCGGGCCATCGAGCTCGGCGTCACGTTCCTCGACACCGCGAACGTCTACGGCGACGGGGTGAACGAGGAGCTGGTCGGGCGCGCCATCCGGGACCGCAGGGACCAGGTCGTGCTGGCCACCAAGTTCGGCATCGCCGGGCGCGGTCAGGACGGTCCGGCGGTGCGCGGCGACGCGGCGTACGTGCGCGAGCAGGTCGAGCTGTCCCTGCGCAGGCTCGGCGTCGACCACATCGACCTCTACTACCAGCACCGGGTCGACCCGGACACCCCGATCGAGGAGACCGTCGGCGCGATGGCCGAGCTGGTCGCGGCGGGCAAGGTGCGGCACCTGGGCCTGTCCGAGGCGGGCGCCGAGACCATCCGCCGCGCGCACGCCGTGCACCCGATCGCGGCGCTGCAGAGCGAGTGGTCGCTGTGGACGCGCGACATCGAGGCCGAGATCCTGCCGACGTGCCGCGAGCTGGGCATCGGCGTCGTGCCGTTCTCCCCGCTCGGCCGGGGCATGCTCACCGGCAAGCTCGACGCGTCGACCTTCGGCCCCGGTGACATGCGCGCCGGGCTGCCGCGCTTCGCCGCCGACAACTTCGACCGCAACCGCGCCGTGGTCGCCGCCGTCGAGGCAGTCGCGGCGGAGCGCGGGGTGACGCCCGGTCAGCTGGCGCTGGCGTGGGTTCAGGCCAAGGGCGCGGACGTCGTCCCCATCCCCGGCACCAAGCGGCGGGCGTACCTGGAGGAGAACGCCGTCGCCGCCACCATCGAACTGTCCGAGGCCGACATCGCGGCCATCGAGGCGACGGCCCCCGCCGACGCCTTCGCCGGGGAGCGCTACGCCCCCGCGATGCTCCGCGCCGTCGGCAGATAGGAGAACCAACCACAGTGGACACCCGAGTGCTCGGCGGTCTCACCGTCGGCGCCCAAGGCCTCGGCTGCATGGGCATGAGCGACTTCTACGCCGGCCGCGACGACACCGAGTCCGTCGCGACCATCCACGAGGCGATCGACCGGGGCGTGACCCTGCTCGACACCTCCGACATCTACGGTCCGCACACCAACGAGGTGCTGGTCGGCGCAGCGATCCGGGAGCGGCGCGACGAGGTCGTGCTGGCCACCAAGTTCGGCGTCATCCGCGACCCGGCCAACCCGCTCACCCGGGGAGTGCGGGGCGACGCCGCCTACGTCAAGCAGGCCTGTGACGCGTCGCTGCGCAGGCTCGGCGTCGACCACATCGACCTGTACTACCAGCACCGGATGGACCCGAACACGCCCGTCGAGGAGACCGTCGGGGCGCTGGCTGAGCTGGTCGCGGCTGGCAAGATCCGCCACGTGGGCCTGTCCGAGGCGGGCGCGGAGACCCTGCGCCGGGCGGCGGCGGTGCACCCGATCGCGGCGCTGCAGAGCGAGTGGTCGCTGTGGTCGCGCGACATCGAGGCCGAGATCGTGCCCACCGCGCGGGAACTGGGCATCGGCATCGTGCCGTACTCGCCACTGGGGCGCGGGTTCCTCACCGGCCGCTACACCTCGGCAGCGGACTTCGGCGAGGGAGACTTCCGGGCGGCGCAGCAACCGCGCTTCCAGGAGGAGAACATGCGCAAGAACCTGGCCATTGTGGACGCTCTGCGCGCCCTCGCCGAGGAGCGCGGGGTCACCGCGGGTCAGTTGGCGCTCGCTTGGGTTCAGCACCGTGGTGCTGATGTCGTCCCGATCCCGGGGACGAAGCGGCGCGGCTACTTGCGGGAGAACATCGCCGCTGTCGACCTCGAACTGTCCGAAGAGGACTTGAAGGTGATCGAGGCGGCCGTACCGGTCGACGGGGTCGCCGGTGAGCGCTACCCCGAGGCCGCGATGCGGATGCTCGGCCGTTAGCAGGTCTCGCTCGCCAGCAGGCCGCTGAAAGCGAAAAAGAACGGGTTCCGCCGCGGTGGGGGCATCACCGCGGCGGAACGCCGTTCATCTGGCGTGGCCGCCGAAAGGAGGGGGACGGCGGCCACGCCATGCACCGGGTCAGACGCCGCCGGGGGTCGGCCCGCAGATCGCCAGGATGAAGCCCAGCGTCGTGCAGCTGGCCGGGGCGGCCACGTCGTTGGTCGGGTTCGGGTCGGCCGGGACGCTCGCGGTCCGCTTCGCGGTGACCTTGAACGTGCCGATGGTGAACAGCGCCAGCGGGGCGGAGAACGTCTTCACCGTGGAGGCGCCGACCGCGAGCGGTCCGACCTCGCAGGTGACATTGCGGCCGCTGACCGTGCAACCCGGGCCGGGGACCGCGTTGAGCGGCGTCGGCAGGGTCGCGGTGACGGTGCCGGAGGTCAGCGCCTGCGGACCGACGTTCTTGACGGTGATCGCGTACTGCAGCGCGGGCACCAGCACGCCGAAGCGCGGCGACGCCACCAGGCTGACCGCGAGGTCGCTGGCCGGGGGGACCGG
This sequence comes from Actinokineospora globicatena, assembly GCF_024171945.1. Lineage (GTDB taxonomy): Bacteria > Actinomycetota > Actinomycetes > Mycobacteriales > Pseudonocardiaceae > Actinokineospora > Actinokineospora globicatena. The sequence goes on from NZ_JAMTCR010000002.1 coordinate 1,790,285, forward strand.
CTTGGTGGTGCGGTTGAGCAGCACCGAGATGCCGTCGGCGTAGCGGTTGGTGGTGATCAGGTCCGCGCGGTTGTCGGCGTCGAGGTCCGCGGCGTGCACCTCGGTCGGCGTGGTGCCGGTGCCGAGGCTGGCGGCCTGCTCGAAGGTGCCGTTGCCGTTGTTGAGCACGGTGACGCTGTCCGCACCGGACAGTGAGACCGCGAGGTCCGGGTCACCGTCGAGGTCCAGGTCGGCCACCGCGACGCCGAACGGGTTCGGGCCGATCGCCTTGGGGGTCGGCAGGCCGAAGGTGCCGTTGCCGTTGCCCAGCAGCACCGAGACGGTGCCCGCGCCGTAGTCGGCGGTCGCCAGGTCGAGCTTGCCGTCGCGGTTGAAGTCACCCGCGGCGATGTCGATCGGGTTGACGCTGGCCGGGAACGGCAGCGGGAGGCCGAAGGTGCCGTCGCCGTTGCCGATGAACACCGTGACCGTGCCGGTGAAGAACCCGCCGATCGCGATGTCGGTCTTGGTGTCGCCGTTGAGGTCGGCGAGCACGACACCGCGCGAGTAGCCACCCGCCAGCAGGTCCGTGCCCGCGCCGAGGGTGCCGTCGCCGTTGCCCAAGAGGACGGTGATGCCCTCGGGGCGGCTGATGACGACGTCGACCTTCTTGTCGCCGTTGAGGTCGCCCGCGGCGATGCCCTCAGCGCCACCGCTGACCGGGAACGCGGCGCGCGGCTTGAACGTGCCGTCACCGTTGCCCAGCAACAGCGACACGGAACCCGCGGTGGTGACCGCGACGTCGGCCTTGCCGTCACCGTTGAAGTCGGCGCTGGCCAGGGCGGTCGGCTCGTCGCCGGGGTAGACGGTGGTGCGCGGGCCCAACGCGCCCGCGCCGGTGCCGAGCAGCACGGTGAGCTGCCACTCGTAGCGGTCAGCGGTGATCACGTCCGCCTTGCCGTCCCCGTTGAGGTCGGCGTCGATGACCGCCTCCGGGTGGTTGCCGGTCGAGTAGTCGACCCGCGGCGCGAAGGTGATCGGGTTCGCCGCGGCGGCGGGCACCGCGGCCAGGGTCACGGTGGTCGCCGCGACAGCCAGGACTGCGAGCGCCCGGGTACGAGCGGTCATGGGTGGGAACCTCCTCAACTGGCGGCTCCTACACGAGCGCCGTATGACCGCGGCATCGCTGCCACCCGAGCGCGCGTTTCGCGTTTTCCCACTTACCTCGCTGCGTGTCACGTCCGATTCGGACAGTGACCGGTCCAGACCAGCCGGAAAACCCCTACCCGAGCACCGCCGCCGCCACCCCCGCCCCCAGCTCCCAACACGACTCGATCACCTTCTTGACCGGTTCACCTTGAACGACAACGGGAGACGCCACCCGCCGCCACCCCAAACCCCCGGTGACGGACTCCACAGACCGCACCGCGCCCTCGGTCCCCTGGTTCCCGTGCACGTAGAACCCGAACGGGAGCCCGGCGGTGGCATCGAGACAGGGGTAGTAGACGGTGTCGAAGAAGTGCTTCAACGCCCCCGACATGTACCCGATGTTGGCAGGCGTCCCCAAGATGATCCCGTCCGCCGCCAACACATCCACCGCCGTCGCCGCCAACGCGGGCCTGCGGACGACCTCCACCCCAGCCAGCTCCGGATCGGTCGCTCCGCTCACCACCGCCTCGAACATGACCTGCATAGCGGGCGACGGTGTGTGGTGGACGATCAGCAACCGGGGCACACGCCGAGCCTGCCGAGAATCGCCTACGCAGGCAACCTGTGACGGTTCGGCCACGCTATGCTGACAACGTGAGATGTCCGGCGCGTGCCGGTGCCGACGGGACCCCTCTCGGAACTGCCCAATCCGAGGTGAGCGAGGGTGAATGTCGGAAAAGGGGAGTATCTCGCGTGCGAGACGGACGACCAATACCGCAGCACAACGACCTGCTGGCTCACCGGCGGGCATAGTCGTTGTGGAGTCGTCATGTCGGTGTGGTGGGCCGCTGTAGCCGTCGCTGTGCCAACCCTGGCCAGCCTCATCCGCCGGTGGATGGTGCTGCGTTTCCTGCGCCGGGTCTATGAACACGGTGGTGTCGAGGCGATGAAAGCTGCCGCGGAGTCTTTGCGGCGTACCCATTCCTGGACAGTGGCCGAGAAGGTCGCACGCAACGGTGGGGCGATCACGCGCGGTCGGGGGCCTCGCGACCCGTGATACCGATCCGGTCGGTGACCGTCTGGTCACCCGATGCTTTCGGGTAATAGGTGCGTGGGCGTCGATGTGATACCTGGTGCTGAGAAGTATCCGCAGCACCAGGCATTCAGGGATCGCAGTTGAGGGTATTCAGCGCCGTGCTGGTGTGACGCGGTGGCCTGATCGGCGAACGCACTTTCCGCATGTTGTCGGAGGGCACGCCGATGTTGGGTGGCGTGTCCGAGATGATGTCGTTTCCCGCTGTGGGCCCTGGTGCTGTCGTGGACAGTGCTGGGGTGGGATCGGCTGTGCTCAGGCTTCGAGGAGGGCGGCGACCGCCGCGGTTGTCTCGGCCAGGTGGTGGGCGGCCGTCGCGTGGGCCTGGGGGAGGGAGTCCCGGGGCGTGGCGGGGGACGAGGATTCCAGGTAAGCCTTGATCTTGGGTTCGGTGCCGGACGGGCGGATCAGGACGCGGATGCCGTCGCCGGTGTAGCGGAGGACGTCGGCCTCGGGCAGGAGGTCCTCGGCGGTGACGGGGATGCCCGCGAAGGACGTCGGCGGGGTCGCGCGCAGGCGGGACATGAGGGCCGGGATGGTGGCCAGGTCGGCGACGCGCAGGGAGATCTGCTTGGTCAGGAAGACGCCGTGTGCGACGGCTAGGTCGTCCAGGGCGTCGAGCAGGGTTCGGCCTTCGGCGCGCAGGGTGGCGGCCAGGTCGCAGGCCAGGACCGCCGCGGAGATGCCGTCCTTGTCGCGGACGTGGGACGGGTCGACGCTGTGGCCGAGGGCTTCCTCGTACGCGTAGACCAAGCCCTCCCCGGCGCGCATGAGCCACTTGAAGCCGGTCAGCGTCAGCGCGTGCCGGGCACCGTGGGCGGCCGCGATCGAGCCCAGCAGCGACGACGAGACGATCGTGGTCGCCACCAACGGGTCTGGGGAGTCCGTTGTGGACAAGATGTGCGACCCGAGCAGCGCGCCGGTCTCGTCCCCCGACAGCATCCGCCACTCGCCGTCGCGCCCGCGCACCCCGATCGCGCACCGGTCGGCATCCGGGTCGAGCGCCACCGCGATATCAGCGTCCACTTCGGATGCCTTGGCCAGCAGCAAGTCCGTTGCCCCAGGCTCTTCCGGGTTGGGGAAGCCCACGGTCGGGAAGTCCGGATCGGGCAACGACTGCTCGGCCACCAGCGCCACGTCGACGAATCCGGCCCCGTGCAACGCCAACGCCAACGGCCCGGCCCCCACGCCGTGCAAAGCCGTGGCGGCGACCCGGAGCTGGCGCGCAGTCCCCCGAGGCAGCACGTACACACTGTCCAAATAGGCCTGGAGCGCGTCCTCGCCAAGCGTCGTCACGTTGCCGCCCAACGGAACCGACACGGCTGGCCCCACCGCGGCGATGGCGGCCTCGATCTCCCGGTCCGCGGGCGGGATGATCTGCGCCCCGCCGTCCACGTAGAGCTTGTACCCGTTGTCCGCGGGCGGGTTGTGCGACGCCGTGATCTGCACCCCCGCGACCGCTCCCAGCGACCGCGTCAGGAACGCCAGCACCGGCGTCGGCAGTGGATGCGGCAGCGCCCGCACGTCGAACCCCGCAGCGGCCAGCACTCCGGCGGCGTCGGCCGCGAACTCCTCCGACCCGTGCCGGGCATCCCGCCCGACCACCACGACCCCGCCCGCGTGCCCCTTGGCCACCAGCCACGCCGCGAGCCCGGCCGTCGTCCGCACGACCACGGCCCGGTTCATGCCGTTGGGTCCCGCCCGGACCGGACCGCGCAGCCCGGCGGTCCCGAAGGTCAGCGGCCCGGCCATCCGGTCCGCCAGCTCGTCGGCCGCCCCGGGGACCCCGCCCATCGCCCTGGCGACGACCTGTTGCAGCTCGGCCCGGGACGCGGGGTCGACGTCGTCGGCGATCCAGCGGAACGCGCGGTCGCGCAGGTCCGGTGTCAGCCCGCTCACGAGCGCACGACCAGCTCGCGCAGCAGCCCGCCCATCCCCTCCGCGGCCTTGCGCCCGGCCTCCAGCACCTCGATGTGGTCCAGTGGCTCACCGGTGATGCCCGCCGCCAGGTTCGTCACCAGCGACAGCCCGAACACCTCGACCCCGGCGGCGCGCAGCGCGATGGCTTCCAGCACCGTCGACATCCCGACCAGTCCCGCGCCGAGCACCCGCAGCATGTGGATCTCGGCGGGGGTCTCGAAGTGCGGACCGGGCAGCCCGGCGTAGACGGCCTCGCGCAGCGTCGGGTCGATCTCCTTGGCGACCGCGCGCAGCCGGGGGGAGTACAGGTCGGTCAGGTCGACGAACTCGGCCCCGACCAGCGGCGAGCGCGCGGTCAGGTTGAGGTGGTCGCTGATCACCACCGGCTGCCCGACCTGGACGCCCTCCATCAGGCACCCGGCGGCGTTGGTCAGCACGACCGCCTTGACGCCCGCCGCGGCCGCCGTCCGGACGCCGTGCACCGCGCGCGCGACCCCGTGGCCCTCGTAGAGGTGCGTGCGCCCGAGCAGCACCAGGACCCGCTTGTCGCCGACCACGATGGACCGCGCCGTGCCGCCGTGGCCCTGGACAGTGGGGGCCAGGAAGCCGGGCAGCTCCGCCATCGGCACCTCGACCTCGGGCGTGCCGAGCTGGTCGACGGCGGGGCGCCAGCCGGAGCCGAGCACCAGGGCGAGGTCGTGGCTGTCGGCCCCGGTGCGGTCGGCGAGCGCCTTCGCCGCCTGGTCGGCGGCGTGGCGGGGATCGGTGTCAACGTCGAGAGCGGTCACCCACCGGAGCCTACGCGGACCTGCTCGTCGCGTGCTGGGAATCCCAGGCGCACCAGCAGGTACAGCGGCAACCCGATCGGGGACAGCAGGATGGTCAGCACCATGATCGGCGCCATCAGCAGCGGGTTGATCCCCCTGGCGCGGCTGTCGAGGTAGATCCACCGGCCGAGGAACAGGTCCCACGCGAGCACCTGCGCCCAGACGGCCACCACGGCGTTGTCGTCGCGCAGGAAGTCCAACCAGAACGCCAGCGTCGGCTGGGTGACCCCGGTGACGAGGTCGCCGAACACCGGGACGGCGGCGACGGCCCACACGACGAGTCCGGGCAGCACGATCCACGGCGACCCGGCGATCCGCCGGGTCCACGACCAGGTCGGGACGATGATCATCAGCGCCCAGAACGGGGCGACGGCGTAGAAGGCGAGGTCGAACAAGGTGCTCATGAGGGGATCCTCTCGGCTTCGACGGGCGGCGCGCTGACCTCGGGCTGACGCGGCGCCGACAGCACGCCGAGCGCGACCCCGACCACGAGCGCGCCGAGCGCGGTCCCGGTGACCCAGTCCGGGGAGAACAGCGGCTGCCCGCGCAGCGCCTGCCAGGTCGTCAGCACGACCAGGCCCAGGTAGCCCACGCTCGCCGCCCACACGATCCGCTTCGAGACGCGTTCACCGCGCCCGCGGATGGCCAGCGCGAGCAGCGGCAGCAGTTGCAGCGCGTGCATGCCGATGAAGTGCGGTGCCCGCAGGTCGCCGCCGGTGGTGCTCCACCCGGTCAGCGGCATGCCGGGACCGCCGTCGAGCACACCGACGCTGTGCGCGCCGGTGATGCCCTCGACGCCGCTGCTCGCGGTCGTCATCAGGATCCCGACGGCCATGCCCAGCAGCGAGATCCCCATGCCGAACCGGATCGCCAGCAACTCGGCGGCTGGCGCGAGGCGGCGCGCGGCGATGTAGATGCTGAGCACCATCGTGGCCAGCAGCAGGATCGCGACCGTCGCGCCCATGACGCTGAAGAGCATCGAGTCCAGCGCGGTGCCGGTGTTGAAGTGGCTCTGCTTGCCGCGCACCACCTGGCCGATGATGATCACCATCTCCAGCAGCGAGGCCGCGATGATCACCCACGCGGTGCCGCCGAGGAACCGGGGCCTGCGCTCGGGCAGCGACAGCAGCCACGCCCAGGACAGCCCGAAGGCCACGAACGAGAGGCTGAACTTCAGCGGCTTGAGCCAGATCGGCGCGCCGAGCAGTTCGCGGTCGTCGACCAGGAGGCCGACCACCGAGGCCACCGCCGTGACCGCCATCAGCGCGCTGAAGACCACTAAGGGTCGGTACCAGGTCCGCATCTCTCGCCCCTCGAATAATGGATAGTAGTGCTGTCTGCTTTCGATAAGTACACTATCCATCTCGGGATGTCGAGTGGCGGGAGCGATGTGCGGATCGGCGAGTTGAGCAAGCGGACCGGCGTCGCGGTGCCGACGATCAAGTACTACCTGCGCGAGGGCATGCTCCCGCCGGGCGAGCGCACCAGCCCCAACCAGGCCCGCTACGACGAGACGCACATCCACCGGCTGCGCCTGGTGCGCGCCCTCATCGACGTCGGCGGCCTGCCGGTCGCCAAGGTCAAGGAGGTCCTGACCACCGTCGACTCCCCGTCCGGCGACATCGAGAAGCTGCTCGGCACCGTCCAGCGCGCGGTGTTCCCCGCCCTGCCGACCAGCGCCGAGGTCGAGATGCAGGCGGCGGCCGAGCAGGAGGTGCACGCGCTGCTCGACGAACTCGGCTGGTACTGCCGCGACAACCACCCGGCGCTGAGCGTCCTGGCCACCGTTCTGGTCTCCGCGCAAACCCTCGGCCACAGCGGCTTCCTCGACACCGTCCGCCGCTACGCCACCATCAGCGAGCAGATCGGCGTCGCCGACCTGGACTACATAGCCGACAAGCGCGGCGTCGACGGCATGCTCGAAAGCGTCGTCGTGGGCACCATCCTCGGCGACACCGCCCTCATCGCCCTCCGCCGCCTGGCCCAGGTGGCCGAGTCCGCCAAGCGCTACCCCGACCGCCGCCGCCCCGACGACCCGGCCTAGCCCGCACATCCCGCCCCGCTGTCGGACGACCGCGGATCGCTACCCGGGCCGCCGCCGGACGGGTCGGTTCAGCCGCGGCTGAGGACGCGGAACTCGGGGGCGACTCGGGCGAAGAGGCCGCGGCTGCCGGTGTCCTCCTGGTCGATGGGGACGGTGACGCTGACGACCCAGAGGTCCTTGGTGGTGGGGAGGATGTTGGCGATCGAGGTGCGGTTGAGGGCGCTGCCGGTCGAACCCGCCGCGACGGGCTCGGTGGCGCGGTAGGTGAATTGGAGGCCTTGTTCGGAGGCGCCGAGGTCCAGGGGGGTGCTGCCGACCACCCGGTAGCCGGGGGTGCGGCCGTCCAGGGCCCACAGGTAACGCTCGATGGTGTACTTCGGGTAGAAGTTCGGGAACCGCTCGACGACGATCTCCGAGGTGCCGTCCGGGGACACCCAGTGCACGCGGGTGCTGTTGGGCAGGTTGCGGACCGAGCGCTGCTCGACGAACTTCACCCAGTCGCCGGGGACGGGGACGCTGAAGCTGCCGCCCTGTTCGCCCGCGAGCGTCGCGGCGTCGGCCGTGCGCACCGCCAGTTCCCGCAGCGGCGCGGCGGCCTGCTGGGAGATCGCGGGGGTGGACACCGGCAGCACCGGCTGACCGGCCACCGACCTGGTCAGCGCGAACCCGCCGACCGCCGCGCCCGCGAACAGCACCACCGAGGCCGCGCCGAGCGCCACCGCCGTCGACCGGCTGCGCCGCTGCCCCGCGCGCTGGAACGGGAGCGGTCCCGGTACCGGGGCCAGCGGCGGGCTGGTCTCGGTCGGCGCGTCCAGCGACACGTACGGCTTGGTGATCACCGTCCGGGCGTCCTCGGGCGGCTCGGGGTCGAGCCGCAGGCTGTCGTAGACCGGGCTGCCGGGCGCGGGCATCAGCGGGTGCAGCCGGTCGCGGACCTCGCGCAGCGACATCCGGGCGTCCGGGTCCTTGGCCATCAGGCCGATGATCACCTCGCGCAGCGGCCCGTCGTGCGAGGGCTGCGGCACCTCGCCGTTGACCACCTGGCTGACGATCTCCATCGCGGGCGCCTCGGCGTCGTAGGGCGCGTGGCCCTCCACCGCGGCGAACAGCGTGGCGCCGAGGCCCCACAGGTCGGCCCGCGGCGTGACGGCGCCGCCCGAGGCGATCTCCGGTGCGATGTAGCAGGGCGAGCCCAGCATGATCCCGGTGCTGGTCAGCGTCCGCTCGGCCAGGTTGCGGGCGATGCCGAAGTCGGTCAGCTTCACCACACCGTCCGGGCTGACCAGCACGTTGCCCGGTTTCACGTCCCGGTGCACGACCCCGGCGGCGTGCGCGGCGGAGAGCCCGGCCGCGACCCCGTGCCCGACGATCGCCGCCTGCGCCACGTCCAGCGGCCCGTTCGCGCTCACCAGTTCGGCCAGGCTCGCCGCGACCACGAACTCCATCACCACGAACGGCTCGTCGCCCTCGCGCGCCACGTCGTGCAGGGTGATCACGTTGGGGTGCGACACCACCGCGATCGCCCGCGCCTCGCGCAGGGTCCGCTCGCGCAGCTCCTCGATCTCCTCCACCGGCGAGTCGTCGGCGGGCAGCCGCACCTGCTTCACCGCGACCGGGCGGCGCAGGAACTCGTCGTAGGCCTCCCAGACCGTCCCCATCGATCCCTGGCCGAGCTGCTTGCGCAGGCGGTAGCGCCCGGCGACCAGGCGCTGGGGCGTCTCAGGGGCGGACACGGGCGACATTGTCACCCACCCGGACGTGCGCCAAGGGTGAAAACCCGAACGTAGCCTGTATGTACTGACCGGTAACCGCGATCAGCCTCACACACCGCCCACCTGGTGCGGCCCCGGCGTTTCCGTAGCATCACGGGTCATGACGGCCCCCGACTTGGTCCTGGCAGGTGAGTTCCCCGCCGCCGACCACGTGCGCTGGCAACACCTGGTCGAGCGGGTGCTGCGCCGCACCGACGCCGTGCCCGACGGCTACGACCGGCCGGTCGAGGACCTCCTGGCCACGACGACCTACGACGGCATCCAGGTCAAACCGCTCTACACCGCCGCCGATCCGGCACCCGCCACCGGCTACCCCGGCCTGGCCCCGTTCACCAGGGGTTCCCGGCCCGACGGCCACGTCGCCGCGGGCTGGGAGGTGCGGCAGCGGCACGCCGACCCGGCGACCACCGCGCGCGACGTGCTGGCCGACCTGGAGAACGGCGTCGGCTCGCTCTGGCTGGTCGTCGGCGCCGCGGGCATCCCGATCGCCGACCTCGGGACCGTGCTGGCCGACGTGTACCTGGACCTCGCCCCCGTCACCCTGGACGCCGGACCCGAGTACCGCGCCGCGAGCACCGAGCTGCTCACCCTGATCGCCGACCGGGGCATCCCGCACGCCGACGCGGTCGGCACCCTCGGCGCCGACCCGCTCGGCCACCAGGCCCGCACGGGCGACCCGGCGGACCTCGCCGAACTCGCCGCCCACGTCGCCGAGACCGGGCACTACCCGCGACTGCGCGCGGTCGTCGTCGACGGCCTGCCCTACCACCAGGCGGGCGGCTCGGACGCCCAGGAACTCGGCGCAGCGCTGGCCACCGCCGTCGCCTACCTGCGCGCGCTGACCACCGCGGGCATCGACGTCGACACCGCCATCGGCCTGATGGAGTTCCGCTTCGCCGCCACCGCCGACCAGTTCCTCACCATCGCCAAGTTCCGCGCCGCGCGCAGGCTGTGGTCCCGGGTGGTCGAGGTCGTCGGCGCCAAGCCGGTCGGGCAGCGCCAGCACGCGGTCACCTCCCCGGCGATGCTCACCGCCCGCGACCCGTGGGTGAACATGCTGCGCACCACCCTCGCCGCCTTCGGGGCCGGGGTCGGCGGCGCGGACGCGGTCACCGTGGTCCCGTTCGACTCGGCCATCGGCCTGCCGGACGCGTTCGCCCGCCGCATCGCCCGCAACACCCAGGCGGTGCTGCTGGAGGAATCGCGGCTGGCAGGCGTGATCGACCCGGCAGGCGGGTCCTGGTACGTGGAGAGCCTGACCGACGACCTGGCCAAGGCCGCTTGGGCGTGGTTCACCGAGATCGAGCGCGCGGGCGGTCTGCCGAGTGCGTTGACCAGCGGCCTCGTCGCCGACCGCTTGGCCGCGACCTGGGCCGAGCGCGAGCGCAACCTCGCCACCCGCGCCGACGCGATCACCGGCGTCAGCGAGTTCCCGAACCTCGCCGAACGCGCCCCGGTCCGCGCCCCCGCGCCCCCGGCCCCGACCGGTGGCCTCCCGGTGCACCGCTACGCCGAGGCGTACGAGGACCTGCGCGACCGTTCCGATAGGACACTCGAAGAAGCCGGCGCCCGGCCCAAGGTCTTCCTCGCCACCCTGGGTCCGGTCGCCGCGCACACCGCCCGCGCCACCTTCGCCGCCAACCTGTTCCAAGCGGGCGGCATCGAGACGCCGAACGGCGGCGTGATCACCTCCCCGGAGGAGGCCGCCGCCCGGTTCACCGAGAGCGGTGCGACCGTCGCCTGCCTGTGCGGCTCGGAGAAGTCCTACGCCGAGCTGGCCGCCCCGGTCGTCGAAGCACTGAAAGCGGCGGGCGCGGTGCGGGTCCTGCTGGCAGGCAAGGGGCATCGTGAGTCCGGAGTGGACGGACACGTGTACACCGGCTGCGATGCGGTCGCCGTCCTGCGCGACACCCTGCTGACCCTGGGAGTCCCGGCATGACCATCCCCGACTTCGGCGGCATCGACCTCGGTGCGCCGACCCCCACCACCGCCGCCGACTGGCGCGCCGCGCTGCACGACGCGACCGGCAAGGGCGCCGACGCCCTGACCTGGGAGACGCCGGAGGGCATCGCCGTCAAACCGGTCTACACCGCCGACGACACCGCCGGGCTCGACTTCCTCCAGACCTACCCGGGCATCGCGCCCTACCTGCGCGGCCCCTACCCGACGATGTACGTCAACCAGCCGTGGACCATCCGCCAGTACGCCGGGTTCTCCACCGCCGAGGAGTCCAACGCCTTCTACCGCCGCAACCTCGCCGCGGGCCAGAAGGGCCTGTCCGTCGCGTTCGACCTCGCCACCCACCGCGGCTACGACTCCGACCACCCGCGCGTGGCCGGGGACGTCGGCATGGCGGGCGTGGCCATCGACTCGATCCACGACATGCGCCAGCTGTTCGACGGCATCCCGCTGGACAAGATGAGCGTGTCGATGACCATGAACGGCGCCGTCCTGCCGGTGCTGGCGCTCTACGTCGTGGCCGCCGAGGAACAGGGCGTCGCGCCGCAGCAGCTCGCCGGGACCATCCAGAACGACATCCTCAAGGAGTTCATGGTCCGCAACACCTACATCTACCCGCCGGGCCCGTCGATGCGGATCATCTCCGACATCTTCGCGTTCACCTCGCGGAACATGCCGAAGTACAACTCGATCTCCATCTCCGGCTACCACATGCAGGAGGCCGGGGCGACCGCCGACCTGGAGCTGGCCTACACCCTCGCCGACGGCGTCGAGTACATCCGGGCCGGTCGCGCCGCCGGGCTCGGCGTCGACGAGTTCGCCCCCCGGCTGTCGTTCTTCTGGGCGATCGGGATGAACTTCTTCATGGAGGTCGCCAAGATGCGGGCCGCCCGGCTGCTGTGGGCGCGGCTGGTCAAGGGCTTCGACCCGGCGCAGGACAAGTCGCTGAGCCTGCGCACCCACTGCCAGACCTCCGGCTGGTCGCTGACCGCCCAGGACGTCTACAACAACGTGGTCCGCACCTGCGTCGAGGCGATGGCCGCCACCCAGGGCCACACCCAGTCGCTGCACACCAACGCCCTCGACGAGGCGCTCGCGCTGCCGACCGACTTCTCCGCGCGCATCGCCCGCAACACCCAACTGCTGCTCCAGCAGGAGTCCGGCACCACCAGGGTGATCGACCCGTGGGGCGGCTCCGCGTTCGTCGAACGGCTCACCTACGAGCTGGCCGCCAAGGCCTGGGGCCACATCAGCGAGGTCGAGGCCGCGGGCGGCATGGCCAAGGCGATCGACGCGGGCATCCCCAAGCTGCGCATCGAGGAGGCGGCCGCCCGCACCCAGGCGCGCATCGACTCCGGGCGCCAGCCGGTCATCGGGGTCAACAAGTACCAGCTCGCCGACGACGAGCAGATCGACGTGCTCAAGGTCGACAACGCGGGTGTGCGCGGCCAGCAGCTGGCGAAGCTGCGCAGGCTCCGCGAGGAGCGCGACGCCGACAGCGTGGCCGCCAAGCTCGACGCGCTGACCAGGGCCGCCGACGGCACGGGCAACCTGTTGGAGCTGGCCATCGACGCCGCCCGCGCGAAGGCCACCGTCGGCGAGATCTCCGAGGCGCTGGGCAAGGTCTGGGGCAGGCACGCCGCGCAGATCCGTACCATCTCCGGGGTGTACCGCGACGAGGTCGGCAAGTCGTCGACCACCGTCGACGAGACCAGGGCGGTCGTCGACGCCTTCGCCGACGCGGAGGGCCGCAGGCCGCGCATCCTGGTCGCGAAGATGGGCCAGGACGGGCACGACCGGGGCCAGAAGGTCATCGCCACCGCGTTCGCCGACCTCGGCTTCGACGTCGACGTCGGCCCGCTGTTCTCCACCCCAGGCGAGGTCGCCCGCCAGGCCGTCGAGGCCGACGTGCACGTCGTCGGGGTGAACTCGCTGGCCGCCGGGCACCTCACCCTGGTGCCCGCGCTGCGCGCGGAGCTCGCCGCGCTCGGCCGCGACGACATCGTCATCGTCGTCGGCGGCGTCATCCCGCCGCAGGACTTCGCCGAGCTGCGCGCCGCCGGGGCCGCCGAGATCTTCCCGCCGGGCACGGTCATCGCCGACGCCGCCGCGCGGCTGCTGCGCACGCTGGCCGAGCGGCTCGGGCACCGGCTTGGCTGACCCGCTCGGCATCGACACCTACGCCGACGGCGTCCTCGCGGGCGACCGCGGCCTGCTGTCGCGGGCGATCACCCTGGTCGAGTCCCGGCGCGCCGACCACCGCGACCTCGCCCAGCGGCTGCTGGTCCGGCTGCTTCCGCACGCGGGCGGGGCGCACCGGGTCGGCATCACCGGAGTCCCGGGCGTCGGGAAGTCCACCTTCATCGACGCGCTCGGCACCACCCTCACCGCCGCCGGGCGCAAGGTCGCCGTGCTCGCCGTCGACCCGTCCTCCACCCGCACCGGCGGCAGCATCCTCGGCGACAAGACCAGGATGGCGCGGCTGGCGGTCGACCCCGCCGCGTTCATCCGCCCGTCGCCCACCTCCGGCACCCTCGGCGGCGTCGCCAGGGCCACCCGGGAGACCATCGTGCTGATGGAGGCGGCCGGGTACGACACCGTGCTGGTCGAGACCGTCGGTGTCGGCCAGTCCGAGACGGCGGTGGCCAACATGGTCGACTGCTTCCTGTTCCTCACGCTCGCCCGAACGGGTGATCAGCTGCAGGGCATCAAGAAGGGCGTGCTGGAACTCGCCGACGTGATCGCGGTCAACAAGGCCGACGGCGACCACGCCGTGGAGGCCCGCAAGGCCGCCCGTGAGCTGGCCAGCGCCCTGCGGCTGCTGCGCAACCCCGACGCCACCTGGACCCCGCCGGTGCTCACCTGCAGCGGCTTGGAGAACGACGGGCTCGACGCGTTGTGGGAGCAGGTCGAACAGCACCACGTGAAGCTGACCGCCACCGGCGAGCTGGCCGAGAGGCGCAGGCAGCAGCAGGTCGACTGGACCTGGGCGATGGTCCGCGACACCCTGCTGGCCCGGCTGCACGAGCACCCCGCGGTCCGCGAGCTCACCCCCGGCGTCGAGCGGGACGTCCGCGCCGGTCGGCTCACCGCGACGCTGGCCGCCGAGAGGATCCTTTCGGCCTTCGCGGACAGTGACCACTCCGACTAACCTGGTGATCGTCTTGCTCCCCCCGACCTGGAGGGCTGGCCCTTGTCCGTCCGTGCGCCCCGGTTCCTGCCCGCCGTGCTCCTCGGTGTCCTGCTCGCCCTCGGTACCTCCCTCGGTGCCGCTGTCGGCCCCGCCGCCGCCCAACCGGTCGTCGCCCGATCGGTGACCAGCCAGTCGGTCACCGCGTTCGCCCAGGAGCAGACCGCCCCCGGCGTCGACCTCCCGCAGGCGCCGACCGAGGCCGACAAGGAGAACGCGAAGAGCAAGATCGTCGTCGGCGTGGTCGCCGTGCTGCTGCTCGGCGCCGTCGTCTGGGGCAACCGGATCCGGGCCAAGCGCAAGAAGAAGTGAGCTCCCGGCGTTCACCCCGGCACGCGCACCGGTCGTCTTGATCATCCAAACAGTGCGGCCGAACCCGCCCGACCGTTGGTCGCAGACCCGGTACCGCGGACCGTACGGTCGGTCCAACGGCGCTGAGTGACGCCCGCCATAGGGCAGGATCGTGGCAAATGGAAACCGCAACCACGACCGAGAAGACCATCGCCGGAGGGGTCGCGTGACTGTGTTGGATTCACGGCGCGACCTGCCGTCGGAGAGCGGCAGGGGTACCCGGGCGGCGAAGTCGGACCCGGAGTCCGCCGTGCTGATCACCTCCAGTGGGGTCACTATGCCCCCTGTGGAGGATCTCGGTGCGGGGCGCGGGCCCGCGTGGCTCGACCAGTGGCTCGCCGCCAACGCCGCCGACGTGCTGGCCTGGTTCCGGCACATCCACGCGCACCCGGAGCTCTCCCGCCAGGAGTTCGCGACCACCGAGCTGGTGGCAGGCCTGCTCAAGTCCTTCGGCCTGCAGCCGGAGCTGCTCGCCGGCGGCAACGGCCTGATCTGCGACATCGGCACCGGGGAGCGCTGCGTCGCGCTGCGCGCCGACATGGACGCCCTGCCGATGACCGAGGCGACCGGCCTGCCCTACGCGTCGACCACCCCCGAGGCCGCGCACGCCTGTGGGCACGACGCGCACACCACGATCCTGCTGGCCACCGGCATCGCGCTCGCCTCGGCGCCCGCGCTGCCCGGTCGGGTCCGGCTGATCTTCCAGCCCGCCGAGGAGGTCATGCCCGGCGGCGCCCTCGAGGTCATCGACGCGGGCGGCCTCGACGGCGTGGAGCGCATCTTCGGCCTGCACTGCGACCCGCGCACCGAGGTCGGCCGGGTCGGCACCCGGGTCGGCGCCATCACCTCGGCGACCGACCTGCTCGAGCTGCGGCTCACCTCGCCCGGCGGGCACACCTCCCGCCCGCACCTGACCGCGGACCTGGTGCACGCGCTGGGCACCGTCATCACCGGCCTGCCCGCGCTGCTCTCCCGCCGCGTCGACCCGCGCTCCGGCACCGTCCTGGTGTGGGGCGCCGTGCACGCCGGTGAGGCGCCCAACGCCGTCCCCCAGGACGGTCTGCTGCGCGGCACCCTGCGCACCGGCGACCACGACATCTGGGCCGACCTGGAGCCGCTGGTGGCCGGTCTGGTGCAGTCCCTGCTCGCCCCCACCGGCGTCGGCTACGAACTGCACCACCGCCGCGGCGTGCCGCCGGTCATCAACGAGCGCGAGAGCACCCAGTACCTGCGCACCGCCATCGAGTCCGCGCTCGGCGAGGACGCCCTGGCGGGCACCAAGCAGTCCGCCGGTGGCGAGGACTTCGGCTGGTACCTGGAGCACATCCCCGGCTCGTTCATGCGCCTCGGCGTGTGGCCGGGCGAGGGCCCGATGCGCGACCTGCACCAGCCGACGTTCCAATTGGACGAACGCGCGCTGCTCGCAGGCATCCGGGTCATGACCCACACCGCGCTCGCCGCGCTGTCCTAAGACGACCCGGGGGTCCGCGTGCGGAACGCGGGCCCCCGGGGATTTACCTCACGCGATCACCAGAGGTGCGCGACGTCCACCACGATGCGGGTGCCGCCGTTGTCCCTGGGCAGGGTGAACACCCGGAACGGCAACCGGGCCCGCAGGCCGATGCCGAGCGTCGTGTCCCCCTCGTAGGTCCCGGCCCACACGACCTGCCGGAACGTCCGCCACCCCGTCACGTTCACCAGTTCGCTCCAGTTCGCCGGGTGGTAGGTCAGCTGCCCGTTGTCGTCCCAGGCCCGCCCGAGGGCCTGGATCTGCAGCTTCCCCGCCCCCCGCGTCGGGACGACGTGCCCCGAGCCGTCGGCGGTGATCTCGTCGACGTACTTCACGTAGTAGCCGTGCCCACCAGGGGCGTCCAGGTCGATCACGAGCCGGTCGAAGCACTCGTGCTGCCCGCCGCGCACGTCCCTGAAGAAGCCCGTCTCGTTGAAGCCCGCGGCCTTGAGCCCTGAGCCCCAGGTGATCCCGCAGTACGGGTCCGCGGCCGAGGCGGCCACCGGGGCGAACACCACGATCGAGAAGGCCACCGCCACCGCGGCGATGACCGAGAACAAGCGTTTCACCACAACTCCCCCTTACCAGGCGTGTGCGACGTCGATGATCAGCCGTTTGGTCGCGCCGTCGTCGAGTTCGAGGACGCGGAACGGCAGCCGCGCCCGCACCCCGAGCGCGAAACTGTTGTGCAGGACCCGACCGCCGAGGTCGTGGAGCTGGCGGAAGGTCCGGTAGCCGGTCAAGTCGACCACCTCGGCCGGGTTCGACGGGTGGAACACCATGTCCCCGGCGTCGTTGTAGATCGAGGCTTCCAAGGCGATCCACAGCCCGGCGCCACCGCGCACCGTGACGGGATTGCCTGCGATGTCCTCGAACTCGTTGACGTAGCCGACGCCGTAGCCGCGCACCCCCGCGCTGCGGACGTCGAACACGAGCCGGTCGAAGCAGTCGTGCCTACCCGCCCGGACGCCGGTCAGCGTCGCGAACCCCGGCGTGGAGTCGCCGAACTTGGATTGGGAGCCCCAGGTGATGCCGCAGTAGGGCGCGGCGGGGGCGGAGGTCGGGTCAGCGGCCGCGGGGGTCGCCGACAGGATGGCCGCGGCGAGCGCCGCCACCAGGGTTATGAGCCAGGATCTTCGATGTGCCATGTCCGTTCTCCTCGGTCCGACCGCGGGCGCGGTCGGTGAGTGGTGCGGCCGGGACTCGGCCGTACCAGAGGAGACGTGCGACACATCCCGGCGTTGTGCCTAGCTGGCCGCGGCTGGCCCGATTCCACTGCATGGCCTAGTGCGCAGGTCCTCGACGTAGTCCGCCGGCGCACCGGCGGCCTCCGCGGCGTCCGCGACCACACCCAGGTAGCGGGCCGACGGCAGGCCGCCCTCGTAGGCGTCGAGCACGTAGAGCCAGGACAGCACGGAGCCCTCCAGGGTCTGCACCCGCAGCCGGATCTTGGAGTGCAGCCCCAGTTCGGAGCCCTCCCACCGGTCGAGGTTGCGCTCGTCGTCGGTGACGTCGTAGAGCACGACGAACACCTGCGAGTCCTGGTCCTCCACGATGGTGGCCAACGCGCCTTCCCACCCGAGGTCCTCACCCCCGAAGGTCAGCCGCCAGCCGACGAGCCACCCCGTCCCGGCCATCGGCGAATGCGGGGCTCGCTGCATCATCTGGCCCGGATCCATGTTCGACCCGTAAGCGGCATAGAGCGGCACGCCGGACAGCCTAGTCACACAGTGCGGTGTCGGCAGGCATCCGCGCGCAGGGATCACCTTTTCGCGGCCACCCCAGACCCGGTCGTGCACTCCCGGCTACCGTGTCCGCTGGACGCGCGCGGGTGAAGTGGAGGACCAGGTGACCCGGATCGTGATCATGGGTGGCGGCCCGGCCGGGTACGAGGCGGCCCTGGTGGCCGCCCAGCACGGGGCCGAGGTGACCGTCGTCGAGCGGGACGGCCTCGGCGGCGCCTGCGTGCTCTACGACTGCGTCCCGTCCAAGACGTTCATCGCCTCCGCGGGCGCGCGGGTCGCCTTCCGCGACGCCGACGAGCTGGGCATCGGCACCGACGACGTCGACTCCACGGTGCACCTGCCGGTGGTCCGCGGCCGGGTCAAGGGCCTCGCGCTCGCCCAGTCCGCCGACATCCGCAACCGGGTCCAGCGCGAGGGCGTGCGGGTGGTCACCGGCACCGCGCGGTTCTGCGACGACCGCACCGGGATGGCCGCGCACCGGGTGTCGATCACCTCCGGCGACACGACCGAGGTGCTGGCCGCCGACGTCGTGCTCATCGCCACCGGCGCCACCCCCCGGGTGATCCCGGGTGCCGAGCCCGACGGGGTCCGGGTGTTCGACTGGCGCCAGATCTACGACCTGCCCGAGCTGCCCGAGCACCTGGTGGTGGTCGGCTCCGGGGTCACCGGCGCCGAGTTCGCCTCCGCGTTCATCGAGATGGGCGTCAAGGTCACGGTGATCTCCAGCCGGGACCGGGTGCTGCCGCACGAGGACGCCGACGCGGCCGCGGTGCTCGAGGACGTGTTCTCCGAGCGCGGCACCACGCTGGTCAAGCACGCCCGCGCGGAGAAGATCGAGCGCGATGGCACCGGCGTCACCGTGCACCTCAAGGGCGGCGAGACGGTCCGCGCCAGCCATGCGCTGATGACCGTCGGCTCGGTGCCCAACACCGAGGACATCGGCCTCGACAAGATCGGCATCGAGCCGGGGCCGGGCGGGTTCATCACCGTCGACCGGGTCTCGCGCACCGGGGTGCCCGGCGTGTACGCCGCGGGCGACTGCACCGGGGTGCTCATGCTGGCCTCGGTCGCGGCCATGCAGGGCCGGATCGCGATGTGGCACGCCCTCGGCGAGGGCGTCGCCCCGATCAAGCTCAAGACGGTCGCGGCGAACGTGTTCACCCACCCCGAGATCGCCACCGTCGGCATCAGCCAGGCGACCATCGACAGCGGCGAGGTGCCCGCGCGCACCGTCACGCTGCCGCTGGCCACCAACGCCAGGGCCAAGATGGAGGGCCTGCGCCGCGGCTTCGTGAAGCTGTTCTGCCGCCCGGCGACCGGCGTGGTCATCGGCGGGGTCATCGTCGCCCCCAGCGCCAGCGAGCTGATCCTGCCGATCGCGCTCGCGGTGCAGAACCAGCTGACCGTCGACGACCTCGCGCTGACCTTCTCGGTGTACCCGTCGCTGTCCGGTTCGATCACCGAGGCGGGCCGCCAGTTGATGCGGCACGACGACCTCGACTGAAATTCGCCCAGATCGATGGTTTGTGCCCCAACTTCACTCCTTCGTGCATATTGTGGGGGCCGACACTGCCTTCTCAGTTACCAGATTTCCACGAGAAGGAGTGAAACTCTCGTGTCGGTCTTTTGATCGACCTACCGAGCCGGTACCCCTGGGGGACCGAACCGTTACGTACGGAGGCTGACCATGCCGCGTCGGAATGAATGCCCGGAATGCCTGGGCTCAGGACTCGCCCCCAACCGCAAGGACTTCTGCCCGCGCTGCGGCGGGATCGGCCAGATCCCCCGCGTCCGAGCGCTGTTCCTCGCTCCGCTCACCCTGGGCAGAACCCAGGCCTGATCGGCGGGTCCTGACCGCTCGGACCACCCTTGGAGGCGGGGGTGGTCCGAGCGGGTTTTCCCACGACTTGACACATTTCGACTTCAGTTCGCATCCGGGGGACGGCCGCGCGCGGGAAATCGACCCGCGAGTCGACCGATCGCGCCCCGGTGCGGTTTTCCCCACCGAGAGGCAGGCACCCCACCGATGTCGCGACCAGTCCCACCCGGTCCGGCGCCCTGGCAGCACCCCGGCGGCCCGCCGCCCCCGCCCACGGCCCAGCCAGTCCCGACCGCCCAGCCCGCCCACTCCGTCCCGGCGGCCCAGCCCGGCCCGGTCGCCCAGCCCTTCCCGGCGGCGCGTCCCGCCCCGACGGGTCAGCCGTTCCCGGCGGCGCCACCGCTGCGGACGGCTCACCCCCCGCTCCCAGTAGTGCGCGCGGTCCCCGTCGTACCCCTGTTCCCCGTCGGGCACCCGTCCCCGCCCAGCCCGCCTTCCCCGCCACAGCCCCCTCTGCAACCGCCTGTCGGACAGCACTATTCGCAGCAGCCCTACCCACCACAGGGCTACCCGCCGCGACCCCACGCGCAGCAACCCCAGCCGTACCTCGGCCCGCCCTTACCCGGCCCCGGGCCCACCCCACCCCGATCCGCACAAGGCGGGGTGGCCATCGCAGGCCTGGCGTGCGGGGCGATCGCCCTCGTCCTCATATGGTTCTCGGTCATCGGCTTGGTGGTGGCCATCGCAGGCGTCGGCCTGTCCGTGATCGGACTGACCAGAGCGGACCAAGGCCACGCGGACAGCAAGGTCGTCGCAGGCATCGGCCTAGCCAGCGCCGCCGTCGCCACCCTAGCCTGGCTGACCTTCTTCGCCGTGGCCATCTTGTCCTAGCGGGGAAGTCCTCTGTGGACTCAGTCGGTGTCCTCGTCGACCCAGTCCAGGGTTCGGGTGACGGCTTTCTTCCACTGGCGGTAGGCGCGGTCCCTGGTGTCTTCGGCCATGGCGGGGGTCCACCGCTTGTCCTCGGCCCAGTTCGCGCGGATGTCGTCGAGGCCGGACCAGTAGCCGACGGCGAGACCGGCGGCGTAGGCGGCGCCGAGGGCGGTGGTTTCGGCGACCACCGGGCGGATCACCGGGACGTCGAGGATGTCGGCTTGGAACTGCATGAGCAGTTCGTTGCCGACCATGCCGCCGTCGACCTTGAGGGCGGTCAGCGGGACGCCGGAGTCGGCGTTCATCGCCTCGATCACCTCCCTGGTCTGGAAAGCGGTCGCCTCGAGCACGGCGCGGGCGAGGTGGCCCTTGGTGATGAACCGGGTCAGGCCGACGATCGCGCCCCTGGCGTCGGCGCGCCAGTGCGGGGCGAACAGGCCGGAGAAGGCGGGCACGAAGTAGCAGCCGCCGTTGTCGTCGACCGAGCGGGCGTGCTCCTCGATCTCGGCTGCCGAGCTGATCATCCCGAGGTTGTCCCTGATCCACTGCACCAGCGAGCCGGTGACCGCGATCGAACCCTCCAGCGCGTACACCGGGTCTTGGTCGCCGATGCGGTAGCACACCGTTGTGAGCAAACCGTTCTCGCTCATCACCGGTTCGGTGCCGGTGTTGAGCAGCACGAAGTTGCCGGTGCCGTAGGTGTTCTTGGCCTCGCCGGGGGACAGGCACGCCTGCCCGAAGGTCGCGGCCTGCTGGTCGCCGAGGATCCCGGCGATCGGCACCCCGCCCAGCGCGCCGCGTTCGCGGACCTTGCCCAACTCCGCCGAGGACGAGGCGATCCTGGGCAGCATCGACAGCGGGATGCCGATCTCCTCGGCGACATCCGCGTCCCAGTCCAGTGTGGACAGGTCCATCAGCAGCGTGCGGCAGGCGTTGGTCGGGTCGGTCGCGTGCACCCCGCCGTCGACGCCGCCGGTCATGTTCCACAGCAGCCAGGTGTCCATGTTGCCGAACAGCAGGTCGCCCGCCTCGGCCCTGGCCCGCGCGCCGTCGACGTTGTCCAGGATCCACCGGACCTTGGGGCCGGAGAAGTAGGTCGCCAGCGGCAGCCCGGTCTTGGCCCGGTACCGCTCCTGCCCGCCGCCGAGCTCGCCGAGCGCGGTGGCGATCTTGTCGGTCCTGGTGTCCTGCCAGACGATCGCGTTGTACACCGGTTCCCCGGTGCGCCGGTCCCACACCACGGCCGTCTCGCGCTGGTTGGTGATGCCGACCGCGGCGATGTCGGGGGTGTGCAGGTCGGCCTTGGCCAACGCGCCCGCCACCACCGCGCGGGTGTTCTCCCAGATCTCCAGCGGGTCGTGCTCGACCCATCCGGCGCGCGGGAAGACCTGCCGGTGCTCGCGCTGGTCGACCGCGACCACCTCGCCCGCGTGGCTGAACACCATGCACCTGGTCGAGGTGGTGCCCTGGTCGACGGCGGCGACGTACTCGGTCATCGGTGTCTCTCCCTCTTCGCCCAGGGTGGTGTGATCATGTTGGCAGGACGCGGGCAAGCAGGCCCGCCAGCACCGCGCCGAGCAGGGGCCCGACGACCGGCACCCAGGCGTAGCCCCAGTCCGGGTCGCCCTTGCCGCGGATGGGCAGCACCGCGTAGGCGATGCGCGGCGCCAGGTCGCGGGCCGGGTTGATGGCGTAGCCGGTCGGCCCACCCAGCGAGGCGCCGATGCTGATCACCACGAACGCCACAGCGGCGTAGCCCAGCGCGGCGTTGCCGAACTGCGGTAGCCCGCCGGTCTCCACCTTCGCGCCGGGGCTGGTCAGGATCCAGAACACCAGCACGAACGTGCCGATCACCTCGGTGACCAGGTTCCACGGCAGGTTCCGGTGCACCGGGCCGGTGGCGAAGATCCCCAGGGTGTTCTCGGGCTCGTCGTGCGCGTCGAACTGCAGCTTGTAGGTCAGCCAGCACAGCACGGCACCGAGGAACGCGCCTGCGAACTGGCCGGTGAGGTACGCGGGGACCTCGGCGACGGGCAGGTCACCCGCGGTGAACAGGCCGATGGTGACCGCGGGGTTGAGGTGCGCCTGGCTCGGCGCGGCGATGCTGGCGCCGACGAACACCGCGAAACCCCAGCCGATGTTCACCAGCAGCCAGCCGCCCTGGTGGCCGAGCGAGCCGCGCAGCACGGTGTTGGCGACCACGCCCGCGCCGAGCAGGATCAGCGCCGCGGTGCCGAGTAGTTCCCAGAGGACGATGTGCCAGAAGCCCATGGTGTCTCCCTCGCACTGCCGGGTGGCGAGAGGTAGGCGCGGCCGGTCGGGGGACGGGTCGGGGACTGGGACGAATGGCGGCGGCGCCCACACTGAGTGAGATCGGACGTTACCCCCGGTTCGCTCGACTGTCCACGGGTCGACTGCCCAACCCGGTCCGGGCGGGTAGCGTGGTGCTCCTCGGACGACGCCCAAGGCCCGCGCAGGGAGGCGATCATGGCCAGCCGCAAGCCCACCGCGCCACCCGAACTGTCCACTTCGGACACCGAACGGCCCGGCGGGCTGCTCGGCCCGGCCGAACGGGCGCTCGCCTGGCGCCGGTTGGCCGACGAGCCGTTCGACGTGCTGGTGATCGGCGGCGGTGTCGTCGGCGCAGGCGTCGCGCTGGACGCCGCCACCCGCGGCCTGCGGGTCGCGCTGGTCGAGGCGCGCGACCTCGCCTCCGGCACGTCCAGCCGGTCGAGCAAGCTGTTCCACGGCGGATTGCGCTACCTGGAGCAGTTGGAGTTCGGCCTGGTGCGCGAGGCCCTGCGCGAGCGGGAGCTGATGCTGACCACCCTGGCGCCGCACCTGGTCAAACCGGTCAGCTTCCTCTACCCGCTCACCCGCAGGCTCTGGGAACGCCCGTACACCGCCGCGGGCCTGCTGCTCTACGACTCCATGGGCGGCGCGCGGTCGGTCCCCGGCCAGAAGCACCTCACCCGGGCGGGTGCCCTGCGGATGGCCCCGGCGCTGCGCCGCTCGGCCCTCATCGGCGGCATCCGCTACTACGACGCCCAAGCCGACGACGCCCGCCACACCATGACCGTGGCCAGGACCGCCGCCCACTACGGCGCCGTCGTGCGCACCTCCACCCAGGTCGTCGGCTTCCACCGCGAGGCCGACCGGGTCAGCGGCGTGCGGGTGCGCGACGTCGAGGACGGCGCCGAGGTCGACGTGCGCGCGAACGTGGTCATCAACTGCACCGGCGTGTGGACCGACGAGCTGCAGCGGGCCTCGGGCAGCAGGGGCCGGTTCCGGGTGCGGGCCAGCAAGGGCGTGCACATCGTCGTCCCGCGCGACCGGATCGTCGCCGAGACCGGGCTGATCCTGCGCACGGAGAAGTCCGTGCTGTTCGTCATCCCCTGGCGCAACCACTGGATCATCGGCACCACCGACACCGACTGGAACCTGGACCTGGCGCACCCCGCGGCCACCGAGCGCGACATCGACTACCTGCTCGACCACGTCAACTCGGTGCTGGCCACCCCGCTCACGCACGCCGACATCGAGGGCGTCTACGCGGGCCTGCGACCGCTGCTGGCCGGGGAGAGCGAGGAGACCTCGAAGCTGTCCCGCGAGCACGCCGTCGCCAGGGTCGCCCCGGGTCTGGTGGCCATCGCGGGCGGCAAGTACACGACCTACCGGGTGATGGCCGCCGACGCCGTGGACACCGCCGCTGTCGACCTCCCCGGCCGCCTGCAGCCGTCCATCACCGACCGCGTCCCCCTGCTCGGCGCCGACGGGTACCACGCCCTGGTCAACCAGGCCGACCTCCTCGCCGCCCGCTGGGGCCTGCACCCCTACCGCGTCCGCCACCTCCTGGACCGCTACGGCTCCCTCCTGCACGACGTCCTCGCCCACGCCACCCACCCCGACCACCTCAAACCCATCGACGCCGCCGCCGACTACCTGCGCGTCGAGGCCATCTACGCGGTAGCCGCCGAGGGCGCCCTGCACCTGGAAGACGTCCTCACCCGCCGCACCCGCATCTCCATCGAGTACCCCCACCGCGGCGTCGCCTGCGCCCGCCAGGTCGCCGAACTCATGGCCGAGGTCCTCGGCTGGACCCCCGCCCAGGTCGACTGGGAGATCTCCGTCTACCAATCCCGAGTCGACGCCGAACGCACCTCCCAGACCAAACCCGACGACGCGGCCGCCGACAACATCCGCGCCAACGCCCCGGAATCCCGCCGCCACCTCGCCGAACCCATCCTCTGACCTTGCTGTGCTCAGATCGCCTGTAGGTGCATCCCCGAGATGGACCTTCGGGCGGGGAGTGGTTCGTCGTTGTGTGCGCGCGACTCGACCCGCGGTAGTGCCTCAGGCCGGGAGCAGCTCGGCGATGTGGTGGTGCAGGCGGCGGGTGTCGGTGGGGGCGATGGTGGTCCACGCCTCGCCGGTGGGGGTGGTGGTGCGGGTTTGCAGGTAGCGGCCCTGGGCGGTGTCGAAGTAGCCGACGACGCGGGGGGTGCGGTGGCGGCGGCCCCAGCGGTCGCGGGCGGCGGCGCCGAACTGGCCGTGGGCGCGGACCGGGGTGATCATCTCGGCGAGCGTGGTGGCGTCGTCCGGGCGGATGCCGCGGGCGCGCAGGCCCGCGGCGAGGGGGCCGGGGGCGGCGGCTTCGAAGTCCGCCGTGGGGACCGAGACCGAGCGGCCGGGGCCGGGCGTCGCGGCGGGGAGGAACGACAGGACGTGGCGGGGGAGGCCGGTGGCGTCCGCGGGGGACAGGGTGACGGTGTCCGCTGACAGGGTGGCCAGGACGGCGTCGTCGGCGGTCGCGGCGGCCAGCACCCGGATCGAGCTGTCCGTCCACAAGCGACCGTCGACCTCGCGGTCCGGGCGGTCGAGCAGGCGCACCAGCGACGCCAGCAGCGGGTCGACCCGACCGGGCGTGCCGAGACCGC
Organism: Actinokineospora globicatena; assembly: GCF_024171945.1. Taxonomy (GTDB): domain Bacteria; phylum Actinomycetota; class Actinomycetes; order Mycobacteriales; family Pseudonocardiaceae; genus Actinokineospora; species Actinokineospora globicatena. Next base: position 1,815,513 of record NZ_JAMTCR010000002.1, read on the forward strand.
GCGCCGACAACCCGCGCCACGCCTGGTCGACCAGGGCCGCCCGCTCGGTGTCAGTTCGCCCCGGGGAGGGCACGCGCAGGGTCAGCGGCACCGGCTCGACGCCGAAGTGCTCGGTCAGGACGTCGAACTCCAGTGCCGTGACCGTCACCGCGGTCACCTGGCTCAGCCGCCGATCACGCCGGGCGGCAGGTGGTGGTCGTCGCCGTAGAGGCTGACCGACTCGGTGACCGGCTCGTCGTCGCGTGCCAGCTCGCGCCTGCGGCCACCCAGGTTGCGGGTGGACGACGCGGACGAGGACGAGCCCGAGCCCGACGTCGACTCCTGGGTGTCGGCGAACCACTGGCTCGACCCGAGGGTCTCACCACCGAGGCGCCGCGCGCCCAGCCTGTTGTCGCCCGAGAGCGGACCGCCGCCACCCACGCCTGCGCCACCACCGGCGGGCGCCATCGGCGTCGCCGCGGCGTTCGACCCGGGAGACGCGAGACCCTGACCCGTCGACCCGGACGAGTTGAACCCGTCAGCGCCGATCGAGGAGCTACCCGACACCGGGCTGCCGCCGCTGAGCGGACCGCGCGGCGCGGACCCCGCGGGCGCGCCCCGCCGGTCGGACCGGTCGCTGGTCGTGTCGTTGGTGCCGCCCACCCGGCCGAGACCGATCACCGAGCCCTCCGGCGCCATCGGCGCGGCGCCGCTGAACATCCCGGGGGCCATCGGCCTGCGGGTGATCTCCGGCGCGTCGCCGAGCGCGGCCGACGACAGGCCGACGCCCTGGCCGCCCCCACCCCAGTGGTGGTCGCCTGCACCGCCGTGGCCGAGGCCCTGCTGGCCGAAGCCGTGGTACGCCGCCGGGCGCGACTGCTCGAACCCGCCCACCGGCTGCGCCGCGACCGGGTTGCCCGCGAAGGACGTGTGCGTGGTCTGCGTGACGCCGTCGCCGCGGTGCCGGTGGTCGGCCTGACCGCCGAGCAGCTCGCCCGGGCGCGCGAAACCGCCCCTGGCGCGCAGGTTCGTCCTGGAGTTCAGCTCGTAGGTCGCCATGACCTCGTACGCCTTCTGCGCACCGGCCGACCTGGCCTGCTCGACGGCCTCGGCGTCACCCTGCATCGCCAGCACCTGCACGGCGGCGGGCGCGGTCGGGTCGGGCGCGTGCGACGACTCGCCGTCGGGCACGGGCATCTCCGCGCGCGCCGTGGCGATGTAGGTGCCCTGGTTCTCGACCGCCAAGCGCATCCCGTCCGCCTCGTCGGCGGCGGTGCGCGCCCAGGTCACCAGCGTGCTCAACCGGTCCTTCGCCGCCCCGGCCGCCCGGCCCGCCCACACCGCGGCGGACCCGTCGAGGGTGGCCGCGAGGTCCTGGCCGACCTCGTTGAGGGTGGCGGTCAGCTCCGTCCAGCGCCGCGTCGGTTCCGCGGACGCCTGCGCGCCGGGACCGTCGTGCAGCAGCTGGTACAGCTCCTTGTGGCTGAACCCGCGCCAGCGCGTCCCGCTCGACTGCTCGGTCATCGCTCGTCCCCTCCTCAGCCGCCGGTGCCCTGCTGCGTGACAGTGGCGGCGTTGTCCTCTTCGAGCAGGTGGTACTGCGCCGCCACGCGGTCGAGGGTGTGCACGGCGGTGTCGAGCTGGGTGCGGTAGGCGCGCAGCGCGTCGATGGCCGCCCGCTCGTGGTCTGCGGTGAGCTGGTTGACCCCCGTGGTGGCCTCCTGGCTCACCGGGTCCTTCGCCCACGGCTGCACCCGCAGCCCGCTCTCGCTGAGCTCCAACTGCCTGGCCACCCGGTCACGGGCGTCGGCGAAAGCCGCGCGCAGCGCCGGTACCGCCTCCGGCGTGACGTCGAGCAGGTCCGTGCGGTGCCCGCCGTTGTGTCCCCCGTGCTGCCCGCCGTGTCCTGGTGGCACGTCGCCGCCTCCCCACCGTTGCCGGATCCCCGTCACTACCCGTGGTGCCTTAACTCTATCGAGTCGCCATGATCGGTTTCGACCGTTCCCCTGTGGTTTCGTAGACGTGCACCGGATCGGCTGGGTTCCGTCCCCGCACATCTACACACCGTCTACCCAACGACCGGTTCCCCCGGGGCGTTACGGGCCACCAGGACGACGATGTCCGCGGGCACGGCCAGGCCGTGGTCACGGAACGTGCTGAACCCCAGCTTCGCCGCCACCCGGCCGGAGGCGGTGTTGCCCCTCGAGTGCTGGTAAGTGATCTGCGTCAGGCCCAACCCGCCGAACGCGAAGCGCAACACCGCCGACAGCGCGAGCGTCGTGATGCCCTTGCCGCGCGCGTCCGGGTGCGCCCAGATGCCCGCCTCGGCCGTGCCCGCCGCGAGGTCGACCTCCTTGAGGAGCACCTCGCCCAGCATCACCGCGGTCAGCGGATCCGCGACGGCCCACGAGTAGCGGCGGTCGGCGGCCCAGTCGGCGGCCCGGCGCGCGATGTAGTCGCCCGCGGCCGCCAGGTCGGGGATCCGGATGTGCGGCAGCCACCGGACGAACTCCGGGTCGTTGAAGCCCTCGAGGATCCGCTGCCGGTCGTTGATGCGGGAATCGTCGCGCATCGCGCGCAGGTAGTACGCGCCAGCGTTGATCTCCACCGGTTCCACGGCAGCACGCTACCGCGCACCACTGACACCCGCGGAACGAGTCAGTGCCACCCGCGGTTGTAGTGGCGGCGCCGCTGCCCGGGCCCGAACGGGCGGTGCCCGTGCCCGCGTCCCCGGTTGTCGCGCCAGTCCTCGCCGAAGAGAGCGCCGCCGATCACGGTCACCACGACCGGGAGCAGCAGCAGCGGCCACGCGTGCACGACGAACAGGAACAGCGACAGTCCCGTCAGCGCCGAGATCGGCACCAGCGCGGCGAACAGGCGCTGGCCGAGCGGCCGTTCCGCCCAGGCGACCGGCTGCTGCGGCGGTGGCGGGGCGACCGGGAGCGCCGGGGGAGCGGGCGCGCCAGGCTTGGGTGCCGGGAGGTCGGCGAACAGCGCCGTCAGCTCACCGGCCGTCCGCGCGGCGGTGATCTTCGCGCTGCGCTCGCCGTACTCGTCGATGTCGATGCGGCCGGCGCTCATGTGCTCGCCGAGCGCGCGCAGGGCGTCCTCCCGCTCGGCGTCGCCGACGCGCAACCCGCTCGGGGGGATCTGGTCCACACCACGATGCTACGGAAGGTCGGGCCGGTCGTGACTGAGATTCATCTCAGCCGGGCTAGTCCTTGAGCTCGCAGATGACCGAACCGGTGGTGACCGTCTCACCGGCGGCGACGACCAGGCCGGTGACCGTGCCCGACTTGTGCGCGGTGACCGGGTTCTCCATCTTCATCGCCTCGAGCACCACGATCAGCTCGCCCTGCGCGACGACCTGGCCGTCGGCCACGGCGATCTTGACGATCGTGCCCTGCATCGGCGCGGCGACCGCGTCACCGGACACCGCGGCACCCGCCTTGCCACCGGCCCGCTTGCGCGGCTTGGCCTTCGTCGCCGTGCCACCACCGCCGCCCAGGGACAGCCCGGCGGGCAGCGACACCTCCAGCCGACGGCCACCGACCTCCACCACGACGCTCTGCCGCGGCTCGGCCTCCTCGGCGTCCGCGCCACCGGTGAACGGCTCGATCCGGTTGTCGAACTCGGTCTCGATCCAGCGGGTGTGCACGCCGAACCCGGTCCCGTCGCCGATGAACGCCGGGTCGCGCACGACCACCCGGTGGAACGGCACGACCGTGGCCATGCCCTCCACCACCAGCTCGTCGAGCACCCGCCGCGACCTGGCCAGCGCCTCGTCGCGGTCCGCGCCGGTGACGATCACCTTCGCCAGCATCGAGTCGAACTGGCCGCCGATCACCGTGCCCGACTCCACCCCGGAGTCGACCCGCACGCCGGGGCCGTCCGGCGCACGCCACGTGGTGACGGTGCCGGGGGCGGGCAGGAAGCCGCGGCCCGCGTCCTCGCCGTTGATCCGGAACTCGATCGAGTGGCCGCGCGGCGTCGGGTCCTCGGTGAACCGCAGCCGCTCACCGGCCGCGATCCGGAACTGCTCGCGCACCAGGTCGATCCCGGTCGTCTCCTCCGACACCGGGTGCTCGACCTGCAGCCGGGTGTTGACCTCCAGGAACGAGATCGTGCCGTCCGTGCCGACCAGGTACTCCACCGTGCCCGCGCCGCTGTAGCCCGCCTCGCGGCAGATCGCCTTCGCCGAGGAGTGGATCTCGGCGCGCTGCGCGTCGGTGAGGAACGGCGCGGGGGCCTCCTCCACCAGCTTCTGGTGGCGGCGCTGCAGCGAGCAGTCGCGGGTGCCGACCACGATGACGTTGCCGTGCTTGTCCGCCAGCACCTGCGCCTCGACGTGGCGCGGCTTGTCCAGGTAGCGCTCCACGAAGCACTCGCCGCGGCCGAACGCGGTCACCGCCTCGCGCACCGCCGAGTCGAACAGCTCGGGGATCTCCTCCAGTGTGCGGGCGACCTTGAGGCCGCGCCCGCCACCGCCGAACGCGGCCTTGATCGCCACCGGCAGCCCGTGCTCCGAGGCGAACGCGATGATCTCCTCGGGGCCCGACACCGGCTCCTTCGTGCCGGGCACCAGCGGGGCGCCCGCGCGCAGCGCGATGTGCCGGGCGGTGACCTTGTCGCCGAGGTCCCGGATGGCCTGCGGGTCCGGCCCGATCCAGGTCAACCCGGCGTCGATGACGGCCTGGGCGAACTCGGCGTTCTCCGAGAGGAACCCGTACCCGGGGTGGATGGCGTCCGCGCCGGAGCGCTTCGCCGCGTCCAGCACCTTCTCGACCACCAGGTAGCTCTCGCCCGGGGTCGACCCGCCCAGCGCGAACGCCTCGTCGGCGAGCCGGGTGAACGGCAGGTCGCGGTCGGGGTCGGCGTACACGGCGACGCTGGCCAGCCCCGCGTCGCGGCAGGCCCGGATCACCCGGACCGCGATCTCGCCCCGGTTGGCCACGAGGACCTTGTTCAACTCGGCCGACTCGGACACGCCGGTTCCTCCTTGGTTGGATCGCCGCTGGGGGGAGTTTACGGACGACCCGCGACCCGGGAACCGAGAGCAACCCCACACTCACCGGTTACCCTCCCCCTGACGTTGGCCGTTGTCGATTCCCCGCCGAGGAGGTGCCGTCGTGGCCGGTCGGCGCGCCCCCACCGCCGTCGTGCTGGCGATGGTGATCTGCGGCCTGGTCGTCGCCGCCTCGCTCACCGGCGCCGCCGTGCTGCGGGTCCGCGCCGCGCCTGCCAACGCCACCCCGGGCACGACCTCGGAGACCACCACGTCGACCACCGCGGTCACCTGCCGCCGCGATCCGTGCAGGCTGCTCGGCACGGCGACCGTGGGTGGCACCGTGGTCGAGCTGATCGGCGACTCCGGCCTGGTGTCCGGCCGGGTCCGCATCGGCAGCCCCGGCACCCAGCAGGTCATCGAGATGACCATCACCGACCTCGGCGTCTACCTCGACGACCAGTCCCTGGAGTGCGCCCCCGGCGCGGTCTCCGCCTGCCTGGTCCGCGGCTCCGGCGACAAGGGCACCGCAGGCCAGGTCGTCGTCGGCCGCTCCGACAAGTGGAGCGCCCAGGGCCGCGCCTTCTTCTCCGAAGCCAACTACCTCAGCCTCGCCAACGTCGACGGCGACTCCGCCCCCGAGGTCATCGCCGTCCAACTGGACTGCGCCACCGGCGCCGACTGCTCCAAACGCCCCGTCTACGCCCAGGTCTTCGGCCTCGGCGGCCAGGAGTTGGGCTGCACCCGCCTCTACCCCCGGATCGACCAACTCCCCGGCTACCCCACCATCCTCCCCACCGCCACCCAACTCCGCGACTGCCCGTAGACGACGCCGCCCAGCTTCGCGACTTTCCGTATACCTCGGCGGAGGGTTAACTCGGCGGTTCGTGGCCCAGACGGTCACTCAGGTTCCGCGACCGTATGTGAACGTTAAGCGCCATAGCCTCGCGGGTGGCTGCGGTCTCCGGCAGGCCACTTCGCGGGTGGCCTTGGACGCCGTGGGTCAGGCCGCAGACGACTGCGACCGCCCCTGGCTGTCAGGGGCGGCCGCAGTGTCTCTTGTGTCGCTGTGCTTATCGCGGTCGGTTCGTGCCGCCGTTGCTCGTTGCGCCGTCGATTCGCTGCTTTTCCGCTCGCGTCAGCAGCGAACCACCCGATCGAGTCGCCCACCCCGCCCCACCGGAGACCCGCCCCGGGGCCCGCCCGACCTTGATCAACTCGCGTGGTGGGGCCCACCCTCCCGGGGTCTGAGGTCCCACGTTCGAGCCTAGCGAAGTCGGGGGTTTGTCAAGAGGGGCGCGGGGAGGCTGTGGATGGGGCGGGGGGTTGTGGACAAGTGCCGGGGCTAGGCGGTGACCAGGTCCTTGTCCTTGGGCTCCGGAGCCGGGGTGGGGGCGGGCTGGTCGTCGAGGAGCGGGGGGCCGCTGGGGGAGTTGAGGACCTCGTCGTCGAGGAGGTTCTCGCTGCGGGCCACCAGGACCGGGACGGTGATCTGGCCCGCGACGTTGGTGGCGGTGCGGATCATGTCCAGGATCGGGTCGACCCCGTAGACGATCGCGACGCCGGTGGCCACGACCTCCGGGGGCAGGCCGATGGTGCTCAGCGTCAGGGTCAGCATGGTGAACCAGCCCGTGGTGCCCGCGGTGGCGAACGCGCCGAACACCGCGACGGCCACGATGCCGACGTACTGCCAGAAGCTCAGGCTCACCCCGAACAGGTTCGCGATGAAGATCGTCGCGATGGCCGGGTACAGCGCCGCGCAGCCGTCCATCTTGGTCGTGGTGCCCAGCGGGACCGCGAACCCGGCGTACCCGGGCTCCACGCCGAGGTTCACCGCCGTCTGCCTGCTCAGCGGCAGCGTCGCGCCCGACGAGCGGGACACGAACGCGAACTGCAGCGCCGTCCACGACTTCGCGAAGAACGTGCGCGGGCTGACCTTGCCGACCACCCGCAGCAGCACCGGGTAGACCACGAACAGCACCAGCAGCGCGGCGATGTACACGGCGGCGATCAACGACAGCAGCGGCTTGAAGAACTGGTTGCCGTAGGTGGCGAACGCGGTGCCGATCAGCCCCAGCACACCGATCGGGGCCAACCGGATGATCCAGCCGAGGACCTTCTGGATGATGTCGAACGCCGCCTGGTTGAACGCGACGAACGGCGCCGCCCGGTCGCCGAGCACGAAGGTCGCGATCCCGACGAGCACCGCGACGAACACGACCTGCAGCACCTCGCCGTTGCTGAACGCGGTGAACAGGTTGTCCGGCACCAGACCGTTGAGCACGGTCAGCCAGTCGCCCTGCGCGCGGTCGGCCAGGCGCTTGACGGTCGCCTCGCTCGGCTGGACGCTGACACCCTTGCCGGCGCCGGAGATCAGCCCGACGGCGATGCCGATGAGCACGGCGATGAGCGAGGTGATCCCGAACCACAGCAGCGTCTTGCCGCCGAGCCGGGCCGCGGTGCGCCCGCCACCGAGGCCGCGCAGGCTGGTGACGCCGACGACGATCGCGGTGAACACCAACGGGATCACGGTGAACTGGAGCAGGCTGGTGAAGATGTTGCCGATGGTCTTGAGCGTGGTGGTCAACCACGCGGTCTCGGTCTGCTTGGCCACGAAGCCGAGCAGCGCGCCGAGCACGAGGCCCGCGAGCACGGCCAGTCCGAAGTAGAGGGTGCGCCGGTTTGTCCTGGTGGACACGTCGGTGGACATGGGGACTCCAGGGGGATGGGGAGAGGAGAGAGTTGGGGTGGCTCCTAACCTCGACACAGCGCGCTGGCCTGCCGCCGGAGATCGACGTGCAGGCGCTCGGTCAGCGCTGGTGAGTACCTCATCACCGCGATCCAACCAGCCGGTCGGGGGGAAACTTCCCCTCTCACCCGGAGAGCGGCATCACTCCCACCAGATGGAACAACCCCTGGTCACCAGGAGGTACGGCCTTGCCTCATGTGGTGGACCGCCACAGCTCGGTGACGCTGACCCCGACCTCGGCCAGCAACCGCCGCGTCAACGGCAGGCTGATCCCGACGACACTGGACGCGTTTCCCTCGATGCTGTCCACGAACCACCCACCGAGCCCGTCGATGGTGAACGCCCCCGCGACCGCCAGCGGTTCCCCTGACGCGACATAGGCATCGATCTCGTCCTGAGTCGGCGCGGAGAACCGGATGGTGGTCGCCTCCACCCCCGTCGCACTCCCGACGACCTCACCACCGACGACCCGCAGCACGGCGTGCCCGGTGAGCAACACCCCGGTCCCACCCGCCAACTTCCCCCACCGCTCCCGCGCCCGCTCCGCGGTCCCCGGCTTCCCGACCAACTCCCCGTCGAAGTGCAACATCGAGTCGCACCCCACCACCACGGCATCGTCCCCAGCCGCGACCACCGTCCGAGCCTTCGCCTCGGCCAACACCCCCACCACCCGCTCCGGCGTCGGATCCACCACCCCCGCCGCCACCGCGTCCTCATCAACCCCGGACACCCGAACCACCGGATCAACCCCCGCAGCCCGAAGAACCCCAAACCGAGCAGGCGACTGCGACGCAAGAATGAACTCCACGCCCCGCAGGCTAGCCGCCCCGCTCTTACCCCACCCCACCGCTCCGCGCGCGCCCGCGGTCCCACCCCAACCCGGCCCCCACCCTCTCCGGGGGGCGTCCCTGGGCCAGTCTACCGGCACCCCCCGACAGTGGATCTTGATACGACCCCCGCAGAGATCCACATGTGGATAACTTCTGTCACCCGCAAGCATGAAATCGGGGGACCGCTGGGGAAGGCATTGCCTGGTGGCGGGCATGGTCGCCACCAGGCAATGGGTCGTGGGGCCAAGTCGGGGGCGTGGGTGATCGACTCGCGCGCCAAACAACGGCAACTAGTCCACAGTGGACTAAAGAGAACCGACCAGGGGGAGGCGGAGGGTGGTCTTGCTGAGGTCGATCGTCAGTTTGGGGTTGGTGCCCGCGGAGCTGATGAAGGAGGTGTCGGTGCTGCCGATGACCAGGGCGAGGCGGTGGCCCGCGGGGATGAGCTGGTCGGTGGAGGCCAGGTTGAAGGTGATCGTGTACGGGGTGCCCGCGGTGAGGGTGCGGCGGGTGTCGAGGCCCGCGTAGTGGCCGAGGTCCGCCCAGCCGCGGGCGATGATGTTCTGGGAGACGGTCGTGGTGTTCGCGGCCGTGTCGAGGTAGCAGGCGCTGTCGCCGGTGGTGCTTTCGCCCCAGCAGGAGCGGGTGGTGAGGTTGCGGATGCCCTCGCCGGTGGTGCGGTAGTTGCGGATTGTCGCCGAGCCGTAGTCGACCAGCACCGCCGACAGCCGCGCCGCGCTCTGCGACGGGGTAGCCGTGACGGTGATCTGCGTGGTCCCGGAAATACGCACGTCATCCCGCAGCGCGTCGGTCCGGTAGATCACCCGCGCCGAGGACGTGGTGGTCGGATTGTTGATCCAGTCGTACGAGCTCGTGCGGTTGTCGGTCAGGCTCGCGGTCGACCCGGCGGGCGGCGCGGTGGTGCCCAGCGTGCCCACCCCGGCGGTGGTGCCGGGCCGCGGCCGCACCGTGGTCGGCGACACGGCCAGCGGCCACGACGCGTCGTCCTTCCACACGTCCGGCTTCTGCTCCACAGTGGACGCGGGCTCGCGCTCGATCCCGTTGTCGATCCCCAGCAGGTAGTGGTCGAACCACCGGTGCAGCGTGTCCACCCACACCGAGCGGCGGAAGTCGAACGGGTCGACGTGGCCGGTCTGCGAGAGCCAGATCTTGCGCTCGACCCGCGCGGGCAGCGCGTTCCACCACTGGCCGAAGTTGATCGTCTTCACGTTGAGGTCGTTGAGCCCGTGCACCGCGAACACGCTTGCCTTCACGTTCGCGGCGTTGACGACGTAGTCCCGCTCGCGGTACATGGCGGTGTAGTCGCCGCTAGAGGGCGACCCGGAAGTCAAAGTTGTCTTGACCGACCCGCAGTTTGCGGCGCCTGCCGAGTTCTCCACCACCTGTGCGAGACCGGCAGGGCTGCCGCTCGTGAAGGTAGCGCCCGACGCGCGGTAGTAGTCGTACCAGGAGCTGATCGCGCCGATGGGCACGATGGTCTTGAGCCCGTCGACGCCGGTAGCGGCAACGCCGTTCGCGATGGTGCCGTCCCACGACTTGCCGATCATCCCGACAGCGCCGGTCGACCAGCTCGCGGTCGCGGTAGTGCTACCTGTCGCGGACGTGTAGCCGCTCGCGCGGCCGTTGAGCCAATCTACGACCGACTTCGCCGAGGCAATCTCAGAGCGCCCGCCCACGTCAACGCAGCCGTTAGAGCGGGCTGTGCCGGAAAGGTCAACGAGCGCGACAGCGTAACCGCGCGGCACGAAGTAGTTGTCGTAGTGCAGCGGGAACTGCACCGGCTTACCGGCGCTGTCGTACGTCTTCTTCTGGCTCTCGTTACCCCGCCCAAGCGTGGAGTAATAAGGGCTCGCGTCCATGATTACCGGAACGCGGCCGGTCGCCTCGCGCGGGCGGATGATGTCGGTGGCGACCCGCACTCGGGAACCATTCGGCGCTGTTAGACCTGTGTCGACCCAAACGGTCTCACGCACGGCGTTCGCGTAAGAGTAGATGGGATCGCTACGCAGCGCGGCAGGCGCTACCGGTGCTGCCGACGCGGGGACCGTGGTGGCGCCAAGTCCCGCGATAACAGCAACGGCCGTGGTGAGCAAGGATCGCCGTATAGCCATGTGTGCAGACGCTACGGTCCGACCCGTTCGCTGGGCAGCCCCGAGTTTTTCGCGTTACCAGTTGGCGATGTCCGAATGCCCGCCGCGCACACCATCCCCAGGATGAGGACCACAACCGGCAACACCAGCGTCGCCTTGGCCGCGTTGGTGAACCCGAGGTGGAACGCGTCCGTGGCCAGTTCGCGCACCTTCTCGACCACCGCGGGCGACCAGTCCGACGGGACGGCCGGGCCCTCGCCGCCGAACTGGCTCGCGGTCTGCGCGGCGGCGGTGATCCGCTCGACGAACTCGTCCACGTAGCGCGGCGGCAGGAACTTTGCGTACTCCCGCGCCGCCTGCGGGACCGCGAAACCGAGCCCGACCTGCAGCAGCAGTCCGGTGGTCGCACTGCCAAGCACCCCGCCGACCTGCCGCGACGTGTTGAACACCCCGGAGGCGGCGCCGATCAGGTGCGGCGGCATCCCGAGCGTCGCCGACGCGGTCAACGGGGAGAACACCAGCCCGATGCCCAGCCCGGCGACCACCAGCCCCGGGACGAGGATGAGCGGCTCGGTGTCCGGCTCGGCGAGCAGCGCGAGCACCACGGTCCCGGCAGCCAATCCGCCGAGGCCGGTCATGATCAGCGTCCGCCCCGGCACCCGCGACCGCCCGGCCACCCAGGCCGCGCCGCCCGCCGCCACGGCCATCGGGGCGCACAGCAGGCTCGACGCGACCGGGTCCAGGCCCAGCACCGACTGCACGTAGATGACCAGCGGCAGGAACATCCCGGTCGTGGCGAACCCCAGCGCGGCGTGCGTCAGGTTGGCGTAGCTGAAGATCGGGTTGTCGAACAGCCCGCGCGGCAGCAGCGGGTCGCGGGCGCGCCGCTGGTAGACGGTGAACCCGCCGATGAGCGCCAGCCCGATCCCGATCACCGGCAGCACGCCGACCGGTCCGACGATCGTCCCCCAGTGGTAGTGCTGGCCGTTCTGCAGCCCGAACACCAGCAGCCCGAGCCCCGCCGACGCCAGCAGCGCGCCGGTCGTGTCCAGCCGCACCCGCCCGGCCGGTCGCCAGTCCGGCAGCAGCCAGACCCCCAGCACCAGCCCGACCGCCCCGATCGGCAGGTTCAGCAGGAAGATCCACTGCCAGCCGACGTGCTGCACCAGCAGCCCGCCGACCACCGGCCCGGTGATCGTCGCGACCCCCGCGACCGCACCCCACACCGCGATCGGCGCGCCGCGCTTCTCCGGCGGGAACAGCCCGGTGATGAACGAGAGCGTCTGCGGGGTCATCGCCGCCGCGCCGAGCCCCTGCACCGCCCGCGCCGCGATCAGCGACCCGGCCGAAGTCGACAGTCCACACCAGAGCGACGCGCCGAGGAACAACACCAGGCCGAAGACCAGCACCCGCTTGGGCCCGAACCGGTCCCCGAGCCGCCCGGTCAGCAGCAGCGGCACCGTGTTGGCCAGCAGGTACACGCTGTTGACCCAGATCACCTGGTTCAGCGTGGCGTCCAGGCTCCCCAGCATCGCCGGGATGGCCACGGTGACGATGGTGGAGTCGAGCATGACCATGAAGAAGCACGCGCACAGCGCCGCAAGCGCCACCCACGGGCCGCGCACCCCACCGCTCATCTACCCAACTCCAGCCCCGGACCCCGCCACCCGGGCCACCGCCCATGAGCCTAAGGCCCGGCTTTCCCCCGGTTCGGCCCGCCCGGGGGAGCGACCTCAAGATCAAACCGCGCTGAGCGGCCCCCGACTCACAGCCTATCGAGGGTCATGAGCCGAGCAGGCAGTCACGCCGTGGCGCTGTGGACAACTCGGGCCCATGTGGATCGAGCTACCGGGGGAGGCCGGAACTGCGCCAGGCGCCCGGGCCGTGGGGCAATGGGCGACGGACCAGTGAGCTCTTGTCTGACCACGCGCTTGTCGACAAAGGAGCCGGGGGTTCCGCGGGGGCGCTAGCGGCAGCCGCTACCACTACCGTCAGCGCCGCCAACTCGGCTGCGTCAGGGTTACCTCGGACGACACGGAGTACGGGTTCAGGGCTCACGGTTGCTCCTCTACAGGGGGATGTTGCCGTGCTTCTTCGGGGGAAGAGTCTCGCGCTTGTCCGCAAGCAACCGGAGCGCACGCGCGATGTAGCCACGAGTGTGCGAAGGCGGGATTACCGAGTCCACGTAGCCCCGCTCCGCCGCGACGTACGGGTTCAGCAGGGTGTCCTCGTACTCGCGGTCCAGCTTCGCGCGTAGTGCGTCCACGTCCTCGCCCGCGTCTAGAGCGGCCTTCAACGTCTTGCGGTGGAGGATGTTCGACGCCCCGGAAGCACCCATGACGGCGATCTGCGCGGTAGGCCACGCGAGGTTGATGTCCGCGCCGAGGTGCTTGGAGCCCATGACGTCGTAAGCGCCGCCGTATGCCTTGCGCGTGATGACCGTGACTAGAGGGACGGTGGCCTCGGCGTAGGCGTAGATGAGCTTGGCGCCGCGGCGGATGATGCCGTCGAACTCCTGGTCGGTGCCCGGGAGGAAGCCCGGGACGTCGACGAAGGTCAGGACCGGGATGTTGAACGCGTCGCAGGTGCGGACGAACCGGGCCGCCTTCTCGGAGGCGTCGATGTCCAGGCAGCCCGCGAACTGGGTCGGCTGATTGGCCACGACGCCGACGCTGCGGCCCTCGACGCGGCCGAAGCCGACCACGATGTTGGGCGCGAACAGCGGGTGGACCTCCAGGAACTCGCCCTCGTCGACGACCCGGGTGATGACCTCGTGGATGTCGTAGGGCTGGTTCGCCGAGTCCGGGATCAGGGTGTCGAGCTCGCGGTCGCCGTCGGTGAGGTCCTCGGTGACCGGGGCGTCGGCGGTGAACCCGGGGAACACCGGCGGCTCGGACAGGTTGTTCGACGGCAGGTACGAGAGCAGTTCCTTGACGTAGGCGATCGCGTCGTCCTCGTCGGCGCCCATGTAGTGCGCGACGCCGGACTTGGTGTTGTGCGTGCGCGCGCCACCCAGCTCCTCCAGCGTCACCTCCTCGCCGGTGACCGTCTTGACCACGTCCGGGCCGGTGATGAACATCTGCGAGGTCTGGTCGACCATCACGATGAAGTCGGTCAGCGCGGGCGAGTACACGTGCCCGCCCGCGTTCGCGCCCATGATCAGCGAGATCTGCGGGATGACCCCGGAGGCCAGGGTGTTGCGGCGGAAGATCTCGCCGTAGAGGCCGAGGGAGACCACGCCCTCCTGGATCCGCGCGCCGCCGCCCTCGTTGATGCCCACGATCGGCCGGCCGGTCTTGATCGCCAGGTCCATCACCTTGACGATCTTCTCCCCGTACACCTGGCCGAGCGACCCGCCGAACACGGTGACGTCCTGGCTGAACACGCACACCGGGCGGCCGTCGACGGTGCCGTAGCCGGTGACCACGCCGTCGCCGTAGGGCCGGTTCTTCTCCAGGCCGAAGTTCGTCGACCGGTGCCGCGCCAGCTCGTCGAGCTCGATGAAGCTACCCGGGTCGAGCAGCGCGTCGATCCGCTCGCGCGCGGTCTTCTTGCCCTTGGCGTGCTGCTTCTCGACCGCGCGAGCCGAGCCTGCGTGGACGGCCTCGTCGTAGCGCCGGTACAGGTCGGCGAGCTTGCCTGCCGTGGTGTGTGTGTCCGGCTCGCCCGTCGGCTCGGTCGCGCTGCTCATGGCCCGGCAGCCTAGCGACCGAGAGGTGAAACCAGGGGCGAGGCGTAGGGCACACCACAGGCCTCTTGACCTCTACCGAGGTTGAGATCGCAGAGTCTTATCCGCCGCCCCCACCCGGTCGTTCCGCTCCGACCGGCCGGGTCAGGGGGTCGGCTCTACTCTTGGGCGCATGGCAGCTCTAGACGCCGAGGCACTGCGCGCCGCCTTGCACGGCACCTACGCCGCGGTGGACGTGGTCGACTCAACCGGCTCCACCAACGCGGACCTCGTCGCAGCGGCAGGTAGCGCCGCCGACCGGACGGTGCTCATCGCCGAGCAGCAGACCGCCGGACGCGGTAGGCGTGCCCGGGACTGGGTCTCCCCTCCCGCCACTGGGCTCTACCTGAGCGTCTTGCTCCGGCCAGAGGGTGTCCCGGTGTCCCGGTACGGCTCTCTCTCCCTGGTCGCAGGGGTCGCCCTGATCCGCACCGCGCGCCACGCCGGGGTCATCGCCTCACTCAAATGGCCTAACGACTTGCTCGCTGGCGTCAACATGGCCAAGTGCGCCGGGGTCCTCGCCGAGGCCACCCCGAACGCGGTCGTCGTCGGCGTCGGGCTCAACGTCGCCGCGCTGCCCGGTGAGGTCCCGGTCGGCCCAGGTGGGCTGCCCGCGACGTCCCTGGCCCAAGAGGGCGGTAGCGGCGACCGCACCGAGGTCGCGATCGCGCTGCTGCGGGCGTTCGCCGAGGCCGAGCGGTCTTGGCGCGGCGCACAGGGCGATCTGGTCACCTCCGGCCTGCTCACCGAGTACCGCGGCAGCTGCGCAACTCTGGGCCAACGCATCCGGGTAGAGCTACCTGACGGGTCGAACCTGCAGGGCCTCGCGACCGATGTCGACGGTGAGGGCCGACTGGTCGTTGATGTGAACGGCACCGCGCGCACGCTGTCCGCAGGCGACGTCGTCCACGTGCGCCCGGGGACGTGATCGCGGAGTTCACCACTCCGCACTCCCACGGGGTCCCGGCCCGAGTACGGTAGCCGCGTCACCAGTGATGATCGGGAGGACACCGTGGCATACCCCGATGACGTGCTCAGCGAAGGCGAGCAGGTCGTGCTCCACCGGCACCCGCACTGGAAGATGCTGCTGCTGCCGTACGTGATCCTGCTGCTGACCCTCACCGCGGGCATCTGGCTCGCCGTGCTGGCGCAGGACCTGTCCTGGGCGATGGTCGCCTACATCATCCTCGGCGCGGTCGCGCTGGTGCTGATCATCTGGGGCTTCCTCGCGCCGTTCGTGCGGTGGCGGACCACCCACTTCATCGTGACCACCGACCGGGTGATGTTCCGGATGGGCGTGGTCAAGCGCACCGGCATCGACATCCCGCTGGCCAGGATCAGCAGCGTCCGGTTCGAGCACGGGCTGGTCGACCGGATCGTCGGCTGCGGCACCCTGATCATCGAGTCCAGCTCCCAGGAGCCGCTCGAGTTCGACGACATCCCCAACGTCGAGAAGGTGCACACCCTGCTCTACCGCGAGGTGAACGACAACCCGTACGACGACTTCGGCCGTGCGCCCCGCGAGGACGACCGCCGCGGCGCCGTGCGCGAGGAGTACCGCGGTCCGCGGGAAGGTGACTACCCCGAGCAGGGACGGCGCTGACGTGGGTGCCCGTGAGGTAGGCCTACCGGCGACGGTCAAGGCCAACGGACTCCCCGAGCGCGTCACCATCTGGGAGGTGGGCGCGCGCGACGGACTGCAGAACGAGTCCACGGTCGTGCCGGTCGACGTGAAGCTGGAGTTCCTGGCCCGCCTGGCTGACGCGGGCTTGGGCGTCCTGGAGGCGACGAGCTTCGTGCACCCCAAGTGGGTCCCCCAGCTCGCTGACGCCGAAGAGCTGCTGGCAGGCCTGACCAAGGTCGACGGTGTCTCTTACCCCGTCCTCGTGCCGAACGAGCGAGGCCTGGACCGGGCTCTAGCCGCAGGCGTGCAGCACATCGCGATCTTCGGTAGCGCTACCGAGACCTTCGCCAAGCGCAACCTCAACCGCACCCTGGACGAACAGTTCGGCATGTTCGACCCGGTCGTCACGCGCGCCCGCGCCGAGGGCTTGGACGTGCGCGCCTACGTGTCGATGTGCTTCGGCGACCCGTGGGAGGGCGCCGTTGCCGCCGACCAGGTCGCTTCGGTAGGCAAGCGCCTGATGGACATGGGCTGCTCGCAGCTGTCCCTCGGCGACACCATCGGCGTCGCCACCCCCGGCCAGGTCGAGTCCGTCATCGCCGCCACCTCGAGCGTCGGGGTCCCGATCGGCGACATCGCGGTTCACTTCCACGACACCTACGGCCAGGCCCTGTCGAACACCCTCGCCGCGCTGCGGTTGGGCGTCACCACGGTCGACTCGTCCGCGGGCGGCCTCGGCGGTTGCCCCTACGCCGAGTCGGCCACCGGCAACCTCGCCACCGAGGACCTGGTGTGGATGCTCGACGGCCTCGGCGTCCAGACCGGCGTCGACCTGGACAAGCTCGCCGACACCAGCGCGTGGATGGCGGGCCGGCTGGGCAGGCCCGCGCCGTCGCGGGTGGTCCAGGCGCTGCGCGGGTGACACGCCGTTGACAGGCCGCCACGCTCGGTGAGACGTTGGGCGGGGAGGTTCGACGATGGCCGCCAGCCCCTTGCCCACGTGGTCCCCGTCCGCCCACGGCGCGCTCTACGACCTGTGTCTTGGTCCTAGTCACCACATCGGCGCGTGGCTGGCCACTGACGACCACACCGGAACCCCCTGGCAGTGGCTCGACTGGGCCCAGGAGCGCGTCGTCGGCCAGGTCGCCGACCTGCTCGGGGTCCGCGCGGGCGACCACGTCCTGGACATCGGCTTCGGTTCCGGTGCCGCCCCGGTGCGGATGGCGGCGACCAGGGACATCCGGATCACCGGCTGCTCGGCCAACCCGGTCGAGGTCAGCACCGCCGCCGACCTGCGCACCTCCACTGTCCACTTCGAACACGCGGGTGCTCGGCTGCCCTACCCGGACGCCGCGTTCGACGGCGTCTGGGTCAAGGAGAGCGTCGAGCAGCTGCCGGAGGCGCGGCGGGTGCTCCGGCCCGGAGGGCGCGCTGTGATCACCGTCCCCGTCCCCGACCTGCACGGGCTCGTGGACGCCGTGCACGACACCGGACTGCGGGTCGAACGTGTGCGCGACCTCGGCGCGGGACCGCGGGTCGGCCGCACGTGGGACATGTGGGCGCAGTTGTTCCAAGAGCACCACCTGGCGCTGTTCGACCGCTACGGTGCGGAAGGGGTCGTGGCCATGGACAACGGCATCACCGTGCTGCTGTCGGTGGTCACCGGCGAGCTGAACTGCGCCGTCGCGGTGGCGCACAACGGCTGAACCGCAACGCGGGGACCGGCTCCGGCGACTACTCGGGTGGGGTTGGCGTGATCATCGAGCGGAGTGGGAACCTGGCGCGGGCGGGTCGCGTCCAACGCGAGCCCGGTGGCTGCCGATAAGCTGAGGAGGTCGTGGTGACCGATCACCGAGCCCAGGTCGAGGACCTCCTCGCCGACTACCGGCGGGGGCGGGACCAGCTCGCCGAGGTGCACCGGGCGTTGTCGGCGATCAGTGAATCCGCCACTAGTGACTGCGGCGTGGTTACCGCGACCGTGTCCGCCCAAGGCGCCCTCACCGCGTTAGACCTACGCGACGACGCTTACCGCGTGTACCGGCCCGCGGATCTTGCCGCCGTGATCGTGCGCACCGCCGCCGTTGCCGACGCTAGAGCCGCCAGCGCGGCAGGACACGCCGTTGCCCCTGTCTTGCCCTCTGGCACCGACCCGGAAGCTCTACTGCGGGGAACCGCGGACCTGCACCGCGCGGAGATAACGCCGCCGGTCGTAGAGGACAGCTACGAGAACGTGGCCTGGCTTGAGCCGGACGCGGGGAGGCCGTGATGGACAGGTTCCAGGTAGACAGCGACCGGCTCGCGCACCGCGCCGGGCAATTCGACGGCCTGGCCTCCCGCGTCGGTGGCATCCACCGCGAACTGGCCGACCAGGTCAGCTCGGCGGGCGCGTGCTGGGGCGGCGACGACATCGGGTTGCGTTTCTCCTCGACCCACGCCGGGCCCGCGCACGAGACGCTGCAAGCGCTCGGCGCGCTCCCCGGCAAGCTCGACGACGTAGGCGACCGCTTCCGCGAGACCGCCCGCGCCTACCGGCACACCGACGACCACAACGCAGGCGTGCTCGACGCCTAGGGGGACGTGATGGGGATCCAGTTGCCCGCCGAGCTGGCCGGTGTCGCGGCCAAGGTCGGTGTCCGCTGGCCGCAGGCCGACGAGGACAAGATGCTCGTCTCCGCGAAGGCGTGGCGGCACGCGGGCACCCAGGTGGCCGCGCTCGCCGGTGACGCTGACAGCGCCGCGCACGCCGCGTTGTCAGCGTTCGAAGGTGACTCCGCCGACGCCGCCGCGCGGTACTGGGCCCGGTTCGTCAAGGCCGACAACGGCCACCTCACCGCCACCGTGAAGGGCTGCAACGCCGCGGCCGACCGGTTGGAGCACGCCGCCGAGGAGATCGGCGCGGCCAAGGTGAAGATCCTGCGCAAGCTGTTCGCGCTGGCCAAGAACCTGGACGCGATCGACGCCGCCACCGCCGCGGGCAACGAGAACGCCCGGCTGAACCTGGACTGGTTGATCCAGGGCACCGCCGCCAACGTCGCGCACATCCGCAACTCGCTGCTCAACACCGTCAGTCAGCCGGGTACCAGCGTCCACTTCGCCAACGACCTGGTCAACGACAGCCCCGGCGCCATCGGGTCCGGCCTCGGGCTCGGCGGCCTGCTCTCCACCGTCCTCACCCCGCTCACGAAGATCGTCAAGGACATCCCCGGGCAGGTCGGCCACGTCGTCCGGGGCGTCATCGACGGCGCGGGCGAGACGCTCAACGGCATCACCAAGCCGGTCGCGGGGCTCAAGGACGCGATCTCCACCGCGCCCGTGCTCAAGCCGGTGCAGGACGCGGTCACCAACCCGGGCGCGGTCATTCCCCCGGTGGCGCCGGTGGTCGACCCGATCGTGCACACGCCGCCCGCCGCGCAGACACCACCGGTGACGCTCCCCGGGGTCCAGCCGCCCTCGGTGACGCTGCCGGAGATCCCCGGTCAGGCGCCGCCGCCACTGCCCGTGGTCACCCAGCCGACCCCGCACATCGGCGTGCCCACCGATGTCGTCCAGGCCGCCTCCGCCGCCGTCATCGACGCGCCCAGCCAGGTCTCGTCCCCCGTCGGCCAGCAGCCGGGTTCCTCCTCCGGTGGTGTGCCGGTCGGTGGCGTCAACCAGGGCGGCACCACGTCCGCGCCGCCGTCGGGCACCCCGGGGGGCGGCAGGCTCTCCGGCGTGAGCCCGGGTGGGCTCCCCGCGCTCGGTGGCGTCCCGACCGCGTCCAGCCCCTCCGTCGCGCCCCGTCCGGCCGCCCCGGGGCTCGTTCCCGGCGTGCCCGCGCAGAACGCCGGGGGCAACAAGCAGCTGGCTCCGCCGCCGCAGCAGAAGCCGCAGCCGGTCCGGTCCGAGCCGGGCGCCAAGGCAGCCGAGCAAGCGGCCAAGACCGGTGAGACGTCGCGTTCGCAGCCCGGCGCCAAGGGCGCCAACATCGCCGCCCGCGTCGGCGACCCGACCAGTCGGCCGTTGGGCGACCCCGGCGGGAAGATCTCCGAGGCGCCGAAGTCCGCGCCCAGGTCCGGGGAGCCCGGCGCGAAGGGGCAACCGGGCGCGCGCCTGGCCGACCTGACCGCGAAGACCGTCGACTCCCAGCCGGGGCGCATCGCCGAAGCACTGCAAACCGGCAAGCCCGGTGACACGGCGAAGCCCGGCGACACTGCTAAGAGCGCTGACGGGGCTAAGACCGCTGACGGCGCCAAGGCAGACGCGGGCAAGCCGGGGCCGGGCAGGCTTACCGGCGTCGCACCGCAGCCGGACCAGTCGCTCCCCGCGCCCGACCACAGCGACAACGGCACCGACAAGCGAGAGCAGTCCGATAGCGCCACCGTGATGGCCGTGGCCGTCGGTGTTCCCGGCCTGCGGTCGGACAACAAGCCCCAGCCGAGCAAGTTCCTGGCGCAGATGTTCCCCGAGGGGCACCTGCCGGTCAGGTCGAGCAAGCCCGCGCAGCAGATCCCGCCGCCGCCCGAGGCTGTCGACTTCGCGGCTGGTCTGCGCTTCCCGCCCGGCGACCACCCCAGGTCCGACCTGGCAGACAACGCCACCCCCGTGCAGCACGCCACCCCGTCGCGCGGCCGCACGGCGCCAGACCTACTGCACGCGTACGACCCGCTCGGTGGGCTTAACGAGCGCGACTGGGACCACCGGTTCCTCGTCCGCCCGTTCGACCCCAGCACGCGGCGCACCACCGAGTACGCGTGGCCGACCAGTGAGCTGTTCCCGGAAGGGGGGTCCGCGCCAGGTGAGGCTGTCGTGCTCCCCGAGGGCACACTGATTGACCGGTTCGGTACGTCTAACGGCCGCGTCTTCAGCGCCGACGGCACCCGGTTCGCCCGCCGCGCGCTCCCCCCGCTGCACGCGGGGTCCGGCTACCGGCGCTACCGCGTGCTCCAGCCGCTACCGGTGTGGCGGACCCTGTCGGCGCCGTGGTTCGGACAGCCGGGCGGCGGTGAGCGCTACCGCGCCACCCACTCCGCGGCCGAACTCGTCGCCCTCGGTCTGCTGGAGGAGACCCCGTGAACATCGAGACCATCGCTGGCCTGCTCGCCGCGATTGGCATACCGGCCGAGTTCGTGTCCATCGGCGAAGAGTCCGACAACGCCTGGTGCCTGCTCCACCACCCCGACCAGGGCAGCTGGGAAGTCTTCTGGCGCGAGCAGGGCAACCGGTACGACTGGGCGAACTTCACCAACGAGCAGGTGGCCTGCCACTACCTCTTCGGCAGGCTCACCTGGTCGCAGGTCGTGCGCGGTGTTGTCGGGGTCCTACCGGTCACCGAGAAGGCTTAGCGCTGCCTCGTGCAGGTGGCCGTTAGAGGTCAGGACAGAGCCGCCGTCGAACCGGTTCGCCCCGCTCAGGTCCGTGAACCCGCCCCCGGCCTCCTCCACCAGCACCTGGAGCGGCGCGACGTCCCACGGGTTCACGATCGCCTCCGCCGCGAGGTCGATCGCGCCCTCCGCGACCAGGCAGTGCTGCCAGAAGTCACCGAACGCCCGGGACTCCCAGCACGCGTCGAGCAGCGCCAGGTAGCGCTCACGCGAGTGGTACTTGACCCACGAACCCAGGTGCGTGGTGGACAGGTAGGCGTCTTCGAGCGACCGCACCCCTGAAACCGAGATCCGTTCGGCCGCCCCACCACCACGGCTCACCCACGCGCCCTCACCGCGCGCGGCCCACCACCGGCTACCGAGCGCGGGCGCGCTAACCACGCCTACTTGCGGCACACCGTCGACGACCAGCGCGATCAACGTCGCCCACGCGGGTACCCCGCGCAGGAAGTTCTTGGTGCCGTCGATCGGGTCCAGAACCCAGGTCCGACCAGCGCGGATGTCCCCGCCTCGCTCCTCACCGGCCACGCTGTCGGCGGGCAGGGACTCGGCGAGCAGGGCCCGCACGGCGTCCTCGACGGCGGTGTCCGCGTCGGTCACCGGAGTCCGGTCCGGCTTGCGCTCCACCAGCAGATCGATGGCCTGGAAGCGGTCCCGGGTGATCGCGTCGGCCGCGTCGGCCAACCGCAGGGCGAAATTGAGGTCGTCGCTTGACACGGGCGCGATCGTGTCACGCCTACTCTGGAGCACGTGAGCGTGGTACTGCTGGCCGAGGACGACGCGGCGATCGCGGACCCCCTCTCGCGTGCACTGCACCGAGAGGGCTATGAGGTGCGGGTTGTCGGAGACGGCCACGCCGCGCTGGAGGTGGCCTCCACCGGCCACCCCGACCTGCTCGTCCTCGACCTCGGGCTGCCCGGGATCGATGGACTCGACGTCTGCAGGCGGTTACGCGCCGCGGGCCGCGGGATACCGGTGCTGATGCTGACCGCCCGCGCCGACGAGGTCGACTTCGTCGTCGGCCTGGACGCGGGCGCCGACGACTACGTGGCCAAGCCGTTCCGGCTGGCCGAGCTGCTGGCCAGGATCCGGGCCCTGCTGCGCAGGCAGGCACCGGGGGCCATCGACGTCAACGGCGTGCGGATGGACCTCGCCGCCCGCGTGGTGACCGTCGACGGCACCGAGATCACCCTGGCCAACAAGGAGTTCGAGCTGCTTCGGGTGCTGATCCAGCGCGCGGGCCAGGTCGTGACCAGGGAGGAGATCCTCACCGAGGTGTGGAGCGATCCCGAGCTCAAGACCAGCAAGACCCTGGACATGCACATGTCCTGGTTGCGCCGCAAGCTCGGTGAGGGCGGGCCGCGCTCCACCGAGCGGCGCATCGCCACCGTGCGCGGTGTCGGCTTCCGGTTCAACGCCGAATAGCCGTGCGCCGCCGCATCCTGCTCGCCATCCTGCTCGCGGTGACCATCACCGCGTGCGCGCTGGGCATCCCGCTCGGCCTCACGGCGCTGCAGGTCGTGGAGAAGCTGACCAGGGAGGACCTGGCCGTCCGGGCCCAGCAGGTCACCGCGACGCTCGACGACGAGATCGCCAACGGCAAGCAGGTGGACCTGACCAAGGTGCTCCTGGCGGTGCCGACCGGCGGCAGGCTCACGGTGAAGATCCCCGGTGAGGGCACACGCGTCCTGGGCTCTCTTGGCCCGGACCCGGTCGAGGACGTGGTGGCCGAAGAGGCGCCGATGTCGCGGCAGGGCACTGTGCTGCTGGAGATCGACGCTGGGCCTATGCGCACCAGGCAGACCCAGGTCGCTGCCTTGGTCGCCTTGGTGGTGGTGCTAACCGTCGCGGTTGGCACTGTCGTCGCCATGGTTACCGCGCGCAGGTTGGCTAGACCGCTGCGTCACGTCGCGGAGCGGGCCACGAAACTCGGTGCTGGAGACTTCCGGCTCGACCGCTCCCGCTACGACCTCTACGAGCTAGACATGGTCGCGGAGGCTCTAGACGCATCCGCGACCGCGCTGGCCCAGCTCGTGCAGCGGGAACGAGATCTCGTAGGAGACGTCTCGCACCAGCTGCGCAGCAGGCTCACCGCGCTCCAGTTGCGCCTGGAGGCGTTGACCATGGTGCAAGACACGGACGCGGCGGCTGAGGCGAGCGAGGCCCTCAACCAGGCCGAACGCCTCGCCGACGTGCTCGACGAGCTGCTCGCCGCCGCCCGCGAGGCCCGCGCCGTCGACGCCGAACCGGTCGACCTCGCCAGGGAACTCACCGCCATCGCCAACGAGTGGCGCGAGATGCTGCGCTCCGAGGGCCGCACGCTGCGGATGAAGCTCACGCCCGGCCTGATGGCCAGGGTCACCCCGGCGCGGCTGCGCGAGACCATCGGCGTGCTCCTGGAGAACGCCCTGCGGCACGGCGGCGGCACCGTGGCCCTGTCCTCGCGCGCGGGGGAGTCCGTCGGCGGCGAGACCGTGGTCATCGAGGTCTCCGACGGGGGCGCGGGCGTGCCGGACGAACTGGCCCAGCACATCTTCGACCGGGGCGTGTCCGGCGGCGGGTCGACCGGCCTCGGGCTCGCGTTGGCCAGGGCCCTGGTCGAGTCCGACGGCGGCAGGTTGGAGCTGTCCACGGCCCGACCGGCCACGTTCACCGTGTTCCTGCCGGTGCCCAAGGCGGGCAACATCCCCGGTCTGCGCTGGCCGACCGAGCGGTCACCGCGCTAGGCGGCCTGCTCGTCCTCGTCGGTCGGCACCACGCGCAGCGGCCGGACCCGGCCCTCGGCCTCGGGGAACACCCACTTCTTGAACGCCCACCAGCGGAACACCATCGCGATCAGGGTGCCCAGGATGATGCCGAAGCCGAAGTCGGCGATCTCCTGGGTCAGCAGCGTCACGTGCGGGACCTCGAGGTCGAACAGGTACCGCGACACCCACAGCGGCAGCGCGTTGAGGCCGACGCCGATCCCGCTGATCAGGAAGAACAGCGCGGCCTCGTGCGGGCGCTCCCGGCCGCCGCGGTCGCGGAAGGACCACTCGCGGTTGAGGATGTACGACACGATGGTCGCGATGATGACGGCCACGATCAGGGCGGTCACCGGGTTGCGGTTGAGCACGGTGAGCTTGAGCGCGTAGTTGACCGCGTTGGTCACGACGAAGCACACACCGCCGACCACCGCGAACTTGAGCATCTCCCGGTGCTTGATCAGCAACGACCGCACCGGCTGGGGCAAGCGGGCCAGCACCGTGTCCACGAAGGCCATGGCGGCGAAGTCTATCCGCCCAGTTCGCGGGGGGCCCGGCAACCGGGGTGGGTAGTCGCGTCGGTCACTGTTCAGCAGTCCCAGTTCCACCGGTTCGGCCGCGAAAGTCCGATTTGCAGGCAGATCTGGAGCAGTGGCCGGTCCGTTGGCTTCGTCGTCGCCGGTGGTTTCGGCTTCGTCGTTGTTGTGGGCTTAGGGGGCGTAGGCAGGGTTGCCGTCGGCGGCGTGGTTGTCGTTGTTGTGCCGGTGGTCGTCGGCGGGTTCGTGGTGGTGGTGGTGGGCGGCGACGTCGGCTTGGTGGGCTGCGGGGCCGTAGTCGTCGGCTTGGGGTCCGGGCGCGGGATGTGTTCGCAGCAGATCGGCCACCACGGGAGTCGGAGCGTCACGCTGTCGGTAGCGGTACCGAGCGCCGCTGTGACTGTCAGCTTCCGGTTCTCCCTCAGGCGCCCGCGGGTCTCCGCGACCACCTTCAGCTGCTCGCCCGGCCGGAGCGAGGCAGTGCTCACGCAGTTCAGGAAGGCCTCTGCTTCCGTGCAGACGACCTCGCGGTCCGACGTCACGAAGTGGGCCTTGCGGTCGAACGTGACCGCGACCGGCTTGGAGCTCTCACCGGTGTTGGTCGCCCACGCCGCTACGCGTACCTCGCGTCCCCAGGGCAAGAGCCGTTCGACGAGGCCTTGGTCGTCTATGGCGGCGGTGAGGTCAACGCCGTCAGGTAGCGGTGTCACCTCGATGCCGATGGTGAACGGCACTTCGATCTGCGCGCCCGCGGTCAGCGTCCCCGAGATCTGCGCGGTGAGCTGGGCGTCGTCGGCCACCAAGCGGTACACCAGGGTGACGGTCTCGCCGGGGTTGAGCCCTCTGCCGGTGCCGCACACGACCCGTCCGGTGCCCGCGGGGCAGTCGACGGTGGTGGCCTGCGCGTTGAGACGCAGCAGCGGGGGCGCCGACAGCCGGTTAGGGGACACGGCTCGCACACCCGTGGGGAGAGGTAGGACTGCCACGACGGGCTCCGAGACAGCGTCACCGGAGTTCGTCACGGTGATGGGCACCTCGGTCGGTGCACCTGGGGTGAGAGAGACCGGACCACCTGGGCCTGACGCCGACAGGTTGGGGCGGGTAGGCGGCTGTGGCGGTTCCGGCGGAGGAGTGGTCGTAGTAGTAGGCGCAGGCGTTGTGGTGGTGGGCTGCGGCGTTGTGGGTTCTGTCGTCGTCGTGGGCGCCGGGGTTGTCGGCTCGGTGGTCGGCTCCGGAGTGGTCGGTTCCGGTTCCGCCGGCGTGACGGGAGGCGTCTGCGGCGCGGGGGAGTTCGTCGTGCGGGGGGCTGTGGTCGTCGTCGGCACGGTCGCCGTCGCCGCTGCCGGGACCTGGTTGTTGTTGGGAGCGGCTACGAGCCCAACGGCCACGGCAGCCACTAGAGCCGCACTCGACACCGCGACCGTCATGGCCTGCCGGGGGGCGCTCGTGATCGCGCTGAGCACACCGCCCCCGGTGGCACCGGTCGCTGCCGCACCGGCGCCCGCCACGGCCGTCGCCTTGGCCGCGCCGAGGTACCCGGCCACCGCCACCGGCCCCAGCACCAGCGGCGCGATGAACAGCCGCAGGCCGCTGTTGACGTCCGCCAGCTCCGCCGCGAGCGCCCGGCACCGGTCGCACTCGTCCAGGTGCGCCTCGACCTGGGCCTTCTCCCGCTTCGACAGGCCGCCGCGCACCCACGCGCCCAGCCGGTCCGCCGTCGCCCGGCAGCGCTGGTCGCCGGACTCGGCCAGGTGTACCTGCAGGTAGGCCTGCTTGAGGCCCTCCCTGGCGCGGTAGGCCAGCGCGGACACGCCGTTCGGGGTCAACCCGAGCAGCGGCGCGACCTCGGCCGGGGACTGGCCCTCGATCTCGGTGTGCCACAGCACCGCTTGCCACCGCTCCGGCAGCTTCCGGAACGCGCGCGCGGCCATCGACCGCTCAAGACCCGCGAGGGCCGTATCCGAGAACGGCACGCTTACCGCGTCCTGGTTGATACCGCTCACCTGGGACACGTCGTCGGAGAACTCGACCTTGCGGTCGCGGCGGGTCTTGTCGTAGGCGGTGTGCCTTAGCGCTGTCAGCAGGTACGCGCGGAACGCCGCATCGGGGCCGCGACCCTGCCGCAGCGTCTCAAGCACCTTCGCGAACGCCTCGGACACCAGGTCGTCGGCCTCGGTCTGCGAGCGCGCCAATTGCCTGGCCAGGTTGCGCGCGGCCGCGGAGTGGCGCTCGTAGAGCGAGCCGTACGCGGCGGCGTCGCCCGACCGCACCGCATCGATCAGCTCGGCGTCACTCGGGCCGTCGAACTCGGCCGGAACCGTCGGCACTGTGCTCCCCTCACCCGCTCCACCCCCGCGTCGCGACCAAGTGTGACTGACGCTCACCGTTACGTCACGCATCACTCACGCGGGGGAGATTGCTTCACGCACAATCGATTCACCCGTTTCGCGTCACAACCGCAACCGAGCCGCGTCTTCTCCTTCGGGAACCGGCGAAGGGACTCGGAGCTGTGGCGGTGCGAGAAGCGGGGTCGCGGAGGCACCGTGACGATGCCCAAGGTACTTCGTGCGCGCTCCAGGAGCTGCGTTCGCGGTGGCGCACGGCCAGCACACGCGCGGGTTGGCGCTTCCCCAGCGACTGGGGCGCCCCCGAGGTCGACGAGGTCTGCGCCGCCGTCCTCACCGGCGGCGACCTGCTCGCCGCGCTCGGCGACCTCGCCCGTGCCCGCGCGTTCGCCGGTGCCGACCTGGACGAGACCCTGGCCGACCTCGCCGCGCTGCACGCCGTCCTGGAGTCCCGCGACGAGTCCGAGTGCCTCGACCTGGACACCACCCCCGCCGCCCTGCTCCGCTCGGTCGCCGTCGCCTGGGCCGACGCCGCCCTGAGCCGCCTGCACGCGGGCGACATCACCGACACCCTCTCCGGCCAGGCCAACGCCGACTACCTGCGCGTCCGCCTCGGCGAGATCTACGCTGAGTGCCGCCGCAAGGGCGTCTGCCCCGCCGAGCGCTACGTCCTGCTAGTCGCCACCCTCGACCTCACCAAGGTCGACGGCTGGTCCCGCCTCATGGCCATGGTCCTGGTCGGCGACGTCCTCCGCTCCGTCTTCGACGGCGGCGAGAGCGTGGCCGTGCTGGGGCCTTCGGTCGCCGTGGTGCTGACGGAACGTGACCCGGCGCTGGCAGAACGGGCTGCTGACGCGCGGATTTTGATCAAGGACCGGCTGACGGTGGATCCGGATCTGGGGCCGGGGGCGACTCCGGAGGTGCGGATCCAGCGGTTGCCTGCTGGGGAACCGGCTGCGGTGAACTTGTTGCGGGACATTAGTCGGGCGTAATTCGTTCGAGGGTTGCTGGGTTTGGTGGATGTGCTGGTGGGGGCTGGGGTGGGCTGCGTTTCTTGGGGCGGAT
Source organism: Actinokineospora globicatena (assembly GCF_024171945.1). Lineage (GTDB taxonomy): Bacteria > Actinomycetota > Actinomycetes > Mycobacteriales > Pseudonocardiaceae > Actinokineospora > Actinokineospora globicatena. Next base: position 1,843,588 of record NZ_JAMTCR010000002.1, read on the forward strand.
GTTCATGCTTGTGGGGTACAGAAGTTGTCCACATGTGGATCTCTGCGGGCATGGTTTCAAGATCCACTGTCGGGGGGTGGCGGTAGACTGGCCCAGGGACGCCCCCCGGAGAGGGTGGGGGCCGGGCCAGGCTTGGGGGTGGCCCCCGGGGGTGTCAAGAGGGGTCGCTCGAAGGTGTGATGGGGCGGTTCTGCCTGGGGCGGTTTGGCTGGGCGGTGGGCTGGGGGAAGTCCGGGTCTCGTGCCTTCGCTTCGCTGCGGTAGACGCCTCGGCTGCGCCATCGGACTGACGCGAGTTTCGAGCTTTGCTCGATATGGGGCGAACTTGTTTTGCGCGGGGCCCCGAGACCACCCGTGGCAGGACCGCAAAGCAGGGGCCGAAAAGCGTGGCCCTGTCCGCTGAACGACGCTACGGGTGGTCCTTCCCCACGCAAAACAAGTCCGCCCCATCGAGCACTTTGGGTGGCGCGTCTTGGTGGAGCGGTGGTGGGCAACGTCGTCGGCGGGTGAGTGGGGGCCAACGTTGTTGGCGGGCGTGTGGGGGCAATGCGGTCTGGTCTTGGCCAGTCGTTGGCGGGTGGGCTGGGATTGGGCGTGGGGGCTTGGTGGGGCGCGGGCGGGAATGAGAGCGGGCCTGGTGGGGCGCGGGGCGGCCGACGTCGTGCGGGGGCTAGGTGTGCGGGTGGGGTGGTGTGCGGGTGGGGTTACGCAGGGTTAAGCGTTGGGTGCGGGTGGGGGGTTCGTCCGGTGTGGACGTTGTGTGGGGGAGGAGGGTGGGTGATCGCTTGGGGGGTGGGAGCGGGGGTGGGGAGGGGCGTGGTTGGGTGTGGGGTGTGACCGGGTCTGGTGGGCGTGTTCGGCCATTGTTGGTGGCTTTGGTGTTGCCGGTCGTGTGTGTGGTGGCGGGGGTTGTGGGGTGGGTGCTGGGGTGGCACCTGGGGGTTGACAACGCTGTGTACCGGTCTGGGGCGGTGGCGTTGGTGCAAGGCGAGCCTCTCTATGACCGGATGTTCTTGAGTGCTGAGCCGTCGTGGGCGCGGTTGCCGTTTACGTATCCGCCGACGGCGGCGGTGTTGTTCGTGCCGTTGGCGTTGGTGCCCACGCAGGTGGCGTGGGGGGTGTTGGCGGCGATCTCGCTGCTGCTGCTGACCTACGTGATCAAGGTGTGCGTCGAGGCGCTGCCGGAGCGTCCACAGTGGATGGAGCCGACGAGGACCGCGGTCCTGTTGGGGGTCGTCCTGCTGGGACTGGAGCCGGTGTGGCGGACGGTGTTCCTCGGGCAGGTCAACATCGTGCTGATGGCGATGGTCGTCATCGACGTGCTGGTGCTCGGGGCGCGCGGGAGCCGGTTCGGGGGTGTGCTGATCGGGGTCGCGGCGGCGGTGAAGTTGACGCCGCTGGTGTTCGTGGGGCACCTGCTGCTCAGGAAGCGGTGGGCGGACGCGGCGCGGGCGGTGGTGACGTTCGTGGTGTTCCAGGGGCTGGTGTACCTGCTGATCCGGCACGACTTCAGCCAGTTCTGGGGGCACGCCGTGCAGGACCCGCAGCGGATCGGGCCGATCTACTGGGCGGGCAACCAGTCGCTCAACGGGCTGGTGCTCCGGTTGACCGACAACGCCGACTGGTCGATGGTCGTCGTCGCCCCCATCGCCCTGGTCCTGGCCGTGCCGTGCGCGCTGTGGGTGCGACGGATGAGCCCGCTGCCCGCGCTGCTCGTCACCGCGTTCTTCGGACTCCTCGTTAGCCCTGTCTCCTGGTCTCACCACTGGGTGTGGGCTGTCCCACTGGTCGTCTTCCTCCTCTCACGCCTCCCGGACCGCGATCCCAGCCGCAAGCAGATAGCGCCAACTGTCGCAGTTGTCCTTGTCTTCGCCAGTTGCGTCCTTCTGGCTATGCGCAACGGAAAGGCCGTCGAGTTCGACTGGACGGTCCTGGAGTACGTGATCGGTAGCGCCTACCTGCTGGTCCCTCTGGTGGCTGGCGCCGTTCTGCTGGCCAGGCGCAGGTAGAGTCCCCTGCTCGTGGACGCACGTACCGGTTTCCCCGTGGTCGGGATGGTCGGCGGTGGGCAACTGGCGCGGATGACGCACCAGGCCGCCGTCGCGCTCGGCCAGTCGCTGCACGTGCTCGCGGTCGACCCCGCCGAGCCCGCCCCCCTGGTGTCGCCGAACGTCAGCATCGGCCACCACACCGACCTCGACGCGCTGCGCGGGTTCGCCGAGGGCGTCGACGTGGTCACCTTCGACCACGAGCACGTCCCCACCGAACACCTGCGCGCGCTCGTCGCCGACGGCGTGAAGGTCCACCCCGGACCGGACGCGCTGGTGCACGCCCAGGACAAGCTGGTCATGCGCCGCAAGCTCGCCGAGCTCGGGCTGCCGATCCCGGCGTTCGCCGAGGTCAACGCGGTCGAGGACGTCGTGAAGTTCGGGGACGCCGAAGGCTGGCCGTGTGTGCTCAAGGCCGCGCGCGGTGGCTACGACGGCCGCGGCGTGTGGATGCTCGACGACGCCGACGAGGCCGCCGCGCTGATCCCCGACCTGCTCGCCGCGGGCACGCCCCTGCTGGTCGAGCAGCGGGTCGTGATGCGCCGCGAGCTGGCCGCGCTGGTCGCCAGGTCCCCGTTCGGCCAGGGCGCCTGCTGGCCGGTCGTGGAGACCGTGCAGGTCGACGGCATCTGCGTCGAGGTCATCGCCCCCGCGCCGGACCTGTCCGCGGACCTGGCGCAGCACGCCCAGGGCCTCGCGCTGCGCGTCGCCGACGAGCTCGGCGTGGTCGGTGTGCTGGCCGTCGAGCTGTTCGAGACCGACGCGGGCGTGGTCGTCAACGAGCTCGCGATGCGCCCGCACAACTCCGGGCACTGGAGCATCGACGGCGCGCTGACCTCGCAGTTCGAGCAGCACCTGCGGGCCGTCTTGGACTACCCGCTCGGCGCGACCGACCCGGTGGCCCCCGTCGTGGTGATGGCGAACGTGCTCGGTGCCGCGCAGGCCCCGGCCATGGGCGTCGACGAGCGGGTGCACCACCTCTTCGCCCGGTTCCGCGACGCGCGCGTGCACAACTACGGCAAGCAGGAGCGCCCCGGTCGCAAGGTCGGGCACGTGACCTTCCTCGGCACCGATCTCACCGAGACCCGCACGCGCGCCAAGCTGGCCGCGCACTGGCTGTCCACCGCTGAGTGGCTCGACGGCCACGAGATCCACTAGCTCTACCGGATCCACTAGCCCTACCGCGCGGCCGGATCCGTTAGCCCTACCGCGCGCGGGCAGGCAGTGAGACCTGCCCGCGCGTCCCGAGTTCCCCGAGACAGGAGCACAACCGGTGTCCGACACCCCCGCCGTCGGCGTGATCATGGGCAGTGACTCGGACTGGCCCGTCATGCGGCTGGCCGCCGAGGCGTTGGCCGAGTTCGACGTGCCGCACGAGGTCAGCGTCATCTCCGCGCACCGCACCCCGCAGCGCATGCTCGACTACGCCACCACCGCGGCCGAGCGCGGCCTCAAGGTGGTCATCGCCGGGGCCGGGGGCGCCGCGCACCTGCCGGGCATGGTCGCCTCGGCCACCGTGCTGCCGGTCATCGGCGTGCCGGTGCCGCTGAAGTACCTCGACGGGATGGACTCGCTGCTCTCGATCGTGCAGATGCCCGCGGGCGTGCCGGTCGCCACGGTGTCGGTCGGCGGCGCGCGCAACGCGGGCTTGCTCGCCGTGCGGATCCTCGCGGCGGCTGACGAGTCCTTGCGCGCCAGGATGGCCGAGTTCCAGGCGTCGCTGGAGGCGTTGGTGCTGGAGAAGGACGCCGCGCTGCGGGCGTCGCTGGGCTGACCGGACCAGCAGGGGTAACGCGGGCAGGTCAGAACCGACAGGCCGGGTGTCTCGTTCGATCTTGCTGAGGAGCCCGATGACCACGACCGCCCCGCCCGGCGTCACCGCCAGGGCGTTGGTGCCCGGTGGCCTGCTCGTCCTGCTGTTCCTGGCCGTCGGCGTGCTCGCCCTGCTCGCCCCGCGCACCGGTGACGACGCGGACATCAGTGAGATCCACATCGCACTGGGCAGCGTCCACGACATGACCGTCCCGCACGAGGTGCTGGAGTGCGCGCGGCAGGACCGGACCGCCACCTGCACGGTGGACATCCTCGGTGAGCCGCTGCGGGTCGCCATGACCCACGGCGGCACGGACGGCGACCGGTACGCGTCGTGCTCGGCGACCTACGCGGGCCGGTCCACGTCGTGCGCCCCGAGCTACGCGATGGACCCGGACTACACCGTCGGCGCCTACCTGCCGGGGCTCGACCTGACCCCGGAGGAGTTCGAGCTCGCCGCCGACCAGGTGGTGCCGTGGTGGCGGTTCCAGGAGGGCGGGCACATCCTGTTGCCTGTCGTGGTCTTCGTGCTGCCGCTCGTCGCCGCCCTGGTCGTCGGGTTCACCGGCCGCACCCGCGCCGCCGAGGCACCGCTGCTGATGATGGCCACGGCCGTGGGGTGGTTCGCGCTGCTCGTCTTCGCGACCGCGGTGCACACGGACCGGATGATCGACCTGCTGATCCCCGCCGCCGTCATCGGCGGCATCACCGTGGTGGCCTGGCAATGGGCGCTGACCAGACCGGGATGGCGCACCGGGTTCGCCCGCGGCCTGGAGACGCTCGTGCTCAGCGGCCTGACCTGCGTGACGGCGATGGTGTTCGTCCTCCTCGGCGGCGCGACCATCTAGCGGCGGGCGGTCCACTCGGCCGGGGCTGACCGGGTGAGGCTCGTAACGCGCCGGTGGGCAAGGCGACACGGTGGGTGTCGAGCTAGGTCTCCGGGAGGAGCCTGATGTCCACGATCGCGCCGGTCACCACACCAGATGTCGCCGCACCAAGCGTCACCGTCCGGGCGTTGGTGCCCGGTGGGCTGATCGTCCTGCTGTTCCTCGCCTGCGGCGTGCTGGCGCTGCTCGCGCCGAACAGGGATGACGGCCGCGGTATCTCCAGGATCACCATCGAGCACGCCGACGGGCTTTACGCTCTCATCCCGGGCGAGGTGTTGGACTGCGTGCGGCAAGACGACCGGACCGCTGTCTGCACGATGGACGTCTTAGGAAAGCCGCTGCGAGTCGCGACGACCTACGACGAGTACCCGAGTCGCGATGCGACGTGCGTTGCCTCTTACGCGGGCCAGGCGCGGTCGTGCGTGCCCAACTACAGCTCGGACACGTCCCTGTCCCTCGGCGCGGTCTTGGCCGACGGTCTCGGCCTGACCCGTGCCGAGTTCGACACCGTCGCCGCTGGCGCCATGCCGTGGTGGCGCTTCGACAACGGCATGCCGATCGTGGTGCCGTTCATGCTCTTCGTGCTGCCCCTGGCGGCCGCCCTCGTCGTCGGTTTCTCGGGACCCGCGCCTGCCGCGAAGGCCACGCTGCTCATGGTGGGCGTGGCGGTCGGCTGGCTCGCGCTCCTCGCGTTCTCCAAGGCGCTGTTCAGCGGCGTGTTCGCCGACTGGCTCCAACCTGCGGCGGTGATCGGCGGCTGCACGGTGCTGGCCTGGCAGTGGGCGCTGACCCGACCTGGATGGCGCACGGGATGGGCCCGTGGCGTGGTCGCGTACGTGGCAGGCACGGTGCCCTGCGTGGTGGCGCTGGCCTTCATGCTCGTCGGCGGTGGGTACGTCGACTAGCTGGGCTGACCGGGTGAGGCGGGTAACGCGCGCCTGGTCAGGACGAAACGGTGAATGTCGAGCAAGGTCTCCCAGAGGAGCCTGATGTCCGCGATCGCTCCGGTACGCCCGCCCCGGCTCACAGCTCGGGCAGCGCTACCTGGTGCTCTACTCCTGGTCCTGTTCGGTTTGGCCGTCCTGCTCTCGTTAGCTGCACCTGGTCGCGGTGACGACGGGCAGATCTATGCCGTGTCCATCAACAACGGCCAAGACGACTGGGTCTACATCCCGCGTGCGTCACTGGAGTGCGCGCGGGACGGCCAGGTCTCGACTTGCTCGGTGGAGGTCGCGAACCGGCGCCTCGAGGTCTCTATGCACTACAGCGCAAGCGAGAGCAGGGAGATCGCCTGCAGGTCCGCGACCTACGACGGCAAGTCTGTGCGGTGCTCGGCGACCTACGCCTATTCGGCTACCGGTGTTGGCGCCGTCGCGCTCCTGACCGAGGGGCTCGACCTCACCGCCGCCGAACGCGACCTGGTCGCCGAGGGCAGGCCGTGGTGGTCGCAGCCGGACAACGTGGTCGCGGTCATCCCGTACGTCATCCTGGCGCTCGCGCTCACCGCCGCCGCGGTGGCCGGGTTCGGCAGCCGCGCACCGGTCGACAACGCGCGGGTGCTGCTGGTCGGCACCGGGGTGGGCTGGCTGGTGCTGCTGGTCGCCAGCCCCTTGCTGCTCGGCGGCGACATCCTGATGCTGCTCCCCGGGGTCTTCGTCATCGGACCGCTGCTGGTGCTCTGGCAGCACCGGCTCGCCGCACCGAGCCGTGCGCGCGCGATCTGGCGTGCGGCCGAGGCCCTGGTGGTCACCGGGTTCGTCTCCGCCGCCGCGCTGTGGCTGTTCCAACTCGGCGCGGCGTACATCGACTAGCGATGGCACACCAGGAACCCACACCCCGCCTGACCCCGCGGGCGGCACTGCCCGGCGTGCTGCTGCTGGTGCTGTTCGGCGCGTGCGTCCTGCTCGCCGTGGTCGCGCCGAGCCGGGGTTACGAGCAGATCCACTACGTCGCCGTCGCCACCGACCAGGACAACTGGGCGACCATCCCGCGCGCTGCCCTGAGCTGCGCCGAGGTCGACCGCACCGAGACCTGCGCGGTGGACGTCGTCGGCAGGCGGCTGGAGGTCCTCCTGCGCCGGGGGATCACCGACGGCGGACCGATCAGCTGCACCGCCAACTACGCCGGTGCCCCGAAGCCCTGCGACGCCACCTTCGCCTACTCCGAGGGCGGCGACGGGGCCGTCGCCGTGCTGTCGATGGGCATCGGCCTGACCCCGGCCGAGGCCGAGCTGCTGCCGAAGTGGTCCGTCCCGGCGGGCGTGGTGGGGGTCGGGCTCGGCGTCGTCGGCCTGCTCGCCACCGCGGCGGCACTGGTCGCCGGGTTCGGCGGCCGCAAGCCCGTGGACAACGGGTTCACCCTGATCTGGACCGCCGGGCTCGGCTGGTTCGTGCTGCTGTTCGCCGCCCTCGCCCTGCTCGGCGGCACCCTCGACGCGCTGGCGCGCCCGGAGACCGCGCTCGTCGCCGTCCTGCTCATGGTCTGGCAGTGGACCCTGACCAGACCCGGGTACCGGCTGGGCGTCGCGCGGGCCGTCGGGGCGTTCCTGATGACCGCCGTGACCGGCGTCGTCGCGGCCTACGTGTTCCTCATCGCGGGCGGGTTCATCGCCTAGCGGCGCAGGACACAAGGACACCGATGTGAACGAGTACTAACATCAGGTCCGACGCTGGCCTACCGGGAGGTAATGACGTGGACGCGGGCTACGGGCTCTACCAGCTCGGCGACGAGCACGACGCGTTGCGCGCGGCCGTGCGCGACCTCGCCGAGAAGGAGATCGCGCCGCACGCGGTCGAGGTCGACGAGGACGAGCGGTTCCCGGTCGAGGCGCTCGCCGCGCTCAACAAGGCCGGGTTCGCCGCGCCGCACATCGCCGAGGCCTACGACGGCCAGGGCGCGGACTCGGTGGCGACCAACATCGTCATCGAGGAGGTCGCCCGGGTCTGCGGGTCGTCGTCGCTGATCCCGGCGGTCAACAAGCTCGGCACGATGAACCTCATCCTGGGCGGCTCCGAGGCGCTCAAGAAGCAGGTGCTGCCCGCGATCGCCAACGGGGAGATGGCCTCGTACGCGCTGTCCGAGCGGGAAGCGGGCTCCGACACCGCGTCCATGCGGACCAGGGCGCGGCTCGAGGGCGAGACCTGGGTGCTCAACGGCACCAAGTGCTGGATCACCAACGCGGGCGAGTCCAGCTGGTACACCGTGATGGCGGTGTCCGACCCGGACGCGGCCAAGCCCGCCGACGGCATCTCGGCGTTCATGGTGCACAAGGACGACCCCGGGTTCGTCGTCGGCCCCAAGGAGCGCAAGCTCGGCATCAAGGGCTCGCCGACCCGCGAGATCTACTTCGAGAACTGCGAGATCCCCGCCGACCGCATCATCGGCGACCCCGGCCAGGGCCTGCGGCTCGCGCTGCGCACCCTCGACCACACCCGGCACTCCATCGGCGCCCAAGCCCTCGGCATCGCCCAAGGCGCCCTCGACGCCGCGGTCGCCTACGTCAAGGACCGCAAGCAGTTCGGCAAGACCATCGCCGAGTTCCAGGGCGTCCAGTTCATGCTCGCCGACATGGCCATGAAGGTCGAAGCCGCCCGCCACCTCGTCTACGCCGCCGCCGCCAAGGTCGAACGCGGCGACCCCGGCGGCTCCTTCGCCTCCAGCGCCGCCAAGACCTTCGCCTCCGACACCGCCATGGAAGTGACCACAGACGCGGTCCAGCTGTTCGGCGGCGCGGGCTACACCCGCGACTTCCCCGTCGAACGCATGATGCGCGACGCCAAGATCACGCAGATCTACGAGGGCACCAACCAAATCCAGCGGTTGGTCATGGCCCGGGCTCTGCTCAAGGGCTAGAGGTTTTCGCTTCAGGGCGGTCCGACCACTTGGTCGGGCCGCCCTCTTTTTGTCCACATGGGACTCTCGGGTCACCTTGCGGGCCACGGTCCACTCTCGGCGCGACCTCGCGGAGCCCCTCCCCGATCGCCGCCTCGCCGCCGTTCCGGAGGCCGCCCCCGCGAACCCCGGCCCCCACCCTGTCCCGGGGGGCGTCCCCAGGCCCAGTCTACAAGGACCCCCTCGCCCGAAGGGGTGACGGCGAAAAGCTGTGGACAACTCGGGGGCATGTGGACAACGCGACCTGGGGGTGGGCGGAGTGAGGGGGCGAAGTTCGCCCGGGGGTGGCGTCGGATCTGGCATGTTTGTGGGGTTTATGGGGGAGGGGTGTGGGCGTGTCGGGTGAGCGGGAGTTGCCGTCGTTCTTCGGGTGGCTGGTCCGGAACGAACGGGGGCGTCGGGATCTGTGGTTCGTCGGTGCCGCGGTCGTGGTGCTGGCCGTCGGGGGGCTGGTGGGTGAGCGGTCGCTGTGGTTCTTCTTGTCGCTCCCGGCGGTGGCGGTGGTGCACACGTTGATGACCTACCGCTGGTGGCGCAAGGACGAACTCGCCAACCGGGAGTAGCGGCGGGGTAATCGCGCAACGTGATCGGGTAGCTCTGTTGGGTGAGATTGCGGAAGTTCCTCATTGCGGACCGGAGTTGTCCGCATGGGGTCCTAGAGTTGTCCTCAACGAAGCCGCGAGTCACCCCAGTAAGGACGCAGATCATGAGCAGCCCGCTTGACCTCTCCCTCACCCCGACCGCCGCTGACCTGGATGGGGAGCGGGCCGACCTGCTGCAGACCCTCGCCGTGCACCGGGGGTTCCTGCGCTACACCGCGCAGGGGCTGACCGATGCGCAGGCGGCGGAGAAGTCGACCGTCAGTGCGCTCACCGTCGGCGGGTTGATCAAGCACGTGGCCGCGACCGAGGCTGCCTGGTACCGGTTCATGGTCGGTGGGGCCGCGGAGATGGAGAGCGTCGCGTTGGACTGGGAGGACGAGCACCGGATGAACCCGGGGGAGACGCTCCAGTCCTACCTGGACAACTACGCCGCGATCGCCGCGAAGACCGATGAGCTCGTCAAGAACGCTGACCTGAACAAGTCCTACCCGCTGCCCGAGGCGCCGTGGTTCGAGGCCGGGGCGGTGCGGTCGGTGCGCCGGGTGCTGCTGCACATCATCGCCGAGACCGCGCAGCACGCCGGGCACGCGGACATCATCCGCGAGAGCCTCGACGGGCAGCGGACGATGGGCTGAAGACCCGGCGGACCAGCGGCTGGTACCAGGAGCCGAGCAGTCGCGGGAGCAGGTCGATGAGGTAGGCGTCCGGGCCGACCAGGACGCGCGCGCGGTCGCGGCGGACACCGTCGAGGATGACGCGGGCCGCGCGCTCGGGTGAGGTGATCGCCACCCGGTCGAGGGACCGGCTGAACGACTCCCGGTCGGCGGGGTCGGAGGTCCTGGCGGTGCGGGCGATCGCGGTCTTGATGCCGCCCGGGTGCACGCAGGTGACGCCGACGACGCCGGAGACCTCCTGCCGCAGCGACTCGGTGAAGCCGCGCACCGCGAACTTCGCCGCGTTGTAGGCGCTCTGCGTCGGCACCCCGATCAGCCCGAACACGCTGGACACGTTCACCAGGTGCCCGCGCGTGGCCACCAGGTGCGGCAGGAACGCCCGCGTCCCGTGCACCACGCCCCAGAAGTCGATATCCATCACCCAGCGTAGGTCGTCGTCGCTCATCTGGGCGACGGTGCCCATCAGCGCGACCCCCGCGTTGTTGACCACCAGGTCGACCCGGCCGAAGTCGGCGACCACCTGCGTGGCGTGCGCGTACACCGCGTCCCGGTCGGCCACGTCCAGCCGGTACGCGCGCACCCCGGCGCTCGGTTCGACCTCGTTCACGTCCGAGGCCGCCACCTGCGCGCCCTCCGCGACCAAGGCCGCCACCAGGGCCGCGCCGATGCCCGACGCCGCACCGGTCACGACGGCGACCTTGCCCGCGAACGACCGCATCAGACCAGGTCCACCGTGGTCCGCTCGGCGCCGCGGTGCGCGTCGAGCCGTGCCGGGTTGCTCACCTGCACGACCGACCCACCGGCCAGCAGCGGCGCCACCAGGGCCGCCAACACGCCGTCCGGCACCGTCCACTCACGAGTCGAGAGCACCCGCGAACCGGGCGCCAGTCCCGCGGCCCGCGCCAGCACCTCGTCGACGGTCAACCCGGCCAGCGCCGGGGTCGAGCCGGGGACGGGTGCGCCGAAGTAGTCGTCGCCGAAGAGCCGGGCCTCGCCGACGAAGTCGATCACGCCGCCGGACGAGCCGCCCAGGTCGCGGCCCATCGGGTCCAGCGACACCGCCGCCGTCAGCCCGGACGCGGACTCCCCGGGTGCGACGAAGGTCACTGCCGCCGGGCCGTCGGCGACCACGTGCGCGCCCGCCCACCACGCGCCGAGCAGGACCCCCGCGGTCTGCCAGTGCGCGGGCAGCCGCACCGCGACCGGGGTGCCCGGTTCGACGTCGTGCTCCTCGACCAGCCAGTTCGCCGTCTTCGCCGCCCAGTTCGCGGTGGTCGCGACCGACAGCTCGACCCGCGTCCCCGCCGCGTCGTCGTAGTGGGTGACCAGCGGTTTCGCCGACGAGGCACGCAACGGGCGCAGGAGGGTCTCGGTGAGGCTCACCCGGCCAAACCTAGTTGACGCACTTGAGGCTGCCCGCCGCGACCGTGGGCGCGTCGACCACGGTGCTCGGCTGCGAGGTCCCGGTCGCCCCCGCCGACGACCTGGTGGGCGGGGGCGTGCTGGTCGGGGTGAGGTTCAGCACCGACTCCCCGGTCGTGCCCTGCCCGTACGAGGTGCCCAGCACGACGCGCACGTGCCCGGTGTCGAGCGTGCTGTCCTCGGTGAAGGTGAACGCCGTGCCGGGCAGGGTGCTGGCGACCGCGGTGGCCTTGGCCAGCTCGCCCTGGGCGTAGCGGACCACCGAACCGCGCTGCACCGCCGCGTCGCCGACCTGCCCGCGCAGGAAGCCGTGACCGGCCAGCCGGTCGAGCACGACGCCAGCGAGGCCCTTGGTGTTCGACCCGTTGCGCACGTCCACCGTGATGGCGCCGGTCGGCTTCGCGCTGGTGGTGGTCGGCACCAGCGGCAGCGCGCCGCCCCCGGAACCGGTGGTGCCGCCGGGAGCGCCGGTGGTGCTGCTCGGCCTGCTCATCACCCCGTCGGCCTGGTCGATGACCTGCTTGACGGTGGCCGCGACCTGCTCCGGGTCGACCTTGATCACGTCGGCGCCGCCGATCTTGGCGTCGCCCTGGTTCGGGATGGTCCGGAACTCGATGTTGCCGCTGCTCAGGCCCTGCATCTGGGCGGCGAAGCGGGACAGGTTCCAGTTCGACGACAGCACGACCGACTTCTGCACGGCGGTCACCAGGTCCCTGGCCCGGCCCGGGTCGGTGAGCAGGTCCGCGGACAGGACCTTGTTGGCCAGCGCGCCGAGGAAGGTCTGCTGCCGCACGATCCGGTCCAGGTCGCCGTTGGGCAACTGGTAGCGCTGCCGCACGAACGACAGCGCGGCCGCGCCGGAGATCGTCTGCCGCCCGGCCGGGAACCGGGCACCGGACTTGGGCTCGTCGACCGCGTTGTTCAGGCACACCTCGACCCCGCCGACGGCCTTGGTGACCTCGTAGAAGCTGGCCAGGTTCACCTCGGCGTACCGGTCGATGGTGACGGCCTTGCCGATCAGCCGCTCGATCGTGGCGATCAGGTTCTTGCGGCCCGCGACGACCGCCTTCGCCTCGAGCTCCTTGGCGTCGTGGACGCCCTGCTCCTGCAGGGTCCTGCGGGCGTCGTTGTAGGCGTACACGAACGCCGAGTTGAGCTTGTGCTTGCCGAAGCCGCCGCCGATGTCGACCCACGAGTCGCGCGGGAAGGAGAACGCCACCGCACGCTTCCCGCCCGCCGGGATGTGCACCAGGATCATCGTGTCGGTGTTGCGCTCGCCGTCGGCCTTGCCGCCGTTGAGCATGGCGAGGACCTCCTTCGGCAGCGGGTTGCCGAAGGCGTCGGTGCGGCTGTCGATGCCGACCAGCAGGATGTCGGTCGCGGTGTCGAGCCGGTCGGTGCTCGAGCGCCCGGTCGCCGGGTCACCCGGCTGCGCGTCGATGACGTCGGTGGTGGCCACGTTGTCGTCCAGGCCGCTGAAGGCCCACCAGCCGTAGCCGAAGGCCGCGACGACCGCCACGGACACGACGGTCACCACGACGCGCACCGCCACGGTGCCTATCCGCAGAAACAGCGACGGACGACGCGGCACGGGTAAGTCACCCCCGTGCTCGGCGTCGACCACTCCGCGCGCACGCTCGCCCACGCACGCTCCTCCCCGGTCTGACCTGACAGAACCAGGTTACCCACGTCCGTGTGGTCCGGCAGTCAGCGTCCTCGTTCGGTAACACGGATTGGTGAGCCCCGACGTTTACTGCGACAGGGGACAGACGTGGAAGACTTCTCGCGGCGAGTCCGCGCGGAGTGTGAGGACGGTGGGACCTACATGCGGGTGCTGGTAACGGGCGGGGCGGGCTTCATCGGGTCGCACTACGTGCGCCAGGCGTTGAGCGGGGCGTACCCCACGCTCGTCGACGCCGAGGTCGTGGTGCTCGACAAGCTCACCTACGCGGGGAACCGGGCCAACCTCGACCCGGTCGCCGACAGCGAGCGGCTGCGCTTCGTCGAGGGCGACATCTGCGACCCCGAGGTGGTCAAGGCCACCATGGCCGGGGTCGACCTGGTCGTGCACTTCGCCGCCGAGTCGCACGTGGACCGCTCGATCCTGGGCGCGGCCGACTTCGTGCTGACCAACGTGCTCGGCACCCAGGTGCTGCTGCAGGCCGCCGTCGACGCCGGGGTCAGCCGGTTCGTGCACGTCTCGACCGACGAGGTGTACGGCTCGATCGACGAGGGGTCGTGGAGCGAGTCGGTGCTGCTGGAGCCCAACTCGCCGTACTCGGCGTCCAAGGCGTCCTCGGACCTGATCGCGCGCTCCTACGCCCGCACGCACGGGCTGCCGGTGTCCATCACCCGGTGCTCGAACAACTACGGGCCGTACCAGTTCCCGGAGAAGGTCATCCCGCTGTTCACCACCAACCTGATGGACGGCGAGAAGGTCCCGCTCTACGGCGACGGCCTCAACGTGCGCGACTGGCTGCACGTCGACGACCACTGCCGGGGCATCCAGCTGGTCGCCGACGGCGGGCGCGCGGGCGAGATCTACAACATCGGCGGCGGCACGGAGCTCACCAACCGGGAGCTGACCAGCCTGCTGCTGGCCGCCACCGGCACCGACGAGTCGTTCGTGCGGCCGGTCATCGACCGCAAGGCGCACGACCGCCGCTACTCGGTCGACATCACCAAGATCTCCACCGAGCTCGGTTACCAGCCCCGGGTGTCCTTCCAGGACGGTCTCGCCGCGACGGTCGCGTGGTACCGGGACAACAGAGCGTGGTGGGAACCGCTGAAGAACCGCGCCGCGCTACCCGGGAGCTGACGAACACCGTGTCCCTAGTCCTGCTCGTACCCGGCGGCTCCGGGCAGCTCGGCCGCGAACTGGCCGCGCTCGACGGCGTCGAGGTGATCGCCCCCGGCTCGGCCGAGCTGGACATCACCAGCGCGGGCTCGGTCATCGAGGCGGTGTCGACCATCGCGGGCAAGAACGCCGTGGTGGTCAACGCCGCCGCCTACACGGCCGTCGACAAGGCCGAGACCGACCAGGCCCGCGCCTTCGCGGTGAACGCCGACGGCCCCCGGGTCCTCGCCGCGGTGTGCTCGTCGCGCGGCGTCCCGCTGGTCCACGTGTCAACGGACTACGTCTTCCCCGGCGACGGCACAGCCCCGTACGAGGTCGACGCGGCACCCGGCCCCCGGTCGATCTACGGCCTGACGAAGCTCGCAGGCGAGGACGCGGTCCTGGGCTCAGGCGCCGACGCGTGGGTGGTGCGCACGTCGTGGGTGTACGGGGCGTGGGGCAAGAACTTCGTCAAGACCATGGCGCGGCTTGAGGCTTCACGGGACACACTGTCTGTTGTGGACGATCAGGTGGGGAGTCCCACGTGGACTTACGACTTGGCGCGCGGGTTGGCGGAGCTGGCTTCTCGGATCGTTGCGGGGGAGGGGCCTGAGTCGCGGGTGCTGCACGCTACTGCGGCGGATTCGGTTACCTGGGCTGGGTTCGCGCGGGCGATCTTCGAGGAGTTGGGTGCGGATCCGGGGCGGGTCAAGTCTTGCGGGACTGAGGATTATCCGCTGCCTGCTCGTCGGCCTGCGTATTCGGTGCTGTCGAACGCGGCCTGGGTGGCTGGCGGGCTGACGCCGTTGCGGGGGTGGCGGGAGGCGTTGGGGGAGGCGTTCGCGCGGCACGGGGATGAGTTTCGGGGGTGAGGCCGTTGTTGGCCCTTGCGGTGGGGGTAGGCGCGGGTTGAGGTGTTGGGTTGTCCACATGGGGCTGGGTTGTCCACAGGCTCTGGTTTCAGCCTCTCTGGCTTTGCGTTCCCTTGGGTAGGCTGTGTATTCGGGGGTCTTTGGTTCGGGTTGATCTTGGGGCCGTGGGCGGCAAGGCGTTGAGCTGGGGATCTCCGGCTTTCGGTGCCTTCGCTTCGCTGCGGTGGACGCCTCGGCTGCGCCATCGAACAGGCGCGAGAATGCGAAGAGCTCGATGGGGCGAACTTGTTTTGTGCGGGGCCCCTGAACCACCCGTGGCAGGACCGCAAAGCAGGGGCCGAAAAGCATGGCCCTGTCCGCTACCGACGCTACGGGTGGTCCTCCCCCACACAAAACAAGTCCACCCCATCGAGCAGGCCTGGCACCAGCGCCTTCGTGGAGCGGTGGGCGGCCAACGTCGTCGACGAGCGCTTGGGGGCCAACGTTGTCGGGTCTTCGCCAGTCGTCGGTGGTGGGCTGGGAGTGGCGTGGGGACGTGGTGGAGCGCCGGGCGCTAGGGAGGTGAGGCGATCGGACTTGGGGGGTGTGGGGGTTAGCGGCCTGCGGCGGCGCGGTAGGCGGAGACTGTCAGTTCGGCGCAGCGGCGCCAGGTGTGGGTGGCGGCGTGGGTTCGGCGGGCGCTGATGGTGGTGGGGGAGAGGGAGTTTTCCAGGGCTTCCACCAGGGCTGTGGCGATGGCGTCGATCTCGCCGAAGGGGACGAGGGTGGCGTGGCCGCCGGAGACCTCGCGGAGGGCGGGGACGTCGGTGCAGACGACGGGGACGTCGCAGGCCATGGCCTCGATCACCGGGAGGCCGAAGCCCTCGTCGCGGGAGGGGAGGGCCAGGGCGGAGGCGCCTGCCATGACGCTGCGGAGGTCTGCTTCGGACACGTAGCCGGTGGTGCGGACGCGGCCGCCGGATGCCGTGTGACCCGGGCCGACCAGGACGAGCGGCGGCAGGGACGGCGTGTTCGCGTGCGCCTTGATCAGCCAGTCCAGTGCCTTGCGCGGACCCGCGGAACCCACGTACAGCAGGTACTCCCGGGGCAGGTTGAGCCGCCGGGCCAGGTCCGGGTTCGGGGGGCGGGCGGTGAACCACGCCGGGTCGACGCCCAGGGGGGTGACCCTGACCTTCTCCTCCGGCACCCCGAGGCGCGAGACCACGAGGTCGGCGACCGCCTTGGACGGGGTGCAGATGACGCCCGCCCGGTGCGCGGAGACCCGCACGAGCTCCGGCAGCGTCGTGTCGAAGCGCGAGAGTTCTTCCGGGTAGTCCAGGAAGCTGAGGTTGTGGACGGTCAGCACACCGCCGGCGCGGAAGGTCGCGGGGAGCACGAAGTTGGTGCCGTGCACGACATCGGTGAGCCCGGCGAACAGCTCGACCGGCGGGTACGGGCCGCGCAGCCACGCCGCGCGCAGCAGACCGGCGGGTGACGGGATGCCGCGCGCCCGGACCCCGTGCGGCAGGACGCGGCGCAGCGCGCGCCAACCGCGCAGGGTGAACGCTACCGCGCGCATGTCCACATGGGACGACGAAGCGAGTTCCTCGGCCAGCGCGGCGGTGTAGCGGCCGATGCCGGTTCGGTTGCCAAGCAGTGGTGTTCCGTCGATCAACACCCGGATCGGCTTAGGCATGCGGACGTCCCCCTGACTCGCGTGCGGTCACGGCGTTCGGCCCGCGCGCGGGGTCCGCCTGGGTGCCCTCGGCCAACCCTGCCTCCTCGCCGTGCTGCTACCGCCGGTCGGGCGGCCGTGGCCGCGGTGCCACCAGCCATAGCGTGCCTCATCGCAGCCCGTGATGGGTGCTCAACCGCGCGAAACGCCGCGCGCGCACGGGCACCCGCACGCGCGCGGCCGTGCCCTACCCCGATCGCCCCAACCGGCCGCGTCCGGTTGGCGCACACCGGCCGGGTATGTCCAGAGTGGAGGGTGGAAGTTCACCCGTTAGGGGGCGAGCTGGTCGGTTGGCGCGTGCGCGCTGGGTGAGCGGCCGGGCGCGGGTGGCGTCGGGCACAATGTCGGGTCGTGACCGCTGAACCCACCGCCTACGGCGACCGGCTCGCCGTGGTGACCGTGACCTACTCGCCCGGCGACACGCTGGAGCGGTTCGTCCAGACCCTGGCCGCCGCGACCAGCCGCGACGTGCGGGTCGTGCTCGCCGACAACGGCTCGGTCGACGGTGCCCCCGAGGCCGCCGCGGCCGCCCACGACCACGTCGACCTGGTCCGCACCGGCGGCAACCTCGGCTACGGCGGCGGCGCCAACCGCGGTGTCGCCGCGCTCGGCCCCGAGTACGGCTGGGTCGTGGTGGCCAACCCCGACCTGGAGTGGGCCCCCGGTTCGCTCGACGACCTGCTCGCCGCCGCCGAGCGCTGGCCGCGCGGTGGTTCGTTCGGGCCGCTGATCACCGAACGCGACGGCGCGGTGTACCCGTCGGCGCGCGAGGTGCCCTCGTTGAGCAAGGGCATCGGCCACGGCCTGCTCGGCAAGGTGTGGCCCGCGAACCCGTGGACCCGCGCCTACAAGCAGTCCGCGACCGACGTGCGCGAGCGCGAGGCGGGCTGGCTGTCCGGTTCGTGCCTGCTGCTGCGCCGCGCCGCGTTCGATTCCGTTGACGGGTTCGACACCCGCTACTTCATGTACTTCGAGGACGTCGACCTCGGCGAGCGGCTGAGCCAGGCCGGGTGGCAGAACGTGTACGTGCCGTCGGCGAGCGTCATGCACATCCAGGGCGTGTCCACGGCGAAGGTCTCGGAGAAGATGCTCGTCGCCCACCACGACAGCGCCTACCGGTTCATCGCCGACCGCCACCGCGGCCCGGCGTGGGCTCCTCTGCGCCTGGCCATCAAGGCTGGATTGGCTGTGCGGCTGCGGCTTGAGACGCGCTGACTGTCCTAGTGGGACTGTTGCGGTGATCTTCGGGGCAGGTTGTCCTGCTGCGCAAGTTCCGTCTTCTGGGTGACAGAAGTTATCCACATGTGGATCTCTGCGGGGGTTGGTTCAAGATCGACTGTCGGGGGGGTCCTTGTAGACTGGACCAGGGCCGCCCCCCGGAGAGGGTGGGGGCTGGGCGGGGGTGGGACCGCGTGCGCGCGAAGAGGGCGCGGTGGGGGTCTTACCGGGCTGGGCATAGGACTGCGGCAGGGGTTAGAGGCGTGGCGGGGGCCTAGAGGGCGCGGCGGGGGCTGGGCCTAGAGGGGTGCCGTTGAGGGGCGTGCCGGGGCTGGGCTAACGGGCGCGGTGGGGTGCCTGCGGTGGGGTGTCTTGTGGGGTTAGGCCTGTGGTGGGGCTTGCGGGGAGTGGCCTAGAGGTACGGGCGGGGAGTCACGCGGGGCAGTGTCTGGAGGCTGCTGCGGGCTCTGCCTCGTGGGTCAGTGCGGTCTTGGGGCCATGCGGGGTGGGCTGCGTCGAGGCGTCTGTGGGTGTGAGGTGGACGCGTCGAAATGAGCTGTTGGGGGTTTCTTGCGCGGACGGCTGCTCGGAGGACCTGTCGCGCGATTAGAGAAGTACTAGAGGGCGTGCAGCCCCGCTCAGTGGTCGCCGTCTAGGCGTTGGGAGAGGGAGGGGCGGTGCTGGGGGTGTTGGGGGCGCGAGGTGGGGAGGAGGCCGTCCTGGTGGGGGCGGGGGGTGGGGTGGGGGCGCGGCGGGCGGGGTGGGGCGGCCACTGATTGGGTGGCGGCTTCCTGCGCTATCGCGGGGAGTTCCTCGGTGGGGCGGTGGGGGTCCGGGGGGAAGGACTCCACCGGGAAGACCATGGTGATGTCGGGGTCCTCCGCGTCGATGGCGGCGACGACGGCCCGGGGGATCTGGAGGGTCGCGGCGGCGTCCATCGGGGAGATGGCGCTGTCCGGGGTGACGACGAAGGCGCCGCGCGCGCGGGCCCGCGCCAGGATGGCATCGGCCCGGTCACGGGGGTCCATGTGGCGGCCTTCCTGCGTCGCTGCCAGTGGTGCTCGGTGCTGCTGTACTTCTCCTGCAACCCCGTCAGAGTATCCCGCCCGGCACGCCGCGTCATCGACCCAGGCCGATCACCGCGGAATCCGAGCCGGATTCACAGGTAGTCGGCCTCGCCGTGCTCGCGCAGGATCTCGGTCAGCCGCTTGATGTCCTGCGCGCGGTCGCGGTCGCAGACCAGCACGGCGTCGTCGGTGTCGACCACGATCAGGTCCCGGACGCCGAGGGTGGCCACCAGCCGACCGCTGTTCGGGACCACGATCACGTCCTCGCCGTCGACGACGACGGCCCGGCTGCGGGTCGCGGGCGAGAACGAGCGGCCGCCCTGGCCGACGTCGGTGCCGAGCAGCCGGACCACGGTCTCGAAGTCGCCGATGTCGCTCCAGCCGAAGTCGCCGGGCACGGTGGCGACCTTGCCCTCCTCGGCGGCGGGCTCCATCACCGCGTACTCGACGGCCACCTTGGGCACCGTCGGCCACAGCTCGGCGAGCACGTCCTCCTGCTCGTCGGTGTCCCACGCCGCCGCGATCGCCGCGATCGGCCCGGCCACGTCCGGCCTGCGGGCCGCCAGCTCGGCGAGGAACAGGTCCGTCCGCCACACGAACATGC
Organism: Actinokineospora globicatena; assembly: GCF_024171945.1. GTDB lineage: Bacteria > Actinomycetota > Actinomycetes > Mycobacteriales > Pseudonocardiaceae > Actinokineospora > Actinokineospora globicatena. The sequence continues at coordinate 1,863,234 of NZ_JAMTCR010000002.1, forward strand.
TGGCGTTCCACAGGTACGAGCCGGAGGAGACGTAGCGGCTGGCGACCTCCAGCGACGGCTTCTCCTTGAACTCCAGCACCGGCTGGATCACCCCGCGCTCGGCCTGCGCGCTCAACCGCAGGTAGCCGTACCCCGTCTCGGGCCGGGTCGGGGTGATGCCGATGGTCATCAGGTAGCCCTCGCGCGCACCCGCCACCGCCCGCTCGACCGTCCGCGCGAACTCGTCCGTGTCGGTGATCAGGTGGTCCGCGGCGAACGACGCCATGACCGCGCCGGGGCTGCGCCGCTCGATCACCGCGGCCGCCAGCGCGATCGCCGCGCACGAGTCGCGGGCGAACGGCTCGACCAGGATGTTGCTGTCGGGCAGGTCCGGCAGCTGCCGGGCGACCCCGGCGGCGTGCGCGGTGCCGGTGACCACCAGCAGCCGCTCCGGCGGGGCCAGCGGCGTCAGCCGGTCGAAGGTCGCCTGCAGCAGCGAGCGGTCGGTCCCGGTGAGCGCGTGCAGGAACTTGGGGTTGCTCGCCCGCGACAACGGCCACAGGCGGGTCCCGCTGCCACCCGCGGGAACGACTACGAAGAGTTCTGTCAGCGTCACTGGCAGGTGTCCTTGGTGGTGGGGGCAGGGCTCCGGCAGCACTAACTGTAACCAACGGGGCGGTACGGTCCTCGTGATGACGTCGACCCGCGCCTGGCGCCCCGGCTTCCCGCTCGACCTGGCCCAGGTCCTGCGGCCGCTGCGCCGCGGCGCCGGTGACCCCGCCTTCCGGCTCGACCCGTCCGGGGCGTGGCTGGCAGCGACCACCGACGACGGTCCGGGGACCCTCTTCCTGACGAGGTCCTCGGCGGAGGTCCAGGCCACCGCTTGGGGCCCCGGCGCGGGGGTGCTGCTCGACGGCGTGCCCGCGCTGCTCGGCGCGGAGGACGACGACAGCGGGTTCGAACCGCTACACCCGGTGATCGCGGAAGCACGCCGCAGCAGACCGGGGATCCGCCTCGGCGCCACCGGTCGGGTGTGGGACGTCCTGCTCGCCGCCGTCCTCGAGCAGAAGGTGACCGGCGAGGAGGCGCGCCGCTCCTGGCGGGAACTGGCTAGGCGGTTCGGCGTCCCGGCCCCGGGGCCCGCGCCGGAGGGCATGTCCGTCCCGCCGACCCCGGTGGCCGTGCTGGGCATCCAGGACTGGGAGTGGCACAAGGCGGGCGTCGACTCGGCGCGCAGGCGGGCCATCACCGCCGCCGCGCAGGTCGCCGGTCGGCTGGAGCAGGCCGCGCGGCTGCGCGGGGTCGACGGCAGGCTGTTCCTGCGCAAGGTGCCCGGCATCGGCGTGTGGACGGCCGCCGAGGTGGCGCAGCGCGCCTGGGGCGACCCGGACGCGGTGAGCGTGGGCGACTTCCACATCCCGGCACTGGTCGGTTACGCGCTCGCGGGCCGCAAAACCGACGACCGGGGCATGTTGGAACTGCTGGCCCCGTACGCGCCGCACCGGCAACGGGTCGTCCGCTACATCGAGGCGAGCGGATTCCGCAAACCCCGGTTCGGACCGCGGCTCTCGGTGAAGGACTACCGCGGGATGTGAGCGGAGTTCACCGCGTCAGGTCGAGCAGCGCGCAGTTGTCCCAATCGTCGTGCGCCAGTCCGAGTGCGCGCCTGCACCGGTGCCGACCCATGAGCAGGCTGTTCGCGTAGCTCAGGTGCGCGTCGGCGTGGTCCAGTTCCGCCATTTCGTGCGGCAGCAGGTTCGCGATGGCCAGCGAATACCACTCGGCGGCCGAGCGGAGCTCACCGCGCTCGGCGTGCATCTCGGCGGCGAGCTCGCAGGGCGCCGGGTGGATCGGCAGCTCGTCGCGCAGCAGGTCGAACTGGATCTCGGCCTCCAGCGGCCGACCGAGGTCGAACATCAGGTCGGCGAGGGCGACCCTGGCGAAACCGCGGTCCTCACCGCCGAGCGCGATGGCCGCGTCCAGGTATCCGATAGCGGCGCTCGACTCGCCCGCCCGGCGTTTGGCGTGCGCCGCCTCCAGCAGAATGTCGCCGCGGTCGTCGTAGCGGAACAGCCAGGCGAATTCCTCGGTCATGGAGATAAAGCTAGCAACATCGCGCGCCGGGGGTCGGCCGGACGACCTCTTCGCGGTAATGAGAAACAATTCTCTCGGCCGTCCGGCAAAACACCCACAACTTGCATCGCCTAAGAAGGTGAACTCACCGGAGAACGGCCAGGATCGGGTCGATTTCCACGCCGCCGTCGGGTAATGCGTCCACCGGCCACCAGCGCAGGTCAAGCGACTCGGCGCTGCGCACCGGCTGCGCCCCCTCGGGCGCCCGCACCGCGAACCGCACGTCGAAGTGCCGGGTCGGCAGCCCCAGCGAGCAGGTGATCGGGTGCACGTCCACGTGCAGCGGGACCGGGTCAATGCGCAGTCCGGCGATCCCCGACTCCTCGGTCGCCTCGCGCAGCGCCGCCCCGGCCAGCGTCCGGTCCGAGGGCTCGCAGTGCCCGCCGAGCTGCAACCAGCGGCCCACCCTCGGGTGCAGGGTCAGCAGCACGTACTCGCCGTGCGCGTCGAACACCAGCGCCGACGCGGTGATGTGCCCCGGCTCGCACGCGCGCAGGCACGCGTCCGGCCGGGCGAGCAGGAACCCGAGGAAGGCCTGCCGCAACGACTCCTGGGTCGGGTCGGCCGGGCGCCAAGCGGACATCGTCGCGACCGCGTCGGGGTGCGGGCTCACAGTTCCAGCAACTCCTCGTCCCGCGGCTCGCGCGGGGTCAGCTCCTGCGGGGGCCGCCCGACCGCGACCGCGCCGAGGGGCTCCCAGGACGCGGGCAGCCCCAGCACCGAGCGCACCACGTCCGGGCAGAAGATCGTCGAGGATACCCAGCAGGACCCCAGGCCCTCCGCGCCAAGGGCCACCAGCAACCCCTGCACCGCGGCACCACCGGCGACGGTGAACATCGTCCGCTCCGCAGCTGCCCGGCGCGGGTCCGGGTACTCGTGCGCCCCGTCGCGGACCAGGAACGGCAGCACGATCTCCGGCGCCGCCACCAACAGGTCCCCGCGCTTGACCCGCCGGGCGACCGCCGCGTCGTCGAGCCCGTCGCCGCGCAGGTCCGACTCCCAGGCCTCCCGCATCGCCGTGAGCAGCTCCGACCGCCGGGCCGCCAGCCGCACGAACCGCACCGGGCGCGTGTGGTGCGGCGCGGGCGCTGTGGCCGCCGCCGCCGCCGCGCGCCGGATGGCACCGACGTCGACCGGCTCGTCGGCGAAGGACCGCAGCGACCGGCGCAGCAGCACCGCCTCCCGCCGCCCCCGGGTGATCGCCTCCGCCGTGCCCAGGCGGAACAGGTCGTCCTCGGGCGCGCGCACCAGGTCGCGCGCGGTGGACTTGTCGTCGCCGATCTCCAGGCCGCGCACGATCGCGACCGGCACGCCGCCGAGCTTGCCCTTCACCAGGTCGGCCGCCGCGGCCACCTCGTCGGCCACCGCGACGACGGTCACCGCCAGCTCGTTGCCGTGCTGGTCGACCGCGCCCGCGTAGGAGTGCAGCACGCCCAACCCGGACGAGCCGATCGCCGCGTCGGTCTGCCCGACCCGCCAGGCCCGGCCCATCGTGTCGGTCACCACGACCGCGACCTCCACGCCGAGCCGCTCGCGCAGGCCGTTGCGCAGCGCGATCGCCGAGCCGTCCGGGTCGGCGGGCAGCAGCGCGATCTCGTCGCGGGCCACGTTCGACGCGTCCACCCCGGAGGCCGCCTGCACCACGCCGATCCGCTTGTTGACCGTGATCAGCGTCGCGCCCTTGGCGGCGATGACCTGGTCGGCCTCCTCCAGCACCGCGCGCCGCTTGGCCGCCTCCCGGCCCGCGGGGTCGCTCGGCACCCGGTAGAGCCTGCCCTCCACTTTGGACACGATCTTGCTGGTGACGACCACCACGTCGCCCGAGCGCAGCCACGGGGCCGCGGCCGCGATCGCGCCGGTGAGGTCGTCGCCCGGTCGGAACTCGGGCAGCCCGGTCACCGGCAGGATCTCGACGCTGCCCCGCGCGCCGTGCTCAGCCAAAGTCGACCCCGCCGAGGTCGACGGCCGCGCGCACCATCGCCGCCGTCGCGTCCACATCGGACATCAGCAGCGGGACCGCCCGGACGGCCACCCCCGGCACGTCCGCGGTGTCGCCGGTGGCCACCAGCCACCCGTCGAGCACGCCGTTCTCCGAGCACGCGCGCGACCCGTAGTGCCGACCGACCGCCTCGGCCGTCGTCGGCAGCCCGATCGCCGCCAGGCACGCGTCGGCCATCCCGCGCACCGGCTTCCCGCCGATGATCGGCGAGACCCCCACCACCGGCGCCTCGGTCTTGCGCAGCGCGGTGCGCACCCCGGGCACCGCCAGCACCGTGCCGACGCTCACCACCGGGTTCGACGGCGCCAGCAGCACGATGTCGGCGTCGGTGATCGCCTCCACCACGCCGGGCGCGGGCGTCGACTCGTCCGCGCCGACCGGGACGATCGACTGCGCCCTCGGCTCCGCGCGGTAGCGGACCCACCACTCCTGGAAGTGCACCGCCTTGCGCTCGCCGGTGCCGGGCTCGTCGATCACCACGTGCGTCTCGACCCGGTCGTCGGTCATCGGCAGCAGCCGGACCCCCGGCTTCCAGCGGTCGCTCAGCGCCGCGGTGATGTCGGAGAGCTCGTAGCCCGCGCGCATCATCCTGGTGCGCACCAGGTGGGTCGCGATGTCCTTGTCGCCGAGGCCGAACCACTCCGGGTCCGCGCCGTAGGCCGCCAGCTCCTGCTTGACCGTCCAGCTCTCCCCGGTCCGGCCCCAACCCCGCTCGGTGTCGCTACCGCCACCGAGGGTGTACATGCAGGAGTCCAGGTCCGGGCAGATCCGCAGCCCGTGCAGCCAGATGTCGTCCGCGGTGTTCACGATCGCGGTGACCTCGTGCGCGCCGGGTGAGTCCGATTCGCCCTCCGGCGGTAAACCGAGGAACTTCTTCACACCGAGCAGGAACCGGGCTCCCCCGACCCCGCCGACGACAACCACTACCTTCACGGTCGGCGACCCTCGCAAGCTCAGTCGGTGACCGGTCGCCCGGCCACCGAGATGGTTTTCACATTCGGGTTTACTGCCAGAAGAAGAACGCGCGCTGCCCGAAGTACGCGGCGGTCTCGTCGCCGCCCAGGGCGCCGAACAGGGCCTGCACCACGTCCCAGAACGCCTCGCTCACCCCGGGAACGCCGATCAGCACCGCGAACAGGATCAGCGGCGCCCACTGCCTGGCCTTGGCGCCGAAGCGGCGCGCCTCGTAGGACAGGTACGGCTCGATGGCGCCCCACCCGTCCAGGCCGGGCACCGGCAGCATGTTCAGCACGAACGCCGCGAGCTGCAGCAACGCCAGGAACGACAGGCCCCAGGCGATGCCGGGGGCCGGGTCGAAGACGTTCACCGACACGGTCAGCAGGAAGGCGATGACCAGGTTCGAGAACGGCCCGGCCAGCGAGACGGCTGAGTCCACCGCTCGGGACCGCAGCGCGTGGTGGTTGATCCACACCGCCCCGCCGGGCAGCGGGATGCCGCCGATGGCCAGGAACAGCAGCGGCAGCAGCAGGCTCAGCACCGGGTCGGTGTAGCGCCGCGGGTCGAGTGTGAGGTAGCCCTTGAAGTAGACCTCGCGGTCGCCACCGCGGAAGGCGACGATCGCGTGCCCGAACTCGTGCAGGCACAGCGACACCGCCCAGCCGCCCATGACGAGCAGGAAAACCCCTGCGCGCAGGGCGGTTTCGCCCTTCAGCAGGGTCAGCAGGGCACCACCCACGGTGAGCACCACGAGGGCGAGGAAGACCGGTGACGGGCGAACCGCTGATCGCTGCACGACACAAGTGTGGCAATGTCGGCCGGTTGGCGGGTGACCGGACCGGCATTCGCCGCGGTTTCGGCAGGTACACGATCGGGTACGGGGTGCACATATCCCATCACCCGCTCGGGGGCCGCGCTTGACCCGCCGCGGCGACACGGGTGTAATCACATCGATGTCATTCGCCACGGGGACGGCCGATGGCATCCGCCAGCCGGGGAGTGCGGAAGGCGAGGAGGCGGGCGATCATGCAGGGATTGGGTGACGGGGGCCGCGTCGTGGAGTGGGGCGAGCGGTCGACAGAGGACCTCGGGGTGTTCTCCGGGTTCTTCGACGAGTCCGAGGAGCAGGAGTGGCAGGAGCGCGCACTGTGCGCGCAGACCGACCCCGAGGCGTTCTTCCCCGAGAAGGGCGGCTCGACCAGGGAGGCCAAGCGGATCTGCCTCGGTTGCGAGGTCCGCTCGGAGTGCCTGGAGTACGCCCTGGCGCACGACGAGCGCTTCGGCATCTGGGGCGGTCTGTCCGAACGGGAGCGGCGCAAGCTCAAGAAGCGCGCGGTCTAGGTCTGACCGCGGACAGCACGCCGAGGGCCTGTACTGGGGAGTCCGGGCTCAAGGTGGTCGCGGGAACGGTCGATAACGCGGGCTGACCGCCCGCGCCTTCACCACGGTCCAGCGCGTCCCGTCGTACGGTGGGCGGTCACATGACCCGCCAACGAGGGAGGTGTGCTGGCCCGTGCCCGCCCGGTCCCGGTCGGCACTGGCGCGCGGCGCGCCTGTGCTGCGCACCGCGCCGGTGCTCGCCGTCCTGGTCTGCCACGACGGCGCCGAGTGGTTGCGGCCCGCGCTGTCGGCGCTGCGCCGGTCCAACCCCCGACCGCGGCACGTGCTGGCGGTCGACACCGGTTCGACCGACGGCACCGCCGAGCTCCTCGCGGCCGCCGCACGTGGTCCGGACCAGGTGCTCGACGGGGTCATCACGCTCGACGCCGCGACCGGGTACGGCCAGGCGGTGCACGCCGCGCTCGAGCACGCCGTCGAGCGCTGGGGCGACCCCGGCGGCTGGATCTGGCTGCTGCACGACGATTCCGCGCCCGACCAGGACTGCCTGGCCACCCTGCTGCTCGCGGCCGAGGTGTCGCCGCGGGCCGGTGTGCTCGGGCCGCTGGTGGTGGACTGGCAGGACCCCCGGCTGGTGGTCGAGGCCGGACTTTCCACCGACGCGGCCGGGCACCGGCAGACCGGCCTCGGACCGTCCGAACTGGACTGGGCGCGGCTCGGCCGGGGCGGCGACCGGGGCTTCGAGCAGAGCACCGAGGTGCTCGCGGTGTCCTCGGCCGGGATGCTGGTGCGCCGCTCGGTGTGGGACGCGCTCGGCGGGTTCGACCCGGCGCTGCCGCTGTTCGGCGAGGACGTCGACCTGGGCTGGCGGGCCAACCGGGCAGGCCACGTCGTCCTCTGCGTCCCCAAGGCGCGGATCCGGCACGCCCGTGCGGTGTCCACCCGGCGCAGGCGGATCGACGTCGGCGTGCCCCGGCTCGGTGGCACCCCGCGCGCGCTGGCCAGGGGGCACGGGCTGCGCACCTTCCTGGTGAACTGCTCGACGTTCTCGTTCGTGGTCGGCGTGCCCCGGCTCGCGGTGCTGTGTCTGCTGCGGGCACTGGGTTTCGCAATGCAACGCAGGCTGGCCGACGCCCGCGCGGAACTGCGCGCGCTGGCGTACCTGCTCGGCGGCGGCGCGGGGTTGCGGGCAGCGCGCGCGGACCGGGCCACGCGGACGACGCGGTCAGGGAGTGTTCGCGGACTGTTCACCAGCCGTGCGACCCGGCTGCGCAACGCGGTGCGTGGCGCGGTCTCGACCATGGTCCGCAGGCGGGTGGCCGCCGATGCCGCGCTGGGCAGGCTGCCCGACGACTACGACCCGGTGTGGCTGGAGCCGGAGGCGGTGCCTCGGCCGCCGGTGAGCCCGGACGCCTTGCCCGCGGGGGCGGACGGTCGTCCTCGGCGTGCGGGGTTGCGCCGACCGGAGAAGGCGATCGCGGTCCCGTTGCTGCTCACCGAACCGCCGACCGGGTTGGCGCCGAGTCCAGGACCACGACCGTCGCCGGTGCGCCGGGACGGGACGTCGCCGGAACCGGCGCCGGTGCTCGTCCAGGTCGATCGGTCCAGGGTGCTGCGGCAGATCGCCTTCGCGCCGCCGTTGCTGTTGGTGCTCGGCTTGGTGGCGCTGGCGTTCGTCGTGAACTCCGGCAGGCTCGGGCTGGACCTCGCGGGCGGACGCCTGGCGCCGGTCGGGTCGCTGGATCAGGTGTGGGCCGAGTACCTGGCGACCTGGCACGGCATGTCCGGTGGCACGGCCGCACCCGCTCCGGCGGCGCTGGCAGTGCTGGGCGTCTTCGGAACTGTGTTCGCACCCGTGGGCGGTCCGCAGGCCGTAGTGGCGTTGCTGTTGCTCGCGGATCTGCCGCTGGCAGGCCTAAGTGCGTACATCGCGACTAGAAGGGCGCCGGTGCGCCGCTGGGTGCGGGCACTGCTCGCGCTGGGGTACGCGCTGCTGCCCCCCGCCACGGCGGCCGTCGCGCAAGGCAGGCTCGACGCGGTCGTAGTGCACGTCCTGCTCCCGTTGGTGGCCTCCGGGATCGCCGCGCTGATCGGCCGTCACCGGGTCGGTCAGGGGGCCTGGCTGTCGACCACGGCGGGCACCGCGCTCGGGTTGGCGGCCATCGGGGCGTTCTCCCCGTTGACCCACCTGACGTTGGTCGTCATGGCGCTCGGCGCGTTCGTGCTGGTGCCCGCCGGTGGCACGCGGCGCGGTGCGGCGCTGTTCCTGCTGGTGCTCATGCCGCTGGCGTTGCTGCTGCCGTGGCCCGCCGTCGTGATCCAGCACCCCGGCGTCGTCCTGCACGGCATCGGCACGGTGGTCGAGTCGCCCGCAGCCTCGCTGGTCGACCTGATGAGCCTCAATGCCGGTGGACCCGGGGCGTGGTCGTTCGTCGGGTTCGCGATCCTGGCGGCGGTCGCGGCCGGGATCGCTTTCGGTGCACGGCGGGCTGTGCTACCTGGGTTGGGTTTCGCGTTACTGGGCGCGGTCACCGTCGTCCTCGTGCGACTGGTGCCCGCGACACCGCTGAGTGGTGGCCCTGCTGTGCCCGCGTGGACCGGGGTGCCGCTGCTGATGGTCGGCTGGGGGCTGGTGTGGGCGCTTCTAGGCGCTGTGCGCACCGGGAGGACGCCGGTAAGACTGCCTGCCGTGTTCGCTGGTGCGGCCGCGTTGGGTGTTCTTGTCATCGGCGTGGTCATCCCCGGTCGACAGGGCCCGCTCGACGACTCCGGCGGCGAGAAGTTGGCGACCACGTTGACCGCCGAACTCGCCAACACCAACCGGTCCCTTTTGGTCCTCTCCGACCAACCACCCCGACAGGTGACGGGTCGCGCACCGCTGTTCGGGGATGACGACCTCGCCCCGACCCCGTCCGCCAGTCCCCGGCTCGCCGCGCTAGAGCGCGAACTGCGCTCGGATGACTCGGACCGAGTCCGGTCCGCGGTGCACAAGGCCGCCGCAACGGGTGTGCTGTTCGTCGTGGTCCCGCAGGCCGAGGCGCAGCGCTTCCAAGACCGCGCAGGCACTCTTGTCGCGAACGCACCGGCAACGTCCACTGGAGCCGCCGTGTTCCGGCTCCTACCGCGTTCCGGTTCGGCCTACCTACTTCCGCCTGACGAAGCGCATCTAGCCCTCACCGGCGGTACGCCCACAACCGACGCCGCGGTGCCGATCGACGCCGCCCCACCGCAGATCGCCGTCAAGGTGTCCGATGGCGCTGAAGGACGGTTGCTTGTGGTCACCGCCGAGGAAGAACCCGGCTGGGAAGCCACAGTCGACGGTAGGCCTGTCGCGGTCGTGCGGGCATGGGGCAGTTCGGTCGCGGTAGCGGTACCCATCCGAGCGGCTGAAGTGCGCCTAGAGCAGCCCACGACGTTGCGCGGCTTGCTGTTGCTCATCCAGGCCGCTGTGATGCTGTTCGCCCTGCTGACCGCGATCCCGGCGCGCGGCCGGGGTCAGGACTCGCCGTCGATCACGCCCGGGTCCAACCCCAGGTAGGCGGCGACCTGCTCGACCAGCACGTCGTGCACCAGGTCGGCCAGGTCGGCGCTGTCCTTCGCGCGCGCCTCCAGCGGCCGCCGGTAGAGCACGATCCGCGCCCTGGTCGGCTGGCCCCTGCGGTCCACGCCCGCGCGCACCAGCCGGGCGAGCGGGACGCCGCTGTCGGCGAGCACCCCGTCCGGGGTGTCCGGGGTGACCTCGGGCACGTCGTCGACCGCGACGTCGAGCTTGGTCAACTCGGTGCGCCAGCGCGCCTCGATGGGCTCGAGCGCGTCGAGCACCAGCGCGTCGAACTTCTCCGCGCGCGTGCTCGCCGCGGGCAGCGTCGACGGGTACAGCGGACCGCGCAGACCGCGTCCGTGTCGATCGCGATTGCGCCGTCCGCGCCGCCGGGAACTGCGAGCCGTCACCACCCTGAGCAGGGTACGCGGGTCCCCTGCTGGGCCGGTTGGGCGTGTCGGGGGCGTGTCGTGCGGCACTTGGGGCGCGAGGGGCCGCGGAGGCGCTATGGTCACCGATCGTGCGGAGCGTGCGGCGGTGTTCACGGACCGGGTGTCTCGACCCGGCCGTCGCCACGCTGACCTACGCCTACGCGGAGTCCACCGCGGTCGTCGGACCGCTGGCCACCTACTCCGAACCGCACAGCTACGACCTCTGCGAGGAGCACGCGCTGCGGCTCACCGTCCCGCGCGGCTGGGAGGTCGTGCGCCACGACGGCGCCTTCGCCCTCCCGGAACCCTCGGTGGACGACCTGACCGCGCTGGCCGAGGCCGTGCGCGAGGCCGGTCGGGTCGACCGCCCGGTCGAGCAGCCGGACCAGGCCGCGGGCGCGGGCAGGCGCGGTCACCTGCGGGTACTGCCCGACCCGGTCACCGAATAACGACCGACCCGGTGGGCCACTGGCGACGCTGGGCGTCGCCACCGCGTCGCCGCCGGTAGGCTCCTGGCGAGTAGTCGCGGGCTGCCGCAGGGCCAGCCTGCCCGACCCCCTGGGAGTACCCCGTGCGCGACCTGTCCGGTGTCTTCAAGGCCTACGACATCCGCGGCGTGGTGGGCGAGCAGATCGACACCGACCTCGTGCGCGCCATCGGCGCCGCCTTCGCCAGGCTGGTCGGCGGGCCCGCCGTGGTGATCGGGTACGACATGCGCGACTCGTCGCCCGGCCTGGCCGACGCGTTCGGCGACGGGGTCACCTCGACCGGCGTCGACGTGGTCAACATCGGTCTGGCCAGCACCGACATGCTGTACTTCGCCTCCGGCAGCCTGCAGCTGCCCGGCGCGATGTTCACCGCCAGCCACAACCCGGCCGAGTACAACGGCATCAAGCTCTGCCGGGCCGGTGCCGCTCCTGTTGGCCAGGACTCGGGTCTCACCGAGATCCAGGCCGATGTGGAGGCTGGGGCCGAACACGCGGCGGCTGAGACCAAGGGGTCTGTCGAGCACAAGGACCTGCTCGCCGAGTACGCCGCGTACCTGCGCAAGCTGGTCGACCTGTCCGACATCCGGCGGCTCAAGGTCGTCGTGGACGCGGGCAACGGCATGGGCGGGCACACCGTCCCCAGCGTGTTCGCCGACCTGCCGATCGACGTCACCCCGCTGTACTTCGAGCTCGACGGCAGCTTCCCCAACCACGAGGCCAACCCGCTCGACCCGAAGAACATCGTGGACCTGCAGGCCAAGGTGCGCGAGGTCGGCGCGGACGCGGGGCTGGCCTTCGACGGCGACGCCGACCGCTGCTTCGTGGTCGACGAGAACGGCGACCCGGTCTCGCCGAGCGCCATCACCGCCCTGGTCGCGGTGCGCGAGCTGGCCAAGGACCCGGGCGGCACGGTGATCCACAACCTGATCACCTCCGACGCGGTGCCCGAGATCGTCGCCGAGCACGGCGGCAAGCCGGTGCGCACCAGGGTCGGCCACTCGTTCATCAAGCAGGAGATGGCCCGCACCGGCGCGATCTTCGGCGGCGAGCACTCCGCGCACTACTACTTCCGCGACTTCTGGAAGGCCGACACCGGCATGCTCGCCGCGCTGCACGTGCTGGCGGCGCTGGGCGAGCAGCCGGGCACGCTGTCCGCGCTGACCAGGGAGTACAACCGCTACGCGGCCTCCGGTGAGATCAACTCCACGGTCACCGACCAGGCCGGGCGGCTGGCCGCGATCCGCGCCGAGTTCGGCGGCCGCGACGGCGTCGAGCTCGACGAGCTCGACGGGCTGACCGTCCGGCTGCCCGCGGGCGGCTGGTTCAACCTGCGCGCGTCCAACACCGAGCCGCTGCTGCGGCTCAACGTGGAGGCCGCCGACGACACCGCGGTCGCCGCCATCCGCGACGAGGTGCTGGCGATCGTCCGGGCCTGAGCCCGCGCGGCCCGCGCTTGCGCTGCGGGCACCGGCACCGGCCTGGGACACTGACACTGAGGAGGACGACCATGGCAGTCACGCTGGACCAGCAGTTGTTGGACATCCTCGCCTGCCCGTCCGACGACCACGCCCCGCTGCGCGTCGGCACCCCGGACGACCCCGACGCCGACGTGCTGACCTGCACCGAGTGCGGCAGGCGGTACCCGGTCACCGACGGCATCCCGGTGCTGCTGCTCGACGAGGCCGAGCACCCCACCGACCGGACGACCGCGGACTCCCCGTGAGCGGCGTGGCCGACGACACCCTCCTCGACGACCCCGCCCGGTTGGGCGAGGCCGACGTCGACGGGCTGCTGCGCGCGGGTGCCATGGCAGGCGCCCAGGTGCGGGCCACCACGGAGGCCGCGGCGGAGGCGGGCATCGGCAGGCTCGCCGGTGTCCGACCGCGCGCGTTGGTCCTGCTGACCCGTCCCGGCCTCGGCCCCGCGGTGTCGCGGCTGCTCGCCGAGCTGCTGCTGCCCGCGTGCCCGGTGCCGCTGGTGGTCACCGACGTGGTGCCGCCGTGGGTCGGCGCGTTGGACGTGGTCATCGCGCACACCGACGACCCGGGCGACCGCCAGCTCGCGGAGGACATCGACCGGGCGGGCCGTCGCGGCGCGGGCGTCGTGCTGACCGCGCCGTCCGAGGGCCCGGTCGCCGCCGCTGCCGCGGGCAACGCGGTGCTGATCACGCCGCGGCTGGTCGTGCGGCCCGGGTTCGGCTTCGCCAAGGCGTACACCAGCGGGCTGCTCGCGCTCAAGGAGCTCGACCTGCTGCGCTTCGACGCGGACATGCTGGCCGACGAGCTCGACCGCGAGGCCGAGCGCAGCCACCCGCAGCACGAGTCGTTCGTGAACCCGGCCAAGACGCTGGCGCTGCGGCTGGCCGAGCACTCCCCGCTGCTGTGGGGTCTCGACCACGTCGCCACCGCCGTCGGCCGCCACGCCGTGCAGGTGCTCGGCACGCACACCGACCTGGTGTGCGACGTCGTCGGCTACCCGCAGGCCAGCAGCCGCACCGCGCTGCACCGGGCCGCGGTCCGGGCCACCTCCGAGCGCGACATCTTCGCCGACCCGGACTCCTTCGACGGCCCGACGGCGCTGCCGCCCCGGGTCCTGCTGCTCGCCGTGCGCGCGCTGCCCTCGGACCCGGTGCGCAGGCAGGCGCACGAGACGCTGCCCGCCGCCGACGTGATCGCGCCCGCCGAGGAGATCACCGCCGACGAGCCGACCAGGGCAGCCGTGCTGGCCCTGCGCTTCGAGCTCGCCGCGCTCTACCTGGGCCTTGCCGCAGGCACGACCGGCGGTACCGGCCGTTACGCTCCCGCGAGCGCGTGACCAGGGGGTCTGGTCCGAGGTGACAGTGGGAGCGAGCCCGGTGGTCGATGCCGACGCCACCGGGTGGTCCGAAGGAGTGAGTAGTCAGGTGGAGCTGCTGCGCAATGCGGTGCGCCCGTATGCGTGGGGGTCGCGCACGACTCTCGCCGAGCTGCTGGGCAGGCCGGTGCCCGCGCCGCACCCGGAGGCGGAGCTGTGGATGGGCGCGCACCCGGGCGACCCGTCCCGGTTCGTCGACGTCGACGGCGCGGAGCACTCCCTGCTCGACCGCATCGACGCCGACCCGCGCGGGCAGCTCGGTGACGCCACCGCGGTCAGGTGGGGTAATCGGCTGCCGTTCCTGCTCAAGATCCTCGCCGTCGAGGAGCCGCTGAGCATGCAGGCCCACCCGTCGGCGGCGCAGGCGGCGGAGGGCTACGCGCGCGAAGAGGCCGCGGGCATCACCCGGGACGCGGCCAACCGCAACTACCCGGACCCGACCGCGAAACCGGAACTGGTCTGCGCGCTCACCGAGTTCCACGCCCTCGCGGGCTTCCGCGACCCGGTGCGCACCATCGCGCTGCTGGAGCAGCTGCGCACCCCCGGCTTGTCCGCGCACATCGACCTGCTGGTCGGCCAGCCCAACTCCGACGGGCTGCGCGCGCTGTTCACCACCTGGATCACGCTGCCGCAGACCGCGCTGGAACGGCTGATGCCGGACCTCATCGACGCCTGCGTCGCGCACATCAAGGCGCACGGCGAGTTCTCCCTGGAGTGCCGCACCGTCCTCGAGCTCGGCGAGGACTACCCCGGTGACGCGGGCGTGCTGGCCGCGCTGCTGCTCAACCGGCTGGTGCTCGGCCCCGGCGAGGCGATCTACCTGCCCGCCGGGAACCTGCACGCCTACCTGCACGGCACCGGCGTGGAGATCCTCGCCAACTCCGACAACATCCTGCGCGGCGGCCTGACCCCCAAGCACGTGGACGTCCCGGAACTGCTGCGGGTGCTCGACTTCGGCTGCGGCGACATGCCGGTGTCCAGCGGGGAGCAGGTCGGGCGGCTGCACACCTACCGCACCGACGCGCCCGAGTTCGAGCTGTCCCGAGTGGAGTGGGCGCCAGGTCAGCGCGACCGGGTACCGCTGCCGGACGGGCGGCCGCGGATCATGGTGTGCACCGGCGGCGCGGTGGCGGTCGGCGGTCGGCGGCTGGGCCGCGGCCAGTCGGCGTGGGTGCCCGCCACCGAGGTGGCCCTGGCGCTGCACCCGGTAGGCGAGGGTCACACCCAGGTGTTCGTGGCAACCGTGGGCGCCGAGGCGGCCGACCGTGACACGCTCTAGGCTGCCACCCGTCTGATCGACCCGACATATCGGACTAGCACCTGGGAGCGACTGTGTCCGCTGGAGGCAGCACCAAGGCCATCCTCGCCGCGCTCGGCGCGAACGCGGGGATCGCCGTGGCCAAGTTCGTCGGCTTCCTGGTCACCGGGTCGTCGTCGATGCTGGCCGAGGCGGTGCACTCGGTCGCCGACACCTCCAACCAGGGGCTGCTGCTGCTCGGGCAGAAGACCTCGCAGCGGCGCGCCACCACGGAGCACCCGTTCGGGTTCGGCCGGGACCGGTACTTCTACTCGTTCATCGTCGCGCTGATGCTGTTCTCGCTCGGCTCGGTGTTCGCGCTCTACGAGGGCACCCACAAGATCACCCACCCCGAGGCGCTGACCTCGCCGTGGGTGGCGGTCATCATCCTGGTGCTGGCCATCGCCCTGGAGTCGTACTCCTTCTACACCGCGATCGCGGAGTCCAAGAAGATCAAGGGCGACGCCACCTGGTGGGGCTTCATCCGCCAGTCGCGCACCCCGGAGCTGCCGGTGGTGCTGCTCGAGGACGCGGGCGCGCTGCTCGGCTTGGTGCTCGCGCTCGGCGGCGTCGGCCTGACGCTGGCCACCGGCGAACCGGTCTGGGACGGCATCGGCACCCTGTGCATCGGCGTGCTGCTCGGCATCATCGCGGTCATCCTGATCGTGGAGATGAAGTCGCTGCTCATCGGCGAGGGCGCCACCCCGGCCGAGCTGGCCAAGATCGAGGACGAGCTGGCGACCGGCAAGGTGCAGCGCATCATCCACCTGCGCACCCAGTACATCGGGCCGGACGAGCTGCTGGTCGCCGCGAAGATCGCGCTGCGCCCGGGGCTGCCGATGGAGGACGTCGCCCAGGCCATCGACGACGCCGAGGCACGCGTCCGCAACGCGGTCCCGGCGGCACGGTTGATCTACCTGGAGCCGGACCTCTACCGCACCACGGTCAGCACTCCCTGACCGGCTCTTCCAGCGGGGTCCCCGCGCCGAGGAAGTTCACCCCATCGAGCCCCTCGCTCACCGCCTCGAGCTGGTCGCCTCGCCGATCCTGAGGCCGCGCAGGAGCTGGGCCCCCACGTGGGCCTTGCCTGCCTCGGTGAGCAGGCCCGCGGGGGCCAGGACGTAGTCGCGGTCGACGGTGATCCGGGCGGTGCGCAGGACCGGGCGCAGGACCGGGTCGGCGCGCAACGCCTCCTCGATCGCCGCCTGGGCGCGCGGTGTGGCGTGGCGGAACACGCCTCCGGACAGCACCAGCAGGCCCGCGCCCTGGGGGCCGAGGCGGTTGTCGATCATCCTGAGGTGCCTGCGGACGGCGATGATGGCGGCCAGGGCGGCCAGCCGGGCGTCCACTTCGGACTCGACCGGGGTGGACGGGACGAAGTCGACGGTGGCGGCGCGGTGCCGCGCGGCGCCCGCGAGGTCGTCGTCCGCCTCGATCAGCTGCTCCGCCAGGGCTTCCGCGACGATGCCGGGGGCGGACCAGCGCATGCCGATGTCGCCCTCGACGCTCCTGCGGTCGGCGGGCATCGCGACCGTGGCGCCTGTTTCCTCCACTGTGGACACCGCGGAGTAGACGTCCGTCGTCGCCCCGCCGACGTCCACCACCAGGACCGCGCCGGGGTCGTCGTCGCTGGCCAGCAGGTGCGCGAGCAGGGAGACGCCGATCAGGACCGCGTCCGGGGTGACCGCGCTGACCAGCGAGCGGAACCGCTTGCCGCGCGAGAGACCCTTGCCGCCGATGACGTGGTCCAGGAAGACCGAGCGGATCGCCCCGCGGGCCGGGCCCGGGTTCAGCTCACCCACGTCCGGCAGCACGTTGTCGGTCGGGACGACGGTGCGGCCGTCGAGCAGCGCGAGGGCCTCGGTGCGCGCGTGGGTGTTGCCCGCCAGCACGATGGGGATCTTGATCCGGCTCTCCGCGAGCCTGCCCGCGTTGTGCAGCAGGACGCTCTCGTCGCCGCCGTCCGTGCCGCCAACGAGCAGCACCACATCGGGGTGGTCGATGCGCAGCGGGCGGATGCTGCCGAGCTTGCCCGCCGAGACGTGCACGACCTTCGCGCCGGCCGAGAGCGCCACCCGGTACCCCGCCTCGGCGCTGACCAGCCGCTCCTGGCCGATGACCGCGAGCCGCAGGCCACCACCCGCCGACGAGCAGGCGAGGATATCGGCGTCGGGACCACCCAACGCCGATATCACGCTCTCGATGCCGTCGAGCACCTCCGGTGGCGTCGTCGCGTGCTGGGCACTGCCCAGCAGCTCGCCGTTGTGGGCGACCAGGGCGCCCTTCGTCCAGGTCGAGCCGACGTCGAGGCAGAGGTAGGGCACAAGGTGGCATCCTACGGTTCTGGCTGCTCAGCCTGCTCGTTCGCTTGGCGCTGCCCGAGCAGGGACCGGCGCCTGCTGTAGGCGAAGTACACGATGACGCCGAGGACCATCCAGGCCACGAACCGCAGCCAGGTCAGCACGGTCAGGTTCAGCATCAGCCACACGCACGCGATGATCGCCACGATCGGCAGCACCGGGACCCACGGCACCCGGAACGAGCGCTTGAGGTCCGGCCGCGTCTTGCGCAGCACGATCACACCCGCCGACACGAGGATGAACGCGAACAGCGTGCCCACGTTGACCATTTCCTCGAGTTTGTCCGCCTCGAAGAAGGTGGCCGCGATCGCGACCAGCACGGCCACGGCGACGGTCGCGCGGACCGGTGTCTGCTTGGCGCTGGTGCGCGCGAGCTTGCGCGGCAGCAGGTGGTCGCGCGACATCGCGTAGATGATCCGGATCTGGCCGAGCATCAGCACCATCACCACGGTGGTCAGCCCGGCGAGCGCGCCGACCGAGATCAGCTGCGCCGCCCAGTCGACCCCGTTGAGGGAGAACGCGGTGGCCAGCGTCTTCTTGTCCTCGCTGCCGTCGGGCTTGAGGGTGGTGGCGAGCTGGTGGTAGGACACCATGCCCACCAGCACCAGCGAGACCGCGACGTAGAGCGCGGTCACGATCGAGAGCGAGCCGAAGATGCCGCGCGGGATGGACCGCTGCGGGTTCTTGGTCTCCTCCGCGGTGGTGGCGACGATGTCGAACCCGATGAACGCGAAGAACACCAGCGACGCGCCCGCCAGCAGCCCGAACGCGCCGTACGTGCCGCCGTCGCCGCCCGCGATCACCGAGAACAAGGACTGCTCGATGCCGCTCTTGCCGATCTCCGGCGGCTGCGCCTCCGGGATGAACGGCGTGTAGTTCGCCGCCTTCACGTAGAACAGGCCGAAGACGATGACGAACAGCACGATCGCCACCTTGATCCCGGTGATGACCGCGCTGACCCGCGAGGACAGCTTCGTGCCGATGGCGAGCATGGTGGCCAGGAAGACGACCAGGACGAGCGCGCCCCAGTCCATCGTGAGCCCGCCGAGCTTGAGCAGGGTGGCCGTGCTCTGCGACGGGTCGAAGTCGAAGACGTAGCCCAGCACGGTGTTCAGGTAGACCGACCAGCCCTTGGCGACCGCGGCGGCGCCGACGGCCAGCTCCAGGATCAGGTCCCACCCGATGATCCACGCGACGAACTCGCCGAAGGTGGCGTAAGAGAAGGTGTACGCGCTACCCGCGACAGGCACGGTTGACGCGAACTCGGCGTAGCACAAGGCGGCCAACGCGCAGGCCACCGCGGCGATCACGAACGCGATCGACACCGACGGCCCGGCGAGGTCACCCGCCGTCCGCGCCGTCAGGGTGAAGATCCCGGCCCCGATGACCACCGCGACCCCGAAGACGATCAGGTCCCAGGTCGACAGGTTCCGCCGCAGCTTGGTGTCCGGCTCATCGGTATCCGCGATCGACTGCTCGACGGACTTCGTCCGCCACAGCCCGTTACCTGGCACCGGTTGCCCCCTCTCCTCGCGGGTGAATTAGCCACGAGAGGGTATCCTTTCCGGTGTCTTTCCGCCGGACAGTGACCGTCGCCTACCGCTCAGGTGACAGCGAGCGCGGCGGCCAGCTCATCTCGGACTTGGGTTCCTCCGGGTCCAGCCCGGCGGCCATCGCGATGGCGCGGTCCCACTCCGGGTCGGCCGTGTAGTTCCCGTGGCCCAGCACGCCCGCGACCCAGCGGCGGCCGGTGAACGGGCCGCGCATCGGGTCGGGGAGCCAGTGGTCGCCGCCCAGGACGAGGGCTCCGGTCGGTGACACGGTCGCGGCGGGCAGCGGGCCGATGGTGCCGTCGGGGCGGAAACCGGTGCCGAGCAACTGGTTGTCGCAGACCTGGCGGTCCCAGGTGGTGACCGCGCCACCGAGCGGGTCGGTGCCACGGCACAGGGAACGCCACCGGGTGCCGAGGCGCTGGGACAGCTCCGCCAACGACGCGTGCGGCACAGCGGCCGGGAACGCGCGCGGGTACGCCCACTGCAACTGCGACCCGACAGTCACCAGACCCACCCGCTGCCGCTCGGGCTCGTTCAGCGACTCCATCAACCGTGCGGCGGTGACAGCCACGAGCAGACTGCCCTGACTGTGGCCGGTTAGCACTACCCGCGTAGACGGGTCCGTGAGGTGTTCAATCACCCGCGCCGCTAGCTCTGGCGCGACCTTCAACGCATAACACGGTGGCACTGTCGGATGCGCTTCTCTAGGCCAGAACGACGCCAGGTCAGCGATAACGCCCAGCCGTCGCCCCGCCTCGGGCTCTTGCGCTGCCGTGTACACCGCGCGCAACAACGCGACGACGAGTGCGCCGAGCGTCAGGATGCCCATGGTGGGCAACGGGTCCATCCACTGCGGGGGGTGCAGTTCCGCGATCCGGGTCGTCACCGAGATAACCGTGCCTGCCGCAAGAACGCCCGCTAGAGCTAA
Organism: Actinokineospora globicatena; assembly: GCF_024171945.1. Taxonomy (GTDB): domain Bacteria; phylum Actinomycetota; class Actinomycetes; order Mycobacteriales; family Pseudonocardiaceae; genus Actinokineospora; species Actinokineospora globicatena. The sequence goes on from NZ_JAMTCR010000002.1 coordinate 1,883,091, forward strand.
GAGCACCCGGTGCGCGTTACGTCGCTGCCAACCTGCCTTGCGCCAACCGCGTAGGGCTGCGGCGGCGTCGTTGGCCCGCCCTTTGTGCAAGAGGCCGACTTCCGCGTACCCGCCGGGCGACAACAGCAGTCGCACGGCCGCGACCACACCGATCGGGATCGCCACCCCGAGGCCGATCACCGCCGCCGCACCCCACAGCAGGGTCACCTGCTCGTAGCCGCGCGGGAGTTCGATCCCGCTGGAGCCGACCACCTTGCGCAGCGAGATCGCCAGGCCTGCGCCGAAACCGCCGCCGATCAACGCGCTGATCGCCAGCACCGGCGCCGCCATCCACCCCCCGGCCCACGGCCGCAGGTGCTTGGGCTGGTGCGCCCACGTCCGCCTGGCGATCAGGGCGGCGGGCACCAGGAACAGGCCGAGCAGGATCACCACCGCGATCAGACCGGCCGCGATGGCCTCCACGGTCGGACCGGTGCCGACCATCCTGGCGGGCAGCGGGTTGGTGATGACGCCCGCGACGACCGCCAGCGCGGCCCCGGCCAACAGCAGGACGGTCCTCGGCACCCGGCCCAGGACGGTCCTCAGGTGTCGACCGGCAGTTGAGGGTTCGGTTCCCCGCGGGTCGTCCAGAGCGAGTACGCATAGAACACATGTGCCCACCACGGCCAGCGCCGCGACCCACACCGACCGGGACAGGCCGTGCGCCGGTGGCGTGAACGGGCCACCCAGCGGCAGCAGCGCCACCAGCGCCAACGCGGCGGTCAGGTGCAGCGCGCGCAGCGCCGGGGTGTCCGGGTCGGAGACCAGGTTGCGGCCGGGCAGCTCCACCTTCTGGTTCGGCTGGGCGTCGGGCGGGTTCGGCGCGGCCGGGGTCTCCCAGGCCACCGTCGACACCCGGTGCAGCACCGCGATGCCCGCGAGCACCGGGACCAGCCCGACCACCTGGCGCAGTGACGTGGTCGACCGCAGCCAGTCCGGCACCCAGTCCAGGCACCCGGTGCCCGGCGCCAGGCACTGCGCGGCCACCAGGTCCATGCTGACCACGGCGGCCTGCGACACCAGCAGCCCGGTCAGCAGCAGCGCGGCCAGCCGCAGCAGCGACCGGTTCAGCCCGCCGAGCAGCCGCGCCGTCCGGTGGCCGCTGGGGATCGGTGGCAGCATCCAGTGGGCCATGTTCGCCAGCGAGAACGGGAACAGCAGCGCCCAGGTCGCCTTGGCCATGCCGCCGGAGGTCATCGCGCCCCAGACGTACCCCTCGACCACCCTGGGTACCGACCGGCCCTCGGCGCGCAGCACCGGACCGGGCGCGGGCCGCAACAACCGGTCGGCCGGGCGCACGATGCGGCCGACGCCGTCGCCCGCCACGTCGACCGCCGCCACGGCGGTGACCAGGTTCTCCGCGGAGGTGCCCATGATCCCGTGCACGCGCAGCTCGACCACGCGAGTTTCCGAACCCGTTAGCAGCACGTCCCTCCCCGGTCACTCTCCGGCACGGATCACTCCTTTTGGTCGCCCCGCGCCCCCTGCTCCAACGGTAGTGTTCGACAGGAACCAGAAGTCTGGAGGATGTTTTCGATGACCGCAGAAGACACGCGGGCCGCGATCGGAGCGAGCTTCGCGCAGAACCGAAACGGCATCGACTTCGCCGTGGCGGACCTCTCCCTGGCCGAGTTCGGCCGCAAGGAGATCCGCCTCGCCGAGCACGAGATGCCCGGCCTCATGGCGTTGCGCCGCGAATACGCGGAGGTGTACCCGCTGCGCGGGGCACGGATCTCCGGTTCGCTGCACATGACCGTGCAGACCGCTGTCCTGATCGAGACCCTCGTCGCGCTCGGCGCCGAGGTCCGCTGGTGTTCGTGCAACATCTTCTCCACCCAGGACCACGCCGCCGCGGCCGTCGTCGTCGGCCCGCACGGCACCCCGGAGGAGCCCAAGGGCGTCCCGGTGTACGCGTGGAAGGGCGAGACCCTGCCGGAGTACTGGTGGGCGACCGAGAAGATGCTGACCTGGCCGGACGGCCCGGGCCCGAACATGATCCTCGACGACGGCGGCGACGCCACGCTGCTGGTGCACAAGGGCGTGCAGTACGAGAAGGCGGGCGTCGTGCCCGCCACCGAGGACGACGACCCCGAGGAGTGGGGTCTCATCCTGGAGACGCTGCGCAACTCGCTGGCCGCCGACTCGGGCAAGTGGACCAAGATCGCCGCCGACATCCGCGGCGTCACCGAGGAGACCACCACCGGCGTGCTGCGGCTCTACCAGCTCGCCGCCGCCGGTGACCTGCTGTTCCCGGCGATCAACGTCAACGACTCGGTCACCAAGAGCAAGTTCGACAACCGCTACGGCATCCGGCACTCGCTTGTCGACGGCATCAACCGCGGCACCGACGTGCTGATCGCGGGCAAGGTCGCGGTCATCTGCGGCTACGGCGACGTCGGCAAGGGCTCCGCGGAGAGCCTGCGCGGCCAGGGCGCCCGGATCATCGTCACCGAGATCGACCCGATCTGCGCGCTGCAGGCGGCGATGGACGGCTACGAGGTGCGCACCCTCGACGAGGCCGTCGGCGAGGCCGACATCATCATCACCACGACCGGCAACAAGGACGTGGTGACCGTCGAGCACATGGCCCGGATGAAGCACCAGACCATCCTGGGCAACGTCGGGCACTTCGACAACGAACTCGACATCGCGGGCCTCACCCGGTACCCGGGCATCCGCCGGGTCAACATCAAGCCGCAGGTCGACGAGTGGGTGTTCCCGGACGGGCACACGATCATCGTGCTCTCCGAGGGCCGCCTGCTCAACCTGGGCAACGCCACCGGGCACCCCAGCTTCGTGATGTCCAACAGCTTCTCCAACCAGGTCATCGCCCAGGTGGAGCTGTACGGCAAGCACGAGGAGTACGACCGCGAGGTCTACCGGCTGCCCAAGAAGCTCGACGAGAAGGTCGCCCGCATCCACCTGGAGGCGCTCGGCGGCACCCTCACCAAGCTGACCAAGGAGCAGGCCGAGTACATCGACGTCGACGTCGAGGGCCCGTTCAAGTCGGAGCACTACCGCTACTGACGAGTACGCCCGTACTGGGCGGTAGGCCGTTCTTCCGGGCCCCGGCACGCAACCCGCGTGCCGGGGCCCGCGTCTTATGTCACCGAAAGGTGTAACACGCGGACCCGATCGAGCGATCTTGTGTAGTTCTGGCCTGCGCAGGGGGCAAGCCAGAGCCCAGGAGCCGCCCCGGGGGGTGGATGGCACCGTGGACGGCGCCGACCCGGAGGGGAGAGCCGGGCAGCGCCGTCCACGGCTGTCAATACCGACGTCGGCGGGGGACTCGGTAGGGTCACGGCCGTGGGACGCCTGATCGTCATCGAGGGGCTGGACGGTGCCGGTAAGCGCACCCTGGCCGACAAGCTCACCGCCGCTTTCGCCGAGCAGGGCGCGACCGTGGGGACCCGCGCGTTCCCCCGGTACGGCCTGTCGGTCACCGCGGACTTGGTGCAGGACGGGTTGCACGGTCGTCTCGGCGGGCTTGGTGACTCGGTCTATGGCATGGCCGTGCTCTATGCGCTGGATCGCCAAGGGGCCCGCGATGACCTCTTGTCCGACCTCGCGTCCTTCGACGTTGTGCTGCTCGACCGCTTTGTAGCGTCGAACGCCGCCTATGGAGCCGCACGGCTGCACGAGTCCGCTGACGGTGACTTCGTCTCTTGGGTCAAGTCTGTAGAGATCGACCGTTTCGGCCTCCCAGTACCGCACGCGCAGCTGCTGCTTAGGGTCTCCGCGGAACTGGCCGCCGAGCGCGCGACCCACCGCGAGAACGTCGACGCGCGCGTGAGGGACAACTGGGAGTCGGACACCCCGCTCCAGGTCCGCGTCGGCCAGGTGTACGACGAGCTGGCCGCCAAGTCCTGGCTGTCGCCCTGGCACGTCGTGGACGGCAGCACTGACCTTGACGTCTTGTCGCTAACCGGCACCTTGCTCGCCTGAGCGCCGCTATCGTGATCACGTGCGACGTGATCCCCCGATCACCCTGCGTGGCGCCCTCAAGATCCTCGGCCGCGACGACCACCCCTGGCTGACGCGGATCAACAGCCTGCTCGGCGGCGTCGTCCTGGTGTCCGGTCCGCTGAGCCTGGTCGGGGCGGCGTTCGGCGCGATCTGGCAAATGGTCGACCAGAAGTCCGAGGCGAACACGCGGATCCGCGAGGTCCTGGACACCATCGGCGGCCGCCTGATGGGCACCAGCGGCCTGCACCGGCAGGACCTGGTCGTCGCCGCGCACTCCACGATCGTGCTCGCCGCGTACTCCACCGCCGTCACCAAGCACATCGACGTGCAGCTCAGCGACGAGCAGAAGGCGCTCATCGCCGACCTCCGCCGCGCCGAGGGCCAGAAGCTGGTGGAGGCCCTCTACACCGCCGAGATCCCCACGCCGTCGGCCGTCGCGTCGTTCGAGGCCAACCTCGCCGCTCTGGAGGACTGGGCCAAGCTCGTCGGGTTCGTGGTCTTCGACGTGTTCGGCCTGCCCGGCGACTGGACCACGATCAACCGCCGGATCATCGACGACTTCGCCGACCAGTACCGGTCGTACTTCCTGACCCTCGCCGCGCAGGTCCCCGACTTCAAGGTGTGGGCCGACCAGGTCGCGCAGGAGAACGTCGCCAGGGGCCTGGCCGCCATCACCGACCTGCTCGGCCACGGCCCGACCGCCGACCCGCGCGACCACCGGTCCCTGGTGGCCATGGCCAACCGCGCCGAACTCGACAAGCCGATCGTCGACGCCGCCGACTCCCTGGTCCGCTTCCCGCCGGTCTCGGACGTCTTCCTCACCCCGCGCTACCGCCTGACCCTCTCCGGCGGCGAGGGCCGCATCAGCAACGAGAAGTGGTGGCAGTTGCGCCCGGTCCACCACGACCTCGCGGTCATGCTGGCCAGGCACTTCGGGACGCCCACCGCGCTCACCCGCCCGCTGCTGCTGCTCGGCCACCCCGGTGCGGGCAAGTCCGTCCTGATGACCGCGCTGGCCGCGATGCTGCCCGCCTCGGACTACACCGTCGTCCGGGTCCGCCTGCGCCACGTCGACGCCGGTGCCTCGGTCGCCGGTCAGGTGGCCCAGGCCCTGGAACTCGCCACCAACAACCGCGTCGCCTGGTCCGACCTGGACGGCTCCGGCGACACCGTCCGGGTGGTCCTGCTCGACGGCCTGGACGAGTTGCTGCAGGCCACCACCGCCGACCGCACCGGCTACCTCCGCGACGTCGAGCAGTTTCAACGCACCGAGGCTGTGATGGGGCAACCGGTCGCCGTGGTGGTCACCTCGCGCACCCTCGTAGCCGACCGCGTGACCGTCCAACCCGGCACGCCCGTCGTGAAGATCGAAGAATTCGACGAGGGGCAGATCAAGGCCTGGCTCTCAGTCTGGAACCGAACCAACGTCGACACCCGCTCCTTACCCGTAGCGAACGCGTTAGCCCTACCCGAGCTAGCCAGCCAGCCGCTGCTCTTGATGATGCTGGCCATCTATTGCGCCAACCCCGACGTGCCCCTCCCCGATGAAAATATGTCGCTGTCCGACCTCTACGACAAGCTCCTAGCCAGCTTCGCCGAACGCGAGATCGAGAAGTCGGCCGACTCGGTCGACAAGCTGCTCTGGCGCCTGTCGATCGCAGCCATCGGCATGCTCAACCGCGGTGCGCAATATCTGTCCGAGGCAGACTTAACTGCTGACTTGGCCGCTCTTGGTGACAAGTCCCTCTCTGGCGGTCAGGTGCTAAGTCAGTTCTTCTTCATCCACGCCTCTGAAGCCACAACGGCAAGAGGCAGCGTCCGAGGCTACGAATTCCTCCATGCCACCTTCGGCGAGTACCTAGTCGCCAGCCGAGTCGTCGAAGTCCTCCGCGACGTCGCCGACAGCTCTCACGGCAGGCGAGCTGTCCACGAGCCGGACGACGACCTGCTTTTCGCTCTCATGTCGCACCAACCCTTGGCCACTCAGCGCCCCACCATCGAGTTCATCGGCGAACAACTACGGCTCCTCGACGCGGACGAGCGCGAGAGCGTCGAGCGCACTCTGGACCACCTGCTGCGGACATTCCGCCGCCGCAACCCGGTGAACCGGTACCCGACCTACCTGCCGGACGCGAGCGACCAGGTCACCGGGCTCGCCACCTACTCGGCCAACCTGGTCCTGCTGCGCCTGCACCTGGCGGCGGGCTTCGACCACGAGAAGCTCTGGCCCGATGACGGCTGGGAGGCCGTTCTGCGGCTGTGGACGGCCGGACTCGACCAGCAGGGCCTGTCCGCGGTCGTGCGTTGCCTGGTACGCCGCGGCGACCGACTCGAGCCCGCTGGACCGACGCCCGCGCGCACCGCTCTGCTCGTGGCCGGGCTCAGCGATGACACGTGGACCGCCGAGCGAATCCGACTCGGCACCGTCTTCCTGGACGACGTCCCCCGTTCGGGCAACCGGCGAGCCCCGAAAATGCTCGCGCACGCCCTGGTCCGGATGCTCATGCCAGAACTCCGGATAAGCCCCTCGGACGTTGTAGCCGAGCTAATCGAACTACAGCGCCCCGACCAGGTCAGTTCCCCAGACGGCGATTTCGGCGTCGATGTCGAGTGGCCGGGGCGGGCCTGATTGCTCCATCTCCGCTGTCACCCGGTCGCGGGGGACGAACCAGGAGACCTCGAACTCCACGCCGTCCGGGTCCTTGGCGTACAGGGACTTGGAGACGCCGTGGTCCGAGGCGCCGACCAGGGCGCCGGCGTCGGTCAGGACGCGCTTGAACTCGGCCAGTTCCGCCAGGGTCCGCACCGACCACGCCAGGTGGTAGAGCCCGACGCCGCCCTGGACCTGGCCGGGGGCGTCCAGTCCGACCTGGAACAACCCCAGGTCGTGGTCGTTGTCGGAGTCCGGTGCGCGCAGGAAGGCGGCGCCGGGGAACTCGGTGATCGGGCGGAAGCCGAGGACATCGCCGTAGAAGGCCACGCTGCGCGCCACGTCCCGGACGTAGAGGACGGCGTGGTTGAGCCTGCGGATGCCCATGGGTGCTCCTGCCGGTCGGCCTGTTCAAGTTTCAACGATACTCGACGGCGGGTGCTGCGCGGGCAGCCGCGCAGCAGTGCGACGATGTGCGCATGAAGGCACGAGTGCTCGTGGTGGACGACGACCCGGCCCTCGCCGAGATGCTCACGATCGTGCTGCGCGGCGAGGGATTCGACACGGCCGTGGTGGCGGACGGCTCCCGGGCGCTGCCCGCGCTGCGCGAGCTGAAACCCGATCTCGTGCTGCTGGACCTCATGCTGCCCGGGATGAACGGCATCGACGTGTGCAAGGCGATCCGCGCGGAGTCCGGCGTGCCGATCGTGATGCTGACGGCCAAGAGCGACACCGTCGACATCGTGCTCGGCCTGGAGTCCGGCGCGGACGACTACGTCGTCAAGCCGTTCAAGCCCAAGGAACTGGTCGCCAGGGTGCGCGCCCGGCTGCGCCGGACCGAGTCCGAACCGGCCGAGACGCTGGGCATCGGCGACCTGACCATCGACGTCCCCGGCCACGAGGTCACCCGCGACGGCAAGGCGATCCAGCTCACCCCGCTGGAGTTCGACCTGCTGGTGGCGCTGGCCCGCAAGCCGCGCCAGGTGTTCACCCGCGAGGTCCTGCTCGAGCAGGTCTGGGGCTACCGGCACGCCGCGGACACCCGGCTGGTGAACGTGCACGTCCAGCGGCTGCGGTCCAAGGTGGAGCGCGACCCCGAGCACCCCGAGGTCGTGCTGACCGTGCGCGGCGTCGGGTACAAGGCGGGCCCTCCGTGATCGCGACCGCGCGGTGAGCGGCCCCGGGCGGTGGCTCGTCGACGCCGCCCGCGGCCTGGTCGCCGCGAGCAGGCGCCGCTCCAGCGCGTTCAGCGAGCTGTGGCGGCGCTCGCTGCAGCTGCGGGTGGTGGTGAGCACGCTCGCCCTGGGCTCCGCGGTGATCTTCGTGCTGGGCATGGTGCTGCAGAACCAGATCACCGAGCGGCTGCTGGGGACCAAGGAAGAAGCCGCGATCGCGCAGACCCGGACCGCGGTCCAGATCGCCGAGCGGGAACTAGCCGGGACGAACGCGGCCGACCCGATCCGCGACCGGCTCAACAGCGCGCTCAACAAGCTCACCAGCTCGTCGCCCGACCAGTCCGGGGCGGGCTCGGCGGGCGCGTTCGAACCGGTTCTCGTCAACGACGCCCCGTACATCTCGCCGGGTGACGTCAAGGCCGCGGGACCGTACGAGAGCATCCCGCAGTCGCTGCGTGACTTCTTGCTCAGTGCGCCCAACCGGACCGTTTCGCAGATCTACACCGTAGAGCGCAACAACGAGCGGGTGACCTACCTGATCGTCGGCGTTCCGGTAGCGGCTACCAACACCACCGTGCAGCTCTACATGCTCTACCCACTAGCGACTGAGCAGCGCACCATCGACGTCGTCCAGAGCACGCTTGTAGTGGGCGGTCTGGTTCTTCTGCTTCTCCTGGCCGGTATCACCAACCTCGTGACCCGACAGGTAGTCCTGCCTGTCCGGCGCGCGGCTAGAGCCGCTGAGCGGTTCGCTGATGGTGAGTTGGGCGAACGGATGGTCGTCGCCGGTGAGGACGACGTGGCGCGGTTGGCCCAGTCGTACAACGAGATGGCCGCGAGCATCGAACGGCAGATCCGGCAGCTGGAGGACTTCGGCCAGCTGCAGCGCCGGTTCACCTCGGACGTCTCGCACGAGCTGCGCACCCCGCTGACCACCGTCCGGATGGCCGCCGACGTGCTGCACGCCTCCCGGGCCCAGTTCCCGGCTGGCCTGGCCCGCTCCACCGAGCTGCTGGTCGACGAGCTGGACCGGTTCGAGTCGCTGCTCGGCGACCTGCTGGAGATCTCCCGGCTCGACGCGGGCGTGGAGGAACTCGTCGCCGAGCACGCCGACCTGCGGGCCATCGCCCGGCGCGCGGTCGAGTCGGTGCGGGTGATCGCGCGCAACGCCGGGTCTGAGATCGTGCTCGACCTGCCGGAGAGCGACGACGCGATCGCCGAGGTCGAGTCCCGGCGGGTCGAGCGGATCCTGCGCAACCTGCTCGCCAACGCCATCGACCACGGCGAGGGCAAGCCGGTCGAGCTGCGGATGGTGCTCGACGACCACGCGGTAGCGGTAACCGTGCGCGATCACGGTGTGGGACTGCGCACCGGTGAGGCTGACCTGGTGTTCAACCGGTTCTGGCGCGCGGACCCGTCCCGCAACCGGCACACCGGCGGCACCGGTCTCGGCCTGGCGATCAGCCTCGAAGACGCGCGCCTGCACGGCGGGGGCCTTGACGCGTGGGGCGAACCGGGTGAGGGTGCCTGTTTCCGGTTGACCCTGCCCAGGACGCAAGGCGAGGAGTACGAAGGCAGCCCGTTGCCGCTACCTCCCGCTGACGTCCGCCCCATGACCCACCCAGCCCCACTGCCGATCTCGGTTCCGGAGGAGGTCTACCCGTGACCCGGCTCGTCCTCGCCCTGTTGTGCGCCGCCATGCTCACCAGCTGCGCCAACATCCCGGACCGGACGCTGCCCAGGGTCGTGCTGGACGCCACCGAGGAGCAGCCGCGCCAGGTCGGCAAGCCCGCGCCGGGGCTGGACCCGTTCAACCTGGTGCAGGAGTTCGTCAAGAACGCGGGCACCCCGGACGCCGCGCGGACCTACCTGACCGAGGAAGCCAAGCCGAACTGGAAGAGCGCGGCGGCGCCGACGATCATCCAGGACGAGATCAAGACCGTCCCGCAGTCGGTGCCGGAGGGTCGCGACCCGGCGACCGAGCAGGTCGTCATCCTCACCGCCACCTCGATCGGCAGCCTCTACAGCGACTGGTCGTTCGTGCCGCAGGTGCAGTCGCTGGAGTACCGGCTGGTCATCAAGCGGCAGGACGGGCAGTGGCGCATCGCCGAGCCGCCGAACGCGGTGCTGATCCGCGAGGCCGACTTCGCGAAGAGCTACCGCCGGGTCAACCTGGAGTTCTTCGACCCGGAGCAGCGGGTCATGGTCTCCGACCCGCGCTACGTGCAGATCGAGCCGCGCCAAGGCCTGTTCGGGCGCGTGGTGGACCTGTTGCTGGGTGGGCCGTCGGAGTCGCTCAAGGGCGCGGTGCGCAACCAGCTCGACGGGTTGGAGCTGAGCACCAACGTCCTACCGGAGTCCGACGGCGCCATCCTCATCAACCTCGGCAAGATCGATAAGCCTGTCGAGGACAGACAGCGCATAGCGGCGCAGTTAGTCCTGTCCTTGCGTGAGGTCACCACCAGCCCACTGCGGATTCGCAGCCAAGGTCTGCCGTTGGTGCCAGGTCACGAGGACTGGACTATCGGCGACGTCGGCACGTACGACGCACTGTCCGCCTTGAAGGCAGACCTGCTCGGACTCGCTGTGGTCGGCGGTCGTCTCTTGTCCTTGCGTGACGGCAGGCCGTTGGAAGGGCCGACTGGCGAGGGCGCCTACGACATCGTCAGTGCTGCCCAGTCGCTGGATGGCAGCCTGCTGGCGGTCGTGCAGCGAACCGCGGGCGGGATGAAACTCCGCGTCGGTAAGACTGACGGCGAACTCCCCGAGGTAAGCCTGCCCACCGCGGCAACGCTCACCAGGCCCACGTGGCTGTTCGCGGGATCTAACGAGGCGACGCCGAACGAGGTCTGGACGGTGCAAGACGGGACGCTGGTGGTCCGCGTCTCCCGCACCAACGACGGCAAGTGGGAGGACTTCCCGGTCGACGCCTCGGAGTTCACCCGCAACGGCGGCACGATCACCCAGCTCCGCCTCTCCCGCGACGGCGCCAGGGTCGCCGCCGTGGTCAACGGCGAGGTCCGGGTCGCCTCGGTGGTCCGCAACAACGACGCCGTCATGATCCGCTCCGGTCGCACCCTGCAGGCGGGCATCGTCAAGGACGTCGTCGGCCTGGACTGGCTCGACCGCCTCACGGTGATCGCCGCGACCGAGCAGCCGATCCGGCCCGTGGTCAGCCTGTCCGTCGACGGGTACGCCTACACGCCCTACAACAAGACGAACCTGACCGTGCCGGTCACGGCGGTCACCGCGGCACCCGGCCGGTCGACGATCGTGACCGACGGCTCGGGGATGTGGACCACGGGCGAGGCGGGCAAGGTGTGGCAGTACCACCAGTACAACCTCGGGCCGGGCTCGCTGCCGTTCTTCCCCGGCTGATCCTGTCGGTCTGACCAGGGCTTCTCCGATGCCGAGCTGGCCTGTGGACAACTTCGCGCACGGTTTTCCGCGGTGCGCCACGCTGCTCGCATGCGGATGCTGCTGGATCTCCTGATCCCCCTGTTCTGCGCCGGGTGCGGCGCGCTCGGCACCTCCTGGTGCGCTCGGTGCGCCGCGACGCTGGTCGGGTTGCGCGCGGTCGAACGGACGGCCACCAAGGGCGTGCCGGTCTTCGCCCTCACCGCGTACGGCGGTCCCGCGCGGCGGGCGATCATCGCCTACAAGGAGCGCGGCAGGCGGGCGTTGGCCGAGCCGCTCGGTCAGGCCATGGCCGCCGCGCTGCCCGCGCTGGCCGAGCGGCTGCGCGCCGACCCGCCGCCGGTCACCCGGTCGCGGGCCGGTCCACCCACGCCCGGCGTCGCCCGACCGGGCGACCCGCTGTGGCTCGTCCCGGCCCCGTCGCGGCGGGTCGCCGTGCGGCGCAGGGGCGGTCACCACATGGTCCGGGTGGCCGAGGTGGTGGCCGGTCGGCTGGCGCTCGCCGGTGTGCCCGCCCGGGTCGCGCCGGTGTTGCGGCTGCGCGGCCGCGCGCGGGACTCAGTCGGTCTCACTGTGCACGCGCGGCAACGGAATCTGGCCGAGAACCTGTGTCTCGCGGCGGCGGGCGTACCACCGGCGGGTGCACCCGTCCTGGTGCTCGACGACGTCGTCACCACCGGTTCGACGGCGGCCGCGTGCACCCGGGTCCTGCGCCGGGGCGGGCTGTCGGTACTCGCCGTGCTCGCGTGCGCGGCGACCGTGTGACGGGAGACTCGTCTCACAGTCTGGTACCCCCGAAAGAGTGATGGCGAGTGGGGAACCGTACGCCGTTCGGGTCCGTTGGCCGGGTATGCGGACGAGCAGGCGAGTGGTCTTGGACCCGGTGGCGCACCGGCCGGGTCCGCTCGCCCGAACACGGCCCGCCGCTGCTCGGCCGTCAGCTCTGGGCCGCCCGGGCGAACGGGTTCGCCGCGCTGGTCGCCCGGCCCGCCCGGCTGGGCCGGGGGTGGTCGCTCGATCGTCGCGCGACGTCACGCTCGGTCGCGAACGGATGTCGCCCGCGTCGGGGGCTGTTGCTCGGCCGGAACGAGAGCTAACGTGCATCGCTATCACCGTTCCCGGCCTGCGGGGAGGAGGCGAGGAGCCCATGACCCTGGCGCCGGTGGAGCGCTGACCGCACGGGGCATCGCCCCAGGTCACGTCCCTGTCCTGGACTTGGAATCCAGGACCAGCCCGGCGCCAAGCACGCAAAGCCGCAACCAGGACTCGCCGTCAGCGAGGGAGGTCGTGTATGGACATCGTGGTTAAGGGCCGTAACGTCGAGGTTCCGGAGCACTACCGGACACACGTCGAGGAGAAGCTGACCAGGCTGGAGCGCTACGACCGCAAGGTCATCCGCTTCGACGTGGAGCTGTTCCACGAGCCCAACCGCAGGCAGTCGAAGAGCTGCCAGCGGGTCGAGATCACCGGGAAGGGCAAGGGCCCCGCCGTGCGGGCGGAGGCAGTGGCAGGCGACTTCTACGCCGCGCTCGACCTGGCAGTCAGCAAGATCGAGAACCGGCTCCGCCGCCAGCACGACCGCAGGCGCGTGCACCACGGTCGGCGCACCCCCACCTCGGTCGGCCAAGCCGTCGCCGCCGCTACCCCCATCACCAACGGGAACGGGTCGGGCCTGCACGCGGGCAGCACCACGCTGCTGCAAGCCCCCGAGTACGACGGCGCCACCAACGGCAGCCACCTCGCCGCGGACCTGGAAGCCGAGTACGGCGGCGTCCCGATGCCCCGCCGGCGCTGGGAGGACGACGAGGACTCCCTCCCCGGCCGCGTGGTGCGCGAGAAGGAGCACCCGGCCAAGCCGATGACCGTCGACCAGGCCCTCTACGAGATGGAACTGGTCGGGCACGACTTCTACCTGTTCGCCGACGCCGACACCGGCACCCCCAGCGTCGTCTACCGGCGCCACGCCTTCGACTACGGCGTGATCAAGCTCGTCTGAGCGCTGATCCCACGCACCGCGTGCCCCGGGGGACCAGCGCCCCCGGGGCACCGCCATGCCCGCTCCCGCCCGGCCCGACCGGGTGCCGAGGCCGTTTCGGTGGGCCACTCCGTGCCCGCCCCGAGCCGCTGACCGGCGGAGATCGGCCGCGCCGGGCCGACCGCGGTCCGTTCCCAGTTCACATCTGGGGGTAACGCGGAACCTCCTGGCCTGGTGAGCCGTTGGTGCTGTGGCGGGCCTCACCCAGGTAGCCTCACCGCGCCGCTTGGCGGCGTCGGTACACGCCGCTGGGCGGGGTGCCTACGATGACGAACAGGAGCGTCCGTAGCGGGCGCACGACTATCAGCTAGCGAGGTCGACTCGGATGGTGCTGTCCCGGATCCTGCGCGCGGGCGAGGGCAAGATGCTCAAGCGGCTGCGCAACATCGCAGCGCACATCAACTCGCTGGAGGACGAGGTCGTCGCGCTCTCCGACGAGGAGCTGCGCGACAAGACCGCCGAGTTCCAAGAGCGCTACCGCGGCGGTGAGTCGCTCGACGAGCTGCTGCCCGAGGCGTTCGCGGTGGCCAGGGAGGGCGCCAAGCGGGTGCTCGGCCAGCGGCACTTCGACGTGCAGCTCATGGGTGGTGCCGCGCTGCACCTCGGCCAGGTCGCCGAGATGCGCACCGGTGAGGGCAAGACCCTGACCGGTGTCCTCGCCGCCTACCTCAACGCGCTCGCCGGTGACGGCGTGCACGTCATCACCACCAACGACTACCTGGCCAAGCGCGACGCGGACTGGATGGGCCGCATCCACCGCTTCCTCGGCCTGACCGTCGGCGTGATCCTCTCGGAGATGACCCCGGCCGAGCGCCGCGAGGCCTACAACTGCGACATCACGCACGGCACGAACAACGAGTTCGGCTTCGACTACCTGCGCGACAACATGGCCTGGTCGCTCGACGACATGGTGCAGCGCGGCCACCACTTCGCCATCGTCGACGAGGTCGACTCCATCCTGATCGACGAGGCCCGCACGCCGCTGATCATCTCCGGCCCGGCCGACCAGTCCTCGCGCTGGTACCAGGAGTTCGCCCGGCTCTCCCCGATGCTGCGCCGCGACACCCACTACGAGGTCGACGAGCGCAAGCGCACCGTCGGCGTCACCGAGAAGGGCGTCGCGCTGGTCGAGGACCAGCTCGGCATCGAGAACCTCTACGAGGCCGCGAACACGCCGCTGGTCGGCTACCTCAACAACGCGCTGAAGGCCAAGGAGCTCTACAAGCGCGACAAGGACTACATCGTCCGCGACGGCGAGGTGCTCATCGTCGACGAGTTCACCGGCCGCGTGCTGTCCGGTCGCCGCTACAACGAGGGCATGCACCAGGCGATCGAGGCCAAGGAGGGTGTGGAGATCAAGGCCGAGAACCAGACCCTGGCCACGATCACCCTGCAGAACTACTTCCGGCTCTACACCAAGCTCTCCGGGATGACCGGTACCGCCGAGACCGAGGCGGCCGAGTTCCACACCACCTACAAGCTCGGCGTGGTGCCGATCCCGACGAACCGGGACATGGTCCGCAAGGACCAGCCGGACCTGATCTACAAGACGGAGGAGGCGAAGTTCCTCGCCGTCGCCGAGGACATCGCCGAGCGGCACGCCGAGGGCCAGCCGGTGCTGGTCGGCACCACCAGCGTCGAGCGCTCCGAGTACCTGTCGAAGCTGCTGCTCAAGGCGGGGGTACCGCACAGCGTCCTCAACGCCAAGCACCACGAGAAGGAAGCCGCGATCATCGCGGGCGCCGGCCACAAGGGCGCGGTGACCGTCGCGACCAACATGGCCGGTCGCGGTACCGACATCGTGCTCGGCGGCAACCCCGAGCACATCGCCGAGGAGTCGCTGCGCGCGCGCGGCCTCGACCCGATCGAGACCCCCGAGGAGTGGCGCGCCGCGCTGCCCGCCGCGCTGGAGAAGGCCGAGCACGAGGTCAAGGCCGAGAAGATCGAGGTGCAGAAGGCCGGTGGCCTCTACGTCCTCGGCACCGAGCGGCACGAGTCGCGGCGCATCGACAACCAGCTGCGCGGCCGCTCCGGCCGCCAGGGCGACCCGGGCGAGTCCCGGTTCTACCTGTCCCTCGGCGACGAGCTGATGCGCCGGTTCAACGCGGGCATGGTCGAGCGGGTCATGACGGCGATGAACGTGCCCGAGGACCAGCCGATCGAGGCCAAGATCGTCACCAGGGCGATCCGCAGCGCGCAGACCCAGGTCGAGCAGCAGAACTTCGAGATCCGCAAGAACGTCCTCAAGTACGACGAGGTGATGAACAAGCAGCGCAAGGTGATCTACGCCGAGCGGCTGCGGGTGCTGCAGGGCGAGGACCTGCGCGAGCAGATCCTGCGGATGCTCAACGACGTCATCGAGGCCTACGTCGTCGGCGCCACCGCGGACGGGTACTCCGAGGACTGGGACCACGTGAAGCTGTGGACCGCCCTCAAGCAGCTCTACCCGATCTCGGTCGACTGGGAGCGGCTGGTCGACCAGGCCGAGGCCGAGGGCAAGGACATGGACCACGAGTTCCTGCTGCGGGCCATCACCGAGGACGCCGAGCGGGCCTACACCGCCCGCGAGGCCGACATCGACGGCAAGGTCGGCGAGGGCGCCATGCGCGAGGTCGAGCGCCGGGTGATGCTCTCCGTGCTGGACCGCAAGTGGCGCGAGCACCTCTACGAGATGGACTACCTCAAGGAGGGCATCGGGCTGCGCGCGATGGCCCAGCGCGACCCGCTGATCGAGTACCAGAAGGAAGGCTTCGAGATGTTCAGCGCGATGCTCGACGCGCTGAAGGAGGAGTCGGTCGGCTTCCTGTTCAACGTCCCGGTCGAACCGGCCGAGCCCGAGGTCCAGCTGGCCCCGCAGCCGACCGCGCTGCCGTCGGTCAGCGCCAGCCCCGAGGCCCAGGCCCGCCAGGCCGAACTGCAGGCCCGCCAGGCCCGCGCCCAGGCCGTCCAGGACCGGGTCCGCGCCGAACAGGCCGCCGCCGCTGCCGCGGGCGAGAAGCTACCCCCCGCCCTGCGCGGCAAGGGCCTCGACGGCCCCGCCCCGCAGCGCCTGAACTACTCCGGCCCCACCGAAGACGGCGGCGTCGAGTCCCACTCGGACACCACCGGCGACAACGGCGCTGCGGGCACCCGCCGCGAACGCAGGCAGGCCGCGCGTGACCAGGCGAAGAAGGGCCGCAAGGGTCCGCGCCGCTAGGGTCAGTGCTCTGTGAACTGGGTGGTGGACGGATCTCCGTCTGCCACCCAGTTTGCTTTTTCCCTTGCCCCACAAGGGCGACCGTCCCCCACCAAGGGTGAACCGGGCTGAAGACCCCCCCAATACACAGCCTATCGAGGGGGTGGGGTGGGGTCCGAGGGTGAAAGTTGGGCCTGTGGACAAGTGCGGGCCTTGTGGACAGTTCGGGGTCAGAAGCCGATCAGGCGCAGGATTGTGCAGTGCCAGTGTCCTTCCAGTTGTTCCATGCGGCCGAAGCAGGTTTTGGCGTGCCAGGAGTCTGGGTGGTCGGCGCGGACGATGCGGATGGTTGCGGCTAGTTCCACCACGCCCGGTGCTACCTCCGAGGTGTGCAGGTGGGCCAGGCGGTACAGGGTTCGGCCGTTGCCCTTCGCGCGGGTGAGGAGGCCCTCGTACACGGCTGGGGGGAGCATGCCGTGGAGGTGGGCGACTTGGCGTTTGCCCTCCAGGGCTTCCAGCAGCAGGGTCACCAGGCGCCAGGTGGCTTCTCGGGGGGCGCCGCGGATGGTTCGGTTGGGGGAGGGGCTGGCGGGCGGGGTGAACCAGCGTTCTTCGTCGGCCTCGGCCAGTGGGGGCTCGTAGTCGGGCAGGGCGTTGATGCGCACTGGGCTCCTTCCGGGTGGTTTACCGGGAGAGAGCGCCCGAAACACGTTGTCGCGCACCGGGGTCACCGGAAGCGGTGACAGGATCAGCGCCATGGACGCGTTGGTCGTGGATTACGCGGGTGTGTTCACCGAGGACGGCATGCCCGAGGTCGTCGCGCGGGTGCGGGCGGCCGGGTTCAAGACGGCGCTGCTGTCCAACGCGGACGCCGTGCCCGCGCCGCTGCCGGACGTGTTCGACGCGGTGGTCGTGTCCGGCGCAGTCGGGTTCGCCAAGCCGGACGCCGCCATCTACCGGCACGCGGCGGCGGTGCTGCGGGTCGACCCGAGCCGGTGCGTGTTCGTCGACGACGTCGCCGAGTACGTGCGGGGTGCGGCGCGGGTGGGCATGGTCGGCGTGCACCACCGGGACGTGGAGTCCACAGTGGAGGAACTGGTCGTGCTGCTCGACCTACCGGCCGCGGCGGACCAGTTCGAAGCACAGGACGGCGGCGGCGGTCGCGACGTTGAGTGACTCCACCCCGCCCGCCATCGGGATCGACAGCCAGCGGTTGACGTGCGGTCGCACCCCGTCGGTCACCCCCGAGGTCTCGCTGCCCAGCACGAACGCCGCCTGACCGGGCAGGTCCGCGTCGAACACGGTGCGCCGCGCGCCCGCGTCCAGCCCGTAGAGCGGGTACCCGGCGGCGCGCAGGTCGGCCGCCGCCTCGGCCGCTGTGGCCACGCGCAGCACCGGTGCGGTGAACGCGACCCCCGCCGAGGCCTTGACCACCAGCGGGTCCAGCCCGGCCACCCCGCGCCTGGGCACCACGATCCCGCCGATGCCCGCCGCGGTGGCGGTGCGCAGGATCATGCCCACGTTGGCCGGGGTGGTGATCCCGTCGAGCAGCAGCACCGACGACGGCCGCCGCGACGAGGCCAGCGCGTCGGCCAGCGTGCGCATCCGCGGCGCGACGACATCGGCCAGCACGCCTTGGTCCTGCTTGCCGTTGCCCGCCAACACCTTCACCCGGTGCGGGGTCGCGCGCTGCACCTCGACACCCCGCTCGCGCGCGGCGTCGATGATCTCGCGGGCCGCCAGGCCGTGCGCGTTGTCGGCCAGCACCACCTTGTCGACGGTCAGGCGGGTGTCGGCCAGCGCCTCCAGCACCGGCTTGCGCCCGTAGACGGTCACGAACCGGTCCTTGGGGGACGTCGCCTGCTCTCGGTACTCGCGGGGCGCGGATCGCTCGTGGGGCACGGCGAGCAGCATCGCACGCCCCGCGTCCGGCCCTCCGCGCCGCCCGGGTTGTGCCAGTATCGGGCCATGCCCGACCGCCTGTCCGCCATCGACGCGTCCTACCTCTACCTGGAGGACGCGGCGACGCCGATGCACGTCGGCGGGGTCGCGGTGTTCCGCAAGCCCAAGGCCGGGTTCGACCACGCGCGGCTGGTCAAGCTGATCGAGCAGCGGCTGCCGCTGGTGCCGCGCTACCGGCAGCGCGTCGCCGAGGTCCCGGGCCACCTGGCCCGCCCGGTCTGGGTGGACGACCCCGGCTTCGACGTCAACTACCACGTGCGCCGCTCCGCCCTGCCGCGCCCGGGCAGCGACGAGCAGCTGCACGACCTGGTCGCCAGGCTGATGGCCCGCCCGCTCGACCACACCCGGCCGCTGTGGGAGGCCTACCTGGTCGAGGGCCTCGCCGACGGCCACGCCGCGCTGATCACCAAGACGCACCTGGCGCTGGTCGACGGGATCCGCACCATCGACTTCGGCCAGGTCATCCTGGAGCCGCACCCGCAGGCCGACGACCAGCCCGACGACGAGCCGTGGGAGCCGCGCAGGCTGCCCGGCCCGGCCAGGCTGGTGCTCGACGCGGTCACCGAGACCGTGCAGCGGCCCCGCGAGGTGGTGGAGAACGTGCGCGCCGCCGTGGGGGACGCGCTGGCTACCACCCAGAAGGTCGCCGGGGTGCTGGGCACCGTCGTGTCCGCCATCGGCATCGCGGCCCGACCGGCGCAGGCCAGCCCGCTCAACGCCCCGGTCGGCCGGGCCCGCCGCTACGCCGTGGCCACCGCCGGGCTCGACGACCTGCGCGACGTGCGCGCCCGCCACGGCGGCACCGTCAACGACGTGGTGCTCACCGTGGTCGCAGGGGCGCTGCGGTCCTGGCTGCTCTCCCGCGGCCTGCAGCTCACCGCGTCCAGCACGGTCCGCGCGCTGGTGCCGCTGGCGGTGCGCGACTCCGACGGCTCGGTGCCCGGCATGCTCGGCAACCAGGTCACCCCGCAGCTGGTCGACTTACCCGTCGGCGAGCCGAGCCCGTTCGTGCGGTTGCACCACATCAGCCACGCGCTGCGCCCGCACAACGACTCGGTCCGCTCGGTCGCCGCCTCGGCGCTGCTGCGGGTCGGCGGGTTCGCCCCCCCGACGCTGCACTCGCTCGGCGCGCGGGCGGCCGCGTCGTTCTCGCAGCGCATCTTCAACGTGGTGGTCACCAACGTGCCGGGTCCGCAGGCCCCGCTGTACCTGGGCACCGCCAGGATGACCCGGATGGTCCCGGCCATGCCGCTCACCCGCAACCAGGCGCTGGCCATCGGCGTCACCTCCTACGACGGAGGGGTGTACTTCGGGCTGACCGGGGACCGCACGGCCATGGCCGACGTGGACGTGCTGGCGCGAATGCTGGAAGAGTCGGTCGAGGAACTGTTGACGACAGTGAGAGCGTGAGTGAGTTGAGGGTCTTCATACCAGCCACCGTGGCGATGCTGCGGGCGCTGAACGCCGACGGCGAGCTCGCCCCGATCACCGGTACCGCGTTCGCGCTCACCCCCGCGCTGCGCGAGTCCTACGCGACCGGCGGCGACGAGGAACTGGAGTACGTGGCCATGCTCGACGCGGCGAAGGCCTCGCTGCGGCTGCTGGGCGCCGAGCTGACGAGCGACCCCGAGGTGTCGATGCGCCGCGCGGTCATCGCCGCCGACGTCGACGGGGTGGAGCTGCGGCCGGACCTGGACCACTCGGTGGTCAAGCTGTCCGGCACGGTCCCGCTCAAGGTCGTGGCCGCGGTCCACCTGGACACCGAGGAGGCCGCCGTCGCCGTGCGGGCCGCCGTGGCCGCGGTCGACGCCGCCGACATGGGCGACCCGGACGCCGAGTTCGTGCTCGGCGACGCCGAGGACCACGAGCTGGCGTGGTACGCGCCGCAGGAGTTGCCCTTCCTGCTGGAGCTGCTGTAACCGGGAGGTCATCCCATGACAGGATGTACGCGTGCGCGGGGGCCACGAGAGCGCTGACGACCGGTCAGCGCCACCTCGGGGGCACCGGCCTGACCGCACACCCCGGATAACAGCACCGCCCTGACGACAGCACCGCCCTGATGACACGACCACGAGGGAGGCGAGCCACACGATGGACGCCGTTTCGTCCGTTCCCGACCCGTCGAACGAGCCGATCAACTCCTACGCGCCCGGCACCCCGCAGCGCGAGTCGCTCGCGCGCCGGATCGCCGAGCTGGAGGCCGAGCAGCCCGAGCTGACCATGACCATCGGTGGCAAGCAGCGGCTGGCCGGCGGTGACCGGATCGACGTGGTGCAGCCGCACGACCACCAGCACGTCCTCGGCGTCACCGCGCAGGCCACCACCGCCGACGTCGCTGACGCGGTCGCCGCCGCGAAGGCCGCCGCCCCCGCGTGGCGCGAGCTGCCCTTCGACGAGCGCGCCGCGGTCCTGCTGCGCGCCGCCGACCTGCTGGCGGGCCCGTGGCGCGACACCATCAACGCCGCCACCGTGCTCGGCCAGTCCAAGTCCGCCCAGCAGGCCGAGATCGACAGCGCCTGCGAGCTGATCGACTTCTGGCGGTTCAACGTCTCGTTCGCGCGCAGGCTCATCGAGGAGCAGCCGGTCTCCTCGCCCGGTGTGTGGAACCGGTTCGACCACCGGCCGCTCGACGGGTTCGTCACCGCGATCACCCCGTTCAACTTCACCGCCATCGCGGGCAACCTGCCGACCGCGCCCGCGCTGATGGGCAACACGGTCGTGTGGAAGCCGTCGCCGACCCAGCAGTTGGCGGCGCACCACACGATGCGCCTGCTTGAGGCCGCAGGCCTGCCCGCCGGTGTGATCAACCTGGTCACCGGCGACGGTCAGGCGCTCTCCGAGGTCGCGCTCACCGACCCCGACTTCGCGGGCCTGCACTTCACCGGGTCGACCAAGACCTTCAAGCACCTGTGGCGCCTGATCGGCGACAACCTGGACACCTACCGGTCCTACCCGCGCATCGTCGGCGAGACCGGCGGCAAGGACTTCGTCGTCGCCCACCCGTCGGCCGACATCGCCTCCGTCGTCATCGGCCTGGTCCGCGGCGCGTTCGAGTACCAGGGCCAGAAGTGCTCGGCGGCGTCGCGCGCCTACGTCGCCCGCTCGCTGTGGGAGGGCGGCCTGCGCGAGCAGCTCGCCGACATCACCAAGTCCCTGACCTACGGCGACGTCACCGACTTCGACAACTTCGGCGGCGCCGTCATCGACGCCCGCGCGTTCGCCAAGCACAAGGACGCCCTGTCCGCGGCCGCCGCGAACTCCTCCATCGAGGTCCTCGCCGGTGGCACCGCGGACGACTCGGTCGGCTACTTCGTCCAGCCCACCGTGCTCGTCGGCAGCGACCCGCTGCAGGACGTCTTCACCACCGAGTACTTCGGCCCGATCCTCGCCGTGCACGTGTACGAGGACGCCGAGTACGCGAAGGTCCTCGAACTGGTCGACACCTCGTCGCCGTACGCGCTGACCGGTGCCGTCTTCGCCACCGACCGCGCCGCCGTGGAGCAGGCCCACAAGGCGCTGCGCTTCTCCGCGGGCAACTTCTACGTCAACGACAAGCCCACCGGCGCCGTCGTCGGCCAGCAGCCCTTCGGTGGTTCCCGCGCGTCGGGCACCAACGACAAGGCAGGCAGCATCTACAACCTCCAGCGCTGGGTGAGCCCCCGCTCGGTCAAGGAGACCTTCGTCCCCCCGGTCGACCACCGCTACCCGCACATGGGCTGATCAGGTCAGACGCGAACAGGGCAGGTGCCACGGCACCTGCCCTGTTCTTCGTCCGGTGGTCCGCTAGATCGGGACGGCGGTGCCGGTGACGTGGATGCCCGCGCTCGGGTCGGTCGGGATGCTGACCGTGATCACGCCTGGCCTGCCCAGGTCGTCGCCCTGGTGGATGGTGAGGGCGGCCGGGAGGGTGACCAGGCCGAGTTCGCGCAGGTAGCCGCCCAGGGCGGCCGCCGCGGCACCGGTGGCGGGATCCTCGACGACACCGCCGGGCGGGAACGGGTTGCGGGAGTGCACGACGGTCTCGGAGTCGCGGTGGACGAGCTGGATGGTGGTCCAGCCGTGCTCGGTCATCAGCTCCGCCAGCGCCGGGTAGTCGTAGGCCAGGTCGGCCAGCCGCTCCCGGGTGCGCGCGGCCACCACCGGGTGCCAGGCGCCCGCGTACGCGGCCCGGAGGGGGAGCGCGGGGTCGAGGTCGGCCTCGTGCCAGCGCAGCGCCGCCAACAGGGCCGCCTGGACCTCGGGGGCGATGTCCTCGGTGCGCGGGCCGACGCTGACCAGGGTGGCGGTGATGTAGCCGTCCTCGGTCTCGCTGGTGCTGACCTCCACCAGCCCCGCCCTGGTGTGCAGCCGCAGCGGCCCGGAGCCGTTGGCCGCGGCGTGCGCCACGGACGCGGCGATGGTCGCGTGACCGCAGAACGGCACTTCGGCCAGCGGGCTGAAGTACCGCACGTCCAGGGCGCCGTCGGGGCGGGGCACGAGGAACGCCGACTCGGAGTACCCCACCTCCGCCGCGGCCGCCTGCATCTCGTCTTCGGGCACCCCGGTCGCGTCCAGGACGACACCCGCGGGGTTGCCGCCGCTGGGGTCGGTGGTGAAAGCGGCGTAGCGGAGGATCTGCACGATCGCAGGCTAGCGCCCAGACCCCGCGTCCATCAGCCCAGACGACGACGTCCACCGTCCGGGACGGCCAGGCGCTGTCCTCCGACTTAGCCGTCCTCTGATTTAGAGGCCAGCAGCCTGCGCAGCGAGGCGAGCCTGCCGGGGGTGGCCGTGCCCTCCTCCACCACCGTGTCCAGGTAGCAGTCGGGATCCTCCGGCGCGCCGAGGTGCCCGCAGCCCGACGGGCACTCCTCCGCCGCCGCGTGGAACTCCGGGAACGCGGTCACGATGTCGTTGGGCTTGATGTAGGCCAAGCCGAACGCGCGCACGCCGGGGGTGTCGACCACCCAGCCGCCGCTGGGCAGTGGCAGGGCCACCGCCGAGGTCGAGGTGTGGCGGCCCTTGCCGATCCCGCTCACGGCCCCGATCGCGCGCTCCGCGTCGGGCACCAGCTTGTTGACCAAAGTGGACTTGCCGACCCCGGAGTGCCCGACCAGGGCGGAAAGCCGGTCCACGAGCAGGTCCCGCACCTCGTCGGGCTCCTCGTCGAACCGGTTCACCACGACCCGCAGCTCGAGTTCCTCGTAGAGCGCGATCAGCTCGGCCGGGTCACCGAGGTCGGCCTTGGTCAGGCACAGCACCGGCTCCAGGCCACCGGCGAACGCGGCGACCAGGCAGCGGTCGATGAAACCGGTGCGCGGTGGCGGGTCGGCCAGCGCGCAGACGATCAGCAGCTGCTCGGCGTTGGCGACGACGACCCGCTCGTAGCCCTCCATGTCGTCGGAGGTGCGGCGCAGGACGCTGGTGCGCTCGGCGACGCGGACCATCCTGGCCAGGGTGTCCGGGGCGCCGGTGGTGTCGCCGACCAGTTCGACCTGGTCGCCGACGACCACCGAGGTGCGGCCGAGCTCGCGGGCCCGCATCGCCACGACCAGGTGCTCCGGGTCCTTCTCGACCGCGCAGGTCCACCGGCCGCGGTCCTTGCCCACGACCATGGCGCTGACCGCGTCCGCGTGCTCGGGGCGGAGCTTCGAGCGTGGCCGCGACCCCTTGCCCGGTCGTACCCGCACATCGGCCTCGTCCAGCCTGCTCCAGTCGCCCCGCCTCGCCACGTCAGCGCGCCTCGCCGAGCAGGTCTGCCCACATGGCGGGGAAGTCGGGCAGCGTCTTGGCGGTCGTCGCGATGTCGTCGACGCGCACTCCGGGCACGACCAGGCCGATGATCGCGCCCGCGGTGGCCATCCGGTGGTCGGCGTAGGCCTGCCAGGGCCCGCCGTGCAGCTTCGCCGGGCGGATCGTGAGGCCGTCCTCGGTCTCGGTGGCGTCACCGCCGACGGTGTTGATCTCGGCGACGAGCGCGGCGAGGCGATCGGTCTCGTGGCCGCGCAGGTGGGCGATGCCGCGCAGGACGGACGGGCTGTCGGCGAGGGCGGCCAACGCGGCCACGGTCGGGGTCAGCTCGCCCACGTCGCGCATGTCGATGTCCACACCGGACAGTGTCGCCGGGCCGCGTACGGTCAGCGCGCCGTTGGCGAGGGTCACCTCAGCGCCCATCTGCGCCAAGATGTCCCGGATAGCGTCACCGGGCTGCGTGGTCTGAGAAGGCCAACCGGTCACGGTGACCTCACCGCCGGTGACAGCCGCGGCGGCCAAGAACGGCGTCGCGTTGGACAGGTCCGGCTCGATCACCCAGTCGACAGCGCCAACGGGACCCGGTTCGATCCGCCAGGTGTTGGGCTCCTCGTCGTCGACCGCCACACCCGCCGTGCGCAGCATCTCGATGGTCATGTCGATGTGCGGCGTGGACGGCACGGGTTTGCCGTCGTGGTGGATGGTCAACCCCTTGTCGTAGCGGGCGCCCGAGAGCAGCAGTCCGGAGACGAACTGGGAGGAGCCCGACGCGTCGATGGTGACCGTGCCCCCGGCGATACCACCGGTGCCGACCAGCGTGAACGGCAGCGAGTCGCCCTCGACGACCGCGCCGAGCCCACGCAGCGCCTCCAAGATGGTGCCCATCGGCCGCTCGCGCGCGCGGGGGTCGCCGTCGAAGCGCACGTGCCCGTCAGCGAGAACGGCGGCAGGTGGGACAAACCGCATGACCGTGCCCGCGAGGCCGCAGTCGATCTCGGCCGGTCCGTGGAACCCGCCGTTGGCGTTGACGGAGACGGTGGTGCCGTCGACCGACATCGGCACGCCCAGCGCGTGCCAGGCGGCGACCATCAGGTCTGAGTCACGGCTGATGAGCGCTCCGGAGAGGGTGCTCGGCCCACTGCTGAGGGCGGCGAGCACGAGCGCGCGGTTGGTGATGGACTTCGAGCCGGGGATGGTGACGGTGGCGCTGACGGGACCCGAGGCGACCGGGGCTGACCAGGGCTGCGGCATGCCGCAATCCTCCCGCACCGGCCGCCGCATCGGGTGACCGGCTCGCCTCCACCTGCCGGGCATGTCACGATTCGCTCACACCGTGGGTGGCGGTGGCGCTCCCCCCGGGGAGCGGGAGAGGGAGGGTGGTCGACCGTGTGCGGCAGGTACGCGTCCGCGAAGGACCCGGCGACGCTGGCCGCGGAGTTCGACGCCGTCGACGCCATGGGGGACGGCGCGCCGGACCTCGACTACAACGTCGCGCCGACCAAGAGCGTGGTCGCGGTCGTGCAGCGGCACCCGCGCGACGCCGACGGCGAGGTCGACGAGAGCCGGACCGAGCGCACGCTGCGGGTGATGAAGTGGGGCCTGGTGCCCGCGTGGGCCAAGGACTCCGCAGGCGGCGCCAAGATGATCAACGCCAGGTCGGAGACCGCCGCCGAGAAGCCCGCGTTCAAGAAGTCGCTTGCCCAGCGCCGCTGCATCCTGCCCGCCGACGGCTGGTTCGAGTGGCGCCGCGACAAGACCGCCAAGCAGCCGTTCTTCACGACCCCGCGCGACGGCAGCAGCCTGGCGATGGCGGGCCTGTGGACGACCTGGCGGGACAAGGCCGACCCGTCCGCCCCCGTCCTGGTGACCTGCGCGGTCCTGACGACCGACTCGGTCGGCCCGCTCGCCGAGGTCCACGACCGGATGCCGCTGCTGCTCGACCGCGGCGCCTGGGCGACCTGGCTCGACCCGGACGCCACCGACGTCGCCGACCTGCTGGCCCCGCCCGCGCTGGACCTGGTCGACGCGCTGGAGATCCGACCGGTGTCGCAGGCGGTCAACAGCGTCCGCAACAACGGCCCCGAGCTGCTGGAGCCGCTCGCGGAGCCCGTGGACCTCGACCTCTTCGCACCCCGGACCTGACCCGGTGAACCGCGCCGAGATCGACACGCCGCACGGCCCCGCGTTCGCCGAGCTGCACTGCGCCGCCGAGGGCCGCGCGGGGCTGCTGCTCGGGCACGGCGCGGGCGGCGGCATCAGCGCGCCCGACCTCGTCGCCGCGACCAGGGGCGCCACCGCGGCCGGGGTGCACGTCGCGCTGATCGAACAGCCCTACCGGGTCGCCGGTCGTCGTGCGCCCGCCCCGGCCGCGCAGCTGGACGTGGCCTGGCTCGCGGTCTCGCGGCAGCTGTCGACGATGTGGTTCGAGGGGCTGCCGCTGCTGTTCGGCGGCCGGTCGTCCGGGGCGCGCGTGGCGTGCCGCACGGCGGAGGCGGGGGAGGCCGTCGGCGTCGTGTGCCTGGCGTTCCCGGTGCACCCGCCGGGCAAGCCGGACAAGACCAGGCAGCCCGAGCTGGACGCGGTGACCGTGCCCACCCTGGTGGTCCAGGGCGAGAGCGACCCGTTCGGCCAGCCCGAGTCCGCCCACCTGCGCGAGATCGCGCGGATACCGGGCGACCACTCGCTGAAGAAGGACATCCCGGGCATATCCCGTGTCGTCGAGGAGTGGCTGCACCGTATCCTTCGACCGTTGGACCAGCTCGGCTGAGCACGACAGGTGCACCCTGTTTCGCGGGTCGCACGTCTCTGGGGAAGCGCACTGACATTCGAGGGGATCGCACCACCATGGGGTTTTTCGGTAAGTCACGCCTGCTCGCGGCCGCCGCGGTCGCGGCGGCGCTCACGCTGACCGCCTGTACCAGCGGCTCGACGCAGTCCGGCGGCACCGTCGCGGCCGCGCCAAGCTCCGAGGCCAAGAAGAGCGGCTTCGACACGCTGCGCGGCCTGTCCGACGCGGTGAAGGCCAAGAGCACCAACGCCAAGTCCGCGCACTTCACCTTCACCGGCGACATGGCCGGTCAGAGCATGACCGGTGAGGGCGACTTCACCTTCGGCGCGACGCCGAACATGCAGATGGCGATGAAGACCCCGGACGGCGACGTCGAGCTGCGGCTCATCGGCACGCTGATGTACGTCAAGACGCCGACCGAGGTCGAGCCGGGCAAGTCGTGGGTCAAGCTCGACCTGACCGACAAGGACAACCCGCTCGTCGCGATGCTCGGCAAGTCGCTGGAGCAGGCCCGCCAGGTCGACCCGGCCGCCACCCTGGTGCAGCTCGCCGGCGTCGGCGAGATCACCGCGGTCAAGGCCGAGGACGTCAACGGGGAGAAGGCCACCCGCTACTCGGTGACCGTCGACACCGCCAAGCTCAAGGGCAAGGCGGGCGAGATGGGCATGGAGGAGGCCTCGGTCGCCGAACTGGAGAAGATCGGGGTCAAGTCCATCCCCGCCGACATCTGGATCAACGGCGACGACCTGCCGGTCCGCTACCGGATGGAGCTGCCCGTCCAGTCGCAGAAGGTCACCATCCAGGCCGACTACACCGACTGGGGCAAGGCCGTCCAGATCACCGAGCCGCCCGCCGCCGAGGTCGCCGAACTGCCCGCGGGCTGAGGTTCTCCCCCCGCGCCCCCGCACTGGTTCCCGGTGCGGGGGCGCGCAGTTACCCGGGGTTGGCATGATGACCCCCTGACCGGAGGGAAGTGGGCACGGGTGGACGACGAGGACGAGGACGTACCAGAGCGCGTGCAAACCATCTGCCCCTACTGCGGCGGCGGCGGCATGGTCGCCGACCCCAAACACGCCGTGATAGGCGGCTCCCCCCGCACCATCGACAACGGCCGCCCCTGCCCCCACTGCGACACCGAGGGCCACTTCCCCGGCATCATCCCGCCCCTCTAGCCCCACCTTGTGGCGCGCTCGGGAAGGTCAACCACCCCGAGGGCTATCGAGCGGCGATGTCCGCGACTGTGGCGTCCGAGAGGGCCACCAGGTCGGCCGCGGCCAGTTCGATCTCCAGCCCCCGTCGCCCGCCTGAGCAGAACATCGTCGGGAACGAGGTGGCCGAGGCGTCCACCACGGTGCGCAAGCGTTTGCGTTGGCCGAGGGGGGAGATGCCGCCCGCCACGTAGCCGGTTGTGCGTTCAGCCACAGCGACCTCGGCCATCTTCGCCTTCTTGCCGCCGACCGCGGCTGCCAATGCCTTCAGGTCCAGTTGTGCGTCGACCGGGACGACGCCCACTGTCAGTACCCCGTCGACCTCCGCCAACAGGGTCTTGAACACCCGGGACGGCTCCACCCCCAGCGCTGCCGCGGCCTCTAGACCGAAGGATTCGCGCGGGTCGTGCTCGTAAGAGTGCACCTTGTGCGTGACCTTGCGCTTAGCCAAGAGCGCCGTCGCGGGGGTTCCCTGTCCTGCCACGGCGGTGAGCCTAAGGGAATGCGGCGCGCGCGCCTGGTGTTGACCGGGACGTGCAGACAGGTGTGTTGCCAGACCGGCGGATCCCCAAGGTCACGCTTCCGGCTAGCGGCTCCCCCAGCGAGAGCCGCGTAAGCTCGGGGGTGACATATGCGCACCTGAACACGGGTGTGCGCGCCCCCGAAAGGAGCCCGGTGCCCCGCACCGACGCCCAGACCGACCCGGCGAGCCAGGCCGCCCCGGAGACCCCGGCGATGCGGGCCGACCGGTTCGAGCGCGACGCCATGCCGCTGCTCGACCAGCTGTACTCGGCGGCGCTGCGGATGACGCGCAACCCCGCCGACGCCGAGGACCTCGTGCAGGAGACCTTCCTCAAGGCCTTCGCCGCGTTCGAGTCCTTCGCGGCCGGGACGAACCTCAAGGCGTGGCTCTACCGGATCCTGACCAACACCTACATCAACGGGTACCGCAAGCGGCAGCGGCAGCCGGTGCAGGCGCCGACCGACGAGATCACCGACTGGCAGTTGGCGAAGGCGGAGAACCACAGCTCCACCGGGCTGCGCTCGGCCGAGGCCGAGGCGATGGACCTGCTGCCCGACGACGACGTCAAGCAGGCGCTGCAGCAGCTGCCGGAGGAGTTCCGGCTCGCGGTCTACCTCGCCGACGTCGAGGGCTTCGCCTACAAGGAGATCGCGGAGATCATGGGCACGCCGATCGGTACCGTGATGTCCCGACTGCACCGGGGCAGGCGCCAGCTGCGCGACCTGCTCGCCGATGTCGCCCGCGACCGCGGGTTCGTCCGGGAGGTGAGCGGCGCGTGAGCGGCCAGGAGAAGGAGCCGTGCGCGGACGTGCTGTCCGAGGTGTGGCTGTTCCTCGACAGCGAGTGCGACCTCGACCGGCGCCAGGCGCTGCAGACCCACCTGGACGAGTGCGTGCCCTGCCTTGAGCAGTACGGCCTGTCCGAGCACCTCAAGGTGCTGCTCGGCCGCAAGTGCGGCGGTGACCAGGTCAGCCACGAGTTCCGCGAGCGGGTCCGCGCCTCCATCCGGCGCACCGTCATCCAGCACCGCGGCGCGCAGGTCGAGATCACCAGCACCCGCGTCGAGCTCGGCCAGGTCGAGCAGCGCGGCGACTGAGCCCGGCCGCGCGGCCCGACCACGCGAAAGGCCCCGATACCGCTGGTATCGGGGCCTTCGACTTGTCCGGAGCTGATGCTCAGGCGTTGGGGCGCTTGCCGTGGTTCGCGCCACCCTTCTTGCGGTCGCGACGCTTGCGGGCGCGCTTCGACATGCTGCCTCCTCGGTCGAGCCTGGCTGAGTGGCCAATTTTGCCACGTGCCGCTCCCGGGCCCACGAGGGGTCGCCGGTGACCAGCGCGTGGTTGGATGGTCGCCGAGGGGGACCGTGCCGAACTGCGCGCTAGCGAAGGGGATGGGGCGGCCGATGGCCCACGAGATCCACGCCGAGATGGTGGCCAACGTGCTCACCGTGGTCGCCGCCGAGGGCGACCCGCTGACCGAGGGCGACACCGTCGTCATCCTGGAGTCGATGAAGATGGAGATCCCGGTGCTCACCGAGGCCGACGGCGTGCTGACCAGGCTGGCCGTGCGCGCGGGTGACGTCGTGCAGGAGCACGACCTGATCGCCGTCGTCGGTTAGCCGTGTCCACCCTCTCCGACCTGCTCGCCGAGCACACCGGGCTCTCCGGCGGCGCCGTCGACCACCTGCAGACCGTGGTCGCGGAGTGGCAGCTGCTCTCCGACCTGTCCTTCGCCGACTTCCTGCTGTGGGTGCCGGAGACCGCCGCCGACGGCGCGCCGCTGCCGCCCACGGTCGAGAAGCGCTACGTGTGCGTCGCCCAGGCGCGGCCGACGACAGGGCCGACGGCGCACCCCGAGGACGTCGTCGCCAGCCACACCACCGCCGACGAGCACCCGCAGCTGCGCCGGGCCATCGCCGAGCGGCGCATCTGCCGCGAAGAGGACCCGCGCTGGTACCTGGGGGTGCCGGTGCGCCGGGAGGCCATCCCGGTCAGCTTCGGCGGCGAGGTCATCGCGATCCTGTCCCGGGAGACGAACCTGGCGGTGCCGCGGGTGCCGAGCGCGCTGGAGATCGCGTACCTCGGGATCGCGGGCGACCTGTGCCAGATGGTGGCCGACGGGACGTTCCCGACCACCGAGCCGTCACCGGACGTGCACACCAGCCCCCGGGTCGGCGACGGCCTGCTGCGCCTGGACACCGCGGGCGCGGTCGTGTTCGCCAGCCCCAACGCGCTCTCGGCGTACCACCGGATGGGCCACGCGTCCGACCTCGTGGGGGTCCGGCTGGCGCCGCTGACCCGGTCGCTGATCGCCGACCCGTTCGACGCGACCGAGGTGGCGCAGCGGATCGTGTCCGCGCTCGACGGCCAGCCGGGGATGCGCACCGAGGCCGAGTCCCGGCGGGGCGCCGCGGTGCTGTTCCGGGCGCTGCCGCTGCGGCCGGGCGGGAAGGCGGCAGGCGCGCTGGTGCTGTGCCGGGACGTCACCGAGGTGCGGCGGCGGGACCGGGCGCTGCTGTCCAAGGACGCCACCATCCGCGAGATCCACCACCGGGTGAAGAACAACCTGCAGACCGTGGCCGCGCTGCTGCGCCTGCAGTCGCGGCGCACCAGCAGCCCGGAGGCCAAGGAGGCGCTGGCGGAGTCGGTGCGCCGGGTGGCCGCGATCGCGATGGTGCACGAGACGCTGTCCACTTCGGTGGACGAGCGGGTCGACCTGGATGCCTTGGTGGACAAGGTGATCCCGGTCGTCGGTGATGTCGCGGTCGCCGAGAGCCACGTCCAGGTGCGCAAGAGTGGACAGTTCGGTGTCGTCGCGGCCGAGACCGCCACACCGCTGGTGATGGTCCTCACCGAACTCATCCAGAACGCCGTGGAGCACGCCTTCCCGCCGGGGTCGTCGGGCGAGGTGGAGGTCTCCGCGACCCGCTCGGCGCGCTGGCTGGACGTGGTGGTCTCCGACGACGGCCGCGGCCTGCCCCCCGGTTTTTCCCTCGAACGGACCAACGGCCTCGGCCTGCAGATCGTCCGCACCCTCGTGGAATCCGAACTCCGCGGCTCCCTCTCCCTGCGCCGCCGCCCCGAAACCGGTACCGAAGCCGTCCTCCGAGTACCGCTTTCCCACCGCCGCTAGCCCTTGACGATTTTCGACAATCCCCGCCGAATCCTCGCCAATCAAGCGAATACCCCCACCGTCAGCAAACACCCATCAACAAACCCAATAGGTCCCCGCTATACCTGTTAATGAACAGCCACAGTGGCAAAGCACTCAGCCAATGACAACCCAACCCATGGCATAAGACCCGGACAACCCCCGAGGGCAACCCGAACAACGGCCCGAGGACTCAGCCAAACACCGGCCGCCCCCCGCATCGCCGACCTGGTCCGGGGGTCCGGGGGGCGAAGCCCTCCCGGCTGGGGGCGTGGGGGCTAGGCCCCCACACAACACAGAGAACGGCCCTTGTCTGCGCTTTCCGCAGACAAGGGCCGCCCCGGTCGTTCTTCGCTCAGGCGTTGCTGCGTGCCCGTGTGCGAGCGTTGCGGCGCTTCAGCGCGCGGCGCTCGTCCTCACTCATACCGCCCCAAACGCCAGCGTCCTGGCCGCTCTCGAGCGCCCATGACAGGCAGTTGGAAGCGACGGGGCAGCGGTGGCAAACGGCCTTCGCCTCGGAGACCTGCAGGATCGCAGGACCGCTGGTTCCCACTGGGAAGAACAGCTCGGGGTCCTCGTCACGGCAGGCCGCGCGGTGGCGCCAGTCCATTTCTACGTGCTCCTCGCTCGGGCGCGGTTGGACGCGCCTCTAGTGGTGATCCGGTCGTCGGGGTGCTTGTGAATGCTTTCACGAACCCGGGAGATGTCAAGGGTTGTTCTCCGCCCGGTGAGTGACCTCACCCGAAAGTGGCAGGTCAGCGGACTCCGGCTGCGGAGAGCAACGATTTGATCACGACGGTACCGGATCTCGACCTACGGCTGGGGGCAGTGTTCTCACTCGGTCGGGCAGTGCTGTCACCACTGCGTTTTGTGGTCTAGACCACAGCGACCGAGAGTGCGGAGGGGACGGACACGAACTCGACTCGCGTGCGCTCGCCGATGAGGTCCCCGTCGCACTGCAACCGCACCGGCTCGGGCGCGCTCACCACGATCCTCGAGACGTCGTCGCGGCGCACCAGGTTTTTCCCGCGCCGCACGCCCTTGTCGCTCAGCGCCTGCCGGAAGTGGCGCAGCACCGTCGGCAGCCCGAGGGTGCCCAACGCGAACAGGCCGAGCCCGGTCTCGAAGCCGCACCCCGGGTTGAGGTGGATCGGGCGCGCGCCGAGGTAGGTCCACGGGTCGGTGTTGGAGACGAACGCGAGCCGCAGCCCGGTGATCGGGTCCTCGCCCGGCAGCTGCACGGTCAGGTCGGGGCGGTTGTGCCGCGGCCGCGCGTAGCGGGCGATGGCGACCCGGGCGTAGAGCGACGGGCTGGCGCGCTTGCCCCGCCTGCGGTCCACGTCGGCGACGACGTCGGCGTCCCACCCCATGCCCGCGTTGAAGGTGAACCACCGCCGCGACGGTCCGGACTCGACCAACCCCAGCCCGACCCGGCGGCTCTGGCCCTCCTCGATCGCGCGCAGCAGCACGTGCGTCGCCTCGACCGGGTTGCGCGGCAGCCCGAGCGCGCGGGCGAACACGTTCGCCGACCCGCCCGGCACCACGCCCAGCATCGGCGTCGCCCCGGAGGGACCGGCGGCGAGCAGGCCGTTGACGACCTCGTTGACCGTGCCGTCACCGCCGTGCGCGACCACCAGGTCGGCGCCGTCCACGGCCGCCTGCGCGGCGGCGGTGAGGGCGTGCCCCCGGTAGTCGGTCTCGACGACCTCCAGCTTCACCTGGCTGGCCAAGGCGTGCGCCAGCACGTCCCGGCCCGCCGGGGTGGTGGCGGTCGCCTGCGGGTTCACCACGAGGACAGCGCGCATTACCCGAGGGTAAGCGAGGCGCGCCGCAAACCCGACCGCCGTGTGGTGAGACCCGGCACACGCCTGTTCCCGGGCAACGCCCCTTCCCGTCGCGTTGGCCTCAGGTTCGGCAGGTGCACCCAGACGACCGTCTGTCCTGTCGATCCGCGAGGAGCTGACACCCCAGATCTTCCCTCGCCCGCTCGCGCCAGACGACCGGCCGTCCGGGTGGCGATAGCATCGACGTCGTGCACGCAGGGTCATCGTGCGCCAGCCACCGACTCGGGAAGGCCGCCCGTGCGACTGTCCTCCACCGCCCCCCGCACCGTGCTCGGCGCCGGTGCCCTGGTCTGCCTGCAGGGGCTCGCCGCGCTCGTGTTCACGGTGTTACTGCTGGTCAGGGGCCTGTCCGGCGATTCGGAGATGGGCACCAACGTCTTCGGCGAGGCCGCCTACTTCGCCGTGCTCGCGGCCGGGGTGCTCGCCTGCGGCGGCGGGCTGCTGATCGGCAAGACGTGGGCGCGCAGCCCGGCGGTCGTGCTGCAGGTCCTGCTGCTCGGCGTCGCCTGGTACGCGATCGGGCCGTCGGGGCGCCCGGAGTACGGGACGCCGGTGGCGGTGCTGTCGCTGGTGACCCTCGTGCTGCTGTTCCGGCCCGCCACCAACCTGTGGGCGCAGGGGGAGGAGCAGGAGTGACCATCCGACTGGCCGAGGCCGCCGACTGGGACGCGATCTGGCCGGTGTGGCACCGCGTCGTCGCCAGCGGCACGACGATCATGTGGGACCCGGCGACCCGCTACGAGGACGCCCGCGCGCTGTGGATGTCCGGCGAGGTCTTCGTCGTGCTGGAGGGGGCGGCGGTGGTCGGCACGGCGCTGCTCAAGCCCAACCAGCCCGGCCTCGGCGACCACATCGCCAACGCCGGGTTCATGGTCGACCCCGACCACGCGGGCCGGGGCATCGGCCGCCGCCTCGCCACCGCGGTCATCGACCACGCCCGCTCCAGCGGCTACACCGGCATGCAGTTCAACGCCGTGGTCTCCACCAACACCGGCGCGGTCGCCCTGTGGCGCTCCCTCGGCTTCGAGGTCGTCGCCACCATCCCCGGCGGGTACCGGCACGCGTCGCTGGGACCCGTGCCGATCCACATCATGTACCGAGATCTGTGAGCGCTTGGTCGGTGAGCCGGTAGACGGTCCACTCGTCCATCGGCACCGCCCCGAGCGACTTGTAGAACCCGATGGCGGGCTCGTTCCAGTCCAGCACCGACCACTCGAGGCGCTGGTACCCGTTGTCCACGCACTCCTTGGCCAGCGTCCGCAGCAACGCCTTGCCCAGCCCGTGCCCGCGCTTGCTCGGGGTGACGTAGAGGTCCTCGAGGTAGATTCCGTGCACCCCGCGCCAGGTGGAGAAGTTCAGGAACCACAAGGCGCAACCGGCAACTTCACCGTCCACTTCGGCCACGTGCCCGAACAGAGCAGGACTCTCACCGAACAGCGACCGGTGCAACTGCTCGGAGGTGAGGTGGCACTCGTGCCGCGCCCGCTCGTACTCGGCCAACTCGTAGACGAGCCCGACAATGCTGTCCACATCGGACTCTTGCGCCCGCCGGATGGTCAAGAGGTAGCTCCTACTCGTGCGATCTGGGGAGACTCGCGCTCGTGGTCGAGCACGGTGAAGGTAGCCGGGTCGTGTCGGAAGTGGACACCGAACTCGGCCGTCTGGCCGATCCACACCGCCGCCAGGACCCGGCTGAAGTGCCCGTGCCCGACGAGGATGACATCGTCGGCCCGCGCGAGGACCCGCCGCGCACGCTCGGTGACCTGCTCAGCGGTCTCACCGTTGGGACAGGGGTGCGTCCACACGGTCCACCCCGGAACCCTCTCCCGGATCTGCGGCGTGGTGAGACCCTCGTAGTCGCCGTAGTCCCACTCGGCCAGGTCCTCGGTGACCTCGGTGACCGTGAGCCCGGCCAACTCGGCAGTGTCCAGAGCTCGCGACCTCGGACTACTGACCACAGGAAGATCCCGCGGCAACCGGACCCCCTTGGCCCTGTCCCGCCCAACCTCCGTCAACGGCACATCCGTCCGCCCGGTGTGCCTGCCCGTGTCCGACCACTCAGTAGCCCCGTGCCGCAACAGGTAGACGCCCATACCCGGGATCTAACCACGCCCACCTGACCCCACCCGGCGCCCTCGCGACCACCTCGATGGTCGCGACCCAAGACAAACGGCGCCGACCAACAGAGTTGGCCAGCGCCGTCAGAGGCGTTGGGGCCTCAGGCCTTCTTGGTCTCCCAGAAGATCTTGTCGATCTCGGCGATCAGGTCGAGCAGGGCCTGGCCGGTGGCCGGGTCCATGGAGCCCTTGGTCCCGCTCGCGCCCGCGGCCTTGGTGGCGCGGTTGAAGAGGTCGTGGAGGTCGGGGTACTTCTCGAAGTGGGGGGGCTTGAAGTAGTCGGTCCACAGGACCCACAGGTGGTGCTTGACCAGGTCGCTGCGCTGTTCGGCGATGAGGATGGCGCGGGTGCGGAACTCGGGGTCCGAGTTGTCCTGGTACTTCTGCTGGACCGCCTTCACCGACTCCGCTTCGATGCGGGCCTGGGCGGGGTCGTAGACGCCGCAGGGGAGGTCGCAGTGGGCTGTGGCCTCAAGGCGGGGGGTAAGCAGGCGCGACAGGAGTCGCATTGTTCCTCCATGGGCAGGATGCTCCGACGGGACCGACCCTACTCCCGGCATCATCGTGGGGCAGGTGGGAGGTGATCAGGTGGTGATGGGCAGGCTGCCCGTGCGCAGGGTCCTGATCAAGGGGCCGTCGATGTCGCCCGCGCTCCAGGACCGGGACGTGGTCGTCGCGGTCGCCAGGAAGCCGAAACCGGGCGACGTCGTGCTGGTCACGTGGGACGACAGGCCCGGCCAGATCTCGGTCAAGCGGGCGAAGGAGCCGTCGGACGACGGCTGGCACGTCGAGGGCGACAACCCCTTCGCGTCCACCGATTCCCGCACTCTGGGACCGGCGAGGGTTCACGCGGTCGTCACGTTCCGGCTCTGGCCCCGCCCGCGACGCCTCTAGTTCGCCCGCAGCTTCTCGTACCGGGCCACGCAGTCCGAGTACAGCGGCAGCAGCCCGGCGGCGGCGGCCTCGGCCAGCGTCGGCGCGGACGTGTCCTTGTCCGACATCAGCGGCTCCAACTCCGGCGCCCACGGCAGTGCCAGGTCCGGGTCCAGCGGGTTGATCCCGTGCTCCGCCGACGGGTTGTAGCCCGTGGAGCACAGGTACGAGATGACCGTGTCCTCCTCCAGCGCCACGAACCCGTGCCCGACGCCCTCCGGCACGTACACCGCGCGGAAGTCCACCGGGTCGAGCCGGACCACGTCCCACGCGCCGAAGGTCGGCGACCCGACCCGGATGTCGACGACGTAGTCCAGCAGCGCGCCCTGCGGGCAGTACACGTACTTGGCCTGGCCCGGCGGCACGTCGGCGAAGTGCAGGCCGCGGATGGAGCCCTTGCGGGACCGGCTGTGGTTGGTCTGCGCGACGGTCAACGGGTTGCCGACCGCCTTGGTGAAGGCCTCGCCCTGGAACGGGGAGACGAACACGCCGCGCGAGTCGGGGAACGAGCGCGGGGTGAACTCGAAGGCGTCCGGGACGCGCAGTTCTCGTGCCTGCATGGGTGCAGCGTAAGGCGCCTCGCCGCGGCCCCCGCACGCCCCGCTGGTCACGCAGCGAAAACGTTAGCCGGCGATAGCAAGCCGGACGGACGTCTTGGGAAAAGCCCCTCTGACCTGCGGAAAATGCCGCCAGGATGTGATCCCCACCGCAGACACCGGTGTCCGGGTGCTGGCAGACTGTGCCCACCGAAGCGCCGTCCGCTCGCGCGTCCCACACCCCGGGGCGCCCGCCCGGGCCCGCACCATGGCAGCCGAACCACCGACTCCGCACGTCCCGCGGACCCCCTCCGAGCACACCAGCTGTGCCGTTGGCGCGCGTCCGCGACACCCATCCGCTCCGCGCCAGCCCTGCGTCGAGCACTCACGTTGAGCGAGATCCAGGAGGACGCATGACCGCGTTGAACGAGAGGGCAGGCAGTCCCGTCACCGACGAGGAGATCTTCGCCGCGCACGAGGGCGGCAAGCTCGGCATCGCGGTGACCAAGCCGCTGTCGGACCCCAGGTCGCTGTCGATCGCCTACACCCCCGGGGTGGCCAAGGTCAGCCGCGCGATCGCCGAGGACGGCGCCCTCGCCGCCCGCTACACCTGGGCGTCGCGCCTGGTCGCGGTGGTCTCCGACGGCACCGCGGTGCTCGGCCTCGGCAACATCGGCGCGGCCGCGTCGCTGCCGGTCATGGAGGGCAAGGCGGCGCTGTTCAAGACCTTCGGCGGGCTCGACTCGATCCCGCTGGTGCTCGACACCACGGACGTGGACGAGATCGTCGAGACCCTGGTGCGGCTGCGGCCCTCGTTCGGCGCGGTCAACCTGGAGGACGTCTCCGCGCCGCGCTGCTTCGAGCTGGAGGCGCGGCTGATCGAGGCGCTGGACTGCCCGGTCATGCACGACGACCAGCACGGCACCGCCATCGTCCTGCTCGCCGCGCTGCGCGGCGCGAACACCGTGCTCGGCAAGGACATCGCGGGCCAGCGGGTCGTCATCGCCGGTGCGGGCGCGGCCGGGGTGGCCTGCGCGAAGATCCTCATCGCGGCGGGCGCGGGTGAGGTCACGATGCTCGACTCGCGCGGGATCATCCACTCCGGGCGGGACAACCTGAACCCGGTCAAGGTCGAGCTGGCCGAGGTCACCAACGGCTCCGGGCTGCGCGGCGGCCAGGCCGAGGCGCTGCGCGGCGCGAACGTGTTCGTCGGGCTCTCGGCAGGCACGGTGCCGGAGGAGCTGGTGGCGACCATGGCCGACGACGCCATCGTGTTCGCCCTGTCCAACCCGGACCCGGAGATCCACCCCGAGGTGGCGGCCAGGCACGCGGCCATCGTCGCGACCGGCCGCAGCGACTTCCCGAACCAGATCAACAACGTGCTGGCCTTCCCCGGGATCTTCCGCGGCGCGCTGGACGCCGGCGCGCGGCGGATCACCGAGTCGATGAAGCTGGCCGCCGCCGACGCCATCGCCGCGGTGGCCGCGGACGACCTCGCCGCGGACCGGATCGTGCCGAGCGCGCTGGACCCGAGGGTCGCCCCCGAGGTCGCGGCGGCTGTCGCACGGGCGGCGCTGGCCGACGGGGTAGCCTGAGAGCCGGCGGGATGCTCGGCAGGTGCCCCACCCGCCTACTCGAGGGTGGAGGGAACGCGCCGTGGCCGAGCATGTCGTGCGCGCCGGACTCCCCGGGGTCGCGCTGCCGCCCGGCGGGTTCGACAGCGACGCCGGTCGGGTGCTCGCGCCCGACCCGGCACGACCGGACGTCGGCGTTCTGGCCGACGACCCGGCGGTGGAGCGCGCCCTGCTGCTGGAGGCCCAGCGGATAGCGCGGATGGGCAGCTGGACGCTCGACGTCCGCACCGGGCAGGCCTACCTGTCCGACGGGTTGCGCGGCCTGTGCGGGCTGCCCGCGCGCGCCACGCTGACCGATCTGCTCGCCCTCGTGCACCCCGAGGACCTGCCCGTGCTCGACGACTTCCAGGTGGCCCTGCGCGCGCGGCGCTCGTCGCAGCCGCTGGAGCTGGAGGTCCGCGACGACACGGGGAAGCGGTCGTACCTGGTCCGCGCCCGCCCGGAGTTCGAGCCGGGTGGGCGCGTGGTCCGGGTGCACGGCACGGTGCAGGACTTCACCCGGTTCCGCGCGCTGGAGCGGCAGCTGAGCCAGGACGGGCGGCTCTTCCGCGAGGCGCAGCGGGTGGCCCGGCTCGGCACCTGGGAGTGGGACACGGTCACCGGCGAGTGCCTGTGGTCGTCGATGCTCTACGAGCTGTTCGGCGTCGAGGCGGGCACGAAGATCACCTACCGGGACTACCTGCAGCTGGTGCACCCGGACGACCGCAGCTGGGTCGACCAGCGGTGGCAGGAGCTGGCGGGCACCCGCCGCCCGGTCGAGTGCGAGCACCGGGTGATCCGGCCGGACGGCAAGCGCCGGGTGTTCCGGGTGCGCGGCGAGGCGGCGGGCACCGACGGCGACCGCAGCGTGATGATCGGCACCGCGCAGGACGTCACCGAGCAGCGCTCGACCGAGACCCGGATGCAGCGCTCCAGCAAGCGGTTCACGGACCTGGTGGCCATAACGCCGGTCGGCATCGCCCTGTTCGACGACTCGGAGCGGCTGGTCGACGCGAACGACGCGCTGTGCTCGCTGCTCGGGTTGGACCTGGAGCGGCTGCGCGGGATGACCGCCGAGCAGCTCACCCACCCGGATGACCGCGACGCGCGCCGGGGTCGGGAGTCGCACTCGTTCCACAGCGGCCAGCGGGTGCTCGTCACGGCCACCGGCAAGCCGGTGTACTGCGAGCTCAACGCCACGGTGTCGGTCGCGGACGACGGCCAGCGGTTCTGGCTGGTGGTCTTCGCCGACGTCACGGACCGTCGTCGGGCCGCCGAGCGACTGCGCTACCAGGCGACACACGATGAGCTGACGGGCCTACCGGGTCGGGCGGCGGTGAAGGAGCTGCTCGGCAAGCTCCTCGGCGGCCGCGACTACGAGCGGATCGCGCTGCTGTTCTGCGATGTGGACAACTTCAAGCGGGTCAACGACTCGCTTGGCCACGATGTCGGCGACGAGCTGATCACGGCGCTGGCCAGGCGGTTGGAGCGCGGCCTGCCGCCGAGCTGCACCGTGGCCAGGATGTCGGGCGACGAGTACGTGATCATCTGCTCCGACGTGGAGGAGGCGGGCGGGGTCGAGGCGCTGGCCAACCAGGTCGCCAGCCTGCTGCGCACCGCGGTCCCGGTCCGCGACCAGTTGTTGCGGGTCTCGGCGTGCATCGGCGCGGCCGTGCCCAGCGGCCCGGAGACCAGCGGCGCCGACCTGCTGCGCTACGCCGACGCCGCCATGTTCGCCGCCAAGGCCCGCGGCACCGGCCGGGTCTCGATCGCCTCGGACAAGCTCATCGCGTCGGCCAACAGCCAGATGCTGCTGGAGGGCCAACTCCGCGAGGCCATCATGAACGACCAGCTGGTGCTGCACTACCAACCCGTAGTCGGCCCGGACGGCACGGTCCTCTCCGCCGAAGCCCTGGTCCGCTGGCCCCACCCCGAACGCGGCCTCCTCTACCCGGGCGACTTCCTCCCCGTCGCCGAACAGGGCGACCTCCTCGGCGAACTCGACCGCTGGGTCCTGCGCGCGGCCTTCATCGAGGCAGCCGAATGGCCCCAACTGTGCGGCGGCATCCTCGGCGGCGGCGTCGGCATCGCAGTCAACCTGGCCGGCTTGGTGCCGGGTGACCCGGAGTTCGTGGACGTCGTGTCCGCAACCGTTGCGGCGACAGGGATCGCGTGGGATCGGGTTGTGTTGGAGCTGGTGGAGACCAGCTTGATCGACTTGCCGTCCCGCAGCCGGGAGGCGATGGCTGAGCTCGTGGAGCGCGGGGTTCGGTTCGCGGTGGACGACTTCGGGACTGGGTACTCGTCTTTGGCGCGGCTTAAGGAACTCCCCGCCCAGATCATCAAGATCGACCGCCGCTTTGTGTCCGGTGTGGCTACGGACGCCTCGGACTTCGCTGTGGCGCGTGCTTTGGTGGACATGGCGCGGGCGATGGGGCGGAGTTGTGTGGCTGAGGGCGTGGAGAACGCTACCCAGTTCCATGTGCTGCGGGGGGTGGGGGTGGATGCTTACCAGGGGTGGTTGTTGTCGAAGCCGTTGCCTGCCAAGGAGTTCCGGGAGATCTTGAAGCTGGGGCCTGTGCACATTCCTCGGGGGAACTAGGTTTCAGGTTGATCTTGGCGGCCGTGGTTGAGTAGGCGTTGAGCTGGGGGACGTCCGGGTCTTGGGCCTTCGCTTCACTGCGGTAGACGCCTCGCCTGCGGCATCGAACTGGCGCGAGTTTCGAGCTTTGCTCGATGGGGCGAACTTGTTTTGTGCGGGGCCCCTACGACACCCGTGGCAGGACCGCAAAGCAGGGGCCGAAAAGCATGGCCCTGTCCGCTACCGACGCTACGGGTACCGCTCCCTCACACAAAACAAGTCCGCCCCATCGAGCCGGCCTGGCACCAGCGCCGTGGTGGAGCGCGTGTCGGCCAACGTCGTTTGGCGGGCATTGTTGGGGTCAACGTTGTCTAGGGGTCGTGGGGCAATGCGGGCGGGGTTCTGGCCAGTCGTGGGTGGTGGGGCTGGGGCGTGGGGAGTTGGTGGAGTGCGTGGCGGTGGTGTGGGCGGGGTGGAACTTGGGTTGTCACCACGGGGTGGGGCCGATGACGGCGGCGCTCGAGGTGATTGTGGCGTCTTCGGTGTGGTCGCAGCGGATTGTGAGGCTGAATTGGGTGTCGCCGGTGGTTGGCCAGAGGGTGGGGAGGTTGTGGGCCAGGTAGTGGATGACGCCTAGGGAGCCGTGGGCGGTGATTCCTGCGATGTGGATGACCACTCTGCCGTCGATCAGGTGGCGGGCCAGGTAGCCGAGGTCGGAGTTGGTGGGTGTCGGGTCGTTGCGCGGGGAGCCGTGCCGGGTGCCGGTTTCGCGCTCGACGATCCACCAGCGGCCGTTGGACTTGGACATGTCCAGATGCGGGTCGCGGGCCAGGAGTGCGGCGCCCACCGGGGCCGATTTGGGGCCGCAGATGACAACTGCGTCACCCTCGAAGGGCGTTGTGCGGTCGGGCATGATCGAGTGTGCTGTTGGCTGGAGGGAGAGTTCGGCCAAGAGGCTCTCGACGGTCCGTTGGGCGTTCGCGTCGGCTGCGTCGATGTAGGTGCGTTTGCGGTCGTCCTCGCCGGAGCGCAGTGGTACGCCGAC
Source organism: Actinokineospora globicatena (assembly GCF_024171945.1). Lineage (GTDB taxonomy): Bacteria > Actinomycetota > Actinomycetes > Mycobacteriales > Pseudonocardiaceae > Actinokineospora > Actinokineospora globicatena. The sequence goes on from NZ_JAMTCR010000002.1 coordinate 1,925,578, forward strand.
GGCGACGGGCCCGATGCCGAAGAATGCTCGCTCGGCCGGTGGAGCGGTGTTCCTGATCTGGGTGATCCGGCCCTTGCTCACCCCTGACGCAGCGGCGATCTCGGTGTAGCTCAACCCTTGCGCCCTGGCCTCGTCGATCGCCACCCGACGGAGGCGGGCGAGTTCGTGCTGCCGCTGCCGGTACACGTCCGAGAGTTCCGCCGCCCGCCGCACCCGCCGAAGCGGATCCCGGTCGTCGCGGACCTCATCGAGCTCATCCTTCCAGCTCATAGGCTTGTTTAGACCCCCTTGAACGTGGCTTGCGGCTGGCAGTACAGTCAAAGTTTATACCCCCTCAACATCGCTGGCTCAACAGGAGCGGGACATGACGAGAACCCTGATCGCCCAGGACGGCCTCGCCGCACTGTGGGCGGAACTGCCCAGGTTGATCGACTCGGCGCACGGGCATGTTGATCGCCATCCGGCGCTGGAGGTGGCCAGTCTCGATGTCTGCGCGGATGGAGTCGGGGCTGGGCGTGTGGAGATCTACGTGTCAGGATCGCGGTCGCTCGCTTGCGCGCGTTTGCTCGACTGGCTCGACACTCTCACGCGTACCTCGCTGTGCCTGCAGGTCGAAGGCAATCCGCAGCAGCCGAGGGCGATGGTCTTTGGCCGCCTGCACGATGGGACTTCCGCGACAGTGATAGCGCCGTTGGCCGAGGAGGACGCGGAAGTCATTGTTCGCGACCGGATTGGGGACTGGGTCCTGCACTGGCTCCGACTGCAAGCTGTGGATGCTGTGGCTAGTCCACGGAGGTGAGGATGGTGCGGATTCGGTGTAGGGGGAGGTCGATCAGGCGTTCGTCCAGGTCGGTGGGGGAGGCTAGGGATGCGACTTGTTCTCGGGCTTCTCGTTTGGTCAGAGGCGTGGGGGAGTGGGTGATGAGGGCTTCGCGCCAGGTGTTGGTTAGTTTGCCGTGGACTCGGGTGAGGATGGTGCGGCGTGGGGAGTCGGTGGGGGTGGGGGTGGCCAGGACTACGGCGTGGCGGCCGCCTGCGAGACTGCGGTGGTAGGTGAGGGTGTACTTGCCGCGCACTAGTTCGGCGAGGGCTTGCTGGCCGCGTTGGTCGGAGATGTCGGGGTGGTTGTTGGCGACCAAGGCGCCGACGGTTGATAGTGGGCCTGCTAGGAGGACGCGGGCCAGCCAGGAGCCGGGGTCCGAGGTGAGGTCGTACGCGCAAGGGTTGTTGCCGCGCGGGGGATCTGTCCACGTAGGAATCGTGGGCGCGACACCGGTCAGGCGCGTCAGTTCGGCCAGAGCCGCAACGGGAGTGCCGCCGGACTCGATCGACTGCGGCCCGTGGGTGTAGATACCTGACACAAGCTCACGAACCGCCGACTCCGCCAGTCGTGACGAGCGCGAAGTCTGTTGCAGCACATACAGATCGCTGGCGCTGCCGACCGCCTGCGCGCCGTGGTAGCGGTTGAAGGCGGGCAGCACGGCCTCGAACACGAGACCCAGCCGCTGGATCTCCTGCTGGACCTTCAACCCCAGCGCCGGGGTGCGGTCGCTGTAGCCGTACGCCACGATCGCGCGGCCGTCCGGGTCGCGCAGGGACTCGATGGCGCGCGCCAGGAACAGCCGCATGCCCTCCGGGGTGTACGGGGGGTCGGTGAACACGAGGTCGGCCGTGCCCACGGTGGACGGCGGCAGGGCGAACCGGAAGTCCGCGTACCGGCACTGGATGTCCAGACCACGTGCCGCGGCCGTCTTGTCCACGTACTCCAGCAGCCGTTCGTCCACGTCCACCACCGTCGCCGACAGCTCCGGGCGCAGCGTGCACACCGCCAGCGCGGTCAGGTCGTGGTCGCCGACGCACAGCAGGCGGGCGCCCGCGAGGTCGTAGGTCTGGTCCAGCCACCGGGCGCGGCGCAGCATCGTCGCGGCGTCGGCCTGGACGTGGTCGAGCGCACGCGAAGGTGCCGGTACGCCAGTGAGATAGCCCTCGTAGGCCGCCGCGAGCTCCGCGTCCGGGATGTCCGGTCGTGGCGCGGTCAGCGCGCGGTAGCCGTCCACCCTGGACGGCACGACGCGCCACGAATCGCCGTCGCGCTCGACGTCGTCGCCCAGCGCGGCGATCAACTCCTGGACGCTGCGGCGCGGCACCGCGGTGGTCCTGACCAGGTCGTCCAGGCTCTGCCAGCCCGAGCTGAGCAGGCCGACCACGGCTCGCAGGGGACGGGCGTGCACGCCCCGGGCAGTGAGGTAACTGGTCACGGAGTCGGCCACAAGCCGATTAGCGTAGGAGAGCGCCCCGCGCCACCCCGACCCGGCCGTGCGTTCGCCGCCGAGCCGCCGCCACATCGTGGAACGGCCTGCCTGTGTCAGCCGTTCGGGTTAAGGTCGTCCGACCTGCGGCTACCAGGGGGCCGTGCCGACCCGAGGGGTCCGAGTGATCGAGTTCCAGTCCGTGACCAAGCGCTACCCGGACGGCACGGTGGCGGTGGACGCGCTGGACCTGACCATCGACGCAGGAAAGATCACCGTGCTGGTGGGGCCGTCCGGCTGCGGCAAGACGACCTCGCTGCGGATGATCAACCGGATGGTCGAGGCCAGCTCCGGGACCATCCTGGTCAACGGCGCCGACGTCCGGGCCCAGCGCCCGGCGACGCTGCGCCGCGGCATCGGCTACGTCATCCAGAACGCGGGCCTGTTCCCGCACCGCACGGTCGTCGACAACATCGCGACCGTCCCGATCCTGCTGGGCACCAAGAAGGCCGCCGCCCGCCGCCGCGCCGAGGAGCTGCTCGACACCGTCGGGTTGCCGCGCGAGCTGGGCGGGCGCTACCCGGCGCAGCTCTCCGGCGGTCAGCAGCAGCGCGTCGGCGTCGCCCGCGCCCTGGCCGCCGACCCGCCCGTGCTGCTGATGGACGAGCCGTTCAGCGCCGTCGACCCGGTGGTCCGCGACGACCTGCAGGAGGAGCTGCTGCGGCTGCAGTCCGAGCTGGGCAAGACGATCGTGTTCGTCACCCACGACATCGACGAGGCGATCAAGCTCGGCGACAAGGTCGCGGTGCTGCGCGTCGGCGGCACGCTCGCCCAGTACGACACCCCGGCAACGCTGCTGGCCAAGCCGGTGGACGACTTCGTCGCCTCCTTCGTCGGCCGCGACCGCGGGTACCGCGCGCTGGGCTTCCTGTCCGCGCACGGCGCCCAGATCGCGCCGCTGTCGACCGTCCCCCTCGGCAGCCCGGTCGACGCCGCGCGCGCCGCGCTGGAGAACGGCTGGGCCGTGGTGGTCGACGAGGGCAAGGCGCCGCTCGGCTGGGTATCCTCGACCTCTCTGTCCACTGTGGAAGGTGAGCTGCGCTCGGCCGACCTCGTCTCCGGCGGCTCGCTCTACGCCGCGGACGCCAAGTCCGGTTCGCTGCGCACCGCCCTCGACGCCGCGTTGAGCTCCCCCTCCGGCATCGGCATCGCGGTCGACTCGGACGGCGCCGTCGCCGGGGGCGTCACCGCGGAGTCGGTCCTCAAGGCGCTCGACGAGGCACGCCGGTCCGGTGGGGTGCCCTCGTGAACTGGATCCTCGACCACATCCCGGACCTGCTCGCCGCCAGCGGTGACCACCTCCAGTTGGCGCTGATCCCGGTCGTCGTCGGCCTGGTGCTGTCGCTGCCGCTCGGCTGGGTGGCCAACCGCTGGACCGTGGCGCGCGCGATCATGGTCCCGGTGTCCGGGCTGCTCTACACGATCCCGTCGCTGGCGCTGTTCGTGATGATGCCGCTGCTGCTGGGCACCAAGATCCTCGACCCGATCAACGTCCAGGCCGCGCTGACCGTCTACACCGTCGCGCTGCTGGTCCGCTCGATCGCCGACGCGCTGGCCGCGGTGCCCGAGTCGGTCGTCCAGGCCGCCTCGGCGATGGGGTACCGCACCGCGGGCCGGTTCTTCGCCGTGGAGCTGCCGCTGGCCGTCCCGGTGCTCGTCGCCGGGGTGCGGGTCGCGGCGGTGTCCAACATCAGCCTGGTCGCCGTCGGGCAGATCATCGGCGTCGGCGGCCTCGGCTACTTCCTGCTGCACGGCGCCCAGACCAGCCCGCCGAACTTCCAGGAGATCATCGCGGGCATCGCGCTGATCGTGGTGCTGGCGCTCATCGTCGACGGACTGTTGGCCCTGGCTGGTCGGGCGTTGACTCCGTGGACTCGCCAGCAAGTGGGTCGGGCGGGCGGGGGCCGTCGAAGCCGCGCAGTGGTGGTCAAGTGAGCGTCTTCGACCAGGTCGGCGACTGGCTGACCAACCCGGACAACTGGAAGACCACCCTCGGCATCGCGGGCGTCCCGCAGCGGCTGGGCGAGCACCTGCACTACACCGGGCTCGCGGTGCTCATCGCCGCGGTGATCGCCATCCCGCTCGGCGCCTACATCGGGCACACCGGGCGCGGCGGCACCATCGTGGTCGGCGTGGTGAACTCGTTCCGCGCGTTGCCCGAGGTGGGTCTGCTGATCCTGCTGGTGCTGGCCATGGGGCTGACGTTGGCGCTGGAGGCGGTCACCATCGCACTGGTGCTGCTGGCCGTGCCGGTGTTGCTGGCGGGCACCTACTCGGGCGTGCGCAACGTCGACCGGGCCGCTGTGGACGCCGCGCGCGGCATGGGCATGAGCGAGTGGGAGATCCTGCTCAAGGTCGAGCTGCCGAACGCGCTGCCGCTGATCCTCGGCGCCGTCCGCTCCGCGACCCTGCAGGTGATCGCCACCGCCAGCATCGCGGCCGTGGTGTCGCTCGGCGGGCTCGGCCGGTTCGTCATCGACGGCAACGCGCTGCGCGAGTACGACCAGATGGCGGCGGGCGCCGTGCTCATCGCCGGGCTCGCGATCGTGGTGGAACTGCTGCTGACCGGCCTGCAGTGGCTGGTGGTCTCCCCCGGTCTGCGCAAGAAGACCAGCAGGCGCACCCGCGCCCGCACCGCTGTCCCAACCTCCGGATGACAGGAGTTCCCCGAATGAAGCGCGTACTCGCCGCAGTGGCGACCGCCGTGGCGGCCACGCTCACCCTGACGGCGTGCGGCGGCTCGTCGGACCCGTTGGCCAACCAGCCCACCACCGGCGGCGGCTCGGCCGCCCCGGCCCCGACCGGCACCATCGTCATCGGGTCGGCGAACTTCCCGGAGAGCACGCTGCTCGCCGAGATCTACGCCAGCGCGCTGGAGGCCAAGGGCGTCAAGGTGTCCAAGAAGCTGGGCATCGGCAGCCGCGAGGCGTACTACCCGGGTCTGCAGGACGGCTCGATCGACCTGATCCCCGAGTACACCGGCTCGCTGCTGACCCACATCGACAAGAAGGCCGCGCAGACCAGCCCCGACGAGGTCTACACCGCGCTCAAGGCCGCGCTGCCGGAGAAGCTGGTCGTGCTGGACAAGTCCACCGCCGAGGACAAGGACGCGGTGGTGGTCACCAAGGAGACCGCGACCAAGCTCAACCTCAAGACCATCGAGGACTTCGCCAAGACCGGCGCGGTCACCTTCGGCGGCCCGCCCGAGTTCCAGAAGCGCACCGACGGCCTGCTCGGCCTGAAGGAGACCTACAACCTGGAGGTCTCGGAGTTCAAGTCGCTCGACGCCGGTGGCCCGCTGACCGTCGACGCGCTCAAGACCGGCGCGGTGCAGGCGGCCGACCTGTTCACCACCGACCCGGCGATCACCGCCAACGACTTCGTGGTGCTCGAGGACACGAAGAACAACTTCGCCGCGCAGAACGTGGTCCCGCTGATCACCAAGAGCAAGGCCGACGACACCGTCAAGCAGGTCCTCAACGCCATCACCGCGAAGCTGACCACCGAGATCCTGATCGAGCTCAACGGCAAGCTCAGCGCCCCGGACAAGCCGGACGCCGCCAAGGTCGCCAAGGAGTGGCTGGCCTCGGTCGGCATCTGATCACTGCTCGCGCCGCGACCGGGTCCACCCCATGATGGGGGTATGACGGACCCGGTCGCGTTGCGCGCGAGGATGTACGGCGAGGACGACCTCAGCTCGATCCCGGTGTTCGGCGGCGGGTTCATCAACTTCGGCTTCTGGCGCGACATCCCGCTTACCGGCGAGCTCACCGAGCAGGACCGGGTGCGCAGCCAACTCGACCTGTACCGGCAGGTGTACGCGGGCGTCGGTCCCGCTGACCGGGTCGTCGAGATGGGCAGCGGTCTCGGTGTGGGGGCGGCTTGGGCGCTCGAGGAGCTGGGTCCGGTGTCGATCACCGGGGTGGACCTGAACCCGGCGCAGGTGCGGCGGGCTCGGGCTCTGCAGGCTGATCGGCTCGAGTTCGTGGTGGGTGCGGCTTCGGCACTGCCGCTGCCCGAGGCGAGCGCGGATGTCGTGCTGTCGCTGGAGGCGGCGCAGCACATGGACGACCTGCGCGGGTTCGCGATCTCGGCGCACCGGGTGCTGCGACCGGGCGGGCGGTTCGTCGTCTCGACCTTCTTCGTACCGGACGCGTCGACTGTGGGACGGGTGGCGGAGCGGCTCGAGACGTTCGCCTCGGGGGTCGACCGCGAGCACCCGCTGCCCCTGTTCCTGGACGACCTGGCTTTCGCCGGGTTCACCGACGTGACTGCGACGTCGATCGGGGCGCACGTGTGGCCCGGTCTGGACCGGTGGATCGCGCAGCTCGGATTCGCCGAGGACACCTGGCCCCGCCACTGGCTGACCTCATACCGCGACGGGCTGCTGGACTACTACGTGGTCACCGCCCGCGCCTGACTGGTGCGGCTCCGGAATGCTGCGGCTTCGGTTCGTGGACTGCTGCGGCTTCGGTCTGGTGACCGCGAGGGTGCCGCAACTGGGCGGTCAAGAGCCACTTCTTGCTGGCGCTAGCTCACAACCGGGGCGTGTGGCTGTGACCATCGGATCTTTGTCTGGTCCTGCCCCGATTTTCCCACTTATGGGGTACAGAAGTTATCCACATGTGGATCTCTGCGGGGGTAGTTTCAAGATCCACTGTCGGGGGGTCCCGGTAGACTGGCCCAGGGACGCCCCCCGGAGAGGGTGGGGGCCGGGCCCAGGTTGGTGGGGGCGGCGGGGATCGTCAAGGGGGTTCGCCCGAAGGTGTGATGGGGCGGGGTTTGCGGGGGTGCCGGGACGGCTCGTTGAAGGCGCGGCGGGCGGGGGGCTGGCGCGGGTGGGGGAAGTCGCGGGGCTTGTCGGCGGGGGTGAGGTCGTGGGCGGGCGTGGTGTTGTGGGTGGGCAGGCGGGGTGCGGGGTTCGCTGAGGTGCTCTAGTCGGAAGTTGTTGTGCCACTGGATGTTGGGGCCTGGAGGCGCTTGAGAGTTCCCCGCCGCCGTGTCCTGGGGATGGAGCGGCCGTGAGGGGCTGGGCGCGGGGGTGGGGAGTCTGATCCACTGGAGATCCGGGTGGCTGGGCGCTGGGGGGCGTGGTGTTGGGGGCGTTGCGGGTCAGGGATTTTCGGTTGCTGTGGTGTGGGCGGCTGGTCAGCGCACTGGGGTCGTGGTTGCTGGTCGTCGCGGTTCCGGCGCAGGTGTTCGCGGTTACCGGGTCGTTGGTGGCGGCTGGGTTCGCGTTGGCGGTGGAGTTCTTGCCGCCGGTGCTGTTGGGGCCGGTCGCGGGGGTGGTGGCTGATCGGTGGGATCGGCGGTGGGTGATGGTGGCCGCGGACCTGGTGCGGGCCGGGGCGGTGGTGCTGCTGCTCGCGGGGGACGTGGGGGTGGTCTACCTCGCGTTGTTCGTGGAGAGCGTGGGGTCGGTGGTGTTCCGGCCCGCGGCGCAGGCGTTGGTGCCGGTGGTGGTGGGGACCGGACCGGCTTTGAGTGGTGCCAACGGGTTGAACGCGGTCACCGACGGGGTGGTTCGGCTGCTGGGGCCGCCGCTGGGTGGGGTGCTGTTCGTGGTGGCGGGGTTCGAGTGGCTGGTGTGGGTGGACTTCGCCACCTACCTCGTGTCGGCGATAGCGATCTTGCGCACGACTCCGCGACCGACGTCCACAACGGGACGGCGGCGGGTGATGCCGGAACTGCGCGCGGGAGTGGCGTTCGTCGCCGGTAATCGCGCGGTGCGGTCATTGTTGGTGGTGTCGGCGCTATTCCTCGGCGCGAACTCGTGCCTCGCCGCGATTGTCGTGCCCTATGGCATGACGGTGCTCGGCGGCAGCGCGCAAACCGGCGTGCTGATGTCCGCCCTGGGAATTGGCTTTCTCGCGGGCGGTGCCGTGCTGCCGGTGGTGGTCGACCGAATACCGATCACGTCCCTGCTCGCTATCGCCTTGGGGATGACCGGGGGTGGATTCGCGCTCCTGTTCTCGGTGGGTGCCCTGGCGGTCGCCGTGGTCGCCGCGGTGGTGATCGGGCTCGCTGGGTCAGTGGTGCTGGGGACGACGCAGACCGTGGTGCAGCGGGTCACGCCGAACCCGGTGCTGGGGCGGGTCAGCGCGGCCCTGTTCACCGCCGAGGCGATCGCGGCGTTCGCCGGGGCGGTCGTCGGGCCGCTGTTCGCGCAGGCCACGTCGTTGACCTGGGCCGGGTGGGTGGCGGGTGGGCTGACCGTGCTCAGCGGTGCGGTGGCCGCTTCCCTTGGATCACTCGATCAGGCGATGGAGCGCAGCGATCCACCGGGGTGATCGTTAACCTGGTCTGCCCGCGCGGATGCACGTGCAAGCGTGGCCAGCGGCCCACCCGGGGACCTTCACAGAGCCGACCCGGGCGGACCGCTGTCCTGGACAGGAGGGGGGAGGCTGGTGATATCAGCACCAGCCTCCCCCCTCCGCCCGCTAAGGGTGGGGACGCTTGCGGAACTGAGCGGTGAACGCCGCAATGAACGCGGCCGCCAGGGCGAGGGCGACGGGTGGGAGGACCTCAGGGGCGACCGCCCAGTAGAGCAGCAGGATGCCCGCCATGACCGCGCTCATGGTCAGCACGGTGATGGCGAAGTCGGTCCGCTCGGCCCGGCGCTCGGTGTGCCGCTCGACAGCCGCGGCTTGCCGCTCGACGACCTCGGCCACCCGGCGCAGGAACTCCTGGTCGGATTGGACGAGCGTCGGGTAGGGCCGCTCGAGCAGTGCCCGCACCAGGCGGTGGGTGGTGGCGCAGTCGGAATGGGTGCCCGGGTGTTCGGGTGGCGAGTCGCGTGCGGTGGGGTCGATCAAAGTCATCGGAATGGACGACTCCGTTTCAGGAGAAGGGTGATCCGCGCGGTGGCGGGTGTTGATCACGCGGCGCCCGGTCGGGAATGACCAGAGGTGGCGACCGCGGTGCGGGTGGGGAATCGTGATGTGTTCGTACGCACACACTATCCGGAACAGCCGTTGTGCTGAAGGCAATTGCCACCCGGGTCAACCTATTGGGTGGAAGGTAACCGAAAACGGTACCGTCGGCCCGCCAATCTGGCCGATTGCTGGCCAATAACTCACTCGAAAGAGTGGCAACCCGGTGGCGGTCAGGAACGTCGCCCACCGATCCGGGTGGCCAGTTCGGCCGCCGCGGCCAGGGTGGGTTCGGCCAACTCGGGCCACAGCTGCCCGCATTCGGTGTCGCAGTGGTGGCGGAACGTGGTGCTGATCGCGGCCACCGGGTGGCCGGTGTGGTCGAGCACGACAGCGGCAACGGAGGCAAACCCCGGTGTCACGTAACCGTCCTCGACAGCCCAACCTCGCCTGCGTTCCGTGGTGAGCAACCCCCGTAGAGCCGGGAGGTGCACAGGTCCGCGACCGGTGCGGTCGACGAAAGCGGCGCGGGTCGGGAAGAGCGCGCGGACTTGCGCGGGCGGTAGGTACGCCAACATCGCGCGGCCGGACGCGGGCAGGTGTGCGGGAAGTCGGACGCCGACCTCGGTCACCACCGTGTGCGGGTGTCGGGGCTGTTCGCGAAGCAGATAGAGCGCCTCACGACCGTGCAGTACGCCTAGATGCGCCGTGTGGCCCGTGCGTTCTATCAGCCGCGACAGCACTGGGCGGGCAAGCCGCTCCAGCGGGTCGTGCCGCAGGTAGGCCGACCCCAACTCGAACGCGCCGAGGCCGAGGGCGTAGCGGCGCTCCTCGGGCAGGTGCGTGACGAAACCGGCTTCGACCAACTCCGCGAGCAGGTGGTAGACGGTGGACCTGGGCAGCCCGAGCTCCCTGGCGACGGCAGCCGCCGCCACCGGACCCGCCTTCCCCGCCAGCAGCCGCAGCACGGCGAGCCCGCGGCGGAGAGCAGGCACATCGCTGCTGGCACCCATGGGCACCCACCCTACGACGAGACTCAACAGATCCGGTCCAGCACGCGTTGACAGGGCGGAAAGGGGGCGGATGTGACCTTTGATGAGTTCCTCGCGCACCGGCTGGACGGCCTCTTGCGCTACGCCACCACGCTTACCTGCGACCCGCACCAAGCGCAGGACATCGTGCAAGAGGTCGTGTTGCGCGCGCAGCAGCGGTGGGGGCGGATCGGGCAGGTAGAGCAACCTGGCGCCTACGTCACCAAGATGGTGACCAACGAGTTCCTGTCGTGGCGACGCCGACGACGAGACATCTCGATCGCGCCCCAGGCGATGGGGCAACTGGGGGCCGCTACGGCAGACCACGCCAGCCGCGTAGACGACCGGCAGGTCCTACTGGCGGGCATCGCCCAGTTGCCGCGCAAGCAACGAGCCGCGGTGGTGCTGCGCTACTACCTGAACCGCACCGACGACCAGATCGCCGACGAACTCGGTTGCTCTATCGGCACCGTGCGCAGCCATGTCTCCCGCGCCGTCGCGACGTTGCGGGCGGGTCTTACGAGCATCGAACGAGTGGAGGAGGTCCGATGAGGACGGATGAGTTCGAGGGCCTCTTGCGGGACGCCCTAGACCACCAGGCAGCGCAAGCACCGAGCGGCGCGCGCGTCCTGGCCGCGTTGGCACCACGGTCCCGCCGCCGGTGGTGGATACCTGTGGGAGGCGTGGTCGCCGCGGCGTTGGTCGGTATCGCGATGCTGCCCACGGGTGAGCAGAACCAGCAGGTAGCGCCAGGGACGAGCCTTGGCGTCACCTCACCCGCCGCGGCAGGGCAGCTGGTCTGGGAACCCGCATGGGTGCCGCCCGGCATGGTGGAGCGGGAGCGCTCGGCAGGCCCCGACGGCCCGTGGTCCGCGTCGAAGTGGTCGAGTGGATCGGCTACGACAGCTCCCCAGGTGAACGTCATGGTCACCGAGTTGAGCCAAGACGATCAGATGGGACCGGACGCCTCCCGCGAGCAGGTGGTGGTCAACGGTCACCCCGGCCAGTGGTACGACAACGACAACGGCCACGACGAGTACATGATCGCCTGGTGGACCGGCTCGAAGCGCTTCACGGTGACCTCTTACGCGATCCCCGAGCCCCGGCCGGTCCTGCTCCGGGTCGCGGAATCGCTGCGCGCCGCCGTCGGCGAGCCGGTCCAAGTGCCGATCACGATGCCCGAGCTGCCCGGCACCGTGCACGGCTGGGTTGGCGTCCGTGGCGATCAGCCCGACCAGGCGGTGATGTTCTCCCAGGTCTACCTCGACCGCGTGGGCACCGTGCGCGCCGAGGTCCGCCCGGAGCGGCCGAGCACCGAGGGAACGCGCGTCCCGGTACGGGGTGGCGACGGCTGGTGGTACCGGGTGGGTGCGGCGGACCCGAACGAGCCGACCGAGGTGCTGATGGCCGACCTGGGTGGTCGGTGGCTGGTGGTCAGCTTCGCCCCCTACGACCCGCACGACGCCACTGAGCGGCTGGACCTGCTCACCACCGTGGCCAACTCGGTCACCGCGGGTTCCACCCCGGCCGCGCCCTGGCTCGGCCGGACACCGTAAGAGGCCGGGCACCGTAAGAACCGGCGGCACCGCACACTCCACATACCGCCGTGCTCGGGCGTTGTATGGGCGAGAGGGGGTGTGCGGTGCCGACGACCTTCGAGCAGTACGTGCACGACAACGCCCGCGACCTGCTGCGGTACGCGACCGCGCTGTCCTGCGACCCACACACGGCGCAGGACATCGTGCAGTCGGTGTTGATGCGGGCCGCGCAGCGGTGGTCGGGTATCGAGCAGTTGGCGGTGCCCGGCGCCTACGTGCACCGGATGGTGACCAACGAGTTCCTGTCCTGGCGCAGGCGGGCCGTGCGGACGGTGTCGCTGCCGCAAGGGGTGCTCGACGCGGTGACGCCGCCGTACCCGGACGAGACCGACGCGGTCGACCAGCGGCAACTGGTGTTCCAGGGCATCGCGCTGCTGCCGCGCAAGCAACGGGCGGCGATAGTGCTGCGGTACTACGCCAACCGGACGTTCGCGGAGATCGCCGGTGAGCTCGGCTGTTCAGAGGCCACCGCGCGCAGTCACATCTCTCGCGGATTGGCTGCCCTAAGAGACCGGATCCCGGCGCTAGAGCGTGCGAAGGAGGCGTTGTGAAGACCGACGAGCTGGAGACCCTGGTCCGAGACGCCCTCGGTGATCACGCCGACCGCGCCCACGAGCCTGCCGACACGATCGCTGCAGTGCTGGCTCCTAGTCGTCGTCGACCGGTGGTCGCCTACGTCGCCGCCGCCGTCGTAGCGCTACTCCTTCTGGTGGTGGCGCCGATAATGCTCAAGGACAAGAACCAGGGGACGCTTCTCACTGGCTCTATGCCGATGCTGGCGCCGGCGCCGCTGACCGTGCCCGCGCGCACCGGCCCGACCTGGCTGCCCGATGGTCTAGTCGAGGTGGACCGCATAACCACACCCAACGGCCAGGTGCTGCGCCGCACGTGGGCGCGTACGGTGCCGTACCGACCGTACGCGGACGCCGGGGTCAGCGTGACGATCGCGCGTACGGGCAATGCCGATTGGTGGATGGACCCCTGCTACGACAAGAGCGAGCCGGTGGACGTCAACGGTCTCCCCGGCACGCTGCACTCCGCGGGGCCAGGTCCCCGGGAGTCCTGCCTCCTGTTCGACCTCGACGTGGTCACCCACGTGCGGGTGGCGGTCACCAACGTCCCGGACGAGAAGGCGGTGGCACTGCGGATCGCCCGCTCGATCAGCCCGGTCAGCTCACCCCCACTGGTGGTCGCCGCCGAGTTCGGCCCGCTGCCCGCCGAGTTCGACACCGTCCTGCTCAGCGTGGCCAAGACCCCGAACGGCGTCAGCACCCAGTTGACGGCCGCGCCCGAGGCCGGTGGGGACAGCGTGACCGTCGAGTGGACCGACGAGCGGGTGGACCCGGAGCGCACGAACGGCTACCCGGTGACCGTGCGGGGCAGGCGTGCCACGTTCTACCCGATGTCCCAGACCAGCGGTGACCAGCTCTGGACCGACTTCGGCGACAAGCGCCTGCTCGTCGAGTACCGCGGCAGCACCCAGCTGCGCCCGGAGCGCGAGGTGTGGGTGATGGGTATCGCGGAGTCGGTGTCCATCGGGAGCGACCCCAACGACTGGATCGGGCAGCGGTAGCCGGTGACAATGTCTGGGGTACCAGACACTGTCACCCGATCCTGGGTCGTGCGCGGGCGGGGATAGCGCTGTGATGACCCCATGGAACCTGTTGCGCTCGACGGCGGTCCGCTGACCGCCGGGGACGTGGTCGCGGTCGCCCGCGGTGGTGTCGGGGTGGCGCTCACCCCCGGGGCGCTCGAGGGCGTCGCCGCGACCAGGGCGCACATCGAGAAGCTCGCCGACGCGACCGAACCCACCTACGGCGTGTCCACCGGGTTCGGCGCGCTGGCGGTCCGGCACATCCCGGTCGAGCGGCGGGCCGCGCTGCAGCGGTCGCTGATCCGCTCGCACGCCGCCGGTGCCGGGCCGGAGGTGGAGCCCGAGGTGGTCCGGGCGCTGATGCTGCTGCGGCTGCGCACCCTGGCCACCGGCCGCACCGGGGTCCGGCAGTCCACTGTGGAGACCCTGGCCGCCGTGCTCAACGCCGGGATCTTGCCGGTGGTGCACGAGCACGGCTCGCTCGGCTGCTCCGGTGACCTCGCCCCGCTCTCGGCCGTCGCGCTCGCGCTCATGGGCGAGGGGCAGGTCCGCTACCACGGTGAACTCCGCCCGGCGGCCGACGCGCTCGCCGAGGCGGGCATCGAGCCGGTCGCGCTGGTCGAGAAGGAGGGCCTCGCGCTGATCAACGGCACCGACGGCATGCTCGGCATGCTGGTGCTCGCGATCGCCGACCTGCGGCGGCTGCTCGACGTCGCCGACCTCACCGCCGCGATGAGCGTGGAGGCGCTGCTGGGCACCGACCGGGTGTTCGCCGCCGATCTGCAGGCGCTGCGCCCGCACCCCGGTCAGGCCGAGTCCGCCGCGCGGATGACCGCGTTCCTGGCCGACTCGCCGATCATGGCCAGCCACCGCGGTCCGGACTGCCCCCGCGTCCAGGACGCGTACTCGCTGCGCTGCACACCCCAGGTGCACGGCGCCGCCCGCGACACCGTCGCGCACGCCGAACTCGTCGCGGGCCGGGAGCTGTCCGCCGCCATCGACAACCCGGTGGTCCTGCCGGACGGCCGGGTCGAGTCCAACGGCAACTTCCACGGCGCCCCGGTCGCCTACGTGCTGGACTTCCTGGCCATCCCGGTCGCCGACGTGGCGAGCATCGCCGAGCGGCGCACCGACCGGATGCTGGACGTGGCCCGCTCGCACGGCCTGCCGCCGTTCCTCGCGCACGACCCGGGCGTCGACTCCGGGCACATGATCGCCCAGTACACCCAGGCCGCCGTGGTCGCCGAGCTCAAGCGGCTGGCCGTGCCCGCCTCCGTCGACTCCATCCCGAGCTCGGCGATGCAGGAGGACCACGTCTCGCTCGGCTGGTCGGCGGCCCGCAAGCTGCGCAAGGCCGTCGACGGGCTCACCACCGTGCTGGCCGTGGAGTACCTCACCGCCGCCCGCGCGCTCGACTTCCGCGCCCCGCTCACCCCCGCGCCCGCCACGGCCGCCGCCGTCGCCCTGCTGCGCGAGCACGTCCCCGGTCCCGGCCCGGACCGGCACCTGGCCCCCGAGATCGCCGCCGCTGAAGACCTGATCCGTTCCGGCGCCCTGGTGGACGCCGTGCAGAGGAGGACCGCGTGACCACCCCCGGACCCCGTCCCGTGCGCGCCGCGCGCGGCACCACGCTGACCGCGCGCAACTGGCAGACCGAGGCCGCGCTGCGCATGTTCCACAACAACCTCGACGCCGAGGTGGCCGAGCGCCCCGACGACCTCGTGGTCTACGGCGGCACCGGCAAGGCGGCCCGCAACTGGGCCAGCTTCGAGGCGATCAGCCGGGAGCTGACCACGCTCGCCGAGGACGAGACGCTGCTGGTGCAGTCGGGCAAGCCGGTCGGCGTCATGCGGACCCACGAGTGGGCGCCCCGGGTGCTGATCGCCAACTCCAACCTGGTCGGCGACTGGGCGACCTGGCCGGAGTTCCGCCGCCTGGAGGCCGCCGGGCTCACCATGTACGGGCAGATGACCGCCGGGTCGTGGATCTACATCGGCACCCAGGGCATCCTGCAGGGCACCTACGAGACCTTCGCCGCCGTCGCCGCCAAGCGGTTCGGCGGGTCGCTGCGCGGGACGCTGACGCTGACCGCGGGCCTGGGCGGCATGGGTGGCGCGCAACCGCTTGCGGTGACGATGAACGGCGGCGTCGCGCTGGTCGTCGAGGTCGACCCGGTGCGCGCGCGGCGCCGGGTGGAGACCCGCTACCTGGACGAGCTCGCGCTGGACCTCGACGACGCGGTGGCGCGGGTGGAGCGGGCCAAGCGCGAGGGCGAGGCGCTGTCGGTCGGCGTGATCGGCAACGCCGCCGAGGTGCTGCCCGAGCTGCTGCGCCGGGGCGTCGAGGTCGACATCGTCACCGATCAGACCTCCGCGCACGACCCGCTGGCGTACCTGCCGCGCGGCATCGACCTGGCCGACTGGTCGGACTACGCGGCGAAGAAGCCCGACGAGTTCACCGACCGGTCCCGCGACTCGATGGCCGAGCACGTGGAGGCCATGGTCGGGTTCATGGACGCGGGCGCGGAGGTGTTCGACTACGGCAACTCCATCCGCGGCGAGGCGAAGCTGGGCGGGTACGACCGGGCGTTCGACTTCCCCGGGTTCGTCCCCGCCTACATCCGGCCGCTGTTCTGCGAGGGCAAGGGCCCGTTCCGCTGGGCCGCGCTGTCCGGGGAGGCCTCCGACATCGCCGCGACCGACCGGGCGATCCTGGAGTTGTTCCCGGACAACGAGCCGCTCGAGCGGTGGATCCGGATGGCGGGCGAACGCGTTGCCTTCCAAGGGCTCCCGGCGCGCATCTGCTGGCTCGGGTACGGGGAGCGGCACGAGGCCGGGCTGCGGTTCAACGAGATGGTCGCCTCCGGTGAGCTCGCCGCGCCGGTCGTGATCGGCCGCGACCACTTGGACTGCGGCTCGGTCGCCTCCCCGTACCGCGAGACCGAGGCGATGGCCGACGGCTCCGACGCGATCGCGGACTGGCCGCTGCTCAACGCGCTGGTCAACACCGCGTCCGGGGCCAGCTGGGTGTCCATCCACCACGGCGGCGGGGTCGGCATCGGCCGGTCCATCCACGCCGGGCAGGTCACCGTGGCCGACGGGACCGCGCTGGCCGGGCAGAAGATCGAGCGGGTGCTCACCAACGACCCGGCCATGGGCGTGATCCGGCACGTCGACGCGGGCTACGACCGAGCGGACGAGGTCGCCGCCGAACGCGGTGTCGCCGTGCCGATGGCGCGGTCGTGACCAGCCTCGCCGACATCGCGGGGGTCGGCACCGACCCCCGCCGGGGCGGCTACTCGCGGCACGGGTTCGACCGGGTCGAGCTGGAGCTGCGGACCTGGTTCACCGAGGAGGCCGGTCGGCGCGGGCTCTCGGTCGAGTGCGACCGGAACGGGAACCTGTGGGCGTGGTGGGGCGCTCCGGGGGACGGGGCTGTGGTCACCGGGAGCCACCTGGACTCGGTGCCCGGGGGCGGTGCGTTCGATGGGCCGCTCGGTGTGGTGTCGGCGTTGGAAGCTGTGGATATTTTGCGGGCCAAGGGGTTCGTGCCGGGTAAACCCTTCGCGGTGGTGGTGTTCGCGGAGGAGGAAGGTGGGCGGTTCGGGGTCGCTTGCCTCGGGTCGCGGTTGTTGACTGGTGCCATTGCGCCGGATGCGGCGTTGCGACTGTCTGATTCGGACGGTGTGACGTTGGCTGAGGCGGTGCGGGCGGCGGGGCTGGATCCCGCGGGGTTCGGGCCGGACGCCGAGGCGCTGCGGCGCATCGGGGTGTTCGTCGAGCTGCACGTAGAGCAGGGGCGCGGGCTGGTCGACCTCGGGGTGCCGGTCGGGGTCGCGAGTTCGATCCTGGCGCACGGGCGGTGGCGGTTCAGCATCAGCGGGGAGGGCAACCACGCCGGTGCCACGCTGATGGTCGACCGGCGAGACCCGATGGTGGCCGCCGCTCAGGTCGTGTTGGCGGCCCGCCGGGCGGCGACCTCCGTTGACGGTGCCCGGGCAACGGTGGGGCGGCTGATTCCCAACCCTGGCGGGACGAACGTCATTCCGTCCAGTGTGGACCTGTGGCTGGACGCGCGGGCTGATGATGACGCGCGGACCCGGGCGGTGGTCGCGGAGATCAGTGCCGCCGCGTCGGAGGTCGCTGCCGAGGAGGGATGCTCGGTGACGGTGTCCGAAGAGTCCTATGGGGAAACTGTGGTGTTCGACGCTGGTCTGCGGGACAAGGTCTCCGACGTGCTCGGGGGTGTCCCGGCGTTGCCGTCGGGGGCGGGGCACGACGCGGGCATCCTTGCTGGGCACGTGCCGACGGCGATGCTGTTCGTGCGCAACCCGACCGGCGTGAGCCACGCGCCGGAGGAGTTCGCCGAGGCCGACGACTGCGCGGCGGGGGTCGTCGCGCTGGCGTCGGTGTTGGAGGAGTTGGCGAGGTGACCGCGTACTGGTGCGCATCGGCCTGGCTGCCGGACGGGGTGGCGACCGGGGTGCTGGTCGACGTTGCCGACGGCGTGATCACCTCGGTGACGCAGTCCGACCCGGGGGACGCTACGGTGCTGCCCGGGATCGTGTTCCCCGGGTTCGCCAACGCCCACTCGCACGCGTTCCACCGGGGCCTGCGCGGCCGAACCCACGGCGACGGCGGCACGTTCTGGACCTGGCGCGACCGCATGTACGACCTCGCCGACCGCCTCGACCCCGACTCGTACTACCTGCTGGCCCGCGCCGCCTACGCCGAGATGGCCCTCTCCGGCATCACCTGCGTCGGCGAGTTCCACTACCTGCACCACGCCCCCGGCGGCGCCCGGTACGACGACCAGAACGCCATGGGCCACGCGGTGATCCAGGCGGCTCGGGACGCGGGCATCCGGATCACGCTGCTGGACACGTGCTACTTGGCAGGCGGCATCGGGAAGTCGGTTTCCCAGCAGCAGCAACGGTTCTCCGACGGGGACGTGCTGTCGTGGGCCGCACGCGTCGCGGATCTCAGTCCCAGCCCGGACTCCCGCATCGGCGCGGCGATCCACTCGGTGCGCGCCGTACCCCTGGACGCGCTGCCGGTCGTGGCCGGGTTCGGCGGTCCGGTCCACGTGCACCTGTCCGAGCAACCCGCGGAGAACGAGGCCTGCCTCGCCGCGTACGGCCGCACCCCGACCCAGGTCCTGGCCGACGCGGGCGCCCTCGGCCCCCGCCTCACCGCCGTCCACGCCACCCACCTCACCGCCGACGACATCCACCTCCTCGGCACCTCCGGCACCGGCGCCTGCTTCTGCCCGACGACGGAAGCCGACCTGGCCGACGGGATCGGCCCGGCCCGCGCCCTCGCCGACGCGGGCTCCCCCCTGTCCCTCGGCAGCGACCAGCACGCCGTCGTCGACATGCTCCTCGAAGCCCGCGCCCTGGAACACGGCGAACGCCTCCGCACCGGCCACCGCGGCCGCTTCACCCCCGCCGACCTGGTCACCGCCATGACCGCCCACACCAGCATCGGCTGGCCAGAAGCAGGCCGAATCGCCGTCGGCGCCCCCGCGGACCTCGTCGCCGTCCGCCTGGACTCCGTGCGGACCGCCGGGTCACTGCCGGAACAGGCGGTGCTGGCGGCCACAGCGTCTGATGTGGACACAGTGGTGGTGGGTGGCCGGGTCGTGGTGCGCTCGGGTGAGCACGTGCTGGGTGATGTGGGCGAGTTGCTGATGGAGGCAATCGGATGAGTGTGTTGGTGACCAACTTGGGGGAGCTGACCACCAACGATCCCGAGTTGGGGGTGGTGAGTGACGCGGCGGTCGTGCTGGATGGGGATCGGGTCGCTTGGGTGGGGAAGGCCAAGGGGGCGCCGGAAGCGGACTCCCGGGTTGACGCTGAGGGGCGTGCGGGGCTGCCGGGGTGGGTGGACAGTCATACGCACCTGGTGTTCGCGGGGGATCGGACCGCGGAGTTCGGGGCGCGGATGGCTGGGGAGCCGTACACCGCCGGGGGGATCGCGGTGACGGTGGCGGCGACCAGGGCGGCGGGTGACGACCAGCTGCGCGCGGGGTTGCGCAAGCACGTGGCCGAGGCCGTGGCGCAGGGCACGACCTGCATCGAGACCAAGACCGGCTACGGGTTGACCGTCGCCGACGAGGTCCGGTCGGCGCGGTTGGCGGCCGAGTTCGCCGACGAGGTCACCTACCTTGGCGCGCACCTCGTCCCCCCGGGCGCCGACCCGGACGAGTACACCGACCTGGCCGCCGGGGAGATGCTCGACGCTGTGGCGCCGCACGTGCGGTGGGCGGACGTGTTCTGCGAGACCGGCGCGTTCGACGAGGCGCAGTCCCGGCGGGTGCTCAAGGCCGCCGCCGCGCGTGGGCTCGGACTGCGGGTGCACGGCAACCAGCTCGGCCCCGGACCCGGCGTCCGACTCGCGGTGGAACTGGGCGCGGCGAGCGTCGACCACTGCACGCACCTGACCGGGTCTGATGTGGACGCACTGGCGGGCTCAGACACCGTCGCCACCCTGCTCCCCGCGTGCGACCTGTCCACCCGCCAGCCGCTGCCGGATGCCCGACGCTTGCTCGACGCCGGTGCCACCATCGCCTTGGCCAGCAACTGCAACCCCGGCTCGTCCTACACCTCGTCGATGGCCTTCTGCGTTGCCACCGCCGTACTCCAAATGCGACTCTCGGTCCCCGAGGCGATCCGCGCCGCCACCCTCGGCGGCGCCCAAGCCCTGCGCCGCACCGACGTCGGCATCCTGTGCCCCGGCGCCCGAGCCGACCTCCACCTCCTCGACGCCCCCTCCGCCACCCACCTCGCCTACCGCCCCGGCGTCCCCCTCACCTGGGCCGTCTGGCGCTCAGGCTCTCCGGCGCGTCCGCCGCGAGGATGATCACCTCACTGCGCTCCCGCTTCCCACTGCGCCACTGATCCCACAACGTCGCCGCCGCCGCGAGCTTGTACAGCACGGCTGGCTTGTCGACGTCCGTAGCGACCATCAGTGCCATCATTCGCATGCGCCTCGCGCGGCTCGGGCTGAGTGAACCGGTCGTGTCCCAGTCGGACACCATGTCCTGCAACAGCTTCAACGTGGCTATCGACCAGGGTTGTTGCCTGTGCCCCGTGTCGTACAGCTGCGGTACCACGGTGCCGACGTCGCCGATCGGCTCGGGGTGCCACGTCGTCTCACGGGCCTGCTGGAGGACCTGTTCCCAGACCAGGCGCATCAGCGCGGTTGCCTCCGCGCCGTCACCTTGCTCGGTGAGAAAGGCTTGGTCGGATTCGTGTTGTTCCGTGAAGAAGGTGGTGAACAGGATCCCGATCCCCACCCGGTGCGCGGAGATGTCAGTGGTGCTCCATCGCATCAGAGCCCGCATTCGGTCCGGCCTCAGGTCTTCTCGCGCCGCGTTCAGCACCTCGTCAAGAGTGACCAACCGCGGGCTGGGGCCGTGCGACCACGGCACGAGTGTGTGCGCCCGCGTATCCACGATCCACACGGACAGGGACTTCACTATGGGGAGAACAGTGGGATCGTCCAGATCGGCGGCCTGCGCAAGGCGGAATCGATAGGGCGACGAGGAGGTACGCCATAGCGACTCCACGAATTCCAGTGCGTCGAGCGCATCCATCCCCCGCGCAGGCTCATCTCCAGTGCCCTTGACGCCAGGTGAGGCTTGTAGCAGGCGGTACAACGCCGCCGGGACCGGATTGCGGCACACCAGTACTCCGCTTTCGGTGCGCACCACAGATCGGGCGTGCCGGGCCATCATGGCCTGCACCACCTTGCCCCGGAGTTCGGGGTCGTTCGCCGCAGCGTCCACGACGCTGTCCAATTCGGACCGCAGCCTCTCGTCCAGCTCCACCCCCTCCGCGACGCAATCCAACGCCAGACCGAGCGCCGCGGACGTGCGGGAAGTGAGGCAGGCCTCGACTACTGGATCGGCGTCGGACCCGGCCACGTACAGCAGAGTCGTCTCCCGCCACCAGTCGTCGTCCACCGCGTTGTACAGGGTGTCGATCAGGTTCTTCTCGCGGATGTAGGCGGCGGCGAGGTATTCCTGGAAAGTCAAGTGCGCGAAGGCGAACTGGTCCCGTTCCCACTCGACGAGCATGCCGTCGGACACGATCCGGGCGAGGTGCCCTTCGGCGTCGAGCGGGGTGGACAGCCGTCGCAGCAGGCGGTCGAACTCGGCCAGGAGCACCTCGCGCGGCAGTTGGCGCACGCCGTTGGTCATCATCAGGTACGCCAAAGACCGCAGCAGCACCATCTTGTGCCGGTTGTTGCCGACGGCGACCAGCTTCTTGGCCTCGTCGCGGTGCCACAGCACGACCTCGCAGATCTCCCGGTAGAGATCCGCCCGCGAGCCGGGTAGCGCGCCGCGGAACTGGTGCACCGTGGCGATCATGGTGAGCAGCAACGGGTTCACCGTGAGGTCACCCAGCGCCGGGGCGCTGTCCAGGCGGGTGAGCAGGTCCTCGGCCTCCTCCGCGGCGCGCTCCTCGGCGTCCTGGGTGATCGTGCCTGCAACCGCGCGGTACCAGCCGTGCACGAACTCGCGGACCTGCGTCGGGGTGAACGGCCGCACCTGCAAAACCACCGCACCATCTACGGGCGCGTCCTGGAAACCCTGCCGCCGGGAGGTGAGTACGAAGTCGTTGTCCGGGAACGCGGTGATCTGCCGCTCGACCCACGCCGACACCGACCGGCGGTCCTCCGACCTGGCCACCTCGTCGAGCCCGTCGAGCATCACCACGCACCGGCCGGAGCGCAGCCTGCGGGCGACCCACTCGTGCGGGTCGGCCAGGTCGTACCTGGCCAGCGTGCCGGTCACGATCTCGGGCAGGCTCGCGCCGCGCAGGATCTCGGTGAGGTGGTCGCGCAGGAACAGCAGGATCGGGGTGCCGGTGTCGCAGATGGCACGGGCGGTCTTGCGCAACAGGGTCGTCTTGCCGCTGCCCGGCCCGCCGAGCACCGCGAGCACCTGCGGGGTCTCGGAGCTGAGGAAGTGGTCGAGCGGCCACCGCCCCTGGACGGCCTCCGGCAACCCCGCCAGCACGTCGGTACCCACCCGGTGCGGAGCCCGCCGCACCAGCCCGACGTCGACGTACACCTTGTCCAATTCCAGGCTGGAGTGGCTCGCCGTCTGCAACCCCTTGAGGTCGACGTAACGCAAACCGCGGCGGACGCGAGCGAGGTACTCCTGCTCGAACAGTTCGTCCGGGGTCAGGCTCGGTGACGGGGCCGGCCGGGATGTGCGGCGCCAGATCATCACCGTCACGCCGAGGGCCAAGGCTCCAATTGCTGTCGCGAGCACCGACATCAAACTGTCCACGCGCGGGGCCCCTTCCTGTGGTACCCCGTACGATCCCACACCCGACCTGGAGTTGGTCCGGGGTTGGCGCCCGGACCCAACGGTGACAAGCGACCTGGAGCTGGTCCGGGGTTAGGTTGGAGCCATGGAGTACACGCACCTAGGCCGTAGTGGTCTGTCGGTGTCCCGGCTGGTGCTGGGCACGATGAACTTCGGCCCGGAGACCACCGAGGTCGACAGCCACCAGATCATGGACCGGGCGCTCGAGCACGGGATCAACTTCTTCGACACCGCGAACGTCTACGGGTGGCAGAAGGGGGAGGGGGTCACCGAGCAGATCATCGGCCGGTGGTTCGCCCAGGGTGGGCAGCGGCGGGAGAAGACCGTGCTGGCCACCAAGCTCTACGGCAGCATGGGCGACTGGCCGAACGAGACGCACCTGTCCGCGTTGAACATCCGGCGCGCCGCGGACGCCTCGCTCAAGCGGTTGCAGACCGATTACCTCGACCTCTACCAGATGCACCACGTCGACCGGGCCACCCCGTGGGACGAGATCTGGGAGGCGTTCAGCGTCCTGCGCCAGCAGGGCAAGGTGCTCTACTTCGGTTCGTCCAACTTCGCCGGGTGGCACATCGCCCAGGCGCAGGAGGCGGCCAGGGACCGGCACTTCCTCGGGCTGGTGTCCGAGCAGTCCATCTACAACCTGCTCACCCGCTGGGTGGAACTGGAGGTGCTGCCCGCGGCCAAGCACTACGGCCTCGGCGTGATCCCCTGGTCGCCGCTGCACGGCGGGCTGCTCGGCGGCATCCTGCGCAAGCAGCGCGAGGGTGGCGCTTCCCGCGGCCTGTCCGGGCGTTCCGGCGACGCGCTCAAGCAGCACCACGACACCATCGCGGCCTACGAGAAGTTCGCCGCGGAACTCGGTGAGGACCCGGCGCACCTCGCGCTGGCGTGGTTGTTGTCCCGCGAGGGCGTCACGGGGCCGATCATCGGTCCGCGCACCGCCGAGCAGTTGGACGGTTCCCTGCGGGCACTGGAGATCACCCTCGACGCGGACGCGCTAGCCAAGCTCGACGAGTTGTTCCCAGCACCTGGACCCAACGGCGACAAAGCTGCCCCCGAGGCTTACGCCTGGTGATCACGATCAGCCCCCGGTCCCACCTGGGCCGGGGGCTGACGTATTCCCACAAAAGGGACATAGCCGTCTGCTATGGTCCCCGGGTATGTCACAGCGTGTTTAAACGCGAATACTCTCCCCTTGACGACGCTTCCGCGTGGTCGGGATGATCGATAAGTCCTGGTCGCCACCGACGGCACATTCTGTGAATCGCAGAGCCCATTCCCGGTGACCACCAGGCTCGAATTCCGAGCGGGGGAGGTCGTCGTGCGCGTTCTCTCGCTCGTCTTGGCGGCCATCCTCGGCGCGGTCGTCGGCATCGGCGCGGGCACCCCGTGCGCGCTGCCGCACCGCGGCACCCCGGTCGAGCAGATCCGCGCGGACCAGGAAACCCTGGTGCGCGGCTTGGGTTTCTCGGCCGTCGAGCAACACAACGACCTGGTGGACGACGGTGTCGCGGTCGCGGCCTCCGACCACACGGCCACCGGCAGGACCCCGGCCGACCCCGGCCTGCGGGTCATCGCCGCCGAATCCACCTCGGCAGGCCTCCTCGCGCGCGGACCTCCGCGCGGGCGCTGATTCCCTTCCCAACGCCTCGTCGGCAAATCGACGCAGGCGCCCCAGTCGCGCCCGAAGAACGAGGAATTCACGATGTCCGAACAAACCGAAGCGCCGGTTTCCGGCAAGGCGGACCCGGCTAGACGCCGCTTTCCGTTAGGCGACGTCAAGTCCGGTTTCCTGGTCTCGCTCATCGCCCTGCCGCTGTGCCTCGGCATCGCCCTGGCCAGCGGTTTCCCGCCGATCGCCGGTGTGCTCACCGCGATCGTCGGCGGCATCCTCGGCGGCCTGCTCGGCGGTGCGCCGCTGACCATCAAGGGGCCTGCCGCCGGGCTCATCGTCATCGCCGTCGGCGCGGTGCACGACCTGGGCCAGGGCGACGCGGTCGCCGGTTACCGCAGGGCGCTCGCGGTCGGCGTGGTCGCCGCGCTGATCCAGATCCTGTTCGCCGCGGTCCGCGCCGCGGGCATCGGCGTGGCCATGTCGCCGTCGGTCGTGCACGGCATGCTCGCCGCGATCGGCGTCATCATCATCGCCAAGCAGGCGCACGTCGTGCTGGGCGTGAAACCCACCGCGGACACCCCGCTCGGCCTGCTCGCCGAGATCCCGCGCAGCGTCGCGCACGCCAACCCGCTGATCGTGCTGATCGGCGTCGTCGCGCTGCTGATCCTGTTCGGGTTACCGCTGGTCCGCGCCAGGTGGAGCAAGTCGGTGCCCGCGCCGCTCGTCGTGCTGGCCGTGGCGATCCCGATCGGGCTGCTGCTGCACCTGTCGAGCCCGCACGACTACCGCCTCGCCGACGCCTCCCACCACCTCGGCCCCGAGTTCCTGGTGCGGCTGCCCGGATCGGTGCTCGACGCCATCACCTTCCCCGACTTCTCCCAGGTCTTCAGCGGCACCTCGCTGCAGTACGTGGCGATGTTCGCGCTGATCGGCACCATCGAGTCCACCCTGACCGTGCTCGCGGTCGACTCGATGGACCCGGCCAAGCGCCCGTCGGACCTCAACCGGGACCTGTTCGCCATCGGCGCGGGCAACCTGACCGCCGCGTTCATCGGCGGCCTGCCGATGATCTCGGAGATCGTGCGCAGCAAGGCGAACCTGGACGCGGGCGCCAAGTCCCGCTGGTCCAACGTCTGCCACGGCGCGATCCTGCTGCTGTTCGTCGCGCTGATCCCCGGCTTGGTGCAGACCATCCCGCTGGCCGCGCTGGCCGCCATGCTCGTCTACACCGGGTTCCGGCTGGCCAACCCGCGCGAGGTCGCGCACGTCGGCAAGATCGGCTGGGACCAGCTGCTGCTGTTCCTGACCACGCTGGTCGTCACCCTCGCCACCGACCTGCTCGTCGGCGTCGCGGCCGGGCTGGCGCTCAAGATCGTGCTGCACCTGGTGCGCGGCGTCCCGCTCTTCGCGTTCCTGCGGCCCCGCCCCGAGGTCACCCGCGATGGCGAGGTGCTGCGGGTCCGCATTCCCGGTGCAGCCGTGTTCCCCGCGCTGCTGCCGTTGCGCCGCGCGATCACCAAGAACGGCGACGGCGTCACCGAGATCGTGGTGGACGTGCGCGACGCCACCCTCGTCGACCACACCTTCCTGACCAGGCTCGACCAGCTGGCCAAGGAACTGCCGGAGGCCACCCTGCGGGTCGAGGGGCTCGACGGGCTGGACCCGGTGTCGGCGCACCCGCAGGCGCTGCGCCGCAGGCCGCGGTCATGATCGGCCCCCTCGTCGAGCGGGCCGCCGAGCTGCTGCCGCAGCAGGGGCCGTTGCAGACCTTCGTGCACCACAACACGTTGCACGCCTTCGAGGACCTGCCCTTCCACGACGCCGTGGTCCGGGCGGGCGTGCTGCTGGGCGCCGAGCCGTTCCCCAGCGAGCAGGAACTGCACGGGTACGTGGAGCAGGGGCGGATCACCGACGCCGACCTGGTCGCGGTCGTGGTCGCGGAGGTCGCCGACGACGGCGTCCCGGTCGTGCCCGGCGGCCCGACCCGCCGCGAGTTCCACACCAGCAGGCTCCGCCACTTGCTCGACGTACCGCGCGGTCCCGCGCTGCGGTGGGTCTTGGCCGAGGCGGGAGACTTGGGGCCCGCGTGGTCGGCGCTGGTGGCCGCCGCGCCTCGCGTCGTGCCGACTGCGGAGCCGACTCCCCGCCCGGCTGACCGGGTACGTGCGGAGACCGGTGTCGACCCGGATGCGTTGGTGCACCCGGTGTTGATCCGGCTCACCGCCGCGTTCCTCGACCAAGGCGTGGCGTATTGGCCGATGCCCGACCGGGACCGAGGGCTCCTCGCCGCGTTCCGGGCGCTCTACGGGCGTGCGGGCGGGCCGCCGGACCGGTTCCTGCGTGGCCTGGGCGCGACCCTGCGCGGCCAGGAGCGCTGGGACGCCGAGCGCACGGTGGCGTGGGCGTTGACCGAGCTGGAGGTCCCGGAAACCGAGTGGGGCGAGGCGATCCTGGCCACCCTGCTGTCGTTGCGCGGGTGGGCGGGCATGGTCCGGCAGTTCGAGGTGCGGCCCGACCGCGCCCCGGTCGCCGCGCCGCCCGCCCGGCTCGTCGACTTCCTCGCCGTGCAGTTGACGCTGGACGTGTTCGCGCTGCGGCACGTGCTCGCCGAGCACCCCGGCCACGGTCCGGTCGTCGAGGTGACCGCCCGGCCGGACGTCGAACTGGCCTACGAGGCGTTCGTGCTCGCCGAACTCATGGCTGTCGACCCGACCCCGGATGCGGCGGCCTGGTTGGCGCTGGTCGCCGACTGCGACGGGCTCGAACGGCGTCGGCTGCTGCACGCCGCCTACGAGCGCAGGCACCGGGTCGGTGTGCTCGACGGGCTCGCCGCGCACCAGCGGATGTCCACTTCGGACCCGTCGTCGGTCGAGTTCCAGGCCGTGTTCTGCATCGACGAGCGCGAGGAGTCGCTGCGCAGGCACCTGGAGGAGAACACGCCGGTCGCGCAGACCTTCGGGTTCGCCGGGTTCTTCGGCGTGGCGATGAACTACCAGGGCGTGCACGACGTGCGGCCGCGTCCACTGTGTCCGGTCGTGGTCACACCGACGCACGACGTCGTCGAACGGCCCGTCGCACCCGCTCGCGGGGTGTTGCGGCGGGTTCGGGGCGGTTGGAGCCACCACGTCGGTGTGGGGAGCCGGACCTTGGCCCGCGGTGGGCTGTTCAGCCTCGCGCTGGGGGCGGTGAGCTTGACATCGCTGGTCGGGCGGTGCCTGTTCCCCCGTCAAGCGCAACGCTGGTCCCACCAGCTCGACGGACCGCACCCGGTCACCCGGCTCGACATCGGTTACACGGTGGCGGAAATGGCGGGCATCGTCGGCACTGTCCTGCGCACGACGGGAATCCTCGCCGCGCCCGCGCCGATCGTGCTGCTGGTGGGGCACGGGTCGTCGAGCATGAACAACCCGCACGAGTCCGCGCACGACTGCGGCGCCACCGGCGGCGGCCGGGGAGGTCCCAACGCCCGCGCTTTCGCGGCGATGGCCAACCACCCGGAGGTCCGTGCGGCGCTCGGCCTGCCGGACGACACCTGGTTCGTCGGGTCGTACCACAACACGTGCGACGACTCGATGACCTACTTCGACGAAGACCTTGTGCCGTCGCGGTTCCAGGCGGATCTGGCTCGGGCGAAGAACTCCGTGGCCCGGGCGTGCGTCCTCGCCGCGCACGAACGGTGCCGCCGGTTCGAGACGGCGCCACCGGATCTGGCGCTGGACGACGCGCTCGCCGAGGCCGAGACGCACGCGGTCGACCTCGGGCAGCCGCGACCGGAGTACGGGCACGCGACGAACGCCGTGTGCGTCGTTGGTCGCCGGTCATTGACCCGTGGGCTCTACCTGGACCGACGCGCCTTCCTGGTGTCCTACGACCCTGCGGCCGACACAGACGACGCACTGCTGACGTCACTGCTGCAGGCGGTCGGGCCAGTGTGCGCGGGGATCAACCTGGAGTACTACTTCAGCTACGTGGACCCGGCCAGGTACGGGTGCGGCACCAAGTTGCCGCACAACATCACCGGCCTGCTCGGCGTGATGGACGGGCACGCGTCAGACCTGCGTACGGGCTTGCCGTGGCAGATGGTCGAGATCCACGAACCGGTGCGGCTGCTGCTGGTCGTGGAGGCCACACCCGCCCGGCTCGCGGCGATCCTGTCCGCCAACCCCGGTCTGGCCCGGCTCGTGGGCAACGGGTGGATCCAGCTCGTGGCCTGGGTCCCGGACGACGACGCGATGTTCCTGTTCCAGGACGGCACCTTCCAGCCGTACGTCCCGGAGGTCGCGGAGTTCCCGGTCGTGTCGCGGTCGGTGGAGGTCTACGCGGGCGAGCGCGGGCACCTGGGGTGCGCGCACGTGCTGGCGGGGGTGGACCTGCCGGTGCCGGTCCTCGCCGCCGCACAGGACGCCAGGTGAACGCCCTGGTCATCGCCGGGGTCGGGGTCCCGCTGGTGACGTTCCTGGTGCTGGCCGTCGCGCTGTGGTTCGGTCTCGTGTGGACGGAACGTGTGGTGTCCGGCCTCGTCGTCGGAGCCGCCGCTTTGTCCGCGCTCGTCGGTCTCGCGCTGGCTGTTGTATGCATTGTGGAGGGACCGTCCGCGGTGTCGCTGGGGACCTGGTTCGCCGGGTTCCCGTTGCGGCTCAGGGCCGACTGGTTGTCGGTGCCGATGGTCGTGCTGTGCGGGCTGTTGGGGTGCCTCATCGGGGCGTTCTCGCAGCGGTACCTGCACCGCGACCCGGGCTACCGGCGGTTCTACCTGCTGCTGGCGCTGTTCGTCGCGGCGGTGCAGGTGGTGGTGCTCGCGGGGACCCTGGACCTGCTCGTGGTCGGGTGGGAACTCGCAGGCTTGGCCTCAGCCCTGCTCATCGCGTTCTTCCACCACCGGCCCGGTCCGGTCGCGGGCGGGCTGCGGGCGTTCATCACGTACCGGATCAGCGATATCGGCCTGATCGGTGCGGTGATCGCCGAGCACCACCGCGCGGGTCACGGTGTCGTCGGCTTGCTGCTGCTGTGGGCCGTCCTGGGCAAGTCCGCCCAGTTCCCCCTCGGCGGCTGGCTGCCTCGCGCGATGGAGGGGCCAACGCCGTCCAGCGCGATCTGCTACGGGGCGATCTCGGTCAGCCTCGGTCCGTATTTGTTGCTGCGCAACGGGGTTGATGGACCGGCGGTGGTGGCGGTGGGAGTTGTCACTGCCCTGTACGCGACCCTGGTCGGGCGTGCGCAGACCGACATCAAGAGCAGTCTGGCCTTCGCGTCAATGACCCAGATCGCCTTGGTGCTGATCGAGGTCGGTTTGGGCTGGAACGTCCTCGCACTCGTGCACCTGATCACTCACGCGGTCCTCCGCAGCGGTCAGATCCTCCGGTCACCAAGCCTGCTGCACGACCACCACCACTTGGAGCAATCCCTAGGCGCCCCAGTCCCCACAACCGGACGTCACTTCGAGCGCTTGGTCCCGGCCAGGCTCCGAACCTGGCTCTACCGATTCGCCTTGGAACGCGGGTACGTTGACGCCTTCCTGGTCGACCGACTCGTCAACCCGTTGGTCCGCACCGTGAACCGTGCGGCCGCCGCGGAAGACCGCTGGACCACCACCGTGGCCGCGAACCGCCAGGCGGTATCCAGATGATCGCGCTTGGGCCGCTGGCCGTGGGATTGGTTTGGCTGGTTGGCGCGATCGTGGTTGGGAGGGTCACCGATCCGCGGCAGGCTCGACGAGCCGCGACTTGGACCGCGTCTGTGGCGGTGGGGGTCTCGGCGGTCGCGTTGACCTTGCCGGAGGCGCCGTTGGGCGGCTCGGTGAGTGCGGGCGCGGGGGCCGTGGGGTGCCTGGCGATCAGCTTGGCGGGATTGCTGGTGGCGGCGGTGAGTCCCGTGGAGGGCGCTGCTCCTGTCATGGCGGCCAGGCTGTTCGCAGTCGCGTGTGGACTATTGGCGTTCCAGTACGCGGTGGTGGACGCGGTCCTGCTGGCGTTGTCCACGTACCTCGTGTGGTCCGGCGACCGGTTGTTCGCGCGCTATCAGTTCCCCGGTGCGCTGCTGCTGATTGTCGGTGCCGTGCTACCCGGTCCTGCTGGGACGGTCTTGCTCGCCGCTGGCATCGTGATCCGCATGGCGGCGTTCCCGGCGCACGCGTGGTTCCCGCGCTTCGTCGACCGCACGCCCGTGGGCGTCGTGGTCGCATACCAGGCGGCACCGGTGGTGTTGCTGGAACCGTCCACTGTGGTCCTCACGGTGATCGGGGCAATCACGGCACTGACGGCAGCGGTGTTCGCCGCCGCTTCCGACGACGGACGCCGTTCGCTGGCATACCTGCTGATCGCGACGAACGGCTTGGTCATCGCGGGCGCGTCCTGGCTGGTCGGCACCCTCGCCACCGCTGGTCTCGCCATGACCGTCGGAGCGCTGGCCGCTCGCCGGGAGTCGTTGTCGCTGCACGAAGGCGGTGACTTCGCCGCGACACCGCGACTGGCCGTGGCTTACCTGGTTTTCGGCCTGTCCCTGGCTGGATTCCCACTCCTGGCCGGTTTCGCGGAAGGGCACCACCTGCCGCACGCGGTCGCGACCCCGATCGGCATCGTGGTGGTGATCGCGTTGTCAGTCACCGGGATCGCGGTGATGCGCGGCTTCCTCGGCCTCTTCACCCGCCGCCGCGCCGCCAACGGCGAACGTGACCTGACTCCGTTGGAGAACTACGGGGTCGTGGTGGCCATGGCCGTCCTGGTCGTGGTCGGGCTGGCCCCGGGCCTGCTCACCTGGGTGTGAGGGTCGGTGGGGCGGAAATCCCGCCCCACCGACCTCGCCCGTCTGGGAGCCGAGGGCGTCGTCCATGTGCAATGAGTCGAGAAAGCGTTGGCGCCGGTCGGGGCTCATCGCCCACCGGCATCCCAAAGACGCCCTCTCGGCTTCTTTCGCCGAGCACCACGACTGCGGCCAAGCGACGAACCGCATGCCTCGCCTCGTCCGCACCGGCGAACCCTGGCGCGACCTGGCCGCGAACCTGTTCGACGGCAACGGTTCCTAGGGCAACGACGCCGTCATGCGCGCCGCCCCACTCGGCGCCTGGTTCGCCGACGACTTAGCGTTGTCCGTCCGGGGCTCCGATGACCTGCTCGCCGAGGCCCTGCCACACCAGCGCCCTGGGCACCGTCCCGTTCGCCCTCTGGGTATCGTGGCCGCCCCACCACCCCACTGGCTGGCCGCGCGCGAACCCTTGTTGCCAAGGTCGAACTCACCAACTGTGACTCGGTTGACCTCTCGCCGTTGGCTGAGCTCCCAGACCTTGCCCGCGTG
This sequence comes from Actinokineospora globicatena, assembly GCF_024171945.1. Lineage (GTDB taxonomy): Bacteria > Actinomycetota > Actinomycetes > Mycobacteriales > Pseudonocardiaceae > Actinokineospora > Actinokineospora globicatena. Next base: position 1,957,229 of record NZ_JAMTCR010000002.1, read on the forward strand.
GAGGTCCTCGCTGTGGGTGAGGTGTTGGGGCTGGAGGCGTTGGGGCCGCAGGTGGAGGTGGTTCGGGACTAGTCCTCGATGTCGTCGTCGTCGCGGGCTAGGAAGGTGGCGAAGCGTTCGGTGGCGGTTTCGAATTCTGGGTTGTTGTCGACGAAGGCGCGCATGCGGTCGGCTAGCCAGGCGAGGGTTACTTCTTCCTCGCCTCGGCGGGTTTCGAGTTCTTCGATGCCGCGGTCGGTGAAGTACACGGTGGGTTCCCCGGGAATGAGAGCGGGGCCGCCGGGAGGTGAAACCGGCGGCCCCGACAACGAACGGTGTTACTCGAAGGCCTTCTCGATCAGGGACCGCTGCTCGAGCTCGTGCACCTTGCTCGACCCCGCCGAGGGGGCCGACATGGGGCGGCGGGAGACGCGGGTGATGCGGGTGACGCGGTCCGGGAAGAGCTCCGGCAGCGCCAGGCCGTAGAACGGCCACGAGCCCTGGTTGGCCGGTTCCTCCTGCACCCAGCGGATGTCCTGGGCGTTGGGGTACCGGTCGAAGATGGCCCCGATCTTGCGCTGCGGCACCGGGTAGAGCTGCTCGACCCGCACGACCGCGACGTCGGTGATGCCGCGCTTGGCCTGCTCGGCGGCCAGCTCGTAGTACAGCTTGCCGGAGACGAACAGGATCTTGCGCACGCCAGCCGGGTCCGGCCTGGTCGGGTCGTCGATGATCGACTGGAACCGGGTGTCGCCGGTGAAGTCCTCGACCGGGGACACCGCGGCCTTGTTGCGCAGCATGGACTTCGGCGTGAACACCACCAGCGGGCGCTGCACGCCGTCGAGGGCGTGGCGGCGCAGCAGGTGGAAGTAGTTCGCCGGGGTGGAGGGCACCGACACGGTCATCGACCCCTCGGCGCACAGCTGCAGCCAGCGCTCGATGCGGCCCGAGGTGTGGTCGGGGCCCTGGCCCTCGTGCCCGTGCGGCAGCAGCACCACCACGTCCGACACCTGGCCCCACTTGGCCTCCGACGAGGAGATGTACTCGTCGATCACCGACTGTGCGCCGTTGACGAAGTCGCCGAACTGCGCCTCCCACAGCACCAGCGCGTCCGGGTTGGCCACCGAGTAGCCGTACTCGAAGCCCAGCGCCGCGTACTCCGAGAGCGCCGAGTCGTAGACCATGAACTTGCCCTGGTCGTCGGACAGGTTCTGCAGCGGCAGGTACTCGCGGCCGGACTTGCGGTCGATCACCGCGGCGTGCCGCTGGGTGAAGGTGCCGCGGCGGGAGTCCTGACCGGCCAGCCGCACCGAGCGGCCCTCCAGGGTCAGCGACCCGAACGCCAGCAGCTCGCCGAACGCCCAGTCGATGCCGCCCTCGCGGGCCATCTTCTCCCGGCGCTCCAGCACCGGCTTGACCCTCGGGTGCACGGTGAAGCCGTCCGGCAGGTTCACGTGCGCGTCGGCGATGTGCTCCAGCACCGAGCGGTCCACACCGGTCGACAGCTTCGCCGGGACCTGCTGGTCGCGCTCCACCGACGGGCTCGGCGAGATCGGGTGCTTCTCCAGCTCCCGCACCTCGTTGAACACGTGCTCGAGCTGGCTGGAGAAGTCCCGCAGCGCCTTCTCGGCCTCTTCCACCGAGATGTCACCGCGGCCGATGAGCGCCTCGGTGTAGCCCTTGCGGACACTGCGCTTGGTGTCGATGATGTCGTACATGCCCGGCTGGGTCATCGAGGGGTCGTCGCCCTCGTTGTGGCCGCGGCGGCGGTAGCAGACCAGGTCGACCACGACGTCCTTGTTGAACGTCTGCCGGTAGTCCATCGCCAGCCGCGCCACCCAGTAGCACGCCTCCGGGTCGTCGCCGTTCACGTGGAACACCGGCGCCTGGATCATCTTCGCCACGTCGGTCGCGTACTGCGACGAGCGCGAGTGCTCCGGCGCGGTGGTGAACCCGACCTGGTTGTTGATGACCACGTGCACGGTGCCGCCGGTGCGGTACCCGCGCAGCAGCGCCAGGTTCAGCGTCTCGGCGACCACGCCCTGACCGGCGAAGGCAGCGTCGCCGTGCAGCGCGACCGGCAGCACGGAGAACCCGACGCCGCTCTCGTCGCCCTTGTCCAGCAGGTCCTGCTTGGCCCGCACGATGCCCTCGAGCACCGGGTCGACGGTCTCCAGGTGCGACGGGTTCGCCGTCAGCGACACCCGGGTCTCCCCGTCGCCGAACATCCGGAAGTACTTGCCCTCGGCGCCGAGGTGGTACTTCACGTCGCCGGAACCGTGCGCCTGGCCCGGGTCCAGGTTGCCCTCGAACTCCTGGAAGATCTGCGAGATCGGCTTGCCGACGATGTTGGCCAGCACGTTGAGCCGACCGCGGTGCGGCATGCCGATGACGACCTCGTCGAGCTCGTACTCGGCCGCCTTGTCCAGCAGCGTGTCCAGCAGCGGGATGACCGACTCGCCGCCCTCGAGCGAGAACCGCTTCTGCCCCACGTACTTGGTCTGCAGGAAAGTCTCGAACGCCTCGGCCGCGTTGAGCTTGCTCAGCACGTACTTCTGCACCGCGGCGGCGGGCTTCTCGTGCGCGACCTCGACCCGCTCCTGGATCCACCGGCGCTCGGCCGGGTCCAGGATGTAGGTGTACTCCACGCCGACGGTGCGACAGTAGGAGTCGCGCAGCACGCCGAGCACGTCGCGCAGCTTCATCCGCTCCTTGCCGGCGAACCCGCCGACCGGGAACTCGCGGTCGAGGTCCCACAGGGTCAACCCGTGCGAGCGGACGTCGAGGTCCTCGTGCTTGCGCTGGCGGTAGTTCAGCGGGTCGGTGTCGGCCATCAGGTGGCCGCGGGTGCGGTAGGCGTCGATCAGGCCGATGACCCGCGCGGTCTTGTCGACCGGGCCCTCGGAGATGTCCTCGGTCCAGCGGATCGGCTCGTAGGGGATCCGCAGCGAGGTGAAGATGTCGTCGTAGAACCCGTCCTCACCCAGCAGCAGGTGGTGGATCTCGCGCAGGAACTCGCCGGACTCCGCGCCCTGGATGATCCGGTGGTCGTAGGTGGAGGTCAGCGTGATGATCTTGCTGATGCCCATCTCGATCAGCGTCTTCTCGCTGGCGCCCTGGAACGGGGCCGGGTACTCCATCGCGCCGACGCCCAGGATCGCGCCCTGGCCGACCGACAGGCGCGGCACCGAGTGGTTGGTGCCGATGCCGCCGGGGTTGGTCAGCGAGACCGTGGTGCCCGCGAAGTCGTCCGCGGTCAGCGAGCCGCTGCGGGCCTTGCGGATCAGGTCCTCGTAGGCCTGCCAGAACTGCTGGAAGGACATCCCCTCGCAGCCCTTGATGGAGGCCACCACCAGGTTGCGGCTGCCGTCCTTGCCCGGCAGGTCGATCGCCAGGCCCAGGTTGACGTGCGCCGGGGTGACCCCCTGCGGCTTGCCGTCGGTCTCGGCGTAGTGCCGGTTCATGTTCGGGTACGCCTCGAGCGCCCGGAGCATGGCGTAGCCGATGAGGTGGGTGAAGGAGACCTTCCCGCCCCTGGTCCGCTTCAGGTGGTTGTTGATCACGATGCGGTTGTCGGCGAGCAGCTTCGCCGGGATCGCGCGCACGCTGGTCGCGGTCGGCAGCGCCAGCGACGCGTTCATGTTCTTCGCGATCGCGGCGGCGGCACCGCGCAGCGGCTTGCGCTCCTCCTCGCCCGCGGTGGCGGGGGGCTGGGACGGCTTGGCCGGGTTCTTGTTGTTCGCGGGCGCGACGGCCTCAGCCGAGCGCGCGGGCGCCGCGGCGGCGGTCGCGGGCGAGGTGGTGGCCACCCGGCCGTTGCCTGATGCGGGCTTGGCCCGCTCGGGCGCCCCGGTCGGCGCCTCGGCCTTCGCGGTGGCCTGGTTCGCGGCCACCGGCTGGGCGGTGGCCGCCTTGGCGGTGCTCGGCGCGGCGGCGGCGGCCTTGGTCCGCGCGGCACCGGTGTCGGCGGCCGTCTTGGCCTGCGCGGCACCCTGGGTCGCCGCCCGCGGTGTTGGCTTGTAGTCCGCGAAGAAGTCGTGCCACGCGGGGTCTACCGACGACGGGTCCGCGAGGAACTGCTCGTACATCTCCTCGACGAGCCACTCGTTCGCACCGAACTGTGACGCAGGGCTGCTGCTGGACACGGCTGGCTCTCGCCTCTATCCATCTCGATCTCGACTTGAACACACTCCCCGTCAGGCTAGTCCCCCGGTCAGGACGGTGGTCACTCAACCAACCGGCCGTGGCGCACCTCTCGTGTGGCGCCGCCAACTGTATCGGTTGAGGAACCGATCATGTGGGGTAAGTCGCCGCCCGGATCCCACCGCCCGTCCACCCTGTGGGCACTCCTCCCCACCCCGATCACCCCACCGAGTGATCGCCGAACGGTCGCCGAATGGTCCCCATCCACACGCCAAGCCCCCGGGAACGGAAGCCGAACGGTCACCGCCCACCCACCCCTCCCGGCACCCACCCGGCACCCGAGCGGGGGTTCCCCACCACCCCGCCGAAAAACCTCCCGAAGCTTGTGGATCACGCAGGTGAACCCCACCCGACCGCCAGATGTCGCGACGACCGCTTGATCTAGGCGCTGGCGGGTCCCCGAGCTGTGAGGTGTGGATTTGTAGGCCACGAATGTGATGCCTGCGGAGGTCTGCCTGCTACACGGGCTGGGCATCGCCCGACGGCGCCAACGAAGTGGCGAGTGTGTGTTGAAGGTTGGCGCGTGGGCGGTGTGGCGAAGGAAGAGCGTTCGGGTGGCGTGTTGAGACCGAGTGGTGCGCTGGGGTGGGGATTCCGGTGTGAGTGGTGCCGGAAGCGCGGATCAGTGGGCGGGGAGAAGCCGGGGTGGCGGCCCTGGTGGATCTAGGTGTCGGCGCGAGGTGGGTTGGCGGGCGCTGGTTCAGGAGTCCGCGGGTGGGGACGGGTGGTGACAGGGAAAGGCGGGTTGGGGGGTTGAGAGGGATGGGTGTGGGGCTGCGGAGGGGCGCATTTGGTGGCGGGCGGTGGGGTGGGGGACGTGGGTCGAGTTGTGAGGCTGGGTGGCGCGGGCGGGGTTGGTGTCGGGCGGCGGGGCGGTGGGAGGGCGGGTTAGTGGGTGGGGGTGGTGTTGGGTGGTCGGGTGGTGGCTGGGCGGGAGTTGGGTGGTGGGGTGATGGGCTGGAGGGGGTCCGGGGGTGGGGTGTGGGGGTCGAGGGTGCCTTGGTGCCATAGGCGGGCGTAGGGGCCGTTGGCGGCTAGGAGGGTGGGGTGGGGGCCTTGTTCGATGATGCGGCCGTTGGCTAGGACGAGGATGTGGTCGGCTTGGGCGGCGGTGGCGAGGCGGTGGGCGACGACGAAGGTGGTGCGGTGGGCGGTGAGGTGTTGGCTGGCTTGGAGGACGGCGGTCTCGGTGGCCGGGTCCAGGGCGGCGGTGGCCTCGTCGAGCAGGAGGATGTCGGGGGCGACGAGTTCGGCGCGGGCTAGGGCGATGAGTTGGCGTTGGCCCGCGGACAGGCCCTGGCCGCGTTCGCCGACGGGGTGGCGGAAGCCGTTGGTGAGGGTGGCGACCATGGGGAGGGCGCCGACGTCGCGGGTGGCGGACTCGATGGCCGACGGCGGGGAGTCGGGGCGGCCGTAGGCGATGTTGCGGGCCACGTCGCCGGTGAACAGGTGGGCTTCCTGGGGGACGACGCCGAGGCGGGAGCGGTAGTCCGACGGGGTGTAGGACCGCAGGTCGACGCCGTCGACCAGGACCGCGCCCTCGGTCGGGTCGTAGAACCGGGCGATCAGCTTGACCACAGTGGACTTGCCCGCCCCCGTGGCACCGACCAGCGCCACCGTCTCCCCGGCCCGCACCTTCAGCGACAGCCCGGACACCGCCGGGCGGTCCGTCCCCGGGTAGGTGAAGGTCACGTCCCGCAGCTCGACCTCCCCGGCCAGCCGCGTCGGCACCGGTGTCGGGTCGGTCGGCGGCACCACCGAGGTCGGCGTGCGCAGCAGGTCGGCGATGCGCCGCAGCCCGACCCTGGCCTGCTGGTACCCGTCGAACACCGTCGACAGCTGCTGCACCGGCGCGAAGAACAGCCCCAGGTACAGCAGGAACGCCAGCAGCACCCCCGGGCTCAGGTCCCCGGTCGCCACCCGGTTCGCGCCCACCACCAGCACCGCGGCCTGACCGAGCCCGGACAGCATCGTCACGAACGGGAAGTACGTCGAGATGTAGCGCTGCGCGCGCAGCCTGGTCCGCCGGTAGGCGTCGCTGCGCGCCTCGAACCGCTGCGCCGACACCTCTTCCCGCGTGTACGCCTGCGCCACCCGCAGCCCGGTCACGTTCTCCTGCATGTCCGCGTTGACCGCGCTGACCTCCTCCCTGGCCTGCGTGTACGCCGAGGACGCCAGCCGCTGGAAGACCACCGTCGCCACCACGAGCACCGGCACCGCCGCCAGCGCGACCAAGGCCAGTGACAGGTCGGTCGCCAGCAGCGCCACCGTCACCGCGGCCACGGTCACCACGCTGGCCACCGCCGTGGTCAGCCCGGTCTGCAGGAACGTGGACAGCGCGTCGACGTCGGTCGTCATCCTGGTCATGATCCGACCGGCCAGCTCGCGCTCGTAGTAGTCCAACCCGAGCCGTTGCAGGTGCGCGTAACTGCGGACGCGCAGCAGGTAGAGCAACCGCTCGCCGACGCGCGCGGTCAGCACCGTTCCCGCTGCCGTGTTCAGCCACATGATTACGACCAACCCGGCCGCCAGCACGGTCACCACCACCAACGTGCTCACCGTCCCGGTCAGCACACCCGCGTCGATGCCGTGCCGGAACAGCGCGGGCATCGCCACCGCCGTCACCGAGTCGAGCACCACCAAGCCGAGCACCGCCGCCAACGCCCACCGCGCGTGCCGCAGCAACCCGCGCAGCCGGAACCCCGGATCGGGCTTCGTCGGGTCCTCACCGCGCAGCTGGGGCACGTCCACCGCTGGTGGCAGAGCCCGCACCCTGGCCAGCAGGTCCTCTGTCGCAGGCAACCCGCTCAACGCCGCCGCCGCGCTCCCGCCCATCCGGCCACCCCGACCCCCGGGCGGCCCGATCGACGGCTGCGCGTTCCGCACGGTCGCCTCCGCCTCGGGCGCGTCGTCAGGCCACAGCGACGCGGTGATCCCGTCCGGACCCGGCGCCACCGGGGCTACACCGGCCCGTTCCTCGATCGCCTCGCCAGGACCGGCCAGCAGCAACCGGTACAGCTCGCACCGCGCGGTCAGCTCCTGGTGCGTGCCCACGTCGACCACGGTGCCCTTGTCCAGCACGGCGATCCGGTCGGCCAGAGCCAATGTGGACCGCCGGTGCGCGATCAGCAGCGTCGTCCGCTGCGCCGTCACCGCGCGCAGCGTGTCGTGGATGGCCGACTCGGTCAGCGTGTCCACCGCCGAGGTCGCGTCGTCGAGCACCAGCACCCTGGGGTCCGACAGCAGCGCCCTGGCCAGCGCCACCCGTTGCCGCTGCCCGCCGGACAGCGTCAACCCGCGCTCACCGACCACCGTGTCGTACCCATCGGGCAGTTCGGTGATGAACTCGTGCGCCTGCGCCGCCCGCGCGGCCGCCTCCACGTCCGCCGCCGTCGCGTCCGGTCTGCCGTAGGCGATGTTGGCGCCCACCGAGTCCGAGAACAGGAACGCCTCCTCGAACACCACCCCGACCGTGCCGCGCAACGACGCCAACCGCAGATCCCGCAGGTCGACCCCGCCGATCCGGATCGCACCGGACTGCGCGTCGTAGAACCGGGGCAGCAGCAGCGACACCGTGGACTTGCCCGACCCCGCCGTCCCCACCAGCGCCAGCGTCTCCCCGGGCGAGACCCGCAGGCTCACCCCGTCGAGCACCGGCTCACTGCGCGTGTACCCGAACCGCACGTCGTCCAGCTCGACCGCGACCGGACCGGCGGGCACGTCGACCGCGTCCGGCTTCTCGGTCACGTCCGGCTGCGAGTCGACCAGTTCGTAGACCCGCTCCACCCCGGCCCTGGCCAGCTGCGCGTTCACCAGCAGCCCCGCCAACATCCTGGTCGGCCCCACCAGGTTCGCCACGTACCCGGCGAAGGCCAGGAACGTCCCCAGGGTGACCTGCCCGCGCAACGCCATGTACCCGCCGAGCGCCAGCACCGCCACCTGCCCGGCCGCGGGCATCGCCACCAGCGTCGCCGCGGGCCTAGAGGTGATCCGCGCGCTGCGCATCCGTTCCGCATAGAGCTTGCGCGCGGCCCGCTCCAGCTGAGTGACCTCTCGCGCCTCTTGCCCGAAACCCTTCACCACACGGACCCCGGTGACGGTCTCCTCCACCTGCTGCGCCACGTCGGCAGCGCTCTGCTGCGCCGACCACGTCGCCGGGAACAGCCGCGTCCTGCTCCGCGCGGCCACCACCGCCACCACCGGCGTCACCACCAGCGCGACCACGGTCAACAACGGCGACAGCCACAACATCGCGGCCAGCGCCAGCACGGCGAACACCACCGTGCCGACCGACAGCGGCACCATCATCAGCAGCCCCTGCACCAGTTGCAGGTCGGTGATCGAGCGGGACACCACCTGCCCGGTGCGCAACGCGTCCTGCTTGCCGCCGTCGAGCCGCTGCACCGCGCGGAACACCGCCTGGCGCAGGTCGTGCTGCACGTCCAGGGCCAGCCTGCCGCCCAGGTAGCGGCGCAGGAACGCGCTGGTGAAGGTCAGCACCTCCAGCCCGACCAGCCCGGCGACCAGCCAGCCGAGCCCGTCGGTGTGGCCCGCGACCGCGCCGTCGATGACGAACTTGACCAGCAGCGGCCCGACCGCCTGGAAGCCGACGCCGACCACCGACGCCGCCAGCGAGAGCAGCACCAGGGCGCGGTGCCGCCAGCAGGCGGTGCTGAGTCGGCGGATCCAACCGGGGGATGTCGTCACCCGGCCAGCGTAAGCACGAGGCCGCCCTCCGCGGGGAGGACGGCCTCGGCTGTGCACAACCCAGGGGGTTGTGGATAACTCAGGTGATGTCGCGCTTGGCGTTGCGGGCCAGCCCGGCGCCGAAGAGCGCGGCGGTCCAGGCCAGGAAGATCAGGCCGCTCACCCACAGCGAGAACGCGCCGGGCGCACCGGCGCCTGCCCGCACCACCGACTCGACGTTCTCCTTGGTGTCCGCGCTGATGTCGCCACCGCGGCTGAGCACGATCTCCTGGATCTGCTCGAACAGCAGCGTGCTCGCCGTCGACCCGGTCAACCCGTTGGCCGACCCGTTGAGCATCACGCCCGCCAGGTTCGGCACGTCCGTGCTGGCCAGCAGCAGCTCGCTGACCGGTCCGACGATCAGGGAGTAGACCAGCAGGATGACCACCGCGCCGGTGGTCGAGCCGATCAGCGCGCCGACGCCGACGCCGACCAGCGTCCACAGCACGATCTGGATGATCCCGGCGAGCAGGATCAGGAACCACTGCTTGCCGTCGGGCAGGTAGTTGCTCGACGCCCCGGTCGCGGTGCCCGCGCTGACCAGCAGCGCCACCGCGACGCCGTAGATCAGGCCCCAGATGACGTAGGTGACGGCCTTCGCGCCGAGCACCGCCGCCCTGGTCGGGCTGGTCAGGAACGTGGTGGTGATGGTCCGGTGCCGCAGCTCCGAGGAGATCGCCAGCGCGCCGAAGACCATCGGGAAGATCGAGGACAGGTTGATCGCCCTGGTCAGTGCGATCACCGACCAGGAGATCTCGTCGATGGGCACCTCGAACCGGGAGAACACCGAGTCGTTGGCCAGGCCGTCGGCGACATCGGTGGCCAGCGCTGACCAGCCGAGGGCGACGAAGAAGGCCATCGCGAGCGCCGGGATGAGCAGCGCCCACCACAGCTTGGTGGTGAGGATCTTGCGGAACTCCGCCGTGATCAAGTCGCCCATCAGGCCTTGCCCTCCTCGCCCGTCGAGCCCTGGCTTGGAGCCTCGCCGCTAGGTGTGTCCGGTGTGGTCGTGTCCGCTGCGTCCGGGGGCGGCGGCGCGGGGGCCACCTCGACCGGACGGGGTTCTGGGGTCGTGGCCTGCGTCGGCTGCTCTTCGGACAACGCGCTCGGCGGCATAACAGCGGGCGGTTGCTCTACCGGCGGCACGGCGGTCGGAACCACCGGCGGCTGGTACGGCGACGTGGGCTGCGGTGCCTGGTAGGGCGAGGTCTGCTGGTACGGCTGCTGGTACTGCGCCTGGTTCGGATCCTGCGGTGGTAGCTGCGGGACGACAGGTGGCGCTACCGGCTGCTGGTACCCGGTCTGCTGGTACGGCGAAGGCTGCTGGAACTGCTGGGGCTGCTGGAACTGCGGAGGGGCCTGGTAGCCCCCGTACTGCGGCGCCTGCTGCTGGTACCCGCCGTACTGCGGGGCCTGCGGCGGCGGGATCGGGCTGCCGAAGCCCGCCACCTGCTGCCCGCTGTCGTACCCGGGCGGCGCGTAGCCCTGCGCGCTGTACTGGCCGCTGGTCAACCGGAAGAACAGCTGCTCGAGGTCTGCCTGCTCCTCCTGCACCCCGTAGAGCGCGATCCCCGCCTTGGAGGCGATGTCACCGACCTGCTGCACCGTCGCGTCGACCACCGCGAGCCGACCGTCGGGCAGCAGCGTGACCGAGGAGTGCCCGGCCTCCTGCAGCGCCTTGGCCAGCGCCTGCGGGTCGGCGGGCTGCACCAGCACCCGGCTCTGCTGCGAGCGGCGCAGGTCCTCCAGGCTGCCGTAGTACACGGTCTGCCCGCGGCTGACGATCACCACCTGGTCGATGGTCTGCTCGACCTCGGCCAGCAGGTGGCTGGAGATCAGCACCGTTCGCCCGGACGCGGCGAAGGACTTGAGGAACGTGCGCAGCCAGGCGATGCCCTCCGGGTCCAGCCCGTTGGCAGGCTCGTCGAGCACCAGCACCTGCGGGTCGCCCAGCAGGGCGGTGGCCAGCGCCAGCCGCTGCTTCATGCCGAGCGAGAACCCGCCCGCCTTGCGGCCCGCCGCCCCGCCGAGGCCGACCAGCATCAGCACTTCCATCGCGCGCTGGTCGGGCAGCCCCATGGCCGCCGCGTACACCCGCAGGTGGTTGATCGCCGTGCGCTTGGGGTGGAAGCCCTGGGCCTCCAGCACCGCGCCGACGACCCGACCCGGGTTGCCCAGCTGGTGGAACGGCTGCCCGTTGATGGTGGCCTCGCCCGAGGACGGGTTCACCAACCCCAACAGCATCCGCAACGTCGTCGTCTTCCCGGCGCCGTTCGGCCCGAGGAACCCGGTCACCGAGCCCGGCTCCACCTGGAAGCTCAGGTTCTGCACCGCGGCCACGTGACCGAAGTTCTTGGTCAGGCCACGCACCACGATGCGACCACTACCGTCCTGCACAGGCTCCTCCAGCTCGCCGCCCCGTCGTGGCGGACATCTTGCCCCATGCCCACCCCGTTCCGTGGGGGCCTGGTCGACAAAACCGCCGGAACCCGCTGAATCGTTCACCCCGTGCGGACCTGGGGGTCACCCCGCGTCAGCGTGCCGTTCGCCAGGGGAGTCGTCGCGCACAACCGGTATCCGGTCGGTCACCTCGCATGGCGACTCGGGCGGCACCAACCGGGCCTGCCTGGCGAACGGGTTGCGCAGCGGCCGCTTCCGGTCCCGGTGCGGCACGCCCTCGCCGATCAGGTGCTCGTGCGCCATCCGCCAGACCTGGCAGGGCCACCGCTTGCCGCGCAACCCGCGCAGCCCCGCCGGGCACGCCTGGCAGCGGCTGTCCTCGTCGGGCTGGTGCACGGTCAGCAGCAGCCGCCAGCCGTCGGCGAGCCTGCTGATCTCGGCGCGGGCCAGGGGGAGCAACGTGGAGGCGTCGGCCGACCCGGCCGCCTCGTCCAACAGCGCCAACCGGCGCAACACCGCGGCGCGCAGCGGCTCACCCGCGTCGTCGGGACCGGCCTGCCCAGCGTCGTCCTGGGACCGGCCTGCCCGCTCGCGATCGGGACCGCCCGCGCGCCACATGGCGCGATCAGCCCGTCGCGCCGTCGAGCGCCCGACCGGCCGCCTGGTCCAACACCAACCCCAGCGAGCGCGTCTGCTGGGCCGAGAGCACCGCGGAGGCACCCGGCGGCGGCACCAGCACCACCCGGTCGTCCTCGACCAGCACGGTCAACGCGCGGTCCCTGCCGAACGGGTCGTGGCACCCGACGCACCAGCGAGGCTCAGTCACCGATCAAACATCGACCGAACCCGACCGCCACCCAAGTGACCACCGGTGGATTCACCTGATCGCGAGCTTTCTCACCCGATGGGGCTCAATGCCGTTCGACAAGTAATCACGACACCCACCCCCCAGTGCGGCGCCATCAAGCGTTTGCCCTTAAGCTGGATCTCGGTGGCCCGCTCCCAGTGACCCCCAGGCTGGTTGAGCGGGCCGCCCCTACACAACACCCCCCTGTGTCCACGGAGATCGTGGACCGGGGGGTTGTTTCGTTGTATCGCCCGGGGGCCGAGCCCCCGGACCCCCACGGTGCGATCGGCGGCGGACCCAGCGGGTTCGCTTGACCTTCGGTGGTCTCGTCGAGGTGTGCGACCGGTGGGGTTGTCGCCTATGGGTGCGATCGGCGCCGGACCCAGCGGGATTCGTTTCGGTAATGGGTGGCGACTATTCGCCGCGGTCTTGCTATTGCGAATTGCTCTCGACAAGGCGGTCGACCGCGGCGGGATTCGAGGTCGGCGTACCGGCTCCCTGATCCCTGCGTGCAGGGAGCCGGTACACCTCGATGGCCGTTCGAAGTGGTGATCGGCACCGGGGGAAACCGGGTCCGAACGGCGCTGCGGTCCTGGTGGCGGGGGCCCCGTCGCCGGGGCCCCGACCGACTACGCGAGCACGGTCTCCAGCGGGGTGCTGGGCAGGGAGTGCGCCTCGGCCACGGGGGCGTTGGTCAGGTGGCCCTGGTGGGTGTTGAGGCCGAGCGCGAGGGCCTTGTCGGCGGTGAGGGCCTTGTGCCAGCCCTGGTTGGCCAGCGCGACGGCGTAGGGCAGCGTCACGTTGGTCAGCGCGAACGTGGAGGTGTTCGGCACCGCGCCCGGCATGTTCGCCACGCAGTAGAAGATCGAGTTGTGCACCGGGTAGGTGGGCTCGGCGTGCGTGGTCGGCCGGGAGTCCTCGAAGCAGCCGCCCTGGTCGATGGCGATGTCGACGAGCACCGAGCCCGGCTTCATCTGCGCGACGAGCGCGTTGGAGATCAGCGTCGGCGCCTTGGCGCCGGGCACCAGCACCGCGCCGATGACCAGGTCGGCGTCCTTGGCGGCCTGCTCGACGGCGTAGCGGTTGGACGCCAGCGTGCGCACCCGGCCGTTGAACTGGGCGTCGAGCTGGCGCAGCCGGTCGACGTTGGTGTCGAGCACGGTCACGTCGGCGCCGAGGCCGAGCGCGATGGTGGCCGCGTTCACGCCGGAGACGCCGCCGCCGATGACCGCGACCTTGGCCGGGAGCACGCCGGGGACGCCGCCGGGCAGCACGCCGCGGCCGCCGGAGGGCTTCATCAGGGCGAACGCGCCGACCTGCGGGGCCAGCCGACCGGCGACCTCCGACATCGGGGCGAGCAGCGGCAGCGCGCCGTTGGCGGTCTGCACGGTCTCGTAGGCGATCGCGGTGGTGCCCGCCGCCAGCAGCGCCCTGGTCAGCGCCTCGTCGGCGGCCAGGTGCAGGTAGGTGAACAGGGTCTGGCCCGCGCGCAGGCGGGGGTACTCGACCGCGATCGGCTCCTTGACCTTGAGCACCAGGTCGCCCTCGGCCCACACGTCGTCCGCGGTGGCCAGGACCTTGGCGCCCGCGGCCAGGTACTCCTCGTCGGTGATGGCGGAGCCGAGGCCCGCGCCCGCCTCGACGAACACGTCGTGGCCGCGGGAGGTCAGCTCGTGCGCCCCTGCCGGGGTCAGCGCGACCCGGTACTCGTGGTTCTTGATCTCACGGGGAACGGCGATCTTCACCGGGGCTGTCCTCTCGGGTCCGTGGCTAGGCCATCTGGGGTGTCGTGTACCACGGTCGTGCAGCGCACGGCGCCTGTCATCGTTCTGACGCACCGAGAGTAAAGGCGTCTGGTAGTGCTCGCAGCACAATCCCCGACGGCGTACCCCGACCGGGTGGCTCAGCTCCAGCGGAGCGCGACGAGCTGGATGAGCAGCGCCAACCGGGTGTCCGGGTCGCCCAGGTCGGCGTCGACCGCGGCGGTGACGCGCGACATCCGGTACCGCAGCGTGTTGGGGTGGATGGTGAGCGCCGCGGCCGCGGCCCTGGGGTCGCCCGGGTGCCTGAGCCACTCGTAGAGCGTGTCGAGGTACCAGTCGGCGTCTTCCCGCGCGCGTAGATGCGCCAACGGCCCCACGTGCGCCACACCGGCCCCCGTCGACGCGACGGCAGTGCGGTGCAGTACCAGCACGGCCCACACGTCGTCGTGCGCGGCGACCGGCCCGGTGACCAGCCCGGCCCGCAGCAGGCTCAACGCCTCGTCCGCCTCGGCCCTGGACCTGGCCAGGTCGCTGACCGGGACCGGCGTGCCCGCGGCGGCCAGCGGACCGGTCGGCACCGCCAGCGCCTCCCGCAGCGCCGACCACCCGCCGGGCCCCGACCCGTCCGGCACGATCGCGTACAGCACGCCGTGCAGGTCGGCCACCACCGGCCGCCGCCCGACGCCGCCGGTCAGCCGTTCCAGCAGCGCCAGCCGGATGCCCTCGGCCCTCGGGTCGTCGGCCTGGGCGTCGATGGCCACCACCCGGTGCAGCTCGTCGGCGAGGTCGAGTTCGGCGGCCACCAGCCGGGCGCTGCCGGTCCCGTCGAGCACCGACCGCACCAACTCCGCCGAGCGCCTGCGGTCGCTGTCCTCGCGGGCCCGCCTGCGCAGCAGGTGCAGGGCGACCACGGGTGCGGCGTCGGCGAACGCGGCCGCGCGCTCGTCGGAGACCGGCCCCGCCACCACCGCCCACATCGACCCGAGCAGCTCGCCGCCCATCCGCACCGGGACGATCAGCCGCGGCAGCGTGCCGTCCTTCTGCGCGGGCACGAAGATCGCGGTGCGGCCCCGGCTCAGCTCCCGGAACACCCCGCGCGAGCGGAACCGGGCGAGCACGTCGTCGGGCACCCGGCGGCCCATGATCGTCGATACCCGCGCCGGGTCGGTGCGGTCCTGCCGCGCGGAGTAGGCCAGCACCCGGGAGTTCGCGTCCTCGATGGTGACCGGCGCGTCCACCACGGCGGCCGCGGCGTCGGCGAGCCGGAACAGGTCGCCGAACGGGCCGGGGTTGAGCGCGTCGGTCGCCTCGTCCGCCGCCGCGTCGAGCACCGAGCGCAGCAACCAGACCAGCTGCGCCCACGCCGTCGCCGCGTGCACCTCGACCAGCGCGACCCCGGCCTTCTGCGCGGCGGTGCGCACCGCGGTCCGCGCGGCGTGCGGCGGCTTGAGCAACACCGCGGCCGCGCTGTGCTGCCCGCACAGGCGCACCAGTTCCACCGCGTCCGCCGTGGACGCCGTGGCGACGCCGAGCACGAGGTCACCCGCCGACACCTGGGTCCGCTTGGCCGCCTCGGCGATCACCACGTCGGTCACGACCGGCGTCGGGTCGGGGGTGTGGACGGTGCGCAGCAGCGTGGGACCCATCCGGTCCACCACGCCGGGCACCGTGATCATCGCGCCACCTCCAGGTGGTCACGGTAGCCGCCCGCGCCCGGTCGCCTGTGGACGGTCAGCGGGCGGTGGCGGCCGAGAGCCAGGTAAGGCCCGCCACCGAGGTCATGCCCGCCTCGTTGGGGTGCATCGGCACCGCGGGCGCGGCGGGCCGCAGCGGCTCGACCCAGCGCCGGTGCGCGGGCTGGCACGCGTCGTGGGTGATCGAGTACGGGTACGGGTTCACGAACCGGGCACCCGCCGCCCGCGCGCGCTCACCCAGCGCGGTGTTGAGCGCCTTCTCGGCCCGGTCGAAGTACGCGGTGTCCCCCGCGGCGAACGGGACCTGCGGCCAGCAGCCCTTGGTCGGCGGCAAGATCCTGAGGTAGCCGACCACGATGACCGTCGCGCGCGGGGACCGCTGGTGGATCTCGGCGAGCACCCGGTCCACGAGGCCGCCGACGCGGGCGACCCGGTCGAGCAGTTCGTCGCGACCGCCCGCGGTGTAGTGCTCGCGGCACGGCGACCCGCTCGGGTCCTGCGCGCCGAGCCGCGCGCAGGTCGCCAGGATCTCGCCGAAACCGAAGTCGTTGCCGCCGATCGTGATCGTCACGAGGTCGGTGTCCGCGCGCAACACGTCGAATTGCGGAGGATTCTCGCCTTCCGGCACCGCTTGCGGGCGCGTCATGTGCACGGTTGTCGCGCCACCGCAACTCACGTCAACAAATCGGGTGACACGCAGCCACCGGGCCAACTTGCCCGCGTAGTTCGCCGATGAACGTCCACAGCCGGTCGGCGTCCCGTTCTGCCGCGGGATACCCGGTCCGGCAGCGTAAGAGTCGCCAAGTGCGACGTAGTGCTGGAACACCGGTCGCGGCGTCACGGCCACCGCGGGCGTCGTCGAAGCGCAGACGAGGAACACCGAGAGGGCGATCGCGGCGACGCGCATGCCCCGATCCTCACCCGAGCGGGTGGTATCAGCAACCGTTTCGGATATTCCAGACTGTGGACGGTCTGCCGGGCACCCGGTCAGCGCAGCTAGCTTCCTCCATACGGCTGTCAGCTAGACGATCAATCCCGAGGAGACCGAAGATGACCGACTCCGCCGCCTGGTCGTTCGAGACCAAGCAGGTCCACGCGGGCGCCGCGCCGGACCCGACCACCGGCGCCAGGGCGACCCCGATCTACCAGACCACCTCCTACGTCTTCCGCGACAGCCAGCACGGTGCCGACCTGTTCGCCCTCGTCGAGCCAGGCAACATCTACACCCGGATCATGAACCCGACCCAGGACGTGCTCGAGCAGCGCGTCGCGGCGCTGGAGGGCGGCGTCGCCGCGCTCGCGTTCGCCTCCGGGTCGGCGGCCACCACCGCGGCCATCCTCAACCTCGCCCAGTCCGGCGACCACATCGTCTCCAGCCCGTCGCTCTACGGCGGCACCTACAACCTGTTCCACTACACGCTGCCCAAGCTCGGCATCGAGGTCAGCTTCGTCGAGAACCAGGACGACCCCGAGCAGTGGCGCGCGGCGTCGCGGCCCAACACCAAGGCGTTCTTCGCCGAGACCCTGGCCAACCCGGGCAGCAACGTCCTCGACATCCGGACCGTCGCCGACACCGCGCACGAGGTCGGCGTTCCGCTGATCGTCGACAACACGGTGCCCACCCCGTACCTGCTGCGCCCGATCGAGCACGGCGCCGACATCGTGGTGCACTCGGCCACGAAGTACCTCGGCGGCCACGGCACGACCATCGCGGGCGTCCTGGTCGACGGCGGCACCTTCGACTTCGGCAAGGACCCGGCCCGCTTCCCCGGCTTCACCGAGCCGGACCCGAGCTACCACGGCCTCAAGTACTGGGAGGCCCTCGGCCCAGGCGCCTACGCCGCCAAGGCCCGCATCCAGGGCCTGCGCGACACCGGCGCGTCCATCTCGCCGTTCAGCGCCTTCCTGATCCTGCAGGGCATCGAGACGCTGTCGCTGCGCATCGAGCGGCACGTCGCCAACGCCCAGGCGCTCGCCGAGTGGCTCGAGCAGCGCGACGAGGTGGAGAAGGTCTACTACGCCGGTCTGCCGTCGAGCCCGTTCCACGCCGCGGCGCAGAAGTACCTGCCGCGCGGCGCCGGTGCCATCGTCTCCTTCGACCTGCGCGGCGGCGTCGAGGCGGGCCGCAAGTTCGTCGACGGCACCGAGCTGTTCAGCCAGCTGGTCAACATCGGCGACGTGCGCAGCCTGATCGTGCACCCGGCCAGCACCACCCACAGCCAGCTGGTCGAGGAGGAGCAGCTGTCCTCCGGCGTCACCCCGGGCCTGGTCCGGCTGTCGGTCGGCATCGAGAACCTCGAGGACCTCAAGGCGGACCTGGAGGCAGGCTTCCGGGCCGCCAAGGCCGAACTGTGAGCACCGCCCCCCTTCCCGCCACCGGTGCGTGGCGGGAGGGGGACCCCTCGGGGCGCCGCCAGTGGGTCGCGCTCGAGGGTCCAGTCCCCGGCGCGCGCATCGCCTACGAGACCTGGGGGACGCTGGCGCCGGACCGGTCGAACGCCGTCCTCGTGGAGCACGCGCTCACCGGCGACAGCCACGCCGCCGGACCCGCCTCGGAAGGCCACCCGACCGCCGGGTGGTGGGACGGCCTGATCGGACCGGGCCGGGCAGTCGACACCGACCGGTACTTCGTGGTCTGCCCCAACGTCCTCGGCGGCTGCCAGGGCACCACCGGCCCGTCGAGCCCCGCCCCGGACGGCCGCGCCTGGGGGAGCCGGTTCCCTTCCGTGGGGATCCGCGCGCAGGTGGCCGCTGAGGTCGTCCTAGCCGACGCGCTGGGCATTTCCCGATGGGCCGCCGTGCTGGGTGGCTCGATGGGCGGCATGCGCGCCTTGGAATGGGCTGTCGCCACGCCTGACCGGGTCGCCGCGCTGCTACTCCTCGCGTGCCCGGCGGCCGCCTCAGCTGAGCAGATCGCTTGGGCTTCGCCGCAACTGCACGCGATTCGCTCGGATCCGTACTGGCAGGGCGGGGATTACCACGACACCCCTGCGGGTCCGTCTGACGGCCTGGGGATCGCGCGGCGGATCGCTCATGTGACGTATCGCAGCGAGCCGGAGTTGGCTGCTCGGTTCGGCCGGGATGTGCAGCCGGATGGACGGTTCTCTGTCGAGTCCTATTTGGACTATCACGCGGCCAAGCTGGCTTATCGCTTTGATGCCGCTAGTTATGTGCTGCTGACTGAGGCGATGAATGGGCATGACGTGGGGGTGGGGCGGGGTGGGGTTGAGGCCGCTCTGTCTCGTGTTTCGGCGCGGACGGTTGTGGCTGGGGTGGACAGTGACCGGTTGTATCCGTTGGCGCAGCAGCAGGTGCTGGCAGATGGGATCCCGGGGGTGGATGGGTTACGGGTCATCACGTCCACGGCTGGGCATGATGGGTTTCTGACGGAGACGGGGCAGTTGTCGGCGTTGCTGAAGGAGTTGTTGTAAGGCGGGGGTGTTGGGTGCCTGTGGAGGGCTGGGTGGCGGCTGCGGGTTGGTTGTCCACAGGGGGCTGAGTTGTCCACAGGCCCTGCTTTCAGCCTCTCTGGGCTTGCGTTCCCTTGAGTAGGCTGTGTATTCGGGGGTCTTTGGGGCGGGTTGATCTTGTTGGCTGTGGGCGGCAGGGCGTTGAGCTGGGGGAAGACCGGGTCTCGGGCCTTCGCTTCGCTGCGGTAGACGCCTCGGCTGCGCCATCGACTTGACGCGAGAAATGCGAAAAGCTCGATGGGGCGAACTTGTTTTGCGCGGGGCCCCTACGACACCCGGGGAAGGGCTAAAAGCAGGGGGCCACAGAGCGGCCCTCCCCTGCCCCTGACGACGCTACGGGTGCCGTCCCCCCACACAAAACAAGTCCGCCCCATCGAGCAGTTGGCACCAGCGCCTTCGTGGAGCGCGTGGGGGCCACCGTCGTCAGCGGGCGTCTCGGGCCACCGTTGTCGAGGTCTTGGCCAGTCGTAGGTGGTGGGCTGGGACTGGGTGTGGGGACTTGGTGGGGCGTGAGGCCTGTAAGAGGGGCCTGGGGGGTTAGGCCTCGTGGAGCCAGGTGGGGATGGGGAGGGCTCGGTTGAGGCATTCCTCGGACAGGCGGAGGGTCCAGCGGAGGGCTTGGACCATGAGGGTGGCCATCTCCTCCGGTGCCGCGTTGGTCAGGGCTATGTCGATTTGGGCTTTGGCGCCGTCGGTGTCGCCGTGGACTTGGGCCAGGAGGGTGCGGACGGCGGTTCGGACGGGGGGATCTGCCTCGTCGATGGGGACTTCGTGGCCGTCGTCGTCGTAGACCTGCATTTTGACGGGGGTGGTGCCGCCGGAGCCGAGGGCGGAGACCATGGCGCTGCACTCGTGGAAGAGCAGGAGCATGAGTTCGCTGGCGTCGGCGTGGCTGTCGGGGGTGGCGCGGACGGCGGCGGCGACGCGGTCGAGGGCGCCGTCGTCCTCACCGGCGCGCATGGCGGCCAGTGCGCCCGCGGCGGCCTCGGTGAGGCGCTTCCTGCGCGCCGGGTCGGAGTCGTCCACGTCCCTCATCCTGCAACAGCGGGCCGCCGCGCGGGGAGATCCGCCGTCGTCGATTCGCTCAGTTGGCGGTGAGCGGCGCGTCGGGGTTCAGCCGCGCCCGGGTGCGATGTCGTCCACCCCACCCGGACAGCCGAACGCCGGTCCCTCCGCTGTGCGGACGCCCTGCTCGGCCCACCAGGTGGCCTCGGCGTGGTCGCGGACGCCGAGCACGCCGACCGAGGCGCCGGTCGAGCGCAGGGCCGCGATCAGCTCCGTGGTGGCCCGGACCGGCACGGCCTCGCGCGGCAGCCAGTCGGGTCGCCAGCCCTCGAACGGGTCGGACAGCACCACCGTGCGCACGCCGAACCGCTCCACCATGGCCACCTCGCGCGGGCCGCCGGTGAACCCGTGCACCGCGGTGACGACGCCGATGTCGCTGAGCGTGCGCAGGTTGTCCTGCGCGTCGCCGCGGCAGCCGAGGACGGCGGCGGTGTCGAGGCCGATCTCCAGCGCGCCCGGGTCCACGCAGGTCGCGCCGAGCACCGCGTTGACCGTGGCCGACAGGTCGGCGTCGGCGGACTGGGTCGGGGACAGCAGGACCCGCTGGACGGCCTCGCCCTTGTCGGCGACCGGGGCGAACCGCGCCGACCAGCGGTCGAGGTGTTCGGCGGACTGCGTGAGCAGCCACGGCCCCAGCGGCACCGACAGGCCGGTCAGCTCGGCCAACTCCGCGGTGTCGCGGTCGGCGGGCAGGTGCGCCAGCGCCCGCACCCGGACCGTGGTGAGGTCCGCGAGCCGCACGACCGGCTGGTAGGCGACCCGCAGTTCGCCGTTCTCCCAGGCCGCGGGCAGCCCGGTGGCCAGGGTGCCGAGCTTGCGCGCCGCCCGGTCGGCGTGGGCGTCGAACTCGGTCCACTGGTGCCTGCCCAGCGACCGCGCGTGCCGCTGGGCCGCGTCGGCCGCCCGGAACATCTCGGTCGCCGACATCTCCGCCTTGGTGCACCGGACCGCGCCGGTGGTAGCGCTAACTGCCAGGCCGACGCCGCCGCCGTCGTAGTCCGGTTCAGACAGTTCGGCCTCTAGCGCACTGACCAGCGTGGACACTTCCGGCGGCGGGGACTCGTGCGCGATAAGAACGGCGAACTCGTCACCGCCGATCCGCGCCACCAACGCCTGCTTACCCTCTACCGCCGCCGTGAGCCGGTTCGCGACCGTGCGCAGCATCCGGTCGCCGGTCGCGTGCCCGTAGGTGGTGTTGACCAACGCGAAGGCGTCTAAATCCAGGCAGAGCAGCGTCAACAGCCGCTCCGGTGGGGTCTGCGCGTGCATCGCTTCCAGCCGCGACTCGAAGTGCAGCCGGTTCGGTAGACCGGTCAACGCGTCGTGCAGGCTCTGGTGGCTGAGTTGGTTGCCCAGCAGTTGGATCTCGCTGAGGTCTTGCACCATCGTCACCCGGTAGCGCGCGACCCCGTTGTCGTCACGCAGCATCGACGTCGTCAGGTAGACCCACGCGGTGTCACCGTTCGGTCTGACCACTCTTCGACGGTCTGCCTCGCCGACCACGAGCGGCGGCTCGTCGTCGTCGGCGATGAACTCGGCCAGTGTGCGCTGCCGCAGGTCCTCGGTCGGACGGCCCAAGATCGTGGCGAGCGCCGGGTTGGTCTCGACGAAGGTGCCGTCCAGCTCGGTGATCGCGATACCGACGGCGGCCGCGTCGAACACCTCCCGGAACCGGCTCTCGGTGGCCCGGCGGTCGCGTTCGGCGCGCTGCTTGGCGGTCAGCAGCGCCAGCTTCATGTTCTCCTGCTGGGCCAGCGTCCGCTTGCGCAGCGCGGCGGCGTACCCGGCGGCGACCGAGGCGAGCAGCCCGGCCACCGGCCGCGCGCCGAACCCGGCGTCGGCGAGCCCGTCGGCCAGCACGCCGAGGGAGCCCTCCAGGGTCTTCTCCCCGGTCAGCGCGCCCTCCACCATCAGCTCACCCACCCGCGACCCGACCGAGGAGTCCGAGTCGCCGGTGGCCAGCGCGGTGGTCAGCCTGCCGAGCAGGCCGGTGAGCAGGGCGTGCACCTCGGTCGACGACCTGGGCACGTAGGCGGTGGCGGCGACGACCCGCACCCAGGCGAGGACGAGACCCGCTTGGTCGCCGTCCGGGTCGTTGGCTGCGTCAGGCATGGCTCACGGCGTCAGCGCTTGCGCCCGACGCCGGCGTAGATCCCGGCCCGGTTCGGGTCGCCGCCGTCGTCGAAGCCCAGGTCCGGTCGCCACAGCGCGGTCGGCACCACCCCGGGCTCCTCCAGGTCGAACCCGGCGAACAGGGCGGTGATCTCGGCCAGCGAGCGCGGGTACATCGGGTCCCGGCTCGACTTCATCACCTCGACCACCCGGTCCATCTCGGCGGGCATCAGGTCCCTGGTGAACTGCGAGAACGCCAGGTACGAGCCGGGGGCGATGGCGTCGCGGTAGCGGGCGACCAGCGCGGCGGGGTCCTTCTCCGGCGGCACGAAGTGGAACACCCCGGCCATCAGCAGCCCGATCGGCTGGTCGAAGTCGAGCAGCTCGCGGGTCTGCGGCGCGTCCAGGATGTCCTGCGGGCGGGTCAGGTCGGCCTGCACGATGGTGGCCAGCGGGTTGTCGGCGAGCATCAGCGTGCTGTGCGCGTAGGCGACTTCCTCGTAGTCGACGTAGACCACCCGGGAGGTCGGGTCGGCGGTCTGCGCGATCTCGTGCACGTTGCCCACGGTCGGGATGCCGGAGCCCAGGTCCAGGAACTGGCGCACCCCGCGCTCGACGAGCATCAGCACCGAGCGGCGCAGGAACGAGCGGTTGTGCCTGGCGATCTCGCGGGCGTTGGGCTGCGCCTTGATGAACCGCTCCGCCAGCTCCCGGTCGTGCGCGAAGTTGTGCGCGCCACCGAGCAGGTAGTCGTAGAGCCGCGCCGCGCTCGGCCGCTCCAGATCGATCCCATCCGGGACCCAGCTGGTCGCGTCCGCGCCCGCCCGGTCCATCCCCGGCACGCTCACCCGTCGCCGCCCGTCACTTGGTCTGCTCACCGCTCGGTGACCGGAAGGTTACTCACCCGACAGGGTAGCCGGACAGGAGCCGAACGTCTTGCCCTGACAGGGACGTTGGGCTCGCCGGACCGGGGGCCGGGTGGACACCGGCATCCGCCCAGGTGGGCAGTGGTCTAGGCCTATGTCACCCGCCGACCGCCCTCCCGGCGGAGGCTAGGCGCGGGCGGGTACTAGAGCTGCTAAAGCCATCGCGGTGAGCAGGTCGGCCATCTGGGCGCGGTCGAGGTGCCTGCTGTGCGGGGTCGAGTTGATCAACCCGAACACCGCGTGCGCCTGGGCCCGCGCGGTCGGCTCCTCGGTCGCGGGCACCGCCGTCCGGACCACCTCGACCCACAGCTCGACGTAGCGCCGCTGCAGCCCGCGCACCTTGCGCCGGTCCGGGTCGGTCAGGTTGCCCAGGTTGCGCTCCTGGACGGTGATCAGCGCCGGGTTGTCCAGCGCGAAGTCCACGTGGAAGCGGACCAGGTCCTCCAGCGTGTCGTGCGGTGAGCGGGCGGCGCCGACCCTGGCCTGGCCGCCGTCGAGCAGCACCTCGCTGATGGCCGTGAGCATCTCGCCGAGCATCGCGTCCTTGGACCGGAAGTGCCGGTAGAGCGCGGGGCCGGAGATGCCGACCGCCGAGCCGATGTCGTCGATGCCCACCCCGTGGAACCCGTGCCTGGCGAAGAGCTCGGCAGCCGCCGCGAGGATCTGCTCCCGCCTGCTCGGCTTGTCCGCGACGGGTTCCGCTGCTGGTGGCACCAGTTCATCGTATGGCAGGGGTGCGTAGGGGGTTAGCGGTGACTAACCGGATGACGTTCACCAACTGGCAAGGGTGAATAAGTTACCGAACGGTTCCGTGTTCGCCTGGTGGCTGGTAGTGATGATCGTGTCGGGAATCCCTCCCTGCCCCGGAGGCTTGCAATGCGTGTCCCCAAGTCCCTGCCCGTCCTCGTCCTGGCCGCGTTAGCCCTGGTCGGCCTGGCCACCCCCGCCTCAGCCGCCGTCGGCAAGTACGTCGCCCTCGGTGACTCCTACTCGTCCGGTCTCGGTGCCGGGAGCTACGGCAGCAGCGGTTCGTGCAAGCGCAGCGCGAACGCCTACCCCCAGCTCTGGGCCAACTCGCACGCGCCGTCCGCGTTCACCTTCGCGGCCTGCTCCGGCGCGGTGACCCAGGACGTGCTCAACGGCCAGGTCGCGTCGGTCACCGCCGACACCGCCCTGGTGACCATCTCCATCGGCGGCAACGACGCCGGGTTCGCCAGCGTCATGACCGACTGCAACCTCAGCTCCGACTCGGTGTGCGTCAGCCGCAACCAGACCGCGCAGAACTTCGCCCGCACCACCCTGCCGGGCAGGCTCGACTCGGTCTACCGCGCCATCCGCGACCGCGCCCCCTCGGCCCGTGTCGTCGTGCTCGGCTACCCGCGCATCTACAAGCCGAGCGGCTCCTGCGTCGTCGGCCTCAGCGAGACCAAGCGCGCCGCCATCAACCAGTCCTCGGACGTGCTCGCCACGGTCACCTCGGCCCGCGCCGCGGCCCACGGCTTCACCTTCGTCGACGCCCGCACCGCCTTCTCCGGCCACGAGATCTGCGCCTCGGGTGCCCGCTGGCTCAACAGCGTCACCTGGCCGGTCGAGGAGTCCTACCACCCCAACACCGCAGGCCAGAACAGCGGCTACCTCACCGCCCTGCGCTCGGTCACGGGCTGATCCACCCCCGATGGGGGCCACCCGGGAAACCGGGCGGCCCCCATCGGTCTGTCCGCACCCCTTACCCCTGTTCGACGCTGCGTGCCCCCGCGCGTCCGTGACCCCCTGATCCGGTCCACCGCCGTCCCTCGTTCGGGTGTGCGGCCGGTGCGCGCCGCGGTGGCGTCCCACCATGGAGGCACCCCCCGCTGGGCGAGGTGGTCGGCGCTACCCCGCCGGTCGCTGGACCTGGGTGTTAGCGAGCGCTAACATCGGGGGAGTAGTTAACGGTGGCTAACAGCGCGAGGAGCGGGATGGACGCGCCAAGGTTGCGCAGTGCCGTGGATCCGGCGGACGAGGGTTTCCAGCGCAACGCCAAGTCGCACGACGAGTTGACGCACGACCTGCGGGAGCGCTTGGACCAGGCGGCGCTCGGTGGGCCGGAGAAGGCGCGGGCCCGGCACGTCAGCCGGGGCAAGCTGCTGCCCAGGGACCGGGTCGACTCGCTGCTGGACCCCGGGTCGCCGTTCCTCGAGCTCTCCCCGCTGGCCGCGACGGGCCTCTACGGGGACGACGCGCCCGCCGCCGGGATCATCACCGGGGTCGGGCGGGTGTCGGGCCGGGAGGTCGTGGTCGTGGTCAACGACGCCACGGTCAAGGGCGGCACCTACTACCCGATGACGGTCAAGAAGCACCTGCGCGCCCAGGAGGTGGCGCTGCAGAACAACCTGCCCTGCGTCTACCTGGTCGACTCCGGCGGCGCGTTCCTGCCCAAGCAGGACGACGTGTTCCCCGACCGCGACCACTTCGGCCGGATCTTCTTCAACCAGGCGACCATGTCCGCCAAGGGCATCCCGCAGATCGCGGCGGTGCTCGGCTCGTGCACCGCCGGGGGCGCCTACGTCCCGGCGATGAGCGACGAGGCCGTCATCGTCCGCGACCAGGGCACGATCTTCCTCGGCGGTCCGCCGCTGGTGAAGGCCGCGACCGGTGAGGTCGTCAGCGCCGAGGATCTCGGCGGCGGCGACCTGCACTCCCGGGTCTCCGGGGTCACCGACCACCTCGCCGACGACGACGCGCACGCGCTGCGCATCGTCCGCTCCATCGTCTCCACCCTCGGACCGCGCGCCCCCCGACCGTGGGACGTCGCCGAGGTCGAGGAGCCCGCCGTCGACCCGTCGACCCTCTACGGTGTCGTGCCGACCGACTCGCGCACCCCCTACGACGTGCGCGAGGTCATCGCCCGCGTCGTCGACGGCAGCCGGTTCCGCGAGTTCAAGAAGGAGTACGGCTCGACCCTGGTCACCGGGTTCGCCCGGATCCACGGCCACCCGGTCGGCATCGTCGCCAACAACGGTGTGCTCTTCGCCGAGTCGGCGATGAAGGGCGCGCACTTCATCGAGCTGTGCGACCAGCGCTCCATCCCGCTGCTCTACCTGCAGAACATCACCGGCTTCATGGTCGGCCGCGACTACGAGGCGGGCGGCATCGCCAAGCACGGCGCGAAGATGGTCACCGCGACCGCGTGCGCCAGGGTGCCCAAGTTCACCGTGGTCATCGGCGGCTCGTTCGGCGCCGGCAACTACTCGATGTGCGGTCGGGCGTACTCGCCCCGGTTCCTGTGGATGTGGCCCAACGCGCGGATCAGCGTGATGGGCGGCGAGCAGGCCGCGTCGGTGCTCTCCACCGTGCGCCGCGACCAGATCGAGGGTGGCGGCGGCGACTGGTCGGTCGAGGACGAGGAGGCGTTCAAGGCGCCGATCCGCGACCAGTACGAGGCGCAGGGCAACCCGTACTACTCGACCGCCCGGCTGTGGGACGACGGGGTCATCGACCCCGCCGACACCCGCCAGGTGCTCGGCCTGGCGCTGGCGGCCTCGGCCAACGCGCCACTGGAACCTGTCCGCTACGGCGTCTTCCGGATGTGAGCATGTTCTCCAGCGTTCTGATCGCCAACCGGGGCGAGATCGCCGTCCGGGTCATCACCACCCTGCGCCGGATGGGCATCCGGTCGGTGGCCGTCTACAGCGACGCCGACGCGGGTGCCCGGCACGTGCGCGAGGCCGACGTGGCCGTGCGCATCGGGCCTGCCGCCGCGCGTGAGAGCTACCTGGCCATCGACAAGGTCGTCGCGGCCGCGCTAGAGACCGGCGCGGAGGCGGTGCATCCGGGGTACGGGTTCCTCGCGGAGAACGTCGAGTTCGCGCGGGCTTGCGCCGCCGCGGGCTTGGTCTTCATCGGCCCACCCGCGTCCGCCATCGACGCTATGGGCGACAAGATCCGGGCGAAGCTGACCGTTAGCGCTGCCGGGGTGCCTGTCGTTCCTGGGCGTACCCAGCCAGGTATGTCTGACGACGACCTAGTGGACGCCGCGGAGGAGATCGGCTACCCGGTACTCCTCAAGCCGTCCGCGGGCGGTGGCGGTAAGGGCATGCGGCTGGTCGAGGCGTCGGACGGGCTGCGCGCGGCCATCGAGTCCGCGCGGCGCGAGGCCCGCGGGTCCTTCGGCGACGAGACGCTGCTGATCGAGCGGTTCGTGCTGCGGCCCCGGCACATCGAGATCCAGGTGCTCGCCGACTCCCACGGGCACGCGATCCACCTCGGCGAGCGCGAGTGCAGCCTCCAGCGGCGGCACCAGAA
This sequence comes from Actinokineospora globicatena, assembly GCF_024171945.1. GTDB lineage: Bacteria > Actinomycetota > Actinomycetes > Mycobacteriales > Pseudonocardiaceae > Actinokineospora > Actinokineospora globicatena. The sequence goes on from NZ_JAMTCR010000002.1 coordinate 1,984,718, forward strand.
GATCATCGAGGAAGCGCCGTCGCCACTGCTCGACGAGGCGACCCGGGCGCGGATGGGCGCGGCGGCGGTGGACGCGGCCAAGGCCGTCGACTACAGCGGCGCGGGCACCGTCGAGTTCATCGTCTCCGCCGACCGGCCCGACGAGTTCTTCTTCATGGAGATGAACACCAGGCTCCAGGTCGAGCACCCGGTCACCGAGCAGGTCACCGGCCTCGACCTGGTCGAACAGCAGATCCGGGTGGCGGCGGGGGAGCCGCTGGCGCTCGTGCAGGACGACGTGGTGCTGCGCGGGCACGCCGTCGAGGCCCGCGTGTACGCCGAGGACCCGAGCACCGGCTTCCTGCCCACCGGCGGGCGCGTGCTCGACGTGCGGTCGTCCGGGGCGGACTGGGCGCGGCTGGACTCCGGTCTGCTGCCCGGGTCGGTGGTCGGCTCCGACTACGACCCGATGCTGGCCAAGGTGATCACCTGGGGTGCCGACCGGGCGCAGGCCATCGACCGGCTCTCAGCGGCGCTGGGGTCGACGGCGGTGCTCGGCGTCGGCACGAACATCGCGTTCCTGAGGGCGTTGCTCGCCGACGCGGACGTGCGCGCGGGCAGGCTCGACACGCAGCTGGTGGAGCGCAGGCTCGACGAACTGACCAGGGCCGAGCCGGTGCCGGACGAGGTGTTCGCGGCGGCGGCGCTCGACGAGCTGCTCGCGTTGCAGCCCGCCGGTGGCGTCGTCGATCCGTGGTCGGTGCCCAGCGGGTGGCGGGTCGGCCGCCCCGCGCCGATCCCGTTCCGGCTGACCTGCGGCGACCGCGATGTGACCGTGTCGGTGACCGGGTCACCCGCCGCCGCGCGGGTCCAGGTCGGCGACGGGTCCGCTGTGGACGCGTCGGTGTCGCGTGTGGACGGCGAACTGCGGGTGACCCTCGGTGGTCGGAACCTGCGCTACGCCAGGGCGTTGGACGGCGACACGTTGTGGCTGGCGGCCGAGGGCCGCACCTGGGCGGTCGCCGAGCACTCCGCGCTCGAGGGCGCCGCGGCCACCGCGGCTGGCGGCGGCCCGATCACCAGCCCCATGCCCGGCACGGTGCTGGTGGTCAAGGTCTCGGCGGGTGAGCGGGTGGTCGCGGGCGCGCCGCTGCTGGTCGTCGAGGCGATGAAGATGGAGCACACGATCACCGCGAAGGTCGGTGGAGTCGTCTCCGAACTGCTGGTGCAGGCGGGCAACCAGGTCGCGCTGAACCAGACCCTTGCCGTGGTAACCCCATCGGAGGACTGACGTGATCGACCTGACCCTGCCCGAGGAGCACGAGGCGCTGCGCAAGACCGTGCAGGAGTTCGCCCGCGAGGAGGTCGCCCCGGTCATCGGCGACTTCTACGAGCGGGAGGAGTTCCCGTACGGGATCGTCGCCAAGATGGGCGCCATGGGCCTGTTCGGCCTGCCCATCGCCGAGGAGCACGGCGGCATGGGCGGCGACTACTTCGCGCTGTGCCTGGCGCTGGAGGAACTCGCGCGCGTCGACTCCTCGGTCGCGATCACCCTGGAGGCCGGGGTCTCCCTCGGCGCCATGCCGCTGGCGCGCTTCGGCACCGACGAGCAGAAGGAGCGCTGGCTGCCCGCCCTCGCCGCCGGTGAGCGGCTCGGCGCGTTCGGCCTGACCGAACCGGGCGGCGGCTCCGACGCTGGCGCGACCCGGACCACGGCCCGCCTCGAGGGCGGCGAGTGGGTGATCAACGGGTCGAAGGCGTTCATCACCAACTCCGGCACCGACATCACCTCGCACGTCACGGTCACCGCGGTGACCGGCGTGAAGGCCGACGGCCGCAAGGAGATCTCGACGATCATCGTCCCGGCGGGCACCCCCGGGTTCGCCGTGGGCAAGAAGTACTCCAAGGTCGGCTGGAACGCCTCGGACACCCACGAGCTCGCCTTCGACGACGTGCGGGTGCCGGAGGCGAACCTGCTCGGCGCGCGCGGCCGCGGGTACGCCCAGTTCCTGTCCACTTTGGACGAGGGCCGGGTGGCCATCGCCGCGCTGTCGGTCGGCCTGGCCCAGGGCTGCGTCGACGAGTCGCTCAAGTACGTGCACGAGCGCGAGGCCTTCGGCCGCAAGATCGGCGAGTACCAGGTCATCCAGTTCAAGATCGCCGACATGGAGACCCGGGTGCACACCGCCCGCCTCGCCTACTACGCCGCCGCCGCCAAGATGCTGCGCGGCCAGCCCTTCAAGCGCGAGGCCGCCATCGCCAAGCTCGTCGCCTCCAACGCGGCCATGGACAACTCCCGCGACGCCACCCAGATCTTCGGCGGCTACGGCTTCATGAACGAGTTCCCCGTCGGCCGCTTCTACCGCGACGCCAAGATCCTGGAGATCGGCGAGGGCACCAGCGAGGTCCAGCGCATGCTCATCGCCCGCGAACTCGGCCTCCGCTAGCCGGTCCCAACCCGCTCGGGGGACACCTGCCCGGTCCCCCGAGCTAGGTTGTCCCGGTGGACGACCTCAAGACCTTCCGCGGCACCTGCCACGCACTGGCCCGCCGCACCACGGCGACGCATGTCGAGTTCCGTGTCGCTACCGGCGTCACTCCGAACTTCCACGAGTGCGTTCTCACCTACCGCACCGAGACGATCGCCGTTGTCGCCACCCGCACGCACGCCTTCACCGCGGTCGCAAGGCCCACCGTTTCGCTTGACGCCGGGCCCTTGACCTTCGTCGATCACCCTGCCCTGCTCGCCGAACTGCGCTCGACCCCTTACCGCGCACTGTCGTTCGCCGAACTGGACGCCCCCTTCCGCGCCGAGGACTGGCCGCACGTCCTGCCATCCGACATCAAGTACTGGCACCCCACCACCGTCGGCGAAGCCCTCTTCAACCACTGGGACTAGGCCCTCACTTCAGTTCAGTGGACGACTTCCCGAGCAGGCGGCGGGCGACGATCAGCTGCTGGATCTGCTGGGTGCCTTCGAAGATGTCGAGGATCTTGGAGTCGCGGGACCACTTCTCCAGCAGGGAGTTCTCGCTGTAGCCGAGGGAGCCGGTCAGCTCTACGCAGCGCAGGGTGATGTCGGTGGCGGTTCGGCCCGCTTTGGCCTTGGCCATGCTGGCCTGCAGGGAGTTGGGCTTGCGGTTGTCGGCCATCCACGCCGCTTGGAGGGACAGCAGGTAGGCGGCCTCCCAGTCGGCTTCCAGTTGGAGGTAGGTGGCGGCCGCGGCGGGTTGGGTGAGGGCGGGGCGGTCGTAGTCGATGGGGATGCCCGCCTCGGTGAGGATCCGGTGGGTCTCCTCCAGTGCGGCTCGGGCGACGCCGACGGCCATGGCGGCGACCAGCGGGCGGGTGTTGTCGAAGGTCTGCATGACCCCGGCGAAGCCCTGGATGTCGGGGCTGCCGAGGAGGTTGTCCTTGTGCACCCGGACGTCTTCCAGGCGGAAGTGCGCGGTGTCCGACGCGCGGATGCCGAGCTTGTGCTCCAGGCGCACCAGGGTGAAGCCGGGGGTGCCCCGGTCGACCACGAAGGACTTGATGGCGGCCTTGCCCCGCGAGCGGTCCAGGGTGGCCCACACGACGACGCAGTCGGCGCGCTCACCGGCGGTCACGAAGATCTTCTCGCCGTTGAGCACGTAGTGGTCGCCGTCGAGCACGGCGGTGGTGCGGATCGCGCCCGAGTCGGAGCCGGTGTCCGGTTCGGTGATCGCCATCGCCGCCCACTTGCCCTGGTAGCGCGCTAGTTGCTCGTCGTTGGCCACGGAGGCGATCGCGGCGTTGCCCAAGCCCTGGCGCGGCATCGACAGCAGCAGGCCGACATCGCCCCAGCACATCTCGATGGTGCCGAGCAGCAGCCGCAGGTTCGCGCCGTTCTGGTTGCCCCCGGCCTGGGCGCCACCCCGCCGCACACCACCGGCACCCGCGCCGCCGCCGGACGCGGCCAGCCCGTCGAGCAGCGCGGCGAGCATGTCCAGTTCCCTGGGGTAGGTGTGCTCGGCCTGGTCGTACTTGCGCGAGTGCGGGCGGAAGAACTCCGCAGCCGCCTGGTGGGCTTGGTCGACCAGTTGGGCGAACTTGGCCGGGACGTCAAGGTTGATCATCGCGTGCTCCTCCGCGCCCTCAGACGAGGACGATCCCCTCGGCCAGCCCGACCGCGCGCAGGTCGCGGTACCAGCGCTCCACCGGGTGCTCCTTCACGAAACCGTGCCCACCGAGCAGTTGCACGCCGTCGTTGCCGATCCGCATGCCCTGCTCCGCGCACAACCGGCGCGCCAGCCCCGCCTCCCGCGCGTACGGCTTGCCCTGCTCGGCCCGAGCCGCCGCCCGGTAGGTCAGCAACCGCATGCCTTCCAGCTCGATGCCGATGTCGGCCACCTTGAACGCGACGCCCTGCCGGTGGCTGACCGGCTCCCCGAACGCCTCGCGGTTGTTCACGTACGGGATCACGTAGTCCAGCACGGCCTGCGCGGTGCCGACAGCCAAGGCGCACCAACCGATCCGCGCCAGCCGGACGCACTCGGCGTACACCTCCGCCTTGCCGCCACCCAGCAACGCCGCCGCCGGGACCGTCACCTGGTCGAGCCGCACCTTCCCCATTCCCGCCGCGCGCAACCCCATCCCGGGGTCGGACTCCACCGACACGCCGGAGCTCCGGGATTCCACAATGAACAGTGCGGGCCCACGACCGTCCACATCGGCCGCGACGACGAACAGCTCTGCCTCCGCCGCGCGCGGGACCATCGACTTCACGCCGTCGAGCACGAACCCGCTCGGCGTCCGGTATGCCTTGGTGCGCAGGGAGAACGGGTCGAACAGCGCGCGCGGTTCCTGGACCACCAACGCCGCGGCGGGCACGTTGTCCCCGACGAACGACGGCAGGTAGGTCGCTTGCTGCTCCGCGTCGCCCCACAGCACGAGCGCCGTGCTCACCGCCGACGGTGCCAGGCACGCCACGGCCAACCCCATGTCACCCTGCGCCATCGCCTCGGCGACCAAGACGTTCGTCACCGCTGACCGCTCGTCGCCGACCCCGCCGAGCGCCTCCGGCACCCCGACCAGGGTCACCCCCATGTCGGCGATCGTGCGCAGGACGGTCGCGGGCGCCGCGCACCGGGCGTCGGCCTCGACCGCGGCCGGGCGCAGTCGCTCCGCGGCGAACTCGGCCACCGTCTCCCGGATCATCGCCTGGTCCTCGGTGGGAGTCAGGTCGAACAGGCCGGGGTCGCCGCTGGGCTTCGGACGTTGCGGCGCAGCTAGCTTGCGCGCGCTCGTGAACGCCCGGCCAGCGGCGCCTGCAGCGGTGAAGCCACCCTTTGTCGCCTGGTAGACCCCGCGCTCCACCGGCTTGCGCAACCCGAGCCGGTCCAGGACAACGGTGCCTGCCAGCCGGTTCAGCACGGCCAACGCCGCGCCCATGGCATCGCGCCTGGGTTGATCGCTGCCCGCCATCGCGCTCCTCGTGCTCGCCGCTCGCGGGGAGCCCGTGCCTACCCCGCAGTACCTACTCTAGAGTAGCAACGGTGCGGCCGACTAGCGCGACTTGTCCACCACGTTGGCCAGCGGTAACCCGGCCGCGTACCGCTCCAGGTTCTCGGCGAACCGGCGGACCAGTTCCTCCCGCCTGCCCGCGACGTCGCCGGACAGGTGCGGGGAGATCAGCACGTTCGGCATCCCCCACAGCGGCGAGCTCGGCGCCAGCGGCTCGTCGGCGAACACGTCGAACGCCGCGCCCGCCAGCCGCCCGGAGTCCAGCGCGTCGACCAGGTCGGCGGTGATCACCAGCCCGGCCCGGCTGATGTTGACCAGCCGCGCGGTCGGGCGCACCACGCGCAGCAGCTCGGCGTCCACCAGGCCCGAGGTCTGCGGGGAGAGCGCCACCGCCAGGATGATCCAGTCGTGCTCGGCGACCGCTGCTCTCAGCTGCGACATCGGCTGCACATCACCCAGGTCAGGGTCACCCGTGCGGGCGGTGGGACCGATGGCGTTGACGGTCACCCCGACCGCGCCCAGCTTGCGCCCGATGGCCCGCGCTATCGGCCCGGTGCCCACCACCAGCGCGCGCGACCCGGCCACCCGCTCGGTCTGCCGGTGCTGCCACCGGCGCCGCTGCTGGTCGCGCAGCGTGGTCGGCAGGTGCTTGGCGAAGGCCAGCAGCAGGCCGAGCACGTACTCGGCCATCGGCTCGTCGAAGACGCCGGTCGCGTTGGTGAGGGTGACGTCGCTGCCGCGCAGGGCGGGGAACAGCAGGTGCCCGACCGCGGGGCTGGCGACGTGCACCCAGCGCAGCGCGTCGGCGGCGGGCCAGACGCGCTGCAGGGCGGTCGTGCGGGTGTCCCAGACGAACAGGACGTCGGCGCCGTCGAGCGCGCCGCCGAGCCGGTCGGCGGTCGTGCGCCGCACGGTGGCGACGGCCTCGACCCGGGTGAGGTCGGGCGGCCGGTCGGTGCCGTGCAGGACCACGACGGTCGGCCGTGGGCGGGTGTCCATACGAGTGGGGCTCCCCGTTCGGGTGATGGCCGTGGCCAGACAAGCAGGCAACGCTAGGAACCGGTCGGGCGGGTGTCAAACCACCGGCTGATACCGCATTCTCCCAGGTCAGCACGGGTGTCTGCCACGGTAGGGGGATACCTTCAGTGGATCATGCTCGTTTCTGTATGCCTAGTCTTACTCCATTCGTGAGAATGAGTACACGAACGGAGTAAGCATGATCCTTACTCTCGGGTACCGCCCGGCGCCGAGATGGATCAAGGTTGCCTGGCCAGCGAGAAAACGACCCCCCGAAGGTGGTTCCCGGATCGGGTCAACGTCGCTACAGTACGTCCCACCTGGGGATATCCCGAGCCGCACGGACCATGCACCGAAGTGACCCAGACCACTGACCAGGGGCATGGCGGACCGGGCTGTCCGTGAACCGGGGTCCAACCACGGGCCGGATAGGGTCGTTGTGCCCTTCCGGCTGTGAGGTTGAATACGAAAACATCCCCCGTATGCAGCAGCGATACCCCTGGTGCACAGTCAGCGCCCCGGCTACCATCACTCTGCGTCAGGGCCACCATCGCATCCGACTGTCAAGCGGGTGGATGGGACGGTGAGCCGGGACACCAACGCCGTTCCGGACCTCGACGGCGTACCTCCTGCTTTAACCGGTGCGCCGCAACATCTGGGGGCTCATGTGAGTGCGACAGCTTCCTCGTCCGTGTCTGAAACGGCCCCGGCGCAGCTTCCGGTTGCCCAGCCCGCCGCCACCAGGACCCCGGGGACCGACGCCGTGTTCGCCCGTTTGAAGAGCTCGGCCTTCCACGAACTGGTCGCCGCCTCGCTCGACGGTGACCAGGAGGCCATCGGCACCCTGTTCACCTGGATCAACCCGGCCATCACGCGCTACTGCCGCGCCCGCATCGGCCGCACCGGCTCCGCGTTCTCCTCCGCCGACGACGTCGCCCAGGAGATCCTGCTCGCCGTCCTCGGTGCCCTCCCACGGTACTCCGACGACAAGGAGTCGTTCCTGCCGTTCGTGTACGGCATCGCCTCCCACAAGGTCGCCGACTACTACCGCCGCTCCGGCCGCGACCGCTCCGACCCCGTCGCCGACGTCCCCGACACCGTGGACCACAGCCTCGGCCCGGAGCAGGTCACGCTGCGCGCCGAGATGCGCTCCCGCCTCGCGGGCCTGCTCGACACCCTGGCCCCCCGCCAGCGCGAGATCCTGGTCCTGCGCCTGGTCGTCGGCCTCTCCGCCCAGGAGACCGCCGCCGCCATCGGCCTCACCGCCACCGCGGTCCGCGTCGCCCAGCACCGAGCCCTCACCCGCCTGCGCGGCAGCCTCACCGCCACCGACTGGCTGTAAGCCCCCAAGCCTTCTCACCACAGGCCGCTGGGTCGCGTTGTGTGCCGCGACCCAGCGGTCGCTGGTTTTCCCGGCCCAGCCGCCGCAAGTCCTGATCGTCCGGCCACACCGCACCGCCGTCGAGCGATCTCCAACCCCGGCGGCGAGCCCGCTCCGCCGCCGACCTCCGGCCGCACGGCAGACCCCACCCACCCGGGGGCCACCCACACTCAGCCTGCCGTTTTCCGGCCGCTGTCAAGGGGTGACCAGGGTGGTTGTGGACAAGTCGAGCCCTTGTGGACAACTCCCCGCGAATCCCGCCGTGGGCCACAGTGGATCGGGCGTGCGGCTCTGGCGGCCGAACGGGAGCGAGCGCCGGGGTCAGGCGGCGCGGGCGCGGAGGTAGAGCTGGACCTCGATGCGGCCCGGTTCGGCCTCGGCCTCGAACTCGCGGAGGGTGACGTCGGTGAAGCCCGCGTCGGTGACGATCTGGCGGAGTTGGTCCGGGGGGTAGGCGGAGACGGTGGTGGGGGCGCCGAGGAAGTTGACCGGGAAGGTGTCGAAGTCGCCCTGGACCATGCTCAGGAGCAGGAGGCGGGGGCCGGTCAGGACGCCGTGGATGGCGCGCAGGGTGGACTCGATCTCGGCCTTGGGCAGCATCAGCAGCGCGAAGAACGCCACGACCGCGTCGAACTGACCCAGGTCGTCGAGTTCGCGCAGGTCGCCGTGCCGGAAGTCGCCGCCGGGGGCGTGGTCGGCGGCGAGGTCCAGCATGACCTGGGACTCGTCGACGCCGACGACGGACAGGCCCGCCGCGAGCAGCTGCTGGGCGGTCGGCAGGCCGCTGCCGCAGCCGAGGTCGAGCACGCGCGCCCCCGCGGGCAGCTGCTCGACCAGCCACGCCGCCTCGGCGATCTGGACGTCGCGCTCCACGAACGACTCGTCGTACCGCTTGCCGATCAGGTCGAACGCTGGGTTCTCGGTAGCCACGCGCACAGCATGCCGCCGTAGTCGCGGGTGGTCCAGGGGTGTGCCCGGATGAGATCAACCCCGACCGCCGCCACCCGGGCGCCCGGGAGCGTCCACAGTGGTCGGTCACAGGCGCGCCGAGCTGATGGCCTCCATGAGCGCGGTGTGCGACACCCGGTTCGGCGGCAGCTCCGAGGTCCCCGGGGCGCGGATGCCGTCGAACACCAGGGCCAGGTAGCGGCGCCACAGCCCCGGGTCCGCGCGCCGGGTGGCGATGCCCACGGCGGACAGCATGACGATCACCGGCGCGATGTCGGTCCCGGTGAGGTCCGCGCGCACGAGGCCCGCCGCCTTGGCCCGCGTGACCAGGCCCTCGACCGCCGGGGTGTAGTGCTCGGCGATCCGGTCCAGGTGGCCGAAGTCGGCCTTGGTGCAGATCTCGAACACGCCCCGGTCGCCGGACTGCCGCTCCAGGACGTCGGTGACCAGCCCGATCAGGCCCGCCAGCGGGTCGGGGTCGGCGGCGTACCCGTCGATCAGGTCGGTGATCTCGGTGACCACCTGGTCGAACACCGCCGACAGCAGGGTTTCCTTGGTCGGGAAGCGGCGGTAGAGGGTGCCGATGCCCACCCCGGCGGCGCGCGCGACGTCGTCGAGGGACGCGGCGATACCGTGTTCGGCGAAGACCACCCGCGCGGCCTCGACGATCCGCGCGCGGTTCCGCTCAGCATCGGCGCGCAGCGGCCGATTACCGCTTTCGGTGTCTGAGGTCACGCTCTCAGCTTAGCGCAAAAGCGGAGGGAACTCCTCCGCTTCTGTGTTAGCGTCGCCTGACACCACAGTGGACATCCGCAGCGGGGGAGAAAACCTTGACTCTGTCCGATTCCAGCCTGCCCGTGAAGACGTCGGCACCGCCGGAGGAGCAACCGGACCACGGTCACGCGAAGCGCTGGCTGATCCTCGCGGTCATCGCCATCGCCCAGGTGATGGTGATCCTCGACGCCACCGTGGTGAACATCGCGCTGCCGTCGGCGCAGGAGGCGCTGCGGTTCACCGACGACCAGCGGCAGTGGCTGATCACCGGCTACGCGCTGAGCTTCGGCAGCCTGCTGCTCATCGGCGGGCGCGTCGCCGACCTGTTCGGCCGCAAGATCACCTTCCTGGTCGGCGTCGCGGGCTTCGCGCTCGCCTCCGCCGTCGGCGGCGCCGCGGGCAGCTTCGAGGTCCTCGTCGCCGCCCGCGTCGGCCAGGGCGTGTTCGCCGCGCTGCTGGCCCCCGCCGCGCTCTCCCTGCTGACCACCACGTTCACCGACCCGGCCGAGCGCGGCAAGGCGTTCGGCATCTTCGGCGCCATCTCCGGCGCGGGCGGCGCGATCGGCCTGCTGCTCGGCGGCGTGCTCACCGAGTACCTCAACTGGCGCTGGTGCATGTACGTCAACCTGTTCTTCGCCGCGATCGGCTTCATCGGCGGCATCGCGCTGCTGGCCAAGGGCCGCGAGTCGACCGAGCGCCCGCGCATCGACCTGATCGGCGTGGTCACCGCCACCGCGGGCATGTTCGCGCTGGTGTTCGGCCTGGGCAACGCCGAGTCCAAGTCGTGGAGCGCGCCGGACACCTGGGGCTTCCTGATCGCCGGTGCGGTGCTGCTGATCGGCTTCATCGCCTGGCAGACCAAGTCCGCGCACCCGCTGCTGCCGCTGCGCATCCTGCTGCACCGCAACCGGGGCGGCTCGTTCCTCGCCATCTTCGTGCTGTGCGCCGGGATGTTCGTCATCTTCCTGTTCCTGACCTACTTCATGCAGGTCAACCTCGGGTTCTCCCCGGTGGAGAGCGGTCTCGGCTTCCTGCCGATGATCGGCACGCTGATGGTCGGCGCCACGCTGGCCACCACGGTGCTGCTGCCCAGGGTCGGCCCGCGGCTGCTGGTGACCGTCGGCATGCTGCTCGCCGGTGCGGGCATCGGCCTGCTCGCGCTGCTTGAGGCGGACAGCAAGTACGCGGGCGCGGTGCTGCCCGCGCTGCTGATCGCGGGCTTCGGCATCGGGCTGACGATGGCGTCGGCGATGAACGTCGGCATCGCCGGTGTCGACCCGCAGGACTCCGGGGTCGCCTCCGCGGCGATCAACGCCGTGCAGCAGATCGGTGGTTCCATCGGCACCGCGCTGTTCAGCACCATCGCCGCCACCGCGGTCACCGACTCGCTGGTCTCCGGCGCGAACCCGATGGCCGCCGCGGTGTCGGGCTACAGCGCGGCGTTCACCTGGAGCGCCATCCTGTTCGGCGTCGGCGGCGTCATCTGCGCCTTCGTGCTGCGCCCCGGCGTGCCGGAGGAGCTGCGCACCGCGGGACCCGCTGTCCACATGTGACAGTCCACAAAGGGCCCCCGACCGACCGGTCGGGGGCCCTTCGCGCGTTTGCGGGGTGCCGGGGCGCCCGGCCGGCTACGATTGCCGCACGGCAAGGGAGCGCGGGCCTGGAGGACTGACGTGGCGGAGATCGATCCGGACCGGCCGCACCCGGCGCGGATCTACGACTACCTGCTCGGCGGGGCCTGCAACTTCGCCCCCGACCGCGCGTTCGCCGAGCAGTTCCTGCGGGTCATGCCCGGTGCCGCCGACGCGGCCCGGCTCAACCGGGGGTTCCTGCGCCGCGCGGTCCGCTTCGGTGTCGACGCGGGTGTCACCCAGTTCCTCGACCTCGGCTCCGGCATCCCGACGGTCGGCAACGTGCACGAGATCGCCCCCGGTGCCCGCGTCCTCCACGTCGACAACGACCCCATCGCCATCGCGCACAGCGAGATCGAGCTGGCGGACGCGCCCAACGCCACCGCCGTCCTCGGCGACCTGCGCGACACCGACGCCGTGCTGGCCGCCGCGGCCGAGGTCCTCGACCTCACCCGGCCGGTGGGGCTCCTGATGCTCGCGGTGCTGCACTTCGTCGACGAGCCGCACGAACCGCTGCGCCGCTACACCGACGCCATCGCCCCGGGCAGCTACCTCGCCATCACCCACGGCACCGCCGACGGGGCACCGGACAAGCGCGAGGACGTCCTGCGCCTCTACGCCAGCAGCGGCTCCCCGGCCACGCCGCGCGACCGCGCCCAGGTCGCCGACTTGGTCGACGGCCTGGTGGTCGAGCCGCCCGGTGTGGTCTGGACCCCGCTCTGGCGACCGGACGAACCGGCCGCCGGGAACCCGGCCCAGTCGCTCACCTACGCGGTCGTGGCCCGCAAGGTCTGAGGAACCCCCGGTGGACCGAGTCCGCGCCGCGTCCCGTTTGGCCAGGTCAACGGCATCTGGCGGCTCGGTCGACGGTGTCGCGGCGCCGACCGGTGCGACTTGGTCGCGATCACCGTGACCAGCACGACATTTCTGCCGTCGGTGCCGGGGTTTCGCCTGGTCAGCGCACCTGAGCGGAGATCGCCGCGATCGCGCCGGTTGCCCGGCGCGGTCGCCGATCTCGGCCAAGGAGCACGTCAGGGCGGTCGGGGGCGCCGATCACGATCCGCAGTCGGCGGCGGTCGGCACCCGGGACGGCCGCTACCTCGTTGCTGGCCACCGAAGTCCGTCTACGCCACTGTTCTGTCTGCGCCAGTGGCAACCAGGCCACTGGCGCGGCGGACGGCGGGCGCCGTCGCGGGCCGCGGCGCCGGGGCGGGACGGGAGCGAGGTGGTGATCATGAACAGCGCCTTCGCGGCTTTCGGTCGCCGCCGAACCCGCGCCGCCGCCGTCATCCCGCCGCGCGCCCGCACCGAGGGGACCGCCCGCCGGGGCGGCAACGCAAGTCCGTCCGCAGATTCCGAAACTCAAGTCCATGGGGCAAGTGTCATGCGCAACTACACAATGCGATTGCACGGAAAATTGGCCACTCGCCGTCGCTCCGTACACCGTTCGGGGAACCCCCATCCGGGTGTCATGCAATTGCACCACGCAAGCTCGGGCCGTCCGGTCCTCAGTGGATCGTGCCTGGTCACAGGTGGCGGGAACAGGCCGTCCGCTGGTCGTGCCGAGTTCAACCAGTGGTACCGTCGAACATCGATCCGGGCGAGCAATCCCGTCCGGCAATTGCATGGCGCGAGGAGGCGTTGATGCCGTCGCAAACGCCGTTGATCCCGCGGCGTCGCCTTGGGCAGGAACTGCGCAGGCTCCGCGAGCTGCGCGGGCTGCACCTGGAGGACGCGGCCGACCACCTGGAGTGCTCGCCGTCGAAGATCAGCAGATTGGAGACGGGGCAGGGGGTCCCGAAGGCTCGGGACGTGCGCGACCTGCTCGACCTCTACGGGGTGGGCGACCAGCGGTTGCGCGACCAGTTGCTGCGGCTGGCCGGGGACGGCCGCAGGCAGGCGTGGTGGCAGGACCTGGCGGATGTGGTGTCCAGTGCGATGGACACCTTCATCTCGCTGGAATCCGAGGCCTCCAACATCCGCTACTACGTGCAGTCGACATTTCCCGGGATGTTCCAGACGGAGGAGTACGCGCGCGAGTTGTTCCGCGCGATCTACCCCCGGGACGACGATGTCGAACGCGAGAAGCGGGTACGCCTGCGCCTCAAGCGCCAGGATATTCTCGTCGAGCGCGAGGACCAGCCCAGGATCGGCGTCATCGTCGACGAGGCGACGCTGCACCGCGTCGTCGGATCGCCGAAGGTGATGGCCGACCAGCTGGCCGCGTTGTTGCAGGCGAGTGAGCGTCAAGGTGTCACCCTGCGCGTCTACCCCTTCGCGGCAGGGCCCGATATCGCCATCCAGTGCACGTTCGTGGTCTTCACGTTCGAGAGCGAGTACGACCGCAACTCGGTCCACATCGAACTCAGCGCTGGTGATCGGTGGCTCGAACAGGAGAGCGACATCACCCGCTACACGCGGATATTCGATGATCTCGGCCGCAAGTGCCTCTCCGCCGAGGCCAGCCGGGACATGATTCTTTCGATGATGGAACACTATTCGAGCAAGGAAGAACAGCCCCGATGAACACCACTTACCGGCAGAGCAGCTTCTGCTCCACTGGCGGCTGCGTCCAGGTCGCCGTGCTCGCGGACGGCACCGTTTCGCTGCGCGACTCCAAGAACCTGACCATTCCCGCGCACACCTACACCGCACAGGAGTGGGTGGCCTTCACCGCGGGGGTCAAGAACGGTGAGTTCGACCTCGTGCCAGGTGGATTGCTCGCAGGCTGACGTCCACCCGCTCCCGCGCCGACCCTCCGCTGCCCGCCTCGAGACGCGGCCGCGGAGGGTCTTGGCGCGTCTGGTAACCATCCGGTAACCTCGGGTGACGAGGTCGTCCGACACCGCCGATCCGAGCACGGGGACCGCCCACCGCGTGATCGCCCGCGCCCGGGGTTGCCGCGCCCCTGCGCGCCGCCGCCTGGTCATCGGTGTCGGGGCTGGGAGGGGGCGACCCATGTCCGGTGCGCTGCTGTCGAATGAGCCAGAACCCGAACCAGGACCGGTGGTGAACGCCGGTTTCCGGCGCGCTTCCCGGTGCACCACCGGTGCGTGCGTCCTGCTCTCGTTATCCGGCGACCGGCTGCGCGTGCGCGGCAACGCCCCGCACCGCGAGCTGGGTTTCCCGGCCGCCGCGGCCACCCGGCTGGTGCGTGCGATCGCCGGTGGTCTGCTCACCCCGGGCCCCGATCGGTGATCACGGAGGGGGCACCGGCGTGCGGTGCGGACCCGCGGACGTGAACTCGCTGTGACGAACCGAATCCAGCGCACCACCAGGCGTGGATGGATGATCGCCCGTCGGTGTGATTCGCTACTCTCGGTCCCTCCAGTCGGGGGTCGGTCCACGCACGCGAGGAGTACCTGGTCATCGAACAGGGTCAGTTGATCGCAGGCCGCTACCGGCTGGAGGAGTCCGTCGGCAGCGGGGCCATGGGCGTGGTCTGGCGGGCGCGCGACGAGCGCCTGGAGCGGGTCATCGCGCTCAAGCGGTTGATCATCCGGCCAGGGCTGACCCCGGCGCAGGCCGACGAGGCGCGCCGCAGGGCGATGCGGGAGGCGCGGATCGCCGCGCGGCTGCAGCACCGCAACGCCATCGCGATGCTCGACGTCGCCGAGCACGACGGCGACCCCTGCCTGGTGATGGAGTTCCTGCCCTCGCGCAGCCTGTCCGCGGTCATCGCCGAGGACGGGCCGCTGCCGCCGGAGCAGGTCGCCGCCATCGGCTCCCAGGTGGCCGCCGCGCTCGCCGCCGCGCACGCGGCCGGGATCGTGCACCGCGACGTGAAGCCGGGCAACATCCTGCTCGGCGCGGGCGGCACGGTGAAGATCACCGACTTCGGCATCTCCCGGGCCATCGACGACGGCACCGTCACCGAGACCGGCATGCTCGCGGGCACCCCCGCCTACCTCGCCCCGGAGATCGCCCGCGGCCACGACCCCAGCCAGTCCTCCGACGTGTTCTCCCTGGGCGCCACGCTCTACCACGCCGTCGAGGGCGCGCCGCCGTTCGGCCTGAACCCCAACCCGCTCGCCTTGCTGCACGCGGTGGCCTCCGGCGAGGTCACCCCGCCGCGCGGCGCGGGTGCGTTCACCCCGACCCTGATGACGCTGCTGCGCGCCGAGCCGACCGACCGGCCGACGATGGAGGAGGCGGCGTCCATGCTGGCGCTGCCCACCGCGCCGCTGCAGGTCCCCAACTTCGAGCAGCGCACGGTGCCCGCCGGGCCGAACCCGATGCACGAGCAGCCGACCCGCCAGGTCGGGCCGAAGCGCCAGCCCAAGCGCCAACCGCCGGTCGACCACGGCGCGCCGCACCCCGCGCCGCAGCCGCAGCAGCAGCCGCAGGCCCCCAACCGGGTGGTGCTGATCGCGTTGCTGCTCGGCGTCGTGGTGCTCGCGGGCGCGGTCACCCTGGTGCTCACCGGCTCCTCGGACACCCCGGGCACCAACACCGTCACCACCACGATCGTGACGGTCAGCCAGGACCCGCCCACCACCCAGCCACCGACCACCTCCGCCCAGCCGGTGGTCTCGCAGAAGATCGGCGACTACCCGGCGGCGGGCCGCGCGGTCATCGCCTACTACGGCAGCGACAGCTCGCCGCAGCAGCGCTGGGAGATGCTCGGCCCCAACGGCAAGGCGGTCTTCGGCGACCTCGCGGGCTTCCAGCAGTACTGGGGCCAGTTCCAGTACATCGCCTCCCGCAACGCCAACGGCGTCACGTCCAACCAGGACGGTTCGGTGAACGTGCCGGTCGACGTCACGGTCAAGGGCGCGGCGGGGGAGGTCGCGAACAAGAAGACGGTGAAGGTCGTCCTGCTCGATGGGCGCTACCTCATCGACTCCGATTCACGGTGACGGGCAGCGGGTACCTGCTCGCGGTGCGGCGATTGCGCGGCGCGGCCCCCGGTGGCAGCGTTCGACGGGTCCGCGCACACCGAGCCGGAGGAGGCCGACCGTGCCGCTGATGCCCGTCACGGAGTCGATGTTCCTGCTCGGCGAGTCCCGCGAGCACCCGCTGCACGTCGGCGGGTTGCAGCTGTTCGAACTCCCCGAGGGCGCCGGACCGGACTACGTCGGCGAGCTGCACCGCGCGCTGCTGGCCGCCGACGACATCCACCCGCTGCTGCGGCGCAGGCCGCGCGGCCCGGTCAGCACGGTCGGGCAGTGGGTGTGGACCGACGACGACCGGCTCGACCTGGATTACCACGTCCGGCTCTCCGCGCTGCCCACCCCGGGGCGGGTCCGCGAACTGCTGGAGCTGGTGTCGCGGCTGCACGGCTCGCTGCTCGACCGGCACCGCCCGCTGTGGGAGGCGCACCTGGTGGAAGGCCTGCGGGACAACCGGTTCGCGCTCTACACCAAGGCCCACCACGCGCTGCTCGACGGCGTCTCGGCGCTGCGGCTGCTGCAGCGCTCGCTGACCACCGACCCGGCCGTGCGCGATCCCCGACCGCCGTGGGCGAACCGGGAGGACGAGCGGCCCGAGGTGGCCACCCGGCCGCGCGCCGGGGTCGGCGCGGTGCTGCGCGACATCGCCGGCCTCGGCCCCGCGTTCGCCAGGTACGCCAACGAGGTCTTCCGCGCGCAGACCGCCACACTGCCCTTCGCCGCGCCCCGGTCGATCCTCAACGTGCCGATCACCGGTGCCCGCCGGTTCGCCGCGCAGGGTTGGCCGCTGGCGCGGGTCCGCGCGGTCGGCGAGAAGGCCGGTGCGACGGTCAACGACGTCATGCTGGCGATGTGCGCGGGCGCGCTGCGGCGGTACCTGCTCGAGCTCGACGCGCTGCCGGAGCGCCCGCTGGTCGCCGCCGTCCCGATGTCGCTGCGCGGTGGCGACGACAGCGCGGGCGGCAACGCGCTCGGCATGATCCTGTGCACCCTGGCCACCGACCTGGCGGACCCGGCCGACCGGCTCGCCGCGATCACGGAGTCCACCCGCAGCGGCAAGGACGTCTACCGCGGCATGTCGCAGCTGCAGGTGACCGCGCTGAGCGCCATCCCGTTCGCCCCGCTCGCGCTCGGCCTGCTCCCCGGGGCCGTGCGGCTCACCCCGCCCGCGTTCAACCTGATGATCAGCAACGTCCCCGGGCCGACCGAACCGCTGTACTGGAACGGCGCGCGGATGCTGGGCGTGTACCCGGTGTCCATCCCGTACGAGGGCCAGGCGCTCAACATCACGGTGACCAGCTACAACGGCTCGCTGGAGTTCGGTCTCACCGGCTGCCGCCGCACCGTCCCGCACCTGCAGCGGCTGCTCACCCACCTCGACACGGAACTGGCCGACCTCGAGAGCGCGGTGTAGAGCGCTCGAGGCCGGCCAGTGGGGAGTGCGTCCTGGGATCAGCCGCTCTTGCGGCGGAACTGGCGCTTGGCGCCCGCGCGACCGTGCGCGTCGTGCACCTTGGACCCCGAGTCGGCGTGGCCCTGGCCGTTCTTGGACTGGGCCTGCTTGCGGGCCAGCGCCTCGCGGAAGCGGGCCTTCACGTCCTCGGTGTCCGCGCCAGGGGTTTCCTCGGTCTGGCCGGGCTGTTCGGACATGGTGGTGACCTCCAGGCAAGACGGGTGGTCCTGCCAGCCTCGCACGTGCGCGCCGATCGGTCGACCCGGTTTCGCTCAGGGCGTCACCGGGTGCCCTCGGCGCGCGCCTTGAGCCCCTCCGCTTCCAGGGCCAGGTACCGGTCGGTGAGGCCCGCGGTGAGCTTCGCGATCACCAGCCCCAGCGGTCCGGTCATCTCCAGCGTCAGCACCGCCCGCGCGCCGTCGCCGAGCGGCTCGACCGTGTGCGTGGCAACCGTTCGCGCGCCGGGACCACCCGCGACCCAGGTCCACGACCGGCCGTCCTCGAACTCGGTGATGGTCCAGACCGTGGTGGGCAGCCGGGGTTGCCGGATGCGCGCGCGGGATCCGACGCGCAGCGGACCACCGCCGAGCGCGGTGATCGAGGTCACCGACGCCGTCCACTCGGGCCACCACTCGATGTCGCGGTAGACCTCCCACACGCGTGCCGCCGGTGCGGCGATGTCAACCCGGGTACCGAACCGCATCGACCAAGGGTAGCGCCGATGATCAGCGGCGGGCGGCACCTGGCTATCCTCGGCGGTGGATCTTTCTCGGCGGAGGACGACTGGTGAACCTGCTGGACCACATCGCGGCTGTGGCGCAACTGGCGGAGGGCACCGAGTGCGACCAGCGCGCGCTCGGCGCCGACCCGGCCAGGCGGGTGGCCTGGTACCGAGCCGCCGACCCGCCCGACGAGGCCGAGTTCCTCGCCGCCGTGCTGCGCGACCCGGACCGGGCGACCGCGAACGCCGCCGCCATCGCCCGCATCGACGACCGGGCCCAGCGCGGCCCCGGTTTCGGCCGGTGGGCGGCGAGGGTGCGGCCCGCGGTGGCGGTCGCGGAACCGGTCGCGGCGCGGTTGGCCGAGTGGTGCCTGCTGCACGACGCGTTCGCGGGCAAGCCCATCTCGCACGGCGCGGTGCTCGCCGCGTCCGACTGGGCGCAGCGCACCCTCGCGGCCACCGTCGACGGCGAGCTGCTGGCGCTGCTGGCCGTGCACGGCAGGACCAGGCGCGTGCGGGCGATGACCAGGGTGCCCCGCCCGGTGCGCACCAGGCGCCTCGCCTGCGACGACTGAGTGTCCTCTCTGGATGGTGCGCGCCCGGGTGGTGCGCGCAACGGCCCCGTGGTGGGAGAGTGTGCTCCTGGCGAGAGGAGAACCATGTCGTACCTGGGGACCACTGGTGAGCACAGCGCGCTGTTCCGGCCGGTGGACGAGATCACCGTGCTCGACCGGCCGACCACCTCGGCGCACTTCGTCGCACCGGGAACGGTCACCGGTGGGCAATTCGGACTGTTCCGCTGGGACATGGCGCCGCAAGCGGGCGGCCCGAAACCGCATTTCCACCGCACGATCTCCGAATCGTTCTACATCATCGAGGGCGCGGTCCGGTTGTTCGACGGGCAGCGGTGGGTGACCGCGACACCCGGCGATTTCCTGTTCGTCCCGGAAGGCGGCGTGCACGCGTTCGCGAATGAATCCGACGAACCCGCCTCGATGCTGATCCTGTTCGCGCCGGGGGAACCGCGCGAGGACTACTTCGTCGAACTCGCCGAGATCCGGGAATCCGGCCGGGAACTCACCGAGGCCGAGTGGACCGAGTTCTACGCCAGGCACGACCAGTACCACGTGTAATGGGCCAGCCGGGTGTTCCGCGCCGGTTCCGGTAGCGGATCCCCGGCGGGCGCCGATGCGCCGTACATGGTGCGAAGGTCGCTGCTCGGCCGCTGCGCGGTCGCCTCGGCGCTCGTGGTGGGCACCGGGGTGGCCGGGTGCGGCGCCGAGGACGACACGTGGCACTGCACGGCGACCCGGTGCGAGGTGGCCGTCACCGGGTCGCCGACGCTGGAGGTGCTCGACGCGCGGCTCAAGGCCGAGGTCACCCGCGACCGGGTGCGGGTGGCGGGCGGCGGGGTCGACATCACGCTGAACCCGGGCGACGCCGCGGTGGTCGACGGTCTGGTGGTGGAGCTGCGCGGGGTCGACGACGGGGTGGCCCGGCTGGTGCTCTCCCCGGTCGACGCCCGTTTCGCCCGGCTCGACGAGGGGTAACCCTGGTGTGGGAGCACCCCGCAGACCCGGCCGTTGGACGCGCCCACCGCCCTCCCCCCGGGCACGGGCAGCGCGGCGGTCGGCCGGGCAGGCCTCGGCACACCCCCCAAGCCGAGGCCTGCCGCTCCCGATAACGCCAGGGTGCGGGGCCGGGAACGATCCCGTCGGTCGGCACCGGGGCGGGGCGCGATCCGGTGGTTGCTCTCACCCGCGTTCCCCATGTCGGCCGCATAATCCAGGGCCATAACATGTGGACCATGGAACTGGAGTTCCGACACCTGCGGATTGTCATCGCGGTGGCCGACGAGGGAAGTATCACCAAGGCCGCCGCGGCACTCGGTTTGTCCCAACCTTCGTTGACTTCTCAACTTCAACGGATTGAACGAGCCATGGGCGCGCCCCTTTTCGAACGCGCCAGAACCGGCGTGGTGCCGACCTCCTTCGGGCGCACCGTGCTGGCCAGGGCCCGGTCCGTGGTCAACGAGATGGCCGACCTGCGCGGCGAGGCGAACGCGCTGGCGACCCCGCGCGGCCCGGTCGAGCTGAAGATCGGCGGCAGGCCGAGCCCGCTGCTCTCGGTCGTCGTGCCGCTGCTGGGTGCCGCGTACGCCGAGTTACACGGCCCCGACGTGGCCCCGTTGAGCGTCCAGGTGCACACCGACCCGTCGGCGGCGGCCCTGCAGGGGCGGGTCCGCGCGGGCAGGCTGGACGCGGCGGTGCTCTGCGACGTCATGGGGTTCGAGATCGGGACCGCCGAGGGGGTGCGGCGCGAGGTCGTGGTGGAGCGCGAACCGGAGTTCGTCGGGCTCTCGGACCGGCACCGGCTCGCCGCCCACGACGTCATCGACCTCGCCGACCTGGCCGAGGAGAACTGGATGATCGACCCGCAGGAGGACCACGGCGGCATCGGCCCGCTGCGCGCGGCCTGCCGGGCGGCCGGGTTCGAGCCCAGGATCACCCACGAGATCAGCGACTCCACCTCGGCCCGCGAGTTCATCACCAGCGGCCAGTGCGTCAGCCTCGCCCAGCCGACCTCCAGCGAGGGCCGCGGCCTGGTCATCCGCCCGCTGCGCGGCGACCCGATCTGCAACCGGCTCGAACTGGCCTGGAAGGACCTCGGCCCGATCGACCCCGAGATGCTGCGGCGCGCGGTCACCGAGGCCTACCACCGGCTCATCGACCGCAACCCCAGCTACCCGGTGTGGTGGGCTCAGCACAACGGATGACCCCTGATCGGCTCGGGCCCGCTGACCTCCGCCAATCGGGCCTTAATGCAACAAACGCTTGTTTGTGGGATGCGCGACTGCCGCCACACCCAACCTCGGCCCCCCGACCACGCCGCCACCACCCACTGACGCCCCACGATGCCCGGAAAGTCCGATTCGACCGCACCTGGCGGCCCGTCCGCTGAGCCAAAAGAGTGTAGTCGCTCGCTCGCACCCGGTGAGTTAAGAATTTAGATGACCGCTAAGTGATGGACGTCGTTGCCGCGAACCGCAGAACCGGGGACCATTGCCGTCGGAACGGTGGACCGCGCCGTGCAGGGTCGGCAGCGGATCACCGTCCGTCCGCATCGCCTCTGCGGTCGCCGCGGCCGGGACACCGCGCACCGCGCCCTCGCGCGATGGGGACGGCGGGCCCCGGAGGTCGGGTGGAGCCGACACCGGGGCCTGTCACGCCTCTCGGGCCCCTTAGGGCCCCGTGACAGGTCTCCTCGGCCGCACTCGCCCTCCTGCCCGACCACCCCGCCGCGCCCGCTGCCTGATGCCACGCGGCCGCCCCTGTCGCCGGACGCGGGCCATCCGGACCGTGGACCGCCTGCTTGTGCCGTCTGCAGTCGCCAACGCCGCAGAGCGCCGGTGGTGCGCGGGGCGGGTGGCGCCGCTCCTCGTGCCCCAGCCAGCCATACGAGACCAGGGCTGCCACGCGCCGTTCTTCTCGTGCAAGCTGTGGCCCGCTGGCTGAGTCCGGCAGGCTGAGCCGGGCCCGCCTCGAGCACACTCACCCCACCTGAATCCGCGTTCCGGTCAAATCCGTCCCGCCCGCCCAACGAACCGCGGTTCGCCCCCATCCCAAGCACTCACCCGCTCCGCCGCGATTCCCACTCCGCCCCCGCGCTTTGTCCGCCCCCGCGATCGAGTCAAGTTCCGGCTCCACACAGCGGCGACATCATCAATCGCATTCCCGGCCCACCCGCCCCACCGCCCGACAATCCCCCCAACGCATTCCGCAGCCGGAGCCCCACTCCCAGATCCACAGTGGATACCCAACGACCGCGACCCGACTCCCGTCGCCCGTCCACCCGCCTGCCCCGCCCAGCCACAAGCAACGCCGTCTTACTCCACAACGCCCGCTTCGCGCCCACACACAGGCGAGACCCCACCCACACCGCCCGGCTCGCCGCCCCATCCCGCAGTACCCGCTTCGCGCCTGCGTGCGCCGCCCCCACCCCGCAACGCCCGCTTCGCGCCCGCGCGCGCAGGCAACCCCCTGCCCAGCCCCCACCCTCTCCGGGGGGCGTCCCTGGGCCAGTCTACCGGGACCCACCGACAGTCGATCTTGAACCGACCCCCGCGGAGATCCACATGTGGATAACTTCTGTCACCCAGAAGAGGGAAATTCCGAGCCACCCCAACAACAAATCCCCAGTTCATGCTCCCGAGTGGACGGTAGAAGCAGGCGGGGAGCCCAACTGCCTACCGGGTGATCAACTGGGTCAGCGGGCGGAGGTCGAGTCCTCGGGTTCGTCGAAGTCGCCGTGGTCGCGGTTGCCCCGGGGCCAGAGGGGTTGGTCCGGGGCGTCGGAGACGGGGAGGCTTCGTCTGTCCTCTTCGGAGGGTCCGCCGATTCGGGGCCAGCCGACGGCGCTGAGGGTGGGGCGTTCGTCGAGGCGCTCGGCGTACTGGGGGGCGATCTCGGTCTTGGTGACGGCGGCGGTGATGCGGGCGAAGGTGGGGATGAGGTCGGCCGCTTCCCTGACCTGCTCGGGGTGGCGGGCCAGCCACCAGACGACGGCGGTGCCCGGGTCGGTGAGGATCTCGTCGGCCAGGTACGCGCGGGTCCGCTGCTCGAGTTCCTGCTCGTGGTGGCGGACCTGCTTCTCCTTGCGCAGCTCCGTCAACCGGTCCAGCCGCCTGGCGTCCTCGTCCGGCACGGTCAGCCCGACGTTCTCCGCCCACGCGATGATCTGCCCCGACCGGTCCGGCGCCATCGCCCCGAGTTCGGCCGCCAGTCGGGTCTGGACCACCTCGGCCTCCGTCGGCGACCCGGTGACTGTGACCGACCGCGCGCGCTCCAGGATCGAGTGCACCGCCAGCCCGCGCAGGTTCCCGTGCTGCGGCAGTCCGGCGCTGGGCTGCCAGCAGACCGTGCACGCGAGGATGAACCGGTAGTACGGCTCGGCGCTGTCCACCGGGATCGCGGGCACGTGGTGCTCGGCGTGCGGGGCCGGTTCCGGCGCGGGCTTGGCGCGTTCCCTGGCCACCTCGGCGCGCAGTTCCCGTTGTTCGCGGTGGAACAGCACCTGCTTGACGACAAGTCCGGCGATGCCGAGCGCGACCAGCATGACCGGCACGGTCACCCAGTTCGCCCAGCCGAGCGCGAAGCCTGCCGCGAGGGGGGCGAGCGCGGCCACCCCGAGGATGACGGCGGGCGCGCGCCAGTGCGCTGCAGTGTCCACACCTAGGTGGGTACCTGGTGGCGCCGTAGAGTTGTAGACCGATCAAGCGGATTCGCTCGAACATACGAACCGGCCGCAGCGGTCGGTGATCACCCTGCTCTGGTCAGGGGAACGCGGGCGCGTCCGTCCTGCCCCGTCCGGGCAGGCCCATCCAGCGCACCGACGGTGCCCCGGTCGTGCCCGGCTCGCACGCGTGCACCTCGCCACCGGCCGTGGTGATCAACAAGGTCGACCCGGCGAAGCAGCAGCCGACCGCCGTCGCGTCCGCCAGTCGGACGATCGTGTACGCGACGCCGGTGTGGTCCACCCGCCGCACCGTGTTGCCACCGGCGACCCAGGCGAACCCGTCGACGTCCACCGCGACCCCGCGCGCCGAGGACACCAGCGGTCGCGCCGCGCCGGTCGTGCCGTTGGCGAGGTCGAACTCGTGGGCGACCAGGCCGCCGTCGCACACCCGGTACATGGTGCGGGTGTCCGGGCTCCAGGCCAGCGCGTCGGTCGGGCCGTCGAGCACGCTCAGCACCCGCCCGCCGAGGTCGACCCGGTGCAGCGCGTGTCCGGTGTCGAGCCACAGCCGCCCGGCCGGGTCGCACCAGATCCCCGTGCACGGCGGCAGGTCGAGCCCGACGACGCGGCCGTCGCGGCGCAGGAACGCCGGGTCGCCGCCGATCACCCAGCCGCCGTCGGCCGGGACGGCGCCGGTGACCCGGCCGTCGAGCACCAGGGTCGCGACGTGCCGGGGGCCGAGCGGGGTCATCCGGCCCAGTTGCAGGCTGCCGCCCAGTTGCCCGCCCGGGCCGCCTGTCTCGTGCGCCTCCGGCTCGGACGGGCCGGAGGCACCGGTACCCGCCCGTGTGGTGTCCACCCAGGACAGTTGGCGGCCGGTCCAGTGCGGCCCGCGCACCCGTCTGCCCAGCAGGCCGACGCACACCCCGGCGGTCAGCTCGGTAGGCCTGATCATCGCCATCTCGCCCCCTGGTGGTCTGAACCATTAAGTGGTCTGAACCAATGTGTCCGGCGGCGGGGGAGAAAGCAAGTCCCCGGACGTCCCATTTTCCCGACCCCGCGCACCGACGGTAGCCGGGTCCGGCACGCCCGGTGCCGGTCTCGGGCGGAATTAGCGCACGGCGGTGAGGTGTCGTCCCACCACAGCCGGGACAAGCCCGAGCAACCCGGTGACGGTGCGCGGCGGCACGCGCAACGTTGCCGACAGCTCGGTCACCGGATCGGCGAACGCCATCCGCGCGGCCTCGATGAGCATCGAGGGCTCGTCTACGGGCAGGCGACCGTCCCTGATCGCACCGTTGCGACTCTGCTCGGCGTTGAGCACCGTGAGCGCGTCGCCCGCGACCGCGCGGAGCCGGATGCCCAACCCCCTGGCCCGCCTGACCAGCCGGTCCATCGGCACGCCGAAGCCTGCGGCGAGCTCGACCGGATCACGACCGGCGCACGTCAACGCGTCGGCGGGCAACAACAACTCCGCGGCGAACGCCGTTGCGGACGCCTGCCCGGTGCCGGTCAACAGGTGCCCGAACTGCTCCGCGACCGACCACCGCAGCTCCACCTGCGACATCGTTGCGACCACGCCGATCACCGTGTGCCCGGGCAGTTCCGCCGCGCACCCCGTCCCCGGCACGTACGCGACCAGGACGCCCTGGCCCTCCAGGTGCTCGATGAGACCCGGCAGCGGCCCGGTCGGGACACCCCAGGCGGTGCGGACCCGGTGCGCGAGCGCGGTCGGGAACGTCGGCGGCCCGAACCGGGCGGCAGGCAGGTCGACGTGCTGGCCGACCTCGCACAGCACCTCCCACAGCAACTCCAGCGCCGCGGCCGTCCGGTCGGCGCCGCGCGGCAGGGAGGTGCGGGCGAGGTCGAGGTGCAACCGGGGGCGGCCGGGGTGGAAGAACGCGACCGGCACGTCGAGCGCCCTGGCCAGGTCGCGCAGGGTGGTGGCGCCGGGGTACGCCTGACCGAGCTCGAACGGCTCGACGTCCACCCCGACCCGCTCGGACAGCGGACCGACCCCGAGACCCGCGAGCCGTCGCGCCATGGTCAGCCGAGGCGGGTCGAAGGGCTCGCTCGGCACCGGTCGGACTCCCACCTACGACGACAGCAACCGCGCCATCCTCGCCTACCGCCCGTGTTCGCGCCGCCGCAGGGCCCAAGTCGCTGTCCTGCAAGTCTGGTACGCGCTATCCGCGCCCGCACGACCCTTGACGCATGGCCGGAAGAGCTCAGTACGAGAGCTTTCCGCCCGCACACCGCGCGGGCCACGAACCTTCGCGCCAGATCTATGGGGTAGCCCCTAAGCGAAGTCCCGGTGTGCACGCGGTCGCGGGCGGCGAGGACCGGTGGGGAACAGCGCGGCCTGCCCGTTGCCGCCGGTCAGGTCGAGCTCGACCAGCCACTCCCAGTCCACCCGGCTGCCCTCGCCCCGCTGCCGGACCCCCTTGCCCGCCCACAGCCCGACCAGGCCCGCGTCCTCGTTGCCCTGCCAGGGCAGCAGGACCAGGTCGCGGCCCTCCACCCACAGCTCGCGACGGCTGAGCAGGGCCAACTCCTGCCGCTCGCCCTCGCCGAGCAGCTCCCGGCGCAGGTCGCTGGCCATGCCGAGCGGACCGTCCGGGCCCTGCGGCGCGCTGAGCGGGTAGAGCGCCGCGCGCGGCAGCTTCAGCAGCAGCGACTGGAAACCGCGGTCCGGCTGCAGGTCGTCGACCTCGGTGCACAGCGAGGCCGCCGTGGTCACCAGGTACTGGTAGCGGTCGGTCCCGTAGCTGACCGGGTTCGCCCACACCCCGCGCTCGTCGTCGCGGCGCAGTTCCTGCAGCTCCGCGGCCGCCCGGTGCCCGTCCCACAGCCAGCGGGCGAGCACCGCGGTCAGGTGGGCGACCGGCACGGGGGAGATGAGGTCGGTGAGCTGGTCGGCCGAGTCCATCGCCGCTCCCTGGGGTCGACGCGCTACTGACCGTTATACCCCAGGTGATCGCGGATCTTGGCGGCGTACTCCTCGGCGGGGTGCTCGGCGTCGTAGGGGTGGCGCGGGCCGAGCCAGAACCGCAGCCCGTCCTTGCGGTGCCGCGGGATGACGTGCAGGTGCAGGTGCGGCACCGACTGGCTGATGATGTTGTTGATCAGCACGAGCGACCCGTCCGCGCCGAGGCCGTCCTCCACCGCCCGCTCCAGCCGCTGGGCCGTGCCGAAGAACGGGACCAGTTG
This sequence comes from Actinokineospora globicatena, assembly GCF_024171945.1. Lineage (GTDB taxonomy): Bacteria > Actinomycetota > Actinomycetes > Mycobacteriales > Pseudonocardiaceae > Actinokineospora > Actinokineospora globicatena. Next base: position 2,011,443 of record NZ_JAMTCR010000002.1, read on the forward strand.
CTCGGCAGGCAGGTCGCTGAGGACGGTCACGTGCTGGCGGGGCACGAGCAGGACGTGCCCGCGGAACAACGGGCGGTGGTCCAGGAACGCGACCACGTCAGTGTCCTGGTGAACCATGACAGCGGGCAGCTCCCCCGCGATGATTCGGCAGAACACGCATGTTTCCGACAAGGATTCCTCCACCTGGGCCGAACGTCCGAATCCATCTGGGCACAATGGCCGCGTGACCGTTCCAGACACGCCCTACCGGGTCCGGCGCACGCCCACCCAGTATCGGGCCAGCCGCCAGATCGAGCGGATCCTCGACGCCGCGGCCAGGGTCGTCGCCGACAAGGGTTACGCCGCCACCACCACAGCGGACATCGCCAAGGCCGCCACCGTCTCGATCGGATCCGTCTACCGCTACTTCCCCGACAAGACCGCCGTCATGCGCGCCGTCGTCGAACGCAACACCCGCCGCTTCCAGGACCGCGTCCTCGCCGACCACACCCCCACCCCGACCTGGCGCGCCGCTGTGGACCGCGCCTACGCGGTCTATGTGGACATGTGCCGCACCGAGGACGGCTTCCGCGCCATCAGCGGTGCGGGCCTGGCCGCGGGCGAACTGGAGCAGGCGGACGACACAAGGGACCCTCTGGCGGAAGCCTTCGCCACCCTGCTGATCCGCCACTTCGCCTTCCCGGACACCCCCGCCCTCCGCACCACCCTCTTGCAGTGCACCACCCTCGCCGACGTCCTCACCCGCCTCGCCTTCCGCCTCTCCCAAACCGGCCACCAGGACACCCTCGACCAAACCCGAAGAATCATCGAAAACCTGGTAGCCGCCCACGAACCAGCCCCCTAGGCGACGGGGCCGCCTACCCACGGACTCGAAAGCCGATCCGCTCTCCTTGCGCCGCCGCGCGACGACAGCGTCTGTTTGGACGCCCGCCTCGCCGTCGCACACAGATGGCGTCAGCCCAACCGCGTGCTCGGCCACGACGCTCGCCCTGCCCACTCGGACCTCGCCCACGCACACTCCCGCGAACGCCTGCCCTGCTGGATCCACCACCGCACGAAAGCGTTTGCCCAATCCGCGCGCCGCGCTGCCGCATGCCCGGGCGGTACTCGATCCGCCCTCATCACCCCGTGCTGGAGGTCGTCTGCCTGCCCCCCAAGCCGACCCCCGCAGCCACTCATCACCCCGCACCGGGCGTCGTCTGCCTGACCCCCAAGTCGCCGCCCCGGCCGCCCCCGCAGCCGCCCCCGTCACACCTTCGGGCGAACTCCGTTGACGCCCCCGGGGCCCCACCCCAAGCCTGGCCCGGCCCCCACCCTCTCCGGGGGGCGTCCCTGGGCCAGTCTACCGGGACCCACCCACGGGCGATCTTGAAAAGGCACCCGCAGAGATCCACATGTGGACAACTTCTGTCGCTAGTAAGAGTGAAATTTGAGGCGCCGAAGAGGGCCGCTAGCCAGAGGTCGCCTGGTCAGCGCAGGGGAGGTCAGGAGCGGGTCGGGTGAGTGGCGAAAGTGGGGCTTGTGGGTGTCCGGGGTCTGCAGGGGGCGAATCGGATTCGGTTTGTGGGGGTGGGGAGGTGGGGGCGCCGAACCGGGAGGAGGTCGGGTGAGGGGGGAAGGCGGGTGGGTTCGGGGAGTGGTCCGCGAGGGGGAGATGCGGCTCATTCTTTGGGGGACCTGAGGAGGGTGCGGGATGAACAGTCTGGCCACCATGGCGGTGCACGCGGGGCGGGAAGATCTCGCGGGGCTTGGGGTGCATGTTCCGCCGATAGACCTGTCCACCACCAACCCCATTCCGGACGTCGAGTCCGGTGGGGCTGCCTACGAGGCCCTCGCGACCGGGGGTCTACCGCCCGCCGAGGGTGGGTTGGTCTACCAGCGCCTGTGGAACCCCACGGTCGCGCGCTTCGAGACGGCGTTGGCTCAGCTAGAGACTGCCGACCAGGCCGTCGCGTTCGGTTCGGGGATGGCAGCGCTAGCCGCGTGTCTTACGGCCACCGTCGCTGCTGGGAAGCCCCATGTTGTGGCCGTGCGTCCGCTCTATGGCGGTTCCGACCACGTGCTCGCAACCGGCCTCTTAGGCACCACGGTCACCTGGGCGACCCCCGATGGCATCGCGGCCGCGCTGCGTAAGGACACCGGGCTTGTTCTGGTCGAGACCCCAGCCAACCCCACCCTCGAACTGCTGGACCTCAAGTCCGTCGTCGAGCAGGCCAACGGCGTCCCGGTCATCGTCGACAACACCTTCGCGACGCCGGTCTTGCAGCGTCCGATCGAGCACGGCGCCACCATGGTTCTGCACTCGGCGACCAAGTACCTCGGGGGACACGGTGACGTCATCGGCGGCGTTGTCGCTACCTCCGCAGAGTGGGCTACCAAGCTGCGGCAGGTCCGCGCGGTCACCGGCGGCCTGATGCACCCTCTCGCCGCCTACCTGCTCCACCGCGGCCTCCAGACACTCCCGATCCGCGTCCTAACCCAGCAGGACAACGCTAAGAAGATCGCGGCCTGGCTCACCGACCACGAGTACGTACGAAGGGTCTACTTCCCGTCGGGCGCTCTTATCGGCAGCCAGATGTCCGGCCCTGGCGCGATGATCGCCTTCGACGTCGCAGGCCCGGAGGAGGCAGCGCGCACGGTCAAGGCTGTCCGGCTGATCACCCACGCCGTGTCCCTGGGCGGGGTCGACACCCTCATCCAGCACCCCGCCTCGCTCACCCACCGGCCGGTCGCGGCACCGGCCAAACCGCACGCGTCCGTGCTTCGAATGTCTGTTGGGCTCGAGCACGCCGACGACATCCAGGCCGATCTCGACTACGCGCTCAAAGAAGCCCACCGCTGACATAAGTTCGGGGAGACCGATCCGCGGCAGAGGGACACAGAAGACGCATGGGCCAGCCAACCGACATCGACGCAACCGACCTCGCGATCCTGCGCGAGCTGCAACGCGACGCGAGGTTGCAGAACAAGGAACTCGCCTCGATAGTCGGCGTCGCCCCGTCGACCGCGCTGGAACGTGTGCGATCGCTACGGCGGCGCGGTGTGCTCACCGGCTTCCACGCGACGGTCAGCCTTGCCGCGCTCGGTAGGCCCATCAGTGCGCTGCTGTCGGTACGGGTAAGGCCCCACCGGCAGCGCGTGGTCGAAGAGTTCAAGGCGTTCGTGTTGGAGCAGCCGGAGACCGTGTCGCTGCTGCACGTCGCGGGCCCCGACGACTACCTGATCCAGGTAGCCGTACCGGACACCACGCACCTGCAGCAGCTGCTGATCGCCCGGTTGCTCAACCGCTCGGAGGTGGTCTCGGTCAACACCATGCTGGTGTTCGAGGCGATCACGAGTCCTGTTCAGACTCCGACCCCGTAAAACGTGAAACGGCCGGGCCCACCGGGGCCCGGCCGTTCCGCGTTCACGTGACTAGTTGCTGCTGCCGCGCTTCGCCCGGCGCGCGGCGAACAGGGCGCCACCGCCACCCAGGACCAGCAGGCCACCGATGGCCAGCGGGAGCCCGACGTTCGAGCCGGTGTCCGGCAGGTCGTTCGGGTTGGTCGTGGTGGTCGGCGCGACCACGGTGCTCGCGGTGGTCGGCGCGGACGACGACGGCTTGGTCGTGGTCGGGGCCACCGTGGTGGTGGTGGTCTCGCTCGGCTTGGTCGGCTTCGTCGTCTCGACCTTGCACGCCTTCACGGTCTTGGACTCGTGCAGCTCCCAGGTGGGCTGGTTCGGGTCCGGCGTGATGTCGACGTCGAAGGTGAGCTTGTGGTCGACGCTGCCGTCGAGCTGCCACGTCTTCTTCTCGAGCTTGGCCCGGAAGGTCTCGTTGATGAGCACCTTGTCGCCGTCCTTGACGACCACCGTGTTCTTGACGTTGTCGGACGGGTCGTAGGCCTCGGCCTTGATCCAGACCGTGGTGACACCCGTTTCCCGGTCGCACTCGGCCCCGTAGGTGGGCGTGTGCGCGCTGGCGGTGCCCGCGAGCAGCGGCAGCGAGAGACCGGCGACGGCGGTGATGACGGCGGTGCGGCCCGCGAGGCGGAGCCAGTCGCGGGAGAAGGACATGCGCAAGGGAACTCCATCCTCAGCAGGGCGTCCGTGGCCCCCGACACGAACGAGTCACAGTCGAGCCACCGACGGTGGTGCGCCGTGAGACTAGTCACCCGTTTGAGTGGTCCTAGCAGCGGGTGGGTACCGGCAGTGCAGCGTTTACCCGGTCGATACCTCGCGAGCTATCACCCGCAGGTGTGGGACCATCGATATGTGTCTTCTTTGTGTCATTGACATCACTCCACCCCCGTGGGTCATTCGGGTGGGGTAGACAGACAGCACGAACACACCGTGTCATCACCGCCTGCGGCATCTCGGCGATGGCACCGGCCAATCGGGTGATGACGATGAGCCAGCCCTGCCAGCAGTCACAACCGTCCGAACTCACGGAGATCGACGACCTGCTCCGCTCGGTCGTCTCGGACGGCTTCACCGTCTACCTCTGCGGGGGCGCCGACCGGCCTGAGGCCATCGTCGCGACCTACGCGTGGGAGACCCACGTCGACTACGTGGTGATCAAGGACGCGCACGACGTGACCGCGGCGAGATCGCGGATCGTGCGGGACTGGGACGTGTTCGCCGCCGAGTCCGTGGTGTGGTCCTACCAGGGCCACGCCCGTTGGGCGCTACGCGCGATCCTCGACCTCTTGCCGCCAGAGCACCCCAACGCGCCGCACGAGGACTATCCGGCGCCGGCGAGTCTGCACGTTGACCCTGCCTTCCTCAGTTCGGTGTCAGTGCGCTCGCCCCGCCCTGGGCTGGTCGCGCGGCGTGCGATGCGACTGCGGCTAGCGGCTAGAGAGCGCTAGAGGGGACGCTGTGACCTGGATCGCGGCGCCCTCTGAGAGCGATCACAGGCAGCCGCGAGGACCATCGACGGAATGAAGCGAGTCCTGACCGCGCTAGCGGTTACTGCTGCCGCCGCCGCTTGGGTCGCCTGGGACGTGCCGGTAGCCCTCGGAAGGCGACCGCGCGGAGACAGGGTCACCAAGTCCCCCCAGTACAGGGATGGTGCGTTCCGCAACCAGGCCCCTGCGACGCCTCCGGGCCCGGACACCATGCGTGACACGTTGCGGGCGGTCTCCCGCAACTGGCACCTGCGTAAGCCTGCCGGTCCGATCCCGGTCGTCGAGCCTCTAGGCCCGGTCGACACCGGTCTCCACATCACCTGGTACGGCCACGCCACCAGCCTGGTCGAGCTGGACGGTGCGCGAGTGCTGCTAGACCCGGTGTGGAGTGACCGGGTCTCCCCGTCCCGGCTGGTCGGACCGCGCAGGCTGCACGCGCCACCGCAGTCCATAGAGGCACTCCCGCGGTTGGACGCCGTAGTCATCTCGCATGACCACTACGACCACCTCGACCTCACCGCCATCCGCGCGCTTGTACGCACCCAAGACGCGCCGTTCGTCGTGCCGCTGGGCATCGGTGCGCACCTAGAGCGCTGGCACGTCCCCGCCGACCGGATCATCGAGCTCGACTGGCACGAGTCAGTCGACATCGGCGAGGTGACCCTGACCGCGACCCCCGCCCAGCACTTCTCCGGTAGGGGCTTCAAGCGCGACGGCACCCTCTGGGCTTCCTGGGTCGTGGCGAGTCCGAAGAAGAAGGTGTTCTACACCGGCGACTCCGGCTACTTCGCGGGCTACAAGGAGATCGGCGAGCAGTACGGCCCGTTCGACGCGACCCTCGTGCAGATCGGTGCCTACGCGCCGGGCTGGCCCGACATCCACATGACACCCGAGGAGGGCATCGCCGCCCACCTCGACGTGCGCGGTGAACTGCTGATCCCGGTGCACTGGGCGACCTTCAGCCTCGCGCCGCACCCGTGGACCGACCCGGTCGACCGGCTGCTCGTGGAAGCCGAGAAGCACGGGGTCGCGGTCGCCATCCCCAAGCCGGGCGAGCACGTCGACGTCGCCGCGCCGCCGAAGCTCGACTACTGGTGGCAGGCCTGCTAGGTCGACCTAGATCGACACACCCAACCGGACCAGGGCCCGGGCGTAGGCGTGCTCGCCGCTGTAGGACCACGGCAGCGACGACGGCCGGTTACCCACCCGCGCCAGGTGCCAACGGGCTCGGTCCAGCTCACCGGACTCCAACATGGCCCACCCGAACAGGTTGTGAACCTCCTTCGCGAAGACGCCGGAGGCGGACCCCTTGGTGTCCGCCTCCACCAACTCCGCGCGTAACTCCGAACTGAAGTACCGCGCGTTGAGCTTCACGTAGGCCCACGCGCTGCCCTCGGCGATGAACCTGTCGCCCTCGTTGAGCAGGTACTCCGCGTGCGCCGTGGGCAACATCGCGACTAGAGGACTGCCCGGCGCGGCCTTCGCGACAGTGTCACGCGCGAAAGACAGCATCTCCTCGTGCGACCCACCCCACTTCAACGCGAGCGTCTGCAACCGCCCGGCGTGCGCGGGATAAGAGGTTGGGCACCGCTGCATCGCCTCTAGCCACACGAAGTCCCGCTGTGGCCGGTCCAACCGCATCCCCCGCGCGTACCGCTGCAACTCCACCCACGGCGTCGCGTCGTCCGGTGCCAGCTTCGCCGCGGCCATCAACGGGTCACGCGCCTCACGCAGCCGGGACGAGAACAGCTTCAACCGCTCCTCGCCGACACCGCGCGCCGACCCGCCACCGCGGATCTTCCACGCCTCCGCGATCAGCGTGCTCCCCAGCCACAGCAGCACATCGGCGGCCGCCTCCTTGTCCAGCTCGTCCGCCGTGAGCAGCTCGCGGATGTCGGTGGACTGCCCGACGGCCGCGTCGGCGAGCGCGCGGACCCGCTGCGTGCGCGTCTCGTGGTCGTCGCGGCTCTCGCCCAGCAACGCCAGTGCCGCCTTGCGGTGCCCGTCGGCGACAGCGTCAACGCCGACGTCGAGGGCGAAGTCGTCCCAGCACCGGTCCAGCACCAGGTGCTCGGTGAGCGCGGCGGCCTCCGCCTTGGCCTTCCTGCGACCGAACAGTCCCATGCGGGCAGCGTAGTCACCGGCCGTCGCGGGTTAGGCTCGGTTCGTGCTCACCTTCCGCCGCGCCACGACCGACGACGTGGACGCCCTGGTACCCCTGGTCGAATCCGCCTACCGGGGCGAAGCGAGCCGTGCGGGGTGGACCACAGAGGCCGACCTGCTCGACGGCCAGCGCACCGACCCGGCGGGCGTCGCCGAGGTCATCACCGCGCCCAAGAGCGCGGTGCTCGTCGCCGAACAGGACGGTGCTGTCGTCGCCTGCTGCCACGTCGCCGAGGTGGACGGTGCCGGGTACTTCGGCATGTTCGCCGTGGACCCGACCCGGCAGGCGGGCGGCATCGGGCGGCTGACCCTGGCCGAGGCGGAGCGCCACGTCCGCGAGGACTGGGGACTGCCCGAGATGCGGATGAAGGTGCTGACCGCGCGCGCGGACCTCATCGCCTGGTACGTCCGCCGCGGCTACGACCGGACCGGCCTGCTCATCCCGTTCCCCTACGGCGACGACCGCTTCGGCCAACCGCGCCGCACCGACCTCGCCTTCGAGTTGCTCACCAAGCGCCTGGGCTGAGCGCCGGGTGCCGGGTTGGTCGCGGGCGGTGTCGGATGCGCGCGCGACAATGGGTGCGTGCCCTCGATCCACGACCACATCACCGGTCACCTCGATCCCAGCGGCCGCGGCCTGCTCCCCGGCGGGGACGAGCTGCCGGACGCCCAGATCGACCACCGGCGGGGCGGTGGTCTGGTCCCGTGGTCCGACGGCACCGCGCTGACCCACCACCCGGCCGACGTCACCACAGACCTGCCCGCGCTGGTCGCCGCCGCTGTCACCGGTGGCGACCACGAACCGCTCTACACCGCGCTGTGCGAGCGGGAAGTCCTCGCCGAACTCGACGAGGTGCTGGCGGGCGTGCGCGCGCTCGACTTGGCCGGACCGGTGCACGACCTGGGCAGGCGGCTGGCGACCGAGTCCGAGCACCGCGCGCCGGTCAAGTTCGGCATCGCCCTGCTCGGTCTCGGCGCGGACAGCGGGGATGTCGAGGTGCTGCTGCGGTTGGGCAGGCACGAGGAGTTCACCCTGTTCGCCTTCGCCGCCGTGGAAGCGACCCAGGCCGATCCGGAACCGGCGCTGCTCGCACTGGCGGACGGCGTCGAGGGGTGGGGGCGGATCGGCGTCGTCGAGCGCCTCGGCGACCAGACCGGTCCCCGGCTGCGGGAGTGGCTGCTGCGCGGCGGTTTCCGCAACACGGTGCAGGACGGGTACCTCGCGCACCGGGCCGCGACGGTCGGCGGGCTCGTCCCCGCGCTGTCGGTGCCGGAGGTGGACGACGAACTGCTCGACGCCGCCGCCGACATCCTGTGCGCGCTGATCGAGGGCGGTCCCGCGGAGGACATCGACGACTACGCCGACGCGCCCATCGCCCTGTCGCTGCTCGTCGGCCACCTCACCCGGCGCGCGCACGGCCTGCGCCACTTCGTCGCCACCGCCCGCGTCGACGAGTTCCTCGCGGGCCCCGATTGGGACCGGCGCTACGCGGCGGGCTGGGACCTCACCCGCCACGACACCCTGGTCCGCGGCTGCCGCGACCTCATGGCCGAACCCCGCTGGCGCGACCTGACCCTCGCCGACCTCGACTCCACCGACGACCGCACCTTCCACGACGCCTGCTACGCCGCCGCCGTCCTCGGCATCGACCGCTTCCCCGCCACGATGCGCCGCGTCCGCACCGACGCGACCCCGGCCGACTGGGCAGGCCTCCTCGCGCAGGCGACCGAGGAACGACTGCCGGACATCCTGGACATCGCCTCGGACGTGCTGCCACTGGCCGACCTCGGCACCGGCCCGGACGACATCGCGGGCATCGGCGCGCGGTGGACGGACCACGCGGTGTTGGACGTGGTCGTGACAGCGTTGCGCGAGTTCCCCGGGCAGGGGGTCGAGTTCGTCCTGACATCGCTACGGTGCCCGGTGGTCCGCAACCGTGTGATGGCGGTGCGGACGTTGACCGGGTGGGGACCGGAGTCCTGGCAGCCGGACGTGCAGTCGGCTCTGCGGAGCGCCGTGGCCGCGGAACCGGACCCGACGGTGCGGGAGAGCATGGCGCAGTTGCTGACTCATTGAGCCGTCAAGGGCGGGTTTGTTTCGGCGGCGCTCGGGGACCCTGCCTCGGTTTGTGCTTCCCCAGGTTGGGGCGCATGTACGGTTCGCGGAGTTCCCTCTTCTGGGCGACAGAAGTTGTCCACATGTGGATCTCTGCGGGTGCCTTTTCAAGATCGCCCGTGGGTGGGTCCCGGTAGACTGGCCCAGGGACGCCCCCCGGAGAGGGTGGGGGCCGGGCCAGGCTTGGGGTGGGGCCCCGGGGGTGTCAAGGGGGTTCGCTCGAAGGTGTGATGGGGCGGCTGTGCGGATGGGGCGCGCGCACGCGTTGGTGGTGCCGCCCGGGTCGCGGACTCTCGGGTTCGTAGTCCACGGCCGCGAGTTCGGCTGGGGACCTCGCGGGCGCAGGGGGTGCGTTCGTCCCAAAAGGACTGGCTACCGCTAGGGGTCTGTCCGCCGAGGCGCTGGACTGTTCGGGTGATGGCCGTCGCATCCCGGAACGTTGTTGTTGCTCGCCGGTATAGATGGAGTGCTGCGGGGGGCACGGGGCGAGGGGGCGGCGGTGGGGAACTTCGAGGTCGAGTACCGGGGTCGCGAGATCACCGGTTACTGGGCGAAGCGCTTGGGCTGTTTCTGGCTCGTGGCGCTGTCCCTGCTCATGGTGCTGCTGTACGCGTCGGTCGGGGCCGTGTTCGCGGCGTTGAGCCTTCCCGAGGGGACCGCGAAGCTGACCGCCCGGGAAGGGTGGGCTCCGCTGCGGTGGCTGGCGGACGCCAGTGCCGCGGTCAACGAGGCGCTGCCCGCGTACCCGCTGCTGCTGACCTGCCTCATCTGGGCGACGGGGGCGTTCCTGCTGGCGGTCCTCGCCCTCGCCGCGCGATACCGGGAGCCCGCGTTCGCGGTCATCGCGCTGCTCACGGCTCCCCTCGCGGCGGCCGGGCTGCACGCGGTGGCGTGGGTGGGCGCGGCGGTGCACTGGGTGGTCAGGACCTTCGGTCCGTGGTTGCTCGCGGCGTCCGCGTGGATCCGCGGCTGGGACTGGTGGGTGTGGGTCCTCGTGGTGGCACTCGCCGCCCTGTCGGCCATCGCGTACTTCTCGGACGGGCCCGCGTACGTGACCGTGCTCGGGGCGGTGGGCTGGGTGGTCATCGGTACCGCCTTGAGCGTCGGGCTCGGCCTGCTGTTCGTCGGACTCGTCTTCGAGATCCCGTTCTTGCTGTTCCTGGTGGCGCTGAGCGTCCTGTGCCTGCTCGGGCAACTGGTCGTCGACCAGCTCACCGGGACCGTGAAGGCGGGGCGCGGGTACCGGGGCGTGCTGCTGGGCGCGCTGGGCGTCGGCACGTCCTGGTCGATGCTGATGGTCGTCGGGGACGTCGGCGGCAGCCACTCCCTCTACCCCCAGGTCGCGCGCGACTGGGTGGCGAACAACGTGCTGGGCAACAGCCCGCCGCAGTTCGACGCGTTGATGGCCCTGGTCGTCGTGGCCGGGTCGGCGCTCTCGGTCCTGGCCAACGTGCACCGCATGCGCGAGGAGCCCACGCACGAGCAGTTCACGCGGTCGGTCGTGTTCACCCTCTACAGCATGGTGTTCGCCACGATGATCGCCGCGGTCGGGCACCGGAGCGAGACCGGCGGGGACCGCCGGGGCTGACCGGCGGGGGATCTGGTCACCCGAATGCGCGTACCGGCGAGTAACATGCGGGCATGACGGAGAAGCGGGTGAGTGCGAGCAGGGTGGTCGGGGTGCCTGCTCCGGTGCTGTTCGAGATGCTGGCGGATCCCGCGCAGCACCCGGTGATCGACGGGTCCGGGTCGGTGGTGGCGTCGCGGGGGAGTGCGGGGCGGCGGCTGGGGCTGGGGGACCGGTTCGGGATGGACATGCGGATCGGGCTGCCGTACAAGATCTTGAACACGGTGGTGGAGTTCGAGGAGGGGACGCGGATCGCGTGGCGGCACTTCTTCGGGCACCGGTGGCGTTGGGAATTGCGGGACCTCGGTGACGGGCGGACCGAGGTGACCGAGACGTTCGACTGGTCCACCGCCAAGGCCGGGTTCCTGCTGGTGTGGGTCCGGTTCCCGGGCAAGAACCTGCACGCGATCCGGGCGACCCTGGATCGGCTCGCGGAGCGGTACCCGGCTGGCGGCTGAGTTGTCAAGCAGGGGGCACCCGGTGGTGCGACCATGGGTGCATGACAGTTCCGCAAGAGCCTGACCCGCGGCGGACCCAGCAGTTACCGGTGGACCGGGACGACCAGTACATCCGTCCCGCCCACGAGGAAGTGGTCAACGAACGGGTCGAGGACAGCTACGCGAGCCGGGTGCGCACCGTGCGCATGGTGAGCTCGGCCATCACGTTCGTGGTCGGTCTGTTCGCGGTCGTGCTGGTCGCGCAGATCATCCTGGTCCTCGCCGAGGCCAACCCCCGCAACGGGTTCGCCTCGTTCGTCGACGGGTTCTCCTCCGGGGTGTCGCTCGGTTTCGACGGCCTCTTCACCCCGGCCTCGGAGAAGGCGGCGGTGCTGTTCAACTACGGCACCGCGGCCATCGTGTGGCTCCTCATCGGCGCCGCGCTGACCTACCTCATCCGCAAGTTCGCGCTACCCGGCCCCCGCAGGGAGATCCGGTACCGGCGCACCGTGGAGTGATCGACCCCGGTGTCGCAGGTCTTGGCCGTGTCCCGCACGACACGGCCAAGACCTGTGTCCGGACCAGGTGAACAAGATCGAACCGCGCTGAGCAGCTCCCGATGTACAGCTTACCGGGAGGCGCCGACGGGTTCGGTCCATTGCGGACGGGCTGTGGATAACTCGGCCCCAGGGGGGATCGCTAGAGCCCGACCACGGCGAAGGTGTTCGGGGGGAGGATCAGGCTGTCCGACCCGGTGGTGACTGCTTCGCTGGTGAGCAGGATGGACTTGGCGCGGAGGGGGACCGTCGCTGGTCCGGTGCCCAGGTTGACCGCTACGCGCAGGGATCCCCGGTGCAGCAGCAGGCAGCCGTCGATCTCCTGGACGGTGAAGCGGTCCAGGCGGGGGTCGGCCAGCTCGGGGTGGTTGCGGCGCAACGAGATCAGGGACCGGTAGGTCTCCAGCACCGATCGGTGATCGCCTGACGCGGGTTCCGACCAGTCCAAAGTGGATGCCGCGACGGTGGCGGGGGACATCGGGTCGGGGACCTCCGACTCGCCCCAGCCGTGTTCGGCGAACTCGCGGCGGCGGCCGGTCCGCACCGCCTCGGCCAGCTCCTGGTCCGGGAACGACGCGAAGAACTGCCACGGTGTCGACGCCGCCCACTCCTCGCCCATGAACAGCATCGGGGTGTACGGGGAGCAGAACACCAGGGCAGCCCCGCACAGCAGCCGCGCCGTGGGCACTGTTGCGGTCAACCGATCCCCGGTCGCACGGTTGCCTATCTGGTCGTGGTTTTGCAGGTACGCCAGGAATCGGTGCCCGGGCGTCGTGAGCGGGTCAACGGGACGGCCGTGTGTGCGGTGCCGGAATGAGGACCACGTTCCAGCGTGGAAGAAGGCCGAGCGCAACGTTGTCGGTAGGGCGCCTTCGAAGTCCGCGTAGTAGCCCGAGGTCTCCCCGGTCAGCGCGACGTGCAGCGAGTGGTGGATGTCGTCGCACCATTGCGCGTCCAAGCCCAGGCCGCCTGCGGCTCGCGGGGTCACGTGCCGCGGGTCGTTGAGGTCGGACTCGGCGATCAGCGACAGCGGCCGACCCAGCCCGGTGGACAGCACCTCGACCGCGACCGCCAACTCCTCCAGCAGGTGCGTCGCGCGGGTGTCCACAAGGGCGTGCACGGCGTCGAGCCGCAGGCCGTCGATGTGGAAGTCGCGGAGCCAGCCGAGGGCGTTCTCGATGACGTACCGGCGGACCTCGTCGGAGTCCGGGCCGTCCAGGTTCAGTGTGGGGCCCCAGATGTTCTTGCCCGCGAAGTACGGCCCGAACCGGTCCAGGTACGCGCCCGACGGCCCCAGGTGGTTGTAGACGACGTCCAGGATGACGCCCAGGCCGCGCTGGTGGCAGGCGTCGACGAACCGCTTGAAGCCGTCCGGGCCGCCGTAGGGTTCGTGCGTCGCGCCCCACAGCACGCCGTCGTAGCCCCACCCGGCGACGCCGTCGAAAGCGTTGACCGGCAACACTTCCACGAAGTCGACGCCGAGGTCCACCAGGTGGTCCAGCTTCTCGGCCGCACCGGCGAAGGTGCCTGCCGGGGTGAACGTCCCGATGTGCAGCTCATAGATCACCCGGCCCGCGACCGGTCGCCCGGTCCACGCCGAATCGCCCCACTCGTAGGCCCGGTGCTCGTACCGCCGCGACGGCCCGTGCACCCCCTGCGGCTGCCACAGCGACCGCGGGTCCGGCAGCGGCGTCTCGTCGTCGTCAAGCAGGAACGCGTAATCCGAGCCCGGCCCGGCCCCGGGAACCTCCGCGTGCCACCAACCCCGGTCGTCCCGGGCCATCTCGTGCCGCGCACCGTCGACGTACAGCCGCACCCGCGACCGCTGAGGTGCCCACACGCTGAACGGCTCGTCCATCACGCCCCCCGAACCAGCAGTGCCACCGGGTAATCGGCCAGCGTGTCCGCCAACCGCCCATCCGTCGCCCGTCCTGTCAGCTGGTCGACCCACTCGCCATCCGGCAGGTCGAGCACGGTGTCACCCCAACCGGGAAGCGCCACCGGGAGCCGTGTCGCGACGGCGATCAGGCCGGACCGCTCGAACGCGACGACGTGGTGCGCAGCAGAACCGCTCGCGTACACCGGCGCGTACCCGGTGAACAACGACGGGCGCTCACGCCGCAACCGCAGCACCGTGCGGACCAGGTGAAGCTTCACCGCTCCGGTCTCGTCGATCGGCGGCGGCCACCCGGTCGCGAGCTTGGACACCAGATCCGCCCGGTCGGCGAAGTCGACCGGGCGCCGGTTGTCCGGGTCCACAAGGGACAGGTCCCACAGCTCGGTGCCCTGGTACACGTCCGGAATGCCCGGCCCGGCCAGTTGCAGCAGCTTCTGCCCCAACGAGTTCGACCACCCGAACGGCGTGATCCGCGCCGCGAACGCCTTCACCTCGGCGAGCAGGCCCGGGTCGCCGAGCACCGCGCGCGGCCAGGCCCGCACAGTCTCCTCGAACTCCTCGTCGTGCTCGGTCCACGACGTGCGGATCTTCGATTCCTTCGCCGCCTTGTCCAGGTACGCCGAGAGCCGGTCCGGGTTGATCGGCCAGGCGCCCAGCAGGGTCTGCCACGCCAACAGGTTCAAGCTCGGCTCGGGGATCCCGCGCTGAGCCGTCCACCGGCGCACCGCGTCGCCGAACTCGTCGGGCAGCTCCGCCAGCACGGCCATCCGCGCCCGGACGTCTTCCGACCGCTTGGTGTCGTGAGTGGACAGTGCGGTCATCGCCAGCGGGTGGTTGGCCTCCCGGTGCGCCTGCGCGGTGTGGAACTCCGCGACGCTCACGCCGAAGTGCGAGGGGTCGCCGCCGACCTCGTTGAGCGCGGCGAACCGGGTGTAGCGGTAGAAGGCGGTGTCCTCGGTCCCCTTCGCCACCACCATCCCCGACGTCTGCTGCAACCGGGTGGCCAACTCGCCCCTGGCCCGCAGCTGGGTGTCGATGGCGGCCAACGCCTCGCCCAGGTCCGGCCGCTGCGATCGCGCGCGGGCCAAGGCGGCCGTCAAGTACTCCACGCCCTCTGGCAGGTACGACCGGTAGACCGGGAACGACACCATCAACTCGGCGACCGCTTCCCGAGCCACCGCCGGGTCCACATCGGACACGTGCGAGGCGATCCGCCGGACCTCGGCGGCCAGCGACTGGGAGGTGATCAGCCTGCGAGACTCGTCCAGTACCGCGGCGTAGTCCGTCGGCACCTCCAACGAGTCCGCGAGCTTGGTGAACGCGTCCTCGGCACTCTGGTCGACAAACACCCCGCACACCTCGCGCAGCGCGTCGTACCCCGTCGTCCCCGCCACCGGCCAGGACGCGGGCAGGTCCTCGCCCGGCTCCAGGATCTTCTCCACGACGATCCAGCACCGAGCTCGCTCCGCCAACCGCCGCACGTACCCGCCCGGGTCGGCCAAGCCGTCCGGGTGGTCGATCCGCAGGCCCTGCACATCACCCTCGCTGACCCACCGCAGCACCTCGCCGTGGGTCGCGTCGAACACCTCTGGGACCTCGACGCGCACGCCCGCAAGCGTTGTCACGTCGAAGAACCGCCGGTAGTTCAGCTCCTGCCCAGCACGGCGCCAGTCGATCAGTCGGTAGTGCTGCCGGTCGTGCACCTCGGCAGCGTCGCCTTCCCCCGTCCCTGGCGCGATGGGGAACGTGTGGTCGTAGTACCGGAGCACGTCACCGTCGACGCGAAGCTCCGAAACGTCCTCATCGGACCCCAGGACCGGCAGCAGCACCGGGAACGACTCGATGTCGAAGTACCCGGCGTAGCGCGACTCGGGACCATGAGCCAGCACGTCCCACCACCACTTGTTGGCAGAGGGGACTTCCACCGCCATGTGGTTCGGCACGACGTCGACGACGAGGTCCAACCCCGCTGCCCGCAACCGGTCCACCAGCGCCCGCCGCCCGGCCTCCCCGCCCAGCTCCGGGTTCGCCCGCGTCGGGTCGACAACGTCGTACCCGTGCGTCGAACCGGGGGTGGGCGTCAGGATCGGGGACGTGTAGAACGCCCCGACCCCGAGGTCGGACAGGTAGTCGACGATCGCGGCGGCCTCGGCGAACCCGAAGCCAGGCCGCAGCTGAACCCGGTAGGTCGACCGCATCACTCGCTCCCGGTGCGTCGCAACACGATGAGGGACCGCGAAGGCAGGACCAGCTCGCTCTTGCCGGAGTACTTGGCGGGTTGCGGAGCCGAGACCTCACCGGTCGCGGTGTCGAGCACGACCTCCCACTCGGCGCCGTAGTCGCCGTCGGGGACGATCGCCGAGATGTCCTCGTGGTGGGCGTTGAAGCACAGCAGGAACGAGTCGTCGGTGACCCGTTCGCCGCGGGCGTCCAGGTCGGGGATGCCCTCGCCGTTGAGGAACGTCACGATGCACCGGCCGAACCCGGATTCCCAGTCCTCGTGCGACATCTCCTGCCCGCCGGGGGTGAACCAGGCGATGTCGCGCAGCTCGTCGCCGCGCCGGATCGGCCTGCCCGCGAAGAAGCGCCGCCGCCGGAACACCGGGTGCCGCGCCCGCAGCGCGACCACCCCGGCGGTGAAGTCGATGAGGTCGGAGTTGGTCTCGGCAAGCGACCAGTCCACCCAGGACAGCTCGCTGTCCTGGCAGTAGCCGTTGTTGTTGCCGTCCTGGGTGCGGGCCATCTCGTCGCCGTGCAGCAGCATCGGCACACCCTGCGAGAGCATCGTGGTGGCGATCATGTTGCGCCGCTGCCGGGCCCGCAGCTCGGTGACCTCGACGTCGTCGGTCGGGCCCTCGACCCCGCAGTTCCACGACCGGTTGTCGTCGGCCCCGTCGCGGTTGTCCTCGCCGTTGTCCTCGTTGTGCTTGTCGTTGTAGGAGACCAGGTCGTTGAGGGTGAACCCGTCGTGCGCGGTGACGAAGTTGATCGACGCGAACGGCTTGCGGCCGTCCTCCTGGTAGAGGTCCGACGAGCCGGTGATGCGCGAGGCGAACTCGCCGAGCGTCGCCGGTTCCCCGCGCCAGAAGTCGCGAACGGTGTCGCGGTACTTTCCGTTCCACTCCGTCCACAGTGGTGGGAAGTTGCCGACCTGGTAACCACCGGGCCCGACGTCCCACGGCTCGGCGATCAGCTTGACCTGGCTGATCACCGGGTCCTGCTGCACGATGTCGAAGAACGCCGAGAGCCGGTCCACGTCGTAGAACTCGCGGGCCAGGGTGGCCGCCAGGTCGAACCGGAACCCGTCCACCCGCATCTCGGTGACCCAGTACCGCAACGAGTCCATGATGAGCTGCAGCGTGTGCGGGTTGCGCACGTTCATGGAGTTGCCGGTGCCGGTGTAGTCCATGTAGTAGCGCTGGTCGTCCTCGACGAGCCGGTAGTACGCCTCGTTGTCGATGCCGCGCATGGACAACGTCGGCCCGAGGTGGTTGCCCTCCGCGGTGTGGTTGTAGACCACGTCCAGGATGACCTCGATGTTGGCCTCGTGCAGGGTCCGCACCATCGCCTTGAACTCCGCGACCTGCGCGCCCTGGGCGGTCTGCGCCGCGTACTCGGCGTGCGGGGCGAAGAACGCGATCGTGTTGTAGCCCCAGTAGTTGCGCAGTCCGCGCTCCTGCAACCCGTGGTCGTGCAGGAACTGGTGCACCGGCATCAGCTCGATCGCCGTCACCCCGAGCCGCTGCAGGTGCTCGATCACCGCCGGGTGCGACAGGCCCGCGTACGTCCCGCGCAGCTCCTCGGGAACCCCGGGGTGCCGCATCGTGAGCCCGCGCACGTGCGCCTCGTAGATCACGGTCTCGTTGTACGGGGTCTTCGGCGGCCGGTCGTTGGCCCAGTCGAAGAACGGGTTGACCACCACGCCCTTGACGGTGTGCGCCGCGGAGTCCTCGTCGTTGCGCTGCTCCGGCTCGCCGAAGGTGTAGCCGAACACCGACTGGTCCCAGTCCACCGCGCCGCCGACGGCCTTGGCGTACGGGTCGAGCAGCAGCTTGGTCGGGTTGCACCGCTGGCCCGCGGTCGGGTCGTGCGGGCCGGTGACCCGGTAGCCGTAGTGCTGGCCGGGCAGCACCCCGGGCAGGTAGCAGTGCCAGACGAACCCGTCGACCTCCGGCATCCGCACCCGGTGCTCGGTGCCGTCGGCGTCGAACAGGCACAGGTCGACCCGGCTGGCCGCCTCGGAGAACACGGCGAAGTTGGTGCCCGCACCGTCGTAGGTGGCGCCGAGCGGGTAGGGGGTTCCAGGCCAGGGCCGCACACGGTCTCCTCGGTCTTGCCCGGCCGCGGGGTACGGCGCGAGGCGGTCACATCTCGGGTGGCAGTCGCGCGCTCCCAGCCTATGGGGAGCAGGGGCCGGGCCGCAGGATGGCGAACGGGGCGGGACCGCAGTTCAGGACCCGCTGTGGGTGGGGTCACCGATCGGGGGCGCGATCACCCGCCGTGCCCCCAGTCGCCCCACCCGCCCGGGTAGGTCGGCCACGGGAACCGGGGCCGTTGCTCCTCGCGGGTGATCGTGACCACCCGGGTCTGCACGGTCGGCACCTCGATCACCCCGGTCGCCGCGCGCACCGGCATCGGCGCCATGCCCAGCGTCGTGGTCGGCACCGTCGTCAGGGTGACCGCTGCGGGGGACGGGCTCGGGTCGGCGTTCGACGCACCCGCCGAGAGCAGCGCGGCCACCCCGCCGACCAGCAGCGCACCGGCCACCAGGCTCGCGTGCACCAGGCGGGACGGGGTCCGGCGGGCGCGCAGCTCGTCGGCGAAGTCCATCGGCGCCTCGGTGGTGGCGTCCTGTCGGACCTGCCGGGGCGCGGGCTTCGGCGCCTGCACCGGTGCTTCACCAGCCGCCGCGGCGAGCAGCACCACGCACTCGGCAGCGTCGGGTCGGTCGGACGGCTCCCGCTGGGTCATCGCGGTGATCGCGTCCGCCCAGGTCTCGGGCAACCAGTCGGGGATCTCCGGGTCCCGGGTGAGCCGAGCGATCGCGGCCTCGATGTCGGACCCCTCGTACGCGGTCGTGCCGGTGAGGCACTCCAGCAGCACGAGCCCGAGTGAGTAGATGTCACCGGCCGGTCCGGTCAGCTGACCCCGGATCTGCTCGGGTGCGAGGTAGGCCGCCGTGCCGACGCAGTGACCGGTGGAGGTCAGGCGGGCCCCACCGAGGGCCCGCGCGATGCCGAAGTCGACCAGGCAGCAGGCGCCCTCGTCGTCGATGAGCACGTTGGACGGCTTGACGTCGCGGTGCACGATCCCCCGCGAGTGCACGTACCCCAGGATCTCGGCCAGCCGGATCCCGATCACGGCCACATCGGTCGCGGGCAGCGGCCCCCGGTCCAGCCGGTCGCGCAGCGTGCCGCCCTCGACCAGCTGCATCACCAGGTACGGCCGCTCGTTCTCCACGGCGACGTCGAACACGCGGACGACACCGGGGTGCGACAACCCGGCCAACACCCTGGCCTCGGTGTCGAGCCTGGCCACGGTTCCACCATCCGCCTTCGGGTGGAACAGCTTGACCGCGACCGGACGCCCCAACCGGGTGTCCACCGCACGGTGCACATCAGCCATGCCCCCTGAACCGATGAGCTCGCCGACCAGATACCGGTCGTCGAGCAACGTCGGCGTCCCCATCGCACCTCCCGCGCGTCACGCCCCGCCCGGAGATACCCGACCCCCACCCGGGGCAAACGTGAACCCCAACGGGTGGACTCGCCACCCGCCGTGACCCATTCAAGGACGGTGCGCAAGCCCGCAGGCCTGATTGATGGACGTGCCGCTCGGCGTGACCGATTCGGGGCCACCAAGGAGCAGGACCAGGCCTGGATGGCTCGATGGGTGGATCCGATGCATGGTGTGCCCCGTTCGGGGGTACAAAGGCCGGGACTCATCTGGATGGGTCGCCCACCACGAGGAGGTAGCCATGTCTCTGGAAGACGACGACATCCGCAGCGGCCACACCGCGGGTTCTGACGGCGGGGCCGATGGTGGCGCTGACGGCGCGGCCGGGACCGCTGACCACGGCGCGTCCGGTGTGCCCGGTGGCCACGACGGCGGTGCTGACGGGGGCGCGGACGGTGGGGCCGACGGCGGTGCGGACTCCGGGGCCGGGTCGGACCACGGTGCCAAGGACGGTGGCGCGGGCGGCGACGGCGGCGCGGACGGCGGTGCCGACGGCAGCGCCCGATGACGGCGAGTCCCGTTGCCTCGGCGGCCGGGTGGTCCAGCACGGACCGCCCGGCCGTCCGGCGGTGTGTCGGGGTCGAGCCCGACGAGTTCGCCGCGCGGCACTGGGGCGCGCGGCCGCTGCTCACCCCCGCCGGTGGGCTGCCCAAGGGCTTCGACGACCTGCTGACCCTGGCCGACGTGGACGAACTGCTGTCCCGGCGCGGCCTGCGCACCCCGTTCCTGCGGGTCGCCAAGGACGGCGCGGTGCTGTCGTCGAACCAGTTCACCTCGGGCGGCGGGGTCGGCGCGGAGATCGGTGACCAGGTCGACGACACCTCGGTCGCGCGGCTGTTCGACGGCGGGGCGACGGTGGTGCTGCAGGGGCTGCACCGGCTGTGGCCGCCGCTGATCGACTTCGCCGGGCAACTCGGTGTCGACCTCGGCCACCCGGTGCAGATCAACGCCTACATCACGCCGCCGTCCTCCCAGGGCTTCTCGGCGCACTACGACGTGCACGACGTGTTCGTGCTCCAGGTCGCGGGGCAGAAGCGGTGGCGGATCCACGCGCCGGTGCACCAAGACCCGTTGCGTGACCAGCCGTGGGACCAGCGTGCCGACGCCGTGGCCGCCCGCGCGCAAGAGACGCCGTTGATCGAAGAGACGCTGAACCCCGGTGACGCCCTCTATCTGCCGCGCGGCTACCTGCATTCCGCGACCGCGCTCGGCGAGGTGTCCGCGCACCTGACCGTCGGCGTGCACGTGCTGACCCGGTACACCCTGGTCGAGGCGCTGCTGGGGTTGGCGGGCCGGGACGACGACCTGCGCGCGACCCTCCCACTCGGCATCGACGTGGCCGACCCGGACCAGATCGCCCCGCACCTCGCCGCCACCGTGGAAGCGTTGGCCCGGGTGCTCAAGGACACGCCCGTGGACGAAGTGGTTCGACGGGTGAGGAACCGGGTGTGGCACGGAACACGGCCGGAGCCGATCGGGCCGCTGGCGCAAGCGTCCGCCGCGCAAACTGCCGGAACAGGCTCTGTCGTGCGATTGCGCGCCGGACTGCGGCACCGTTTGCGCGAAGAGGGCGACAAGGTCGTTCTGGAGATCCCAGGTGACACGTTGTCCCTACCCGCCAGCACCGTTGCGGCGATGAGGGCGCTGTTGACCGGAGAGCCCCGCGTTGTGGGCGAATTGCCGGATCTCCCGGTGGCCGATCAGATGGTCCTCGTGCGGAGACTGCTGCGAGAGGGAATCCTCGTGCCTTGTGACCACTGAGCCGGCTGTGGAGCGCTGTTCCGACGGGTGCCTACGCCGGGGGGACCCACTCGGCGCCAGCGCACCCCCGGTGCGGCACTGGCTCTTGGTCGAACAGCCGGGTCCGTGGGGTCCGCACCCGTGGCGGGACTCGTCGTTACCGGAGGACGTGGTTGCCGCTATCGCCGCCCAAGCGTCGGCCGCCCACGCGCGGGTACTGCTGATCCGCCGTCCTGGCCGGGCGCAGCCGGGTCCACGGCGGTGGGCTTTCGTGGAATCGACCCCGGGCCGGGAACGCGCGTGGTGGAGCCAGTTCGCCGATCCCAGCGAGCTGACCGACCTCGGGCTGGCCGAACCGCGTGGCGAATTGTCGACCGCGCCGATCTACCTCGTGTGCGCCCACGGTCGCCACGATGCGTGTTGCGCGATCCGGGGTCGACCTCTTGCTGCGGCGTTGGCAACGTTGCGCCCCGAGGAGACGTGGGAGTGCACGCATGTCGGCGGTGACCGGTTCGCGGGCAACATGATCGCCCTCCCGCACGGCCTCTACTACGGCCAAGTGCCACCGGAGAAGGCAGAACACATCGCCTGCAGGTACGAGGCTGGACTCCTCGAGCTGGAACACTTCCGTGGCCGATCGACGTACGCGGCACCTGTGCAGGCCGCCCAGGAACTGGCCCGATCGCACTCCGGCAACGCAGGCGTCGACTCGTTCCGGCCCTTGAACGTGAGCCACAGTGGACACGAGCAATGGCTGGTCGAACTGGAGGGTGCGACACTCGAAGTGCGGGCCGTGTTCCACCGCAGCGATTCCCCGCTCACCTGCTCGGCGACGGTACCCGCGGCGGTGCGCGGCTTCGAACTCGTGCGGTGGCTGGAGAAACCTCACTGACCCTGCTGGGCCAACGCGTGCGCCCTGGTGACCTGCTTGCGCGCCATCACCCGGAACACGACCAGGTGGATCGGGTACACCGCGCGCCAGTACACCCAGCCCAGCAAACCCTTGGACCGCAACGCGCCGACCTGCCGCAGCGTGGTCCCGCTGATCCGGTAGCCGAGCCAGGCCTCGCCGCAGAACCACTTCTCGGTGCGCAGCACGATGTGCTGGTCGCCGAACTCCGCGACCGTCCACCAGTCCACAGTGGCCCCCTTGGTCACCTTGTCCGGCCGGTGCAGGGTCAGCCGCTCGCCGAAGAGCCTGCCGAGCAGCATCCGCAGCCACCACGCCCACGCCCAGCCGTACCAGCGCAGCGAACCGCCGCAGCGGCGCAGGTCGAGCCGGGCGGCCGGGGTGTCGGACCGGGGGATCTCGACCTCGGTCGACAGGGTGAACACGCCGTCGAGCACGCCGTTGGTGAACCCGAACGCCTTGGCGGCTATCCGGTCCCGCTGTTCGTCCATTGTGGACTTGATGGCCTCGGTCATCGGCGTCGGCTCGATGTCGAAGGCCGGGCTGGGGGTGGTGACGACGACGTCGGTGGTGAGGCTGTCGATCAACGACCGGCTGACCGCGCGGTCGACCGGCGTCACCAGGTTGACCCAGTGCGCGGACAGACCCGGTGTCAGCAAGGGGACCTGGACGATCCGGCGGCGCGGCAGACCGCGCACGGACGCGTAGAGCTGCATGAGGTCGTGGTAGGTCAACACATCCGGCCCGCCGACCTCGTGCACGCCTGCGGGGACCTCGGGATCGGCCGCCCGCACCAGGTGCGCGACCAGGTCGGCCTCGGCGATCGGCTGGACCTTCGTGCACACCCACCGCGGGCAGATCATCACCGGCAGCCGTTCGGTGAGGTAGCGCAACATCTCGAACGAGATGCTCCCGGACCCGATGATCACCGCGGCGCGCAGTTCGACCACAGGCACACCGGCCTCGGCCAAGACCCGGCCGACCTCCTGCCTGCTGGCGAGGTGCCGAGACAGCTTCCCGTGCCCGAGTCCACCCAGGTAGATGATCCGCCCGACCCCGGCCGCCTTGGCCGCCGCCGCGAAGGAGGCCGCGGTGTCCCGGTCGCGTTCGGCGAAATCCCCGCCTGCCGCCATGCCGTGGACGAGGTAGTAGGCCGTCTCCACACCGCGCAGGACCTCGGTCAACGCCCCGGTGTCGGTGACGTCGACGGCGACCTTGCGCACGTTCTCGCCGTCGGGCAACGCCTCCGCGCGCCGACCCAGGGCCAGCACCGGCCTGCCAAGCGCGCGGATCAACTTGCGGCCGACGTACCCGCTCGCGCCTGCGACCGCGATCATGCCAACACGGGCAGGTGCCGGGTGAAACCGCGGACCGCGACGACCCTGGCGTGCGGGTCCACCCCCGACCGCGGCGTCTGGTCCAGCCACGCGGCGAACCGCACGCCCGCCTGGATCTCGTCCGGGTTCGCGTACGGGGTCAGCGCCTCCACCAGCCGCGCGACGACACGGGCGCGGCCTTGGTCCCGGTTGAGGTCGGGGCGGCCGTGCAGCGAGGCGACGACCTCCACCGTCAGATCACCGACCAAGCGCTGGTCGGGGACGCAGCAGCCCACGCACCGGTAGACGAACGCGAGCAGCCGGTCGTGTCCAGAACCCCACAGCACGCTGGCAACTCCTCAACTACCACGGACAACCGAGGTGACGGTATCCCGGCGCAGGACCAGCCGCTATTCGACGACCCCCACCGCGACCAGCGCCGCGCAGCTTCGGGCGACGGTCGCCGCCGCGCGCTGTTCGTCGTGGGTGAGGTCGGGGGACTCGGTGAGCGCCTGCCAGCGCAGGTGGGCGGGGTAGGCGTCACCGCTGACCGCGAGCCGGGCGGCGGGGGACGTGCCGTGCGCGCCGAGCAGGTACCTGGCCTCCTCGTCCCGGTGCCCGAAGCTGACCCGACCCGCGTCGAGCGCCGCCAGGAGCCGCAACTCGTGGGGCTCGTGCGCGCTGGCCAGGACCCGCTCGACGTCGGCGGACAGCGGGTGGCCGCGCAACAACGGGGTGATGGCGAGCAACGCCGCCCGCGCCCGCAACACGCCCGCCCGCGCCAGGAAGTGCGTGTCGACCGCGTCCAGCAGGTCCTGGACGCCGCTGTGGTGCACCAACCCGGACGGCACCGCCGCGCCCTGCCGGACCAGCTCCACCGCCACCCGCACGCCGAACATCCCCAGCTTGTCCGGCAACGCGGCGCCTACCCGCGCCCTTAGCCGGTCGACGGAGAGCAGTGCGTCCGGCTCGTGCACCAACGCCGCAAGGGCGTTCGCATCGTCCCTGGTCAGCCGCAGCCCACCTACGGCAGGCAGCGCAGCGACCGCAACGACCGCCTGGCACCGCTCGCCCAGGTCTTCCCGCGCATGCCGTGCCGCAACCCTGCCCGCCGCCGCCACCGCGTCGACCCGGCCCCCACCCAGTTCGTCCGCACGAGCCAGCACCACGATCGTGGACACCGCATCCGCCACAACGGCCTCATCCGGCCTCCGCACCAACCACAACCGAACCGCGGCGTCCCCCTCCACCACCTCGAACGGCGCCCCAGCCAACGCCCGCACCACCGTGCTCCGCCCCACCCCTGGTGCCCCGACGACACCAACCCGCAGCGGCCCTTGCAACCGCGCCAACCACTCGCCTGCCACCTGCGCGCTGGGTGGTGCTTCGCGGGTGGCTCGTTCGAGCAGGCCCCAGGTGATCGTGGGCAGGTCAGTCATGGGCTCTCACTTGGGGGTTTCGATCCACTCGATCGTGACATGGCGTCGGGGCTGCTTTGCCGCGGGCGGCCATGTCGAGCGGCCCTCAGGTGGTCGTGCGGTGAGGTGGTCACCTGGCGGCTTCGATGCGGGTGCGGAGGGCCAGGAGGCGTTCCAGGTCGCGGCGGACCTGGGTCAGGCGGGCGGTGTTGCGGGCGGATTCGGCCTCGAGTTCGGTCTTGATGACGCGAGCGGACTCGGCCGCTGCCTCGCGCAGGGAGTGGGCCACCTCGGTGCAGCGGTCGCGCAGGGCGCGGTGCACGGTGCGGGTCGCGTCCTTGGCTTCCTTGCCGTAGCGGAGGAAGAAGTCGTCGACGTGGCGCTGGGCGGCGGTCTTGGCGACCGCTTGGCGGCGTTTGAGGCGGGCGCCGCGTTCCTCGAAGACGCTGCGGGCGCCGAAGGCCGCGCCCGCGCCGAGGGAGATCGGGTTGATCAGCGGCAGCCCGGCCAGGGTGGTCGCCAGGCCGGACATCAGCAGGCCGCTGTAGGACCCGCGCAGGCCGACGAACACCTTCTGCGCCGGGGAGAACCGCTCGATGTTGGGTTTGCGCAGGTCGTCGTGCCAGCTGCCGCCCAACGCGCGCAGCATCTCGCCGGGGACGACGTCGTTGCCGGGCAGGGCCTTCCTGGCGACCCGGGTGGCGATCCACTCGAACCGCTCGACCAGCCAGCCGGAGTTGACCTCGGCCACCGCCGTCAGCGCGTCGTGCATCCAGTCGCTGAACTCGTCCCACACCGTGCCCGGGTCGGCCGCGTCGAAGTAGTCGTCCACCTCGCGCAGGATCCGCCTGGTGCGTTCGCGCAGGTCGAAGTCCAGGTCCGCCAACAGGTCCCCGACGTCGTCGGCGAGCTGGGTCTGCCAGCGCGCGCTCTCCCGCTGCAGCCGCTCCACCCGCCGCCCCGCGGACTGCCACTCGGAGAGCGCACGCGTGTCGGTCGGCGCGAGTCCCGCGTCGAACTCCGCGCGCAGCGGGGTGATCAGCTGCTCCAGCGCCAACCCGCTCGTCGCCGCGGCGGCCCGGGCCGCGACCCGCGCGGGGTCGGTGAGCACGTCGCGGCGCAGGCAGCCGATCAGGTCGGCGAACCCGGATTCCTTGTTCAGCTCGGCGTCCTCGGTGCGCACCGCGGCCGCGCGCAGCACCGACGACACCGGGATCAGCGGCGCGACCACCCCGACCTCGGCCAGCCTGCCCCGGTCGACCTCGGCGACCCGGCGCCACCCGGGCACCAGGTCGATCTTGGTCAGCGCGACCAGGACGGTCGGGCACAGCCTGCTGACGTGGACCAGCAGTTCCAGCTCCAGCGCGCTCAGCTCACTGGTCGCGTCGGTCACCACCAGCACCGCGTCGGCGTCGGCGAGCACCGCCAGCGCCCGCGCGGTCCGGGGGCAGCCGGGCGCGCCGAACCCGGGGGAGTCGACCAGCACCAGCCCGGCACCCAGCAGCGCGCGCGGCAGCCCGACGTCGCGACCCGCCGAGCGGTCCGAGGCCTCCAGCAGCGGCGTCGGTCTCTCCGCGTGCCGGACGACGGTGGGCGCGATCGTGGTCAGGTCCGTGCCGACCGGGCACACGTCGGCGCCGACCAGGGCGTTCACCAGCTCGCTCTTGCCCTTGCCCGGGTACCCGGCGACCACCACGCGGCGGCCCGGCTCCAGCAGACCGGCGCGCCGGTCGAGCAGCCGGTCGACCAGGTCGTGGCGCTCGTGGGTCGCGCAGGCGCGGATGGTGTCGTCCAACAGGTCCAACCAGGGAGGCGCGGTCATCACCCTTTTGAGAATGCCTTGTTCCCCCGGATAGGTGAAGACGGCGGGGCCTGTCGCTGGGACAGACCCCGCCGCCACCGCGGGTCGGCTCAGTGGCCGAGGTCCAGGTCACCGGTGAGGCCGCCGACGTCGGGCAGGCCGTGGTCGCCGAGCGCGCCGTCGGTCAGGCCGCCCACGGAGTGGGACACCTGGCTGGCCACGTCCGGCAGCGGGTTGGCCACCGGGAGGTCGGGGACCTCCACCGGGAGCTGCGGCAGGTGCGGCAGGTCGACCGGGAGCTCGGGCAGGTGCGGGAGGTGCGGGAGGTCCGTGGGCAGGTGCGGCAGCCCGCCGGGCAGCTGCGGCAGGTGGTCGGTCGGCAGCCCGCCGGGCAGCTGGGGGAGCTCCGGCAGCTCGGGCAGCGCGCCGGTGTCGACCGGGAGGTGCTGCGCGGGCTCCGGTGCGGGGACCGGCTGCGGCAGGGTGGCCCGCAGGTGCTCGCTGATCTCCTCGACGTGGTCGAGCGGCGAAGAACCGGTGAGGAACCCGCCGAGGTCGACCGGCGAACCGTGCAGCAGCTCACCGCCGGAGCTGACGAAGTCCGCCACGGTGCCCGCGGTGAGGTCGGTGCCGCGCAACGAGTCGGTGTCCAGCGCGCCGGTCGGGTCGATGCCGTGCAGGTCGGTGCCGGGCAGGTCGAACCGGTCGGTCAGGCCCGTGGTGCTCAGCGAACCGGTGCCCGCCACGCTCACCTCGACCTCGGGCAGCGCGACGGCGTCGAGTGCGGCTGTCGGGTCGGAGTAGTCCACAAGGGACAGGTCGACGTCGACATCGGCGTCGAACCCGGCCGCGCCAACGGCCGCGGCCGCACCGGAGGACGAGGCGGCAGCGGCGGCGGAGCCGAAGTCGGTCCCGGCCGCGGCGGCGACGCGGTCGTCGGCGAACGCGACCTGGCCGGACCCGGTGACCTGCTCGGACTCCAGGGCGAACGCGCCGACGAGCGAGTCGTCGTCGACGGTCAGGTCGGCGGCGTAGCCGAAGTCGTTGGTGGCACCTGCGGTGACGGCGTGCAGGCCGCCGTTCTGCTCGAACGCGCTGGCGCTGGAGAACCAGTCGGAGCCGATCTCGAGCTCACCCGCGGCCGCGCTCGGGTCCAGGTCGCCGGTGGCCGTGGTCGCCGAGGTCAGCACCTCGGACACCTCGCGCAGGTCGGCGGCGGGGGCGTAGTCGGCGACGAAGGGCAGCGCGTCCTGCAGGTCCTGCACCGAGACGTCGCCGAGGCCCGCGCCAGCCAGGGTGCCGGAGGGGTCGGCGGCGAAGGCGGTGCGGGCGGCGTCGTCGGAGATCAGGCCGAGCACGAACTCGTGCAGGGTCTGACCGGCGTCCGTGCCGGTGAGCGGCTCGGCGGGCTGGGCGGTGGGCTGGGCGAGCGGGGTGGGCTGGCCGGAGCCGGAGCTGGACAACTGCTTCTCCTCGGGGGATGGCGACGGGCGGGGACTCGGCCAGGGGACCGGGGCATCGACCCTGGCTGATGATCGACAACGGTAGGCCGGATGGCGGATGCCGCCATCGGGGATCACTCCCTGTCTCAATCCCCCACCGAACGGTCGGTGACTATTCACCTATTAGGGGGTTAGGGAGTGTTGTGCGTACCACTCGGGGTTGCTGACGGGGGTTGGTCGCCTGGTACGAACTGGGGCACCAGTGACCGAGGAGGACCGCACCGCCATGCCCGGTTCCCCGTCCTACCTGCTCGGCGTCGACATCGGCCGCACCCGGTGCGCCGCCGCCGTGCGCCGCCGCGCCGGAACCGGGTTCGGGCCGGTCGAGGTGGTCGCGCTCGACGGGTCCGCGCGCTGGCTGCCGTCGGCGATCTTCCTTGGCGCACAAGGGGAAGTGCTGGTCGGCGCGGCCGCGGAACGAGCGGGGGCCGAGCAGCCGGAGCGGATCGCGCGCGCCGTGCTCGACCGGGTCGGCGACGACGTCCCGGTGCTGGTCGCAGGCGAGCTCTACCCGGCGGAGAACCTGGTCGCGGCCATCGCCGGGTGGGTCGTCGACGTGGTCGCCGAGGCCGAGGGCGGGCCGCCGAGCAGGCTCGCTGTCACCCACCCACCCGAGTGGGGGTCATACCGACAGGCGCTGCTGTACGACGCGCTCACCGAGGCCGGGCTGCCCGGGGTCACCCTGCTGCCCACCGTCACCGCGGCCGCCGAGGCGCACCACGCCGAGACCCCGGTCCCGGCCGGATCGCCGCTGGTGGTGTCGCTGCTCGGCGGGCACCGCGCGGATCACGCGCTACTCGTGCGTAACCCGGTGGCCTTCGACGTCGTTGCCCATGGTGTGACCCCTCGCGCGGGCGCCGCGGTCGACGACGCCCTGTACCGCCACGTCGTGCTCTCGGCGACCCCACCGGCCGCGATCACGGGCAGCACCGACCTCGAGACGACCGCCGTGCTCGCCCCGCAGCCCGACCCGGCGCTGCTGGTGGCGTTCCGCGCCGCCTGCGCCACCGCCAAGGAGCGGCTCTCCGCCGCCACCGAGGTCCGCGTCCCCGTGCCGCACCTGCGCACCGACGTCACCGTCACCCGCGCCGCGTTCGCCGAGTTGGCCGCCCCGGTGCTGCTGCCCGCCCTGGCCGCGACCCGCGCGATGCTCGGCAAGGCCCCGACCGCCGTCGTCGCGGGCGGCACGGCCAAGATCCCGCTGGTCGCCGCCCTCGCCCCCGGACCGGTGCTCGACGACCCGGCCACCGCCGCCGCCAGGGGCGCGGCGCTCGCGCTGGCCCCGCACGCGCCTGAACTGCCCTCCGCTGTGCGGAAACCGGTGCCTGACCCGGAAAGCGAACCGGCGCTGTTCCCGGTGCTGGACTCCACTGTGGACGGGATCGACGTGTCCGAGGAACCGCCGCCGCGACCACCGGTCGAGGTCGTCCCGCTGGAACCGCCCGCGCGCGGCTTCCGGTTCGGCCGCCGGGGTGCCCGGTGATCCCGGGGCACGCGACCCCGGACGAGCTGGTGCTCGACGACCCGACCCGCAGGCTGTGCGCCGCGATCACCAGCGGCGACCTCGCCCCGGTGCGGCTGGCGGTGATCGCCCCCGGCGGCTACGGCAAGAGCGCGCTGCTCGACCTGCTCGCCACGGCGAACGGCGCGCGCCGGTACCGCAGCGGTGCCACCGGCGGTCTCCTGCTGGTTGATGACGCACACCTGTTGTGCGACAAGGATTTCGTCGAACTCGACGCGCATCTCGCCGACGAGTCGGCCGGGTTGGTCATCGCCGCACGCCCGCGTCCGCGCCCGACAGGGCTGACCACGCTGCTCGGCCGGTTGCGGGGGCAGGTCGTCCTGCGGGCGTTCGACGTCGACCGCACCGCCGCTTGCCTGGGCGCACTCGGGGCTGACCCGGGCCTGGCGGCGTTCGTGCACTGCCAGACCGGCGGTGTTCCCGGCCTGGTCCACCGGCTCGCGCCGCACCTGTCCCAGGGGCAGGACACCGTGCCAGCCGCAGCCATCGACGAGTTCCGGCTCGACCTGGACCAGCTCACCGCCGACCAGGTGCACGCACTGTTGGCCGCCGAGGTCAACGCCGACGCAACGTTGCTCGGTGGGCTGCTCGGCGTGCCCCCGACGGTCGCCGCTGCCCATGTCGATGCGGCACGGGCGACTGGGTTGCTCGCCGCGGACGGGTCGTTGCTGCCGTTGGCCGCCGCGGTGCTGCGTGCGCTCGTCCCGGCTGATCAGCGCACCGCCGCGCTGGGTGGGCTCGCGGAGTTGCGCCTGGCTCGCACCGGTCCGACCGGCGAGTTCGCTGCCGCGCTCCTGGCCGCCTCCGCTTCTGGTCCCGCTGCTGGTGCCGTCTATGCCGCTGCAGCCGCCGAGGCCGAGCCGGGTTTCGCGGTCCAGTTGCACCAAGCGGCGGAGAACGCGGGACACCCGGTCGACGAGATCGGTCGCGCTGAGGCCGAGGCGCGCGCCGGTGATCTTGATGCCGCGTTGCGCAGGGCGGACACGCTCCTCGCCGCCGGTGAGCCGCGTGCCGCCCACGTTGCCGCCGCCGCGTTGGCGCACCGGGGACAGGCCACGCGGAGCGCCGAGATGTACCGGTGGGCGGGCGCGGGTGCGCTGGCCGCCATCGGCTTGGCCGGGACGGGCAGGCTCGCGGAGGCCAAGTCCGCCATGCCCGCCGACTCCGCCGCGCCGCCGACGCTGTTCAGCACGGCCATCTCCCTCGCGGCCAAGGGGATTCTCGACTCCATCGGCGGCGACGCGGGCGCACTGTCCACTGTGGTGCGTGCGGCCGAGGTGATGGAGCCGGTCGGCCGGGACGTGCTGCTGCCCGACAGCCCCGCTGCGCTCGGCGCCATCCTGGCCATCAACACCGGGGCGACCGGTATCGCCGAGCCGCTGCTGGCCAGGGCGTGCACCGGTGGCGAGCTGCTGCGCACCCGGCACGCGCTGCTGGCGGCGTGGCCCGCGATGCTGCGCGGGGAGTCGGTTCCGGTGCCCGACGGCAGGCAGACGCCGCGCGACCGGCTGTTCGCCGTCGGCCTCGCGGTCGGCGCCGCCCGCCGCGACGGCGACCTCGCCACCCTGCGCCGGGTCTGGGACTCGGCCAACGAGGCCGTCGTCCGCCACGACATCGACCTGTTCACCCTGCTCCCGCTCGGCGAGTTCGCCATCGCCGCCGCCCGCCTCGGTGAACTCGACCGCTTCACCCCGCACCTGGACCGCGCGTGGACCCTGCTCGCGGCGCTCGACAACCCACCCGCCTGGACCGCTTTCCCCCGGTGGCAGGCCTTCCACGCCGAGATCACCGCCTCGCGCGTGCCAGCCGCACGTGATCACGTCGAGGTGCTGTCGGGGTCCACCGAGCAGTTCCCCGCAGCTCTGGCCGAGGCCGCCCGCTGCTGGCTGGATGTCCTGGCGGGCAACGTCAACGCCCCCCGCGTCGAATCCGCCGCCCGCGCCCTGCACGCCGTCGGCCTGCACTGGGACGCCGCCCGCCTGGCAGGCCAAGCCGCCACCCGCACCGCCGACCGCAAGCGCATGCTCGCGCTGCTCGACTGCGCCCGAACCCTCCAGTCCGGCGCCGCCCGCGAGGAAGCCGCCACCGACCCCACCGGCAAATCCCGCCTCAGCGGCCGCGAACTCCAGGTGGCCGAACTGGTCCTAGCGGGCCTGACCTACAAGCAAATCGGCGACCGGCTCTTCATCTCCGCCAAAACCGTCGAACACCACATGGCCCGCATGCGCTCCCGCCTAGGAGCCACCAGCCGCACCGACCTCCTCACCCAACTCCGCGACATGGTCACCCCACAGCCTCCACAGAGGACCAGCCCAGCCCTGGCCCCATAACTTCTCAGGGCCGCGGAACACGTGAACCCGCTTCGCATCGCGACTCAAGCAGGTGGCGTTCTACGAGGTGAAGACCAGGATGAGTGCCAGGATGGCCAGGGGTGCCAGTGCCCACCAGGTGGAGGTCACGGCGACCACGCCCAAGGTGCACACGCCCGCCACGCCCAGGAACAGGGCCAAGCCCCGGTTGTTGCGGCGTGCCGCTGGGCGTTCCAGCAGGGGGTCGCGGACGACGACCACCGGCGCGGGTGCTGGGGCCCGCGCCGGTTCGTCGAAGGAGGGGTGTGGGTCGGGGAGGTCGTCGAACAGGGCGCGCAGGTCGGAGCGGGTTCGGGCGGCGGCGGCCTGGGTGACGCGTTGTTCGTACTCGGCGAGGTCGAGGCGCCCGTTGGCGAGGTGGTCGGCCAAGGCGGCCACGGCCTGCTCGCGCTCGGAGGTGCCGACCCTGATGTTGGCCTCCCGACCCGTCCCCATGCCGCCACTTTACGCCGGGATCAGGCCCCTTCGCGGAGTACGGCCTCGATTTCCACCAGTACGCGTACCTCGTCGCTGATCACGAAGTTGCCGTTGGCGAGGGTGGACTGGTAGGTCAGGCCGAACTCACCCCGGCTGATGGTGGTGGAACCGGAGAACGCCGTCTTCACCGCGCCGTCGATGCCGACGCCGAAGCCGAGGGCCTCGACGGCGAGGGTGACCGGGCGGGTGGTGCCCAGCAGCGTCAGGTCGACGTCGAGCAGGAAGTTCTCGCCGTCGGGGCGCAGGCCGGTGGACACCAGGGTGGCCGTCGGGTGCGTCTCGGTGTCGAGGAACTCGGAGCCGAGCAGGTGCCGGTTGAACACCTCGAGGCCGGTGTCGAACGACGTGGTGTCGATCTCGGCGGTGACCGTGGAGGCCAGCGGGTCGGCGGCGGTGACGATCACGCCGCTGAACCGCTCGAAGCTGCGCCGGTAGCGGGCCAGCCCCAGGTGGCGCACCACGAAGGACACGTCCGAGTGAATGGGGTCGATGTCCCACGTCCCGGCCAGGTAGCCGGGGATCTCGATGGCGGTGGTCACGGCACGTGCTCCTTGTGCTGGTCGAACGGGCTTGCTGGAGGTGAGGACGGGATTCGAACCCGCGTGCACGGCTTTGCAGGCCGCTACCTCAGCCACTCGGTCACCTCACCAGTAAGTGCTTACCGACAACTTGGCACCCGAGCCGGTCGCGGTCAAAGGTCAAGCAGCGGTTCCCGCTCTGCGGGACCGCGTGCGCCTAGGCTCAGCGGTGTGCTCAGTCATGGGATGAATTACGACGTGGCGGCGGTCCGGGCGAGGTTCCCCGCGCTGGCCGAGGGTGCGGCGCACTTCGACGGGCCGGGCGGCTCGCAGGTGCCCGTGGACGTGGCCGAGGCGGTGGCGGGCGCGATGCTCGCCGCCGTGGCCAACCGGGGGCGGGTGACGGCGGCGGAGCGGCGGGCCGACCTGATCGTCACCGATGCCCGCCAAGCGGTGGCCGACCTGCTCGGCGCCCACCCGGCTGGGGTGGTGTTCGGCCGCAGCATGACCCAGTTGACCTACGACTTCGCCAGGGCGCTGGCCAAGGACTGGGGCCCCGGCGACGAGGTGGTGGTGACCAGGCTCGACCACGACGCCAACATCCGGCCCTGGGTGCAGGCCGCCGCCGCGGTGGGGGCGACCGTGCGCTGGGCCGACTTCGACCGCGACACGGGGGTGCTGCCGGTCTCGGCCGTCGCCGACCTGATCAGCCCCAAGACCCGCCTGGTCGCGGTCACCGCCGCGTCGAACCTGCTCGGCACCCGGCCGGACGTCCCGGCGATCACCGCGGCCGCGCGCGCCGTGGGTGCCCTGTCCTACGTCGACGGCGTCCACTACACCCCGCACGCCCTGGTCGACGTCAAGGCGCTCGGGGCCGACTTCTACGCCTGTTCCCAGTACAAGTTCCTCGGCCCGCACCTGGGCTCCGTCGTGGCCGACCCCGAGCTGCTGGAGACCATCCGGCCGGACAAGCTGCTGCCGTCCTCCGACGCCGTCCCGGAGCGGTTCGAACTCGGCACCCTGCCGTACGAGTCGCTGGCGGGCAGCACGGCGGCGATCGAGTTCATGGCCAACCTGGTGCCGGGGGAGGGCACCCGCCGGGAGCGGCTGACCCGGTCGCTGGCGGCGCTGCACGAGCACGAGAGCGTCCTGCTCGCCCGCTTGGAGACCGGGTTGCGCGCCCTGCCCGGCATCCAGCTCTACGGCGATCCCCAGCGTGACAGGACATCCACCGTTCTGTTCACTGTGGATGGTGTGGCGCCCGCTACCGTCTACGAGCGGCTCGCCCTGGCCGGGGTCAACGCACCCGCGAGCCACTTCTACGCCATCGAGTGCGCCCGCTGGCTCGGCATCGGCGACGCGGGCGCGGTGCGGGCCGGGATCGCCCCGTACACCGACGTGTCCGATGTGGACCGGCTGCTCACCGCGCTGGCCGACATCGGCTGAGGCTACGGACAAGGACGGGGCGAGGCCCTGCCTGGCGCACCCCAGGCAGGGCCTCGGTCCACCGCGCCGCGCGGATCAGCCGGTGGCGAGTGAGAGCCCGTAGACCGAGAGGATCTCGTTGACCGGCTGGAAGTACGTCGTCCCGCCGGAGGAGCAGTTGCCGGACCCGCCCGAGGTCACGCCCTGGGCCTGGTCGCCGCTGACCCACGAGCCACCCGAGTCGCCGGGCTCCGCGCACGCGTTGGTCTTGGTCAGACCGGTGACGGTGCCCTGCGGGTAGTTGACCGTGGAGTTGGTGGCCTGGATGGTGCCGCAGTGCCAGCCGGTGGTCGAGCCGGACCGGCACACGCTCTGGCCGACGCCCGCCTCGGACGACCCGCCGACGGTCACGTTCCCGTTGCCGTACCCGTTGACGGTCGGCGACGGCGTCCACGACGAGTTGGTCGCGACCCACGCGTAGTCGTTGCCGGGGAACGAAGAACCCTGGAACGTGCCGAGGGCGCTCTGGTCGGAACCGGTCGTGGGCGAACCCTGGGTGCCGCAGTGGCCCGCGGTGACGAACCCGCCCTCGACGGAGAAACCGACCGAACAGCGGCTGGAACCGTTGATGTAGTAGGCGTTCCCGCCGACGACCGAACCCGCGAACGGCCGCGGCGCCTCAGTCGTCTCGGCCACGCGCACCGGTCCGGTCGTCTTGGCCTTGTCCACGAAGGACGTCACGTCCGCGCCCGTCGCGCCGCGCTGGACGGTGAGCACGACGGAGTTCGACGGCGCGTCGACGTACCAGCCGGTGACGGCGGTCGGAGCACCCGCGCCCGCCTGCTCGTCGATGGCGGCCTTGGTCGCGTCCAGGTCCGCCGCGCTGTGGGTGACCACGGCCGGGCGGGCGCCGGTCGAGCGGACCGCGTCCACCTTGCCCGCGTCGGTCACGCCGACCACGAGCGTGCCCTGGTCGAACCACGACCCGCCGAAGGCCTGGCCGGCCGCGTCCCGCGCGGTCGGTAACAGGGACCTGGCCGAGTTCTCGGTGGCGACCCGCTGGTGCACCTGCTCGGCGCTGAGGCCGAGGTCGCGCTGCATGGCCGGGACGAGCGCCGCGGGGGCGGCGGTGGCCGACGGGGTGAGCGCCACGGCCGCGACGGCGGCCAGTCCGGTGGCGCCGAGGGCGACGAGCACCTGTTTTCTGGTGGAGCTGCTGCGCATGGGGATGGTCCTCTTCCTTGCTCGCAGGGTCCCGGGGGTCCGGGTTGAGCACCCACCCGACCGTCACCCGGATCAGCGACCGCTGATCGTCGTGGCCGGTCGGTGTGATGGACTGACGCTAGAGTGACTCCGCGCAGGTGGGGCACCCTACGAAAGTCGGTTCTGTGATTTCTTCACCCATTGAGCCGTAAATCGGTTACCAACGGTGAGCGAACAGCACCGTCTCCAATGTCTCAGTTGGTTACATCATTCGAGTGAGAAGCGATGCGGGTGTCGTGACGATTTCGGGGGACCTCGGCGAGGCCGCGATGGACTGGCCGCCGCCGGGTTGGGTGATCACCTTCGACATGGTCGACTTCGACCGGGGCAAGCCCCGGTTCGTCGGCATCGGCGTGGTCGCGGGCCACCCCGAGCCGGACCCGTACCTGGACCGGTACCGGCTGCCGGTGCGCCCGCTCGGCCCCGACCACAGGCCAGTCCCCAATTGGGTTGGCCGGTCGGACATCATTGAGGCGGTCCCACCGCCGGGGTGGTGACCCGTGTCCCCCGGAGGTGTGTCGTGCTGCACCCGCAGGTGCGCGCCGTGGCCAAGGCCGGTGGCGTCCCGCCGCCGTTGACCGTCGAGACCCTGCCCGCGGCCCGAGCGGGCTTCGCGGCGACCACGCTCGCGGAAGCCGGGCCCGGCACGCCACTGGCCGCGGTGTCCGACGCCTCCGCGGGCGGTGTCCCGATCCGGCTCTACCTGCCCGCGTCGGACAGTCCACTCCCGGTCACCGTCTACTTGCACGGCGGCGGGTGGGCCATGGGCGACCTGGACACCCACGACCCGTTGTGCCGCTACCTCGCCGCGCTCTCCGGTGCCGCTGTCGTCGCCGTCGACTACCGGCTCGCGCCGGAGCACCCGTTCCCCGCCGCCATCGACGACGTCGACACCGCCGTCGCCTGGCTGCGCCGGGTCGGGTCCGAGATCGGCCTGGACGTCAGCCGGATGGCGATCGCGGGCGACTCCGCTGGCGCGCACCTGGCGACGGTGGCGGCCCGGCGCGCACGCGACCGCGGCCAGTCCTTCGCCGCGCAGGTGCTCGTCTGCCCGATCACCGACCACACCGCCGAACTGTCCGATGTGGATAGCCCGGGGTTGTTGCCGCAGGGACTCGAGTTCTGTTGGGACGCATACGCTCCCGAGGGCGTCGACCGCGATCAGCCCGACCTCGCACCGGGCACCGCCGACCTGGTCGGCCTGCCGCCGACGCTGGTGATCACCGCCGAGCACGACATCCTGCGCGCGTCCGGTGAGGCCTACGCGCAGGCGCTGGCCGAGGCAGGCGTACCCGCCGTCGCGGTCCGCTACCAGGGCATGATCCACGGCTTCTTCCGCCGCCTGGCCCGGTTCGACGCCGCGCGGCAAGCCGTGGCCCAGGTCGCGGCGAACCTCCGAGCGGAGCTGTCATGAGCGCGACGTTGGTGGCCAAGGGACTCGCGGCGGGCCACGGTGACCGCATTCTGTTCGACGACCTCGACCTGGTCGTGGCGCCGGGCGACGTCATCGGCCTCGTCGGCGTCAACGGAGCGGGCAAGTCGACGCTGCTGCGGACGCTGGCCGGGCTACTGCCCGCGGAGGAGGGCGACGTCCGGCTGAACCCGCCGACCGCGACCGTCGGCTACTTGCCGCAGGAACCGGAACGCCGCCCGGGGGAGACCGTCGGCGAGTTCCTCGCCAGGCGCACCGGCGTCGCCGAGGCGCAGCGGACCATGGACGCCGAGGCGGAGGCACTGGCGAACGGCGCCGACGGCGAGGCCTACACCGTCGCGCTGGAGCGGTGGCTGTCGCTCGGTGGCGCCGACTTCGACGAGCGCGCGGTCGCCGCCATCGCCGAGATCGGGCTCGGTGTGGGGCTCGACCAGGAGATGGTGTCGCTCTCCGGCGGTCAGGCCGCCCGCGCGGGCCTCGCCTCGCTGCTGCTGAGCCGCTACGACATCTTCCTGCTCGACGAGCCGACCAACGACCTGGACCTCGACGGCCTCGCCCGGCTCGAGGCGTTCGTCGGGGGCCTGCGCACCGGGGCGATCGTGATCAGCCACGACCGCGAGTTCCTCACCAGGACCGTCACCAGCGTGCTCGAACTCGACCTGCACCAGCAGGAGATCCGCGAGTACGGCGGCGGGTACGGCGCGTACCTGGAGGAGCGCGAGCTGGCCCGCAAGCACGCCCGCGAGGCCTTCGAGGAGTTCGCCGACACCAAGTCGGCGCTGGAGGCCCGGGCCCGCACGCAGCGGGGGTGGATGGACAAGGGTGTCCGCAACGCCCGCCGCAAGGCCACCGACAACGACAAGATCGGCCGCAAGCTGCGCGCCGAGTCCAGCGAGAAGCAGGCCGCCAAGGCCAGGCAGACCGAGCGGATGATCGAGCGGCTCGACGTGGTCGAGGAGCCGCGCAAGGAGTGGGAGCTGCGGATGGAGATCGCCGCCGCGCCCCGCACCGGCGCGGTCGTCGCGGCGCTGACCAACGCGGT
This sequence comes from Actinokineospora globicatena, assembly GCF_024171945.1. GTDB lineage: Bacteria > Actinomycetota > Actinomycetes > Mycobacteriales > Pseudonocardiaceae > Actinokineospora > Actinokineospora globicatena. The sequence continues at coordinate 2,049,600 of NZ_JAMTCR010000002.1, forward strand.
CGTCACCAGGGGCGGTTTCACCCTGGGACCGGTCACCCTGGAGATCGGCTGGGCGGACAAGGTCGCCATCACCGGCGCGAACGGCGCGGGCAAGTCGACGCTGCTGGCCGCCCTGCTCGGCCGGGCGGAACTGACGTCAGGCTCGGCCTACCTCGGTCCGGGCGTCGTCGTCGGCGAGGTCGACCAAGCTCGTGGGCTCTTCCTCGGCGACGAGGAGCTGCTCGACGCGTTCAGCCGCCAGGTCCCGGACTGGCCGACCGCGGAGGTGCGCACCCTGCTGGCCAAGTTCGGCCTGCGGTCGGCGCACGTCCTGCGGCCCGCCGCCACGCTGTCGCCAGGCGAGCGGACCCGCGCGGCCATGGCCCTGCTCCAAGCCCGCGGGGTCAACCTGCTCGTCCTGGACGAACCCACCAACCACCTCGACCTCCCGGCCATCGAACAGCTGGAGGCCGCGCTCGCCGAGTACCCGGGCACCCTGCTGCTGGTCACCCACGACCGCAAGATGCTGGACGCGGTGGCCACCACGCGCGACCTGCGGGTCGACGCGGGCAAGGTGTCCGAGAGCTGAGCGGCAGTGGGCCGTCGTGGCGACGGCCCACCGCGCGTGGTCAGCGGGGTTTGGTCGCCGTGTGCACGCGGCGGACCGCGCTATCGATCTGGCGACTGTACTTGCCCCGGGTGCGCTGGTTGACGAAATGGCCCGCCTTCGCGGCCATCCGGTTGACCTTCTCCGGGTTCTTCTTCGCGTACTTGGTGGCCGCCGCGGCGGCACCCGCCAACGCGGTCAGCCTCTTCAGCAGTGGCATCGTCCGCTCCCTTCCGCTCACCTTCTCAACGGGTCAGGTACCCCCAAAGGTTCCGGACCACTCGCGTTGAGAGACCCATTACTGTGCACGTATGGCCACGTATGCATCAGTCAGCGGCAAGCGGCAGACCGCCGTCACCCCCGCGCGGATCGTGGCCGCCGCGCTCGGCCTGACCGCGCGGCACGGCCTGGAGAACTGGACGTTGCGCCAGCTCTCCGGCGAGATCGGCGCCTACCCGGCGGTGGTCTACCACCACGTCGGCGACCGCGAGTCGGTCGTGGCCGCGGTGCTCGACCAGGTCGTCGCCGAGTTACCGCTACCGGCCGAAGACCTGCCCTGGCGGCAGTGGTTCGAGCGGCTGCTCACCGACGCGCGACCGGTGCTGCGCCGCCACCCCGGCACCGCGCGCCGCCTCGCCGTCCGCGGCGACCGGGTGCCCGCGCTGCGCGAGCTCATCGACCGGGGCCTCGCCGTCCTGCGCCACGCGGGCTTCGGCGACGAGGCCGTCGCGGTCAACACCCTGCTGCTGACGCACGCCTGGCAGAGCATCGCGACCGAGGACGACCGCGACCGCGACGCCCCGGGCGATCCAGACATCAGTGGTCCGGAAGGGACTGACGAGGGCGGCGTCTGCCAGGTCGACGTGTGCCAGGTCGACGTCTTCCACTACGGGCTGGCGCGCATCCTCGACGGCATCGCGTCCCAACCGGACGGTCAGCGGACGCCGGTGGGCGGTCAGCGGGCAAGCAGCTCGTTGAGCTCGCCCCACGACAGCGCCTCGGCCACCGACTCGTAGGTCCCGGACACCAACAACTCCCGGGTCGCCCGGCGCACCAACGCGTACGCGGACTGCGCGATCGCGGCACCCAGGCTGATCCGCGCCACCCCCGTCGGCACCAGCTCGGCCACCGTCGGCGCACCCGGGTAGACCATCGCGTTGACCGGCGCCGGGATCTCGCGCGCCAACCTGGCCAGCACGTCCAGGTCGGTCAGGCCGGGCACGAAGATCCCCGACGCCCCGGCGTCGAGGTAGGCGCTCGCGCGCCGCACGGTGATCGCGAACCGCTCCGCCTCGTCGGCACCCGCCCCGCGCAGGTAGGTGTCCGTCCTGGCGTTGACGTACAAGGCGATCCCGGCCTGGTCAGCCGTCGACCGGGCCGCCACCAGCCGGTCCGCCTGCTCGTCGAGCGGGCGCAGGTCGTCGTCGTGGCTGTCCTCGATGTTCACGCCCACCGCGCCCGCGGCGAGCACCCCGCGCACCGTCTCGGCCACACCGTCGGGCGTCGCGCCGAAACCGGACTCGATGTCCGCGGTCACCGGCACGTCCACCGCGGACACCACGCGGGCGATCAGCGCGACCGCCGCCGCGCGCTCCAGGGCGTCGCCGTCGGGGGCGCCAAGGCCCCACGCGACACCGGCGCTGGTGGTCGCCACGGCGGGGACACCGGCCGCAGCGGAGACCACCGCGCTGGCCACGTCCCAGGCGTTGGCCAGCAACAACGGTGTGCCGGCGGTGTGCAGCGCGGTGAAGGCGGCGGCTCGGTCCTGTTGGGAAGTCGTCATGGGGGCATACAAGCAGGCCGCACCGACAGCGGCTGGCTGGATTCCGACGGCACTGCTTTCTGGACTGTCAAGTCGTTTTACCGCCAATGACGCTGTACGGCCGACCACCATCCTGTTCGGGTGCATGAGGATTTCGACCGCTGCGTCCGCGCGGTGCGGTCCAGGGACGCGCGTTTCGACGGCTGGTTCTACACCGCCGTCAGGACCACCCGCATCTACTGCCGACCCAGTTGTCCCGGGATGCCGCCCAAGGCGGAGAACATGACGTTCTTCCCGAGTGCGGCTGCCGCGCAACAAGCGGGCTACCGGGCCTGCAAGCGGTGCCGCCCGGACGCCAGCCCCGGGTCGCCGCAGTGGAACGAGCGCGCGGACCTCGCCGCCCGGGCCATGCGGCTGATCGCCGACGGTGTCGTCGACCGCGCCGGTGTGCCCGGTCTGGCCGCCCGGCTCGGCTACAGCGTCCGCCAGGTGGAGCGCCAGCTGCTCGCCGAGTTCGGCGCCGGACCGCTCGCGTTGGCCAGGGCGCAACGCGCGCAGACCGCCCGGCTGCTGATCGAGACCACCGCGCTGCCGATGAGCGAGGTCGCCGCCGCCGCCGGGTTCGGCAGCATCCGCACGTTCAACGACACCGTGCGCGAGGTGTTCGCGCTGCCGCCGACCGAGCTGCGGCTGCGCGCGGGCAGACAGGTCGCCAGCCCCGGTGTCCTGTCGCTGCGGCTGCCGTTCCGCCAACCGCTGTGCCCGGACAACCTGTTCGGCCACCTCGCCGCCACCGCCATCCCCGGCGTCGAGGAGTGGCGCGACGGGGCCTACCGGCGCACGCTGCGGCTCCCGCACGGCACCGGCATCGCGACCCTGCGCCCGACCGTCGACCACATCGCCTGCCAGCTCGCCCTGACCGACCTGCGCGACCTGGCCCGCGCCATCAGCCGCTGCCGCAGGCTGCTCGACCTCGACGCCGACCCGATCGCGGTGGACGACCTGCTCGCCGCCGACCCGGTGCTCGCCCCGCACGTGCGCCGCGAACCCGGCCGCCGGGTCGCCCGCACCGTCGACGGCGGCGAACTGGCCATCCGCGCGGTCCTCGGCCAGCAGGTCTCCATCGCCGCCGCCAAGTCCCACCTCGCCCGCCTCGTCCACGACCACGGCGACCCGGTGCACGACCCCGCGGGCGGCCTCACCCACCTGTTCCCCACGGCGGCCACCCTCGCCGAACTGGACCCGGACCGCTTCGCGCTGCCCCGCGCCCGCCGCGACACCATCGCCGCCCTCGTCTCCGCCCTGGCCAACAACGCCATCGACCTCGGCGTCGGCGCCGACCGCGAACGCGCAAGGGCCCGCCTCGCCACCCTCCCCGGCTTCGGCCCCTGGACCGTCGAGACCATCGCCATGCGCGCCCTCGGCGACCCCGACGCCTTCCTCCCCGGCGACCTCACCGTCCGCGCCGCCGCCCGCGCCCTCGGCCTACCGCACACCCCGTCCGCCCTCACCGCCCACGCCTCAGCCTGGCGCCCCTGGCGCGCCTACGCCGTGCAGTACCTTTGGGCCATCGGCGAACACCGGCTTTAACCGTCCACAGTGGAGGCATCGTGTCCCTGGAAGCCATCGAGGACGACTGCTGGGGACCCCCAACCGGCACCACCACCCGCCTGGTCGCCGAATGCCACCGCCTCCGCACCATCCCCCTCCCCCACCCAGACCTCATCGACCCCGTCACCAACGCCATCACCACCTTCCGCTCAACCACGAGGGGCCTCTAGCGTCGATGGCCCGGCAGAGCACAGGAATCGCTGAGGCTTATCCCGAGCAGGCACCGAGCTGGGTCCACGGACCGGTGCGGTAGCCAGCGCGGACGAATGAGATGTGCGGCTACCCGTTCGACCGTGAAACCGGGTTCGGTGCGACCATCAGCGAGTCCTGGCACATGCCGTCGATGCCAAGGCCCGCAAGCAGTTCCATGGCCCACCAGTCCACCAGCCATCGGTCGTTAGCCCAGCTACAGGCGCTCGACGTTGTCGCCGTCCAAGTGGCCTCGGGTGTCGAGGATGGCGCGGGCGGTGTGGGTGATGGTGGGGAGGTCGTAGCAGCGGTGGGCTTGCAGGAGGATGATCAGGTCGGCTGTGTTGTCCACATGGGACAGGGCGGGGACGGGTTCGTCGTCCACGGTGAAGGTGGGGGCGTGCGGGTCGTGGTAGGAGACGTGGGCGCCGAGGGCGCGGAGTTGGCGGACGACGCCGGTGGCGGGGGATTGGCGGAGGTCGGCGACGTCGGCTTTGTAGGTGACGCCGAGGAGGGTGACCTTGGCGCCGGAGACGCGGCCGCCGTCGCGCAGGAGGATGTCGCGGGCGCGGCGGACGACGTAGCCGGGCATGCCCGCGTTGACCTCCTGCGCGGTGGTGACCATGGAGCACGGCAGGCCCTCGGCGCGGGCGCGGTTGGCCAGGTAGCGCGGGTCGACCGGGATGCAGTGCCCGCCGACGCCGGGGCCCGGCGAGAACGGCTGGAAGCCGAACGGTTTGGTCGCCGAGCAGCGCAGCACGTCCCACACGTCGATGCCGAGCCGGTCGCAGAACACCGCGAGCTCGTTGACCAGCGCGATGTTGACCAGCCGGTAGCTGTTCTCCAGCAGCTTGGCCGTCTCCGCCTCGCGCAGCCCGGCCGCGACCACCACCGAGTCGACCAGCAGCTCGTAGAACGCCGCGCACCGCTTGGCGCACACCGGGGTCAGCCCGGCCACCACCTTGGGCGTGTTCTCCAGGACGTACTCGCCGTTGCCCGGGTCGATGCGCTCCGGGGAGTAGCCGAGGTTGAAGTCCACCCCGGCGACCAGCCCGGTGGACTCCAGCACCGGTAGCAGGACCTCCTCGGTGGTACCCGGGTAGCTGGTCGACTCCAGCACCACCAGGCTGCCCGGCCGCAACCTGGCCGCGACGGCCCGACCGGCGGCGAGCACCGCGCGCAGGTCGGGCTCGCCGTCGACCAGCCCGGTCGGCACGCAGATCACCACCGTGTCCGCTGTGGACACCGCGTCGAACTCCGCGCTCGCGGTGAAGCCACCGGCGCGCATCGCGTCGACGGCCTCGGCGCCGATGTCCTGCACGTGCGAGCGACCCGAGGCGAGCCCGCCGACCACCGCGGGATCGGTGTCCACCCCGACCACCGTGAGCCCCGCGCCGACCGCCCGCCTGGCCAGCGGCAGTCCGACGTACCCGAGTCCGACCACCACGAGGTCCGCTGCCACGGGATCGCTGTTCCTTCCTCAGACGCTGAAGCTGCCGACGGGGCTCACGTGCGTGCCGTTGCCCGGCTTGAGCTCCTGCACCGGCCAGATCGGGAACGTGCACTTGGGGTCGAAGTAGATGGTGACCACCCGGTCGGTCTGGTTGACCAGCACGTGCGAGGCGATCGGCAGGCTGTAGCAGCCGCTCGGGCTCTTGTAGACGGTGACCGGGGTGAACTCCATCTGGAAGACCACGACCTGGTCGGGCTGGGGCGCGGGTGGCAGCGCGGCGCTCGCCGAGGGTGCCGAGGCGAGGGTGGCCAGTGCCGCCGCGCCGAACGCGGCCGAGATCTTGCGGGCGAACCGCATGACGGTTCCTTCCTCGTGATCGGGTGCGTGCTGCCCATGCTGGTCATTTCCCGACCCCCTCGCAGTCGCTGAGTCGGGTATGTGTTTTCACCTCATTGATAAGTGGCGCGTGACCGCCGGTATCCCTACCGTCCGCTAGGTCAGGGGGCGGACCGGTGGGAGGCAAGGTGGAGATGACCCGCTACGACTGGGGGCGGTCACACCCCGGTGTCGACCACATCGTGGCCGGAGCCGCCCCGGTGCTCGCCGAGCTCAGCGCGCACCCGGTCTACCAGCGGATCACCACCCCGGCCGACCTCGCCGTCCTCATGGGCCAGCACGTGTTCGCCGTCTGGGACCTGATGTCGGTGCTCAAGGGCCTGCAGAACGAGCTCACCTGCGTGCGGGTGCCGTGGGTGCCGACCGGCGCGCCCATCTCCCGCAGGCTGGTCAACGACATCGTGCTGGTGGAGGAGAGCGACGAGTTCGGCGAGGGCTTCGCCAGCCACTTCGAGCTGTACCGGCACGCGATGACTGAGGTGGGCGCCGACACCCTCGCCATCGACGCGTTCCTCGACCTGGTGCGCGCCGGGGCCTGCGTGCCAGACGCGCTCGCCGACGCGGGTGTCCCCGGCCCGGCCGCCACGTTCGTGCGCGCGTGCGGCGCGTTGGTGAGCAGGGCGCCGGTGCACTGCCAGGCCGCCGCGTTCGCCTTCGGCCGGGACGACCTGCTGACCGCGACCGTCCACGTTGTCCAGTCGGAGCCGGGCGCGCGACCGCTGCTGCGGCACTACGCGCGTCGGCACCAGGAGATCGATACCGACCAGCACACGCCGATGGCGCTGCAGGTGGTCGCCGACCTCTGTGGACCGGACGAGGGGAAGTGGGCCGAGTGCGTGACCACTGTCGTGGGTGTGCTGCGGGCCAGGATCCGGTTCTGGGACGGGATCGTCGAGGCGGTGGACCGGCAGCGGACCGGGCGTGACTACCGGTGTCCCAATCGGAGGATCGGGAATACCCCCGATTTGGGGACACTTGCGCCGGGCCCGGTGGCGCCGGCGTTGCTAGTGTCGGCTGCGCGGGGCCAGCGGAACACCGATGTGGCAAGGCTCCCGCGTTCACACAGCCAAGCACATGAAGGAGCGAGGTCGTGACCGCTAGCGTCCAGGACAGCAGGCTCAAGCGCCGTTTCGAACTGTGGGACAACAACGGGGACGGGGCCATCGACCGGTCCGACTACGAGAGCGAGGCCAGGCGCATCCTGCAGGGCTTCGGCGAGCAGGAGAACTCCCCCAAGGGCCGCGCCCTGCTCTCGGCCTACTCGACCATGTGGGAGTCGCTCGCCGACAAGGCGGGCACCGGCCCGCAGGGCCAGGTGACCCTGGAGCAGTTCATCCAGATCACCGAGCGCGAGATCGTCCAGGCCGGGGACGCGGGCTTCGACCGCAACCTGCGCCCCTCCATCGAGGCCATCGTCGACATCGCCGACACCGACGGCGACGGCGAGGTCAGCTCCGCCGAGTTCAAGCGCTGGATGCGCGCGGCGGGCGTCGACGAGCGCCAGGCCGAGCAGTCCTTCACCCAGCTCGACACCAACCACAGCGGCACCTTGTCCGTCGAAGAACTCGTCGACGCGGTCCGCGACTACCACCAGGGCAAGCACGACATCTCCCTGCTGGGCAACTGACCCCGTAGCACCCTGAGAGACCTCTGTTCGCGGACAGCGCGGACAGGGGTCTTTCGCTATCCCGATCCCCTGCGGCAGAAGCCGCTGCCGGCCAAGGTGACCAGCGGTCTTGAATGGCACGCACTCTCCGCCGGAGACGCGGGAACGCAGGGTCGGAGCAGCGGCCTCGTCGTCGCGGTGGTCGACCACATCACGGTCTCGACTCGAAGATTGTTGGCGGGCAACATCATCAGATAGTCGGCGATCCGAGAGTCCGGCCCCTCGCCACCCGCGATGACCGCGTGATGGCGGCCGCGAGGACTTCGAACCCGGTCTCGCAACTGGGTCAGACTTCTGGTGGCCAGGTGACGCGGAGATCTGCTCCTTGTCCACCGACGTGCACCGCGTGATGTTGTGGTAACCGAGAACCGCCAAACCCACGGTCCCGCAGCCGCTGACAGGCTCACTTGGCCTGCCGGACAGCACTCGTGCCGTCTTCGTGCACCGAACTCGACACCTCCCCAGTCTTGGGCGACTCGGAGGATAGCGCGGAGCGACCGAGTCCTGGTTCGGGTTCGGTCTCTGCTCGCCTTTCCACCAAAGGGCGTCTGCACAAGCACACACAGGATGCCCGGGAGGAACCGCAGCTGCCGGTGGTCGGGTTCGCCGCATGGCATGTCGCGGGTCAGGGTGGGCAGCGAATGGGTCAGGGTTTGCGGAGGTTGGCTAGGAGGGTGCGGCCCAGGACGGTGGGGGTGAGCATGTCGGTGGGGCGGATGCGCATGTTGATGACTTCGGCGAAGCGCTGGGCTACTAGGGGGTCGGTCATGGCGGCGTGGTCGAGGGCGGTGGAGATGGCGCGTTGGAGGGGGTAGGTGAGGGGGCGGGTGGCGGTGACGTGGGGGAGGCGGAGGTCTTCGGTGGCGCTGGTTTGCCAGGCGGTGTCGACGATGACCTTGAGGCGGCGGAAGTAGGCCGTCGTGGGGTCGGTGGTGTCCAGCCAGGCGGCTAGGGCGGAGGCGTGCAGGGCGGCGGAGGGGACGCCCTGGCCGTAGATGGGGTTGAAGGAGGCCACGGCGTCGCCGATGGGGACCAGGCCGGTGGGGAAGGTCGGCATGGTGTGGAAGTCGCGGCGGATGCTGTGCGGGAAGCGGTGGGTGGTGACGGGGCCCGCGGGGGTGCCGGTCCTGGCGAGGGCGGCGAAGGCGTCCGCGGGTTCCAGGAGGCAGCGGGCGGTGAACTCGTCGGGGTCGCGGGTGGGGCGGTCGTCGCCGTAGCCGGAGATGGTGCACATCCAGCGGTCGCCGCGCACGGGGGCGATGCAGCTCACCCCCGGTCGCGCCGAGGTCGGTGACCGCAGCGAGTGCACGGCCAGCAGCCCGTCCAACCGCTCGTCCGGCGACCGGTGGAACAGCGCCGTCGCGTACCCCAGGTCCAGCCCGATCCGTTGGCGCGGCGGCGCCGGGAACCCGAGCTCCGCGAGCCAGGCACCCAACCTGCTGCCCCGCCCGGTCGCGTCGACCACCAGGTCCGCACCGTCCACAACAGACCCAGAGGCCAGCCGCACCCCGTGGACCCGTGATCCGCCAACCAACCCCACCACCCGGTCGGACACCAGCCGCACCGAGGGCAGCACGGCCTCCCGGATGTGCCACTCCAGCAGGGGCCGGTAGAACGGGACCAGCACATCCCCCGGCACCACCGGTCGCTGGCGGCCGTCCACGAACATCCGGCCGTCCTGCCCGGGCGTGCACACCACCGTTCCCGCCGCGACCAAGTCGTCGAGCAGGTCCGGGAACCAGTGCGTCAGCAGCTCCTGCGCCAACCCCAGCAGCACGTGGAACTGCTCCCCGTGCGCCGTCCCCGGCCGGTTGACCGGACCAGCGGGCAGCTGATCCGGTTCCACCACGACGACTTCGTCCGCCCGGTCGCGCAGCACCCGGGCCGCGAGCAGGCCGGCGATGCTGCCGCCCGCGATGACCGCCCGCTTCACGACGCCGACTGGACGAACTGGACGGTCGACTCCGGGGACAGCGCGATCTGCTCGCCGGTCACCGGTGACTCGCGGCGGATCAGGATGTTGTAGTGGTTGGGGAAGTGGCACGCGTCGAACCCGAGGACGGTGCCGACGACCTGACCGCCGATGCGCACCTCGTCACCCCGGTCGATCACCCCGCCGTGCCGGATCTCGGCGAACCCGAGGAACCCGACCCGGTCGATGCTCCCGTCGCCCACGGTGTGGTCGGTGGTCACCAGCTCGTGCACCTCGCCCTGCCGCACGCACCGGCTGGCGAACTCCTCCAGCCGCATGCCCCGGTCGTCGCGCTGGTGCACCAGGACCTTCACCAGCACCCCGGACACCGTGCGCTTGCTGCCGTCCTCGATCATGTCGTCTCCCCGATCACCGTTGCCACCGCTCAACCGCCAGGTCTCAGCGCCTGGTCACTTCGCCTCGCCGATCAGGGCGGGCCGCGACCACTGCTCGGCCCGGTAGGCGGCGTCGACCAAGGCGAGCGCGGCGAGGCCGTCGTGGTCGACGCCACCGGTGTGGATGGCCGAGGTGAAGGCGCGCAGGACACCGGCGTACTCGTGCCACAGCGACTGCTTGAAGCCCGCGAACCCGGCCAGCATGTCGGCGACCCACAACGAGCCGTCGGCCAGGCGCACCTCGACGTCCTTGGTCTCGCCCGGGTGGTCCCAGTCCAGCTCCACCGTGGCCCGTGCCCCTGACTCGGCGGTCAGTTCGACCACTGCGCGCCGATCGACGCCGAGGGAGTCCCGCGTGATGTCCACACCAGACACTTGAACGGCGCCGAGCACCTGCCGCACCAAGTCGAAGGCGTTAGGGCCGTTGTCAGCCACGCACCCGCCGCCGCAGCGGGTCGGGTCCAGGTACCAGCCGTCCTCGCCGACGTGGTCCTCGATCCGTTCCAGGTAGCGCACACGCACCGACTCGACCGGGATCCCGGACGGCAGTGACTCGACGAGCGCGCCGACCCGGGCGTTGTAGCGGCGGTGGAACGAGGTGAACAGCACCGCACCCCTCGTCGCTGCCAGGTCGGCCAGCGCGAGACCGTCGCGCAGCCGCGTCGCGAGCGGCTTCTCCACGCACACCGGCAATCCCGCGTCGAGCAGGTCGCGGCACACCGGGGCGTGCTGGTCGTTGGGCACCGTCACCACGACGCCGTCCAGCCCGCCCGCCGCGATCATGTCCCGGTGGTCGCGCCAGCACGGGACCTCGTCGCGGTACGGGGCAAGGGCTTCCGGGCGCACGTCACACACGGCGCCAAGTCGCACCGGCCCGCCCTCGCCGAGTGCCGCCAGGTAGTACCGGGAGATCACCCCGAGGCCGATCACACCGATGCGCATCAGCACACCTCCGGCAGCGCCACACCCAGCCGCTCGGCCAGGTCGACCAGTTCCGCGTACAGGGATTCGTCGAGCGGGACCCCGTCCCGGCGGGCAAGTTCGGCGTGCCGGGCCTCGGGCACACCCGGGTACGACACTCCCTCGCCGCCCGGCACTGGCGGGCACGCCAGCAAGGCCCCAAACAGCGCCCCGGCTTCCCGCTGGTAGGTCCCGGGCTGCCGCAGCGCCGCTGGGGCGATCGCCAGCACCAGGTATCCGATGTCGTCATCCGGCGTCCGGTCGACCGACAGCGCGGCCTGCGACGGTCCAAGCCCCGCACCCGGCACCAAGGCGGCAAGCACCTCGACCATCAGGCCAAGTCCGAAACCCTTGTACTGGCCGGACTCCGGCCCGCCGAGCCAGGTCAGATGCGCGTCCCCAGTGTCGAAAAGGGACGGATCGGTCACCGGCTCACCAGCGTCGTTCGCGAGCCAGCCCGCCGGGATGTCCGTCCCGGCGCGCGCCGCAGCCCGGACCTTCCCCGTCGGCACCGTCGTCGTGCTCATGTCCAGGAGGAACGGCGGGTTCGTGCCCGCGGGGGCGGCGACGCTGAGCGGGTTCGTGCCCAGCATCGGAACCCGCCCACCCGGCGGGCGCGCGATCCGCTGGTGCCCGCAGTTCGCGGCGACCACACCGATCATCCCGTGCTCGACGGCCCGCAGCGCGTGCGGACCGGCGCAGCCGAAGTGCGTGCCGCCGCGCACCGACACCAGACCGATGCCGTACTCGGAGGCCCGGCGCGTGGCCAGGTCCATCGCCTCGCCCGCCAGCCACAGCCCCAGTGCGCCTTGACCGTCGAGCAGCACCGTCGCGCCCCGGTCGGCCAGCACCCTCGGCTCGGCATCCGCGCGGGCCCGGCCGGAAGCCAGTAGCGGCAGGTAGATCCGGGTCAGGTTGATCAGACCGTGCGAGGTGGTGCCAGTGATGTCGCCGTGGCACAACGCAGTCGCGGCGGCCATCGAGCGGTGCGGAGGGATGCCGTGTGCGGTGAACACCTCGGCGGTGAACCGCAGCAGGTCATCATGGGAGACGCGCACTGCCGAGGGGTGAGCGGCAGCCGGGGACGAGCTGGTGGGGGATGGGGCAAGGTCGGTCATCGCCATGCCGTTCTAGTAGAGGGAACCGTCTTCATCGGGGGAGTCGACCGGTGGGGAGCGGGTTCATCGGCACCCGTGCGGTGGGCAGTCCACTGTGGCGCGAGGTCTCCGCGAAGGTGCGCACAACGCGGGAGACCTGACCGGCGAACGCCGTGAGGTCGGCGACCGCGACGAACTCGCCGTCAGCGTGCGCGTTGTTCACCGCGAGGTCGCCGGGCCCGAGCACGGCTGTCGCGGCACCCGGCACACCGGACATCCAGATCGCGTCGCAGGTGAACGCGGGCTCGTGCGCGGGCCACGCGGGCACGCCCGCCTCAGCCATCAGCGCGTCCAGCCAGGGATCGCTGGCCGAGAGCGCGGGCAGCCCGCGTTTCAACCAGTCCACAGTGGTCACTCTGTGCGCGTCCGCTGCCGTGCGGGCCAGCTCGGGGACGGCGGCGAAGGCCTGTCCGAAGCGGGCGATCCCCTCGGCCACGGCCCTGTCGAGCGCGTTGGTTAGCGCCTCGCCGTCGTCGGCGTAGGCCAGGTTCACCAGCAGGTCGCCGCCGCCGTAGACCCTGTTGTGCCTGGTTCCGGTGTGCAGGCCCGCGATGCACGCCTGCCTCCCCGCGAGCTGCCCCGCCAGGTGCTGTGCCAGGAACCCCAGCAGCACGGTGGCGTTGTGCCCGTCGCCCGGCCGGTCGTCGATCGACCCCATGCCCGCGACCCGGACCCGGGCTGTCGCCGACGCGGTCGCACGGGTCAGGTACCGCAGGCCGGTCGGCTCGCAGAACACGTTGAGGGCCCCGTAGTACCCGGCGTTGACCAACGGCCGGGTCCCGAACGTGCCCATCGCGCCACCCTCTTCGCCCGAAACAGCCTGGACGAGTACCGACACCTCGGTTCCCACCCTCGGGTCCCGTCGGACGGCATCCCGCAGCCCGGCCAGCAATGCCACCGCTGGCCCCTTGGCGTCGACCGCCCCGCGACCGTGGATCACTGCGCCGTCGTAGCGCCCCCGCTCGTGCCCGGCCACAGTGTCCAGGTGCACGTTGAACATCACCGTCGGCGCGTCGGCCGGGCCCAACCGCAGCACCAGGTTCGGTTGGTTGGCGAGGAACGTCGGGTCCTGCGCGGCCACCCGCACCGACTCCGGCACCCCCGGGAGGTCCATATCGGACCGCGCGGCAGGCTCGTGGTGCACCACGGAGAACCCAGCCGCCGCGTCGGTGTAGAGGTACTGGGCCTCCCACAGCAACGCGGGCTCGACACCCTCCATCGGCCCCGCGGTGGGCAGGTTGATCAACCGGAGCAGCAGGGCCGCGTCGGCGTCGGTGAACTCGGCCACGTCACCGGCCCGCTGGAGCGAGCAAGGCCTCAAGCGCGCGCCCGGCCGCGATGAAGCCATCCGCCGTACCGGTGTTCTGCTCGACCTCGTGCGGCCGCAACGTCAGGTGCGGCTCGATCGACAACGCGCCCTGGTACCCGTTCTCCGCCAACAACGCCAGACAGCCCGCGACATCCGCCTCGCCGTGCCCCGGGAGAGTCCACTCCGGACCTTCCGGTCCGACGAAGCCGTCCTTGATGTGCACGTGCGCGATGTGCGGCACCAACGGCCGCAGGTAGTCCGCGGATCGGTAGCCGTACGCGATGCCGTTGCCGGTGTCGAACAACAGCCGCAACGCCGGGCTGTCGGCCTCTTCCAGCATCCGAACCGCACGATCGGCCCCTGTGCCCGCCCAGCCGGCACAGTTCTCGTGCAGCAGAACCAGATCCGCCTGCTCGGCCCGCGCGGCCAGCTCCCGCATCCGGCGCAGCACCCGGTGTTCCCACTCGTCGGCGTGCAGCCCGTCGTTGGGGTACGACATCACCCGCACGTACCGGGTGCCCAGCCGCCCGCACCGCTCGGCCAGCACCCGCAGCTCCTCCAGGTCCCGCCCGAAGTCCGCGGTGATCGACGTCGACCAGTCGCCGATGCGCGAGTCGACGCACACTGTGCGCAGCCCCAGCTCCGCCAGTGTCGCGGCCACCGCGTCGAACGCGGCCTCGTCCAGCTCGGCGAAGGGCACCCCGTCCACCGTCCGCAGCTCGATCGCCGACCAGCCCAACTCGGCGATCGCGGCGACCTGCGCGGCCAGCCCCGGCCCGGCCTCGTCACCGATCCCGGCCAGCACCGTCACCTCGGGACCTCCACCGGCGCGCGCAGCCCGGCCACCCGCTTCGCCTCCGCCAGCAACGACACCACGGCCGCACCGGTGGCGGGCTCGTCGGTGATCGGCTCGGTGCCCTCGAAGTGCCGGTAGGCGCGGGCGATGAACGCCCCGAGCGAGTCGTCGCGGAACACCGAGTCGACCTTGCCGCCCTTGGTGCGCACCGAGAGCTGCGCGTACTCGTCGGCCGCGCTGATCGGGTAGTGCCCCACCAGCGTCCCGCCCTCGAGCTCCACGGTGATCCGCCGCTCCCGCACCGGGGAGGTCAGGTCGGCGCGGATGTCGGTGCGCACGCCGTCGGTGTGCCGCAGCCGCACCCACGCGCCGCCCAGCGCCGGGAACACCGCGTCGCCGAGCAGCATGTCCGTGCACCCGGCGGCGACCACCTCGCCACGCCCGGCGATCAGCAGCGCCACCGCGAGCGAGTGCGGGACCTCGACGTCGAACGCGCTGGGGTGGTCGTCACCGGCGAGCGTCCTGGCGAAGCGCGGCTTGGACTGGGCGAACTCCACCGACCGCAACCGGCCGAGCCGACCACCGGCCAGCACGCCGAGCAGCCGCGCGGTCAGCTCGCTGCACCGCCACTGCGCGACCGGCACCAGGTCGAGCCTGCCGTGGTCGCGCAGCCGCAGCACCTCGCGCAGCTCGACCTCGTCACCGGCCAGCGGCTTCTCCACCAGGAACCGGCGGAACCCCAGGTCCACCAGCTCGGTCAGCGGCCGCAACCGCGCGCTGGGACCGGTGCACAGGTGCACGACCGTCCGCTCCGGATCGACCAGGGTCGCCGCGTGCGCGGGCGAGTGCGCCACCGCGATGTCACCGAGTTCGGCGTCACCCAGCCTGCGCCGCGGGTCGTAGACGGTGATCGGCGGGCGCCCGAACGGCCTGCCGCCGCCGTGCCCCAGCCTGCGCAGCACCGGCAGGTGCAGGCCTGCGCCTGCCCGACCGAGCCCGACCACGAGCGTGCCCAGCATGGGTGGCGTGCCTCCTCCTGGCGACCTCGGGACGCGCCAAACCCTGGTCGCCGGTGGCCGGTGTGTCAACGTGGACCCGGCACCGCCACACGTCCGTGTGATCTTTTGTTTGCCTTGCCACGCAACGGATGCCCACCGCCTAGTTTGGACCCGCGGCGGGTGCCCGGTGTCGGTGCGGCGACGGGGCGGCGCCAGCGGCATCGCGTCCGCACAGGACGGTATCTCTCGAAGGACGGGCAGAGGACAGGCATGGAGCACGCCGCGGTAGTCGCGGACCGGGGGACCACGGCCGCGCCCGCGGTGCCCTTCTTCACCCAGGCGGCGTCGTTCACCGCGCTGTGGCCCGCGGTCAAGGCCAACCTGGACGCCGTTGTCGACCGCGGCAAGTACTCGCACGGCCCGCTGGTCGGCCGGTTCGAGCGCGCGCTCGCCGAGCACATCGGCGCCCGGCACGTGATCGGGGTCAACTCCGGCACCGACGCGCTGGTGCTGCTGCTGCGCGCGGCCGGACTGCAACCGGGCGACGAGGTGGTGGTGCCCGCGTTCAGCTTCGTCGCCTCGGCCTCGTCGGTGGTGCTGGCCGGCGGGCGGCCCGCGTTCGCCGACATCGACCCGGTCGGCTACGGCATCGACGTCTCCACCGTGCCGGTCACCGCGGCCACCCGGATGGTCATGCCGGTGCACCTGTTCTGCCAGCTCGCCGACCTCGGCGCGGTCACCGCGTTCGCCCAGCGGCACGCGCTGACCGTGGTGGAGGACAGCGCGGAGGCCATCGGGATGCGCTGGGACGGCCTGCACGCGGGCCTGCACGGCGCGGGCGGGGTGCTCTCGTTCTTCCCCACCAAGACCCTCGGCGCGCTCGGCGACGCGGGCGCGGTGATCACCGACGACGACCGGATCGCCGAGACCGCCGCCGCGCTGCGCCACCACGGCCGGTTCGGGCGCACGCTGGACAACTTCCCCGGCATCTCCAACGAGACGGTGCTGCCCGGCCTCAACAGCAAGATGGACGACGTGCAGGCCGCGGTCCTGCTGGCCAAGCTCGCCACCCTGGACGCCGACATCGCCCGCCGCGCCACCCTCGCCGAGCAGTACACGCGCGCGTTGCGCGGCTGCCCCGGCATCCGGCGCCTGCCCACGGTCCAGCACCGCGACGCGGACACGAACCCGGTGTTCTACGTCTACCTGGTCGAGGTGGACCACCGCGACGCTCTTGCCGCGTACCTCGCCGCGCACTCCGTCGGCACCGAGACGTACTACCCGGTCCCGCTGCACCTCCAGCCCTGTTTCGCCCACCTCGGCTACCGGCGCGGCCAGTTCCCGCACGCCGAGGCCGCGTGCGCGGGGGCGCTGGCGCTACCGCTCTACCCAGATCTCACCGAGTCCCAGGTCGACCGGGTGTGCTCGCTCGTGCGCGCCTTCTACGGCGGAGGCGGCGCGTGATCCTCCCGTTCTTCCCCCCGGACCTGTTCGACCGCGACCGCGACGTGCTGCTGGAGACGGTGTTCCGCATCGGCACCGCGCCCGCGCAGAAGTTCATCCTCGGCGACCGCACCGCCGCCTTCGAGCACGCCCTGCGGCTGCAGCTCGGGTGCGCCGACGTGGTGGCCTGCGGCAGCGGCACGACGGCGCTGACGCTGGTGCTGCGCGTGATGGGCGTCGGCGCGGGCGACGAGGTGGTGGTCCCCGCGTTCGGCTGCGCGCCGCTGGCGTCGTCGGTCATCTCGGTCGGCGCCACCCCGGTCTTCGCCGACGTGCACCCGTGGACCATGGTCGTCGAGCCCTACGAGGTCGAGGCCGCGATCTCCGGCCGGACCGCGGCGATCATGCCCGCGCACATGTTCTCGGTGATGGCGGACATGCCCACCATGCGCGAACTGGCGACCCGGCACGGCGTCCGGCTGGTCGAGGACTCCGCGGTCGCCCAGGGCGGGGTGCTGGCCGGGGTGCCCGCGGGCCGCTGGGGTGACGCGGGGGTGTTCTCCTTCGTCCAGGTCAAGACGTTCGGCTCGATCGGCGAGGGCGGCGCGGTGGTCACCGACGACCCCGAGCTGGGCCGGATGGTGCGGATGCTGCGCAACCACGGGCAGGACGGGCAGACCCGGTTCGTGCACCACGTGGTCGGCCACAACAGCCGCTTCGACGAGGTGATGGCCGACTTCCAGCTGCACCGGCTGCCCGGTCTGCCCGCCCGCCTGCGCCGCCGCGCCGAGATCGCCGACTACTACACCGAGCGGTTCACCCCGCTGGTCGAGCGCGGCGTCCAACCCCCGCCGCCCGGCCGCGACGGGCGCTGCTTCTACGTCTACTCCCTGCTCGCCGACCGCCGCGACGACCTCAAGCGGCACCTGGCCACCAGGGGCGTGGACAGCCACGTCTACTACCCCTCGCCGCTGCCCGCGCAGCCCGCGTTCGCCCCGTACGCCCGCCCGGGGCAGTACTGGCCGCACGCGGAGCTGGCCAGCGCCCGCACCCTCGCCCTGCCCATCTACCCGCACCTGACCGACGCCCAGGTCGAGCACATCGCCGACGCGGTCTGCGACTTCCCGGGGAGCCCCCGATGACCATGCCGCTGTCCCAGGGGCCGCTCACCGCGCCCGCCACCCGCCACCGGCTCGGCGCCTACGCCAGGCTGGCCAAGCTCGACGTCTGGGACTACTACCTGGCGCTGCCGCTGGCCTGGTCGCTGGCCGGGTTCGGCGCGTCCGCGCTGGTGGTGCTGCTGGTGTTCGGGCTCGGCACGGTGTGCGTGGTCGCCGGGTCGGTCGCCTTCGACGACGTCACCGGGTACCGCGACGGCAGCGACGCGGCCAACTACGGCCCGGACGCGCCCGCCCGCAAACTGGCCCGCAAGCCGCTGCTCACCGGGGAACTCAGCGAGGCCGAGGCGATCCGGTTCGGGTGGCTCGCGGTCAGCGCGGGCGCGGCGCTGTGGTCGTTGGCCATCGTGATCGCGCCTTTTGCTCCACTGTGGACTGTGCTGGTCGCGGCGCTGTGCCTCGGCTCGGCGGTCCAGTACTCGTGGGGCCTCAAGATCAGCTACCGGGGCTGGCAGGAGGTGTTCCTGGCGGGCTTCGGCACCGGGCTGGTGCTGGTCGGGGTCGGCCTGTCCACCGGCGGCCTCACCGGGTTCGGCGCCGTGCAGGCCGTCCTGTTCGGACTCGGGCCGCTGCTGTTCGGGGTCTACTCCAACACGCGCGACGCCGAGGGGGACGCCGCCGTCGGTCGGCCCACGGTCGCCGCGATCGTGAGCAGGCAGGCCAACCTCGCGTTCATCACCGCGCTGACCGTCGCCGAGGTGGCCCTGATCGTCACCGTCGCGGGCCTCGGGCCGGCGCCGTGGTGGTTCGCCATGGCCATGCTGCCCGCCATGGGGGTCCGCGTCTGCCAACTGCGCCGCGGCGTCGGCCTCGGCGACCTGCTCGCCGCCCGACTGCTCGGCCTGCGCGCCCACCGCGCCACCACCGCGACGCTGGTCGCGGTCAACCTGATCCTCGTCGTTGGAGCCGGTTCGTGAGCCCAGATCTGGATGTCGCCGTCGTCGGAGCCGGGATCGCGGGGCTGGCCGCCGCTTACCGGCTGCGCGCCCAAGGCCGGTCCGTGCACGTCTTCGAGTCCGGCGAGCACATCGGCGGCCGCATGCGCACCGAGCGCCGCGACGGCTACCTCGCCGACACCGGCGCCGAGATGATCGGCAGCACCGGCTACCCGGCCACCTGGCGGCTGATCGAGGACCTGCGGATCACCGACGCCGAGGTGCCGCTGATCGGCGCCGACCTCGCGGTCTGGCGCGACGGCCGGGCCCGCGGGCACGTCGGCGACCCGCTCGGCCTGCTCACCGGCGCGGGCCTGGGCGTCCCGGCCCGGTTGACCCTGCTCGGCCTGCTCGGCGGCGCCGCGGCCCGGCGGCGCGCCTACGACGTCGACGCCCCGGAGGCCACCCCGCTCGGCGGCCGCACCATCGCCGAGATCTCCCGCGGCGACCTGCACGACTACCTGTTCCAGCCCCTGGCGGGCGGCTACTTCGGTTGGGACACCGCCCAAGCGTGCGCGGGTCCGTTCCTCAGCCACACCCTCGCTGTCGGCGCAACCAAGACCTTCCGCACCTTCCGCGACGGCATGGACACCCTGGCCCTGCGCCTGGCCGACCAGGTCGAGGTCAGCACCGGCGTCCCGGTCCGCGAGGTCGTCACCACCGACACCGGCGCCCGCCTGGTGGCCGACCGCACCCCGCTGACCGCCCGCACCGTCGTGCTCGCGGTCCCGGCCCCGATCGCCGTGGACCTGCACCCGGGCGCGCCGGAGTACGTGCGCCAGTGCCAGTACCGCCCGATGGTCAAGGTCGTGTGCCTGCTGTCCCAGCCCCTGGAAGGCCTGGGCCGCTCCTTCGCGCTCGCCGTACCGGAGGTCGAGAACCAGGTCCTGGCAGGCCTGGTCATCGACGACCGCAAACACCCCGCCCGCGTCCCCACCGACCGCGGCATGGTCAGCCTCGTCGCCACCCCGTCGGCCGTCCCCGCCCTGCTCGACCAAACCGACGACGAGATCAGCCGCACCCTGATATCCCACGCCGAGCGCTACCTCCCCGGCATCGCCCACGCCCTCCGCACCACCATCGTCAGCCGCTTCACCCACGGCCTCCCCATGCCGACCCGAGCCGCCCTCGGCGTGCGGACGGAGTTCGCGGGTCGGGCACCGTCGTCGGTGGAGTACGTGGGTGATTGGTACGCGTTGCGGCCGAGTAGTGAGGCTGCGGTGCGGTCGGCGGAGTTGGTGGCGGAGCGCTTGTCCGTTGTGGACGCACCGGCGGTGGCTCGTGGTTGAGCCTGCGACGATCAGTTATGTGTTCGCGACGTCGTTCGCTCGGGAGGAGGAGCGGCTGTCGTTGGGGGAGCACCTCTGGGACCCGGGGACGACGAGTCGGTTGGCGGGGTTGGGGGTTGGGCGGGGGACTCGGTGCCTGGAGATCGGGGCCGGGCACGGGTCGATCGCGGCGTGGATGGCGGAGTGCGGGGCTTCGGTCACGGCGGTGGACATTGACACCTCCAGGTTGGGCTGGTTGCGCGGGTGCGGGGTCTCGGTGCACCGGAGCGACATCAGCCGCGATCCCTTGCCTGGCAGCGGGTACGACGTGGTGCACGCCCGGCTCGTGGTGCAGCACCTGGCCGACCGGGTGGCGGCGGTGCGGCGGATGGTGAGCGCGTTGCGGCCCGGTGGGTACCTCGTGCTGGAGGACACCGACACCGCGACGACGCTCGCGACGGCGGAGGGTGTGCTGCGGCCCCGGGTCCGCGACGCGGCGTACGCGGTGATGGCCGAGTCCGGGTACCACCCGCGCTGCGGGCTGCTCGACGTCGACCTCGCGCTGTCCGCCGGTCTGCGGGACGTGCGCGCCGAGGGACGAGCCGAGGTCATCACCGGTGGGACGCCGCAAGGGCGGTGGTTCGCGCTGTGGCTCGAACACCTGCGGCCCGCCATGGTCGAGCGCGGCCTGGTGACGCGGTCCGAAGTGGACGCCGCGATCGCCGAGCTGGACGACCCAGGGACGCGCTGGCTGTCCCAGGTGATGATCACCGTCATCGGGCGGAAGGGCGCCGATGAGCGGGCCGCGTGACCTGGGCACGTTGTTCGACGACCTGGTCGCCCGCCGGGTGCGCACGAGGGTGGTGCTCTCCCGCCCGCTCGACATCGCACCCGAGTTCGGCACGAGCTACGACATGCCCGCGGTGGCCGCCCTGGTGCGCAACGTCGCCGGGTGGCTGCACGCCGCCGGGGTCCGGCCGGGTGACCGGGTCGCCGTGGTCAAGCGCAACCACTGGGACTACGTGCTCATCGCCTGCGCCGCGATCCGGGTCGGCGCCGTCCCCGCGCTGCTGTCGGACCAACTGGCCCCGCACGCCCTCGAGGTCCTGCTCGAGCGGCTCGACCCGGCTCTGCTCATCACCACCCGCGCCGTCCTGGACACCGCCCGCGCACACGGCATCACCCTGATCGCCCGCGCCGCGCGCACCACCACGCTCGAGGGCCGCTACCCGGACACCATCAACCTCGAACGCCTCACCGGCCACGAGCCGCCCGCACCGTCCCCCCGCGACGATGACGACCCGCTGCTGATCGTGCACACCTCCGGCACCACGGGGGTTCCGAAGCTGGTGGTGCACACCAACCGCACCCTGGTGGACGGCCTGGCCGCCGCGGAGGCGACCCGGTTGCCGATCGTCTCCGCCCGGAGACGCGACACGGTGTGCTCGGCGATCTCCTACAGCCACGGCCGCGCGGTCCCGTGGACGGCGAGCGTGCTGTGGTTGGCCCCGCGGGAAGTCGTCATCATCGACGCCCCGGACACGGCCGAGACCGTGCTGCGCGAGCACCCGCCGACGACGCTGGAAGCGCTGCCGTCGACCTTCGTCCGGTGGCGCCCGCTGCTGGAGCAGCCCGACCACCCGCTGCGCGGCGTCCGCCTGTTCATCAGCACCTTCGACGCCGTCCACCCGCCGACCGTGCGCGCCTTCCTCGCCGCGACCCGCAGGCGACCGCTGTGGGTGCAGGTCTGGGGCCAGACCGAGACCGGACCGCTCACGTTCCGGTTCCTCACCCGCCGCTCCCTGGCCGCCCGCGACGCGCGGCACCCGACCACGCGCAACCTCGGCCGACCAGCACCCGGCCGCACCCGCCTCCGCGTGGTCGACCCGCGCACGTTCCAACCGGTCCCGCGCGGCACCCCCGGCCTGGTCCTGGCCAAGACCCCTACCCGCTGCGTCGACTACGTCGGCGAGCACGACCGCTGGCTGGCCAAGACCGACGGCGAGTGGTGGAACACCGGCGACATGGGGATGCGCACCCGCTGGGGCTCGTACCTGATGCTGGACCGGGAGGTCGACGTGCTCCCCGGGCAGAGCTGCGTGGAACTCGAGGACGTGCTGGAGGAACGCGTCACCAACGTCGTCGAGTGTGTGGTCTTGGCCACCCCGGGACGCTTGCCACAGCCGGTCGTGGTGACCCGCGACGGGCAGTTGGACGTGGGCCAGTGGCGGCACGCCCTGCGCGACCTGCCCGCGCTGGCCGATCCGGTCGTGCTGGCGTGGGAGCAGATCCCGCGCACCGGCACCGGGAAGGTCCGGCGGATGGAGCTGCGGGCGGTCCTGCGCTCCGGCCAGGACACCTTCGGGACCGGTCGCTGGACCTGACCCGTGGCACCCTGGTCCCATGCGCGTCGTGCTGTCCAGGCCGGACCAACCATCGACCCTGCTCGCCGACCTGACCGACCGCCGGATCAACTACTCGCCCACCGAAGTCGGCCGCGGTTGGTTCGCCGACGACCACCCCCGCGTCCTCGGGTATGAGCGCCCGGGGCCGCCGGGGGAGTTGTGGGCCCGCGCGCGGGAACTGGTCGCGGGCTACGAGTTCGCGCCGCCGGAGCTGATCCAGGCGCACTACGCCACGGGCTCGCCGCTGCTGGGTCGGCACATGGTGCTGGAGGGCCGGTTCCTGTTCGCCCGGTTCCTGATGGGCGTCCGCGTCACCGAGGTGATCGACGAGTCAACACCCACCTGCACCCGCTGGGGCTGGTCCTACGAAACCCTCACCGGCCACTTGGAACGCGGCAAGGTCACCTTCCAGGTCACCAAGTCCCACACCACCGGCCGCGTCGAGTTCCGCGCCACCTCGTACTCCAAACCCAGCCACACCGCCCACCCCCTCATCCGCCTCGGCTGGGCGATCTTCGGCCGCGCCACCCAACGCCGCTTCTACCGCAGAATCGGCGAGCAGATGGTCGCCTTCACCGCCCCCACCCCCATCACCACCGCCCCAACCCTTCGCTCCACCCCCCACACCCACCCCGCCCTAACCCTCATCGACGCCGGCTAGCCGCGGCCTAGCTCCACAACGCCTTCTGGCGGCTGTTTCGCGTCTGAGTGCCCCGCCCGTGAGTTCACGGCTTCCGCCCGGCTCACGCGGCATCCAGGCCCCTCGAATCGCCGTGTGCCCGGCGCTTGGGCATGCCAGACCCGACCGCCACCCTCCCGGGAGAACCCCTTCACGGCCCCCGCCGCCCTCGCCGGGCTTGGCCGAGCACCGCCACGGCCCCCTGGCCATCCGCATCGCGGTCGACCCCGAGGGGGCATCCCCATCAAGCGGCCTCGAGGCGACCCCACCAAGCCTCGCCCATCACACCTTCGGGCGAACCCCCTTGACGCCCCCGGGGGCCACCCCCAAGCCTGGCCCGGCCCCCACCCTCTCCGGGGGGCGTCCCTGGGTCAGTCTACCGGGGGGCACCGACAGTGGATCTTGGAAGTACCCCCGTGGAGATCCGCATGTGGATAACTTCTGTCACCCAGAAGAGGGAAATCTCAGCGCCAGGCTGAGAGAAACCGCAGGTCAGGGGTGTCCGATCGACCAGGGAGGCGTCGTCAACGACAGATAGCCCGTGAGTGATCAACAAAGACCCGATCGCCACCCAGAGCGTCCACAGTGGACTAAGGCTCAGTGGGTCAAGCCTCAGTGGACCGAACCTCGGTGGCCAAGCCTCAGCGGACCAAGCCTCAGTGGTCCCGGCGGATGACCATGTCCGCGAGGGCCATCAGTTCGCCTTCTGCCCGGGCCGTCGGCATCGCCGCGGCCAAGTGATCTGCCGCATCCGCCATCAGGTCGTCCGCGCGCGTCCGTGCCCACCCACGACCACCGGCCGTCTCCACAAGATCAGCCGCGCGCACCAGCTCAGCAGCTGTCAGGGTCGTGTCCCGGTGGTACAACGCCCGCAGGTCCCGGGCCGCTGTGGTCTCCGTCGTCAGAGCGGCCACCACCGGCAGGGACTTCTTGCGGTTCTCCAGGTCCGAGTACACCGGCTTGCCGGTCGTCGACGGGTTGCCCCAGATGCCCAGGAGGTCGTCGACCAACTGGAACGCCAGGCCCAGGCGTTCGCCGAAGGAGCGCATGTGGTCCACCTGGCTGGGGGAGGCGCCGCCGAGGAGGGCGCCGAGGGAGGTGGCGCCGCCGAGGAGGGCGCCGGTCTTGCCCTCGGCCATGCGCAGGCACTCGGCGAGGGTGACGTCGGCGCGGCGTTCGAAGGCGAGGTCGGTGGCCTGGCCCTCCTGGACGGCCAGGACGGCGGCGGACAGGACGCGGGCGGCGGGCTGGGCGCGCGGGTGGTCGCTGGCGGCGAGGACGTCGAAGGCGAGGGTCAGCAGGGCGTCGCCCGCGAGGATGGCGGGGCCGAGGCCGAACACGCTCCACGCGGTGGGGCGGTGCCGCCGGGTGCGGTCGCCGTCCATCACGTCGTCGTGCAGCAGGGTGAAGTTGTGCACCAGTTCCACCGCGACGGCGGCCGGGAGGGCCTCGGCCGGTGATCCGCCGACGGCCTCGGCGGCGGTGAGGACCAGCGCCGGTCGGATGGCCTTGCCCGCGTCCGCGTCCGTCGGCCTGCCCTGCTCGTCCCACCAGCCGAAGTGGTAGCCCGAGATGTGCCGCATGGCCTCGGGCAGGGTGTCGACGGCGGCGCGCAGCGCGGGGGTCAGCAGCGCTCGGCTGTGCGCCAGGACGTCCCGGGCGCCCCGGTGGGCGACGGTGCCGCCCTCGTCGGCGCGCCGGGCGCCGGGGACGTGGACGGTGGGGTTGGTGGACACGGGCCGGTCCTCGATTCGCGGGAGGTCTACGGGCGGTGCCCGGAGGTGGGAAAACCGGTGGCCCGCGGGCGAACGCGGGCCACCGGCGGGTGTCACAGTCCGATCTGGACGTTTTCCAGCACGCCGAGCGCGTCCGGCACCAGCACCGCGGCGCTGTAGTAGGTGCTCACCAGGTACGACATGACGGCCCGGTCGTTGATGCCGGTGAACCGCACCGACAGGCCGGGCTCGTACTCGTCGGGCAGGCCGGTCTGGTGCAGGCCGATCACGCCCTGGTCGGACTCGCCGGTGCGCAGCACGATGATCGACGTGGTCCCGGTCTCGGTGATCGGGATCTTGTCGCTGGGCAGCAGCGGCACCCCGCGCCACGAGTGCACCTGCTTGCCGCCCACCTCGACGGTCGGCGGGTACAGGCCGCGCTTGGTGCACTCGCGGCCGAACGCGGCGATCGCCCTGGGGTGGGCCAGGAAGAAGTTCGACCGGCGGCGGCGCGCCAGCAGCTCGTCGAGGTCGTCCGGGGTCGGCGCGCCCTCGCGGGTGTGCAGCCGCTGGCGCAGGTCGGCGTTGTGCAGGAAGCCGAAGTCGCGGTTGTTGATGAGCTCGTGTTCCTGGCGCTCGCGCAACGCGTGGATGGTGAGCCGCAGCTGCTGCTCGACCTGGTCCATCGGCTGGTTGTAGAGGTCGGCCACCCTGGTGTGGACCTTGAGCAGGGTCTGCGCGACGGACAGCTCGTACTCGCGCGGGCTGCCCTCGTAGTCGACGAAGGTGCTCGGCAGCTCGTGCTCACCGGAGTGCCCCGACGACATGGCGATCTCGGCCTCGCCGTGCTTGTTCGCCTTGGCGGGCGTGGCGGCCCGGAAGGCGTCCACGTGCGCGCGCAGCGCGGCCGAGCGCTCCTGCAGCGACAGGAACTCCGAGCGCGACAAGGACATCACGATGCACGCCGTGCTGGCCTTGGCGGTGAAGTCCCAGGTGGCGTCGGCGTCGATGAGCCCGCGGTCGCCGAAGAACTCGCCGTCGGCCAGGACGGTGAGCACGGCCTCGTCGCCGAAGTGGCCCTCGGTGTAGGTGGTGACCCGGCCGTGCGCGATCAGGTGCACCGCGTCAGCGGGCCGACCGCGCTCGACGATCACCTCGCCCGCCCGGTACTCGCGCTGGGCGAAGCGGTTCGCCAGCTCGGTGAGCGCGGCCTCGTCGGCGAGCCCGCGCAGCAGCGCCAGCTCGCGCAGCTCGGTCGGCACGATGTCGACGTCGGCGCCGGTGTTGGTGAAGGTGACGCGCCCGTCGCCCAGGGTGTAGCTGAGCCTGCGGTTGACCCGGTACACCGCGCCCTGGGCCTCGACCCACGGCAGCATCCGCAGCAGCCAGCGCGGGCTGATCTCCTGCATCTGCGGTACGGACTTGGTGGTGGTCGCGAGGTTGCGCGCCGCCCTGGTGCTGAGGCTCTGCTGGTGCTGCTCGGACTCGGAGTCGAGAAGACCGGTCACGCGGGGAACCCCCATCGGGTAAGGAAGGTGGTTGGTGCGAGGACTGCGCGGGTCCCGCGCCGGGCACGGGACCCGCGGCTGGGCTAGAGGCCGATCTGGACGTCGTCGAGCACGGCCAGCGCGTCGGGTACCAGCACGGCGGCCGAGTAGTAGGTGGTGACCAGGTAGGACAGGATCGCCTTGTCGTTGATGCCCATGAACCGCACCGACAGGCCCGGCTCGTACTCGTCGGGCAGGCCGGTCTGGTGCAGGCCGATCACGCCCTGGTTGTCCTCGCCGGTGCGCATCGCGATCACCGAGGTGGTGCGGGTGTCGCTGATCGGGATCTTGCTGCACGGCAGCACCGGGATCCCGCGCCAGGACGGCACCTGGTGCCCGCCGATGTCGACGTTGGCCGGGTAGATGCCGCGCTTGCTGCACTCGCGGCCGAACGCGGCGATCGCCTTGGGGTGGGCCAGGATGACCGACGGGTCCTTCCACACCTTGCTCAGCAGCTCGTCGAAGTCGTCCGGGGTGGGCGCGCCGGTGCGGGCGTGCACCCGCTGGCGCGGGTCGGCGTTGTGCAGCAGGCCGAACTCGCGGTTGTTGACCAGCTCATGCTCCTGGCGCTCGCGCAACGCCTCGATGGTCAGCCGCAGCTGCTGCTCGACCTGGTCCATCGGCTGGTTGTAGAGGTCGGCCACCCTGGTGTGCACCTTGAGCACGGTCTGCGCGACCGAGAGCTCGTACTCGCGCGGCGAGACCTCGTAGTCCACAAAGGTCTC
Source organism: Actinokineospora globicatena (assembly GCF_024171945.1). Classification (GTDB taxonomy): domain Bacteria; phylum Actinomycetota; class Actinomycetes; order Mycobacteriales; family Pseudonocardiaceae; genus Actinokineospora; species Actinokineospora globicatena. The sequence goes on from NZ_JAMTCR010000002.1 coordinate 2,076,745, forward strand.
GGGCAGCTCGACCTCGCCGCTGTGCCCGGCGGCCAGGTTGATCGGGACCTCGCCGTCCTGCTCGTGCGCCCCGCTGGCCAGGTAGGCCTCGACGTGCGCGCGCAGCGACGGCACCCGCTCGAGCAGCTCCTGGAACTCGCTGCGGCGCACCGAGAGCGCGGTGACCGCGGTGACCGCCTTGGCGGTGAAGTCCCAGATCCGCTCCTGCAGCAGGCCCCACTGGTCGAAGTACTCGCCGTCGGTGACCACGCCGACCACGGTCTCGTCGCCGTAGTGGCCCTCGGCGCGCTGCTCGACCCGGCCGTGCGCGATGACCAGGAAGCGGTCCTCGGCGTGGCCCCACTCCACCAGCGTGTCGCCTGCGGCGTACTCCTCCTGCCGGAACAGCGCGGCCAGCGCGGAGAGCGCCTCGTCGTCGTCGAAGTCGCGCAGGAACGACAGTTCGCGCAGGTCGCCTGCCACCACGCGGGGCTGGGCGTCGCCGCGGTTGACGGTGATGCGGCCGTCGCCGACCACGTAGTCGATGGCGATGCGGCCGTCCCCGACGACGTAGCTGCGCCGCTGGTTGACCCGGTAGGTGCCGCCACCCACGTGGCTCCACGGCAGGACCCGCAGCAGCCAGCGGGAGGTGATCTCCTGCATCTGCGGGACGGACTTCGTGGTGGTCGCGAGGTTGCGCGCCGCCTCGGTGGTGAGGCTCTGCTGCTGGCCAGCCTCGCCGCCAACAGGGCGCAGTGTCTCGGTCACGGTGCTACCGCCAATCGCTTGTCCAGGCGTGTCGGAAAGAGGTGGAGTCGGTTGGGACGTGGTCTGGACAATGTCGAGGACACCGATTGCCGAATCCGCGAATGGTGTGGCGGAACGCGTCTCACCCTCATGTTCTCGCTGGTAAGAGCGGCGGTCTCCGCCTCGGTCGCCGCGTCGCCATTGTCGACGGCGTTGAAGCTAGCGCGCGAATTTGTGACAGTACAGTCCCCGAATCGGCTGGTGATAACCCAAGAGAACAGACCGGATCTCGCGATCAGGCAGACCGCGAGTAGTCATGTGCTCGTCCCATCACTCGATCTTGCGCTCGATTGGGCCAGGCGTGACGCAGGGATACCACGAACGGACGCAGGGTGAGCGCGACACACTGTCCCGATGAGCGGTGCACTGGTCGTCCTCGGCGGGCGAAGCGAGATCGGATTGGAACTGGCGCGGCTGCTGGCGCCCGGGCGGGTGGTCGTGCTGGCCGTCAGGCGGGCCGGTGACCTTGATCACCAACAGCGGTCGCTGCTGGACAGTGGGGCCGCCGCGGTGCACGCGGTGGAGTTCGACGCGGACGACCTCGCCGCGCACGAGTCCGTGCTGGACGGGATCACCGCGGCGCACGGTCCGATCGGCACTGTCGTCGTCTCGTTCGGGATCCTCGGCGATCAAGGGAAGGCGGAGACCGACGTGGCGCACGCGGTGTCGATCGTCCACACCGACTATGTCGCCCACGTGGCTGTCTTGACACATCTCGCCACACGCCTTAGGCGCCAAGGCAGCGGCGAGATCGTCGTGTTCTCGTCGGTCGCCGGTGTGCGGGTGCGGCGGGCCAACTACGTCTACGGGTCGGCCAAGTCCGGGTTGGACGGGTTCGCCAGCGGGCTCGCCGACGCACTCGCGGGCTCCGGCGTGCGCCTGCTGCTCGTGCGACCGGGGTTCGTCGTCGGCCGGATGACCGAGGGCATGCCGCCCGCGCCGTTCGCCAGCACCCCCGCGCAGGTCGCGAACGCCACCGCCCGCGCCTTGCGGCGCGGGCGGGGTGAGGTGTGGGTGCCTGGCGTGCTGCGACCCGTCTTCTTCCTGATGCGGTTGTTGCCCCGGGCGCTCTGGCGGCGGTTGCCCAGGTGAGTCGCCTACCGGTCCTCGGCCGCCGCCAGCAGCTGCCGGGGTAGACCGGCAGGCAGGTCCGTGCGGCGGCTGACGTTGAGCTTGCGGTAGACGCGGGTCAGGTGCTGCTCGACCGTGCTCACCGTGATGTAGAGCTTCCCGCCGATCTCCCGGTTGGTGTGCCCGAGCGCGGCGAGCACGGCCACCCGGCGCTCGGCCTCGCTCAGCGCGTCCATCCCGGTCGGCTCCTGGTGGCGCCCGCTCTGCTCGGGCACCTCCGGTTCCCGGCCGGGCAGCAGCTCCCGGCTCAGCGGCTCGGCCTGGCAGCCCTTGGCCATCTGCAGCGCGCGCCTGGCCACCGTGCGCGCCTTCTCGCAGTCCCCGGCCGCGCTGTGCGCGTGGCTGAGGTCGAGCAGCGCGCGGGCCAGTTCGAACCGGTCGCCGCCGGTGTGCAGCAGCTCCACCGCCTCCGACAGCAGCGGGACGCGCCGGTCGGCGGTCGAGGCGGCGGCCAGGATGCGCAGGGTCGCGCCGCGGGTGCGGGCACCCTCGCAGCCGGGCCGGGTGAGCTGGTCGGCCATCAGCGCGCGGGCGACCTCCCGGTTGCCCAGCGCCAGTTGCGCCTGCGCGGCACCGGAGCGCCACGGCACCAGCGCCGGCAGGTCGACGTCCCACCCGGACATCAGCTCGCCGCAGCGCTGGAAGTCCGCGAGCGCGGCGTGTGGACGGTCGGTGGCCAGGTAGTGGGAACCACGCGCGTAGAGGTACTGCAGACCGAACTGGGTCTGGTACATCGAGTCCGGGACCGGCACCCGCAGCAGCGCCGCGGCTTCCTCGTGCCTGCCCATCGCGGTGGCCGCGGCGACCTTCGTCGAGAGCGGCACCCCGATCGCGACACCCCACCCCTGCGGGGAGAGCTTCTCGAACGCGGCCGTCGCCAGCTCCTCCGCCGCGGGCAGATCCCCTTGGCGCAGGGCGACTTCGGCGCGCATGGCACCGATCACCGCCTGCCAGGTGAGCGCGCCGCGCGCTGTGGCGTCGGAGAGCAGCGAGTCGCACCAGTGCGCGGCCCGGTCGTTGCGGTCGGCGTGCACCAGCGCCGCCAGCGCGGACAGCTGCGAGCCGAGCGTCTGCTCACCGAGCCTGCAGCTCTGCAGGATGTGCTCGGCGGCGACGACGATCTCCTCGCGCGGGCCGCCGAAGCGCACCCGGTCGAGCATCGCCGACGCGCGGGTCCACGGGTTGGCCAGCAGCGGCTGCGGCTGCCCGGTCTCCGGCGCGGGCACCCCGGCGACCACCGGCGGGTACAGGAACGCCAGCCAGTGGAACACCAGGCTCAGCTGGCCCGCCATCGGCGCCGCGCGGTCGGCGGCGGAGGCGGCGAGGTCGGACAACGTGCCCGAGAGCTCCTCGGTGTGGCCGTACCAGAGCAGGAACTTGGCCAGGTGCACGGCGTTGCGGTCCGACAGCTTGCCCTGCGCCCGCGCCGCGCGCAGCGACGGCAGGTGCCTGGCGGCGGCCGACGGGTTGCGCCGCCACTCCACGCGCAGCATCTGGGTGGTGATGTCGGCGTGCTCGTCGACGTCCCTGCTGGTCCGCGCGGCCAGTTCCAGCCTGCGCACGGCCAGGTCCATCCGGTCGGCGACCAGGTCCTCCTGCGCGGCGTGGCGCAGCACCTCGACCGCCCACGTCTGCTCGCCCGGCTCCTCGGCGCCGTCCGCGGCGGTCAGGTGCCTGGCGACCTCGTCGGCGGGGGAGCCGTCGCGGTAGAGCAACCGGGCCGCGCGGGCGTGCAGGGCGCGGCGGTCGGCGGGGGCGATGCTGTCGAGCACGGCGGCCTTGGCCACCGGGTGCCGGAAGCGGCCGCCGTCGAGCAGACCGGCCAGCTCCAGCACGTCGAGCACCTGGGCGGCGGCGTCGGAGGTGATGTCGAGCAGGCTGCCGAGCAGCACCGGCGACCCGGCGTCGCCCAGCAGCGCCAGCCCGCGCGCCACCTGCAGCATCGCCGGTTCCCAGCGGTGCAGGCAGGCCAGCACCGCGGTGCCGAACTCCTGGCCGACCACGACGGCGCCGTCACCGGGGCGCAGGCCCGACCGCACCGCGGCCCGGTGGTCGTTGATCAGCGCGGTGACCAGCAGCGGGTTGCCGCCGCTGACCGCGTGGTGCACCGGGGCGAGCGCCGCGGCGGTCGCCGGGTCGAGCCTGCCCGCGAGCAGCTCGGCCACCCCGGCCAGGCTCAGCGGCGCCAACCGCAGGTGCGTGGTGTTGGGCTGGCGGGTGACCTCCGCGCGGAACACCGCCTGCGTCGGCCGCGGCAGCGCCCACTCGGTGAGCAGCACCAAGACCCTGGCGAACCGCATCCGGCGGCGCAGGTAGAGCAGCGCCTGCAGCGACTCGCCGTCGGCGAACTGGACGTCGTCGACCGCGATCACCACCGTCCGGTCGGCCGCCAGCTCCAGCAGCGCCGCGCAGACCTCGTCGAGCACCCGCGCGCCCGCCCGGCCGATCGCCGTCGGGTCACCGGTCGGATCAGGGGTGACCCGCTCGACGCGGTCCCGTTCCGTGCCGGGCTGTCCTGTGCCGTTGTGCCCAGTGCCGTCCTGCTCCGCGCTGTGCTGCCCGGTGTCGTGTTGTCCTGCGCTGTCAGCGACTCCGCCGACCCCGCCGAGCAGTTCGGCGATGCCCGCGGCGACCGCGGGCGACAGCGCGGGACCGGCGAACAGCTGTCGCAGCACGCCGAAGGGCAGCGTGCGCTCGGCGCGCGACCCGGTCGCCGTCAGCAGGGCCGCGCCGTCGGCGGCGACCAGGTCAGCGAAGGCGTGCAGCAACTCGGTCTTACCGCTGGCGACACCACCGCTGATCAACGCGACCTGGCCGCGACCACGACCGCTCTCGGCGTACAGCCGCCCGAGCGCGGCAAGTTCCTCTCCTCGTTCGACCAGCGCCATGCGCCCGCCCCTTCCCCTCCGGCCCTCGGCTCCGGTCCGGCCCCACCCCGCCCGAAGTCACGCTCGGTGATCGGTGTTTTCCCCGTTGCCCCACGCTCTGCGGTGAATCTAACGGCAATCACCACCGTTGTGGAAGGTTTGCCAATTGGCTGGATGAACAATGCGTGATGTTGATGCGTTCTCGCTTTCCGAGTGGACCAAGTGGAGCATCCGGTTAGGGCGCCAGCCGTACCGCGGTCCGATTGGTTTGGTTCGCATTCAACGACTTGCCGGGGCCGCACGCCTGTGACCGGGCGTCACAGCAAATACGGTGAGTCAGACACGAAGAGTTGGTGAATCGCCCACTGTGAACCTCAAGAGCGCCTTAAGTTGCCGCAGGTTAGGGGTGACCCCGGGGTTGCGCCCGCCGCGGACAGGGGTGGGAACGGGCCGCGGACGAGGCGACGAGACACCCGATGACCCTATCCCGGCGACTACAGCCGGTGACAGGTCTCGTCCCCCAATGGCCTAGTACGAGACGCGGGGCCGCGGTTGGGCCGGATTTCCGTTCACCTTGCGGTACGGCGGATCCAGAGCAATCCGAGAACGGGGAGGATGAGCGGCACGAAACCGTATCCCATACCGAATACCGACCACACCGTCGCGTCCGGAAATGCGCTCGGCGCGACCAGGCTCGCCGTTCCGATTAGCAGCACACCGGCGAGTTCCACCGCGCACGAGACGACCGCGACCCGGCGGGACGTCTTGGTGCCCCTGGCCAGGCACACGGTCGCCACGACGTAGACCGCGGCGGCGAACGCGGACAGCAGGTAGGCCAGCGGCGCCCGCTGGAAGTGGGTGCTGATCTGGCTGGCCGACCGCGCGCACGCCGCCAGCGCGAAGATCGCGTACACCGCGATCAGCAGCCTGCCCGGCCCGGAGCGGGTCGGGTTCGACGGCACCGCGTCCGGTGGCGCTGGGCTCGACGGCTCAGCCATGGGCCCACACCTGCCCGAGGCGCACGATCATCACCGGGATCACCAGCGCGCCGACGACCAGCACCGCCGTGCCCCAGCGGGTGCGCTCGGCCAGCGACCAGTACAGCGCGACGGGCAGGATCAACAGGGAGCCCAGCAGGTAGCCGCCGTAAGACAGGGCAGGCACGTCGTGGTCGGCGGTGGCGAGCTTGATGAAACCCAGGACCGCCTGGGCGAGCAGCCCGACCTCGATCAGCGCCAGCAACCCGAGGTAGGCCTTGCCGTCCGGGCGGTCCACCGGCAGCGGGCGGTCGGCCAGCACCAGCACCAGCGCCCACACCGCCGCCCCGACCGCGACCCAGGTCAGGGCGGGGGACAACACGTCGATCATCGCTGCGGCTCCCAGGCTCCGTCGTGACCCGGTGAGCCTCGCACGCCCCGCGCCACCAGCGCCGCGCGGGTGGGCGGCACACCACATGCTCTGCGCTGTCCGGGATGCGCGGGTGAGCCGGTCCGACTGGTGAGCTGGTCCGCCTGGTGATCTAGTCCACAGTGGAGAGCGAGCCGATGTGCGCGCGGATCCGGTCGAGCACCGCGGGCACGTGGCTGTTGAGGTAGAAGTGCCCGCCCGGGTAGACCTCGCGCTCGTAGCCGCCGTCGGTGTGGTCGGCCCACTTGTCCACCTCGGCCAGGGTGGCCTTGGGGTCGCTGTCACCGGTCAGCGCCAGGATCCTGGCCCGCAGCCGGGGACCGTCGGTGCGCCGGTAGATCTCGGCCGCCTTGTAGTCGGCGCGGATCGACGGCAGGACCATGCGCAGGATCTCGTCGTCGTCGAGCAGCTGGGTCTCGGTGCCGTCGAGCCGCTTGATCTCGCGGATCAGGCCGTCGTCGTCGAGCTCGTGCACCCGCTCGTCGCGCAGCGCGGACGGGGCGCGCCGACCGGACACGACCAGGCCGTGCACCACCGTCCCGCGCTCCTGCAGCCGCAGCGCCACCTCGAAGCCCAGCGAGGCGCCCATGCTGTGCCCGAACACGGTCAGCGGCTTGTCCAGGTACGGGGTGAGCACGTCGGCGACCTGGTCGGCCAGCTCGGCGATCGTCTCGACGCACGGCTCGAGGCGCCTGTCCTGCCGACCGGGGTACTGCGCGGCGATCACCTCGACCCGGGGGCTCATCGAGCGCGACACCGGGAAGAAGTAGCTGGCAGAGCCACCGGCGTGCGGCAGGCACAACAGCCGCGTGGCCGCGTCCGGCGCCGGGTGGAACCGCCGCAGCCACAGGTCCGTGCTCATCCCTCTGGTCCCCTCTCCCCTGGGTGCGTCCCTGTAGGGGATGTTGCCACGTATGTCGACGACTGGCGGTCGCCCCGGCCGTCCGCGAGCCAGGGGAATACGGCCCACACCGTTTCTCCCCGGCGTCGGATCCGCCGGATTTCGACGATCCCAGTCCCGGTCGGCGCCGGACAACCCCCTATGCCGAGTCGCACACCCCGGCCACCGGCGATATCGGTCCTGACCTGCGAGTAGGTCCGATGTCGAGCCGCGTTGTCGACCCCTGTCCACCCCTATTCGACCGGGCGTCGGGAAAAGTCCAGCTATCCCGAGGCGTTAACGGGAAAATGACTTCCCGGCAATCGCCGTCACTTCTCCGACACCCGCCGACCGGAGTAGATTGCCGGGTCGGACGCCGCTCGCCGGGTGTGGAGGGAAGGCCGGATGGCACTGGTCGAACGCGGCAGCGCGGTCGAGGCGTTGGTCGGCCACCTGGCCGAGTGCGCGTTGGGCGGGGCCCGGGTGGTCGCGGTGGCGGGTGGACCCGCCAGCGGCAAGTCGTGCCTGCTCGACCTGTTCGCCGACCGCGTCGCCGACTCGGGGGCGCTGCTGCTCACCGCGTCCGGATCGCGCGGGGAGCGGGAGATCCCGTTCGGCGCGCTCCGGCAGCTGGCGGCGGGCCTGCCCCCGGCCGAGGGCGACTTCGTCGACCGGGTCATCGCCGCGGCGCGCGAGCGGTCGGTCGTGCTGGCCGTCGACGACGTCCAACACCTCGACGGCGACACCCTCGGCCTGCTGGCGCGGGTCCGGGCCGAGGCCGTCGGGCTGCCGGTGCTGCTGGTGGTCACCGACTGGGAACCGCTGTCCGGGCCGCTGACCGCGCACGCCGACCACCGGTTGCGGTTGGGGCTGCTGACCGAGACCGGGGTCGCCGAACTGCTGCGCGCCGAACTCGACGACGACACCGCTGCCGCCGCGTACCACCGGACCACCGGCGGGAACCCGCTGCTGCTGCACGCGCTGATCGCCGACAACCGGTCCGACCCGGCCGCCGCCGAACCGGGCCTCGCGTTCCGCCAGGCCGTGGTCGCCTGCCTGCACCGCTGGGAGCCCCGGCTGCTCGCGGTCGCCAGGGCGCTCGCGGTGCTGGAGACCTGGTCGTCGCCCGCGGCGCTGGCCGAGCTGACCGACCAGACCGAGGCCGTGGCCGCGCGGCTGACCGGGGTGCTGACCTCCGCCGGGGTGCTGGTCGGCTGGCGGCTGCGGCACGAGGCGATCCGCGACGCGGTGCTCGGCGGCCTGACGCCGACCGAGTCCGCCCGATTACACCTGCGCGCGGCGCGGGTCCTGCACCAGCGCCGCGCGCGGCCGGTGGACGTGGCCCGGCTGGTGGTCGCGTCCGGGGAGGTTGATGACCAGGTCCTCGACGAGTGGGTCGTCGACGTCCTGCGGGCCGCGGCGCTCGACGCGATCGCCACCGACCGGGGCGAGTTCGCGGTCCGCTGCCTGGAGCTTGTGCTGCCGATGACCACGGGCCGGGTCCGTGCGCAGACCGCCGCGGACCTGGCGGGCGCGGTGTGGCGGCACAACCCGGCGGATCTGCTGTGTCTATCCGAAGTGGACCCGGTGACGGCGCTGCGGTTCACGTTGTGGCACAACGACCCTGAACGTCCGACTGAGGACGCCGGGCTCGCCTTGGCCAACGAGTGGATCCGGGGCTGCCGCCTGCCGACGCGGGTGAGCACGTCGTGGGAACGCGCGTCTGCCGCGCTGATGCCGGGACTCACCCGTGGGGCGCTGGGTGAGGTCGTCGCCAACGCCGAGCAGGTGCTGCACGGGTGTCCGCTGGGGGACCGGACCGTTGAGGTGTTGGCCGCGGCAGTGACGGGCCTGATGCTCGCGGACCGGGTCGACCTGGCCGAACGCTGGTGCGTCAAGCTGACGGCGGCGGCGGAGCAGCGCAGGGCGACCACCTGGCTCGCGCTGCTCGGCGCGGTCACGGCCGAGGTCGAACTCCGGCAGGGCGCGGTGCGGTCGGCTTACGCGACGGCGCAACGAAGTCTGGACCTGTTGCCCGCGCGGTCCTGGGGCGTGCTGATCGGTCTACCGCTGGCGACGATGATCGCGGCCGACACGGCCATGGGGATCACCGACAGCCCAGCGCTGCGCGAGGTCGTCCCGGACAACATGGGCGACACGCTGATCGGCGCCAGGTACCTGCGTGCGCGGGGGCACCATTACCTTGCCTCAGAACGGGTTCTCGCCGCGATCGCCGACTTCCAGGCGTGCGGTCGGGTGGTCACGGCCGCCGGCGCCGACCTGCCCGGGCTCGTGCCGTGGCGGACCGACCTCGCCGAGGCACACCTCCGATTCGGCCGCCGCCGCGCCGCCATGCACCTGGCCCGCGGCCAATCGGAACTCCCCGCGGCCGCGGCGCAACACACCCGCGCCCGGACCGTGCGAGTCTTCGCTTTGGCGGGCCACCAACCCATCCGCCTGCTGCAAGAAGTCACCGAATCCTTCCGAGCCTGCGGCGACCGCTACTCAGCCGCGGTGGCCATGGCCGAACTGTCCGCCGCCATCGCCGCCCGAGGCGACACCGCCCGAGCCCGCCGCGTCGCCAAATCCGCCGCCGACGAAGCCACAGCCTGCGGCGTCGGCGGCCTCCTAGACCGAGTCCCCACCCGCCGCGGCGACCCCAACGACCACACGGCTACAACTTTGAGCGACGCCGAACACCGAGTCGCAAACCTGGCAGCGTTGGGGCATACGAACCGGGAGATCGCGCACAAGTTGTTCATCACGATCAGTACGGTGGAGCAACACCTGACGAAGATCTACCGGAAGCTCGGAGTGCGACGACGGGCGGATCTACACGCGGGGCTGGCTGTCCACAGTGGTCGGGTGGCGGACCTGGGCCGCAGCCCGGTCCGGTGACAGGGCTGGCCGGTGGTGGGTTGTCCACAGGGGTGGAGTTGTCCACAGGCTCTAACTTCAGCCTCTCCGGCCCTGGGTGGTTCTCGGTAGGCTGTATATCGGGGGCTGCTTTGGGCGGGTTGATCTTGGGGTAGTGCGTTGAGCTGGGGATCTCCGGGTCTCGGGCCTCCGCTTCGCTGCGGTGGACGCCTCGGCTGCGCCATCGAACAGGCGCGAGAATGCGAAGAGCTCGATGGGGCGAACTTGTTTTGTGCGGGGCCCCTAGACCACCCGTGGCAGGACCGCAAAGCAGGGGCCGAAAAGCATGGCCCTGTCCGCGCAACGACGCTGCGGGTGGTCCTCCCCCACGCAAAACAAGTCCACCCCATCGAGCCGACCTGGCACCAGCGCCGTGGTGGAGCGCGTGTCGGCAACGTCGTCGGCGGGAGGTTGGGGCAACGTTGTTGGGTCTTCGCCAGTCGTTGCGGGTGGGCTGGGAGTGGCGTGGGGACTTGGCGGAGCCCGGGGGACTACGTGGGCTGGGTTGGTGGAGCGTGGGGCGGCAGCGCCGGGCGTGGTTAGCCGGGGCAGAGGGTGGTGATGCGTTCGGAGACGGTGTTGGCCACTGTGGACACGAAGGACGTCAGGTAGCCGTGGCCGCCTGCGAAGAGTTGGAGTTCGAACCAGCCGCTGGTTACCTCGCGCCAGGCGGGGGCGTGGGGGGCGGCTGGGTCGGTGTCGCCGACCATGGCGAGGATGTGGCAGGAGACCCGGTTGGCGGGGTGCCAGCGGTAGGTCTCGGTGGCGCGTTGGTCGTCGCGCAGGGTGGTCAGTGGGGTGGGTGCGGGGGAGCGGGTGGGTTGGGTGAACTCGCCGGTGTCGAGGTAGGCGGGGGTGCCCAGGCGGGACGGGCTGGGGGCGCCGGAGGCGAAGAGGGCGAGGGGGCGGTGGCCCGCGCGTTCCACCCGCACCGCCGTTTCGAAGGCGACCGCCGCGCCGAGGCCGTGGCCGAGCAGGGCGATCGGCAGGTCGGTGCGGTCGAGTTCGGCGCTGACCCGGTCCGCCAGCTCGGTCACCGAGGTGACCGGGGGTTCGTGCCTGCGGTCGCGCCGACCCGGGTACTGGACGCCGAGGACCTCGACCGGGCGGGCGATGGACTGGGCCAGTTGCAAGAAGAACGTCGCCGACGCGCCCTCGGGTGGGAAGCAGACCAGCCTGCAGCCGGGGGTGCGGGCTGTGCGCAGCCGGTGGACCCACGGGTGTCCCGCCGCGTTGCCGTGCGCGACCATGGCCTCCGGGTCCTCTCCGCGCGCGGGCGTTGGGGACTTTCCGGCGCCTGGGGGCCAAAGTGCCGGCAGCTGGTCACGCTGGGCAACCCCTAGCACCGGTGCGAGCCGGTGTCCAAGGTGCCCACGGCGAACGGCGCGCCTGCGTTAGGGGTTGAGGTTAGGGGGGACGCGCGGTCTAGCGTGGCGCGGGAGGGACCATGACCGACCTCGCGGACCGCCAGGCGCGGGCGCAGATGGTGCTGTGGCAAGACCACTTGCGTGCCGTGAGCGACCGTGGCGACCCGTACGCACAACTGCTGCGCGCCCCGGAGGACCCGTACCCGCTCTACGAGCAGGTGCGCGCCCGGGGACCGCTGCACCGCAGCGGGCTCGGCGTGTGGGTGACCGCGAGCCACAAGCTGGCGAACAAGGTGTTGCGGGACAAGCGGTTCGGCGTGCGCCGCGCGGACGGCACGAAGGCGCCGGAGTTCATGCCGTTCGACAACTCCATGCTCGGGCTCGACCCGCCGGAGCACACCAGGTTGCGCAAGCTGTCGGTGCCCTCGCTCAACCCGCGCAGGCTCCAGCGCTGGACTCCGCTCGCCGAGCAGGTGTGCGACGAGCTGATCGACCGGATCCTGGCCGGGCGCGCGGAGTTCAACCTGATGAGCGCCTTCGCCCAGCAGTTGCCGCTGCGGGTGATCGGCGACCTCGTCGGCATCCCGGAGCGGCACCGGCGGGCGTTCTTCCAGCTCAGCAGGCGGATGGCGTACCTGCTCGACGGGGTGGCCTCGGTCGAGGTGGCCAGGGACGTGCGGGCGGCGATCGCGGAGATGACGGTCATGTTCACCGACATCGTCGCCGAGCGCCGGGCCGACCCGGCCGACGACCTGATCAGCGACCTGCTGCCCGCCGTCGACGACGGTCGGCTGGCGATGGACGAGCTGGTGCCGCTGTGCATGTTCCTCCCGTTGGCGGGCACGGAAACCACGGTCAACCTCATCGGCAACGCGGTGCGCGCGCTGCTGCGCAACCCCGAGCAGTGGGCCGCGTTCAAGGCCGACCACACCCTCGCGTCCGCCGTGGTGCAGGAGACGCTGCGCTACGACACCCCCGTCCAGCAGTACCGGCGGATCGCGCACACCGACGTGGAGCTCGACGGCCACCTCGTGCCCGCGGGCGCGGAACTGGCGATCTGCGCCGGTGCGGCCAACCGCGACCCCGAGGTGTATTCGCGCCCGGACCGTTTCGACATCACCCGGGAATCAGGGCCGGACACGTTGTCCTTTTCCGCCGGAATCCATTTCTGCCTCGGTGCGGCGTTGGCCAGGATCGAGGCCGAGATCGCGCTCGTCGCACTCGCCGCGCGGCTGCCGGACCTGCGCCGGGTCGGCCAGGTGCGGCGCCGGGATTCCTTTATTATCAGGGGCATGCTCCAGTTTCCGGTCGCGGTGCGCTAGTAGGGGCCCGCTAGGGGTTGTCCGGTCCGGACCGGCGTCTTTATGGTTGGCGCGCGGAGAGGTGGAAATGCGCGCGGGCGGTTTCCGCGTGCGCCCGCAGCCGGTCGTGCGCCGCCCGAGAGGTCCTGGTAGATGGCAGACAAAGAGACCCTCCGCGACTACCTGAAACTGGTCACGGCCGATCTGCGGCAGACCAAGGCCCGGCTGCGCGAGGTCGAGGAGGGCGCGCGCGAGCCGATCGCGGTGGTCGGCATGGCCTGCCACTACCCCGGCGGCGTCCGCTCCCCGGAGGACCTGTGGCGCCTGGTCGCCACCGGCGCCGACGGCATCACCGCGTTCCCCGACGACCGGGGCTGGGACGTCCGCATCGCCGACGACCCCGACGTCCCCGGCACCAGCTACGTCGACGCGGGTGGCTTCGTCGCGGACGCGGCCGAGTTCGACCCGGCGTTCTTCGGGATCTCCCCGCGCGAGGCCCTGGCCATGGACCCGCAGCAGCGGCTGTTGCTGCGCGCGTCCTGGGAGGCGCTGGAGCGGGCGGGCATCGACCCGGAGTCGTTGCGCGGCAGCCGGACCGGGGTGTTCGCGGGCACCAACGACCAGAGCTACCTGTCGCTGCTGGTGGGCGACCCGCAGGGCACCGAGGGCTACCTGCTGACCGGCGGCGCGACGGCGGTGACCTCGGGCCGGGTCGCCTACGTGCTCGGCCTGGAGGGCCCGGCGGTCACGGTCGACACGGCGTGCTCGTCGTCGCTGGTCGCGATGCACCTGGCGGCCCAGTCGCTGCGCAGCGGTGAGAGCGCCCTCGCGCTGGCCGGTGGCGTGACGGTCATGGCGACCGCCGGGGTGTTCACCGAGTTCAGCCGCCAGCGAGGTCTCGCCGCGGACGGCCGCTGCAAGTCGTTCGCCGACGCCGCCGACGGCACCGGGTGGTCCGAGGGCGTCGGTGTCCTGGTCCTGGAACGCCTGTCCGACGCGGAGCGCAACGGCCACCGGGTGTTGGCGTTGTTGCGCGGCTCGGCGGTGAACTCCGACGGCGCGTCCAACGGGCTGACCGCGCCGAACGGGCCGTCCCAGCAGCGCGTGATCCTCTCCGCGCTCGCCGCCGCTGGCCTCGGTCCGTCCGATGTGGACGCTGTGGAGGGGCACGGCACCGGGACCGTGCTCGGCGACCCGATCGAGGCGCAGGCGCTGCTGGCCACCTACGGCCAGGGTCGGGAGACCCCGCTGCGGCTCGGCTCGATCAAGTCCAACATCGGCCACACCCAGGCGGCGGCGGGTGTCGCGGGCGTGATCAAGGTGATCGAGTCCCTGCGCCACGAGACCCTCCCGGCCACCCTGCACGTCGACACCCCGTCCCACCAGGTCGACTGGTCCGCGGGCGCGGTGTCCCTGCTGACCTCGGCCGAGCCGTGGCCGCGTGGTGACCGGGTCCGCCGCGCGGGTGTGTCGGCGTTCGGGGTGAGCGGCACCAACGCGCACGTGATCGTGGAGGAGGCCCCTGCGCCGACGGCCTCCTCGCCTGCCGAAGCGGGTCGGTTCGGTGGGACACCGTTGGTGGTGTCGGCCCGCTCTGACGCGGCGTTGTGCGAGCTGGGTGCGCGGCTCCAGGACGTCGAAGCAGACCTGGGTGATGTCGCGTGGTCCTTGGCGACGACGCGAACGAGCCTTGACCGGCGCGCGGTCGCGTTCGGGGCCGAGGGCTTGCGAATGCTGGCGGCGGGCGTTGACTCGCCTGCTGTGGTGCGCGGTGAGGTGACACCGGGGAAGGTGGCGTTCCTGTTCACCGGGCAGGGGTCGCAGCGGCTGGGCATGGGGCAGGGACTACGGGTCTTCCCGGCGTTCGCTGCCGCGTATGACGAGGTCTTGGCGTTGTTGCCCGGCTTCACGCTGGACTCGGCGGAGGCCCTGGAGCAGACCGCCAACGCGCAGGTGGGCCTGTTCGCCCTCGAAGTCGCCCTGTTCCGCCTGCTGGAGTCCTGGGGCGTCCGATCCGACGTCTTGATCGGCCACTCCATCGGTGAGGTAGCCGCCGCCCACGTCGCTGGCATCCTCTCCCTCCCCGACGCCTGCACCCTCGTCACCGCCCGCGCCCAGCTCATGCAGGCCCTGCCCTCCGGCGGCGCCATGCTGGCCATCGAGATCTCCGAGCCTGACCTGGCCCTCGAGTTCCCCGACGGCCTCCCGGCAGGCGTCGACCTCGCCGCAGTGAACGCCGATCGTTCACTTGTAGTATCGGGGGATCGTAGGATTGTTGAACAGTTGGAACGTAGGTTTGGTGAACAATCACGGCGGGTGAAGGCGCTCGCGGTGTCCCACGCGTTCCACAGCCACCTGATGGACCCCATGCTGGACGAGTTCCGGCAGGTCGTGGCCGGGCTCTCGTTCGGCAGCCCGACGATCCCGGTGGTCAACACCGCCACGGGCGACCCGAGCACGCCGGAGTACTGGGTCAGGCAGGTCCGGGAGACCGTCCGGTTCGCCGGAGCGGTCGAACGGGCTGAGGCCACTCACCACGTGGAACTCGGGCCGGACGGCGTTCTGTCCGCGATGGTCGGCGGCACCGCCACCCTGCGCGCGGGACGGGACGAACCCGAGACCCTCCTCCGCGCCGTGGCGGCACTCCACGTCACGGGGGTCTCCGTCGATTGGCGGGCCGTGCTCGGCGGCGGCACCGTCGTGGAACTCCCCACCTACCCCTTCGCCCGCGAGCGCTACTGGCCGCGCCCCGGCATCTCCGCCGCCTTCGGTGCCACCGGCCACCCCCTGCTCACCGGCGAGGTCGCGGGTCCGGACAGCCACCTGTTCACCGCCCGCCTCGACGCGGCCACCCACCCCTGGCTCGCCGACCACGTCATCAACGGCCAGATCGTCCTCCCTGGCACCGCGTACGTGGAGATGGCCCTGCACGCCGGTGCGCGCCTCGGCACCCCCGCGCTCGCCGAACTCGTCCTGGAATCCCCGCTAGTCCTCCCCGCCGCCGGTCCGGTCGAACTCCGCCTCACCGTCACCGGCCACGACCTGACCGTCCACTCCAGACGAGACGGCGCTTGGACCCGGCACGCTACCGGCACCCTGGCACCGCTCGATGCACACGACCACGACCCCATCCCGTGGCCGCCGCCGGACGCCGACCCAGTCGACCCCACCCACGTCTACGACCGGCTCGCCGCCGCGGGGCTCGGCTACGGTCCGACCTTCCAGGCCATCCGCGAGGTCTGGACCAGCGGCGACGACGTCTACGTCGACCTGGCCACCGACGAACGCGGCTACCTCGTCCACCCTGCCTTGCTCGACGGCGCACTCCAGGCCGTCGCCGCGCGCGGTGGCAACCAGGAAGCGGGCATTCCCTTCACCTGGGCCGGGGTCACCGTCGGCAAGTCCGGCGCGTCCGAGTTGCGCGCCCGCGTCTCACCGACCCCGGGTGGCGGCGTCAGCGTCGTCGCGGTCACCCCGGCGGGCGAGTTCGTCGTCGCGGTCGAGCGGGTCATCACCCGCCCCCAGCGCGCCGACGCCGCCGATCTCTACGACGTCACCTGGTCGCCGGTCGCCACGGACAAGCCGATCCCGCCGCACACGGTGATCGAAGCCTCCGATGTGGATGGTCTGCTTCCCCAGCTGCACAAGGCTCTCGCGGGCAGCGACGTGCTGGTGGTCCGCACCGACAACGCCGTCCGAGCCGTTCCCGGCGACGACGTGGACCCGGTCAAGGCGGCCATCTGGGGTCTGGTCCGGTCCGCCCAGTCCGAGCACCCCGGCCGCATCGTGCTCGTCGACGGCCAGGACACCGACAAGGCGCTCGCCACCGGTGAACCGCAGATCGCCATCCGCGCCGACGCCGCCCTCGCCGCCCGATTGTCCCCTGTGGACACCGGGCTCGCCGCGCCGAATGGCCCGTGGCGCCTGGACATCACCGAGCGCGGCACCGTGGACAACCTGGTCCTCGCTCCCGTCGATCCCCGCCCGCTGGACGCGCGGGAGGTCCGCGTCGCCGTCCGGGCCGCCGGGCTCAACTTCCGGGACGTCCTCAACGCCCTGGGCATGTACCCGGGCCAGGTCGACCTCGGTGGCGAGACCGCCGGTGTGGTCACCGAGGTCGGCTCCGCGGTGACCGGGTTCCAGCCGGGTGACCGGGTGTTCGGGCTGGTCACCGGCGCCATCGGCACCGAGGCGATCACCGACGAGCGCCTCCTGGTCGGCATCCCCGCCGACTGGTCGTTCGTCACCGCCGCCGCGATCCCCGTCGTCTACGCCACCGCCTACTACGGCCTGGTCGACCTGGCGAACCTCCGCGCGGGCGAGTCCGTCCTCGTCCACGCCGCCGCCGGTGGGGTCGGGACGGCCGCCGTTCAGCTCGCCCGCCACCTCGGCGCCGAGGTCTACGGCACCGCCAGCCCGGCCAAGTGGCCCGCCACCGGGCTCGCCGACGACCACCTCTCGTCGTCGCGGGATCTCGCGTTCGCCGACAAGTTCCCCCAGGTCGACGTGGTCCTCAACGCCCTGGCCGGGGAGTTCGTCGACGCCTCGCTCGGGCTGCTGCGCCCCGGCGGCCGGTTCATCGAGATGGGCAAGACCGACGTCCGCACCGGCGTCCCCGGCTACCGCGCGTTCGACCTCGGTGAGGCCGGACCGGACCGCATCGGCGAGATCTTGCGCGCGGTGATGGCCCTGTTCGCCGCCGGTGAGCTCACCCCGCCGCCGATCCGAACCTGGGACGTCCGACGCGCGGCCGAGGCGTTCCGGTTCGTCGGCCAGGGCGGCCACACCGGCAAGGTCGTGCTCACCCTGCCCCGCGCGCTCGACCCGGACGGCACCGTCCTGATCACCGGCGGCACCGGTGCGCTCGGGCAGGTGTTGGCCCAGCACCTCGTCGGCAGCGTGCGCAACGTTGTCCTGGTCAGCCGGTCCGGCGCGGCGGTTGTCGATGGGGCCACGTCTGTTGCCTGCGACATCACCGACCGGGCGGCCCTGGGCGAGTTGATCGCAAGCTTGCCGAAGCTCACCGGAGTGTTCCACCTCGCTGGCGTGCTCGACGACGGCCTGGTCGAGTCGCTGACTGCCGACCGGCTGCATGCCGTGCTCGCCCCGAAAGCGCTTGCGGCCCAATACCTGCACGAGCTGACCGACCCGGATGTCTTCGTCCTGTTCTCCTCCATCGCGGGCACCTTCGGCAGTCCCGGCCAGGCCAACTACGCCGCCGCCAACGCCTACCTGGACGCCCTCGCCACCGCGCGCCAGTCCGCTGGCTTGCCCGGCCTGTCGCTGGTCTGGGGCGCTTGGGCGACCGAGGGCGGCATGCTGGGGTCCCTCGGGGACGCCGAGGTCGCCAGGATCGCGCGGTCCGGGTACCCGCCGCTGACTGTCCACCGTGGTCTGTCGCTTCTCGACAGTGCGCTCGCCCTGCCCGGTCCGGTCATCGTCCCGGTCGCCCTGGACCGCCCGACCCTGGTCGGCAAACCGGTCCCGCCGCTGCTGACCTCGCTCATCCGGCCGACCGCGACCGCCGGGGTCGACCCGTCCCGGCTCGACGACCTGGTCCGCGCCCAGACCGCCGCCGTGCTGGGGTTCCCGTCCGCCGCGTCGATCGACCCCCGCAGGCCGTTCAAGGACCTGGGCTTCGACTCGCTCACCGCCGTCGAACTCCGCAACACCCTGGCACTCAAGATCGGCAAGCCGCTCCCGGCCAGCCTGGTCTTCGACCACCCCACGCCCGCCGCCGTCGCCGATCACCTGCGCGAACTCCTCGCCGCTGCTGCCCCGCGCACCACCACCGGGCGCACGACCACCAAGCAGGTCGCCGACGACCCCATCGCGATCGTCGGCATGGCCTGCCGGTTCCCCGGCGGCGCGAACACCCCCGAGGCGTTGTGGCAACTCGTGTTCGACGAGGTTGATGCCATCGGCGCGATCCCCGGCGATCGGGGCTGGACCGACCAGGGCTTCGTCGGCGGCTTCCTGCACGAGGCGCCGGACTTCGACGCGGGCTTCTTCTCGATCTCCCCGCGCGAGGCCCTGGCCATGGACCCGCAGCAGCGTCTCCTGCTGGAGACGTGTTGGGAGGCGGCCGAGCGCGCGGGCATCGATCCGACCCAGCTCAAGGGCAGCCGCACCGGCGTGTTCATCGGCACCGCCACCTCCGGCTACGGCATCGGCCCGTTCGACATTCCCGACGGCTCCCGCCCGCACATGCTCACCGGCGCCGCGACCAGCGTGATCTCCGGCAGGCTCGCCTACGCGCTCGGCCTCGAAGGCCCGGCGCTCACCGTCGACACGGCGTGCTCCAGCAGCCTCGTCGCGTTGCACCTCGCCATCCAGGCCATGCGCAACGGCGAGTGCGACATGGCCCTGGCGGGCGGCGTCACGATCATGACCACGCCCGGGATGTTCGTCGACGCCGCCCAGGGTGGGGCGCTCGCCGCTGACGGCCGGTGCAAGGTGTTCGCGAAGTCCGCCGACGGCACGGGCTGGGGCGAGGGCGTCGGGATGCTGCTCGTCGAGCGGCTCTCCGAGGCGGTCAAGCACGACCACCCTGTGCTGGCCCTGGTCCGGGGTTCGGCGGTCAACTCCGACGGCGCGTCCAACGGTCTCACCGCCCCGAACGGCCCGGCACAGCGGAAGGTCATCGAGCAGGCGCTGGCGGGCGCGGGCCTCGATCCGTCCGAAGTGGACGCGCTGGAGGCGCACGGGACCGGCACCGAGCTGGGCGACCCGATCGAGGCCCAGGCGGTCATCGCGACCTACGGCGGCGATCGGGAACACCCGCTGCTGTTGGGTTCGGTGAAGACCAACATCGGCCACACCCAGTCGGCCGCCGGGGTCGCCGGGGTGATCAAGATGGTGCTGGCGCTGCGCCACGGCGTGCTGCCCCGGTCGCTGCACATCGACGAACCCACCCCGCACGTGCCGTGGGACCAGGGCGTTCGGCTGCTGACTGAACGACAGGACTGGCCTGCCACCGGTCGACCGCGCCGCGCTGCGGTGTCGTCGTTCGGCATGAGCGGCACCAACGCCCACACCATCCTGGAGCAGGCTCCCGACACCGAACCGGCCCAGGTCCAGCGCCGACCTGGCCCGTGGCTGGTGTCCGCCCGATCCGCGGCTGGGTTGCGCGCACAAGCCACCCAGCTCCAAGGGCTTGACGCGGACGCCGCAGACATCGCGTTCACGTTGGCCCAGCGGTCCAGGTTCGAGCACCGTGCTGTCCTCTTAGGGCCTGACTTCACCGCTCAGGTAGCGGCCCTTGCTGACGACCTTCCCGCGCCGGGTCTCGTGCGCGGCCTGGCGGGTCGCACCGGCCGGACCGTGTTCGTCTTCCCTGGTCAGGGCTCCCAGTGGCCGGGCATGGCGGACGCGCTGATGGCCGAATCCGACGTCTTCCGCGAGTCGGTGCGTGAATGCGCCGCTGCCCTGGAGCGGCACCTCGACTTCGCCGTCGAGCCCGCGTTGCTCAACCAGCCCCGCGCGGCGTCATTGGACCGGTTGGACGTGGTCCAGCCGGTGCTGTTCGCGGTGATGGTGTCGCTGGCCGCACTGTGGCGGGACCGGGGCATCGAGCCGGACGCGGTGGTTGGCCACTCCCAGGGCGAGATCGCCGCCGCGCACGTCGCCGGGGCGTTGACTCTGGCCGACGCCGCGCTGATCGTCGCCGAGCGCAGCAAGCTGCTCACGCGGTTCGTCGGTCAGGGCGCGATGGCGGCCGTCTCGCTTCCGCCCGACGAGGTCACTGCCCGCTTGGAGCGCTTCGGCGGCGCGCTGACCATCGCTGCCGTCAACGGTGCGCGCTCCGCCGCAGTGGCCGGACCCCATGCCGAGCTGGACGAACTCGTTGCCGAGTTGGAGGCTGAGCAGGTCCGCGTCCGCAAGGTCCGGATCAACGGCGCCGGGCACTCTCCGGTCGTCGACACCATTCGTGCTGAGGCGCTGGCCGTGCTCGCTCAGGTCTCCCCGCGCCCGTCGGACATCCCGTTCTACTCGACCGTGACCGGCGGCAGGCTCGACACCTCCGGCCTGGACGCGCACTACTGGTTCACGAACATGCGGCGCCCGGTCCAGTTCGCCGCCGCGACCCGCGCCCTGCTCGACGACGGCCACGGCACGTTCGTCGAATGCAGCCCGCACCCCGTTCTGGCGAGCGGGATCGGTGAGACAGCGGATGACTCCGGTGCACCCGAGCCGATCGTGCTGGCCACCCTGCGCCGCGACGAGGGCGGCGTGGACCGGTTCGGCGTGTCGCTGGCCGAGGCGCACGTGCGGGGGATCGAGCCGACGTGGGACCACAGTGGATACCGGGTCGAGCTGCCCACCTACCCGTTCCAGCGTGACCGGTACTGGCTGGAGGCTGTTGAGGGCGCCGAGTCGACCGCCGATGACGCCAAGTTCTGGACGGCCGTCGAGCGCGGCGATGCCGATGCCCTGGGGATCGACCCGAGCAGCCTCCCGGCCCTTGCCGCCTGGCGGGCCAAGGCTCACGAAGAGTCCACAGTGGCCGAGTGGTCGTACCAGGTCGTGTGGCGGCAGGTAACCGTCCCGAAGGCCGTTGAGTTGAACGGCGTCTGGGCTGTCGTCGCTGGTGATCAGGACGAGCTGGCAGCTCGGTTCGCCGCCGCGATCACCGCCGCTGGTGGCGAGGCGCAGGTCTTCCCGTTCGTGCCCGCTGGGGGCCCGTTCGCCGGTGTGGTGTCCTTGCTGGACTTGGGCACCGCGCCGGACCAGGTGTTGGAACTCGTCAAGTCCGAAGGTCCACTGTGGTTGGTCACCAACGGCGCTGTCTCCATCGGCCGGACCGACCCGGTGCGCGACCCCGGTCAGGCCACGACCTGGGGGCTCGGCCTGGTCGGCACCCTGGAGCGCCCCGGGCAGGTCAGCGGGGTGATCGACCTCCCCGCCGAGGTCGACGACCGCGCCATCGCCCGCGCGTTGGCCGTGTTCGCCGGAGACGAGGACCAGGTCGCCATCCGACCCTGGGGCGTGTTCGGGCGCCGCATGGTCCGCGCAGGCGCGCTTGCTGCCACGCGGTCATGGCGTCCACAGGGGACTGTTCTGGTCACCGGTGGCACGGGCGCACTGGGTGCTCGGGTCGCTCGCTGGCTCGTTGACAACGGTGCCGACAAGGTCGTCCTGACCAGCCGCCGCGGCCTGGATGCCCCCGGTGCGCGTGACCTGGTCGATGAACTGGGCGTTGTCGTCGCCGCGTGCGATGTCGCCGACCGCGAGGCCGTCGCCGCGCTCTTGGCCGAGCACCCGGCGAACGCGATCATTCACGCCGCCGGTGTCGCCCAGTCCACGCCGATCGCGGACATCACCGCGGACGAGTTGGCCGAAGTCACCGCCGCCAAGGTCGCGGGCGCCGCGCACCTCGACGAACTCGCGGGTGAGCTGGACGCGTTCATCCTGTTCTCCTCCGGTGCCGCGACCTGGGGCGGGGCAGGTCAGGCCGCCTACGCCGCAGGCAACGCGTACCTCGACGCTCTCGCTCAGCACCGCCGCGCCCACGGCCGTCCGGCGACGTCGATCGCCTGGGGCGGCTGGGCAGACGGAGGTATGGCCGATGCCGCCGCTGTCGCCGCGCTCGGTCGACGCGGTCTCCGT
Organism: Actinokineospora globicatena; assembly: GCF_024171945.1. Taxonomy (GTDB): domain Bacteria; phylum Actinomycetota; class Actinomycetes; order Mycobacteriales; family Pseudonocardiaceae; genus Actinokineospora; species Actinokineospora globicatena. The sequence continues at coordinate 2,099,009 of NZ_JAMTCR010000002.1, forward strand.
CCGATGGCCCCGGATTCCGCCATCGCCGCACTTCAGCGGGCCATGGACGCCGACGTCACCTGCCTCACCGTCGCCGACATCGACTGGCCGCGCTTCGCCCCCGGCTACACCGCCGCCCGCTCGCGCCCGCTGATCGCCGAGATCCCCGAGTCCGAAGTGGACGAGATCGCGGCCGAGAGCGACGACCTGCGGGACAGGGTCACCGCCCTGCCTGAGGCCGACCGCTCGGGCTTCCTGCTCGACCTGGTCCGCACCCAGGCCGCGGCTGCGCTCGGCTATGCCGATGCCACCACGGTCGAACCGGACCGGGCGTTCCGGGACCTCGGGTTCGACTCGCTCACCGCCGTCGACGTCCGCAACCGGCTCACCGCCGCGACCGGCAGGCGGCTCCCGGCGACCCTGGTGTTCGACTACCCGACGCCGCGCGCCCTCGCCGGTCACCTGCTCGCCGACGTCCTCGGGCTGGAGGCCGTCGCACACGTCGCGGCCCGCGCCTCCGACGAACCCATCGCGATCATCGGCATGAGCTGCCGCTATCCGGGTGGGGTCGACTCGCCCGAAGACCTGTGGCGCCTGGTCATGGCGGGTACCGACGCGATCACCGGCTTCCCCGACGACCGGGGCTGGGACCTCGAAGCCCTCTACCACCCGGATCCCGACCACCCCGGCACCTCGTACGTGCGGGAGGGCGGGTTCGTCCACGACGCCGGGCACTTCGACGCGGAGTTCTTCGGCATCAGCCCGCGCGAGGCGACCGCGACCGACCCGCAGCAGCGGATGTTGCTGGAGGCCACCTGGGAGGCGTTCGAACGCGCGGGCATCGACCCGGCCACCCGGCGCGGCAGTCGGGCGGGCGTGTTCGTCGGGACCTCCTTCGTCGGGTACGGCATCGGTGCGCTCGCGCCTGGCAGTGACGCCGAGGGCTTCTTCCTCTCTGGCACGGGAACGGCCGCCGCGTCCGGGCGCGTGTCGTACACGTTCGGCTTGGAAGGCCCGGCGGTCACGGTCGATACGGCGTGTTCGTCCTCTTTGGTCGCCATCCACCTCGCGGTGCAGGCGTTGCGGCGGGGCGAGTGCGACCTCGCGGTAGCCGGTGGCGTCGCGGTGCTGCCGTCACCGACCTCGTTCACGGAGTTCAGCAGGCAACGCGGACTTGCCACAGACGGCCGCTGCAAGCCGTTCTCGGCGGCCGCCGACGGGACCGGCTGGGGCGAGGGCGTCGGCGTGATCCTCGTGCAGCGGCTGTCTGACGCACTGCGGGACGGGCACCGCGTCTTGGCCGTCGTGCGGGGGAGCGCGATCAACCAGGACGGCGCGTCCAACGGCTTGACGGCGCCGAACGGGCCGTCGCAGCAGCGGGTGATCCGGGCCGCGCTCGACGACGCGGGGCTGACGCCGTCCGATGTGGACGTGGTGGAGGCGCACGGCACCGGGACCACCCTGGGTGACCCGATCGAGGCCCAAGCGGTGATCGCGACCTACGGCCAGGGCCGGGACGTCCCGCTGCTGCTGGGATCGGTGAAGTCGAACATCGGGCACACCCAGTCCGCGTCCGGGGTCGCAGGCGTGATCAAGACAGTGCTGGCCCTGCGGCACGGCGTGATCCCGAAGACCCTGCACATCGACGAGCCGACACCGCACGTGGACTGGACGGCGGGCGCGGTCGAACTCGCCGCCGAGACCGTGCCGTGGCCCGCCGTCGACCGGGCCCGACGGGCTGGCGTGTCGTCCTTCGGCGGCAGCGGGACGAACGCGCACCTGGTGCTGGAGCAGTACGTCGCCGATGAGCCGGAGCCCACCGCGGTCGTCGCGCCGGTGCCGTGGGTGCTCTCGGGCCGGTCGCCTGCCGCTGTGCGTGATCAGGCCGCCAAGCTGCGTGACTACCTGCTTGAGGAACGGCCGTCGGCCGCGGATGTGGCGTACTCGCTGGCGACCACTCGGGCCCGGTTCGACCACCGAGCCGCGTTCGTCGCCGCTGATCTCGACACAGCCGTGTCCGCTTTGGACGGTTTGGACGCGGCGGTCTGGGGGGAGGCGCGTGACGGCAAGGTCGCGTTCGTCTTCCCAGGTCAAGGGTCCCAGTGGCTCGGGATGGCGGCAGAGCTGGCGAGGTCGAGCGAGGTGTTCGCCGCCGAGCTGCACGCTTGCGCCGACGCCATCGCCGAGCACGTCGACTGGAACCCGTTGCACGCCCTGACCACCGGCGAAGGCCTGGAACGGGTCGACGTGGTGCAGCCGGTGCTGTTCGCGGTGATGGCCTCGCTCGCGGCGCTGTGGCGGTCGCACGGGGTCGAGCCGGACGCGGTTGTCGGGCACTCGCAAGGCGAGATCGCGGCCGCCTACGTCGCAGGCGCGTTGAGCCTCGCGGACGCGGCGCTGGTGGTGACAAGGCGCAGCAAGGCGATCGTCGCGCTGAGCGGACACGGCGGCATGGTGTCGGTGTCGCTGCCCGCCGTCGACGTCCGTGACCGGCTGGCCCGCTACGACGGCGCCGTCTCGGTCGCGGCGGTCAACGGGCCCGGCACGGTCGTCGTCGCTGGCGAGGTCGAGCAGTTCCTGGCCGACTGCGAGGCGGACGGCGTTCGGGCCAAGCGGATCCCGGTGGACTACGCGTCCCACTCGGCCCAGGTCGAGCGGATCGCCGACGAGCTGCGCCGGGTGCTCGCCGGGATCACACCCCAGTCCTCCCGCGTGCCGTTCCGCTCGACCGTGACCGGTGAGTGGCTGGACACGACCACTTTGGACGCCGAGTACTGGTACCGGAACCTGCGGCACACCGTGGAGTTCGAGTCCGCGACCCGCGAGCTGGCCGCCTCGGGGTACCGGTTCTTCGTCGAGGTCAGCCCGCATCCGGTGCTGACCCCGGCTATCGGCGAGACCGTGGACGACGTCGTCGCCGTGGGGACCCTGCGCCGGGACGAGGGCGACCTGGCCCGGTTCCTGCTGTCCGCCACCGAACTGCACGCCCACGGTGCGCCGGTCGACCTGGGTGCCGCGTTCGCCGACCTCCCAGTGCGGGCCATCGAGCTGCCGACCTACGCGTTCCAACGGCAGCGGTACTGGCTGGAGCTGGTGTCCGGCGGACTGGGCGACGTCGCGGCTGCCGGGCTGGCATCCGCTGATCACCCGCTACTGGGCGCCGCCGTTCCGCTGGCCGGTGGCGATGGGCTTGTGCTCACCGGGCGCATCTCGCCGCGTACGCACCCCTGGCTGGCGGATCACACCGTCCTGGGGACGATCCTGTTGCCGGGTACGGCGTTCGTTGAGCTGGCTGCCCACGCGGGTGCCCGGGTCGACTCGCCGGACGTCGTGGAGTTGACGCTGGGGACCCCGCTGGTACTTGGCGAGCAGGACGCTGTGTCGTTGCAGGTGGCGGTGGGTGCGCTGGACGACGAGAGTCGCCGGTCGATCGCGATCTACTCCAGTGTGGACAGTATCGAGTGGACTAAGCACGCGTCTGGTCTGCTCGGGGCAGCCCAGACGCTGAACTTCTCCTGGTCTGACACCCGCGAGCCGGTTGCGCTAGAGGGCTTCTACGAGTCGATCGCGGACCTCGGATACGGCTATGGCCCGGCGTTCCAAGGCTTGACGGCCGCGTGGCGGGGCAACAAAGAGGTGTTCGCCGAGGTCACGTTGCCGGAGGACGTGCCGTCGGCCGGGTTCGCGGTGCACCCGGCGCTGCTCGACGCGGCTCTGCACGGCATCGGGCTGCTGCGCCAAGGCACCGACCGGCCTGCGGAACTGCCGTTCTCTTGGTCCGGCGTGACTCTACGGTCGACCGCCGACAAGACGCTGCTCGCCCGGATCAGCGAGAGCGCGGACGGTGTTGACCTGCAGGTCACAGACTCGCGCGGTAACCCCGTGGCGCACGTGCGGTCGTTGCTGGCTCGTCCGATCGGTGCTGAGCTGTCGACGGCGCGTCGGTCCATCGTGGACGCCCTGTTCCTGCTCGACTGGTCGACCCCGATCACCCTCGCCGACCCGGGGACATCCCGGTGGGCGCTGCTCGGCGCCGACGATCTCGGTCTTGGCGCTGCCCTGGCTGGCGCGGGCAACGAGGTAAGCACGCACGCGGATTTGGACCACCTGTTGGAGAACCTCGCGGCCGACGTCGTGGTCGCCCAGTTCACTGGCGGCGACGGCGAGCTGGCCGAGTCCGCCGAGCAGGCCACGGTCCGGGCGCTGGAGTTGGTGCGCGCCTGGATCTCCGACGAGCGCGTCGCCGCTGTGCCGCTGGTCATCGCCACCCGTGGCGCGGTCACGTCGGATGTGTCGGACCTGGTCGCGGCCCCGGTGTGGGGCTTGGTGCGGTCAGCGCAGTCTGAGCACCCGGACCGGTTCCTGCTGGTGGACGTTGACGAGCCAGGGCTGCTCGCGGCCGCTGTGTCGTCGGGTGAGCCGCAGGTCGCGGTGCGTGGTGGGCAGGCGTTCGCGCCTCGCCTGGTCCGGCAGCCGATCACGCCGGGCGAGACCGGGCTGACTGGGACCGTGCTGGTCACCGGGGCGACCGGCACGCTCGGCGCCGCGCTGGCACGGCACCTCGTGGTGGCGCATGGGGTTCAGGACCTGCTCTTGACGAGCAGGTCCGGGCCGAGCGCGGCGGGCGCTGGCGACCTCGTCGCTGAACTGACCGGCCTCGGCGCGAATGTCACCCTGGTGGCCTGCGATGTGGCCGACCGGGACGCCGTGGTCGCGTTGCTCGCCGAACACAACGTGAACGCTGTCGTGCACACGGCTGCGGTGCTCGACGACGGCGTGCTGACCGCACTCACGCCGGAGCGGGTCGCGACTGTGCTGGCGCCCAAGGTCAAGGGTGCGGTCAATCTGCACGAACTGACCTCCGACCTGTCGGCGTTCGTCCTGTTCTCTTCTGCGGCCGGGGTGTTCGGTGGCGCGGGCCAGGCCAACTACGCCGCCGCCAACGTGTTCCTCGATGCCCTAGCCCAGCACCGCCGGGCCCAGGGGCTGCCGGGCGTGTCGCTGGCGTGGGGGCCGTGGGCCGAGCGGACCGGGATGACCGGGGACCTGACCGAGGCCGACGTCCGACGGGTCATGCGGTCCGGCTTGGGTCAGCTGTCCACTGAGGACGGCATGGCGCTGTTCTCGGCGGCGTCGGGTATGACCGAGTCGGCGTTGGTGCCGATGGTGTTCAGCCCGGGAGCGCTGCGGGGTCGCGGCTCAGTGCCTGCGGTGTTGCGAGCCTTGGTGCGGACGGATATCCGAGCCGGTGCGGATGTGCGAGCGAGGCTGGACGCCGCGTCGGACGCCGAACGCGGCCGGATCCTGCTCGACCTGGTTCGCGGTCAGGTGGCGGCGGTGCTCGGCTACCCGGACGCGTCAGCGGTGGCACCGGACCGGGGATTCCTGGACCTGGGGCTCGACTCGCTCACCGGCGTCGAACTGCGCAACCGGCTCGCCGCCGCGACCGCGCTGCGACTGCCCGCGACGCTGGTGTTCGACCACCCGTCGGCGGGTGCCGTGGCGGAGTTCCTGCGCGGCGAACTGGCCCCGGCGTCGGCGACCGACGAGGTGCTGGCGGAGCTGACCAGGTTGGAGCTGACGCTCGGCGGGGTCGAGCAGACCGCTGACCGGGAGCGGGTCGCGGCCCGGCTGCGGGCGCTCGCCAGCAGGTGGGAGACCAGGGCGGAGACCGAGGACCTGGCGGCGGCGTCGGCGGACCAGATCTTCGACCTGCTCGACAGCGAGTTCGAGAAGTCCTGAGAGGACGGTCATGGCGCAGGCCGACGAGGAGAAGCTGCTCGCCTACCTCAAGCGGGCCACCGGCGAGCTGCGCGCGGCGCGGGAGCAGGTGCGCGAGCTGCAGGACCGGGCGACCGAGCCGATCGCCATCGTCGGCATGGCCTGCCGCTACCCCGGCGGGGTCGGTTCGCCCGAGGACCTGTGGGACTTGGTCGCGGGTGGTGTGGACGCGCTGGGTCCGCTGCCGGTCGACCGGGGGTGGGACCTCGCCGCGCTGCCCAGCTCTGCTGAGGGCGGGTTCCTGACCGATGCGGGCGACTTCGACGCGGGGTTCTTCGGCATCTCGCCCCGCGAGGCGCTGGCGATGGACCCGCAGCAACGGCTGTTGCTGCACACCAGCTGGGAGGCCATCGAGCGCGCAGGTATCGACCCGCACTCGTTGCGCGGCAGCCGAACCGGTGTGTTCGCGGGCGTGATGTACAACGACTACGCAACCTCGGTACCCGCCGAGGTGCTGGACGGGTATTTGGGGACCAGCAACGCGGGAAGTGTCTTGTCCGGACGGGTGTCCTACTGCCTCGGCTTGCAGGGGCCCTCGGTCACTGTGGACACGGCGTGCTCATCGTCGCTGGTCGCGCTGCACTTGGCCGCGCAGGCCCTGCGCTCCGGTGAGTGCACGTTGGCGCTGGCGGGCGGCGTGACGGTGATGGCGGGTCCGATGATGTTCGCGGGCTTCGGCTTCGATGAGGGCACTGCGGCTGACGGTCGCTGCAAGTCCTTCGCGGCATCCGCTGACGGCACCGGGTGGGGTGAGGGCGTCGGCGTGCTCTTGCTGGAGCGGCTGTCTGATGCTCGCCGCAACGGGCACCACGTGTTGGCGACGGTTGTCGCATCCGCCGTGAACTCGGATGGCGCCTCCAGTGGGCTTACCGCTCCGAACGGCCCTGCTCAGCAGCGGGTCATTGAGCAGGCCTTGGCGGCCGCTCGCTTGCTTCCGTCCGATGTGGATGCTGTTGAGGCGCACGGCACCGGGACTGTGCTCGGCGACCCGATCGAGGCGCAGGCGTTGTCGGCCACCTACGGCCAAGGCCGCGAGACGCCGTTGTGGTTGGGGTCGGTGAAGTCCAACATCGGCCACACCCAGGCCGCGGCGGGCGTCGCCGGCGTGATCAAGATGGTGCAGGCGCTCCGGCATGCCACTCTGCCTGCGACTTTGCACGTCGACGCCCCGACTCCGCACGTGTCGTGGGGGGACGTCCAGCTCCTGACCGAGTCGCGTCCGTGGCCCAGCCAGCCTCGTCCCCGGCGTGCCGCGACCTCGTCTTTCGGGGTCAGCGGTACCAACGCGCACGTGATCCTGGAGCAGGGCGACGGCCCGGCTGAAGTCTCGGAGTCGATGGCTGGAGAGGTGTTGCCGTTCCTGGTGTCGGGGCGGTCAGCGGAGGCCTTGCGGGCACAGGCGCGGCGGCTGCTGGAGGTCGCGGCGGAGCCTGCGGACCTGGCGCGGTCGTTGGCGCTGACGCGGGGGTCGATGGAGTACCGGGCCGTGGTGGTGGCGGCTGATCCATCGGACGGGTTGCGGGCGCTGGCTGAGGGTCGCGAGTCGGCCGAGGTTGTGGTCGGAGTACCGAGCAGCGGGCCGGTGGCGTTCCTGTTCACTGGGCAGGGTTCTCAGCGGTCCGGCATGGCGTTGGCCCTTCGGGCGTTCCCAGTCTTCGCGGAGGCACTTGACGAGGTATGCGCGGAGCTGGGGCTCGGGTTGGCGGTCTTTGAGTCTGATGTGGACCACACGGCGGTCGCTCAGCCTGTCCTGTTCGCGTTCCAGGTCGCGCAGTACCGGCTGCTGGAGTCCTGGGGCGTTGCTCCGGACTTTCTGATCGGGCACTCCATCGGTGAGCTCGCCGCCGCGCACGTCTCCGGGATCCTCTCGCTGGCGGATGCCTGCACCCTGGTCGCCACTCGGGCTCGGCTCATGGGCGCTCTTCCGGCAGGCGGCGCCATGCTGGCCGTCGAGATCTCCGAGGCCGAGTTGGCTGCCGAGTTCCCCGACGGCCTCCCCACGGGAGTCGATCTCGCCGCCGTCAACTCGGATCGTTCACTTGTAGTATCGGGAGATCGTAGGATTGTTCAACAGTTGGAACGTGGGTTTGGTGAACAATCGCGGCGGGTGAAGGCGTTGACGGTGTCGCACGCGTTCCACAGCCACCACATGGACCCGATGCTGGCCGAGTTCTCGCTGGTGGCGCGTGGTCTGGTGTTCCGCGCTCCTGGGACTCCGCTGGTGGGCACGGCGACGGGGGATCCGAGCACGCCGGAGTACTGGGTGCGGCAGGTCCGGGAGACGGTGCGGTTCGCGGACGCGGTCGGCGTCGTGCGCGAGCAGGGGGTGCGCCAGTTCGTGGAGCTGGGGCCGGACGGGGTCCTGTCCGCGCTGGTCGACGGCATACCCACGCAGCGCGCGGGCCGGGACGACGTGGTGACCCTGCTTCGCGCCTTGGCCGCCGCTCATGTCTCCGGCATCCCTGTCGACTGGCGTGCGTTCTTCGGTACCCGGGGACGGATCGTCGACCTGCCGACCTACGCCTTCCAGAGCACGCGGTACTGGCCCACGCGCCAGGCCGATACCGCGCTGTGGCGTTATCGGGCTGAGTGGGTTCCGGTGGACCCGCCCCCGGTGCGCGGACTGGCGGGGACCTGGCTGCTGCTCGACGCGCCGGAGTCCGTGGCCCGCGCGCTGAAGGCCCATGGCGCTGTCGTGGTTCGGGAAGACACGGGCGCTGAGCTGGCCGGTGTGATCACGTGCCAGGACCTCGCCGCCACTCTCCGTACTGTGCAAACGTTTGCTCCTCGGTCAACCGCGGTCTGGGCGGTGACCGTCGGTGAAACGCCTGCGGACTCGGCCCTGTGGGGGTTCGGCCGGTCGGCGGCACTGGAGTACCCGTCGAGCTGGGGTGGGTTGGTGCGGCTGTCCGAGGACTTCGACCCGGGACTGCTGGTCAGCGTGCTGGGTGGCGATGAGGATCAGGTTCGGGTTGGCGGTGTCGTTGAGGCTCGTCGACTGCGCAGGGCACCGGCGCCGCAGGGCAGTTGGCGTCCACACGGGACTGTTCTCGTCACCGGTGGGACTGGGGCGCTTGGGCAGCACGTCGCCAGGTGGGCGGCTGCTAGCGCCGACCGGGTCGTGCTGGTGAGTCGGAGTGCGCCGGAGGTCGACTTCCCGGCGACGGTGGTGGCCTGTGATGTGTCCGACCGGGACGCTGTGGCCGCACTGGTTGCCTCGTACCGGCCCGATGTGGTCGTGCACGCGGCTGGCGTGGGCGGTCTTGGCCGGATTGACGGGTTGGACGCCGCCGCTCTGGAGCACGTGTTCGCGGGCAAGGTGCAGGGGGCGCGCAACCTCGCTGACCTGTGCCCGGACGCCGAGTTGGTCCTCTTCTCATCCGCCGCCGCGACGTGGGGTGGCGCGAACCAGGCTGCCTACGCCGCAGCGAACGCCTACCTGGACGGCCTTGCCGAGAGTCGGCCGCGCACCACGTCGATCGCGTGGGGCCCGTGGGCAGGTGACGGGATGGCCGCCGGGGCTGACCTTTCGCGCCAAGGGCTGTTCCCGCTCGCCCCGGACCAGGCACTCACCGCCTTGTCGGAAGCGGTCGCGGGTGACAACCGGGTGATCACCATCGCCGGTGTGGACTGGACCACGTTCGTCCCCGTCTTCACCGCCGCCCGCCCGAGCCCGCTGCTGTCCGAGCTGGTGGAGACCCCGGCTGTGTCGGCGGACACCGGTTGGTTCCGGGACCGCTTGACTGAGACGCCTGCCCATGAACGCGCCGACCTGGTCGCGCACCTCGTCCTCGCCGAAGCCGCCACCGTCCTCGGCCACAACGACCTGGGTGGCATCGACCCCAGCCGCCCCTTCAGGGACCTCGGCTTCGACTCCCTCACCGCCGTCGAGATGCGCAACCGCCTAGCCACCGCCACCGGCCTGCCGCTACCGCCGACGATCGTCTTCGACCACCCGACCCCGGCCGCCCTGGCCACCCACCTCCTCACCGAACTAACCGGCGGTGAGGACGCGGAGACCCGAGCCGCCATCGCCGCCATCCCCCTCTCCCGCCTGGCGTCCGCAGGCCTCCTAACCCCCCTCCTCCGCCTAGCGGGCCTAGCCCCCGAGGAACCCACCCCCGACCTCCCCCTGGACACCATGACCGGCGAAGACCTCCTCCGCCTGGTCACCACCGGAGACGGGGACCCCGAATGACCCCGACCTTGCCGCACACGATGACCGCCCACACCGGAGACCCACGATGAGCGCGTCTGTTGAGCAGTATGTTGAGGCGCTGCGGAAGTCGCTCAAGGAGAACGAGCGGTTGAGGGCGCGGAATCGAGATCTGGCCGGGGCCGCGCACGAGCCGGTCGCGATTGTGGGGATGGCGTGCAGGCTGCCGGGTGGGGTCGAGTCGGCGGATGACCTGTGGGATCTGGTCGCCAGGGGTGGGGATGGGATCTCGGGGTTTCCGACAGATCGGGGTTGGGATCTGGAGCGGTTGTACGACCCGGAGGCCAGCGCGGGCACGTCGTACTCGCGCGAGGGTGGTTTTGTGCACTCCGCGGGGATGTTCGACCCGGCGTTCTTCGGGATCTCGCCCCGCGAGGCCGCGGCGATGGATCCGCAGCAGCGTCTCCTGTTGGAGACGTCCTGGGAGGTGTTCGAGCACGCCGGGATCGACCCGACCGCCGCGCGGGGCAGCAAGACGGGGGTGTTCGTCGGGGCCGCGACCTCGGGCTACGGCTACGCGACCCCGGACGAGGGCTACGGGCTGACCGGCTCGGCGACCAGTGTCCTCAGTGGACGAGTCGCCTACGTGTTCGGGCTTGAGGGTCCCGCGGTCACCGTCGACACGGCGTGTTCGAGTGGCTTGGTGGCGTTGCACCTCGCGACCAAGGCGTTGCGGGCAGGCGAATGCGACCTCGCCATCGCCGGTGGTGTGACGGTCATGGTCAACCCGTCGGCGTTCGTGGAGTTCAGCCGACAGCGCGGGCTCGCGGCGGACGGGCGGTGCAAGTCCTTCGCGGCGGGCGCCGACGGGACCGGGTGGTCCGAGGGTGCCGCCGTCCTACTGGTCGAGCGGCTCAGTGACGCGGTCCGACTGGGGCACCGGGTCTTGGCGGTCGTGCGCGGATCGGCGGTCAACTCCGACGGTGCGTCCAACGGGCTCACCGCACCCAACGGCCAGTCCCAGCGGCGAGTGATCCGCGACGCCCTGGCCGACGCCCGACTCGCACCCGCCGACGTCGATCTTGTGGAGGCGCACGGCACCGGCACCGTCCTCGGCGACCCGATCGAGGCCTCCGCGCTACTCGCGACCTACGGGCAGGACCGGGGGGTCCCACTTTTTCTGGGGTCCATCAAGTCCAACATCGGCCACACGCAAGCCGCCGCGGGGGTCGCGGGGGTCATCAAGGTCGTGCAAGCAATGCGCCACGGCGTACTACCCGCGACCTTGCATGTGGACGCTCCGTCACCCCACGTCGACTGGTCCGCAGGGGCTGTCGAACTGCTCGTCGAACCGCGCCGGTGGTCCACAGTGGATGTTCCGAGGCGCGCCGCGGTCTCCGCGTTCGGCGTGAGCGGGACCAACGCGCACACGATCCTCGAACAGGCTACTCCAGCCGAGCCCACGCCGCCCGGCGAGGCCGACCTCCCGTGGCTTATCTCCGCGCGAACCCCAGAAGCCTTGCGCGAGCAAGCATCCAGGCTGCTAGAGCACGCGGCTGACTCAGGTGGCATCGCGTTCTCCCTGGCCACGACCCGTGCGGCACTAGAGCGACGCGCGGTGATCCTTCCCGGCGCCGACCGCCCCGCCGCGCTCGCCGCTCTGGCTGGCAACGTGCCGCATGAGTCCACAGTGGTCGGTGAGGCCGCACCGGGCAAGACCGCGTTCCTGTTCACCGGCCAGGGTTCCCAGTACCGCAGCATGGGTCTCGACCTGCGCCGACTCCCAGTCTTCGCCGAGGCGTTCGACGCGCTCTGCGACCGCCTCGGTGTCAATCCCGCCGAAGACCTGGACCGCACCGAACTCACCCAGCCCGCCCTGTTCGCGCTGGAAGTGGCCCTTTTCCGCCTGGTCGAGTCCTGGGGGATCACCCCCGACTACCTCGTCGGCCACTCCATCGGCGAGCTGGCCACCGCACACGTCTCCGGCATCCTCTCCCTGGACGACGCCTGCACCCTGGTCGCCGCCCGAGCCCGCCTCATGGGCGCACTCCCGTCCGGCGGAGCCATGCTGGCAGTCGAGATCTCCGAGTCCGACCTGGCCACCGAGTTCTCCGACGGTCTCCCCGCAGGCGTCGACCTAGCGGCGGTGAACTCGGATCGTTCACTTGTCCTATCGGGGGATCGTGGGATTGTTGAACTGTTGGAACGTGGGTTTGTTGAACAATCGCGCCGGGTGAAGTCGCTGGTGGTGTCGCACGCGTTCCACAGCCACCACATGGACCCGATGCTGGCGGAGTTCGAGCGGACCCTGCGCGGACTTTCGTTCAACGATCCGACAATCCCGCTGGTGGGCACATCGACCGGTGACCCGAGCACGCCGGAGTACTGGGTGCGGCAGGTCCGGGAGACGGTCAGGTTCGCCGACGCGATCACCGCGGTGGCGGCCAAGGGCGTCGTCCGGTTCCTGGAGATCGGGCCGGACGGGGTGCTGTCGGCGGCCGTGCGCGACCAGCTGCCGGACGCCACCGCCATCCCGCTCCAGCGCGCTGGTCGCGATGGCGTCGAGACGTGGTGGCGCGGCCTGGCCCAAGCGTTCGTCTCCGGAGCGGCGATCACCTGGCCCGAGCCGGGACGCCGCGTCGACCTACCGACCTACGCCTTCCAGCGGACCCACTTCTGGCCGGTCAACACCACCAACCTCCGCTACCGGGTGACCTGGAAGCCCGTCCAGGCGCCCACAATCTCCCTCACCGGGACCTGGCACGTCCTGACCCGCGACCCGGACTCCGCGCTGGCGACCTGGTGCGCCAACGCACTCCGCACGCACGGCGCCGCCCTGACCGACGACCCAGCCCAGGCCGACGCGATCCTCTCGCTGCTCACCAGCACCGACGAGCACCCCGATTTCCCCGTCCTCACCCAGGGCCTCGCCGACACCCTCGAGCTGCTCCGCGCCGACGGACCACCGATCTGGCTGGCCACCCAGGGCGCGGTCGCGGTGGACGAGCCGCTGGCCAACCCGGCGGCGGCACCGCTGTGGGCGCTGGGCCGGGTCGCTGCCCTCGAACTGCCGCGCCGGTGGGGCGGTTTGGTCGACTTGCCCGAGATCGCCGATGACGCCGCTGCCGCCCGCTTCGTTGCCGGTCTTCTCAGCGGCGAGGACCAACTCGCCATTCGGCCTAGTGGCCTGTTCGCGCGCCGACTCGCGCCATCGCCCGCCGAAGCCGCCGCACCATGGCGTCCACAAGGGACTGTTCTCATCACCGGCGGCACGGGTGCGCTGGGCAAACACGTCGCCCGGTGGCTGGTCGAACGCGGCGCCGAACACCTCGTGCTGGCCAGTCGCCGCGCTCTCGAAGCGGTCGATTTCGCGCAGGAACTCGAGTCGAGCGGCACCCGCGTCACCTTGGCCGCCTGTGATGTCGCAAATCCTGTTGCCTTGACGGAACTCCTGGCCGAGCACCCGCCCACCTCGGTGTTTCACGCGGCAGGCAGCGGTGACTACGCGCCCATCGCCGAGGCGGACCTGGCGCACTTCGCCGCCACGCTCAACGCCAAGGTCGCCGGTGCGCGGATCCTGGCCGCGCTACCTGACCTCGATCGACTCGTCCTGTTCTCCTCGGTGTCCGCTACCTGGGGTAGCGGCTCACAATCGGCCTACTCGATGGCCAACGCCGCCCTGGACGCCCTCGCGGAGGCCTCGGGTGGCACCGCCATCGCCTGGGGTCCGTGGGCGGGCGCGGGCATGGCCGGAGCCGACAGCACCGCCGACTACCTGCGCAAACGCGGTCTCAACCCGCTCGATCCGACCGTCGCCATCGCCGCTCTGGCGCAGGCGGTGGACCAGCGGGACACGTGCGTCACCGTCGCGGACATCAACTGGGACCGGTTCGTCCCCTCGTTCACCAGCGCGCGACCCCAGCGCCTGTTCGACGACCTCATCGAGGCGCCCGCACCGGCCGTCGAGCAGCCGAGCGCGCCGAGCTACGCCCATCTGTCCGAAGAGGAGCATCGGCGCACTCTGCTTGACCTGGTGCGCACCAATGCCGCCGCTGTCCTCGGTCACGCCGACCGCGCCGCGGTGAAGCCCCAGCACGCCTTCTCGGACCTCGGCTTCGACTCGCTCACCGCCGTCGAACTCCGCGACCGCCTCGCCACCGCGACCGGCGCGCAGTTGGCCACCACCATCGTCTTCGACCACCCGAACCCCGTCGCCATGGCCGAGCACCTGCTCCGGTTGGCCCGCCCCAAGGCCGAGGCGACCGAGCAGGTCAGGACGGCCGTCGACGGTGAGCCGATCGCGATCATCGGTATGGCCTGCCGCTATCCCGGTGGCGTTCGGTCGCCAGAAGACCTGTGGCGCTTGGTGTCCGAGGGCCGCGACGGCATCGGCGAGTTCCCGACCGATCGTGGTTGGGACAGCGTCTACGACCCGGACGGCGGCGACGGCACCTCGTACGTCCGTGAAGGCGCCTTCATTGACGGCGTCGCCGAGTTCGACCCGGTCTTCTTCGGCATCTCCCCGCGCGAAGCACTCGCCATGGACCCGCAGCAGCGGCTCCTCCTACAGGCCTCCTGGGAGGCGTTTGAGCGCGCGGGCATCGACCCGGATGCGGTGCGCGGCAGTCGAACCGGCGTGTTCGCGGGAACCAGCGGCCAGGACTACCCGGCGCTCCTCGTCGGCGCGCGCGACGTCAGTGAAGGCCATCAGGGGACGGGCAATGCCGCAGCTGTGCTGTCGGGCCGCGTCGCGTACACCTTCGGGCTTGAAGGGCCGACGCTCACCGTCGACACAGCGTGCTCCAGCAGCCTCGTCGCGCTGCACCTGGCCGTCCGAGCGCTGCGGCAGGGCGAGTGCGAACTAGCGCTAGCCGGTGGCGTGACAGTCATGTCCACACCGTCCGCGTTCGTGGAGTTCAGCCGCCAGTTGGGTCTCGCCGCTGACGGTCGCTGCAAATCCTTCGCGGCGGCCGCCGACGGCACCGGCTGGGGTGAGGGTGTCGGCGTCCTGCTGGTCGAGCGCCTGTCTGACGCGCAGCGCAACGGGCACCGAGTGCTGGCGGTCGTTCGCGGTTCGGCCATCAACTCCGACGGCGCCTCCAACGGCCTGACAGCACCGAACGGCCCATCGCAGCAGAGGGTCATCCATGCGGCGCTCGCTGACGCGGGCCTGGAGTCGTCCGAAGTGGACGTCGTGGAAGCGCACGGCACCGGAACCCGCCTCGGTGACCCGATCGAGGCAGAGGCGTTGCTGGCCACCTACGGCCAAGGTCGCACAGAGCCGTTGTGGCTGGGCTCGGTGAAGTCCAACATCGGGCACACCCAGGCGGCGTCCGGCGTGGCGGGCGTGATCAAGACGGTCGCGGCGCTCCAAGCCGGTGTGCTGCCGGCGACCCTGCACGTCGACGAGCCGTCGCCGCAGGTGAACTGGTCCGCCGGTGCCGTGTCGCTGCTGACCGCCGCACAGCCGTGGCCCGCGGGTGATCGGCCGCGACGGGCGGGTGTGTCGTCGTTCGGGATGAGCGGCACCAACGCGCACGTAGTGCTGGAATCAGCGCCCGCGCAAGCAGAAGCAGAGCCGGTCGGGTCACCGCCCGCGTTGGTCGCCCTGCCGGTGTCGGCGCGCACCGATCACGGTCTGGTCGCACAGGTTGAGGCCATAAGGGACAGTGGGCACGACCTGGTGGACCTCGCGCGCTCCCTGGCCACAACGCGAGGCGTGCTCGAACACCGCGCGGTTCTGTTCGGCGAGGTCTCGCTGGACGGCGCGGTCACCGGTCGCGCGGACGACGGCCGCACGGGTTTCCTGTTCACCGGCCAGGGATCGCAACGTCCCGGCATGGGCGCGGGTCTGTACGCGGCATTCCCGGTGTTCGCGGCCGCGTTCGACGAGGTCTGCGCCAGGATCGACCCGGCGCTCGACGGCGGCGACCTCAAGCGGGTCGTCTTCGGTGAGGGCCTGGATCTGGACCAGACCATCTACACGCAGACCTCCCTGTTCGCGTTGCAGGTCGCGCTGTTCCGGCTCGTGGAGTCCTGGGGTGTGCGCCCCGATGTGCTGATCGGCCACTCGATCGGCGAGGTGGCCGCCGCCCACGCCGCCGGGATCCTCACCTTGGACGACGCCTGCGCCTTGGTCTCCGCGCGCGCCCGGCTGATGCAGGACCTGCCGCCGGGTGGCGCGATGCTCGCTGTCGAGATCTCTGAGTCCGACCTAGCGCTCGAGTTCCCCGACGGCCTCCCCGAAGGCGTCGACCTCGCCGCGGTGAACTCCGATCGTTCACTTGTCGTATCGGGGGATCGTAGGATTGTTGAACTGTTGGAACGTAGGTTTGTTGAACAATCGCGGCGGGTGAAGTCGCTGGTGGTGTCGCACGCGTTCCACAGCCACCTGATGGAGCCGATGCTCGCGGACTTCGGCCGCGCCGTGGCTGGACTGTCGTTCGCCAGTCCGACGATCCCGTTGGTCAGCACTGCGCCGGGTGATCCGGGCACGCCGGAGTACTGGGTCGGGCAGGTTCGGGAGACGGTCCGGTTCGCTGACGCAGTGGCACGGGCGGAGGACGTCACCCGGTTCTTGGAGCTGGGGCCGGAGGGGGTGCTGAGCGCGGCGGTCGAGCAGGCCGCGTTCCCCGCGCTGCGGACGGGGCGCGACGAGGTCGAGACGGTGCTGCGAGCCGTCGCCGAGGTGCACGTGCGGGGCGCGCGGGTCGACTGGGCCGCCGTGACCGAGGACTGGGGCGGGCGCCGGGTCGACCTGCCCACCCGGGCCTTCGCCAGGGAGCACTACTGGCCCGCCCCCGCTGTCTGGGCGGGTGATGTCGCGGCGGCCGGGCTCGGGGTGACCGATCACCCGCTGCTCGGCGCCGGGGTGGGCGTGGCGGGCGCGGACGGTGTCCTGTTCACCGCCCGCCTGTCGACTCGCACCCACCCGTGGCTGGCCGACCACCGCGTCCACGGCCGAGTCGTCTTCCCCGGGACCGCCTTCCTAGAGCTGGCGGTGCAGGCGGGAGACGCAAGCGGCCTACCGGTCGTCGACGAGTTGATCCTGCACGCGCCTCTTGTCCTGCCTGAGCGGGGCGCGGTCCAGGTCCAGGTTGCGGTGACCGGCACCGGTGACGTCACCATCCACGGTAGGCACGCCGACGACACTGGCTGGTCGGACCTGCCTTGGACCCTGCATGCGACTGGCACTCTTACCCAGGAGTCCCCGGTCAGCGCTGACCTGGGTCTATGGCCACCGCAAGCCGAGTCCGTCGACGTCAGTGGGCTTTACGGCCAGCTAGAGGGGGCCGGGCTTGCCTATGGGGAGATGTTCCGGGGACTGCGCGCGGCTTGGCGGACTGAAGAGGCCGTCTATGCGGAGGTAGCGCTACCGGATAGCGCCGACGCGTCGCGGTTCGGCCTACACCCCGCGCTGCTCGACTCTGCCCTGCACGCTCTTGCCGTCTCAGCGACGGGTACGGGAGCTGCTGGGGTGCCGTTCGCCTGGTCGGGGGTCCGGCTGGCGGCGACCGGGGCCACCACGCTGCGGGTGCGACTCACCAGCGGGCCGGATGGGGCCGCGCTCGTCGCCGTCGATCCCGCGGGCACGCCCGTGATCACCGTCGACAAGGTCGCGCTCCGGCCGGTCACGATCGCTGCGACCACCGCGCCGCCGCTGCACCGGGTCGCGTGGCAGCCCGTCCCGCTGGTCGAACCGGCCACCAAAACGTGGGCGGTGCTGGGTGAGGACGTGTTCGGCGCGGCGCGGGGACTCGCTGCGGCCGGGGCCGAGTTGTCCGACAGTGCCGACCGGGTGATCGTCAGCTCGGCCGGGCCGGACCTGCTCGACCGGGTCACCGAGGTGCTCGCGCTCGTGGGCGAGGTGATCGTCCTGACCAGGGGAGCCGTGGCCGCAGAGCCCGGGGACGACGTGCCGGACCTGCCGGGCGCCGCCGTCTGGGGCCTGCTCCGGGTCGCCATGAGCGAGGACCCCGGCCGGGTGCGGCTGATCGACATCGACGGGGACCCGTGGGCCGCCCTGCTCCGCTGCCCCGACGAACCGCAGCTCGCGATCCGGTCGGGGGCCGCCTTCGCGCCGCGGGTCGTCCCCGATCCCGGTACCGACCTGGTCGCGCCGGACGGGCCATGGCAGCTCGACACCACCGGTCGCGGCACGTTGGAGAACCTCGTCTTGGCGCCGGTAACCCCGCCTGACCTCGGGCCGGGGGAGGTCCGGGTCGCGATCCGGGCCGCGGGTCTGAACTTCCGCGATGTGCTCAACGCGCTCGGTATGTACCCGGGTGAGGTCGCGATCGGCGGTGAGGCGTCCGGTGTGGTCACCGAGATCGGGCCGGACGTCACCAGGTTCGCGGTGGGGGACCGGGTGCTCGGGCTGTTCTCGGCGGCGTTCGCTCCGCTGGCGGTGACCGACGAACGGTTGCTGGTAGCGCTGCCGGACGCGTGGGACTTCGTTGCGGGCGCCAGCGTGCCGATCGTCTACGCGACCGCGTACTACGGCTTGGTCGACCTCGCTCACCTCCAGCGGGACGAGTCGGTGCTGGTCCACGCCGCCGCTGGTGGTGTCGGGATGGCGGCGGTGCAGCTGGCGCGCCACCTCGGGGCTGAGGTGTACGGCACCGCGAGCCCGGCGAAGTGGCGGGCAACCGGGCTGGCCGACGATCACCTGTCGTCGTCGCGGGACCTGGCGTTCGCCGCCAAGTTCCCCCGGGTGGACGTGGTGTTGAACGCGCTGGCCGGGGAGTTCGTCGACGCGTCGCTCGGGTTGCTGCGCGCGGGCGGCCGGTTCCTGGAGATGGGCAAGACCGACATCCGCACTGGGGTGTCCGGTGTGGACTACCGGGCCTACGACCTGGCTGAGGCGGGGCCGGATCGGATCGGGCAGATCCTCAGCCAGGTCATGGCGCTGTTCGCTGAGGGTGTCTTGAGTTTGCCGCCGCTGCGGACGTGGGACGTGCGGCAGGCGCGGGAGGCGTTCCGGTACATGAGCCAGGCCAAGCACGTCGGCAAGGTGGTGCTGACGCTGCCTGGCGGGCCTGATCCGGATGACGCTGTGCTGATCACTGGCGGCACCGGTGCGTTGGGCGGGGTGCTCGCTCGTCACCTGGCGGCTTCTGGTCGGCGCAATATCGTTCTGCTGAGCCGGAGTGGGAAGGCATCGGAATCTCTTGTGTCCGATGTGGAGGAGTTGGGTGCCACTGTTCGCGTCGTTGCGGGGGATGCGGCGGATCGGGATTTGGTGGCGGGTCTTGGTGTCCGCTCGGTGTTCCACGCGG
The DNA here is from genome assembly GCF_024171945.1 of Actinokineospora globicatena. GTDB lineage: Bacteria > Actinomycetota > Actinomycetes > Mycobacteriales > Pseudonocardiaceae > Actinokineospora > Actinokineospora globicatena. The sequence continues at coordinate 2,118,203 of NZ_JAMTCR010000002.1, forward strand.
CTGGTGTGCTTGACGACGGCGTGTTCTCCAGCTTGACTCGTGAGCGGCTCGCCTCTGTGTTACACGCCAAGGCTGAGGCGGCGCTGGCGTTGCATGAGGCCGTGCCCGACGCGGTCGAGTTCGTGCTGTTCTCCTCTGTCGCCGCCACCATCGGTACTCCGGGTCAAGCTGCTTACGCCGCTGCGAATGCCTTCTTGGACGGCCTCGCCCACCACCGGCATGTTCGCGGTTTGCCTGCCCGTACGCTGGCGTGGGGGCCGTGGGATCTGGATGGCGGCATGCTGGGTGCGTTGACCGACGCGGATCGTGACCGGTTGTCCCGCACCGGGTTCCCGCCGATCACGCCGTCGGTGGGTATGGCGATGCTCGACCGCGCGCTTGCCGACCCGACCCCGGCCGTGGTCGCCGCGACCATCGATGCCCGCGCGCTCGTCGACCCGCCTGCCATCCTCGGCGCCCTCGCCCGCCCTGCTCGTCGGGTGGCGGAGACCGTCGCCGCGCCGGTCGACCTGGGTGCACGACTTCTCGCACTCCCTGCTGGGGAACGGGTTCGCGTGCTGGTCGACCTGGTCCGCGCCAACGCCGCCACCGTCCTCGGCTTCCCCAGCACCGACGCCATCGACCCGGCCAGGGCCTTCTCCGACCTCGGCTTCGACTCCCTCACCGCCGTCGAACTCCGCAACCGCCTCACCACCACCACCGGCGTCCGCCTCCCCGCCACCCTCGTCTTCGACCACCCCACCCCCCTCACCATGGCCGAACGCCTCCTGGCCGACCTGGTCCCCGCCCCACCCAGCCCCACCGCCACCGCCCTGTCCGACCTGGACAACATCGACGCCGTCCTCCCCACCCTGGCCGGCCCCGACGCCGACCGCATCCGCGCCCGCCTCACCGCCCTCCTGGCCAAATGGACCCCTACGGCGCCCGAAGCCGACGACGACCTAGACGCCGCCACCGAAGACACCATCTTCGCCCTGATCGACAGCGAACTGGACGCCTAGCCGGAGGTAGCTAGTCGGCCGTGCGGAATGGGGTGGCCAGGAGGGCCAGGGCGGCGATGGCCATTCCGGTGCTGCCGACGATCATCGCCGCGTGGAGGGAGACCAGGTCGCCGATGAGGCCGCCGAGGGGGGCGCCGATGGTGATCATGCCCCAGTTGAAGGAGCGGATGGTGGCGTTGCAGCGGCCCTGCAGCCGGTCCGGGGTCACCCGCTGCCGGTAGGTGACGTCGTGCGGGCCCTCGAACCCCAACCCGAGGCCCAGCAGGAGTTGGCCGCCGTACACCGCCCAGTCACCGGTGACGAGCAGGAGGAAGCCACCGGCGGCCAGGAGTCTGCCCAGGACGATCGTCTTCGCCAGTCCCAGTCGCCGGTGGAGCCGCAAGGACACCGCGCCGCCTGCGACGGTCCCCACCCCGGCCGCCGCGTACGCCAACCCGAGCCCCGTAGGCCCCACGGTGTGCACCGCGAACGGGACGAAAGCCGTGCTCGCCATGGCGGTGAACAGGAACCGGGCGTGCGAACTGACCGCCAACGGAGCCAGCATCCGGTGCCGGTAAACCCAACGCAAGCCTTCGCGGAGTTCCGTGAGGATGTGCCGCTCAGCCGGATCCGGTTTCGTCTCCTCAACCCGCAAAGTGGCGACCAGCAACCCGGACACCGCATAGGACACGGCGTCAGCGAGCACGGCCATCGGCGCACCCAGGACCTTGATCAGCCCACTACCCAACAGCGGCCCCGTTGTCTGGGCGACCGCCGCCGTCTGCTCGATGCGCACGTTCGCCCACGAGAGCCGTTCGCGGTCGACGATGCGCGGCAGGAACGACTGGAAAGCCGCGTCCCCGAACAGCGACAGCGCCCCGACCCCGAACACCACGGCGACGAGCACCGGGAAGCTGAGCTGGTCGAACACCGCGAGCAGCGGGATCACCGCGAGCAGCACCGCCCGCCCCAGGTCCGTGCCGATCATCATCGGCCGGCGCCTACACCGGTCGACGATCACGCCCGCGATCAGCCCGAACAGCAGGTACGGCAGCCACCGCGCCGCGTTGAGGACACCCACCTCGGTCGCCGACGCCGACAGCGCGACCACGGCGATCACCTGGACCGCCACCGTGGTGACGTACGTCCCGAACATCGAGATCGCGTCAGCCAGCCAGAACCTGCCGAATACCCCCATGCGCCGACCCTAACCAGGGCAGGGGGGACTAGGGGTACCTGCCCCCGCGGGCACGACCTACCTTGGGCTTGAGCCGTGAGGAGGACCGGGCATGTCGACGACCGCGGACCGGATTTCCGACCTCACCGCTCGCCGGGCCCAGGCCGTCGAGATCGCCGAGAAGCGCGCGGTCGACCGGCAGCACGCCAAGGGGAAGCTGACCGCCCGCGAGCGCATCGACCTGCTGCTCGACCCCGGGTCGTTCACCGAGCTCGACGAGTTCGCCCGGCACCGGTGCACCGACTTCGGCATGGAGCAGAACCGGCCCTACGGCGACGGCGTCGTCACCGGGTACGGCACGGTCGACGGTCGCCAGGTGTGCGTGTTCTCCCAGGACTTCACCACCCTCGGCGGCAGCATGGGCGAGGCGTTCGGGTCCAAGGTGCTCAAGGTGATGGACCTGGCGCTGAGCATCGGCTGCCCGGTGATCGGCATCAACGACTCCGGCGGCGCGCGCATCCAGGAGGGCGTCGTCTCCCTGGCGCACTACGCCGAACTCGGGATGCGCAACGTGCGGGCCTCCGGTGTGGTGCCGCAGATCTCGCTGCTGATGGGGCCGTGCGCGGGTGGCGCGGTGTACTCGCCCGCGATCACCGACTTCACCGTGATGGTCGACAAGACCTCGTACATGTTCGTCACCGGCCCCGAGGTCGTCTCCGCGGTGACCGGCGAGAACACCACGCTCGACGAGCTCGGCGGGCCCGCGGTCAACAGCGAGGTCTCCGGCAACGCGCACTACGTCGGCGACGACGAGCACGACGCCATCGCCTGGGTGCAGGCGCTGCTGGGATACCTGCCCAGCAACAACATGGACCAGTTGCCGGTGTACGACCACGTCCACGAAGCCGCTGTGACCGAAGAGGACAGACGGCTCGACACGCTCATCCCCGACGCGGAAAACCAGGGCTACGACGTCGCCGAGGTGATTCGCGCCATTGTGGACGATGGCGACTACCTCGAGGTGCAACCGGAGTACGCCCGCAACATCATCTGCGCGCTGGCCAGGGTCGACGGCAACTCGGTCGCGGTCGTGGCCAACAACCCGCTGGTCAACGCCGGTGCCATCGACATCGCCTGCTCCGAGAAGGCCGCCAGGTTCGTCCGCTTCTGCGACGCGTTCAACATCCCGATCGTCACCCTGGCCGACGTCCCCGGCTACCTGCCCGGCGTCGTCCAGGAGCGCAGCGGCATCGTCCGGCGCGGCGCCAAGCTGATCTACGCCTACGCCGAGGCCACGGTCCCCAAGGTCACCGTCGTGCTGCGCAAGGCCTACGGCGGCGGCTACGCGGTCATGGGCTCCAAGCACCTGGGTGCCGACGTCAACCTGGCCTGGCCCACCGCCGAGATCGCCGTCATGGGCGCCACCGGCGCGGTCCAGATCCTGCACCGCAAGACCCTGCAGGCCGCCGACCCCGCCGACCGCCCCGCCGTCGCCGCGGGCCTGGTGGACGAGTACCGCCGAGCCTTCAGCAACCCGTACGCCGCCGCCGAACGCGGCTACGTGGACCGCGTGATCCAACCCGCCCGCACCCGCCTCGAGATCTCCACCGCCCTCCGGCTGCTCCGCAACAAACGCGCCGCCACGCCGACCCGCAAGCACGGCAACATCCCGCTGTAGCTGTCCACTGTGGAGTGTTGGTGTGGTGTTGGGGCCGTTGTTGATCGCTCGCGGGGCGACTTGCGCTCGGGGGTGTCCGCAGCGGGCTCTCGCTGCGACCCTGTGGCCCCTGACCTGGGGATTTCTTTCTGGTGCTGCTTCGAAATTCATGCTGATGGGTGACAGAAGTTGTCCACATGTGGATCTCCGCGGGTGCCGGTTCAAGATCGACTGTCGGTGGGTCCCGGTAGACTGGCCCAGGGACGCCCCCCGGAGAGGGTGGGGGCCGGGCGGGGGGTTGCCTGCGCGCGCGGGCGCGAAGCGGGCGTTGTGGGGTGGGGGCGGTTGTGGGGCGCCGGGGGCGTTTCGGCGATGGGGCGTTGCGCTCCCGCCTGCGACACTCAGCTTACCTGCGAACCCCGCCTTGCCTGCTACACCATCACCGCCGAAGCTGGCCACCGCGGCCAAGCCGAGACATCCCCACTCCGCCACCTCCGGGCCCTCGGTGCCCCACCGCCGAAGCTTGCGGTGCGTCGAGTTCGGGGATCGACCCCGACTGGGGATCGGCGCGTCGGATTTCGGGGCCGTCGTCACGTCGGAGCGTGCCGGAGGCGAACCGTAGTGGACTGTGGTCCAGACCGGTCTGGGAGCGCTCACGGTGGTGGAATGGGGGATCCGCAACGGAGAAGTGTGATGTGGGGTTCACCGTGGTGACGGCGAGCAACGGTACGATCACCGCCGCCACGGGTCGGACCGGGCAAATCCGGCACGGCCACCGCCTTGGCGAGAATCCGCTGGGCGGCCACCAGCCTGAAGGGGATCCCCAAGCGTGAACGCGGTGCAGCCACAGGTGGAGGGTGGGTCGGCGGCGTTGCGGCTGTTCGGCCTGCACAAGGTGTTCGGTGAGTACACGGCGGTCGAGCGCGCCGATCTCACCGTCGCGGCGGGCTCGTTCTACGGCCTCGTCGGTCCCAACGGCGCGGGGAAGACGACCGCGTTGTCCATGGCGGTCGGTCTCCTGCGCCCCGACGAGGGCCGGTCGGAGGTGTTCGGCGTGGACGTGTGGGCCGATCCGCTCGCCGCGCGCAAGCTGATGGGTGTGCTGCCCGACGGCCTCGCCCTGCCCGAGCGCCTCACCGGTCGGGAGTTGCTGACCTACCTCGGTCAGCTGCGCGGCCTGGACCCCAAGACCGTCGCCGAGCGGGCCGCCGAGCTGCTCGACGTGATGGAGCTGGCGGGCGACGCCGAGCGCACCCTGGTGGTCGACTACTCCACCGGCATGCGCAAGAAGATCGGTCTGGCCACCGCGCTGCTGCACGGTCCCCGGTTGCTGGTGCTCGACGAGCCGTTCGAGGCGGTCGACCCGGTGTCGGCGGCCACGATCAAGCGCATCCTCAACCGGTTCGTCGCCGGTGGTGGCTCGGTCCTGCTCTCGAGCCACGTGATGGCCCTGGTCGAGCAGCTGTGCGACACGGTCGCCGTGATGGCCAAGGGCCGGGTGGTCGCCGAGGGCCCGCTGGACCAGGTGCGCGGCGGGGCGTCGCTGGAGGACACCTTCGTCGAGCTGGTCGGCGTCAAGGTCGGCGGCGGGGAGGGGCTGTCGTGGTTGGCGTCCTGATCCGGATGAAGCTGGCCGTGCTGCGGCACACCATCGCCGGGCCCAAGGCGACCTGGATGCTCACCGGCGGCTTGGTCGGCCTGGTCATCGCGGCCGGGACGATCGGGCTGGCCACCACCGACGCCGCCCCCGGCACCGTGGCGGACCTGCTGGCGGTCACCTTCGCCATCTGGGCGCTCGGCTGGATGCTCGGTCCCTCCTTCGGCGGCGACCCGGTGCTGCGCGCCGAGCAGTTCGCCATGGAGCCCGTGCCGCGCACCCGGCTGGCGCTCGGCCTGCTCGGGGCCGCGTTCGTCGGCGTCACCACCGTGGTGACCCTGGTCGCGTTCACCGCGCTGGTCGTGTTCGCGGCCCGGTTCGGCGCGGCGGCGGTCGTCGTGTCGATCCCGGCCTTGGCGCTGCAGTTGACGCTGGTCGTGCTGCTGTCGCGGCTGGCGGCCCGGTTCTTCGGCGCGCTGGCCCGGTCCCGCACCGGCGCCGCGGTGACGGCGGTGATCACGGCGACGATGATGGTGCTCAGCCAGTCCGGCTGGATCGTGTTCGTCGCGCTGGACGTGGTGCTGGAGACCGGGTTCTCCCGCGCCTTCTCCCTCACCGTGCGCGCCCTGCCGTCCGGTTGGGGCGTTGTGGCCGTCGAGGCCGCCGCGCGCGGGGACTGGCTGTGGGTGGTCGGTCCGCTGGTCGCGCTCGCGGTCTTGGTCGCGCTGCTGGTCGTGCTGTGGGGCCGGGTGCTCGGTCCGCAGCGGCTCGCCCGTCCGGTCGTGCGCGGCAGCTCGGCGTCGTCGGCGGCGAAGTGGGCCGATCGCGGACCGGTGGCCGCCGTGTACGTCAAGGAGGTCCGCACCTGGCTGCGGGACCCGTTGCGGGTGCAGGGCTTGCTGGTGGCACCGGTGTTCGCCATCCTCAGCGGCCTGCTGCCCGTGCTGTTCGGCTCGACCGCGCTGCTGCCGTTCGTCGGCGCCATCACGGCGTTGCTGGCGGCCACGACCACCGCGAACCTCTACGGCCAGGACGGCACCGCGCTGTGGCTGACGCTGATGACCCCGGGCACCGAACTCGCCGACGTGCGGGGACGGCAGCTGGCCTGGCTGACCTGGTTCGGGCCGCTGTCGGTCGTGCTCACCGTCGTCGGCACCGCCATCCACGGCGGCCTGTGGCCGTGGGCGATCGCCGCGACCACCGCCGTGCTCGGTGGCGGCGCGGGACTCGTGGTGCTGGTCGCGGTCGACCAACTGGTGCCCGGACCTGACCCGCACAAAGCCAAGAACTCGCCGCTGGAGCACGGGGACGTCACCGGACAGGGGTTCGTCACGCTGTTCCTCGTGCTCGGTGCCGCTTCCCCGGCGCTGTGCGTGGTGCTCGCCGGTGAGCTGCTCGACCTGCCGCTGCTGGCCTGGGCGGGCGGCCCGGCAGGTGTGCTGACCGGGATCGTCGGGTACGGGGTGCTCGGTGGGCTCGCGGCCAAGCGGCTGGCCGCGCGCGGTCCGGAGCTGCTGTACCTGATGCGCGCGGGCAAGGAGCACGAGGCGGCGCTGAGCGCGGAGACCTCGGTGATCAAGGCGATGTCCCGGCACCGGCGCGGCCTGCTGTGGACCAGCTTCTTCATCGGCTGCCTGGCGACGTTCCCGCAGGGTCTGGTGCCGCTGGGGATGAAGCTCAGCGGTGAGATCGAGCGGGTCTGGTTCCTCGCGCTGTACCTGCCCGAGGGTCTGCAGTGGCCGGTGATCGCGCTGATGCTGCTGATCGGGCTGTCCGCGTTCGGGCTGGCCGGGTGGGTCTACCTGGTCGAGTCGCGCAAGCTCAAGGCCCGGCTGGAGCGCACGGCCGAGGAACGCGAGCGGGTCGAGGAGCCCGTGGCGGTCGGCTGAACACCGCACTCGCCAGGACGGCCCCTGTCTTCGGACGGGGGCCGTCGTCGTTCCCGCCTTTAGGGGCGGGCTAGGGGTGTTCGGGCCGGTAGCGGCTAACTAGGGTCCCGAGTGAGGAAATGGAGGATTTCCGCACGGGTTTCGGGCTTCGGGTGGGTTTCCGCGCGGGAACCCGCGGTATCGAGTGGGTTTGAGGCATTCATGTCGCACGTGCGCGCCGAGGCCATCGCGGTGGTCGGGTTCTCCTGCCGTTTCCCCGGTGCCGACGACCCGGGGTCCTATTGGGCGTTGCTGCGTGACGGCGTCGACGCGACCACCCCGGCGGACCGGTGGCGGCTCCCCGAGGTCCCCCGCGGCGGTTTCCTCACTCACGTCGACCGGTTCGACGCCGCGTTCTTCGGCATCTCCCCGCGCGAAGCCGCCGGGATGGACCCCCAGCAGAGGCTCGCGCTGGAGTTGGCGTGGGAAGCCATCGAGGACGCGCGACTGTTGCCCCGGGCGTTGCGCGGTAGCCGTACCGGCGTGTTCGTGGGCGCGATCTGGGATGACTACACGACCCTGTTGCGCCAAGACAGCGCTATCGACCGGAACACGCTGACCGGTACTCACCGCAGCATCATCGCCAACCGGGTCTCTTACCTGTTCGGGCTGCGTGGACCCAGCCTGGCCGTTGACGCTGGGCAGTCGTCGTCTCTGGTGTCGGTGCACCTGGCCTGCGAGAGCCTGCGCAACGGTGAGTCTGACCTGGCCATCGCTGGTGGGGTGAGCCTCAACCTCGCCGAGGAGAGCACCGTCAGCGCGCTCCGCTTCGGGGGGCTTTCGCCCGACGGCCGGTGCTACACCTTCGACGCTAGAGCCAACGGCTTTGCCCGGGGTGAGGGCGGCGGGCTGGTCGTCCTGAAGCCTCTGAAGGCAGCGCTAGCTGACGGCGACAGGGTCCACGCGGTGATCTTGGGGAGTGCCGTAAACAACGACGGTGGCGGTGCCAGCCTGACGGCACCTAGCCGCTACGCCCAGGAAGACGTGCTCCGGGCCGCGCACGTGAATGTCGACCCCAACGACGTCGGCTATGTCGAACTCCACGGCACCGGCACGCCGATGGGCGACCCGATCGAGGCGGCCGCCCTGGGGGCGGCACTCGGCGTCGCACGGTCCGCGCCGCTGCCCGTGGGGTCGGCCAAGACGAACCTCGGGCACCTGGAGGGCGCGGCCGGGATCGCGGGCCTGATCAAGGCCGCGCTGGTCGTCGAACACGGACTTGTTCCGCCGAGCCTCAATTTCTCGACGCCGAACCCGCGTATTCCGCTGGATGAGCTGAATCTGCGCGTGCAGACGGAATTGGCGCCGTTGAACGGTCCGGGAATCGTCGGCGTCAGCGCGTTCGGCATGGGCGGGACCAACTGCCACATCGTTCTCGGCGCGGGCTCGGAGAAGTCTTCCGACACCGCGGCTGACGGGCCGACTATCGCTTTGGTCAGCGGGAAGACAAAGGCCGCGCTGCGGGAACAAGCGCGACGGCTGGCCACGGTCGACGCGCCGGTTCGGGACATCGCCCACTCGCTGGCGACCACCCGGACCGGTTTCGAGCACCGCGCCGCTGTCGTCGCGGCGTCCGGCGATGAGCTGAAGACCGCACTGGCCGCTGTTTCCGCTGGTCTGCCCGCTGCCGGGGTGGCGGCGGGCAGGCTGGTCGCGGGCAAGGTCGCGTTCCTGTTCTCCGGGCAGGGCTCGCAGTGGGCGGGCATGGCCGTCGAGTTGCTCGACACCGACCCGGTCTTCGCCGCGAAGATCGCCGACTGCGCCGAGGCACTCGCCCCGCACGTCGACTGGTCGCTGCTGGACGTGCTGCGGTCGGGGGAGTTCGACCGGGTCGACGTCGTGCAGCCCGCGCTGTTCGCGGTGATGGTGTCGCTGGCGGCGGTGTGGCGGTCGTTGGGGGTCGTGCCGGACGCTGTGGTCGGGCACTCGCAAGGGGAGATCGCCGCCGCGCACGTCGCCGGGGTGTTGTCGTTGGCGGACGCGGCGAAGGTCGTCGCGTTGCGTGCCAAGGCGATTACCGCGTTGGCCGGGCAAGGCGGGATGCTGTCGGTGGCCGCGCCGGACGCGGACGTGCGGGACTGGTTGGCGGAGTGGCCCTCGCTGTCGGTGGCCGCGGTGAACGGTCCGGCGGCGGTCGTCGTCGCGGGTGACCCGACATCGCTGGACCGGTTCGCCGAGTCGGTTTCCGTTGACACCAAGCGGATCCCGGTGGACTACGCGTCACACTCGGTGTACGTCGAGTCCATTCGGGACGAATTGCTGACGGTGCTCGCCGGGGTCGAGCCGCACGCGGGGGATGTGCCCTTCCTGTCGACCGTGACGGGGGAGTGGACTTCCGAGCTGGATGCCGACTACTGGTACCGCAACCTGCGTGGCACCGTGGAGTTCGCCGCCGCCACCCGGACCCTCGTCGACTCGGGCTTCCGGTTCTTCGTCGAGTCGACACCGCACCCGGTGCTCGCCGCCGCTGTCCGGGACACAGCGTCCGAAGTGGACGCCGTGGTCGTCGGGACGCTGCGCCGCGACGACGGCGGTCGGGACCGGCTGTTGGTCAACGCCGCTGAACTGCTGGCTTCCGGGGTTGACGTCGCGGTGCCGCCGGGCACGGTCATCGACCTGCCGACCTACGCCTTCCAGCGGGAACGGCACTGGCGGCCGGGCAATGCCGAGGTCACGCAGGCCGCGCAGGTCGACTCGCCGCGGGACGTGCTGGACCTGGTCCTCGCCCACGCCGCCGTGGTCGGCGGGTTCAGCGGGGCGGTCGACCCGGCACTCACCTTCAAGGACCTGGGGTTCGAGTCGCTGACGGCGGTCGAACTGCGGGACCGGCTCGCGGCGGCCGCTGGGGTTCGGCTGCCGACCACGTTGCTGTTCGACCACCCGACGCCGCGTGCGGTCGCGGAGTACCTGCGGGGGCGGCTCGGCGGGGCGACACCGGTCGTGCGTCGACGGCGGTCGACGGCATCGGACGAGCCGATCGCGATCGTGTCCATGGCGTGCCGGTTCCCCGGGGGCATCGACTCGCCGGAAGCCCTGTGGCGCCTGGTGATCGATGGTGGCGAGGCGCTGAGCCCACCGCCGTCGGACCGCGGGTGGGACCTCTCGGGTCTGCCGGAGCGCGGCGGGTTCCTCGCCGATATCGCCGGGTTCGACGCCGCGCTGTTCGGGGTGTCGCCGCGCGAGGCGCTGGCGATGGACCCGCAGCAGCGGCACCTGCTCGAGGTCACCTGGGAGGCCATCGAACGCCTCGGTGTCGACCCGGCTTCGTTGCGCGGCAGCCGAACCGGGGTCTTCGTCGGCGCGATGGCCCAGGAGTACGGGCCGCGCATGCACGAGGCGGGCGACGACACGGCGGGCTACCTGCTCACCGGCAACACAGCGAGTGTCGCATCAGGACGGATCGCGTACACCTTCGGGTTCGAGGGACCGGCGATCACGCTCGACACGGCGTGCTCCGGTGGACTCGTCGCCCTGCACCTGGCAGCGCGCTCCTTGCGTTCCGGTGAGTGCGACCTGGCCTTCGCGGGCGGTGTGACGGTGATGTCGACTCCCGGCATCTTCGCCGAGTTCACCCGCCAGGGCGGCCTGTCCGCTGACGGCCGGTGCAAGGCCTTCGGTGCGGACGCCGATGGGACCGGGTGGGCGGAGGGCGTGGCGGTTGTCGCCGTCCGTCGACTCTCCGACGCCCTTCGTGATGGTGACCGCGTCCTGGCGGTCGTCCGAGGTACAGCTATCAACTCCGACGGTGCGTCCAACGGTTTGACTGCACCGAATGGGCCCGCCCAGCAGCGGGTGATCCTGGACGCCCTGGCCGCAGCTGACCTTGAGCCATCCGATGTGGACGTGGTGGAGGCGCACGGCACCGGCACGACCCTGGGTGACCCGATCGAGGCTGGCGCTCTTCTGGCGACCTACGGTCAGTCCCGGGCGACTCCGCTGTGGCTGGGGTCGGTGAAGTCCAACATCGGCCACACCCAGGCCGCCGCTGGTCTGGCGGGACTCATCAAGCTCGTCGAATCCCTGCGGCACAACACGTTGCCGCCGACTCTGCACGCCAGCACGCCCACCCCGCACGTCGACTGGACCACCGGCTCGGTCGAACTCCTCACCGCGCCCCGCCCTTGGCTGCCCACCGACGCACCCCGCCGCGGTGCTGTGTCGTCGTTTGGCATCAGCGGTACCAACGCCCACGCCATCATCGAGGAACCGCCTACACAACCGGTCGCCGAGTCGGCCGGTGTCGGGTCGTTCCCGCTGGTGCTGTCTGCTCGGTCCACGGAGGCTTTGCGCGCGCAGGCCGGTCAGTTACTCGGGCTGGACGTCGAGCCGCCTGCGTTGGCCAAGGCGCTGGCGACTACCCGGTTCGCGTTGGACCACAGGGCGGTGGTGCGCGCGGGTGATCCGGACTCGATGCGCGCTGGGCTGGCTGACCTTGCCGCGGGTCGGGGCTCCGCACTGGTCAGCACTGGCCGGGCTGAGGCGCGGAAGGTCGCGTTCCTGTTCACCGGTCAGGGGGCACAGCGCCACGGGATGGGGCAGGACCTGCGGGTCTTCCCGGTGTTCCGTGCCGCGTTCGATGAGATCCGCGACCGACTGCCGTTCGACGACGACGCCATCGACCAGACGGTGAACGCCCAAGCCGCCCTGTTCGCCTTCGAGGTCGCGACCTTCCGCCTGCTCCAGTCCTGGGGCATCCACCCCGACGCCCTGGTCGGCCACTCCATCGGGGAGGTGGCTGCCGCCCACGTCGCTGGCATCCTCTCCCTCCCCGACGCCTGCACCCTCGTCACCGCCCGCGCCCAGCTCATGCAGGCTCTGCCCTCCGGCGGCGCCATGCTGGCCATCGAGATCTCCGAGCCTGACCTGGCCCTCGAGTTCCCCGACGGCCTCCCGGCAGGCGTCGACCTCGCCGCAGTGAACGCCGATCGTTCACTTGTAGTATCGGGGGATCGTAGGATTGTTGAACAGTTGGAACGTAGGTTTGGTGAACAATCGCGGCGGGTGAAGTCGCTCGCGGTGTCGCACGCGTTCCACAGCCACCACATGGAGCCGATGCTCGCGGACTTCAGCCGCGCCGTGGCCGGGCTGTCGTTCGCCAGTCCGACGATCCCGTTGGTCAGCACTGCGCCGGGTGACCCGAGCACGCCGGAGTACTGGGTGCGGCAGGTCCGGGAGACCGTTCGTTTCGCCGACGCCGTGGCCGGGCTGGATGGGTCGGTGTTCGTCGAGCTGGGGCCGGACGCGGTCCTGTCAGCGCTGGTCGCTGACGGGATCCCGGCGGCCCGGGGCGCGCGACCGTCGACCGAGGTCATCGCCGACGCGCTGGGTGAGCTGTGGGTCCGCGGCGCCGACGTGGACTGGCAAGCTGTCCACGCTGGTCCCAGGGCACTGATCGACCTGCCGACCTACCCCTTCCAGCACGAGCGCTTCTGGCCGACGCCCACCACCTCCGGCCTGGCGGCAGCGGGGCTCGCTTCCACCGAACACCCCTTGCTCGGCGCGGCGATCACCCTCGACGACGGCATCGTCCTCACTGGCCGGTTGTCGCTCGCGACTCACCCGTGGCTGGCCGACCACGCTGTGCGCGGCACCGCTGTTCTTCCCGGCACCGCCTTCGTCGATCTCGCTCTCCATGCAGGCGCCCAGATCGGCAAGCCCGCGATCACCGAGTTGACCCTCCTCGCCCCTCTTGTCGTCCCCGCCAGCGAGTCGGTTCTGCTCCGCGTGACGGTCACCGGTGCCAGCGTCACCATCGCCACCCATGCCGATCAGGACTGGACCACCCACGCCACCGGGACCCTCACCGACTCCGAGTTCGCTTCCCACCCAGTCGTCCTCCCCGCTGACGCACCCGTGCGGCCTGACTACGACGCCTTGTCCGACCTGGGACTCGACTACGGACCGGCCTTCCGCGGCCTGCGTGCTGTCTGGCAGGACGGTGACACCACATACGCCCAGGTCGAGCTGGACGGCCCGCAGGCGGCTGTGTTCGACGCTGTCCTGCACGCTCTGGGTCCCGCTCTGGGGCGCGACGGAACCCCGCTGCTCCCGTTCGCGTGGTCCGGGGTGGCGCGGCACTCCGTTGCGACCACTGTGCACGCGCGGATCACCCGTCACGGTCAAGACGAGTACGCGCTGCACGCTGCTGACGACAGAGGGAATCCGGTCCTCACGGTTGACTCCCTGACGTTCCGGCCGGTCTCCGCCGCGCAGCTCCGGGAGCGCGGCGTCGCCTATGTCCAGGAATGGCAGCAGGTCCCGTCTGCTGGCCCCGTCGGTGAGACCGCCGTCGTCGAGATTCCCGAGGGCGACCTCGTCAACCGGGTCCACGCTGCTTCACGAGCGGCACTCTCCTTGGTTCAGAACTGGTTGACCAAGGATTCAGGCGAGTTGGTCATCAACACCGCTGGCGCTGTGTCCACTCAAGACGAGTCGGTGGACCCGGCATTGGCCGCTGTGTGGGGCTTGGTGCGGTCGGCCCAGACTGAGCACCCTGGCCGGTTCGTCCTCGTCGACGGACAACTCCCGTCGACGCTCCCTGCGGGTGAGCCGCAGGTGGCCATCCGCGCAGGCCAAGCCTTCGCGCCTCGGCAGGTTCGCGTTCCGGTCGACGGTCAGGCCGAGTGGGGCGACAAGGTCCTGATCACGGGCGGCACCGGTGGCATTGGCGCGCACGTCGCTCGACACCTTCTCGGGCTCGGTGTCCAGGTCGTCCTGGTCAGTCGTCGAGCCACGGCCAGTCCATCGGCGTCGGAACTGGCTGAACTCGGCGCCGCCATCGTTGATTGCGACGTCACCGATCGCGCGGCGGTGGCTGAACTGCTCGCTGCCCACCCCGTCACCTCGATCATCCACGCGGCCGGGACGCTCGACGACGCTCCCGTTCACACGCTGGATGGCGCCCGACTGGCAGCTGCCTTGCAGTCCAAGGTGGATGGTGCGGTCCACCTCCACGAGCTGAGCCGCGACCTCACCGAGTTCGTGCTGTTCTCCTCGGTGGCGGGCACCTTCGGGACCGCTGGCCAGGCGGCGTACGCGGCAGCCAACGCGTTCCTCGACGCTCTCGCGGTTCACCGCCGTGCTTCGGGCTTGCCAGCACGGTCTCTGGCCTGGGGGCACTGGGCGGACGGCATGGGCGCGTCCGTCGATCGCTCGCGGTTCGCGCACCTGGGTGGCACCCTCACCGCGGCCCAGGGCATGACGCTGCTGGACCACGCACCGGATCGCGCCCACGTCCTGGCCGTGGCGACTCCCTTCCGGGCCAAGCAGGTGGCGGCCGCCGTCTCGGCTGCCGATGTCGATTCCCTGGTGCTCAAGAGCATCGCGAACATCCTGGGCCACTCGTCGACCGACCGCGTCGATCCCAATCGGACGTTCAAGGACCTCGGGTTCGACTCGCTCACCGGCGTCGAGCTGCGCAACCGGATCGCCGCCGCGACCGGGCTGACACTGCCCGCGACCATCGTGTTTTCCCACCCCACGCCCGCCGCGCTCACCGAGTTCGTCGAAGCGGAGCTGGCGCCAGGACCGAAGCGGTCGACCGTGGTCACGACCGAGGTGGTCGACGAGCCGATCGCCATCGTCGCCATGGCTTGCCGCTACCCGGGCGGCGTGGACAGCCCGGAATCGTTGTGGCAGATGGTCATCGACGGCCGCGACGGGATCAGCGAGTTCCCCACCGCGCGCGGCTGGGACCTCTCCGGGCTCTACCACCCCGATCCGGACAACCCCGGAACCACGTACACCCGCCACGGCGGCTTCCTGCACGACGCCCACCTGTTCGACCCGGAGTTCTTCGGCATCTCCGCACGCGAGGCGCTGGCAATGGACCCGCAGCAGCGGATCATGCTGGAGCTGTCGTGGGAGACCTTCGAGCGGGCGGGCATTGATCCCACCTCGCTGCGTGGCAGTCGGACCGGCGTGTTCGCGGGTGTGATGTACCACGACTACGCCTCCGGCAGTGTTCCGTCTGATGTGGAGGGTTACATCGCCACGGGCGGTGCGGGCAGCGTGGTCTCCGGGCGACTGGCCTACACCTATGGCTTTGAGGGACCGGCGGTCACGGTCGACACGGCCTGTTCGTCTTCGCTTGTGGCACTGCATTGGGCCGCACGCGCGCTGCGGTCGGGCGAGTGCGACATGGCGTTGGTCGGCGGCGTGACGGTGATGTCGACGCCGACGGTGTTCGTGGACTTCAGCCGTCAGCGAGGGCTCGCGGCTGACGGTCGGTGCAAGTCGTTCTCGGCCTCCGCCGACGGGACGAGCTGGGCTGAGGGCGCCGGGCTGCTGCTGGTGGAACGCTTGTCGGACGCGCAGCGCAACGGCCACACGGTGCTCGCTGTGGTCCGGGGAACGGCCGTGAACTCCGATGGCGCGTCCAACGGGTTGACGGCACCCAATGGTTTGGCGCAGGAGCGAGTCATCCGGGCGGCACTGGCGGATGCTGGGCTTGCTACGTCTGATGTGGACGCTGTTGAGGCGCACGGGACGGGAACGGCGCTCGGCGACCCCATTGAGGCGTCCGCGCTGCTTGCCACATACGGCCAGGAACGCGACGAGCCCCTCTGGCTCGGCTCTTTCAAGTCCAACGTCGGCCACACCCAGGCGGCGGCTGGCGTCGGCGGCATCATCAAGATGGTCCAGTCGATGCGGCACGGCACACTGCCACCGACGTTGCATGTGGGCACTCCGTCACCGCACGTGACGTGGTCGGCTGGTGCGGTCTCTCTGCTCACCGAGGCTCAGCCGTGGCCGGATGCCGCCCGGCCGCGTCGTGCCGGGGTGTCGTCGTTCGGTATCAGCGGTACCAATGCCCACGCCATCCTGGAGCAGGCACCGCCGTCGGCTGCCGTCGAGTCCGGCGCTGCTGAGGAGCCCACGGTGGTGCCGTGGTTGCTGTCGGCGGCGTCGCCATCTGGGCTGGTTGCCCAGGCCGCGCGACTGCTTGACCTGGATGCGGATCCGGTGGACCTCGCGGTGTCACTGGCCGCTCGCCCGCTGTTGACGCATCGTGCCGCCGTGTTCGGGCGTGCTGGATTGGCCGATCTGGCGGTGGACCGGGTGTCTGGCTCGGTGGTCCGTGGTGAGGCGAGCGTGCAGAAGGTGGCGTTCCTGTTCACTGGTCAGGGCTCCCAGCGGGCTGGGATGGGGTCTCAGCTCCGCGTCTTCCCGGTGTTCGCTCGCGCCTTTGATGAGATCCGGGCTCGAGTGCCGTTCGATGACGCCGCGATTGATGAGACGGGGAACGCGCAGCCCGCGATCTTCGCGCTCCAGGTGGCGCTGTTCCGGCTGCTGGAATCGTGGGGTGTGCGCCCGGACGTGCTTGTCGGCCATTCCATCGGTGAGGTGGCCGCCGCGCATGTCGCCGGGATCTTGTCGCTGGACGACGCTTGCACCCTGGTTTCCGCGCGTGCCCGTTTGATGCAGGCGTTGCCGCCGGGTGGCGCGATGGTGGCGGTCGAGATCTCCGAGGCCGAGTTGGCGGTGGAGTTCCCCGAGGGGCTTCCCGAGGGCGTGGACTTGGCCGCGGTGAACTCCGATCGTTCACTTGTTCTATCGGGGGATCGTAGGACAGTTGAACTGTTGGAACGTAGGTTTGTTGAACAATCTCGGCGGGTGAAGTCGCTGGCGGTCTCGCACGCGTTCCACTCGCATCTGATGGACCCGATGTTGGCGGAGTTCTCGCAGGTCGTTGAAGGTCTCTCGTTCGCTGCTCCGGCGATTCCGGTGGTGAGCACGTCGACTGGGGACCCGAGCACGCCGGAGTACTGGGTGCGGCAGGTCCGGGAGACGGTGCGGTTCGCGGGGGCGGTGCCGGACGGGGTGCGGTGCCTGGAGCTCGGGCCGGACGCCGTGCTGTCGGGGCTTGTTGAGGCAGGCACTCCGCTGTTGCGATCTGGGCAGGACGAGCGAGCATCGGTGCTGCGCGCGGTGGCCGTCTCGCACCTCAAGGGGACCGGGGTCGACTGGTCGACGGTGTTCGAACCCTGGGGCGGCCGTCGGATCGACCTGCCGACGTACGCGTTCCAGCGCACGCCGTTCTGGATCTCCCCGGCAACGGTGCCGCCGGTCGACGGTCGGTTCTGGGCGGCGGTCGAGCACGAGGACATCGAGTCCATCGCCGCAACGTTGCGCCTCGATGGCGGTGACCTCGCAAGCCTTGCCCGCGTCCTGCCCGCCCTCGCGACCTGGCGGCGTTCCCAGGCTCTCGTGTCGAAGGTCGAAGACTGGCGTTACCGCATCGCATGGCAGCCACTGGACCTTCAGGCCGAGCAACTCGACGGCACATGGGCTGTGCTGGGGCCTGATCTCGACAACGTTGCTGACGCTGTGCGCGCGGCTGGTGCCACCGTCGTCGCTGAGCCGACTGACGTCACCGGCATCATCTCGACCGGCGGGCTGGACGAGGCGCTTCACCTCGTGCGGACGACCGCGGCTCGTGTCTGGTGTGTCACCCGTGGGGCCGAGGTTGACCCTGATCAGGCCTCGGTCTGGGGCTTCGGCCAGGTAGCGGCCCTGGAACACCCTGACCGCTGGGGTGGGCTCATCGACATCACGGAACCGCTCACGCCGCGCTCTGCGGGCCGACTTGCCGCTGTCCTCAATGGACGCGAGAACCAGGTGTCCGTTCGCCGGTCCGGGGTTCTGGCCCGACGGTTGGAGCGGGCCGCACCTGCCTCGCCGCGACCAGCCTGGCAGCCGACCGGTCCCGTTCTCGTAACAGGCGGAAGCGGTGCGATCGGTGCGCACGTCGCGCGCTGGTTGGCCGATCGTGGTGCCACGGAGATCGTCCTCGCCAGCCGCCGTGGCCTGCTTGCTCCTGGCGCGGCCGAGCTGGTGGCTGAACTTGCTTCCCTTGGCGCCCGGGCCGAGGTTGTCTCCTGCGACGTGAGCGACCGTGATTCCGTCGCCGCCCTGTTCGCCAGCCACCCGGTCGCCGCTGTTTTCCACACGGCGGGCACGGTCGACGATGGTGTCATTGAATCCCTTACTCCAGAGCGCTTTGCCGCGCTCATGCGGGCCAAAGTGGACTCAGCGCGGCACCTCGATGAACTCGCTGGGGACCTCACCGCGTTCGTCGTCTTCTCGTCGCTCGCGGGTGTCATCGGGAACGCGGGCCAGGCCAACTACGCCGCCGCCAACGCCGCGCTCGATGCCCTCGTCGCCCGCCGTCACAGCGAAGGCCGCACTGGCACTGCCGTCGCGTGGGGCCCCTGGGCAGACGCGGGCATGGCAGCGGGCCCCGTCGCCGACAGGCTCCGCCGCACCGGCCTCAACCCCATGCCCCTCGTGGCCGCCCTCCTCGCCCTGGCCCAGGCCGTGGACGCCGACGAGCCGCACACCGTCGTCGCCGACATCACCTGGTCCCGCTTCCCCGCCCGCCCCGACCCCCTGCTGTCGACCTTCGTCGACGCCACCCCGCTGCCCGACCTCCCCCCGGCCGACCTGGCCCGGCACCTGGAAACCCTCGTCCAGACCCACGCCACCGCCATCCTCGGCCGCCCCACCCCCGTCGCCCCAGACCGCGCCTTCCGCGACCTCGGCTTCGACTCCCTCACCGCCCTCGAACTCCGCAACGCCCTGGCCGCCGCCATAGCCCACCCCCTCCCCGCAAGCGTGGTCTTCGACTACCCCACCCCCACCGCCATGGCCGCCCACCTGCGGACCTTGGTTATCCACAACCCCCCGACCCATCCACAGGCCCCCGCCGCACCCCCCGCCGACCCCCCACCCCCGGTAGACTGGACCAGGGCCGCCCCCCGGAGAGGGCGGGGGCTGCCGACGCCCGCAGGCGCGCGCGAGCCGCGCCCCGCCGACGCGGTCAAGTCACCCGATGGGCTGGACTCGGCCCCCACCGGCACTCCTGCGCTCGCCAGCCGCTCTGCCACCAGCCGCTCGCACCAAGCCACCAGCGACCTCCAGTTACCCAGCCGAGGCGACGTCACTACCCCGCTGGGAGCCGACACCGCCCACCATCCCGTCGCTCTGGACCAACGGCCTCCTGCCCTAGGCACGCCCCTCGCAGCGCTGGCTGCTGGGTCCGAACCACCCGCATCCGCGATCGACCAAGGCCACGCCGCCCGCCAGCCCGGCGCATCAACTACGCCTGCCGGTCAGGGTGCACAGCCGACTAACGTAGCCCTCCACCCTGGTGCAGAAACGACTCCTCACCCGTCAGGCGTTGAGCTCGATGGGACGCGCGCTGGCACCGTCCAAGAGGCGCCGCATGCGGGGGATGTGGTGGTTGTGGGGATGGCGTGTCGGTTCCCCGGTGGGGTGAAGGGTCCGGAGGACCTGTGGCGGTTGGTCAGCCAGGGGGAGGACGCCGTTGGGGGGTTTCCGCGGGATCGGGGGTGGGATTTGGCGGGGGCGCCTGCGTTTGCGCGGGTGGGTGGGTTCCTGGACGACGTTGCGGGGTTTGATGCGGGGTTGTTTGGGGTTTCGCCGCGTGAGGCGTTGGCGATGGATCCGCAGCAACGCTTGCTCCTGGAGACCACCTGGGAGGTGTTCCAGCGGGCCGGGATGGATCCATTGGGGCTCAAGGGAAGCAGCGTCGGTGTCTTCGCGGGGACGAACGGGCAGGACTACGCGCCCCTGGTCGCCGCCGCGGGTGAAGGGCTTGAGGGGCACCTTGCGATCGGTAGTGCCGCGGCGGTGCTTTCCGGGCGGGTCGCGTACGCGTTCGGGCTGGAGGGTCCTGCGCTGACCGTGGACACCGCGTGTTCGTCCAGTCTGGTCGCGTTGCACCTCGCCGTGCGGGCGTTGCGGGGCGGGGAGTGCGACATGGCCCTCGCCAGCGGGGTGACGGTCATGTCGACGCCCACCGCGTTCGTGGAGTTCGGCCACCAGGACGGGCTCGCGGCGGACGGGCGCTGCAAGGCGTTCGCGGCCTCGGCGGACGGGACCGCCTGGGGCGAGGGCATCGGCGTCCTGCTGCTCATGCGGTACGCCGACGCGGTCGCCGCAGGCAGGCCCGTGCTCGCGGTCGTCCGCGGCACCGCCGTCAACCAAGACGGCGCCTCCAACGGCCTCACCGCCCCCAACGGCCCGTCGCAGCAACGAGTCATCCGTGCCGCCCTGGCCGACGCGCGCCTGCAACCGTCTGATGTGGACGTCGTCGAGGCGCACGGCACCGGCACCGCCCTGGGCGACCCGATCGAGGCCCAAGCCCTCCTGGCGACCTACGGCCAAGACCGCCCCCGACCCCTGTGGCTCGGCTCCGTCAAGTCCAACATCGGCCACACCCAGGCGGCGGCGGGCGTGGCCGGGGTGATCAAGATGATCGAGGCCATGCGGCACGGCACCATCCCCCGCACGCTGCACGTCGACCACCCCACCCCGCACGTCGACTGGTCCGGCCCCATGCGCGTCCTCACCGAGGACCAGCCCTGGGACACCGCGAACCGCCGCGCGGCCGTCTCCGCCTTCGGTATCGGCGGCACCAACGCGCACGTCATCCTGGAGCACGTCCCCGCCCCGCCGCCCGCCCCAGAGCCGCAGGCGCCGACAGCAATGGTGCTCTCCGCGGCCACCCCTGAAGCACTCCGTGCGCGTGCCGCTGCGCTGGTGCGGCTCGACCTGCCTGTAGGCGCAATATCGCGGACACTCGCCGCAACGGATGCGCGACTCAGGTACCGCGCGGCCATCGTTGCGGGCACCGACCTCCGCGACCGGCTCGCCGACATCACCCCGGTCGACCCCACGGCCCACCTGGCGTTCCTGTTCACCGGTCAGGGCTCCCAGTACGCGGCCATGGGCCAACGGCTCTACGACGCCTTCCCCACCTTCGCCGACGCCTTCGACGCGGTCCGGCTCCGCGTCCCGTTCGACGACGGCGCGATCGATCAGACCGGCAACGCCCAGCCAGCGATCTTCGCCCTCCAGGTGGCCCTGTTCCGGCTCCTGGAGTCGTGGAACATCCGCCCGGACTACCTCGTCGGCCACTCGATCGGTGAGGTCGCGGCCGCCCACGCCGCCGGGATCTTCTCCCTGGACGACGCCTGCACCCTGGTCGCCGCGCGGGCCCAGCTCATGCAAGCCCTCCCCGCCGGCGGCGCCATGCTCGCCGTCGAAATCTCCGAGCCCGACCTGGCCCTCGAGTTCCCTGACGGCCTCCCCGCTGGCGTCGACCTCGCCGCAGTGAACTCGGATCGTTCACTTGTGGTATCGGGGGATCGTAGGATTGTTGAACTGCTGGAACGTAGGTTTGTTGAACAATCTCGGCGGGTGAAGTCGCTGGTGGTGTCGCACGCGTTCCACAGCCACCTGATGGACCCCATGCTGGGCGAGTTCCGCCGGGTGGTCGACCGGCTGACCTTCGCCACCCCGTCGATCCCCCTGCTGAGCACCGCCACCGGCGACCCGAGCACGCCGGAGTACTGGATCGGGCAGGTCCGCGAAACGGTCAGGTTCGCCGACGCGGTCGGCCAGGTGCCCGCCGACGCCAGGTACCTCGAGCTAGGCCCGGACGGCGTGCTGTCCGCGCTTGTGCCCACCGCGGCCCCAACGTTGCGCCGCGACCGCGACGAGATCACAACCTTGCTCGAGGCAGTGGGCCACGACTACGCCCGCGGTGGAAATCCACAGTGGACCGTCATCCTGCCGCAGGGCGCCCCGGTCGAACTCCCGTCCTACCCGTTCCAGCACCAGCGCTTCTGGCCCAAGACCAACCCGGCCGACTCCTGGTGGTACGAGGTCGACTGGACGCCCACGACCCAGCGCCCCAGCACCCCGACCGGCACCTGGCTCCTGGTCGACCCCACGGACGACATCACCGCGGCATTCGCAGGCGTAGACACCATCACCCGCACCAACGTCACCCCGGACGATGTCCGCGACCTGACTGTCACTGCCGTCCTCGCCGCCGCGCCCACCCCCGAGACCGCCCTCGTCCTCCTCCAGAACGTCGACGCTCCCCTCTGGTGCGCGACCCGAGGCGCCGTCACCACTCCCGACGACCCGGCCCGAAACCCCCACCAGGCAGCCATCTGGGGCCTCGGTCAAGTCGCGGCCCTGGAACTCCCACGCCGCTGGGGTGGCCTCCTCGATCTCCCCGAAACCGTTGACCCTCAACAACTCCACGCCGCACTGGCCGGGGATGAAGACCAGCTGGCCCTCCGTGACGCGGGCACCCTGGTCCGCAAACTCGCCCGCACCAGCCCTAGGCCGACCCGTGACTGGACCCCCACCGGCACTACCCTCGTCACCGGCGGCACCGGCGCGCTCGGCACCCACGTCGCCCGCTGGCTCGCCGACCGGGGCGCCCCGCACCTGCTGCTCACCAGCCGACGCGGCCCGAACGCTCCCACTGCCGATGCCCTGGCCGCTGATCTCCGTCGCCGCGGCGCCGAGGTCACCATCGTCGCCTGCGACGTCACTGACCGCGACGCTCTCGCTCGCCTCATCGCGGAACACGACATCACCACGGTCTTCCACACGGCAGGAACCGTCCATGATGGAGTGATTGACACTCTCACGCCTGCCCAGCTCGACACCGTCTGGCAAAGCAAGGCCGCCGCGCGTCATCTCGACGACCTGCTCCCGGACGCCCACCTCGTGCTGTTCTCCTCGTTCGCAGGTGTTGTCGGCAACCCCGGCCAGGCCAACTACGCTGCCGCCAACGCCTACCTCGATGCCCTCGCCGAACACCGCCGCGCCCAAGGTCGACCTGCCACCGCGATCGCTTGGGGCCCTTGGGCGGGAACCGGCCTGGGTGCTGAAAACGCTGCGGCAGAACAGCAACACCGCACCGGTGTCACCGCTCTCGAACCTGACCAGGCAATCGCGGCACTCGCCACGGCCCTTGACGCGGACCTGACGACCGTCGCCGTCGCCGCCATCGACTGGCCCCGCTTCGCCGCGGGCCGCCGCACGACCTTGTTCGAACGCCTGACCGGGACAACCCACGCCCCCGGCCCCGACTTGCGTGCCGCGTTGGCCGAATCCCCGGTCGGCCAACGGGGTGCGCTCCTGCTGGACCTGGTCACGACCCGTGCGTCCACCGCACTCGGCCACCGCGCGGGCGAGCTGATCGATCCCCGCCGCGCCTTCCGCGACCTCGGTTTCGACTCCCTCACCGCCGTCGAGCTGCGCAACCAGCTCGACGCCGCCACCGGTCTCGCGCTGCCCGCCGGTGTCGTGTTCGACCACCCGACCCCCGAGGCCCTGGCCGCGTACCTGCTCGACGAGCTGACCGAGGACCCCGGGTCACCGGCCGTCGCCGAGCTGGACAAGTTGGAGGCCGCGCTCGCCGAGCTGCCGCCGACCGAGGCCGAGGCGGACGCGATCACCACCCGGCTGCGCGGACTGTTGGCGCGGTTGGAATCCGAGCAGCAGGCGGCGGGCGACGACCTCGCCGACGCGTCCGCCGACGAGCTGTTCGACCTGATCCACAAAGAGTTCGGCAAATCCGGATGATGCTCGTGGCTGGGAGTCGCTGATCATGGCGGATGAGAAGAAGCTGCTCGAGAACCTCAAGTTCGTCACCGGCGAGCTGCGGGTCGCGCGGCGCAAGCTGCGTGAGGCGGAGGAGCGGGCGGCCGAGCCGATCGCGATCGTGGCGATGAGCTGCCGGTTCCCCGGCGGCGTCGAGTCACCCGACGACCTGTGGCGGCTGGTCAGCGAGGGCCGTGACGCCATCGGCCCGTTCCCCGGTGACCGCGGCTGGGACCTGGACTCGCTGTACGACCCCGACCCTGACACCGTCGGCACCAGCTACGGCCGCACCGGCGGCTTCCTGGACAGCGCCACGGAATTCGACGCCGGGCTGTTCGGGGTGTCACCGCGTGAGGCGACCGCGATGGACCCGCAGCAGCGGTTGCTGTTGCAGGCGTGCTGGGAGGCGTTGGAGCACGCGGGCATTGATCCGACGTCGCTGCGGGGTGAGTCGGTCGGTGTCTTCGCTGGCACCAACGGTCAGGACTACGCCAGTGTGATCGCCGCTGACCCTGAGGCCGCGGAGGGCTATCTGGCCACGGGTAGCGCCGCTAGCGTCCTTTCTGGACGGATTGCGTACTCGTTCGGGCTTGAGGGTCCGGCAGTCACTGTGGACACGGCCTGCTCGTCCTCGCTGGTCGCGCTGCACCTGGCCATCCAGTCGCTGAAGGCGGGCGAGTGCCGGCTGGCGCTGGTCGGCGGTGTGACCGTCATGGCGACCCCGGCGGCGTTCATCGAGTTCAGCCGCCAGCGCGCGCTCGCACCGGACGGGCGGTGCAAGGCGTTCGGTGCTGGCGCGGACGGAACCGGCTGGGGCGAGGGCGTTGGCGTCCTGGTGGTGGCGAAGCTGTCTGACGCACTCGCCGCAGGGCATCGGATCCTGGCCGTGGTGCGGGGGAGTGCGGTCAATCAGGACGGTGCGTCCAATGGGCTGACTGCGCCGAATGGTCCTGCGCAGCAGCGGGTGATTCGGGCGGCGCTGGCCGACGCGGGCCTCGCTCCGTCTGATGTGGACCTGCTGGAGGCGCACGGAACCGGCACCCGACTCGGGGACCCGATCGAAGCCGAGGCGCTGCTGGCCACCTACGGCCGCGACCGCACCGAACCGCTGTGGCTGGGCTCGGTGAAGTCCAACATCGGCCACACCCAGGCCGCCGCCGGTGTCGCAGGCATCATCAAGGCCGTCATGGCCCTACGCCACGGCATCCTCCCCGCCACCCTCCACGCAGACACCCCAACGCCCCAGGTGAACTGGTCCACCGGCGCCGTCTCACCCCTCACGACGAACCGCCTATGGCCCACCCTCGACCGCCCCCGCCGCGCCGCAATCTCCTCCTTCGGCGTCAGCGGAACCAACGCCCACACGATCCTCGAGCAAGCCCCAGAACCAGAACCGCTCCCGACGGCCACCGACCCCAGCGCCGTACCACTGCTGCTCTCCGGCCGCACCGAGGAAGCCCTCCGCGCCCAAGCAGCAGCATTGCGCGTATCCGGCTTGCTCGATACGGCGTTTTCGCTGGCCACGACGCGGGCGGCGCTGGCCTATCGTGCGGTTGTCGTTGCCAGGGATGCGGCGAGTGCTGATGCGGCGTTGGCTGAGATTGCCGCCGGTGGCGTGCCCGCGTCTGCTGAGTTCGGGGTTGAGACGCCGGGCAAGTTGGCGTTTCTGTTCACCGGGCAAGGCTCGCAGCGGGCGGGGATGGGTGCGGGGCTGCGCTCGTTCGAGGTCTATCGGGCCGCTGTCGACGAGATCAGTGCTCGGTTGGGGTTTGACGAGGCGGACCTGGAGCAGACCGGGAATGCCCAGCCTGCGTTGTTTGCCTTGCAGGTAGGGCTGTTCCGCCTTCTGGAGTCGCTCGGTGTCCGGCCGGATCTGTTGCTCGGCCACTCCATCGGTGAGGTCGCCGCCGCGCATGTCGCCGGGATCCTCTCGCTGGAGGACGCCTGCGCCCTGGTTGGCGCGAGGGCTCGGCTCATGCAGGCCCTCCCCACCGGCGGTGCCATGCTGGCCGTCGAGATCTCCGAGGCTGACCTGCTCCGCGAGTTTCCCGGCGGTCTCCCTACGGGTGTAGACCTTGCGGCGGTCAACTCGGATCGGTCGGTTGTGCTCTCGGGCGACCAAGAGGCCGTCGACCTCGTGAAACACCGGTTCGCTGACCGGCGGGTGAAGGCCCTGGCGGTGTCGCACGCCTTCCACAGCCACCTGATGGACCCCGTGCTGGACGAGTTCCGGCGGGTGGTCGACCGGCTCACCTTCGCCGCCCCGGCCATTCCCGTGGTGAGCACGTCGACCGGCGACCCGAGTACGCCGGAGTACTGGGTCCGCCAGGTCCGCGAGACGGTCCGCTTCGCCCCGGCCGTGAGCGAGGTCCGCAGACGAGGCGCCAACCGGTTCCTGGAGTTGGGTCCGGACGGCATCCTCAGCGCCCTAGTCGATGATGGTGCGGTCCCCGTGGTCCGATCAGGACGGGACGACCAGGTCTCGCTGCTGCACGCCCTCGGCCGCGTCCACACCCTCGGTTCGCGCGTCGACTGGGCCGCGCTTCTGCCTGGCGGCAACAGGATCGACCTGCCGACCTACCCCTTCGAGCGCGTTCGCTACTGGCCGCGCCCCTCCGCCCGCGCTGACGTCACCGCCGCTGGTCTGGTCACCGCCGAGCACCCGATGCTGGGTGCTGCCGCTCCCCAACCGGATGGCGGACACCTGTTCACCGGCCGCCTCAGCCCGACCACGCACGGCTGGCTCACCGACCACCAGATCCAGGGTGACGTGCTCGTCCCCGGCACCGCCTTCGTCGAACTGGCCCTGCACGCGGGTGACCAGGTCGGCAATCCCGTCCTGGACGACCTGACCATCTCTGCCCCGCTGCCACTGGCAAACGCTGTTCGCATCCAGGTCAGCGTTTTGCCGCTGGCCGATGACGGCACAAGGTCGGTCGAGATCCATTCCAGTGTGGATGGATCGGACTGGACCCGGCACGCCGAAGGACGGCTGTCCCAGGCCGCCACATCGTCCTCACTGGAATGGCCACCAGCAGGCGAGCCGGTCGACCTAGACACCTTCTACGCAGCGGCCGCGGACAACGGATTTGGCTACGGCCCCCTCTTCCAAGGCCTCCGCGCTGCCTGGCGGACCGACGGCGCGTACTACGCCGAGGTCGCACTCCCCGAGTCCGCGCACCGCGACGCCACCCGCTTCGGCCTGCACCCCGCGCTGCTCGACGCCGCCCTCCACCCGACCGGCCTCGATCCCGCCAAGGCAGGCCTCCCGTTCGCCTGGTCTGGCGTAACCCTCCACGCCACCGGAGCGACCGGCCTCCGCGTCGCCATCAAGACCACGGGGACCGACACCTACTCCTTGGTTGCCACCGATCCCGCGGGCGCTCCGGTCATCACGATCACCACGCTGACCCTGCGCAGGCCCGCCCAACGCGACGCGGACCTGTTCGCCGTCGACTGGACGCAGGTGTCGGTCGCGGAATCCGCCAAGTCGGTCACGCGCGGCAACCCCGAGGACTGGACCTCCGCCGACGCCGCGCTGTGGCAGATTCCTTCGGGTGATGTCCAGTCCACTGTGGTCGATGTGCTCGCCGGGCTCCAGGCCTGGCTCGCCGACGACCGGTTCGCCGCATCAATCCTCGTCCTGCACACACGGAACGCAGTCGCAGCGCTACCGGGCGACGAGATCGCAGACCTGGCAGGCGCCGCAGTCGGTGGCCTGGTCCGATCGGCCCAGTCCGAACACCCCGGCCGCCTCCTGCTTCTCGACTCGGACAACGAGCCAACGGACGACCTCATCGCGTCCTTGCTCGACCTGGACGAGCCACAACTCGCCGTGCGCGGTGGTGAGGTATACGCACCCAGGCTGGCCCGTGCGACCGGCCTGCTCCCGCTGCCCACTACCCCGACCTGGCGCCTAGACCCGAGCGGCGACTCCCTCGACGCGCTAACCCTGGCACCCATCACAGTGGACGCTCCCGGCCCCGGCGAAGTCCAGATCGCGGTCCGGGCGACCGGCGTCAACTTCCGTGACGTCCTCATCACCCTCGGCCAGTACCCGGAACGCGCGCTGCTCGGCTCCGAGGGCGCGGGTGTGGTGACTGCCGTCGGGTCCGATGTGGACTTGAAGCCAGGCGATCGCGTATTCGGCCTGTTCGTTGGAGGTTTCGGCCCGTCGGTCGTGGTCGACCGGCGGATGGTCGCGCGGATGCCGGACGGCTGGACGTTCGCCGAGGCCGCGACCGTCCCGATGGCATTCCTCACCGCCTACTACAGCCTGGTCGACCTCGCGGGCCTGCGGCGAGGGGAGCGGGTGCTCGTCCACGCTGCCGCCGGTGGGGTCGGCATGGCGGCCGTGCAGGTCGCGCGGTATCTGGGCGCCGAGGTCTTCGGGACCGCGAGTGCCGGGAAGTGGCACGCGACGGGACTCGACGACGAACACCTCGCGTCGTCGCGGGACCTCGGGTTCGCGACCAAGTTCCCGACCGTCGATGTCGTGCTCAACGCCTTGGCGGGCGAGTTCATCGACGCCTCCGTGGGAATGCTCGCCGAGGGCGGCCGGTTCATCGAGATGGGCAAGGCCGATCTGCGCAACGGACTCCCGGGCTACCGCGCGTTCGACTTGAGCGAGGCCGGGCCGGACCGCCTCCAGGAGATGCTCGTCGAGGTGCTGGACCTGTTCGCGCGCGACGTGTTCACGGTGCTGCCGTGGCGGGCCTGGGACGTGCGGGAAGCGCAGGCGGCCTTCCGGTTCGTGGGTCAGGGAAAGCACATCGGCAAGAACGTGCTCACCATCCCACGGCCAGTTGATCCACAGGGGACGGTCCTCATCACCGGCGGTACCGGCGTGCTTGGGCGGATCATCGCCGACCACCTGGCTGCCGAGTACGGGGTCACGAAGTTCGTCCTCACCAACCGCAGCGGCACGGGTGACGTGCCCGGAGCGCGGATCGTCGCCTGCGACATGGGCGACCGTGACGCCGTGGCCGAACTCCTCGCTGGGATCCCGGATCTCACCGGTGTCATCCACGCCGCTGGCATCGCCGACGACGGCATCATCGACTCGCTTACACCGGATCGGGTCGCTGTTGTGTTGGCCCCGAAGGCGACTGGCGCCACGGTGCTGGACGAGCTGGTCGGTGACGTCCCGCTGTTCGCTCTGTATTCGTCGGCGTCATCGGTCTTCGGCTCGCCAGGGCAGGCGAACTACGCCGCCGCGAACGCGGTCTTGGACGCTGTCGCAGTCCGCCGCCGGTTCCGGGGCCTGCCCGCTGTGTCGATGTCCTGGGGCCTGTGGGCGACCGCCAGTGCCATCAGCGGATCGCTCGACACCGTCGACCTCGCCCGCGCGACCCGCGTCGGACCGGCCCTCACCGAGGCACAAGGCTTGGCCCTGTTTGACGCCGCCCAGCGCGACGGCCGATCGCACCTGGTCACCCTCGCGTACGACCCGGCGACCGCGCGCAAGCTTGCCCCTGTTCCGGCTCTGCTGCGCGGACTTGTGCAGGCACCCCGTCGCGCGGTACGTGCCGGCTCGGTCGACCACCTGCGCACCCTCGGACCTGCTGAGGCGGGTCGCGCGCTGCTCACGACCGTGCGCGCCGAGATCACCGCCGTCCTCGGCCACACGACGACCGACACCGGCCGCCCGTTCAAGGAAATGGGCTTCGACTCGCTCACCGCCGTCGAGTTCCGCAACCGGCTCAACACCGCGACTGGCCTGCGCCTCCCGGCCACCGCGATCTTCGACTACCCGACGCCCACCGCGCTCGTCGACCACCTGGTCTCCTTGCTTCCCAAGCAGGAACGACGTGCGGCTGTGGTCGAGCGGCGGCAGTCGACGGACGAGCCGATCGCGATCGTCGGCATGGCCTGCCGATTCCCGGGCGGCGTCGACACCCCGGACGACCTGTGGGACCTCGTCGTGCAGGGTCGCGAGGGCATCGGCCCGTTCCCGACCGATCGCGGCTGGGACCTCGGCGCGCTCTACAACCCGGACGCCGACGTGGTGGGCACGACATACGCCCAGGCAGGCGGGTTCCTGGACGACGTTTCCGGTTTCGACGCGCGGCTGTTCGGGGTGTCGCCCCGGGAAGCGACCGCGATGGACCCGCAGCAACGGCTGCTGCTGGAGTCCACTTGGGCGGCGTTCGAGGATGCCGGGATCGACCCCAACACCGTGCGCGGGTCCCAGACCGGTGTTTTCGTCGGGGTCGCGCATTCCGGCTATGGCGTGGGAATCGCGTTGCCGGAGGGGGTTGAGGGGCACTTCCTGACCGGCAGCTCGACCAGCGTGGCGTCGGGCCGGTTGGCGTACTTCTTCGGACTTGAGGGTCCAGCGGTCACTGTGGACACCGCGTGTTCGTCGTCGCTGGTGGCACTGCACTTGGCTACCCAGGCGCTGCGGTCGGGCGAGTGCTCGATGGCTGTGGCCGGTGGCGTGACGGTCATGGTGGGTCCGGGCATCTTCACCGAGTTCTCCCGCCAGCGCGGGTTGTCGGCGGACGGCCGGTGCAAGTCGTTCTCGGCCGAGGCTGACGGGACCGGGTGGTCCGAGGGCGTTGGCGTGCTGGTGGTGGAACGCCTGTCGGACGCGGTCGCCCGTGGTCATAGCGTCTTGGCAGTCGTGCGCGGGTCGGCAGTGAACCAGGACGGCGCGTCGAACGGCTTGACCGCACCCAATGGTCCCTCGCAACAGCGGGTGATCCGATCGGCTTTGACGGCAGCGGGGTTGGCATCGTCCGATGTGGACGCGGTTGAGGCCCATGGAACCGGCACTGTGCTCGGTGACCCCATTGAGGCCCAGGCGTTGCTGGCGACCTACGGGCAGGCCCGGGTCGACCCGCTGTGGTTGGGGTCGCTGAAGTCGAACATCGGGCACGCCCAAGCGGCGGCTGGTGTCGCCGGGATCATCAAGATGGTGCAGGCGCTGCGGCACGGGGTGCTGCCGCCGACCCTGCACGCCGACGTTCCGTCTCCGCACGTCGACTGGGCGTCAGGCTCGGTGTCCCTGCTGACGGAGTCGCGACCGTGGGCCCGTGGGGATCGGCCGCGTCGGGCCGGGATCTCGTCCTTCGGGGTCAGCGGCACGAACGTGCACACGATCATCGAAGAGGCCCCGCTGGTCGATGAGCCCGCGACCGTTGAGCCAGGGCACCCGGTGCCGATCGTGGTCAGTGGTCACTCGCCCCAGGCACTCGCCGCCCGGCTGGACCAGGTGCGGGAGCGTGTCGACTCGATCAAACCGGTCGACCTGGCCCGTGAACTCGCCACCCGCGCCCGCCACCCGCACCGCGTCGCCTTCGCCGCGACCACCCCGGCCGACGTGGTCGACGGCCTGACCTCCGCCGTGCCCGCAGTGGCCGCTGGTGAGGTCGCGTTCCTGTTCACCGGCCAGGGTGCGCAACGTGCGGGTATGGGGTCTGAACTGCGGGTGTTCCCGGTGTTCGCCGACACCTTCGACGCCGTGCGCGCCCGGCTTCCGTTCGATGACGCGGCCATCGACGAGACGGGCAATGCCCAGCCCGCGATCTTCGCCCTCCAAGTGGCGCTGTTCCGGTTGCTGGAGTCCTGGGGCGTCCACCCTGATGTCTTGATTGGTCACTCCATCGGCGAGGTGGCCGCTGCCCACGTCGCGGGGATCTTGTCCCTCGATGACGCCTGCACCCTGGTCTCGGCGAGGGCCCGGCTGATGCAGGCGCTCCCGGCTGGTGGCGCCATGCTGGCGGTCGAGATCTCCGAGGCCGAACTGGCGGTGGGGTTCCCGGACGGCTTGCCGGTCGGGGTCGATCTGGCGGCGGTGAATTCCGATCGTTCACTTGTCCTATCGGGGGATCGTAGGATTGTTGAACTGTTGGAACGTAGTTTTGTTGAACAATCGCGGCGGGTGAAGTCGCTGGCGGTGTCGCACGCGTTCCACTCGCACCTGATGGGCCCGATGCTGGCCGAGTTCGAGCAGGTGCTGAATGGACTCGCGTTCGCCACTGCGGTGATCCCGCTGGTGAGCACGTCGACCGGGGATCCGAGCACGCCGGAGTACTGGGTCAGGCAGGTCCGCGGCACGGTCAGGTTCGCCGACGCGGTGCGCACGGCGGGGGCGGACACCCACGTCGAACTCGGGCCGGACGGCGTGCTGTCGGCGTTGGTCGAACACGGCATCCCGACTCTGCGGGCAGGCCGAGGTGAGGTTGACACCGTGCTCTCCGCTGTCACCGGAGCCCACGCACGCGGCGCCAGTCTCGACCTCGCCGCGCTCATTCCCGCTGGTGGCCGGGCCGCGCTGCCGACCTACCCGTTCCAGCGCGAGCGGTTCTGGCTGCAGCACACGCCCACCGTCCCCCCGTTGGACAACTACCGCGTCACCTGGGCTGAGATCGACCCGAAGCCCGTCGACGGCGTGTGGCTCGTCCCCAGCGACCTCCAGGCCCCACTCCGCGCGGCAGGCCTGACGATCACCGACGATCTGACAGCAGCGACCGGCGCGGTGGTCGAACCAGACATTGCTGACATCCCCGCCCTGCTCAACGACACTCCCGTCCCGCTCTGGGTGATCACCCGCGGCGACACCCGGGCCACCGCCCAGATCTGGGGCCTCGGCCGGGTCGCCGCCCTCGAACACCCGCAGCGCTGGGGCGGCCTCATCGACCTGCCGGAGACCCTGGACGACCAGGCGATTCGACGGTTGGCGGCGGTTCTCGGCGGGGCGCAGGACCAGGTGTCCATCCGGCCAGACGGGGTGTTCGCCCGTCGACTCACCAAGGCCGACACCGCAGCCGCGACGTGGCATCCACAAGGGACG
This sequence comes from Actinokineospora globicatena, assembly GCF_024171945.1. Taxonomy (GTDB): domain Bacteria; phylum Actinomycetota; class Actinomycetes; order Mycobacteriales; family Pseudonocardiaceae; genus Actinokineospora; species Actinokineospora globicatena. The sequence goes on from NZ_JAMTCR010000002.1 coordinate 2,150,773, forward strand.
GTCCTGGTCACCGGCGGCACCGGGGCACTTGGCGCCCAGGTGGTCCGGCACCTCGCGGCCCGGGGCGTCCGCGTTGTGGTCGCCAGCCGCACCGGACTTGCCGCGCCGGGAGCCGCCGACCTGCCTGCCGAGGTCGTGACCTGCGACGTCACCGACCGGGACGCCTTGTCCGCGTTGCTCGCGACGCACCTGGTGGCGGCTGTCGTGCATGCCGCCGGTGTCGGCGAGGACGCCCCGCTGGCTGACCTCATCCCAGATCGACTCGCCACCGTGCTGCGCCCCAAGGCTGACGCGGCTTGGCTTCTGCACGAGCTGGCACCTGAGGCCCACCTCGTCCTGTTCTCCTCGATCGCCGGGGTGTGGGGAAGCGGTGGCCAGGCCGCCTACGCCGCCGCGAACGCCGACCTCGATACCCTCGCCGAGCACCGCGCCGCCGCAGGCCTTCCCACGACATCGATTGCCTGGGGTCCCTGGGCCGACGCTGGCATGGCCGCTGGTGAGGCCGCCGCATACCTCCAGCGCCGTGGTCTACGCCCGTTGAGCCCCGCCCGAGCCCTGGCCGCGATGGACGCCGCTATCGCCAGCCCGCACCCCACCCACGTCGTCGCGGACGTCGACTGGCCTACCTTCTTGGCGGCCTTCACCTCCGCCCGCCCGAGCCCCCTGCTGGCCGAGTTCGCCGCGCCCACGCCGACGACCGACAACACCGAGTTCGCGGCAAAGGTGGCCGCGATGTCCACTGTGGAGGGGAAGCGCTCGGTTCTGGACCTGGTGACCACGACCGTCGGCAGCGTGCTCGGCTACCGCGACGCCGTCGACCCGTCGGCGACCTTCCTCGACTTGGGCTTCGACTCGCTCACCGCGGTCGACTTCCGCAACCGCCTCACCGCGGCGGTCGGCTTCGCCCTGCCGTCGACCCTGATCTACGACCACCCGACGGCGATCGCCCTTGCCGACCACCTGCTGGAGCGGGTCGGATCGCCAGCCCCTGAGGTCACGGTCATCAGGCGCGATGTCAGCGGTGACGACCCGATCGTCGTCGTGGGCATGGCGTGCAGGCTCCCGGGCGGGGTCACCTCGCCGGACGAGCTGTGGGACATGGTCGTCGAAGGCCGGGACGGTGTTGGTGCGTTCCCGGTCGACCGGGGGTGGGACCTCAGCGGCGCCGACTTCCCGCTGGTCGGCGGGTTCGTGCACGACGCCAGCGGGTTCGACGCCGAGCTGTTCGGGATCTCGCCGCGGGAAGCCGTGGCGATGGACCCCCAGCAGCGGGTGCTGCTCGAAGCCAGTTGGGAAGCGGTCGAGCGAGCGGGGATCGACGCGGGCACGGTCCGGGGGACGCGAGGTGGCGTCTTCGTCGGCGCTTCCGGCTCGGGGTACGGGTTCGCGCAGGACTCGGCGGAGGGCGCGGGCCACCTGATCACGGGGACGGCGACCAGCGTGATCTCCGGTCGCGTCGCGTACACCTTGGGGCTCGAAGGTCCGGCGCTCACTGTGGACACTGCGTGTTCCAGTGGCCTGGTGGCGTTGCACCTCGCGGCACGCGCGTTGCGGCACAACGAGTGCGACTTTGCGATCGTCGGCGGCGTGACGGTCATGCCGAGCCCTGCCGGGTTCGGTGAGTTCGCCAAGCAGGGCGGGCTCGCGCCGGACGGCCGGTGCAAGGCGTACGCGGAGGCCGCTGATGGCACCGGCTGGTCCGAGGGCGTCGCGGTTGTCATCGTCGAGCGACTGTCGGACGCACTCGCCAAGGGCCACACCGTGCTGGCGGCGGTTCGTGGATCGGCGGTCAACTCCGACGGCGCTTCGAACGGCTTGACGGCACCCAACGGTCCCGCGCAGCAGCGGGTGATCCGGGACGCGCTCGCCGATGCCGGGATCGCCGCGTCCGAAGTAGACGTTGTGGAGGGTCACGGGACCGGCACTCGGCTCGGTGATCCGATCGAGGCCCAGGCTTTGCTGGCCACCTACGGGCAGCACCGGGAGCGGCCGCTGTGGCTGGGGTCGGTGAAGTCCAACATCGGGCACACCCAGGCCGCGTCCGGGCTGGCCGGGCTGATCAAGACCATCCAGGCCATGCGGCACGGGGTGTTGCCCAGGACCCTGCACGTCGATACGCCATCGTCGCATGTGGACTGGGCTGCTGGCGATGTCCGGCTGCTGGCGCAAGAGCAGCCTTGGCCATCGGTCGACCGCCCTCGCCGGGCTGGTGTCTCGTCGTTCGGGATCAGTGGCACCAACGCGCACGTGATCGTCGAGTCGGTCCAGCCTGAGGTCGCCGCCGAGCCCGAGCGGGAGTCAACGCCGGTGGTGCCACTGGTGCTGTCGGCTCGGAGTGCTGTGGCGTTGCGTGCTCGGGCCGCTGACCTGCTGCAGGTTGACGCTGAACCGCTGGACGTGGCGCACTCGTTGGTGACCACGCGGGCCACATTGGACCATCGAGCCATCGCGCTCGACAGCTCTGCGTTGATGGGTCTGGCTGAGGGGGTCGAGGCGCCTGGGCTGGTGACGGGGATCGCCGCGCCCGGTCGGCTGGCGGTCCTGTTCACCGGTCAGGGGTCGCAGCGCTCGGGCATGGGCCAGGCGCTGCGGGTGTTCCCGGTGTTCGCGGCGGCGTTCGACGAGGTCGTGGCCCGTGCGCCGTTCTCCGACGAGGCCATTGACCAGACCGGCAACGCCCAGGTCGCGTTGTTCGCGCTCGAGGTCGCCCTGTTCCGCTTGGTCGAGTCCTGGGGTGTCCGACCGGACGCCTTGGTCGGCCACTCCATCGGCGAGTTGGCCGCCGCGCACGTCGCCGGGATCCTGTCCCTGGACGACGCGTGCACCTTGGTGGCGGCCCGCGCTCGCCTCATGCAGGCCCTGCCCTCCGGCGGCGCCATGCTGGCCGTTGAGATCGCCGAGCCCGACCTCGCAGCCGAGTTCCCCGATGGCCTCCCGGCAGGCATTGACCTCGCTGCGGTGAACTCCGATCGTTCACTTGTCCTATCGGGGGATCGTAGGATTGTTGAACAGTTGGAACATAGGTTTGTTGAACAATCGCGGCGGGTGAAGTCGCTGGCGGTGTCGCACGCGTTCCACTCGCATCTGATGGACCCGATGCTGGACGAGTTCGCGCAGGTCGTGCGGGGTCTGTCGTTCAACCAGCCGCGGATTCCGGTAGTGGGCACGTCGACTGGGGACCCGAGCACGCCGGAGTACTGGGTGCGGCAGGTCCGGGAGACCGTCAGGTTCGCGGACGCGGTCAAGGGCGCGCGCGGTCTCGGGGTGACCAGGTTCCTGGAGCTCGGCCCAGACGGGGTACTGACCGCTCTGGCGCGGGAGAGCGGCGACGGGGTGTTCGCGGCCGGGTTGCGGGCGGGACAGCCGGAACCGGACTCGCTGGTCCGCGCTGTGGCGACCCTCCACGTCCACGGCATTGACGTCGACTGGAGTGCCCTCCTCCGCGGCGGCCGCAAGATCGACCTCCCCGTCTACCCGTTCCAGCGCAAGCACTACTGGCTCGGCGCCGACCGCCTCCCCGCCATCGAGAGCTGGCGCTACTCGGCCGAGTGGGAACCGCTGCCCGCCTCGACTGACCCCGGTGACGGCCGGTGGTTCGTGATCGGCCAGGTTCCCGACGACATCGCGGCGGCGGTCACGACCTGCGACGATCTCGCCGAGGCGACCGGCATCCTCCGCTTGGCCGACTCACCGGCGGATGTGCTGTCCGTTGTGGACGCCGAGTTGCCGGTGTGGGTGATCACCAGGGACGCGCTCGGCAGCGTCGATGGCGCCGCTACCTGGGGCCTCAGTCGGGTCGCCGCGCTGGAACTCCCGCACTGGCGCGGGAGCATCGACCTCCCACCCGTCCTGGACGACCACACAGCCACCCTGTTCCGCGCTTCCCTAGCCGGGGATGAGGATCAGGTCGCGATCCGCCCCGATGGCGCCTTCGCGCGCAGGCTCCGCCGGGCCGCGCTCTCCGCCGCCGAGCCGTGGCGCCCGAAGTCCGTGCTGGTCACCGGTGGTACAGGTGCCCTTGGTGGACACGTCACGCGCTGGCTCACCGCGCGTGGGGTCGACAAGATCGTCCTTGTCAGCCGCAGTGGACCGGGCGCACCCGGGGCCAACGACCTCCGAGCCACGGTTGTCGCGTGTGACGTGACTGATCGCGAGGCGCTCGCGGCCGTGCTCGCCGAGCACCCGGTCGACGCGATCATCCACACCGCTGGGGTCATCGACGCGGCACCGCTGGTCGAGACCACCCCAGAGCGGCTCGCCGATGTGGCGCGCGCGAAGGTCACCGGCGCGGTCAACCTGCACGAACTCGCCCCGGACGCCCACCTCGTGCTGTTCTCCTCCATCGCCGGGACGTGGGGCGCGGGCGGGCAAGCCGCGTACTCCGCCGCGAACGCCGCACTCGACGGGCTCGCCGAAAACAGGCGCGGATTGGGTTTGCCGGTCACCAGTGTGGCGTGGGGGCCGTGGGCTGGTGCGGGCATGCTCACCACGGACGGCGCGGAGGACTACCTGCGTCGTCGCGGCCTGCGGCCCATGCGGCCCGACTACGCCCTCGCCGCTCTCGCCCAGGCACTCGACCACCCGACCACCGCCGTCACCATCGCCGACGTCGACTGGCCTCGCTTCACCGGCACCTTCACGGCGGGACGTCCCAGTCCACTGTTGACAGACTTCATCCCTGTGATCGAGCCGCAGGTTCGTCCGGTCGCGGTTCGCAAGGACCTGGTGGTGTTGGTCCGCACCGAGGCCGCCGCGGTGCTGGGGCACGACTCCGTCGACGTCATCGCCGCTGAGCGGGCGTTCGCCGACCTCGGGTTCGACTCGCTGACCTCCGTCGAACTGCGGGACCGGTTGGCCGAGGCGACTGGAGTGGCGCTTCCCGCTGGCCTTGTCTTCGACTACCCGACGCCCGCAGCGCTCGCCGCCTTCCTCGCTGGCGGATCCACTGTGGACGAGCACGTCGCGGCAGTGCCGGTGGACGACCCGATCGCCATCGTGGCCATGGCCTGCCGGTTCCCGGGTGGTATCGATACCCCCGAAGACCTGTGGGACGCGCTCGTCAGTGAGCGGGACGCCACGGGGCCGTTCCCGGCCGACCGCGGGTGGGACCTCGCCAACCTGGTGAACCCGGACCCGGGTAACCCGGGAACTTCCTATGTGGACCGAGGTGCGTTCCTGGTCGACCCGGCGCGGTTCGACGCCGACCTGTTCGGGATCTCACCGCGCGAGGCCGTGGCGATGGACCCCCAGCAGCGGGTGCTGCTGGAGGCGACCTGGGAGGTCTTCGAGCGCGCGGGCATCGACCCGAGGTCGCTGCGGGGAAGTCGGACCGGCGTGTTCGCGGGCACGAACGGGCAGGACTACACCCGGCTCACGCTCGCGGTCGATGTGCCCGAGGGGCATGTCGCCACGGGTGGCGCCGCGAGTGTGATGTCGGGGCGAGTGGCGTACGTGTTCGGGCTGGAAGGCCCGGCGCTCACTGTGGACACTGCCTGTTCGTCGGCGTTGGTGGCTCTGCACCTGGCAGCACAAGCGGTGCGCAACGGGGAGTGCGGGCTCGCGGTGGCCGCCGGTGTGACGATCATGGCGACACCGGGCGCTTTCATCGAGTTCAGCAGGCAGCGCGGGCTCGCGGCGGACGGGCGGTGCAAGCCGTTCTCTGAGGCTGCGGACGGCACCGCGTGGGGCGAGGGCGTTGGCGTCCTGCTGGTGGAGCGGCTATCGGACGCTCGCCGCAACGGACACCCGGTGTTGGCAGTGCTCGAAGGCTCAGCGGTGAACTCTGACGGTGCTTCGAACGGGCTGACCGCGCCGAATGGCCCGTCGCAGCAACGCGTTATCCGTGCCGCTCTTGCGTCCGCGGGTCTCCGGTCATCCGACGTGGACGTCGTGGAAGCGCACGGAACGGGAACCACGCTGGGTGATCCGATCGAGGCTGAGGCGCTGCTGGCGACCTACGGGCGTGACCGGTCGGAGCCGTTGTGGCTGGGGTCGGTCAAGTCGAACATCGGGCACACCCAGGCGGCGGCCGGTGCCGCGGGCGTGATCAAGACGGTGCTGGCGCTGCGGCACGAGACCCTGCCCGCGTCCCTGCACGCGGACACGCCGACTACGCACGTTGACTGGTCGACTGGTTCCATCGAACTGCTTGCCGCCGCACGGCCCTGGCCCGTGGGTGAGCGGACCCGCCGGGCGGGTGTCTCGGCCTTCGGGATCAGCGGGACCAACGCGCACGTGATCATCGGCGAGGCACCGGGCGCACCGGCGGTAACGCGAGGCATCCCTGCTCCCGTTGCTGTGCCGTGGCCGGTTTCGGGTCACTCGGCGTCTGCGCTGGCTGCTCAGGTGACGCGCTTGAGCTCGGTTGACGCTGACAGGGTCGACGTCGCGCACACGTTGGCGGCGCGGGCTGCTTTGCCGCACCGGGCGGTGTTGCTGGGTGATCGGACCATCACCGGAAGCACGCGGGGGCTGGGGTTCTTGTTCACCGGCCAGGGTTCGCAGCGTGCGGGTATGGGAGCTGGCCTGCGGGTGTTCCCTGTCTTCGCTGAGGCCTTCGATGCTGTGCGCGCGCGGGTTCCGTTCGATGACGCGGCCATTGATGAGACGGGGAACGCCCAGCCCGCGATCTTCGCCCTCCAGGTGGCGTTGTTCCGGTTGTTGGAGTCGTGGGGGCTGCGTCCCGATGTGCTTGTGGGGCATTCGATCGGTGAGGTTGCTGCCGCGCACGTCGCGGGCATTCTGTCGCTGGACGACGCGTGCACTCTGGTGTCGGCTCGGGCTCGCCTGATGCAGGCGCTGCCGTCGGGTGGGGCGATGCTGGCTGTGGAGATCTCCGAGGCCGAGTTGGCGGTGGAGTTCCCGGATGGCCTGCCGGTTGGGGTGGATTTGGCGGCGGTGAACTCGGATCGTTCACTTGTCCTATCAGGGGATCGTGGGATTGTTGAATTGTTGGAACGTGGGTTTGTTGAACAATCTCGGCGGGTGAAGTCGTTGGCGGTGTCGCACGCGTTCCACTCGCACCTGATGGATCCGATGCTGGATGAGTTCGCGCGGGTCGTTCGGGGGTTGTCGTTCAGCCAGCCGGTGATTCCGGTGGTGAGTACGTCGAGTGGGGATCCGAGTACGCCGGGGTACTGGGTGCGGCAGGTCCGGGAGACGGTGCGGTTCGCCGGTGCGGTCGCGGGTGTCGCGGGACCGACGGCGTTCGTGGAGTTGGGGCCGGACGGTGTCCTGTCGGCGCTGGTCGACGCTGGGGTTCCGGTGCTGCGACGGGACCGGGATGACGTCGAGACGGCCATGGCGGCGGTAGCGCACGCGTTCACCACCGGTGCCGATCTTGATTGGTCGGCGGTGTTCGCCCCTTGGGGCGGGAAACTCGTTGACCTGCCGACGTATCCCTTCCAGGGTGAGCGCTACTGGCAGCGGGTCACGGCGACCAAGCCCGCGGGCCTCCGCTCGGCGGATCACCCCCTGCTCGCGGCCACCATCGCTCCGGCGGCTGGCACGCGGACGTTGTTCACCGGAGTCATCTCCACGGCCACCCACCCCTGGCTCGCTGACCACCGCGTCCACGGCACGGTGATCGTTCCCGGGACCGCTGTCCTGGACCTCGTCCTGCACGCGGCCGCGACCACCGCGACGCCTGCTGTTGACGAGTTGACCTTGCACGCCCCGCTCGCCCTGGAAGGTCCGACCGAGCTGCAGCTGGCGCTCGACGGCACGATCGTCACGCTCCACGCCCGCCTGGGCGATGGTGACTGGGTTCACCACGCGTCGGCGACGCTCACCGCGCCGTCGACACCAGCTGCGATCCCTGCGGCGGACGGGGCAGAAGTCGACCTCGCTGACCACTACCCGGCCCTGGCTGAGGCTGGCCTTGTCTACGGGCCTGCGTTCCAAGCTCTTGCTGCCGTACGACTTATGGAGTGTGCCAGCGAGTCGGAGTGGTTGCTGCACAGCGAGATCCGGGCGTCCGTCGCGATCGAGGATGGCGCGCGCTTTGGGGTGCACCCGGCGTTGCTCGACGCGGCTATCCAGGCTGTCGCGGCGGCTGAACCTGGTGGCCCGGCTCGGGTTCCATTCGTTCTCAGTGGCGTCACGCTGCATTCGGCTGGTGCGTCTCGGCTTGTCGTTCGTATCGTTCCGACCGGTCGCGACACCGTGCGGATGCACGCGGAGGACCTGGACGGCCGCCCGGTCATCACGATCGAGTCGCTGACCCTTCGGCCTGCCGTGGCTCCTCGGGCGGGCAGCCTGTTCGAGATCGAGTGGCAGCCCACTGACTTGGCGGGGATTCGGCCGGACAACGTGTGCCGACCCTCTACTGTGGAGGAAGCGCTCGCGGCGATCCTGGATTGGCTGAACCGAGACGCCGGGACGCTGGCTGTGGTGACAGAGGGCGCGGTCGCGGCGGTTCCGTCGGACACGATCGCTGACCCGGCGTCCGCGGCTATCTGGGGTTTGGTCCGCTCGGCGCAGTCGGAGCACCCGGATCGGTTCGTACTCGTCGACACGGACGGTGAGCCGGTCGTCATTGCTGGCGAGCCGCAGGTTGCTGTGCGCGCCGGGGCCGCGTATCTGCCGCGACTCGTGCGCGCTCGACCGATGATCACGTTGCCGGATGGCCCGTGGCGCTTGGTTCCCGGCGGGAGCACCCTTTCCTATCTGCGGGCCGTGGAGGTGCCGCTTGTCGGGCTGGAGCCTGGTGAGGTCCGGGTGTCGGTTCGCGCTGCTGGGGTCAACTTCCGGGACGTGCTGATCACTCTGGGCACGTATCCGTCGCGGGCCGACCTTGGCTCGGAGGGTGCTGGGATCGTCACGGAGGTTGGGGCTGGGGTCACTGACCTGCGGGTCGGCGATCGGGTGTTCGGTCTCGTCGGTGGCGGGTTCGCGCCCAGCGTCGTCGTGGACCGGCGGTTGCTCGCGTCCATTCCGGACGGTTGGTCGTTCGCCGAGGCTGCTGCTGTTCCGATGGCGTACCTCACGGCGTACTACGCGCTGGTCGACCTCGGTGGACTGGCGGCTGGTGAGCGGGTGTTGATCCACGCGGCCGCCGGTGGTGTGGGTGGCGCGGCTGTGCAGATCGCGCGGCACCTCGGCGCTGAGGTCTTCGGCACGGCCAGCCCGGCTAAGTGGGGTGCGACCGGGCTTGATGACGCCCACCTCGCGTCGTCGCGGGACCTGGGGTTCGCGGCGAAGTTCCCCGAGGTCGACGTCGTGCTCAACGCGCTGGCGGGTCCGTTCATCGACGCTTCGGCCGGGTTATTGCGGTCGGGCGGGCGGTTCTTGGAGATGGGCAAGGCCGACCTGCGCACCGGGATCGCCGGGTACCGCGCGTTCGACCTGTGGGACGCCGGTCCTGAGCGCTTGCGGGAGATGCTTGCTGAGGTCATGGGGCTTTTCGCTGGAGGCGCGCTTTCGTTGCCGCCGGTCCGAGCCTGGGATGTGCGCAACGCGTCAGCCGCGTTCCGCTTCGTCGCGCATGGTGTTCATGTCGGCAAGAACGTGCTGGTGGTGCCGCAGGGAATCGCTCCACATGGGACTGTGCTGATCACCGGTGGTAACGGTGCACTTGGGACGTTGCTCGCTCAGCATCTCGTCGCCGAGCACGGGGTCGGCGAAGTTGTGTTGGCCAGCAGGAGCGGGGTGGGGCCGGATCTTGGCGCGGCTGTGCGGCACGTGGCCTGCGATGTGGCTGACCGTGCTTCGGTGGCCCGGCTTGTCGATAGCCTCCCCGACGTGACCGCTGTCATCCACGCGGCTGGCACCACTGACGACGGCTTGGTGCAGTCGCTCACTCCGGACCGGCTTCGGTCGGTGTCGGCCAAGTCCGAAGGCGCGCTGCACCTGGCGGAGTTGGCGGGCGACGCGTTGCTGGTGCTGTACTCCTCGGTTGCCGCGACTCTCGGCACGCCTGGTCAGGGCAACTACGCCGCCGCCAACGCCGTCCTCGACGCCGTCGCCCACCACCGTTCCGCCCGAGGCCTTCCCACGGTGTCGATCGCCTGGGGCTTGTGGGACCGCGCCAGCACCTTGAGCAGCCACCTCGACCCCACCGCCCGCGCCCGCGCCACCCGCCTAGGCACTCCCCTCTCCGACACCGACGGCCTGAACCTCTTCAACACCGCCCTCCATCACGGCCACCCCCACCTCATCGCCGCCGCCCTAAACCCCACCCACCTCACCACCGACGCCCCACCACTCCTCCGCGGCTTCGTTCCCACCCCCAGGAAACCCGCCCCTCCGGCACGCCTGGATGCCAAGGTCTACGGCTCCGAGCCGTCACTCGCCATCGTCCGAGCTGAGGTCGCTGCGGTCCTAGGTCACTCCACTCCGGACAGAGTCGACCCGACTCGGCCTTTCACCGAACTAGGTTTCGACTCCCTCACCGCCGTCGAGCTTCGAAACCGCCTCACGACCGCCACCGGGCAGCGCCTTCCCGCCACCCTCGTCTTCGACTACCCGACCCCCGCTGCTCTCGCCGCCCACCTCGATGCCACCGCCGATGTGATCGGCTCCGAGGATGCTTTCGACAACCCAACCCTCGTCGGACTACCTGGCACCGGAGCAGGAATTGTGCGGACGCCGGTGGATGAGCCGATCGCGATTGTGGCGATGAGCTGTCGGTTCCCCGGAGGCATTGAGTCGCCGGAAGAGTTGTGGCAGATGGTGGTTGACGGAGGCGATGCGGTGGCGGCGTTCCCGGGGGATCGGGGGTGGGATCTGGATGAGTTGCTTCATCCGGAGACCGGCACCAGTGATACCGACCGTGGTGGCTTTGTGTTGGGGGCGGGTGAGTTTGACGCTGCGCTCTTTGGGATTTCGCCGCGGGAGGCGTTGGCGATGGATCCGCAGCAGAGGTTGTTGCTTGAGGCGGCCTGGGAGGTCTTCGAGCGCGCTGGCATTGACCCGACATCGCTGGCCGGGACGGACGCAGGCGTGTTCATCGGGGCCGCGGCGTCGCTGTACGGGGCGGCGGTGCGGTCGTCCGAGGTTGAGGGGCACCAGATGACCGGCACCGCGACCAGCGTGGCGTCCGGTCGGCTGGCGTACTTCTTCGGCCTCGAAGGCCCAGCGGTCACTGTGGACACCGCGTGCTCCAGCAGCCTGGTGGCGCTGCATTGGGCCGCCAAGGCACTGCGGTCCGGCGAGTGCTCGTTGGCCCTCGTCGGCGGCGTCGCGGTGATGGCCACCCCTGGGATGTTCACCGAGTTCTCGCGGCAAGGCGGGCTGGCGGCGGATGGTCGCTGCAAGTCGTTCTCCGCCGACGCCGACGGCACCGGGTGGTCCGAGGGCGTCGGTGTCCTGCTGGTCGAGCGGCTCTCGGACGCCTTGGCCAACGGCCACCAGGTGCTGGCCGTCGTGCGCGGCTCCGCCGTCAACCAGGACGGCGCGTCCAACGGCCTGACCGCCCCGAACGGCCCGTCCCAGCAACGGGTGATCCGCGCGGCCCTGCGGTCGGCGGGGCTCCAATCGTCCGATGTGGACGCTGTGGAGGCCCACGGAACCGGAACGGTGCTAGGCGATCCCATCGAGGCGCAAGCCCTCCTCGCCACCTACGGCCAAGACCGCGTCGACCCGCTGTGGCTGGGATCCCTCAAGTCCAACATTGGCCACACCCAGGCCGCGGCAGGCGTGGCCGGGATCATCAAGATGGTCCAAGCGCTGCAACACGAAGTCCTGCCGCGAACTCTGCACGCCGACACACCCTCCGAGCACATCGACTGGGAGTCCGGCGCGGTCTCCTTGCTGACCGAGTCGCGTCCCTGGGTGCGCGGCGATCGTCCGCGCCGCGCGGGTATCTCGTCCTTCGGCGTCAGCGGCACCAACGTGCACACGATCATCGAGGAAGCCCCCGCCCACGCCAAACGGCCCACCCCGGCAGACCCCACGCCTGCGGTGATCCCACTGGTCGTCTCCGCAGCCACCCCGGCCGCCTTGGACGCCCAGGTAGCCCTCGTCCGTACCGTCGACGCGCCCCAGGTCGAGGTTGCCCGAGCCCTGGCGGCGACCCGCGCCGACCTCCCGCACCGCGCCGTCCTGCTCGACCCTCAAGCCCCACTCGTCGCCACCGGCATCGCAAGCCCCGGCCGCCTCGTGTTCCTGTTCACCGGCCAGGGTTCGCAGCGGGCAGGCATGGGGCAAGACCTCCGTGTCTACCCCGCTTTCGCCAAGGCCTTCGACGCCGTCCGCACCCGGATCCCCTTCGACGACGGCGCGATCGACGAGACCGGAAATGCCCAGCCCGCGATCTTCGCCCTCCAGGTGGCCCTGTTCCGGCTCCTGGAGTCCTGGGGCGTGCGACCTGACGTCCTGGTCGGCCACTCCATCGGCGAACTAGCCGCCGCCCACGTCGCCGGGATCCTTTCCCTCGACGACGCCTGCACCCTGGTCGCCGCGCGGGCCCGCCTCATGCAGGCCCTGCCCTCCGGTGGCGCCATGCTGGCCGTGGAGATCTCCGAAGCTGACTTGGCCGCCGAGTTCCCCGAGGGCCTTCCTGCGGGCGTCGACCTCGCCGCGGTGAACTCGGATCGTTCACTTGTCCTATCGGGGGATCGTAGGATTGTTGAACTGTTGAAACGTAGGTTTGTTGAACAATCTCGTCAGGTGAAGTCGCTGGTGGTGTCGCACGCGTTCCACAGCCACCTGATGGACCCCATGCTGGCGGAGTTCGCGAAGGTCGCGCGCGGGCTATCGTTCAACAATCCCACAATCCCGCTGACCAGCACGTCGACCGGGGACCCGAGGACGCCGGAGTACTGGGTCAGGCAGGTCCGCGAAACCGTCCGATTCGCCGACGCCGTGGCTGGCCTCGCGGACGCGACCTTCCTGGAGTTGGGCCCGGACGGCGTGCTGTCGGCCCTGGTCGGGAGCGGCGCGCCCATGCTGAGGGCCGGGCAGGACGAGCCGACCACCGCGATCACTGCCCTGGCCTCGGCCCACGTCCGCGGGGCATCCGTGAACTGGACCGCCGTCCTCGGTGATGGGCCGCGCGCGGTCCTCCCCACCTACCCGTTCGACCGCACCCACTTCTGGCTCACTGCCGAGCCCACGACGGCCGAAGACTGGCGCTACCGGGTCGACTGGACCGAGGTCGCCCCAGAACCCGCGACTGGCCACTGGCTCGTCGTCGGTGACAACGATCCCGCCATCGTCCAGGCACTCCGCAAGACGGCCGACGTCACCGAGGTCCGCGTCGACCAGGTAGCCGACACCCCGGCCGACGGAATCCTGGTCCTGCCGAGCGCGGCCGAGACCGTCCTCTCTGTACTCAAGGCAAACCCCGTCGCACCCGTCTGGGCCGCCACCCGTGACGCCCGCACCGACCCTGACCAAGCACGGGTCTGGGGTCTCGGCCGGGTCGCCGGTCTCGAACGCCGCTGGGGCGGACTCATCGACATCGACGGCGACCCCACCACGCTTCCCCTGTCCGGCAACGAAGACCAGCTCACCCTCCGCGACGGCCGAGTGCTCGCTCGCCGCTTGGTCCGCGCGCCGAAGCCCGCCGGAACCCGGTGGACCCCCGACGGCCCGGTCCTGATCACCGGCGGTACCGGCGCCCTCGCCGCGCACGTCGCCCGCTGGCTCGTCCGCCGCGGCGCCACCCACCTGGTGCTCACCAGCCGTCGCGGCCCGGACGCGCCAGGTGTCGCCGCACTGGTGTCCGAGCTGGGCGTCCGCGTCGACGTGGTTGCCTGCGACGCAGCCGACCGGGACGCGTTGGCCGCCTTGGTCGCCGAGTACCAGCCGACCGTGGTCGTGCACGCCGCGGGGGTCGCGGGAACCACCCCGATCGCCGATCTCGATGACCTCGCCACGACCCAACGCGCCAAAGTGGATGGTGCTCGCCATCTCGACGAACTCCTCCCCGACGCGCACTTGGTCCTGTTCTCGTCCATCGCGGGCGTGTGGGGCAGCGGCGGGCAGGCTGCCTATGCCGCCGCGAACGCCGCGCTCGACGCCCTCGCCGCTCGACGCCGCGCCCGGGGGCAGAAGGCGACCGCTGTGTCGTGGGGTCCCTGGGCCGACGGTGGTCTCGCCTCGGGCGACGCCGAGTCCTACCTGCGTGAACGAGGTCTGACGCCGATGTCTCCCGCCCGCGCCGTCGCCGCGCTCGGGGAGGCCTTGGCGGCCAACGAGACCCAGGTCGTCATCGCGGACGTCGACTGGGACCGGTTCCTGCCCACCTTCACCGCGACCCGACCCAGTCCGCTGTTGGCGGCGTTCCAATCAGCCCCGACCGACGCGGGCGGGCTCACCGACTTCGCCACCCGCTTGTCCACCGCGACCCCGGCCGAGCGTCAACGCGCGTTGCTCGACCTGGTCCGCCGAGCCGCCGCGGAAGTGCTCGGGCACACGTCGACCTCAGCTGTGTCCGCGCGCGCCAGCTTCGCTGATCTGGGCTTTGACTCCCTCACCGCGGTGCGCGTGCGAACCAAGCTCGCCGAGGCCACCGGGCTCGACCTCCCTACGGGCCTCGTCTTCGACTACCCGACACCGGTGGCGCTCGCCGACCACCTCGCCGACGAACTGGCCTTCGACCATGAATCGCTCCCTCCGGCCACCCACTCCCTCGCCCGGCCTGACCCGGAGGAAGCCGAGATCCGCCGCGCGCTGGCCGAGATCCCGCTCGACCGGCTCCGCGCGGCGGGAATCCTCGACCTGCTTCGGGTGGTCCCCGAACCGTCCACCACGGACAGTGTGGACAGTTCGGACATCGACCTGATGGACGTCGACGCCCTCATCCAGTCCGCTTTAGACAATCCGGGTGCGTGACCCGGTGAGCCTCCCGCCAGCCCCCGGCGTGAACCCGTGGAGTCGAGCATGAGCCGTGAGCAGCAGGTCGTCGAGGCGCTGCGGGCGTCGCTGAAAGAGACCGAGCGGCTGCGCAAGCACAACCGGGAGCTGGTCGCCGCGGCTGGGGAGCCGGTGGCCATCGTGGGGATGGCCTGCCGGTTGCCCGGTGGCGTGACCTCGCCGGAACAGCTGTGGGACCTGGTCGAGCGCGGTGGCGACGGCATCAGCGGGTTCCCCGGCGACCGGGGCTGGGACCTGGTCAGCGAGGTCGACTACGCCAGGGCGGGCGGGTTCGTCGACAGCGCGACCACGTTCGACGCCGGGCTGTTCGGGATCTCGCCCCGGGAAGCGCTGGCGATGGACCCGCAGCAGCGCTTGTTGCTGGAGGCCAGCTGGGAGGCCCTGGAGCGCGCTGGGATCGCGCCGGACTCGTTGCGCGGCAGCGCGACCGGTGTGTACGCGGGCGCGTCCAACTCGGGATACGGCGCCGGGGTCGACCTGCCCGCCGAGGTCGCGGGCCACGCGCTCACCGGCACGGCCAACAGCGTCATCTCCGGGCGGGTCGCCTACGCGCTTGGGCTAGAGGGGCCCGCTGTCACCATCGACACGGCGTGCTCGTCATCGTTGGTGGCACTGCACATGGCGATGCGCGCGTTGCGGGCGGGCGAGTGCTCGATGGCGCTGGTCGGCGGGGTGACCGTCGTGCCGTCGACCGCGGTGTTCGCGGAGTTCGCTCGGCAGAACGGATTGGCCGCTGACGGCCGGTGCAAGTCGTTCGCGGCGGCCGCCGACGGGACCGGGTGGTCCGAGGGCGTCGCCGTGCTGGTCGTCGAGAAGCTGTCGGACGCCATCGCGAACGGGCACGACGTCCTGGCCGTGGTGCGCGGGTCGGCGGTGAACTCCGACGGTGCGTCCAACGGCTTGACGGCGCCGAACGGTCCGTCGCAGCAGCGGGTGATCCGGGCGGCGCTGGAGTCCGCTGGGATCACTCCGTCCGATGTGGACGTCGTGGAGGGGCACGGTACCGGGACGCGGCTGGGAGACCCGATCGAGGCGCAGGCGTTGCTCGCGACCTACGGGAAGGGCCGCGCGGAGCCGTTGTGCTTGGGGTCTCTGAAGTCGAACATCGGCCACACCCAGGCCGCGTCCGGCGCCGCTGGTGTGATCAAGATGGTGATGGCGCTGCGGCACGCGACTCTGCCCAAGACGCTGCACGTCGACGCGCCCACACCGCACGCTGCCTGGGGCCGGGGCGCGGTATCGCTGCTGACCGAGGCGCGGCCGTGGCCCGAGGTGGACCGTCCCCGGCGCGCGGCGGTGTCGTCGTTCGGGATCAGCGGGACCAATGCGCACATCATCCTGGAGTCCTACGCCGCTGAACCCGCTGCTCCAGTCGAGTCCGACCCGGTCGTGGTGCCGTGGGTGCTGTCGGCGCGGAGCGAGGAAGCACTGCGGGCCCAGGCGGTTTCGCTGGCCGAGGTGGATGAGTCCGGTGTGGACATCGGCTGGTCGCTGGCCACTACCCGGGCGATGCTGGACGAGCGGGCGGTTGTGCTCGATGGCCTGGCCGGACTCGGTGCGTTGGCTCGTGGGGAGTCGGCGCCCGGAGTCGTTCGAGGCACGGCGGTCGATGGTGATCTGGCGTTCTTGTTCACCGGCCAGGGGTCTCAGCGGGCGGGCATGGGGCAGGAGCTGCGCATCCACCCGGCGTTCGCTGAGGTCTTCGACGACATCCACGCGCGCCTGCCGTTCGACGACGACGCGATTGACCAGACCGGGAACGCGCAGCTCGCCCTGTTCGCGCTCCAGGTAGCGCTGTTCCGCCTGGTCGAGTCCTGGGGTGTGCGCCCCGATGTGCTGGTCGGCCATTCCATCGGTGAGGTGGCGGCCGCACACGTCGCCGGGATCCTGTCGTTGGACGATGCCTGCACGCTGGTTTCGGCGAGGGCGCGGCTCATGCAGGCGCTCCCGCCTGGTGGGGCGATGCTGGCCGTCGAGATCTCCGAAGCCGACCTGGCTGCTGAGTTCCCCGAGGGCCTTCCGGCAGGCGTTGACCTAGCTGCGGTGAACTCGGATCGTTCACTTGTGGTATCGGGGGATCGTAGGATTGTTGAACGTCTGAATCGTAGGTTTGTTGAACAATCGCGGCGGGTGAAGTCGCTCGCGGTGTCGCACGCGTTCCATTCGCATCTGATGGACGCGATGCTGGGTGAGTTCGAGCAGGTCGCGGGTGGGTTGTCGTTCGGCCAGCCGGTGATTCCGCTGGTGAGCACGTCGACCGGGGACCCGAGCACGCCGGAGTACTGGGTGCGGCAAGTCCGGGGAACGGTGCGGTTCGCGGACGCGGTCGGCAGTTTGGACGAGAGCACGCGATACCTGGAGCTCGGGCCGGACGGGGTGCTGTCCGCCCTGGTGGGCGGCGTGCCCACACTGCGGGCCGGCTATGACGAGACTGCCGCGCTGACTACCGCCATGGCGCGACTGCACGTGATCGGCGTGCCCGTGGACTGGACCGCCGTGCTCCCGCGCGGTCGGCGCGTGCCCCTGCCCGTCTACCCGTTCCAGCGCTCTCACTACTGGCTCGCACCGGCGTCGTCGGCAGCCGCGGTCGACGACTGGCGCTATCGGATCGACTGGACCCCGGTGACACCACGCCCAGCCACGAACCAGGGCTGGCGTGTCATCGGCGACGACCCCACCCTCGCTGACCTGCCCCGGAGCGACACCCCAGCCGCCATCGTCGTGGCGCCTGGTGCTGACGCGGCAACCGTCATCGACCTGCTGCGCACGGCGACCGCCCCGATCTGGGTGCTCACCCGGGGCGCCGTCTCCACCGGTCCCAACGACCCGGTGACCGAACCGGCAGCCGCCCAACTGTGGGGGCTCGGCCAGGTAGCGGCCCTGGAACACCCTGATCGCTGGGGTGGCCTTGTTGACGTGGATGCCAGCCCCGACCTGACCCGACTCGCCGCCGTGCTCACCGGCGACGAGGACCAGGTCGCCCTCCGCGCCAACGGCACCTACGCCCGACGACTCGCCCCTGCGCCCGCCGCCAGCGGAACACCTTGGCGCGCAACGGGAACCGTCCTCATCACCGGCGGGACCGGAGCATTGGGCGGGCACGTCGCCCGGTGGCTCGCGGGTCGGGGTGTGCAGCACCTCGTGCTCACCAGCAGGCGCGGACTCGCGGCTCCCGGTGCCGCTGAGCTTGTCCAGGAGTTGGCAGATCTGGGTGCCAGCGCTGAAGTCATCGCGTGCGATGTCGCCGACCGTGACGCTCTCGCCGCGCTGCTCGACAACCACACCGTCACCGCGGCGTTCCACACCGCTGGCGTCGTCGCGTCGAGCCCGCTCACCGAGACCACAGTGGACGAATTCACCGCCGTCACCCGAGCCAAGGCGGACGGCGCCACTCATCTGCACGAACTGCTGCCCGACGCGCACCTGGTTCTGTTCGGGTCCATCGCGGGCGTGTGGGGCAGTGGCGGTCAGGCCGCCTACGGTGCCGCGAACGCACACCTCGACGCGATCGCTGCGCATCGACGTGCACACGGTAAGGCCGCTACCTGCGTGTCTTGGGGGCCGTGGGCCGGATCGGGCATGCTCACGGACGCCGACGCCGAGGACTACCTGCGCAAACGCGGTCTGACCCCGATGGTGCCCGCTCGGGCCGTCGCCGCCTTGGGCCGCGCGCTGGACGCGGGCGACACGAACGTCACCGTCGTCGACGTCGATGGCCCCCGGTTCGCGGCCGTCTTCACCTCAGGCCGACGGAGCCGACTCCTCCCGTGGTCTACGCCTGAGGTCGCTACCAAGTCCACCTGGGACGAAAGCGGCGCGCTTGACCTGGTGCGCGCCGAGGTCGCCACCGTGCTCGGGTACACCGGGTCCGTCGACGCGAAGAAGTCGTTCAAGGACTTGGGCTTCGACTCGCTGACCGCCGTTGAACTGCGTGATCGGTTGACACAGGTGACCGGTCAACGCCTGCCTGCGTCGTTGGTCTACGACTACCCGACCGCGACCGCCCTGGCCGAACACCTCGGCCGCCAGGCACGTGGCGAGACCGTGCGACTACGCACCGAGGTCGCCACGCGGGTCGACGAACCCATCGCGATCATCGCCATGAGCTGCCGGTTCCCCGGCGGTGTGGACTCGCCAGAGGCGTTGTGGGACCTGGTATCCAGTGGCCGCGAGGTCGTCGACGAGTTCCCCACGGACCGTGGCTGGGATCTCGACGCCCTGCGGTCGAGTTCGCACTCCCTGCGCGGCGCGTTCTTGCGGGGCGCTGCTGAATTCGACGCCGACCTCTTCGGGATCTCGCCGCGTGAGGCCACGGTGCTGGACCCGCAGCAACGACTCCTGCTGGAAGCCACCTGGGAGGTGTTCGAGAGGGCCGGGATCGACCCGTCGTCGCTGCGTGGCGAGCCGGTCGGCGTGTTCGCGGGCACCAACGGGCAGGACTACGCCGGGGTGGCGTTGGCATCAGAGGCGTTGGCGGGCTACTTGTCGACAGGGATCACCGCGAGTGTGCTGTCCGGCCGGATCGCCTACAGCTTCGGGCTTGAAGGCCCGGCGGTCACTGTGGACACGGCCTGCTCATCGTCTCTTGTGGCACTGCACCTGGCCGCGAAGGCGTTGCGGGACGGCGAGTGCTCGATGGCCATCGCCAGTGGCGTGACGATCATGGCGACCCCTGGCGCGTTCGTCGAGTTCACCCACCAGCGGGGACTTGCCGCTGACGGCAGGTGCAAGCCGTTCGCGCAGGCCGCTGACGGAACGTCGTGGGGCGAGGGCGTCGGCGTGCTCTTGGTCGAGCGGCTGTCGGACGCGGTTGCCAACGGTCACCGGGTGCTGGCGGTCGTCCGCGGCTCGGCGGTGAACTCCGATGGTGCGTCCAACGGCTTGACGGCGCCGAACGGGCCCTCGCAGCAGCGGGTCATCTTGTCCGCCTTGTCCGCCGCCGGGCTTGAGCCGTCTGATGTGGACATTGTGGAGGCGCACGGAACGGGCACCGTGCTGGGCGACCCGATCGAAGCGCAGGCGTTGCTGGCCACCTACGGGCAGGGTCGCACGGAGCCGTTGTGGCTGGGCTCGGTGAAGTCCAACATCGGGCACACGCAGGCCGCCGCCGGTGTCGCAGGCGTGATCAAGATGGTGCAGGCCATGCGGCACGGGGTGCTGCCGCGCTCGCTGCACATCGACGCGCCGACGTCGCATGTGGACTGGTCAGCCGGGTCGGTGTCGCTGCTCACGGAGTCCAGGCCGTGGACATCGGGCGCGCGCCGGGCGGGAGTTTCGTCGTTCGGGGTGAGCGGGACCAACGCGCACGTGATCTTGGAGTCGGCGCCCGACTTCGAACCTGCTGCTGGGACGGGTGAGACCGCTCCGGCCTGGGTGCTGTCGGCAGGGTCTGTGGCCGGTCTCCGTGACCAGGCCAGCCGGTTGCTGCGGTATCTGACGGTCAACCCCGATGTCGATCGGGACGCGGTCGCGCACACGCTCGTCCACGGGCGGGCCGCGCTCACGCACCGGGCAGTTGTGCAGTCCGGAGACCTTGGGGCATTGACGCGGCTGGCCGAGGGCGGCGACGTCGTTCAGGGCTCGGTGGTCGACGGGAAGCTCGTGTACCTGTTCACCGGCCAGGGTTCGCAGCGGGCGGGGATGGGCCGCGACCTGCGGGTGCACCCGGTGTTCGCGGCAGCGTTCGACGAGGTCGTGGCGCGAGTCCCGTTCTCCGACGAGGCCATCGACCAGACCGGCAACGCCCAGGTCGCGCTGTTCGCCCTGCAAGTCGCCCTCTTCCGGCTGCTCGAGTCCCGTGGCGTCCGGCCCGATGTGCTCGTGGGCCATTCCATCGGCGAGGTCGCGGCCGCGCACGTCGCGGGGATCCTGTCCCTGGACGACGCGTGCACCCTGGTGGCGGCCCGCGCTCGCCTCATGCAGGCGCTCCCGGCTGGTGGGGCGATGCTGGCGGTCGAGATCTCCGAGGCCGAGTTGGGTGTCGCCTTCCCGGGTGGACTTCCCGACGGGGTGGACCTCGCGGCGGTGAACTCGGATCGTTCACTTGTAGTATCGGGAGATCGTAGGATTGTTGAACTGTTGGAACGTGGGTTTGTTGAACAATCGCGGCGGGTGAAGTCGCTGGCGGTGTCGCACGCGTTCCACTCGTACTTGATGGACCCGATGCTGGACGAGTTCGCGCAGGTCGTGCGGGGTCTGTCGTGCAACCAGCCGCAGATGCCGGTGGTGAGCACGTCGATCGGAGATCCGAGCACGCCGGAGTATTGGGTGCGGCAGGTCCGGGAGACGGTGCGGTTCCACGACGCGGTCAGCGGACTCGGCGATGTGGGCGCGTTCGTGGAACTGGGGCCGGATGGGGTGCTGACCGCGCTCGTCCAGCAGAGCGTCGACGCGGTCGCGGTGCCGGTCCTGCGGGCGGGCAAGTCCGAACTGGACACTGTAGACCGGGCGTTGGCCACCCTCTTCACCTGCGGCGTTCCGGTGCACTGGCCGACTCGCGGACCTGGCGCGGATCTACCCACCTACGCCTTCCAACGTCGCCACTTCTGGGCCAAGCCCAAGCCCGCCCTCACCGGCGTGCACCCGGCGAACCACCCGCTGCTCTCCGGATCGACTCCCCTTGGCGACGGCGGCCACCTGTTCACCGGCACGCTCCCCGCCGAAGGCTGGCTGGCCGACCACGTTGTCCACGGCACGGTCGTGCTCGCCGGAACCGCCCTCGTCGAACTCGCTCTGCACGCCGGAGCGACCACAGGGACTCCGCGTGTGGACGAACTCACCATCGAGGTCCCGCTCAGTCTCCCTGCGGACATCCAGCTCGCTGTCGCCGCTCCTGAGGCCGATGGCACGCGCGCGTTCGCGATCCACTCCGGCAGCGGCAACGCCTGGACCCGCCACGCATCGGGCCTGCTCAGTGCCACGCCTAGCCAACCGGATCTACTACTGGTGACCAATGGTCACCCGGTCTCGCTGGACGACCTCTATCCCGCGCTGGCAGTTGCTGGACTCGACTACGGCCCCGCTTTCCAAGGCCTCCACGCGGCTGAGCGCACTGCCGATGGCGTGATCGCCGAGGTCAGCGGCCCAGTTGACATCGCAGGGTTCGCTGTTCACCCCGCGCTTTTGGACGCGGCACTGCACGCCTTGGCGCTCGACAGCGACGGCGCCCAAGCCCAGGTCCCGTTCGCGTGGACTGGCGTCGCGCTGCACGGCACTGGCGCTGACCGCCTGAGGGTCTACCTCACTCGCATCGCTGCTGATGCGGTGCGGGTCGTCGTCACCGATGCTGAAGGTGCGCTGGTCGCCAGCGTCGACTCGTTGACGTTGCGCACCGCGGCCGGGCCTGCTGTGAATGACTCCTTGTTCACAGTGGACTGGACGGCCATCGGTACGCCTGCGTACGCCGAAGTTCGCGACGTCGTTGTACCCGTGCCCACTACCGTCGAGGACACGCTGGCGTTGGTGCAGGCCTGGATCAGGCACAACCCCGATCCGCGATTGGTGCTGGTCAGCTCTGGTGCTGTGGCGGCGGTGCCCGGGGACGACATCACGGACCTGGCTGCCGCGGCGTCATGGGGGCTAGTGCGTTCGGCCCAATCCGAACACCCCGGCCGCTTTGTCCTCGTCGACGCTCCGGAAAGCGCTGATCTCGCAGGAGCGCTGGCGCTCGACGAACCGCAACTGGCCATCCGGGACGGCAAGGCCCTCGCACCACGGCTGGTCCGGGCTCAACCTGGCATCGCGCTGCCTGATGAGCCGTGGCGGTTGGATGTCACGACCGGCGGCACCTTGGAGAACCTGACCGCACTATCCACTCCGGATCGGCCACTGGAGCCAGGTGAGGTTCGGGTCGAGGTTCGCGCGGCGGGCATCAACTTCCGCGACGTGCTCATCGCGCTGGGCACCTATCCCGAGCAAGCGGTGATGGGGTCCGAGGGTGCAGGCGTGATCGTCGAGGTCGGCGCGGATGTCGTTGACCTGGCTGCGGGCGACCGGGTGTTCGGGCTGTTCGCGGGCGGGTTCGGGCCGCGCACTGTGGTGGACCGGCGGCTCGTCGCGCCGATGCCGGAGGCCTGGTCGTTCACCGAGGCCGCCGCCGTGCCGATGGCGTTCTTGACCGCGTACTACGCCCTCGTGGACCTCGCGGGCCTGCGGTCAGGCGAGCACATCCTCGTGCACGCGGCGGCGGGCGGTGTCGGCATGGCCGCCACCCAGATCGCCCGGCACCTCGGCGCGCGGGTGTCCGGGACGGCGAGCCCCGCCAAGTGGTCGGCGACCGGACTGGCGGACGAGAACCTGGCGTCGTCGCGCGATCTCGCGTTCGTCGAGAAGTTCAGCGGGCTCGACGTCGTGCTGAACTCGTTGGCGGGCGAGTACATCGACGCCTCGGTCCGGCTGCTCGGTCCGGGCGGTCGGTTCATCGAGATGGGCAAGGCTGACCTGCGTGAACCCGGCGACTTCCCGGATCTGACCTACCGCGCGTTCGACCTCAGCGAGGCCGGGCACGATCGACTGCAGGCGATGCTGCTGGAGTTGATCGACCTCTTCGGACAGGGTGCGCTGCGCCTGCTGCCGACCAGGGCGTGGGACATCCGTGACGCTCGTGCGGCCTTCCGGCACCTAGGGCAGGGGCGGCATGTCGGCAAGAACGTCTTCACCTTGCCGCGTGCGCTGTCCATTGTGCTCATCACTGGCGGGACCGGCGTCCTCGGGTTGGCTCTGGCTCGTCACCTGGTCGCCAGCGGGGTGCGCAGGTTGGTGCTGGCCTCTCGGAGCGGTCAGGTCAGTGCGGAAATGCTGGCCGAACTCTCCGGCGCTGAGGTGTCTGTTGTCGCCTGTGACGTCAGTGATCCGGCGGCATTGGCCGATGTGGTCGCCACCTATCGGCCCACTGATGCGATCCATGCGGCGGGTGTCGCTGATGACGGGTTGGTCACTGATCTGACGCCTGAGCGCTTGCAGGGCGTCTTCGGTCCGAAGGTCGACGCTGCCCGTGTCCTCGCCGGATTTGACCTGGACTCGGTGACGTTCTACTCGTCTGCTTCCGCGACCTTTGGTACGCCAGGCCAGGCCAACTACTCGGCAGCGAACGCATATCTGGACGCTCTTGCCCACCAGCTTCGCGCCCAGGGCAAGAACGCAGTGTCGCTGGCGTGGGGTCTGTGGGAGGAAGCCAGCGGTATCACCGCGAGCCTGACCGCTGCAGACCGCGAGCGACTCGGGACTGCGCTATCCACTGAGGACGGTCTTGCACTGTTTGATCGCTCCCGAACGTTCCCGCAGGCCCATCTTCTCCCGATGCGGATCGACGCTCGGTCGAACCACACGCTGCTTCGAGGGTTGACAGCCGCTCCACGGCGAGCGAAGGCCGTGTCGTTGACGGCCGACAACGCTCTCGACCTCGTGCGGGAGCACGTGGCCGCGGTGCTGGGGCACGCTTCCGCTGACGCTGTTGACCCGCGTCGGGCGTTCCGTGATCTCGGGTTCGACTCTCTCACCTCGGTGGAGCTGCGCAACCGGCTCAACGCGGCCACCGGGCTCCGCCTGCCGCCGACGGTGGTGTTCGACCACCCGACCCCGACGGCCCTGGCCGCGCTGATCTCGGAGACGCGACCCGCTGTCAAGAAGGCGGTCGTGCGGGCCGAGACGGGCGCGGACGACATCGTGATCGTCGGCATGGCCTGCCGGTTCCCAGGTGATGTGGGCTCACCCGAAGAGCTGTGGGACCTGGTGGTGTCCGGTGTGGACGCGATCGGCGAGTTCCCCCGAGACCGCGGCTGGGACCTCGACGCGCTGTACGACCCTGACCCGGAGCGGCTAGGCACCACGTACACCCGGTCTGGCGGCTTCGTCAGCACGGCGACTGAGTTCGACGCGAGCCTGTTCGGGATCTCGCCGCGTGAGGCGGCCGCGATGGATCCGCAGCAACGGTTGTTGCTGGAGACGACATGGGAAGCCTTTGAGCGGGCCGGGATCGACCCGATGTCGTTGCGAGGAAGTCGGTCAGGCGTGTTCATGGGTGTCGCGACCTCGCTGTATGGATTGGACAGTGGGCCGTCCGAGGGGCATTCGCTCACCGGGATCGCCACCAGCGTTGCCTCAGGTCGACTCGCCTACACGTTCGGCCTCGAAGGCCCAACGCTGACTGTGGACACGGCGTGCTCCAGCAGCCTGGTCGCGCTGCACCTGGCCGTTCAGGCGCTGCGCAACGGTGAGTGCACGCTCGCCCTCGCCGGTGGCGCGACGGTCATGGTAACGCCGGGGATCTTCACCGAGTTCAGCAGGCAGAAGGGGCTGTCGGTCGACGGTCGGTGCCGGTCCTTCGCGGCCGAGGCCGACGGCACCGGCTGGGGCGAGGGTGTCGGCATCCTCGTGGTCGAGCGGCGGTCAGACGCGATCGCCAACGGGCACGAGATCCTGGCGGTCGTCCGGGGGTCGGCTGTCAACTCTGACGGCGCGTCCAACGGGCTGACCGCGCCGAACGGGCCGTCGCAGCGGAGGGTGATCGAGGCGGCACTCGCGGTCGGCGGACTGGCACCGTCCGATGTGGACCTGGTGGAGGCACACGGTACGGGCACGGTCCTCGGTGACCCCATCGAGGCGCAGGCCCTGCTCGAGACCTACGGTCAGGACCGCATGGAGCCCCTGTGGCTAGGGTCGGTGAAGTCCAACATCGGGCACACCCAGTCGGCGTCCGGTGTGGCGGGCGTGATCAAGGTCGTCGAGGCGCTGCGGCGGGGAATCCTGCCTGGCACGCTCCACGCCAGCCACCCGTCTCCACACGTTGACTGGACGGCTGGGGCGGTGTCGCTGCTGACTGAGTCGCGGCCGTGGCCCGAGGTCGACCGGCCGCGGCGGGCTGGGGTGTCGTCGTTCGGGGTCAGCGGGACCAACGCGCACGTGATCATCGAGCAGGCGGCCGTGGCGGCGGTGGTGGAGCCTGAGCGGGTGGACGCGGTGGTGCCGTGGGTGCTGTCGGCGGCGTCCGACGAGGCCTTGCGTGCCCAGGCTTCGCGGTTGGCGGACAACTCGGCGGATCTCGACCCGGTGGACGTCGGGTTGTCGCTGGTCGGGGGGCGGGCGGACCTTGACCACCGGCTTGTGGTGGTGGGCTCGTCTACGGATGACTTGCGCGCGGCGCTGGAGGTTGCCGAGGGGCGGACCATCACCCGGGGGCGGGTGGCGTTCTTGTTCACCGGGCAGGGGGCGCAGCGGGCGGGCATGGGGCAGGACCTGCGGGTGTTCCCGGTGTTCGCGGCGGCGTTCGACGACATCCGGGCTCGGCTGCCGTACTCGGACGAGGGCATTGACCAGACTGGGAACGCGCAGTTGGCGTTGTTCGCCGTCGAGGTCGCCACGTTCCGGTTGCTGGAGTCGTGGGGGCTGCGGCCTGATGTCCTGATTGGGCATTCGATCGGTGAGGTTGCTGCCGCGCACGTCGCGGGCATTCTGTCGCTGGACGACGCGTGCGCCCTGGTAGCGGCCCGGGCTCGCCTGATGCAGGCGCTGCCGTCGGGTGGGGCGATGCTGGCTGTGGAGATCTCCGAGGCCGAGTTGGCGGTGGAGTTCCCGGATGGCCTGCCGGTCGGGGTGGATTTGGCGGCGGTGAACTCGGATCGTTCACTTGTCCTATCAGGGGATCGTAGGATTGTTGAATTGTTGGAACGTGGGTTTGTTGAACAATCTCGGCGGGTGAAGTCGTTGGCGGTGTCGCACGCGTTCCACTCGCACCTGATGGATCCGATGCTGGATGAGTTCGCGCGGGTCGTTCGGGGGTTGTCGTTCGGCCAGCCGGTGATTCCGGTGGTGAGTACGTCGAGTGGGGATCCGAGCACGCCGGAGTACTGGGTGCGGCAGGTTCGGGAGACGGTGCGGTTCGGTGACGCCGTGCGGGAGTCTCGGGCCACGACGTTCGTGGAGGTCGGGCCCGGCGGGGTGTTGTCCGCGCTGGTGCACCACATCGTGGACGGGGCTGTGACCGCTGCCGCGTTGCTGCCAGACGAGGTGCTTGCCGTGCTGCGGGCCGCTGGGGTGGCGTGGACGCGCGGGGTAGCGGTGGACTGGTCTGCGGTGTTCGGCCAGTGGGAGGGGCGGCGGGTCACGTTGCCGACTTATGCCTTCCAGCGTCGGCGCTATTGGTTGTCGTCGAACAAGCCTGTTGAGCCTACTGAGGACTGGCGCTACCGGGTCGACTGGACGCCGGTCGCCGCGGGCCCTGTCGTAGCAGGCAAGTGGGCGGTGCGGGGTGCCGCCGATGTGGAAGCCGCGCTGCGGTCGGCGGGTGTCACTGTGGTTGACGACGTCGCCGAGGCGGACGGGTTGGTGGTTGAGGCTGAGGCTCCCGCGTTGCTGCGTGTGGTGGCGGAGGCGACCGTTCCGGTGTGGGCCGTGACCCGTGGTGGGGTTGGTGCGGCGGAGGTCTGGGGTGTGGGACGGGTCGCCGCGCTTGAGATGCCGCAAGTGTGGGGCGGGCTCATCGACTTGCCGGAGGGTGTGGACGAGCGGATCGCCGGGGTGTTGGGCGGGGCTGAGGACCAGGTTGTGGTTCGCCCGTCTGGCGTCGTGGCGCGTCGTCTTCGCCGGGCTCCGCTTGGGCAGCGTCGACAGTGGACGGTTAGTGGGCCGGTCCTGGTCACCGGGGGTACCGGGGCGCTTGGGCTCGAGGTGGCGCGCTGGTTGGTCGGTCGTGGCGCGACTGAGCTGATCCTGGTGAGCAGGCGGGGCGGGACCGTTCCTGACCTGGGCGTTCCTGTGCACGTGGAGACTTGTGACATCGCGGATCGGGACGCGGTGGCTGACCTGCTGGCGCGGTACCCGGTCTCCATCGTGGTCCATGCGGCGGGGGTCGACACGCGGACGCCGCTCATCAGCGCTGATCCGGTCGCCTACGCCGAGGTGACGCGCGCCAAGGTCCTCGGGGCGCGCCACCTGCACGAGCTCGCTCCGGACGCCCACCTGATCTTCTTCTCCTCCATCGCGGGCGTGTGGGGCAGCAGCGGCCAATCCGCCTACGCCGCCGGGAACGCGTACCTGGACGCCCTCGCGGAGCACCGAGCTGGCTCCGGCCAACGCGCCACCTCGATTGCCTGGGGCCCCTGGTCAGCAGGTATGGCCACCGGCCCCACCGCCGACTACCTCCGCAGGCGCGGCCTCACCCCCCTACCCCCGTCCCGCGCCCTCTCCGCCCTCGCCGACGCCCTAGACCACGGCGACACCACCATCACCATCGCCAACATCGACTGGACCCGCTTCCTCCCCACCTTCACCTCATCCCGCCCCAGCCCCCTCCTCACCGACTTCCTCCCCGCCGACGCTGCTCCCGCCGCCACCTCCTGGGCATCAACAACCTCCGCCCTACCCACCCATGAACGCGCCGCAACCGTCCTGGCCTTGGTGCGCCACCACGCCGCCGCTTCCCTTGGTCACTCCGACTCGGCCGCAGTTGATCCGGAGAAGCCGTTCAAGGATCTGGGCTTCGACTCCCTCACCGCTGTTGACCTGCGCAATCGCCTGGTTGCAGCCACTGCCCTGGCCATCCCCGCCACTGCTGTCTTCGATCACCCCACCGCGCAGGCCTTTACCGACCATGTGCTCGCTCTGCTTGCTGATGGCGAGCCGGAGCGTGTGGTGGCGGTGCGGGATCGGGATGCGGATGACCCGGTGGTGATTGTGGGGATGGCGTGTCGATATCCGGGTGGGGTGGAGTCGCCGGAGGGGTTGTGGGAGTTGGTGGTGGGTGAGGGGGATGCGATTGGGGAGTTCCCCGGGGATCGGGGGTGGGATCTGGAGGCCGACGTCAAGTACGCGCGGCGGGGTGGGTTTGTGGAGACCGCTACCCGGTTCGACGCTGATCTGTTCGCCATCTCGCCGCGGGAGGCGTTGGCGATGGATCCGCAGCAGCGGCTCGTGCTGGAGACGGCGTGGGAGGCGTTCGAGCGCGCCGGGGTGGATCCGTTGTCGCTCAGGGGATCGGCCACCGGCGTGTTCGTCGGGGCGTCGAACTCCGGGTACGGGACGGGGGCGGAGCTGCCGTCGGAAATCGAGGGCCACTTCCTCACCGGCACCGCGAACAGCGTGATGTCCGGCCGGATCGCCTACACCCTCGGACTCGAAGGCCCAGCGGTCACTGTGGACACTGCGTGCTCTAGCAGTCTCGTGGCGCTGCACTGGGCCACCAAGGCCTTGCGCGACGGCGAATGCGACCTCGCGCTAGCTGGTGGTGTCACGGTCATCCCCTCACCCGCGGTCTTCGCCGAGTTCGCCACCCAGGGCGGGCTGGCGGCCGACGGGCGCTGCAAGGCCTTCGCGGCCGGAGCCGATGGAACGGGCTGGTCGGAAGGCGTCGGCGTCTTGGTCGTCGAGCGGCTGTCGGACGCGCTGCGCAACGGGCACCGCGTGCTGGCCGTGGTGCGCGGCTCGGCGGTCAACTCCGACGGAGCGTCAAACGGTCTCACCGCACCCAACGGCCCGTCGCAGCAGCGGGTGATCCGCGCCGCGCTGGCCTCCGGTGGCCTCGCTGAGTCTGATGTGGACGTAGTCGAAGGCCACGGCACGGGCACCCGACTCGGCGACCCGATCGAGGCCGAGGCGCTGCTGGCGACTTACGGGCGAGGCCGCACCGAGCCGCTCTGGCTGGGCTCGCTGAAGTCGAACATCGGGCACGCGCAGGCCGCGTCCGGCGTCGGTGGCGTGATCAAGATGGTGCTCGCGCTGCGGGCCGGGATCCTGCCGCGCTCACTGCACGTCGACGCGCCATCCCCGCACGTGGCCTGGGAATCCGGCGCGGTGGCACTGCTGACCGAGGCCCGGCCGTGGCCCGAGGTGGACCGGCCCCGGCGCGCCGCTGTGTCGTCGTTCGGGGTGAGCGGGACGAACGCGCACACGATCCTCGAGCAATATCTGGCGGCGGAACCCGTTGCCAGTGAGGACAATTCGACCCTTCCATGGGTGATCTCCGGTCGTAGTGCCGCAGCGTTGCGAGCGCAAGCCCAGCGGCTCAGGGACTTTGCCGGAGAGCAGCCGGTCGCGGCGGTGGCCAGGGCGCTCGTGACAAGCCGTGCGGATCTATCACACCGTGCGGTGGTCACGAACGAAGCAGCACTGGAAGCGCTTATCGCCGACCGTCCGGCGCCGGGATTGGTGCGAAGCGTCGCCGGGGATGGACGCGTCGCGTTCCTGTTCACCGGTCAGGGTTCGCAGCGGGCCGGAATGGGGCGCGAACTGCACGCGGCCTACCCGATGTTCGCGGCGGCGTTCGACGCGGTGTGCGCGCGGGTCGACCTGGACCGACCGCTCGCCGACGTCGTGTTCGGTGATGGCGCGTCGCTCGATCAGACGGCTTATGCCCAAGCCGGTCTGTTCGCGCTGCAGGTCGCGCTGTTCCGGTTGGTGGAGTCGTGGGGCGTGCGGCCCGACCACCTTGTCGGACATTCGATCGGCGAGCTGGCCGCCGCCCACGTCGCCGGGGTGCTGTCGCTGGACGACGCTTGTGTCCTGCTCACCGCCCGGGCTCGGCTCATGCAGGCCCTCCCCGCCGGCGGGGCGATGCTGGCGGTGGAGGCTTCCGAGGCTGAGCTGGCGGGACAGCTCCCTGACGGCGTCGACCTGGCGGCGGTGAACTCGGATCGTTCGACTGTCCTATCTGGAAGTGTATCAGCGATAGAGTTGTTGAGCAGCAAGCTCATCGAGCAGGGAATTCGGGTCAAGAGGCTGACGGTCTCCCATGCGTTCCACTCGCACCTGGTGGACCCGATGCTTGGCGAGTTCGCCCGGGTGGTGGAGACGCTGGAGTTTCGGCGGCCGGAGATCCCGCTCGCGCTGACCTCGGTGGGTGATATCGCCACGCCGGAGTACTGGGTGCGGCAGGTCCGCGAGACCGTGCGGTTCGCCGACGCGGTGCGGACGGTCGATGCCGACACCTGGTTGGAACTTGGTCCCGACGGCGTGCTGGCGGCGCTGGTTCAGAAGACCGTGACAGCAACAGCCGTCCCTGTTCTACGTGGTGGGCGCGAAGAAGTTGAGTCCACTATGGAGGCGCTATCGCACCTCCATGTGCGGGGCGTGCGCGTCGACTGGACCGCGATCTTCGGGCGCGGGGTGCCGATCGACCTGCCGACGTACGCGTTCCAGCGCGAACGGTACTGGCTCGAACCGGCCGTCGCCGGGGACGACGGCTTCTGGGCCGCCATCGAGTCTGGTGCGGTTGCGGCCTCCGCTGAGGTTGCTGCAGTACTCCCGGCTCTGACCGCCCTGCGCCGCGATCATCGCGAGCGTTCTACTGTGGACTCGTGGCGCTATCGGATCTCCTGGCGTCCGCTCGATGATTCCCCTGCCGTGGTGACCGGTCGATGGCTGGTGATCACACCCGATGGTGCCGTTCCCGCGGACATCGGCGCCGCATTGGCGAGTGTTGAGATCATTTCAACGACCGTAGACGCACTGCCTGTCGTCGACGGGTTGACTGGCGTGCTGGCCTTGCTCCCGGTCGCGGACGTGCTGCGGGTCGTTCAAGCGGACCTGCCCGCGCCGTTGTGGTGCGTCACCAGGGGTGCGGTCGCGGTCGATGGCGAGGTCGTCGACCCGGTGCAGGCTCGGGTGTGGGGACTCGGTCGGGTGGCCGCGCTGGAGGTCCCCGGTCGTTGGGGTGGTCTGGTTGACGTCCCTGCCGAGCTGAAGGGTCGTGCCGCGCGGCGGTTCGCGGCGGTGCTCGCTGGTGACGAGAGCGAGGTCGCGGTCCGCGCGTCTGGCGTGTTCGCCCGCAGGTTGCGCCGGGCGGCGGTCAGTGCCCGGACGCCGTGGGTGCCTGATGGTCCGGTCTTGGTCACCGGCGGGACGGGTGCGCTGGGTGCCGAGGTGGCGCGGTGGCTGGTCGAGCAGGGGGCGACCGAGCTGGTCCTCGCCAGCCGTCGTGGCCCGGACGCGCCCGGTGCCGCCGAGCTGGTTGCGAGCCTGGACGCCACCGTGCGCATCGTTGCGTGTGACGTCTCCGACCGGGCTGCCGTCGCATCGTTGCTGGCCGAGCACCCGGTTCGAGCCATATTCCACGCCGCTGGCATCGTTGACGACGGAGTGCTCGACGCGCTCAACGAGCCCCGCTTGGACGCAGTATTGCGCGCCAAGTCCGCCCGTTGGCTCGACGAACTGGCCGAGCCCGCGACCACCTTCGTCGTGTTCTCATCGCTGGCCGGGGTGATCGGCAGCGCGGGGCAGGGCAACTACGCCGCCGCGAACGCAGAGTTGGACGCCGTGGTCGAGTCGCGCCGCGCCCGTGGTCTGTCCGGCTTGGCCGTGGCTTGGGGTCCATGGGCGGGCGCGGGCATGGCCGCCGACGTCTCCACCCGCCTGCGCCGCGGCGGCCTGCGCCCCTTGGCTCCGCGCCGTGCGCTGGCCGCCCTGGCCACCGCCCTCGCCGCGGGCGACACCACGGTCACCATCGCCGACGTCGACTGGCCCAACTTCACCTCGAACAGCCCGCTGCTGTCCGACTTCCCCACCCGCCGCGCCGCGACCGAGCCGGTCCGCGACCTGCTGGCCCTGGTCGTCACCCACACCGCCGCCATCCTCGGCCACACCACCATCGACCCCGACCGCGCCTTCCGCGACCTCGGCATCGACTCGCTCACGGCCCTCGAACTCCGCAACTCCCTGGCCGCCGCCCTCACACACCCACTACCCGCAAGCCTGGTCTTCGACCACCCCACCCCCGCCGATGTGGCCGTCCACCTGCGGACCCTGGTTATCCACAACCCCTCGAGCCATCCACAGGGTCCCGCCGCACCCCCTGCCGACCCCGCAGTCCCGGTAGACTGGACCAGGGCCGCCCCCCGGAGTGGGTGGGGGCTGCCGTCGCGGGCGGGCGCGCGCGAGCCGGGTGTGGACGACCTCGGCAAGTCGCCTGATGAGGTGAACTCCGGTCAGGTCGACGCAGCGTCGTTGAATGGCGTCGGCTGGCCTGAAGGTGGCGCGATTCCCAGTGGGCAGGGTGCTGACACGGCCATGGGAGAGCGGAATGCGGCCAGCGCGGACCTTGCCGCGTTTGGGCAGGTGGGGGAGCTTGAGGGCGGTGCTGGCGTGCCCCTGACCCAGCGCGATGGCGGCTCGCCTACGACTGGTTCGACCAGCGCTGGCTTGGGTGTGGGCGAGGGCGGTGCTGGCGGGCACGTAATGGGCCTGTCTGGGGGTGGGCGCGGTGCCGGCGTGCCTGTGGCTCAGCGGGATGGCGGTTCGCCGACGGCTCGCCCCGCTGGGGATGGGGGTAGTTGGCGGGAGGGGGTTGATGAGGGGTCTGTGGTGATTGTGGGGATGGCTTGTCGGTTGCCGGGGGGTGCTGAGGGGCCTGAGGGGTTGTGGCGGGTTGTTCGGGATGGCGTTGACGGCGTGGGGGCGTTCCCGGGGGATCGGGGGTGGGATTTGGGGCGGTTGTTTGATGATGATCCGGAGCGGGTGGGGACTTCTTATGCTCGGGTGGGTGGGTTCTTGGACACCGCCACGGGGTTTGACGCGGGGTTGTTCGGGATCTCGCCGCGGGAGGCTGTGGGGATGGATCCGCAGCAGCGGTTGATGTTGGAGGCGTCGTGGGCGGCGCTTGAGGACGCTGGGCTAGATCCGAAGGGGCTCAAGGGAAGTCGCACGGGGGTGTTCGCGGGGACGAACGGGCAGGACTACCCGGCGTTGCTCGTCGGGCGGTCGGATCTGGAAGGGCACGTCGGCACCGGGAACGCGGCGAGTGTCCTCTCGGGACGGATCGCCTACACCTTCGGGCTGGAAGGGCCCGCGCTCACGGTGGACACGGCGTGCTCCAGCAGCCTGGTGGCGTTGCACCTCGCGGCCAAGGCGCTCAAGGGCGGCGAGTGCGACATGGCGCTGGCCGGTGGCGTCACGATCATGTCGACGCCGGGAGCCTTCATCGAGTTCAGCAGGCAACGCGGACTCGCCCCGGACGGTCGCTGCAAGGCGTTCGCGGCAGGTGCGGACGGCACCGGCTGGGGTGAAGGCGTCGGCGTCCTCGTAGTGATGCGCCTCGGTGACGCCCTGCGCGACGGGCGTCGGATCCTGGCGGTGGTCCGTGGCACGGCCGTCAACCAGGACGGGGCGTCGAACGGCCTCACCGCGCCGAACGGTCCCGCGCAGCAACGAGTCATCACGGCCGCGCTCGCCGACGCCCACCTCATTCCGTCCGATGTGGACGCGGTGGAAGCGCACGGCACCGGCACCTCCCTCGGCGACCCGATCGAGGCCCAAGCGCTGCTCAACACCTACGGCCAAGACCGCGCCACCCCGCTGTGGATCGGCTCGGTCAAGTCCAACATCGGCCACACGCAAGCGGCGGCAGGCGTGGCGGGCATCATCAAGATGGTCATGGCCATGCGCCACGGCGAACTCCCGCGCACCCTGCACGTGGACGAACCCAGCACCCGGGTCGACTGGACCACCGGCTCCGTAGCGCTCCTCACCGACTCCCAAGCCTGGCCCGCCGACCGGCCGCGCCGCGCGGGGATCTCGTCGTTCGGCGTCAGCGGCACCAACGCGCACGTCATCCTCGAGGACTTCCCGACCCCGCCGACGATCCAGATCGAACTCGACGAGCCGACGCCGTTCGTCCTCTCGGCCGCAACCCCGCAAGCCCTCCGCGGCCAGGCACAAGCCCTGCTGGACGTCCGACCGACCGTGGACGTCGCCGCGTCGTTGCTGGACCGGGCACTGCTGCCGCACCGAGCCGTCGTCATCGCCGCCGACGCCCAGGAGTTCACCGAAGGCCTCCAGACAGCGCAGGATGGTCTGGCTGAGCGGGGCAAGCTCGCGATCCTGTTCACCGGGCAAGGCGCGCAGCGGGCTCGCATGGGCCGTGAGCTGCGGGTCTACCCCGTGTTCGCCCGCGCGTTCGACGACGTCCGCGAGCGGCTCCCGTTCGACGACGACAACATCGACGACACCGTGCACGCCCAAGCCGCGATCTTCGCCCTGGAAGTCGCGCTGTACCGGCTGGTCGAGTCGTGGGGGATCACGCCGGATGTCCTGATCGGACACTCCATCGGCGAGGTGGCGGCCGCGCACGTCAATGGAATCCTGACGCTCCAGGACGCCTGTACGTTGGTCGCGGCCCGAGGTCGCCTGATGCAGGCCCTCCCGACGGGTGGCGCCATGCTCGCCGTCGAAGCCGCACTGGCTGACGTCGACCTGCCTCCAGGAGTCGATCTCGCCGCCGTCAACGGCCCGCAGTCGTTGGTGGTCTCCGGTGACGAAGACGCGATCGACGCCTTGGCTTCGAGGTGGTCAGCCGAGGGACGCCGAGTCAAGCGACTCGTTGTCTCACATGCCTTCCACTCGCACCGAATGGACCCGATGCTGCCCGAGTTCGAGGCGGTGGTCCAAGAACTGGCCATGTCACCGGGCGAGCAGGCGATCATCTCGACCGTCCGCCCAGACGCCGACATGAGCAGCCCCGAGTACTGGGTGCGCCAGGTCCGCGAGCCGGTCCGGTTCGCCGACGCGGTGGCCGAGGCACAACGCCGTGGCGTCACGAGGTTCCTGGAGCTGGGCCCAGACGGCGTGCTGACCGCGTTGGTGGGCACCATCGCGGAGTCGAGCGTCGCCGCCGCGTCACTGCGGGCAGGCAAGGATGAGCGGACCGAGCTGCTGACCGCCATTGGACGCCTGCACGTCGCGGGTGTCGATGTCGACTGGCGACCGCTGCTGGCTGGCGGCAGGCAGGTTCCCTTGCCCATCTACGCCTTCGACCGGCAGCGCTTCTGGCCGCTGGAGGCGAAGCGGTCCCGAACCGACGACCTGACCTACGACATCACGTGGACCCCGATCGCGACCTCGGCCGCCGAACTCAGCGGAACCTGGGCTGTCCTGGGCCAAGACGACCGTGGCATCGCGAAACTCCTGGAAGCACACGGTGCCACAGTCGTCCAGGACGAGATCGACGGCCTCGCCGGGATCGTGTCCCTTATGGACCTGATTGACACCGTCGACCTGCTCAAGCGAGATGGCGCCCCAGTCTGGTGCATGACGACCGGTGCGGTGTCCGTCGATGGAGAGTCGGCGGATCCGGAGCAGGCCCAGTTCTGGGGCCTGGGTCGAGTCGCGGCACTGGAGCGGCCACGCCGCTGGGGTGGCTTGATCGACGGTGACGGACCAGGGTTGATCGCTGCGCTGGCGGGCACCGAGGACCAGGTGGCCGTGCGCGACAACAAGCTCCTGGCCAGGCGCCTGACCAGCGCGAAGTTGTCGCCCACCAGGCAATGGCGTCCCACCGGCCCGGTCCTCATCACAGGCGGCACCGGCGCGCTCGGTACTGAGGTGGCCCGCTGGGTGGTCGCCCGGGGCGCGGACGAACTCGTGCTGGTCAGCCGTAGCGGAGCCGACGCACCCGGCGTAGCCGAACTCGTCGCGAGCCTCGACGCGCAGGTCCGAGTCGTGTCCTGTGACCTGGGAGATCGCGAGGCCGTCCGGCAGTTGCTGCTCGACAACCCGGTGACCACGATCATCCACGCCGCAGGCGTCCCCGGTGTCGCACCGCTGGACCAGCTCGACGCCGACACCATCGCGGACACATTGCGGGCCAAGGCAGTCGGAGCGCAGCACCTCGACGAACTGGCCACAGTGGACACCTTCGTCCTGTTCTCGTCCATCGCAGGCGTGTGGGGCAGCGGAGGCCAGGCCGCCTACGCCGCCGCCAATGCCGCCCTGGACGCGATCGCCCACCGCCGCCGAGCAGCGGGCACACCGGTCACCGCAGTGGCCTGGGGCCCGTGGGCGGGCGCCGGAATGGCCGCCGGTTCCGAGGACTACCTGGGCAAACGCGGCCTCACCGCCTTGGATCCCGCTGACGCACTGGAAGCCTTGGGTGCCGCGTTGGACGCGGAGGTGCCGACCGTGACCGTGGCGGACGTCGACTGGCCCCGGTTCGCGGACTCCTTCCACACCGCCCGCCCCGGGGCGCTGTTCACCGAACTCCTGCCCCAGGTGAGCCCGCGGCCGGTCGAGAGCGACCTGCGGGAACGGCTCGCCGGGCTGTCGGAGGCCGACCGGGACGCGGCACTGTTGACGCTGGTCACCGATGCCGTCGCCGATGTCCTCGGCTACCGCGGCGTCGACCCGAACCGGGCGTTCCGCGACCTCGGCTTCGACTCGCTCACCGCCGTCGAGCTGCGGAGCCGGTTGGCCACCGCCACCGGCCTCGCCCTGCCCGCGTCGCTGGCCTTCGACTACCCGACCTCGGCGGAGCTGGCCAGGCACCTGCGGGCCGAGCTGAGCCCGGCGACCGGGGTCGACGCGCTGCTGGCCGAGCTGGACGCGGTGGAGTCGGCCTTCGCCGGTGCCGCGCCGGACGGGCTGACCCGGATCAAGCTGGCGGTGCGGCTGCGGTCGTTCCTCGCGGGCTGGGACGGGGTCGCGCAGGCCGCGCCCGCCGCCGACCTGGACGCCGCCTCCGATGAGGAATTCCTCTCGCTCATCGACCAGGAACTCGGTCGCTGAACCCGGCGTGTGCCATTGTGGAAACGGGGAAAAGGCGTGCGGTAATTGCACCGCGGCATTTCTCCGGCGCACCCCGGGGTGTCAAGCCCCTAAGGCCTGGTCAGCTAGGGGTGCTAGGGGGTTGTCCGGCCAGGACGGTGCTTCCTAGGGTCTGAGTCGTGTTCTGGCCCCGGAATGCCCGCCGATTTTCCGAGGTGGGCAGGCGGGTTTTGTGCGCGCAGGCGTCGGCCCTGGAGAAGGTGGCATCGGGTGACTGACGAGAAGAAGTATCTGGAATACCTCAAGCGCCTCACCGCCGACCTGCGCCAGGCCCGCCGCCGACTGCGGGTGGCCGAGGACAGGCCGCACGAGCCGATCGCCATCGTGGGCATGGCCTGCCGCTACCCCGGCGGGGTCAACTCCCCCGAGCAGCTGTGGGACCTGGTCGCCCAGGGCCGCGACGGCGTCTCGCCGTTCCCCACCGACCGGGGCTGGGACGTCGTGTTCGACGACGACCCCGACGCGCCGGGGACGAGCTACGCGCGCGAAGGCGGGTTCGTCCACACCGCGGCGGAGTTCGACGCCACCCTGTTCGGCATCTCCCCGCGTGAAGCGGTCGCGATGGACCCCCAGCAGCGCATCTTGCTGGAGACCGCGTGGGAGGCCGTCGAGCGCTCTGGTTTCGACCCGCTGTCGTTGCGCGGTAGCCGTACCGGCGTGTTCATCGGTTCGTCGTCCTCTGCTTACGGCGCTGGCCTTCGCGAGTTACCGCCGGGTGCGGAGGGCCACCTCCTTACCGGCAATGCCCCTAGCGTCGTCTCTGGTCGCGTCGCCTACACCTTGGGGCTAGAGGGTCCTGCCGTCACCGTTGACACTGCCTGCTCCAGCAGCCTCGTAGCGCTCCACTTGGCCGTGCAGGCGTTGCGCGCGGGGGAGTGCGACCTGGCGCTGACCGGTGGCGTCACTGTTATGACCAGCCCCGGCATCTTCACCGAGTTCAGCCGCCAGAAGGGGCTAGCCGCTGACGGTCGCTGCAAGGCCTTCGCCGCCGCCGCTGACG
The DNA here is from genome assembly GCF_024171945.1 of Actinokineospora globicatena. Lineage (GTDB taxonomy): Bacteria > Actinomycetota > Actinomycetes > Mycobacteriales > Pseudonocardiaceae > Actinokineospora > Actinokineospora globicatena. The sequence goes on from NZ_JAMTCR010000002.1 coordinate 2,189,114, forward strand.
GGACCGGATGGGCCGAAGGCGCCGGTGTCCTGGTCGTAGAGCGACTGGCCGACGCGAAGGCACGCGGACACCGCATCCTCGCTGTTGTGCGGGGCACCGCCGTTAACTCTGACGGCGCCTCCAACGGCCTGACGGCCCCCAACGGCCCATCGCAAGAGCGGGTCATCCGCGCCGCGCTCGCCAACGCCCGTCTTACCCCCGCCGACGTAGACGCCGTCGAGGCCCACGGCACAGGTACCACTCTCGGCGACCCCATCGAGGCGCAGGCTCTACTGGCCACCTACGGGCAGGAGCGGGACCGGCCGCTGCGGCTCGGGTCGGTGAAGTCCAACCTCGGGCACTCCCAGGCCGCCGCCGGTGCCGCCGGGATCATCAAGGTCGTCGAGGCGCTGCGCCACGAGCTGCTGCCCAAGACCCTGCACGTCGACGCCCCCACCCCGCACGTCGACTGGGCCGCTGGCGCGGTCGAGCTGCTCACCGAGCCGTCGCCGTGGCCGCGCGATCCCGAGCGTCCGCGCCGGGTCGGTGTGTCGTCGTTCAGCGTCAGTGGCACCAACGCGCACATCGTGCTGGAGGAGGCCGACCAAGAGGCCGAGGTCGAGCCGGTCGACCCGCCCACCGTCGTCGCTTGGCCGGTGGCCGCCCGCACCGGCGAAGCCCTGCGCGCCGCTGCCGCTGACCTGTCTCGTGTGGACGCACGGCCGGTCGACGTCGCCTGGTCGTTGGCGACGGGTCGCGCTGACTTGGAGCACCGCGCTGTCGTGGTCGGTAGCTCTACCGACGAGCTCCGGGCCGGACTGGCTGCCGTGGCGCGCGGCGAGTCGGCGGTTGATGTCGTCACCGGGGTCGCGCGCGCCGAGGTCGCGCCGGTCTTCGTGTTCCCCGGGCAGGGGTCGCAGTGGTTGGGCATGGCGACCGGGCTGCTGGCGACCTCGCCGGTTTTCGCCGCGCGGATGGCCGAGTGCGCGCACGCGCTGACCGGGCACGTCGACTGGTCGCTGCTCGACGTCGTCCGCGCCGGTGACTCGAACCGCGGAGACTTGGACCGCGTCGACCTAGAGCGTGTCGACGTGGTCCAGCCGGTGCTGTGGGCGGTGATGGTGTCGCTGGCCGAGCTGTGGCGCTCGGTCGGGGTGACGCCCGCGGCCGTGATCGGGCACTCGCAAGGGGAGATCGCGGCCGCGGTGGTCGCTGGCGCGTTGAGCCTGGAGGACGGCGCGCGCGTAGTGGCGCTGCGCAGCCAGGCCATCGCGGAGGTGCTTGGCGGTACCGGTGGCATGGTGTCGGTAGCCCTACCGCACGACGAGGCAGCCGAGTTGGTCGAGCGCTGGCCGGGTGTGTCGGTGGCGGCGGTCAACGGGCCTCTATCGACTGTGGTGTCCGGTGACGTCGCCGGGCTCGACGAGCTGTTGGCGCACTGTGAGGACGCGGGCGTGCGAGCGCGGCGCGTCCCGGTCGACTATGCGTCGCACTCCGCTCACGTGGAGCGGTTGCGTGACCGTCTCGACTTCGCGGGTCTTACGCCTAGAACAGCCCAGGTGCCGTTCTACTCGGCCGTGACCGGCGACGTGATCGACACGGCCGAACTCGACTCTGACTACTGGTACCGCAACCTGCGCGAGACGGTGCGGTTCGACAAGGCCTCCTCGGCGGCGCTGGCCGCAGGGCACACCGTGTTCATCGAGGTCAGCGCCCACCCGGTGCTCACCGTCGGCCTCCAGGAGACTCTCGCGCAGACCGGTGCCGCGCTGGCGACGCTGCGCCGAGACGAGGGTGGCCTGCGGCGGTGGCTCACCGCCGTCGCGGAGGCGCACGTCGCGGGTGTCCGCGTCGACTGGTCGGTGTTCGCGGCCGGTGGCGCGCAGGTAGACCTACCGACGTACCCGTTCCAACGTCAGCACTACTGGCTATCGGCGCCGGTCGTCGCGGCCGAGTCTTGGCGCTACCGGGTCGATTGGAAGCCGATCACGCCCCGAGCTGGCGCGACGGGGACCTGGGCCGTAGTGCGGACCGAAGCCGTCGACGGTCAGTGGTGTCTCGACGCGTTGGCCGCTAGAGGCGTCGAGACGGTCGAGATCGTGCTCGCCGACGATGACCTAGACCGGTGGACCTTGGCCGAACGCATGCGCGAGGTCGGCTACCCGGATGGCGTCCTGTCGCTGCTGGCGTTCGACGACCGACCGCATGTCGACGACGACGCGGTCACCGTCGGCGTAGGTGGGACCCTCACGCTCGTTCAGGCTCTCGGCGACGCTGGGGTTACCGCGCCGCTGTGGTGTGTCACGCGCGGGTTGGACGACCCGGTGCAGGCGCAGGTGTGGGGCCTTGGGCGGGTCGCGGCGCTAGAGGTGCCAACGCGGTGGGGTGGCCTGGTAGATCTGTCTCCCGGAGCCGACCCTGCCGCACTCGTTGCCGCGTTGGGCGGAGACGAAGACCAGGTCGTTGTTCGCGGATCAAGCTTCTTCGGTCGTCGGCTAGAGCGATCGGCCGAGCCACGGGCGACCGCGCCTCTGGCCCTGTCTGGACCTGTTCTAGTAACCGGTGGCACTGGGGCCCTGGGCGCCTCGGTCGCGCGGTGGCTGGTTGGTAGGGGTGCCTCCGTCGTCCTGGCGAGCCGTCGCGGGATCGAGGCTCCGGGTGCGGCAGAGCTGTCGGCCGAGCTGAATGCACCGGTGGTGGCTTGCGACGTCGCTAACCGCGCCTCGCTGGAGGCCGTGCTGGCGGAGCACCCAGTGGTCGGGGTCGTGCACGCCGCCGGGGTCGACCACTCGGTGCCGCTGGACGAGACGGACGTTTCCGAGTTCGCGGACGGGCTGCGCGCGAAGGTCCTCGGCGCCGCGCACCTGGACGAGCTTCTAGGTGACGCGGAGCTGTTCGTCTTCTTCTCGTCGATCGCCGGTGTCTGGGGCAGCGGTAACCAGGCCTCTTACGCCGCCGCGAACGCCTACCTTGACGCCCTCGCCGAGGCCAGGCAGGCACGCGGGCTCAAGGCGACCTCTATCGCGTGGGGAGCCTGGGCAGACGCCGGTATGGCCACCAGGGGCGGTGCGGGGGAGTACCTACGGCGCCGTGGGATCAACCCCATGTCCCCGCAGCGCTGCCTCGCCGGTCTCGCCGCCGCGGTCGACGCGGGCGAGACGGCCGTGACGATCGCCGATATCGACTGGACCCGCTTCGTCCCGACCTTCACCACCTCCCGGCCCAGTCCGCTGCTGGCCGCCTTCGCGCCCGACGTCGTCGTCGCGTCCGACGTCCCCGATGGCGCGCCGCTGGTCCAGGCGCTGGCCGACCGCACCCCCGCTGAGCGGCGCCGACTCGTCGTGGACGCCGTCCGCCACGAGACCGCCGTGGTGCTCGGCTACCCCGACCCGGTCGACTCGGACCGGCCGTTCAAGGACCTGGGCGTCGACTCGGTCACCGCCGTGGAAGTGCGCAATCGGCTCACGGCCGCGACCGGGATCGGATTGGCCGCCACCGTCGTCTTCGACTACCCGAATCCCGTCGCGCTCGCCGACCACGTGCTGGCCGAACTCCACCCGGAGGACACGACCACGTCCAGCGCGGCGACCCGCGTGGGTCACGCGGATTCGGACGGGGTGGCCATCGTCGGGATGAGCTGCCGTTTCCCGGGTGGCGTGGACAGCCCGGAGGCGTTGTGGCGCCTGGTGCGCGACGAGGTCGACGGCGTTTCCGTGTTCCCGACCGACCGCGGCTGGCACGCCGAGGGGCCCTATGCCCCGGAGGGTGGCTTCATCTACGACGCCACCACGTTCGACGCTGACCTGTTCGGCATCTCCCCGCGTGAGGCCGCGTCGATGGACCCGCAGCAGCGGGTGCTGCTGGAGGCCGCGTGGGAGGTCCTGGAGCGGACGAACATCGACCCGTACTCGTTGCGCGGCACCGACACCGGCGTGTTCGTCGGCGCATCGGCCTCCGGCTACGGGGTCGGGATGAACACCGCCACCGGCTCGGAGGGCCACTACCTCACCGGTACCTCCAGCAGCGTCATGTCCGGCCGGGTCGCGTACACCTTCGGGCTTGAGGGCCCTGCGGTCACTGTGGACACTGCCTGTTCGTCCAGTCTCGTCGCTTTACACCTGGCGACGCGCGCGCTGGCCGCCGGGGAGTGCGGGATGGCGCTCGTCGCCGGTGTCGCGGTGATGACCAGCTCCGATATCTTCTCCGAGTTCAGCCGCCAGAACGGTCTCGCGGGCGATGGCCGGTGCAAGTCGTTCGCGGGCGCCGCCGACGGGACCGGGTGGGGCGAGGGGGTCGGCGCCCTGCTGATCATGCCGCTCGCCGAGGCCAAGCGGCAGGGCCGCGACGTGTTGGCCGTCGTGCGCGGTTCGGCGGTGAACTCCGACGGGGCGTCGAACGGGCTGACCGCGCCGAACGGGCCGTCGCAGCAACGGGTCATCCGCTCCGCGCTGGTCGCCGCTGGGCTTTCCGTGTCCGATGTGGACGTTGTCGAGGGGCATGGCACCGGAACCCGGCTCGGCGACCCGATCGAGGCGCAGGCCGTGCTCGCGACCTACGGGCAGGGCCGCGACGAGCCGCTGTGGCTGGGGTCGCTGAAGTCGAACATCGGGCACACCCAGGCCGCGTCCGGCATGGCCGGGATCATGAAGATGGTCATGGCCATGCGCCACGGCGTGCTGCCGCGCACGCTGCACGTGGACGAGCCCACGCCGCACGTCGACTGGACCACCGGCGCCGTCGAGCTGCTGACCGAGGCCAGGCCGTGGCCCGCCGGTCGGGTGCGCCGGGCCGGTGTCTCCGCGTTCGGTGTCAGCGGCACCAACGCGCACGTGATCATCGAGCAAGCTCCCGACAGCGATGCCGTCGAAGTGCGGCCCGCTGTTGTGACGCCGTGGGTGGTGTCGGGCAAGACCGAGGCGGCACTGGACGCCCAGGTTGCCTCCCTGGCCACTGTTACCGAGGTGTCCGTCGCCGACGTCGCCCACACCCTCGCGGTTGGTCGGGCTTCGTTGGCACACCGGGCGGTCGTGCTCGACGGCGAGACTGTCGCGCGCGGGATCGCTGAGCCGCGCAGGCTCGGATACCTGTTCACCGGCCAGGGGTCGCAACGGCCGGGGATGGGCGAGGAACTACGGGCGGCGTTCCCCGTCTTCGCCGAGACCTACGACGCCATCACGGCCCGGGTGCCGTTCGGCGACGACCTGGACCAGACCGGCAACGCCCAACCCGCGCTGTTCGCGTTGCAGGTGGCGCTGTTCCGGCTCCTGGAGTCCTGGGGGCTGGCGCCGGACCTGGTGATCGGGCACTCGATCGGCGAGATCGCGGCCGCGCACGTCGCCGGGGTCTTCTCGCTCGACGACGCGTGCACCCTGGTCGCCGCCCGCGCCCGCCTCATGCAGGCCCTCCTGCGGGACGGGGTGATGCTGGCGGTCGAGATCTCCGAGGCCGACCTCGCGGACGCGTACCCCACCGGACTGCCCGCGGGCGTCGACCTGGCCGCGATCAATTCGGATCGTTCACTTGTCCTATCGGGGGATCGTAGGATTGTTGAACAGCTGAATCGTAGCTTTGTTGAACAATCTCGCCGGACCAAGGCGCTGCGGGTCTCGCACGCCTTCCACTCGCACCACATGGACGCGATGCTCGCCGAGTTCGCGGAAGTCGCCGCCACGGTGACCTACCGCGAGCCGCTGATCAGGATCATCCCCACGGCCGGGACCCGGGTGGACTCGGCCGAGTACTGGGTGCGCCAGGTCCGGGAGACGGTCCGGTTCGCCGCCGCAGTCGCTGGGCAGGACGCCGACTTCCTCGAGCTGGGACCGGATGGGGTACTGAGCGCCCTCGTCGAAGGCCCAGCGGCGCCGGTGCTGCGGTCGGGCAAGGCGGAGGTCGATACCGCGGTCCGGGCTGTGGCCGGGGTGTGGGCGCGAGGTGCCGGGGTCGACTGGGCGGCGGTCATCGGCGGAGGCGCGCCGACCGACCTGCCCACCTATCCCTTCCAGCGTCAACGGTTCTGGCTCGACACGTTCCCCGCGATCGCTGAGTCCGCTGATGACGAGCACGCCTTCTGGGCCGCCGTCGACCTCGGGGACGTCAGCGCGCTGGCGGCCAGTCTCGACCTGGACCAGGACACCCTTGACGCCGTGCTCCCCGCACTCACCGCATGGCGGCGAAGCCGTGGTGACCGTTCCACAGTGGATTCCTGGCGGTACCGCACCACCTGGACACCTGTCCAGGAGACCGAGCGGAGGACGCTGGGGACCTGGCTGGCTGTCGCGTGCCCCCAGGATGTCCGCGACGCGCTGCGCCACCACGGAGCCGAGGTCGTCGAGCTGGACCTCACCGGCGCCGAGACCGACCGCTGGAGCCTCGCGCAGCAGGTGTTGGGCGAGTTCGACGGCGTGATCGCCGGAACGCTCGACGGACCGCACCCCGAGTACCCCGACCTGCTCGCCGCGCTGGCGCTGCCCGTCCTGCTGATCCAGGCACTCGGCGACGCTGGAAACCTTGCACCGCTGTGGTTCGTGACCAGGGGCGCCCAGTCCGTTGGCCGAACGGACCGCCCCGTCGACCCTGATCAGGCCGCGCTTTGGGGCCTGGGCCGGGTCGCCGCTCTGGAGTTCCCCGCGCGGTGGGGCGGGTTGATCGACCTCCCGGAGACGCTGGACTCCCGCGCCGCGGAACGCTTGGTCGCCGCCCTCGGTGGGTCGGAAGACCAGGTCGCCGTCCGAGGTTCCGGTGTCTACGCTCGCAGACTCACCAGGGCGGCCGCTGGTCAAGCCGAGCCTTGGCGTGCGACAGGAACCGTGCTCATCACCGGCGGCACTGGTGCTCTGGCCGCTCGTGCCGCGGACTTGATCCTCGCTCGTGGTGCCGACCACCTGCTCCTGCTCAGCCGTAGCGGATCCGATGCCCCTCGTGCGCAGGAACTCCAGGCCAAGCACTGTGACCGGGTCACCATCAAGTCCTGTGACATCGCGGACCGCGACGAACTGGCTGAGGCCATCGCGGGCCACGACATCACGGCGGCCTTCCACACCGCTGGGATGGTCGAGGCCGTTCCGCTAGGGGAGACCGGGCTCGGCGAGTTCACCGATATCCTGCGCGCCAAGGCAACCGGCGCCAGGAACCTGCACGAACTCCTACCCAGCGCGCACCTCGTCCTCTTCTCCTCCATCGCGGCCACTTGGGGCAGCGGCAACCAGTCCGCCTACTCCGCCGCGAACGCCTACCTGGACGGCCTGGCCGAGCACCGACGCGCCAACGGCCTACCGGTGACGTCTGTCGCATGGGGACCGTGGGCCGGGGACGGCATGCTGGTCAGCGAGGACGCCGAGGAGTACCTGCGCCGACGGGGACTCGCCGCGATGGACCCCGAACTGGCGGTCGCCGCGCTGGCCAAGGCGCTCGACCACGGCGACACCACGATCACCGTCGCCGATGTCGACTGGTCCCGGTTCACCCCCGCGTTCACCACGTCCCGGCCCAGCCCGCTGCTCACCGAGTTCACCGAGCAGGCCGTCGCCGCCGGGGTGCGGCCGGTCGACCCGGGTGACCTGCTCACCCTCGTCCGCACCAGCGCGGCCACCGTTCTCGGGCACCGCGACGCCGAGGCGATCGAACCGTCGCGCCCGTTCAACGACCTCGGGTTCGACTCGCTCACCGCCGTCGAGCTGCGCGACCGCCTGGTCGCCGCGACCGGCCTGCCGCTCCCCGCCACCCTCGTCTTCGACTACCCGACCGCGAACGCGCTCGCCGACCACCTCGCGGGCGATCTCCGCGCACCGGAACAGGTCGCCACCAGCACCGACCCGAACGAGCCGGTCGCGATCATCGGCATGGCCTGCCGCTACCCCGGCGGCGTCAGCTCCCCGGACGACCTGTGGGAACTGGTGCGCAGCGGCGGCGACGGCATGGGACCGTTCCCCATCGATCGCGGCTGGTGGCTCGACGGCCTCTACGACCCGGACCCGGACAACCCGGCGTCCTCCCACGCGCACGAGGGCGGCTTCCTCTACGACGTGGCCGACTTCGACGCCGCGCTGTTCGGCGTGTCCCCGCGCGAGGCCGTGGCGATGGACCCGCAGCAGCGCCTGCTGCTGGAGGCCTCTTGGGAGGCGTTCGAGCACTCGGGGATCAACCCGTTGTCGCTCAAGGGTTCCAGCACCGGCGTGTTCGCGGGCACCAACAGTCATGACTACCTGTCGCTGCTCGCCGAGGCCCCTGAGGGCAGCGAGGGCTATCTGGCGACGGGCAGTTCCGCCAGTGTCGTGTCCGGCCGCGTGGCCTACACCTTCGGGCTGGAAGGCCCGGCGGTCACTGTGGACACAGCCTGCTCATCGAGCCTGGTCGCGCTGCACATGGCGGTCCGGGCACTGCGCGGCGGCGAGTGCGACATGGCCGTCGCGGGTGGTGTCGTCGTGATGTCGACCCCTGGCGTGTTCACCGAGTTCTCCCGCCAGAACGGCGTCGCTCCCAACGGCCGCTGCAAGTCTTATGCGGACGCGGCCGACGGGACCGGATGGGGCGAAGGCGTCGGCGTTCTGGTGGTCGAACGGCTCTCCGACGCTCGGCGCAACGGACATCGCGTCTTGGCCGTCGTCCGAGGTACCGCCGTGAACTCCGATGGCGCGTCGAACGGTCTCACCGCGCCCAACGGACCTTCGCAGCAGCGTGTCATTCGGGCCGCCCTCGCTGACGCCGGTCTCACCACGTCCGATGTGGACGTCGTGGAGGGCCACGGCACCGGGACCCGGCTGGGCGACCCGATCGAGGCCCAAGCGCTGCTCGCCACCTACGGCCAAGACCGCGAGACACCGCTCTGGTTGGGGTCGGTGAAGTCGAACATCGGCCACACCCAGGCCGCGTCCGGGGTCGCCGGCGTGATCAAGATGGTGCAGGCCATGCGGCACCGCCTGCTGCCCAGCACCCTGCACGTCGACACCCCGAGCAGCCACGTCGACTGGACCGCGGGCGCCGTCCGGCTGCTCACCGAGCCCGTCACCTGGACCGACCAGGGCCGCCCCCGACGCGCGGGCGTGTCCTCGTTCGGCGTCAGCGGGACCAACGCCCACATCGTGCTTGAGTCCGTGTCCGACACCGAGGCGCGCACACCCGCCGAGCGCCCGAACGTGCCGTGGGTGTTGTCGGCTGACTCGTCGGAAGCGGTTCGGGAGCAAGCGGAGCGTCTGTCCACAGTTGACGCGCACCCGGTCGACATGGCCTGGACCCTCGCGACCACCCGGGCGTCACTCGCGCACCGGGCGGTGGCCTTCGGTCCGGAGGACCTGGAAGCGCTTGCCGACGGTCGAGAGCCGGTCGCTACCGCGAGGTCGGCGGCGCCGGTGTTCGTGTTCCCCGGCCAGGGCGCCCAGTGGATCGGGATGGCCGAGGACCTGCTCGACGAGCCGGTGTTCCGCGACCGGATCGAGGAGTGCGAACGCGCGCTCGCCCCGCACGTTGACTGGTCGTTGCTCGACGTTCTGCGCGGCGGTGACCTGGACCGGGTCGACGTGGTCCAGCCGGTGTTGTGGGCGGTGATGGTGTCGCTGGCGCAGCTGTGGATCTCCGCCGGGGTTCGGCCCGCCGCCGTGCTCGGCCACTCCCAGGGCGAGATCGCGGCCGCTGTCGTCGCGGGTGGGCTGACGCTGGCCGATGGTGCCCGTGTCGTCGCTCTGCGTGCCAAGGCGATCGCCGAGATCCTGTGCTCGGAGGAGGTGCCACTCAGCGACGTGCACCGCCAGTGGGCGGACACGTGCGGCATCGACCGCGTCAACGGCGGAATGGTCTCCCTTGCCGTCTCGCACACCGACGCCCAGCGGTTGATCGGCTGCTGGTCGACGCTGTCCATCGCCGCGGTCAACGGGCCACTGTCCACAGTGGTGTCCGGCGACGCCGAGGCGCTGGACGAACTGCTGGCTGTCTGCGCTGACTGCGACATCAGGGCCAAGCGCATCCCGGTCGATTACGCCTCGCACTCGGCCCACGTCGAACGGGTCCGCGAGCGCCTGCTCACCGACCTGGCCCCGATCACCCCAGTCACCGGCACGATTCCCTTCCACTCCGCCGTGACCGCTGCGCCGTTCGACACCGCAGGGCTCGACGCCCGCTACTGGTACGACAACCTCCGGGACACCGTGTTGTTCGAGGAGGCCGCCAGCGGCTTGATCGACGCGGGCCGGACCGTGTTCCTTGAGGTCAGCGCGCACCCGGTGCTGACTGTTGGCCTCCAGGAGACCCTCGACGCGAAGGACGTCACGGGCACGGTCCTGGCCACCCTGCGCCGCGACGAACCGGGCCGGTGGCTGACCGCGCTCGCGGAAGCCTTTGTCGCGGGCGTCGATGTCGACTGGCCCGCGGTGTTGCACGGCTGGGGCGGTCGGGTGGTCGATCTACCGACGTACGCTTTCCAGCGCCGCAGGTATTGGCCCAAGCCCGCGACCAGCACGGATGTCACCGCCGCTGGTCTCGTCGACGCGGCGCACCCGCTGCTGGGCGCCGCCGTTCCGCTGGCGGGCGATGACGGCACGGTGTGGACGGGGCGGCTGTCCCTCGCGACGCACCCGTGGTTGGCCGACCACGCCGTCGGTGGGGCGGTGCTGCTGCCCGGGACAGCGTTCGTCGACCTGGCGTTGCACGTCGGCGCGCACATCGCCGAGTTGACCCTGCGGACCCCGCTCGTCCTGCCTGAGCGCGGTGCCGTCCACCTGCAGGTCCGCGCTGACGGCACCGACCTGACCGTCCACTCACGACCAGAGACCGGCGGCGAGTGGATCACCCACGCCACCGCGACCCTCAGTGACAAGGCCGTCACTCCCGAGACCCTGTCCTGGCCGCCGACCGGCGAGCCGCTGAACGCCGAGGGCTTCTACGCTGCCCTGGCCGAGGCCGGGTACGCCTACGGCCCCACCTTCCAAGGCCTCACCGCCGCCTGGAAGTCCGGCGATGACGTCCACGCCGAGGTCGAACTCGCCGACGCGGGCAGTTTCGGCTTGCACCCGGCTCTGCTCGACTCCGCGCTGCACGCCGCCTCCCTCGGTGGTCTTCTCGGCGGCGGTACGCTGCTCCCGTTCACCTGGTCTGGCGTCACGCTGCACGCCACTGGTGCCACGGCACTGCGGGTGCGGATCAGCCGCCTCGGTGCCGACACCATCGCGGTCACGGCGACCGACCCGCACGGCGCCCCGGTGATCACCATCGACTCGCTGGTGCTGCGACCCTTCACCGCCACCCGCGACACGGAGTCGCTGTTCCGCGTCGACTGGGTCCCGGTCACCACGAGCGATCCGGTCGAATACGCCACAATGGACAACTTGACCGAGGTTCCGGCCAACGTCCTGTGGTCGCCGACTGCCGTCACCCCCGAGGAAGCCGCGCAGGAAGCCCTGATCGTCGCGCAGGACTGGTCGATCGACGAGCGTTTCGCCGACGTCCGACTGGTGGTCTTGACGCACAACGCCGTGGGCACGGCCCCGGGCGAGGACGTCCGGGACCTCGCGGGTGCCGCGGTCCACGGCCTGTTCCGGTCCGCAGTGAGCGAGAACCCCGGCCGGTTCGCGATTGTCGACATCGACGACCACCCGGAATCCCAGGCCGCACTTGGTGCCGCGCTCGCCACCGACGAACCCCAGGTGGCGATCCGCCGTGGCCAGGTGCTGGCCTCCCGGCTGGCACGGGCAACCGCTCCTGACCTGGATCCGAGGCCGGGCACGCGGCTCGACGTGGTCGGGGACCGCACGATCGACAACCTGGCGTTCGTACCGGACCCGTCGGACGTGCTCGGGCCGAACGAGGTCCGGGTGTCGATGCGGGCCATGGGCGTCAACTTCCGCGACGTCGCGATCACCCTGGGTCTGGTGCCCGACCAGCAAGGCATGGGGACCGAGGGCGCGGGCGTCGTGCTCGAAGTCGGTGCCGACGTGACGGACCTGGCGGTTGGTGACCGCGTGTTCGGAGTCTTCACCACCTGCTTCGGCCCTGAGGCCACCACCGACCGACGTGCGCTGGCCCGGATGCGTCCAGAGTGGAGCTTCGCGGAGGCCGCGTCCGTGCCTACGCCGTTCCTCACCGCCTACTACGGGCTGGTGGACCTGGGCCGCATGGCGGAGGGGGACCGGGTGCTCGTGCACGCCGCCTCCGGGGGCGTTGGCATGGCGGCGGTCCAACTGGTCCGGCACTTCGGCGCAGAACCGTTCGGCACCGCGAGCCCGGCCAAGTGGGCGGCGACCGGCTTGGACGACACGCACCTGGCGTCCTCGCGGTCACTGTCCTTCGAGGACCGGCTGCGGGAGGCCACCGCTGGTCGAGGGTTCGACATCGTGCTCAACTCCTTGGCGGGCGAGTACGTCGACGCGTCGCTGCGACTGCTGGCCGACGGCGGTCGGTTCATCGAGATGGGCAAGACCGACATCCGCGCCGGTCTGCCCGGCTACCAGGCGTTCGACCTGGTGGAAGCTGGTCCGGGGCGGCTGGGCGAGATCCTGGCCGAGGTGTTGGCGCTGTTCGACCGGGGCGCGCTCGACCTGTTGCCGCTCACCGGGTGGGACCTGCGGCAGGCGTCCGCCGCGTTCCGGCACATCGCAGGCGCGCGGCACGTCGGGAAGAACGTCCTCACCCTGCCCGCGCCGATCGACCGGGACGGCACCGTCCTGATCACCGGCGGTAGCGGTGTGCTCGCTGGATTCCTTGCCAGGCACCTGGTCGATGTCCACGGCGTGCGGGACGTCCTGCTGGTCAGCCGAAGTGGCAACGCTCCGGCCGACATGCCCGAGCAAGCCCGCGCGATCGCCTGTGACGTCACCGACCGCGCGGCCCTCGCGGCGCTGCTCGCGGACGTGCGGCTCACCGGAATCGTTCACGCCGCCGGTGTTCTCGACGACGGCGTCCTCGGATCGCTTACCCTGGAACGACTTGCCGCCGTTTTGCGCCCGAAGGTCACCGCCGCCCTCCTGCTCGACGAGTTGACGGCAGATCAGGACCTGGCGTTCTTCGTGCTCTACTCCTCGGCGTCGGCGACTCTCGGCACCGCAGGCCAGGCGAACTACGCTGCCGCCAACGCCGTCCTGGACGCCCTCGCCCAGCGCCGCCGCGCTCGAGGCCTGCCCGCGCAGTCACTCGCGTGGGGCCTGTGGGAACAGGCCAGCGGTATGACCGGACACCTGGACCAGTCGCACAAGGCCCGCGCGGGCGGCACGATCTCCGCGGCACAGGGGATGGCGTTGTTCGACGCGGCTCTCGCCCTACCGGACGCGCACCTGGTGCCGATCAACCTGGACCTGAAGGCGGTCCACGACATTCCGCCGCTGCTGCGCGGTTTGGTCCGACCCAGCGCCCCGACCAGGGCGAAGGCCGGGGCCGCCAAGCCCGTCGACCTGTCCGACCGGCTGGCGAGATTGCCCGAGCCGGAGCAGCGCCGGACGTTGCAGGACATCGTCCGCGACCACGCCGCCGCCGTCCTCGGGCACGGCGACACCGCGGCGGTCGGCCCGGAGCGGGCGTTCAAGGAACTCGGGTTCGACTCGCTCACCGGCGTCGAACTGCGCAACCGGCTCGCGGGCGCGACGGGGCTGCGACTGCCCGCGACGCTCGTGTTCGACCACCCGACACCGGTCGACCTCGCGGACCGGCTGTGGGGCGACCTGGTCGGTCTGTCCGAACCGGACGCCGCCGCGATCGCCGACCTCGACCGTCTCACCGCGACGGTCGCCGCGCTCCCGGTGGGGGCGCTGACCGACAGCGCGCTCGCCGATCGCCTGCGGGCACTGCTGGAGACCGTGACCGGTGGCCAGGGGGTGGCCGGTCGGCTGGAGTCGGCATCGGCCGACGACGTGTTCGACTTCATCGACAAGGAACTCGGCGTGTCGTGACCCCGGCCTGACCAGCAGCCCCGACCCGGACGGATGTGGTGGAGGACCCCGACATGGCTGACGACGAGAAGCTCCTGCGGTACCTCAAGCGGGTCACCGCCGACCTCGCGGACACCCGCGAGCGGCTGGCCGCCCTGCGGGAGCCGGTCGCCGTCGTCGGCATGGGCTGCCGCTACCCCGGTGGCGTGCGCACCCCGGACGACCTGTGGGACCTGGTGCGCGACGGGCGGGACGCGGTCACCGGGTTCCCCGAGGGGCGCGGACTCGACGTCGACCCGCTGGCTGTGCGCGGCGGGTTCCTCGACGACGCCGACCGGTTCGACGCGGCGCTGTTCGGCATCAGCCCCCGCGAGGCGCTGACCATGGACCCCCAGCAGCGGGTCCTGCTGGAGGTCGCGTGGGAGGCGTTGGAGCGGTCGGGGATCGACCCGTTGTCGTTGCGCGGGAGCCGGACCGGGGTGTTCGCGGGCGCCGGGGCGTCGAACTACGGCATCGGGCTGGAGTTGCCGGAGGGCGCGGAAGGACACCTACTGACCGGGAGCGCCGCGAGCGTGGTGTCCGGGCGGGTGGCGTACTCGCTGGGGCTTGAGGGACCCGCGGTCACTGTGGACACCGCGTGTTCGTCGTCGCTGGTGGCGCTGCACATGGCGGTCAAGGCGCTGCAGGGCGACGAGTGCTCCCTGGCGCTGGTGGCCGGTGTGACGGTCATGGCCGGACTTGGTCTCTACAGCGAGTTCGGCGCGCAGGGAGGCTTGGCTGGCGACGGGCGGTGCAAGGCCTTCTCGGCGGCTGCTGACGGGACCGGCTGGGGTGAGGGCGCCGGAGTGCTGGTGCTGACCCGGTTGTCCGAGGCGCGCCGACGCGGGTATGACGTGCTCGCCGTGGTGAGCGGGACGGCGGTGAACGCCGATGGTGCGTCGAACGGGCTTACCGCGCCGAACGGGCCGTCGCAGCAGCGGGTGATCCGGGCGGCGTTGTCGGCCGCGGGCCTGGCTCCGTCCGATGTGGACGCCGTGGAGGCGCACGGGACCGGGACCGTGCTCGGCGACCCGATCGAGGCGCAAGCCCTTGCGGCGGCGTACGGCCGGGACCGGGACGAGCCGCTGTGGCTGGGCTCGGTGAAGTCCAACATCGGGCACACGCAGGCCGCCGCCGGGGTCGCGGGCGTGATCAAGTCGGTGCTGGCGTTGCGGCACGGTGTCCTGCCGCGGACCCTGCACGCGGATGAGCCGTCGCCGCACATCGACTGGGCCGGGCTCGGGCTGCTCAGCGCGGCGCGCCCGTGGCCGGAGGTGGACCGCCCGCGCCGCATCGGGGTGTCGTCTTTCGGCATGAGCGGCACCAACGCCCACGTGATCTTGTCCTCGCCGGAGCCCGTTGAGCCTCAGCAAGACGTGTCGCCGGAGCGGGGATTGGTGCCGTGCCTGGTGTCGGGGCACACGCCGGAGGTCTTGCGGGAGCAGGCGCACCGGTTGCTGGGGGCGCTCGACGGGACCGTGCTCGACATCGGGCACACACTCGCCACCGCGCGGGCGAGCGTGGACCACCGGGCCGTCGTGCTCGCGGGCGACCGGGACGGGCTGGTCGACGGGCTGCGGGCCATCGCGGCTGGGCGGTCGGCGGGCAACGTCGTCACGGGGACGGCCGATGACGGTCGGACGGCGTTCCTGTTCACCGGTCAGGGCGCGCAGCGGGCCGGGATGGGGGAGCAGCTGGCGGCGGCCTTCCCGGTGTTCGCCGAGGCTTTCGCGCGGGTGAAGGCCGCGCTCGGGGTGACCGAGTTCGGCGACCTGGGGCGGACCGAGCACGCGCAGCCCGCGATCTTCGCCTTCGAGGTCGCGCTGTACCGGCTGGTGGAGTCCTGGGGTGTGCGGCCGGACTACCTGGTCGGGCACTCCATCGGCGAGATCGCGGCGGCCCACGTCGCGGGGATCCTGGCGCTGGCCGACGCGTGCACGCTGGTCAACGCCCGTGCACGGCTCATGGGCGCCCTCCCCGAGGGCGGCGCCATGCTGGCCGTGGAGATCAGCGAGGCGACCCTCGCGCGCCGGTTCCCCGGTGGGCTGCCCGACGGCGTGGACCTGGCGGCGGTCAATTCGGATCGTTCACTTGTCGTATCCGGGGATCGTGGGATTGTTCAACAGTTGAAAGAGCGGATTGTTGAACACTCCGGCCGGGTGAAGGACCTGGCCACCTCGCACGCCTTCCACTCGCGGCTGATGGACCCCGTGCTGGCCGACCTGCGCGCGGCCATCGCCGGGATCGCGCACGGCCGGGCCGCGCTGCCCGTCGTGTCCACCGTGTCCGGTGAGCTGCTGATCGACGTGGACGCCGACTACTGGGTGCGGCAGGTGCGCGAGCCGGTCCGGTTCGCGGGTGCCGTCGACTGGCTGCGCGCGGCAGGTGCCACCCGGTTCCTCGAGATCGGCCCGGACGCCGCGCTCACCGCCGTGGTCGACGGTGCGGTCGCCCTGTCCCGGCGCGACCGCCACGAGGTCGACGCGCTGCTCACCGGCCTGTCCCGCGCCCACGTCTCCGGCGTCGGCGTCGACTGGCGCGCCGTGTTCGAGCCCTGGGGCGGCCACGTCGTCCCCCTGCCCACCTACGCCTTCCGCCGTGACCGGTACTGGCTGAGCGCCGCGACCTCCACCAGTGCCGACGGTCACGACTCCGCGTTCTGGACCGCTGTCGACCGCGACGACCCCGCCGCGCTCGCCGCCACCCTGCGCACCGACGAGGACTCGGTCCGCGCGGTCCTCCCCGCGCTGCTCGACTGGCGTCGCGGACAGCGGGACCGCACCGAGGTCGACACCTGGTGCTACCGCGTCACCTGGACGCCGCTGACCGGGCTCGCCGCAGCGAAGACGCCGGGTAGCTGGCTGGTGGTCGTTCCCAGCGCCAAGGCCGATGACCAGGCGGTGATCGGCACCGTCCGCGCGCTGCGGGCCCACGGTGTCGACGTGGTCGAGCTGCCGCTCGCGCGTACCGAGGTGGACCGCTGGTCAGTCGCCGCTCGGCTGCGCGACGTCGCAGGCATGGGTTTCACCGCTGTGCTGTCGCTGCTGGCCGACGACGACTCACCGCACGCCGAGTACCCGCCGATGACCTCCGGCCAGGTCGCCGGTCTGGTGTTGGCGCAAGCGCTCGGGGACGCCAACCTGCTTGCTCCACTGTGGACTATCACGCGGGGTGCGGTGTCGATCGGTCGGGCCGACCGGCTCACCGCTCCGGGCCAGGCCCAGCTGTGGGGGTCGGGCCGGGTCGCCGCGCTGGAGTTCGGTGCGCGGTGGGGCGGCGTGGTCGACATGCCGGTGCCTGATGACCGGGCCACTGCCGCGTTGCTCGCCGTCATCGCGAGCGGTGAGGACCAGGTCGCGATCCGCCCGACCGGCGTGTTCGGGCGCAGGCTCACCCGGGCCGTCGCCGCTGCTGGGACTCCGTGGACGCCACGGGGAACCGTCCTGGTTACCGGTGGTACGGGAGCGTTGGGCACGCACGTCGCCGCGTGGCTGGCCGACCAAGGCGCGGAGCGGGTCATCCTGGCCAGCCGCACCGGTGTCGGGGCAGGCGAGGTTGTCGCGCTGGATGTCACCGATCGTGAGCAGGTCGTCGCGTTCCTCGCAGAGCACGAGATCGGGACCGTCGTGCACGCGGCCGGGACCAGCGAGCTGGTGCCGCTCAACGAGACCGGACTGGCCGAGTTCGCCGACGTGCTGCGGGCCAAGGTCGTCGGCGCCGCGCTGCTCGACGAACTGTTGCCCGAAGCGGAGTTCGTCTACTTCTCCTCAGTCGCGTCGACCTGGGGTGGCGGCGGGCAAGGCGCCTACGCGGCCGCGAACGCCCACCTCGACGCGCTCGCCGAGTCCCGGCGCGGCAGGGGCCTGCCTGCGGTGTCTGTCGCATGGGGACCGTGGGACGGGGCCGGGATGGCCGCCGACAGCCACGACCAGTTGGTGCGCCGAGGGTTGCGCCCGATGGATCCCGCCAAGGCCTTGAAGGCACTGGGGCGCGCGCTCGACACCCGCGGTGATCTCACCGTGGCTGACGTCGATTGGTCGGTCTTCGCCCCCGCGTTCACCAGCACGCGCCGCAGCCCGCTGCTCACCGAGCTGACCGACGAGAACCCTGACCCGGTCGACGCAGGGGATGTCCGCGCGCAGTGGGTGACCCGGCTCGCTGACCTGCCCGAAGGCGATCGGACCGGCGTGCTGCTGGACTTGGTCCGCGCCGAGGTCGCCACAGTGCTCGGCTATCGCGGACCGGACGACATCGGCGCGCAGCTGCCGTTCAAGGACCTGGGCATCGACTCGCTCACCGCTGTCGAGGTCCGCGACCGGCTTGCCGCGTCTACTGGGCTGAAGCTCACCGCGGGCCTGGTGTTCGACTACCCGAAGCCCGCCTCGCTCGCCGAGTACCTCGTCGCCGAGCTGACCGGCACCAGCCACGAGGTCGAGACCACAGCGCGCGTCACCGTGGACGAACCCATCGCGATCATCGGGATGGCGTGCCGCTTCCCGGGTGGCGTGACCACGCCCGAGGACCTGTGGCGGCTGCTGCTGGCGGGCGACGAGGCCATCTCGGCGTTCCCCACCGATCGCGGCTGGGACCTGGACGAACTGTTCGCCGAGGACGCCGATGGCGGCACCTCGTACGTGCAGGCGGGCGGGTTCCTGCACGAGGCCGCCGACTTCGACCCGGCGTTCTTCGGGATCTCCCCGCGCGAGGCCATCGCGATGGACCCGCAGCAGCGGCTCCTGCTCGAAACCGCCTGGGAGGCCGTGGAACGAGCGGGGATCGACCCGCACGACCTGCGGGGCAGCCGGACCGGCGTGTTCGCGGGCAGCAACGGCCAGGACTACAGCTACCTGCTGCTCAGCTCCGAGGATGACGTCGAAGGGCACCTGCTCGCGGGTGCCACCGCCAGCATCTTGTCCGGGCGGGTCGCCTACAGCTTCGGGTTCGAGGGGCCCGCGCTGACGGTCGACACGGCGTGCTCGTCTTCGCTGGTAGCGCTGCACTTGGCGGCCCGGTCGCTGCGTTCCGGGGAGTGTGACTTGGCGCTGGCGGGCGGTGTGTCGGTGATGTCGACGCCGGGGCCGTTCGTGGAGTTCAGCCGGTTGAGCGGACTCGCCCAGGACGGCCGGTGCAAGGCGTTCGCCGACGCCGCCGACGGGACGGGCTGGGGTGAGGGCGCGGCGTTGCTGCTCGTCGAGCGGCTGTCGGACGCCCAGCGCAACGGGCACAAGGTCTTGGCGGTGTTGAAGGGAAGCGCGGTCAACTCCGACGGCGCGTCCAACGGGCTGACCGCGCCGAACGGGCCGTCGCAGCAGCGGGTGATCAGGGCCGCCGTCGCCGACGCCGGGCTTGAGTTGTCCGATGTGGACGCGGTGGAGGCGCACGGCACCGGCACCACCCTCGGTGACCCCATCGAGGCACAGGCGTTGCTGGCCACCTACGGCCGGGACCGGCAGCGTCCGCTGCTGCTGGGCGCGGTCAAGTCGAACCTCGGGCACACCCAGGCCGCGTCCGGTGCCGCCGGCGTGATCAAGATGGTGCTCGCGCTCCGGCACGGTGTCCTGCCCAAGACACTGCACGTCGATGCCCCGACGTCGCAGGTGGACTGGACGAGCGGGTCGGTCGACCTGCTCACCGACACGACCCCGTGGCCCGCGACCGGTCAGCCGCGCCGGGCCGGGGTGTCGTCCTTCGGGGCCAGCGGCACCAACGCCCACCTCATCCTGGAGGAGGCAGCCGATGTCCAGGACGATCCCGCCGAGCAAACCCCCTGGCAGGCCGGACGGGCCCTGCCCTTCGTCGTGTCAGCTCGCTCGGAGCAGGCCCTGCGCGCGCAAGCCGAGGCTCTGCGGGCGAACCTGACCGGCGCCCTGCCCGACATCGCGCACACGTTGGGCGCGCGGAGCACCTTCGAGCACCGGGCCGTGGTCGTCGCCGACACCGAAGACGCGTTGCGCGATGGCCTGGCCGCACTCGCCGACAGGACACCGAGTTCCGCCGTCACGGTCGGCAAGGCGGGCAAGGCCAAGGTCGCGTTCGTCTTCCCAGGTCAAGGCTCGCAGTGGCTGGGAATGGCGTTGGACCTGTTGGACGAGCCGGTGTTCGCTGACCGGTTCGCCCAGTGCGCACACGCTTTGGCGCCGCACATCGACTTCGTGCCGACCGAGGCGCTCGCTGACGAGGGCGCTTTGGCCCGAGTCGAGGTCGTGCAGCCGTTGTTGTGGGCCGTGATGGTGTCGCTGGCGGCGCTGTGGCAAGCGCACGGGGTCAAGCCTGCCGCTGTCGTCGGGCACAGCCAGGGTGAGATCGCGGCTGCAGCTGTCTCTGGTGCGTTGAGCCTGGCAGATGCGGCGACGGTGGTCGCCCTGCGGAGTCAGGCGATCACGGAACTCGCCGGACTCGGTGGCATGGTGTCGATCCCGCTCGGTGAGGACGCCGTTCGCGACCGCATCTCCGCTTGGGGGCCGCGGATCTCAGTCGCCGCAGTCAACGGTCCTGAAGCGACTGTGGTCTCCGGTGAGCCGGACGCGCTTGACGAACTCCTCGTCGAACTGACGGGTGACAATGTCCGGGCAAGGCGTGTGCCGGTTGACTACGCCTCGCACTCCGCCCAGGTCGACCGCCTGCGTGACCGGATCACCTCCGCGCTCGCGGGCATCACGCCGCAGCGATCCACGATCCCGTTCTACTCCGCGGTGACCGGTGACCTGCTGGACACCAGCGAACTCGGCGCCGAGTACTGGTTCACCAACCTGCGCGAGACCGTGCGGTTCGAGTCGGCGACCACGTCTCTCCTGCGTGACGGCCACACACTGCTGATCGAGTCCAGCCCGCACCCGGTGCTCATCGCGGCCATCCAGGACGCGACCGCGATCGGGACCCTGCGGCGCGACGACGGCGGCCGGACGCGGTGGCTGACCGCGCTCGCCGAGGCGCACACCAGGGGTGTCGCGGTCGACTGGCGGCTCGACGGCCGGTTCGTCGACCTGCCCACCTACGCGTTCCAGCGGCAGCGGTACTGGCCGAAGCCGGTCGCTGAGGCACCCGCACCGGTCAGCAACCCCGGTGAGGCGCGGTTCTGGGCCGCGGTCGATCGGGCTGATGGTGCCGCTGTGGCAGAGGCGTTGCGGGTACCGGAATCGGCGGTCGCGTCGTTGCTGCCCGCTTTGTCCAGTTGGCACCGGCAGGTCGGCGCTGAGTCCGCTGTGGACGCGTGGCGGTACCGGATCCGGTGGTCCGCCGTGGACGAGGTGCGGACGCCGGTGCTCACGGGTCGCTGGCTCGTGGTGGTCAGCGCCGCGGTGGCGGACTCGCCGATCGCGCGGGTGATCGACGGTGCCGAGGTGCTCGTGGTCGACCCGACTGAGGAGTCGCTGGTCCCGAAGCTGGACGGGTACGAGGTCGACGGGATCCTGTCGCTGCTCGCGCTGGACGAGACGCCGCACCCGGTGCACACCGCGCTTCCGGTTGGGCTGACCGCGACGCTGTCGCTGCTGCATGCCGTCGTCGAGACCGACATCGCTCCACTGTGGTGTGTCACCCAGGGGGCCGTCGGCACGACGGGGGAAGTGCCTGCTCGCCCGCAGCAAGCGCAGGTGTGGGGGCTTGGGCGGGTCGCCGCGTTGGAGCACCCGAGGCAGTGGGGTGGGCTGGTCGACCTGCCGGTGAACTTCGACGACCGGGCCGCGTCCAGGCTGGTTGCCGCCTTGTCGCGGACGGACGACGAGGACCAGTTGGCGGTTCGCGCCTCCGGCACGTTCGCCAGGCGGTTGGTGCGTGCGGGCACCGGGGCTACCGCGCCGCTGCGGTCTTGGCGGCCGAGTGGGTCGGTGCTGGTCACCGGCGGTACCGGGGCGATCGGCGGGCACGTGTCGCGGTGGTTGGCGGAGAACGGCGCTGAACACCTGGTGCTCACCAGTCGTCGTGGTCCGCAGGCGCCGGGAGCCCAGGAGTTGGTCGCCGAGCTGTCGGCGCTAGGGGCCAAGGTCGATGTGGTGTCCTGCGATCTGAGCGACCGCGCGGACGTGGCCAGGATGCTGTCCGAACTGGACACCCCGGTCACCTCGGTCATGCACACGGCTGGCATGGGGACGTTGGCACCGCTGGAGTACACGAGTGTCGACGACCTCGCGTACCTGACCACGGCGAAGATCGCAGGCGCCCGGCACCTCGATGAGCTCATCGACCCCGCGCAGCTCGACGCGGTGGTCTACTTCTCCTCCATCGCGGGCGTGTGGGGGGTGGGCAGGCACGGCGGGTACGCCGCGGGCAACGCCTACCTCGACGCGCTGGCCGAACACCGGCGCAGCGAGGGCGTGCCGGTGCTCTCGGTCGCGTGGGGGCCGTGGGACGGCGGCGGGATGGTCGCCATGACCGCCGTCGAACCCATGCTGCGCCGAGGTGTTCCGCTGATCACCCCTGGTCCGGCCATGGTCGCGCTGCGCCAGGCGCTCGACCACGGCGACACGTTCGTCGCGGCGGCCGAGGTGGACTGGGCCAAGTTCGTGCCCGCGTTCACCTCGCTGCGGCCGAGCCAGCTGCTCGCTGAGCTTCCTGAGGCTGTTCGGGAGCAGGTCACGGCGGTAGTGCCGGCTGAGGCGGCGGCTGACTTCCGCACTCGGTTGGCGGCTTTGTCCGAGGTGGAGCGGTCGCGGGTGCTGCTGGATTTGGTCCGTGCGCATGCTGCTGTGGTGCTTGGGCATCCTGGGCCGGAGGCTATTGACCCGGATCGGGCCTTCCGTGAGGTGGGGTTTGACTCGCTGACCGCTGTTGAGCTTCGCAACCGTGTGGCTGCTGAGACGGGGCTGACGTTGCCTGCGACCTTGGTGTTCGACCAGCCGAATCCTGCGGTTCTTGCTGGACATTTGCGTGTGTTGGCGCTTCCTGAGGAGCCTGAGGACGACCTTCCTTCGCTTGCTGAGCTTGACCGGATTGAGCTTGCTCTCGCTACTCGGGCTGATGACGACATCGCGCGGGTTCGGGTGGTGATGCGGCTTGAATCGCTGCTTGCTGCTCAGCGGGGGGCGGGTGGTGGTGGGGATCTGTTGGATCGGCTTGGGTCCGCTACCAATGATGAGCTGTTTGATCTGGTTGAGAAAGATCTGGGGCTGACATGAGTGGCCTTGGTGCGGGTGCGGGTGCGGGTGTTGGTGGGGGCGGGGGTGCGGCATTGCGGGGCAGGGGATACGGCTCGCCTGCGGCATCGCGGGGTGGTCGCCTCGGCTTCGCCATTGGCTTTGACGCGAGTTTCGAGCTTTGCTCGATGGGGCGAACTTGTTTTGCGTGGGGCCCCTACGACACCCGTGGCAGGACCGCAAAGCAGGGGCCGAAAAGCATGGCCCTGTCCGCTACCGACGCTACGGGTACCGCTCCCCCGCACAAAACAAGTCCGCCCCATCGAGCCGGCCTGGCACCAGCGACTTTGGTGGAGCGGTGGGCGGCCAACGTTGTCGGCGGGTGGTCTTGGGGTCAACGTCGTCGGCGGGCGTTTGGGGAGCGATCTGGGGCCGCTGTCGCCGGGGTGTGTGTGGTCGGCGCTGTTGGTGTTCGTGTTGGGGCGGCGTTGTCGAGTAGAGGTCGAGTCGGGATGGACTTGGGGCTGGTATGAGCGACAACGGTGCGGGGTCGGCTGCTGAGCGCAAGCTTCGGGACTATCTGGGGCGGGTTATTGCTGAGTTACATGACACGCGGGGGCGGTTGCGGGCGGCGGAGTCGGCGGAGTTGGAGCCGGTTGCGATCGTGGCGATGAGTTGTCACCTGCCCGGTGGGGTGTCCTCGCCGGAAGAGTTGTGGCGGATGCTGGTGGACGGGGGCGATGGGATCACCTCGTTCCCCACCGACCGGGGGTGGGTTGGGGACGCGTTGACGCATCCCGACGGGCACACGTCGGTGGCTTCGGCGCAGGGTGGGTTTCTGCACGACGCGGGGATGTTCGATCCGGGGTTCTTCGGGATCAACCCACGCGAGGCCCTGGCGATGGATCCGCAGCAGCGGTTGGTGCTGGAAGGTGCCTGGGAGGTCGTCGAGCGAGCGGGTATTCACCCGAAGTCGTTGCGGGGCAGTCAGACCGGGGTGTTCGTCGGCACCAACGGTCAGGGGTACGGCGCGGGCATGCAGGCCGGGATGGCCGGGTCCGAGGGTTACCTGCTCACCGGAGGCGCCACCTCCGTGGTCTCCGGCCGTATCGCCTACACCCTGGGCCTTGAAGGTCCGGCGGTCACTGTGGACACCGCGTGCTCGTCGTCCCTGACCGCGCTGCACCTGGCCAGTCAGGCGTTGCGCTCGGGTGACTGCACGCTGGCCCTGGTCGGCGGCGTCACCGTGATGCCGCACCCGACCGGCTTCCACGAGTTCAACCGGCAACGGGGCCTGTCCTCCGACGGCCGGTGCAAGGCGTTCTCCGCGGCCGCCGACGGCATGGGCATGGCCGAGGGGGCCGCGATGATCCTGGTCGAGAAGCTGTCCGACACGGTCCGCAATGGACACCCGGTGCTGGCCGTGGTCCGTGGCTCGGCGGTCAACCAGGATGGCGCGTCGAACGGGTTGACCGCGCCGAACGGGCCGTCGCAGCAGCGGGTCATCCGGGCAGCGCTGGCCAACGCCCGCCTCTCCCCGGAAGACGTCGACGCGATCGAGGCGCACGGGACTGGTACCGCGCTGGGCGACCCCATCGAGGCGCAGGCGCTGCTGGCGACCTACGGCCAGGACCGGGAACAGCCGCTGTGGTTGGGATCGCTGAAGTCCAACATCGGGCACACCCAGGCCGCCGCCGGGGTCGCCAGCATCATCAAGATGGTGCTGGCCCTGCGGCACGAGTTGCTGCCCCGGACGCTGCACGCGACCGAGCCGACCCCGCACGTCGACTGGTCGTCGGGCTCGGTGTCCTTGCTGACTGAGGCCCAGCCGTGGCCTGCGGGCGAGCGGGTCCGCCGGATCGGTGTGTCGTCGTTCGGGATCAGCGGGACCAACGCGCACGTCATCGTGGAGGAAGCGCCGGTCGCGGAGGTCACCGCCCGTGACCTGGTCGCGCCGCCGCTCGTGCCGCTGCTGGTCTCCGGTCGCACAGCGGCTGCGCTTACCGCGCAAGCCGAACAGCTGTCCAATCTGGACGATCCCCTCGTTGACCTCGGTCTCTCGCTGGCCACGTCCCGCCAGTCCTTCGAGCACCGCGCCGTGGTGCTGGCCAACGACCGGGAGTCCGCCGTTGCCGCGATGGCCGCCGTTGTCTCCGGTGACAGCCACCCGGATGTGGTGCGCGGGGTCGTCGAGCCCGGCATGACGGCGGTGCTGTTCACCGGTCAGGGCGCGCAGGTCGCCGGGATGGGCCGGGAGCTGCACGAGACGTACCCGGTTTACGCGCAAGCGTTTGACGCGATCGTGGAGCGGATCGGTTTGCCGCTGCACGACCTGGTCTTCGGTGAGTCCGGCGAGCTGGACCGCACTGACAACGCCCAGGCCGGGCTGTTCGCGGTGGAGGTCGCGACGTTCCGGCTGCTCGAGTCCTGGGGCTTGCGGCCCGACCTGCTCGTCGGCCACTCCATCGGTGAGGTCGCCGCCGCGCACGTCGCCGGTGTGCTCTCGCTTGACGACGCCTGCGCGCTGGTCGCCGCGCGCGGCAGGCTGATGGCCGCGCTGCCCGAGGGCGGGGCGATGCTGGCCGTCGAGGCATCCGAGGCCGAGTTGGCCGCCGAGTTCCCCGGCGGCCTGCCCGACGGCGTGGATCTCGCCGCGGTGAACTCGGATCGTTCACTTGTCGTATCGGGGGATCGTCGGACTGTTGAACTGTTGGATCGTAGGTTTGTTGAACAATCGCGCAGGGTGAAGCGGTTGGCGGTGTCACACGCGTTCCACTCGCACCTGGTGGAGCCGATGCTTGCCGAGTTCGCCGAGGTCTTGGCAGGCCTGACGTTCAGCGCGCCGGTCGTCCCGCTGGTGTCGACGGTCGAGCTGGACGTCGATGTGGCGACGCCGGAGTACTGGGTGCGGCAGGTCCGCGCGACGGTCCGGTTCCACGCTGCGGCGACCAGACTGCGTGAGCGCGGCGTGACCCGGTTCGTCGAGGTGGGGCCGGACGGGGTGTTGAGCGCCTTGGTCGGCACCGGGGCCGTTGCCGTGCAGCGGGCCGGTCGACCAGGTGTCGAGTCGTTGGTTCGTGGCCTGTCCCGGCTGCATGTCGCTGGGATCGACCTGGACTGGGCTGGGATCTTCGCTCCCTGGGACGGCCGCTTGGTGCCGCTGCCGACGTACGCGTTCCAGCGGCAGCGGTACTGGCCCGCGCTCAACGCCGCCGGGGACGTGACCGCTGCCGGGCTCGGTGGCGCGGACCACCCGTTGCTCGGCGCGATGGTCTCCCTCGCAGGCAGTGACGGCCTCCTGCTTACGGGCAGGCTCTCCTCATCCACTGAGGACTGGCTGGCGCAGCACCGGGTGCACGGCTCCGCGCTGCTACCGGGTACCGCGTTCGTCGACTTGGCGTTGCGGGCAGGCGAGCAGGTCGGCTGCCCAGTGGTGGACGAGTTGACGCTGAGCACCCCGCTGGTGGTCCCGGAGCGGGGTGCGCTCCAACTCCAGGTCGAGGTCGGCGCCCCGACGGCGGACGGCACCCGGCCCATCGCGGTCCACTCCAGGCCTGACGACGGCGAGTGGACCCAGCACGCGACCGGCGTGCTGGCTCCCACTCGAGCTGGCGGTGTGTCGCTCGACGAGTGGCCGCCTGTCGGTGCGGAACCGGTTGATATCACTGGGTTCTACGACGCGGTCCAGGCCGCCGGGCTCGACTACGGCCCGCTGTTCCAGGGGCTGCGCGCGGCTTGGCGGCTCGGTGGCGAGGTCTTCGCCGAGGTCGAACTCGATGGGGACGGCGAGCGGTTCGGTGTGCACCCGGCGCTGCTCGACGCCGCATTGCACGCGATCGCCGTGGGTGGCCTGCTGGACGGCACTGATGTGCGGCTGCCCTTCAGCTGGTCCGGTGTCGCCCTGCACGCCGTCGGCGCGACAGCACTCCGGGTGCGGGTGAGCCCGGCCGGTGCGGACGCGGTGGCCCTGGTCGCCGCAGACGCCACCGGCGCACCGGTCGTCACGGTGGACTCCTTGGTCCTGCGGCCCGCTGTGCTGGCTGACGCGGGTGCGGCGCCGCGTGACACGTTGTTCCGCGTCGACTGGGTCCCGCTCGATGGCGGCGAACTCGTGCCGTGGACTCTCGTCACCGAATTGTCCGAAGTAGATGAATCGACGCCGGTCGTCGCCGTGCGGGTCGACGAGGAAGACATCAGCGCGGCGACCAAACGGGCGCTGTCTCTGGTCCAGGTCTGGCTGGCCGACCCGCGATTCGCGGAGTCCCGGTTGGTTGTGCTCACCGGCAAGATCTCCCACCCGGCGGCCGCTGCGGTCTGGGGGCTGGTGCAGGCTGCGCAGACCGAGCACCCGGGCCGGTTCGTGCTGGCTGAGGCCGCGTCGGCGTTCGCCGGGCTGGACACCGATGAGCTGCGCTTCGCCGTGCGTGATGGTGTCGTCCTCGTGCCCCGGCTCGCTCGGGTCCAGCGCGCGTCGGAACCGGAGCCGATCGACGGCACCGTGGTGATCACCGGCGGTACCGGGACACTCGGTGCGATCGTGGCTCGCCACCTGGTTGTCAAGCATGGAGTGCGGAACCTACTGCTCCTCAGCCGTCGCGGCCCCCTCGCCACCACGGACCTCGCTGACCTGGACGCCGACATCGAGATCGTCGCCTGCGATGTGGCCGACTTCGGCCAACTGCGCGATGTCCTCAGTGGACGAGACATCGGTTTGGTCGTACACGCCGCAGGCAGCACGGATGACGCCTTGGTCGATAGCCTCACCGACGAGCGGATCGACCCGGTGCTGGCCAAGGCACACGCCGCTCTGTACCTGGATGCCCTGGTTGACGACGGCGTCCCGATGGTGTTGTTCTCCTCTGCCGCTGCGACTTTCGGCGCGGCCGGGCAGGCCAACTACGCCGCCGCGAACGCCGTGCTCGACGCCGTGGCCCGCCGCCGACCGAACGCGGTGTCGGTGGCTTGGGGCCTGTGGGAAGAAGCGAGCGGGATCACCGGCAGGCTTGACGATGTCGAACGTGCGCGAGTCACCCGAGCAGGTGCGGCCCTCACCACCACCGAGGGCTTGGCACTGTTCGACGCGGCACTCGCTGGCACTGAACCGAACCTGGTCGCGCTCCGGCTCGACTTGCCCACCCAGCTGGACGGTGTTGTCCCGCCCTTGCTGCGCGGCCTGGTTCGTGGTCGTGCCCGGCGCGCCGAGGCCGCACCGACCGCAGGACTCGGTGCTCGGCTGGCCGCTCTGGGCGAGGCTGAGCGGAGCAGGACTCTGCTGGGCGTCGTCCGCGCCGAGGTTGCCGCTGTTCTCGGGCACGGGGCGGTCGAGTTGGTCGAGCCGACCAGTTCGTTCAAGGACCTCGGGTTCGACTCGCTGACCGCCGTCGAGTTGCGCAACCAGCTCGGGGCGGCGACGGGATTGCGGCTGCCCGCGACTCTGGTGTTCGACCACCCGTCACCCCGCGCGCTGGTGGACTTCCTGCTGCCCAAGCTGCTCGGTGCGGCCGGTCCGGTCGTGCGGGCGACGGCGGCACGGGCGGCGGACGAGCCGATCGCGATCGTGGCGATGAGTTGCCGCTACCCCGGTGGGGTCGACAGCCCGGAAGCGTTGTGGCGACTGGTCTCAACGGGTGGCGACGCGATCACCCCGTTCCCCACCAACCGCGGCTGGGACACCGACGGCCTCTACGACCCCGATCCCGAGTCCGCTGGGAAGTCCTATGTGGTCGAAGGTGGGTTCGTGCACGACGCGGATACCTTCGACCCGTCGCTGTTCGGCATCTCGCCGCGCGAGGCGTTGGCGATGGATCCGCAGCAGCGGCTCATGCTGGAGGCCTCGTGGGAGGTCTTCGAGCGCGCGGGCATCGACCCGACTTCAGTGCGCGGCAGCAAGACCGGTGTCTTCGCGGGCCTGATGTACCACGACTACGCCGCCACGATGCCCGTGCTGCCGGAGGGCGTCGAGGGCTACCTGGGTACTGGGACCTCGGGCAGTGTGTTGGCGGGCCGGGTGTCCTACACCTTCGGGCTTGAGGGTCCGGCGATGACCATCGACACCGCGTGTTCGTCCTCGCTGGTCGCGCTGCACCTTGCCGCGCAGGCGTTGCGGTCCGGCGAGTGCGACATGGCGTTGGCAGGCGGCGTGACGGTGCTGTCCACCCCCGCGGTGTTCATCGACTTCAGCCGTCAGCGCGGGCTGGCGTTCGACGGCCGGTGCAAGTCGTTCGCCTCGGCCGCCGACGGGACCGGGTGGTCCGAGGGCATCGGATTGCTCCTGGTGGAACGGCTCTCGGACGCGGTCAAGCACGGACATCCTGTGTTGGCCGTGGTGCGCGGGTCGGCGGTGAACCAGGACGGTGCGTCGAATGGTCTGACCGCACCGAACGGCCCATCGCAGGAGCGGGTGATCCGGCAGGCCGTCGCCAACGCAGGGCTTCAACTGTCTGATGTGGACGCGGTGGAGGCGCACGGCACGGGGACCGTTCTCGGCGACCCGATCGAGGCGCAGGCGCTGCTCGCGACCTACGGGCAGGGGCGGGACCGGCCGCTGTGGCTGGGTTCGCTGAAGTCCAACATCGGGCACTCGCAGGCGGCCGCCGGTGTCGGTGGCGTGATCAAGATGGTGCAGGCCATGCGGCACGGGGTGTTGCCGCCCACCTTGCACGTCGATGAGCCGTCGTCGCATGTGGACTGGACCTCGGGCGCCGTCGAACTGCTGACCTCGCCGGTGCCTTGGGAGAACGGCGACCGCCCGCGCCGCGCGGCTGTGTCGTCGTTCGGTGTGAGCGGTACCAACGCGCACACGGTGCTGGAGGAGTACCGGGCGCCGTTGGCGGAAGGTTCAGCCGCTTCTGTGCCTTGGGTGCTGTCGGCGACCTCCGCCGATGCGTTGCGCGCTCTGGCGAAGTCATTGTCTACTGTGGATGAACTGCCTGGCGACGTGGCGTGGACGCTGGCCACCGGTCGAGCTGACCTGGACCGCCGGGCTGTGGTGCTGGACCAGGCCGGTCTGGGTGCCGTCGCCGATGGGACGGCGGGGACGATCACCGGGGTCGCCGGGCGCGGCGGCGTCACGTTCGTGTTCCCCGGGCAGGGCTCGCAGTGGGCCGGGATGGCCGTCGGGCTGCTGTACTCGCCGGTGTTCGCGCGGGCGATCGACGAGTGCGCCGAGGCGTTGGCGCCGTTCGTGGACTGGTCGCTGCGCGAGGCGCTCACCGGCCGGGACCTGGACCGGGTCGACGTCGTGCAGCCCACGCTGTGGGCGGTCATGGTGTCGCTCGCGGCGCTGTGGCGCTCCGCCGGGGTCGAACCGGCCGCGGTCGTCGGGCACTCTCAGGGCGAGATCGCGGCCGCGGTAGTCGCGGGGGCCTTGAGTCTCGCGGATGGTGCGCGCGTTGTGGCGCTGCGCAGCCGGGCGATCGCGGAGGAGTTGCACGGCGGCGGGATGGTGTCGCTCGCGGTGTCCATGGCCGACGCCGCGGAACTGATCTCCGGGTTGCCGCTGTCGGTGGCGGCGGTCAACGGGCCGCTGTCGACCGTGGTCTCGGGTGACCCGGACGCGGTGGAGAAGCTGCTGGTCACGTGTGAGGAGCGAGGCCTGCGGGCGCGCCGGATCCCGGTCGACTACGCCTCGCACTCCGCCCACGTCGAGCGCATCGAGCAGCGGCTCTTGTGGGACCTGGCGCCGGTGGCACCGCAGGTCGGCGCGCTGCCGTTCTACTCGGCCGTCACGGGTGACCGGATCACGACCGACCGGATGGACGCCCGCTACTGGTACGACAACCTGCGCGAGACTGTGCGGTTCGAGGACGCCACCCGCGCGCTGCTGCGTGACGGGAACAGCCTCTTAGTCGAGATCAGCGCGCACCCCGTGCTGGTTACCGGGCTGCAGGAGACGCTCGATGGACGGTCCGGGGCAGTGCTAGGGACGCTGCGACGCGACGAAGGTGGCCTGGAGCGATGGTGGACCGCGCTCGCTGAGGCGTGGGTCGTGGGTGTCCCGGTCGACTGGTCTTCGGTGCTACCGCGCGGGCGGTTCGTCGAGCTGCCGACCTACCCGTTCCAGCGCGCTCGGTTCTGGCCGGATGTGGTTCACCTACCTGGCGATGTCACCGCTGTCGGACTCGGTTTTGCCGGGCACCCGCTCTTAGGTGCGACCGTGTCGGTAGCCGGGACGGACGATGTTGTGCTCACCGGTCGGTTGTCGACGGCGACACACCCGTGGCTGGCCGATCACGCCGTGCTGGGGACGGTGTTGCTGCCCGGATCCGCGTTCGTCGAGCTGGCCTTGCACGCTGGAGCGCAGGTAGGGCTGCCTTCGCTGGCTGAGCTGACTATCGAGGCGCCTCTTGTCGTCGGTGATGAGGGTGTCTCGGTGCAGGTCGTGGCCTCTAGCGCCGCTGTCGCTGTCTACTCGCGGTCGGGGGAGACCTGGGTCAGGCACGCCTCTGGGACGCTGACAGCCGATACGACTGCGGGCGCTCGGCTGGACGTCTGGCCCCCATCGGCCGCTCCTGTGCCGGTAGGTGACTTCTACGCGGCCGCCGCTGACGCGGGCTATGGGTATGGCCCCGCGTTCCAGGGCTTGCGCGCGTTGTGGCGCGGCGACGACGAGGTCTACGCGGAGATCGCTGGGCCTGCCGGTGACGGTTTCGGCCTGCACCCCGCGCTGCTAGATGCCGCGTTGCACGGGATCGGCGCACTGCGGGACGACGAGGGCGTGCGGCTGCCGTTCGCGTGGACCGGGGTGGCGCTCCATGCCGAGGGGGCCTCAACGCTGCGGGTCCGGCTTAGCGGTACCGACTCCGTGCGGCTCGACATCGCCGACGGCACGGGCGCTCCGGTGGCCACCGTGGACGGTCTGGTGCTCCGCCCGTTGACCGCCGATCAGCTGGGAGCCCGGCCGTCAGATCTGCTCTATGCGATCGACTGGGTGCCTGCCACTCCGGGACCGGTGCCCGCGCAGTGGGCCGTCGTAGGACCGGACCCGGATGGCGCTGCCGAGCACCTAGCGGCCGTGGTGCCCTCGGTCGACTGGCACATAGACCTCGCCGCGCTGGCGGAGGCCGTGGACGCCGGGATGCCGGTGCCGGAGGTCGTGGTGGTGACCGCCGCTGGCGTCGACGACCTCTTGGGCGCGCTGCAGGCGTTCGTGGTGGACGAGCGGTTCCAGGACGCCAAGGCCGTCGTGCTCGGGTCCGGCGCGCAACGTGGGCTGGTCCGGTCCGCGGCCGCGGAGAACCCGGGGCGGTTCGTGCTGGTCGACGGCGTGGAGGGGCTGTCGGCGTTGCCAGACGAGCCGGAGGTGTCTCTGCGATCGGGGACGCCGTTCGTGCCCCGGTTGGTGCGGGCGACCGGATTCGCACGGGTCCTCGACGGCACGGTGTTGATCACCGGCGGGACCGGTGGGCTGGGTGCGCTGGTGGCCAGGCACCTCGCCGAGCGCCACCGGGTCGAGCGGCTGGTGCTGCTGAGCAGGCGTGGACTCGCAGCCCCTGGTGCTACCGAGCTGGTGGCTGAGCTAGGGGTACCTGTTGAGGTCATCGCGTGCGACGCGGCGGACAAGGTAGCCCTGACTGAGGCACTGAGTGGGCGCACGGTCGATGTCGTAGTGCACGCCGCCGGTGTTCTCGACGACGGTGTTCTTGCGTCGTTGACGCCGGAGCGGCTGGCGGCGGTGATGCGGCCGAAGGCGGACGCGGCGGCCAATCTGGACGAGCTGCTCGGCGACGCGGAGTTCGTCTACTTCTCCTCGGGCGCGGCCACTTTCGGTACGCCTGGGCAGGCCAACTACGCGGCCGCCAACTCTTACCTGGACGACCTGGCCGCACGTCGCCGTGAGCGCGGGCAGTCAGCGGTCTCTATAGCGTGGGGCTTGTGGGCGCGCGAGACGGGGATGACCTCTAGCGCTGACCGGTCCGGCCCTGCCCTGTCCGACAGCGAAGGGCTCGCGCTGTTCGACGCGGCGCTAGGTGCGGACCGGGCACACGTGATCGCCGCGCGGATAGACCTACCGGGCCTGCGCGCACGAGGACACGTGCCGCCGCTGCTGCGTGGGCTAGTGCCTACCGTCGCTCGGCGGGAGCAGGACCTCACTACCCGGCTCGCGGGTAAGGGCGCTGCGGAGCAGGGGGAGATCCTGCTCGGTCTTGTCCGCGACCACGCCGCCGCCGTACTCGGCCACGCCACCGGTGACGCTGTCTCGCCTGATCGCGGGTTCACCGAGATGGGCTTCAGCTCGCTGACCGCCATCGAGCTACGCAACCACCTCGCGTCAGTCACCGACCTGCGGTTGCCGACAACGCTGGTCTTCGACTACCCGACCCCGACCAAACTCGCTGACTACCTGCTCGACCGCGTAGGCGTCGTGGACACCCCACCGCTGCTCGCCCGGCTCGACCACATCGAGGCAGACCTAGCCAGCGCCGATGACGACATCCGGTCCAGGGCTGTTGCCCGACTGCACGCGCTGGTAGCCCGCTACGACAGCGGCCCCGCGGTGGCGTCATCGCTCGCTGAGGCGTCCGACGACGAGATGTTCGCCTTCATCGACAACGAACTGGGGGCGTGATGACCTCCAGCGGGAGCACGGAGGCCAAGCTCCGCGACTACCTCAAGCGCGTCACCACCGACCTGACCCAGACCCGGCAGCGGTTGAACCAGGTCGAGCGCGAGCCGATCGCCATCGTCGGCATGGCCTGCCGGTACCCGGGCGGCGTCGACAGCCCGGACGCGCTGTGGGCGCTGGTCCGCGACGGGGTCGACGCGATCGGGGGGTTCCCCGACGACCGCGGGTGGGACCTGACGCCGTTCGAGCAGGCCACGGTGGCGTTCACCAGGGAAGGCGGCTTCCTCGACGGTGTCGCCGACTTCGACCCGTCGCTGTTCGGGATCTCGCCCAACGAGGCGCTCGGGATGGACCCGCAGCAGCGCTTGGTGCTGGAGACGTCGTGGGAGGCCATCGAGCGGGCCGGTGTCGACCCGCTCTCGTTGCGCGGCAGCCGTACCGGCGTGTTCACCGGCGTCATGTACCACGAGTACTCGGCGCGACCGCTGGACATCCCGCCGGGCGTAGAGGGGTTCCTAGGCACCGGTAGCGCTGGCAGCGTGGTCTCGGGCCGCGTCGCCTACGCGCTCGGTCTTGAAGGGCCAGCGGTTAGCGTCGACACTGCCTGTTCCAGCAGCTTGGTGGCGATGCACCTCGCCGCGCAGGCCCTGCGCAACGGGGAATGCTCACTCGCCTTGGCAGGCGGGGTGTCCGTGATGGTCACCCCGAACACGTTCGTTGACTTCGGCATGTCCGGTGGCCTTGCCTCCGACGGTCGGTGCAAGTCGTTCTCCGACTCCGCTGACGGCGCCGGGTGGGCCGAGGGCGTCGGCGTGCTCTTACTCGCCCGGCTCTCCGACGCTGAACGGGACGGGCTCCCCGTACTTGCCGTCTTACGCGGCAGCGCGGTCAACTCCGATGGCGCCTCTAGTGGACTCACCGTCCCTAACGGGCCCTCGCAACAACGGGTCATCCGGGCCGCGTTGGCGAACGCGCGGTTGAACACCTCTGACATCGACGCCGTAGAGGCCCACGGCACCGGTACCTCGCTCGGTGACCCCATCGAGGCGCAGGCCCTCCTCGCGACCTACGGCCAAGACCGCGACGAACCGCTGTGGCTCGGGTCGCTCAAGTCCAACATCGGCCACGCCCAGTCCGCCGCCGGGGTCGCGGGCGTCATCAAGATGGTGATGGCCCTGCGGCACGACCTGCTGCCGCGCACCCTGCACGCCGAGACCGCCACCTCGCACGTCGACTGGTCCGCGGGCAACGTCCACCTGCTCACCGAGCCGCGGCCCTGGCCACGCACCGAGGACCCGCGCCGGGCGGGCATCTCGTCGTTCGGGGTCAGCGGCACCAACGCCCACGTGATCATCGAGGAGTACCGGGCCGAGGTCGCCACGCGGCCGCAGGGGACGGCGCCGGTAGTCCTACCGTGGGTGATCTCGGGTAAGACGGCCGAGGCGCTGCGGGGACAGGCCGCTCGACTTCTCGACCACGCGCAGACAGCACAGCCGGTCGACATCGCTCGTTCGCTCGTTGAGTCGCGTGCGGTGCTAGATCACCGGGCTGTTGTGCTCGGGGGGTCGGCTGAGGAGTTCGCCAGCGGTCTTACCGGACTCGCCGAGGGCCGCGAAGTGCCCGGTGTTGTGGTCCGGACCGGGGACATAGGCCAGGGCGGGGTCGTGTTCGTCTTCCCCGGGCAGGGTTCGCAGTGGTCGGGGATGGTCACCTCGCTGCTTGCGACCGAACCGGTGTTCGCGGCCAGGATCTCGGAGTGCGCCGCCGCGCTCGCGCCGCACGTCGACTGGTCGCTGGAAGACGTGCTGCGCGGGGATGACGACCTCGCGCGGGTCGACGTGGTGCAGCCGGTGCTGTGGGCCGTGATGGTGTCGCTGGCCGAGCTGTGGCGGTCGGCGGGGGTCGTGCCCGCCGCCGTCGTCGGGCACTCGCAGGGCGAGATCGCGGCGGCCGTGGTGGCGGGCGGGCTCTCACTCGAGGACGGCGCGCGGGTGGTCGCGCTGCGCAGCCGCGCGATCGCCGCCGGGCTCAGCGGGGGCGGGATGGTCTCCCTCGCCCTGCCCGAGGCGGACACCGCCGAACTCGTTGGCCGCTGGTCGGGTATCAGCGTCGCGGCGGTGAACGGTCCGACATCCACTGTGGTCTCCGGTGACGCGGTAGCGCTGGACGAACTGGTCGCGCACTGCGAGTCCGCTGACATCCGCGCACGGCGGGTCCCTGTCGACTACGCGTCGCACTCCCCACACGTCGACTCGCTCCGCGACCGCCTCTTAGCTGACCTCGCCGGCATCCGGCCGCGCACTGGCAGCATCCCGTTCCACTCCGCAGTCACCGCCGCGCGCCTTGACACAGGGGCTCTTGACGCGGCCTATTGGTTCACCAATCTGCGTGAGCCCGTTCGGTTCGAGGCAGCCGTAAGAGGGCTTCTCGAATCAGGTCGATCCTTGTTCATAGAGGTCAGCCCGCATCCGGTGCTCACCTACGGCCTGAACGAGACCGTCGCCGACACCGGCACCTCCGCCGCGGTCCTCGCCACTCTCCGCCGCACCGAAGGCGACACCCGCCGCTGGCTTACCGCACTCGCCGAAGCCCACGTCCACGGTGTTGCCGTCGACTGGTCCACGCTCACTGAGCCCTGGGGTGGAGCGCGCGTCGAACTGCCGACCTACGCGTTTCAGCGCAAGCGCTACTGGCTCAACACCCTCCACACCACCACCGTTCCCGCCGCTGACAGTTGGCGCTACGAACTCGCGTGGCGTCCCGTCACGCTTACCGGCTCCGCCCCCAGCGCACCCTGGGCCGTAGTAACCAGAGGCGAGAACCCTCTAGCTGTCCGCATTGCCGCGCACCTCGGTGCCACCGTGGTCGACATCGACGCCGTGGACACCCTTGCCCTATCCCGGCCAGGCGGGGTCTTGTCCCTCTTGGCGCTAGAGGAAGACGCGACGGCTGAGCACCCGGCGGTGCCGCAGGGTTTCGCGGACACGATCAGGCTTATCCACTTTATGCACGCGGCAAAGCTCCAGGTGCCACTGTGGTGCGCGACGGTGGATGTGGTGGCTCACCCGGTGCAGGCCCTGGTGACCGGGCTCGGCCGAGTCGCCGCACACGAGTACCCGTGGTGGGGCGGGCTGGTCGAACTCCCCGCCGACGTCGACGAGCGGGTGCTGGACGGCCTCAGGACGGCGCTGGGCCAGCGCGACGAGGACCAACTGCGGATAGGCCCCGACGGCGTCTCTGCGGCCCGTCTGCGGCGTGCGGAGCCACCAGCCACGCGTGGGCGGTGGTCGCCGTCCGGGACCGCGCTGATCACGGGCGGCACCGGGGCGCTCGGCACCCACCTCGCCCGCATGCTCGCCCGAGGCGGCGCCGAGCACCTGCTGCTGCTGAGCCGCCGCGGGCCCGCCGCGCCCGGGGCCGCTGACCTGGTGGCCGAGCTGGAAGGCCTCGGCGCCCGGGTCACCGTGCTCGCCTGCGACCCGGCGGACCGGGACGCGCTGGCCGCCGTCCTCGCCGAACACCCGCCGACCTCGGTGTTCCACGCGGCCGGGGTGGTCGACTCCAGCATTCTCGACTCGCTGACCCTGGACCGGGTCGAGACCGCGTTGCGCGCCAAGGTCGCGACGGCGGTCAACCTGCACGAGCTGACCACCGACCTCGACGCGTTCGTCCTCTTCTCCTCCCTCGCCGGGGTGTTCGGCGCGGCGGGGGAGGGCAACTACGGCCCCGGTAACGCGTTCCTGGACGCCTTCGCCCACCATCGGCGCTCGCTAGGGTTACCGGCGACCTCTATCGCATGGGGGTCCTGGGACGGCGCCGGCATGGCGGAGGGTGCTATCGGCGACGCTATGACCCGCCACGGTGTCCCTCGCATGGCGCCAGACCTCGCGCTAGAA
Organism: Actinokineospora globicatena; assembly: GCF_024171945.1. Classification (GTDB taxonomy): domain Bacteria; phylum Actinomycetota; class Actinomycetes; order Mycobacteriales; family Pseudonocardiaceae; genus Actinokineospora; species Actinokineospora globicatena. The sequence goes on from NZ_JAMTCR010000002.1 coordinate 2,226,507, forward strand.
GCACTGCGCGCCGCTATCGACAACAACGACACGGCCATCGCCATCGCCGATATCCGGTGGGAGACCTTCGGCTGGTTCTTCACCGCGACCCGTCCCAGCCACCTGCTAGACGACCTCACCGGCGCCGACGACGCTCTAGAGCCCGACGAGGACCAGCCGCTGGCCGACCGACTCGCGCGAGTGTCGGCCGCCGAACGCAACCGCACCTTGCTCGCCCTCGTCCGCGAGCAGGTGTCGCTGGTGCTGGGCTACGACTCCGGCAACGCCGTCGAACCCAACCGGGCGTTCGGCGACCTGGGCCTGGCGTCGGCGGGCGCGGTCGAGCTGCGCAACCGGATCACCCTCGCCACCGGGCTGCGCGTGCCCGCCACGCTGGTGTTCGACCACCCGACCCCGGCCGCGCTGGCCCGGTTCCTCAGCTCCGAGATCACCGCCGCTCCCGTCGTCGTCCAGGCCGCGCCCGCGCCGTCGGCCGGTGCCGTTGGCGATGCGGACGACCCGATCGTCATCGTCGGCATGAGTTGCCGGTTCCCCGGCGGGGTGCGCTCGCCCGAGGACCTGTGGGAGTTGGTCGTCAACGGGGTCGATGCCATGACGCCGTTCCCGGATGACCGTGGCTGGGATCTAGCCGCGCTCTACCACCCTGATCCGGACAACCCTGGCACCACCTACGCCCGCGAAGGCGGCTTCGTCGATGACGCCACTGCGTTCGACTCGGGCCTGTTCGGGATCTCCCCGCGCGAGGCGTTCGCGATGGACCCCCAGCAGCGGTTGTTGCTAGAGGCCACCTGGGAGCTGTTCGAGCGGGCGGGGATCGACCCGTTCTCGCTGCGCGGATCCCGAACCGCTGTCTACGCGGGCACCGGCGGTCAGGACTACATGAGCTTCCTGACCGCATCCGGCAGTGAGGGCTACCTCGCCACGGGAGGCTCGCCGAGTGTCGTCTCCGGCCGAGTCGCCTACACCTTCGGCCTGGAAGGCCCAGCTCTTACCGTCGACACTGCCTGTTCGAGCAGCCTGGTCGCACTCCACCTCGCCGTGCACGCTCTGGAACGCGGAGAGTGCGACCTTGCTGTCGTCGGTGGGGTGACGGTGTTGTCCGGCCCCGGCATCTTCACCGAGTTCAGCCGCCAGCGCGGTATGTCCACCACGAGCCGGTGCAGGTCCTTCGCGGCCTCCGCCGACGGCGCCGGGTGGGGTGAAGGTGTCGGCGTCCTCTTAGTCGAACGCCTCTCTGATGCTCGCCGCAACGGCCACGATGTTCTCGCTGTAGTCCGTGGCACGGCCATCAACTCCGATGGCGCCTCGAATGGCCTGACCGCGCCCAACGGCCCCGCGCAACAACGCGTCATCCGCGCCGCGCTCGACTCGGCCGCACTTACCCCTGCCGATGTCGACGCCGTTGAGGCACACGGCACCGGTACGGCGCTAGGAGACCCGATCGAGGCGCAGGCGCTGCTCTCGATCTACGGCCAGAACCGTGATGAACCGCTGTGGCTCGGCTCGGTGAAGTCCAACATCGGGCACACGCAGGCCGCCGCGGGCGTCGCGGGCGTGATCAAGGCCGTCATGGCACTGCGGCACGGCGTCTTACCCGCGACTTTGCACGTGGACGCGCCCACTCCGCACGTCGACTGGACCGCTGGCGCTGTCTCGCTCCTCACCGACCAGCGCCCCTGGCCCGCGGTGACCCGCCCTCGTCGGATGGCCGTGTCGTCGTTCGGAATCAGTGGCACCAACGCGCACACGATCCTGGAGCAGGCACCGCTACCTGATCCGCTGACGCCAGCGTCCCCTGCGCCCGAATTGCCGTTGCCGCTGTTGTACTCAGGTAACACTGCCGACGCGTTGGAGCGTCAGGTCGACGCTGTGTCTCTTGTGGATGCTGCCGAGGCTGACGTGGCGTGGTCGTTGGCGGCTACGCGCGCGGACCTGGGGCACCGCGCGGTTGTCGTAGGTGGGAAACGCGTCCAGGATGTGGTCGCGCACGGCGAGCTGGCGTTGCTCTTCACGGGTCAGGGCTCGCAGCGCGTGGGCATGGGCGCCGAGCTGTACGCGGCGTTCCCGGTGTTCGCGGAGGCCTTCGACGCGGTGGCCGCGCGGGTCGACCTGGAACGACCCTTGCGTGAAGCTGTTGGCGACGAGGACGTCAACCAGACTGTCTATACGCAGGCAGGGCTGTTCGCGTTGCAGGTCGCGCTGTTCCGACTCGTCGAGTCCTGGGGAGTCGTGCCCGATGTGCTGGTCGGCCACTCCATTGGCGAGTTGGCCGCCGCGCACGTCGCTGGTGTCTTATCGCTAGACGACGCGTGCGCGTTGGTGTCCGCACGCGGGAGGCTGATGCAGGCGCTGCCCGAGGGCGGCGCGATGCTCGCGGTAGAGGCCACCGAGGCCGAACTGGAGCTGGGTGCAGGGGTAGACCTCGCGGCCGTCAACGGTCCGCGTTCGGTTGTGGTGTCGGGGGACGCGGCTGCTGTGGGGGAGCACGCGGCTCGGTGGAGCGAAGAGGGGCGACGGGTCAAGCGGCTCACGGTGTCGCACGCCTTCCACTCCCACCGCATGGAACCGATGCTGGAGGAGTTCGCGCGGGTCGCCAACGGGTTGACCTACCGCGCTCCGGAGATCCCGATCGTCACGACAGCCCCGGGTGCGGTCGATGGCGCTGACTACTGGGTCCGCCAGGTTCGCGAACCCGTCCGGTTCGCCGACGCGGTCGCGTCCCTCACCGGCGTCACCACGGCACTCGAACTCGGCCCGGACGGTGTGCTCAGCGCGCTCGCCCAGCACATCGTGGCCGTCCCCACGCTCCGGCCTGGACAGGACGAGCCCACGACGCTCGTGTCCGCGCTCGCCCGCCTCCACACCCGTGGTGTCCGGGTGGACTGGCAGGCCTACCTGCGGCCATGGGGTGCACGCCGGGTCTCACTGCCGACCTACCCCTTCGCGCGTGACCGCTACTGGCCTGACCCTGCGCCCGAGCCATGGTTCTACCGCGTCGAGTGGCAGGAACTGTCCACCGCGCCCACCCGGCTGTCGGGTCGATGGCACGTCTCCGGATCCGACGAGATCGCCTCGACGCTCCAGCAGGCCGGGGCGACCCTGGCCACGGACGACGCCGACGACTTGGACGGCGTCGTCGCGTTCGTGTCCTCGGCCGCTGACGTCCTCGCTGCGCTCCGCTTCGACGCCCCGGTGTGGTGCGTCACCCTCAGCGGCGTCTCCGTCTCTGATGAGCCGCTTGAGCCCCGCAGCGCCGCTGCCTGGGGCGTCGGTCGCGTCGCTGCGCTGGAGGACCCCGCCCGCTGGGGCGGGCTGATCGACATCACCGACCCGGCAGACCCAGGCCTGATCGCGGCCCTGCGATCAGGCGAGGACCAGGTAGCTGTGCGCTCCGGTCGCGCGTACGGCCGCCGCTTACGCCGTGCCGAGCGCCCGGCCGCCAGCACGGCGGCGCTGTCGACCGCCGTGCTGGCGGGCACGGTGCAAGAGGGCACCGTGCTGGTCACGGGTGGAACGGGTGCGCTGGGCGGGCACGTCGCCAGGTGGTTGCGGGGCCGCGGGGCGGCCGAGGTGGTGCTGGTCAGCAGGCGCGGGCTGGACGCGCCGGGGGCTGCGGAGTTGGCGGAGGAGGTGGGCGCGCAGGTTGTGGCCTGCGATCTCACCGACCGCGCGGCGGTAGTGGAGCTTGTAAGGCGGTTCAAGGTCTCTGCTGTGGTCCACGCGGCTGGGGTACTTGATGACGGCCTCCTTGCCGGGTTGACGCCGGAGCGGTTGTCGGCGGTAGAGGCCGCCAAGTCCGGTTCGGCGGAGTTGCTGGATGAGCTGATTCCCGCAGATGCGGTATTCGTCGCCTTCACCTCTCTGGCTGGTGTGCTCGGTAGTCCTGGGCAGGGCGCTTACGCCGCCGCGAACGCATACGTTGACGCGCTCGTGGAGCGCAGGAGGCTAAGAGGCTCTCCCGCGTTGTCCTTGGCATGGGGAGCCTGGGCTGGTGAGGGGATGGCCGCAGCTGTGGCCGACCGCCTTGTCCGGACCGGGATGCGCCCCATGGCCGTCCCACGCGCGGTCAAGGCGTTGTCGGACGCGTGGGGGCAGCAGGGTTCGCTCGTCATCGCGGATATCGACTGGGATCTCCTCGGGCCGGGATTCACCTCGGCCCGACCGAGCCCGCTGCTCTCCGACCTCGTCCACAAGGCCCCCAACCAGCCACAGCAGCAACCGCCCAGCCGTGTCCGCGGGGACCTGGCCGCGGTTGTCATCGAACTGGCCGCGTCCGTGCTCGGGCACGCCGACACCAGCGCTATCGAGGCGGGACGCCCATTCCGCGACCTGGGGTTCGACTCGTTGACCGCCCTGGAACTGCGCAACCTGCTCTCCACAGAGCTCGGTGTGCCGCTCCCCGCCGGTCTCGTCTTCGACCACCCCACCCCGGCGGAACTCGCCAAGCACCTGGCTGACCTGGCAGGTGGGGCTAACACCGTCGAGATCGTCGATAGGCCCACCGAGCGCGGTGTGGTCGAACCGATCGCCATCGTCGGTATGAGCTGTCGGTTCCCCGGCGGCGTCGACAGCCCGGAAGCACTGTGGTCGCTGGTGCGCGACGGCGGCGACGCGATGGTCGACTTCCCGACCGATCGCGGCTGGGACCTGGACGCGCTCGGCGGTTCAGCCGCTCGCGTCGGCGGTTTCCTCAATGACATCGCCGGGTTCGACGCTGGACTGTTTGGCATCTCCCCGCGCGAAGCCCTGGCCATGGACCCGCAGCAACGCCTCTTGCTGGAAGCGTCGTGGGAGGTGTTCGAGCGGGCAGGCATCAACCCGCTGTCGGTTCGTGACAGCGACATCGGCGTGTTCGCGGGCACCAACGGTCAGGACTACGCGACGCTGCTCCTCGGGTCCGACGCCGCTGTTGAGGGGCATCTAGGCACGGGCAACACCGCGAGCGTCCTCTCAGGACGGATCTCCTACGCGTTCGGTCTCCGTGGTCCCGCCATCACTGTTGACACTGCCTGCTCCAGCAGCCTGGTAGCGATGCATCTGGCCGCTAGGGCACTACGGGATGGCGAGTGCTCAATGGCGTTGGCCGGAGGCATCACGGTCATGCCTCAGCCCAGCACCTTTATCGAGTTCAGCGTTCAAGGCGGACTTGCCTTCGACGGCCGGTGCAAGGCGTTCGCGGAGGGCGCGGACGGAACTGGGTGGGGGGAGGGCGTCGGCGTTCTTCTGCTGACCCGCCTGTCTAACGCTATCGCCAAGGGGTACCGGGTCTTGGCGGTCGTGCGCGGTAGCGCTGTCAACCAGGATGGTGCCTCCAACGGGCTGACCGCTCCTAACGGCCCGGCTCAGCAGAGGGTCATCCGGGCAGCACTAGAGGACGCGCGGCTCCAGCCGTTGGACATCGACGTCGTCGAGGCCCATGGCACCGGCACCACACTCGGCGACCCGATCGAAGCGGAAGCGTTGCTCTCCACCTACGGCCGCGACCGGCAGGCTCCCCTGTGGCTCGGCTCGGTCAAGTCCAACATCGGCCACACGCAGGCAGCAGCCGGGGTGGCCGGGGTCATCAAGATGGTCATGGCGTTGCGGCACCGCGAGCTGCCCAAGACCCTGCACGCCACCCGGCCCACATCTCACGTGAACTGGTCGGCGGGCTCGGTAGCGCTACTCACTGAGAACCAGCCCTGGCCGTCAGAGGGCCTTCGCCGCGCGGCAGTGTCATCGTTCGGTCTTAGCGGCACCAACGCGCACACGATCATCGAGGAATACCCGCTAGAGGAACGGGACAGCACACGGTCCGAGGATGGCGACCTCCCGTGGCTGCTATCCGCGCGCAGTTCCGCAGCACTACGCGACTTGGCCGTGCGACTCGGCCAGGTCGACGCTGACCCGGTCGATGTAGCGACAACGCTGGCCAGCGCCCGGGCGGTCCTAGAGCACCGCGCGGTGATCGTGGGCGACTACGCGGCAGGGTTGAAGGCGCTGGCCGCAGGTGAGGAATCGCCGCACCTGCTCCAAGGCGTCGTGCGGACGCCGGTCCCGGCCGTAGAGCCGTTGCCGGATGACTTGCTGGCGCTTGCCCGAGCTTACGTCGAAGGTGTCGACATTGATTGGCCCGCGAAGGCTGGCGACTGGGGCGGGAACATCATTGACCTCCCCACCTACCCGTTCGACCGCGCTCGGTACTGGCCGGACACCGCTAAGCCTGTCTTCGCCGTCGACCCGGGGGAGCAGATCTTCTGGACGGCGGTAGAGCAAGAGGACGCTGCGGCGATCGCCGACACCCTCAGGGTTGACGTCGACACGCTCGCCGACCTCCTGCCCGCCCTGTCAGCCTGGCGCAAGACCCGACGCGATGAGTCCACTGTTGACTCTTGGCTCTACCGCGTCACCTGGCGCCCGATAGAGCTACCTGCCGCCAAGCCGACGGGTCGCTGGCTCCTCGTTACCGCTGACGACTGCCCCGCGGACCTTCGCGACCTCCTCCCAGACCTGACCGTGGCGAACCTGTCCGCAGGGCTCCCCGCAGGCGACTGGGACGGCATCCTCTCGTTGCTCCCAGCCCGGGACACCATCACGCTGCTGACCACGGTCGACGCGCCGATCTGGGCGCTCACCAGGGGCGCCGTGAGCACCGGCCGGGCCGACGCGCCACCCGACCCCGACCAGGCGCTCCTCTGGGGCCTGGGCCGGGTCGCCGCCTTGGAGCACCCGGCCCGCTGGGGTGGCTTGATCGACCTCCCCACCGCACTGGACGACCGGGCGCGCACCCGGCTCCTAGCCGTCCTCGCGCAGCCCGGCGAGGACCAGGTCGCCATCCGGCCGTCAGGGGTGTTCGCGCGACGACTCACCCGCGCTACCAACACTCACCGCCCAACGGCAGCCCCCGCAGGCCAGATCCTCATCACGGGCGGCACCGGCGCGCTCGGCGGGGCAGCGGCGCGGTGGTTGGCCGACCGTGGCGTGACCGAGCTGCTGCTGGTCAACCGTTCCGGCGCGCCGAGCCGCGACCTCGTCGACGACCTGGCCAGCCGGGGCGCCACCGCGAAGGTCGTCGCGTGCGATGTGGCCGACCGGGACGCGCTCGCGGCGCTGCTGGCCGAGCACCAGGTCACCGGCGTGATCCACGCGGCGGGTGTGGCGAGCACCGTCCCGCTGGAATTCACCTCGCCTGACGAGTTCGACGACGCCCTGAGCGCCAAGGTCCTCGGTGCGCATCACCTCGACGAACTCGTCCCCGATGCGGAGTTGTTCGTCCTCTTCTCGTCAATCGCCGGTGTCTGGGGTAGTGGCGGACAAGCCTCTTACTCTGCTGCGAACGCTTACCTAGACGCGTTGGCTGAGCGTCGTCGAGCACAAGGCAAGGCTGGCGCCGCACTCGCGTGGGGACCATGGGCAGGCGCGGGTATGGCCGAACGCGCTCATGACTACCTGCGCAAGCGCGGCATCAACCCGCTACGACCCGACCTCGCTGTCACCGCGTTGGCGTTGACCGAGTCGACCACCGTGGCAGACATCGACTGGGCCAGGTTCGAGCCCTCTTTCACCACTGGGCGACCTAGTCCGCTCTTGGCCGAGTTCGCCACGGTCACCGCTGACACGCCCGTTGTCACCAGCATCGATGGGATCCGCGAGCTGGTCTGCCTAGAGGTGGCCGGCGTTCTCGGTTACCCCGAACCCGTGGCCGCTGACGTGCCGTTCACCGACCTCGGTGTCGACTCGCTGACGGCCGTCCAGGTCAGGGACCGGATCGCGGCCGCGACCGGCGTCCGGCTGCCGTCAACCCTGGTCTTCGACTATCCGACCCCGGACGCTGTGGCGGACGAACTGGTGGCCCGGATCGGGGGCGACGCAAGTACCGCCATAGAGGCTGCGACACCCGCCGAGGTCGCGGACGACGCCATCGCCATCGTGGCCATGAGCTGTCGCTTCCCAGGCGGGGCTACCTCGCCAGAGGCGTTGTGGGACCTCGTGGCCGATGGGGTCGACGCGATGTCGCCGTTCCCCGATGACCGAGGCTGGGACCTCGCGGCCGCCGGTGAGATCACCGCTGAGGGCGGGTTCGTGCACGACGCCACGGACTTCGACGCGGAACTCTTCGGCATCTCACCCCGCGAAGCCGCCGCGATGGACCCCCAGCAGCGCCTCTTGCTCGAATCCACCTGGGAGCTCCTAGAGCGCGCAGGCATCGCACCCGACTCGCTGCGCGGCAGCACTACCGGCGTGTTCGTCGGCGCCTCAGCCTCTGGTTACGGGGCTGGCGGTGTGCTTCCGGCAGGGTCGGAGGGCCACGCGATGACCGGGACGTCCAACAGCGTCCTGTCCGGCAGGGTCGCCTACTCGTTCGGCCTGGAAGGCCCAGCGGTTACCGTTGACACTGCCTGCTCCAGCAGCCTTGTCGCGCTACACCTGGCTGCCCAAGCACTGCGCTCCGGAGACTGTGCCTTGGCGGTCGCGGGTGGCGTCGCGGTCATGCCGACGCCCACGGTGTTCGCCGAGTTCTCGCGCCAAGGCGGGCTTGCCACCTCCGGTCGATGCCGCTCGTTCGCGGAAGGCGCGGACGGCACGGGATGGGGCGAGGGCGTCGGCCTCTTGCTCGTGGAACGGCTCTCCGACGCGCGGCGCAACGGCCACCAAGTGCTGGCCTTGGTCCGCGGCTCGGCCGTGAACTCCGATGGTGCCTCCAACGGCCTGACCGCCCCGAACGGCCCTTCCCAGCAGCGAGTCATCCGGGCCGCGCTCGCGGGCGCCGGGCTGGCTCACTCCGATGTGGACGCGGTGGAGGCGCACGGTACGGGCACCGCTCTGGGCGACCCGGTCGAGGCGCAGGCCTTGCTCGCCACCTACGGGCGCGATCGCGTCGAACCGCTGTGGCTGGGGTCGGTGAAGTCGAACATCGGCCACACGCAGGCGGCGGCGGGCGCGGCCGGGATCATCAAGATGGTCGAGGCCATGCGGCGCGGAGTGCTGCCCGGCACCCTGCACGTCGACGAACCGTCCAGCCACGTCGACTGGGACTCTGGCGCGGTGCGGCTGCTCACCTCGCCGCGCCCATGGCCCGAGGTCGACCGCGCCCGTCGGGCCGGTGTGTCGTCGTTCGGGATGAGCGGGACCAACGCGCACGTCATCATCGAAGGCGTCGCGGAGGTTGCGGTAGCGCAAGAGGACGGCACCGCGCCGACCGTCGTGCCGTGGGTGATGTCGGGACGATCCGATGCCGCACTACGAGCCCAGGCACGACAACTGCTGACCGTTGCGGACTACGACCTAGTCGGTGCCTCTAGGGCTCTAGCAACCGAACGGGCCAGGTTGCCCCACCGCGCTGTCGTCCTCGCTGGCGATGCCGTCGGACTACGTCGCAGCCTCACCGCGTTGGCCGAAGGGCACACCGATGCCGCTGTCGTGCGAGGTACCGCAGGCAAGGGCGGGTTGGCCTACCTGTTCCCCGGCCAAGGCGCGCAGCGTGCTGGCATGGGCAAGGGGCTCTACGCCGCCTTCCCCGCTTACGCCGACGCTTTCGATGCCGTCTGTGCGCATCTTGACCTACCGCTGCACGACGTCATCGACACCGAGGGCGTTCACGAAGCCATCTATACCCAGACCGGCCTCTTCGCGGTCGAGGTCGCGTTGTTCAGGCTGCTTGAGTCGTGGGGGCTAACGCCTGATGTCCTAGCCGGACACTCCTTCGGCGAACTGGCGGCCGCGCACGTGGCTGGCATCCTGTCGCTTCAAGACGCGTGCACGCTGGTGAGCGCCCGGGCCCGGTTGATGCAGGAGTTGCCTGATGGCGGCGCCATGCTCGCCGTCCGTATGACCGAGGCCGAGGTTCTTACGGCCATTGAAGGCCACCAGGTCGACATTGCCGCCATCAACGCCCGGGACTCGGTAGTCCTGTCTGGCGACGTTGACGTCATCGACGAGTTGGAAGCTCTAGCCCGCTCCTCCGACCGGCAGGTCAAACGCTTGCGGGCCGCCCGTGCCTTCCACTCGCACCGCATGGAGCCGGTGCTTGAGTCCTTCGCGAAGGTCGCGCGAACCGTCCACTACGACCCCGCGAGGCTCCCGATTGTGTCGACCCTGACCGGGCAACTCGACACCGGCGACATGTCGACACCGGACTACTGGGTCCGCCAGATCCGTTCTACTGTCCGCTTCGCCGACGCCGTCCGCGCACTACGCGATCGCGGCGCGACCAGGTTCCTGGAGATCGGCCCCGACAGCCAGCTCACGGCCCTCGCCGACCAGACCCTCACCCACCCCGGCGACACGCGCCCGGCGACCGCCGTCGCGGCCCAGCGCGCGGGCAAGGACGAGGCCGCCTGGCTCGTGGCCGCGGTGGCTGCCCTGCACGTCAACGGCCAAGACGTCGGCTGGGAACACCTCCTGCGGGGTTGGGGCGGCCAACGAGTCGCTCTACCCACCTACGCATTCCAGCGGAAGCGCTACTGGGTCGACGCCGTAGGCACGCCCGTCGCCGCCGAGCACACACCCGCACCCCTGGCGACGACATCCACGCTCGACCTAGTCCAAGCCGCGACAGCGCGCGTCCTCGGCCACGCCGACCCGGCCGCCGTCGAAGTCGACCGCGAGTTCCTAGAGCTCGGCCTGGACTCTCTTACAGCGCTGGACCTGCGCGCGCTGCTCAAGGACGAGACCGGCGTCGACCTGCCCGCGAGCATCGTGTTCGACCACCCGACGCCCGCCGACCTAGCCCGCCACCTGGAGGGCGAGCCCACCGCCGCCACGACCTCAGGACTCCTGGAAGGCCTCTATAAGGAGGCTCTCCGTACCGGCAGGGTGTCCGAGTTCCTGGCCTTCCTCGGCGACGCCGCCAAGTTCCGCCCCGCCGCCGACCGCCTCACCGAGATCACCAATCCCGCGCGCCGGGTAGCCCTAGCGAGCGGCGACGCACCAGGGCTCCTCTTGTGTTGCAGTGGCCTAACCGCTGGCGGCGGCCCCCACGAGTTCGCACGACTCGCCGCCGCGCTGCGGGGCAAGCGGGCGGTGTCAGCTATACCGCTGCTCGGCTACGGCCGCGACGACCTTCTCCCGTCCACTCAAGAGGTCGCGTTGGACTGGCTGGCCGAAGCAGTCCCACAGGACACCCCGGTCGTCCTGCTCGGGCACTCCGGTGGCGCCACCCTCGCCCACAGCCTTGCCAGCAGACTTGCCGCTCTAGGCAGGCCCCCGGCCGGACTCGTCCTTGTCGACATCTACCCCTTAGACCACCCGGTGATGACTGAGTGGTCAGGCGAGCTGTCCGAGGGCGTGTTCGAGCGCCGCGACCAGTACGTGTCCATGGACGACGCCAGGCTGACCGCGATGGCCTGGTACGGACGGCTGTTCTGGCGGGTGCCCGACGCGGAACCCGCCATCCCCACGCTCTTGGTGCGCGCGACCGAGCCGCTGGGGGAGACGACCGGTGAGTGGCGCAGCGCATGGCCCGGGGCGTCCACTGTGGACGTCGCGGGCAACCACTTCACCATGATGGCCGAACACGCCGGGTCGACCGCCGACGCGGTCAACCACTGGATCGCCGAACTCGTCGGCGACCAGCCCCAGGAAAGGAAGCACCAGCGATGACCGAAGTCCTGGCCCGCGCGAGCGGCGTGACCCGCCGCTACGGCGACGTGGTCGCCGTGGACAACCTCACCGTGGAGATCCCGGCCGGGCAGCTGCTCGGCCTGCTCGGTCCCAACGGCGCGGGCAAGTCCACCCTGATCAACATGTTCGTCGGCCTGCGCAAGCCCAGCTCGGGCACGGTCGAGCTGTTCGGCCACGACCCGCGCGACGTGCGGGCGCGGCGGCGGATGGGGATGACCCCGCAGGAGACCGGCATGCCGGAGACCCTGCTCGCCGGTGAGGTGATCGAGTTCGTCGCCGCGCACTACCCGAACCCGATCTCGCGCAAGGAGCTGCTGGCCCAGTTCCACCTCGAGGACGTCGAGCGCCGCCAGACCGGTGGCCTCTCCGGCGGCGAGAAGCGCAGGCTGGCCATCGCGCTGGCCTTCGTCGGCCGCCCCGACCTGGTGTTCCTCGACGAGCCCACCACCGGCCTGGACGTCGAGGTGCGGCGCGCGCTGTGGGACGGGGTGAAGGCCTACAACGCCGCGGGCGGCACGGCCGTCATCACCAGCCACTACCTCGAGGAGATCGAGGAGCTGGCCCAGCGGGTCATCATCATCGACAACGGCCGCGCGGTCGCCGACGACAGCGTCGAGGCGCTGCGCCGGGTCAGCGGGCTGCGCAAGGTCACCATCCGCGCGCTCGAGGTCCCGTCGCTGCCCGGTGTCGTCGGCGTCGAGCAGTCCGGTGACGTGGTCAGCCTCATCACCGCCGACTCCGACCAGCTGGTGCGCGACCTGGTCGCCTCCGGGGCCCCGTTCGCCGACCTCGAGGTCAGCTCGGGCTCGCTGGAGGACGCCTTCCTCGCCTACACCACCAAAGCCCCGACCGCGGCCCCCACGGCCTAGGAGACCTGACGTGAACACGATCGCCGCCTACACCAAGTTCGAGATCCTGGGTGCGATCCGCATCCCGATGGTCTTCGTCGCCCTGCTGTTCCTGCCCACCGTGGGCATGCTGCTGTTCGTGGTGCCCGCGCTCGGCGACGACCCGGTCGCCGCGACGCTGAGCACCGGCTCGATGTGCCTGTTCACCGTGCTGATCATCTGCTCCGCCCAGTACGGGCTGGGCATCGCCGACGCGCGGATGAAGCCGTGGGGCGGCTACGTGCGCACCCTGCCCGGCGGTCCGCTGCCCAAGATGGTCAGCATGATCGTGATGAGCTCGGTGTTCGTGGTCGCGGGCAGCATCCCGCTGATCGGCATCGCGGTCATCGGCACCGAGGCCACCGCGTCGTTCCTCGACATCGTGCTCGGCCTCGGCGCGCTCGTGCTCGCCGTGGTGCCGTTCTCGCTGCTCATGCTCGCCATCGGCTACGCGGTCAACCCGTACCTGGTCAGTGTCATCACCAGCATCGCGCCGATCATCTTGGCCTACCTCGGTGGTCTGTTCACCGATCCCAACAGCACCGGTGGCTTTACCGCCAACGTGTCGCCGTTCATCCCCACGCGTGGATCGGCCGAACTGGTGTGGGCCGCGATCGGGGACTACACCCCCAACGCACTCTCGATGGTGATGCTGGGTGTGTGGACCGTGGTCCTGGCGTTCCTCGCTTACCGCGCCTACCGGTCCGACGAGGGCAAGCGTTTCCGCTGACACAGGAGGAGCAAGGTGCAGTTCCGCAAGCTCAAGGTCGATGGCGCGTTGGAGTTCACCCCCAAGGTGTTCCCCGACGACCGCGGGTTGTTCCTGTCGCCGTTCCAGGAGCCCACGTTCGTCGAGGCCACCGGGCACAAGCTGTTCCCGGTAGCGCAGACCAACCACAGCCGATCCCAGCGCGGTGTGGTGCGCGGCGTGCACTTCACCGTCACGCGGCCCGGCTCGGCGAAGTACGTGTACTGCGCGCGCGGTAAGGCCATCGACATCGTGGTCGATATCCGCGTCGGTTCCCCCACCTTCGGGCAGTGGGACTCGGTGCTGCTGGACCAGGACGACTTCCGGGCGATGTACTTCCCGGTCGGGTGCGGCCACGCGTTCATCGCGCTGGAGGACGACACCGTCATGTCTTACATGGTGTCCAGCAGTTACGTGCCGGAGCACGAGTTGGCGCTGTCCGTGGTTGACCCGGCGTTGGGGCTACCCATCCCGGACGACATCACCGAGCCGATCATCTCGGACCGCGACCAGGTAGCGCCGACGTTGGCCGAGGCGAAGGACGCGGGGATCCTGCCCGTGTACTCGCTCTGCCAGGAGATCGAGCGGGAGCTCTACCGGTGAAGGTCGTCGTCCTCGGTGCATCGGGCTTCATCGGCACCGGCATCGTTCGTGCTCTCGCCCAGCGTGAGGTCCAACTGCGGCTGGTAGCCCGGCGGCCGACCCCGGTGCCCGCGGACGCGGTCGCCGAGGTCGAGACGCGGGCGGTGGACCTGCGCGAGGGCGTGGCCGAGCACGTCGCCGACGCGGACGCGGTCGTGCACCTTGTCGCGTACACCGACGGTGGGTGGCGCGTCGCTGATGGGGATAAGACCGCTAAGCGGGTCAACGTCGGTCTTGTCGCGGACCTCATCGAGGCACTGCGGTCACGCCCGACCCCGCCAGTGGTTCTCTTCTCCGGCACCGAGACGCAGGTAGGTCTAGCTGACCGCGTCCGGATCGACGGGACGGAGACAGACAACCCGCTCAGCGCCTACACCCGTCAGAAGCTCGCCGCGGAGACCCTGCTCAAGGACGCCACCCGGGACGGCGTTGTCCGCGCGGTGTCACTCCGGTTGCCGACCATCTATGGCGAACAGGGTGACCGCGGTGTGGTGGCGTTCATGGCGCGCAAAGCCTTCGCGAACGAGCCGCTGACCATGTGGCACGACGGCACCGTCCGCCGCGACCTGGTGTTCGCCGACGACGTGACCTCCGCGTTCCTCGCCGCCCTCGACCACGCCGACGTCCTCGCCGGGCGGCACTACGTGCTGGGCAGCGGTGTCGGCGTGCCGCTGCGCAAGGTGTTCGAACTGGTGGCCGCCGAGGTTTCCGCCGTCACTGGGCAGCCGCCCGTGCCGGTGGTGTCGGTGCCCCCGCCCGGGCACATGGAGCCGACTGACCTCAAGAGCGTGGAGGTGGACGCCTCCGCGTTCCGCGAAGTCACCGGATGGACGACCCAGGTGAGTCTCGAAGAGGGCGTTCGTCGCACGGTCGCCGCCGTCGCTGGGAGCTGACATGCGCGTGTTGCACCTGAACAACTCCGGGTTCGGCCACGTCATCCCGTCGCTGGGGGTGGTCGAGGAGTTGGTCCGCCGTGGTCATGAAGTCACCTATGTGACAGCGGCAGGCCCAGTGGCGAAGGTAGAGGCAACCGGCGCGACCGTGCTGCCCTACGAGTCACGCCTGCCGGGCATAGACCTCTCGGAGTACAACACCGCCGACGAGACGGCAGCGCTCACTGGGATCTACCTGACCGAGAGCGAGGAGATCCTTAAGGCGGTCGACAAGCACTACGAGGGCGTGCCGGACGTCATCTGCTATGACCTCACCGTCTACCACGCCGCCCGGGTGCTCGGTCGCCAGTGGGATGTGCCGCTCGCCCAGTGCCTGCCGGTGTTCGCGTCCAACGACCACTTCTCCCTGCTGGAGAAGATGGTCGAGAAGATGGGCCGCGCGGACCTGTCCCACCCCGAGCTGCGGGCGTTCTTCCGCAGGCTCACCGGCTTGCTGGCCGACCGGGGCCAGGGCGACACCGACCTGGAGGACTTCATCGGGCGCACCGAGGACCTCAACCTCGTGTACTTCCCGCGCGCCTTCCAGTTCGCTGGGGACACCTTCGACGACCGGTTCGTGTTCGTCGGCCCCGGCCTGGCCGCCGACCCGACCGCGTGGACACCGCCGGACGACGGCAAACCCCTGCTGTTCGTCTCGCTCGGCACCTGCGTGAACCGCCGCGCGGGCTTCTTCCGGGCCTGCGTCGACGCCTTCCGCGACCAGCCGTGGCACGTCGTCATGGCCGTGCACGAGGGCGTCGACCGCGCCGAGCTGGGGCCGATCCCGTCCAATGTGGAGGTGCACGGCTGGCTGCCGAACCTGGACGTGCTCGCCCACACGACCGTGTTCTTGTCCCACGCGGGCCTAGGCAGCGTCATGGGTGCCCTCTCTCGTGAAGTCCCCTTGGTGGTGGTGCCTTCATCGCCAGAGGACTGGGTCAACGCGCGGCGAGTAGCGGAACTGGGACTCGGCAAGGTAATCCGCGACGAGTTGCCGCCACCGGCTCGCCTGCGTTCCGCGGTGCTAGAGGTCAACAGGGACAAACGGACCCGCGAGCGTGTCGCCCGGATGCGTGCCGACATCGAGGCATCTGGCGGTGGCGCTGCCGGTGCGGACGCCCTTGAGACACACGCTGCCAAGAGGGGCTTATAGGGGTTGTTAGCCCTCTCAGACGGCCCTTAGCGTCCTGGGCAAATAGGACGATAGGGGCAAGACGTGCGAATCCTGTTCGTGGCGCACTCCGAGAAAACCCACTACTTCAGCATGGTGCCGCTGGCCTCGGCGCTGCGCACCGCGGGCCACGAGGTGCGGGTCGCCACGCAGCCCGACATGGCCGCCGCGGTGGTCGAGTCCGGACTCGTCGCCGTGCCGCTGGGCGCCGACCACAAGTGGAAGCAGGTCATGCAGGAGAAGGGCGACGACTCGTGGGCGGGCCGGGTCGTCGACGCGGTCACCAACGACGTCGACCACGACGCGCTGTTCACCTTCTTCGACGAGACAACCCGGGACTACTTCCGCACGGTCAACAACGAGGAGTTCGTCGCCGACCTCGTCGCCCACGCGAAGTCCTGGCGGCCCGACCTCCTCGTGTGGGAGCAGTTCACCTGGGCGGGCGCGGTGGCGGCCGAGGCCATCGGCGTGCCGCACGCCCGCATGCTCTGGGGCGCCGACGTCGTCACCCGCAGCCGGCTGCGCTTCCTCGACGGCGTCGACCACCGGGGCGATCCGCTGGCGGACTGGCTGACCGAGCTGCTCGAGCGCCACGGTGGCCAGTTCAGCGAACGCGTCGTCACCGGCCACTGGACGATCGACCCCGGCCCGCCCAGCCACCGCATCGACAACGGCCTGGACGTCCAGCCGGTGCGCTACATCCCCTACAACGGGCCCGCGTCGCTGCCCGCGTGGCTCGCCGAGCCGCCCACCAAGCCCCGGGTGGCGGTGACCGCGGGCGTGTCGGTCCGCGGGTACTTCGGCTTCGACATGTTCTCCCTCGGCGCGCTGCACGCCTTCGCCGACCTGGACATCGAGATCGTCGCGACCCTGCTGCCGATGCCCGGTGAGACTGTCGACGCCGCACCGCCCAACGCCAAGGTGTTCGACTTCGTCCCCATGGCGGGCTTGCTGCCCACGTGTGCCGCTGTCGTGCACATCGGCGGCGCGGGCATCCAGTCCACCGCAGCCGTGCACGGTGTCCCGCAGCTCGTCTTACCCGGCTTCTGGGACACGGTCGTGCGCGCTACCAAGCTGGTCGAGTCTGGTGCGGGGCTGTCCATCCTGCCGCACGAGGTGACGCTAGAGCGCGTGCGTGACGATCTAGTCCGACTCCTGGAAGACCCGTCCTTCGCCGAAGGCGCCAAGAGGCTGCGTGATGACGTGCTCTCCGCGCCCTCGCCCAACGCCGTAGTGGCCGAGCTGGAACGGCGGGTCGCCGATGTACGGGCGTGAGTTCGCGGAGATCTACGACCTGCTGCACCACGGCCGGGGCAAGGACTACCACGCCGAGGCCGCGTTCGTCGCCGACCTGATCCGCGCCAGAGCACCGCACGCCAGGTCCCTTGTGGACATCGCGTGCGCCACCGGTGCCCACCTGGTCGCGTTCGCTGGCCTGTTCGACGAGGTCGCAGGCGTGGAGCTCTCCGAACCGATGGTCCAGGTCGCGCGCAAGAAGTTCGACGGCGAGGTCGTGCACCCCGGCGACATGCGGGACTTCGCCCTCGGGCGCCGCTTCGACGCCGTCACCTGCATGTTCGGTTCCATCGGGCACACCATGTCCGAGGCGGAACTCGACGCCGCGCTGACCTGCTTCGCCAACCACCTCAACCCCGGCGGCGTGCTCGTCGTCGACCCGTGGTGGTTCGCCGAGACATTCACAGAGGGCTACATCGCCGGTGACATTGTCGAGGTCGAGGGCCTGACAGTGGCAAGAGTCTCGCACGCGACAAGAGTGTCCGGTAAGTCGCGCATGGAGGTCCACTACACCGTCGCGCGGCCCGAGGGCATCACCCACTTCGCAGAGACCTACCTGGCGTCCCTCTACACCAGACAGCAGTACGAGGACGCGTTCGCGCGCGCGGGGTTCACGGCCGAGTACCTCCCCGGAGTCCAGAACGGTCGGGGTGCCTTCGTCGCGGCGCGGAAGTCCTAGGGGTGGCAAGGGGTTGTCGCTGGTGAGCGGCGTTCATAGGTTCGCAGTGACGGGGCGATTCGCCGACACCGCAGGCGTTGGGACACCACCGTGACCGAACTCTCCGAGGCCATGCGGGTGGACTTCGCCGCCGGGGTCGCCAGGTCCGCGCTCGCGGGCCCCACCGGCGACTTCGCGGGCTGGCTCGCCGACTGCCGCGCCCGGTTCCACACCCGCGTCGAGCCGGTGCCGCTCGACCGGCTCGACGGCTGGTCGGTGCACCCCGAGACCGGCGACATCGGCCACCACAGCGGCAAGTTCTTCACCGTGCGCGGGCTCGACGTCGAGGTCGCGGGCGCCCCGGTGCCCCGCTGGAGCCAGCCGATCATCAGCCAGCCCGAGATCGGCATCCTCGGCATCCTGGTGCGCGAGTTCGACGGCGTGCCGCACCTGCTGATGCAGGCCAAGGTCGAGCCGGGCAACGTCAACGGCGTGCAGCTCTCGCCGACCGTGCAGGCGACCCGCAGCAACTACACCAGCGTGCACGGCGGCAAGGCGGTGCCGTACCTGGACTACTTCCGCGACACCGGCAGGCACACCGTGCTCGCCGACGTCCGCCAGTCCGAGCAGGGCGCCTGGTTCCACCGCAAGCGCAACCGCAACATGGTGGTCCTCGTCGACGAGCCGGTCGAGGTGCTCGACGGGTTCTGCTGGCTGACCCTCGCCCAGGTCCACCAGCTGCTGCGGCTCGACGACCTGGTCAACATGGACACCCGCACCGTGCTGTGCTGCCTGCCGTTCTCCGGCGCGGGCCTGGCCGAGCGCTACCCCGGCGTCGACGGGTTCCGCGCCGACCTGGTGCACGCGCTCGACGAAGGCGCCGCGACCGCGCACACGATGGGCGAGGTGCTGAGCTGGATCACCGAGGCGCGCACCCGCCACGACGTGCGGGTCCGCGAGATCCCGCTCAACGAGGTCACCGACTGGCGGTGGACCGACGGGCGGATCAGCCACGACACCGGCCTGTTCTTCGACGTCGTGGGGGTCGGGGTGACGGCGGCGGGGCGCGAGGTCGGCCGCTGGCACCAGCCGATGCTGCGACCGCGCGGGCAGGGGCTCGCCGCGTTCCTGGTGCGCCAGGTCGACGGGGTCCCGCACGTCCTCATGCACGCCAGGGTCGAACCCGGCTACTTCGACGTCGTCGAGCTGGCCCCGACCGTGCAGTGCACCCCCGACACCTACGACAAGCTGCCCGCCGAGGCCAGGCCCGAGTTCCTGGACGAGGTGCTGGCCGCCGACCCGAGCCGGATCCTGTTCGACGCCGTGCACTCCGAGGAGGGCGGCCGGTTCATGCACGCGCGCACCCGGTACGTGGTCCTGTCCTCGGACGCCGACGTGGCCGCCGACCACCCCGACTACCGCTGGCTCGCCCCGCACCAGCTGGCGACCCTGCTGCGGCACAGCCACTACCTCAACGTCCAGGCGCGCAGCGTGCTCGCCTGCCTGCACAGCCTGGTCACCCCGGAGGGAACGCCATGACCACCCGCGTCTGGGACTACCTGCCCGAGTACGAGAACGAGCGCGAGGACATCCTCGACGCGGTCGACACCGTGTTCCGGTCCGGCCAGCTCGTCTTCGGGCCGAGCGTGCGCGGGTTCGAGGAGGAGTTCGCGGCCTACCACGGCCTCGGGCACTCGGTCGGTGTCGACAACGGCACCAACGCCCTGGTCCTGGCCCTGCGCGCGCTCGGCGTCCGCCCGGGTGACGAGGTCATCACCGTGTCGAACACGGCGGCCCCCACGGTCATCGCCATCGACCAGGTCGGCGCCACCCCGGTGTTCGTCGACGTGCACGAGCGCAACTACCTGATGGACGTCAGCCAGGTCGAGGCCGCGATCACCCCGCGTACGACCTGCCTGCTGCCGGTTCACCTCTACGGCCAGTGCGTCGACTTGGCGCCTCTAGAGGCGTTGTCGGCCAAGCACGGGATCCCGATTCTGGAAGACTGCGCACAGTCGCACGGTGCCCGGCAGAACGGTCGCATCGCTGGCGCTACCGGCAAGGCAGCAGCGTTCTCGTTCTACCCCACCAAGGTTCTTGGCGCATACGGCGACGGTGGTGCTGTCGTCACCGATGACGCCGCCGTGGACGCCGAGCTGCGCAGGCTCCGGTACTACGGCATGGACAAGCAGTACTACGTGGTGCAGACCCCCGGCCACAACTCGCGCCTCGACGAGGTCCACGCCGAGATCCTGCGCCGCAAACTCCGCAGGCTCGACGGCTACCTAGAGGCCCGCCGCAAGGTCGCGGCCCGCTACGCGGAAGCCCTGTCCGACACGGATCTGATCCTGCCGTCGGTAGAGCCGGGCAACGACCACGTCTACTACGTCTACGTCGTTCGCCACCCCCGCCGGGACGCGATCCTGGAGGCCCTCCAGGCCTACGACATCTCCCTCAACATCAGCTACCGCTGGCCGGTCCACACCATGAGCGGCTTCGCCCACCTCGGCTACGCCCCCGGCTCCCTCCCGGTGACCGAACACCTGGCCGACGAGATCTTCTCGCTCCCCATGTACTCCTCCCTGTCCGAAGACCTCCAGGACAAGGTCATCTCCGCCCTCCGGGAGGTCCTGCGCACGGTGTGACGCGAGTGCCCTGGTGGACCCGCTCCACCAGGGCACACCCGTCTCAGGAGTACGGGGTGTAGATCAGGTTCGCGGTGTTGCCGGAGCCGGGCACCGTGTAGTTGATGAGATTGGTGAACTGCCCGCAGTTCGTGAACGGCGGGATCGTGAAGGTGGCGGCTAGAGTGCCACCATCGTTGGGGTTGAAGTTAGGGCCAGAGCTCAGCGGTAGGTCCACCTCCGTCGAGCAGTTCGGCAGATTGTGCACCTGCCCCTGGACCGTTATCCGCGACAGCGTCACCTTCTGCCGGGACGCCACGGTGTAGACCCCGCCCTGATACGTACCTGTTGCGGTAGCGATAGGCGAGAACTCCGCGTGCCCGGTGCCATAGCGGCCCAGGCGGATGTCCGTCGGGTTGAAGGCCAGGGATGACGCGTGCGTGCCAGTGGCCAAGTCCATGGTCCCCACGTGCTCGCCGCGCACCGCGGTCTTCGAGCCCTTGACGGTGAAGGTGCCGTTGGTGTCGAAGTAATGCGTGGTGTGCGTTCCCAGGGTTCGCAACAAGAGCGGATTGCTGCGGCGTTCGCCACCCAGCTCGATAGCCTTAACGCGTAGCCAGTACCCGGTGTCGGGCTTGAGTCCGGTTACCGTGCCGGTGAGCGTGTCGGCGCCCATGACCCGGGTCGCCACGACGTCGTCTAACAGGATCTCGTAGCCGTAGGGCGGACCCATCAACCCGTAGCTCTTGTTCCAGGCCAAGGTGATGCTGTCTGTGGTCGTCCCGGTGACCCGGAAGTTGTTGGGGGCCGGGTGGAACTCGTAGATAGCGCTATCGGTGACGATCGACATCCAGCGCGCGGGCGGGGTGGAGCACAGGGCGGTGATGCCCTTGCGCGGCCACGGCGCGGTGTCTGCCCGACGGGTCTTGAGCGCCAGGTCGACCCCGGTGACGTCCACGAAGGTGTCGCCGCTCAGGTAACTGGCGTAGGCGCCCGCGTAGCCGACGACTTCGACCACCAGGTCTTGGCCCGCGACGACCGGGGTTCGTGGGAAGTGCAGTGTGGTCGACGCCCGCCAGCTGAACTTGCCGGTGATCGCCAGCTGCAAGGTCACCTGACCTTCGACGGTAGCCACACCGAGCGCGGCGATGGTGTCGGCAGGCAGCGTGGCGGTGCCGGTGATCCGCCGGTGCTCGGGGACGGGGCCGAGGTGGGCGGGGTTCTCGATGTCAGCGCTAACGGCTACCCGCACCGAGGTGACTGTCGGGTCGGAGCACTGTGCTGTCGCGGTGACCGGCATGACCTGGCTGCCAACTGCCGCAGGCAGGCTAAGAGCAACAGGTGGGCTAAGAACGGTAATGGCTGCCGCGGTGAGGGTGGCCGCGGTAAGTCTTCTTTTTCGCACCGGAATTCCATTCTGTAGGGAATCGGGGCGCGCGAATTCTAGGGCCGCCACCCGCGGCACCCAATGGCGTTCGCCCGAAAGCAGGCCGGTCGTTCCGCCGTCGAGCGATTCGGTGACCGGGTGCCACGACCGGCCAAAGCGGACTGAAGTTCGCCAAGCGGACACCGGTGTGAGTTGGGTCATGTCGGTGGCCGCCGGGCTGAGAGGTCGCTGAGACCGCCGCGGGCACCCCGGTAGGGTCGGGCCGGGCAAGCGTCCCGGGGGAGGTCGCCATGGGTCTCATGCGGACGGTCAGCGGGACCGTCGCGTCCAGGCTGGCGCGCACCGCGCTGGCCCGGTTCGTGCTGCGCAAGGCGGGCACCAGGGCGTTGTCCCTGCTGCCCGAGGGCGCGCTCATCCCGCTGCGCCGCGACGGGCTCGAGCCGGTCGCCGAGCTGGACCGGATCCGCGAGCAGGCGCCGATCACCAAGCTGCCCATCCCGTTCGCGGTCAACATCTGGCTGGTCACCGGGCACGCGGAGAACAAGCGGGTACTCGCCGACACCACCTCGTTCAGCAACGACTACACCCACCTCGGCGAGCTCGTCGGCGCCCAGGACCAGAACCCCGGCGGCCTCGGGTTCGCCGACCCGCCCGACCACACCCGGCTGCGCAAGCTGCTCACGCCGGAGTTCACCATGCGCAGGCTGTCCCGGCTCGGACCGCGCATCGACGCGATCGTCGCGGGCTGCCTGGACCGGATGGCCACCTCACCCGATCCGGTCGACCTGGTCGAGCACTTCGCGCTGCCCATCCCGTCGCTGACCATCTGCGAACTGCTCGGCGTCCCCTACTCCGACCGCGACGAGTTCCAGCGGCTCGCGGTGGCCAGGTTCGACCTGTTCAGCGGCGCGGGCGCGTCCATCGGCGCCATCTCCGAGTCGCTGGTCTACCTGGAGGGCGTGGTCAAGGCCCAGCGCGCCGACCCGGGCGACGGGCTGCTCGGCATGATCATCCGCGAGCACGGCGACCAGGTCGACGACAAGGAACTCGCGGGCCTTGCCGACGGCATCCTCACCGGCGGCTTCGAGACCACCGCCAGCATGCTCGCCCTCGGCGCCCTCATGCTGCTGCGCGACCCGGCCACCGGCACGCTGATCCGCACCGACGACGCGGCCATCGGCCCGTTCGTCGAGGAACTGCTGCGCTACCTGACCGTCGTCCAGGTCGCTTTCCCCCGCTTCGCCCGCCGCGACCTGGAGATCTCCGGCGCGCACATCAGCGCGGGCGACGTGGTCGTCTGCTCGCTGAGCGCGGCCAACCGCGACGACGCGCTGGTCGGCGGCGAACCCGCGTTCGACCCGGCCCGGCTGCCCACCCAGCACATGGCGTTCGGCCACGGCGCGCACCGCTGCATCGGCGCGGAACTGGCCAGGATGGAACTGCGCGCCGCCTACCCGGCGCTGATCCGGCGGTTCCCGGACCTGCGGCTGGCGATACCGGAGTCGGAGCTGCGCTTCCGCAAGACGTCCATCGTCTACGGCGTCGAGGAAATCCCGGTCACCACGCGCTGAACGCCGGGAATCACCGGATCGGGTGGTGCGGGGACGGGTAACCTGAGGTCAGGCGTCTTGGCGGTCCGTGGCTGGGGACCCGGGGTGGCTGGGTACGCTGCGCCCCCGAGGGATCACGGCACCCGCTCGCGCCGTCCCCGTCGGGGCAGGCCCCCGACGCGCGAGGCGCCCGCGGTCCCGCCTGTCCCGACGAAGGAAGGTCCCCGATGGTCCTCCGCCGCCTCGCCGCCACCCTGCTCCTGGCGGGCGCAGCTGTCCTGGGCGCCGCGCTGCCCGCCTCGGCGCACGCCGAACTGAAGTCGAGCGACCCGGCCAAGGGCGCCACCGTCGCCCAACTGCCCACCACGCTCACCCTGACCTTCACCGACACCGTCACCACCGTGGTCGACTCGATCTCGGTCACCGGCCCCGACTCGGTCCGCTGGGTCGTCGGCACCCCCCAGGTCGCGGGCGCCGTGGTCACCGTCGCGGTCCAACCCCAAGGCCCGGCAGGCCCCTACCAGATCGAATACCGCGTCAACTCCGACGACGGCCACATCGTCAGCGGCGCCATCGACTTCACCATGGCCATCGCCGCCCCCGCACCGACCACCACCACTGAGGAAGCGGCCCCAACCACCTCCCAGGAGGTGGCCACCGAGGCCCCAGCCACCACCACGCCCCCCGCGGCCCAACCCGCCGCCGCGGACTCCGGCCTCCCAAAGTGGATCTGGTTCGTCGTAGGCCTAGCCGCCCTAGCCGCCATCGTCGTAGCCCTCCTAGCCCGCTCCCGCCGCAGCGGCCCCCCAGGACCCACCAACTAACACCCCCCTCCGGCGGGTCAGGCCCCCAGCCTGACCCGCCACCCCAATGCCTATCGAGGCCGCTGACGGCATGGGTAAAGGCCACCCAGAGCAGACAGTCCGGTGGCCAGGCTCCCCCAACTCAACGCCCTACCTCATTTGGCCCGTCGCAAACGACGTTGGCCCCAAGCACCCGCCAAACGACGTTGGCCCGCCACCGCTCCACGAAGGCGCTGGTGCCAACTGCTCGATGGGGCGGACTTGTTGTGTGTGGGGGAGGACCACCCGTAGCTTCGGTAGCGGACAGGGCCATGCTTTTCGGCCTCGGCTTTGCGGTCCTGCCACGGGTGGTCTCGGGGCCCCGCGCAAAATAAGTTCGCCCCATCGAGCTCTTCGCATTCTCGCGCCTGTTCGATGCCGCAGGCGAGCCGTCCACCGCAGCGAAGCGAAGGCCACGAGACCCGGACTTCCCCAGCTCAACGCACTGCCGCCCACGGCCAGCAAGATCAACCCGCCCCAAAGACCCCCGAATACACAGGCTACCCGCGGGAACGCAAGCGCAGAGAGGCTGAAAGCCGCCCCTGTGGACAACTCAGCCCCTTGTGGACAACTGACACACAGCCAACGCCACCGCAGATCGCGCACTTGGCACGCGCCGCAGTCCATTCGCGGCCGACCGGTCGACCGACGATCCGGCCAGCAGCGGCGATGGTTCGCCGTCAGACCTCAGTGCCACCAGCCTCCCGCGCAACCCGTTCCAACTCGCTCCGATACTTCGCCCACCAAGCCGCATCCCCTTCCGGCATGTTGTCCGCCGATTCCCGATGGCCAGCGGCGCCGTCCAGGGTCTCGCGGAGGATGTCGGCGTGGCCTGCGTGGCGGTGGGTTTCGGCGATCATGTGGATGAGGAGGCGGTGCAGGGTGGTTTCGGCGCGGTCGGCTGGCCAGTGGGGGACGACGGCGCGGGCTTCGAGGGGGTGGGTTTCGATTGTGTGGTCGGAGTGGGCCCAGACGTCGCGGTAGAGGGTGGTGATGTGGGCTCGGGATTCGGTGGCGGTGGCCCACATGTCGGCGTTGGGGGGCGCGTCGTCGGCGAGCCAGGGGTAGGTGGTGGGGTAGGGGCGGGCGAAGCTGGCGCCGAAGTAGGCGATCTCGCAGCCCGCCACGTGCTTGACCAGGCCGAGCAGGTTGGTCCCCGTGCTGGTCATCGGCCTGCGGATGTCGTAGTCCGAGAGCCCGTCGAGCTTCCACAGCAGGGCCTCGCGGGCGACGGTCAGGTAGCGGTGCAGGTCGGCCTTGGGCTCGGAGGTCATGGCGCCAGCATCCCACCGGCCGCCGACACTTGCGCGGGGCTGAACCGCAGGTGAACGGATGGCGGCAGTGGTGTCCGGCCGCCGCGCCGCTGCCTAGGCTCTCGCGCGGGGGAGGGAGATCATCGTGACCGAGCTCAGAGACGCGTTGCGGGCGGTCCTGGACTTCCTCGGCGCGGGCAACCTCGTGCTGGGCATCGTGCTGCTCGTCGCCACGCCGTTCGTCGACCGGTTCCTGATCCGGCGCAAGCGGGTCAGCTTCCGGGTGCACTACAACTCCAAGATCGGGCTCGGGCCGGAGAAGCTGACCGACGAGACCTCCGACTCCGGCCAGCTGACCAGGCTGACCCGGCTGCTCGACCGGCTGAGCATCGTGGTGATCCGCATCCGCAACACCGGCGGGTACGACATCGACCCCGACGACTTCGACCGCCCGTTGACCTTCACCTTCGGCGAGCGGGTCGTCTGGAACGCGCGCATCTCCGAGGCAGGCTCGGCCGAGGTACGGGAGAAGCTGCGCGCGGGCCTGCGCTTCTTCCGTACTGATGGCACCGATAGCGCTAACGGGACCAACGGCCAGGTAGGCCCACCGGTGGCCGACGAGCGAGACAGTCTGCGCACGGTCCGGGACAAGATGGCGCAACGCATGGTCCGCTGGATCGGCGGCCAGGCGCCCGCGCCCAAGGAGCCCGAGGCCGAGCCGCGCTGGCACGGTGTGCGGCTGGAGACCCTGGCGCTCAAGCGCAAGCAGAAGATCAAGCTGGTCGTGGTGCTGGAGGAACCCGAGGACCACCCGGGCGGCGAGACCAGCAAGGAGATCACCGCCACCGGCAAGCTCGCGGACAACGGCATCATCAAGGACGAGAAGCGGCAGCGGCGGTTCACCCTGCCCCGGCTCACCGGCGCGCTGGCGCTGGTCCTCACCGCGTTCCTGGTGCTGAGCCTGGTGTTCGCCTCGCCGCCGGACGACCCGTCGGTGCGCTGCGTGTCCGGCGACATCACCATCCGCGGCTCCAGCGTCTTCATGCCCACCATGAAGGCCATGGCCGCCGACTACACCGCGGCCTGCGCGGACGCCACGATCACCACCCAGGCCACCGGCAGCATCGACGGCGTGCGCTGGCTCGCCTCGGCCGACCCGGCCACCTCCGCCGCGCTCTCGGACGGCCTGCAGCAGAACCCCGGCGGCCTGGTCGCCCAGCAGCTGGCTGTCGTCGTCTACCACGTTGTCGTGCACGCCGGGGTCCCGGTGGAGACGCTGAGCACCGAGGACCTGCGCCGGATCTACGACGGCACCTACACCGACTGGAACCAGGTCAGCCCTGGGTCGCCGTCGCTGCCGATCCGCATCGTCGGCCGGGGCCAGTCCTCCGGCACCCGCCAGCTGTTCGAGAAGCAGGTCCTCAACGGCGGCGAGGGCGGCCTGTCGTCGGACGAGTGCGTCGAGAAGAACCGCGACCCCAGGGCCCGCACCACCCGCTGCGAGCGCGAGTCGAACTCCGACGTGGTCGCGATGATCGGGGCTGTGGCGGGCGCCATCGGGTACGCGGACGCGCCGTCGGTCGCCGAGGCCCGCAAGAAGGGCGACCTGAAGGCGGTCAGCATCGACGGCAAGACCTTCGACACCGCGGCCGGTCTGGCGTCGAACTACCCGTTCTGGACCGTCGAGCACCTCTACCTCAAGGGCGAGCCCGGCGCGGACTCCCTGCTGGCCGCGTTCGCCGAGCACGTCCGCAAGCACGACAGCGCGCGGCTGCGGCTCAAGGACTCGGGCTACCTGCCGTGCGTCACACCAGAGGGGACACCGCTGGAGCTCTGCAGCACCCGCTAGCTCCCGCAGGACTGGCGGATCAGCTCGGGGGTGAGCAGTGCCGCAGGACCGACCAGGGCCGGGTCGGCGAAGACCTGCCGCAGCGCCTCGGGCACCTCGTCGGTGGCGGCGTCGACCAACTCGATCGCCTCGGGGTGCGCGCGCAGGTGGTCGGCGAGGCCGGGCCAGCGGATCTCGATGACCGTCCACGCCGCGAGGGCCTGGACCGGGACCGGGTTGCCCTCCAGGGTCCGGACGGCCCGCGCCATGCTGTAGGTGTTGATGAACCGCTTCATCGCGCGCGGGTTCGGCGGCAGCATCCCGGCGTACCGCTGGAGGCTGTGCTCGGTCGCCGCGACCGCGCCCGGTGTGGTCATCTTGCGCAGCGCCTCCGCCGCGACCCGGCCGCGCACCACCGGGCTCGCCGTGCTCAGGGCGTCGACGACCTGCTCCTCCGTGGCGCTGCTGTCGAGCTGGGCCCGCACGCGGCTCTCCTCCGCGGCGGCACCTCGCGGCTGGGCGACCTCGCTGGAACGCAACAGGTGGCTCAGGTAGTCCTCCCGGCGCGGGGAGTCGATCGCCGGTACCTGGACGCGGAGCTGGAAGAACTTGTCCAGGAACAGGTAGCCCAACGGCCTGCCCGGTTCGGCGACGGCCGTGGCGAACCGCTCGTAGGCCTGTTCGTAGCTCGCCCGGATCCAGGCGCCGTCCGCGGCGACGATGAAGTGCGGGCCGGTGTCGCGCACCAACGTCTGCACGGTGTCCAGCAGTTCGACCACAGTGGACTCCTTGCACCGGTCGAGATCGTCCACAAGGAACACGACCGGCCGTTTCGCCTTGCGTGCCAACCACCCGAAGTGCCGGTTGACCTCCAGCATCGGGTTGGTGTTGGACTGCTCGAACAACCGAGCCCCGCGCGCGGAGTCCCACAGCAGGAACCGGCTGGCCACCAGCAAGCCCGCCCAGATCGTGCCCACCCCGGCGATCGCCCCGGTGACGGTCTTGGCCACCTCGGCGATGCCCTTGACGTCGGAGACGAACAGCCAGACACCGCCGCCCAACGCCAGCAGCAGGATGAAGGCGAACACGATCGGCGCGCCGACTCGTCGCAGTCGCGCCACGGATTCGCTTATCCGCAGCCAGATCCGGCCTAAGAACCCGCGTTGCCCTCGGACGGCGGTGCGCATGGCGGTCAGCAGCGCCCACCAGGACGGGCCGACCCCCGCCTCGCGCCACGCGTCGAACGGCACGGTGGTGAAGTCGCGATCCAGTTCCGCGCGCAGGAAGCCGAGGATGGTGCTCTTGCCGGATCCCCACGGGCCGTCGAGGTGGACGAGGAAGGAGGAGTCGACTTGGCGCAGCTGTTGGGCTATCAGGTCGGCGAGGGGGCGGCGTTGCAGCCAGTCCTGGGTGGCGGGGGCGTCGGCGGCCCAGTCGACGTGGTCGGTCATCGGGCGCGCCCACACCCGCACGGTGCCGTCCTCGCCGCCGCTTACCACGACCGGGCGCTCGTCGACGGTGCCGAACGCGACGCCCCGCACCGGGCCCGCGTGGCCGGGGAGGTTGCTGAGAGCGCCGGTTTCGGGCTGCCACAACCGGATCAGGCCGTCGGCGCCGCCGATGGCCACGGTCGTGACGTCGTCGACCTTGGTGACGGCGATGGACCGGGGCTCGGCGCTGAGCCGGAGCACGGACCCGTCGACGTGGACCTCGTTGTCCGCTGTGCCCAGGGCGGTCGTGGACCCGTGGGCCGCGACGCAGGTCGCCTGGATGAGGGCGCCCCTGGGCCGGTCGTGCTTGTCCCAGATCAGCCACTGCCCGTCGGTCGAGATCGACACGGGCGTGATCTCGTCGGTCAGGGCGACCCCGGTGACGAAGTCGGTGTGGCCGCGCAACTCCCGCACGTCGCCGTTGGTCCAGCGGAACACGGCGTTGTCGTCGCCACCGCTGACGACCGTGCTGCCCCGACCGGCGGCGACCGCGTTCGCGATGCCGTTGTGCTGGTAGAGGACGACGCCGTCGCCGGTCCCGTAGAGCGACCACGCGCGGACGGTGCCGTCCTGGCCGCAGCTGAAGACCTGGCCGGGGGAGTACCTGCTGGCCGCGACCGACCAGACCGGTCCGGCGTGACCGCGGAACTCCCGCTCGCCCGGCTCGCCCAGGTTCCACGCGCGGACCACGCTGTCCTCGCAGCCCGCGACCAGCAGGGGCGGCGCTTCCTCCGCGACCGCGACTGACGTCACCGGCGTCCCGACCTGGATGAGTTGCTGCTCGCGGAAGGGCGCCATCGCGGGCTGCGCCAATCCGGTGATCGCGTCGGGGGTGATGACCTGGTCGGCGTCGCCTGGAGCGGCGACCAGCACGTAGCCCGCGTCGATCAACGCGTCCGGCAGCCGTTCGGTGGCACCGTCGACGAAGAGTCGGGTCTCCCACTGCGATGCCATGCTCCGAGGCTAGTGGCCCGCGGTGGTTCCCGGACAGCCAAACAGCGGCACCGGGAGTCGGCGCCGCTGGTGGTGGCGGGGGCTCAGCCGAAGAAGACCGAGGTGGCGAGGTTGTCGAAACCGAGCGCGGCCAGGTCGGGGACGTCGCCGGTGACGACCAGCGACTTGCCCTTGCAGTCCTTCTCCGACCACAGCTTCAGCGATCCGAGCGCCGACAGCGACGACGCGTTGCCCGGTCGGGCGAGGTTCTTGCAGCCGCTGCCCGCCGTGCCCTCGGCGGCGCCGTCCTCGCTGAACCTGGGCTCGTCGAACAGGACGACGCTGGTCGCCTTCTGGCCGCTGGGCGCGGTGGTGGGCGGGGCGGTGGTGGTTGGGGTGCCCGCTTTGGCGCCGGTCGGGGTCACGCCGAACCAGGTGCCGCCGACGCCCTGGCCCTTGGTGTCACCCGCCTTGGTGTCCTTGGCGAAGCGGTACACCGGCCAGCCGCCGATGGTCACCTGGGTGCTGCCGTCGTCGCGGGTGACGAACCCGACCGCCGACTTCGGTACGCCTGCCACGAACACCTTGCTCCCCTTGGCCACGGTCACCGGCGGCCACGTCTTCGCGCAGTCACCGGCGCACACCGACTTCGACGGCGCCGCCGAGTCCTTGTCGAACCGGTACAGCGTGAGCCCGGACCCGTTGACCACCACCGGGTCCAACGCCCCCGCCTTGCCCGCCTTCAGCTGAACCCACTTGCGCGAACTCTCCGCCCGCGCCGAGTTCACCGTGCCGTCGTCCCCCTTCGCCCAGTCCCCGGTCCCCTCGGCGGCGTTGTTCGCCTTGGCCGTCCCCGCGAAGAACGACACGTCGCTCCGCTCTTTGTCCACACTGTACTCATCGGTCGCTGTGACCTCTGTGGACACCGGCGCGGCCTTCTCCCCGCAGGCCGACAACACGACCGCCCCCACGGCGACCAGCGCAGCGACGGACAACGCGTACTTGCGATTCATCTCGACTCCCCATTCCCCGGCATCTTCAACACCACCACCACGTGGCCCCGCCCCCGCCGGTTCACCACCGAGTGAACTTCCCCGCTCCCCCTGCTCTTCCCCCAGGTCGCGTTGTCCACAACCCCTCGAGTTGTCCACAGGCCAACCGCACCCCTAGGTCGCCACCCCCACCCCCGGTAGACTGGCACTGGGGACGCCCCCCGGAGAGGGTGGGGGCTGGGGTGCCGGAGGCGGCCCCTGCGACGGCTGGCCAGGCGGTTTCCGCGGCCGTGGATCAGGCGTTTCCGGGACGGCGGACCGGGTGGTTCCCGGGGTGTCGGGCGGGCGTTGGGGGGATGCGGGTCTGATGGGGTCAGCGGCCAGGCGTTTGCGCTGCGGGGCTTGGTGCGGCCGAGACTGGCGCGGAGCGGATCTCCCGGAGCCGGGCTAGGGCGGCGCGTTGAGGCCTGGGTGATGTGGGTCGACATGCTGCCAACCAGGCGAGCGGTCCAGGACCGCAGGCGGCGGAGGCTGGTCCGGGCGCGGTGGGCGGCGCGGGCAGAGTCGAATTGAGGCGACCCGGGGTAAAGGATGAGCGGGGGCGATTTCGGGGGTATATCCGCGGCTCGAAGGCGAGGGCGAAGGCGGGAAGTCGCGGGGGGAAAGCGGGGTATTCAGCGGCCCAGGTGGAGGGGGAGGTGGGTGAGGCCGCGGAGGTTGAAGTGGGAGTGCCAGTGGAGGTCGTCGGTCGCCAGTTCGATGGTGGAGTAGCGGGAGAGGAGTTCGGTGAAGACCGTGCTCGCTTCGAGTTTGCCGAGGACGGCGCCGAGGCAGTAGTGGTTGCCGGAGCTGAAGGCGAGGGATTTGGGGTCCGTGCGGCCCAGGTCGAGGCGGTCCGGGTCCGGGTAGCGGTCGGGGTCGCGGCCCGCGGCGTCGAAGAGGACGAGGACGGTCTCGCCCGCGGGGATGACCTTGTCGCCGATGGGGGTGTCCTGGGTCATGATGCGGGCGGCGAGTTGGACCGGGGGGTCGAACCGGGACAGCTCCTCCACCGCGGTGCCCATCAGGGACGGGTCGGCGCGCAGGGCGGCCAGCGCCTCGGGCTGCTGGAGCAGGGCGAGCATGCCGTTGGCGATCAGGTTGACGGTGGTCTCGTGGCCCGCGTTGAAGATGAGCAGGATGTTGGCGACGATCTCTTCGTCGGTCAGCTTCTCCCCGTCGGCGTCGGCCTGCATCAGCACCGAGAGCAGGTCGTGCTCGGGGTCGGCGTCGCGGCGGGAGTCCATCAGGTCGAGCAGGTAGGCGCGGAACTCGGGCTCGGCCTTGTTCATCGCGATGCGGCGCTGCGGGGTGACCCCGGGGTCGATGACGTAGCCGACCTTGTCGGTCCAGTCCCGGCACTTCGCGCGGTCCTCCGGCGGGATGCCCAGCAGCTCGCCGACCACCAGGATCGGCATCGGCAGCGCCAGGCCCGCGATCAGGTCGACCTGGCCGTCGCCCATGTCGTCGATGAGCCGGTCGACGACCTGCTGGATGCGCGGCCGCATCCGGTCGATGCTGCGCGGGGTGAACACGCGCGCGATGAGCCTGCGCATCCGGCGGTGCGCCTGGCCGTCCTGCATCAGCATCCACTTGCTGGTGCTCTTGACCACCGGGCAGGTCGGGCCGCCGCGCACCATGGCCCAGCCTGGGTCGGCGGGGAAGTTGCTCGACGCCGACGGCGCGCGCAGCAGGGCGTCCACGTCGTCGTAGCGGGTGAGCACCCAGTAGCCGAAGGGCGAGCGGTGCACCGGGTCGGTCTCGCGCAGCCGCCGGTAGTAGCCGAAGCGGTCGGCGGCCAGTGCCGGGTCGTTCAGGTCGAACAGTGCGGTCATAGCGGGATCCGTCCCTGACAGGCCTGGTCGGGTCCGATCGTGCTTTTTGTCATACGTACCGTCAACCCCTAGGTAGACCCCTAGTGACCGAGGCGGTCACGCTCCGGAGTTTCCCAAGGCCATCACGTTGCGTGATCACGACGATGGCGTTCGGTACAAGATCACTCGGACGCGGGCCATCTAGGAGCGTCGTCCCCGATGGGCGCGTCGTTACTTTACGGTTCAACGTGTACGCCGTACGAGTGATACTTGGTTGCGAGTCGGTTGTCATAAGTCACGACCTGTAACTGATGTTATGGGTCGGTGCGATGGAACGGGCAACAGAGCCCCCGTGCGGACCAACGAGCGCCAGGACCTCCGCGCTCAGATCGGCACCCGGGCTTGGCAATACGAGAAGAATCGACATCGCCATGACACTGCTGTGGATCTTCGGTGGACTCGCGGTCATCGCCGCGCTCACCTGGCGTCTGCGCCGGGCCTCGGCACTGGTCGACCGCATGCTGCTCGAGGAGCGGGTCGGCGCGGAACACGACGCCAGGATGGCTGAGCACGCCCGCGGGCTCGAGGTGGAGCAGGCACCCGAGCGGACCGTCGACTGGCCGCACCCGCCGCGCCTGGCCTGGTCGCGGCCGAGGCCGCGCGCAGGCGCGCACAACCGGCTCGCAGGCTGAGCGAAAGACCCGATCACCCGGGCCGGGTGGCCCTGGCCGGTGCACGCGGAAGGGGTCGACCATGGAACGGACGAGCAGGGACTGGACGCGGTGGGCGCCGCGTCGCGGGCGGGGAACGCACCCGCTCGGTCCCCCGGTCGGTGGGCGCCGACCGGGGGACCCCTCCAGCGGAGCTGGGGCAGCGTCAGTACGGGTCGCCGAGCGCGGCGCGCAGACCGCGGTGGTCGACCCAGCCCAGGTGCGCGTGCGCTAGCGGGCCGCGGAAGGACCACAGGTGGTGCTGGCACCAGGTCGCCGAGCGGCCGTGCCGCTGGCTGGGTGCCAGGTTCGACCCCAGGTAGGTGCCGGAGAGCTCCAGCCGGGTCTCGACCGTGTCCGGCCCGGTGCGCCGGGCGCTGAGCACCCTGGCGTGCAGATCGGGCATCAACCGCCGGGCGGCGAGCACGCGGTGGCGCAGCCCGGGAATCCCGTCGTCGAATAGCCGGACGTCGGAGAGATCTCGGATATCGGGGTGCGCGAACTCCGCGAGAACGGCGCAATCCCCCTCGTTCACCGTTTCCCGGATGAACGCGACAGCGATGTCGACCTGCTCGGTCGCGCGGACCGACGGCGGCGACGGCAGGGCGAGCACGCCGGTCACCTCGGTGCGGGCAGCGCGACCTCGGCCAGTGCCGCGGAAAGGGCTCTGCGGTGCTCGCGGCGGATGGCCGCGGCGCGGTGCTTGGCGTACTCCGCGTCGGTCTCCGGGTGCACCGGGCGGACCGGGCGGGGCGCGCCGTCGGCGTCGACCGCGACGAACACCAGGTGCGCCTCGGCGATCACCTCCAGCTCGTCGCGGCCCTGCCAGCGCCGGGCGCTGACCTGCACGCCGACCTCCATGGAGGTGCGGCCGGTGCTCTCCACGTGCGCCACCGCGGTGACGATGTCGCCCGCCCAGAACGGGGTGAAGAAGGTCATGTCGTTGACCGAGGCGGTGACCGCGTGCCCGTCGCTGTGGCGCACCGCGGCGGCCCAGCCGACCTCGTCGGCCAGTTCCAGGATGAGCTTGCCCTTGCCGGAGCCGAACATGTTCTCGTCGCCTGGCCAGATCACCCGGGACAGCTCGCAGCGCGAGTGGCCCATCGGCCGCCCGGTCGGCAGCGGCGGCGAGTCGGCCAGCGGTGCCCGTGTTGGTGTGTCGACAGGGGTCATCGGAAGAGGTTCTCCAAAGTGGGGTATTCGGTCACGTCGGGCGGAAAACGGCGCGGCGGGGGAGATGCGGCCAGTCTAAACGATCACTTGGGTGACCCCGGCCAATTTCGCATGATCACCGAATATCTCCCTGTGTCGGGCGACAGAGTTCACTGATAGTGATTGAACTCGGCGCAAAATGTCGGATACGACTAACTCGATCCGGTGATGGGGACGGCGGAGTCCGGGCCGCCCGGGTGCTCCGGTGCTCAAGCCTGTGGGTGACCCCACTCGCCCGCCCGCGTGCGCGGGGATGACCGGGAGGCACCCCTCTAGACTTCGCGGGCACCCCCCACCAGCCCATAGTGAGGTTTCGCCGTGCTGACCATGCAGGACGCGTTGCTGGCGTTGACCAGGTACTGGACCGAGCGCGGCGCCATGGTGGTGCAGCCGTTCAACACCGAGGTCGGCGCGGGCACCCTGAACCCGGCCACGGTGCTGCGCGTGCTCGGCCCCGAGCCGTGGCGGGTCGCCTACGTCGAGCCCAGCGTGCGCCCCGACGACGCGCGCTACGGCGAGAACCCGAACCGGCTGCAGACCCACACCCAGTTCCAGGTGATCCTCAAGCCGGACCCGGGCAACCCGCAGGAGCTCTACCTGGGCAGCCTGCAGGCGCTGGGCATCGATGTCGCCGCGCACGACGTCCGCTTCGTCGAGGACAACTGGGCCTCGCCCGCGCTCGGCGCCTGGGGCCTCGGCTGGGAGGTGTGGCTCGACGGGTTGGAGATCACCCAGTTCACCTACTTCCAGCAGGCCGGTGGCCAGACCCTGGACCCGGTGTCGGTGGAGATCACCTACGGCGTCGAGCGGATCATGATGGCGCTGCAGGGCGTCGACCACTTCAAGGACATCGCCTACGCCCCGGGCATCTCCTACGGCGAGGCCTTCGGGCAGGCCGAGTACGAGATGAGCCGGTTCTACCTCGACGACGCCGACGTCGAGACCCAGCGCAGGCTCTTCGAGGACTACGCCGCCGAGGCCCGCAGGCTGCTCGACGCCCGGCTGCCGGTGCCCGCGCACATCCACGTCCTCAAGTGCTCGCACACCTTCAACGTCCTCGACGCGCGCGGCGCGGTCAGCACCACCGAGCGCGCCAAGGCGTTCGCGAGGATGCGCGGTCTGGCCCGCGAGGTCGCCGGCCTGTGGTCGGAGCGGCGGTCCGAACTGGAGCACCCGCTCGGCACCGTCCCCGCCCTGCCGCTGGCAGCCGCGCCCACCGAGTTCGCCGCCGTCGACGGCACGCACCCGCTGCTGTTCGAGATCGGCACCGAGGAACTGCCGCCGCACGAGGTGACCCGCACCGCGGCCGCCGTCGAGCGCGCGCTGACCGACAAGCTCGCCGCCACCAGGCTCGGCCACGGCACCGTCACCACCTACGCCACCCCGCGCCGGGTCATCGCCGTCGTCGACGCCGTCGAGCCGGTCGAGCCGGACGCCGAGCGCACGGTGCGCGGACCGCGTGCCTCCGCCGCGTTCGACGCCGACGGCAACCCCACCAAGGCCGCCGCCGGGTTCGCCAGGGGCCAGGGCGTGGACCCGGCTGAGCTGCGCCGCATCGACGTCGACGGCGTCGAGTACGTCGGCATCACCCGCACCGACATCGGCAAGGGCGCGGTGGAGGTGCTCAGCGGGGTCCTCGGTGAGGTCGTCGCCGAGCTGCGGGCCGACAAGAATATGCGGTGGAGCGACCCGAAGCTGTCGTTCACCAGGCCGGTGCGCTGGCTGCTCGCGCTGCTGGGCAGCACCCCGGTGCCGGTCGCGGTGTCGGCGCTCGCCGCCGGGACCACGACCCGCGTGCACCGCACCGCTGGCGACCCCGTCGTCGCGGTGTCCACCGCCGACGGGTACCTGGACTTCCTCGCCGGGCACGGCATCGTGGCCGACCAGGACAAGCGCCGGGCGCTGGTGGTGTCCTCCGCCGCCGAGTTGGCCGTGACGGTCGGCGGTGTGATCGACGGCGACTCGCCGCTGGTCGACGAGATCACGAACCTGGTGGAGGAGCCCAACGCGCTGCTCGGCTCGTTCGACGCCCGCTACCTGGAGCTGCCCGCCGAGATCCTCACCACCGTCATGCGCAAGCACCAGCGGTACCTGCCGGTGCGCGACGCCGACGGCGCCCTGCTGCCGCACTTCGTCGCCGTCGCCAACGGCGCGTGCGACCACGACAAGGTCCGCGCGGGCAACGAGGCCGTGCTGCGCGCCCGCTACGAGGACGCCAGCTTCTTCTGGCGCGCCGACCTGCGCACCCCGCCGGAGCGGATGAAGGAGGGCATCGCCAAGCTCGCGTTCGAGGAGCGGCTCGGCTCGGTCGCCCAGCGCGCCGACCGGATCGCGGGCGTCGCGCTCGTGCTCGGCGCGGCGGCCGGTCTGTCCGAAGAGGACTCGGCGACGCTGCGCGCGGCGGCCGGGCTGGCCAAGTTCGACCTCGGCTCGCAGATGGTGATCGAGCTGACCAGCCTCGCGGGCACCATGGCGCGCGAGTACGCCCGCCGGGCCGGGCAGCCGGAGGCGGTCGCCCAGGCGCTGTTCGACATGGAGCTGCCCCGCTCGGGCGGTGGCGCGGTGCCGACCACGGTGCCCGGCGCGCTGCTCGCCCTCGCCGACCGGTTCGACCTGCTCGTCGGGTTGTTCGCCGTCGGCGCCAAGCCGACCGGAAGCTCCGACCCGTTCGGCCTGCGCCGCGCCGGTGCCGGTGTCGTGGCGATCCTGCGCGCCTTCCCGGCGTTGGCCGAGCTGACTGTCCCGTTCGGACTGTCCACCGCGGCGGAGAAGGTGCGCGCGCAGGGCATCGCGGTCGACGACGCGGTGCTCGCCGAGGTCGCCGAGTTCGTCAAGCGCCGCTACGAGCAGGTGCTGCTCGACGCCGGTGTCGCGCACGAGCAGGTCGCCGCCGTGCTGCCGCTCGCCGACGCCCCCGCGCTCGCGGACGCGACGGTCGCGGAGCTGGCCGGTCTCACCGCCGACCCCGGGTTCGCCGGTCTGGTCGCCGCGCTGCAGCGCGTCCGCCGCATCGTGCCCGCCGACACCGGGGCGGGCTACGACCCGGCCGCGCTGGTGGAACCCGCGGAGCTGGAGCTGCACCAGGTGTTCACCAAGGCGAGTGCGGTGGGTGGCACCGGGCTGGCCGGGTTCGTCGTGGCCGCCTCGCCGCTGACCGACCCGATCAACACCTTCTTCGACGCCGTGCTCGTCATGGCGCCGGAACCCGCGCTGCGCGCGGCCCGGCTCGGCCTGCTCGCCGCCGTGCGCGACTGGGCGGCGCCGGTGCTCGACTGGCAGGCGCTGGGCACCACGCTGGAGGCCTGAGCGCGCACGTCCCGCCCGAGAACCCGGTCCAGGTCCGCCTGGGCCGGGTTCTCGCTATCCGGGGCCGGGCGCGGTCAGTCTTACTGCGCAACCCACTCGGCCCATTGTCCCGGGACGGGGCCATTCGGCGCACCGGTGCGGGCTTCGGCATATGTCGAACCGCCCGCGCCGCCGGTGTCGCTTTTCGGCGCGGGCGGCGGCACCGTTAACGAACACCCACGGTGGTCGCCCGGTGGCCGAATTGCGTGGTCACCTCACCCGCCGCGCGGTCGTTCGCCGACCATTCGCCCACCGCCCGACCGGTGCGGCGCGCGGCCGGGCGACCGTAATCGCCCGGTTCGGGTGAGTGGCGGTCCGGGTAATCCTGACGCCGCCCGTCGCCCGGATTGCCCGGACCGGCTTTCGTATGGTGTCCGCCGCGCCGCCCACCCGCTCGGCCCGACCGGCGGAATGGCCACCTCCCCGGGGGTGGCCGGTGTGCGGCGAAATCGGGGTGGACCGGCGGATATGTGCTCCGGCGACCCGGTTTCGCCGAACCGGGGCGCGCCAGCGGCCGACACGCGGGCATTAGCCGAACGACACCTATTTGAAACACCGTTGCGCAACGGGTACTGTTCACGCCAAGTGGGTAGCTGTTTTCAATTCCCGTGACACCCCGTGTGCAGTGAGGTGCCCTATGGCTCAGAAGACCATCGTCCAGCTTTACGACGACCTCGACGGCTCGGCTGGCGAGGACATCCGCCCGGTCGAATTCAGCCTGGACGGGGCGAACTACGAGATCGACCTGAATGAGGCGAACGCGACCCGGCTGCGCGAGCAGCTGGCGGAGTTCGTCGCCGCGGCCCGGCGCACCGGTGGGCGGGTCAAGCGGCACTCGGCGCCGTCGACCAAGCCCGCGGGTGACACCAGGTCCAAGGAGCAGACCAAGGCGATCCGGGACTGGGCGCGGCAGAACGGCCACGACATCTCCGAGCGCGGGCGCATCCCGTCCGCCGTCGTGGAGGCCTTCGAGGAGGCGCACACGGTGAAGGCCAAGGGCAACGGCGGCAAGGCCAAGAAGGCCGCGTTCTCCGGCTGAACCAGCCACCGGGACGGACCGCGGCGGGGATGACCCGCCGCGGTCCCGCTGTGTGCGGGGGCGTCCCCGCGCTCAGAAGCTGACCCCACCCTGGATGTCGCGGGCCTGCAGCACCTTGCCGTTCACGGTGCCGGTGATCTGGTTGATCACGCCGCCGTGCTCGGCGCGCGTCCCGGCCGATTCGACCGCCCAGTTCGCGCGCAGCTCCTCGGCGAACTCGGGATCGACCCGTTCGACCTGTTCCAGTTCCGCGGCGAGCACCGCCACTTCCGCGGACTCCGGTGCCGCCCCGGCCGCGGCGGTGAGCGCGGCCTCGGCCTGCTCGCGCCGGGCGAACCTGGTCCGCACCAGTTCGTAGAGCGCGCCTGCCGACTTGGCCGCCAGGGCCGCCGCGATGGATACCAACACCGGTTCGGGCATCCGAACCCCTCCTTAGCCTGCGTTCGGTTCCTCCCCACCGTACGACCTTCTCCTCGGCGGGCGCACCGCCGACCCGGGTCCGCTTCCGCTCGGCATTCGTGCCGCCGCCGGTCGGTTTCTTGCCCTCCCGCCGCCGCTAAGCCCGGTCGACGTCCGCCCGGCGTTACCCGGTTATTCACGTTCCACCCGCCGCCTGCTGGCCGGGTGTGGGGGATTGCGCCACCAGGGGGCGCTGCGCGAGATCCGTGGGTTATCCACCACCAAGATCCACTGGCCGGACCCCGCGAATCGATTCGCCCGGTGCGGCCCGCCGGTGGACCGGCGTTGGTCCCCCGAGGGGAAACACGTGGTGCAATCGGCGCCATACCGGCTGGATTGGGCCGGGGCGCACTCGTGATCAGCCCGCAGGCGGATCCACCGCGTGTTCGGCCAATCCGGTGAGCACGGGTCGCGCCCCGACCCGGGCGGCGGCGAGCAATTCGGCGTCCGCGATCGGCAGGGTGTTCGCCAGATCACGCAACAGCGGCGTCACGATGTCGGCGGCCACCGCTTCCCGGTCCCGCACATCCGCGTGCAGCGTTGTCGCCGGGTCGACTCCGCGCGGCACGACGTCGCCACCATTCACCACGACAACGACCGGTGCACCCGCTTCGCGCAACACCACCGCCGCGCGTGTGTCGGCGTCACACCAATGGCCCCGGACCACCTGCAGGACGACATCCGCGGCCAAGTCGTCGACCACGTGCAGATCGGTGCTGACCGCGACCGCGCCGGTGCCGGGCAGGTCCCAGAGGGCGATGGGCACCCGTTCGCGCTCGACCACCACCTCGCGGACCGCGTGGGGTGCCTCGGCCGCGATCGTGGCGGCCGTGCGCGGGTCGTCGACCAGCAGCGGGCCGCCCTGGCGGTCCAGCAGCTCCACAGAGGACGAGCGGATGGCCCGCAGGTCGGCGAGCAGGCTGGGGTGGGCGCAGGCCAGGTAGTCCTGGTCGCCGGGCTCGGGGTAGCGCCAGGTCCGGAGGTCCGCCGCGGAGGTCGGGATGTCGGGGAGGCCGAGCAGCAGGTGCCGGGGCCGCAGGTGGGTCGCGCGCAGGTCGGCGAAGGTGCGGGGGACGACGGTGGCGGCGCGGCGCGGACCTGCCCGCAGCGCCAGCCGCACCCCCGCGACGGACGGCAGCGCGGCGGGACCCAACCCGGCGATGGCCCGCACCAGCGTCGACTTCCCCGTCCCCGGCTTGCCCCCGACGGCGACGGTGATCGCGCCCTGGTCCGCCCTGGCCAGCACCCGGCGCAGGTCGCTGATCACCCCGGACACCCCGGCGAGCAACCGGGACCCCGCCCCGGCCCTGGTCAACGCCTGCTCCACCCGGCGCCACCCGGCGACCTCGGCCACCACCCCCGGCACCCACGCCCGCCTGGCCGCCCCCACCGCGGCGACCTCGTCCTCAAGCACCGCGCGACGCTATCGCCGTTCTCCCCCTTGCCGGCCTGATCGGCGGATTCCCGCTCAGCCCGCGCCGACGTACCGGACCGGCGTGTAGTCGAGCTCCCCCGGTCCACCCCAGACGTAGACGCGGTGCTTGACCGGCGTGGAGCCGAAGTCGTAGGCCAGGTACCGGCTCCGCTCCCGGTCGACCCAGCGCTCGAACAACCGCACGTGCTCCCCGGCCCGCACCAACGCGTCCCCGGCGACCAACGCCGACCGCTCCACGACCCGCGTCACATCCCCCAGGTCCCTCCCCGCCCCATCCCGCGGGGTCGCGTAACTGACCGGCAACCCCCACGCCATCGACACAAACCCCGGACAATCAGTCCGATACGCCGGTCGGTGGCACCCACCCAGCACCCCAGCCAGTCGGTGCCGCTGTACCCGGCAACGGGGTCGAAACACCCATCTTGGTTGTAACTGGGCCCCGCCCGAAACCGCATCTCCGCCCGGGCCCCCGCCGCCACCCCAAAGTTCCCCCAACGCGACCCGATCCGGCCCAGCCGCATCCGCCGCCACGACCAGCCCACACACGGCCACCACCACAATCCCCCTACGACCAGCCCTTTCTAACACGCCCCCCTCCCACGGTGCTGGCCTAGACCACCCACCCCTTGGCCGGTTCCGAGACGGACCTCGGGACAACTCTCCTGGTCCATCAGCACATCCGCCGCCCATCTCCTGCAGCGCGAGATGAGACTTGACGAGTGACCCCCCCGCCGCGTTGCGCCAACCTGCCGGAATCCGCCCCGCACCCTGCTGGCCGACACCGACCGGAGACGCTCCAGCAGCCGTCAGCCGCCGCAGCTCCGGCCGCCTTCGCCAGTCCGCTGGGGGCCATCCCCGGCCGCTCAAACCCCGCCGGGCAGTGCTTGGCGGAGGGCGTCCCCGTGAACCCCGGCCCCCACCCTGTCCCGGGGGGCGTCCCCAGGCCCAGTTTACCGGGACCCCCTCCCCCGAAGGGGTGACGGCGAAAACCTGTGGATAACTCGAGGGCCTGTGGACAGCGGCGACCTCGGCATCAGGCGCGGTGGAGGAAAGGAATCACCCGGTCAGGGAGACGGGGAGTTCGGCCAGGCGCCAGGTTCCTGGGTCGGGGGTGCGGGTGGTGTGGGGGCTGGTGGGGGTCAGGTTGGGGAAGCGGTGGAGGAGGGTGGTGAGGGCTAGTTCGGTTTGGAGGCGGGCCAGCGGGGCGCCGAGGCAGAAGTGGGGGCCGTGGGAGAAGCCGAGGTGGCCGGGGGCGCCGAGGGGGCGGGTGATGTCGAGGCGGTCGGGGTCGGCGAAGGCGGCGGGGTCGCGGTTGGCGGAGCAGATGGCGACGGTCATGGCGCCGCCCTGGGGGATGGTGGCGCCGTCGATGGTGATGTCGGTGGTGGCGAAGCGCGGGGTGGTGAGCAGTTGCGGGCCGCACCAGCGCATCAGCTCCTCCACCGCCTGCGGCGCGAGCCCGGGGTCGCCGCGCAGCAGGTCGAGCTGCGCGGGGTGGGCGAACAGCGCGGCGACGCCGTTGCCGATCAGGTTGGTCGGGGTCTGCCCGGCCAGCGCCAGGTGCCACACGAGCGTCACCAGCTCGGTCTCGGTCAGCTCGCCGCCCAGCAGTTGCGACAGGATGTCCGCGCCCGGTGAGACCCGCTTCGCCGCCACGGCCGCCTGTGCGCTGGCGATGATCCCGGGGATCGCGGCGAGGAACCCGGGGCCGTAGCCCGCCGCCACCGCCGTCCCGTACCCGCGCCAGTCCGGTCGGTCCGCCTCTGGGATGCCGATCAGCTCGCAGATGACCTCCATCGGCAGCGGTCCGGCGAAGTCGCGCAGCAGGTCGGCGTCCGGCGCGAGCGAGTCGAGCAGCCGGTCGACCACGGCCTGGATCCGGGGGCGTAAGGCGGCGGTCCGACGCGCGGTGAACGCGGGCGCGGCGGCGGCGCGGACGCGCGCGTGCTCGGGACCGTCCATCTCGGCCATCGTGTGCAGGTAGCGCTGACAGTGCTCGGGGATGCCCGGCGGCCGCATGAAGCTGGCCTCACTCAGCACGAACCGGGGGTCGGTCAGCACCGCTCGTGCGGGTTCGTGCCGGGTGACCGCCCACATCGGCGGCATGCCCGCGCCGGTCAGCTTGGCGACCGGTGAGACCGCCCTGGCCTGCGCGTACGCGCTGAACGGGTCGGCGAGCACGGCCGGATCGGTGACCGCTACCTCGGGGATGGGACCCACGTCGGACCTCCGCTGTCGTTCGGATGTTCTTGTCAGATGATGACATCATCTGAAACTGGAGTCGCGAGAGGGGGGATGATGTGCCGGTGAAGGGTGCGCTGAGCCGGGCGGAGATCCAGGAGATCAACCGGGACCGGGTACTGGACGCCGCGCGCGGGGAGTTCCTCGCCCGGGGGTACCGGGACGCCAAGGTCGACGAGATCGCCGCGCGGGCAGGGCTGACCCGGGGCGCGGTCTACTCGAACTTCCCCGGCAAGCGCGCCCTCTATCTAGAGGTGCTCGCCAAGCAGGCCGAGAAGTTGCCTCTACGCGATCCGTCGGCCAGTTCGCTGTGGGACGCGGTGGGCGCGTTCGCGCACAGCTGGGTAGCGCGGCTAGAGGAACCTGGCCTCGGTACATACCTGGCCCCGGAAGTGCTGACGGATCTCGCGCTGCCGTACGCGCGCCTCCAGCAACTTAGCGCTCTCTTGCTCGGGCTGGCCATGGAGCGGATCGAACCCGTGCCCTCTTCGGAAGACGCGCCGCCCGCCCGACGAGTCCGGCAAGCGCAGATGATCCTGACGACGCTGCACGGTGCTACAGCGCTCGCGGCAGTCGCGCCAGGAACAGTCGAGCCGTTCGACGTGATCAGCGCGTGCGAGCAGCTGTCGCGACTAGAGCTGAACGACTGGTGGTCTTATCCGCACAGTCCCGCTCCCGCTCACGCCGTGAACGAGCCCTGGGACGGGTCGACCGCGCGAGACCTCGTCAGC
Organism: Actinokineospora globicatena; assembly: GCF_024171945.1. Classification (GTDB taxonomy): domain Bacteria; phylum Actinomycetota; class Actinomycetes; order Mycobacteriales; family Pseudonocardiaceae; genus Actinokineospora; species Actinokineospora globicatena. Next base: position 2,270,366 of record NZ_JAMTCR010000002.1, read on the forward strand.
GGTGAACCGCTCCCGGAAGACGACGGCGTGGTTGCGATCGTCGGTACTCACCGGCTGGTGGCGGTAGAGGAAGCGTTGCGCCTAGGGCATCGCGTGACCCTGGTGGTGGTGACTAGCCAACCCGCGGAACTGGATCCCTTGACGCGCCTGGTGCTCGCCGAGTCCGTCGCCTGCTTGCGACAGTCGTTCGGGGGTGGCTTGCCGCTCACGGTGATCCGCGATGACACGCTGGCCGGGCGGGTGGGGATCACGGCGGTGAGCGACGCGACCGAGGTGGCGCTGCTGGTGCGCGGCGGCCGGATCGTCGCCAGGGCCGAGGGCTCCGGTGCCTGCCACGCCGTGGCGACCGAGGATCGAATCCGAGTCTGAAATGCCGCGCCCCAAGGGAAATTCGAGTTCCAAGAGGACAGTTCATCCTAATAGGACAGTGTTCCGATAGGGCAGTGGTGTGCGAACTGCAGTGGTGTCCCGGACCCCGCCACAGCGGAGTGACCCCGCGGGGCCCGGGACGGTGGGTCCGCGCTAGCCGAGCAGGCCTCCGATGAGACCCGTGACGGTTCCGATGACGGTGTCGAGGATGCTGGTGACCACGCCGAGCAACTGGCTGAGCATTTGTGGACCTCCTCTATCTCTGGACCGTCGGAGCGGACTACCCCGACACCGTCCTTTGTACGGTTCGGACGGTGCCCGGGGCGAGCAAGTCCGCACTGTGGGGTGACACCCAATCGAGTGGATTGGCGAAACGTTCTTGACCCCTGATCGGGGGTATGGCATCTACCAGCGGTTTGTTCGGAAACCGAGGAATGCTCATCGGTGGGGTGCTTTGCCCCGTTCGGTACGGAGCGCGTCACGCAGTGCGGCTGTGTGGGTGACCTTCGGCGCTGGACGGACTAGTCCATCCCGGACACCCGCAGGGTGATGTTGAGCCTGCCGCTCAGGCCGAGGTCCGGATCGGCCGTCCCCGGCCGGATCTTGGTCACCCCGTGGTAGGCCAGCCGGGACTCGCCGCCGAACACGACCAGGTCGCCGGAGCGGAGGTCGACGTCGGTCCACGGCCGCCCCCGGTTCTCGGTGTTGCCGAACCGGAACACCCCGGTGTCGCCGAGGCTGAACGAGACGACCGGGTCCATCGACCGCTCGTCCTTGTCCTGGTGCAGGCCCATCCTGGCGTCGGCGTCGTAGAAGTTCACCAGCGCGATGTCCGGCCGGTAGTCCACGGCGAACCCGGCCGCTGCCACCGCCCGCCTGCCGAGGTCGCCGAGCCACTCCGGGAACGGCAGCACGGCCGTCCCGTCGTCGAGCACCCTCGTGTAGCGGTAGGGCACCCAATGCCACCCCAGGCACACCATCCGCACCGACATGACACCGCCGTTGGGCAGTCGCTGCTGCCGCATCCCCGGCGCCCACTCCCGGCAAGCGGCCAAGAGATCGCGCTGGGTAGCTAGGTCGAGCCAGTCCGGCAGGTGCACCGCCCCCGGAGCCAGGTCGAGCCGGGGACGTGGGATCAGTTCCACGTGGACTCTGCCGACCAGTGCAGGTCACCGTCGAAAAAGGACCAGCTCGACCCGTCCGAACCCGCGCCGCACAACCCGTCCACATCGCCGACGAGCGCAGGCAGGTCGGGGCTGGCCAATCCGGCGAACGCGATCGTCCGGTTGGGACGCCACTGCGGCAGGGTCGCCAACCGCCGTCCCATGCCCGCCCAGGTCGCCGCGTCGTCGGCGATCACCCACAGGTCCGGGCTGCCGTCGGCGAACCGGCACGCCTGCCGCAACCACGACGCCGCCACCGGCGGCCACGACACCACCGCGCACACGGTCCCCTCCCAGGCCGCGGCGAACGCCTCCGCCGCGGCCGTCGAGACCGGGTCCCGCCCATGTCCCACGGTGACCAACCCGCCCCCGCGCCGCCGCGCCAGGGCCAACACCGTCGCCAGTTCCCGGTCGGTCATCAGCCTGCCGGGGTGCAGAGGTCGCACGGGCGCAGACCGGCCGCCTCCGCCGCCGCGAGGGTGCGGAACCCGCGCGGGTCCGCCGCCGACCGCGCACGGGTGCACGTCGGGTAGCAGACCACGCCGTCGGCGCCCACGTAGGCGATGCGGGACCTGGCGAAGTCCAGCAGTTCGTCCACATTGGTCTCCTCGGCGCGCAGCAGCCGCTCCTTGGTGTCGGCGCCGAAGACGTACTGGCCGAGGTTGCCGTCGGACCGGGTGACCCGGTGGCACGGGATCAGCAGCGGCACCGGGTTGTTGCCCAGCGCCGTGCCGACCGCGCGGACCGCCTTGGGCCGCCCGATCGCCCGGGCCACCCAGGCGTACGGGCGGGTCTGGCCGGTCGGGATCGCCCTGGTCGCGGTCAGCACGTCCCGTTCGAACGCGGTCAGCACCCGCAGGTCGACCGGGACCTGTGCGGCACCGTGGCCGCGCACCGCCTGCCGCAACCCGGCCGGTGCGTCGCTGGTGCGCCGCAGCGGGCGCTGGAACAGGGCGTGGAAGCGCTCGCGGAAGGTGTCGTCGTCGTCACCGACCGACTCCGCGGTGCGGATGTAGCTCACGCCGACCTCGGTGAAGGCGACCAGCAGCTCGCCGACCGGGCCGTCGAGCCTGGTCCAGTCCCCGTACACGGCCCCGGTCAGGTCGCGTGGTGGGGCCACCGCCAGCCCGCCGAGGCGCAGCGCGAACTCGTCGAAGCTGTCGTCGCCGGTCATCGGACCACCTCCTTCGCGTACTGCTCCCGCAGCCGGGCCAGGCCCCGGGAGATGTGTGACTTGACGGTCCCCTCGGGGATCCGCATGACGGCGGCGATCTCGGCCACCGGCAGCTCGACGACGTGGCGCAGCACCACGGCGAGGCGCTGATTCTCCGGCAGCGCCGACACCAGCGCGCCCAGCTCGCCCCTGGTCTCGGTGTTGGCGACCACGTCCTCGACGGTCGGGCCGGGCGCCGGGCGGTCGGGCAGCTCCGCCATCGCCACCGCGGGCCGCCGGGTGGCGCCGCGCACGGTGTTGCGCCAGGTGTTGAGCAGGATGGTCAACAACCACGACCGCGGCCGCAGCGCGAGGATGCGGGACCGGTCGTAGCCGAGCAGGGCGCGGTAGGCCCGCAGGAAGCACTCCGCGGCCAGGTCGTCCGCGTCCGCCCCGGCGCCCACGCGCAGGGCTACCGAGTAGACCACCCGCTGGTACCCGCGGACCATCCCCGCGAACCCCGCGTCGAGGTCGTCGGCGATGGCCGCGAGCATCGCCACGTCGGTCTCGGCGTCGCTCTCGGGCAGGTCATCCATACTCAAGTGAACACCGAGGGACCTTCCGGCGTTGCACATCCGTTCGGTATCCAGCGTACCTGCCCGAACGGGCGCGGGCCTGCGACACTGGGGCGCCCCGGACCGAGGAGCGCCCATGGACCTGACCCGTCGACGGTTCCTCGCCGCGGGCTCCGGGCTCGCCGTCGCGGCGGGTGCGGCGGCCTGCACGGCCGAGGTCGCGGCCACCGAGACCCCGTTCGACCCGGCCGACTGGGCGTCCGTGCGCGAGCAGTTCCCGCTAACGCGCGAGGTTCGGCAGTTCTCCGCTTACGTGCTCGCTGCCCCGCCGCGACCGGTGAACGACGCGATCAACCGCCACCGCGCTGGGTTGGACCGCGACACACACGCTTACCTTGACGCTCAAGCAGGTCCTGCCGTAGATGCTGTTCGTACTGCCGCTGCCGAGTACCTGGGTGGGCGCGCCGAGGACATCGCGCTAACCGACAGCACGACCATGGGGCTCGGCTTGCTCTATGCGGGCATCCGCCTCTTACCAGGGCAACAGGTTCTCACGACGGAACACGACTTCTACTCCACGCACCACGCGCTCAAGCTCCGTGGTGTGGAGGTCCACCGGGTTCGCCTGTATGACACCGCCGCTGCCGCCTCCGCCGAGGAGATGGTCGCCAGGCTCCGCGCGGGGTTGACGCCCCAGACCAGGATCGTCGCTATCACGTGGGTGCACTCCGTGACCGGGGTGAAGCTCCCCGTCCGCGCCATCGCCGACGCCATCGCGGCGCACAACGCGTCCTTACCACCAGGGCAACACGCCCTGCTGTGCGTCGACGCGGTGCACGCGCTTGGCGTCGAGGCGGCCACCCCGGCCGACCTCGGCTGCGACTTCTTGATCTCCGGCACGCACAAATGGTTGTTCGGACCTCGGGGAACGGGGGTCATCTGGGCGCGCCAGGGTGCCTGGGAGGCGACCGCGCCCGTCCTGCCGTCGTTCAGCGGACCGGCCTTCGACGAGTGGCTCAACGGCACCCCGACCGGTCCGACCACCGCCGAGGTGTTCACCCCGGGGGGTTATCACTCGTTCGAGTACCGCTGGGCGTTGGCCGAGGCGTTCCGGTTCCACCTGGCCATCGGGCGGGACCGGGTCCAGGCGCGGACCAGGGCGCAGGTCGAGCGGGTCCAGGCCGAACTGCGGTCGAACCCGTCGATCACCGTGGTCACCCCGGCCGCGCCGGAGCTGTCGGCCGGGATCATCTGCTTCGACGTGGCGGACACCCCGCCGCAGGCCGTGGTCGCGGCTTTGGCAGGCAAGGGCGTGTCGGCCTCGGTGACCCCGTACAACGAGCGGCACGTGCGGGTCGGCCCGAGCATCGTCACGTCCGATGAGGACGTGGACGCGCTCATCCGGGCCCTGCGTCCCTAGAGGACCTGCTTCCGCGCTACCACCACGTCGCGCACGATCGCCTGGTCGACTCGGTGGGAGAAACCGAGGTAAGCGCCCTCATCGAGCGGAGTCAGGTCTGCCGCCGCCAGTGCGTCGACAAGGGCCGCGCGCGGGACGACGTTCGTGTTCCACGACAGTGCGATCGCGCCTCCGGGGCGCAAGACCTTCGCCCAGCCAGGTAGCGCTGCCTGCATCAGTTCCAACGGGCCTCGGTGAAGGCCACCGCCAGCTCGGCTGCCGTGCTGCACGCCGTAAGGGGCGTCCGCGACGATGACGTCGAAGGTGGCCGTGCGGTGGAACCTCGGCGCTTCAGTCGTGTCCGCGTTGACGTAGTCGAGGTTAAGAGCCTCGCCCGCCTTGTAGCTCTCCTTGTCCACGCCGACCGACGCGGTCAAGCGGCGCGCGACGACCTTGCCGTCGCGGCGGACCCGGGTCACGTCCGCGGTGTGCTTGAGCCGTTTGCGCTTGAGCCAGGTCTGCAGGAAGGCCGCGTAGATGTCGAAGTCCTTGGTGTCCAGGTCGATCCCGGCGGTGTCGTAGCCGTACATCAGCGCCTGGTTGAGCGTCGTGCCCCGGCCGCACAGCGGGTCGAGCACGCGCAGCCTGCGGTCGAGCATCTCCCCGGCGAAGTCGGACGACGCCACCGCCAGGTTCAGCATCAACTTGGTGAAGTGCTCGTTGGTCTTACCCGAGTACTTCTGGATGGTGATCAGGTCGTCGTCGAACTTGTCCAGCGGCGTTAGCTCTACCGGAGCCAGGAGATCACCCTGCCGCTCGAACAGGGCGTACGCCGACGACAGGTTCGCCAGGTACCGGACGTCCCGCTCCTCGAGGTCCTGGGCCTCGAAGCCGAGGTAGGGCACCCCGCCGATCCGCACCGGCTCGATCCCGCCGACCCGCCCGCCCAGCGCCCGGTCGCCGAACACCGCGAGCTCGGCGGCCATCAGGTCGACCGAGGAGTCGGCGTAGACGCGGTTGAGCGCGGGCCGCACGAGCAGCGCGTAGGAGGGCATGAGCTCCCGATCTTCCAGGGGTGGGTTGGGGTGGATGGCCAGGTCGGAGGCAGGGTACGGGCTGCGCGCACCGACAACTCACGTCGTCCTTGACAAGAAAAGTTGTCGGTGAGAGGCTGGGCCCATGTTCGACGTGGCGGTGATCGAGGACCCGGCGGCTGCCGAGGTCACGCTGGACCCGGTGCGGTCGGCCCTGCTGGCCGCGCTCGCGGAGCCCGGTTCGGCCAGTTCGCTGGCCGCGATCGTGGGACTGCCGCGCCAGAAGGTCAACTACCACCTCCGCGCGCTCGAGAAGCACGGGTTGGTCGAGCTCGTGGAGGAGCGGCGCAAGGGGAACTGCACCGAGCGGGTTCTTCGCGCGACCGCTGCCTCTTACGTCATCTCGCCCGCCGCGCTGTCCGCTGTCGCTCCTGACCCGTCCAAGTCGCCGGACCAGCTCTCCGCGCGCTGGCTGCTCGCCCTCGCCGCGCGCCTGGTGCGCGAACTGGGCCAGCTCATCGTCGGGGCGACGGCGGCCAAGCAGCGGCTGGCGACCTACGCCAGCGACGCCGAGATCACCTTCGCGTCGGCGGCCGACCGCGCCGCCTTCGCCGGTGAGCTCCAGGACGCGGTCGCCGACCTAGTCCGCAAGTACCACACCGAGAACGCGCTGAACGGTCGCAAGCACCGGTTCATCGTCGCGCTGCACCCCAGTCCCAAGTCCTCGCAGGACCGCTGAACCCCTTGAAGGAAAGAGTCATGTCGAAGCCGTTCGAGATCCGCCGCGAGGTCGTCGTCGAGGCCACCCCCGAGCAGGTCTTCAACGCCATCACCGAGAACAACGGTTCCTGGCTGTTCCCGATGCCGTGGCCAGGGGCGGACGGCGCGGTCGACGAGTCGGGCAGCCGGGTGACGGTGTGGAACCCGCCGCACGAGGTGTCCGTGCGCACCGAGGGGCCGGACGGCTGGTTCAACGCTTTGGAGCACATCATCGAAGCGCGTGACGGTGGCACTACCGTGCTCCGGTACGTCCACAGCGGCATCTTCACCGACGACTGGGACACCCAGTACGACGGCGCGGGCAAGCACACGGACTTCTACCTGCACTCGCTCGGCCAGTACGTGAAGTACTTCCCGGGCAAGGCCGCGACCTACGTCGCCGCCGACGGCCCCGTTGCCTCTACCGCGCCAGGTTCGGTTGACGTGCTGCGCGGCGCGCTCGGCGTTACCGCTGTCGGTCAGCGTGTACGCATCGAGGTGCCCGGTATCGACGCGGTCGACGCGGAGGTCGACTACCTGGAGGGCCAGTTCGTCGGCCTCCGGTCCGGTGACGCCCTCTACCGCTTCTACTGCCGCGAGCCCTGGGGCGCGCCGGTGTCGCTGGCCCACCACCTGTTCGTTGCCCCTGCCGACCAGGACAAGACCTCCGCCGCGTGGCAGAACTGGCTGAACGCGGTGTTCGCCTGATTGCGGTAAGAGGGCTCGTTGCGGCTACCGCACCGGATTGTCGAACGGCCTAGGACCATTTGTGGCGAAACGCCCCGGGGCAGGAACCCGGGGCGTTTCGCCGTCTCCGCTCACATCCGTCGAACCGGACCCAAAACCAGCGGCTGGCCTGCGAAAGGTGTGCCTACAATCAATTACCTCCACCGGTCTCGGGAACAGCCCCACCACACCAGCGCCGCGTAGATCAGCAGCACCGGCACGATGAGTCCTAGGACCATCTGCCACACCTCGCCCGCGCTCACGGGATCCACAGCGAACTCGGCCGGATGACCAGGGCGGGTGCCCCCGGTTCACCGGGCGCGGGCAGGGACAGCAGGTCGTTGACCACTTCCACCAGGTCGTTCCCGTCCTTCATCCACACCACGCCGTCCTCGACGAGGCGGTTCGCCAGCACGTGGTGCTGGTCGAACACGAACACCGCGTCGGTGTAGCGCTCCTCGGTGTGCGTCGCGGCGACCGCGACCAACTGGTCGTTCTCGGTCAACAGGTGGAATCGCCACTGCCGCTCGCGCAGTGCCACCAGGGCGCCGAGTTCGGGGAAGCGCCGCAGCGCTTCCTCGGGCGAGATGGGCTCGCGGGTACCGGTCATCACCAACTCCGTGTGATCTACAATCGAAAACCGAATGCCAGGAGTTTCGCGCCACCGAGCCGACTCCGGCGACGGGTGTGCCGTACGTGCATCAAGCGATTCCACCACCCGGCCGGTCACTCTTCGTTGTCTCCGGCCTGTCAACACAAAGGGGAGAACCATGGCGAGGACACCCAAGGCCGCCGTGCTCGGCCGCGTGCTGCGCCGGGCCCGGGAGGCGTGCGAACTGTCCCTGCGCGAGGCGGCGCTATCGCTCAACCGTGACGCGCCAACGCTTTCGCGCTACGAGAGCGGCGTCCGGGTCCCCAAGCCCGAACTGGTGGCCCGCATGCTCACCACGTTCGGCGTCACCGGCGCGCGCCACGACGACCTGATGACCCTCGCCCACCGGGTGGGTGATCCGCAGTGGATCGCCACCACCGACGCCGAGCGCCGCCACCAGGCCGAGGCCTATGTGGAGTACGAGCGGAACGCGACCAGCATTGTGCAAGTCTCGCCCTTGGTCTTGCCCGAACTCCTCCAGACCCCGGCGGTTCTCCGGTCCACCCACCACACCGAGGAAGAGGTGCGAAGCACGCTGGAGCGCCAAGAGGTCCTCGCGGGCCGCAACCCGGCCAAGCTCACCGCTCTGATAGGCCTATCCGCTCTCCAGCAACACATCGGCGGCGTTGATGCTGCCGCTGAACAACTCGAACACCTCATAGAGCTATCCCGCCGCCCACATATAGAGCTGCGGGTCACCCCCTCCGGCCTAGGCTGGCACCCAGGCTTGGAAGGCCCCTTCACCGTCGTCGACTCGACCGCCATCGGCCAGATCGCCTTCGTGGAAACGAAGTTCTCCACCCTGTGGCTGCACCACCCCAAAGACGTGGCCACCTACCGCCAAGACGCCGAATCCATCCGCTCGCTGTCCTGCACCCCCACCAAATCCACCACCCTGCTCGCCGCGATGACCCGCCGCCTCCTCCCCGCCTGCTGACATCAGTCCTCAATGGATTTGGCCATCAGTTGGGTCGTCGTGTGCGGGCGCGTGGCTCGGCGGGCGGGCCGAGATCGCTGGTACGCGTTCTGGGAGTGCCTGGGGCTGCAGTTCCAGCGGGGGTCGGCGGCCTGCGGCGGGGTTCACAGGGAACTGCCGGCTTGCGCGTAGGTGGGGCACAGGGTCGGTGCCGAGGATAACCGGCCATGAGACGTGGGTGGCTCGTCAACGGGCTGTTGGTCGTGGTGTTGGTCGGGGTGGGCCTCGGCGGGTACTTCCTGTTCTTCGACTCCGGGACCGAGCAGGCGGCGGCCGCCACGACGCGGACGGCGGAGGTGGTGGCGCGCGACGTCACCGAGACGGTGACCGCGTCCGGGACGGTGGCCAGCGGGTACACCGGCACGGCGTCGTTCGGGACGTCCGGGGCGGTGGCCACGGTCAACGTCAAGGTCGGGGACGTGGTGACCAAGGGGCAGACCCTGGGGACGCTGGACACCACCGAGGCGAAGCTGGAGCTGTCGATCGCCCAGAACAGCCTGGCGCAGGCGGTGGACAGCCGGGACACGGCCGCGGCCGAGGGCAAGGACACCGACCAGCTCGACAACCAGGTCACCCAGGCGGTGCTGAACCGGGACAAGGCGAAGGCCGCGTTGGCCGGGATGACGCTGGCCGCGCCGGGCGATGGCACTGTCACGGCCGTTAACGTCACCGTCGGCGGTAAGTCGGGATCTGGTGGGTCGTCGACGGGCACTACCGCCTCCGGTGACTTCGTCATCACCGACCTCAAGAACCTCACCCTGCAAGCGAACGTCGCCGAAAGCGATGTCAGCAAGCTCAAGGTAGGACAAACGGCGACGGTTACCGTCAACGCGTTGCCCACCCAGCCCATCCAGGCGGCGGTAGCGGCGATCGACCTCCTGCCCACCACAGCCAACAACGTCGTCCAGTACGGCACCACGCTCTCGCTGACCAGCCCGCCCGCCAACCTCAAGCCCGGACAGTCCGCGAGTGTCACCATCACTGTCGCGAACGCGGCGAATGTGTTGGCGGTGCCTTCGGCGGCAGTGCAAACGGTCGGCAACGCCAGTTCTGTCACCGTTGTCGTCAACGGGCAAGAGACCCGCCGCACGGTAGAGCTAGGGGTCAAGGGCGACACCTACGTTGAGGTCACCTCTGGGCTTACCGCGAACGAGCAGGTCCTCTTGCCGCAGGTGGCCACTAGCACCCAGAACAGCAACAACAACCGCAACGCGGGTGGGCTGGGTGGCGGTACGGGTGGCTTCGGTGGGGGCACCAGGCCCGGCGGCACTGGTGGAACCGGACCGGGCCGGTGAACGCCCCCGTCATCGAGGTCCGCGATCTGCGTAAGACCTACGGCACCGGCGATACGGCCGTCCACGCGCTTAGAGGCTTGGATCTGACCGTCGCGCGTGGGGACTACCTGGCCATCATGGGAGCATCCGGCTCAGGCAAGTCAACCCTGCTCAACATCCTTGGCTGCCTGGACATCCCTAGCTCCGGTCGCTACCTGCTCGACGGCATCGACACCGCCGAGTTCGGCGAGGCGCAGCTGGGCATCCTGCGCAACCGCAAGATCGGGTTCGTCTTCCAGTCGTTCAACCTGATCCCGCGCACCTCCGCGCTGGCCAACGTCGAACTGCCGCTGGTCTACGCGGGTGTGCGGCGGGCCGAGCGCCGGGAGCGGGCGATGGCGGCGCTGCGCCTGGTCGGCCTGGACGACCGCGCCCACCATCGGCCCAACGAGCTCTCCGGCGGGCAGCAGCAGCGGGTCGCGATCGCCCGCGCGCTGGTCACCGCGCCCGCGATCGTGCTGGCCGACGAGCCGACCGGCAACCTGGACACCCGCAGCAGCCAGGACGTCATGGGCATCCTCGACCGGCTCAACGCCAGCGGCCGCACCGTCGTGCTGATCACCCACGAGGACGACGTCGCCGCGCACGCCGACCGGGTGGTCCGGGTGGTCGACGGCCGCGTCGCGCAGGGGGTGCCCGCGTGAGGTGCACCGAGGTCCTGGCCTTCGCGGTGCGCGGGGTGACGGCGAACAAGCTGCGCTCGGCGCTGACCACGCTCGGCATCATGATCGGCGTCGCCTCGGTGATCCTGCTGATCGCGGTCGGCAACGGCGCGTCCCAGTCGGTGCAGCAGAGCATCGCCGGGCTCGGCACCAACGTCCTGACCATCTCACCGCAGCGCGCCCAGCCCGGGTCCTCGGCCAAGGAGCTGACCACGGCCGACGCCAGGGCGCTCGCCGACCCGGTCGAGGCGCCCGCCGTGCGTTCGGCGTCCCCAGTGGCCTCCACCTCGGCGACCGCCGCGCACGCCGACGTCAGCTACAGCATCTCCCAGTTCATCGGCACCGACCCGGCCTACTTCTCCACCACGAACAGCGCCGTCGCCCAGGGCGCGTTGTTCACCGCCGACGACCTCGCCCAGGGCCGCAAGGTGGTCGTCATCGGCGCGACCGTGGCGACCCAGCTGTTCCCGTCGACCAGCCCGGTCGGGGAGTCGATCCTGGTCAACAACATCCCGTTCACCGTGGTGGGGGTGCTGGCCGGCAAGGGCTCGAGCGGGCTGCAGGACGCCGACGACACCGCCGTCGCGCCGCTGAGCACCGTGCAGAACGCGCTCACCGGGTACGGCAGCCTGTCGCAGATCGTCGTGCAGGCCACTAGCGCCGACACCATCAGCACGGCGCAGGCCCAGGTCACCACCATCCTGGACGGCCGCCACAAGGTCGGCTTCGGGCAGACCGCCGACTACCGGGTGCTCAGCCAGGAGCAGTTGCTCACGGCGCGCACCGCGACCACCGACACCTTCACCGTGCTGCTGGCCTCGGTCGCGGCCATCTCGCTGCTGGTCGGCGGGATCGGCGTCACCAACATCATGCTGGTCACCGTCACCGAGCGGATCCGCGAGATCGGCATCCGCAAGGCGGTGGGGGCCCGGCGCGGCGCGATCCTCGGGCAGTTCCTGCTGGAGGCCACCATGCTCAGCCTCTTCGGCGGCCTGCTCGGCGTGGCCGCGGGGTTCCTCGGCGCGCGGTTCACCATCGCGGGCATCACGCCGGTCATCGTGCCGTCCTCGGTGCTGCTCGCGTTCGCGGTGTCCGCGCTGATCGGCCTCTTCTTCGGCAGCTACCCGGCCAGCCGCGCCGCCCGCCTCCGTCCCATCGAAGCTCTGCGACACGAATAGGGGAATCCGTTGACCACACCAGACCAGGACCCGCTGTTGGCACAACCGGTCGGTGGTGACATCGACAAGGAGTTGCGCGCGGCGGGTAAGGGGATCAGCAAGGTCACCATCGGTCTTGCGGTCGCCGTGCTCGTAGTGCTGGCATTCGGTGGCGGGGCTCTAGCGCATAAGGCGCTCGCGACGACAACGACGGCCGCGCCCGCTACCGGTGGTAGAGGCGCCGGTGGCTATGGCGGCTTCGGCGGCGGACAGGGTGGACAAGGCGGGCAACCCGGGCAGGGCGGTCAGGGCCGGGGAGGGACAACGGGCACGATCGACCACGTCGACGGTTCCACCGTGTACGTGAAGACCCAGGACGGTAGAGTGATCAAGGTGTCCACATCGGACTCCACGACGGTAGACCTGACCAGCGCGGGCAAACTCGCCGACCTCGCCGCGGGCGACACCGTCGTGGTGCTCGGCCAGCAGGCCGCGGACGGGTCGGTGACCGCGCGGTCGCTGACCCGCAGGCAGGCGGCGGGGTGAGCCAGGCGTCGCTGCTGGTCGTCGAGGACGACGACGGCATCCGGGACCTGCTGGCGACCAGCCTGCGCTTCGCCGGGTTCACCGTGGCGACCGCCGCGACCGGCGCCGACGCGCTGCGCCAGGCCGAGCGGCTGCGCCCCGACCTGCTGGTGCTCGACGTGATGCTGCCCGACCGCGACGGCTTCGACGTGCTGCGCAGGCTGCGCGCGGGCGGGCACGGGGTGCCGGTGCTGTTCCTGACCGCGCGCGACGCCAACCAGGACAAGGTCACCGGGCTGACCATCGGCGGCGACGACTACGTCACCAAGCCGTTCAGCCTGGAAGAGGTCATCGCCAGGGTCTCCGCGATCCTGCGGCGCACCCGGCCTACGGACGGCGAGCCCGAGCGGTTGACCGTGGCTGACTTGGAGCTAGAGGTCGATAGTCACATAGTGCGCAAAGCAGGCCGCGCGGTCGAGTTGTCGCCGACCGAGTTCAAGCTCTTGCACTACCTGCTGCGCAACGCTGGACGGGTGGTGTCGAAGGCACAGATCCTCGACCAGGTGTGGAACTACGACTTCAACGGCGAGGCTGGTGTCGTCGAGTCCTACATCTCCTACCTGCGCCGCAAGGTCGACGATGGTGAGACCCGTCTTATCCACACCGTGCGTGGCTTCGGCTATGTGCTGCGGGCACAGTGAAGGGCATGGCGCGGGTTAGAGCTGCCTTCGGGCGGTTGCCGCTACGGGTCCACCTGGTCTTGGTCGTCGTCGTCCTCGCTGCGGCAGGGCTATTGGGCACGTGGGCGATCGGCGCGCAGGTGATGCAGGACTACCTGCTCGGCCAGGTGGACTCGCGGCTGGACCGGATGAGCGGGCTGGTCCAACGCCAGTTGACCACTGGCTTCGAACCGGCCCGCACGAACCGGGGGCAGGCCTGGACGCAGCAGGAGATTGTGCTGCTGCGCCACGCGGACGGCCAGGTCGTCGACCTGGCACCGCGCCGGGAGAGCGGGGCCCGGCCCGTGCTGCCCGCGTTCGGCGCGGTCGAGCCGGGCAGCTACCTGACCGTGGACTCGGCGGACGACGCGACGCCGCGGTGGCGGCTGCTGGTCCGGCCGTCGGGGGACGACGAGCTGGTGATCGCCACCAGCCAGGCCGATGTCGACACCGCCGTCGACGACCTGCGGCGGACCTTCCTGCTGATCAGCCTCGGCGCGTTGGTGCTGCTCGCGGGCACCGGGTACGCGCTGGTGCGGGGGAGCCTGCGGCCGCTGGAAGAGGTGGAGGGCACCGCGGAGGCCATCGCGGCGGGCGACCTGTCGCGCCGGGTACCGGTGCGGCGGCCGGGCAGCGAGGTCGGTCGGCTGGCGGTGTCGCTCAACGGCATGCTCGGCCAGATCGAACAGGCCTTCCACGCGCGCGCCCGGTCTGAAGAGGCCGCGCGGGTGTCGGAGGGACGCATGCGCCGGTTCGTCGCCGACGCCAGCCACGAACTTCGCACGCCTCTTACGTCTATCCGTGGCTACGCGGAGCTCTACCGGCAGGGTGCCGCTTCTGACGTCGGCGAAGTCATGTCCCGTATCGAGGGGCAGGCTGAACGAATGAGCGCGCTGGTAGCCGACTTGTTGTTGTTGGCGAGCTTGGACCGTCAGCGCCCGTTGGAGCTAGCGCCCGTCGACCTGGCGGTCATCGCCGTTGACGCTGTGCACGAGGCAACGGTGGTCGAGCCTGGTAGGTCTATCGCGCTGAAGCTAGACATCGGCGACCAGCAGGCGATGGTGCTGGGGGACACCCAGCGGCTCCGGCAGGTCGCGTCGAACCTGGTCGGCAACGCACTCCGGCACACCGACGGGGCCGTAGAGGTGCGGGTTCGACTGACCGGGCCAACAGCGGCGTTGGAGGTCATCGACGAAGGGCCAGGTCTGGCGCCCGAGCACAGACAGCGGGTATTCGAGCGCTTCTACCGGGCAGACCCATCACGAACGCAGGAAAGCGGCGGCACGGGCCTAGGACTGGCTATCGTCGACGCGGTAGTTACGGCCCACGGCGGCTCGGTCGCGGTGCAGTCGGAGCTGGGCAAGGGGACCACGTTCTCGGTACAGCTACCTCGCCTGGCGGAAACTCAGGCCTACCAGCACCGAGACTGAGGTACTGCTGTCGATCTCGGCGGCGATCTCAACGTCCTGTCGATACCCCATCTCTATGAGTTCGCGGCCGCTGGCGCAGTCGTGCAACTGCGCCGCGATGTCGCCGGACACGTCGCGGAACGCCGACGCGGCCAACCGCGCCTCGGGGGAGAACGGCCCGTGCTCGCTCAGGGCCGCCAAGTAGGCGCCCGCTCCCCACAGGTCCTCGGCGCCGGGCCGCAACGCTCCGGTGGACCGCCAGACCTCGCCTGCCGCGACCACCGCCACGCCCGCTGCCGCACCCGTTCGCAGGCGTTCCGCTGTCCAGGCGGCTGCTGCGGTGGTGTTGCGCAACGACACCCCGATGACGTCGTGCCCCTTGCTGCTCATCGCCTGCGCGATGGTCGACCCGTTGGGTGAGGGCAACACCAGCCGTCGCAGGTCACGGGCATTGCGCACGGTCTCCGGCGACAGGCTTACTGCGCCCGGTTCTGAACGCCCTACGGCTAGGACCGCGTCTTGCTTCTTCGCGAACTCCGCAGCCGACTCGTCTCGCCACCGGTAGGGGAAGACCTCGATACCGGCGTCAACCGCGACGGTCAGGGTTGTCGTGAATGACAGCACGTCAACGACCGCGACGATCCACGACGGCTCTGCGATCTCTTGTGCTCCCGACAGCCCCCAGTCGAAGCGGAATCGGTAGCCATCCTGCGCATACGGACTCTTGCCCACACGCGCGATCTTGCCCTGACCGGGTAAGACTGGACGAGCTATTTGTACGTCTGAAGACTTTCCGGATGGACCGTTGCCCATAGAGGCGTGTTGAGTTCCAGGTCGGCCACCGTGGCAGGGGTTAGATCGGCTGAGACGCCGTTGTCCAGGTGGATGCGGGTGGTGTGGGCGTGTTGCTCCACCCCGGTGACGGTCGCCAGCCACGTGTTGGGCTCTGAGGACCGCACGTGGTGCAGTGAGATTGCTGATGGGGGAAAGGCGACGTAGATAGAGCCGGAGTTAGCGCTAACCGTGGTGAGTGTGGTGCCGGTGTCGAGCGTGACGGTGGTGCCGTTGGCTTTGCCGCGTAGGAGGTTCAAGCCGACCAAGTCCGCGATGTAGGCCGTGCGTGGGTGTCGAGCTACCTCACGCGGGGCGCCCGTTTGCGTTACCTGGCCGTCCTCGATGACGACCAGACGATCGCCGAGGGCCATCGCGTCCACGGGATCGTGGGTGACCAAGACCGTGCGTCCGGGGAAGTCCCGCAGGTGGCGGGCCAGTTCCGCGCGGACCTTGAGCCGGGTCCCCGCGTCCAGTGCGGCGAGCGGCTCGTCCAGCAGCAGCACCTCCGGCTCGGTCGCCAACGCCCGGGCCAACGCCACTCGCTGGGCCTGACCGCCAGACAACGCGCCAGGTCGCTTCCGCGCTTGGTCCCCGATTCCCACCGCGTCCAGCCAGGTCATGGCCCGCGCTCGAGCCGCGTCCCTGGGCGTACCGCGCGCCCGGAGTCCGAAAGCGACGTTCTCTAGGACGGACATGTGCTGGAACAGGAGGTAGTCCTGGAAGACCACGCCGACCCGACGCTGTTGAGCGGGCACAAACGTGCGTGGCGGCTCGTCCCACACCTGGCCGTTGAGTCGGATGTGGCCCTCTTGCAACGGGAGCAGACCTGCGAGCGCACGCAACGCGGTTGTCTTACCGGCACCGTTAGGCCCCAGTACGACGACTACCTCGCCAGGTTCAACGGTGAGCGGTAGGTCTAACCCGGCTCGGTCAACCCGTAGTACTGCATCGAGGGTCATCCGCCCACCCACCGGTCACGCAGACTGGCCAAGACCGCGACGGACACGGCCAACAGCACCACGCTCAACACGATCGCGGCTTGCGGATCGGTCTCCAACGCCAGGTACACCGCTAGCGGCATCGTCGTGGTCTCGCCGGGGAAGTTGCCCGCGAACGTGATCGTCGCACCGAACTCGCCCAACGCGCGCGCCCAGCACAACACCGTGCCCGCCACGACCCCCGGCATCACCGACGGCAGTGTGATCCGGCGGAAGGTCAGCCACCGTGACGCCCCGAGCGTCGCAGCGGCCTCTTCGGCCCGGGGATCGGCGGCCCGGAGCGCGCCCTCCACCGAGATCACCAGGAACGGCATCGCCACGAACGCCTCGGCGACCACCACCCCGGCGGTCGTGAAGGGCAACGACACCCCGAACCAGCTCTCGAGCAACCCACCTACCGGCCCGCGTTTACCCAAGACCAGCAGTAGAGCCACACCACCCACTACGGGCGGTAGCACCAACGGCACAGTCACGAGTGCACGCACCAACCGGCGCCCAGGTATGTCCCCGCGAGCCAACATCCACGCCAGCGGGACACCCAACACCACACACACGACCGTCGCCAGGCTCGCGCACACCAACGACAACCGCAGCGCTTCGCCTACCTCCGCGCTCAGCAGTCGCGAAGGGAACTCAGACCACTCGGTCCGCGCGAGCAGACCCACCAGCGGTAGGACTAAGAACGCCAGACCGAGAACGGCGGGCACGACAAGGACAACGGGGAGCCGTCCCTTGCGCACCCGCCGACCGCTCACGGCGCGGAGAACCCGGCCTCGGCGAGCACGGCCTTGCCCCGGTCGGACCGGACGAAGTCGACGAACGCCTTGGCCTGCGCGGAGTTCGGCGCCTTGCCGAGCACCGCGATCGGGTAGTCGTTCACCGCCTTCGCGGCCTCGGGGAAGTCGATGCCCTCCACCTCGGCACCCGCGGCCTTGACGTCCGTCCGGTACACCAGCGCCGCGTCGACCTCGCCGAGGCGGACCTTCGTCAGCGCGGCCTTGACGTCCTGCTCCAAGGTGTCCGGCTTGGCGGTGATCCCGGCGGCGGCCAGCGCCTTCTTCGCCGCCGCGCCGCACGGCACCTGCTCGGCGCACAGCGCGATGTCCAGGCTCTCGTCGGCGAAGTTCGCCAGCCCGGTGACCTTGCCCGGGTTGCCCTTGGGGACCGCGATCTCCAGCTGGTTCTTGGCGAAGGTCACCGGCTCCTTGGCGTCGCCGACCTGCTGCATGTTCGCCGGGGCCGCCGAGGCGAACACGTCGGCGGGCGCGCCCTGGTTGATCTGCTGGGCCAGCGCGGAGCTGCCCGCGAAGTTGAAGGCGACCTGCACGCCGGGGTTGGCGGTCTCGAACTCCTTGCCGAGCGTGGTGAACGCCTCGGTGAGTGACGCCGCGGCGAACACCGTCACCGTCCTGGGTGGTTCTTCCTGGCTGGAGCAACCGGCTAAGACGAGGAGCACCGTGAGGAGCAGGGCACGCATCCAATCCTCCGCGTTTTCGGCGACATCAGCAGTCTAGTCACGCGGATGCGGTTCCGATGCGTCCTGATGGCTGTGGGTAACCGCCCGTTTGCCGTCCCGCACCACCGGGGTGGGGGCTGCCGGGACCGCGGTGGTGGGTGAGGCTGGACCTCCACCGAGCGGGGAGGCGGCATGGCCAGCGGGTTCCAACGCGACAAGATCACGGCGGTGTTCACCGCGATGGACCACGACGGTGACGGCCTGCTCACCGAGACCGACTTCGCCGCGCTCACCGACCGCTGGTGCCGGGAGCGCGGGGCGGCGCCCGGCTCCACCGACCACCAGCGCATCGCGACCATCATGCTCGGCTGGTGGCACACCCTGCGCGCCGCAGCCGGTGGCGCCGACCAGGCCACCATCGACGACGTGCTCGGCGTCGTCGACCAGCTCAGCGCCGCCCCCGACGCGGTCACCGAGACCGCCCTGGCCATGTTCGACGCCGTCGACGAGGACCGCGACGGCCGCATCACCCCCGCCGAACACCAACGCCTCGTCGACGTCTGGAACGGCCGCCCCACCCCCCTCGGCGACGCGTTCCATACCCTCGACTTAGACGCGAACGGCACCCTCTCCCGCGCCGAGTTCACCACCCTCTGGACCGAGTTCTGGGCGGGCGACGACCCAACCGCCCCCGGCAGCGCGCTGTTCGGCCCGCTGGGGGCGTGAAACCAGCGGTCACGGGTAACCGGGCTTGACCTGACAGGACGGAGATCGTCGGGCGACGAAAGCGCTTGCGGCCAACCCTGCGGGAAATCAGGGCAGGTTGAGGCGGGGGGTGTAGCCCGCGGTGAGGATCGCGACTGTCGTGGGTGGGGTGAGTACCGCGACAGGGCTGTCTGGCAGGGGGCGGGTTTCGGAGTAACCGGCCGGGGTCCAGAGGTGGAGTTGGTTGTGCGCGACCAGCCAGTGTTCGTGGTCGACGGTGATGAAGCTGCCGTGCGGGGGATTGGTCATAGATGTGGTGCGGCGTTGACCGTCTACTAGCGCGCGTTCGGCATCTAGGACCCGATCCATGGCGTCCGCGCTTTTGGGTTCCTCTGTGGATGGCCAGAGTGCGCGGTAGCGGAGGTAGTCCGCACGGCGGCACTCAGCGCAAGGGCGGTGGCCGGCGGCTAGAGCTACCGCTTCGTCCAAGAAGAACAGTTCCGTGTACCGGCCGGGCGCCATGATGGGACGGCGGCGGCCGCGGAACTGGAGTTCGCAGGTGATCCAACGGCGCACCTGGGCTCTACGGACGATCGCGCCGTTAGGGTTGTGCAGGACGCCGCGGTTACCGAACAAGGTGCCGCGGTGCGAGGTCTCGAAGAGGTCGCCGGTAGGGCTAACTCGGTTGCGTCGCGCCACGTTTACCCAGGCTACTGGTCCCCGGCGGCGTGCGAGCGGTACTCCCTGATCTCGTCCGCGCGGATGAGCCCGTCCTCGATGGCGCGCGCGAGCAACGCCGTCTTGGTCGGCGCCGGACGCCCCAGCTTCGCGTACTTCACCCTGGCCCGGTCGATGTACTGGCGCACCGTCGCCTCGCTCAACCCCATCCGCCTGGCCACCGACGCCTTCGACATCGACTGGAACCACAGCAGCAACGCCGTCCGCTCCTGCACGGACAGGTGCGGCGCCTCCGCCAACAACGCCCCCGCCACCGACGGCGTGACGTAGGGCCGGTCCGTGGCCACGGCGACGATCGTGTCCACGCAGTGACTGCCCGCCTCGTGCTTGGACAGGAACGCGGACGCACCCGCCTCCAACACGGTCAGGATGGTCTCCGGATCATCAAGCGCCGAATACACCACTACGCGCCTGCCCTCGGTGCACAACTGCGCGACCCGGTCGACTACAACTGTGTCGCCCAACTGCAGGTCGAGCAGCAACACATCCGCCTCACCGCCGGGCCCCGCGAGCACGACGTCGACATCGTCCCCACTCCCCACCACAACCGCCCGCCGCTCCGGATCAGCCCCAATCCACGTCGTCACCCCATCCACCACCACCGGGTGATCCTCGACAATCGCCACCGTCACCGGCCGCTCAGCCCCCACCATCGCTCGCCTCGCTCCTCTCGGTCATCCCCGGTCAACTCGGTAGCAGGCCCTCAGCCATGCCCACCACCGGTCGCGGGTGCTGGTTGGTTGTTGTTGGTCCACTTGGTTTGCAGCCACAGCTCGGTGCCGTCGTGGTCGTGGTCGAGGGTGACGCCGGTGGGGGTGGTGGGGTGCAGGTCGGGGGCGTCGGCGACCACGGCGACGGTTACCTCCTGGGTGCTGGCCACGACCGTCACCCTGGCCAGTGACCGGGCGGCGCTCAGGCCCACGATCGGGGCCTCGGTCAACGCCCGGCGTAGGTCGACGGGGAGTTCGGGCACTGTGCCGACCACCGACAGCGACACCTGGACCCCGCGTCGTTCGGCCACGTCGGCGCCCGCGCGTAGTTCGTGCAGCAGGGAGTCGGGTACGTCGTCGGTCTCGGCCATCAGCCTGCGGAGTCGGGCCGCGCCCACGGCCGCCCTGCGCCGGATCGCGGGGTCGGAAGGGTCGGCGCCCGCGGCCAGCTCGGCGAGCAGTGTGGCGGTGACCCGGTGCAGCTCCTGGTACCGGACGGCCCGGTCGGCGGCCACGGCCTCGGCAGCGGCGCGGTTCGCGGTCGCCGCCGTCCGGGCCGCCGAGCTGCGGGCTGCCCACTGCGCCGCCGCGTGCAGGCCGTGCGCGCCGAGGCTGTAGCCGAGCTGGAGGGTGAACGCGCCCAGCAGCACCATGATCGCGCGGGACACCTGCTCGCTGCTGCCCACGTCGAGCACCACCATGCCCGCCACCAGGATCGCGGTGTCCGCCACCACGAACGCCACCAGGTGCGCCGCCCGGTGCCGCCAGAACGCGATCACCGCCACCCAGCCGACCGACCCCCACGCCCAGTTCGCAGGCAACACCACCGCCCCCGGCGCCGCGACGAGCAACAACACATCCACCCCGAGCGCCCCCAGCCCCAACACCCACGCGTACGCCCGAGACCCGCCCCGCAACAACAAGACCGACGCGACACCCCCGACACCCAGGTACAACACCCACCCAGCGGCGGCCGCCCACGCCCTGCTGTAGACACCCCAATTCGTCACCGTGGCCACCAGGTCATACCCCAGATGCCAAAACCCGGCGATCACCACCGCCGCCACCGTCGCCCCACGCGCGTACCGCTCAGCCACCAGCACACTGGGATCAGCCTTCACCACACCCCTTCACCTCCCCAGCGCAGAGTTCGAGCTTTTCCTTGCCCCAGTGGCAACCCTGACCCCGCACCACTGGCCTGCCTCGCCCCACGCCCGACGCGCGGAGTTGGCCCCCAACTCCGACAACGCTTCGGCCCCATCCCCCAGCCTCGAGCGCGCCCCAACCCTGACCGCGTTCCGGCCTCTGCCCGCAGGTCCGACCCCAGTCCCCGACAGCGCCTCGACGACCGCGCTCCGGCCTCTACCCGCCGGGCCCAACCTCCGACAGCGTTCCGGCCTCTGCCCGTGTGCCTGCCCCTCGCCCCGACAGCGCCCTGGCCTTGGCCGCTGAATGCGCTCTGGCCTCCGCCCACGCGGGCCCGACCGCTGTCCGTCCGCGCCTCGGGCGTCAGCCCAGAACAAGCCCCCCACCAGCGCCAATCGCGCCGTGACCTGCCCGGATTTCCCCTGCCCCGCACCGCCTCGCGCGCGCGAAAAGCGAGTGCCCGGCCCCCACCCTCTCCGGGGGGCGTCCCTGGGCCAGTCTACCGGGACCCCCCGACAGTGGATCTTGGAAGCACCCCGGTGGAGATCCACATGTGGATAACTTCTGTACCCCATAAGAGGGAAATTCGAGGGGAGGTCAGGGGGCATCGGGGCTCCCGGCGGGCCAGCGGAGGGTGATGGTGGTGCCGGTGGGGGTTGAGTCGACGGTGGCGGTGCCGTCGACGGTGCGCATTCGGCCGATGATGCCTTCGCGGACGCCGTAGCGGTGGTGGGGGATGGTGCGGGGGTCGAAGCCGGGGCCGGTGTCGGTGACGGTGACCAGGACCGAGGTGCAGTCGGTGGTCAGCGAGAGGCGGGCGGCGGTGACCCGCGTGTGCCGGGCGGTGTTGGCCAGGGCTTGCGCGGCCGCTGCGGCGAATGCTGTTGCGACGTGGACCGGGACCTTGCACGGCACCAAGTCCGCTGTCACAACGATGTCCGCTCGGTCCGCCACGACGCGCAACTGGTGGCGTAAGTCGACATCGGTGTCCGGTTCCCCGACGTCGATGCTCCCCTCGACCACCGCGAGGTCAGCCGCCGCTCTAGTGCGCAACGCTGTCGTCGACGCGGTAGCGCCATCTGTCCCGATGGTGGTTAGCGTCGCCAGCACCGTGTCGTGCAGCCTGCGCTTGTGTTCCCGCTCGTCCGCGCGGCGTGCGTGCATGACGGCGGCGGCGCGTTCGGTGGCGCGCAGGTCGGCGAGCACGTCGTCGGCCACCCCGGCGGCCCGGCGCAGCACGGTCATCAGCGCGGCGGTCGCGGCGATCTGCAGCAGGTGGATGCCCAGCGTGCCGAGCGCGCCACCGGTCTGCCACGCGCCGACCACGTGCGCCAGGGCGACCACCAGACCGGCGGGGACGGCCAGGCGCGGGCGCCACGCGAAGTGGGCGATGACGATGGTCATCGATGTCAGGCCGTCCACCCAGCTCGCCCCGCCTGACCGCAGCTCCGGCGCGACGAGCCACGGTTGCAGCAGGCACAACGCGGTGGTCAGGGCGATGTCGACAACCACGACCCGGCCGCGTACCCCGCGCTGGATCACCGTCCACGCGAACACCACGGACCACACCACGCTAACGGCGACAGCTAGCGCTACCCACGCCAACGACACTGGTGGCGCTACCGAAGCGATCGCGGCCACCCCGCCCAAGACCGCGACAGCACCACGCATCGCCGCACCGCACCGCGCGGTCACCCTGTCTAACGCGGCCTGAGCGTCTTCGGTCACCGGTCCCGCCACGCCCCTGTGATCGATCCGGGCCCCGCCGC
Source organism: Actinokineospora globicatena (assembly GCF_024171945.1). Classification (GTDB taxonomy): domain Bacteria; phylum Actinomycetota; class Actinomycetes; order Mycobacteriales; family Pseudonocardiaceae; genus Actinokineospora; species Actinokineospora globicatena. The sequence goes on from NZ_JAMTCR010000002.1 coordinate 2,293,334, forward strand.
CGTTTCGCGGTCCACGCCACTTCGGCGGGTGACCGCCGCCGCGGCCACCCTGTGCAACGCGTGCGACGGCCCCGGGATACGTGACGGTCGAACGGCTGTCAGCCGAACACCCGTCGTTCCCCCGTCCGCCGCCGGGGGCTCTACTGGCGGCATGGAATCGCACCGGAAGGCGTGGGCACCGTGGTCGGCGGGACGGACGCTCTGATCATCACCCGGTTGGCCGCGGCGGTCGGGGCCGTGGTCGCCGACCGCGGCCCCATCGACCTGCGCTTCGCTGTGGTCGCCCGCACCTCTGGGCTCGCGGCGGGACTGCGCTGGCTCATCGGCGCGCTCCGCGTGACCGGCGGCGTGGTCGGCCTGGTCGCGGTGCTGCGCGGGTTGCTGGAGGCCGTCGAGTCCGGTGAGTCGCGCCGGACCGTGCTGCGCGTCATCGCCGTCATCGAGGCGGCCCGCTAGTTCAGCAGCAGCTTGCCGATGCGCCGGGACGTCCCGTAGAGGCCCGCCGCCGTCAGCGCCACGAGGTAGGCGGTGTGGCCGAGCATCGACGGCGACAGCACGCCGACCGAGAAGCCCCTGGCCAGTTCCACGCCGTGGTAGAGCGGCGAGAGCTCCGCGAGGACCCGCAGCGGCAGCGGGTAGCGGTCCACGGCGAAGAACGTGCCGGAGAACAGGAACATCGGCACGACGATGAGGTGGATGTACTCGAACTGCGCCGACGACCGCAGCAACGTCGCGCACACCATCCCGATCGCGGCGAACGCCATCGACACCAGCAACGCGACCGGCACCAGCAGCAACGCCCACGGCGTCGTGACCAGCCCCATCACCGACATGACCGCGAAGAACGCCACCGCGTACAGGCCGCTGCGCAGCACCGTCCAGGTCAGCTCGCCGAGCGCGACGTCGTAGGTGCCCAGCGGGGTCGCCAGGACCGAGTCGTAGAGGCCGTCGAAGCGGAGCTTGTAGAACATGCTCATCGTCTCCGACACCGCGCCGTTCATCGCCGACGCGACCAGCAACGCGGGCGCGACATAAGCGACGTAGCTCAGTTCGACGCCGCCGGGACCAACGACGACCGGTACCAGCGCACCGAAGCCGATCTGGAACGCCAGCACGTAGAACAGCGGCTCGAAGATGCCCGACAGCAGCACCATCCACGCCCGCGCGTACAGCAGCGCCGAGCGCTCGACCAGCCGGCGCGCCATCCCGGCGTAGCTGCCCGAGGGCAACACCCGCTGCAGCACGGCCGTGCGCCGCCCAGTGTCCACAACAGACATTCAGACCACCAGCCTGCGTCGGAAGCACCGGCGGCCCAGCACCAGGCCGAACGCGAGCAGACCCAGCAGCACCGCGACGTGGCCGAGCGCTGGCCACAGCCGCAGCCCGCCCAGCGCCACGCCCCTGGCCAGCTCGTTGCCGTGCCACAGCGGGGAGATCCAGGCCAGCGGCCGCACCACCTCGGGCAGCCGGTCGACCGGGAAGAAGGTGCCCGCGAACAGCGTCATCGGCATGACCACGAACCGGTTCACGGCGGCGAACGCGTGCCCGTCGCCCTTGGTCGTCGCCGCGAAGGCCATCACCGGTGTCGCGCAGGCGGCCCCGGTCAGGATCGCGATCGGCGCGACCAGCAGCGCCCCCGGGCTGGTCCAGCCGCCCACCAGCGCCGTGACCACCAGGTACAGCGCCGCGCCGAGCACCAGCCGCAGCGTGATCCACAGCAGTTCCGCGGTGAACAGCTGCCCCGGGGTGACCGGCGAGGACGCGACCGCCCAGTAGTCCTGCTTCCACTTGAACCCCGACAGCACGGGCAGACCGGCCTCGGCGACCGCGATCGTGATCAGACCGCTGACCAGGATCGTGGGCGCGACGTAGGCCAGGTACGGCTCACCGCCGGTCAGCGGGCCGGGCCGCACCTGCGAGCCGAAGCCGATGCCCATGGCGGCCAGGAACAGCACCGGCTGCAACCCTGACGACAGCAGGCTCGCGGTCCAGTGTCTGCGGTACCAGGTCCACTGCCCCTCGATGCGCAGCAGCACCGCGCGCCACGGCCGGACCACCACACCGGTGGCCACCGCGATTGGCTGCTCTACCGTCGCGGTCATCAGTCGACCAGCGTTCGGCCGGTGAGCCTGAGGAACACGTCTTCCAGCGTCGACCGGCGCACCAACGTGGACGTCGGTCGCACACCGCGGTCGTGCGCGCAGGCCGCGGCCTTGTCGCCGTCGGCGGTGTAGAGCAGCAGCCGGTCCGGCAGCACCTCGACGCGGTCGGCGAGGTCGAGCACGGCGTCGACCGCGTTGTGCTGGTCGCCGGGGGAGAAGCGCAGTTCCAGGACCTCGCGGGTCACGTGGCGGGCGATCAGCTCGGCCGGGCTGCCTTCGTCGACGATCTTGCCCGCGTCCATGACCACCAGCCGGTCGCAGAGCTGCTCGGCCTCGTCCATGTAGTGCGTGGTGATGATGAGCGTGACGCCGCGCTGCTTGAGCGCGAACAGCTTCTCCCACAACAGGTGCCGCGCCTGCGGGTCGAGCCCGGTGGTGGGTTCGTCGAGCAGCAGCACCTCGGGGTCGTTGACCAGCGCGCGGGCGATGGTCAGCCGCCGCTTCATGCCCCCGGAGAGCGGCTCGACCTCGTGGTCGGCGCGGTCGGTGAGCCGGGCGAACTCGATCAGCTCGACGGCCTTGGCGCGCACCTGCTTGCGGGTGAGGCCGAAGTAGCGGCCGTACACGTGCAGGTTCTGCCGGACGGTCAACTCGCGGTCGAGGTTGTCCTCCTGCGGCACCAGGCCGATCCTGGCGCGGATCGCCGGGCCGTGCGTGTCCGGGTCCATGCCGAGCACCCGCAGGTCGCCGCCGGTGCGCGGGGACATGCAGGACACCATGCGCATGGTGGAGGACTTGCCCGCGCCGTTGGGGCCGAGGAAGCCGAAGGCCTCACCCCGGCGCACCTGGAAATCGATGCCGCGGACCGCTTCGAAATCAGCGAACCGCTTCACCAGACCGCTACTGGAGATGACCGGTTCCCCCACGGCGGAGCTGACCTCCGAACCCACGAATACCATCCTCTTCGGTGTGCGGTGACCGTCCCGACACTACCAGCGAGCGACTCGCCGGGGCGAGGGTCGGTTACTCACCCACCGGCGCCCGCCGGGTGTACGGTCACCGGTTCCGTTGATCCACTGTGTCCGTCCATTGAGGACGATCAACTTCCGTTGGGGTCGCCCACAAGGGTGATGTTGTCCACCGTGGACGAACATGTGTTCGACGATGGGGCTAGGGTGGCGGTCATGTACGACAACCGCCCGGCCGACGTGGCCGTCCGTTACCGCACGAGCGACATCGGTGAGCGCGTCGCCATCCTCCCCGCCACCTGCAAGGTGGGCGCGCACTCGCTGGCCCGCGTCGGCTACCGCGCGCAAGCGAGCGAACAGGACGGCGTGGTCCGCGTGTCCTGCAACGCCTGCAACGAGAACGTCGACGTCGACCACTTCTGGGCGCTCACCCTGGTCGGCGCCCCACCGGCCAGGGTCGAACTCGACGACACCCCGTACGCCGACGTCGTCCCGGTCATGGTCGACCCGAGGGGCAAGTCGGCGCGCGTGCCCTGATAGACAGCGGGGGTGAACGACCTCCCGCTGACCGGCCGGGTCGCCCTGGTGACGGGGGTGAGCAGGCGCGCGGGCATCGGCTACGCCGCCGCCGCCCGCCTCGCCGCCGCGGGCGCCACCCTGTTCCTGCACCACCACGCCCCGCACGACACAACCCAACCCTGGGGCGCCGACCCCTCCGGCCCAGAAGCCATCGCCGCCGAACTGGGCGCTGGGCACCTGGGCCTTGACCTGGTCGACCTCGGCGCGCCTGAACGGCTGATCGCTTCCGTGCCGGGTCATGTCGACATCCTTGTCTGCAACCACGCTCGTAGCGGTGGTGATGGTCCGTTGGGTGAGCTGGACGCGGCGATGCTTGACGCGCACTGGGCGGTGAACACCCGCTCGACTTTGCTGTTGGTGCAGGCATTTGCTGCCCAACACGATGGTCGGGCTGGTGGGCGGGTGGTGCTGATGACGTCGGGGCAGGACCTCGGGCCGATGACGGGGGAGATCGCTTACGCCGCCAGCAAGGCTGCGCTGTCTGGGATTACGCGGACGTTGGCTGATGCCTTGGCTGATCGGGGGATCACGGTGAACGCGGTGAACCCTGGGCCGGTTGATACGGGGTGGGCGTCCGCGGAACTGTTGGAGCGTGTTCGGCCCGCGTTCCCGGCGGGGCGGTGGGGACGGCCGGATGATGCGGCGCGGCTGATCGGGTGGCTGGTTTCTGGTGATGCTGAGTGGGTTACCGGGCAGGTGATCAATTCGGAGGGCGGGTTTCGGCGGTGAGGGGGGTGGGTGTGCGTTGGGTTGGGGGAGGTTGTCCACAAGGGGTTGAGTTGTCCACAGGGGCGAACTTCAGCCTCTCTGGCCCTGGCGTTCCCTGGGTAGGCTGTGTATTCGGGGGTCTTTGGTTCGGGTTGATCTTGGCGGCCGCGGCTGGGTAGGCGTTGAGCTGGGGGAAGTCCGGGTCTCGGGCCTCCGTTGCGCTGCGGGAAACGCCTCGGCTGCGCCATCGGACTGACGCGAGTTTCGAGCAGAGCTCGATGCGGCGAACTTGTTTTGCGTGGGGCCCCTACGACACCCGCGGCAGGACCGCAAAGCAGAGGCCAAAAAGCATGGCCCTGTCCGCTGAACGACGCTACGGGTACCGCTCCCCCACACAAAACAAGTCCACCCCATCGAGCCGGCCTGGCACCAGCGACTTCGTGGAGCGCGGGAGGCCAACGTTGTCAGCGGGCGGTCTTGGGCCAACTTTGTCGGCGGGCGCTTGTAGTCAACGTTCTGGGGTCTTGCCAGTCGTGGCGGGTGGGTTGGGACTGGGCGCGGGGGCTTGGTGGAGCGGGGGAGGGCTGGGCGGCGGCGCGAGGGGAAGGGGGCGCCGCCGCCGAGGGGGTTAGGGGGTGGGGGGTTTGGTGACCAGGTAGGGGCCGATGGCCAGGTAGTCGATTTCGGTTTTTTGGTAGGTGGTGATGGCGTCGGCGGGGGTGCAGATGATGGGTTCTTGGTCGTTGAAGGAGGTGTTGAGGACCATGGGGACGCCGGTTCGGGTGCGGAATTCGGTGATGATGCGGTGGAAGGTGGGGTTGGTGGACTGGTGGACGGCCTGGATGCGGCAGGTGTTGTCGACGTGCAGGACGGCGCCCATGTCGGGGTGTTTGGCGGGGTTGGCCGGGTAGGCCATGAGCATGTAGTCGGCCGCTGTGGTGGGTTTGGCGACGGTGAACCAGTCCGCGACGTGTTCGGCCAGGACGCTGGGGGCCAGGGGGCGGAAGTACTCGCGGTGCTTGACCTTGTGGTTCAGGGTTTCCCGCATGGCGCGGGCGCGGGGGTCGCCGATGATGCTGCGGTTGCCGAGGGCGCGGGGGCCCAGTTCCATCGCGCCCTGGAAGAGGCCGATGACGTTGCCCTCGACCAGCAGGTCGGCGACGGCGGCGGCGAAGTCCGGCGGTGAGGTGACCACCAGCGACGGGTGCTTCGCCAGTTCCGCCGCGATCTCCGCGTCGCTGAAGGACGGGCCCCAGTACGCGTGCGGCATCTCGGGCGACCGGGACTGCCCCAGCACGTGGTTCCACACGTGCAGCGCCGCGCCCACGGACAGCCCGCCGTCGTGGGCCGCTGGTTGGACGTAGAGTTCGGCGAAGTCCGAGTGCTCGAACGCGATCTGGTTCGCCACGCAGTTCAGCGCCACGCCGCCCGCCAGGCACAGGCGGGTCGAGCCGGTGGTGCGCTGGAGGTGGTTGGCCATGTGCAGCACCAACTCGTTCGTCTTCTCCTGCAGTGCCGCCGCGACGTCCTGGTGGACCTGTTCCAGCTCACCGGTGCGCGGCTCCACCCCCAGCGCCGCGACCAGGCCGGAGGTGTCGGCGGACGGCGGGTAGTACAGGATGTCCGCGAACCGCAGCACATCCGTGGCCATGTCGAAGCCGCCGTCGGGGGTGGTCCAGGCCAGCTGGTCGAACGCGGCGGCGAAGCGCTTGGGGTCGCCGTAGGCCGCGAGGCCCATGACCTTCGCCGCGTCGTACACGCCGAATCCCAAGTAGATGGACACCAGCTCCCACAGGTACCCGATGGACGCCGGGTAGCGCACGCTCTGCACGCACTCCAGCTTCGTGCCCTCCGCGCGGTAGAACCGCGTCGAGAACGCGTCGTCGCCGAGCGCGTCGATCACCAGGACCGCCGCGTCGTCGAACGTGGACGCGAAGTAGGCCGACGCGGCGTGCGCGGTGTGGTGGGCGACCCAGTGGAACTCGCCGGTGAAGCCGAGTTCGGTGAACCGGCGCGGGATGTCGGGCAGCTTGCCCAGGAACAACTCCTGCTTCTCCCGGTTGTTCCACGGCGACGGCCGCCCCTGCCGCAGGACGTCGGCGATGATCTCCGGGTCCGCCGCCACGGTCACGTGGTCGACCTCGGCCAGGGTGATGCCCGCCTCGGCGAGGCAGAACTCGATGGCGGCGCTCGGCAGCTCGTCCGGGTTGTCCGCGCGCGCCTCCTTGCCGTGCTTGACCCGGTTGAACCGCTCCTCCTCGGCGGCGGCGAGCACCACGCCGTCGCGCAGCAGGCAGGCCGAGGACTCGTGGTAGACGGAGTTGATCCCGAGGATGTACATGGCGACCCCTTCCGGTCAGGCCAGCGGCTGGTAGTCGGCGTTCGGGAAGTAGTCCTCGCCCGCCCCGGTGCGCCGCACGTCCCAGGTGGCGCAGTGCAGCGACCCGCCGTACTCGAACACGTTGCGGAAGGGGATGGGGAACACCTCGAAGTCCAGCGCGTACAGCAGCTCCTGCAGCGGCTTCTCCTGCTGCTCGCAGATGACCTTGTTCGGCCCGATGCTGAGCACGTTCATCGACAGCCACTTCGACGACTGGCAGAACTCGGGCATCTCGTTGTTGCCGGTGGTCGGCTCCGGCGCCGCCACCAACTCCCAGTCGTTGCTCTCGAACAGCTTCTCCTCACCCTCGCGCAGCGGCCGGTCCGGGTTGGTGAGCACCAGACCCGGGCGCAGCGGCACGAAAGTGCAGTCGATGTGCGAGGGGAAGAAGTCCAAGGGGAAGTGCACTGGGCGGATCCGGAACCCCTTGGGCTCCAGGTGCCGCTTGAGCCAGGTGATGCCCGCGCGGTTGGTGGTCATCGACTCCTGCACCACGATGTCGCGCCCGAACCGGCTCATGTCGGCCGCGTCGAACACCACCTCGTCCTGGGTGACGCAGAACTCGAAGGAGTGCATCCGCTCGTGCCGCTCGGCCAGCGGCCAGTCCCAGAACCCGTCGCGGTACATCTTGTCGGCCATCGACGGCTTCGGCGCGGTCGTCCAGACCACCCGGGGGTCGGCGTTCCAGTACTCGTACACCAGCTCCCGGTACGGCTGGTACTCGAAGTACCGCGACCGCCGCGACATCGGCGCCTCGATGATCTCGTTGCCGATGGTGATCATCACGTCCCGCGGGCACACCGCGCAGTACTGGTTGGCCGCCTCGAAGTCGGGCGTGCGCACCGGCTGGGAGAAGTCGTGCGGCGCGGGCCTGCGCACCCGGACGCCCTCGGACTCCAGCAGCGACACCAGACCGGCGAGCTCCTCGTTGGCCCGGTCGACGGCCTCGGCCGACTTCGGCCCGCTCGGGAACGGCGTCCCCGGCGGCGCGTTGCGGATCTGCGGCCGGTTGCCCGGCTCGGTCGGCTCGAAGTTGGCCCCGTCGGCCGACCCGACGACGATCTCCTCCAGCGGGTCCCACTCGTTCCACGAGTTGACGACCTCGGACACTTGCTGCATGCGGCGCCTGCCTTCAGTGTGCGGAAACGGACTTCTCGAACGGGTCGAACGGGACGGGTGTCAAGTGGACTGTGTCGGCAACGCCGCCGAGTCGGCAACGGTGCCGGGCCAGGAAACGGGTGGTTGTCGAGTGGACGCTGCCAGGTCGGGCACGATGCCGGGCGGGGGCGGGCGGCGGGAAGGAGTGTTTCAGTCGTATGCCTTGGAGAACAGGCCCACCACGTAGGGGCCGAACTCGCACGGCTCGTAGCGCGGCGGGTTGTCGGCGTCGACGCACTGCGGCAGCGGCTCGACCACCGCGTCGAAGCGCGGTTCGAAGAAGAACGGGATGGAGTACCGGTCGCTGGTGCCCGGGATCTGCACCCGGTGCCAGGTCGCCTGGTAGCGGTCGTTGGTCCAGCGCTGCATCATCAGCCCGATGTTGACCAGGAACGTGCCGGGGATGTGCGGCGCGGCGATCCACTCGCCCTCGGCGTTGCGCACCTCGAGCCCGCCGACCCCGTCCTGGTGCAGCACCGCCAGGAACCCGTAGTCGACGTGCGCGCCGAAACCGAGTTCGGTCTGGTCGATGCTGACGCCCTCCGGCGCGTGCGGGTGCGCTTCCCTGGTGAACGGCGGGTAGTGCACCATCCGCAGGTCGCTGAGCTCGGCGCCCTCGAACTGGGCGAAGAAGTGCTCGTCGAGCCCGAGGCTCAGCGCCATCCCGGCGGCGATCCGCGCGCTCAGCGCCCACAGCTGGTCCCAGGACCGCATCATCACGGTGCGGAACTCGGGCAGGGCGGCTGGCCACTGCTCGGGGTCGTCGAGCGGGTGACCGGCGCGCGGGGCGCGGACGGTGGCGGCGCTGGCCGCGTCCCTACCCCACTTCGGTTGCAGGTCAAGGCATTCGTGCCAGTCGGTCTTGCCAGCGGTGACCTCGCCGCCGAGCGGGACGAAGCCGCGGAACTGGTCGGTGGTGCCGCCGAGCCGGATGGCCATCTTGTCCGCGAGCGGCAACGCGAAGAACGCGCGGGCGGCGGCGAACATCTCGGTGCTGTCGGCCGGGTCGATGCCGTGGTTGGCGACGTAGAAGAACCCGATGTCGCGGCACGCGGCCCCGATCTCGGCGACCACCCGCGCCAGCGCGCCGGGGTCCGGGTCGGCGGCCACCAGCGCACCGATGTCGATCACCGGGACCTCGGTGAACGCGGTGTGGTTGTCCACGGCCGGACTGCTGGTCGTCATCGGGTCGCTCCTGGGGTGGGCAGCTGGTCCAGGGGTCGGTCCTGGTCCGCCAGCGCGGTCAACAACGTCAGGTAGTGCTCGCACCACCGGCGCGCGGTGGCCTCGTCGAACGACCCGGCCCGGTAGTCGCAGTCGAACCGGATACCGCCGTCGGTCTCGATGCCGTCGACCCGGAAGTCGACCAGGGCGTACCGCGCGGGCACCGGCTCGAAGCGGCCGGTCAACCCGGCGAACTCCGGCACCGGTACGGACCGGTCCAGGTTGAACACCGTGCGCAGCGGTGCCGGGTACTCGCCGCCGGGGTGCACGCGGGCGAACGGCAGGTCTTGGTTCTCGAACGCGGCCAGCACGGACTCCCTGGTCCGCCGCAGGTGCTCGCCGACGGTCAGGCCGGGGGTGAGGGTGCTGCGGATGGGCAGGAAGTGGGCGCAGTAGCCGACGACCGAGCCGCTGCCGGGGAACCCGCGACCGGCCTGCGGCACCCCGACGACGATGTCGTCCTGGCCGGTGACCTGGTGGGTGAGCAACGTGTACCCGGCGAGCAACGCCATGAACAACGTTGCTTTCGCCGCCTTCCCGGCGTCCTTCAGCGCGGCCACCCGCGCCGATCCCAGCTCCAGGGTGACCCGCTCACCTCGCCGCGAGGTCGACGGCGTTTCCGTCGGGAACACGGTGTCGGGGAAGCCGTCGGCGAACCTGTCCGCCCAGTAACGCTCTTGCGACACCAGGTCACGGGGGTGCTCGACGAAGTCCCGGTACTGGAGTGGTTCGGGCAGGTCGGCCGGCTTGCCGTCCCGGGCGGCCGAGTACGCGGCGGCCAGCTCCTCCAGGACGACCGCCATCGACCAGCCGTCGGAGATCACGTGGTGGGTCAGCAGCGCCAAGTGCTGGGTTCCTGCGTCGACGCGCAGCACCGCGACCCGCAGCAACGGGCCGTTGACCAGGTCGAACGGCTCCGCCAGCGCCCGGTCCCACCACTCCCGCCCGCCCTGCTCGACCGGCACGTCGACCGACGGCAGCACGACCGCCCCGTCGCGGAACACCGTCCGCAACGCCTCGTGCCGTGACGTCACCACCCGGACCGCCTCGCGCAGGGCCCCGAGGTCCAGGTCCCCGGTCAGCAGCACGTCTTCCGCGACTGTCCACGATGGACCGCCTGCGGGGAGCGCCAGCACGGCTCCCTGCTCGTCACCGATCGGCGCGGCCACCGGGGTCGACGACGGCAGGAACCCGCCCACGCGCATCGCCGCAACGGTGTCCTTCACCGCCGTGATCACCGCAACGATGTCCTCGTCGGTGTGCGCGGTCGACAGGAAGCAGGTGCGGCCCTCCCACAGGTAGACGCCGCGGTTGAGCAGGTGGAAGTGGAAGACCTCGATCTCCAGCGGCTGGTAGGCGTAGCTGGCGTTGCCCTTCCACGCGAACCGGAACACCGAGGCGAAGCGCAGCACCCGGATCGGCACCGACTCGGCCTGGAAGAACCCGTTGAGCGTGTCGGCCAGGTGCGCGGCTCGCTCGGTCAGCCGCCGTTGCAGGTCGGGGCCGTGCTCGCGCAGGTGCAGCAGCATGGCGCGGGTGGAGGCCATGGCGTACGGGTGCATCTCGAAGGTGCTGCCGATGTAGGTCTTCTGGCTGTCGGGGTCCGGCCCCGGCCCGTCGACCCAGTCACCGCCGTCGACCTGGTCGAGGAACTCGGCCCGGCCCGCAACGATGCTCACCGGCAGACCGCCGCCGACAACCTTGCCGTACGTGGCGATGTCGGCCCGGACCCCGAAGTGCGCCTGCGCGCCGCCGGGGTGCACCCGGAACCCGGTGATCACCTCGTCGAAGATCAGCGGGATTCCCAACCGGGTGGTCAGCGCGCGCAGGTCGCGCAGGAACACCTCGGGCTGCAGCGTCGGGTTGCGGCTCTGCACCGGCTCGACCAGCACGCCCGCCAACTCGTCGGCGTGCGCCTCGATGGCCTGCAGCGCGGACGCGGCGCCGTAGGTGAGCACCAGCGCGTCCGCGGCCGCCCCAGGTGCGATGCCGGGTGCCATCGGGACGGATCGCTCCGGGTCGCCGAGGACGTCCGGCAGGGCGAGGACCCGGTCGTCCTGGCCGTGGTACGAGCCGGAGAACATGGCGAACCGGGTCTTGCCGGTCTTGGCCTGCGCGATCCGCAGCGCCCCGCGCACCGCGTCGCTGCCGGTGACGGCGAAGAACATCCGCTCCATGCCGGTCAGCTCGCGCACCAGCTCCGCGACCTCGTCGGCCAGGTCCGTGATGGGGCCAAGCTGCAACCCCCGGTCGAGCCGCTCGCGCACCGCCGCCGTCACGAAGTCCGGGTCGTGCCCGCAGAGCAGCACCCCCACACCCATTGCGATGTCCACGTACTCGTTGCCGTCGATGTCGTGGAACCGAGCACCGTTGCCCCGGTCGGCGATGATCGGGTACGACACCGACCTGGTCTCCGGCCGCACGGACCGCATCCGGGTGTCGGCCCGGATCGCCCGGTGGTCGGTGGCCCTGGCCAGCGACCCGGCGGTGCGCTTCTTGTGCGTCGCCAGCAGGTCGGCGAGGTGGTCGCGCTGCTGGTCGGTCAGCTCGCGGACCGGGGCAGGGGCGGGCTTCGGCGCGCGGGCCGGGGGTGCCTGGGGCTGGGGGCGGGCCCCGGAGAGGATGTCGAGCTGCCGGGACATGATCTCCAGCTGAGTGGCGAACAGCTTGCCCACGGCGTCCTGGTCACCGGCGTCGACCGGGGCCGGGGCCGGGGCCTGCGGGAGAACGGGCGCGGCCGGGGTCGCGATCGGGGTCTGGCCGGGCAGCGGATGCCCCGCGGGCACCACGGCGTCCAGATGGGTGGCGACCGCCTCCACCGTGTCGAGCTCGTCGAACAGGTGCCCGACGGTCAACACCACCCCGTACAGGTCGATGATGTCCTGGATCAGCTTGGCGATCAGCAGCGAGTCGGCGCCCAGGTCGACGAACGTGGTGCGCGGCGGCAGGTCGGCCAGCTCCAGGCCCGCCGCCAGCCGGTCGCGCAGGTCGTCCAGGATCGCCTGCCGCCGGTCGCTCGACTGGGGCGCGGTGCTCACCCGTGGTCCTCCCTGGGGCTTCGACTCGGTGAACCAGTGCCGTTCGCGCTGGAACGGGGAGGTGGGGACCGGGATCCGGCGACGCGGGTAGGGCCGGTCGAACTCGGCCCAGTCGATGTCGACCCCGGCGGCGTGCAGGTCGGCGACGCTCTGCAGCACCTGCTTCCAGTCGTCGCGCCCCTCCCACAGCGACGACAGCCAGCGCACCGGCGGCCCCTGCCAGCTCTGCCTGCCCAGCAGCTGCAGCACCGGCTGCGGGCCGATCTCCAGCACCACCTGGCAGCTCTCGCCCGCCAGGGTCGTCATCCCGTCGGCGAAGAGCACCGGCTCACGGGTGTGCCTGCGCCAGTGCTCGGCGTCGATCGACGACACGATCCCGCCGGTCACGTTGGAGATCATCCGCACGACGGGTTCCCGGTACGCGGCCTTCTCCGCTGCGGCAACCAAATCGGGCAGCACCGGCTCGACAAGGGGAGAGTGCGGGGCGTGCGGGATCTTCAGCGGGCGACCGTCCAACCCGGACGCCTTCGCCGCGGCCACTGCTTCAGCCACCGCGTCGGACTCGCCCGCGATCAGTGTCTCACGTGGACCATTGACGCCCGCCACGCTGACCCTGCCAGCAAATGGTGCGAGGACGGGTTCGACCTCTTCACGCGAAGCCAACACCGCTGCCGTGGCGCCACCGCCGGTCGCGTCCTCGATCAGGCGAGCCCGGCGGGTGAGCAGAGCCAGAGCGTCCTCGACGTCCAGGAACCCGGCGGCGCAGGCGGCGGCGAACTCGCCGGTGCTGTGCCCCATCACGACGTGCGGCCGTACGCCCCAGGACTCCCACAGCTGGGTGAGGGCGTACTCCAGCGCGAAGATCGCGGGCTGGGCGTAGGCGGTGCGGTCGATGAGGCCGGTGGTGTCGGAATAGAGCACCTCCAGCAGCGGCACGTCGTGCGCGCGGAGGATCTCGTCGCAGCGGATCAACGCGTCGCGGAAACCGGGGTGGGTGTCGAACAGGGCCTTGCCCATGCCCGTGTACTGCGAGCCCTGGCCGGTGAACAGGAAAGCCACGCGGGGCGTCTCATCGACCTGCCCGCTGGCGCTGGGCCTGCCTTCGGTGAACCGGGTCAGCGCCTTGGCGGCTTCCTCACCGGTCGACGCGGTGATCGCCAGCCGGTGCGCGAAGGTGGTGCGGCCGGTCGCGGCGGTGTGGAAGTGATCGCCGATGGTGGTGGAGTCGGCCAGTGCGGCCGCGTGACGTGCCGCCAGCTCCCGCAGGGCCTCCGGGGACCTGGCGGACAACGGGAGGACGTGTCGCGGGCGATCCGTCGCGTCTGATGTGGACACAGGTGGGGCGGCGGTGAGGACGACGTGGGCGTTGGTGCCGCTGAACCCGAACGAGCTGACGCCTGCCGCCGTCGTGCCTGCGGGCCAAGGTGTCACCTCAGTCGGGACCGACACCGGCGCCGATTCCCAGGGGATGTGCGAGCTGGGCTGGTGGAAGTTGCGGTTCGGCGGGATCTCGCCGTGGCCGAGGGTGAGCACCGCCTTGATCAGCCCAGCCGCGCCCGCCGCCGCCTCCAAGTGGCCGATGTTGGTCTTCGCCGCACCCAGCAGCACCGGCGTGGGGCGGCCCGCGAACACCGCGCTCAACGCCCCGACCTCCACCGGGTCGCCGAGTTGCGTCCCGGTGCCGTGCGTCTCGACGTAGCCGACGGCGGCGGGCTCGATCTTGGCATCAGCGAGGGCGGCGCGGATCACCTCTTGCTGTGCGGGACCATTGGGTGCCGTGAGGCCGTTCGTGCGGCCGTCCTGGTTGACGGCGCTGCCCCGGATGACCGCGCGAATCGGGTCACCAGCGGCGATGGCGTCATCGAGCCGCTTCAGCACGACTACCCCGGCACCCTCGCCTCGGCCGTAGCCGTCGGCGGACGCGTCGAACGTCTTGCACCGGCCGTCGGCCGCCAACGCGTTGCCGTCGGCGAACGCCACGAACGCGTCCGGTGACACCATCAGGCTCACGCCGCCCGCCAGTGCGAGATCCGACTCGCCCCGCCGGAGGCTGGCGACCGCCAGGTGCACAGCGACCAACGCCGACGAACATGCTGTGTCCAAGGCCAGGTTCGGCCCACGCAGACCGAGCAGGTACGACAGCCGTCCACTGGCGACACTCAGCGCGTTGCCGGTGAGGTCGTGCATCTGGACGGGGCTCTCGGTGTTCGCGCGCATGACCGGCAGGTACTCGGCCTCGGAGATGCCGACGAACACCCCGGTCTTGCTTCCTGTCAACGACCTCGGATCGCGCCCGGAGTCCTCAATGGCCTCCCAGGCGACTTCGAGGAGCAGCCGCTGCTGTGGGTCGATGTGCCTGGCCTCGCGCGGCGAGATGCCGAAGAAGGCCGGATCGAACCCCGCGATGTCGGAAAGGAACCCGCCACGCTCGGTTCCGCCATCCCAACGACCGGCGGGCACGGTCGAGATCGCTTCGCCGCCGGAGCGCAGCAACTCCCAGTAGGCCGCCGGATCCGGTGCCCCGGGGAAGCGGCACCCCAAGCCGACAACCGCGATCGGTGAGTCGGCGGCTTCCAGTTCCTTGACGCGGCCTTGGAGGGTGCGGATGGCTGACAGCGCCCGGTGTAGCCGCTGCTCGTCAGTGGTCGTCACAGGTCCCCCTCCGAGAAGTCGAGCGAGGTGCGGGTGCTCACAGTTCTCCCTCCGGGAAGTCGCCCAGGAGGGCGTCCAGTTCGGCGCGGGGATCTGCGGTGTCCAGGCCGAGGAGGGTGGTGAGGTGGGTGTGGAGTTGGCCCACGGTCGGGTAGTCGAAGGCGATGGTGGCCGCCAAGGGCACGTCGAGGTCCCGGTGGAGGCGGTTGCGGAGTTCGACCACCATCAGGGAGTCCATGCCCAGTTCGGTGAAAGCCGAGCCCGGGTCGACGCGGTAGGCCGGGGGCAGGCCCAGGAGGCGCCTGAGATCCTGGGTCAGGTGCTCCAGGAGTGCCTGGGGATCCTGTGGGCGCGATGACCTGGGAGCAGAACCCACAGCGGAGCTGGTGGGCTCCGAGGAGATCACGAGCTGGGCTGTCGGGGCACCGAGCAGACTGACGGCGGCGTCGGTGCCCTCGCTCGGGGGGATCAGGCCGGTGCTGGGCAGGCGCTCGGTGCGTGCGGCCATGCCGATCTCGGCCCACGGGCCCCAGTTGAGGGACAGGCCGGGCTTGCCCTCGGCTCGGCGGCGGGCGGCGAGGCCGTCCAGGAAAGCGTTTGCGGCCGCGTAGTTGCCCTGGCCGCCGTCGTCGAGCAGGGCCGCGACCGAGGAGTACGCGACGAAGAAGTCCAGGTCTCCGGCGAGTTCGTGCAGGTGCCAGCCCGCGTCGACCTTCGGCGCCAGGACAGCGTGGAACCGGTCGGCGCTCTGGTGGGCGAGGATGCCGTCGTCGAGCACACCCGCCGCGTGGACGACACCCCGGAGCGGCCCGTGCTGAGCCACGATCCGTTCCACAGTAGACCGATCGCTGACGTCGCCGATGTGCACGTCCACCCGAGCGTCGATCGCGGCGATCTCCGTCTCCTGCTCTGGGCTCGGTGCGCGCCGACTGGTCAAGACCAGGTGCCCGGCCCCACGCTCAGCTAGCTCCCGTGCTGTCCGCGAACCAAGGGCGCCAAGACCGCCGGTGATCAGGTAGGTCCCGTCTTGTCGTAGCCGCACCGGCCGGTCGAAGGTGAGCACCACCTTGCCGACGTGCCGGGCCCGCTGCATGAACGTGTACGCGCCCACCGCGTCGGCCCGGGGGAACGGTGTCACCGGTAGCGGCCGGAGAGTGCCCTCGACGAACCCAGCTGCGATCTCGGCGAACAGGCCAGGTATCAGCGCAGGGTCTCGCTCGCCGTCGTCTCCGAGGTCGAACGGGAAGTACTCGATGTCGGCCCGGATCTGTTCGGGCGAGCGGATGTCGAGCTTGCCCATCTCGACGAACCGGCCACCCTCGGCAAGGACAGACAGGCCCGCGTCGATGAACTCGCCCGTCAGGCTGTTGAGCACCACGTCGACCGGCGCCAGCCCCTCGGCGAACGAAGTCGACCGCGAGTCGAGCACCTGCGTGACTCCCAGCGCCCGCACCGCGTCCCGTTTGGACTCGCTCGCGGTCGCGATCACTTCGGCGCCGAGAGCCAACGCGATCTGCACGGCCGCCTGCCCGACCCCGCCCGACGCGGCGTGGATCAGCACCCGCTCACCCGCCTTCAGCTTGGCGAGCCTGGTCAGTGCGTACTGCGCGGTGAGGAAGGCGAGCGGCACCGTGGCGCCCTCGATCAGTGAAAGGCCAGCGGGCAGGGCCGCCACGTAGGAGGCGGCCACGGTGACGTAGTCCGCGAACCCGCCTTCGGCCATGGCGATCACCTTGTCGCCGGGGGAGAAGGCAGTGACGTCTGCGCCGACAGCGACAACCGTGCCCGCGCATTCGAAGCCCAATGCCACGTCCCGCGCGCGGTCGATGCCGTATGCCTCCGCGTAGTGCTCGCACATCATGCCGAGCGACACCAGCACGTCACGGAAGTTGAGGCCGGATGCGGCGACTTCGATCTCGATCTCCCTGGACCCGGGCTCCCGGCGGGTCATGGGCTCGGCCCGCAGGTTCTCAGGCGACCCGTACGAGTCCAACACCAACCGCGTGGGTTGACCGGATACATCCACAGTGGCCTTCCGGAGGACCGGCACGTGAACGGTGCCAGCCCGAACGGCGGTGTGCGGATGGGTCGTGCCGTAGGGGATCGAGTCGAGCGAGTCGACGTCGATGGTGGTCGCCTGGAGTTCGGGGTGTTCGGCGGTGATGGTGTGGGTGAGCCCCCACAGCGCCGTGTGCGCTGGATCCGGGAGGTCGCCGGGAGCGACTGCCTGCGCGGAGCGGGTGATGACGTACAGCCGTGGCGGCACGAGTTCCTGGGTCAAACGCTGCACCAACGCCAGCAGTTCGGTCGTCAACCGGTGCGCGTGCGCGGCGGTCTCGGCTGGCGTCGAAGGCTCCGGACGGTAAACGACAGCGTCGATGCCATCCAGGGAGTCCATGGCCACACTTTTCACCACGAGCAGACGGCCGGGGTCGGACTCCTCGGACTCGACCGGCTCCCAGTGGATCTCGCGCAGCCACTCAGTCCAGGCCCGGGTCAGCGTAGGCGCTGGGCGGTCCTCGAAGCCCTCCGCCCGTACGACCGCGTTGCCGTCCACGTCGAGCAGGTCGATGTCCCACCGGTCACCGGCACGCCGCGCGTGCACCCACCGACCACGGAGGTCCGCGTCCGCGCCGACCCACAGCCGCCGCACGGCGAACGGCACCCGTGCGCCATCCTCGGTCCGCGCGGCCTCGGTGGCCTGGAACAACGCGTCCAGCAGCCCCGGGTGCACGGGCGCGACCTTCCGCGTACCCGACGGCCGGGTCACGGCAGCCAGCACCTCGTCGCCACCGGCGTACACCTCGGTCAACCAGCGGAACCTGGGACCGAGTTCGATACCACCGTCAGCGAGCCGCTGGTACAGCTCACCCGCGTCGACCTGCTCGGTCAGCCTCGCCCGAATCGCGTCCAGCGCCCCCGCCTCAGGTGCTCCGCCCTGTCCGATGGACCCGACGGCGTGCACGGGAGCGGCTGCCGCCAGGTCCTCGGGCACGCTGATCAGCTGGAAGTCATCCCCGGTCAGTTCGATTTGGACAGTCTGGGTTCCGCTGTCCGGCAGTGCCAGCGGCTCCGGGAACACCACGTCGGTGAGGACCACGTCACCAGGAGCAACAACCTCGGCCGCGCTAGCGACTATGGCCAAGTGCGCCGCGGCGGGCGAGACGACTCGACCGCCCACCCGGTGCTCGGCGAAGAAGTCCGTCGCGCCGATCTCGGACTGGAACACGGTCGACCGGTGCGCGGGCAACCGCAGCCGCACGTCCAGCAACGGCCGTACGTTGCCCTTGCTCGGGGCCTTCGGCTCCAGCCAGTGGCGGTCCCGCTGGAACGGGTAGCTGGGGATGGCCACCTTGCGGTGCCCACCATCCACAGCGGACCAGTCGACCGGCACGCCACGCAGGTGCAGCGCGGCAGCCGTGGTCAACGGTTCTGCCCAGTGGCGGTCCTGTCGCAGACTCGGCAGCCAGGTCGCCTCCGGGGCACTGATCTGCGCCGATGCCAGGAGTACCGGCTTCGGGCCAACCTCTACGAACACCCGTGCCCCAGCAGCGTGCGCGGCCTTGACCCCGTCGGCGAAGCGGACCGGCTCCAGCGCGTGCCGCACCCAGTACTCCGGGTCAGCCAGATCCTCGACGACCTCGCCCGTCAGGTCCGACACCACGCTGATCTGCGGCGAGGCGAACGTGATCCGGCGGGCAGCCTCGCGAAGCCCATCCGCGACCTGGGCCATCAGAGGTGAGTGGAACGCGTGCGACACCGGGAGGTACTTTCCCTGCACGCCCAGTTCTGCCAGGGCGGTTGCCACCTGGTCGCGGTCGCCGGAGAGCACGACCTCGCCAGGCGCGTTCACCGCCGCTACCGAGACCAGCGGGAACTTGGCGACCACGTCCGCGACCTCGGCCCGGACCGCGACCATCACCCCTGTGGGCTGCTCCTGCATCAACCTGGCCCGTTCAACGGCGAACGCCATGCCGTCCGCCACGCTGAAGACACCGGCGACGCACGCCGCCACGATGCCGCCCACGCTGTGCCCCAGCACGATGTCCGGCCGCACGCCCCACGACTGCCACATCCGGGCCAAGGCGTACTCGACGGCGAACAACACGGGCTGAGTGTTGGCGGTGCGGTCCAGGTCGCCGCCCTCGTAGAGCAGCGGGACAAGTTGGTCGTGAACCTCCGCGCACTCCAGGATCGCTTGTCGGAACGCCGGTTCGCTGTCGAACAGCTCCCGCCCCATGCCCGGGTACTGCGATCCCTGCCCGGAGAACAAGAACGCGACCTTGGGCGGCGCCTGGTGGGTCGGCACGTGGCCGGTCGGCGCGTCCGCTCGCAGTCGCTCCGCCAGCTCGGCGCTCGTGGCCCCGACAACGGCCATCCGGTGCTCGTGGTGGTCGCGGCCGGTGTTGGCGGTGAAGCAGACGTCGGCGACCGGCGGATCCGTGGCCAGGAACCCGGCCATCCGCGCCGCCGCGTCCGCGAGTGCCCCTTCGGTTCGCCCGGATAGCGTCAACACCCGGAGCCGGTCGACACCGTCCACTGTGGGTTGAGCAGGAGCCTCGGCCAAGACGATGTGGGAGTTGGTGCCGCTCATCCCGAACGAACTGACCCCGGCGACCCGGTGCTCGGTCCACGGTCGGAGCGCCGTCGGCACTTCGAACGGCAGCCGCGTCCAGTCGACGTGCGGGGAGGGGGTGGTGAAGTGCACATTCGGCGGAATCATGCCGTGCCGCAACGCCAACACGGTCTTGATCACGCCCGCGATCCCCGCGGCGCCCTCGGTGTGGCCGATGTTGCTCTTCACCGCGCCGAGGACAACAGCGTGCTCGCTCTTGCCGAACACCGTACCCAGCGCGCTGACCTCGATCGGATCACCCAGCGCCGTTCCCGTGCCGTGCGCCTCCACATAGCCGACCGCGCCCGCCTCCACCTCGGCGTTGCGCAACGCGTCCCGGATCAGCGACACCTGGGCGCCCTCGTTCGGCACGGTGAACCCGCTGGCCGGGCCGTCGTGGTTCACCGCGGAGCCGCGGATCACCGCCAGCACGGTGTCACCGTCCCGCTCGGCGTCCGAGAGTCGCTTGAGGACGATCATCCCGCAGCCCTCGCTGCGGCCGAAACCATCAGCGGAGGCGTCGAACGTCTTGCACCTGCCGTCTGGGGCGAGCGCGCGAGTCCTGGCCAGCGACAACGATGTCGTTGGCGTCAGCCGCAGGTGCACACCGCCTGCCAGCGCGTGGTCACACTCGCCGAGCCGCAACGCGCTCACCGCTTGGTGGATGGCCACCAGGGAACTCGAACACCCCGTGTCGACGGCGATGTTCGGCCCCTGGAAGCCGAACACGTGCGAGATCCGGCCGGACGCGAAGCAGAACCCGGTGCCGGTGGCGTCGTAATGCTCCAGCTCGCCCGCGTCCTCAACCAGCCGCGCGTAGTCGTTCTCCGCGATGCCCACGAACACGCCGGTGCGAGTGCGACGCAGCGACCGGGGCGGGATACCCGCGTCCTCCAAGGCCTCCCACGAGACCTCCAGCAGCAGTCGGTGCTGAGGGTCGAGCCGGGCGGCTTCCCTGGGGGAGATGCCGAAGAACAGCGGGTCGAACTTGTCGACGTCCGCGACGAACCCGCCGCTGCGGGCGTACAGGGTGCCGGGGGTTTCCGGGTCGGGGTCGTAGAGGGCGTCGGCGTCCCACCGGTCCGGCGGCACCTCGGTGATCGCGTCCACCCCGTCGCGCAGCAGGTCCCAGAACTCGGCCACCGACCCAGCGCCCGGGAACCGGCACGCCATGCCCACCACCGCGATCGGTTCGCGGGCACGGGCGAGCCTGCCCTCGAGCCGGTCGATCACGCGCACCGATTGGCGCAGCGCGGTGACCAGCTCGTCGGTCGACCCGGGTCCGGACATCCGTGGGTTCCTCTCAGTCCTCGTCGAGGTGGGTGCTGGCGCTGCGCGTGATGCGGGCGAGGAGGTCGGCCGCGGACATGGTGTCCTCCTCGCCCGTCTCCTGTGGACCTAGGCCGATCTCCTCGGCCAGGTGGGGGATGAGGTCGTCGAGCGTGGCGTACTTGAACACGGCGGTGGGCGGGATCGAGACCTGGAGCGCGGCGGTCAGCCGGAGGTGGAACTCCACGGCCATCAGCGAGTCCATGCCCATGCTGAAGAAGCCCTGGTGCCTGCCCAGCTCCGATCGTTCACCCAGGACGTCCCGCAGGATCAACTCGACCTGCTCGCCGAGGTACGCGACCTTGTCCTTCGCGGCGTTGATCTCGTCCCGCAGCGACGGCCCGTCGTTCGACTCCACCGGCTCGACGCCGAAGAAGCCGGGTGCGACACCGGTCGTCGTGCTGAGCTTGGTCCAGTCGGCGTTGAGCACGGCGGTGGTGCCGCTACCGGCCAGCGCACGGGCCAAGCGAGCACCTCGGTCGGGCGAGATCATCCGGAGCCCGGACTTCTCGTGCGCGGTCTCGTCGGCGGCCATGCCGATGCCCGACCACGGGCCCCACTGGATCGCGGTGCCGGGAAGTCCAGCCGCTCGACGGTGCGCCATCAGGCCTTCCAGGAAGGCGTTCGCGGCGGCGTAGGCGCCTGAGGCGAAGGTTGGCACGAACGTCGAGATGGAGGAGAACGCGATGAAGAAGTCCAGGTCTGCGGCCAACCTGTGCAGGTGCCAGGCGCCGTCCACCTTGGGGGCGAGCACCGCGTCGAACCGCTTGGCGTTCTGCTGGGCCAGGATCGCGTCGTCGAGCACTCCCGCCGCGTGGACGATCCCGTGCAGCGGGCCGTGGGTGCGCAGCAGATCAGCCACAGCTTCGGGGTCGCTGATGTCGGCGAGGTGGATGTGGACGGTGGCGAACCGCTCGACCTCGGCGATCTTCGTGCACTGTTCGGCTGTCGGCCTGCGGCGGCTGGTGAGCACAATCGTGCCCGCACCACCCTTGGCTAGCTCCTCGGCCGTCCGCAGGCCCAACGCACCGAGACCGCCGGTGATCAGGTACGTGCCGTCCCGCCTCAGCTCGACGGGGCTCGGTGGAGTCGTCGGAGCTAGCGCGGGCCTGTGGTGGATCCCGTTGCGGATGACGGTGTAGGGCGCGCCGGTGGGCAGGTCGACGTCATCGGTGTCGACGACCGTGAGGCGCAGTTCGGGGTGCTCGGCGGCGATGGTGTGCACGAGTCCCCAGACGGCGGTGTGCGTCGGGTCGGTCGACTCGCCAGGGGTGAGGGCGTGTGCGTTCTTGGTGACCACATGGAGCCGTGGCGGCTTGGGACGGGCCGTGACCTCTTGGACCAGCTCCAGCAGCTCAGCTGCCAAGCGGTGCGTGTGCGCCACCGGATCGCCGGGGTTGGGCTCGGGCTCGTAGCGGACTGTCTCCACGTCGATCGGCGGTTGCGGTTCCGTGGGTTCCCAGGTGACCTGGTGCAGCCACTGCTCGTCTGATGTGGACTCAGCGGCGAACCAGTGCCGTTCGCGCTGGAACGAGTAGCTCGGCAACGAGACCCGCAGACGCGAATAGGGCTTGCCGTAACCGGCCCAGTCAATCGGATAGCCCCGCACGTACAGCTCGGCGAGTCCCTTGGGCAGGTCGTCGAAGGTCACGTCCCGGCGCGCGCTCGGCACCCACAGGTACTCGTCGCCAGGCAGCGCCGCTCGTCCGAGAGCGGACAGCACTGGCTGCGGCCCTACCTCGATGAACGCCCGTACCCCCAGATCGGCCAGCGCCTGCACACCGTCGGCGAACAGCACCGGCTCCAACGCCTGCCGCACCCAATACGCCGCGTCCGCGATCTCCTCCCCGACCACACGACCGGTCACAGTGGACACAATCGGGATGGTGGGCTTCGAGAAGGTGATGCCGCGCAGCACCTCGGTGAACGCATCGACGATCGGCAGCATCAACGGCGAGTGGAACGCGTGTGAGACCTGGAGTTCGCGTCCAGTAACACCGTGCGCAGCTAGCGTGTCGGCCGCCTGTCGAACCTGCGCGCCATCGCCGGAGATGACCACCTCCTGCGGTCCGTTCACCGCCGCCACGCCCACTAGCGGGTGCTCGGCGATGACCTGCTCAACCAGCGCCCGGTCGCCGCGCAGCGACACCATCGCACCGCCCGCGGGTAGGGCCTGCATCAGCCGGCCACGCGCCACGACCAGGCGCAAGGCGTCTTCCAGTGAGAACACGCCTGCCAGGCAAGCCGCCACCACCTCGCCGATGCTGTGGCCGAGCAAGGCGTCCGGCTGGACGCCACACGACTGCCACACTCTGGCCATGGCGTACTCGTAGACGAACAGCGCGGGCTGGGCGAACTCGGTGCGTGAGATCTCCTCCGCGCTGGACTCGTTGTTCAGCAAGGCGTTCAGGTCCAGGTCGACCAGCCGGTCACACTCGGCGAACGCAGTGAGGAAGGCGTGGTCGGTGACGCTCAACCGAGCGCCCATGCGCGGGTACTGCGCGCCCTGCCCGGTGAACAGGAACGCCACCTTGGGCGCCGGTTGCCCCGCGGGCACATACCCCGTGCGCACGGTCGTCGTCCGGTCCGCCAACTCGTCCAACGACTGTGCGACGATCGCGGCCCGGTGCTCGAAGTCGCTGCGCGCGGTGTTCGCGGTGTGGCAGATGTCGTGGAAGTTGGCCGTGCTCGTGGCGGCGAACTCCGCCAGTCGATCCAGCGACTCGCGCAGGGCGGGCTCGGAGGCCGCTGAGACCGTCACGACGTCGGCCAGTCGGTCGCTGAGCATCACGGGTGGCTGCTGTCGCTGCTGTTCCGGGGCGTTGGCCAGCACGATGTGGCAGTTCGAGCCGCTGAAGCCGAACGAGCTGATCCCGGCCACGCGGCGGCCCTCGGGCCACGGCTCGGCGGCGGTCGGCACGTGCAACGGCAGCGACCAGTCCACGAAGGTGCTCGGTTCGGCGAAGTGCAGGTTCGGCGGGATGGTGCCGTGCCGGACCGACAGCACCGCCTTGATCACGCCCGCGATGCCCGCCGCCGACTCCAGGTGGCCCACGTTCGACTTCACCGCGCCCAGCACTAGCGGCCGGTCTCGCTCGCCGAACACCGCGCCAAGAGCGGCAGCCTCGATGGGGTCGCCGAGAGCGGTGCCGGTGCCGTGGGTCTCTACATAACCGACCTCGGTAGGGGACACGCCAGCGTCGCGCAGGGCCTCCCGGATCACGGCCTGCTGCGACGGTCCGTGCGGCACGGTCAGTCCGCTGCGCTTGCCGTCCTGGTTGGTAGCGCTACCTAGCACTACCGCGAGGATGTCGTCACCGTCGCGTTGAGCGTCTGACAGCCTCTTGAGCACGACCATGCCGCAG
Organism: Actinokineospora globicatena; assembly: GCF_024171945.1. GTDB lineage: Bacteria > Actinomycetota > Actinomycetes > Mycobacteriales > Pseudonocardiaceae > Actinokineospora > Actinokineospora globicatena. The sequence goes on from NZ_JAMTCR010000002.1 coordinate 2,317,452, forward strand.
CCCTCGGCGCGCACGTAGCCGTTCGCGGCTGCCGAGAACGGCTTGCACCGGCCGTCCGGGGCCATCATCCGTGCCTTGGAGAGGCTGATGGTCTCGTGCGGGGTCAGGATCTGGTTGACGCCACCGGCCACCGCGACATCACACGCGCCTGTGCGCAGGTCACGCGCGGCGAGGTGCAGGGCGACCGACGACGACGAGCACGCTGTGTCGACCGACAGCGAGGGTCCGTTGAGACCCAGGAAGTACGACAGACGACCACTCGCGGTGCTGGTAGTGCTACCCGAGCTGAAGTAGCCGTCGATGCTGTCTTCGCCGTGGAGGACTATCGCCTCGCGGTAGTCGACGTTGCTGATCCCGACATAGACACCCGTGCGGCTGGGCAGGTCTCTTACCGGCATCCCAGCGTGCTCGAAGGCCTGCCAGGTGACCTCTAGCAGCATCCGCTGCTGTGGGTCGATGCTGGCGGCCTCCCGCGCGGAGATGCCGAACGCTGTCGCGTCGAAGCCCGCCGGGTTGGGCACGAACCCGCCGTACCGGGTGGTCATCCGGCCGGGTCGGTCGGGATCGGGGTCGTAGTAGGCGTCGACGTCCCACCGGTCCGGCGGCACCTCGGTGATCGCGTCGTGACCCTCGGACAGAAGCCGCCAGAACTCGTCCGGGCCGTCCGCGCCCGGGAACCGGCAGCCGATCCCGACCACCGCGATCGGCTCCGGCGCCAGCACCTTGGCGAGGGAGAGTTCGGACTCCAGGTGCTCGATCCGGGCCAGTGCCTTGCGCAGCAGCGCGCCGTAGCCGGGGTTGCTCATAGGCCGTCCTCGGACAGGCCGAGCTTGGCCGCCAGCAACCGCGCCACGTCATCGGTGGTGTTGTCGTCTACCGCGAGCACAGTGGCTAGGTGGTCGGTAAGACCGGACAGCGTCGGGTAGTCGAATACAACTGTCTGCCCTAGTGGTTCACCTACCGCTGCCTGGAGCCGGTTACGCAGTTCAATCGAACTGAGCGAGTCGAGCCCTAGCGAGAAGAACCCGACTTCCGGTCCGAGCCCGTTGTCCGTACCGATGCTGCGCACCACCTGTTCGCGTACTTCCGCTTCCAGGAGTTCGCGACGCTTCTCCGGTGGCGCTGCGTCCAGCTCTTGGCGGAACGAGCGGTCCACCGGTTTGCTCGTCTTCTGCTGGAAGCGCGCGAACACCGGGGGCACGCTGATCTGGTGGTTGAGGAACTTCGGCCACTCGATCGGTAGGACTGCCCGGACACCGTTAGTACCGAGCAATGCACTTAGCGCCGCCAAGCCGTCTTCGGTGGGAATGACCCCTTCGCCGAGTGACGCCAACTTGTCGTTCAGGCCCAACCGCGCGCTCATCCCGGTGTCGGCCCAAGAGCCCCACTGCACCGCCAGCGCAGGTAGGCCAAGACCGCGCCGGTACTCGGCGAGACCGTCGAGGAAAGCGTTTGCGGTGGCGTAGTTCCCCTGGCCGGGGGCACCGAGCGCCGAGCTGACCGACGAGAACAGCACGAAGTGGTCCAGGTCCTCGGTCAACCGGTGCAGGTGCCAGGCCGCGTCCGCCTTCGGGCCGACCACGGTGCGGAACCGCTCCGGTGTCTGCTGGGCCAGCACACCGTCGTCCAGCACCCCGGCCAGGTGGAAGACGCCACGCAGGGTGTCGAGTTCGGCCAGGAACGCCGCCAACGCCACTGGATCGGTGACATCCACCTGGGCGGTGCGGACCTCGGCGCCCGCGGCTCGGAGCTCACCGATGACCTGCTCGGCGTCCGGTCCGGGTGCTGACCGGCCGACCAGGGCCAGCCGCCGCGCGCCGAGGCGGTGCAGCAGTCGGGCGGTCTCCAGGCCGAGGCCGCCGAGCCCGCCGGTGATCAGGTACGTCCCCTCGGGGCCGATCGCGGGCGCCGCGGCGGGAGCGGTCACCCGGGACAGCCGGGCGACGTAGCGGGTGCTGCCCTGGTAGGCGACCTGGTTCTCCTCGCCGGACAGCTCGCTGGCCAGGACCGCCGTCGGTCCGTCCGGATCCAGGTCGACCAGCGTCAGGTCCAGGTCCGGGTGCTCCAGGGCGATCACCCGACCGAGGCCCCACAGCGCGGCCTGGGCCGGGTTGGCGACCGTGCGGGTGCCCGCGGGCTGCGCGCCCCGGGTGACCAGGACGAGCTTCGACCCGACATCGCCCACCTCGCGGACCAGCCGCAGCAGGGGAGCGGCGAGCTCGGCCAGGTCGGTGGTCGTCGACTCAGCGGACAGGCAGGCCAGCACCGTCCGACCGGGGACGAGCCCACCCGCGGGGACGGGATCGCCCAGGTCGGCGAACTCGCCGCCGGTGATCACCAGCGGCCGCTCGGTCGGCGGGGGACAGGCGGGCGCGGTGACCCACTCCGTCGCGTAGAGCCAGTCGCGCCACGCCTCGGCGCCCAGCATGGCCCGGCGGCTGGCCAGCTTCAGCAGGACGCCGCGCATGGTCAGCGCCAGCGTCCCGTCGGCGTCGAACAGGTCGACGTCGCCGTGCAGGGTCTCCGGGGTCTCGCTGTCGCTGGGCCGCAGCCGCGCGTGGCACCAGGCGTGCGTGCCGACCGCGCGGTGCAGGGTCAGCCGCTCCACCCCCACGGGGACGTACGTGCGCCTGCCGTACTTCTCCGGGTAGGTGACCGTCAGGGCGAGGAAGCAGGCCTCCAGCAGCACCGGGTGAACGCGGTGCTCGGTCTCACCGCGCAGGGCGGCGGGCAGCGCGATCTCAGCGAGGCAACTGGTGTCTTCCCGCCACAGCCGCTCGGTCGCCCAGAACGACGCGCCGAGGTCGATCTCCCGTTCCCGCTCGCCCTGGTAGATCTCGGCGACGGGGATCTCAGTGGTGAACCTGCTGCGCACCTGGGTCAACGGTTCGACATCGAGCGGAGCCGTTGGTGCGGCGGTGATTCCCGAGGCATGCAGAGTCCACTGAGGATCGCTGGGAAGACGGGAGTGGACCCGCAGGCGGTGCTCGTTGCCCTCGGGCAGCAGGGCGATCTGGACCTGGCGGAGGGTGCTGTCGTCGGCGAAGGGCATCGCGCGGTGCACGAAGAAGTCCCGCACCACGGCGCCCTCACCGCCGAACGCGTCGTGGTGAGCGGCGAGACCAGTCTCCAGGAAGGCCACGCCGGGCATGACGATCGCCTGGAAGACCCGGTGGTCGCCCAGCCAGGACAGGGTTCGCGGCCCGAGGGTCGTCTGGAAGCGGACGTCGTCGCTGTCGGCGATGTCCAGTCGCTCGCCGATGAGCGGTTTGCCTCTTGTCGGCGGCGCCTGGGGTTCGGGCGCGTCGATCCAGTGCCGTTCGCGCTGCCACGGGTACGTCGGTAGGGCGACCTTGCGGTACTCGCCCTGGAACAACCCGGCCAGGTCGATGTCAACCCCGGCGGTGAACAGATCCCGTGCGGCGCGCAGCACCTGCTCCCGTTCCTGGCCTGGGCGCAGGGTCGGCACCAGCAGCGCATCGGCGTCCACATGGGACAGCAGGGTCGGTTTCGGGGAGACCTCGAGGAACACATCGACGCCGGAATCGATCAGGGTGTGGACCCCGTCGCCGAACCGGACGGTGTCGAGCACGTGGTCGACCCAGTACTCCGGCGTCGCGACATCCCCGCTGGTGATGATCGGGATGCTCGGCTCGTGGTAGGTGATGCCGTGGGCGATCCGGGTGAACTCCTCTACTACCGGCTGCATCAACGGCGAGTGGAACGCATGTGAGACAACGAGGTCCTTGGTCCGCACGCCGCACCGGCCGAGTTCCGCGCTGATCGCCTCGACCTCGTCCGCGGCACCGGAGATCACAGTCGCCGATGGCCCGTTCACCGCCGCGATCGACACCCCGGCGTGCTGCGCGACCAACTCCGCGACGGTGCTCTCATCAGCGGCCACCGCCACCATTCGGCCCGGTGCGTCAAGCGCCTGCATGAGCCGACCCCGGTGCGCGACCAGGATCACCGCGTGCATCAGCGAGAACACGCCCGCCAGGTGTGCGGCCACGAACTCGCCCACACTGTGCCCCAGCAAGGCCTCCGGACGCACACCCCACGACAGCCACAACTTGGCCAGGGCGTACTCGATGGCGAACAGCGCGGGCTGGGCGTAGGCGGTGTCATTGACGCGGTCGTCGGCCACGACCTCGTGCAGGTCGAACATCCCGGACATCAGCGCGGCGCACTCGTCGAACGCCTCCCGGAACACCGGGTACTCGTCGTAGAGGTCCTGCCCCATCCCCGGGTACTGAGAGCCCTGGCCGCTGAACAGGAACGCGACCTTCGACCGCCGTGCAGGTTCCACATAGGACTCAAGTCCCTGCCGGGCGTCGTCCGAGGTCTCGACGACGGCGGCGAACCGGTGCCCGAACAGGTGCCGTCCGGTCGCGGCTGTCGCGCACACGTCGGACAGCGGCAGGTCATGTTCGGCGAGGTGCTTGGCATAGCGGGAAACCATTTCCCGCAACGCATCCGGTGTCCGGGCACTCAACGCGAGCAGGTGCGGACCGGGCTTGGCGGGCAAGGCCGGGCGGTCTGGCGCCTGCTCCAGCACGACGTGGCAGTTCGTGCCGCCCATGCCGAACGAGCTGACCCCCGCTCGACGCACCTGCGACCACTCCGGCCACGGCGTCACCTCAGCGGACACCGCGAACGGACCGGCGGCGAAGTCGATCTCCGGGTTCGGCGCGCTGAAGTGCACCGTCGGCGGCACCGTGCCCCGCTCGACCGCCAACGCGGCCTTCACCAGCCCGGCGATCCCGGCCGCCTCGTCCAGGTGCCCGATGTTGGTCTTCACCGACCCGAGCACGCAACTGCCCGCGGGCAACGGGCCGTCGACCTGGAACGCCGCGTTCAACGCCGCCACCTCGATGGGGTCACCGATCGCGGTCCCGGTGCCGTGCGCCTCCACGTACCCGATGGACCCCGCTGGCACGCTGGCGTCCGCGAGCGCGTCCGCGACGACCTCGGCCTGCCGCTGCGCGCTCGGCGCGGTGAACCCGACCTTCGCCGAGCCATCGTTGTTGACCGCCGACCCCTTGACCACCGCGATCACCCGGTCGCCGTCGGCCAGCGCGGCCTCGAGCGGCTTGAGCAGCACCACCCCGCAGCCGTTGCCGAACAACGTCCCGTCGGCCGCCGCGTCGAACGCCCGGCAGTGCCCGTCGCGCGACCGGACCATGCCCTCCTCGTGGACGTACCCGCCGTGCTGCGGGACGATCACCGACACCCCACCGGCCAACGCCAGGTCGCTCTCGCCCGACCGCAGGCTCTGGCAGGCCAGGTGCACCGCCACCAGCGACGTCGAGCACGCCGTCTGCACCGCGACACTGGGCCCGCGCAGGTCGAGCTTGTAGGACACCCTGGTCGGCAGGTAGTTGCGGTCGTTGCCCAACTTCGCCTGGAACTGCGCCATGTCCGCCTCGACGAACGGGCCGCCCGCGCCGCGGGTGAGGTTGTTCACCAGGTAGGTGCTCAGGCTGGACCCGGCGAACACACCGACCGCGCCGTGGTCTGGACCTGGCCGGTAGCCCGCGTCCTCGAAGGCCTCCCACGCGCACTCCAGGAACAGCCGGTGCTGCGGGTCGGTCGCGGCGGCCTCCTTCGCGTTGATGTCGAAGAACGCCGCGTCGAACCGGTCGACGCCGGGCAGGGCCGCCGCCGCGCGCACGTGGTCGGGGTGCTCCCGCAGCGCGGGGTCCACCTCGCCGAGGTCGTCGAACTCGGCGATCGACTCGACACCCGCGACCAGGTTGCGCCAGAAGGTGGCGACGTCGTCCGCACCGGGGAACCGGCCCGCCATGCCGATGATCGCGATGTCCGCGTTGTGCCCGCCGTTGTGCCCCCGGCCGAGCTCCCTGCGGTGCGGCGACAGGGCGGGTGCGTCCCGGTCGAGGTGGGCCGCCAGTGCCCTGATCGTGGGATTGCCGAACAGGTCGACGAGGGAGAACGCGGTGCCGGTGCGCTCGGTCAGCGCCTGCCGCAGGTCGACCAGGTGCAGCGAGGTCCCGCCGATGTCGAAGAAGTTGTCCGTCGTGCTGACCTCGTCGAGCCCCAGCACCTCGCGCCACACCTCGCTGAGCAGGCGCTCGGTCGGGGTGCGCGCGGCGACCACGGGCTCGTCCGACAGCCGTTCGAACTCCTCGGGCGCCAGCAGGGCGCGGCGGTCGGTCTTCCCGCTGGCGGTCCTGGGCATCGCCACGAGCAGCTCGTACACCTCGGGCACCAGGTACCGGGGCAGCTGAGCGGACAGCAGCCGGTGCAGGCGCCGCGCCAGGGTTCCGTCGTCGACGCCGGTGGTCACCAGGTGCGCGACCAGCCTGCGCACGCCACCGACCTCTTGGGCGAGCACGACCGCCTCCCGGACCTCCGGGTGCGCGGCCAGCGCCGACTCCACCTCGCCCGGCTCGACCCGCACGCCGTGCACCTTGACCTGGTCGTCGGCCCGGCCCAGGTGCTCCACCGTTCCGTCGGCCGACACCCGCGCCAGGTCACCCGTGCGGTAGAGCCTGCCCGGCCCGAACGGGTTGTCCAGGAAACGCTCCGTCGTCAGGTCCGGCCGGTTGAGGTACCCGGACGCGACCCCCACGCCACCCACGTACAGCTCGCCCTCCGGCACCGGGCGCAGCTCGTCGTCGAGCACGTGCACCGTGACCCCGGTGATGGGTCGGCCGATGGGGACCGCCTCCGGCCATCCGGCCGGGTCGCCGTCGAGGGTGTGCGTGGTCGCATCCTGGAACTCCGTGGCGCCGTAGTGGTTGTGCAGCCGGGCGCCCGCGGCGCGCTGGAAGAACTCCCGCAGCGCCGGGGTCACCCGCAGCCGCTCGCCGGTGGTCACCACATCCCGGACGGCCAGCGCGCCCGAACGCCCGCGCGCCGCCTCCGCGAGCTGGGTGAGTGTGGTGACCGGGGCGAACAACCGCTCGATCCCTTGCCCCTCAAGGAACTCCGCCAGCGCGAACGGGTCCCGGCGGGTCCGCTCGTCGGCCACGACCAGCGTCCCGCCGAAGCCCAGGGTGGCGAAGACCTCGTGGAAGGAGAAGTCGAAGCTCACCGCGCACACCTGCGCGGTGCGGCCCTGGTTGGCGCCCGGTCGCTCGTGTTCGTGCCACCACAGCAGGTTGGTCAACGACCGGTGCGTCATCGGGACACCCTTGGGGCGCCCGGTGGAGCCGGAGGTGAAGACCGCGTACGCCGGGTCGTCCGGGTCCACGTGGACCGGTGCGCTCGGCGGGAGTTCCCGGTTGTCCTGTTCCTGCCACATCTCATCGAGCACCAACGTGGACGCGTCGAACGGCGTCGGCCGCGCGCCATCGGTGACGAGCACGGCTATGTCGGCGTCCTCGGCGATCGCACGCAGCCGCGCCACCGGGTCCTCGACGTCCATGGGCACGTAGCACGCGCCCGCCTTGAGCACGCCCAGCATCGCGGCGAACAGCTCCGGGCCGCGCCGCAGGTGCAGCGCCACCAGGTGGCCGCGCCCGACACCCGCTGCCAGCAACCAAGAGCAGACCCGTTGCGCCATCCGGTCGAGTTCGGGGTAGCTCACTTGGCGGTTGCCGTCGACCACCGCGACCGTGTCGGGCGGACGCTCGGTGAGCACCCGCTCGACGAGACCGTGCACTGTGAGCACTGGCACAGCGCCGTGTACTGGCGCGGCACTGTTCGCCGTCGCGGCACTGGTCCCGGGCGCGGCACCTGCCACTGGCACGGTGTCGGTCACCGGCACGGCGGCGCGGTCATCCATCTGCGAGCCCCCAACGAGCATGCGTCGACGCCTGCGGTGTTCACCGGCGTGACTACTGGTCCGACAACAGCGAGCGGGCAATAGGGGTGGCTCGTCCAACGCGGCGAACAACGGCCCCGGCTTTCGACTATACCCAGTGCCGCCGCGAGTTCTACTCCCTCGCGAGTGGAATCGGGAGAATCCGCGTTCGAGGGCTGCCACACCGGCGCCCCGTTGGGGTAGTGTCGGTCGAGGGCCCCGGATGGGGCCCGTTGTTCGGCGCGGGGAGGATCGTGCACAGTGGACTCCACCGACAAATCCGGTAATACCCGGAGCGGGTTCCGCCTCGGTGTCGGCGTGCCGTCGTCTTGTGCGTGACCACCGGTCCGAACTCACCTGATTTCCCGCCCGGCGCGGGCGGTGCGGCGAGGGGGTTGAATCGGCAGTGTCCAGTGTTCACACCGTGGGTGTGGTCGGGGCTGGGGTAATGGGTCGGGGCGTCACCATCGCCCTGCGCCAGGCCGGGTTCCCGGTCATTCTCATCGACCGCGACAGCGAAATACTGGACGGCGTACGGCGCGCGATCGCCCACGACGTCCGGCTCTACGCGCTGCTGGCGCCCGAGTCGGCGATCACCGCCGCCGAGGTCGCCGACGGCACGGTGTTCAGCACCGACCTGGCCGACCTCAACGGGGTCGACCTGGTGGTGGAGAACGTGACCGAGCGGTTCGCGGTCAAGGAACCGGTCTACCGGCGGCTCGGCGAGCTGCTCGCCCCCGGTACCCCGATCGGGGTGAACACGTCGGCCATCCCGATCACCCGGCTCGGCGGGCTCACCGGTCGGCCCGAGGACGTCGTGGGCACGCACTTCATGAACCCGGTGCCGCTCAAGCCGACCGTTGAGGTCATCCGGGGTCGGCGCACGTCCGAGGAGACGCTGGCGCGGATGCGGGAGTTCATCGCGGCGCTGGGCAAGAAGAGCGTGGTGGTCAACGACTCGCCGGGCTTCGTCACCAACCGGGTGATGATGCTGACGGTCAACGAGGCGGTGTTCCTGCTGCACGAGGGCGTGGGCACCGCGGCCGACATCGACCGGCTCTTCGTCGAGTGCTTCGGGCACACCATGGGGCCGCTGGAGACCGCCGACCTGATCGGCCTGGACACCGTGCTGCTGTCCATCGAGGTGCTCCACGACGAGTTCAAGGACAGCAAGTACCGGCCGTGCCCGCTGCTGACCAGCATGGTCGACGCGGGGCTGCACGGCCGCAAGAGCGGGCAGGGGTTCTTCGACTACGGGTCCGGCGCGAGCGGGCCGGGGAGGGCGGGCTAGATGGGTGCCGAGGGCAAGGCGAGGATCCGGGAGTTCATCCTGGACAACATCACCGAGACCGAACTCGCCGATGACGACGACATCTTCGAGCGCGGCCTGGTCCGGTCGATGTTCGTGATGCAGTTGGTGGTGTTCGTCGAGCAGGAGTTCGGCGTCCAGGTCACCGGGGACGACCTGCGCTTCGAGCATTTCCGCAGTGTCGACCGGGTCGACGAGTTGGTCGCCCGCAAACTCGCCGCGGTGTGATGCGCGCGGTGCGGGTGGCGCTGGCCGATCCCGTTCCCGACGGGTTGGCCGGTGAACTGGCGAAACGGCTGTTCTTCGTCTCCAGTGCGATTGCCGAGTTCGACCTGGTGGCCGCCGGTGGCGTTATCACCGGTGTCGACCTGGTCCTTTCCGGCGACGAGTCGGAATCAGCCATCGCGGCGAAAATCGGGAAAGTCGTGACGGCCGAGGTGCTCACCCAGCGCGCGTTGCCGCCCCGGCAGGTGTGGCGTTCGGCGATATCGGTCGAGTCGTTCACCGACCCGTTCCCGCTGTTGTTGGCGGCCGACTCGGCGTTCGTCGCCGGGGAGGGGCAGGTCGGGTTCGGCGAGCCGGTGCTGTCGCTTGTGGACTACCTGGACGAGCGGCTGCGGTCGATCGCGTTGGCGCTGCCCCGGTCCAGGGAGTTCCGGTACCCGACGCTGCTGCCGACCAGCGTGCTCGACCGGTTCGGCTACTTCGGGTCGTTCCCGCAGTTCGCGATGTTCGTGACCCGGCTGCACAACGACATCGACGTCTACAACGGATTCGTCGACCGCTACCGCGCCGCGGGGCGGCTGCCCGACGACCTGTTCGACCAGTGCGGCGACAAGGAGTACTGCCTGCCGCCGACGATGTGCTACCACACCTACCACCAGTACACCGGCCGCCGGTTGGCCGACGAGATGGTGGTGACCGCGCGCGGCAAGTCCTTCCGGTACGAGTCGCGCTACCACACCAGCATGGAACGCCTGTGGGACTTCACCATCCGCGAGATCGTGTTCCTCGGCGGCGAGTCGTTCGCCACCGAGTGCCGCGATTCCGTGATGGCCCAGGCGTACGCGCTGCTGGAGGAGTTGGGGCTCGCGGGGCACTGCGAGGTCGCCAACGACCCGTTCTTCGGCAACCCCGACACCGCGGGCAAGATCCTGTCGCAGCGCATGCTGGAGCTGAAGTTCGAGCTGCGGGTGCCGGTCGCCGAGGACCGCACCATCGCCGTCGGCTCGTTCAACCTGCACGGCCAGTTCTTCGGTGAGTCCTTCGACATCACCGGGTCCGACGCCGCACCGGTGGCCAGCGGCTGCGTCGGCTTCGGCCTGGAACGCCTCGCCTACGCCTTCCTCTGCCAGCACGGCACCGATCCCGCCGGTTGGCCGACCTCCGTCACCGACCGGATTGGGGACCCAGGTGCCGCACGACCCTGACGCCTTCGCCCGCTTCACCGACGAGCGGCTCATCCCGAACGCGGGCGCCTGGGACCAGGCCGAGCACCTCGACGACGAGATCGTCAAGGACCTGGCGGCCGCGCGCTGGCTGGTCCCCACGCTGCCCTCGGCCGCGGGCGGCACCGGGATGGACGTCGAGACCTACGGCCTGCTCAGCGAGGAGTTGGGCCGGGGCTGCGGGTCGGTCCGCAACCTGGTCGCCGTGCAGGGCATGGTCGCGCACGCCATCCTCCGCTGGGGCAGCAAGGACCTGGCCGACCGGTGGGCACCCGCGATCGGCACCGGGACGACCATCGGTGCCTTCGCGCTGACCGAGCCCGACGTCGGCAGCGACGCCCGCAACGGCACCACCACGGCCCGCGCGGTCCCGGGCGGGTACGAGATCACCGGCCGCAAGAAGTGGATCAGCTTCGCCCAGCGCGCGGGCGTGTTCCTGGTGTTCGCCCAACTTGACGGTGACCCGGCCGCGTTCGTGGTGGAGCGGGACACACCCGGGCTGACGGTGTCGCCCATCAGCGGGCTGCTCGGTCTGCGGGCGTCGGAACTGGGTGAGGTGGTTCTAGACGCGGTTGAGGTGCCCTCGTCGAACCTGCTCAGCCACGGTCGACTGACCTTCGACCTCGTCGCCACGTCCTCTTTGGACTATGGCCGCTTCAGCACCGCTTGTGGCTGTGTCGGTCTGGCCCAGGCTTGCCTCACTGCCAGCCTGGACTACGCGCGCGATCGGGTTCAGTTCGGCGTTCCGTTGGCCGAGCACCAGTTGGTCCGCCGAGCACTGACCGAGATGATCACCTCGGTCGAGGCCGCCCGGCTGCTGTGCCGCCAGGCGGGCACCATGCGCGCCACCTCGCACCGCGACGCCATCCGGCAAACGCTGATCGCCAAGTACGCCGCGTCCCGCACCGCGTTCGACGTCGCCACCAACGCGGTGCAACTCCACGGCGCCAACGGCATCGGCTCGGGCTTCCCGGTCCAACGCCACCTCCGCGACGCCAAGATCCAGGAGATCATCGAGGGCACCACCCAGATCCAACAACTCCAGATCGCCGACCTCACCCTGGCCCGCCACTAGCCAGCCCGCCCGACGTCCCCCGTTCGGGTCGACTTCTCCGGCGTCAGACCCGGCGACCACGGCATCCGCCTGGTGACCACGGCATCCGTCTGTCCACAACCCCCCGAGTTGTCCACAGGCAACGCCACACCCTTCGCCGCGGGTGGGGGTGCCGGTAGACTGGACCAGGGGACGCCCCCCGGAGAGGGTGGGGGCTGGGGTCCGGCCGGTGGCGGTGATCTTGCCGGGGCGAGGCGCGGTTTTGCGGGGCTCCGGGCGACTTCAGCGGGGACTTCGGGGACGGTTGTGGCCTTGCGGTCGATGCGCGGGCCGCGGGTCTAGGTGCTTGAACGTCGGGCTCGGACGAGGTCGGTCGCGGCGGCGGACCAGGTGGGGTGCTCGAAGGTGAAGCCCGCGTCGACCAGGTGGCCGGGGATCACGCGGCGGCTCTTGAGGAGCAGTTCGGTGTCCGAGCGCAGGGCGAAGGCGCCGATCTCGGCCATCCACTTGGTCGCGGGTAGGCCCAACGGCATACCCCAGGTGCGGCGCAAGGTCCGCATGAAGTCGCGCTGGGGTTGGGGATCCGGCGCGGCGAGGTTCACCGGACCGTCCAAACTGGACTCTGTGAGCAGGAACTGAACGGCGCGCAGGAAGTCCTGGCCGTGGATCCAGGACACGTACTGCCGTCCGCCGCCCACCGGCCCGCCCAGGCCGACCCGCGCCATCCAGGACAGGACGTCGAAAACGCTGCCCCGGTCCGGGCTCATCACCATCGCGGTCCGGAGAGCGACCTTGCGGGTGTCGGGCGTCGCCGCCTCCTGCTGCGCGAGTTCCCACTGCTTGGCGATCTCGACGCTGAACGCCCAGTACCCCGGTACATCGGGTTCCGCACCGCCGATGATCCCCGACTCGTCGTTGGGCGCGTCGTAGCGGTGGGCGTAGATCGTCGCCGTGCTCATCTGCAGCCACACCCGGGGCGGCGCGGACGCGGCCGCGATCGCCGAGCCGACCACGCGCGCGGAGTCCACACGGGACTCCATCATCTCGCGCAGGTTCTCGTCGGTGTAGCGGCAACTGACGCTGCGCCCGGCGAGGTTGATCACCGCGTCGGCGCCGTCGACCTCGCTGGCCCACGCGTCCAGGGTGCGCCCGTCCCACCGCGCGGAACGAACACCGCCGCCGACGTCGACCGCCCGTCTGCTCAGCACGACCACGTCGTGCCCGGCCGCCGCGAGCGCGCGGCTCAGGAATCCCCCGACATTCCCGGTTCCCCCGGGCACCACGACCTTCATGAGTCAGGCTACCGCCGGACCCGGGGGTGGGTCAGTGTGAGCCGCGATAAGTGCAGCCGGAGGTGCAGGTCTCCCGCACGGTGATCGCCGACAGCGGCAGCGCGCCGCTCAGCCGCCCCCACAACCACTCCGCCAGCACCTCGCTGGTCGGGTTCTCCAAACCGGGGATCTCGTTGAGGTAGTAGTGGTCCAACTCGGCGATCACCGGCTTCACCGCGGCCTTGAGGTCGCCGAAGTCCATCACCCAACCCGCGACCGGGTCCAGCGGCCCGGACACCGCGACCACCACGCGGTACGAGTGCCCGTGCAGGCGCGCGCACTTGTGCCCCTCCGGGACGTTGGGCAACCGGTGCGCCGCCTCGAAGGTGAACTCGCGGAAGATCTCCATCAGGCTATTCCCAGGTACTTGTGGGTCTGCAGGCTCAGGTGCCACTGCGGGTGGCGCAGGCAGTACTCGACGGTGGCGCGGGTGTTGGCCTCGACGTCCGGGCCGTCCATCGGCTGGAGTAGGAAGTGCGTGAAGTCCAGGTGCTCGAAGCGCTCCGGCAGCGCGTCGGGCTGCGGGTAGACCAGCTTCAGGTCGTCGCCGCTGGTCAGCACGACCTCGGCGGTGGCCTTCGGCGACACGCACACCCAGTCGAGCCCGGGCGGCGCCGGACGGGTCCCGTTGGTCTCGACCGCGACCTCGAAGCCCGCGTCGTGCAGCGCGTCGACCGCGGCCTTGTCCAGCTGCAGCAGCGGTTCCCCGCCGGTGCAGACGACGTAGGGCTTGCTGCGCGGGTGCGCGGCGCCCTCCCACGCGGCGGAGACGGCGGCGGCCAAGTCCGCGGCGGTGGCGAACTTGCCGCCCCCGGGGCCGTCGGTGCCGATGAAGTCGGTGTCGCAGAACGTGCAGATGGCGCGGTGGCGGTCCTTCTCGCGGCCGGTCCAAAGGTTGCAGAGGCTGAACCGGCAGAACACCGACGGCCTGCCCGCGTGGGTTCCCTCGCCCTGCAGGGTGTAGAAGATCTCCTTGACCTTGTACATCAGGCCAGCGCCGGGTCGGTGAGCCCGAGTTCGGCGAAGCCGCGGCCGCGCAGCAGGCAGGAGTCGCAGGTGCCGCAGGCCCGGCCGTCGACCGGGTCGTAGCAGCTGTGCGTGAGGCCGTAGTCGACGCCGAGGTCCAGGCCGCGCTGGATGGTCTGCGCCTTGGTCAGCGCGACCAACGGCATGTGGATGGTGAGGTTCTGTGTGCCCTCGACCCCGGCCTTCGTCGCCAAGTTCGCCATCGCCTGGTAGGCCTCGATGTACTCCGGCCTGCAGTCGGGGTAGCCGCTGTAGTCCAGCGCGTTCACCCCGATGAAGATGTCCTGCGACCCCAGGGTCTCGGCCCAGGCCAGCGCGAAGGACAGGAAGATCGTGTTGCGCGCCGGGACGTAGGTGATCGGGATGTCCTGGGTCACACCGTCGACGTCGTCGTGGTGCGGGACCGCGATGCTGTCGTCGGTCAGCGCCGATCCGCCGAACACCCGCAGGTCGATGTCGGCGACCACGTGCTTGCTCGCACCCAGTGCGGTCGCGACCCGGCCGGCCGCGTCGAGTTCGACCGAGTGCCGCTGGCCGTAGCGGAAGCTCAGCGCGTACGTCTCGAAGCCGTCCGCCGCCGCGATGGCCAGGACCGTCGCCGAGTCCAGACCCCCGCTGAGCAGCACAACCGCCCTCGGCCTCGTCGCCATCACGCTTGTCCGACCCTCTCCGTCTTCTCCAGGCCAGGTGCCCGTGTTCCCCGGGTCAGCCTACTCCGGTCGGGTCAGTGGCCCGGCTCACCCGGGGCCCCGCGCCTGCCTCGGTGACGGGTGTTCACGCTGGTTAGACTGGGTCGATGCGGGCCTCGCGGGTATTCGTGACCAATCGGGAGAGCAAACACCGGCTCCCCCTGTTCCTCCCGGTGTACCAGCCGCACCGCCAGCACGGCCTGCTGGAGAGCTGGGTCGACGGGCCGAGGGTGGACGGCTGCATCGTCAACTCCTACTTCCTCTACAAGCAGCGCGACCTGCGCGAACAGGTGCTCGAGCAGGGCCTGCACAGCTACCTGGGGTTCGACGGGCTGGTCACCACCGACTCCGGGGCGTTCCAGGGGTTCACCCGCAAGCTGTACCTGGACAACCGCGACATCGTCCGGTTCCAGGACCGCATCGGCAGCGACATCCTGGCGCCGCTGGACCTGGTCACCCCGCCCGGCGACTCCCGGTCGACCGCGGAGGCGAAGCTGACCGCCACCGAGAAGCGCATCCGGCAGGCGCTGGGGCTGGTGGAGCGCGGCATCCTGGCGGGGGTCACCCAGGGCGGTCGGTACATGGACCTGCGGCACCGCAGCGTGCGCACCCTGCGGGACATGGGCGTGCGGTACCTGGCGCTGGGCAGCCTGGTGCCGTTCTTCAACCGCAACCACGACATGGGCTTCGTGGGTGCTGTGGCTAGAGACGCGCGTGAGGTCATCGGGCCTGATGTGCCGATGCACCTCTATGGCGCGGGCGACCCGTGTGAGCTGCCGTTCCTAGTGGCCTGTGGGGTCAACATCTTCGACTCGGCCTCTTACGGCCACTTCGCTCGTGACGGGTGGTACATGACCCCGTACGGCGCGATTAGGGACCCGGGACCGCTTAAGGCGGGCGAGTACCGCTGCGGTTGTCCTGCCTGCGCTGAGGACCCCACCTCGTTCCCCGAGGGCGAGGACCTGTTCTTGCACAACCTGTGGACGATCTGCGCCACCATGGAGGAGATCAACGCCCGGCTCGACGCGGACACGCTGGACGCGTACCTGGCGGAGATCCTGGAGGTGCACGGCCGGTGGTTCCCGAACAGCGCGCTGGAGCGGTCGTGGCGGGAACTGGTGGGCTGAGTCATCGACCTGATGCGCTCGCTCGCCGCTGACCTGGCAGGCGACATCGTCCGGCGCTACCGCATCGAGCACGACGCCGCGGTGGACATGGTGGTCGAGTCCTTCAACCGCAACCGCGCCCTGGTCAGCGCGGTTGGCGACGCCGAATCGGTGGACAAGGTCAAGCGGCTGCGGGTGTACCGGGACGCGGCCACGGCGGCGAAGAAGGAGATCTACCACCACCTGCGCCGGTACCGGCCCGCGGAGTCGTCGGCGACCGAGGCCGTCGACCGGTTGGTGGCGGAGCACTCAGCTGAAGCCATCCAGGCCGTCGTCGCCGGGCACGTGTCGACCGCTGAGCGGCTCAGTGGCATAGAGGACTTCTTCAGCCAGCTGTTCGACCACATCGGTAGTCCTAACAGCATCATCGACGTCGGTTGCGGTGTCTTGCCGCTGGTGTTCCCGCTCGACGACCCGCCCGTGGCGCAGTTGTGGGCCGTCGACACGGACCCGGAGGCCATCCGGGCCGTGTCCGCGCACGCGCGGGTCGACCAGCGCGTCCACCCGGTGCGGTGGGACCTGACCGAGGACTGGCCCGCGCTGCACGCCCAGGGCCTGCCCGCCCGGCTGGACGTGGCCCTGGTGCTCAAGGTGCTGCCGGTGGTCGCCCGGCGCTCGCCGCAGGCGCTGGCGGTGCTGGCCAGCACACCCGCCGACCTGCTGGTCTTCAGCGGGTCGCGCACCGCCATGGCCAAGCGCCAGGACATCGAACGCCGGGAGACCGGGGTGCTGCGCCGGTTCTTCGCCGAGCACGGGTTCACCGAGGTCGGCGAGTTCCGCACCGAGGACGAGATCTGCCTGGTGGTCCGCCGGGGCTAGTGCCGCTTGTCAGTGCGCCTCGGCTTGTCAGTCCACCTCGGCTTGTCAGTGCGCCTCGGCGAACCGCAGCCGCACCCGCTTGCGCGTCTCGGCGTAGAGCCGGTCGATCTGGTCGACGTCGTGGCAGTCGTAGAACGCGTCGTAGCAGTACAACCAGTGCACCCGGTGCGCCTTCGACCCGTCGCGCGGCGGGATGTGCTGGCCCTCCTTGAGGTACTTCTGCTCGAAGCTGAACTCCGGCTGCTCGTGCACCCAGGACAGGCCCTCCAGCTCGCGGAAGGTGCCCGACTCGTGCGCGTTGACGAACACGCCCAGGGTGAACCCGTCGCGGCCCTCGAACTTCTCCGGCAGGGTCTCGCCGACCAGCAGCTGGAACCGCATCTGCCGGGTGTCGACGCCGAACCAGTTGTCCAGTGTCTGCGGCACGGCACCGCCGCCCAGGCGCGGGTTCAGCTCGATCATGTGCACCCGGCTGCCGTCCCACTTGAACTCGATGTGGACGAAGGTGTCGTCCACCCCGAGCGCGGTGACCGCCTCCTGCATCGCGGCGTGGATGACCGCGTGCTCGGACTCGCTGAGGAACGGCGTCGGGCACAGGTTCGCCGTCTCGAACCGGTAGGCGCCGTCGCTGTCCCAGAAGTACTTCTCCTGGGTGAGCATGCTGGTCAGCTGCCCGTGCTGGACGAACGCCTCCAGCGACAGCTCGCGGCCGGTGACGAACTGCTCCACCAGCAGTTGCGTGCGCGGGTCCCACTCCCGGCCGTCGTCGGTGCGGAAGGTGTGGATGTCGTTGTCCTCGGCCAGTTCGGTGAAGACCGTGCTGATCAGGTCGTACCCCTGCTCGGGCCCGTCGATGATCTCCACGTAGGACCCGCCGCTGCCCCAGATCGGCTTCACGATGAACGGGTACCCCAGCCGCTCACCCAGCTCGGCGACCCGCTCCCGGGACAGCTCGTCGCGGCCGAGCACCACGAACCCCGTCGGCATGATGTCCGACAACACCTCACGCAGCAGCGGCTTGATCCGGCAGTTGAGCTGCCCGCGCCGACCGGGGAACGAGATGCCCAAGAGGTCGGACACCCCCAGCTGCATGTGCCACACCTTGTCGTTCAACGTGACCCAGTTCGCCAACCGCCCCCGGTACGGCTCCAACACCGCCGCCGTCACCTCGGTCGAGTAGACGTCCTCACACGCCAACACCACATCGGCGTGGTCCACATATCGCTGCACCGACTCCGGCGCCGCCAACACCAGCGACCGCAACCCCATCTTCCGCAGCAACCCACACCGGATCTCCACCTCCCCGAACCCCTCAAGCCCGGGAAGCGCCACGTCGACGTAAAACTCGCCGCCGTCCTGCATCGATCTCACCCCTGTTGCCATCATCCGGATTCGACTCACCAACCCCCGAGCGCGACCCCCGCACCCAGCCCCCACCCCAACCCTAGTGCGATTCCCCCACGATTGCGAACAACTCCAACATCTTTCGGTGGAATCGGGTGAACTCCCACCTGTCCAGCGATGTCGGCGGCGTGACGGCGACGGAGTGTGTACGCGATGTCCGGGGTCTTGGGTAGAGCTACTCGGCGGAACCTGGCCGATGCGTTTCCGGGCAACGGGAACTCGTCGGCCGTCGTGCTGGTATGTCCATAAAGGACATATGGCTACCTTGATCGATGCGACAGTGCGCATCGGTGGGTCCGCTCGGGGTGTACCGCGGCCTGGAGAGGTCAGGCAGGCTCGGAGTCCCGGAGGTAAGCGAGGACGGCGAGGACTCGGCGGTGGCCCTCGGTGGCTGGGGGGAGGTCGAGTTTGGTGAGGATGGAGGCGATGTGCTTGGCCACGGCGGCGTCGGTGACGACCAGGGTGGTGCCGATGGCGGCGTTCGAGCGGCCCTCGGCCATCAGGGCGAGGACCTCGCGCTCGCGGCCGGTGAGGCGGTGGATGGGTTGGTTGGTCTGCGACACGAGGGTGCGCACGACCTCCGGGTCGATGGCGGTGCCGCCGTCGGCGACCCGGACCACGGCGTCGACGAACTGGGCCACGTCGCCGACGCGGTCCTTGAGCAGGTAGCCGATGCCCACGCCGCCGCCGGTGTCGAGCAGGTCGGCGGCGGAGGACTGCTCGACGTACTGGCTCAGCACCAGCACCGGGAGCCCCGGCCAGGTCCGCCGCAGCGCCAGCGCCGCGCGCATGCCCTCGTCGGTGAACGTCGGCGGCATCCGCACGTCGGTCAGCACGATGTCCAACTCGTCCGCGTGCACGGCGGCCAGCAGCGAGTCGGGGTCGCCGACCGAAGCGACGACGGTGTGCCCGAAGCGCTCCAGCACCCCGACCAGGCCCTCGCGCAGCAGCACGGCGTCGTCGGCGACGGCTATCCGGAGTCGTCGGTCTGGCACGGTATCCCCACTCGCAGCGTGGTCGGCCCACCGACCGGACTGGACACCACCAGTGTGCCGTCGACCACGGCCAGCCGGTCGGCCAGCCCCTGCAGCCCGGAGCCGCGACTGATGTCCGCGCCGCCGACCCCGTCGTCGGACACCTCCACCACCAGCGAGCCGCCGCGCACCTCGCCCCGCACCGAGCACTGGGTGGCCCCGCTGTGCTTGACGACGTTGGTGAGCGCCTCCGACACCGCGTAGTAGACGGCGGTCTCGATGGTGGCGGACAGCCGGCCACCCAGCCGCAGGTCGACCTTGACCGGCACCTCCGAGTGCCCGGCGACGTCCTGCACCGCGGCGGCCAACCCCCGGTCGGTGAGCACCTTCGGGTGAATGCCGCGGATCAGCTCCCGCAGCTCGGCCAGCGCCCCGGTCGCGAGGTCGTGCGCGTCGCGCAGGTCGGTGGCCAGCGCGGACCCGGGCGGCAGGTCGAGCCGCGCCAGACCCAGCTTCATGGTCAGCGTCACCAACCGCTGCTGCGCGCCGTCGTGCAGGTCCCGTTCGATGCGCCGCCGCTCGGCCTCGAACGCGTCGACCAACCGCGCGCGGGACCGCACGACCTCACCGAGCACCCGGTCCTGCGGGAAGAGGATCGCGCGCGCCATCGCGGCGCGTGCCCCGACCCACGCGGTCATCGGGTAAGCGGACACGAGTAAGAGCAGTGCCCCGAACGGGCACAGCCAGATCGCCAGCCAGGTCGGCGCGGTGGGTTGCAGTGGCGCGCTGAGCATGAACAGCGGCACGCCCAGCGAGAAGACCAGGACCCCGAGGTCTATCCACCACAGCGCCAACATCGAGGCCACCACGTAGCTGAGCTGCCTGGGTGCCAGCCGTCTGCGGATCTGGATGCGCGTGGCCAACTCCGCGTCGACCAACCGCAGCCGCCACAGCTCGAACGGCAACCCGATGAGCCGCATGAAGATGACCATGAGCACCGCGGCGAGGGCGACCACCACGACATCGGGCACGTCGAGCTTGAAGATCAGCAGGAGTGGGATCGTCAGCACCGCGGCGCCCGAGACAGCACTCAGCGCCAGGTACGACAACGACCGCCACGGCCACCCCGAAGCCAGGAGCTTCAGCGGGCCGCGCGTGATGGCCGAGAGGGCGTCGTGGCGCGGAGAGGACGGGAACACGGGGTCCAGCGTAGGCGGGATATCCCGGCCGGGCAGTAGTGCTAGGTATAGTCCCAACACTAGTGCTAGGGCGATTGTCGCAGGTCAGCGTCCACGCTTTCCTTGTCGCATGCCAACACCAGACACCGTGCGGCTCCGATCGGTCAGCAAGGTCTACGGCTCAGCACCCCGCTCGGTCACCGCGCTCGACAGCGTGACGACCGAGTTCCCGGCGGGTTCCTTCACCGCCGTGATGGGCCCCTCCGGTTCGGGGAAGTCCACGCTGCTGCACTGCGCCGCCGGGCTGGACCGCCCGACCGGCGGCGAGGTCCTGCTCGGCGGCACCGACCTCGGCGGCCTCGACGAGACCAAGCTGACCGAGCTGCGCCGCGAGCGGATCGGGTTCGTCTTCCAGTCCTACAACCTCGTCTCCGCGTTGACCGCCGCCCAGAACGTGGCGTTGCCCTTGCGCCTGGCCGGGCGTCGGCCGCGACCGAGCGAGGTCGACGGCGCGCTCGCCGAGGTCGGTCTCGGAGCCAGGGGTACGCACCTGCCCAGTGAGATGTCCGGCGGCGAGCAGCAGCGGGTCGCCCTGGCCAGGGCACTGGTCACCAGGCCAGCGGCGGTGTTCGCGGACGAGCCGACCGGCGCGTTGGACTCCAAGACTTCCCGCGACGTGCTCACGCTGCTCCGCGGCGTCGTCGACCGGCACCGGCAGACGGTCGTCATGGTGACCCACGACCCGGTCGCCGCCTCTTACGCCGACCGCGTGCTGCTCATGGTGGACGGGCGGATCACCGAGGAGCTGACCGGTTCGTTGACCGCCGAGTCCATCGCGACGGCGAACCGCAGGGGGACGTCGTGCTGAGTATCGCCTCTATCAAGAGCCGTTGGACCAGTTTCATCGGCACCTTCGTCGCGGTCTTCCTCGGCGTCGCGATCCTGTCGATGACCGGCTTGGTGTTGCTGTCCGCCCACCCCACGGTCCCTGAGCGCTATCGCGACACCCCGGTGTTCGCCCAGAGCCCCACGGTCGACCAACAAGACAGCATGTTCACCGACGGCAAGCCGTGGTCGGCGGCCAAGGCCGGGGACCTGGTCGTGGCGTTCGAGCAGATCCCCGGTGTGGCGCGGGCGATCCCCGACCGCACCTTCTACGCCCAGCCGGTCTTGGGCGGTGACCCGGTGACGGATGTCGATCAGGGCTACCCGTGGTCGGCCGCGGAGCTGGCGCCGTACCGCCTCGCGTCTGGATCGCCTCCGCATCAGGCCGACGATGTCGTCGTGCCCGAGACCTTGGGCGTAAGCGCGGGGACAACGCTGACGATGCTCACCGCGGCCGGGCCAGCTCAGTACCGGGTCGTCGGCACCGTTGACGGTCCAGGTATCTACCTCAGCGACAGCGAGGCGGCCCGGATGTCGCCCGGAGTCCGGGCGATCGGCCTGCGACTAGACCCAGGTGCGGATCAGGACGCGGTCCAAGCGGGGGCGCGGACGGCTCTCGGTGCGGACGGGCAGGTGTTAGCCGGGGCGGCCAGGGCCGAGCTCGAGCCGATGGCCGACCAGCGGGTGCGGTGGATCGGTGACCAGGTGCTGACCGGTCTCGGCAGCCTCAGCGCGTTCGTCTCGATGTTCGTCGTGGCGTCCACCTTCGCGTTCGTCGTCGCCCAGCGGCGCCGAGAGCTCGGGTTGCTGCGCGCGATCGGGGCGACACCCCGTCAGGTCCGCCGAGTGCTCTTCGGTGAGGCGCTCGCGATCGCGGTGGTCGCTGGATTGCTCGGGTCGGTGCTGGGCGGGGTCTTGGCGCCGGTGCTGGGCGATCTGTTGATCAGCGCGGGGCTCGAGCCGAGGACCTTCGTCGTCGAGACCCAGCTCTTGGCGCTCGCGGGTGCGTTCGTCGTCGGGCTGCTGGTCGCGATGGCCGGGGTCTGGGCAGCGGGTCGCCGCGCGGCGCGGATCCGTCCACTGGAGGCGCTGCGCGAGGCCACCGTGGACTCGACGCCGATGACCAAGGGCCGCTGGTGGGCCGGGGGAGTGTGCAGCGGGATCGGGTTGCTGCTCATCGGGCTCACCGTGCTGGGTGATCCGGAGGACATGACCACGAACTCGCTCTACGCGGCGATGGCGTTGATCGTCGGCAGCACCTTGCTCGCACCGGTGGTCATCCCGCCCGTCGTCCGACTGCTCACCGCTCCGCTGGCCAGCAGCGCGGTGGGGATGATCGTCCGGGGGAGCGCGCTGACGGCCGTGCGCCGCACCGCGTCGACCGCGGCACCCGTGCTGCTCACGGTCGGGCTGGCGGTCCTCATCTCCGGGATGGTCGAGACATCGATGGGCGGCTACGCGGCAGCGCGGGAACTCGCGACCCGGGCCGTGGCCATCGTCATCCCCAACGGGACGCCGGGTCTCTCCGACCAAGCCGCCACCGCCTCGCCAGGTGCCGCGCTCCTGCCCACCGAGCTCTACACCGACGACCGCAGGCACTTCCCCGCCACCGGCATCGACCCCGCGGCCTTCGCCCAGGCCAACACCAAGCTCGACAACGCGCTGGACGGCCTCGTCGGCCCGGACACGGCCGCGATCACGGCGTCCGCGGCCAGCCAACTCGGCGTGCGGGCAGGCGACACCACCCGACTGACCTTTGAGGACGGTCTACTGGTCACCCTCCGAGTGGTGGCAGTGCTCCCCAACAGCGCCGCACCCACCCCGATCCTGCTACCCCGCAAGACAGTCCGCGACCACGCCCCCACCGCCCTCACCGCCGCGGTCCACGTCCTCGGCTCACCACCCACCACCGCACCCCTCGGCGCACAAGCCCTGGACCGAGCCGCCTACGCCGCCAGCGCCGACGCCGACGAAGACCGCCTGGTCCGCATCTTCGTCGCACTCCTGGTGATCGTCGCCCTCGGCTACACCGCCCTCTCCATCGCCAACACCCTCCTCATGGCCACCGCCTCCCGCATCACCGACTTCACCACCCTCCGCCGCGCAGGCGCCACCCGCCGCCAAGTAACCCTCACCGCCGCAGCCGAATCCGCCCTATCCGTAACCATCGGCGCGACCCTAGGTTTCCTCATCGCCCTACTAGCCCTCTACGCCAACGCCACCGGCCTATCCCACCACCTAGGCACCCCCCTCTCCCTCTCCATCCCCTGGCAAGTCCCCTTAACCGCCATAACCCTCAGCCTCGCCCTAGCCCTCACCGCCACCACCCTCCCCATCCACCTCTCCCTCCGCCACCGCCCCCTCACCTAGCCCCCGCCAACTGGCATTACTCGCCTCGCCTCTCGGTAGTTGGGTGCTTCGCTGCGCCCAACTGCCCTGGCGAGTCCGACAGCTGAAGAGGGCGATCCAGAGTGGGCAAAGAGGCATAGTCCGTTGGCTGCAGCGATGGCGAAAGCGAAAGAGTCGGATGGGAAACCGGTTGTCGGGCGTGGGTGTTCTCGAGGAGTCACGCGCAAGGCAACTCCACACTGGCGATCGCTTGCTCATCGCTAAACCGCACTCTGAATAGTCTTCGGCACCCGCTTGTCATCGTTGTTTCGCTCACTCGGCTTGCGGAGGGGATCTCGGTATCCCTTGGGGACGCGGACCACCCGTTTGCGAGCTGGTTCCGCTTGGCGTGACCGGGTATCGGATGCATCATCGAGGGTGTGGACGACTCGGTGCGAGTTCCTGGATGACGGGACCTGCGGCGCTCGGGCGGCCGGACGTGGTCCTGCTGGCGGCGACCACGAACAAGCTGCTCAAGCCGTTCGAGGCGGTCGTGCTGTTGCTGCAGGCGACGAACCTCGTCATGAGCGCCGTCAACGACCGGTACCGCCCGGGTGCGATCTGGATCGTCGTGGTGCTGGGGATCGTGCACTTGGCGCTGGCGGTGTTGGTGCTGTACCAGCGCGGGCCGTTGACCCGTGGGCACGCATGGACGTTCACCTGGATCGCCATGATCTTCGTGGTCCAGCTCGCTTTGGCGCACCTGCTCGCGCCCGGGGACTTCGCGTCCTACGGCAACGGTGTGCCGTTGGGCAACTACGCCCTCATCCCGCTCACGGTCTTCGCGTTCTACCCGTGGGGCGGGTTCCGCAGCTCGCGGCAGCGGTGGGCCATCGAGTGCGGGTTGGTCGTGGCGGTCGCGCTGCACCCGCTGCTGATCATCGGACTGCTTCGCCGCTGGGATCTCACCACGATGCACCTGCGCAGCGTGGCCCTCTACGCGGTGTGGGCAGTGGTGTGGTTCCTGGTGGGCAAGGGGATCGCCTGGCTGTGCCGGATCGCGGTGCAGGTGGAGAAGGAGGCCCTGACCCGGAGCTACGAGGCGGCACTCGGCGACTTCCACTCACACGTCGAGAGCGCCGCGCGTCGCATCGACTCCGGACAGGACCCGCGCGAAGTGGGGCGTGAACTCCGCGAGACCACCTACCAGCGACGCCGACAGCTCTTGCTGCAAGAGCACAACGCGGGAGCGGTCGACATCGTCAAGAACGCGGTGCGGCTGCACGGCGACCAGCTGACCCTGTTGTCGTCTCCTGAGATGGGCGCCTTGACCATCCCGCGCGAGCAGGCGATCGTCCTGGAACAGGGGCTGGCCGACCTGCTCAAGAACGTCGTCGACCACGGCGGTGGCGCCGTAGACCTCAAGTTCGCGCTGCACGGCGCCACCATGGTCTTCGACGTCACCGACCGCGGACCGGGGCTGGCGCCCGGGACGTTCGCCGATCCGGCGAGCAACATGCAACGCCTGCGCGCCTCACTCGTGGCCCTCGGTGGTGACCTGGTCCTGCGAGAACCCGGCCCCGAGGGCGGTGCGGCACTGCGCCTGACACTGCCCCTGCGAGCGGACAGGTGAGCGGGATGCGCGTGCTGCTGGTCGAGGACGAGGGCGTGGCGGCGCAGATGGCGGTCACCGAGCTCCGCGATGCACTGCCGTGCGAGGTGACCGTGGTGCCCGACCCGGTGGAAGCGCTGACTCGCCTGCACCGCGAGCGTTTCGACATCGCTGTCGTGGACATGCTCTACCAAGCGCACTCGGTGGAGTTCGAGCGGCGCAGGCGGCTGGGCTCGGTTCGGCTCACCGACCCGCGGCTGCACCTGAGCGGCTTGGCGGTGTTGCACGCGGCTCGCACGGCCACCCCAGAGGTCCGGACGGTCTTGTGGACCAACGGCGAGTCCAACCGGCGGCTGCACATGCTGTTCGCTCGCGAACAGCTCGGCTGCCGGGTCATGTGCCCGAAGGACGCTGTGGGCAAGCTCGTCACGGCGGTCCGTGCGGCCGTTGACGAGCAGGACCACGTCGACCCCGTGCTGAGGATGTACTTCCCGCCAGCGAACGCGCCGACCCTGGCCGAGACGTTCTTCACCTCCAGCACGAGACTGGCGGTGTGGCGCGCGATGGCGCTCGGGGTGCACGAGCACGCCGCCATCGGCAAGATCGTCGGGGTCACCGCGGGTACCGTCCGCCGCGGCATGGACGCGATCCGCGCCAAGCTGGTGGCCTTCGACCCCGGTTGCACCGAGGACGGCCCACCCACCGCCGAGGTCGTCCGCTACGCGAGCCAGAACTGGCAGTTCTTCCTCGACGACACCGTTCGGGGGTTCCACCGGTGACCGCGCCAAGCCGCTGGTACACCGGTTCCTGGTTGCCCCACGGCCTGCTCGCTGGGTTGATCGTGATCTGGGTCGTGCTCGCGGCGACGGTGCCCGCGGCCAACAGCAGGCAGTTGACCATCGACGTGTCCTGTTCGTCCGGCAACCCACCCGTAGGGGTGTGGGTGGAGTCCAGCACTGGCGGGTCCTGGTGGGCCGACCCGGGAGAGCCGGGGACGGGCGTGGCCCGCCGGTACGTGTTCCAGCAGGAGTTCAGCGGGCCGTACCGCGTCAACGTGGGTTGTGGTGGCACGGCGGGGGCCTGGGGGATCTCCGTCTCCTCGGTGGACGCCACACAACCGTTCCGGTGCTTGGTGTGCGAGGACCGCCGCACCACGGGCGGCCGGTGCGAGGACCAGTTCGCCGGGTAGCGGGCGGCATCCACATTTGTCCGTTCTCCCCGGGCTCGGGTCCGACCAGAGTCAGTGGTGCAGGTGGCGCGACCCGCGCCACCGAAACCACGAGGAGTCCGACGTCATGAAGACCTTGACCCGCGTCCTGGGCACGGCGGCGGCGACCGCGGCGCTCGCGCTCATCGCGCCGACGGCCGACGCCACACCGGTCCGCTCCGACGGCGAGAGCACGGTGCAGTACGCGACCATGCTGGTCCAGTCGGGTGCGGCGGCCCGCAACGCCCCCTATCTCAACAACACCTTCCTCGGTTGGGTCACCGCCGACCCCGGCTCCAACCACCAGGTGTCCTGGGTCGACTGCTGGAAGGACGGCGACTGGGCCACCGGCAACTACTCCAGCAACCGCTGGTTCAAGGCGTACGTGACCCACACCGGTGGCGCGACGCAGTGGGCGTTCGTCCACTCCTCCTACGTCACCAACCAGTCGGCCGTGCGGGGCTGCTGACTCGTCGCCTGGTCCGCGGGGTGGCCCTGCGGACCAGGCCTCAGCACTCGAGCCGGAACCAACGCCAAGTACGGCAACGAACACCTGCTGATGGCCGGGCCGAATGGGCAGGTTTGGTTGCACGTAAGGGCAAATCGGTGCGGCCGGATGATGTCTGTTGGGCTTGGTGGGGCGGACGTACGCTCGGGGGTGGGGTATGTGGACGGGTGGTGGCGATGGACAGGGTTCAGGTCAAGCCGGAGCGTGGGGTTGTAGGTAGTGGGGGGAGGCGGGGGGAGGGGCGATTACCCGGGGTGCGGCCGGGGGAGGCGTTGCGGTTGCAGGGGTTGGTGGGGAATGCCGCTGTGGCTCGGATGGTGGTGCAGCGGGTGGGGGAGAAGAAGCCGCTGGATGAGGTTTTGGCGGGGACTGACGCGGGCTTGTTGCGGGAGCACCGGCCGTTCGGGGCGATCTCGGTGGAGCAGGGGCGGAAGATCTGCCGGTTGGTGCTCGACCACAGCTTCCTCTGGGTTGGGCGGGACGAGGAGATCACGCTGGAGTCGGCTTGGCGGGCGATGTACCCGTACCGGGATTCGTTGGGGGAGCAGGACTGGGCGCTGTGGAAGGAGTGCGCGGAGCACGGTGCGGAGATCAAGTACGTCCCGTGGATGAACGACCTGCGGACCGGGTTCGCCGACCGGGTGCGGGAGCGGGCGGTGGGCAACGTCGAGGCGAACGTGCGGGCCATCGAGGGGGAGGCGAAGCGGCTCGGGGTGGCGCTCGACGGGGGGCCAGCCACGGCGACGGCGGAGAGCGACGCGGCTATCGCTGAGCAGAAGCAGTTGGCGCAGCAGATCAAGGACGCGCAGGCGCGGCTGGGGGCGTTGCGCAAGTTGAACGTCGGCTACGGGCCGCCGCAGCCTGGGGCCGAGCGCGACGGTGACAACTCGCCGGTTGGTGGGTCGACGGTCCCGGTGCCGAAACCGTTGGTGACGTTCGACCCGGAGCGCCCACCCGCGGCGCGGTCGACGCCGGACCCCGCGCCAGAGCTGGGAATCGCGAACTACGAGGCCGTCCTCGCGGTACACACCGAACTCACCCAGGTCACCGCGCGCATCCTCAACAAGAACCCCGCCCTGTACGCCCTAGCGGCCCGCGGCGGCACGGATCCGTTGCTACAACAGGACACCAACTCCGCGCGCAAAGCCCTTACCGCCGCACTGAAAGACATCCTCGCCAACGCCGCCACGACCAAAGGTGACATCCAGTCCCGCGCGCTCGACTTCGCCGAGATGACGCCCGTGCACCGGCAAGTCCTCGCCGCGGATCCCTCCTACCAGAAGCTCTTCCCGCAGAAGCTCGCCGCCGACCACGTCCAGGAACACGCCGAGGACGCCGCCGCGGGCAGCAAGTTGGTCGGCTTGGTGACGTTGGCGCTCATCGTCGCCGTCGAGGTCGGGTCGGTGGGGACCGCGACCCCGGTGGTGGCGGCGGTCATCAGCCTGGCGTCGTCGGCCGGGACGGCGGCGGCCAGCTGGAACGACTGGGCCAAGCTGGAAACGGCCGCGAAGTCGACGGTCACCGACGAGAACTCCGTTGTCACCCAAGGACAAGCCGACGACGCGATGCTCAGCGCACTGATGGCGACCGCGATGGCGCTGGTCGACGTCTACGGGCTGGGCAAGGCGGCGCGCGCGTCGACGCAGGCAGTCAAGGCGTTGGAAGCCAAGGTCGCGGATGCGGTGGCGCTCAAGGGCATCGCGCGCGGTGCGACGGTCGGCGCGAAGGAGGCGATCGAGCGGTCGGTCACCTCGCTGGGACCGGCCGCGACCGTGCGCAACGTGGGCAGCTGGCAGAAGATCCTCAGCGCGGTCGGCCCCGAGTCGGCGGCGATGGGCAAGATCGTGGCCTGGCGCGACGGCGTGTTCCGCTCCGCCGAGGAGATCGCGATGAAGGCGACCGGGGCTAGCCGCGAGGAGTTGGCGCGGGCGGCGTTGGCGACGGCGAGCGGCATCGGCCAGGCCGCGGTCGGCGAGGCGTTGGACGCGGTCATCGAGATCATCGGCGGCGGCGAGTCGTCCACGGAGGGGCACATCGGAGTGGGCGGCAAGGTGGCCGAGGTGTCCATCGAGGCCGCGGCGGCCAGGGTCCCGAAGGTCGCGGCGCGCACCGTGCAGCGGGTCGTCGAGGTGGTGAACGTGCCCTACTCGGAGCTCAAGCTCGCGACCATGTCCTCCGCCGAGTTCGAGCACGTCATCCGCTACGGCGTCGCGTCCGGGTACTTCGCCGCGCACGGCCTGCCCCGGATGACGGTCATCGACGCGAAGCTGCACGGCGGCGGGCACGGCTACGACGGCCTCGGGGTGTCCAAGCAGGGTGACCTGATCAAGCTGTACAACCTGGAGTGCAAGCACGTCGCGGGCGACTCGAACCACATCCCCACGCTCGGCGCCACGGCCTTCGGCACCCAGGGCGGTCTGCGCTGGAGCGACGCCAAGGCCGCGACGCTCCTCTCGGCCGACAACCCGTTCGCCGAGGACACCTACGACGCGCTGCAGAAGGCCGTGAAGCGCAGGCTCGGTCCCGGCATCCCGTTCTCCGACCACGCGCTCCAGGAGTCGCTGGGCGGGGCGCTGCGCTCGGCGGAGTTCAACCTCTTCCTCCCGGTGTGGGCGCAGACCGAGCACATCGTGGCCCAGATGCGCGGCCTGGCCCGCTCCGGCGTCAAGGTCGGCACCCTGTTCCGCATCGCCCCACGCAAACGGTGACACCGCCGCGTCCACAACCCCCGCGGTTGTCCACAGCCCCGCCTCGGACCGTGCTCCCCATGTGTGCCGACAACTAGGCTGGATTCGGGGGCTGCTCGGTCGGCCTGCACGACATCGGGCAGGGGTTCTACGAGCGGCGCAAGAGGTCGCCCAGACCGTGTTCGAGCAGGTGGTAGGCGTGTTCGGTGGCCACGACCGCGTCGGCGTGGATGGTGTCGAGGGGGTCGCCCGCCATGACCCGGTGGGTGTTCTCGGTGACGAGGACGCGGTGCGTGCCGTGGATCTGGGCGGCGACCAGCCGGGCGACCAGCTCGGGTGTGCCCTCGTCGACCAGTGCCTGGACCAGCAGCCGCAGGCAGTCCTGGTGGTACTGCGCCTCGCGGTGGGCCAGTTCGGGGGTGACGTCGATGAGCCGGTTGAGCCGCAGGACGTCGGGGTCGTCGGTGAGCCCGGTCGACGGGCGGCGCTCGGCCAGGCCCGCCAGGTGGTGGTCGCGCAGGGCGGCGTGCGGGCTTTGCCCCGGCGGGCGGGCGCGGACGACGTCGGCGGGTTCGTGGACGTGCGGCCGCCGGGCGATCTCGAGCACCAGGTCCGCCTTGAGGGAGAAGTAGTTGAACAGGGTCTTCTTGGAGACGTTGGCCGCCTCGGCGATCGCGGCGCAGGACGCGCCCTCGAAGCCGTGCGCCTCGAACAGGGTCAGCGCGGCCGCCGAGAGCTGGCGCCGCGTCGTGTCCTTCTTCCGCTCGCGCAGGCCCGGGTGATCATCCACGAGCTGACCCTACACCAGGGTGATTTCTCATCCCACTAAATAAGTACACCCGGTGCAAGTTTCCCTGCTAGCGTCGGCCCGGTGATGATCTCCCTGCTCCGGCGGTGGGCCCGGCCGGTCGCCCTGGTCGCCGCGGTGCACCTGGTGCAGGCGCTGGCGTTGCTGCACCTGCCGACGCTCAACGCCGACGTGATCGACAACGGCGTGCTCACCGGCGACACCGGGTACGTCCTGGGCCGCGGCGCGCTGATGCTGGTGGCGACCGTGGTGCAGGCGACCTGCGCGGCGGTCGCGGTGTACCTGGGCGCCCGGGTCGGCATGGGCGTGGGCGCCGACCTGCGCGCCGCCACGTTCACCCACGTCCAGCGGTTCTCGGCGCGCGAGTTCAGCCGGTTCGGGACGCCGTCGCTGATCACGCGCACGACCAACGACGTCCAGCAGGTGCAGGTCCTGGTGTTCACCACCCTGTCCGCCCTGCTCAGCGCGCCTTTGCTGGCGGTGGGCGGCGTCGTGCTCGCGAGCAGGCTCGACGTGCCGCTGTCGGGGGTGCTGCTGGTGGCCATCCCGGTCGCGGCGGCGGCGATGGTCCTGATCATCCGGCGGATGACGCCGCCGTCGCGGTTGACGCAGGTCCGCACGGACGCGGTCAACCGGGTGCTGCGCGAGCAGATCACCGGCGTGCGGGTCATCCGGGCGTTCGTCCGCGACGCGCACGAGCGGCGCCGGTTCGCCGGGGCCAACGGCGACCTGATGGCGGTGGCGCTGCGGCTGGGCCGGTTGCAGGCGTTCTCCGGGGCGTCCGCGCTGCTGGTGATCAACCTGGCGGCGATCGCGGTGGTCGCGTTCGGCGGTCCGCGCGTGCTCGGCGGGGACCTGCGGGTGGGCGCGCTGGTCGCGTTCCTCGGCTACCTGGCGCAGATCCTGATGTCGGTCATGGTCGCGATGACGGTCTTCGAGATGCTGCCGCGCGCCCGGGTCAGCATGGACCGGATCACCGAGGTGCTGGCCACGCAGCCGAGCGTTCCCGAGCCAGGCAAGCGCGTTTACCCGTCTGGGCCGGGGGATTTGGACGTCCGGGGGGTGAGTTTCGGCTATCCCGGGGCTGAGAATGCGGCTGTGCGCGGGGTCGATCTCGTCGCTAGACCTGGCCAGACGACGGCGATCGTTGGGTCTACCGGTGCCGGTAAGACGACCTTGGTGAACCTGCTGGCTCGGCTTATCGACGTGGACAGCGGTTCGGTGTCAGTCAACGGGGTGGACGTACGGCAGCTTGACAGGGTTGTCCTGTCGCGCCTGATTGGCCTTGTGCCGCAGCGGTCCTACCTGTTCTCGGGGACCATCGCGTCGAACCTGCGCTACGGCTCCCCTGACGCTACCGACGACGAGCTGTGGCACGCACTAGAGG
This sequence comes from Actinokineospora globicatena, assembly GCF_024171945.1. Classification (GTDB taxonomy): domain Bacteria; phylum Actinomycetota; class Actinomycetes; order Mycobacteriales; family Pseudonocardiaceae; genus Actinokineospora; species Actinokineospora globicatena. Next base: position 2,349,040 of record NZ_JAMTCR010000002.1, read on the forward strand.
TCGCCCAGGCTCGCGACTTCGTGGCCGCTATGCCTGAAGGTCTGGACACACCGGTCGCGCAGGGCGGTACCACTGTCTCCGGTGGTCAACGTCAACGGCTGGCGATAGCTCGGGCACTTGTCGGCCGACATCAGATCTACCTGTTCGACGACGCGTTCTCGGCGCTAGATGCTGCAACCGACGCCGCACTACGGGCTGCGTTAGCCAGAGAGATAGGCGACGCGACGGTGGTGGTGGTCGCGCAACGGCTGTCCTCGATCCGCTCGGCCGACCGCATCGTGGTGCTCGGCGCGGGGCTGGTGGAGGCGGTTGGGACCCACGCGGAGCTGTCGCGGATCAGCCCGACGTACCAGGAGATCCTGCGGTCACAGGGGGAGAAGTGAGCGACTTCCGTGCGACGGTGGTGCGGTTGCTCGGCGCGATGCGGCCGGATCGCCCGCGCGTGATCGGGGTCGTGGCGGCCGGGGTGGCTGGGCTGGGGCTGACGATCACGGTCCCGGTGCTGCTGGGGTCGGCGACCGACGCTGCCTTGGGTGGAGATCTCGTTGGTATGGCACGGCTTCTCGCGGTGGCCGGGGCCTTGTCGGCCGGGTCGTGGGGGTGCCTGGTCGTGCAGGGGCGGCTGATCGCGACGGTGGCGCAGCGGCTGGCGTACCGGCTGCGGGAGCGGGCCAGTGCGAAGCTGAGCCGGGTGCCGGTCGGCTACCTCGACACGCAGCCGCGGGGTGACCTGCTGTCGCGGGCGACCAACGACATCGAGAACGTCACGCAGACCGTGCAGCACATCACCTTCCGGGTCGTGGCGTCGCTGATCAACGCCGTCGGCGCGCTGGTCGTGATGCTGCTGATCTCGCCGCTGCTGTCCGCGGTGCTGCTGGTGACGATGCCCGCCGCGGTGCTGCTGACCAGGGTGATCGGCAGGCGCGCGCAGCCCGGGTTCGACGAGCAGTGGGCGGCGACCGGGCAGCTGAGCGGTCAGGTCGAGCAGGTGTACACGGGGCATGAGGTCGTTACCGCTTTCGGGCGTCACCCGGAGGCGGGGCAGGACTTCGCCGAGCACCACGAGAGGGTGCGGGCGGCGAGCGTTCGGGCCGAGTTCACCGCGGGCCTCATCGGACCGGCGGTTGCCTTCCTCGGGAACATCAACTACCTGGTGGTGGCGGTCCTCGGCGCGGTGCGGGTGACGGCGGGGGCGCTGACCATCGGCGACGTCCAGGCGTTCCTGCACTACGTCACGCAGGTCAACCAACCGGTGACCACGTTCGGGTTCCTCGCGGGCCGCATCCAGTCCGCCATCGCGTCCGCCGCCCGGGTCTTCGACCTGCTCGACGCCGAGGAACAGACCCCGGACCCGCCCCGCTCTCCGGTGCGGTCCACCGGCGCGATCGAGTTCCGGGAGGTGACGTTCGGCTACGGGGAACCGTTGCTGCGCGGCCTGTCCATCACCGTCCAACCAGGACAGGCGGTCGCGGTCGTCGGGCCGACCGGGGCGGGCAAGTCGACGCTGGTGAACCTGCTGCTGCGGTTCTACGACCCCGACAGCGGCGCGATCCTGCTCGACGGCACCAACACCCGCACCATGTCCCGCGACGACCTGCGCTCCGCCATCACCGTCGTACCGCAGGACACCTGGCTGTTCCACGGCACCATCGCCGACAACATCGGCTACGGCCGCCCCGACGCCGACCCCGCTGCCATCGTCACCGCCGCCCGCACCGTGCACGCCGACCACCTGATCCGCACCCTGCCCGCGGGCTACGACACGGTGATCGACGACTCCAGCCTGTCCACCGGCGAACGCCAACTGATCACCCTGGCCCGCGCGTCACTGGCCCGCTCCACGGTCCTGGTCCTCGACGAGGCGACCAGCTCGGTCGACACCCGCACGGAGGTCCTGGTCCAACAAGCCATGACCACCCTCCGCCGCGACCGCACCACCTTCGTCATCGCCCACCGCCTCTCCACCATCCGCTCCGCCGACCTCATCCTGGTCATGGAAGACGGCGCGGTGGTCGAACAGGGCACCCATGCCGAACTACTTGCGGCCGACGGCCCCTACACCCGCCTGTGCGCCGCCCAATTCGCCCCCTCGCAGCTCAACGGAAAACCCGCCGAGCAACCACCACCGCCGCGATGATCAGCGCCACAAAGGGAATGGCGGGGATCAGCGCTAAAACTCGACCGCCAATGGTGAGAAGAAGCACGATCGCCACACTGCCGAATACCGCCATGACAACAAGCAACTTGGCCGCCTGTCGACTGGCCCGTTCGTCAACCATGTTCCCCCTTGTCGACAGGTCCGCGGGAACTCAGACGCGGTGGAGGGTGATGACGGGGATGGTTCGTGTGGTGCCTGCTTGGTAGTCGCCATAGCCGGGGGCGAGGGCGGTTGCCTTGGCGAAGAGGTCGTCCCGTTCGGCTGGTGGGGCGATGTCCGCGCGGGCCGGGTACTCCTCGGTGCCGATCTCGACGGTTACCTGCGGGTTCTTGCGGATGTTGTGGTACCACGCCGGGTGGGTGTCGGCGCCGCCCTTCGACCCGATGATGACCGTCTTGCCGTCGATCTCGAGGTACACCAGCGGAACGGTGTGCTCCTTGCCGCTCTTCGCACCGGTCGTAGTCAGCAGGACCATGGTGGCCCCGGCGAACATGCCGCCCACTTTTCCGTCGTTCGCGCGGAATTCCGCGATGATCTCCCGGTTGAACGCCGCCGGGTCGAACTGCTGTTCCTCGCTCATGAAATCCTTTCGTTGACTCTTCGAATACCAGAGAACAAGACGGAAGCTGCGGCGATGCTCAGCCGGTGGGGACCGAGAGGCCGAGGAGGCTCTCGGTGGTCCCGTCCTCGGCCGTGAGTTCGTTGAGCGCCTTGACGATGCGGCCCTCTTCGAAGATGAAGTGCGATTCGAGGATCGCGGTCAACCCGTCCAACTCGCCGCGCACCCGTCGTGCCTCGGCTTCGTCCGGCGAGTCGGATATGCCGTTGATCAGCCGCTCGAGGCTCAGCACGATCGAGCTCACCATCTGGTGGTCTTCTTCGAGCTTGACGATGATCGGCCGGAGATCTGGGAAGTCCTTCGCCAGCACCGGAAACGCCCCCGCGTCCTCACCGGTGTGATGCTTGGTCAGCGCCGTGCAGAACGACAGGCAGTGCGCCTTCAACTCCCGCGGCCGCTCGCCCCGCCCATCGAGATAGGCCCCAACATCACCCCGGAGTTGCGCGAGCTCTTCCCGAAGCCACTGGTGAATCCGAACCAGTTCATCCCCAAACGCCACAAGCCGTGCCCCCGGAGTACTCATAACCCCTAACCTTACCGACCCCGCCACCCCATTAACGGCCACAGCGGAACCCTCACCACTGTGAGCGCATCGTGCCGCCCTGTGCTGATCCGGTGGTGACCCGCCCATTGGCTGTGGATGGGGTGGTGTTCGGTGTTCTCGACGTGTGGTCGGTCGCGATGTGGCAGTCTTGCGCGGCGGCGTTCGGGGGAACGTCGCCGGGCTGATCTGACCGCCGTGGGGGACGTGTTGCGACAGTGTCGTGCGAGGGGATCGGGGGCTCAGGTGCCGCCGAGCGTTGATACCCGAGCCACCGGCTCATGACGCGCAGGCGCAGCGGCACGTCCCACCATGACGGGTCGAGCACGCCGGGCCCGGTCGGTTCCGGCGGCTCTGGCGTCACGACGGGCACGGGCCTGGACCCCGACGCCCTGGACTCCGTGGGGCGCCGCTTCTCCGGCCGGGCAGGGCAGATCCGCGACAGCGTCGGCGGCAGGCTGAACATCGGCGCGTCGTCGCAGAGCGCGGGGGTGTTCGGTCAGGTCGCGATGGTCAAGGCTGACGAGGCCATTCGCACCGCTCGCGAAGGCGTGGCCCGTGCGGCCACTTCGGCGGAGACCAGTGGCCAGAAGGTCAAGGACACCGCCCAGGCGGCTCGGGGCGCCGACCAGTCGAACGCGACCGACCTCCGCCAGTCCGGCGATGGCCTGGGCAAGTCCGCTCCCCGCCCGTCCGGGAGTGCGGGCACTGCAGCTCCGCGCACCTCAGGGACCCCAGCGTCCACACCGTCCCGCGCCCCGACCACCGCAGGCCCGCGTTCCGACACCCCTGGGTCCCCTCCCCGCCCATCGCGCTCGCCGAGCGTGCCCGACGGCGCGAGTGCTCCGCGTTCGGGGACGCCGACCACACGGGATGTCCGGAGCGCTCCAGCCGCGCACTCACCTGGTTCGCCCTCTGCTCCCACATCAGCGCCGGGAGCGCGGGGGACGCCCACCCCACCCGCCGCCTCCCCCGGCCTGTCCGGATCCCGACCGGCGTCGTCGTCCAGCTGGCAGGGCTCGACCCCGAGCACGCCGCCAGGGCCACCCACAGGACGTCCAAGTGGTCCGCCTACCACGCCCGTGCAGGGCCAGCCCGGCCACGCGCCACCTCTGCGGGCACCCGGTCAGCAGGGCCGCCAGCCTGCACAGGGACCTGGCTCACCCGGGCAAGGCGGCGGCACTCCGTCCCAAGGACAGGGCTCGCCGCGAGCCGGTCAGCGGCAAGGGCACGGCGCACCGCACCCTGGTCGACAGGGCCCAGCGCCCGGTTCGCCGCAGCCGGACCGCGCCCAGTCCCACCAGCGCGCACACAGTCCACCAGGGCCGAGCCAGCCGCAACGGGGTCTCCCGCGACCTGGGCACGGCGTACCCGAGTCGGGCACACCAGGCGAACGCCCGCGGCAGGCAGCAGGCATACCGCCCCAGCCGGGCCTGCCGCGGGACCAGCGCCCCATAGGCCCGCCCCAGCCGTATGGCCCTCCGCCCCGAGCGGGTAACGCTCCGCCGCAGGGCCATCGTCAGCCCCAGCCGGGCGCGGGATCGTCCCACCGGGGGCCCACGCCTGGTCCGCCGCGACCGGGCGCCGGTCCGCTACCGGGCGCGCACCCGCCGATCGATCCGGCCGCCGCGCGGCCGGACCCGACGGGTCCCCACCAGGGCCACACGCCAGCGCGGCGGGAGCAGGTAGCGCCGAACCCAGGGGCCGAACCGCGTCGTCCGGAGCGCCACGGCTGGCCGGAGCAGGGGCACGACCGACGCGACCCGAACACCACCGACGAGCCGCGCACCAGTGGCGACCCCAACCGGAGCCAGGACGCAGCCCGAGACCGGACTTCGGGCCAAGACCCGACCGGCAACAGGGGCCAGCGCGGGGCCGATCCGGACCTGACGACCGATCCGGGGCCCACGCCCGACGAGCGCAGGGACGCCGCGGACGCGCAGGACGCCGACGACGCCACCTACACCTTCCTGCTGATGTGCGGCGAGTACGGCCCGGACAGGGGTGGCGTCACGGTCTTCAACCGGGCGCTCGCCGAGGCGCTGGCCGACGCCGGGCACAGCGTGGTCGTGCGGATCGGCGAGGACGCCGCCCGCTACGCGGACGCCCAGCGGCCCAACCTGCGGATCCTCGGTCCACGGGACCTGCCGGACGCACCCGATTCGCGCACACTGCTCGGCACAGCGGACGATCCCGACGACATGCCCGACAACGTCGACTTCGTCATCGGGCACACGCGCTTCTCCGGCCCGGCCGCCGCGGCGACCCGGGACACCAGGTTCCCGGACGCGAAGCTGATCCACTTCGTCCACATGGTGCCCGAGGCCCTCGGTCGGGTGAAGGCGGACGATGACCCGAGAGACCTGGCCGCGGGCATCGTGAACCACGCCATCGAGCGCGACCTGGTGGCGAACGCGGACCTCGCGGTCGGCGTCGGACCAGCCATCGCCGAGAACGTGCGGGAGATGGTCGAGCAGGCCAGGGCGGCGGGAGCACCGGTGGTGACGAAGGGGGTGCACGAGCTGATCCCCGGGATGGAGTTCGTGGACCGCAGACCACGCTCCATCGAGGGACGTCCGATGGAGGTGCTCCTGTTCGGCCGGGCCGACGTCGGCCAGAAGGGCGCCAAGGAGGCGGCGCGAGTGGTCGGTAGGTTGCAGCGCGCAGGGGTCCCCGTCAGGTTGACCGTACGCGGTGTGCCTGCGGCACAGGCGGCGAATCAGCAGAGAGTGCTCTCCGACATCGCCAAGGCCGATGTCGAGGTCCGCCCGTTCACGACGGACCGCGCCGACCTCCACACCGACTTGGACGGGGCCGATGTGATGGTCATGACCTCGCGCGCCGAGGGTTTCGGGCTCACCGCCCAGGAGGCCGCCGGGGCGGGGGTGCCCGTCGTGGTCCCGTCCAGCAGCGGCTTCGGCCGCTGGCTCGGCGACGAGTTCTCGGCGGCCAACGCCGGGCCGAGCATCGTGGAGCAGGGCTTCGAGGACCGGGTGCCGGAAGACCGCTGGTTGGAGGCGCTGAAGGATGTGGCGGACGATTACGACGACGCGCAGAACCGCGCCCTGGCGTTGCAGCAGGAGTTCAGGGACCAGGATGTCACGTGGTCCGGCACCGTGCGGAAGTTGATCGAGGCCCTTGGGAGGCTGTGATGTCCGGTGATGAACTCGCGGACCGCTACGCGCGGTTGCGGCGGGCTGCTGCGGCGTTGCTCGAGGTGACGGCGGTTGCCGAGGTGTCTGTGGTGCACCAGCGGAAGTTGGATGGTCTGGCGGCGGCGCTGGCGGAGTCCGGGGCCGCGGGTGCCACCACCAGGGAGCTTGTCGATCCCAGCCTGCACCTGCTGTGCTCGCGGAACTACCAGGGCGGTGCGCCCGATGGTGCGCCGCGCCCGTTCGCGGGCGAGGCACAGGGTATTCGGGAGAGCCTGGCCCTCGACGACGCGACTGAGGAGCCACCCGGGGAATGGCCCGATGTGTGGGACCCGGCGTTGACGGAGGTGCAGGCCATGGTGGTGGGGACGCTGCTGCGGGAGTTGGCGGCGCGGCTGGTGGCCACGGGCGATCCTGGTGGTCGGGAGTTGGCGGTCGTGGTGGGGGAGTTGGCCGACGAGGTGCTGGCGCCGACGTTCGTCGGGGCGCAGCGATGAGCGGCGGGCGGCCGCTGGTGGTCTATTCCGGGCGCAGCGACCTCATGCAGCATGGTGCGCACGAATCCGCGTTGATGGTGCGCGGCATCGGGCCGGAGCGCGCGGTGCGCATGATCGTGAACGGCGCGCCGCCGGAGACGGTGCGGGCGGCCCGGCGGTTGCTGTCGCAGGTCGCCGGACGTGCGGTTGAGGTGCGCCCGTACTCCGCGGACAAGGCGGCGCAGCGCGAGTTGGTCCGCGCGGCGGACATGGTCATCGTGCCCGCGCACGCGGAGAACGTCGGCATGACCGCGCTGGACGCGATCATGGCGGACGTGCCGGTGCTGGTGCCGGACACCTGCGGGGTGGGCAACTTCCTGGCCAGGAGCGGCCGGGTCGACCCGCGGTTGGCCGAGCACTCGGTGATCCGGCGCGCCGAGGGGGAGGACATGGCGCCGATCGGGCGATGGGTAGCCGGACTCGCGGCGGTTGTGGACGACCCGCGGACGGCCCGGCGGCGGGCGGCGGAACTGCGCGAGGCGGTGGTGACCGCGCTGCGGACGCTGCAGAGCGCGGGTCAGTCGGCAGGCGATCTGATCAAGTCCATCATGACCGTGCGCGAGGAGAAGTGATGACCGACGACTTGGCGGCGCGGTACGAAGTCCTTCGGGCGGCCGCGGCCGATGTGGTCCACCACCAAACGCCGCACGACCCCCCGGTGCCGTACACGGCGGAGCTGGATGAGTTGTACCGGTTGCTGTTGGCTGATCAGGGTTCGGCCACGCAGGTGGGGACATCGGCGGGCCCTGTCGATCCGACGCGGTTCAGCCTGGCGTTCACCGACTTCCGGGACGACGGGTCGTCGGCCCCTTATGGTTTGGTGGAGTTGGCGGCTCAGCTTCGCGAGGACCTCGCGGGTGATCGCGGTCTCGGCGAGCACGCGCCGGGCGAGCCGGATCGAGATGTGCACTTGTCGCAGGTGCGGGCGTTGGTGATCGGTCAACTCCTCGAAGAGGTGGCGGGGCGACTTGCTCCGGGGCCCGCCGTCGGCATGGCGGAAGCGGGTCGTGGCCTCGCCGAGCTGGCGACCAAACTCTCCGAGCAGCTGATCAACATGACCTCCGTGTGACCTCCGTCGGGTCCTCATGAGACGGAACGACCGGCAGGGGTTCGCCATGCGCATTGGGATCATCGGCGGTGTGGCCGTTCTCCTCGAGGAGGGACCGGGCCGGACCGCGCATATCGCGGCGGACGCCCCGGTGGCCGGGCAGGTCGTCACGCTGCCGGACGGGCGGCGGGTCAAGCGGCTACCGCTGAGCGAGTTCGAGTCCACGTTCACCTCGAGCATACTGCCGTCCAAAATGGATGCGCTCGGGTTCGACCCAAGAATGGGATTCCTGGCCGAGGAACCCGTCCGGCAGATCCGCACGGAGGTCCCGAACGGCCACGCGGTGGCCGATTTCGCCTCGGTGCTAACGGAACCCGCCGCGGGCACCGAGCCGGGCACGGCCCCGCTCGACGTGGTCCCCGGTTTCGAGCGCGCGCTTCTCGCGGCCATGCCGGAGGGGTACCAACGGCTGCTGGTCGACTGCGAGGCCACGGGGCCGCGGATGAAGATCGCGGGCATCGTCCAGGGTGTGGACGGCCACATCCGGTACTGGTCGCCGCCCGCCATGATCGGTCAGTGGTTGCACCGGCAGCGGATGCGGGACTACCACCCCACCCGGGGGACGTGGTGGCGCGCGCAGTTCGAGGTGCGCCAAGGCGTCCTGGCGAAGATCACCTACCTCGTCGAGCCCGTGGACTTGGCGACCGACGCGGACGCCGAGGCCGAGCTGCGCACGCTTCCCCGCAGCGCGGCCGCCACCCCGGATTGGCTGCTCGCGGCGGCCGTGCGCGGTGCGCAGGTCCGTACCGCGCGGCGGGCCGAGCAGGCGCTTGCCGGACCGCCGGAACCGGTCCGGTTGTTCGACGGAGTGGACGACGAGGGGCGGCCGACGTGGTACCGGCCGGTGCTCGGGGCGCTGGAACGCGAGGCCGTGCTGGCCTACCTGGAGGGCGCGCCACTCGTGCTGTCCGCCAGCGGCAAGAATCGGGACGCGCTGGGCACCGAGGACGTGGTGCCGATGGGCTTCCACACCGACGGCCGGTTCGTCTGGCCGAGCGCGGTGGCGTACTACCTGCGGGCACATGGGGTCCCGCCGGTCCTGCCGCTGGTGGAGTGGATCAGGGCGGCGCGGTACCGGCTGCCGGACGGCGTCGCGACCATCACGATGGACCGGGCGGCGGCATCGGTCGTCGGCCGCCCGTGGGACGAGTCCGAAGTGGAGGCCAAAGCGCGCCGGGCGCTGGGGCTGGTGGAGGCGGTGGTCATCGACAAGCGGATCAACCCCCGGTACTACAGCCTGTTCGCCGAGCGAGAAGACGCCTGGTGCCTGATCCGCGACGGAGACCGATACCGCGTCCAGTGGTCGTCGAACCAGTCAAGCGCGGTCCGCTTCAACAACATCCAACAGGCCGCCGCTTACCTAGCAGGTCAGCTATCCGCCACCGCCGCCACCCTCAAGCTCAACCCAAGCGACAAGCCCCCACCACCCCCGCCCGCCCTGCCGAAAGGCCACAACCCCCGCGAGAACGCCCCCTTCACCGCCGAGACCTACCTGAACGAGGACTACCGCCCAACCCCTGACCCCGGCATGGACATCCCGACCAACCATATCGACAACTTTCGCCACCATAAGGTTCCCCACCAGAACCACCCCAGGCCCCCATGGACTCCCCAAACATCGGCCCCACGGAACGGCCTCTAAATGATCAGATATCTCACCAACCACTAAGAATTCCAGAGACAAAGCCTCCCAGCAGACAACCGTGTCCACCGCATTCGGGTTCCGGAGGCGAACCCTCCCAGATAACCAAACGCCCCCACCACACTTAAGGGTCCGAGGCGAAGACTCCCGGACACAGTCAAACGTGCCCACTCACTCGGCGGTCCGGAGGCAAAGCCTCCCAGACGGGCCTGGGGTCGCACCCCAGAAAAACAACGAGCGACCCAGTTCGCGCTTTTCGCGAAACACAGGTCACCCAGAGTGAGTGCCCCCGGCGCGGCTCGTACAGCATCCACACGAAACCGTATCCGCCGTGAGCTGCTGGTTTCCGCCGCCGTCGAGGTCGTTCGGCGTCGTCGCCGGTCAGGCGGTGGTGCCTCATGAACTCGGAGAAGATCGTCACCGGGTTGACCCTGGTGCAGGCCGATAGACTGGCCTGCGTTGTGTGTGGAGCCGACTACCTCTGGGTTCACGTTGCGCATGTTCCGGCTGGCCGGTCGGGAACTGGCTCGCAGGTCGTCGCTTGCGTAAGCTGCCGCCCGGATGATCAGCATAGCGAGGCCGGAGGTGTGCTGTGGTGAGCGTCACCACGAATCCGGCTCGGCGGGATCGCTCGCTGTGAGCGCAGGGCGCCTGCATCGCGTGGGTCGCGCTTGGCGCGCCGAACGCCTCGCACCGGCATGGTCAGGAGATCACGTCATGGTTCGGCGTGGGCCAGACCAGGGCGGCGATCGGTCCGCTGATAGTGGACGGCTTGCTGACTACGGCCACGGTCGAGTTGTGGAAGACCGGGGCAGTGGCTGGTGGGCGACGTGGATGGCGTTCGTGTTCGGCATATGCCTGTCGCTGTGCGCCAACGTCGTGGCCGCCCCGGAGTGAACGTATTCGCCGTCACGGTTGCCGCGTGCCCGCCGCTGGCGCTGCTGCTGGCGGTCGGCTGCCCAACCGTGCGCTTAAGCGGCACCGCGCCGAGACCGCGAGCAAGACCAGTACCGAGCCGTGCGAGACCGGCGACGAGACGGCTCCGGTGATGCGTCTCGTGGTGGTCCCAGGCGAGTCTCGCCAGGTGGAGCTGACCGCTCGAAGGGCCGCATGCCGACCGGCGCGGAGTTGGACCGGATCGCGGGCACGAACAACTATGGTCGTGTCTTGCGCAGGCGGCAGGAAGTTGGACGGCCCCCAGCGTCGTCCGAGGTCAGTCACCCCTGCCGCCTACAGCAGTCAATCAAAGAGTAGGGCGGACGCTGCTGGGCAGCTACGGATGCCAGGTGGGCGGTCCGATAGCCTGAGCCGGTGATCACAGGTGAGCTAAAGAGTAAGATCGACCGCGTGTGGGACGCCTTCTGGTCTGGGGGGAAGTCCAACCCGTTGGAGGTCATCGAGCAGATCACCTACCTGATGTTCATCCGCAGACTTGATGACATCGAGAAGCTTAAAGAGCGTAGAGCGGCTCGGACCGGCAAGCCGGTGGAGAACCCGATCTATACCGAGGACAACCAGTTGCTGCGCTGGTCCCATTTTGTCAACGAATCCCCCGAGAACATGCTCAGCCGAGTACGCGACGGGGTGTTTCCCTGGCTACGAAGGCTCGGTGGCGAGGAGTCGACGTACTCGCACCACATGAAGGACGCCCGCTTCGCCATCCCCACGGCCAATCTGCTCGCCAAGGTCGTCGATATGCTCGACGGCATCCCACTGGACGAGCAGGACACCAAGGGCGATCTGTACGAGTACATGCTCGGCAAGATCGCGACCGCTGGACAGAACGGGCAGTTCCGCACCCCGCGGCACATCATCCAGCTGATCGTCGAGATGACGGCTCCGGGGCCCAAGGACGAGATCTGTGACCCAGCATGCGGTACTGCGGGCTTCCTCGTCGCTTCCGCAGAGTACGTGAACCGAACGCATCGTGAGGCCCTGATGGGGCCCGAGCAGCGCAGGCACTTCAACGAGAGCATGTTCCACGGGTTTGACTTCGATGACACGATGCTGCGCATCGGCAGTATGAACATGCTGCTGCACGGCGTCGAGAACCCCGATATCCGATATCGCGACTCCCTCGCACAGAGCGCGGCCGGTGAGGCCGAGCGGTACTCGCTGATCCTCGCCAACCCGCCGTTCGCGGGGAGCCTGGATTACGAGGTTACCGCAAAGGACTTGCAGGCGGTCGTCAAGACCAAGAAAACTGAACTGCTCTTCCTCGCCCTGTTCCTGCGGCTGCTGAAGCCCGGTGGGCGAGCGGCTGTCATCGTGCCAGACGGCGTGCTGTTCGGCTCTAGCAAGGCGCACAAAGACTTGCGCCGCATTTTGGTTGAGGACCACACGCTCGACGCCGTGGTAAAACTCCCGGGCGGGGTCTTCAAGCCGTACGCCGGGGTATCCACCGCGATCCTGTTCTTTACCAAGACCAACAGTGGTGGAACCCAAAATGTTTGGTTCTACGAGGTCACGGCGGACGGCTGGAGCCTGGACGACAAGCGTAACCCGCTACTGACCGAGGACAAGCTCGGCCCGATCCCCAACGAAGCGTTGGACGAGGCAGAACATACCAAGAACAACCTGCCCGACGTGCTGGCCCGATGGAACCGGCGTAACGGCACCGAGCAGGAGCGGGTCAGGACTGAACAGAGCTTCTGCGTCCCGAAAGCGGACATCGCCGCCCTGGGCTACGACCTCAGCCTCAACCGATACAAGGAGATCGTCCACGAGGAAGTCAAACACCGGGCACCGGGCGACATCCTGGACGAGTTGGCACGAATTGAGGCGGAGATCCAGCAGGGCATGAGCGAGCTGAAGGGAATGCTGGGATGAGCGTTCCCGCGATCAAGCTGGGCGAAGTAGCGGAGATTAATCCGCGCCTGCACGCACGTCCTGCGGATGACGCACTCGTCTCATTTCTTGGCATGGCCGATGTGGATGCCGAGAGTGGAACGACTTCACGAGGCAAGGAACGCAGGTTCAGTGAAGTTTCCAAAGGGTACACGCAGTTCGCGGATGATGATCTCCTCGTGGCCAAGATCACCCCCTGCTTCGAGAATGGCAAGATCGCTCAAGCGAAGCTTGAGCACCCCTATGGCGTCGGATCTACCGAGTTTCATGTCATTCGACCAAATATGGCCAAGCTTGACAAACGATTCCTGCTAAGATTCCTCCGCCAGCCTTACGTGCGTGTTGCTGGTGAAAGAAGGATGACCGGGAGTGCTGGACAACGGCGGGTTCCCGAAGCCTATCTTGCCAATTTGCCCATTCCGCTCTACTCTATGGAAAAGCAGCGCGGGATCGCACAAGTTCTCGACACTGTAGATGCACTGCGCGCCAAGCGCCGCCGAGCCGTCGCCCTACTCGATGACCTCGCCCAATCCATCTTTCTTGATATGTTTGGCGATCCCTTGGATAATCCGATGGGGTGGGATCGAGTACGAATGGGAGACTTTCTGAAGCGTATCGATAGTGGGAAAAGTCCCCGGTGTCTAGACCGTTCGGCATCGCCAGAAGAGTGGGGGGTGTTGAAGCTGGGAGCGGTGACGCGATGTACGTACTTGCCTGAACAGAACAAAGCCCTTCCTAGCGACAGTGAAGTCGATGAGAGAAACGAGGTGAAACCCGGAGACCTGCTATTTAGCCGAAAGAACACGCCTGAATTGGTTGCCGCTTCGGCGTATGTTCGAGAGACGAGAGAGCGCCTTCTTTTGCCGGACCTCATCTTTCGTCTGGTTGTCGAGAATGAATCTCGTGTAGATAAAGTCTATTTGCACGGCTTGTTGACCTATTCAACCAAAAGGCGAAAGCTTCAAGAGCTTGCATCTGGTAGTGCTGCGTCGATGTCAAACATATCCAAATCTAAGCTTTCTGAGTTTGAATGTGAAATTCCTCCGGTGCACCTGCAGTGGAAATTTGCCTCTCGACTTGAGGCGTTGGAAGGTGTCAAGCGCACCCACCTAGACCACCTCACCCAACTCGACGCGCTGTTCGCCTCTCTCCAACACCGAGCCTTCCGGGGTGAACTCTGGGACAGCGCGGCCGAGTGACGCTACCCTCGGGGGTCGGACTGTCGGCCGCCGGAAGGGCAACCAACTGTGAGCAACTTCGGGTTCCTTGAGGCCGAGTGGCCTGACCTGTGCGTCGAGGCGAGGAACGCCGAGCGACTGGCCATTGGGGACCCGCGCGCGTCCTGCTTCTACGCGCGCCGAACCTTGGAGTTGGCCCTCACCTGGCTGTATGACGCCGAAGGCTCACTGCGGCACCCCTACAAGCACGATCTTTCGGCGATGATCGCAGAACCTACCCTGATCGCGCTGGTAGGCCCTGGCCTGCGCATGAAGATGGACGTTATCCGCCGCGAGGGCAACATCGCGGTGCATCGACGCACTCCGGTGGCGGCCAATGACGCGGTCCGGGTCGTTACCGAGCTGTTCCACGTCTTGTACTGGGTGGCCCGCACCTACTCGCGCAACCCGACCAACCTGCCCGAACCCGGTATCGCTTTCAACCAGGCTGTCATCCCCCGTCCACTTCTGCCGAGTATGTGCTTGGCCAAGCAGGCTGAGCTCAGGGAGCAGGAGAAGAAGTACGCGGACCAGGATGCCGCCTTAGCCGCCGAGCGCAAGAAGAACGAGAACCTCGACGCCGAACTCGCCGAACTGCAGGCCCAGATCAAGGCCGCCAAAGCGGCGAACGAGACGCGGCCCGACACGCACGACTACAAAGAGGCTGAGACCCGAACCAACATCATCGATCTCCTGCTCAAAGAGGCGGGCTGGGCACTTGACCAGCCGCAGGATCGCGAATACCCGGTCACGGGCTTGCCCGCCTCCGCTGCACCCTCGGGCAAGGGCAAGGTCGACTACGTGCTGTGGGACGACGACGGCAAGCCGCTCGCCGTCGTGGAGGCGAAGGCGACCAGCAGGACCGCGGAACAGGGTAAACACAAGGCCAAGCTGTATGCCGACTGCCTGGAGAAGGAGTTCGGGCAGCGTCCGATCATCTTCTATACCAACGGCTACCAGACCTACCTGTGGGACGACCTCAACTACCCGCAGCGCGAGGTGCAGGGCTTTTACACCAAGGACGAGCTGCGCCTGCTGATCCAGCGGCGGGTGAGCCGCCTCACCCTCGCCAAGCTCCCTATTAACGAGCAGATCGCCGGACGCGACTATCAGTCCCAAGCCATCCGCCGTATCGCCGAGGATTTCGAGAACAAGTCTCAGCGTCATGCCCTGCTGGTCATGGCGACTGGTTCCGGTAAGACCCGTACCGTGATCGCGCTGACAGACCTGATGATGCGGGCGAACTGGGCCAAGCGCATCCTGTTCCTCGCCGACCGCAAAGCATTGGTTACGCAGGCTGTGAACGCCTTCAAGCAACACCTTCCTGGCACCACGACTGTCAATCTGGTCACCGAGAAGGATCTGAACGCTCGCGTGTTCGTCTCGACATATCCGACACTGATGAACATGATTAACGAGGTGGACGGCAGCGGGCTGCGGCGCTTCGGTCCCGGCTGCTTCGACATGATCGTCATCGATGAGGCGCACCGTTCCATCTACCAGAAGTACAGCGCGATCTTCGAGTACTTCGACGCCCTGCTCGTCGGGCTGACCGCCACCCCCAAGGACGAGATCGACCGCAACACCTATCGCCGTTTCCAACTCGAGGATGGCGTGCCCACCGACGTCTACACCCTGGACGAAGCGGTCAGCCAGGGCTATCTCGTCGCGCCTCGAGCGGTGGACGTGCCGCTGAAGTTCCAGCGCGACGGTATCAGGTACGCCGATCTGTCCGAGGAGGAAAAGGAGTACTGGGATCAGCAGGAGTGGGACGAGGACGGCAACGTTCCTGACGAGATCACCGTTCCTGAGCTTAACAAGTACCTCTTCAATAAGGACACCGTCGACAAAGCCCTTCAGACCCTGATGACGCATGGCCTCAAGGTTGCAGCCCGCGACCGGCTCGGCAAGACCATCATCTTCGCGGCGAACAACAAGCACGCCGAGTTCATCGCCGAACGTTTCGACGTGAACTACCCCGAGTACAAGAGCGAGTTCGCGCAGGTCATCACTTATCGTAAGGATTACGCGCAGAGCCTGATCGACCAGTTCTCCGACCCGGCCAAGGCGCCGCACATCGCCATTTCTGTCGACATGCTCGACACCGGCATCGACGTGCCCGAGGTCGTCAACCTCGTCTTCTTCAAACTAGTGCGCTCCAAGACCAAGTTCTGGCAGATGATCGGCCGCGGTACCCGACTGGCTCCGAACCTGTTCGGCCCAAACCGAGACAAGACCGGCTTCCTCGTCTTCGACCTCTGCCAAAACGTCGAGTTCTTCAACCAGGACCTCATGCCCGCTGAGGGCAGGCTCGCACCGTCCCTGGGACAGCGCTTGTTCGAGCGCCGTGCCGACCTGCTGCTCGCTCTCGGCGAGCATTACCCGGACCAGATCCCTGCCGCCAGGAAGGACGCCAACGGGACAACGAGCGAGCCCGGCCTGCGTTGGGACCTGGCCCAGCGCCTGCACGATGAGGTCACGGGCATGAACCCGGAGAACTTCCTGGTCCGCCCGCACCGTCAGCAGATCGACACCTTCAGCGACTTCGACAACTGGCTCAAGCTCACCCCCGAGGCTCATGCGGAGGTTGTGGATCACCTTGCGGGCTTGCCGACAGCCCACCGCGATAACGACGACAACAGCGAGGAGGCGAAGCGCTTCGACCTGCTCGCGTTGCGCCTCCAGCTTGCCCTCATCCATGTCGAGCCCGGATACGCTCGGCTACAGGCGCAGGTCCAGGAGATCGTTTCCGCACTGCTCGACCAGCTGACCATCCCCGCTGTCCGTGCGCAGCAGGAACTTCTCGGTGAACTCGCCGACGACCACTGGTGGCAGGACGTCACCCTGCCCATGCTGGAGAACATGCGTCGACGTGTTCGTGGCCTGGTGAAACTGATCGAGAAAACCAAGCGCAACATCGTTTATACTGACTTCGAGGATCGTCTCGGTGACCTGACGGCAGCATCTCTGAACGGCATGGCCCTCGGTGCCGATCTCAGCCGGTTCGAGCAGAAACTGCGCATCTACCTGCGCACGCACGAAAATCAGCTCGCGGTCCAGAAGATCCGCCGCAACCGGCAGATCACCGCCACCGATCTCGCGGACCTTGAGCGAATATTCATCGAGTCCGGGATCGGTACCGAGGTCGAGATCGAGCAGGCCAAGTCCGAGGCCGGGGGACTGGGGATCTTCCTTCGATCGCTTACTGGACTCGACCGGGCGGCCGCTGCCGCCGCGTTCGGGAAGTTCCAAGCGGGCAAGACCCTTACCTCCGTCCAGCTCCGCTTCGTCAACGAGCTGATCGACTACCTGGCCCACAACGGCACCATCACCGTCGACGTGCTCTACCTGTCCCCGTTCAACGCCATCGCCCCAGGCGGGCCGGAAGACCTATTCCTCGAAGTTGACATCGAGGCGATGACCACGGTCATGCACTCCATCAATGCAACCGCGGTGCCCGCGTAAGCGGGCTTGTCAGTTTGGCGTTGCCACTGCGCCCGTATGCAGGCGACAGCCTGGACACTAAATGGTCCCCTTGCCGGTAAGCGCATATGCCTACTGTGGGGTAGTAAATGAGCCAGTCGGGCAGCACATCGAGAGCGAACCAATGGACGGCGGAGCACTTGTCGGGCTCGCGTTTGATGGGTTCGCCGAGGCGGCGGAGTGGCCGCTCTCGATCAACTGGGTGCCGAGTCCTGCCTCTTCGCCAGGTCGGCGGCGACTGCCTGTACAGATGCGTAGAGCTGGTCGTGAGGTGCGGTGGTGTCGTTGAGGATCTTGGCGCAGTGGAACAACGCCATGAGTCGTCCGGAGGGGCTGGTGAGGTCAGCTTGGCGGGCTCGGTGGATGCGTTCGGCCAGTTCGGGGTCGCCTAGGGAGGTGATCCACAGGGTTGCGGCGTCGAGGCCGCGGGGGGCGAGGCCGAAGTCTTCCCAGTCGATGATGGTGCAGTTCGGTGCGAGGAGGTTGGACCAGTTCAGGTCGGCATGGGTGGGGACCCAGTCCAGGGTGTCCAGTCGGGTTTCGACTTGTCCGGGGAAGACCTGCTCGATGGTGGTGACCAGGTCTTGGGTGATGAGTTGGGTGTCCGGGGTCGCGGTTCGGGTGGTGTGATGCGTGGCCAGGGCGTGGAGTGACTGGTTGAAGGTGTCCCACCAGGTAGGCGACAGGGCAGACGCGGTCGCCAGTGACGCTCCCTGGCGGATGGGTGTGCCCTGGACGTATTCGACCTCGTCGGCTCGCCAGACGGCGTCCTACGCCGGGGGCCTCGCCGACGCCACCGTCGCCCTGCACAACGCCAGGGTGGCCACCGGCGGCGTGCCCTGGAAGGCCACCACCGGCCACCGCTCCGACACTGTCACATTCGGGCCAAGAAGGATCTGCGGAGTTCGGACCACCACCGACGTCCAACCCGCCCTCCGCAGCGTCGATATCGCCGACCACGACTACTTCAGCACTCACGGCCATCCAGAGGTGGACCCAACGGTGGCCAGTGACCACTACGCCGAGGTGGTCACCTACGACCCGCTGGCGCTGCACGGGCGCGGCCGTTCACCTGCTCTTGGCGGGTTGGCTCGCACGACCAGCAAGCTGCCGCCTGCTGGATAGAGGTCGTGCCGATGATCGTTTGGTCTGCTTTGTGTCGACGTGCCCGTCCGCACCCGGCGTTGATCGTTGTGGGGAGCGTCCAGAGTGACCGCTTGGGTATGCGTTCTCGCGTGGCCGGCTGGCTGAGGTGCCAGCCGGAGTACAGCGAGGGTGGTCGGTGTGCTAGCGGTGGCAGCGGCCGAGCCGGATCGAGTCGGCTTGATACGCTCTGGGGAATCGACCCGCCTCGACCGTGTGAGGTGAGACACTTGCGACGACCGGCGACTGAGCAGGACTCCTGGGACGCGGCTGTAGACAGCTTCAAGGTGGGGCGTCGTTCTCTGCTCGTGGGTGCCGTCGCGCTTCCTCTCGGCGCTCTTGGTTCATATCTGGGCGTCGCGGCGACCAAGGACTACTGGCCATTCGGCACGTCGGCAAAGTCCGTCACTGAACTTGCTCGCGCGCTTAACGGGGCAGCCAGTAGCGGGGAACGTATTGCCATATTACAGGAGATGAGCGCCAAAGGAGTAATCGGTCACCCCGATCGAGGCGCTGTAGTGGGGGTTCTCGCCGAATTCTTGCGGACTCAGAATGGAATATCTCAGACGCGGCGCGCTACGGCGGCCGACACCAGGAACAAGGCGCCCGAGGAGATCTCCGTGGCGTTCAGCATCCTTGGGAAGTCGGGGACCAACTACCTAGAGGCCGATCTGCGTGGAGCCAACCTGTCTGGAATTGATGTGCGCGGCCTTGATTTTTCCGGCGGCATAACAATGTACGGCGCAAAGATGACGGGCTCCGTCCTGGCTGACTGCAACTTCGGCGGAGGAAACTGGGGAGCGATCGACCTGTCCGGCTCCTGGTTTGCGGGGGGCCACCTCAACGGGTTGAACTTGACCGACAGCGTGTTGAATGGAGCCGTGTTCCCTGGCTCGCGACTACTTGGGTGCCAATTCGCGGGCGCGGAGATCTCGGATGTGGACTTCTCATCCAGCGACCTCGACGAATGCGACTTCTCGGGACAGCGCCTCGACTCGTCGGGCCGCCGGAACGCCCACTGGCTCCCCGGTAAGTCGCCTTCCTGGCCGACTGGATACAAACCGAACTTTCCATGAAATGGTTAGCCCGCCAGCGCTTTGAATGCCTCCCAGACCGCGTTTCCTCCCGCGCCGACGATGAGCGTTCCGGCAAGGTTGAGTACAGAGCGAACGGCTACCCTTAGTCCGGGCCCTTTGCGTTCGGGAGAAGCGGAAGCCTCCACTAGGACTTCAATGGAATCGCTCAGCTCGCGAACTTGTTCGTCTGTGAGATCTAGGGTGTGACGCCCCTCGTTGAGGATCTTGACTACCTGAACAATGATGTTCGCAACATCGTTGGGCGAAGTGTTTGCGGCGCTGGCGGTTGCATGTGAACCTCCGGCAAACGATGAGCCTGTCACTGTGGAGTGTGAGAAGTTGATGACCTGATTTGCAGTCGTCGGCTGCTCGGTAGTCATTGCGCCTTCCAGAAGTTCGATGCCTTGACGGCGTCGTTCCGCATACCACCAAATACGCCCGGCTTCGCTGATTCGACCATCGAGAACCAGTCCCCAGCGAGAAGCGGTCTTCAGGGCGAGAGTGGCGGAATGCTCGTCATGGCCAAGTTGTACTAGTCGAAAGATGAAATCGGGTGCCAGGCGTCGGTAGAGACACTGGACATCCTGTGTCATAAAGAGTTCGATTAGGTCGACCAGGGCCGATCCGGCCGCGCATTCGCCGTCAAAATCGCAACCTCTACCCGAGCTCTCCTCAATCCAGACTTTCGCCGACGGATGCTTCTCGATCGTCACTCCGGAATGGAGGGCTATCTGGACGGGTGCGCCTATACGGCCAAAGTTTTGGAAAGTGGCGATGACGAACCCGACGCTCACCCCAGTTGGAGTCCTATTGAGGCCGAGTGATTCCCTAAAACGGTAGTCGTCGCTCCTGCATGGATCCCTATGGGCTCTAATCGCCTCTGCTTCGTCGAAGAACGTGATGTAGTTACCAGCACGGACGCCATCGGCGTTTCTGGAAACCGGCGAGTACGTGCGTCGGCCGTACTCGACGGGAAAGCTTGCAGGAACGTGAGGAGGCTGGCGGGGGCGGCGCAGCGAGAACCTCCGAGGTGGAGGGCTGCATTCTTGCTCCCGCGTCAGCTCTTCGGCTGCATCACGAGCCTCCGCGATTCGGCGTTCCTCATCTCTGGCCTCACAGGCGAGCACTGCGGGCGAGATACATGACGCACCTTTCGTGGTTGTCACCTGCGCAACACCTCGGACTAGCTCAATTCTGCCATGATGGCAACGGTCAGGTTGTCCAGGTCAGGGTACCCGCTGTCGCCTGCCTGCCTTGAGTGCGCTGGCGGGAGCACATTTCCTTCAGCGCCACCGAGGGTGTCAGGCACAGCGGGCCGCCCCGATGGTGTTCGGGGATGAAATCTTGCCGCCGGTGAGCCGGTGAGCGGTGGCCGTACCGGTGGGTGGCCAGTGGAAGGTCTATGAGCGCTGCTCGTCGGGGATACCCACAGGGTCCGGCTGGATGCTCCGGTCGTTCGGAGGCGTCGACAGGGACAACCGTGACGGCGGGCTAGCTGTAGCTCTTCTAGTGTCCTGCTTGCTCGGCCAGGCGTTGACCTCGGTCCCGGTCTCGCCTGCGACCACGACAGGCCGAACATCGCGGGTGGTGTCCAACTCGGTGTAGGTGCTGGCTGTCCCGGATGGGGAGTGCGGTCGGGATCTCGGCCTCCGACGCTACGATCAGCATTGGTACAGAAACCCCGGCGCTCGCGCTCGATGGGCGGGCACCGGGGTCGTCCCGATTGGCGTCAGGACCATATCCCGAAACGCTCACGCACCGGCAGGGGCAACAGCCGTGACGCGAGCTAGTCCTCTCCATCGTGCGCGGCCCGGCCAGCCCGTGGAGGAAGCACGAGTGAGACTGATCAACGTCCATGTCGTCAACTACCGGTCGGTCGAGGACTCCGATCGGTTCGACGTCGAGCCGGACGTCACCAGCTTGGTCGGCAAGAACGAGTCGGGCAAGACGGCGACCTTGCGTGCGATCTACCGGCTGAACCCGGTTGAGGCGTCGGCGAAGTTCGACGAGGTCATCGACTTCCCCGCGAAGCGGTCCAAGGATCGCAAGGTAACCGAGGGCTTCATCCCGGCAGTGCGCGCCACCTTCGAACTTACCTAGTACGAGGTCCAACTCGTCACCGTTCACTTCGGCAGTGAAGCCCTCACCACGCGACACCTCAGACTCAAACGAGGTTACCGCACAGGCGGCACGTTCGAGGTGGACTACGACGAGCAGAACATGGTCGCTCACCTGCTTGACGGGCTTGACCCCACCTCGAAGGACGCGATCAAGAACCCGAAGTCCATCGCGGACTTCGTCGAGGCGCTTCGGGAGCTCCCGGACCGGCCGACCGCGGCGACCCAGTTGCTGGAGAAGTTGGACGGGTGGGGCGGCACGGCCTGGCACTGCCTCCACAAGATCCTCTCGCCACGACTGCCGAAGTTCGTCTACTTCGACGACTACGACTCCATGCCCGGCAAGGTCTCCGTTCCCGACCTGATCCGCCGCCGCGACGGGGGCAAGCTCGACCGCGGTGAACAGGCGCTGCTGAGCCTGCTGGGCATGGCAGGCGCCGAACTCGAGGACTTCCACATCACCAACGAGCACGAACACGTTGTCCGTGAACTCGAGAACGCCAGCGCGGGCATCTCCGACGAGGTGTTCGAGTACTGGTCGCAGAACACCCAGCTCGCGGTGAAGCTCCAGCCCTTCCAGCCCGAGGCGAACGCCAAGGCCCCGCTCAACGAGGGCCCGATCCTGCAGATCCGTGTTGACAACAGCCGACACCGCGCCTCGGTCCCCTTCGACGAGCGATCCCGAGGGTTCGTCTGGTTCTTCTCCTTCCTCGCCTACTTCACCGAACTCGAGGAAGCCGCCAAGCATGACCTGATCCTTCTGCTGGACGAGCCCGGCCTGTCGCTGCACGGCCGAGCCCAGCAGGACCTGCTGCGGTTGATCGACAAGCGCTTGGCGCCCAAACACCAGGTCCTCTACACCACCCACTCGCCGTTCATGGTCTCCGCAGACCACCTCCAGCGCGTCCGGACGGTGATCGACCAAGACAACTCCGGCACCAAGGTCTCCGCCGAGATCTTCAAGGCCGACGAGGACACCGCGTTCCCCCTCTACGCGGCGATGGGCATCGAGATGACCCAAAGCCTGTTCATCGGCGAACACACCCTCCTGCTGAAGGGTCCTAGCGACCTGATCTACCTGGACATCCTCTCCGATGCCCTGACCGACCAAGGCCGCACCGGCCTGGACCCCCGCTGGGTCAAGACCCCCATCGGCGGCTCAGGCAAGCTCTCCACCTTCGTCACCCTCCTCGGCGCCAACAAGCTCCACGTCGCCGTCCTGGTCGACTCCAGCACCAAGGACCTCGGCGCCGTCAAACGCCTCCGCGACAACGACCAATTAGCCAAGGACGGACTGCTCGAAGTCGGCCAGTTCACCGGCACCAAAGACGCCGACATCGAAGACCTGTTCGAGCCCGTCTTCTACCTCGACCTGGTCAACCGCGCCTACAGCCAGCACCTCCCGACACCGATCACCACGGGCGATCTCAACCCTCACGACCCCCGCATCGTCCGCAAGATCGAAACCTACTTCCGCGACAACACCATCGCGACCGGCAACTTCGATCACTACAAGCCCGCCGCCAAACTGCTGCGTGAGCAGGTCGCCCTCGTCCCCAACATCGCCGAGGTCACCCTGGCTCGTGCAGAGCAGCTCTTCGTCGCCCTGAACAACCTGCTGCCCTAAGGTGAGAAGCAGCCCGACCGCGTGGTCGGGCTGCTTCTCCTCTGCAGGCTGGGGGAATCGCGGTGTGGATCACCCTCGGTCACCTCACTGGACACCACCTCACCGAACGACCGCGCAGACGGCAGGCCATGTAGCGGATGGCGGGGTTTGGTCCTTGCCACGGCCATCGGCGCCGCCGCCGGAGCCGCGGTGGCACGGGTGCCGAGGGCGTACTCGGCGCAGTTGCGAGGTGGGTCAACCAGCTCGTTGAGCGCGGCAGTCGTCCAGCCATCTCCTCGACTCCCCGACAGATCGTCCGAGGCGACGAGGAGCTATCACGATTGGCGGAACTGGGTACCGTCGCGGTCTTTGCACCGCACCTGGTGATCAAGTCCGCGCCTGCAGACGCCTGAGCGATCGAGGCCGAGGTGCGGCAGTGGCGGCACTTGTAGATTTCCGGCTGCTGCTGACCGCGCGGCGGGAGGTCAAGGACCGGCCAGGGTGCGGGTCACACACGTCGCGTCTTGCCGTAGGCGTCGCCTGCTTGCGCATCGGCGTACGCGCTGCTTCCCCGGTCACTGAGTTGGTTGGTGGTGCATTGGCCGTTGTGGCCCGCCGTGCACCGCAGTTCCCGGCCGTCGGCGCGGTGCAGTGTGGCGTGTGTGCCGGGCGGCGCGCCTTCGAGGACCGCCCACACCGTCCGGCATTTCGGGCTGTACCTGAGGGTGATCATCGCGCTGGTCATGCTGGTGGTGCTGGGCCAGTCGCGGTATAGGTGCGTGTAGTACGTCTGCTCGCGCATGTCCGGTGAACAGCCGGTGGCGACAGGGTCCGTGTTGTCCATGGTCGGGTCGATGTGTTCGACCGGCGGCGAGGCTGCGGACTGGTTGGCGTCGCCCCCTAGCAACCAGGCGCCAAGTGCCGCGGCCGCGACCCCGCTCACCGCGCCCATGAGCAGCCGGGGTTTGCGTCGCCACCAAGTTGGGGGTGCAGGTGCGGTCGTCTCACCGGCTTTGCTGGTCTTGCCGTCACTGCTGGCGGGCCGCGCTCGCCACTCATCCTGGGCCTCCTTCCACCGCGGCTCCAACTCTGCGGGGTCGAGCCCGAGCAACGGGAGCAGCAACGCGTAGTACTTCCAGTCGGGCAGGCTTCGGTCCCGGGAATTGGGCGACAGGATTCTGCTGATTGTCGCTGGGACCAGGAAACCCTGTTGGGTCCGGCTGCTGCGGTCGCCCAGTTCTTTGTAGGGTGGCGAATCAGACGCCTCATAGGCCGTACGGATGTCGTAAGTGAGTTTACGGGTCAGCGGTGGCATTGAATCCGGCAGTTCGAGGAGTTCGCGTAGTCTTCGGCGGTCACTGGGCATGGCATCACCTTGCCCGTCCGCGCGGCGGCCCGCAAGGTGAAACGCCAGGTCGGAACACTGAAACGTTCCTGAAACGGCTGGGGTCTTGCCCGCCGAGGTTGGGCTGCCCACGATGGTCTCGTGCCGATCGTGAACCTCCGGCGCATCACCCCAGGACCGCACAAATCCCGTCGGGGATGGCGGTTTTCCGCGCATCTCCGATGATGGTTTGGGGATCATTTCAGCCTCGCGTAACCGACGAGGGGCGCTTCAAGAAGATGGAAATGGATTGAGTGTGACATTGTCAGTCAAGGGATCGTTGAACCGGGCTCGCCTGGTGACATTGGGACTCATAGTCGTCGCGGCCACGGTGGGCGGGTCGACTCTGACGACTCCGGCGCACGCGAGTTCACCGCAGGCCCAGGTGACGCCCGTGGCCGCTGTCCAAGCGGAGACCGCTGCCGAGCGGAGCACCGCGAGCAAGATCGTGAAGTACGCGCAAAGGGTAGCGCAGGGACACAAACTGCCCGGCTGGAAGGGTGGCAAGGTGCCCTACTCGTGGGGCGGCGGCCACAGCGCCAAGCCTCGCCCCACGCTCGGCACCTGCGACGGGTACACCGGTTCGATCCGGCCCTGCCCCGCCGACCGCACGGTGGGCGTCGACTGTTCCGGGTTCACCCGCTGGGTCTACTCGCTCGCCTACGGCAGGGACGTGCTCGGCTCGGGTAACACCAACAACCAGATCGCCAACCGGCACCTACACAAGGTCAGCAAGCCCAGGCCCGGTGACCTGGTCTTCTACGGCCGCAACAAGACCGACACCCACCACGTCGGCATCTATATCGGCGGCGGGAAGATGATCGATGCGCTGCGCACGGGTACATCTGTACATATCGACAAGGTGACCGTCCTGTCTGACCTCGTCGGTTACTACCGCTACGCCGTGTAGGTCGTCGAGTTGCCCGGGCTGCCCGGACCGAACGGTCCGGGCAGCCCTCGATTGCTGGTCGCAACCGTCGGCGTGTGTGGGTCTACTGCTGCCTTGGTACTCAGCCCGCCGACGCCGCCCGGGCGGGTCAGACGGGACCGACGACGCAAGCAACGACTAACACTCACACCGTGTAGGTGTCTTCGAGTGTCAGCCGCCCGCTTGTTGATGTTGTCCACGTTCTGTGTGCCCCCGGCAGGACTTGAACCTGCACCCCGCCGAACCGGGCCCTGAGCAGGGCGGCGGTGCAGTCTTGGCGGTGCTGGTTCGTGTTTATGGATTCGAACCGGCGCGGTCGCTGCCCTCGTCCTGCTCGGTGCGGCCCTCGACGTGCTGTGCGGCGAAGACCCAAATCACCCTGTTCGGTGACCGCGTCGACACCGACGGCCAGGCATTGGGGCTATGCCCCGACGCCGGGCACCTGCGCACTTTGCCCAGCGGTCCCGTCTCGGGTGTGGTCCGTGCCTTCGACGCCATCACCCGTAGCCGGAATGAGGGGCTGCTGAAGCCGCAACCTTGCATCGCCTTCGATTCAGGCGCAACGCTGCCTACCTCTCGGTGCTCCGGTTGCCGGTGAGCTGTTCGGGCGCGCCGCCCACTCCCGGCTGCGCCAGCCAGTTGGTAGGCGAGGACTCCACCATTGCCGGTTGGACGCCGGTCGTCTCATCGACACCGCGACTAGTCTCAACACCTGGTCGCGATGCGGACCGGCATGGTGCCCGCCTGCGGCTGCGCTGCTCAGGGGACGTCGCTACAGTCAGATGCTCGGCGAGTCACGAGACGACGTCATGTGTGGGGGGCCATGAGCGAACCTGTTGGATCGGAGCAGGTCGTCCGCTCCAAGGGTGATGGGCCGTCCACGCTGGCCGGTGTTGCTCGGGACGGGGAGGTCGAGGCTGGCGCGGAGGCATCTGACGAGACCGAGTGGGGTTCAAGCACGTATGCGACCGGTGGTGGTGGAGTTTCGTTCGCGCATCGTGTCGCGGCGGTCTACTTGGCTGGCATGTTGACCGGTGGTCGGCGGCCGGAGGTCTTCGAGCTCCCGGTGAGGAAGGTGTCGTTTCAGACCGGTCCGGCACATCCGATCGATGACCTTCTTATAGTGGGCGGGGACGGAACGGCTGAGGCAACACTCGCCGTAGCCTGTCGGGCGACGCCGAACTTCGTCCAGAGCGATGGCGCGACGGTGAAGCTCGTCGGGTCGCTGCTCGCCGAGGTCGACAAGTTCGACGCTGATTCCCACCAGGTCGCGGTGGCGGTCGCTGGTCGATCCAATCAGTGGGAGCAGCTCGCGACTGTATGCGACATCGCGCGGGCTCATGCTGACCACAGGTCGTTCCAATCGTCCATGGATGTGGACCGTCGCTGGTCTAAACCGGTGCGTGACAGGTACGCCCAGTTCCGGAAAATGGTTGAAGCGGTCGTCGACCAAGGGACCTCGGCCGAGGAAGGTCTGCGGTTGGCGTGGCGACTCCTGGGGCGGCTGCACCTCCTGGGGTTCGCGGTTCAGAGCCCGGACGCCGGTGATCGCACAGCCGCGGCGATATCGCTGGATCGTGTCGCTGCGGCACATGTCGACGGGGTCACCGTCCGGGACCGGCTCGAGGTTGAGGCGACTCGCTATGACGCGACCGGCGCCGTGGTGGATCTCAACCTCCTGCGCCGGGACCTGCACGTCGTCATCGACTCGGGCAAGACGCGACATCAGCGAGCGTGGTCGGTCGTCGCCGAACACCGAAAACTGGCTATCGCTGGTGTACGGAGCACCATCGGTGGCGGGGGTGCCGGGGAGCCGGTTCAGATAGCTTTCGTCGATCGTCGAGGGCAACTCGCCACGGCCCTGCGCGACGCGGGTTCCTCCGGTTCAGCTCTGCTGGTATTCGGCGAGTCCGGTACTGGTAAGAGCGCGTTGACGCTCTCGGTGATCGCCGAGCTCGAAGCCGCGGACCCAGCGGGGTTCGAAGCGATGGTGCTGAACTTTCGCAGCCTCCCCCAGTCGAGCCTGGAGCTTCGGGCCGTGCTTGGGATGTCGATGCAAGACGTGCTCGCCGAGCTTTCAGCACCGAGCCGGGTGCTGGTAATCGATGCCGCTGATGTCGTGCTCGAGCGGTCCGCCGCTCTGCTGGGCGACTTGGTGTCAGCCGCAGCTGCCGCGCGAGTGGGGGTCGTGGCGGTCACGTCCGATCAGGCTTCCGGCTTCGTACGCGAACAACTGGAGTTGGGCTTCGGGAGGGTTCAGCCATCTTTCACGATGAGCCCATTGGGAGACGAAGACGTCTCGGTGGTCGCCGACCGCTTCCCCCTCTTGCGTGCGGTCTTGCGGGACCTGCCCGCAAACTCGCTGCTTCGCCGACCCGTGGTGTTGGACTTGCTCGCGCGGACCGGCTCGGAGCCTGACAACTCGCTGGGCGAGTGGGAGTGTCTGCAGTTGGTGTGGAGCAGGGTGGTCAGGGGGGACGGGCGCCCGGGCACTGGCTCGGCGGAGGCGCGCGAACAGACGTTGCTCGCGGTGGCGGCCTCGACGATGCGACTGCCCGAGAGCCAGCAACCTCGCGCCAGCCTCGACGCGACCGCGGTGGATGCGCTGCGCCGGGATCATCTGCTCGCACCTCCCAACCCGTATCTTGACCAGCCGGAGTTCGCACACGACGAACTCCGACGATATGCCACCGCCATCCTCCTGATTCGCAGCCAGAGTCCAACCGAGTTGCTCGAAGCGGCCAACGTTCCCAGATGGGCACTGTCAGCCACCACACTCGCTTGCAAGGCATTGCTGAAGGCGCCAGGTGTCCGGCCCGACAGTGTCTTCCACCAACTGCTCTCGAGTTTCATACCGTTCGCGGCTGCGCATGGATCGCGGTGGGCCGACGTCCCTGTTGAGGCGGTGCTGGAGACGCCCTACGCGTACCAGAGTCTTGAGTCCGCATTGAGGGATCAATCCGTAGGGTTGCGCCTCGACGACGTCGTTCGGGTGGTGCAACAGAGGCACAAGACCAAAACGGTGGTCGATATCGCCGTCGCGGCCTCTGTCGTTCAGATTCTGCTCGACACGGCAGCGCCGTGGGAGGTGTCGACCGAGTCGTTCGAGCTGCTCGCAGACTGGTTGCAGGCCCTGTCTCTGGCGGCTGCACCAGCGGGGAACCCATTGCGCGTCAGACTGCGCAACCGCCTGCTTGACTACTGGAAGTCGTTCCCTCTCCGCAGCGCCAGCGAGGATCTGACTCCGAGTTGGATATCCAGGCGGCATCGGCGTCGACGCGACCTGGATTACCACCTCACAGGGGAGGAGTTCGTCGAGACTTTGGCGATGCTGGGGCCGGATATCGACGATGATGCCGAAGCGTGCTTGCGGGCCATCGCCGACGACGCGCCAGCGTTCCTGGCTCCTGCCGTTGACTCGCCATTGAGCGCCCACGCTGTAGCGCAGAAGAACCCAGAGCTCTTGGCGACGCTGATGGAGTCCTACTACATCGATGAGGTGCGCGACTGGCGCAGCGATGAAGGCGTCCGTTCACATCAAGGCCGCTGGAAAGGCGCAGGACCACCGTTCGCTCAATACTGGTTCGGCGGGTTCTGGCAGCTAATCCATACCGCATCAATATCGACAGCGGTGCGGGTTGTGAACAATGTCTTGAACAGTGGCGCGCAAGCCCGGGTAAGAAGGTTAGCGCGGTTTGATCCGCCGAAAGTGTCACCTGGAGAGACAAGCGAACCAAACGAAGGAGTCGACGCTGAGGACGGCGGCAATGAAAGCCGAGGGTTCGTCCTGAACCTCGACGGCGCCGCTCGTTTGTACCTAGGCGATCCCCATGTGTGGAGCTGGTATCGGGGTACGTCGGTCGGCCCGTACCCGGCGATGAGCGCTCTCCTGGCGATGGAGCGTGTTGCTGACAGTTGGCTGAGTCAGGGGGCGTCACCTACAAGGGTCATGGAGATTCTCCTGACTGGATGCGAGAATCTTGCGGTCCCGGGTTTGCTGTTCGGCCTCTTGGTGCGCCACCTGGAAAAGGTCGATACCGAACTAGATGGGTTCCTCGCCGAGCCGTTCGTATGGGAACTGGAGTTCGCTCGTCGGGCGGGTGAGGCGTACAGTTTGAATGCGCGGACCGAAGGTCTCGTGAACCTGGAACGTCGCCAATGGACTCCACGTGAGGTGGCCGCGCACCTGCTGTTGCAGGGCGGAGAAGCGCGCGCTGCGGTGTTGAGGAGCGTCGCCGAAAAACTCGTCGTGAAGGGTGACCGACTCGGGATCCCTCGAGACTCGACGAGGAACTGGGCAGCGAGTTTGGACTCAGACCAGTATCGGATCACGCAGCATGGTGACCAGTACTACATGGAGGTCGTTCCGCCACCCGAGATCCAGGCCGCCCAAGAAGCGCACGAGGCGCGCCAAACCATCGTGTACACCGCCATGCGGCTGCAGAACAGGTACTGGGGCGCGCCGAAGCACACTACTGACTACGTGCCTCCCTCCTCGGCGGAGATCGCCGCAGACCTGACTGTCAGCCGTTCGCTACTCGAAGCCGATAGCGATTTGATGCCAACCCGACCTGAAGACGCCGTGGCCCACGTCGTCCGCGCAGCAATCGAACGAGCTGCGACCGGTGACATGAGCGCGCTGGGCGACGAGGCGAAGTTCGCAACTGAGTTCGTGCTCGAGGTTGCCTTGTCATTCCAGGAAGCCGAGGACCAGCGCGATGAAGGTCAGTACTTCGACCGGGGATACGACCGAGCCGTGGCACAAGCCCTACCCGCGTTCCTCACGCCAGCGATGACCACCCTCTTGGCTACTATCGAACGCTCGATTCAAGACGTCGCCACAGCTGGTCTCGCCATGGCAGGCAAAGCATCCTTAGAAACAAGACTATACCTAGCACGTGGATGCGATGTTGTTTGGTCGGCTCCGTGCCACGGTGACCCGTGTATCCACCGAATTGCAGGAGATTGGCTTGCCGAAACGGCTCGTTTCGCGGAAGTCGGACCATGGGACCAGAACGGCCAGCAACGGTCGCGCATCAAGATCGTCGGCGACATCGCCGAACGCCTTCACAAGCTGGCAGCAGACTCCGTAGACATCGCCACACTCGACGCAGCCATTCGCGGATTTGGCGCAGCCGCGGCTGCGGACCACTGCCGTACCGACTTTGCCAACGCGCAACTCACCACCCTTCTGAACGTCACGAGACAAGCAATGGTCGCCCAAGAGGCGAAGGGCTGGGCAGCGGACGACCGAGGGGAGCACACGCTCATCGCCGCGCGAGCACTGCTCGAAGGCTTCGCGAAGCACGGCGATGTCGGGTCGCTGCTCGAACACCTCGATGCCCTGCGCGCGGATGCGCATCTGATGTCGAACCTTCTTCACGGCCTCGCCGCGGCAGGCGCGGAGAACGAGCGCCTAGCCGCGGCCGCTCGAACGGCATGGCCGTCGTTGCTGCACCACGCCACCGGCTACCTGAGCGGCGACCTGAATCCATATCAGGATCATCACTGGGGCAAATGGGCCGCCGCCGCACTGCTGCCAGATCCGCTGATGTGGGCGCAAGACCTGTACAACGAGGTCACCGGCGAACCCATCGACTGGGTCCGTGCTGAAGACCTCATCGAACTGATCGACGATTGGGTGCCTGTCGCTCGGGGTGAGTTTCAATGCGTCGACGGGCTAATTCGAATCCTGCGAAAACTCCCGGCACAGACGCAAGTCACCCGTGGGATATGCTGGGTGATCGCTTTGTGTCTCCACGATGGCCGTGTCACGGTCAAGCAGTCATGGCTGTCCAACGACTGGCTCAAGGAAATCCGAAGCGCGGCTGAAGAACTAGGGCATCTTGCGCATTGGCAGATGCTAGTCGATTCTCTGGTAGTCGCCGGAAATGAAGGTCTGGCGCTGTACAGCAGGTGAGAATCGTTGGTTCGTATCTTGCTTGACGGTCGATTTTGAATGAATGGGTTAGGCTGGCTTATGGGCCGATATGAATCATGGCCATCCACCACATGCGCCACTCGGGTTTCTGTATCCGCAACGCTTCGGTTGCGGCATGCAGGGCCAGGGCGGAGTGTTCAGGGTTCGGACGGCCGTCGTACTCCAAGTGCTTGTAGAACAGGTGGGCGACTCTTCTTGCTACATTATCGGCCACCGGCCACAAAGCTGCAGTTACGTGTCTGAATCCGATCACTTGGAAAGCTGTCGCTACGTGGATCGCCTCGTCGGCCAAGGTCGGAGCGGAGGTGCCAGTGCTGCAAGCGGAAAGGTAGACGAGTTCGGCGTTGTCCAACCGGATCCCTGCCAGATCAAGCACGGTCAGCCTCTGGTCGGCCAGCACCAATCCGCTGGACGACGGGCTGACAGGATCGGTGACGCCGTGGCATGCGAAGTGTGCAATTGTGCCACGGGGGATCGCGGCGAGCACGGCGTCCCGAGTGGCTGCGGCTTCGACTAACACTTCCACGCTCGTGGGGAACATGTCGCGCAGCTCCGCCACTTCGGGTCCCGCAGCAGGTAGGTAGGGTGTACCAGGGACGTAGGACGTTGCCACAGCCAGCACATGCGGCGCGCATGCCTTCGCCTCGCGCTGGCGACGTGCGTGAATCAAGGCGCGGATCGTCGGCGTGTAGGACGAAATGACCAAGTCCGGTACAGTTTCCGGGACATCGCCCGCAGGCGTGTCGTGATAACCCGCCATGTGAAGCGGAAGAAATGACAACATACCCGACGGACACCACCATAGGCGCGGAAGATCATCATCAGGTGCGTGACGACCAGTCAGGCCGATGCCGTCGAACACCGGCTTGGCGATTGCCTCCCAGAGCCACCCGAGAATATCGCCCAGCAGGCGGTTTTCCTGATGTGGAGATCCCTCCCGTGTCATTGCGGCCTTCAGCGTGACTAGCCGGAGCTCAATCTCCTTTGGGTTCACTCTCGGCAGCCGAATCACCGATACGCCGCTTCTGGTCAACACGAGAGCATCAGACCGGTACCTACTCACGTTGAGCAGTACGACAGGGCCCGCCGTAGCCGCGTCTAGCAGGTCGGTGGTCGCCATCCGACCCAGAAACCCTTCGAATCCAGGCAAACTACGAATCTCCTCCATCACCTCATCCCACTCACGCCGAGCAACACGCTTGGACCATTCCAATGACGACGGCGGATCGTCGTGTCCGTGCGGCGTGAGGTGGTTGAACCGGTCGCGCAAGGCCGCGAAACGGGCCGCGAGATGCGGTGCGCGCTCCGCGAGTTCGGTCAGATCCGTGGACAGGTCGAGCGACCGCGTCAGCAGCACACCCCGACCGTGTTCCCACAATTCGATGGCGCGGGAGGGATCACCTGCATTCAACGCGCACGCGGCAGCGTCCGACGCGAGCCCAGAAAACCTGGCGAGGTGGAACTCGCTGTCGTCGCGGTCGGCTCCGTGCCACACCATCTGGTCGACTGCGTGGATCGCGATGTCAAAGACCTCCACGGCCAACGGCCAGTCACCGGCGGCTGCGGCGGCCCGACCCAGGTGGGTCGTAACGAGCGCGCGCATCGGTGAGCCGACTGCCGTGGTGTTCGAGGCAGCGCGGAGCACGCTGACGGCTTCGTTCAGCAACTCCTGATCACCGCGCAATTCACCGTTCGCCAGCAGCGTGCCGCCGAGGTTCAGGAGGGCACCCGATCGGTCGGGGTGGTCGACGGGTGTGGCGTGGACTGCTTGGCGGGCGACGTCGATGGCGGTGTCCAGGTCCGCGACGTTGCCGGTGCGTTCATAGCGCGCACGGAGGGCGATGCCGAGGTTGGACAGGTGGCGTGGGAGGTTGGGGTGGTCGATGGGTGTGGCGTGGACTGCTTGGCGGGCGACGTCGATGGCGGTGTCCAGGTCCGCGACGTTGCCGGTGCGTTCATAGCGCGCACGGAGGGCGATGCCGAGGTTGGACAGCCTTCCCGCCAGTTCGGGACGCTCATGGTTCGCGCCAGCGACAGCATGACTGCTGGCATCGATCGCGCGGTCGAGTTCGTGCGATTCACCCGTGTGCTGGAACCGGGCGTAATGTGCGATCGCCAGTAGAGACAGCAGGCGGAAGTGCTCGGGATCATCCCGCGGTACCGACGCCGCAGCCTCATTTCCGACTTCGACGATCTCCTGCAGATCGTCGGGATGTCCGTGACGCCGGTAGCGGAGGTACAGCGCGGCCATCAGGCCCGTGAGACCGGGACGGCGATCCCGGTCGCCGAGATCCACTGACTTGCGAAAGATGTCTACCGCCTCGTCCAGTCCGGAGGGCGAGCCGGTTGACTCGACATGCAGCAGCAATGCGCTGCCGAGCCTTTGCAACGTCACCAGCTGTGCGCGGTAGTCCTCCGTAGTTACGCGGGTGAGTGCCAGCCGGAAAGCAGCGATGGAGGTGTCCAGCATGTCCCGGTCGCCGGTAGCCTCGTACTCGTGGATGAGGTCGTCGCCCATCAACATCCACGGGTCGCTATCCGGTCGAAGGGTGTCGGCGGGGACCAGAGTTTCCCGCAGCGCGTCTGGAACAAGATCCGGTCGCGACCGCTGAACCTGGCGGAAGACTTCGATCGCCTCATCCAAGTCGGGACGATCGTCGGGTGCGGGCAGCAGGAGGTAGCGATACCAGTGCAGCAGCCCGACCACCGCTGCAGCCTCCACGTGCTTGGTGACGCGATTGCCAATCGCCTCTCGGAGCGCGATGGCGTCAGCAAGTGCGGCTGGCGCGAGTACTGCCGCCGGATCATAATCCGCGTCGTATCGATCGAGGCAGGCGCGCAAGCGGCGGGTCAAGTCATCAGTCGTCATGGTGACCGCCGATCAGGGAACAGAGCCCGACCGTCATAGGCCGCGCGATGGCGGTCGGTGACGGCCGGGCGGGCACTCAGGCTGATCATCAGGTGGTGGTCATGAGGTCGACGCGACAGGCCACGTTTGGTAGGGCGGCGACGCAGATTCGCCGTCGGCCCTCGTCCGCCGGGCCTCCACCCCAGCCGCAACCTCGGCCACGATCGCATCCATGTCGTTGATGTCGGTGGTCGAGCCGGGCTCACTCGTGCGAAGCAGGACGTCGAGCTTCAACTCGGTGAGCGATCGCTTCATTTCAACGATCGACCGCACGGCCGCGTCGTCCTCGTGCTCCGGCATGGTCACGACTCGTCCTCCTTCGACTGTGCGATGTGGCGCCGTAGCTTCGCCAGTGCGCTGCTGATTCGGTTGTCCACGGTACGCAGTGAGATCCCCGTTCGGTCGGCGATCCACCGCCGGTGGTGGCCGTCGAGGTACCGGTACTCCACCACCTGCCGCTCCTGAAGGCTCAGGACGCGGTGCAGCAGGTCGTTGAGCAGGATCCGATAGTCGAACTCGGCCACGGTCGACTCGCCCGCGGCACGCTTGACGGTCCGCTCCGTACGCAGCGCCTCGCGCTCAAAATGCTTGATGGCTACTCGCGTCCCCACCGTCGCGAGCCACGCCGCAGGGTCTTCGAGCTCGTTGAGCCGATCGCGGCGGCGATAAGCGGCAAGGAATGTCTCTTGGGCGACGTCCTCTGCCAGCCGGGCGTCGCCCGCGCACACCTTGGTGAGTTTTGCGATCAGACGGGGCCTATGCGCGAAGTAGAAGCCGTCGAAGTCGATTCTTTTGAACTGGGTCGCCCGCTGTTGCCTGGCTTCTACCGAGTCAGTACGGTCGACCGGGCCGTCCGAGGCAACCGGGACGACCCGCTCGACCGCCTCGACGTCGCCGTTCCACACCGCGCGCAGCGGGGTGGTGGCAGGACGGCCCGGCCGCGATGCGAGTTCGACATCCCGTAAAGTGGCTGGGTCTTCATCTGCGGGCATGGTCAACGACCCGCCTCCAGTCGACGGCTCGTCGGCGTCGGACTCGTCGACATGCTTGTGGCTCAACCCGTCACCTCATTGTCATCCTGACCCTCCGGCCGAACGACCAGCCGAAGCCCATTCTCTACTGAGTGGGACAACTCTGTGCCCGGCGGCAGCGGCAACGTGGCCATCCGAACCTGCTCCCGAACAATCTGTACTGCGGCCCGCTCACGCCGGAGGCGTTCGACAGTGCCCAACAACCCTGATCGGCGCAATGCGCTCGCGGCAACCGGTAGTAGCGCGACCAGCCCGGTGATCACGGTCGACAGCAGTGCGGCATCCGGTGTCATGGTCACCTCCTCGTCTTACCCACAGGACCGCTGGCGGCGGGGAAAGCTGCAACTTGTGCCACCGGTTACGCCGAACGAGTCCTGTCGACGTGAGAGCCACGCCCGGCAACAGGCCATGTCATGGGAGCGGGCGGGCTTTACCTCGAAGATCGGGCGGACGTTCGAAGACCCGCAGCGCGCTAGGTTCGCGACCGGACGAACATCCGCTCATGCCGCGATGCTGTTGCTCCGGCGAAACGGCCGGTGTATGAGATGGTCAACAGGCTGGCAAGACGAACAACCGATCGACGGTCAGTGATCAGATGCCGTTGTCCTCTGCACGATGGGTGCCGTCGGAGTTGACATTGGCGGGTAGGACGGAGTCATCGGCACCAGAAGCAGCTGGTACTCACACCTGATAGGTGTCTTCGAGTACCAGGCGCTTAGCCGTGGATGTTGCCCATGTTTTTGGTGCCCCCGGCAGGATTCGAACCTGCGCTCCCGCCTCCGGAGGGCGGTGCTCTATCCCCTGAGCTACGGGGGCGGCTGTGTGACGGGGGAAAGAGTAGCGCATGTGGGGTAGTGGGGGGTTGGCGGGGGTGGGTCACGGGTGGGCTGCGGTGCTCGAAGTGGTCTGGACCTTTTGCGGATCTGGCACTAGCCTCTGGGCGATTGCTGCGGGTAATCGCGGGTTGGCGGGGCGTCTGGAGGGATTCGGGCGCGACGGCTAGGAGGGTGTTGTGGCCGAGGTCCGGTACGAAGCTGCGTCGAGGGTGTACCCGGGGTCGCCCCCGGTCCGGGCGGTGGACGGGTTGGACCTGTCGATCGAGGACGGGGAGTTCCTCGTCCTGGTGGGGCCCTCCGGGTCGGGGAAGTCGACCGCGCTGCGGATGCTCGCCGGGTTGGAGGACGTGGACGAGGGCGCGATCCGCATCGGTGACCGCGACGTCACCGCGGTGCCGCCCAAGGGGCGCGACATCGCCATGGTGTTCCAGTCCTACGCGCTCTACCCGCACATGACCGTCGCGCAGAACATGGGCTTCGCGCTCAAGCTGCAGGGGCTGTCCAAGCAGGTCATCGCCGAGAAGGTGACCGAGGCGGCCAAGCTGCTCGACCTGGAGAAGTACCTGGCCCGCAAGCCCAAGGCGCTCTCCGGCGGCCAGCGCCAGCGCGTGGCCATGGGCCGGGCCATC
Source organism: Actinokineospora globicatena (assembly GCF_024171945.1). Lineage (GTDB taxonomy): Bacteria > Actinomycetota > Actinomycetes > Mycobacteriales > Pseudonocardiaceae > Actinokineospora > Actinokineospora globicatena. The sequence continues at coordinate 2,385,942 of NZ_JAMTCR010000002.1, forward strand.
GTGCGCGACCCCGCCGTCTTCCTGATGGACGAGCCGCTGTCCAACCTGGACGCGAAGCTGCGCGTGGAGACCCGCGCCAACATCGCCGCACTGCAGCGCCGCCTGGGCACCACCACCATCTACGTGACGCACGACCAGGTGGAGGCCATGACCATGGGCCACCGGGTCGCCGTGCTCAAGGACGGCCTGCTGCAGCAGTGCGACACCCCGCGCGCCCTCTACGACAACCCGGCCAACGCCTTCGTCGCGGGCTTCATCGGTTCGCCGTCGATGAACCTGCGGCCCAGCGCGGTCGGCAACGGCACGCTCAGCCTCGGTGAGCTCAACGTCCCGCTGACCCGCGACACCGTCGCCGCCATCTCGAAGGCGAACCTCGCGTCGGTGACCGTCGGTGTCCGCCCGGAGTCGCTCGGCCTGGTGCCCGCCGGCTCGCCCAACGCCTTCGACCTGGTGGTCGAGCTGGTCGAGGAGCTCGGCGCGGACGCCCTGGTGCACGGCTCGGTCGCCAACGACCCCGGCGGCCCCCGCCTGGTGCTGCGCGTCGACGGCCGGACCCCGCCCGGGCTCGGCCAGACCGTGCGCGTCGTGCTCCGCGACCCGAGCGAGATCCACCTGTTCCACCCGGAGAACGGCGACCGGCTGATCTAGCCCGCCGCGCAGTCACCCTCCGGCGCGGTTGTCGCAGCCGCGCCGGAGGTGTTTTCCACCCCCGTGCAGCCGCCGGTCACCGGACGGTTCGGGTGCGGGCGGTGCGGACGTGCAGGCCGCACCGCTGGCGCCGCCTCGGCGGTCTCCGTCGGGGCCACCGCCTCCGACGGGTCCGGGGGCTCTGAGGGCTCCGTTGACGGCGGCTCGCTCGGCACTGACGTCTCCGTCGGCGCCGGCGTCTCCGAGGGCGGCTGCGTCGTCGTCGGGGCGGGCTCCGGTGACGGTGACGGCGGCTGCTCCGGCACCGCGACCACGGGTGCCTCCTCCACCGGCGGCGCGGGCGGGATCGGCGTGACGCCACCCGAGTACGCGGTCAACCACGTCGTCACCGCGACCACGTAGTCGCCGGAGTGGTTGTAGCGGAAGATCGCCGCGCCCAGGTCGTCGACGTTGTTCAGGTCCATGCCGCCCGAGCACAGGTAGCGCCCCGCCGCGAGGGCCGCGTCGTAGATGTTGTGCGGGCTGCGCACCCCGTCGCCGTTGCCGTCGGCGGCGTACTTCCGCCAGGTCGACGGGATGAACTGCATCGGGCCGACCGCGCGGTCCCACGTGGTGTCCCCGTCCAGCTCCCCGCCGTCGGTGTCGGCGATGGCCGCGATGCCGGGACCGCCGGAGAGCACCGGCCCCAGGATGCGCGGCGCCGTGTCGCCGTTGTCGTCGGCGCGCCCACCGCCCGCGTGCCCGGACTCGACCCGGCCGATCGCGGCCAGGTGGTACCACTTCAGCCCGCACGCGCGCGGGGCCAGCCGCTCGGCCTTGCGGTACGCGTCGAGCATGTTGCTCGGCACCCCGGTCGAGGTGACCGGCGCCTGCGGCTCGATCCGCTCGACGGCGACGGGCGGGGGCAGCTGGGTCACCGGGCCGATCGCGGGGAACGCGGACATCACCCGTTGCGTCGACGTGCCCGCTTGGTCGGCCGCCGCGGCGACCGGTTCGCGCACCGGGGTCATCGCGATCGGGGACGCGTTCGCCGGGGGTTGGGCCGGGCCGGACGCTTGGGCCGCGGCCGTGGCCAGCGACAACAGGACGAGGGCGAGGGCGGTGACCGGGCGCGCGCCCCCCGGCTGCGATGGGGTAACCACACCTTCCCGTTTACCAGAGCGCTGACAACGCCTCGGGGAGTCCGCGACCATGATCCCTCGTTCGAGTGGCGAACGCCGCCGATCGAGTCACAGCGGGTTGTACGTATGCGCATGTGACTATATGTTGGACGGTGACGGGGAGAGGGGTGCGTGGTGGGACACGGACACGGGCACGGCCTACCGGCGGGCAGCGCGTCGGGGCGGCTCGCGGGCAGGCTCTGGGCCGCCTTCGGCATCGCCGCCGCGATCATGGTCGTGGAGTTCGCGGTCGGCGTCGCCACCGGCTCGCTCGCCCTCATCTCCGACGCCGCCCACATGCTCACCGACGTGGTCGGCGTCGGCCTCGCCCTGGCCGCGATCGTCGTCGCCCGCCGCGCGGTCGCCAAACCCGGCCGCACGTTCGGCCTGTACCGCGCCGAGGTCCTCGCCGCCCTCGCCAACGCCATCCTGCTCTTCGGCGTCGCCGGCTACGTCGTCTTCGAGGCCGTCGAGCGCCTCGGCGACCCCCCGGCCGTCGCCGGTCTCCCGGTCCTGCTCGCGGCCGCCGCGGGCCTGGCCGCCAACGTCGTCTCGTTCTTCCTGCTGCGCGACGGCGCCCAGGAGAGCCTCAACGTCCGCGGCGCGTACCTGGAGGTCGTCGCCGACCTCATCGGCTCCGTCGGCGTCCTGATCAGCGCCCTCATCACCCTCACCACCGGCTGGCGCTGGGCCGACCCGATCATCGGCGTCGCCATCGGCCTGTGGGTCCTGCCCCGAACCTGGTCCCTGGCCCGCCGCGCCCTCCGCATCCTCTTCCAACACGCCCCCGAACGAGTCGACGTCGGCGAAGTAGCCGCCCGCCTCAGCGCCATCCCCGGCGTCGCCGAGGTCCACGACCTGCACGTGTGGACCCTGACCTCGGGCATGGAGGTCGCCTCAGCCCACCTGACGATGTCGGAGAACGCGGACCAGGGCGCCGTGCTGGACGCGGCCAGGGAGCTGCTGCAGCACGAGTACGGCCTGGAACACGCGACCCTGCAGGTAGAACACCGAGACGCAGCCACGAAGTGCAGACAACTTTCCTGGTAGCCCTCAACGGCGCGACGGCCTATTCACCTGGTTGGCCCGAGTCGTCGAATCCCATGGACCTCTTGCCGTAGAAATAAGCTCGCCGCAACACGCCAAACCCTGACCTACCTGGACCAAATGCCGACAACGTTGGCCCAGACCGCCCGCCGACGACGTTGGCCGACACCCGCTCCACCACGGCGCTGGTGCCAAGTGCTCGATGGGGCGGACTTGTTTTGTGTGGGGGGACGGCACCCGTAGCGTCGACAGGGGCAGGGGAGGGCCGCTCTTTGGCCCCCTGCTTTTAGCCCTTCCCAGGGTGTCGTAGGGGCCCCGCGCAAAATAAGTTCGCCCCATCGAGCTCTTCGCATAATCGCGCCTGTCCGATGGCCAGCCGAGGCGTCTACCGCAGCGCAGCGAAGGCACGAGAGCCAGACTTCCCCAGCTCACCGCCCACTCGGCCACGGCCGCCAAGATCAACCCGACCCAAAGACCCCCGAATACACAGCCTACCCAGGGGAACGCAAGGCCAGAGAGGCTGAAACCAGGGCCTGTGGACAACCAGAGGCCTTGTGGATAACCCGCCCCAAGCGGCAGTTCGGCGTCGTGGACCACTCAAGTCGCAACAGACACCCACGCCGACGGATAACCCAAGCTCAGCCAGGAAGCGGCTGCGCGCCCCGACTGGTGAGCATCGAGGTCAGCAGCTTGACCTCCGCCGACTGCCCCTGCTGAATCTTCGAAGCCAGATTCCGCACATAAGGAACCCGAGCATGATCAGCCGCATAGCTGGCCATTTCCAGCCCACCTTCATGGTGCCGGAGCATGAGCTGCAGGAAGTAAACAGTGAACTCCGGGTCCTTGAGGGCCCGAAGCTTCATCAGCTCTTCCGAAGTAGCCATTCCCGGCATCAGGTCCAGGCCGGAGGGGGACGAATGGGAGTGCGTAGCGCCTGCCATCCAGCGCATGTGGGGTTGGTCGGTGGGGGGGAGGGTGGGTTGGCCCCAGGCGGTGAGCCAGCCGCTGAGTTGGCCGCTTTGGTCTAGTTGGGTGGACTCGATGTCGAAGGCCAGTTGGCGGACCTCGGTGTCGTCGCTGCGGTCTCGGGCCATGCCCGCGAGGGTGATGGCCTGGAGGTGGTGCACGCGCATGTCCTGGGCGAAGCCGACGTCGATCGAGTCGGCGCCTGGGGTGTCCTCGCCGCCGCCGGTGGCGGCGAGGGTGATGAGCATGCCCGCGGTGGCGCCGACCAGGAGGACGACCAGGGCGGCGGCCGCGTAAACGAGCGTCGACCGCCCCCGGGTGGTGGGGGCGGTCGACGGCTGTGACGAGGTCACTGGGAGGGCTGGGCGGCCGAGGTGGTCGGGGCCGCGGGGGTCGAGGCGGGGGCGGAGGCCGGGGCCGACGGGTCGGTGCTGGCGCCGGGGGCCTTGCCGTCCATGCCGACGGCGTCCGCGCCGGGCTTCTCGGCGACGAAGGGCGGCGGGTTGGCCGGGTCGAAGCCGGTCTGGTTGCTGTCGCAGCGGCCGCCGGGCTCGGGGTTCTGGTAGTTGTTCGTGCGCAGCGACTTGATGAACTGGTCGATGCGCTCGTCGTCCGCGCTGTCGAGCTTGAGCTGGTGGCCCCACGACTGCAGCGAGATCGGCCGGTCGAGACCGGGGTAGGGCGACATCACCATGTACGCCTTGCCCTCGACCCTGGCCTTCAGCTTGTCCAGCGCCTCGCCCTGGACCTTGTCCGGGTTGTAGGCGATCCACACCGAGCCGTGCTCCAGGGTGTGGACCATGTTCTCGCTGCGCACCGGGGCCGGGTACACGATGCCGGTGCAGTCGGCCCAGACACCGTCGTGCGGGCCGCCGAAGGGCGGGCTCTGGTCGTAGGCGACGCGCTGGGTGGACTGCACGTGCTGGCCGGACGCGTAGGCGACCTTGACCACGCCGTCGATGGCCTCGGACGGGTCCTTGTTGTCCTCGCCTGCGATGAACTTCTCCGAGGCCGAGACCTGGACATAGGCATAGGTGAACACGCCACCGGCCAGCAGCACGATCGCGGTGATACCGCTGATCAGTCCCCAGGGCGGGCCCTTCTTGGTGACCACGGATGCCCGCGCGGCCGACACCGCGCTCTTGCCACCCTTGCCGCCGTGTGGGCCCTTCTTCTGCGTTCCGCTGGCCATGCCGTCCCTCGGACCTCTGAGCGCGTCGGCTCCCCGGGACGACCGGGAAGCCCGCACCTGGTGGGTGCGGAGGCCAAGTCTAGGGAACCGGTGTCTGGTCGGTGTCAACCGAGGTCCGGGTACCGGCTACCGGCCGGTCGGCGGGATCGCTCCAGGTCCGGGGTCCGACGGGTCGAACGGCGGCGGGTCGTCCTGGTCGAAGCGGCCCGCGCCGAGCTGGTCGCAGGACGCCCCCGGCTCGGGCGTCAGGTACTGGTTGGCCCTGGTCGCCTGGATGAACTGGTCGACCCGCTCGTCGTCGACCTCGTCGACCTGCAGCTGCCGCCCCCACGACTGCGCCGACACCGCCTTGCCCTGGCCGGGGTACGGCGACATGACGGTGTACGGCTTGCCGTTGACCTTCTTCGCCAGCGCCGCGACCCCGGCCTTGTCGAGCTTGTCCGGGTCGTAGCTCAGCCACACCGCGCCGTGCTCGAGCGAGTGCACGAGGTTCTCGGTGCGGACCGCGACCTTGTAGACCACGCCGTTGCAGGCCGCCCACACCGCGTCGTGCGCGCCGCCGAGCGGGGGCTTGTGGTCGTAGGCGACCCGCTCGGTCGGCTTGACGTGCTGGGCGCCCTTGTACTCGATCGAGAGCACCCCGTCGATCTTCTCCGTGGGGTCCTGGTTGTCCTCGGTCGGGCTGAACCCCTTGTCGGCCGTGGTCGACTTCCCGGTCGAGGGCGACGAGACGCTGACCGGGCTGCCCGACTGCGTGCTCGAACAGCCGACGAGGGCCGCGGCGGCCGCGGCGAGCGCGAGGGGACGGGCGTACCGAATCATGTGGGTGAGTCTATGGACCCCGGGCCGCTGGGGACATGGGCCCCGGCCAGCGCGGGGAACCCCGCTACCTAGACTTGCCCGGTGACCCCCGCCGTGCTCGCTGACCTGGTTCGTTCCGCCGCCGTGCGCGTGCTGGACGACCGGGGGCTCGACACCCGCGCGGTCCCCGACGACGTCGCCGTCACCCGTCCGCGTGATCGCAACCGGGGGGACTACGCCACCGCCGTCGCCCTGCGCGCCGCCGGTCCGCTCGGTGTCCCGCCCCGGCTGCTGGCGCACTGGCTGGCCGACGAGCTGGTCACCGACCCCGCCGTCGCCGAGGTCGAGGTCGCGGGCGCCGGGTACGTCAACCTCTGGCTGACGGCCGAGACCCGCGCCGACGCCGTCCGCCGCGCCATCGAGGCGCGCCCGCTGCGCACCCGGGAGATCACCCTCCCGGCGACCGTCCGCACCACGACCGGCGAGATGACCACCGCCGACCTGGCCGACACCGTCGGTGCCGACGCCGCCCGGTTCGCCGCGCTCAGCGACTCCACTGTGGACGTCGACGTGCTCGCGGGCCAGACGGAGGAGAGCCCCTTCTACTGCGTCCTCTACGTGCACGCCCTGCTGTCGTCCTTGCTGCGCAACGGCGAGGAGCTCGGCGTCGTACCGACCACAGTGGACGTTCACTTGCTCGACAACCCGGACGAGGTCGACCTCGCGCGCACCATCGCCGAGTTCCCCGACGCCGTCACCGGTCCACCCGCGCGGGCCATCCGCTACCTGCGCAGGCTCTCCGACCAGGCCTGGGAGTTCACCGAGCGCCACCGGGTCCTGCCCCAGGGCGACCAGGAGCCGACCCGCGAGCACGACGCGCTGCTCGCGCTCTGCGCCGCCGCCCGCCAAGTGCTGGCTGCCGGGTTGCGGCAGCTGGGAATCACCGCACCGCAACGATTGTAGGAACAATGAGGGCACACCCGGCAGGTCCGCGGCACGCGGATGTCCTGTCGTCGAGCAACACCGCCAGCGAGCGGCCGACCACCGCGGCCGCGCTCGACGAGCTGGTCGAGTCGGTCTGGCCGCGCAACACCGCCCGCGGTGACGACGGGGCCGTGCGCGTCGCGGGCGTCGACGTCCGCGAGCTGGCCGAGACGTACGGGACCCCGCTGTTCGTCGTCGACGAGGACGACTTCCGCGCCCGCTGCCGCGAGCACGCGCGGGCCTTCGGCGACCCCGCCCTGGTGCACTACGCGTCCAAGGCGTTCCTGTCCGTCGAGATCGCCCGCTGGGTCGCCCAGGAGGGCCTGAGCATCGACGTGTGCAGCGGTGGCGAGCTCGCCGTCGCGCTGCGCGCCGACTTCCCGCCGGAGCGGATCACCCTGCACGGCAACAACAAGTCGACCGCCGAGCTGGCCGAGGCGCTGGACGCGGGCGTCGGCACGGTCGTGGTCGACTCCTTCTTCGAGATCGCCCGCCTCGACCACCTCGCCCGCGAGCGCGGCGTCGTCGCCGACGTCCTCATCCGCGTGACCGTCGGCGTCGAGGCGCACACCCACGAGTTCATCGCCACCGCGCACGAGGACCAGAAGTTCGGCTTCTCGCTGGCAGGCGGCGACGCGGCCGAGGCGGCGCGCCGGGTGCTCAAGTCCGGCGGGCTGCGCCTGGTCGGCCTGCACAGCCACATCGGCTCGCAGATCTTCGACGCCGACGGCTTCGAGGTCGCCGCGCACCGGGTCATCGGGCTGCTCGCCGAACTGCACGCCGAGCACGGCGCCGACGCGCTCACCGAGGTCACCACCGTCGACCTCGGCGGCGGCCTGGGCATCGCCTACACCGCCCAGGACGACCCGCCGCCGCCCGGCTGGCTGGCCGAGCAGCTGCGCACCATCGTCACCAAGGAGTGCGAGCACGCCGACCTGCCGCTGCCCAAGCTCGCCGTCGAGCCGGGCCGGGCCATCGTCGGCCCCGGCACCATCACCCTCTACGAGGTCGGCACCACCAAGGACGTCTCGCTCGGGCACGGCACCGGCCGCCGCTACGTCAGCGTCGACGGCGGCATGAGCGACAACATCCGCACCGCGCTCTACGACGCCGTCTACGACACCCGCCTGGTCTCGCGCGCCAGCGACGAGGGCGAACGCGGCGCGCGGGCCGTGCTGTCCCGAGTCGTGGGCAAGCACTGTGAGTCCGGCGACGTTGTGGTGCGAGACTGCTGGCTGCCCGACAACCTTGCACCCGGCGACCTGCTGGCCGTCGCGGCGACCGGCGCCTACTGCTACTCGATGGCGAGCAACTACAACCGGCTGCCCCGACCGGCGGTGGTGGCCGTGCGCGAGGGCTCGGCGCGGCTGCTGCTGCGCCGCGAGACCGTGGACGACCTGCTCAGACTGGAGACGACGTGACGCTCGAGGCCGGCAAACCGATCCGGGTGGCCCTGCTCGGCTGCGGCACCGTTGGCACCCAGATCGCCCGGCTGCTCACCGAGCAGGCCGACGACCTGGCCGCCAGGGTGGGTGCCAGGATCGACCTGGTCGGCATCGCGGTGCGCAGGCCCAACAAGCACCGCGAGGTGCCTGCCGAGCTGCTCACCACCGACGCCGCCGCCCTGGTCACCCGCGCCGACGTCGACGTGGTGGTCGAGGTCATCGGCGGCATCGAGCCGACCAGGGGCTGGCTGCTCGACGCCCTCAACGCGGGCAAGTCGGTGGTCACCGCCAACAAGGCGCTGCTGGCCGAGCACGCCGGCGAGCTGTTCGAGGCCGCCGACCGCACCGGTGCCGACCTGTACTTCGAGGCCGCCGTCGCCGGGGCCATCCCGCTGCTGCGGCCGCTGCGCGAGTCGCTGGCCGGTGACCGCATCACCCGGGTGATGGGCATCGTCAACGGCACCACGAACTTCATCCTGTCCGCGATGGACGAGACCGGCGCGGGCTACGGCGAGACCCTGGACGAGGCCTCCCGGCTCGGGTACGCCGAGGCCGACCCGACCGCCGACGTCGACGGGTTCGACGCCGCGTCCAAGGCCGCGATCCTGGCGTCGCTGTCGTTCCACACCCGCGTCACCGCGGGCGACGTCTACCGCGAGGGCATCTCCGCGGTGACCTCGGCCGACTTCGCCGCGGCCCGCGCGCTGGGCCGCACCATCAAGCTGCTGGCGATCTGCGAGCGCGTGCACACCGAGGACGGCGAGTCGGTCGCGGTCCGCGTGCACCCCGCGATGATCCCGCGCAGCCACCCCCTCGCGGGCGTCAGCGGCGCGTTCAACGCCGTGTTCGTCGAGGCGGAGGCCGCCGGCCAGCTCATGTTCTACGGGCAGGGAGCCGGCGGTGCACCCACCGCCAGCGCCGTGCTCGGCGACCTGGTGGCGGTAGCCCGCAACCGGGTCGTCGGCGGGCGCGGACCGCGCGAGTCGGCCTACGCCGACCTGGCGGTGCGCCCGATCGCGCAGGCGTCGACCAGGTACCACATCAGCCTGGACGTCGCCGACCGCGCGGGCGTGCTCTCGGCGGTCGCCGCCGAGTTCGCCCAGCACGAGGTGAGCATCGCCGCTGTCCGCCAGGAGGGCAGGGCGAACGACGCGAGCCTCGTGATCGTCACCCACTCGGCACCGGACGCCGCGCTACGCTCCACAGTGGACAAGGTCGCTGGGCTGCCGTTCGTGCACGAGGTGGTCAGCGTGATGCGGGTCGAAGGCGAGGACTCATGACCATCCCCACCGGTGTGCGGCCAGGGTGGCCGGGCATCATCCAGGCGTACCAGGACCGGATCCCCCTACCCGACGGCGCGCGCGTCGTCACCCTCGGCGAGGGCAACACCCCGCTGCTGGCCGCGCCGTACCTGTCGGAGCGCACCGGCAGCACCGTCTACCTCAAGGTCGAGGGCCACAACCCGACCGGGTCCTTCAAGGACCGCGGCATGACCGTGGCCATCACGCACGCCCTCGCGACGGGCCTCGAGGCGGTCATCTGCGCGTCCACCGGCAACACCTCGGCGTCGGCGTCGGCCTACGCCGCCCGCGCGGGCCTGACCTCGGCGGTGCTGGTGCCGCGCGGCAAGATCGCGCTCGGCAAGCTCGCCCAGGCCGTCGCCTACGGCGCGCGGGTGCTGCAGATCGACGGCAACTTCGACGACTGCCTGGAACTGGCCCGCAAGACCGCCAACGAGTACCCGATCGGGCTGGTCAACTCGGTCAACCCGGTGCGCCTGATCGGCCAGAAGACCGCGGCGTGGGAGGTCTGCGACGTCCTCGGGCGCGCGCCGGACATCCACTGCCTCCCGGTCGGCAACGCGGGCAACATCACCGCGTACTGGCGCGGGTACCGCGACTACGCCGAGGACGGCATCACCACCGGCACACCGCGGATGTTCGGCTTCCAGGCCGCGGGCGCCGCGCCGATCGTGCGCGGGGAACCGGTGCCCAACCCGGAGACCATCGCCACCGCGATCCGCGTGGGCAGCCCGGCGTCCTGGGCCGGTGCGGTCGCCGCCCGCGACGAGTCCGGCGGGCTCATCGACGCGGTCAGCGACGAGCAGATCCTCGAGGCGTACCGGCTGCTGCCGTTGCGCGAGGGCGTGTTCGTCGAACCCGGTTCGGCGGCCAGCATCGCCGGTCTGCTCGCCACCGCCGCCGACGGCAGGCTCCCCAAGGGCTCCGTCGTGGTCTGCACCGTCACCGGGCACGGCCTCAAGGACCCCGACACCGCGCTGGACGGGCTCGTCGAGGTCGAGCCGGTGCCGGTGGACGCCTCGGCGGTCGCCTCCGCGCTGGACCTGGGGTGAGCGCGGGCGTCCGCGTCCGGGTACCCGCCTCCTCGGCGAACCTGGGCGCGGGGTTCGACGCGCTCGGGCTCGCCCTGGGACTGCACGACGTGCTCGAGGTGCGCCCCGGCTCGACCCCGCTGGCCGTCGTGGTCAGCGGGGAGGGCGCGGGCGAGGTCCCGCTCGACGAGACGCACCTGGTCGTGCGCGCGCTGCGGGCGGCGAGCGCGCACCTCGGGCACGACCCGGGCGGCCTGGAACTGACCTGTGCCAACGCGATCCCGCACGCGCGCGGACTCGGCTCGTCGGCCGCCGCCATCGTCGCGGGCATCGCCGCCGGGTACGGCCTGGCGGGCGTCGAACTGGCCGGGACGGCGCTGGAGGACGCGCTGCACCTGGCCGCCGAGTTCGAGGGCCACGCGGACAACGTCGCCGCCAGCCTGCTCGGCGGGCTCGTGCTCGCCTGGACGGAGGAGACCACGGGCCGCTTCCGCGCCGCGCGGGTCGAACCGCATCCGGACCTGCGTCCGGTCGCGATCGTGCCCGCGGAGCAGTCCGCGACCCACGTGACCAGGGGCTTGTTGCCCGAGGTCGTCCCGCACACCGACGCCGCGTTCGCCGCCGGGCGCGCCGCGCTCGCGGTGCACGCCATCGCCGCGCGACCGGACCTGCTGCTGCCCGCCACGGCGGACACGCTGCACCAGGACTACCGGGAGAAGGCGTGGCCGGACACCCTGCGCGTGGTCCGGGACCTGCGCGCCAGGGGCGTCGCGGCAGCGGTTTCCGGGGCGGGGCCGACGGTGCTGGCGCTGACCACGGACGGTGTCCTGCCCGCCGCCCTCGATCTCACCGGTTTCACGGTGATCCCCGTTGGGGTGGACCGATCGGGCGTGCGGGTAGACCCGCTCGGCTGAACGCCGAACACTGGCGGTCACGGTGGTGGTGAGCCAAGGGCGTTCCCGAGTGACTCAGATCACCGTGTCGTACCGCGATTCCGGGGCGACGCGCTGTGAGCCGGTTGTTGCACCTTGAGTGACTGCCGTCTACTCTCGGGGTCGTTCAGTCACCGCGCGCACGGGCGCCCGGTGTCGTTCCCGGGGGAGTTCTTCCCCCGGGTCGCATCATCTGCCGGGGTATCGGCTCAGTCCTTAGCCAAGGTCCGAGCCGGGGCTCGCAGGTACCCGATGGCCGCGGTGGCCAGCAGCTCCCTGTTTTGGCGGCCGTGTCGCAACGGTTGGCCCGGACCCGTGGCCACCTCCGTGGCGCGGAAGTTCAGCACAGGGAAGTCACGCCGTCTCGCGTTCCGTCGGACGGCGGCCGCTGGTCCACGTAGGAGGCGGGGACCGGTCAGGAAGGACATGTGTGAGCAATACCGATCTACTGAGCAGCGACCCGGCCGCGAAGGCACAAGCCAACGGGGGCGCACCCCGGCGCAGGGCGGGCCTGTCCGGCATGGTCCTCGCCGAACTGCGTGAGCTCGCGGGCCAACTGGGGATCACCAGCACCACCGGCATGCGCAAGGGCGACCTGATCGCGGCCATCAAGGAGCGGCAGGACGGCGGCTCTGGCGGGACCGCGCAGCAGCTGCCGCTCAACGGCACCGACACCGCGGTCGAGACCAAGCCCAAGCGCGAGCGGGCGAGCAAGGTCGAGCGGCCGGTCGAGGCGACCGAGGTCGCCGCGCCGCCCGCGCCCGTGGAGACCGCCGTGGAGGCGCCGCGCCAGGACGGCGGCCGGGACAACCGCCGCCGCCGCGGGTCCAGCCGCGCCGCGGGCAGCCCGGAGGCGATCGCCGCGACGGCGACCACGGCCACCGCGCCGCAGGCCCCGGCCGAGCAGGCGTCCGCGCCCGCCCAGGTCGAGCAGCCGCGCCGCACCGAGTCCAGGGAGGACAACCGTCCCGAGCGCCGCGACCGCAACGACCGCGGCCGTGACCGCGGCGACCGCCAGGACCGCGGCGACCGCAACGACCGGGGTGACCGGTCCGACCGCGGTGAGCGCAACGATCGCGGCGACCGCAACGACCGTGGCGACCGTCAGGACCGGGGCGACCGCAACGACAGGGGCGACCGCAACGACCGCGGGGACCGCAACGACCGGGGTGACCGCGGGGATCGCAACGACCGCGGCGACCGTGGCGACCGCAACCGGCAGGACCGCCAGGACCGGCAGTCCGAGGGCCGCCAGTCCGACCGCCAGGACAACCGCCCGCTCGACGATGACGACGACGGCGAGGGCGGCGGTCGCCGCGGTCGCCGCTTCCGGGACCGCCGCCGTCGCGGTGGTCGCGTCGAGGGTGGCAGCACCGGCGGGCAGAACGACACCGACGTGCGCGACGACGACGTCCTGCTCCCGGTCGCGGGCGTGCTCGACGTGCTGGAGAACTACGCCTTCGTGCGCACCTCCGGCTACCTCGCGGGCCCCAACGACGTCTACGTCTCGCTGTCGCTGGTGCGCAAGTACGGGCTGCGCCGCGGCGACGCCATCACCGGCCAGGTCCGCCAGCCGCGCGAGGGCGAGGCCCAGCGGCAGAAGTTCAACCCGCTGGTCCGGGTGGAGTCGATCAACGGCCTCGAGCCCGACCAGGCGCGCAACCGCCCGGAGTTCACCAAGCTCACGCCGCTCTACCCCAATGAGCGGCTGCGCCTGGAGACCGAGCCGCACATCCTCACCACCCGCGTCATCGACCTGGTGATGCCGGTCGGCAAGGGGCAGCGCGCGCTCATCGTGTCGCCGCCCAAGGCGGGCAAGACCTCGGTGCTGCAGGCGATCGCCAACGCGATCACCACCAACAACCCCGAGGTCTACCTCATGGTGGTGCTCGTCGACGAGCGCCCGGAAGAGGTCACCGACATGCAGCGCTCGGTCAAGGGTGAGGTCATCGCCTCCACCTTCGACCGGCCGCCGGGTGACCACACCACGGTCGCGGAGCTGTCCATCGAGCGCGCCAAGCGCCTGGTGGAGATGGGCCACGACGTGGTGGTGCTGCTCGACTCGATCACCCGCCTCGGCCGCGCGTACAACCTCGCGGCCCCGGCGTCCGGCCGGATCCTCTCCGGTGGTGTCGACTCGACGGCGCTGTTCCCGCCCAAGCGCTTCCTCGGCGCGGCGCGCAACATCGAGGGTGGCGGTTCGCTGACCATCTTCGCCACCGCGCTGGTGGAGACCGGTTCCGCCGGTGACACCGTGATCTTCGAGGAGTTCAAGGGCACCGGCAACGCCGAGCTCAAGCTGGACCGCAAGATCGCCGACAAGCGGATCTTCCCCGCCGTCGACGTCGACCCGTCCGGCACCCGCAAGGAGGAGCTGCTGCTCCCGCCGGACGAGCTCGCGGTCACCGTCAAGCTGCGCCGGGTGCTGCACGCGCTCGACAGCCAGGCCGCCATCGAGCTGCTGCTCGACCGGCTGCGCAAGTCCCGCACCAACATCGAGTTCCTGATGCAGGTCGCGAAGAACACCCCGGCCGGGAACGACGACTAGTCGTCCCTAGCCACCACCGAGTCCCCGCGGGCCACTGGCGCGCGGGGACTCGGTCGTCGCGGCGGCCACCAGCGCCACCGTGGCCGGGATGCCCAGGCTCATCGCGAGCCCGCTGGGCACCGCCACCCCGTGCAGCGCCAGCCCGGCGCCGAACACCGCGACCGGGTAGGGCAGCGCCAGCGCGGCCCGCTGCGCGGTCGACCACCAGGTGACCGACGGTCCCAGTGCGACGGTCACCGCGGCGGCCGCGCCGAGCAGGCCGCTGGAGAGGGTCACCGGCCACGACGCGCCCAGCAGCAGCCCGCCGAGCGCGGTGAGGCCGAGCACGGACAGCGTGAACAGCACGGGCACCGCCAGCCACGCCACGGGCGAGAGCGGCCGGCCCAGAGCAGGGCGCACCCGTCGATTCTCCGTCGACCCGGGCGCTTCCCCGGGTGGGCATCGGTGAGCGGGCGCGGGGCTGCGGCGGGAGGGCACCCTGGTCCGACGAGCGGTGGACCGGCCCGGACCACGGGCCGGGTGCTCCGACCTGGGGCTGGAATACCCCGACCGGGGGCCGCGTTACACCGATCGCCAGCCCGTCTGGCAGACTGCTAGGTCGAGTCCGGCTCCGGTTCACCCCGCCAGCGACACCTGGTCCGCGGGGACCCGGCGGCCACACGAGAGAGGCGACCACCGTGAAGAACGGTATCCACCCCGAGTACGTCACCACCGCGGTGACCTGCGGCTGCGGGAACTCCTTCAGCACCCGCAGCACCAAGACCAGCGGCAGCATCTTCGTCGAGGTCTGCTCCGCCTGCCACCCGTTCTACACCGGCAAGCAGAAGATCCTCGACACCGGCGGCCGGGTCGCGCGGTTCGAGGCCCGCTACGGCAAGCGGACCAAGACCGCCAAGTAGCCACGCTCACGGCGCCCGCCCGGGACTCGGGCGGGCGCCGTTCGCATGGCGGGGTCTTGGCGCACTACGAGGGGAGTCGGCGTGGACGCCGGAACACTGAGCCAGCTGCGGGCCGAGCACGCCGAGCTGGAGTCCGAGCTGGCTGACCCGTCGGTGCACGCCGACCAGGACCGGGCCCGCAAGCTGGGGCGCCGCTACGCCCAGCTGTCGCCGGTGATCAAGGCCCACCGCGAGCTCGAGGCCGCCCGCAGCGACCTGGAGGCCGCCCGCGAGCTGGCCGGTGAGGACGCCGCGTTCGCCGCGGAGGCCGAGGAGCTGGCCGCGCGCATCCCCGGGCTGGAGACCAAGCTCACCGAGCTGCTGCTGCCGCGCGACCCGCACGACGGCGCCGACGTGCTGCTGGAGGTCAAGTCCGGCGAGGGCGGCGAGGAGTCCGCGCTGTTCGCTGGCGACCTGCTGCGGATGTACCTGCGCTACGCCGAGCGGCACGGCTGGAAGGCCGAGGTGCTCGACGGCACCGAGTCCGACCTCGGCGGCTACAAGGACGTCACCGTCGCCATCAAGAGCAAGGCCAGCGACCCCGAGGGCGTGTGGGCCAGGCTCAAGTTCGAGGGCGGCGTGCACCGGGTGCAGCGGGTCCCGGTGACCGAGTCGCAGGGCCGCATCCACACCTCCGCCGCCGGTGTCCTGGTGGTGCCCGAGGTCGAGGACACCGAGGACGTCGGCGAGATCCCGGACAAGGACCTGCGCATCGACGTGTACCGGTCCTCCGGCAAGGGCGGGCAGAGCGTCAACACGACCGACTCCGCGGTGCGCATCACGCACCTGCCCACCGGCATCGTGGTGTCCTGCCAGAACGAGCGCTCGCAGCTGCAGAACAAGGCGCGCGCCATGATGGTGCTGCGCGCCAGGCTGCTCGCCGCCGCCGAGGAGGAGGCCGCGCGGCAGGCCTCCGACGCGCGCCGCAGCCAGATCCGCACCGTGGACCGCTCCGAGCGGGTGCGCACGTACAACTTCCCGGAGAACCGCATCTCCGACCACCGCGTCGGCTACAAGGCGCACAACCTGGAAGCCGTGCTGGACGGCGAACTCGACGGCGTGCTCGACGCCCTCGCCGAGGCAGACCGCGCCGAGCGCCTCGCCAACTCGGCGGGCTGACCCCGTGCGCCACCCCCTCCGCCTGGCCATCCGCGACGCCGAACGCCTGCTCACCGCCGCCGGGGTGGACTCCCCGCGGGTCGACGCGGAACTGCTGGCCGCGCACGTGCTGGGGGTGGAGCGGGGGACGCTGGTCATGGTCCCGCTGGTCGACTCGTCCCAAGTGGACGAACTGGCCGGTCTGGTCCGCCGTCGCGCGGCCCGGGAACCGTTGCAGCACTTGACCGGCACCGCCGCGATGGGTGCGCTCGACGTGCTGGTGGGGCCGGGGGTGTTCGTGCCCCGACCGGAGACGGAACTGCTGCTGGAGTGGGGGCTTGCCGCGCTGGACGGGGTCACGGCGCCGGTGGTCGTGGACTTGTGCACGGGCTCGGGGGTGCTCGCTTTGGCTGTGGCCCAGGCCCGCCCGGACGCCGTCGTGCACGCGGTGGAGCTGGACTCGTCGGCGCTGGCTTGGGCTCGACGGAACTCTGACGTCCGGGTCAGCGCTGGGGACACGCCGATTCGGTTGCACCACGGGGATGTGACCGACCGGGCGGTTCTGTCCGAGATGGACGGACAGGTGGACCTTGTGCTGTGCAACCCGCCTTACGTGCCGGAGGGCACGGAGGTCCCACCCGAGGTGTCCACTTTCGACCCCGCCCACGCCGTGTTCTCCGGCCCGGACGGCCTCACGGTCATCCGCTCGGTCGTCTCCCTCGCCGCCCGCTTACTCCGCCCCGGCGCCCCAGTGGCAATCGAACACGACGACACCCACGGCGAATCAGTCCCAGCCCTCCTCCGCGCCCGCCGAGTCCTCACGGACGTCCGCGCCCACACCGACCTAGCCGGCCGCCCCCGATTCGCCACAGCGGTCCGCGCCACCAGCTGAGCGCCCCTGCCCCCGGTCGCATTTCCCACAGGGCGATGACCGCCAGCGCGACCACCACCGTGTCGACCAGCTCGCGCCTGCGCTTGGCGTCGTCGCGGCGGGCGGTGGGGTGTTCCGTCATCCGTACCCCGGAAGCGGGATTCGTATCGAGTACGGTCACTCGTGGTGGGTCACAGTCCACCAAGGAGTGAAATCGGTCAACCCTCGCCCGGAGCGCTCAGGGGGTGCTGTTGTCGACCATCGTGTTGAAGATCGGCTTGGTCTCCGACCAGCGCGCGGCCGGCGCGCTGGCGTAGAGGAAGTACTCGGTGCCGCCGATCCGCCAGTACAGCGAGTGCGCCCGCCGCCTGCCCGCCGCCGAGTCGTGCTCGAACTCCCAGTCCAGCGCCTCCACGTCGTGGTAGGTCGCCGTGCCCAGGCTGTGCCGCTGGAAGCCCCGGTGCGCGCCCGCGAAGCGCAGTTCGTAGTCCACGTGCGAGGCCACCAGGTCCTCGGCCGGTGCCGGGGCGCCGCCGTAGCGGACGTACCTGCCGGGGTCGTCGGGGTCGGTGGCCTGCATGGCGCCGGGGCCGGACGAGCGGGTGATCGTCCAGCCGACCGGGATCGTGGTGATCAGCCCGCCGGGACCGGCCACGCGCTGGTAGCCCTCGGGCACCGGCATCGCGACCGGCGACGGCGTGCCCGCGGTCGTGGTCGACGGTGGTGTGGGGGCCTCGGTGTAGACGTAGACCGGGTAGGCCTGGACCTGGGGTTCCCGCGGGGCGACCAGCAGCACCGTGCCGACCGCCGCGCTCACCGCGGCGTAGGCGACGACGAGTGAGGACGCCAGCCATCGCGAGCTGAGCTGGTATCCCCTGCCCGCCCGATGTCCCCGTCGGCGGTAACTGGTCGTGGTGGCTCCCCTGGCGTCCGGTGGGTCAGATCCCCGGTATGGCGTACTGAGGGTAGCGTGCGCACCTGGGTGATCCAATGCTACGAACATGGCAGGACATCACCGCCAAGTGGCGGCTGGTGACCGACAGCGACCACGGCGCCGACGACACCGGTCCGGTCGCCGCACGGCAGTTCGCCGCGGCGGCGCGGGCCGAGTTGGTCGCGGGCCGCCTGGACGCCGCTGTCGCGGGTTTCGAGGAGGCAGCGGCCCTGCGCGCCCACCCCTTGGACCAGGTGGGCATCGGCGACGTCCTGCTGGCCCGGGGGCACTGGCGAACGGCGGCGGGCCACTACCGCGCGGCCGCCGAGATGGACCCGGACAACGTGCTCGTCGCCCTCGGCCTGTCCCAGGTGATGGTCGCCGCGGGCGAGGCCGAGCGTGCCGCTGAGGAGTTGGAGCGCCGCTTCGGGGACAGCGCGGACCCGGTGCTGCGGTACTACCTGGCGAGCACGTGGACCTCCGTCGGCGACCAGGTGCGCGCGGCCACGGACGACGAGGTCCTGGTGATCGCGAACGAACACCAACTCCGCCTCTGCGAACACGCCGCGACCCGAGTACTCGCGCTGGACGTGGAAGACCACGAACTCCGGCGAGGGGCCGAACGCCTCCTGGCCGAGGTGCGCTCCGGCCGACGGTGGCAGTGGAAGCCCGAGGGAATCGCGGTGAGCCTGGCCGTGCTGGCGGTCTCGTTGGGACTGACCCTTGTGGCCGTCGGCGGCATCACGGGCAGCGCCTTGGTGGTGGCGGCGGGGATCGTCGCGGGCAGCGGCCTGCTGTACTTGATCGTCGTCCGCTTCCGACGCCAGGTGTGGGAGCAACGGGCCGCGGCGCTGGCTGATCGGATCGTGCGGCCTGGGGCTTGAGTCCATTGTGGACTCTCTATGGGTGGTCGTGGCGCTTGATGATCTCTGTCGGGGCGATGTGCCAGCGTTGCTGATCTTCGTTTGGTGATCATGGCTGCGACCAGGGGATCGTTGTGGGGCTCTGCTTCGATATTCATGCTTATGGGGTACAGAAGTTATCCACATGTGGATCTCTGCGGGGGTCGGTTCAAGATCGACTGTCGGTGGGTCCCGGTAGACTGGCCCAGGGACGCCCCCCGGAGAGGGTGGGGGCTGGGCAGGGGGTTGCCTGCGCGCGCGGGCGCGAAGCGGGGTTGGTGGGGCCGCCGAGTCGGTGCGGCTGGCGAGACGGTGGGCCGATGGGGGACGGGTAAGGCCATCGCGTTGGTGGGGTTGGCGGGGGCAGGGCCGATGGTGGGTGGGTGGGGGCGGGAGCAGTAGGGGCGTGTCGGGGGTGGGGTGGGCAGCGCTAGGCTCGTTGGGTGACGGTCTTTGACTGTGGTGATCGCGGGCAGCGGGTGGATGGGTTGGGGGCCGCGGCCAGTGCGGTGAGGGCTGGGCGGTTGGTGGTGGTGCCTACCGACACCGTGTACGGGATCGGGTGTGATGCCTTCTCGGCCACCGCGGTCGCTGGGTTGTTGGCGGCGAAGAACCGGGGGCCGGACATGCCGGTCGGGGTTCTGGTGGGGTCGTGGTCGACCATCGACGGGCTCGTGCTGTCGGTTCCGCACACCGCGCGGACGTTGGTCGAGGCGTTCTGGCCGGGTGACCTGTCGATCGTGTTGCCGCACGCGCCGTCGTTGAACTGGGACCTGGGGCGGACCGGGGGGACGGTCATGTTGCGCATGCCGTTGCACCCGGTGGCCATCGAGTTGCTGCGCGAGGTCGGGCCGATGGCGGTCACGAGCGCCAACAAGTCCGGGCAGCCCCCCGCCGCGACCGCGCAAGAGGCCGTCGAGCAGTTCGGGGACCTGGTTTCCATCTACCTCGACGGCGGGCCGTCCAAGGACCTGGTTCCGTCCACGATCGTCGACCTGACCGGGGACGAGCCGCTGGTGCTGCGCGAGGGCGCGGTCAGCATCGCCGCCGTGCGCGAGGCGTTGGGCACCGAGGTGCGGTCCGCGCGGTAGGGTCGGTCCCTCCCCGCTAGACCTGTGTGAAATTCCCGTCCGACCTGCAGGAGACGCGACCCGCCGTGCCCCCGTCGTCCTACCCCAGTGCCAGGGACGCCCGCGCGTGATCCCCACGGGCGACCTCGCTCCAGCGGGCCTTCCGGTCCGCGAGTACCTGCTGGTCGGACTGGTCACCGCGGTGCTGACCTTCCTGCTCACCGGCCTGGTCCGGCTCTTCGCGATCCGCTTCGGCGCGGTCGCCTACCCCCGCCAGCGCGACGTGCACGTGGTGCCGATGCCGCGCCTGGGCGGGCTCGCGATGTACCTGGGCGTGTGCGGCGGCATGCTGCTCGCCCACCAACTGCCCGTGCTGCGCCGCGCGTTCGACTACTCGTTCGACCCGACGGCCGTGCTCATCGGCGGCGGGATCATCGTGTTCATCGGGATCCTCGACGACCGGTTCGAGCTGGACTCGCTGACCAAGCTCGCGGGCCAGACGACCTGCGCGGGCATCCTGGTGCTCTACGGGATCCAGTGGTCGGTGCTGTGGGTGCCGTGGGGCGGCGACGAGAACGCCTTCGGGTCGGTGCTGATCCTCGACCAGAACCAGGGCGGCCTGCTGGCCATCCTGCTCGCCGTCACCCTGATCAACGCGATCAACTTCATCGACGGCCTGGACGGGCTCGCCGCCGGGGTCGGCATGATCGCCGCCGCCGCCACCGCGGTGTTCGCGCTGCACCTGCTCGACCTCTCCGGCGGCGACGTCGGCACCTACTCGCCCGCGCTGATCGCCGCGACCCTGGCCGGGGCGTGCCTGGGCTTCCTGCCGCACAACTTCCAGCCCGCCCGGCTGTTCATGGGCGACTCCGGCTCGATGCTCATCGGCCTGATGCTCGCCGCCGCCAGCACCACCGCCTCCGGCCGGGCCAACCCGCCGATCTGGGGCCTGTCCGACGCCATCGCGCTGTTCTCGCCGCTGCTGATCGTGGCCGCGGTGCTGTTCATCCCGGTGCTCGACCTGCTGCTGGCCATCATCCGCCGCACCAGGCGCGGGGTCAGCCCGTTCTCCGCGGACAAGATGCACCTGCACCACCGGCTGCTGGAGATCGGCCACTCCCAGCGCCGCGCGGTCCTGCTCATCTACTTGTGGGCCGGTCTGCTCGCCTTCGGCGCGGTCGCGGTCACCGTGTACGACATCTCGGCGGTCATCTGGGTGGTCGGCATCGGCGTCCTGATCGCGGTGATCATCTCCGCCATCCCTAGACTGAGGTCACGATGAGCGACGACGACCAGAGCGCAGGCACCGCGACCTCGGGGACCCCGGCTGCCGACAGCGCGACGCCCCGGACCGATCCGCACGCCCAGTCGCTGCTGACGTTGGCCAACGCCATGTTCCGCTACGCACTGTGGCCCTCGCTGGCCACGATCGCGATCGGCGCCGCGCTGTTCGGTGTGCTCAACGGCACTCCAGGGCTCCTCGGCGCGCTGGTCGGCGGGCTGCTGGCGGCCGGGTCGTCGCTGCTGACCCTGGTGCTGATGCGCAAGACCGCCCACCTCGGCCCGCACATAGGCATGGCGGCGTCGCTCGGCGGTTTCGTGGGCAAGCTGCTCGTGCTGCTGCTGGTGATGACGGCGCTGCGCGGGGTGGACGCGTTGCACGCCAAGTCGCTGGGTATCACGATGGTCGCGGTGGTCGTCGTCGCCGCGGCGGCCGAGGCCTTGGCGTTTCGCAGGACCAAGCTGCCGACCATCATCCCGGCGGGCGAGAAGTAGCCGCCCACCAGGGAATCGGCGACTAGCAGTACGTCTGTCCGGCGTGGCGGGGCTGCCTGCTATCGTTCGCGTCAACGGTGGGTGGCACTTCTCCACGCCCGCTCACCATGGCCGCCCGGGAGACCCGGGTGGCCGCCTCAAGACATGCCAAGTTCGTCAGGTACGTTACGTCCTGATCGTGACGATTCCCCCGGCGGAGTGAACGCCGGCCGGGAGAACCGGAAGGAGCCCACAGGTGGGCAGGCTGGTGCTGGCCGAGGGTGCCGAGAAGTTCGCACCCCCCGGAGTCAAGGACTTTTTCCTCCCGCCGATCTTCGGCGATGTCACCAAGCCGATGGTGTTGATGGTCCTATCCGTCGTCATCGTCTCGGCGTTCTTCCTCATCACCTCGCGGAACCTCAAGATCGTCCCGACTCGCTGGCAGTTCGCCGCGGAGTCGGTCTACGACTTCGGCCGCAACAACATCGCGCGTGAGCAGATCGGCTCGAAGGACTTCAAGCCCTTCGTCCCGCTAATTCTCACGTTGTTCACCTTCGTGTTGGTGAACAACCTCTACGGGATCATTCCGATCATCCAGTTCCCGACCATGGCGCGCATCGGGTTCCCGCTGGCGCTCTCGCTCCTGGTGGTCTACCCGGTCTACCACTACGTCGGGTTCAAGCGGCACGGCTTCGTCGGCTACCTCAAGCACGCGACCGTCCCGCCCGGCGCCCCGACTGCGATCTACTTCCTGCTTACGCCGATCGAGTTCCTGCAGAAGTTCGTCCTGAACCCGGTCACGCTGGCGATCCGAGTCTTCGCAGCCATGTTCGCGGGCCACCTCATTCTGCTGGTGTTCACCCTTGGTGGTGAGTACCTGCTCCTGCACGCCGCCGGACCGCTCAAGCCGGTCTCGATCATCTCCTGGGCCTTCGCCATCGCGATGACCTTCCTCGAGGCGTTCATCCAGGTGCTGCAGGCGTACATCTTCGCGCTGCTGTCGGCCAACTACATCGGCATGGCACTCGCGGAAGACCACTAAGGAACACCATCAAGCCCCCGATCCGCGGGTTCCCGCGGACCGAGTTGGAAAGGGATACACAAGTGAGCAGTGTTCTTCTCGCTCAGGAAGCCGCCAGCGCGAACATCAACGCTGGTCTGGCCGCGATCGGCTACGGGCTCGGCGCCATCGGCCCCGGCATCGGCGTCGGTCTGATCTGGGCCGCGGTCATCAACGGCACCGCCCGCCAGCCGGAGGCCCAGGGCAAGCTCATGGGCATCGCGTGGACGACCTTCGTGCTCGTCGAGGTGCTCGCCCTGATCGGTCTGGTCGTTTACTTCATCGCTTCCGGCGGCTGATCCAAAGCCCTTCGTTCGTTAGGGAGTCGACGTGGTGAAGTCAGCCGCAGTGCTATTCCTCGCTGAGGACACGCCCAGCCCGGTGCTGCCGCACATCGCTGAGGTCATCCTCGGCCTGGTGGCCTTCCTGCTCCTGCTGTTCGTGATCTCGAAGTTCGTCTCGCCCAAGTTCGAGGCGCTCTACACCGAGCGGACCGCGAAGATCGAGGGTGGCATCGAGAAGGCCGAGGCCGCGCAGAAGGAGGCCGAGGCCGCGCTCGTGCAGTACAAGGCGCAGCTGGCCGAGGCACGGGCCGAGTCGGCGCGCATCCGCGACGACGCCAGGGCCGAGGCCGAGCAGATCAAGGAAGAGCTGCGCGCCCAGGCCCAGGAGGAGTCCGCGCGGATCGTCGCGCAGGGCCAGGCCCAGCTGGAGGCCCAGCGGGCCCAGATCGTCGCCGAGCTGCGCGCCGAGCTGGGGCGCCAGGCCGTCGAGCTGGCCAGCCGCATCGTGGGTGAGTCCCTGGAGGACGAGGCCCGCCGCCGCGGCACGGTCGACCGCTTCCTGGCCGATCTCGACTCGGTGTCCGCACCGGCGAAGCGCTAGGGGACGTCCTCGATGACCTCAACTGTGACCAGCGCGCTGCACGCAGCCAGCCGGGAAGCCCTCGCCGCCGTCGAGCTCACGCTGCTCGACGTGCTGGAGGCCACCCCGACCGGCTCGGCGGCGCTGGGCGGCGAGCTGTTCGCCGTCGTCGGCCTGTTCGACCGCGAGATCGGCCTGCGCCGCACGCTGGCCGACTCCTCGACCGCACCGGAGGCCAGGGCGCGCCTGGTCACCGACCTGCTCACCGGCAAGGTCGGCGTGGACACGCTCAAGGTGCTGACCACCGCGGCCTCGGCCCGCTGGTCGAGCCCCCGCGAGCTGGTCGACGGCCTCGAGTCGCTCGCGGTCACCGCCCTGCTCGTCGGGGCGGAGCGCGCGGGCAGGCTCGACGCGGTCGAGGACGAGCTGTTCCGGCTCGGCCGCATCCTGGCCGACCAGAGCGAGCTCGAGCAGGTCCTGTCCAACCGGACCGGTGACCTCGACGGCAAGCGGGCGCTCGTCCGCGAGCTCATCGGGTCCAAGGTGGACGCGACGACCGAGACCCTGGTGCAGAACCTGGTGGCCCGGCCGCGTGGCCGCCAGCTGGTGCCCGGGCTCGAGGCGCTCGCCGCCGAGGCGGCGCGGCGCAGGGAGCGGTCGGTGGCCCACGTGGTGTCCTCCGGCGCGCTCTCCGCCGAGCAGCAGGAGCGCCTGTCGGCGACCCTGCAGCGGATCTACTCGCGGCCCATCGCGCTGCACCTGGAGGTCAACCCCGCCATCGGTGGCGGGTTGGTCGTCCGGGTCGGCGACGAGGTCATCGACGGCAGCACCTCAGGACAGCTCGACGCGCTGCGGCGTCGGTTCTCCTGACCCCTAACTTCCCCCGAAGCAACGAAGTGAGAGCAGGAACTTTCATGGCGGAGCTGACGATCTCGTCGGACGAGATCCGCAGTGCGATCGAAAACTACGTCTCCAGCTACTCCCCGGACGTCAACCGGGAAGAGGTCGGAACGGTTTCCGACACCGGCGACGGCATCGCCCACGTGGAGGGCCTGCCCTCGGCCATGGCCAACGAGCTGCTGGCCTTCCCCGGCGGCATCGTCGGCGTGGCGCTGAACCTCGACGCGCGCGAGCTGGGTGTCGCGATCCTCGGTGACTACGACAAGATCGAGGAGGGCCAGGAGGTCAAGCGGACCGGCAAGGTCCTCTCGGTCCCCGTCGGCGACGCCTTCCTCGGCCGGGTCATCGACCCGCTCGGCAACCCGATCGACGGCCTCGGCGAGATCGCCGCGACCGGCGAGCGCGTGCTCGAGCTGCAGGCGGCCACCGTGGTGCAGCGCCAGCCGGTCGAGGAGCCGCTGCAGACCGGCATCAAGGCCATCGACTCGATGACCCCGATCGGCCGCGGCCAGCGCCAGCTGATCATCGGTGACCGCAAGACCGGCAAGACCGCGGTCTGCGTCGACACCATCATCAACCAGAAGAAGGCCTGGGCGACCGGCGACCCGAAGCAGCAGGTCCGCTGCATCTACGTCGCCGTCGGCCAGAAGGGCTCCACCATCGCGGGCGTCAAGTCCGCGCTGGAGGAGGCGGGCGCGCTGGAGTACACCACCATCGTCGCCGCCCCCGCGTCGGACTCCGCGGGCTTCAAGTGGCTGGCGCCCTACACCGGCTCGGCCATCGGCCAGGACTGGATGTACCAGGGCAAGCACGTCCTGATCATCTTCGACGACCTGACCAAGCAGGCCGAGGCGTACCGCGCGATCTCGCTGCTGCTGCGCCGCCCGCCGGGCCGCGAGGCCTACCCCGGCGACGTCTTCTACTTGCACTCCCGCCTGCTGGAGCGCTGCGCGAAGCTCTCCGACGAGCTCGGTGGCGGCTCGATGACCGGTCTGCCGATCATCGAGACCAAGGCGAACGACATCTCCGCCTACATCCCCACCAACGTCATCTCCATCACCGACGGGCAGTGCTTCCTCGAGTCCGACCTGTTCAACGCCGGTCAGCGCCCGGCGGTCAACGTCGGCACCTCGGTGTCGCGCGTTGGTGGCGCCGCGCAGACCAAGGCGATGAAGTCGATCTCCGGCACGCTGCGCCTCGAGCTGGCCCAGTTCCGCGAGCTGGAGGCGTTCGCCGCCTTCGCCTCCGACCTGGACGCCACCTCCAAGGCGCAGCTCGAGCGCGGCACCCGGATGATGGAGCTGCTCAAGCAGGGCCAGTACTCGCCGCTGCCGGTCGAGGAGCAGATCGTCTCGATCTACGTCGGCACCAAGGGCTTCCTCGACTCGCTCGCCGTCGCCGACGTGCGCCGCTTCGAGTCCGAGCTGCACGAGCACCTGCGCCACCGCCACGCGGGCGTGCTGGAGGAGATCCGGGTGTCGGGCAAGTTCTCCCCGGACAACGAGGAGCGCCTGGTCGCCGCGGTCACCGCGTTCAAGGACTCGTTCACCGCTGGGTCCGGCGCCTCGGTGACCGACACCCCCGCGTCCGCGCTCGACGCCGCCGAGGTGGGTCAGGAGACCGTCAAGGTCAACAAGCCCGCCCCGACGGAGTAGGCGGACCGCCATGGCACAGCTTCGCGAGATCCGGCAGCGGATCAAGTCGGCCCAGTCGTTCAAGAAGATCTTCAAGGCGCAGGAGCTGATCGCCACCTCGCGGATCAGCAAGGCCCAGGCCAGGGTCGCCTCGGCCAAGCCGTACGCCGACGAGATCACCTCCGTGCTGACCGCGCTGGCGACCGGCGCGGCCAACCTCGACTCGCCGCTGCTCACCCCGCGTGAGCGCTACCGGCGGGCCGCGGTGCTCGTGGTGACCTCCGACCGCGGTCTGTGCGGTGGCTACAACGCCAACGCGCTGCGGCGGGCGGAGGAACTGGTCACGCTCCTGCGCGAGCAGGGCAAGGAGCCGGTGGTCTACGTCATCGGCCGCAAGGGCGTCAACTTCTACAAGTTCCGCCAGCGGGCCGTGAAGGCGAGCTGGACCGGCTTCTCCGAGCGGCCCACCTACGCCGACGCGGTCGCCGCCAGCGAGGCGCTCATCCAGGCCTTCCTGCACGGCGCGGACGACGTGGACGACAAGCCGGGCGCCGACGGCGTGCTGGGCGTGGACGAGTTGCACATCGTCTACACCGAGTTCAACTCGATGCTCTCGCAGCGGCCCATCGCCGTGCGGGTCGCCCCGCTCGAGCTGGAGTACGACGAGACGCCGGGGTTGAGTTCGACCTACGAGTTCGAGCCGAGCGCGGAGACGCTGCTGGGCAACCTGCTCCCGAAGTACATCAACACCCGCATCTTCGCGGCACTGCTGGAATCGGCCGCGTCCGAGTCCGCCGCACGCCGCACGGCGATGAAGTCCGCGACGGACAACGCCGACGAGCTCGTCAAGAGCTTCACCCGTGTCGCCAACCAGGTCCGCCAGGCGCAGATCACCCAGGAGATCAGCGAGATCGTCGGTGGCGTCGAGGCGCTCGCTGCCGCAGGAAGTGATGACTAATGACTGCCATTCAGGAACCAGGCACCAAGAACGCGGTCGGTCGCGTCGTCCGGGTGATCGGCCCCGTCGTCGACGTGGAGTTCCCGCGGGGCTCCGTGCCCGAGCTCTACAACGCGCTCAAGGTCGAGGTCGACCTCGAGTCGCTGCGCAAGACCATCACCCTCGAGGTCGCCCAGCACCTGGGTGACAACCTGGTGCGCTGCATCTCCATGGCGCCCCAGGACGGCCTGGTGCGCGGCGCGCCGGTCACCGACACCGGCGAGGCCATCTCGGTGCCGGTCGGCGACGCGGTCAAGGGCCACGTGTTCAACGCCCTCGGCGAGTGCCTGGACAAGCCGGGCCACGCCGCGGACGCCGAGCGCTGGCGCATCCACCGCCGCCCCCCGGCCTTCGACCAGCTCGAGGGCAAGACGAAGGTCCTCGAGACCGGCGTCAAGGTCATCGACCTGCTCACCCCGTACGTCGAGGGCGGCAAGATCGGCCTGTTCGGCGGCGCGGGCGTGGGCAAGACGGTGCTCATCCAGGAGATGATCACCCGTATCGCCCGCAACTTCGGTGGCACCTCGGTGTTCGCCGGGGTCGGCGAGCGCACCCGCGAGGGCACCGACCTCTTCCTCGAGATGGAGGAGATGGGCGTTCTGCCCGACACCGCGCTGGTGTTCGGTCAGATGGACGAGCCGCCGGGCACCCGCATGCGGGTCGCGCTGTCCGCGCTGACCATGGCGGAGTACTTCCGCGATGTGCAGAACCAGGACGTGCTGCTGTTCATCGACAACATCTTCCGGTTCACCCAGGCGGGCTCCGAGGTGTCGACCCTGCTGGGCCGCATGCCTTCCGCGGTGGGGTACCAGCCGACGCTGGCCGACGAGATGGGTGAGCTCCAGGAGCGCATCACCTCGACGCGCGGTCGCTCGATCACCTCGATGCAGGCGATCTACGTGCCCGCCGACGACTACACCGACCCGGCCCCGGCGACCACCTTCGCCCACCTGGACGCGACGACGGAGCTCTCCCGTCCGATCTCCCAGAAGGGCATCTACCCGGCGGTCGACCCGCTGACCTCGTCCTCCCGGATCCTCGACCCGGCCGTGGTCGGCGACGAGCACTACCGGGTTGCGCAGGAGGTCAAGCGGATCCTGCAGAAGTACAAGGAGCTGCAGGACATCATCGCCATCCTCGGCATGGACGAGCTGTCCGAAGAGGACAAGGTGACGGTGAACCGGGCCCGCCGCATCGAGCGCTTCCTGTCCCAGAACTTCTTCGTCGCGCAGAAGTTCACCGGCGAGGAGGGCTCGTTCGTCAAGGTCGCCGACACCATCGAGGCCTTCGACCGCGTCGCCAAGGGCGAGTACGACCACATCCCGGAGCAGGCCTTCCTCTCCATCGGTGGTCTCGACGACCTGGAGCGCAAGTACCAGGCCCTCACCAAGAAGTGAGCTAGCCCCGAACACCCGGAACGGGCCGGTGTCCACAGTGGACACCGGCCCGCTGCCGTTGGGTCACTGCTTGAGCAGACCGTGGGACTCCGAGCGGCCTTGTGGGTCGCGCAGGTGGATGGTGTGCACCGATGACGGGACGACCGCCGCGTTCGTGCCCACCTCGACCCGGTTGCCCGGGAGGGCGCCCTCGCCCTCGGCCTCGTAGCTCAGCGCCATTCCCGGGGCCAGGGCGAGGATCCCGGAGTCGCCGGGGAGCACGCAGGCGCCGATGAGGCCGCCGCCGTCGCGTCGGACCGGTTCGCAGTGCAGCCAGCCGGTGATCGTGTCGTTGGTGTCGCGCAGGGCGAGGAACAGGTCGCTGGTGACGAAGGTGGTCACGACCTCCACCGCCACCACGCTGCCGCCGCCCTGCAGGTCCACCACGGCCTGGGCGCCGGTCGGGGAGACGCCCGCGAGCGGGTCGAGCAGGCCCGCCATGGTCAGCGTCTCGTGGATGTCGTCGCCCAAGCGGCCCGATCTGCTGCCGTTGACCGAGAACACGTCGCCGGGCTTGGTGCGCAGGACGTTCTCCGGCACCGGCTTGCGCTGCCGGTCGATACCCAGGGCCCACCGCGAGCTGGGCAGCATCGTGAGGGACTGGTCGTAGCCCGCCTTCGCCGGGTCGCCGGTGACCACGCGGATGTCCTCGACCGGGCCGGGGCCGTCGGCTTTCCCGAACCACAGGCCGTCGCGCTTGACCATGGGCTTCCAGTCCGTGCGCACGGACCGCTCCGCCGTCGGGTTGAGCTGCCACCGCGAGGAGATGCTCAGGCTGTCCGCGCCCAGCGCGATGACGTCGCGGTTGAGCGGGCCGTAGACGAACGCGAAGCCCTTAGCCGGGGTGCCGTAGGGCTGGGGGAAGGAGTTCACCAGGACTGGCTTGGCGCCCACCAGCAAACCGACGACCGACGTGCCCGAGACGCTGCCGCTGGCCCTCGTCAGCTCGACCTCCTGCGCGACCACGGCCACCTTGCCGCCGTCCGTCGTGCCTGCCCAGTAGACGTGCGGGCGACCCAGGCGGGCGTTGTCCGGCTCGTTGGGCATGCCCGCGTCGAAGGCGGCCACGGCGGCGTCCAGGTACGCCTTGTCGCCCGCCAGGTCGCCCCGGGTCGGCGCGGTCAGCATCGGGTTGGCGGCGACGGCGATCTGGGGTTCGTTCGACCCGGTCACCTCGACGACGACCAGCCCCGCGGCGGCGATGACCACGGCCATGCCGCCCGCCAGGACAGCGCGGCGGCGGGTGCGGCGCCGCTTGCCGCCGCGCAGGACGGCCGCGGCCAGGTCCGGTGGGGCCTGCAGCCCCTCGGTGGCGTCCCGCAGCGCGCGGGACAGCTCGGTGGTGTCCACCTCATCCCCTCGTCTTCTCGTGGGCGGGGTCGGCGAGCAGCTCGCGCAGCCGCGCCACCCCCCGCGCGGTCTGGCTCTTGACCGTCCCCGGCGACACCCCCAGTGCCGCCGCGGTATCGGCTTCCGACAGGTCGTCGAAGAACCGCAGGACCAGCACCACGCGCATCCGCGATGGCAGGGATCCCAGGGCCTTGGCGACCTGGTCGCGCTCGAGCACCTCGCGTTCGTGACCACCGACCCGCTGCTCACCGGCGTGCTCCAGCGGCGCCTCGCTGACCCGGCGCGACCGCGCCCGCCAGCGGTTCGCCGACGCGTTGGCCAGCGCGGCCCGCACGTACGGCTCCAGGCCGCCGCGGACCCTGCGGCGCTTGGCGTAGACGCGTTCCAGCACGTCCTGGAGCAGGTCCTCGGCCGCCGCGCGGTCCCCGCCGCAGAGCAGGTACGCGGTGCGCAGCAGCGCCGTGGACCGGTGCGCCACGAACTCGGTGAACTCGTCGTCCGGTCTGATCGTGCTCACCCCCTGTGTTCGACTCGATCTGTGCCTGCTTCGACACCGGGCTGGCTGGGACGGTTGTCATGAGGCCGACTAGACTGGCCGAGAACCGCGAGCTGTGAGGAGATACGCGTGGCTGAGATGTCGGTCCAACTGGTCGCCGTGGAACGACGCCTGTGGTCGGGCACCGGCACCTTCGTCGTCGCGCAGACCACCGAGGGCGAGATCGGGATCCTGCCCGGCCACGAACCCGTCCTGGGGCAGCTCGTGCACGGCGGTGTGGTGAAGATCGTCACCACCGACGGCGAGACCATCGTCGCCGCGGTCTACGGCGGCTTCCTGTCGGTCACCGCCGACTCGGTGAGCATCCTCGCCGAGTCCGCCGAGCTCTCCCACGAGATCGACGTGGACAAGGCCCGCTCGGGCCTCACCGCGCAGGACCCGGACCAGCGCGACCGCGCCGCGGCGAGCCTGCGGGCCGCCGGACAGACAGCCTGATGACGGCGTAGCGGGCAGGGGGCGGCCGTGGACATCAGCGTGGTGGTCGTCGCGCTCATGGCCGTCGTCCTGCTCGTGCTGCTCCTGCTGGTGGGCCGCCGCGTCCGCCTCCTGCGCTCCGGCGGCATCCACGTCGCCCTGCGCACCCGCGTCGACGAGTCCGGCAAGGGCTGGGCCTGGGGCGTCGGCCGCTACCACGGCGACCAGTTCGCCTGGTTCCGCGCCATCAGTCTCCGCACCGGCCCCGACCGCATCCTGCACCGCGACGGCCTGGAAATCGCCTCCCGCCGCGAACCGGACCACGTCGAAACCCCCAACCTCCCCTCGGGCTCCCGCGTCCTGCGCTTCGAACCCCCGGGCGGCGGCGCCCCGATCGAGGTAGCCATGGGCCCAGACGCCCTCACCGGCTTCCTCTCGTGGATGGAAAGCGCCCCTCCCGGCACCCGCCTCCCGTGGGCTAGCTGACGGCCTGCATCCGCAGCCAGTGCAACACCCACTCGCCCGTCCGGTCCCTGCTCACCCCGCGCACGTCCTCTTCTGCCAAGGGGGCCGCGACCATGGCGGTAGTGCTGTCGTGCAACTGACCGAACACCAGCGCCCTCGGCTGCATGGGGTTGTCCTCGACCTCTAGGCACAACGACGCCCTCTTGAGGCTGTCGCGCCACTCCAGCAGCCGCGCGCACGCCCTGGCTCGTTGGCCCGAGACGTAGACCTCTGCCCGGCCTGCTCCCACCTCGGTGGCGAACACGTCGACGCTCCCGATCCACAGGGTCGGGTGCCGGTCGACGTGGTCCCGGACGGATCCGACCAACCTGGTCAACTCGCTCCACAGGCCGGTCCGCGTGTCGAGCACGGTCGTCATGCCGGTTGTTCCTCCGCTGGTGTCGTCGGCTCGGTCTTGACCGAGCCTGCAGCGCGGCAGGCCGCCGAGGCGAGGTCGCGACCCTGTTCCTGTGCCCACAACGAGTCGCGGTTGTCGTCGTGTCACCGGGTTGATATGCCCGGCATATAGGCCGCGCTTCTTCGCGTGACCTGGCGGCCCCGCCGTTGTTACCGTGGGTACCGGGTCGGCTACCAGGGTCGACGCGCCGAAGGAGTCAGCATGTGGGGTGACCCGCACGAGCGGCCGGACCCGGGGATCTGGGAACTGCCCGCGATGCGCGCCGCCCTGGCGCGCCGGGACATCACGGCGGTCTACCGGCTGCTCAAGCGGCACGGGATCTCCCAGCGCCGCATCGCGCTGCTGACCGGTCAGGCGCAGCCCGAGGTGTCGGTGATCGCCCGTGGCAGGCAGGTGATGTCCTACGACGTGCTCGACCGGATCGCCGAGGGGATGGGCATCCCGCGCGGGCACATGGGCCTGGCTTACGGCGCACCGGGCGAGCCCGCGGACGAGGCGAGGGACGGGGTGGTGGACGTGCCGGATCGACGGGAGTTCATGGGGCTGCTGGCCAAGGTCGCCATGGGGGCGGCGGTGACGGGAGGCGACCTGGCGCTGTTGGCGAATCCGGCCGTGGCGACGCCGGTTCCGAACCGAGTGGGGGCCACCGAGGTCGGGCAGTTGCGGGATCTGACGCACATGCTGTGGGCGCAAGAGAGGGCCTTGGGCGGCGGGGCGATGCGGGAGGCTGTCATCGCGCAGCTCGGTTGGGCGCGCGGGTTGCTACGGGCTTCGCACACCGATGTTGTCGGCAGAGCGCTCCGAGCAGAGATGTCGGACCTGCTGGCGCTGGCGGGATGGGCGTCCCACGATGTCGGCCTACCGGGTGCTGCTTTGCGCTACCTCGGGCAGGCGGTGACAACGGCGAAGGAAGCCGATGACCCTGTCCGAACCGCTAGCGCGCTAGGAAAGATCGGGCGGGTCTATACCCACCAGCGAAACCTCGATGACGCGCGCGATGTACTCGGCCTGAGCCTGGTGGTCGCCGATCCGGCGAGGTCTGGCGAGCTCACCGCTCAGTTGCTGTGCAACCAGGCCCGCGCACACGCTGAGGCGGGTACCGCCTCCCGAGCCGCCGAATGCCTCTCCCGGGCCGCAGACGCACTCGCCACCCCCGCAGACCAGCCGCTGTCCGCGCCCGACGCGGTCTTCAACCCCACCCTGCTGGCCAGCGAGCGTGGTCGAGTCCTGACCATTCTCACCATCCACGACCGCCGCCACGCGCCGAAGGCGATCGAGACCCTCACCGCGTCCAACGCACGTCTCGACCCTTCCCGCACCAAGCGCTTGGCGTTCGGGCTGACCGAGCTGGCTACCTGCCACCTGCGCGGCGGCGACACCGAGACCGGTGTGCGTCTAGGTCACCAGGTGGTCGACATGGCGGCGGGCATCCGGTCGGAGCGGCTCGCGGAGCACCTCAAGCTGCTCCGCGCGGCCGCCCACCGCCAGCCCGAGCTGGCCCAGCGGATCTAGCGTTCGCCGCCCGGCTTCCACAGGACGTCGCCGTCGGGGTTGGCTACGCGGGAGAGGACGAAGAGCAGGTCTGACAGGCGGTTGAGGTATTTGGCCGCCAGTACGTTCGTCGTCTCCGCCTCGACCTCCACCAGTGCCCACGCCCCCCGTTCCGCCCGTCGTGTCACCGTTCGCGCCGTGTGCAGCAGCGCGGCCCCCGGAGTGCCCCCGGGCAGGATGAACGACGTCAGCTTCCCCACGCGCTCGTTGAACGAGTCGATCTGCGATTCCAGCCGGGTCACGTAGTCCTCGGTGATCCGCAGCGGCTCGTACGGGGGGTTCGGGGCGATCGGGGTGCACAGGTCGGCGCCGACGTCGAAGAGGTCGTTCTGCACCGAGCGCAGCAGGTCCGCGATGTCGGACGGGAGGGCGCCGAGGGCGATGGCGACGCCGATGGCGGAGTTGGCCTCGTCGACGTCGGCGTAGGCGGTCAGGCGGGGGGAGGTCTT
Source organism: Actinokineospora globicatena (assembly GCF_024171945.1). Taxonomy (GTDB): domain Bacteria; phylum Actinomycetota; class Actinomycetes; order Mycobacteriales; family Pseudonocardiaceae; genus Actinokineospora; species Actinokineospora globicatena. The sequence goes on from NZ_JAMTCR010000002.1 coordinate 2,419,698, forward strand.
GGGGACGCGGGAGCCGTCGCCGAGCGCGGTGGTGCCGTTGTCGCCGACCTTGGTGTACACGCGGTTGATGCGTACCGACATGCGGCCAAGCCTAGACCGCCCCGGCCGTCCGGGACCGGGAGCGCGGGGGCATCATTGCCCCCGTGACAGAGCACTTCCAGGTTCACGGCGGCGCACGGCTCGTCGGCGAGGTCGAGGTCGTCGGCGCCAAGAACAGCGTGCTCAAGCTGATGGCGGCCGCGTTGCTCGCCGAGGGCACGACCACCCTGACCAACTGCCCGGAGATCCTGGACGTCCCGCTGATGGGCGACGTGCTGCGCAGCCTCGGCTGCACCGTCGACATCGACGGCGGCACGGTCCGGATCACCACCCCCGCCGAGCTCGAGCACCGCGCGGACTCCGCGTCGATGGGCAAGCTGCGCGCCTCGGTGTGCGTGCTCGGCCCGCTCGTGGGCAGGCTCAAGCACGCCGTGGTGGCGCTGCCCGGCGGTGACGCGATCGGGTCGCGGCCGCTGGACATGCACCAGAACGGCCTGCGCCAGCTGGGCGCGAGCAGCGAGATCGAGCACGGCTGCGTGGTCGCCAAGGCCGACGAGCTGCGCGGCGCCCAGATCTGGCTGGACTTCCCCAGCGTCGGGGCCACCGAGAACATCCTGATGGCCGCCGTGCTCGCCGAGGGCACCACGGTGATCGACAACGCCGCGCGCGAGCCGGAGATCGTCGACCTGTGCGTGATGCTGCAGCAGATGGGCGCCAAGATCGCGGGCGCTGGCACGTCGACGCTCACGGTGGACGGCGTCACCTCGCTCGAACCGACCGAGCACAGCGTTGTCGGTGACCGCATCGTTGGCGCTACCTGGGCGTTCGCTGCGGTCATGACTAGAGGCGACATCACCGTCAAGGGCGTCAACCCGCACCACCTGGATCTGGTGCTGGAGAAGCTGCGCACCGCGGGCGCGGAGGTCACCACGTTCGACGACGGGTTCCGCGTCGTGCAGCACGACCGCCCCACCGCTGTCGACTTCGTGACCTTGCCCTACCCGGGTTTCGCGACCGACCTGCAGCCGTTCGCGATAGCGCTAACCGCTGTCGCCGACGGCACCTCGATGATCACCGAGAACCTGTTCGAGGCCCGGTTCCGGTTCGTCGAGGAGATGATCCGGTTGGGCGCCGACGCGCGCACGGACGGTCACCACGCGGTGGTGCGCGGGGTGCCGCGGCTCTCCAGCGCGCCGGTGTGGGCGTCCGACATCCGCGCGGGCGTCGGGCTGGTGCTGGCCGGGTTGTGCGCGGACGGGGTCACCGAGGTGTGGGACGTCTTCCACATCGACCGGGGCTACCCGCGGTTCGTGGAGAACATGCAGCGCCTCGGTGCCGACGTGCGGCGCGTGCTCGGCGACCCGACGCGGGCCTGACTCACCCGTTCGGCCCACGTCGACCCGCCTGACTCACCGGGTGACGCGGTCCGAACAGCGGTCCCGCGGGCAGGGGTGGCCGAGTACAAACAGGACCACCTGTGTGACCGACGGGAAGAGGTCCTGATGCGTGCTCGGCGCGGTATAGGTGTTAGCTCGATAGCGGCGGTCGCCGTGACAGGGGCGTTGCTCGTGGCCCCCGCCGCGTCGGCCACGCCCGAGGGGTCCCGTGAGCTGCCGAAGGTACCGGTGGCCAAGGGGTACGGCGGCGCTGTCGTCTCTGACACCGTGCAAGCCACCCAGGCCGGTCTGGACGTGCTGCGCCGCGGCGGCACGGCGGCGGACGCGGCGGTAGCGGTAGCGGCGGTGCTCGGGGTAACCGACCCGAACATGGCCGGTATCGGCGGTGGAGGCTACTTCGTCTACTACGACGCCAAGACCCGCAAGGTCTCTACCATCGACGGCCGCGAGACCACGCCCGCCGCTGGGGACCAGAACCTGTTCATCAACCCCGCGACCGGGCAGGCCTATCCGTTCGCGGACGCGGTGACCAGCGGACTGTCGGTCGGCACGCCGGGCAACCTGGCGGTGTGGGAGCGGGCGTTGCAGCGGTGGGGTCGCTACGACCTCGACGAGGTCCTCAAGCCCGCGATCCGGGTCGCCGAGCAGGGCTTCCCGGTGACGCCGCAGCTGCGCAAGGAGATCGAGCAGAACCAGCCCCGGTTCAAGCAGTTCAGCTCGACGGCCGCGTTGTACCTACCGGGCGGCGCTCCCCCTGCCGTGGGTTCCACGCTACGCAACCCGGACCTGGGTAAGACCTACCGCGAGATCGCCCGCAACGGCACGCGTGCCTTCTATGGCGGCACCATCGGCCGCGATGTCGCCAACGCCGCCCAGAACCCGCCGCTGGCCTCTGACGCCACCATCAACCCGCCCAAGGGCAAGCTCGCGATCGGCGACCTGCGCTCTTACCGCACTCTTGACCAGGCACCCACGCACGTCCGGTACCGCAACGTGGACGTGTACGGCATGGCCCCGTCGTCGTCGGGTGGCACTACCGTCGGCGAGTCGCTCAACATCCTCGAGCGGTTCGACCTGAAGAAGGCCCCGCGGGACCAGGCGCTGCACTTCTACCTAGAGGCCACGAAGCTCGCTTACGCCGACCGCGGCCGCTATGTCGGTGACCCCAAGTTCGTCAACGTCCCGACCTCGCAGCTGCTGTCGGACTCTTACGCTGCCGTCCGCGCCTGCCGTATCGACCCGATCCGCGCGACCCCGGCACCGGTCGCCCCGGGCAACCCGCTCAACCCCGGTGACTGCACCCCGCCCCCGCCGTCGGCCACGCCGACCAGCGAGAACGAGGTCCACACCAACCACTTCGTCGTCGCCGACGCGCGCGGCAACACGGTGACCTACACCAACACCCTGGAGCAGGTCGGCGGCAGCGGCATCGTCGTCCCCGGCCGCGGGTTCCTGCTCAACAACGAGCTGACCGACTTCAACTTCACCCCCACCCAGGGCACCGCGCCGGACCCCAACCTCCCGGCCGCCGGTAAGCGCCCGCGCTCCAGCATGTCGCCGACGATCGTGCTCAAGGACGGCAAGCCGTGGCTCGCCCTCGGCTCCCCGGGCGGCTCCACGATCATCACCACCGTCCTGCAGATCCTCATCAACCGCGTCGACTTCGGCCTCTCCCTCCCCGACGCCGTCGCCGCCCCTCGCGCCACCCAGCGCAACACCCCCGCGGTGACCGCCGAACCGGCCTTCATCACCGCCAACCCCCTCCTCGCCCGCTACGGCCACACCTTCACCGAACAAGCCGAGATCGGCGCCGCGGCCACCCTCGAGTTCACCGACCGAGGCCAAATCCTCGCCGTCGGCGAACCCACCCGCCGCAACGGCACCTCCGCAGGCGTAGTCCACCCCGTCAGGTAGTCCTACCTCAGCAAACGGGCCGCCCCTTCGCGCTTGGGGGCGGCCCGTTCGTTGTCACGGTGCCTCGGGTCAGGACGATCTTTGCGGGTATGACCAGAACACCGCGCTACCGCGTCATCCTGAGCAGCGCGCGAAGCCGCCCCCGTCGGAGGGCCCGTGCCGTCGCCGCCCACTCCACCGCGCAGTCGATCACCGCCCTGGTCACGGCGGTCACCGCCATCGGTGCGCTGGTCTTCACCGGTCTGTCGCTCAACGCCACGCGGGACCAGGTCGCGGCCGCCCAGCGGCAGAACGAGGTGGTCCAGCAGGGGCAGTACACCGATCGCTTCACCAAGGCGGTCGACCAGCTGGACCAGGCGGGACCGCAGCACCTGCAGGCCCGCCTGGGGGGCATCTACGCCTTGCAACGCCTGGCCGCCGACTCGCCCCGCGACGTGCCGATCGTCGTCAGCGTCCTGGTCGGCTTCATCACCTCCACCGTCGAGCGCGCCGACCCGATCACCGGATCCGGCTGCGCGGACCGCGTCTCGCCCGACATCCAGGCCGGCTTCGCCGTGCTGGTCGACCAGCACGGCGGCGACGAGGTCCGGGACATGGACCTGGCACGGGCGTGCCTGAACGGCAGCGATCTGGCGCAGCTGATCCGCTTCGACCTCGACGGGAACAAACCCCGCCGATTCGGGCAGAAGCCCGCCAGGCTCAACCTGAGCGAGGCACATCTGGTCGGAGCGGATCTGGGTGAGGTGGACCTGGCGACCGCCAACCTCACCGGGGCCCGACTCCGGGGTGCGCGCTTCGGCCTGTCGTTCCTGAGCGGCGCCGACCTGACGGGAGCGGACCTCACCGACGCCTATCTCGAGCGCGCGTGGCTGAGCGAGGCGAATCTAGGTTCGGCCGGGCTCCGGCGCGCCCACTTGGCAGGCGCGGACCTGAGCGGAGCACGGTTGACCGGCGCCGACCTGGTCGACGCGGACTTGACCGGCGCGAACCTGCGCGCCACAGGCCTCACCGGCGCAGACCTGACCGCCACAGACCTCACCGGCGCAGACCTCACCGCCGCGAACCTCACCGGCGCAGACCGAAACGCCACCACCACGATCACCGGCACGACCACCACCCCCACCACGAAGGGCACGTGGTGGTGAGCCGCGTCCCCACGTCGCGGCTACGTCGTGCATCTGGGTCCGTGTCTGACCAGCGCAGTCCGAGCAGGCGGAACGCTCTAGTCGCGGGGCCGGGCGGCCGTCAATGAGCGAGCGGGCAGCACATAGAGCCAGTGTCGAACCACGCCCCGTCGACGCCAGTGAACGACCCGTTCCAGAACTGCGTCGAGCACACGTAGGGGTACCTGGACGTCCCTGCCGCTGTTCTAGGCCGGCGAGCTCAGGAGTCGAGTAGGGCGTTGATGGCGGTGCGTTCGTCGGCGGGGAAGACGAGGATTCGGTAGGCGGTGCCGTCGGGGGTGGGGGCTGTGGTGGATTTGATGCCTGCTTGGCGGAGGTGGTGTTCGACGGCTTTGGCGGCGGTGGGGGTGGGGGCGGTGGCGACCTCGCGGAGGAGGCCGTAGTCGCGGGTGGGGTTGTCGGGGGCGAAGGCCCAGCGCAGGACCAGGCCGAGGAGGCCGATGACGAGGAGCGCCACCAGCAGCAGGTACGGCGCGGGGAGGTCCATGCGGTCCATGATGCCGGGTGTGAGCAAGTCCACGCGCCAAGGGGGTTACCGGCCAGTACTCTCGGCTCACAGTGAACGGAGGTTAACCGTGCCGTATCCCTCTGATCGCGAGCGCGACCGGCCGTGGGTCATGCGGACTTATGCGGGGCACTCCTCTGCCGCGAAGTCCAACGAGCTCTACCGGCGCAACCTGGCCAAGGGGCAGACAGGGCTATCGGTGGCGTTCGACCTACCGACGCAGACCGGGTACGACCCTGACCACGAGTTGGCCAGGGGGGAGGTCGGCAAGGTCGGCGTCCCGGTGGGGCACCTCGGTGACATGCGGACCCTCTTCGACGGGATCCCGCTCGGCTCCGCGAACACGTCGATGACCATCAACGCGACGGCGATGTGGTTGCTCGCCCTCTATGTCACTGTCGCCCAAGAGCAGGCTGACGCTGAGGGGACCGACTGGCACGAGGTCGTCGCGCGCCTGGCAGGGACAACGCAGAACGACATCATCAAGGAGTACCTGTCCCGCGGCACCTACGTCTTCCCGCCCGGTCCCAGCCTCCGCCTGATCACCGACATGGTGGCGTTCACCGTGGCCAACGTGCCGAAGTGGAACCCCATCAACATCTGCAGCTACCACCTGCAAGAGGTCGGCGCGACGCCGGTGCAAGAGGTCGCGTACTCGATGTGCACCGCGATCGCCGTTCTTGACGCTGTGCGGGACTCCGGCCAGTTGCCGCAAGAGGAGTTCGGCAACGTTGTCGCGCGGATCTCGTTCTTCGTGAACGCGGGCGTTCGGTTCATCGAAGAGATGTGCAAGATGCGCGCCTTCACCGAACTCTGGGACGAGATCTGCCGCGACCGCTACGGCATCGATGACCCTAAGCAGCGCCGTTTCCGCTATGGGGTGCAGGTCAACTCTCTAGGCCTTACCGAGGCTCAACCGGAGAACAATGTCCAGCGGATCGTGCTGGAGATGCTCGCGGTGTCCCTGTCGCGCAAGGCAAGGGCGCGCGCGATCCAGCTCCCCGCGTGGAATGAGGCTCTAGGCCTACCGCGCCCGTGGGACCAGCAGTGGGCGTTGCGCATGCAGCAGGTTCTCGCCTACGAGACCGACCTGCTGGAGTACGAAGACATCTTCGACGGCTCCCCAGTCATCCAGGCCAAGGTGGACGAGATCCTCGCGGGCGCGCGCGCCGAGATCGACCGCGTTCAGGCAATGGGTGGTGCTGTTGCCGCTGTCGAAAGCGGTTACATGAAGACCCAGATGGTCGGCTCCCTAGCCGAACGCCGCCGCCGGATCGAGGTAGGCGAAGAGGTCATCGTTGGTGTCAACAAGTTCGACACCACCGAGCCGAGCCCTCTCCAAGCCGAGGGCGCGAAGGCCATCGAGACCGTTGACCCTGTCGCCGAACGCGAAGCCGTTGCCGCTATCGCCCAGTGGCGCGCTACCCGCGACGACAAGGCTGTGCAGGACTCTCTAGACGTCCTGCGCGCGGCCGCTAAGACCGACGCGAACCTGATGGCCGCAACCCTCTCCTGCGCCAAGGCAGGCGTAACGACGGGGGAGTGGTCTGCCGCTCTACGCGAGGTCTTTGGCGAGTACCGCGCCCCTACGGGTGTCTCCGGTGCGTCCGCGATAGGAGAAGCAGGCGCCGAACTGGCCAAGGTCCGCGACTGGGTTAGGTCTACCGGCGACGAACTCGGCGAGCGGCTGCGTGTGCTGGTCGGTAAGCCCGGCCTCGACGGGCACTCCAACGGCGCCGAGCAGATCGCCGTGCGGGCCCGTGACACCGGTTTCGAGGTGGTCTACCAGGGCATCAGGCTCACCGCCGACCAGATCGTCTCCGCCGCCGTGCAGGAGGGTGTGCACGTGGTGGGGCTGTCGATCCTGTCTGGATCGCACCTGGAGGCCGTGCCCGCGGTCGTCGAAGGTCTCCGAGCCGCGGGCGCGGGCGACATCCCGGTGGTGGTGGGCGGCATCATCCCGCCGGACGACGCCGAGACGCTGCTGGCGGGCGGGGTCGCGCGGGTCTTCACGCCCAAGGACTACGAGATGACCCAGATCATGGCCGAGATCGTGCGCGTCATCCGCGAAGCCCACGACCTACCCGACCAAGACGGCCTAAGCGACCAAGACGGCCTAACCGAGCAGTGACAGCACCTCCTTGGTGCTGGTGACCGTGGCGAACCCGCCGCCGTGGAGGTTGGTGGCGGTCGCCCGGCTCAACTCGTCCGCGGTCAGGACAGTGCCATCCGGACCGGCCTGGTCGAACGTGAAGGTCGCGTCCAACGCCACGTGGACCTCGTAGCCGAGGTTGCCGCCAACGCGCGCGGTTGTCTCAACGCACATGTTGGTCTGGATGCCCGCGAGCACGATCCGGTTGATACCGCGGGCGGTAAGCCAACCGTGCAGGTCCGCCGCGCCGTGGAAGGCGGAGTTGACGTGCTTGGTGAACATCAGGTCCGGCTCGGCGCCGTCCAATTCCGGCTTGAACCGGGCGCCGGGGGTGCCCTGCTCCAGCGGTGACCCCTTGATCAGGGAGTCGTGGCGCACCAGCACGAGCGGCTGCCCCGCCGCGGTCCAGGCGTCGAGCAGGACCTTGATGTTGGCCTCCGCCTCGGGGTTGTTGCGCTTGCCCGCGCGCGGGTCGTCGAAGCCGCGCTGCACGTCGATCAGGATCAGTGCTGTCATGCGGTCAACGGTGCCGGGTCCACAGCGGGTTCTCCAGGTGCAGGAAAGGCGCGATGCGATACTTTCCTGCCATGCGCGCGATCGGGATTCTCCTGCTGCCGGGCACCCGCCTATTCGACTTCGCCGTCGTCAACGAGGTGTGGTCGGTGGGCCGCGCCGGGGTCGGCCCGTTCGAGGTCCGGATTTGCGGCCCGGCGCGGCGCCCGGTCGACCTGCACCCGGCGGGCGGCGTCACCCCGACGCACGGCCTCACCGGCCTGACCGGGTGCGACCTGGTCGTCGTACTGGGGCGGGCCGATCCGACCGCCGAGGTGCCCGCCGCCGTACGCACCGCTCTGCGGGCCGCTCACGCCTCGGGCGTCACGGTGGCGGCTCTGTGCTCCGGCGCGTTCACCCTCGCCGCAGCGGGCCTGCTGGACGGCCGCCGGGCCACCACCCACTGGGCGCTGCTGGACGCCCTCGCCGAGGCGTTCCCGGCCGTCGTGGTCGAGCGGGATGTCCTGTTCACCGAAGACGACGGCCTGCTCACCTCCGCGGGCGTCGTAGGCGGCCTGGATCTGTGCCTACACCTCGTGCGCCGCGATCTCGGCCCTAGAGCCGCCAACACGCTCGCGCGCAGACTTGTCATGCCGCCAGTTCGCGAAGGCGGCCAAGCGCAGTACGTCGACGCTCCCGTCCCGACCCGCCCGGAACGCGGCGACATCGCCACCACCATCGACTGGGCTCTATCGGTGCTTAGCGACCCGATCGGAGTCCCAGACCTAGCCACTAGAGCCCGCATGAGCCCGCGCGCGTTCCACCGGGCTTTCGTCGCCGCTATGGGCGATACGCCTGGCCGCTGGCTCTTGCTGCAACGACTCCGGCTGGCTCAACTTCTCCTAGAGACGACCACCCTGTCCGTCGACCGTGTCGCTACCCGCAGCGGTCTTGGCACGCCCGCCAACCTGCGTCGCCGGATGCGGGCCGAGTTCGGCACCACGCCGTCGACCTATAGGCGCACCTTCGCGAGCTAGCGCTCGGTCTCGGCGCCGCGCTCACGGAGACGGTCGCGGATCTCGTCCGGGGTGTAGGCGCGGCGCTGGCGTTCCGCGCGCGCGATAGCCGCCCCGGTAGCGGCAACGCCAACGACCCCGGCTAGGCCTAGGAACTTCCAAACGCGTCGCATGGGCCGAGGTTACCTAGGCTCACAGGCATGGGCTCTCTCACGCTGGACGAGGCCGTCGGCCTGACCCGCACCGGTGACCTGTGGCTCTTCCGCGGCCGCACCCCCGCCGACCGGGCGATCCAGACCCTCACCAACTCCCCGGTCAACCACGTCGGCATGGCCGTCGTGCTCGACGACATGCCGCCGCTGATGTGGCACGCCGAGCTCGGCCGGTCGCTGCCGGACCGCTGGACCGGGGAGCGCCAGCGCGGCGTCCAGCTGCACGACCTGCGCGACGCCGTGGTCGTGTGGTCCACCAGGTACGGGCAGAAGGGCTGGCTGCGGCAGCTACCGGATCCGATCACCCAGGCCCAAGAGGACGCCGTCCTGCGCACCATCGCCCGGCTGGACGGCACGCCGTTCCCGTCGACCGCGCGGCTGGCCGGTCGGTGGGCGAAGGGGCGGGTGCCGCTGACGCGCTGGCAGAAGCCGAGGCAGGCCGAGTTCGAGAGCGCGTACTGCGCCGAGGTCGTGGCCGCCACCATGATCGAGATGGGTCTGCTCCCGGCCACCGACCGCGCCCACGCCTACGACCCCGGCACGTTCTGGAGCGGCGACGGCCTCGACCTGCCGCACGGCCGCGAGATCGCCGTCGACGTCCCGCCCGGCAGTACACCCACGGGCGTCTAGCCGACCAGGCCCGCCTCCTGCGCCAGCACCGCCGCCTGGACCCGCGAGCGCAGGTCCAGCTTGGTCAGCACCCGCGACACGTGGGTCTTCACGGTGGCCTCGCCGATGCCGAGGCGGCGGGCGATCTGCTGGTTGGACAGGCCCTCGCCGACGCAGACGAGCACCTCCGACTCCCGGTCGGTCAGCTGGTCAAGGCCGGGCGGCGGCACGACCTCGCGGGGTTGGGCCGCGGCGAAGGCGTGGATCAGGCGGCGCGTCACGCTCGGTTCGATGACCCCATCACCCGCTGCCACCACGCGGATCGCGTCGATCAGTCTGGGTGCGTCGACGGACTTAAGAAGGAACCCGGATGCGCCCGCGCGGAGCGCCCCATAGACGTAAGAGTCCATGTCGAACGTAGTGAGCACTAGGACCGCGCAGACACTGTCCGCGACCAACCTGCGCGTGGCCTCTATACCGTCGACCTCCGGCATGCGAACGTCCATCAGCACCACGTCGGGGCGTAGAGCCGTTGCCTTGCGAACCGCCGAGGCACCGTCACCTGCCTCGGCGACGACCTCGATGTCGGGGGCGTTGTCGAGGATCATCGCCAGGCCGCTGCGGATCGCGGCGTGGTCGTCGGCCACCAAGACCCTGATCGTCACGCTTCCTCCACTGGGAACTCGGCACGCACGCGCCAACCGCCTTCCACCGGCCCCGCGGAGAGTGTCCCGTGGACCGCGTCGACCCGTTCGGACATCCCCAGCAAACCGGCCCCAGCGGGATTGGGCGGACCGGCAGGCCTATCGCTGGTCACTTCGACTATCAGGGTGTCGCTGGATCTGTTGATCCGCAGCAGCACGTTCGCCCCCGCGGCGTGTTTCACGGCGTTGGTAAGAGACTCCTGCACGATGCGGTACGCGGTGAGGTCCACTGCCGCTGGTAGGTCGTCTATCCCGTCTACCTCAACCGTCACCGTCAGTCCTGCCGCAGTCGCCGATCGGACAAGGCGCTCGAACTCGGCTAGCCGCGCGGGCGAGGTGAACGCGTCTTGCCCGTCGGTCGAGCGCAGGAGCCCGATCATCGCGCGCATCTCGGCCAGCGATGCCAGGCTGTTCTCCCGCATCGACCGCAGCACGGTCTTGGTGCGCTGCGGGTCGTGTTCGCGCATCGTGAGCAGCGCTTCGGACTGGATCGCGATGGCCGAGAGGTGACCGGCGATCACGTCGTGCAGGTCCCGCGCCATGCTCGCCCGCTCGGCGGCCACCGCCGCGTCCCGGTCCAGCTCGGCGATCCGCGCCAGTTGGTCCGCCCGCGCCCGCTCCACCTCGGCGATCTCCCGCTGCTGGCGCACGTTGAGCGCCCACCAGACGGGCATCGCCGGTAGCGAGCACGCGCTGATGATGATGAGCAGCGCTAGCCGGAACGAGTCAGCGAAGACGATCGTCATCATGATGACCGCGCCGAGGTAGCACCACAGGATGATGACCACCGTCTGGCTTGACCGTCGAGATCCGTAGAGCACGGCCAGGTAGATCAGATCGCCGAAGGCCAGGGCAATCGCCAGCGTTAGACCCATCGCGATGTCTATGGCCAACAAGGGCACACCTGCGACTAGTGCTAGCGCCGGTGCCTTGTGCTTAGCGAGTTGGAGCAGGCATAGGCCTGCCAACACCGCGTACCGCACCCAGAACGGCCCCTTGACCGCCGCCAACTCGACGAGGCTGGGCGCGTCCAAGACGAAGAGGACGACACCGAGCAGGTAGACGAAGACGATCTGCGCGAGCCGCCTGCCCCACTCCTTGACCACCCGGCAATCACAGCACACGCCCGCCTGCCGCGGCTCATCCGACAGTCGAGGGCCGGGGTCCCCCGAAGTGATGACCCCGGCGCCGCCGCCCATGATCGTCCACAGCGGACCGGGCCTGCCGGGCGACCTGGTTCGACCACAAAGGACGGTCACTGGGTCGATCACCCAGGTGGGTGGGCTGTCTCGCCGTGCGCCATACGCCACCCGGCGGTGGTCACGCACCGTTGATGGTCCACCCCGCGCGCGGGGGACGCACGGGGTGGACAGGGGTTGCCACTCGGCGCCCCGGGGGTTGACAGCGCGCAATGGTCTAGTCCATTTTGAGGTGGTCCCGATCACCCTGCACCTGCACATGCCCCCTTGGAGGCAGCCATGACGTCCCGCGCCAAGCGGGCGATCATCGCCCTGCTGTCCGCCCTATCGGTCACCGTTGGCCTTGTCCTGGCCTTCGCGGGCAACGCCGCCGCGGCCAACCTGGTCGCCAACCCCGGATTCGAGGCAGGCAGCCTCTCCGGCTGGACCTGCTCGGGCGGCGGTAGCGTCACCGGCGGCGACAAGCGCACCGGCAACTACGCGCTGACGGCCGCTCCGGCAGGCTCGGACAACGCCCGTTGTTCGCAGTCCGTGACCGTCAACCCGAGCTCGCGCTACACCCTGACCGCGTGGGTCAAGGGCTCTTACGTCTACCTCGGCGCCTCCGGGACTGGCACCACCGACGTCAGCACCTGGCACCCCGGTGGCGGCGCGTGGACGCAGCTGTCGACCAGCTTCAGCACCGGTGCCAACACCCGGTCGGTCACCGTCTACCTGCACGGTTGGTACGGCCAGCCCGCGTACCTCGCCGACGACGTGAGCCTCGACGGCCCGGGTACACCGCCGACCTCCACCACGACCACCACGACGACGACCCGTCCCACGTCGTCCACCACCACCACGACGACCACTCCGCCGTCGAGCACCACGACCACGACCACCACGACGACGTCGACCACCACTACGACGACGACGCCCAACCCGAACCTGCCGCTGCCCAAGCACGTGCTGACCGGCTACTGGCACAACTTCGACAACGGTGCCAAGGCGCTGACCATCGCGCAGGTGCCGACCACCTACGACATCATCGCGGTGTCGTTCGCCGACGCGGTGCCCGCCGTGCGCGGCCGGGTCGAGTTCAACCTCGACCCCGGGCTGTCCAAGAAGCTCGGCGGCTACACGATCGAGCAGTTCAAGGCCGACGTGAAGACCGCTCAGGGCCGCGGCCAGAAGGTCATCATCTCGGTCGGTGGCGAGAAGGGCACCATCTGGGCAGGCGACACCGCCTCGGCGACCGCGTTCGCCAACAGCGTGATCGAGCTGATCCGCACCTACGGCTTCGACGGCGTCGACATCGACCTGGAGAACGGCGTCAGCGCCCAGTACATGGGCCCGGCGCTGCGCAGCATCTACAACGCGGGCGGCAAGATCATCACGATGGCCCCGCAGACCATCGACGGCCAGTCGTCGGGTCAGCAGTACTTCCAGCTGGCGCTGGCGGTCAAGGACATCCTGACCATCTGGAACATGCAGTACTACAACTCCGGCACGATGCTGGGCTGCGACCAGCAGGTCTACTCCCAGGGCACGGTCAACTTCCTGACCGCGCTGGCCTGCATCCAGCTGCAGAGCGGTCTGCGCGCCGACCAGGTCGGCCTCGGCCTGCCCGCGTCGCCGTCCGGGGCCGGTGGCGGCTACCAGTCACCGACCAACGTCAACAACGCGCTGAACTGCCTGGCGCGGGGCACCAACTGCGGCACCTTCAAGCCGTCGACCACGTACCCGGACATCCGGGGCGCGATGACCTGGTCGATCAACTGGGACGCCTCTAACGGGTACGCGTTCGCCAACACGGTGGCGCCGTTCCTGGACACCCTGCCGTAAGAGGGGGCGGACCGGTTAGGCGTGCGCGGCGGGGCGAGGGTGCCCGCCGCGCACGTTTCCGTCTTAGTCCGGCCAGACTGGAGCGCGTTTCTCCAAGAAGGCCGCCATCCCCTCCTTAGCCCCCTTGAGCTGGGACGCCGACGCCATGACCTCTATGGCCAACGCGTAGGCGTCCTGCTCGGGGCGGTCTATCTGCGCGTAGATCGTCTGCTTACCGAGCGCCTTGGACGCTCCGCTGCCTCTTGTGGCCCGCTGCATCAGGTCATTGACGGCCGCGTCGAGCTCGTCGTCCGGGACCGCCTTGTTGATAAGACCCCACTCTTGCGCAGTCCTGGCGTCGATGACGTCACCGGTGAGAGTCAGCTCCATCAAACGCTTACGCCCAATCGTCCGCGCGACGGGCACCGCCGGGGTGTGGCAGAACCAACCCCCCTTGCCTCCCGGTAGCGCGAACCCAGCCGACTCCGCGGCCACCGCTAGATCGCACGTAGCCACCAACTGACACCCCGCCGCGGTAGCCAACCCGTGCACCCGCGCGATCACCACCTGCGGCACGGTCTGGATAGTCCGCATCAACTCGGTGCACAGCCGCAGCAGCCCTCTTACCCCGAGCAGATCCCGCCCCGCCACATCGGCGAAGTCATGCCCCGCGGAGAAAACCGGCCCAGCCCCCGCCAACACAATCCCCTTGGCGTCCGTCGTCCCCACCACGCAAAACGCCGCCAACAACTCAGCCAAGTGCTCCGCCGACAACGCGTTCCGCCGCCGCGCCCGGTTCATAGTGATCCGCACGGTGTCCCCATCCCGGTCGACCAGGATGTGCTGGTACTCGCCCATACCCCGACCCTAACCACCAGCCCGCGGGACCCGCCCCATCAACCGCGTGATGGCCTCCTCCACCGGCTCGACCTCCAGTTCCCAGGCCTCGAGCCGCTCCGCCACCTCCGCTACCGGCAGGTTGTGCGCCAAGGCGAGTCCGAGGATCTGCCTGATCGGTATCGGCTTGTCGGGTACGTGGAACGCCGGTTGATCGAATTCTTCGAGCAGGTGGGAGTCTGCGGAGTCTCCTCCCGGCTTGAAGTGGACATCGAGATCGATCCCCAGTTCCCTCAGGCGTTCGACTGTCTCCCAGAAATGGGATTCATGGCCTTCGAATAGTGTGTAGGGTAAATGGCGTGGCGCATGCTTCCACGAGAGAAGTAGTTCGCAACTCCTCGGGTAGCCAAAGATTGTTCGATCACGGAGAGTGGGGACACCTTGTGGAAGTAACGTGTCTGGTATCGGAATTCCCTGGTTGCGAAACCAGACAAGCACTTCCTTTAGCGGTAGATTCTGTTTGTGGGCCAGTTCAACCGAAGAGCTCAAGGCGTTTGCGAACTTCCATTGACGTGGCAAAGAATCCAATCGTTCTGCCATTGCTAAGAAGTCTTTTTTGATCGCCTCCAAGCTTTCCGCCGCATGGCTGGGTGCGTCGATATTCCGCTCTTCGGCTGCGATGGTGTAGCCAAGGGCGTGCAGTCTCTCGGTTGCCCGCGAGTCTGACCACCCCAGCTTCTTCGCCGCTTTTTCGACGTGCGTTTTTCTGATTGTATCGCCCGTCAACCAAGGTTCCTGCCCGTCGAGGTCGCGGCTGAGAATAACAAGATCGGAATCATTCCAGGGCTCTGATATATCTATTTCTTCAATCGTGATTGCGTAGTGCTCTAACCGTTGCACCACTTCCTTGATCGACAATCCTGTTATGCGAGAACTCTGTAGGATGCGGCCCCGGGGTGTCGTTCTGTTGAAGTCTCGCCGTTCGATGTAATTCGATACACCGAGAATGTTCCTGTCCATCGACTGTGTCTCGATGTCTTCGGGGATATTTTCCGCATTAGCGAACCGATATCCCTGTGTGCTGGCCCGTTCGACAACTCCCTTGGCATTCCTTTCAAGGGAGTTCGCCGCCTCAAGAATGTTGCCGAAATGGGCGGGATCTGTGTGAAGGTATTCAATTAAGGTCGCATCCGAAGGTAGGGCTGGCAGGATAGCTGTCTGTCCGGAGTCGATGCTTTCGGGAAGCAGGTGCGGTCGCAGGGCGATGAGACGCCACAGCAAGATCCAGTCGGGTATCCTGGTCGTCGTATGGCCCAAGTCTTTCTTTGGTGGGACAAGTGTCTTGTCCGCGGTGAGGCAACCGGTGGTGGCCGTGTCCAGGTTGCCCCAGTCGGATCGGAGCCCTAGTCGAGAGTTGATGGCTGCCTCGGTCACGATGTCCGCCACATCGGGACTGTCCAGCACGATGGAGCTGATCCAGTCGAATGACAGGAAACGTGGATTAGTGGAGATCAGTTCGGATGCCGCCTCGGTGATCAACGTTTTGACCCGATCCGAGACGTTGCCAAGTGCCTGAGTGCGGTCGACCGTCAAGCGGGGAACCCATTCGCGAGTCAGGTTCACCACCGCGCCTGCGATCTTGGTGAGCGCCTTGGTCACGAATAGGCCGTCGGCGAGCAGCGCGCCGCCGCTTCCGCACCAGACGACCTGACCGTTCTCCTGCCGCGTGCTGTGGACGAGTTCGCCAGCCGCATGGATGCCGTTGCCTTGCAAGTTCATTCGCCGCCGGAACACGTAGGGCTCCCACTCAGCCGTCGCGCTGGTATCGGTGGCGGTGGTGGCGAACTCCGCGATGCCCAGCAGGCGGTTCAGGACTTCGACGCAGGAGGGGGCGTCTTTGCCGTCGCGCAAGTACAGGGTGACGGTGGTGCCCGGTTGTGTCCCGTGTTCCTTACCGGGGGTGATCCGGAAGAAGTGGCCGGGGCCCACGATCCGCACGTGCCACTCAGGGCCGGGGCGGCCGCCGTGGCGGTCCATGCGGCACGTGGTGACCTCTATCTCGTCGGCCAGCATGAAGTAGCTCAAGACCCCGATGCCGAAGCGACTGTTGGGGTACAGGTGGATGTCGCGCTCGGCCCATTGCGCCTGTTCCTCGAGGAACTCCGGGCGGTCGGCGAAGCGGACGCCTGCCTGGGAGAAGACCTCGCGCAGTTCCTGCGCGCCCATGCCGATGCCGTTGTCGGTGCAGCTGAGGTAGTGCCTTCCCTGCTCGTCCATCCCTTGGTCGAAAGTGATGCTGCCGGTCCACCCACCTGCGCCGGGGAGGTACCGCTGCCGGGCGTCGCGGTAGCGGCAGGCGTCCAGGGCGTTCTGGTACAGCTCGCGGATCGCCAGTGAGCGGTCGCCGTAGAGCTGCTGGCCCATCAGGAGTTCGCGGACGCGGTCCTCGTCGAGGCGGAACCGGGTCACCGGAACGGCGAAGGCGGGGTGACCGTCGTGCACGGTGGGTTCGACGCGGTCGGCCGAGGTGCGGGTGGGCAGGTGCAGCAGCGGCTGGAGGTGGGCGTCGTCCATGGCGACGGCGTGCACCGCGTTGAGGATGGCGTCGGCGCGGGCCGCGTGGTCGCGCAAGGCCTGCAGGACCGCTTCGTGGTCGCACCTGGCGACCATGCCGCGCCCGATGCTGACGCGCTCCCAGGTCAACCTGGTCAGCGTCGTCCGCAACCGCCCGAGGTCCACCGCGTTGGGCACGCCGAGGTGTTCGACCACCGCGGGCGAGAGCGTGATCGGCTCGACCGCGAACGCGTGGCCCACGGTGAGCAGCATGCCGAGCAGCCGCTCGCGGACCGTCACACCGAGGTGGGTGGTTCTCGACAGCAGCCCGAGGCGTTGCGGGTTGGCGAGGTCGCCAGGTGACAGGCGCAAGAGCCGGGTCAGCCGGTTGAGGATGTCGACCAGCGACTCGCTGGTCGACGGGTCATCCAGACTGATCGTGGTCGTTGCCGTGGGCTGGGTCTCGATCCAACGGTGGAACAACCACCAGCCGATCTCCTCCGGCGCGGCGGTGCGGTCTGACAAACCGCGTTGCGCCGCCCGTGCGACCAGGCGACGTTCCTCCTGACCGCCCAGGTGCCGTTCGTAGGACGTGCGGACCTCGGTACCTCTGATCGAGAGGTCGGTGGGGTCAACCCGCACTGCCGCCGCCGCGGTCACCGCGACGCGGGTCTGGTGCGCCAGCGGAGCCAACGACAGCACGGCGGCCTCCAGCGGCGTGAACTCCAACCGCTCGTGCTCGCCGATCAGCGAGATCATCGCGCTGACCTGGTCGGTCATCCGCATGGGCAGCTCGGGGTCGCGCCACGGGTCACCGGCGAGGGTGCGGTCGGCGCGGTGGTGCGCGGCGAACAGCTGCTCGGCCGCGGTCATGGCGTTGCCCAAGGCCTTGCTCGCGTCCGCCACACCGTTCCACGCGGGGTGCACCCGCACCAGGTCGGTCCAGTCAGTCGCGGCCGTGGGCGGCGCGGCCGGACGGAGGGCGGCTTCGGCTTGACCGTGCAACGTGCGCCAGTACGCGAGGTCGGCGGTCAGTGACGGAGCGCCCTTGGCGAGCTCGAAGCAGCCCTCCACCAATTTCCTGACCACGTCCCACGCAGGCGCTTTCGCCACCTTGCCGGTGAGGATCGCCGAGATCTGGCTCTTCGACCGGCCGCACCGCTGCCCGAGGCTGCTCTGCCCCGGCTCGCCGCTCTCTTCCCACAGCAGCCTGAGCTTCGCGCACAGCTCCTCGATCTCCGCTGCCGCCATCCGGTGTCCTCGCCTCCGCTGGCCCGTCCGGTGTGGCCGGGTTCCCACCTGCGGTTCTACCGCGCGTCGTCCGGAGTCGTCCGCGATCGAGGACACCAGGAGGTACCGGACGGCAGGGTTTCCCTCGAACGGCCTACTGAGGAGGAGTCGATGATCGCGATCGTCGAGTTGGTCACCGCTGTGCTTGAGGCCGCCGCCGCGGGGGTTGCGGTCGCGGCGGCGGTGCGGCACTACCGGAAGCGGGGTTAGCGGTGGTGTTCGTGCAGGAGGAGTTGGGTGTAGGCGGCGACGGTTTGGGCGTCGGTTATGTCGCCGGTGCGGATCATGGATTCGAAGGTGGCGCGGGGGAACCAGGCGGCGCGCATGTCTTGTTCTTCGAGTTCGCGGTCGGGGGGACCCTCGGTGAGGTCGGTGGCGAGGTAGACGTGGCCGCGTTGGCTGGACATGCCCGCGGCGACGTCGAGGGTGCCGATGGCGGTCATGGTGCCCGCGACCAGGCCGGTCTCCTCGCGGAGTTCGCGGGCGGCGAGCTGGTCGGGGGGCAGGGCGGCGCGGTCCGGGGCGGTGCCCTGGGGGAACTCCCAGCGGCGGCGGCCCAGCGGGTAGCGGAACTGCTCCACCAGCATCACCCGCTCGCCGTCGAGGGGGATGACCAGCGCGTAGTCGGGTTTGTCGATCACTCCGTAGATGCCGGGGCTGCCGTCGTGGCGGCGCACGCGGTCCTCGCGGACCGTCATCCAGGCGTTGGCGTAGACCTGCGTCGAGTCGAGGCGTTGCACAGGGTCGATCCTGCCGTGCCCGCCGGACGGGCTAACCTGCCCCGGTGCGTCTCGTGATCGCTCGTTGCCAGGTCGACTACGCCGGGCGGCTCACCGCCCACCTGCCGATGGCCAACCGCCTGCTGTTGGTCAAGGCGGACGGCTCGCTGTCGGTGCACTCCGACGACCGCGCGTACAAACCGCTGAACTGGATGACCCCGCCGTGCTGGCTCACCGAGGAGCCCGGCGTGTGGACGGTGCAGAACAAGGCGGGGGAGAAGCTGGTGATCACCCTCGCCGAGGTCATGCACGACTCGGCGCACGAGCTGGGTGCCGAGCCTGGCCTGGTCAAGGACGGCGTCGAGGCGCACCTGCAGGTCCTGCTCGCCGAGCACATCACCACCCTCGGCGACGGCTACACCCTGGTCCGCCGCGAGTTCCCCACCGCCATCGGCCCGGTCGACATCATGTGCCGCGACGCCGACGGCGCCTCGGTCGCCGTCGAGATCAAGCGCCGCGGCGAGATCGACGGCGTCGAGCAGCTCACCCGGTACCTCGAACTGCTCAACCGCGACCCCCTGCTGGCCCCGGTCCGCGGCGTGTTCGCGGCGCAGCTGATCAAGCCGCAGGCACGGGTGTTGGCGGAGGACCGCGGAATCCGGTGCGTGACGTTGGATTACGACACGCTGCGCGGGATCGAGTCGGACGAGTTCCGGCTGTTCTAGGTCACAGGCGAACCTGCCGGGTCACTCCGAGAAGAAGGCCACCATGTCGTGGTAGCGGTGGTGGGCGGGTTCGCCGTCCGGTGAGAGCCAGTTGACGGCGCCGAGGGTGTCTTCCCAGGTGCGGTGGGCGGCGGTGATCGCCTCGATGAGGTCGGTGGCGAGTAGGCCCGCCTCGTAGAGGTCCTGGTCGGTGGATTGGGAGCTGGCGGCGGTGATGAGGCCGCGGACCTGGGTGGAGTGGCCGTAGCGGAAGCTGCCGGAGCCCAGCAGGTGCGGGTCGACCAGGACGGCGTCGCCGTGGTCGCGGCCGGTGTGGCGGTGGCCCGCGGCCTTGGCGGCGGCGTTGGGCAGGAAGCGCAGCGCGTCGTCGCCGACGGTGATGGCGGCGAGTACCACATCCGCGTCGGTTTCCCATTTCCGCGCGGTCGGGTCGAGGATGACGAATGCCATGCTGGCGCGGGGGTAGACGCCGCGCGGCGGGGTTCCGGTCGTGGAGTGGTTGCGCCACACCGATTCCGCGCGGCGCAGGCCCGCGGCGAGGAGCAGTTCCGCGAACGCGGTGTCGTCGAGCGCGTAGTCATAGGGGTTGCGCCGGTGCCGTGCCCGCACTACAAGTCCGTGCGCCGAGACGCCTTCCGCGACAGTCACCTGTTCTCCTTTGAATTCCGGTCGATTCCTGGCCGGGATACTCGCAGTCCGACCGGGGAAAAGCCAGTGGTGGTGGTCACGATTGGTTTAGACCTTGCTCGGATGTTGGTCCTATGCCACCATGATCAAGCGCTGCCGAGACTGGGGAGGACGCGGTGCGAGGTGCCCGTGCGCGGTGATTTCCGCGATCATCGAATTGTCCTGATCCGCGCTGTCGACCGCCTGTGACCTGGGAGGTCTGACCTCTCATCCGCTGGGCGGTGGCGGAATTCCGGCATTGTGACCGGTTTGCCGCACGTTTTACCGGTGTTCTCCTAATGCGCGACAAGGCACTGGATTCGCTTTCCCCGTCCTGGCCGTGTGCTGCCCCGGTCGGGACGGGACTACCTGGGGAAAGGGTATGGTTGTGACTGCGAGCACTTCCCTGACTCGAACGCAGGTGTTCGAGCGCGATGGTTTCGCCTCGACCGGCGAACTGCTCTCCGCCGCGGAGGTCGAGTCCTACCGTGACATCTACGACCGATTCCTGCGCGGCGACATCGACAGCGGTGAGAAGCGGTCCGACCTCGGGTCGCACGCCCCGCGCCGCGACGGGGTGGTGGAGAACATCACCCAGATCATGTGGCCGTCCGCGCTGCACCCGCCGCTGGCCGACCTGCCGCTGCACGCGAGGGCGTTGGCCGTGGCGCGCGGGCTGATCGGCGAGGACGCGCGGCTCGACTTCGACATGCTGATCCACAAGGCGCCGCACTCGGCGACGCCGACGCCGTGGCACCAGGACGCCGCCTACTGGATCGACCTGCCCGACACCCGCGCGGTGTCCATCTGGGTCGCGCTCGACGACGCGGACCTGGACAACGGGTGCATGTGGTACATCGCCGGGTCGCACCGCGAGCCGCTGCGCCCGCACCGGCCCACCAGCGACGGCAAGAACATCCAGACCGACGCGTCGGAGACCGAGCCCGGTGCCACCGCGGTGCCGTTGCCCGCTGGTCACGGCGTTGCGCACACGGGCGGCACGTTGCACTCGTCGCGCGGCAACACCACCGATGGCGTGCGCCGCGCGTACATCCTCAACTACCGCCCCGCCGCGATGATCGAGCTGGAGCGGCGCCAGGGGGCCGACCACGGCCTCAAGCGCAACGAACGCAAGGTCCGCAACGCCGGCGCCGACGAGACGGGGGCCTGATGACCACGGTCAAGCTCAGCGGTGCGGTCATGACGCACCCCAAGCGGCTCACGGAAGCCCAGGTCATCGCCGATGCCGACGTCCAGGGCCGGATCGCCGTGATTCTCGATCCCGAGCCGGAAGGCAAGCCGACCGCGTTGCGCGTTGCTCCGCTGTCGTGGTCGTGCGTCCCCGAGGACGCCACCCACCACGTGGTGCTGCAGGACGACGTGGTGCTCGCCGACGGGTTCTACGACCACGCCGAGCGCGCGGCCGCGGCCTTCCCGGACGAGGCGGTCGCCTTCTACGGCGGCTGGGAGGCGCGCAACGGTGCGGTGGCGCGATTAGCGGCGCTCACCGGTGTCGAGTGGGCGTACACCTTGCAGGAGCACGTGCCGTGCCAGGCATTGATGCTCCCGGCCGAGCTGGCACGCGGCTACGAGCGGTTCCAGCGCGAGCACGGCGACGGCTGGCCCTATGACGTGGTCATCCAGCGGTTCCTCAACGACCAGGGCGTCCCGGTCCGGTTCTGCACGCCGAGCACGGTCCAGCACGACGACCTGCCCAGCCTCGCGGGCAACAGCTACCACGGGTTCCGGCAGGCCACCTGGTTCACGCCGACCATCAAGGAATCCACGACCGACCGCGCTCCCCGGTTCCCGGTCGTGCCGTTCTACCAATACGGCGAGGCGCGCACGGCCGTCCAGCGCGGCGCGGAGTGGGAGTTCCTGGAGACCGACCGGTACCTGGCCCGCGTCGGCCTGCTCGACCAGTGCCTGGCCGACCGCGCGGTCGTCGAGTCCGACCTGTCCGAGCGGATCAGCCGCGCGGTCTGGTTGACCGGGTACGCGCTGGGGGTGGTCACGGCCGATGCCCCCGAGCCGGACCCCGTCGCCGCGGTCGCCGTCATGGACACCTTGGGGCCAGGCGGTTTGTGCGAGGACTACACCGCCGAGGAACTGCTGACGCTCGCCCCCGTCGTGCGCGACCTCGCATTGGCCGCCTACAAGCGAGGCAGGTCGGCCGAGCCCGTTGCCTTGCCCGCCAGGGACAGCGTGATCGCCGTTACGGGGGGCGGTGTCGACTTCGGTCGCCAGCTCGCCCGGTACATCGCTGACGAGGGCCATCGAGCTGACTACGGCAATCCCACTGGCGCGGACTATCTGGTCCACATCGGACGTCCAGTCGTGCCCGTGGGCGAGATCCTCGCAGCCGCCGAGGAAGCTGGCGTTCGGCGGGTCGTCTACCTCAGCTCGGCTGCCGTCTACCGGGGTAGCGTGGCGGAGAACCTCACCGAGGACAGCATCACGGCGGAACCGGCGGACGCCGTCGCCCGGTCGTGGTGGCTGGAGGAGCAGCAGGTCCGGCACTGGGGCGAACGCATCGGCGTCCCCGTGCAGGTGCTGCGCATCGCCGACCCGGTCGGCCCGTTCGCCCCTGAGGGCACCCCGTCGCTGGAGTGGGTGCACCTGGCCTGGACTCGCCGCCCGTTGACCCTGGACGCGCGTGGCGTGCACCAGATCCTCGACTACCGCGACCTCGCCAACGTCGTCCACACAGTACTGACAAACCCGCCGACCCAGCCGGTCTACAACGTCTCGACGGCCACCCACGGCGAGGAGGAACTGGCGGGTCTGCTCGCCGAGGTCTCCCGTCGCACGCCGTGGGAGCAGGCCGAGAACCCCGACCTCCAGCGCTGGACCATGTCCACCGCGCTGGTCGAGTCCGAACTGGACTGGCGACCGACCCACCCGGTCCAGGAGGCGATGCGCGCACTGGCCCAGTGGTACGCCTGCGATATCCACGGCGACTACCACGTCCCGAGCTAGGCGCTGTCCCGATCCGCGGTGGCCGCGCGCCTCGGACCGCGCGCGGCCACCGCACCCCCACTCACCCCTGGAGCGAGCAGATATGTCCGGAATCGCAGGTTGGGTCGACTTCGCCCGGGACGTGGCGCGGGAGCGCGCCATCCCGACCGCCATGACCGACACCCTGGCGGGCCGCGGGCCCGAAGGCGCTGGCCTGTGGTGCGCCGAGCGCGTCGCCCTCGGCCACCGCCGCAGCGGGGGCGAGCACCTGCCCGTCGCCGTCACCGACAGCTCTGGCGCCCAAGCGGCGGTGACCTACGCGGGCGACGTCCACAACGTGCCCGAACTGCGCACCCGCCTCGGGGTCGCGGGCACGGTCGGCGAGGTGCTGCTGCGGGCCTACCAGGTGTGGGGCCCGGAGTTCGCCGAGCACGTCCACGGCACCTACGCCATCGCGGTGTGGGACGCGCGGCGCGAGGAGTTGCTGCTGGTCCGCGACCGCATGGGCGTCAAGCCGTTGTTCTACGCCGAGATCGCCTCCGGGGTGCTGTTCGGCTCCGAGCCCAAGGCGATCCTCGCGCACCCCGACTTCCAGCCCGAGGTGGACGCCGTCGGACTGCGCGACATCCTGTCGGTGGCTCGGGTCCCCGGTCAGGCGTTCTTCAGCGGGATGCGGGAAGTGCTGCCGGGCGGAGTTGTCCGAATTAGACGATCCGGCACGTCCGAGCGGCGGTACTGGCAACTGCGGATCGGTGAGCACACCGACTCCCAGGAGCAGACCATCGCCACCGTGCGGGAC
The DNA here is from genome assembly GCF_024171945.1 of Actinokineospora globicatena. Classification (GTDB taxonomy): domain Bacteria; phylum Actinomycetota; class Actinomycetes; order Mycobacteriales; family Pseudonocardiaceae; genus Actinokineospora; species Actinokineospora globicatena. Next base: position 2,443,471 of record NZ_JAMTCR010000002.1, read on the forward strand.
CTGCTGGAGGTAGCCGTCGCGCAGCACATGTCGGCGGACCAGGTGCCGATCTCGTTGCTGTCCGGCGGGTTGGACTCCAGCTCGCTCACCGCCCTCGCCGCCCAGGTCTCCGCTGACCGGGGGTGGGGCGCGGTGCGGTCCCTCGCGGTCAACGACCAGGACCCCGGCGCGGGCGCGGCGGACGGCAACGAGGACCACATCTACGCACGGCTCATGGCCGACCACGTCGGCGCCGACCACAGCGAGATCTCGCTGTCCGGTTTGGACTTGCTCGACCCGGCGTTGCGCGCCAGGGTCCTGGAGGCCTACGACGTACCGATCAACAAGGGTGACCAGTACGCGTCGTTGAGCCTGCTGTTCGGAGTCGCCCGCGAGCACGCTCCCCTGGCGTTCTCCGGTGAGCTGGGCGATGACGTGTTCGGCGGCTACAACTGGAACCGGTTGCCGCAGTGGGTCGCCACCAGCACCTTCCCGTGGGTCGAGGAGGGCCGCCCGAGGTTCACCGGCTACGACACCATCTTCGACCACGGCCTGCTGACCACATTGGACCTGGGCAGCCACGAGCGGGACCGGCACAGCGCCGCCGTCGCCGAACTCGATGCCCACTCGGCCATCGACGACCCGACCGAGGCGCGGTACCGGGAGGTCACCTACCTCGCGCTCACCCGGCACGCCCGCGTCCTGTTCGACCGCCTGGACCGGCTCGGCATGGCGGCCGGGCTCGACATCCGCGTCCCGTTCGCCGACCCACGACTGGTCGAGTACACGTTCAACATCCCTTGGGCCATCAAGAGATTCGATGGACGAGAGAAGAGCCTGTTGCGAGCGGCCATGAACGGGCTGCTGCCGGAGTCGGTGTCGATGCGTGTCAAGACCCCGTACCCGAACCTGCGCGCGGGTGCGTACGACCAGGTGTTGCGGGAGCGGCTCGCGGACGTCGTCCGCGCGCCGGACAGCCTGATCGCACCGCTGATCTCCTCGGCGCTCAAGGAATCCGTGCGCACGCGGGGAGCGGACGCGCTGGCCGACGGGGTCAGCCGGGCCGCGCTGGAAACCGCACTGCAACTGGAGAGTTGGTTGCGCGGCTACGGTGTCCGACTGGCCATCTGAGCCGCATCCGGTGTCGGGCCGGGAAACTCCACCGACCCGACACCGCCGACCTCCTAGGCTTCCACCGCGGTTGCCGGTACCAGCCCGATCCGAAGGGGGCCCGCATGGCCACACCCGTCACCACCACCGAGACCAGCCGGACCCGGCTGTGGACGTCGAACTTCGCGCTGTACTTCGTCGCGCGGATCGTCTCCATGCTGGGCGACATGATGATCCCGGTGTCGATGTCGGTCGCGGTGCTCGGCCTCGGCTACGGGGTCACCGGCGTCGGGCTCGCCCTCGGCGCCTGGATGGGCGCTTTCGCGCTGTTCGTCGTGTTCGGCGGGGTGTTCGCCGACCGGTTCCACCCGTTGCCGCAGATGATCGGCGCCGACGCGGTGCGCTGCGCGCTGCAGTCCGCGCTGGCGGTGTACCTGTGGCTGGGCCACCCGCCGCTGTGGTTCATCGTCCTGGCGTCCCTGCTCGGCGGGGTCGCGACCGCGATGTTCCAGCCGGGGTTGACCAGCATGGTGCCGCAGGTCGCGTCCGATCCGCACCAGGCCAATGGGGTTCTGCGGGTCAGCCAAGGCCTCGCGACCATGCTCGGCCCGGCGTTGGCCGGTGTGCTCGTCGCGAGTTTCTCGGTGGGCTGGGCGTTCGCGGTGGACGCGGCGACCTTCGCGATCAGCGGTATCTGCCTACTGCTGTTGAAGATCCCCCGCTTCGAGGTGGACCGCTCGGAGTCGACGCTGCAGAACCTGAAGTCGGGCTGGCAGGAGTTCCGGTCCCGGTCGTGGCTGTGGGCGGTCATCCTGATCTGGTGGGTCCTGGGGGTCACCGTCTGGGGGCCGATCCACCCGCTGGGCGCCGCGTCGATCATCGGTGAGCACGGCAAGGCGGTCTTCGGCTACGCCGAGGCGGCGTTCGGCGCGGGCAGCATCCTCGGTGGTCTCGTCGCCATCAAGCTGCGCCCGGCCAGGCCGTTGTTCGGCGGCGGGATCGCGATGTTCCTGTTCCCGCTCATGCCGCTGGGCGCCGCGCTCGTCCCGTCGGTGCCGCTGCTGTTGCTGCTGTACGCGATCAGCGGGATCGGCTGGGCGTTCTGGGGTGTGCAGTGGGCGACCACCGTGCAGACGCAGATCCCGGAGGACAAGCTCAACCGGGTCGCCGCCTACGAGATCGCGGGCTCCATCCTCGCCGTGCCGCTCGGCCAGGTCCTCGCCGGACCGGCCAGCGCGCTGTTCGGCGTGCACCAACTGCTCTTCGTCGCCACGATCGCGGGCCTGGGGTGCGCCGTCGCACTCCTGGCGACCGCGCCCATCCGCCGGTTGCGGCGGGTGCCCGGATAGGCCATCCGCAAGGGGGACAACGATGCGCTACCGCATGACAGTGATCGGGACCGGCTACCTCGGCATCACGCACGCCGCGTGCATGGCCGCGCTCGGGTACGAGGTCCTCGGCCTGGACATCGACGTCGACAAGGTCCGCGGGCTCAACCAGGGGACACTGCCCATCTACGAGGAGGGCCTCGGTGACCTGCTGAAGGCGGGTCTGGAGTCGGGCAAGCTGCGGTTCACCACGTCGTACCAGGAGGCGGGGGAGTTCGGCGATGTCCACTTCCTGTGCCTGGGGACGCCGCAGCGGGCCGGTGGGTCCGCCGCTGACGTGTCGCAAGTGGACTCGGCGGTCGCCGCTCTGACGCCGTGGTTGACGCGGCCGAGCCTGGTGGTGGGCAAGTCGACGGTGCCGGTGGGCACGGCGCGGCGGCTGGCCTCGGGTTTACCGTCGCATGTGGAGCTCGCGTGGAACCCGGAGTTCCTGCGCGAGGGCTTCGCGGTCGAGGACACGCTGCACCCCGACCGGATCGTGCTGGGGGTCGCGTCCGACTCGGCCGAACGGGTGCTGCGGGAGGTGTACGCGCCGCTGGGGGACGTGCCTACTGTGGTGACGGACTACGCGACTGCGGAGCTGGTCAAGGTGGCCGCAAACGCTTTCCTGGCCACGAAGATCTCCTACATCAACGCGATGGCGGAGGTGTGCGAGGTGGCCGGTGCGGACGTCGTCCAGCTCTCGGAGGCGCTGGGCTACGACACCCGCATCGGCCGCCGCTTCCTCGGCTCCGGCCTGGGCTTCGGCGGCGGCTGCCTCCCCAAGGACATCCGTGCGTTCGCCGCCCGCGCCGACGAACTGGGCGTACCGCTCACTTTCCTGCGCGAGGTCGACGCCATCAACACCCGACGCCGACACCGCGCCGTCGACCTGGCCCGCGAGCTGGTCGGTGGCTCATTCGCGGGCCGCACGGTGGGGGTGCTGGGGGCCGCCTTCAAGCCGAACTCGGACGACATCCGTGACTCGCCCGCGCTGGACGTCGCCCTGGCGATCCACCGGGAGGGCGGGTCGGTCTCGGTGTACGACCCGGCCGCGCTGGACAACGCCCGGAAGGCGTACCCGGTCCTGGGGTACGCGCCCTCGGTGCTGGACGCGGTTCGGGGGGCGGACGTGGTGCTACTACTGACCGAGTGGCAGGAGTTCGTCGACCTCGACCCGGCCTCTCTCGGGGTGACCTCCTCCATTGTGGACGCCCGAAACGCCCTGAACCCCACCCACTGGCGAACCGCAGGCTGGACCTACCGAGCCCTCGGCCGCCCCGCCCTGGTCTGACCCCCTCCGACACCCCTGGTTGGCGGTGTACTGGGAGGCCGTCAACCAGAGGGCGGTGGGCGAAATCGGGTGAATCGGACACGATAGGAGTTCGTCGTGCGGTGGGGGCTGAGGGGGTTCATGCTGTCCCGGTGATCACAGCGAGGTGACTGGGTGGTGGTTGGCGTGCACCTTCTCGCGGATGCCGACTTGCGGTTGGACGCGGCTCCGATCGACTACGTGTTGCTGGGTGTGTACTTCGTCGTCGTGCTGGGGATCGGGGCGTTGGCGCGGCGGTCGGTGTCGAGCAGCCTCGACTTCTTCCTGTCCGGGCGGTCGTTGCCCGCGTGGGTGACCGGGTTGGCGTTCATCTCGGCGAACCTGGGCGCGGTGGAGATCTTCGGGATGACGGCGAACGGGGCCCAGTACGGGATCCCGACGATGCACTACTACTGGATCGGTGCCATCCCGGCGATGGTGTTCCTCGGTCTGGTGATGATGCCGTTCTACTACGGCTCGAAGGTGCGCAGCGTCCCCGAGTTCCTTCTGCGGCGCTTCGGGAAGTTCGCGCACCTGGTCAACGGGCTCAGCTTCGCCGCGGCCCAGGTGCTCATCGCGGGCGTGAACCTGTTCGCGCTGGCCACGGTGGTCAACCTGCTGCTCGGCTGGCCGTTGTGGCTCAGCGTGGTGGTCGCGGCGGTCATCGTGCTGGCGTACACCTCGCTCGGCGGGTTGAAGGCCGCTGTCTACAACGAGGTCATGCAGTTCTTCGTCATCGTGGCCATGTTGCTGCCGCTGACTTTCGTGGGACTGCACAAGGTCGGCGGCTGGGACGGGCTGGTCGCCAAGATCACCGCCGCCTCGCCCGACACCGCGTCCGAGCAGCTGAACTCGTGGCCGGGCATGAACCTCACCGGTATCGGCAACGCCACGTTGAGCGTGCTCGGCATCGTGTTCGGGCTCGGCTTCGTGCTCTCCTTCGGCTACTGGACGACGAACTTCGCCGAGGTGCAGCGGGCGATGTCGGCCAAGAGCATGTCGGCGGCCAGGCGCACCCCGCTGATCGGCGCGTACCCGAAGACGTTCATCGCGCTGATCATCATCATCCCCGGCATGATCGCCGCGGTGCTGGTGCCGGAGCTGGCGGCGTTCAAGCAGGGCCAGGACACCGGGGTCACCTACAACAACGCGATCCTGCTGCTGATCCGCGACCTGCTGCCCAACGGCATGCTCGGCATCGCGATCACCGGTCTGCTGGCGGCGTTCATGGCGGGCATGGCGGCCAACGTCAGCTCGTTCAACACCGTGTTCACCTACGACCTGTGGCAGGCCTACGTCCGCAAGGACAAGCCGGACGCCTACTACCTCAAGGTCGGCCGGGTGGTCACCGCGCTGGGCTGCCTGGTGGCGATCGGCACGGCGTTCATCGCCAGCAACTTCACCAACATCATGGACTACCTGCAGACCCTGTTCGGCTTCTTCAACGCGCCGCTGTTCGCGACCTTCCTGCTCGGCATGTTCTGGAAGCGGATGACCCCGCTGGCCGGTGGTCTCGGCCTGATCGCGGGCACGGCGTCGGCGATCACCGTGGACGTGCTCAACCGCAACGACGTGCTGAACCTCGCGGGCCAGGGCGCCAGTTTCGTCGCCGCCAGCGCCGCGTTCGTGGTCGACATCGTGGTCAGCGTGCTGGTGTCGTTGGCGACCAGGCCCAAGCCGGACTCCGAGCTGGTCGGCCTGGTGTGGTCGCTGACCCCGCGCGACCAGCTCCGCCACGACGACACCGGCGAGAACGCGGGCTGGTACCGCAAACCCGGGGTGCTCGCGGCCGGGGTGCTGGTCGTGACGGTGGCCCTCAACATCGTCTTCTGGTGAGGAGCGGGACATGGCTGAGAAGCGGGCCGCGGGCCTGTTCGACCTGCGCAGCGTGCTGGCGCTGCTGTTCGCGGTGTACGGGTTCGTGCTGACCGTGCTGGGGATCGCGTTCACCACGCAGGAGGACCTGGACAAGGCGGCCGGGACGAACGTGAACCTGTGGATGGGCATCGGGATGCTCGGCGTGGCGCTGCTGTTCGCACTCTGGGTGCGCGTCCGACCGCTGACCGTGCCCGAGCCGGAGTCCGATCAGGACGCTTGACCGGTTCCCCGCACGGTCCTGGCCGCCGGTGGTTACCGTTGGACCGTGCGGGGTTCCTTATCTCTGATCGTGGCCGGTGCGGCCCTGGTGCTCGTCGCGGGCTGCGGCACGTCGGTCGACCTGGCCAAGTCCACGTCGGCGCGCAGTACCGTGCCCGCGACCTCCGGCTTCAAGGCGCCGGTGCCCACCGGCACGCTCGACCCGGAGGAACTGCGCCGGATCAATCCGTGCGCGCTCATGGACGACGCCGCGCTCAAGCCGCTCGGCCAGCCCGCGCAGAGCAGGCTGCGGGACTACTCGCAGTGCTCGAACTACATGAAGGACAAGAACGGCGACGAGCTCAACCTCACGCTGAGCATCGGTGACCTCACCATCGGTCAACCCGACGCGGGCGCCGAGATCGCCGGACTGCCCTACGTCGAGTCCGAATTGGACGACAAGACCGCGTGCTTCCTCACCGCGATCACCGACACCAACCCGAACCGCGGCATCACGGTGCAGGCCGGGCGCCGGAACAAGGGTGACCTGTGCACACCGGGGCGCGCGTTGCTGGAGTCCGCGCTGGCCCGCATCCGCAAGGACGCGCCGAAGCTCGAACTGGCGAAGAACACGCTGGTCGACCTGGAACCGTGCACCCTTGTCTCGGACACCGTCGTCGCCACCCTCGTCGGCGAGAAGTCCCGCAAACGCCCCTCCGGCGCGCACGCGTGCGCCTGGAACGGCGACGGTGTGTCGTTCATGCTCACCTTCCGCATCGGTGCGCGCCCGGACACCGTCGCCGAAGCCGCAGGCACCACCCCGGTCAACCTCGGCGACGGCGTCACCGCCCAGCAAAAACCCGACGACGACGGCTCCCGCTGCCGCATCGACTGGTCCCACGCGACCTTCCCGGAGGACGAGGAACGCGCCGAGGTCATCGCCCTGGACTACAGCCGGTACTCGGGCAAGGTGGCAGGGGAGGACCCCTGCGCCAAGCTCCAGACCGTCGCCAAGGCCCTCATCCCCCGCCTCCCCAAGCGCTAAGCCTGGTTGTTGCTGCCCGCCCGGCGCCGGTCATTGCCGCCTGCCGGTTCTCGCCGCGTGTCCCCGGTGGTGGTTCTCGCTGCTCGGCCCACGACACTGGCGCACGCCCGGCTCCCTAGCAGCCGCAGTTATCCACAACCCCTTAAGCCATCCACAGCTCCTCGCCGCCCCTCTTGACAAGTGCCCGTTTTCGCTAGGCTCGAACGTGGGACCTCAGACCCCGGGAGGGAGGGCCCCACCACGCGAGTTGATCTTGGTCGGCGGGCGCCGTGAGCGAGCGAGGGGGCTGGCCCGGGGCGGTCGGTGACGGGTGACCTGCATCACGACTGCCGTGGTGGCGGGGGGCCTGGGGCGGCGTGAGCGGGTGGGGCGGAACCGGTTCAGTGGTGTAGTTCACGGTGTGGCGGGATTGGGGCGTGGCATCATCGGGCCAGATGTTACCGGCAGGTAGCAACGCGGGACGCGAGCGCGGAGGTCGGTGTGGCGCGGGAGATCGCAGTCGTCGGCGTGGTGGGGTTGGGCACGATGGGGGCCGGGATCGCCGAGGTGGTGGCGCGCAGCGGGATTCGGGTGGTGGCGGTGGACCTCGACGCCGCGGGGGTGGAGCGGGGGAGGGGGCATGTCGAGCACTCCACGGCGCGGGCGGTCGCCAAGGGGAAGCTTGACGACGACGCTCGGCAGGGCTTGCTGGACCTCGTCAGCTATGGAACCGACCTGGCCGACCTCGCCGACGCCGACCTGGTGATCGAGGCCGTGCCGGAGTCGTTGGGGCTCAAGGCGCGCGTGTTCGCGGAGTTGGACCGGGTCGTGGCGCCGGACGTGGTGCTGGCGTCGAACACCTCGGCGCTGTCGATCACCCAGATCAGTGTCCACACGGGACGCCCGGGGAAGGTCGTCGGGCTGCACTTCTTCAACCCGGCGCCGGTGCAGCGGCTGACCGAGGTCGTGCGCACCGTGGTCACCGAGCCGGACGTGGTCGCCGACGTGGTCGCGTTCACCCGGCGGCTGGGCAAGGAACCGGTGGTCATCGGCGACCGCGCCGGGTTCATCGCCAACGCGCTGCTGTTCGGCTACCTCAACCACGCCGTGGCGATGTACGAGTCGCGCTACGCCACCCGCGAGGACCTGGACGCCGCCATGCGCTTCGGCTGCGGCTATCCCATGGGACCGTTGGCGCTACTGGATCTCATCGGGCTCGACACCGCGTACGAGATCCTGGAGACGATGTACGCGCAGTCGCGCAACCGGTTGCACGCCCCGACGCCGATCCTCAAGCAGATGATCACCGCCGGTCTCCTGGGTCGCAAGAGCGGGCGCGGTTTCTACACCTACGACGGTCCGGACTCGCCCACAGTTGTCCCCGACGGCCAGACCCCCGCGGCCTCGTCCGACGACACGACCGGCGTTCGGGACGTGCGCCTGGTCGGGGTCGTCGGCACCGGCACCATGGCGACCGGGATCGTGGAAGTGTTCGCCCGCAAGGGTTTCTCCGTTGTTCTCCGCGCGAGGTCGGCCGAGAAGGCGGAGGCGGCAATCGGCAAAGTTCGCAAGTCGCTGGATCGTCAAGTCGCCAAGGGTAGACTGTCCGAAGAGGACCGAGACGCTGTGTTGGCGCGCGTCAGCCCTGTGGTCGACTTCGCCGAATTGTCCACTTGCGACTTGGTGATCGAAGCGGTGGCCGAGGAGCTTTCGGTCAAGCAAGCCGTTTTCCGGGCGTTGGACGAGGCGGTCAAGCCCGGCGCGATCCTGGCGACCACGACGTCGTCGCTGCCGGTCATCGAGTGCGCGGCCGCGACCAGCCGCCCGCAGGATGTCATCGGGCTGCACTTCTTCAACCCGGCGCCGGTGATGAAGCTGGTGGAGGTCGTCGAGACGATCTCCACGGGCGCCGACGTCGTGGCCACCGCCAGGGCGCTGTGCCTGCGCGTGGGCAAGCACCCGGTGCACTGCGGCGACCGGGCCGGGTTCATCGTCAACGCCCTGCTGTTCCCGTACCTCAACGACGCGGTGCGGATGCTGGAGGCGCACTACGCCGACGCCGACGACATCGACACCGCGATGAAGGTCGGCTGCGGGCTGCCGATGGGGCCGTTCGAGCTGCTCGACGTGGTCGGCCTGGACGTGTCGCTGGCCATCGAGCGGACCCTCTACAACGAGTTCCACGAGTCCGGCTACGCGCCCGCTCCGCTGCTGGAGCACCTGGTGACCGCCGGTCGGCTCGGCCGCAAAACCGGGAAGGGTTTCCGCGACTACAGCCGGTGAGGATAATGGCGCCGTGCCCACCTACGAGTTCCGCTGCCGCGAGTGCGGCGCCACCTACGACGTCAACCGCCCCATGATCGCCGCCAACGACCCGGCCCCCTGCCCCGACGGCCACGCCGACACCGTCAAGCTGCTCACCATGGCGGGCCTGTCGGGCCGTTCCGGCGCGGGCGCACCCCCTGCGGGCGGCGGCTGCTGCGGCGGGGGTTGCTGCAGCTAGCGCGCTGGCGTGTGTGGCCGGGGTGCGCGCCGTGAGTGCCTGTCGGGTTGGTAGGTGAGTACCGGCCGTCGCGGCTCCCGACCGCGGCGCTGGTTCTGCTAAATGGGACTCGCCTACCCGCGCCAATTATGTGACAGCGGCTCACATTGTTGACGCGGGTGTGGGAGAAACCTTTGCGCCCACCGCGCGATACAGCCCTCGACAGCACAGCGAAACGGGGTTGGTCCACCATGGGCGTCGAGGCCTTGGGCATCGAGAAGGAATTCCTGAAAGACCTGCTCACCCAGGTCGACAGCGGCGAGGCGCAACTCCCCGACTTCCAGCGCGGTTGGGTGTGGCCCGACCGCAACATCGCCAGTCTGATCGCCTCGATCTCGTTGGGCTACCCGGCGGGCACCGTGATGATGCTGAAGCAGGGTGGCGACGTCCGCTTCAAGACCAGGTCGGTCGAAGGAGCACCGCAGGCGGGTGTCGTTCCCGATCGGCTGATCCTGGACGGCCAGCAGCGGTTGACCTCGCTCTACCAGTCGCTTTTCCGCGACGCGCCGGTGCAGACCCACGACGAGGCGCGCGGCTGGTTCTACATCGATATGGAGAAAGCCCTCTTCAGCGACGGTGACCGCGAAGAGGCCGTGGTCTTCGTCCCCGAGACGAAGGTCCGCGTGGACTTCCGCAGACAAGCGCTGTTGGACCTATCTACACCCGAGCGCGAGTACACGAACCGCATGTTCCCCTGCACGGCCGTGTTCGACACGATGCAGTGGATGATGGGATTCGCCCAGCACGAGTCCGGGCGGCAGTCGGACAACCTGAAGTTCTGGGGCAGGTTCCACGAGACCGTGGTCAAGCGGTTCGAGCAGTACCAGTTGCCGGTGATCGAGCTGGGCAAGAGCACCCCCCGCCAGGCGGTGTGCCAGGTCTTCGAGAAGGTCAACACCGGCGGGGTCACCCTGACCGTGTTCGAGTTGCTGACCGCCACCTTCGCCGCCGACGACTTCGCCCTCCGCCAGGACTGGGACGACCGCCGGTCGCGGTGGGCGGGCGGCCAGTACCGGATCCTCACCGAGGTCGCCAACACCGACTTCCTCCAGGCGGTGACCCTGCTGGCCACGCACGAGCGCCGCCAGGCCGCGCTGGAGTCCGGCCGGGACGAGGTCACCGCCGCGCGCATCGGTTGCCGGCGGGCGGACATGCTCAACCTCACGCTGCCGGAGTACCGCAAGTGGGCGCCCGCGGTGAGCGACGGGCTCAGGTCGGCGGCGCAGTTCCTGCACTCGCAGCGCATCTTCGACATGCGGTTCCTGCCCTACGGGAGCCAGCTCATCCCGATGGCCGCGATCTTCGCCCTGCTCGGCACCAAGGCCGAGACCGTCGGTGCGCGGGAGAAGATCTCCCGCTGGTACTGGTCCGGGGTGTTCGGCGAGCTCTACAGCGGAACCACCGAGACCCGCTTCGCGCACGACGTTCCGGAGGTCGTCGCCTGGGTGACGGGGCAGGGCGGCGAGCCGCGCACCGTGCAGGACGCCCAGTTCTTCTCCAGTCGCCTGCACTCGTTGCGCACTCGCGGTTCCGCTGCCTACAAGGGCCTCTACGCGCTGCTGCTCCAGGTTGGGCCGGTGGACTGGGCCACCGGTTCCGACATGTCCAACGAGAACTACTTCGACAACGCGGTCGACATCCACCACGTGTTCCCCAAGGCGTGGTGCGAGAAGCAGGGAATCGACCGCGCCGACTACAACTCCATCCTCAACAAGACGCCGCTGACCGCTCGCACCAACCGCCTCATCGGCGGCCGGGCCCCGTCTGCCTACCTGCGCGGATTGGCCAAGCCCGCGGATGCCACGCCCGAGCAGATCGACCGGAACGTGGGGTCGCACCTGATCTCGGCGACGGACCTGCGCGGCGACGATTTCGCCGCCGCGATGAAGGCTCGGCAGGGGGCGCTGCTTGCTCTCGTCGGGAAGGCCATGGGTAAGGACGCGCAGATCGACACCGAGTAGCCGTCTTTCGGGCTGGTCTGGGGAACCCGACGGTCAGAGGGCTGTGAGCACTTGGGGGCCGTCGTCGGTGATGGCCACGGTGTGTTCCACGTGGGCGGCGCGGCGGCCGTCGGTGGTGCGCAAGGTCCAGCCGTCGGGGTCCGTTGTGTAGTCGTCGCCGCCCGCGTGCAGCATGGGTTCGATGGCGAGCACCATGCCCGGGCGCAATCGCAAACCGCGGCCGGGGCGGGCTTCGTTGGGGACCGAGGGCGCTTCGTGCATTTCCCGACCGATGCCGTGGCCACCGAAGTCGCCCGGGATGCCGTAGCCGCCGCCACGCGCAACGGTTGCGACGGCGTGGCCGATGTCGCCGAGGCGGTTGCCGGGGATGGCCACCGCGATCGCGGCCGCCAGCGCGCGTTCGGCGGTCTCGATCAGCAGCAGGTCCGCCGGGTCGGGCGTGCCGACCACGAACGAGCGCGCCGAGTCGCCGTGCCAGCCGTTGACGTGCGCGCCGAAGTCGATGCTCAGCAGGTCGCCGTCGCGCAGGCGGGTCCCGTCGGGGATGCCGTGCACGATCGCGTCGTTGACCGACGTGCACAGCACCGCGGGGAACGGCGTCGGCGCGAAGCCCGGCTGGTAGTCCAGGAACGACGACCCGGCGCCGTGCTCGGCCAGCACCTCCCGCGCCACCTCGTCCAGCTCCAGCAGCGTGACCCCCACCTCGGCGGCCTTCCACACCCGCTCCAGCGCCGTCGCCACAACCCGCCCCGCCACCCGCATCGCGGCCACCTCGGCCGCCGTCTTCAGCTCGATCATGCGGATAACTATACCGGTATACCTATCCCGCGCTAGTATCGACCCCATGGTCCGCCCCCCACTGAGCGACGACGAACGCCTCCGCGGCGAACTCCTCGGCGCCCTCCTCCGCTCCGCCCGCGGCCCCCGCAGCATGGTCGAGGTAGCCGCCGCGGCAGGCATCTCAGTGGAAACCCTCCGCAAAATCGAACGCGGCCGCGTCCCGACCCCTGCGTTCTTCACCGTCGCCGCCATCGCGGGAGCGGTGGACCTGCCCTTGGCCGACCTGATCGCCCAGACGGTCCCCGAGGAACCCGGCAAGCTCTCCGCCTAGGCGGGCCTTCGCCTCGATCGCTCGCGGCGACGGGCTCCGTGCGTGACTCCCTCGGCGAGCGGCACGCGGCGGCGGTCGCCACCCACCTCGGCAAATGGCGCACCTTCCGCAGACCGATCGCGACTCATGCCGCCCGCCCAGATGCCCAGCCACTAGCGACATGCCTAACCGATGTCTTCGGGTTTGACCACGTCGATGGGGAAGGGTGGCCAAGGTCGGGACTGGCGATGCTGGTTCGAACCCTTGTCGCTGCGATCTGGGACTCATCCCGTGTTCCAGTGCCTATCCCGCTGAGGATTGCCCGCTCCGCTGCGCGCAAGTGCCACGCCACAGTCACCAGAGCGCACCGCCCGCGAATCGAGCGCTAGTCGTAAGTCCGCGGCGACCATCAGAGTGGCGGCCAGGGGCACTGTTTCCGAGTTGGTTGTCGAGTGAGCAGGGCGGGCGGCCTGCGGAGGCCAATTGGGGGATCTGAGGTGGTCGTGATTATCGGGGCTGGCGTGAAATGTGACTGTGGTCACGGGGGTGCGAAAAGGGCCGCCACCCGGAGGTGACGGCCCTGGAGGAGCTGGGGGTCAGGCGGGGAGGATGGTGGAGATTTCGGTGCCTGCTTGGGGGCCGAAGGCCTCGCTGATGCGGGATACGGCCGTGGTCCGGTCGTAGGTCCACTCCTGGGGGCCGTCGGCTTCGAGGACCAGGACGGCGATCATGGAGCCGAGTTGGGCGCAGCGTTCGAGGGGGAGGCCCTGGGTCAGGGCTGCGATGAAGCCCGCGCGGAAGCCGTCGCCTACGCCGGTGGGGTCGACCTTGGCTAGCTCGGGGACGGCACCGACCTGCAGTGACGTGCCGTCCTTGGTGACGATCTCCACGCCCTTCTCGCCCAGGGTGGTGATGCGCAGGCCGACGCGGTCCATCACCTCTGCTTCGGACCAGCCGGTCTTGCGGCGGAGCAGTTCCCACTCGTAGTCGTTGCCGAAGAGGTAGTCCGCGCCGGTGATGAACTCGCGGATCTGGTCGCCGTCCATGCGCGCCAGCTGCTGGGACGGGTCGACGGCGAGGGTGTAGCCGCGCTCTCGGCACTCCTGGGCGTGGCGGAGCATGGCGGCGGGGTCGTTCGGGCTGATGAGCACCAGGTCGAGGCCACCGACACCGGCGGCGATGGGGGCCAGTTCGATCTGCCGGGCCTCCGACATCGCGCCCGCGTAGAAGGAGGCGATCTGGCACTGCTCGTCGTCGGTGGTGCAGACGAAGCGGGCGGTGTTGGCGACCTCGGAGACGTGCACGCCCGAGGTGTTGACGCCGTGGCGGTCGAGCCAGGAGCGGTAGTCGCCGAAGTCGTCGCCCGCCGCGCCGACCAGGACGGGGTTGGTGCCCAGGACTCCGAGCGCGAAGGCGATGTTGGCGCCGTTGCCGCCGCGCCGCACGACGAGGTCGTCGACGAGGAAGCTCAGCGAGATGCGGTGCAGCTGTTCGGTGACGAGTTGTTCGGCGAACCTGCCCGGGAAGTGCATCAGGTGGTCGGTGGCGATGCTTCCGGTGACGGCAACGGGCACGGAGCCCTCCCTGTCTCCTCGGCCCGGCGACGCCAGATCGACGTCGAACCAGGGTCGGCGCGGTCATGGCGGGACTGCCACCCACCCGGGTGGCATCCGATCACCTTCGAACACTACCGCCTGGTACCCCTGCCAACCGTCCCCGCCAGCGCCTAGCGTGACCGGAATGAGCGCATCGCAGCAGGTCAAGGGGCGGGTGGACACCAAACCGGAATCTCCGCCACATCGGCCGGGCAACCAGCTGCCGGAGACGTTGGACGAGCTCATCGCCGACTGCGCGGGCATCCCGCCGGAGCTCACCCACCACCGGCCGGTGCTGCCGACACCACGCGGCCACGCGCCCTGGCGGGTCGACGAGGCCTGCCACGCCCAAGTAGCCGACCTGGACGAATACGTATAACTCTCCCCCGCCGCCCGCCCCCTCGTCCCCGCCCGGCATCGTTCCCGGCTTGCGTGGGGACGCTGAATCCGCCCTGCACCGCTCGGGGGGTCACCAAGACGCGCGAAAGGCCCGTGACCAGGTCACGGGCCTTTCGACGAGCTTCGACTAGTGGAACGAGTCGCCGCAGGCGCAGCTGCCGCCCGCGTTCGGGTTGTCGATCGTGAAGCCCTGCTTCTCGATGGTGTCGACGAAGTCGATGGTCGCGCCCTGCACGTACGGGGCGCTCATCCGGTCGACAGCGACCTTCAGGCCGTTGAAGTCGCGGAACAGGTCCCCGTCGAGGGTGCGCTCGTCGAAGAACAGCTGGTAGCGCAGGCCCGCGCAGCCACCGGGCTGCACGGCGATGCGCAGGTGCATGTCGTCGCGGCCCTCCTGCTCGAGCAGGGCCTTGGCCTTCTCGGCGGCGGCATCGGACAGTTCGACACCGTGGGTCGCCGCCTCGGTGCCAGTCTCCTGAGCGGTGGTCATCGTTCTCCCTGGGAAAGTCCTACTCGGGCTGGTAACCGGCTCAACAGCGCTCGCCCGGTGTTTGTTCCGTGCCTACCGCGTCCATGGTGGCACACCTGGGGGCGGCCGCGGCACGGATGCGGTCACCGCCACTGCCTGCCCACGTGTTCGGCCAGGTCAGCCAAGGTCCCGACGGGGTCGAACAGCGCCGCGTCGACCGATCCGGCGTGCTCGGCGACCGAGTGCGCCTCGGCGACCCCGACCGACCCGGCCTGCCTGCGGCCCACCGACACCTGACCGGCCAGCACCACGCACGGCACCCCGCGCTCCGCGGCCGCCCGCGCTACCGACGTCACGAGCTTGCCCCGCAGGGACTGCCAGTCGAAGCTGCCTTCCCCGGTTATAACCAGGTCGGCCCGGTCCAACACGTGGTCGAGCCGGGTCGCCGCCTGCACGACCTCCGCGCCCGACACGACTGACGCGCCGACTGCCAGCAACGCGAACCCCAGTCCACCCGCCGCGCCCGCCCCTGGCTCGTCACGCGGGTCATTGCCGTACCGGGCGGCGACCTCGTCCGCCCAGGCCGCCAGTCGCGCCTCCAGACGGGCCACCGCGGCCTCGTCAGCGCCCTTCTGTGGTCCGAACGTCGTCGCCGCGCCGTGCGGGCCGAGGAGCGGGTTCTCCACGTCGACAGCGGCGAACAGCTCCGGCAGCGGGCCGTCCAGGACCGCCAGCGCGCCGCGTCCGCCGTCGGTGGTCGCCGTGCCGCCCAAGCCGATCACCACGCGGGAGACCCCGGCGTCGCGGGCAGCCAAGATCAGCTCGCCGACGCCCCTGGTCGTGGCCGTCTCGCAGGACTCGGCGCGCCGGTCGGCTGGGACCAGGTGCAGGCCGATGGCCTCGGCGGACTCCACGTAGGCGACGTCCTCGTGGACCAGCCACTTGGCGTCGACGGGCTCACCCAAGGGGCCGGTGACGGTGGTCAGGTGGGCGGTGGCGGACTCCAGGGCGCCGAGCAGGACCTCGACGAACCCGGTGCCGCCGTCGGCCAGGGGTCTGGTCACCAGGCGGTGCTCCGGAGCGCCGCGGCGCCAACCCGCGGCGATCGCGTCAGCCGCTTGCGCCGAGGTGAGGGTCCCGCCGAAACCATCGGGGGCGATGACGACACGCACGGGCGCAGCGTAGCGACCGACGGCCTTGTCCTACCCTTGTCGACGTGAGGTTCCTGCGCCGCAATTCCGCCGACAACTCCGAAGCCGCCGAGGTGGCGGACGATGCCGTCACCGTCGGCGAGGGCGTGCCGAAGGGGCACACACCCGGCAAGGGCAAGCCGACGCCCAAGCGCCGCGAGGCCGAGGGCCGCAAGCGCGGTCCGGTCGCGCCGCCGCCCAAGACCACCCGCGAGGCCATCCGGCGCGCCAGGGGCAACAAAGAGGACCGCAAGGCCCTCGCCGCCCAGCGCCGCGAGCAGCGCACCGAGCAGCGCCGCAGGATGGCCGAGGGCGACGACCGCTACCTGATGCCGCGCGACCGGGGTCCGGTCAAGGCGTACGTGCGGGACCTGGTCGACAGCAAGCGCAACCTGCTTGGCCTGTTCATGCCGCTGGCGATCCTGGTGTTCGTGTCGCTGCTGTCGACGTCGTTGGTCGTGCAGCAGTACGCCACCCTGGTCTGCCTGGTGATGCTGGTGGCGATGGTCGTCGAGGCGGTGTTCAACGGTCGCCGCGTGGTCCGCCGGGTCCGGGAGAAGTTCCCGAAGGAGACCGTCGGCGGCGCGTCGATCGGCTGGTACGCCTTCGTCCGGGCGACCCAGCTGCGCAAGCTGCGGGTCCCCAAGCCGCGCGTCACCCCGGGCACCGCCGTCTAGCCTGAGGGGCATGGAGTTCCGTCGCCTGGGCCGCAGCGGCCTCAACGTCAGTGAGATCTCGTTCGGCAACTGGCTGACCCACGCCTCGCAGGTCGAGGAGGAGACGGCGCACGCCTGCGTGCGGGCCGCGCTCGACGCGGGGATCACCACGTTCGACACCGCCGACGTCTACGCGGAGACGCGGGCGGAGGAGGTCTTGGGGCGCGCGCTCAAGGGCCACCGGCGGGCCGGGGTGGAGATCTTCACCAAAGTCTACGGGGTGACCGGGCCCGGGTTGAACGACCGCGGGTTGGGGCGCAAGCACATCATGGAGTCGGCCCACGCCTCGCTCCGTCGACTTGGTACGGACTATGTGGACCTCTACCAGGCGCACCGGTTCGACCGGACGGTGCCGCTGGAGGAGACCTTCCTGGCCTTCGCTGACTTGGTGCGGCAGGGGAAGGTGCTCTACGTCGGGGTCTCGGAGTGGACCGCCGACCAGATCACCCGAGGCGCCGCGCTGGCCCGGGAATTGCACGTGCCGCTCGTGTCCAACCAGCCGCAGTACTCGCTGCTGTGGCGGGTGATCGAGGAACAGGTGGTGCCCGCCTCGGAGCGGGAGGGGCTGTCGCAGATCGTGTGGTCGCCGCTGGGGCAGGGCGTGCTGACGGGGAAGTACGCGCCGGGGGCGCAGGCTCCTGCGGGGTCGCGGGCGACTGACGCGCAGGGCGTGCGGATGATCTCGCACCTGATGCGGGACGAGGTGCTGGTGGCGGTGCAGGGGTTGCGGCCGTTGGCTGACGAGGCCGGGCTTTCGTTGGCGCACCTGGCCATCGCCTGGGTGCTGCGGAACCCGAACGTGGCGTCGGCGATCATCGGGGCTTCCCGGCCGGAGCAGGTCACGGAGAACGCCGCCGCTGCGGGGATCCAGCTCGATGACGACTTGGTGGCGGCGGTGGACCGGGTGCTGGAGGGCGTCGTCGAGCGCGACCCCCGGCTGACGGTGACGCCTTGATCGACTTCGCCAAGGACTACCTGCACGGCGACCTGCGAGAACTCCGGGAGACGATGCTCCGGAAGCTCGGCGGGCTGTCCGAGTACGACATCCGCCGCCCGATGACCGCGACCGGGACCAACCTGCTTGGCCTGGTCAAGCACCTGGCGGTGTCGGAGGCGCGGTACTTCGGGGAGGTCTTTGGGCGGCCGTTCCCGGAGGGCGTTCCTCGGTGGGACGACCTTTCGCTGCGCGGGACTGACTTGTGGGCGACCGCGGATGAGACGCGGTCGGAGATCGTTGGCCGGTACGAGCGTGTTTGGGCGCATGCTGACGCGACGATCGAGGCTCTTGCGCTCGACTCGCCTGGGCATGTGCCTTGGTGGCCGCGGCCTGAGGTGATGCTGTTCAACGTGCTGGTGCACATGCTGACGGAGACGAGTCGGCACGCTGGGCACGCGGACATCCTGCGGGAGCAGGTGGACGGCGGCGTCGAGATGGACGCGGCGGAGATGGCTCGACGGGGAGCGGCGTTCTGGGAGGGTCGCCGGGCGGAGATCGAGCGGGCCGCCAGGGCGGCTGGTTTGGCTGCTGGGCCGACTTCGGATGACTGAGCGTCGGAGCGCGGCTGCTTCTGGCGATTTGGTCCGCTGACACCGCCTAAGCTGGTTTCGCCGCGCTCGCTATGCCTCTGACCTGCGGATCCTCTCGGCTGGCCGCTCCAGATTTCCCTCCGATGGGTGACAGAAGTTATCCACATGTGGATCTCTGCGGGGCCTGTTTCAAGATCGCCCGTGGGTGGGTCCCGGTAGACTTGCCCAGGGACGCCCCCCGGAGAGGGTCGGGGCCGGGCCAGACTTGGGGTGGGCCCCCGGGGGCGTCAAGGGGATTCGCCCGAAGGTGTGACGGGGCCTGATGCCGTGGCCGTTTGGCGTGTTGGGGGCATGCCGGGAGCACAGAGGGCATGCCGGGGGCGCGGGGGGCTTGCTGGCGGCTAAAGAGCAGAAGGGCCCGTACCCAGTGGGTACGGGCCCTTCTCCAAGCGAGGACGACTCAGTCCGTGCTGTTCGGGCGGGTGTGGTATTCGAACACCAGGCCGCCGACGGTGAGGAGGATGAGGACTACGCCGATGACGAGGAGCCAGATCTGCCAGAAGGCCATGGCGAAGGCGGTGACGGCGGCTGAGGCTGCCAAGGCGACGGGCCAGTAGCTGCCGGGGCTGAAGAAGCCCAGCTCGCCCGCGCCGTCGCTGACCTCGGCGTCGGGGTTGTCCTCGGGGCGCTGCTCGAGGCGGCGGGCGATGAAGTGGAAGTAGGTGCCCACGATCAGCGACAGGCCGCCGGTGAGGATGAGGGCGACCGTGCCGACCGGTTCCTTGGCCCAGACGCCGTAGACGATGGCGGATAGGAAGAAGAAGGCGGTGGTGATGTCGAAGAGCCTGGCTTCGACCTTCATGGTGTCCTCACAAGTGGGTCCGGGCTCTTAGTTCGTCGCGGTGCGGGCGGTGCGGTCGGTGTTGAACGGCTTGGTGGTCACCGCGACCGGGGAGCACAGCTCGCCGCAGTTCATCTCGGTGAGCGCCTCGGCCGCCGTGTAGCCCTTGCCGGTCTTGGGGTTCACCTTGGTGCGCAGGCCCATGTACTGGTCGAACTGCGCCGGGGTGATCGCCCGGACCTCGAAGTTCATCACCGCGTGGTAGGTGCCGCACAGTTCCGCGCACCGGCCGACGAACGAGCCCGTCTTGTCGATGCGGTTCTGGAAGGTGGCGTCCTGGTTGTTCTTGTCCGGGTACGGGAACACGTCCCGCTTGAACAGGAACTCCGGGACGAAGAACGCGTGGATGACGTCGCGGGAGCGCAGGTTGTACTGGATCGTCCGCTCGGTCGGCAGGACCAGCAGTGGGATCTCGGCCGATGAGCCGATGGTGCGCACCGTCGTGTCACCCGGGGCGGCCGGGACGTCGAGCGCGCCCTTGGTGTTCTTGTAGTTCTTGTAGTCGAACTCCCAGTTCCACTGGAACGCCAGCACGTCCACGGTCACGTCCGGCTTGTCGGTCTCGGCCTGGACGTAGTTCTGGGTGGTGGCGGTGAAGTAGAACAGCACGACCACGATCACGACCGGGATGCCGGTGTAGATCCACTCCAGGAAGTGGTTGTACTGGAACTGCTTGGGCAGCGTCTCCCCGCGCTTGCGGTGGGCGACCACCGGCCACAGGATGAGCGCCCAGGTGATCACGCCGATGATCAGCGCGGCGACCACGGACCAGGTCCAGAACTCGCGCATCCGCTCGGCCTGCGGGGTGACGCCCTCCGGCCAGCCGAAGCGCAGCACCTCGTCGGTGGAACAGCCGGAGGCGCCCAGGACGACGAGCGCGACAAGACCGGCGACCTTGCTCAGCCGGGCGACCGGCGAACGGTTGCCGGCGGCCTTGGGTGTGCCCACTGCGCGACTCCTCCTCAAGCGGTAACTCCACGCACTTGCGCCTGCCCCCGCCTGCCCCGATCCAGCGCTGGACAGCGCGGATCGACGCCCCTGGGGAGCACTGCGGAGCCTAGCCCAGCGACCCGGGCCACACCCCCCGAGGGGTGATCGGATGTCGGTCACACCGGCGGCACACCTGTGACCGCGTCCCGGCCGGGGCAACCGGGCCCGGCATACTGACGTCTTCCCCGCCGGACATCCACCTGGTTCACCCGGCTCGGTGCCGGAGCTCGACACGGAGAGGTGCGCGAGAAGCGTGTGCGGTCTGCTTGGCCTGGTCTGCCCTTCTGAGATGGACGCCGCTGCGGCGCGGTCGGCGGTGGGCGCGGCGATGCGCTGCCAGCGCCACCGCGGCCCGGACGAGAGCGGCACGTGGACCGGCGGTGAGGTCGTGTTCGGCTTCAACCGGCTGTCCATGATCGACCTCGAGCACTCCCACCAGCCACTGCCGTGGGGGCCGCCCGAGACACCGCAGCGGTACACGCTGCTGTTCAACGGCGAGATCTACAACTACCTGGAGCTGCGCGCGGAGCTGACCGAGCGGCACGGCGCCCGGTTCGTCACCGACGGCGACAGCGAGACGATCGTCGCGGCGTACCACTACTGGGGCGAGGCCGCGGTCACCCGGTTGCGCGGCATGTTCGCGTTCCTGATCTGGGACACCCAGAAGCAGACCCTGTTCGGGGCGCGTGACCCGTTCGGGATCAAGCCGCTGTTCTACGCCGCGGGCCCCGGTGGGGTGGCGTTCTCCAGCGAGAAGAAGTCCATCCTGGAGCTCGCGCCGCTGCTGGGCATCAAGCAGGAGCTCGACCGGCGGTCGCTGCAGCACTACCTGACGCTGCAGTACGTCCCGGAGCCCGCGTCGCTGCACACCGCGGTTCACCGGATCGAGTCAGGGACCTGCTTCACGCTGGTACCGGGCGAGGAACCGGTCACGAAGCGCTACTGGCAGCCGCGGTTCTCGCCGACCCCGGTGCGCGGCCCCGCCGACGCCGAGGCGTTGTACGGGCGGATCGCGGACGTGCTGTCGGACTCGGTCCGGATGCACATGCGCGCCGACGTCACCGTGGGCTCGTTCCTCTCCGGCGGCATCGACTCGACCGCGATCGCCGCGCTGGCCCGCGAGCACAACCCGGACCTGGTGACCTTCACCACCGGCTTCGAGCGGCAGGGCTACTCCGAGGTGGACGTCGCCGCCGAGTCGGCGGCCGCGATCGGGGTCAAGCACGTGGTCCGCACGGTGTCGGCGCGCGAGATGATGGACGCGCTGCCGCTGATCGTCTGGTACCTCGACGACCCGGTGGCCGACCCGGCGCTGGTGCCGCTGTGGTTCATCGCCCGCGAGGCCCGCAAGCACGTGAAGGTCGTGCTGTCGGGCGAGGGCGCCGACGAGCTGTTCGGCGGGTACACGATCTACCGGGAACCGCTGTCGCTGGCGCCGTTCGAGCGGGTGCCGGGGTCGCTGCGCAAGTTCATGGGC
The DNA here is from genome assembly GCF_024171945.1 of Actinokineospora globicatena. Taxonomy (GTDB): domain Bacteria; phylum Actinomycetota; class Actinomycetes; order Mycobacteriales; family Pseudonocardiaceae; genus Actinokineospora; species Actinokineospora globicatena. Next base: position 2,465,196 of record NZ_JAMTCR010000002.1, read on the forward strand.
CGCGTCTCGGCGAAGATCCCCGAGGGCACCCGCGGCAAGGACCTGCTGCGCCGCGGCTCGCTGTCGCTGGAGGACCGCTACTACGGCAACGCCCGCATCTTCCGCGACGACCAGCTGCGCGGCGTGCTGCGGACGTTCGACCCGGGCACCGGCCACCGCGACATCACCGCCCCGCACTACCGCGAGTCGGTGTCCTGGGACCCGGTGACCCGCATGCAGCACGTCGACCTGTTCACCTGGCTGCGCGGCGACATCCTGGTCAAGGCCGACAAGATGACCATGGCCAACTCGCTGGAGCTGCGGGTCCCGTTCCTGGACCCCGAGGTGTTCCGGGTGGCCGCCGAGGTGCCGCTGGAAGAGAAGATCACCAAGGAGACCACCAAGTTCGCCCTCCGCCAGGCCATGCGCCGGATCGTGCCCGCGCACGTGCTGAACAGGCGGAAGCTCGGCTTCCCGGTGCCGATCCGGCTGTGGCTCAAGGACGAGATGTACGAGTGGGCCCGCGACATCGTGATGGCCTCGCAGACCGACGCGCTCATCGACAAGAACGCGGTCATGCGACTGCTGGAGGAGCACAAGGCGGGCACCCTGGACCACAGTCGGCGGATCTGGGCGCTGCTGGTGTTCATGCTGTGGCACGGCATCTTCATCGAGCGCCGGATCACGCCGGTCGTGCCTGAGCCGCACTACCCGGTGAAGATCTGACGCTGGACTTCGAGGGGCCGCCATCCTGATGGGGTGGTGGCCCCTTTGCGTGGGTCTTTAGGGTGTCGGGGGCTTGTGCTTGCGGTTCAGCACGTCCTCGAGATTTTCGCGGCTGCTGAGCGTGTACGGGTGTTCTGAACCAAGAACTCTGGTGAATGCTTCTAGGACCGCTCGATTCTCGGCTTCGGCTTCGTCGTAGCGGCCCATTGCAGCCAGTGCCTGAGCGAGGTTGTCGCGGCTGGTGAGGGTGTCGGGATGTTCGGGGCCCGACACCGTGGCGAATGCTTCGGCAACTTCTCAGAGCTCGGCTTCGGCTTCGCTGAAGCGGCCCAACTCGATCAATGCTATGACCAGATTGTTGCGGCTGGTGAGCGTGTAAGGGTGTTCTGGGCCAAGCACTCTGGTGAATGCTTCTAGGACCGCTCGATTCTCGGCTTCGGCTTCGTCATAGCGCCCCATTTCGGCCAGCGCTTGCGCGAGGTTGTTGCGGCTGGTGAGGGTGCCGGGATGTTCTGGGCCGAGCACTCTGGTGCGCGTTTCAAGCACTATACGATGTTCGACCTCGGCTTCATTGTAGCGGCCCATTTTGTCTAGTGCGTTGGCGAGATTGTTTCTACTGCTGAGAGTATTTGGATCGTCTGGATCGACATATAGAGTGAGCGCGCGCGAATATGCGGTGTATGCCAATTGGTAGCGGCCAGTGTCGGTGGCGTTGCCTCCGAGCATTGCGCAGTCGCGGGCTGGGGCGTGGTTGAGGGCGGTGAGGATGAGCTTCTCGGAGGGCGGGCTTCCGGGGGGAGTGGTGCGCTGGGTGTGGTCGACCAGGTAGTCGAACACGGTCACGTGGGTGTCGTCGACGGGTTCTAGGAGGGCTGTGGTGTCGCGCCAGGGGGTGGTGGCCCAGGTCCAGGCTTGATCCAGGTCCTCGGGGCGGGAGCGGGGTTCGAGGAAGTCGGTGTGGAGTTCCTCGAGGAGTGCGCGAGGTAAGGGGCTGGAATAGCCGGCGCGGCGGCATTCGATTGCGGCGGTGACTAGGGCGGCGCCTCGGGGGGTGGTGCCGGGGGCGGTGCCGTTGCGCCAGCGGTCGAGGAGTTGGGGACCCGCGGCTAGGTATTCGGGGAGGCCGTACTCGTCTGTGCGGGTCAGGGCTTCGGCGATTCTGGGGTCGGCGTCGAGGCTGTGGGCTCGGGTCAGTTCGTCTGGAGTGAAGCGGCGCTTGAGGTCGATCCGGGTGGTGACGGCGGCCAGGACGCGGCGGCGGGTTTCGTCGGTGAGGCGGTCGCTGTCCGTGTCGGTGTCCAGGCGGTGGAGTTCCTGGAGGCGGAGGGTGGCGACCAGGACTCGGCGGTGGCCAGTAGGGCCGCTCAGGAGTCGGTCGACCATGGTGGCTACGCCGCACCACACCCCACTCGCGGCGTCCTCACGGAGGTACCGCAGCCCAGGTGCGCCCGTTCCAGTGATTCCGAGACGGATCGCCCGCCCTGAGGGCCTGCCTCCTGCTACGACTTCGCTCGGCTCGCTACTGAACGCCACGTCTCACCAGGAGCGCACCTCGATGGCCGGCACGAAGTCCAGCCTCCTCCCTCTGGTGGTCGTGGCAGACCTGGTGCTCTACGTCGGTGTGGACACGGTGACGAACACCCTGTCCGACCTGCTGGACGACTCCGAGCCTGTGCTCATCGAGGACAACGGCCACCAACTCCTCGTCGGCAGTGATGGCGCGACTGGGGTGGAGCAGTGCACGGCACGAACAGCACTGACCACCCGCGAGTGCGGCGACGTGAAGGTCGTGGTCATCGACGCCGGGAAGATGCCGTTCATCGCGCGCAACATCAAGCTGGCCTGGGGCGAGGGCAAGCCCTCAATCCTGCACCGGGAGTCGGCGAACTCCCGTGCCAAGCGGAGCAAGGTTTGCGGTGCGTCGTTCAAGAGGACCTATCCGCGTGGGTCTTGTGATGAGTTCGCCTTCGCGTCCAGTCGCGAGGGTGGCGCGGGTGCGCGGGCGGAGGAAGTCCACGAGGATGAGCAGAACTGCCAGGGTGGCACGATCAGCGCGGCCTACCAGCACTTGCCGATCAACGAGGGCGACGCTTGCCTGGTGGTCATCTCGAACCCGGCCAAGGTTGCCACTGGGCCGTGGACGGGCCAGGAGGTCAGGGTGACGCAGTGCTAGGACTGGAGCAGGTGCGCCGGTACCGGTGGGCGGATGAGGACCGGGACCTCGCGTGGACGTTGGGGGTTGTTGCCGGGCGGTCGGTTGACGAGGTCGTAGCTGCGTACGGGGGTGGGGCGGGGCAGGTGGGAGAGCGCCTGGTGTTCGCTGGTGCTCAGGTCGGGGCAGGCGAGTTGGGGGCGGTGTCGCTCGTCCAAGTGCTAGAGGTCGGCGAGTACGTGGTCGCTGTTGAGAACAACGGCTGGCGGGGGAAGGACGTCGGGGTCGCTCGGCGTGCTTCTGCGGCGGGCGGCGGGTTCATCAGCGTGTTCTGGAACCTCAACGCGAACTACAAGGTCACCCAAGCCGCCGATGGTGAGCTGTTGGCCTCGTTCGACCCGCTCACTGTCCAGCACCCCCCGCCGCCTGGGGAGGTCTACCCGCCCTGGATCACTGAGGTGGTGTTCACCGACACCGGGCTGCACGCCGCGTTGCTGGCGGTCGTGGAGCACCAGACCGGTCTGGTCATCGACCGGGGCTGGCTCACCACACCACTGCCGACCTACCGCGTGCCCGCCTAGATGCGGTGCGGCTGGTGAGCTGGCGGGAGTTGGCGCAGGGGCTTGCCGATGAGATCGCGGCGGAAGGGGTATCCCTCTCTTCTGACCTGCGTCGGGCGGTGGTGGAGACACCCCGACACGTGTTCGTGCCGTGGTTCTACACACAGGGGCCGGATCGGGCGTGGGTTCGGACGGGGGATGGGGACGAGGGCTGGCTGGCCGCTGTCTACCGGAATCAGCCGTTGGTCACCGAGCTTGCCACTACCGGGGCGGGGGATCGGGTGACGGTGTCGTCCTCGACCAAGCCGGGGTTGATGGTGCGGATGTTGGAGGCGTTGGACCTGGCCGACGGTCACCGGGTGTTGGAGATCGGGACGGGGACCGGGTACAACGCCGCCTTGCTGTGCCACCGGCTCGGGGAAGGGCGGGTCTTCTCGGTCGACATCGGTGCGGGCCTGGTCGTGGCGGCTGGTGAGCGGTTGCGGGCGCTGGGGTTGTCCCCGGTTCTCGAGGTAGGTGACGGCAGGCGGGGGTTGCCGGGGCACGCGCCGTTCGATCGGGTGGTCGGGACGTGTTCGGTTCCGGTTGTTCCGTGGGCGTGGGCCGAGCAGACGCGGGTGGGTGGGCTGGTGCTCGTCGACCTCAAACCCAGTGTGCACGCGGGGAACCTCGTGCTGCTCAAGCGCACCGCCGATGGACTCAGCGGGCGGTTCTTGCCGCGGTGGGCCGGGTTCATGGCGGCGCGGGGTGCGGACGTGGCGCCGGAAGGTGTTCGGGTGTACGGGGATCCGGCGTCCGGGAGCCGGTCGGAGACCACGTTGGCCGCGACACCGTGGACGGAGTTGGTGCCGTGGTTCCTCGCCCAAGCGGGGATGCCGGGCGAGGTGTCGGTCGGGTACAGCGGGTCCGGGTGGGCCACGCTCAGCGCCGTTGACGGGTCGTGGGCCTGGGCGCGGATGGTGGCCGATGGGGCTCGTGAGGTGCGCCAGGGTGGACCCGTGCGGCTGTGGGACCGGGTGGAAGCGGCGTACGGGGAGTGGGAGGCGCTTGGGCGTCCGGGGTGGGATCGCCTCGGGCTCACGGTTTCCGGGGATGGCGTCCACCGGGTATGGCTCGACGACCCCGGGAGCGGTGTCGAGTGGGTGTTCGCCGGGCCGCCCGTCCACTGAGGACTCTCATGGCGGCGTCAGACGTGGTTGGCGATGTAGAGGGCGGACGGGGCGAGCAGTGCGGTGATCGCCACGAGCCACAACAGGGCACCGTGTAGCCCCAGCCGACGGCGCGCGACCCGGTTCAGCCACACGAACCCGAACCCGACAGCCGCGCCGGACACCAGGATGATGACCACACTGACGCCAGCCTCGGCCTCGTGGAACGGGGCCGAGACCGTGCCCCAGACCTTGGCGCGCACGTAGTACGTCAGCACGAACGCCGTCACCAGTGGGATGATCGCCAAGAACGCCAGCACGGCATTGCCCACCGCCCACGCCACCCACGCGGTCACCGCGCGGCGTGTGGTCGTCGACTCCTCCACGACGCGAGCCTAGCGGCGGCGCGTTGTGCCACTCGAACATTCGGTACACACCGACCAACTCCCGGCTAAGACTGGGACCCCAGCGAGGCGCCTGGTTCCCAGTCCAGACAAGTCGGCCGCTGGCCGGTGTCGAGGTACTCGACCACGGCGGCCAACACCAGTTCGACTGGTAGTTCCGCGTGGGGTCGGATGTTCGCGGGGTGGAGTCCGGCGCTGTGGTACTCGACCCAGTCGACGTTGGTCCCCGTGGTCGGGACGAGCACCTCTGAACCGTCGTGCCACTGGAGGAATCCCACGGCGTTGTGCACACCGAAGGCCAGTGTCGGCCCTTCCGCCTCGGCCTCGGGGTCTGGCCGGGTCTCGCCCAGTTCCCACATCCACCCGACGTCCACCCCGGCCGCGTTGAGCGCCGCCACCTCACCGATCACGTCGACGTCGTCGGAGAGTTCATCTCGAGCGATGAAGCCTTGGTGCGTGATGGGCGGCAGCGAGTCGGTCACCACTTGGCCTTCCCGTGATATGTGTGCTTGAAAGGGTTGCCGTTCCTGTCAATTCCCAGGACCGTGAGCGTACGACCCGTCGGCAGGCATCGGGGGATCGACGTGTGGCACCCCGGAGGATCTCCTTGCTCGGAGCCGCAAGGGGCGTGATTGATGATCACCTGGCCGTGTCGGGTTCCCAGGCTCACCATCATGGCGATCACCTTCATCTCCACGTGGTGAGCCACGAACGCCGCACGCCGCGGGTCCAGGTCTGCCATCCGTTCAGCCGATGCCTCGGCCCACAGGTCGTTCGGGGTGGCTGTGATCTCGCCGATGTGAGCACCGTCGAGCTGGATCCACCCGGCGATCGGCATCCCCGAGCCGCGAACCACTCGCCTTTGGAGGGCTTCGTGGTACGGGCTGGCTTCCTCGGGGTAGAGGTCGCCGTGCTGGTTCGCGACGTAGGCGCCTGCCGGGCCGCGTACCGGGCTCGTGGGGCCTGGCGGAATGGTCCTCGGAGCAGCGCTCGTGGGCGAGGAACCGAGGCCTGTGGTCCGCGAGTGATGGGCGATGGCTTGGCCAACCAGGTCGATAGCCAGCCCCAGAGCTTCCCGGAGTGCGTCGAGCTTGGCCCGAACCTCCGCCAGTGACCGGGCCACCTCGCTGTGCCGGGCCGCGTCGCCCAGCAGGCGGCACGCCTCGGCTTCGATCTCGGCGACCTTCAGCTCGACACCGCGCGTCCAGCCCCGCTTCACCAACAGCCCATTGCGCACCTGTCGCAACCGCCGGATCTCGTTCGGGATCGCCACGAGTGGGACCTTCCGCGCGGAGGATCACGACGCTGGGAGTGTGCAGGCAGGTCGCCCGTCGGGGGGACGGGCGACCTGGGGGTCTACTTGAGGGAGGCCAGTGCCTCGGTCCAGGCGGTGGCGGGGAGGACGAGCAGGGCGCCGGTGGGGGATTTGGAGTCTCGGACGGCTACCACGCCGGGGTGGAAGCCGATCTCGACGCAGTTGCCGCCGTTGGTGCCGCTGTGGGTGGACTTGTGGAACGGGATGGTGGTCCAGTCGGGCATGGGGTCAGCTCCTCGTTGTGGTGGCCAGTAGGCCTGCCCACGCGGTGGCGGGGAGCACGATCAGGCCCGTGGTGGGGGACTTTGAGTCCCGAACGGCAACCAAGCCGGGACGGAACCCCACCTCCACACAGTCACCGCCATTGACATCGCTGCGGCTGGACCTGTGGAACGGGACCGTGGCCCAGTCATCCACCCTCGGTGCGGACATGATTGTCACTCCTTGTAGTTGCCGCCGTGGCGTACTCCTCCGCCACGGTTGCCACCAAGTGTCGCGATTCGACAGGGCCGAGGGCTACCCCCTGCAACCTTCCAAACAGCTCGCTGTAGCGGCGAACCGTCTCCGGTGGCTTGTCGAGATAGGCGGCGTCGGAGTACATCTCCAGGTAGACGATGTCATTGGCCATCTCATGGCCAAACCGGAAGATCGTGAACGTTGTGCTCAAGTAGTCGTAGGACTGGCTGTCGAAGGGGATGACCTGGAGGGTCACATTCGGGAGCACCGCCACCTCCACGAGGTGCCGCAGCTGCTCGGCCATGACCGCAGGCCCGCCGATCTGGCGTCGTAGCGCTGACTCGCTGAGCACGAATGCGAACCGGGCGGCGTTCTCCTTGGTCAGCAAGGTTCGACGATCGGCACGAACACGCAGGGTGTCATCCGCGACATGATCGGTCGGGTCGGCGCCTTGCGCGCCGAACATGGCTCGGATGTAGCTGTCGGTCTGCAGGATGCCGGAGACGATCTCTGTGTCGACCTTCATGATCTCGCTGGCGTCCGCCTCTAGGTCGCGGAACGCGCGGAACCAGCGTGGGCCTAGGTAGAGCGTGGTCTCCCCGGCTGGCCTGCCGCGCTTCGCCTTGGCCAGGCGGGCCAGTTCGCGGCACCACAGGCGGTCCTTCTCCGGGGCCTGGTACAGCTCCAGCAGCACGTCCAGGTCGGTCTTGTCGATGCCGATCTTCCCGGACTCGACGCGGCTGATCTTGTTGCCCGCCTTGCCCAGCTCCTCGGCGGCTTCGTCCTGGGTCAGACCAGCGAGTTCGCGGAGCCGCAGCAGCTCCGCGCCGAGCAGCCGCCGCTGCATGCTGATCGACCGCGATGGGCTCGTCATGGCCGTAGATCCTTCCACAGCCGATCACGTTGAGTGACCCGCACCGGTTCACTCGTTTAGGTGACTATACAAACTGTAGTTACACAATAAGCTCATCTGCACTGGGTAGCCCACGTCGCTGGCAAATCGTGAAGGTTCACATCTAGACCGGTAACCGTTGCGGCGATGGCACGATCCAGCGACGTCTGATATTAGCCTACAAAGGAGGTAATTTATGACCGCCATCGACCTGCCCACCCCGCCCGCCCCGCCGGTCTGCGACGAGCCCGAGTTCGCCGCCCTGCTCGCGGGCGCCGTCGCCGACGAGGCACCCCGGCTCTTCGCCGTCATCGAGGAGTTCGGCGAGCGGGTCGACGCCCGCATCGCCGCCTGGGGGATGGCCTTCGCCGAGCGCACCGAGCTGGTCGCGACCCACCGCTCCATCCGGATGAGCCTGCGCGACCCGGAGTCCGCCCTCGCCCTGTTCACCAAGCCGGAGCAGGTGCGCGCCCGGCTGATCTGGGTCGACCCCGACGCCGCCACCGACGAGACCTGACCTGACCGGTGCGCACGACGAAGAGGGGCCCGCTCCAGCTGAAGCGGGCCCCTCTTGGTAGCTAGAGATCTACGCGAGCTCCTGCGACCGCTTGATCCAGCGAGCCAGCAGGGACTCCGCGGCACCGCTGTCGATGGCCTCGGCCGCCTGGGTCAAGCCCGCTTCGAAGTCGGCGTAGAGGTCGCCGGTGAGCCCGCGGTAGGCCGCGATCGCGCCTGCCGCGTTGAGCACCACCGCTTCACGCACCGGCCCGAGCTTGCCGCCCAGCAGGTCGCGCACCACCTGCGCGTTGAACGGCGCGTCACCACCCCGCAGGTCGGCGGGCTGCGCGGCCGCGATCCCGAGGCGCGACGGGTCGAACGTGGTCGGCGTGACCGTCCCACCCGAGACGATCCACACCGACGTCGTCGTCGTGGTCGTGATCTCGTCCAGGTTGTCGTCGCCGCGCACCACCAGGACCGATGCCTCGGCCGAGCGGGTGGCGAAGACCTCGGCCATCACCGGTGCCAGCCGCAGGTTCGCGCAGCCGACCAGACCCGTGCGCGGCTGCGCCGGGTTCGTCAACGGCCCCAGGATGTTGAACGCCGTCGGGATGCCGATCTGCGCGCGCACCGGACCCGCGTGCCGCAGCGCCGGGTGGAACGCCGACGCCAGGCAGAACGCGATCCCGACGTCCCGCACCGATGTCGCGACGGCCTCGGGCGACAGTTCGATCGCGACGCCGAGCTCCTCCAGCACGTCCGCCGTGCCGCACTTGGACGACGCGGCGCGGTTGCCGTGCTTGACGACCGGCGCGCCCGCCGCCGCGGTGACCAGCGCGGTCATCGTCGAGATGTTGACCGTGTGCGCCTGGTCGCCGCCGGTGCCGACCACGTCCACCGCGTCGATGTCGGTGTGCACCCGGCGCGCGTTGGCCAGCATCCCCGCGGCCAGGCCGCCGATCTCCTGCGCCGTCTCGCCCTTGGCGCGCAGGCCGACCGCGAACGCGGCGATCTGCGCGGGGGTGGCCGACCCGGACATGATGTCGTTCATCGCCCAGGACGTGTCGTCCGCGCTGAGGTCACCGCCGTCGACGAGGTGGTTGAGCACCGACTTCCAGGTGCGCCCAGCCATCGTGCTCAGCCCCGCACTAACGGCAGCACCTTGGTGCGCAGCACGTCCGCGACGGTCTCGGCGGCGGTCAACGGGTCGAGCGGGTGCACGAGGACCGCGTCGGCCTGCGACCAGGTCGCCAGCCAGCGGTCGTCCTTGCGGCGAACGGCGATGACGACCGGCGGGCAGTCGGTGATCTCGTTCTTGAGCTGCCTGCACAGGCCGATGCCGCCGGTGGGCTGGGCCTCGCCGTCGAGGATGGCCAGGTCGATGCCGCCCGCGTCCATCTCCATCAGGACCTCGGAGACGGTGCCGACCTCCACGTAGGCCACCCGGCCGATGTCGGCGGCAGGCCTGCGGCCGATCGCTGTGATGATCGTCTCGCGCACCTCGGGCCGGTGGCTGAAGACCAGGATCTTCAGTGCTGCTGTGCTCATGCGCGGCGTCCTCCGTGAGCGAGTGAGCGAACCGCCACGATGTTATCGGTCTCACGTCACCGGGGTTGCAAGACGTCCCACCCCAGCGCGTCCCCACCCAGCCGGGTGGCCATGCTCGCCATCCGCGACCGCTCCCGCGCGCACTCCAAAGCGGTCACGACCTGCGCGCGAGCCGCCGTCACCACGGTGCGACCGGCCTGGTCCACGCCCACTTCCCGCAGGACGTAGCCGTCCTGGGCGACCAGCGCCGCCGCCTCGGCCAGCGCGGTCGCGGGCAGCGACAGGTGGTGGCGCAACACGGCCGATTCGGGCGGTATGAAGTCACTTGACCGGGTGAGCGCCGCGGACGCCGCCTCGGTGTCGTCGAAGCACTCGGCGACGACCACCAAATCCGGCGCGTCGACCGCCAACCCGGGCTGTTCCCCCTTGATGAACAGCGTACGGAGCCTGCCGAGAAACCCCACGTCCCCGCCCTCCTCCCCGCCACAGGGGTGTGACGCGGTCTACTCGCGACCCGACCGGGCGAGCCCACTACTCGCAAGACATAATGCGAGCCGTGACTGCAGCAGCGCCCTCCATTGGCCAGCGTGTGCACTCGCTGAACCGGCCGAACATGGTCAGCGTCGGCACCATCGTCTGGTTGTCCAGCGAGCTGATGTTCTTCGCCGGGCTGTTCGCCATGTTCTTCACCGTCAAGGCGCAGAACAGCACCGGCCACTGGCCCCCGCCACTGGCCGACGGCGAACCCGTGCACCTGGACGTCCCGTACGCGCTGCCCTTCACGATCATCCTCGTGGCCTCGTCGTTCACCTGCCAGCTCGGGGTGTTCGCCGCCGAGCGCGGTGACGTGTTCGGGCTGCGCCGCTGGTACATCGCGACCCTGGTGATGGGCGCGATCTTCGTCGGCGGCCAGGCCTACGAGTACTACAACCTGGTCAACGAGGGCGTGACCATCCCGTCCGGGGCGTTCGGGACGGTCTTCTTCCTCACCACCGGGTTCCACGGCCTGCACGTCATCGGCGGTCTCATCGCCTTCGTGTACCTGCTCATCCGCACCAAGCTGAGCAAGTTCACCCCGGCGCAGGCCACCTCGGCGATCGTCGTCTCGTACTACTGGCACTTCGTCGACGTGGTGTGGATCGGCCTGTTCGCGGTCATCTACCTGGTCCCATGACCGCGCCTGCGCCCGCAGCCGCCCAGCCCGCCACCACCAGCACCACCGGGCCCGAACCGACAGCAAGGGTTGCCGCTCTATGAACAAGAAACTGCCGCGCCGCGGCAAGCTCCGCAGGCGCGTGGCCGGTCTGCTTGCGCTCGGTTTCGCGCTGATGTCGGTCGGCGTCCTGTACTCCGCGTTCGCGCCGCAGCCACCGGTGGCCGTCGCCGAGGGTGACCCGGCCCTGGTGCGCGAGGGCGAGCAGATCTACAACACGACCTGCATCAGCTGCCACGGCGCCAACCTGGAGGGTGTCGCCGACCGCGGCCCCAGCCTGATCGGCGTCGGCGAGGCGGCCACCTACTTCCAGACCGCCACCGGCCGGATGCCCGCGGTGCGCCAGGAAGCCCAGATCGAGCGCAAGCCCCCGAAGCTCGACCCGCACCAGATCGACGCCATCAGCGCGTTCGTCGACTCCAAGGGCGGCGGCACCAAGCTGCCCGAGGAGTCCGGCAAGGACCTGGTCGGCGACAACCCGGCGCGCGGCGGCGACCTGTTCCGGCTCAACTGCGCGTCCTGCCACAACTTCACCGGCCGCGGCGGCGCCCTGTCCTCGGGCAAGTACGCGCCCAAGCTGGACGGCGTCACCGAGACCCAGATCTACGCGGCCATGCTGACCGGCCCGCAGAACATGCCGAAGTTCTCCGACCGGCAGCTCACGCCGGAGGAGAAGAAGGACATCGTCGCCTACGTCAAGTCGGTGACCGACGGCAACAACAACCCCGGCGGCAACCCGATCGGTGGGCTCGGGCCGCAGTCGGAGGGTCTGATCGCATTCATCGTGGGCATCGCCGCGCTGGTCGGTGTGACCCTCTGGATTGGGGCTAAAGCATGAGTTCCACCGACCCCCAGCAGCTGCCGAGCGAGGAGGAGCTCGCGGGCATGTCCCGCGAGGAGCTGGTCCGGCTCGGCGGCAAGCTCGACGGTGTCGAGATCATCGAGTACCCGGACCCGTGGCCGGTCAAGGGCACCCGCGCGGAGAAGCGCGCCGAGCGCCTGGTCGCGCTGTGGTACCTGCTCGCCGCCGTCGGCGGGCTCGCGTTCGCGGGCGTGTTCCTGTTCTGGCCGTCGGCCTACACCGCGCCGGACACCGACGGGTACTTCCTGTACTCGCTCTACACCCCGCTGCTCGGCGCCTCGCTCGGCCTGTCGGTCGCCTCGGTCGGCATCGGCACGCTGCTCTACACCAAGAAGTTCATCCCGCACGAGATCGCCGTGCAGCAGCGCCACGAGGGTGCCTCGGCCGAGCTGGACAAGGCCACCATCCTGGCGCACCTGGCCGACGCGGGCACCCGCAACGGCATCGCCCGCCGCTCGCTGATCAAGCGCACCGCCGGGCTCGGCGCGGGCGCGATGGGCCTCGGTGTCGGCGTGTTCGCGCTCGGCGGCCTGATCCGCGACCCGTGGGCGCAGACCGACTCGCCCAACTCGCTGTGGCACACCGGCTGGAAGTCCGACAACGGCGAGCGCGTCTTCCTGCGCCGGGCGACCGGTGACCCGGAGGAGGTCGTGCTGGTCAAGCCGTCCGACCTCGACGCAGGCGGCATGGAGACGGTCTTCCCGTTCCGCGAGTCCGAGCGCAAGGACCACGAGGCGCTGTCGAAGGCGCTCAAGCGCTCCGACAACCCGGTGATGATCATCCGGCTGCGCCCCGAGGACGCGGCCAAGGTGATCAAGCACCAGGGCCAGGAGGACTTCAACTACGGCGACTACTACGCGTACACGAAGATCTGCAGCCACCTGGGCTGCCCCACCTCGCTCTACGAGCAGCGGACCAACCGGATCCTCTGCCCGTGCCACCAGTCGCAGTTCAACGCGCTGGAGTACGCCAAGCCCATCTTCGGTCCGGCGACCCGCAAGCTGGCCCAGCTCCCCATCGCGGTCGATGAGGAAACGGGTTACCTTTATGCCAGGAGCGATTTCATCGAGCCGGTTGGCCCCGCCTTCTGGGAGCGCAAGTCATGAGTGCCATCACCTCGCCCACCAAGCCCACCAACGCCGCCCTCCGCGCGGCCGGTGGCGCGGCGAAGTGGGCTGACGACCGGTACCACCCGGCCCGTGGCCTGCGCCAACAGCTGAACAAGGTCTTCCCGACGCACTGGTCGTTCCTGCTCGGCGAGATCGCGCTCTACAGCTTCATCGTCCTGCTGCTGACCGGCACGTACCTGGCGCTGTTCTTCGACCCCTCCATGCAGGAGGTCGTCTACCAGGGATCGTTCGCCAACCTGCGCGGGCTGGAGATGTCGCGGGCCTACGAGTCCACGCTGATCATCAGCTTCGACGTGCGCGGCGGTCTGTTCGCCAGGCAGATGCACCACTGGGCCGCGCTGCTGTTCATGGCCTCGATCGTCACCCACATGTTCCGGGTGTTCTTCACCGGCGCGTTCCGGCGCCCGCGTGAGGTCAACTGGGTCATCGGCGTGAACCTGTTCCTGCTGGGCGCCACCGAGGGCTTCGCGGGCTACTCGCTGCCCGACGACCTGCTCTCCGGCGCGGGCCTGCGGATCATGTCCGGCCTGCTGCTGTCGATCCCGGTGCTGGGCACCTGGGTGCACTGGCTGCTCTTCGGCAGCGAGTTCCCCGGCGAGGACATCGTGCCCCGGCTCTACACGGTGCACATCCTGCTGCTGCCGGGCATCCTGCTCGCGCTCATCGGCATCCACCTGGCGCTGGTCTGGTACCAGAAGCACACCCAGTTCCCCGGGGTGCGGCGCAAGGAGACCAACGTCGTCGGCGTGCGCATCATGCCGGTGTTCGCGGTCAAGGGCGGCGCGTTCATGGCCGTCGTCGTCGGCGTCACCGCCGCGCTGGGAGGTCTCTTCCAGATCAACCCGATCTGGAACTTCGGACCCTTCAACGCCGCGCACATCTCGGCGGGCACGGTGCCCGACTGGTACATGGGCTGGACCGACGGCCTGATCCGGCTGTGGCCCGCGTGGGAGATCTACCTCGGGAACTACACGATCCCGGCGGCGTTCTTCCCGTTCATGCTGGGCCTGCCGCTGCTCGGTGGCATCGCGACGATGTACCCGTGGATCGAGCGCAAGTTCACCAAGGACTACGCGCACCACAACCTGCTGCAGCGCCCCCGCGACGTGCCGGTCCGCACCAGCCTCGGCGTCATGGCGATCACGTACTTCATGGTGTCGCTGCTCTCGGCGGCCAACGACGTGCTGGCGGAGAAGTTCTTCATCTCGCTCAACGCCACCACGTGGATGGGCCGCATCGGGCTGCTGGTGCTGCCGCCGATCGCGTACTTCCTCACCTACCGCATCTGCCTCGGGTTGCAGCGGTCGGACCGCGAGGTGCTCGAGCACGGCGTCGAGACCGGCATCATCAAGCGGCTCCCGCACGGCGAGTTCATCGAGATCCACCAGCCGCTGGGCCCGGTGGACGACCACGGCCACCCCATCCCGCTGGAGTACCAGGGCGCGGCGGTGCCGAAGAAGATGAACAAGCTCGGCTCCGCCGGTGCGCCGGTGCAGGGTTCGTGGCTGACGCCGGACCCGGCTGAGGAGACGGCGGCGCTCGCACGGGCCCGGGCGGCTGAGCACGCAGCGCATGCCTCGCAGGTCTCCGAGGGCTCGACCAAGGCCATCGAGGACCCCTCGAAGAAGCACTGAGTCATGAGTTCGTGTGGGGCGGCACCCGGTCGGGTGCCGCCCCACACGCGTTCGTGGCCTGCTCAACCGGTGCCACGCGTCGCGGATTCGCGATAGCCTCGCTGCCGTGATCCAGCGGGTGTTACGCGGCGTGACGGCGGTGGCTGTTCTCGGGCTGTGGCTGGCCGGGTGCGGCGCCGACCCGACGACCGCGGCGACCACCGGGGTGCCGCACCACGCGGTGGCGCTGCCGTCCGCTGGCGCTGGTGGGTCTGCTTCTGGTTCCCCTGGTCGTGAGGACTGCCCGTTGCCCCAGTCTGGTTTCGACTGCGACTTCCAGCGCCGCCTCGCCGCCGCCCAGGCCTACGCGTCGACCCGGCCGGGGACGGTGGGCATCGTGGTCCGGGACCGCCAGACGGGCGCGGTGTGGCGCAACGACCACGCGGGCGACATGACGTGGACGGCGTCGACCATCAAACTGGCCATGGTCGTCGACCTCCTCCGGCGGCACCGCGAACACGCGATCACCCTGTCCACCCACGACCGCGACCAGATGGCCGCCATGCTGCACAACTCCTCGGACGACGCCGCCACCTCCCTGTGGACCAAGTACGGCGGGGCGGACCACATGGCGTTCAACCGGTCGTTCCCCCGGTACGGGATGACGTCGCTGGAGCCGCAGCGGGGGTACAGCAAGGTCTTCCCGTACTGGGGCTTCCAGAAGTGCACCGCGGACGACCTGGATCGGTTGATCAACTACGTGCTGGTGGAGGTGCCGGGAGCGGATCGCGGGTTCGTCCTCGACCACATGCGCCAAGTCGCCGCGAACCAGCAGTGGGGCGTGTGGGGGGCGGGCCCTGCGGCGCACCCGGGCAACAAGGACGGCTGGTCCGAGGAAGACGGCGGCTGGGTGATGAACAGCGTGGGCTTCGTGGGACCCGGCGAGCGCTACACGCTGGCCATCATGAACAACCTGGCAGGCCGCGGCGGGTACGACGAGGGCCGACAGACCGACACCGAGATCGCCCGCTTGATCTTCGCAGGCCGCTTCTAGCCCGCTGGGTTTAGTCGTCGCCGATGGCGAAGGCGGCTTCGGTGTCGTGGCGGGAGAAGGAGCGGTAGGCGATGTGGGTGGCGGTGTCCAGGACGCCGGGGATCTTGCTGATGTGGCCGGGGATGAGGCGGGCCAGGTCCTCGTGGTCGGGGACCCGCAGGATGGCCACCAGGTCGATGTCACCGGCGCAGGAGTAGACCTCGGCCACGCCCTCCACGTCCGCGATCGCCTGCGCGGTCTCGGCGATGGCGTCGGTGGCGGCGCTGATCAGCACGATCGCGGTGATCATGGCGGGGGTCCCCTCTCGCGGGAGTGCTCGACCGGGTCAGCCTAGAGCAGCGGGGTCGCTACGCTCGTGACCGCGAGCCGAGGGAGAGGACACGGGGTGCAGACACCGGACGAGTGGCTGGCCGACTTCGAGGCCAAGGTCGCCGACCTGCAGCAGAAGGCCACCGACTTCAAGCAGGCCGTCGAGTCGTCGGCCACCACCATGACCTCGCCGGACGGGGCGATCTCGGTGACCGTGGCCCCCAACGGCGCGCTGACCGGGCTGGCGCTGACCGATGTCGCGCTCGGCGGTACCGGCAAGGCGCTCGCGGAGCAGATCATGGCGCTGGTCGTGGCCGCCCGGCAGAGCGCGGCCGACGGCGTCGCCCAGGCCTTCGTCCCGATCGGCGGCGCGGCGGACGTCGTGCAGCACATCGAGGTGGCCCCGGAGTCCACTGAGTCCATTGAGGACACCAAGCCCCGGCGGCGTGCGGTTGCCGACGAGGAGGACTACTCGGAGTCGACGCCGGTGTACAAGAACAACGACAGCTGGTGAGGCCCGCTCAGCCGTCGCTCCCGAACGCCTCCCCGCCACCTGGCCCGTGGTCGACGGCCGGGGTGGCGGGGACCGGTTCGGCGAGGTAGCGGGCACGGTCGTCGTCCCAGGCCCGGAGGCCGTACAGGGCGATGGGGAGGTAGTCGGCGTCCGCGGCGTCCGCGTCCAGGCGGGTCACGGTGGGGATCTCGGTCTTGAGCTGAGCGATCGCGACGGCGCTCAGCGGGCGGTTGGTGGGTTTGACCCGGCCGTGCAGCCAGAGCCAGGCGCCGATGGTGGGCATGAGCACGTAAGACCCGAGGGTGCTGACCACCACGCCCTTGGCTCCGGAGGCGAACACCACGACCACGAACACGACACCGGCGAGCGTGAGCACGCCGAACGGTGCGGTCACGGTGATCAAGGCGGTGGCGAACCGGTCCCGCGCGGGCCGCAGGTTGCGCCGCAGCAGGTCGAGTTCGATCTCAGGAGGTGGCTCGGGCCAACCCCGGCTCGTCAGCAGGGGGACCCCGGGGTGGTCGTCGGCCTGGCGGGCGGCCTGCTCCGCCAGTGCGTCGTCGCTGGTGGGGCCGGTGCGGGTCGCCGTGCCGTCGGGGTGCACCTCGATGTCGCCGCGCACCACGGCCCGGACCACAGCCAGCTGCCGCAGCCTGGGGGCGTACCCCACCAGGGCCGCGACGCCGCTCGCGTCGAGCCCGGCGACGTCGAATCGACCCCGCCCACGGGCCCAGCGATCAGTGAGCAGCACGAGCCCGACCACCACCAGCAGCAGACCGAGGTGGACGGCGACGTAGGTCCAACCAGACTCTTCGGACATGGCCGTGAGTCTGGCAGGCCGCCCGGGATTGTCGGTGGGGTGATCTAGCTTCGACTGCGATGAGCACGCCGATGGGTACCCGGGCGCAGCTGGCGTTTGATGAGTTGGGCACGCCGTTGCGGGATACGACGTTTGTGGTTTTCGACTTGGAGACCACCGGGGGTAGTGCGGAGCAGGACGCGATCACCGAGTTCGGGGCGGTGAAGGTGCGCGGCGGGGAGGTGATCGGGGAGTTCGCGACGCTGGTCGATCCCGGGCGGGGGATTCCGCCGGAGATCGTGCAGCTCACGGGGATCACGAACGCCATGGTGTACACGGCGCCGCGGGTTGATGAGGTGTTGCCCGCGTTCCTGGAGTTCGCGGCGGGGTCGGTGCTGGTCGCGCACAACGCCGGGTTCGACGTGGGGTTCGTGAAGGCGGCGTGCCAGCGGCTGGGGTACGCGTGGCCGAAGCCCGCGGTGGTGTGCACGGTGCGGCTGGGGCGGCGGGTGCTGAGTCGCGAGGAGGCGCCCAGCTGCAAGCTCTCCGCGTTGGCCCAACTGTTCCGGGCGACGACCACGCCGATCCACCGGGCCCTGGCCGACGCGCGCGCGACCGTCGACGTGCTGCACGGGCTGCTGGAGCGGGTCGGGTCGCTCGGCGTGCAGTCGCTGGAGGAGCTGCTCGACTACATCCCCGAGGTGACGGCAGCCCAGCGGCGCAAGCGGACCCTGGCCGAGCACGTCCCCAACGAACCCGGCGTGTACCTCTTCCGCGGCCCGTCCGACGAGGTGCTCTACGTCGGCACCGCCACCGACCTGCGGCGACGGGTCCGGCAGTACTTCACCGCGAGCGAGACCCGGCGACGACTGCGGGAGATGGTCGCGCTCGCCGAACGGGTGGACACGATCTCTTGCGCGCATCCGCTGGAGGCCGAGGTTCGCGAACTGCGGCTGTTGTCGGCGCACAAGCCCGCTTATAACCGGCGCTCTAAGAACCCACGGCACGGTTGGTGGGTAGTGCTGACTGACGAGCCGTTCCCGCGGTTGTCTCTAGTGCGCAAACCACGTGACGGCGCTCTTGGACCGTTCCGCGCGCGGGGGCACGCGGAGGAGGCGATGGCTGCGCTGCAAGAGGCGACTGGCATCCGACCGTGCACTATGCGGATCGCGGCTCACGGCGGGGAGTCGTCGTGCGCCTTAGCGGAGCTTGGCCGGTGTAAGGCGCCGTGTGTGGGTGGGCAGACGGTTGAGGAGTACGCGCCCGCCGTCGAGTCGGCGGTCTCGTTGGTGGCTGGCCAGGATCTGGCGCCGTTGCACCGGTTGCACCTGCGGCTGACAGACCTGTCCGCGACGCAGCGGTACGAGCAGGCAGGGGCGGACCGCGACCGCATGCGCTCGTTGATCCGGGCGTTGGACAAGGGGCAACGGCTGAGCGCGTTAGCCGCCGTCGGTGAGCTGGTGGCGGCGCGGCCGGACGGGGCTGGGGGCTGGGAGTTCGCGGTGGTCCGACATGGCCGACTGGCGTCCGCCGGGGTGGCGCGTCGAGGGGTGTCGCCGATGCCGGTGGTGGCCGCTCTGGTGGCCTCCGCTGAGACGGTGCTGCCTGAACCGGGACCACTGTTCGGCGCACCAGCGGAGGAAGTCGGCGTCGTCCTGCGCTGGCTCGACAAGCCCGGCACCCGAATGGTCCAGTGCTCACAACCCTGGACCGAACCCGCCCAAGCCGCCGCCCGCTGGCGCCCCTGGCTAGACCGCGCCGACCACGCCCGGGCCTCCACCCTGCCCCGGGACTGACATCACCCTCGACCGCGGGGCCTCGCGACGCTGTGAAGCGAGTGGCGAACTTGATCGATAAAGAACTAAGAATCCGCAACTTGGCGTAGTTTGTCTACACTTACAAGTGAACGGTCATGCTGTTGCAACTGTCGGTCGTTGGGTGGGTGAGGTGCGATGTCGGCGTTGGTGTCCACGAACGAGCGTGATGTCCTGCTCGCGAACGAGGACGATCAGCGGGCGGCGAGGGCACTGATAGGACGGCTGTCCGAGGTTCCGCAGTTCACCGCGGAGCCCGCGGCGGCGGACCCCGATGGCCAGGTGCGGGTGCCCCGTGCGCTGTCGGCGCTCATCGCCCACGTCGTTCGCGCCGTCGCGCAAGGGCACACGATCACCGTCAGTTCCATGCCGGAAGAGCTGACCACCACCACAGCGGCGAACCTCCTTGGTATCTCGCGCCCCACCCTGATGCGCAAGATCGCCGCAGGGGACATCCCCGCGCACAAGGTCGGCTCGCACACCCGGCTGCTGACAGCCGACGTGCTGGCGGAGCGGGAAGCACGCAGGCAGCGGCAGATCCAGGCGCTCGCCGATCTCCGGGAACTCGAGGACGAGGGCTGATACCCGGTCGACCGAGCGCTGACGCGTCGGTGCCAGTCGCTAGCCTCGTTCGGTGATCATGCGAGTGTTCGTTGACGCGAACGTTCTCTATTCCCGCACCCTGCGGGACTGGCTCGCCCTGGGGCAGTCGCTCTCGCCCGGTGAGGTCTACCGCGTCTACTGGACCGAGGACGTGCTCGCGGAAACGCTCTACCACCTGCGTCGGGACCACCCCGACTGGGACGGCGCGAAGATCGCCAAGCTTCGAGACCGGCTCGCGGCGGTCTTCGCGGACGGTCGCGTCGAGGACTTCGTCGTCGACGATTCGTACCAGGGTGCGGACGGCAACGACCGGCACGTGCACGCGGCTGCCGTCGCTTGTCGGGCCGATGTGCTCCTGACGGGTGACAAGGGGTTCGCCGTCTCGGGCGCGGAGGCGGACGCGTTGCCGTACGAGGTGTACCGGCCTGACGAGTTCTTCCTGCTCGTGGACGACATCGCGCCGCGGTTGGTGGCTGGGGTGACGCGGGAGCAGACGGAGTACTACCTGCGGGTGGGTGGGGGTAGTGCTGATCTCGCGGAGAAGTTGAGTGGTGCTGGTTGTCCCAGGTTCGCTGAACGGGTCCGGGCGCATCAAAGTCGGCTGTCGCTCTTCCCGGCTCTGATGGGTGAATAACGCGAGTAGGCGCGAGGGGGGTTGGGGCTGGTCGGGGGTGGTGGGCGCGGTTAGTCGGTGGGGGGTGGCGGTGCACGGCTAGCCTTATGGGATGGCACTGTCCTCGCTGCCCGAGCCCCCCGCGGGGTCGGAGTCGTCCACATCGGACGATCCGGGTCCTGTTGTGGAGTGGTCGGGGCTGCCGGAGCCGGTTCGGGGGCGGTTGGCCGAGGTGGGGGCCGAGGCGGTGGGGGCGCTGCCGAAGGTGGACGTGCCGCAGCAGTTGCGGGCGGTGGCTCGGTTCGCGCCTGCCAAGCGGGCGCGGCTCGGGGGGTCGGCGATCATCGCCGGGTTGCGGGATGTGCCGGGGTTCCGGACGGCCGTGGTGCAGTGGTGCCGCGACCACAAGCCCGCCGCGCTCGACCTCGGGGGGGACGACCCGGTGGCGGTGGCCGCCGCGGCGGTGTTGCTCGGTGAGGAAACCGCCGTGCACTACCTGGAGTTGGTGTCGCGGCGGGCGTCGGACTCGTCGTTGCGGGCGGAGCGGGACGCGGCGGTGGCGCGGTTGCGCAAGGTCGAGGCGGAGTTGGACCGGGTGAAGACGGAGTTGTCCTCGTCCACCGGTGCCGCCGACCAGGTGCGGGCCGAGGGTGAGGTCGAACTCGAGCGGTTGCGCAAGCGGCTGCGGGAGCAGGGGGCCAAGTTGCGTGCCGCCAAGGACGCCGCCGTCGCCGCTGAGGCCGCTGTCGAGGTGGTCCGGGCCGAGGCGAGTGCTGAGGTGGCCGCCCTGACCGAGCAGCGCGACCGGGACCGGGAACGCGCCGAGAACGAACGTGCCCGGGCCGCGCGCGCCGAGGCCGATGCCGAGATCGCCCG
The DNA here is from genome assembly GCF_024171945.1 of Actinokineospora globicatena. Taxonomy (GTDB): domain Bacteria; phylum Actinomycetota; class Actinomycetes; order Mycobacteriales; family Pseudonocardiaceae; genus Actinokineospora; species Actinokineospora globicatena. The sequence goes on from NZ_JAMTCR010000002.1 coordinate 2,486,271, forward strand.
GCAGTCCGCGCGGGAGGCCAGGCAGGCTGACGAGGTGCGGCTGGCGTTGCTGGTCGACACCCTGGACGGCGCCGTGACCGGGTTGCGTCGTGAACTGGCGCTTGGCGGTGGGGGTCCCCGGCCGGCCGACCTCGTGCGTGGGGCGACGGCGGCGCAGGGGGTTGTCGGGCGGGTGGAGGACCCGGCCGCGTTGGAGCGGTTGTTGGCGCTGCCCGCTGTGCACGTGGTGGTCGACGGGTACAACGTCACCAAGACCGGGTACGCCGAGCTGTCGCTGGCCGACCAGCGCGACCGGCTCATCCGCCAGCTCGCCTCGCTCGCCGCGCGCACCTCCGCCGAGGTCACGCTGGTGTTCGACGGAGCCGGGGTGGTCGCCGTCCCGGTCACCGCGCCGCGCGGGGTCCGGGTGCTCTTCAGCGACCCCGGCGTGCTGGCGGACGACGTCATCAAGGCCCTGGTCACCGCGGAACCCGAGGGCAGGCCGGTGGTGGTGGTCACCTCCGACCGCGCCGTGGCCGACGCGGTGCGCAGGCGCGGGGCGCACCCGGTGCCCTCCGCCGTCCTGCTGGCCAGGCTGGGCCGCGTGTAGCCCCGTGCGGTCCGCGCTCGCGCTCGGCGCGGCGGTGCTGCTGGCACTGCCGAGCCACCCGGCGCGCGCCCAGACCGCCCCGGACGATCCGCCGCTGGCGACGCAGGTCCAGGCCGGCCTGACCCAACGTGCTGCGGCGCGGACCAACCTGCCGCACATGGCGCTGGCCCAGACGGGGCGAACCCAGGTTGGCCCAGTGCAGACCGCGCCGACGCAGGAAAGTCTTGCCCGCGTCCGTCCAACGCGCGGAGGGCCGCTCCAGGCCGCGCTGGCCCAGACCAGTCCGGGACAGACCAGTCCGGCGCCGGGGGATCCGCCGCAGGTTGAGGCGGGGGTGGGGCCGGGGGAGGTGGTGCCGGATGTTCGGCCGGGGGAGGCGTTCGCTGATCCCAAGGTGGCGGCGTTGCAGCGGACCGCGACCGACGTGCAGCGGGAGTTGGCGAATCTGTCTCAGCTCGCCCACACAGCGCAGGTTGAGTTGGACAAGGCGGCGGAGCAGGTTAGTGGGGCTACGGCTCGGCGGGTTGAGGCTGAGCGGGTGGTGGCGGGGCAGCAGGCTGAGGTGGATGCGTACACGTCTGCCTTGTACTCGGCGCTGGGTAGGCCTGACGGGGTGCGGGTGCTTCTTACGGCAGGTAGTCCTGACGACTTCCTGGCGGGGAACTCGCTCATAGGCCGGTTGCGCAGCGATCTGGATGCTCGTCTTGGTGCCGCGGTCGACCGTCAGCAGGTGGCGGCGCGGGCCGAGAGTGACGCTCTCGGCGCGCAGCGCACGGCATCCGAGCGCAAGGCAGAGCTAGATCGGCGTAGTTCCGATGCCTCTAACCGTGCGGCGGCAGTGTCGTCCGAGTTGCGGGGGCAGTTGGCGGATACCGACGCCGCTGTGGTCGCGCTGCAGAAGGCGCAGCAGGAGCGGAACGCGACGACCGCGGCGAACTGGAAGGCTTACACAGACCGGCTTGCTGCGGCTGGGGTGGTGGCGCCGAAGGCCGCGGACCTCCGTGATCCCAACCAGTTGCCCGCCGGGTTCCTGCCCCTGGTTGGCACTACCGGTGGACGGCAACCCGGTGTGGCGCAGGTGATCGTGGGCGGTGATCGCCTGTTGGTGCTACCTGCCGAGACACAGAAGGCGGTGACCCTAGCGGTCGGCGCACTCGGGAAGCCCTATGTGCCAGGCGTCGGTGGTGAAGGTCCTACGGCGTTCTCGTGTGACGGGCTAGTCCGCGCAGCCTATGCATCCGGTGGAATAACCCTGCCCGGGGCCGTAGGTGAGCAGTACGGGGTTCTTACGCCAGTCACCGACCCTCGCCCCGGGGACGTCGTCTTCCTCGGCCCGGCGAGACTGGGCGCACAGGGCGTGGGGATCGTCCTAGACGAGAAGTCCATGATCGCCGCTGACGCCAGGTTGGCCGGTGTGATCGTGGCAGATCTACCTGGCGTGGATACCGTCCTCGGCTTCGGTAGGCCCTCCCTGGCGTTCCGAGACCCCCAGCAGGCACCCAAGGCGACCGACGGTGGGCTTACCTGGCGCTGTGGCGGTGTCCAGCTCCCCGCCCGGTCCGCCGGAGAGGCCGCCAGCGCCTGGGGTGGCTACCCGAACGGTCTTATCCCGCTCACGGCCCTCTGCCCCATCGGCGTCGCTAGTCACGCTCTGCGGTGCGACGCTGCACAGGGCTACCAGGCGATGTCGGCTGCGTTCGCGACCGCGTTCGGCCGCCCACTATGCGTCACAGATTCTTACCGGGCGTACACCGCGCAAGTGCGGCTCTACGCGGTCAAGCCCGCTTTGGCCGCCGTTCCGGGAACCAGCAATCACGGGTGGGGACTCGCGGTCGACCTCTGCGGCGGGGTCCAGACCGCCGGATCACCCGAATACGCCTGGATGATCGCCAACGCCCCGGCGTTCGGCTGGTCCAACCCGCTTTGGGCGCGCCCCGGCGGCGGCCGCGAAGAACCGTGGCACTGGGAGTACGTGGCCGCCTGAGCCCCTATTGATCGACTCGTTCGGGGTAACTTCTCGAACAGGTGAGCGAAATTGTCGGTGCCCTCTCCTAATCTCGACCTTGATCGACGGCACTGGGGCAGCGGAAGGGGATGGACCATGATCATCGACTGCGACACCTGTGAGGTCCGCGGCGACGCGTGCAAGGAATGCGTGGTCACCGCCCTGCTCGGGGCGCCACCGGCGATCGACCTCGACGAGCGCGAGTGCGCGGCCATCGACGTCCTCGCGCACGCGGGGATGGTGCCCAGGTTGCGGCTGATCCCGATCGAGAAGTCCGCCTGAGGCACCGACACGCCCGGGGTGAATCCGGCGCGCGGTGAGTGGTCGGTTCGCGCGCCGAGCGGTTTGTCCGATCCGCCACCTGCGGGTGAACTGCGCTGTTGTCGTCATCACAGACGGCAGTCGGCACTGCTCCGTTGGGGTTTTCCAGCGGTCGGCAAACCTTTTTCGCCCCGGCCGGTGGACGCGTGGGCTTACTTTTCGTAACCTGTCCGAGATCTCGCGGCCCGCAGCCACCACCCCGAGGTGGCGACGCGAGATCGCCGCCGAATCGGCCCCCTCCCCGGGCTGAACCGGATTCCCCCACGGTGGGGCTGTCCTCGATCGGGCGCGCTGTGGCCGAGCTGTTGTGGCCGTGCCGCACGCGCCGACCTGGTCGGGTGGTCCCCGGCGCCTCACCGCGCCGGGATCGTGATCGGCCCCGTCGGCGGTGCGACTGACGAAGGAGTACGCGCGACGTGTCGTCGCATCGACTCAAACGTGCCAAGCGCGGTGCCCTGACGGTCACGGCCGTCATCGCCGTGGTCGCCTTCTCGCCGTCCCCCGCCTACGCCCAGCCGCCCGCGCCGCCGACCACCGCGTCCGAGGCGCTGGCGAAGTACCAGGAGCTGAGCAAGCAGGCCGAGAAGGTCAACGAGGACCTGCTCAAGGCCCAGGAGGACCTCAAGACCAAGCAGGTGGAGTACGACAAGGCCACCAACGACGTCGCGCTCGCCGCGGCCAACGAGAAGCAGGCGCTCGCGCTGGAGGAGCAGTTCCGCGGCCAGGTCGACCTGCTGGCCAACGCCTCCTTCCAGGGTGCCCGGTTCAACAAGATCTCCGCGCTGCTGACCGGTTCGTCGGCCGACGACTTCCTCGAGCGCGCCTCCGCGCTCAACGTGCTCGCCGAGGACAACCAGGAAGCGCTGGAGAAGTACACGACGGCGGTGACCACCGCCGCCGACTCGCGCAAGCTCGCCGAGGACGGCCAGCGCCGGGCCGCCGACGCGAAGACGGCCGCGGAGAAGCTCGCCGCGGACGTCACCAAGACCAAGAACGACCTCGAGGGCCAGAAGAAGGTCGTCCAGGAGACCTACAGCAAGCTCTCCTCCAAGGAGAAGACGACGCTGGAAGGCCCCAAGGACGACGGCGTCTACCTCGCCCCGGCTGGTGCGGCCGGTCGCGCGATGGACGTCGCCCTCGCCCAGCGCGGCAAGCCGTACGTGTGGGGCGCCGAGGGCCCGGGCAGCTTCGACTGCTCCGGCCTGACGCTCTACGCCTACGCCGCCGCAGGCGTCAGCCTCCCGCACTCCAGCCGGGCGCAGTACGGCTACGGCAAGTCGGTCTCGCGCAGCGAGCTGCAGCCCGGTGACCTGCTGTTCTACGGCGGCAGCGCGAGCTCGATCCACCACGTCGCGATGTACATCGGCGGCGGTCGGATCGTGCACGCCTCCACCTCGGGCGTGCCGGTGAAGACCGACACCGTCGAGGGCGGCGGCCGCGACTACCTCGGTGCCAAGCGCATCGTCGGCTGAGGTAGCGCTACCAGCACTGAACGGACCCGGGGCCAGCATCGGCCCCGGGTCCGTTCGTTTTCCCGCGCGCGTGGTCGCCTCTTAGGGGTCTCGGCCCTAGGATTTGCCGGTGGCCACCAGGGCGAGGGCGAGGGCGTGGTTGAGCGCGGCGGTCGCCGTGCTGACCCTGGCCGGGCTCACCGTGGCGAGCCTGCCCCAGCCGCCGGTCGAGCAGCCCGGCCAGGTCGGGCAGGCCCAGCCGATGGGCGCCATCCCGCCGCCGAGCGAGTCCGAGGAGACCGAGACCGCCGAGCGCGCCACCGCCGTGGACGACCTGCTGCACCGGCGGGCCACCGCGCTGGTCGGGCGGGACGAGGCGGCGTTCACCGCCACCCTCGACCCGCAGGCCGACCCGGCGTTCCTCGCGGAGCAGCGCGCGCTGTTCGCCAACCTGGCCGACATCCCGCTCGACACGTGGTCCTACCTGCTCAGACCCGACGACACGCTCGACCTGACGACCCTGCCCGCGCCCGCCGCCGACCCGTCGGCCGAGCTGTGGGCGCCCGCGGTCGAGCTGCGGTACGCGCTGCGGGGCATCGACCAGACCCCGACCACCCGGCCGATGGGGTTCCTGTTCGCCCAGCGCGCGGGCACCTGGTACCTGCGGTCGGACTCGGCGCTGACCGACCTGGGCAGGCGCAGCTGGCGCGGCCCGTGGGACTTCGGGCCCTGCGTGGTGACCCCCACCGAACACGGCCTGGTGGTCGCGCACCGGGGCAGCCAACCGATGGTCGACCGGCTGGTCCGCGAACTGGACTCCTCGGTCGCCGCCGTCAGCCAGGTGTGGGGCGACGACTGGCCCAAGCGGGTCGCGTTGATCCTGCCGGACAGCCCGGTGGAGATGCGCGCCCTGGTCGGGCCGGACTTCCCGGTCGAGTCCGTGGTCGCGGTCGCCATCGCCGACCGGGTCGACACCGCGCGGCACACCGCCACCGGGCAGCGGGTCGTGCTGAGCCCGACCGGCGCGCGGGCGTTGTCGGTCGCGTCGCTGCGGGTGGTGCTGCGGCACGAGATCACCCACGTCGCCGCCCGCGCCGCCACCGTCGACGGGTCGCCGATGTGGCTGCTGGAGGGCTTCGCGGACTACGTCGGGTACCGCGACAGCGGCATCACCCTCGCCCAAGGCGCCCCTGACCTGGCGAAACGGGTCCGCGACTCGGGTCCGCCCGCCGCGCTGCCCGAGGACCGCGACTTCCGCGCCCGCGACCGCAGCCTGGACCTGGCCTACCAGCAGGCCTGGTCGATCGTCCGGTTCCTCGCCGACCGCTTCGGTGAGCCGAGGCTGGTCGAGCTGTACCGGGAACTCGCCGGGGCCGGTCCGATCTCCGCCAGCGACACCGACGACCTGCTCCGCCGCGTCATCGGGGTGGACCGGGCAGGCCTGCTCAAGCAGTGGCAGTCGTACCTGCGCGCGACCCTGCGCTGAGCAGGGCTAAGTTTGACGGGTGCGCAAGACCCTCCTTGTCACCAATGACTTCCCCCCGCGACCGGGGGGCATCCAGACGTACCTGCACTCGTTCGCCAAGTGGCTGCCGGACCTCGTGGTCTATGCGCCCGCGTGGGAGGGCGCCGAGGCCTTCGACGCCGCGCAGCCGTTCACGGTGGTGCGGCACCCGGGCAAGCTGATGGTGCCGACGCCCGCCGTCGCCCGTCGTGCGCGGGAGATCTTGCGGGCCGAGGGGTGTGACTCGGCGTGGTTCGGTGCCGCCGCTCCGTTGGCCTTGTTGGCCCCGGTCTTGCGAAAGGCCGGTGCTCGGCGGGTTGTGGCGAGTACGCACGGGCACGAGGTGGGCTGGTCGATGCTGCCGGGGGCGCGCCAGTCGCTGCGCCGCATCGGATCGACTACGGACGTTGTCACTTATGTGAGCGGGTACACGCGGTCGCGGTTCGCTGCCGCTTTCGGGCCTTCGGCGGCGCTGGAACTGCTTCCGTCCGGTGTGGACACTGAGCTGTACCGACCGGACGCGGGGGCTCGGGCGTCGATCCGGGCACGGCACGGGCTGGGTGATCGGCCGGTCGTGGTGTGCGTGTCCCGGTTGATGCCGCGCAAGGGGCAGGACGTGCTGATCCGGGCGCTGCCCGAGATCCGGTCGCGGGTCCCCGGGGCGGCGTTGCTGTTGGTGGGCGGAGGGCCGTACCGGTCGCGACTGGAGAGCATCGCGGCGCAGGCTGGGGTGACGGAGCACGTGGTGTTCACCGGGGCGGTGCCTTGGGAGGAACTGCCTGCCCACTACGCCGCTGGGGATGTCTTCGCGATGCCTTGCCGGACGCACGGCAAGGGGCTGGACGTCGAGGCGCTGGGGATCGTGTTCCTGGAGGCGGCGGCTACTGGGCTTCCGGTGATCGTCGGCGACTCCGGTGGGGCGCCGGAAACGGTGCGGGACGGGGTAAGCGGGCACGTCGTCAACGGGCGGGCGGTGGCCGACATCGCCTCGCGGATCGCGGACCTGTTGGCAGACCCGGCTTTGGCCAGTGAGATGGGCGCGGCCGGGCGGCGGTGGATGCAGAAGGACTGGACCTGGTCTACGCGCGCTGCCCGGTTGCGTCACTTGCTTGACGGGGAGACTGTTTACCGGTTTAGCGCCAATTAGGGGTTTCCGGCGGGAACGCGTCCGCGTAGGGCGCTAGGACCGCCATGCCTTCGGCGATCGCTGCTGCTGCGGCGGTCTTGGCCAGCGCTTGGATCTCGGCAGCCAGCTGGGTCGCGGTCATCCGGCGTTGGGCCATGCCCAGGGTTAGGGCGATCAGCTTGCCTTCTAGGTTCACGGTGACCTCTATGCCGTGCTGACCTGTGGCGGAAGCCGTGATGGCATTGAGTTGCTGGGCGACGCTCATGATGTCCGCCAGGTGTTCGCGGGTGGTCTGGGGGTGCGGGCGTGCGTTGCTGGGGTGCACGCCGTCTGGGGTGGCGTTTCGCTGAGGGGACGGTGCCTTGCGTGCGCTGGGGCTGGGATGTGGTTGGTGGCTCTTGGACCGGGGCGAGCAGGCAGGGCGGTGACTTTGCTGGTTGCGCGGTGATCACCGGTGCCTGGGGTCCGCGACCTGGGGGTCTGTCGCCGGTGGTGCTGAAATTTCCCGCTGCTGGGTGACAGAAGTTATCCACATGTGGATCTCTGCGGGGGTGCTTTCAAGATCGACTGTCGGTCGGTCCCGGTAGACTGGCCCAGGGACGCCCCCCGGAGAGGGTGGGGGCTGGGCGGGGGAGGGACCGCGCGCGGGCGCGAAGCGGGCCTGGTGGGGTAAGGGCTGGGGCGCGGGGCTGCGAAGCGGGGTTGGGGTGCGGACCGCGCGCGGGCGCGATGTGGGGTAGGGGCGTAGACCGCGTGCGGGGTGCGATGCGGGGGTGGTGAGGTAGGGGCGCGATGCGGGTTGGTGGGGGCGGCTATTGGGTTCGCCAGGTTTTGGGGGTGGTGTCGTCGGTTGTGGGTGGGGTGGGGAGGCCTAGGAGGGCTGGGTCGATGGTGCCCAGGAGGTGCTGGACGCGGTGGTTGGCCTGGATGGTGGCTTGGTCGACGGCGTCCAGGATGAGGGTGGCCAGGTCGGGGTGGCGTAGGGCGGATTCGGTGATGGACAAGGACTTCAGGATGCCGCCGGGGTGGGCGGTGGCTTCTACGCCGGTCGTGGTCATGATGGGTGGACGCCCCCGTAGAAGGTGTTGTGGGACAGGGTGTGGGTGCGGCGTTGGACTGCGTCGCCCGCGTTGCCCTCGATGAGGGTGACCCGGTTGCCGTCCACGCGTTCCACGATGCCGATGTGGGTGCTGGTGGCGGTGTTCTGCGGGCCGGTGCCGAACAGGAGCACGTCGCCGGGGCGGGCGCGGGTCAGGTCCCGGTAGGCGAGTCCTTTGCCCTTGCCCCAGGTGAAGACGTCGCCGGTGAAGGGGAGTAGGGGGATGTTGACGCCCGCGCGGCGCCAGACCCAGGTGGCGAAGGACGAGCACCAAGCGGCGGCGGGGCCGTACTTGTTCGCGTTCCCCGGGCCCTCGTGGTAGCCGAGTTGACCCGCGGCGATCTCGGTGATCCCCTTGTGGTCCCGCTTCGGTTTGTCCACAGGGGATGGTCCGTGCAGCTCGCGGAGCTGGTGGGCGGCATCGGTGAGGGCGACCTTGGTCTCCGCGACGTGCTTGGCCGACTCGGCTGTGTAGTGCCGCACCAGGTCCGCGACCTGACCGACCGCGCGCATCAGGGCGGGACGTTGGCCGACGGCCAGCCCGGCGTCGAGAAGCCTGGTGGCGCGGTCGGTGTACTCGTCGAGCAGCCTGGTCACCGCGCTGTGGCCGGTGGTCAGGGCTTGCGCGACGTCGCCGGTGATGGTCGCTGCCTTGGTCGCTGTGTCGCCGGTGGTGCGCAGGGTCTTGCGGGTGCGGTCGGCGCGCCGACCGAAGCCGTCGGCGTCGCGGCCTACCCAGTCCGCCAGCAGGGTGTGGGTGTCGTCCCGGTGTGCGGCGCGGTGGTCGGCGAGGTCGGTGTGCACCTGCGCAAACGCTTGCTGCGCGCGGGAAGCGTCCTCCGCCTTGCCCGCGAGCCGGTTGCGGTGCTCGACCATCGTCGCGGCGAAGTGGCGGGCCACCTGTCGGGTGTCCACTACAACCGCCGCAGTCCGGCCGCGGTGTCGCGGTCCTGGCGCACGTGCTCGGCCCCGGTCTTGGCCACCGCGATCCCCAACCGCTCCACGTCATCGGCCACGTCCGCCACCCGCTCCCGCAGCGCTGCGGCACAATCCCGCACCGCGTCGGCGAACCCCGACTCCCGCCCGATCCACCCGAACCCGGTCCCGTCCACCACCGCCAACCCCCGCCCAACCCGGCGCAACCCCTCCGCCCGGGCATCGGCCGCCCTGCCGTACCGCGCCAACGCCCCCGGATCGACGGCGAACCCGCCCCCCAGCTGACCGCTGATCAACTCGACCAGCTCGTGCTCGTCCATCCGCCACTCCCTCGTGATTCCCGCCCCCACGCTCGCACCGATGACGATCACGGCGGAACCACCCGTGCACACCCGATCACGGCCGCTGCTCAGATGGGCTAGACGGCGTTGTGTGGTGGGCTAGGTCGCGTAGAGGGTGGCTACCTCGGTGGCGCGGGTCTTGAGGATGGCGTCGCGGCGGAGTTTGAGGCTGGGGGTCAGTTCGCCGGAGGATTCGGTGAAGTCGTCGCGGAGGAGGATGAAGCGGCGGATGCCCTCGGGGCGGGAGACCAGGGCGTTGGCGGCGTCGACGGCCTTGCGGACCTCGGCGCGCAGGGCCGGGTTGTCGGTGGAGAGGCGGTGCCAGCCCCGGGCGACCAGCTCGTCGTGGTCCAGGGTGATCAGGGCGGCGATGAACGGTTGCCGGTCGCCCACCACCAGGCACTGGCTGACCAGCGGGTGGCGGCGCACCGCGTCCTCCAGCACGGCGGGGGAGACGTTCTTGCCGCCCGCCGTCACGATGATCTCCTTCTTGCGCCCCGTGATCCGCAGGTAGCCGTCCGCGTCGAGGGTGCCCAGGTCGCCGGTGCGCAGCCAGCCGTCGACCAATGCGTCCGCCGTCGCCGCCGGGTTGTGCCAGTACCCGGGGGAGACCATGTCGCCGCGCAGGGTGATCTCGCCGTCGTCGAGCACCCGGACCGTGGCGCCCGCGACCGGCCGCCCGACCGTGCCCACCCGGGTCGCGGCCTCGGTGTTGACGCAGATCGCGGCGGCGGTCTCGGTCAGGCCGTAGCCCTCGTAGACCGGGATCCCGGCACCGCGGAAGAAGTGCGCCAGGTGCTCGCCCAGCGGCGCGCCACCGCAGATCGCCGCCCGGCACCGACCACCCAGCGCCGCGCGGATCCTGGCCAGCACCAGCCGGTCCGCGACCACGTGCTTGGCCAGCAGCGCCAACGACCCGGGAGCCCGGCTGTACTCGACGGCGACCTGCTCGGCCGCGTCGAACACCGTGCCCAGCCGGTTCGCCGCCGCCCGCTGCCTGGCCGTGGCGTGCAGCTTCTCGAACACGCGCGGCACGGCGACCACGAACGTCGGCCGGAACGAGCGCAGGTCGTCGGTCAGCGCCCGCACGTCCGGCAGGTGCCCCAGCGTGGTCCGGCTGTGCACGCAGGCCAGCGCGATGGTGCGGGCGAACACGTGCGCCAGCGGCAGGAACACCAGCATCGAGTTGCCCGGCCGCAGCAGCGAGGGGAACGCGGCGAGGTCGGCGCGGGCCTGGGCGAGCAGGTTGCGGTGGGTCAGCACGACGCCCTTGGGACGGCCGGTCGTGCCCGAGGTGTAGACGAGGGTGGCGACGTCGTCGGCCTCGGCGGCCCGGCCGTCGCTGATCGTCACGCCGGAACCGAGGGCGGTCAACTCGTCGATCGCGGACCCGTCGAGCTGCCAGATCCACTCGACCTCGGGCAACCGGTCGACGATCCCCTCCACCACCGCCCGGTGCGCGTCGGTCTCCACGACCACCGCCCTGGCCCCCGAGTCGGCGAGGATCCACGACACCTGCTCGACCGACGACGTCTCGTACACCGGGACCGTCACGCAACCCGCCGCCCAGATCGCGAAGTCCAGCAGGGTCCACTCGTAGCGGGTCCGGGAGATCAACGCGACCCGGTCACCGCGCGCCAACCCGGCCGCGACCAGGCCCTTGGCGATCGCCCGGACGTGCTCAGCGAACTCGGCGGCGGTCACGTCGACCCAGGCCCCGTCGTGGCGCCTGCGCAGCGCGACGGACCCGGGGTGCTGCTCGGCGTTGGACCACACGACGTCGGCCAGGTTCTCCGCGTCGGCCACCGGGGCGACCCCCGCGACCCCGTACTCCTGCACACCGACCTCCCTGACTCGCCGCGCTGGACGGTAGCGCGGTGGGGTCCGCCCACCCCCACCGTGGCATGCTGCGCTGGTGCCGCAAGTCGACGTCGTGGACGAGACGTTCCTCGCCGTACCGCCGCCCGTGGTGGCCACCGTGTTCGCCGACCCGGCCGCGTGGCCCCGGTTCTGGCCGGACCTGCGCCTGGACGTGTACGCCGACCGGGGCGCCGAGGGGTTGCGCTGGACGGTGCGCGGCGGGCTCGTGGGCACCATGGAGGTCTGGCTGGAGGCCGTGCTCGACGGGACCCTGGTGCACTACTTCCTGCGCGCCGACACCCCCGGTCCGCTCACCCCGCGACGGCTGGCCGCCGAGCGCACCCGGCGCCAACTGGCGGCCAAGCGGGTGGCGTTGGGCCTCAAGTCGGTCCTGGAGGCCGGACGGGCACCCGGGGTGGCCCCCGAGCCCGCGTAACCTGTCCGGGTGCGGGTCCACGTGGTGTCCGATGTGCACGGCAACGCCGAGGCACTGGCGCGCGCGGGCGAGGGGGCCGACGCCCTGGTCGTCCTCGGCGACCTGATCGACTTCGTCGACTACCACGACCACTCCGGCGGCATCATGGGCCGCGTCTTCGGCCCCGACAAGGTCGGCGTCTTCGCCCGACTCCGGCGCGAACGCAAGCACGGCGCGGCGGCCACGTACGCGCGGGAACTCTGGGACGGGCTGGAGGACGCGGCCGAGGTCGTCGAAGAGGCCGTGCGGACGCAGTACAAGGAACTCTTCGCGGCGATGTCCGCCCCCACTTACGCGACGCCGGGGAACGTCGACCAGCCCGCGCTGTGGCCCGAGTTCGTGGGCGACGGGGTACGGGTGCTCGACGGGGAGGCGGTGGACATCGGGGGGCTGCGGTTCGGGTTCGTGGGGGGCGCGTTGCTCCCTGCGGGGGCCGTGTTGCGACCGGGGGCGGTGTTCCGGCCCTATTTGCGAACCACGGAAGACTTTGACGCTGGGGTGGCGGCGTTGGGGGCGGTGGACGTGCTGTGCAGCCACGCACCGCCGGACGTGCCGGAGTTGACCTACGACGTGCTGGCTCGGCGGGCGGAGCTGGGGTCGGGGGCACTGTTGCGATCTATCCGGGAGCACCGGCCGCGGTGGGCGGTGTTTGGGCACGTGCACCAGCCGCTGGCGGCGCGGGTGCGGGTGGGGTGGACGGAGTGCGCGAACGTGGGGCACTTCCAGCGGACGGGGCGGGTTTACGTCCTGCGGTGGTAGGCGCTGGGGCTGGGGGTCCGGGGTATGCCGGCTAGGCGAGTCCGGCTCGATTGGGGCTTGGGGTGCTGGGGCTGGGTTGGGGCCCGGGCTGAGGTGAGTCGTGCGGCTGTCGTGTTCGTGTTGGTGACCTGCTTGAGGCTGTCGGTGGCCGTGGTGGCGCGGTGATGTGGGCCGGTGTGAGCTGCTGGTGGCTTGCCCGATCGGATGATCTTTTGTGGTGGGGTTGGGCGATCTTGGGGGTCGTCCTGGGGGCGTGCTGTCCACAAGGGGTCGAGTTATCCACAGGTTTTTGCCGTCACCCCTTCGGGGGAGGGGGTCCTTGTAGACTGGGCCTGGGGACGCCCCCCGGGACAGGGTGGGGGCTGGGGTTTGCGGGGGCGGCCTCCGGAACGGCGGCGGGTGGGGCGCCGGGGATTGGCTTGGGGTGGTCCTCCGGTCGGGCGGGTGGGGTGTTGGCGCGTTGGGCGGTGGGTTGTCGAGCGCGCCGCGACGGGGGCGGGGTGGGGGTGGGTAGTCTGCCGGGCATGGCCGATGAGTCCACCCAGTCCATCGTCGTTGAGGCGTCGCCGGAGCGGATTATGGGGGTGATCGCGGACTTCGCGGCTTATCCCGAGTGGGCGAAGGCGTTCACGGCGGCGGAGGTGGTGTCCACGGGGGCCGGTGGGCGGGCGGAGCAGGTCGCGTTCACGTTGGAGTCGGGGCCGTTCAAGGACACCTACACGCTGGCCTACGAGTGGTCGGCCGACGGGCTCGTGGTCGAGTGGTCGCTGGTGAAGGGGCAGATGCAGCGGTCGCAGAACGGGCGGTACGCGCTCACCCCGGACGGCGCGCGGACCACGGTCACCTACACCCTGTCCGTGCAGCTCGCGGTCCCGATGATCGGCCTGTTCCGGCGCAAGGCGGAGAAGATGATCATGGATACCGCGCTCAAGGAGCTCAAGCGCCGCGTCGAGCAGGGCTGAGTGCGGGTCCTCCTCTTCACCGGCAAGGGCGGGGTCGGCAAGACCACCCTCGCCGCGGCCACCGCCGCCCTGCTGGCCGGGCGCGGGCACCGGACGCTGGTGGTCTCCACCGACCCGGCGCACTCGCTCGCCGACGTGCTCGCCGTCCCGCTCGGACCCACCCCGTCCCGAGTGGACACCGCGCTGCACGCCGCGCACATCGATGCCAGGGCGCTGGTCGACCAGTCCTGGCCCGCGCTGCGCGAACACCTCGGCCGGTTCGCCGCCGGGCTCGGGTTGGCCGCGTTGGACGCGGAAGAACTGACCGTCCTGCCCGGTGTGGACGAACTGCTGGCGCTCACCGAGGTCGCGCGCCTCGCCCGCACCGGCGAATGGGACGTGGTCGTCGTCGACTGTGGACCCACGGCGGAAACCCTGCGGTTGCTCGCGTTGCCGGAGGCCATCGCGGCGTACCTGGAGCGGTCCCGCGCCCGGGTGCTCGCGGACGTGCGCGCCGCGGCGGCCGTCGCCACCGATCTCGCCGAGCACCTGGCAGACCTGCGATCCCTGCTCACCGACCCCGCCACCACCGGCGTCCGCCTCGTGTTCACCCCGGAGCGGCTGGTGGTCGCCGAGACCCGCCGGACCCTGGCCGCCCTGGCGCTGCGCGGGATCCACGTCGACGCCCTGATCGCCAACCGGTTGGTGCCGCGGGCGCGCCGGTGGCAGGGACCGGCGGCGGCGTGGTTGCGGGCCCGGCGGTCCGAACAAGACGCTGTGATGTCCGATTTGGACGCGGGTGGTGTACCGCTGCGCGTGGTCGAACACCGTGCGGCGGAACCCGTTGGTACAGCGGCATTGCTCTCTCTCGCCGCTGACCTCTACGCCGACACCGACCCCCTTGCCGCCCGCCCGGCAGGCACCCCTCTCCTCTCCATCACCCCCGACGGCCCAGACCACCTCCTGCGCCTCGCCCTCCCCCTCCCGGCAGCCGCGGACCTCGACCTCGCCCGCGTCGGCGACGACCTCTCCATCACCATCGACGGCGTCCGCCGCGTGATCGCGCTTCCCCTCCTCCTGCGCCACCACACCGTGACCGACGCCGAAGCCGACGCCGCCGGCCTGCTGGTCCGCTTCGCCGCGGAGCGCACATGACCGCCCAGGAGCCCGGATCGCGGTTGGCGGAGGAGCTTGCCTTGTTGCTGGCGGCCGCCGCCGAGCGGGTGGGGCCCTGGTTGGACCGCGTGGCGGCGACGGAGCATTCCGACTCGCCGTGCGAGATGTGTCCACTGTGCGCGGTCGTGGCGTTGGTGCGCGGGGAGCCGAATGAGTTGGCGGCCAAGAGCATCGACCGGTTGGCGGACGTGGTGGCGTTGCTGCGGGCTGTGCTCGCGGACCGGTGGCAGCCGGGGGAACCGCACATGCCGGGGTTCAAGCCGGAGGAGGCGCCGCGGTCATCCGACAGGGTGCAGCGGATTCCGATTCGGCGGACCGGGGTGTCGCATGACGACGATCGGGGTTGACGTCGGTGGGACCAGTGTCCGCGCCGGTGTCGTCGACGCGGGCGGACAGGTTCTGGCCAGGGCAAGGGGATCGAGCCACGGTGACCCGATCGACGAGATCTGCCGGGTCATCGCGGAACTCCGTGCCGCGCACGAGGTGACGGCCGTCGGACTGGCGGTGGCGGGCTTCGTGGCGCAGGACCGGCGGACGGTGATGTTCGCGCCGCACCTGCCCTGGCGGGACACCCCCGTCGCCGACGTCCTGGCTGCCAGGGTCGACCTCCCGGTGGTCCTGGAGCACGACGCGAACTCGGCCGGGATCGCCGAACACCGGTTCGGGGCACTGAAAGACGCCTCCGTCGGGCTTCTTATCGCTCTGGGGACAGGCATCGGCGCGGCGCTGCTCATCGACGGGACCGTGTACCGGGGCGCCTTCGGGGTCGCGCCGGAGCTCGGTCACCTGCGGGTCGTGCCGGACGGTCAGCCGTGCCCCTGCGGCAAACGGGGCTGCTGGGAGCGCTACTGCTCGGGCACCGCGTTGGCCGCCACCGCGAAGGACCTGGGCGCGGGAGACCTCACCGGACGCCAAGTCGCCGATGCCGCCCACCAGGGTGACCCGACCGCGCTGGCCGCTGTCCGGGAAGTAGCGCGCTGGCTGGGCGAAGGCCTGGCCCTGGTGGCCGACGCCTACGACCCCGAGGTGGTGGCGATCGGCGGCGGCGTCTCCGGGTCCGCCGACCTCATCCTCCCCGACGCCACCGCCCGGTACCGCGAGCTGATGACCGGCGCCGGGCACCGACCCACGGCACGCGTCGTCCGAGCCACCCGCGGCGACGACGCGGGCATGGTCGGCGCGGCCACCCTCGCCGCGGCCCTGGCATGACAACGGCGGTGCCCCCAGAGATCGGGGACACCGCCGTGACAGGTCAGGAGCGCAGCATCTCCGCGACGAGGAACGCCAGTTCCAGGGACTGCTGGGTGTTGAGGCGTGGGTCGCAGGCGGTCTCGTAGCGGCCGGAGAGGTCCGCGTCGGAGATCTCCTGGGCGCCGCCGAGGCACTCGGTGACGTCCTCGCCGGTCAACTCGACGTGGATGCCGCCCGGGTGGGTGCCGAGCCGGTGGTGGACCTCGAAGAAGCCCTGGACCTCGTCGACGATGCGGTCGAAGTGCCGGGTCTTGTAACCGGTGGAGGACTCGTGGGTGTTGCCGTGCATCGGGTCGCACTGCCAGATGACCCGGTGGCCGGAGGCCTCGACCTTCTCCACGATGGCGGGCAGGACCTCGCGGACCTTGCCGTTGCCCATCCGGCTGATCAGCGTCAGCCTGCCCGGCTCGTTGCGCGGGTCGAGCCGCTGCACGTACTCGACCGCCAGCTCCGGGGTGGTGGTCGGGCCGATCTTGAGGCCGATCGGGTTGGACAGCAGCTCGGCGAAGGCGATGTGCGCGCCGTCGAGCTGGCGGGTGCGCTCCCCGATCCACAGGAAGTGCGCGGACAGGTCGTAGAGCTTGGCCTCGGGACCGGCGGTGTCCATCCGCAGCAGGGCGCGCTCGTAGTCGAGCAGCAGCGCCTCGTGGCTGGCGTAGACCTCGACGCTGTGCAGCGAGGAGTCCTCGACGCCGCAGGCCTGCATGAACCGCAGGCCCCGGTCGATCTCGGTGGCCAGCGCCTCGTAGCGCTCACCGGCCGGGGAGGTGCGGACGAAGTCGCGGTTCCAGTCGTGGACCTTGGTGAGGTCGGCCAGACCGGCACCGGTCGAGGCGCGCACCAGGTTCATCGCGGCACCGGCGTTGGCGTACGCGCGGATCATCCGGGACGGGTCGGGGACCCGGGCCTCGGGCGTGGCGACCAGGGAGTTGACGATGTCACCGCGGTAGACCGGCAGGCCGAGCGCGTCGGTCTTGGCCGAGCGCGGCTTGGCGTACTGACCGGCGATGCGGCCCACCTTGACCACCGGCATGCTGGCGCCGTAGGTGAGCACGACGGCCATCTGCAGCAGCGTGCGGATGTTGCCGCGGATGTGCGGCTCGGTGTTGTCGGCGAAGGTCTCGGCGCAGTCGCCGCCTTGCAGCAGGAAGGCGCGGCCGTGCGCCACCTCGGCCAGCCGGTCGTGCAGCCGGTCGATCTCGGCGGGCACGGTGATCGGCGGCACGCTCTCGAGCAGGGTGCGCACCTGGCGCACCTGCTCGCCGTCTGGCCACTCCGGCTGCTGGGCCGCGGGCAGGGACAGGGCGGCGTCGAGTCGGGTGCGCAGTGCGGGCGGCAGCGGTGGCAGTTCCGGGAGGGTGTCCACCGGCACGTCGACGGTCCAGTTCACCTCACCAGACTACGAGTTCGGTCCACCGGGTTGGGCGGCGGGAGGAAATATTTCACCGGCCCTTCTCCCCGGCGGAAATGCGTAACAGCGGCGCACTGGCGAATTGCGCCCCGACCCCGGTGTGGACCACCTCGCGCGCAACCCCATCCGACCCCTGCGCTCGACGCCACCCGATCAGCCTCTGCGGTGACCGTCGTGACAGCGCCTGCGGGACCACGACCAGGGGATACGCGCTCGGGCGATGACGCTCGGTCACCACCAGGTGCCGGGTTCCGGTCCGCCACGGAGGTCGGCGAGAATTCCGGTCAAGTGGTCTATTGGCCGTCCGGTGCGGAGTTGGCCAATAGCGATCAACGGCGCCATCGCCAGGCACCAGCGCGCCAGCCGCCGCGAGGAGAGCGACGTCACGGAAACCAGGTCCGCTAATCGCACGCGGACGTCCGATTGGGCCAGGACGTAATCCACCGCGTCGAATTCCGCTTCCCCCAGCAGCCCCTGCGGGTCGATCGCCACCACCCCGCGCGGACCCGCGTCGAGCAGGTTGTCGCGGTGCAGGTCGCCGTGCAGCAACACCGGCGCGGGTCGGGTGGCGACTAGTTCTTCTGTCAGCTCGCGGGAGCGGTGCAGGTGCTCGGCGGTGACGGGGCCGTTCGGCGGGAACCGGGCGAAGAAGCCGGGGATGTCGTCGAGCAGGACTGCGCGCGCGTGGTCGGCCGGGTTCGGGACGGAGTGCAGGTCGCGGAGCAGGGCGGCGAACTGGTGCAGGTCCGGCCAGCGGGCCACGCCGTTGATGTGCTCCATCAGGACGGCGCCCTCGGTGTCGGCGATGATCTCCGGCGCGCTCGGGCGGTAGAGGCGCAGCACCCGCACCTGCGCGGCCAGGACTTCGGCGTCCGGGGACACCTTCAACACCAATGGCGACCCGCCTCGGGTGACCCGCATGGTCACGCCGGAGTTGCCGTCGGCGAACACCTCGCCGAGCGTGAGGTCCCAGGTCGCCGCCACCCGGTCGAGCAGGTTCGGGAGGTCGTCGAGCCACGGCTGCACGGAGTCGCCGTAGCGGCGGCGCATCCGGTCATCGACGTTCACAGGGCGGGGCGCTTGTGGGCCCACGGTCGGATGCCCTCGAACTGCGCGGACAGGGACAGCAGCAACTTCTCGGAACCCGGCGGCGCGATCAGTTGCACGCCGACGGGCAGGCCGCGCTCATCCCGGCTGACGGGGAGGGCGGCGACGGGGTAACCCAGGACGTTCCAGGTCGGCAGGTACGGGATGCGCGCGGTGACGCCCAACCACGTCGTCACCAGCGTGCTGCTGCGGAATAGGCCGACTGCGGGCGGTGTGCGGGTCCACGTCGGCTGGAGGACCACGTCGTGGTGGGTGAGGAACCCGGCCATCCTGGCGTGCAGGTCGGCCTCGGCGGACCTGGCCCAGCGCAGCACCCGGTCCGGGACGCGGCGGCCGATGGCGGCGATGTGCCGGGTGCGCGCCTCCAGCCACCCGGGGTGCGGCAGCGCGGCGACGTCTTCGGCGACCCCGCGCAGGTAGCGGACCACGAACTGCGGCGTCGGCCGGGCCCCCAGCGGCGGATCGGCCTCGACCACGCGGTGGCCCAGGGAGCGCAGCGTGTCGGCGGCGTCGAGCACGGCTTGGCGGCAGGCGGGGGCGAGGGGCGGGACGCCGAGCGGGGTGCGCCAGGACAGGGCGACGCGGGTGGGCTCGGGGACGGAGTCGACAGCGGCGCGGTAGCCGCGGGTGTCGGCGAGCGCGTCGAGCAGCAGACCGACGTCGGCGACCTTGCGGCCCATCGGCCCGATCGTGGACAGGCCCTGCCAGCCGCCCGCGGGTTTGGGCTCGGTCGACACCAGGCCCCGGCTGGTCTTGAGGGCGAACACGCCGCACGCGGCGGCCGGGAGGCGGATCGACCCGCCGCCGTCGGAGCCGGTGGCCGCGCCGACGATGCCCGCGGCGATGGCGGCGGCCGAGCCACCGGAGGAACCGCCGGGGGTGTGCGCCGGGTGCCACGGATTGCGCGTCGCGCCCGCGGTTTTCGACTCGGTGAACGGCCACAAGCACCGTTCCGGCGTCCGGGTGTGACCGATGATCACGGCACCCGCCGCGCGCAACAGTGCGACGGCGGCACTGTCCTTTTCGGCCACCGGGAACTGCGGTCGACCACCCTGCGCGGTGAAATCGCCCGCGACGTCCAGGTCGTCCTTGACCGCGACCGGCACGCCGAGCAACGGCAACCGCTCACCCGCATCGATGCGACGCTGGGCGGACTTCGCCTCTTCCCGTGCGCACTCGGCGTAAACGGTGCGGAAGATGTTGAGCGTCCCGGCAAGGTCACCCGCCCGCCGCAACACCGACTCCAGCAACTCGGGCGCGGTAGTCCAACCGTCGCGCAACGCCCGTGCCTGGGCGTCGGCCCCGACCCAGAGCAGTTCGTCCATGGCCGCACCATAGACCGTGCGCGAGCCCGTTTCAGCTCCTCAGTTCAACGCGGCCACACCCGCGTTGAGCAGCGACGCATAGAGGATCCAGGCCAGGTAGGGCGCCAACAGCCACGCCGCGACCGGCCGAACCCGCCGAAACCGCACGATGGTGGCGACCACGGCCACGTCGAGCAGCACGATCACCACGAACCCGGCCCACAGCCACTGGAGGCCGAAGAAGGTCGGGGTCCAGGCGAGGTTGAGCAGCAGTTGGACGGCCCAGACGGTTAGCGCCACCTTGACCTGGCGGGGCTCCTGCGCGCGCCGCAACCACACCAACCACGCGGCGACCGCGATCAGCCCGTACAGCACCGTCCACACGGGACCAAACAACCAGTTGGGCGGCGTGAACCACGGCTTGTCCGCCGTCGCGTACCACCCGCGCACGTTGTCGATCGTCGCCAACGACCCCAACCCGGCGACGGCGTAACTGAGCAGGAGGAACCCCGCGAGCGCGAACCAGTCCTTCGAACGGGTGACCATGCCGTTAAGTCCACCCCAGGTCGGCCGACCCCACAACTCGACACTCAGCCTGCTGAACATCACCCCTGATCAGGCGGGGTGTCGTGCGGGCCGCCTTGGGCCGATGGGGTGGCGGCAGGATCTCTGCCAGTCGAACCCCGGCCCCGGCGGCTTCGGTGAGCCTGCCCCCGGACGGTGCTTCCCAGGGCGACTGCGGCGCCGATGTGCCCGAGGCGGCCGAGGTGGCCGCTCTCGCGACTCGATGCCCAGCTGCTGAGTCATCGCCGCTGATCAGGCCGCTTTGGTCGGTGCGGGAGGCCGGGGCGGCGAAGACCCAAGCGGGGAGATGACGGCTGGCATCGCGGCTGATCAGCGCCGCGCCTGGGGGCTGGCCGTTCGCCTTTTGGTGCTCGTTCTGCTGAGCATCCCTCGCTGATCAGGCGGTGTGTCGTGCGGGCTTGCCGAACTCGCCGCGCGGGCCGCCTTGGCCGGTGGGGGGCCAAGGCGGCGGGGGGGGTTTAGCCGAAGAAGACTTCGGCTTCGGCGTAGCGGTGTAGGGGGACGGTTTTGAGTTCGGCGGTGGCTTCGGAGAGTTTGACGCGGACGATGTCGGTGCCCTTGAGGGCGACCATGACGCCGAAGTCGGCGTCGGCTACGGCGTCTACGGCGTGGAGGCCGAAGCGGGTGGCGAGGACCCGGTCGTAGGCGGTGGGGGTGCCGCCGCGTTGGGTGTGGCCGAGGACGACGGCGCGGGATTCCTTGCCGGTCTTGGCGGCGATCTCCTCCGCGAGCCAGGTGCCGACGCCGCCGAGGCGGACGTGGCCGAAGGCGTCCTTCTCGCCGGTCAGCAGGACCTCGTTGCCGCCCTCGGGCAGCGCGCCCTCGGCGACCACGATGATCGGAGCGTACTGGCGCTCGAAGCGGCGCTGCACCCACTCGATGACCTTGTCGACGCTGAACGCGCGCTCGGGCACCAGGATCACGTTGGCGCCACCGGCCAGGCCGGAGTGCAGGGCGATCCAGCCCGCGTGCCTGCCCATGACCTCCACGACCAGCGCGCGGTGGTGCGACTCGGCCGTGGTGCGCAGCCGGTCGATCGACTCGGTCGCGATGTGCACCGCGGTGTCGAAGCCGAAGGTGTAGTCGGTGGCGCCGAGGTCGTTGTCGATGGTCTTGGGCACGCCGACCACGCCGACGCCGTCGTCGGTGAGCCGCTTGGCCACGCCGAGGGTGTCCTCGCCGCCGATGGCGATCAGGGCGTCGACCTCGTGCTCGGCCAGCACCGCCTTGATCCGGTCCACGCCGCCGTCGACCTTGTACGGGTTGGTCCGCGACGAGCCCAGGATGGTGCCACCGCGGGTGAGGATGTCCTCCACGTCGTCGAGCCCGATCGGCTTCAGGTCGCCCTCGAGCGGGCCCTTCCAGCCGTTGCGGAACCCGACGACGTCCCAGCCGTGGGTCTCGATCCCCTTGCGCACGACCGCCCGGATGACCGCGTTGAGCCCGGGGCAGTCGCCACCCCCGGTGAGTACGCCGACCCGCATGACTACCCGACCTTCCACACTCGCGTCCGTGATGGGCATCACGGCCTCACGAGCCCAGCCTGCCGGCAACTGAATCGGTATAGCAAGGAGGGTGGGCCCGCTACCGACCGTTGCGGCGCTGCCACAGGTCGTCGATGACCCGCCAGCGGACCAGGTTGTGCCGCGCGTCGGCGAGCGCGTCGTGGGCGTCGTCCGGCGGGGCGGGCAGCGGCGGCTTGCCCACGTCCTCCCAGCGCTGCCGCAGCTCGCGGGTGAACCGGGGGATCACCCGGGGCAGCGCGGGCATCGCACCCCAGAGCTGGCCGATCGCGACGTGGTCGTAGGCGCCGAACCAGGCCCACAGCTCGACCTTGTCCTTGGCCCGCGGCGGCGTCAGGAACTCCAGCAGCCTGCGGCGGATCTCGGCCTTGTCGCACCAGGACTTGTCCGCTGGCGAGGGCAGCTTGTCCAACACGTTGGCCCGCACCCACGGCCCGGCCTTCGCCGGGTCGAACTCGGTCGAGACCGCGTAGAACTCCCGGCCGTCCTCGTCGACGACACCGATCGACACCAGGTCGATGGTCAGCCCGTCCTCGATGAACTCGGTGTCGTAGAAGAAACGCACCGACCAAGCCTAGGTCACCGGCCGCCGGTGGATACTGATCGACATGCGCACACGGGCACTGGCGACCGTGCTGGTCGCCACACTGGTCGCGACCGGCTGCGGCGGGTCGTCGTCGGCGGCGGTCAGCTTCGCCGAGGTCGTCCTCCCAGGTGAGGCGGTGACGCTGACGCCGTTCGGGGACGAACTGCTGATCGGCACCCGGTTCCCGGGCGAGCAGCCCGCGCCCGGCCTGATCCGCCTCGACGTCAACGGCGGGCTCACCGAGGTCCCGCTCACGACCGCCACGCCCTACGGCGCGCTCGCCAAGTGGACCGCGATCGACACCGACGGCAAGCGGATCTACGCGGTCGGCGGGGAACGCGGCGGCGCCCACGGTAACGTCCGGTGGAGCGTGTGGGACGGCGACAGCACCGGCCTGGTCGAGAAGCGCCAGGCGTTCAGCACCTTCGGCGGCTACGGCGCGGGCGACCTCATCGGCGTGAGCAGCACGCCCGCCGTGATCGGCAACTGGGAGAACCCGACCGGCGGCTTCGACGTCACCACGTGGACACCCGAGGGCGACGACTGGATCAGGCAGCCGTCGGCGGGCACCGCGCTCGAAGGCGGGCGGGCCGCGTTGCCGTTCCCCATCGCCTCGACCCGCGCGGGCACCGGGATCCTCGTAGTGGGTTGGCAGTTCGCCGACGGCATCGAGCAACCGGTCGTCTGGCGCTCCAGCACCGGTATCACCGGTTGGACCAAAACCCCGCTACCGACCGACGGTCCCGGCGCGGCGATGGCCGTCCACTGTGACGGGTCCACCTGCACAGTCGCGGGCCGGACCAACGGGAACCTCGCGCTCTGGCGCCTGACCAACGACTCGTGGGCGCAACTGCCCAAGCCGCCCGCGGTCGCGGTCAGCGACAAGGACACCCTCGCGGCGCCGCTGACCACCGACGGCGCGACCACCCAGGTGATCACCGACGGCGACCGGGTCAAGGCGCTGCGGCTCACCGACGGCACCTGGTCCACCCGGGAGGTGACCGGTCCACACGGGAAGGTCACCGCCGCGACCACAGCGGGCACCGTCACCTTCCTCGTCGCGGACGGCACCCTCTGGCGCGCCGAAACGAGCAGATTGCGCTGACCTCTTACATGCCAGCGGCCTCTTAGTGCTGCTGGTCCCACATGCCGGTGGCGATCACACGCGGGTGATGCTCGCGGTGTGGAGGAGGCGTTCGGTGGTGAGGAGGTGGTCGTCGGCGCCGATGAGGCCGAAGACGCCGACCAGTTCGCGTAGGAGGACCACGCGTTCGGTTACGGAGAGGTCGGTGCTGCGGGTGATCTCGGTGAGGACTGCCTGAGCGGCTGAGCCCGCTATGTCTGGGAGGCCGCCTTCGGCTAAGAGGCGGGCTTGGCGGACATGGGTGCGGTGTTCGCCGAGGCTGGTGCGGGTTACTAGGACGTCGTGGGCGTCGGCGGCGCTGGTGGCCAGGATGCGGCGTTCGGGGACGTGGTCCGGTGGCACTAGGCGGTGCAGGTGGGGGGCACGGTCGTGGGTGAGTAGGTGGAACCAGTCGCCCAGGTTGCCTGCGGTAAGAGCGAACATCCGGCCCAAGTGGTCACCTAGGCGCAAGCGGCCTGCCCAGTCGTTGCTGCCAGGTAGGTCGAACGCGGGGAACGTCGTGTCGAGCACCGTGGACGGTGACTGCGGGAGCAGGTTCCACGCGGCGAGCGCGGGTACGACCCTGTCGCCCTCGGTGCGGCCGTAGAGCAGCACGACCGGTAGGCCTGACAGCGCGCCGCGGATGGTCCACACGTCAGTGTCGAAGTCGCGCAACGGCCGCTGGACCAACCGGGGGACCAAGGCCAGGTCGTCGTGCCACGGGCTGGCGGTCCACGCGCGGCGCAGCGCGACGGCGATCCCGGTCGAGCCCGGGTTGGTGTCCTCGGGATGGAACGGGGCGATCACCAGCGCGGGCCGCCTTCCGCCGTCGGTGTGCTCGGCGACCAGGTCACGGGCCCGCGAGGACGACCCGGCGAGCGCGTTGTCCGGACCGTGGCGCTCCACGGCGGCGATGTGTGTGTGCACCACCGAGGTCACCGAACCGCGGTCCCAGTCCACGGTCGGCGTGCTGGCCGCGACCAGGTCGCCCGCCACGTGGACCGCAGGGCCGACCCAGTCGAACGAGACCGCCGCCCTGGTCAGCTCCGCGAGCCGGGACCGGCCCCGACGCCTGGCCGAGGGCGACTGCCCGCGGGCGCCCACCGCGCCGAGCCGGTCGGTCTGGCGGACCACACCGGCCAACCCGGCGAACCTGGCCAGTTTCCCCGACTCCACCGCGTCTTCGGTCGACACCCGCACCCCACCCGGATTCGCTGCTTGACCGGGGTGTTTCGCCCTGCGGGCCGCAGCGTTCCCCCTCGGCGGCACCTTTCACCCGATGAGCCCAAGGATCACCGGCGAAAACGTCACTTCTCGCGGTCAGCTCGCCTCGCGCACCCGGTCGCGGTCACCGGACTGGACCGGCAGCGCGAGGGCCGCCTGCTGCTCCTTGGCCTTCGCCGCGTAGATGTCGACGTACTCCTGGTCGGAGAGCTCCATCAGGGCGTACATGATCTCGTCGGTGATCGAGCGCTCGACGAACCGGTCGCCCTGCAGGCCCGCGTACCGGCTGAAGTCCAGCGGCGGGCCGATCCTGATCCGGATCGGGTAGGGCTTCCAGATCTTCGAGCCGATGGGGTTGGCCTTGTCGGTGCCGATCATGATCACCGGCAGCACCGGCACCCCGGCCTCCAGCGCGATCCTGGCCACGCCGGTCTTGCCCTTGTAGAGCCGACCGTCCGGCGAGCGGGTGCCCTCGGGGTAGATGCCCACCAGGTGCCCCTCGCGCAGCAACCGGATCACCGTGTCCAGCGCGGCCTGCGCGGCGTTGCCCCCGGAGCGGTCGATCGGGATCTGACCGATCCCGGTGAGGAACCACTTCTTGAACCAGCCCTTGAACCCCGAGCCGGTGAAGTACTCCAGCTTCGCCGGGAACGTCATCCGGCGTGGCACCACCAGCGGCAGGAAGAACGAGTCGGACACCGCGAGGTGGTTGCTGGCCAGCAGCGCACCCCCGGTGGCGGGCACGTGTTCGAGGCCCTCGACCCTGGGCCGGAAGAACAGGTGCAGGATCGGGCCGAGCAACACCCGCTTCATCAGCCAGTACAGCACGCGACCAGCGCTCCCGTCTCCCCTTGTGTTGCCGTCGAGCCTACGAACGCGGTGCCCCGCGGCACAACGGCGGGGCCCGGTCGGATTCGCCCGCGGCGGTAGGGGCGCGCGCGGCCCGGTTCGTGCGACGATGGCCGTGTCCCACGCACGCCGGTGAAGATCATAGGAGGGGCGCGAGGTGCCTGCGCTCGACCATGGCCTGCGCTTCGCGCACGACGGCTCGTCCGAGGTCGGCGTGCTGCTCAGCCACGGCTTCACCGGCTCACCGGTGAGCATGCGCCCCTGGGCCGACCGGCTGGTCGACGAGGGCTTCAGCGTCCGGCTGCCGCTGCTGCCCGGCCACGGGACGCACTGGCGGGAGATGAACCGGACGACCTGGCCGCAGTGGTACGCCGAACTGGAGGCGTCGCTGGCGGAGCTGACCGAGCGCTGCGCCACCGTGTTCGCCTTCGGGCTGTCGATGGGCGGGGCGCTGTGCCTGCGGCTGGCCCAGGAGCACGGCTCGCAGATCGCGGGCCTGGTGCTGGTGAACCCGTCGGTGCTGACCACCCGTCCGGCGGCGCGGCTGCTGCCGGTGCTCTCGCGGCTGGTGCCCTCGGTCGCGCCGATCAGCGACGACATCGCCAAAGCCGGGGTGAGTGAGCACGCCTACCCCCGCACCCCGTTGCGCGCGCTGGCGAGTCTGGCCAAGCTGTGGGGGACGGTGCGCCGGGACCTGCCCAGGGTCGACCAGCCGGTGCTGCTGCTGCGCTCGGCGGTCGACCACGTCGTGGAACCGGAGAACGCCGCCGCGGTGCTGGGCGGGATCGCCAGCCGCGACGTCACCGAGGTCGTCCTGGACAACAGCTACCACGTCGCCACCCTCGACCACGACGCGCCGGTCATCTTCGACCGCAGCGTCGAGTTCGTCCGGCGGGTGCGTGCCGACCGGGCAGGTGATCCGCAGTGAAGGACGGACCCGAGGACGTCGACGCCGCGTTCGCGCAGATCGTCGCCGACCTCGAACGCGAGGGCGTCGGCCGCGACCTGCCCGAGATCGCCAAGGACCGGGTCCCCGAGGACCCGCCCGCCGACGTCCCCGCCCGCCCCGCCTCCACCTGGCGCGCCCACGACACCGAGATCGACTGGTCGAACGACAACAACGACGAGCACTACGAGCCGCCGGAGCCGCCGCCGCTGCCCCGGCTGCGACCGCTGACGATCGTGGCCATCGTGCTGCTGACCGGCGGGGTCGTGCTGCTGACGCTGGCGAGCATCCTGAGCTGGGACGCCCGGATCACGACGCCGACGGCGCTGGTCGCCCTGGCGGCGGGCATCGGCCTGTTGCTGCTGCGCGCCCGCAAGTCCCCGCCCGCGCTGGACGACGACAACGGCGCTCAGGTCTAGCCGCCCGCCTGAGTCACCAGGCGAAGGCGGTGACCTTGTCGCCCTTGCGGAGCTTGGTCCCGGGGGGCGGGCTCTGGCTGAAGATCCGGCCGTTGCCGTTGGAGAAGGGCTGCAGCTCCAGGCTGAGGCCCAGCTGCTGGAGCATCGCCTGGGCCTCGGCGACGGGGCGCTGGTTGAGGTCGGGGACGGTCACCGCGGACGACACGACCACCGAGACCCGCTTCGACGCGCCCGCCTCGATCTTGGTGCCGCTGCCCGGGTCGGTGCGGACCACCCGGCCGCCCTCGACGTCGCCGGAGAACTCCTGGGGACCGTCGAAGGGCTCGAAACCGGCGGCGGTCAGCGCCTGGAACGCCTCGTCACGGGTCTTGCCGCGCACGTCGGGGACGGGTTTGGGGGCGGGGCCCTTGCTCAGGATGATGACGACGCGCTCGTTGAGCTGGACCTTGGTGCCCGCGGGCGGTTCGAGCTTGACCACCCGCCCGGCGGGGATCTGCTCGTCGTAGACGTTCATGGCGTCGTCCACGGCGGCCCGCAGCTCCTCCTTGCCGACCGAGCGCTCCGCCTCCTCGCGGCTGGCGCCGGGCCGCACGTCCGGCACGACCGGCTTGCCCGACGACACGACCAGCTCGATCTGGTCGCCGCGCAGGGCCTCCGCGCCCGCCGCCGGGTTGGTGCTGATGACCAGCCCCGCCTCGATGTCGTTGTCGCGGACCGTGGTGACGCTCGGGCTGAGGTCGGCCGAGCGCACCAGCTGCTGCGCGGACTCCGAGTCCTTGCCCGCCAGCGTCGGCACCTCGGTGTAGCGGCCGCTGGAGAACCACCAGATGCCGGTGCCGAGCAGGCCGAGCACCAGCACCCCGATGACGCTGAGCAGCACCAGCCGCCTGGTCGGGTTCGGGGGAGGCGGCGGCGGAGCGGGGTGCTGCTGCTGGACCTGCGCGGGGAAGCCGTACGGGGCCGACGGGGGACCGCCCGCCTGGGCGGCCGAGTCGATGACCTTCTCCAGGTCCGACCGCAGCATCGCGCGCGTGCCCTGCGGCCCGGCGGCGGAGAACCCGGGCATCGGGCGGACCACCGTGGCCGACGACGGGGCGGCCTGGACCGGGTTCTCGCCGGTGACCACGGCCAACGGCACCCGCACCGTCTCCTCCGGGTCGAGCGCGGCGACCTCCTCGACGGCGGCGTGCGTCGGGCCGGTCGGGGTGGGGGGCCGGGTCGACAGGGCGCCGGAGACCCGCACGGTCTCGTCGACGTCGATGGCCTTCGGGATCGGCACCCGCATCCTGGGCAGCGACAACGCGGCGCGGACCTGCTGCAGCTCGGCGAGGAACGCGGCGCCGTCGGCCGGCCGGGCGGCCGGGTCGCGCCTCGTCGCGCGGACCACCAGTTCGTCGAGCATCGGCGGGATGCCGGGCACGGTCGCGCTCGGCGGCGGGACGTCGTCGTTGACGTGCCGGTAGGCCACCGACAGGGCGTTGTCGCCGTGGTAGGGCGCGGAGCCGGTCAGCGCCTCGTAGAGCACGATCCCCGCCGAGTACACGTCACCGCGCGCGGTCGCCGCCCCGGTGGTCACCTGCTCGGGGGAGAGGTAGGCGACGGTGCCCAGGATGACGCTGCTCTTGGTCGTCCCCACGCTGGAGATCGCCCTGACCAGGCCGAAGTCGGCGACCTTGACGATGCCGCCGGTGCCGATCAGCACGTTCTCCGGCTTGACGTCGCGGTGGATCAGCCCGGCCCGGTGCGCGGCGGCCAGCGCGGACAGCACCGGCTCCATGATCGCCACGGCCAGCGGGACCGGCAGCGTGGTCCGCTCGGTGAGCAGGTCGCGCAGGGTGCCGCCGGTGACCAGCTCCATGACCAGGTACACGTGGTCGCCGTCGAGCCCCTGGTCGTGCACGGCCACCACGTTCGGGTGGTGGATGCGGGCGGCCGAGCGCGCCTCCCGCTCGAACCGCTCGACGAAGGACTTGTCGTCGGCGAAGCGGGAGTCCATCACCTTGATGGCGACCGGCCGGTCGAGCCGGGTGTCGACACCCCGGTAGACCGCCGACATCCCGCCCCGCGCCACCGGCGCGTCGACCCGGTAGCGCTGCTCGAGCAGCGCCCCGACGAGACTCGGCCCCTTGTCCTCCACAAGGGTGGATCGTACGGAGCCGCGCGCCCGCGCGCGCCGACCCCCGGACATCCGCGCGCCGCCTGCCGGGGGCGTGAACAAGCACCACGCGGTCGGGGCGGGTGGTCGACTGCCCACATCCGGCCGATGTGGCATCGTTGGTCCGTGAGTTCAATCCCCGCGGCCGCCGACGTGCTCGACCCCGACGTCCCGGTGCTGCCGCTGCCCGATGTCGCCGAACGCCTCGACCAGCCCATCACCCGGGTGCACCAGGCACTGCGCGACCACCACCTGATCGCGGTCCGCCGCCGCGGCGTGCTGATGGTGCCCGCCGAGTTCATCACCGACGACGGGGACGTGGTCAAGGGCCTGCCCGGCACCATCACCGTCCTCAACGACTCCGGCTTCAGCCCGGACGAGGTCATCCGCTGGCTCTTCACCGCCGACGAGACCCTCCCCGGCCGCCCCATCGACGCCCTGCGCGGCGACCGGGGTCGAGAGGTCAAGCGCCGCGCCCAAGCCCTGGCGTTCTAGCCCCGGGCAGTCAACTGGCGCGGGTAAGCCTGGCGAGCGCGCACTTAGCCACGCCGGGTAGTGCTATCGCGGCTTTGCGCCCGGCGGGAACTATGGCCCGCCGGGTCAAGACGTCGTGGTCGGCCTTGGCGATCTCATCCAGGATCGCGCGGTAGAGCTGGGTGGCGGTCGCCACGCAAGGGCGCGATATCGGGTCTAGAAGCGCGATGCCCGGCGCGGCTGAGCGGTAGATGGCTCGGGCTAGAGCGGCGAAGTGGGCCACGGCGCGGCGGACCGGGCGGTCCGGGCCGTGGGTTCGGGCCCACGTCAGCCGTTCGCGGTCCACGCCGAAAGCGGCCAAGTGGTCGGCGGGTAGGTAGACGCGGCCTCGGTCCAGGTCCTCGCCCACGTCGCGGAGGAAGTTGGTCAGCTGGAAGGCCTCGCCTAGCGCCGCGGCGTAGGGGGCGGCTTCGGCGCGCGGTGACACGGTGCCCAGGACGGGTAGGAGCATCAGGCCGATCACGCCAGCGGAGCCGTGGGTGTACTCGGCCAGCTCGTCCAGATTGGCGTAGTCGGTGACTGTTAGGTCCATCCGCATCGAGTTCAGGAAGGCGCCGAACAGGTCCTGATCTATGCCCCAGCGCCGCACTGTGTCGGCTAGGGCTAAGAGCACTGGCTGCCCGGTAGCTCCACCGTCGAAGGCAGCCTTGAGTGCGTGCTCCAGCGCCAAGAGGTCACCGGCGGGGTCGACTCCTGGGTTGTCGACGATCTCGTCAGCGACCCGGGCGAACCCATAGAGCGCGTGTACCGCTGGGCGACGCGCGGGCGGCAGCAGCCGGGTCGCCAGGTAGTACGTACGACCGTGGTGGGCGTTGATCGCACGGCTGCCCGCGTAGGCCGCGTCCAGCGTCGTCAGCGCGCGCACCCCGCCCATTGACCTGCCGGGCACTCCCCGCCCGCGGCACGGTAGGCGTCGACCAGTTGCTTGAGGAGCCCGTAGGCCGAACCCGCGTCCCCGGTCGCGGTCACCAGGTCCACCCGGCAGACCGACCTGGTCGCGCCCATGCACACCGCGAGCTGACGGTCAGCCCTGTCTGTCCAGTGCTTGCCGGTCACGCCGTACTTCCAGACCTTCTTGCCGCCGTAGCCGATCGCGAACACGTAGTGCGAACCCTCGGTCAGCTTCGCCTTGGCGTCAGCGGGGGCGGCCTTGGACAGCGCGGTCACCTTCGTCAGGTCCGGCGCCTCGGCCAGCACCACGGTCGACCACTCCACGCTGTACGGGTGGTTACCCGGCACGGAGTTGGCCTTCGCGAAGAACTGCACCCACTCCTGGCTCGACAACGTGCAGGTAGCGCTACCCGCCTGCCCTGGTGCCACCGGTCCGGCGAGCGCCTCGCACGCACCGAGTGGAGCGCTGTCGCCCTGCCAGTTCCCGCGCACCGACACACGCACCGCGGCCTTGGTGCCGTTGGTGAAGCTGACGACGATCGAGCACTTCGCCGCGTCGCAGCCCTCGAAGGTGTGGCCGCTCTCTTGCACCGTGTTCAGCACGTCGACCGGCGCGCTCAGCTGCCCGGCCGCCGCGGCCACGTCCTGGTAGAACTTCGCCAGGTCACCGGTCGCGTCTGCGACGGTCGTGGACAGCTTCTTCACCGTCGTCGACGCGGACTGCCCCACCGAGTCCAACTCGATCTTCAGCACGCCGTGCGGCGCGGTCTCCGCCAGGTACGCCGCGCCCTTGACCAGCGGTACCCGGAACACCTTGGCGCCTGCGAGGTCCGTGCGCTTGCGCTCGGCCAGCGGCAGCTCGGCGTCCTCGGCCTTGTCGGTGTCGACCACCAGGAACTGGCTCATCGACTCCGGGGTGAACACGTCGGCCAACTCCACGCCGATCAGCACCCCGGGGACCTTCACCCAGCGGTCGGCCACCGCGGTGCCCTTGTTCTCCGCGTTGCCCACCCCCGACAGCGTCGCCCAGAACTCGGCGGCGGCCTTGAGGTAGGTGCCGCGCTCGACCACCAGCACCGACGCGGCCTTGCCGTTGACGTTCAGCGAGCCGCTGACCTCCCCGCCGCTGGCCGCCGCGAGGTCGAACTCGACCGGATCACCGGAGGCCGAGGTCAGCGTGCCCTTGTAGCGCAGCAGCCCCGACTCGCCCAGGTCGTCGAGGGACTGCACGGCGGACGCGGCACCACTGGGCGGACCGATCTCGGTGGCCACCGGGGACCCGGCCACCGACGTGCTGCACGCCGCCGCCGTCGCCAGGACCACGCCCGCGACCAGCACCCGGCCGCCCACCCGCGCCCCGGTGGCCGCGGGGACGAATTCGGGGAACGCCGAGACCCGGTCCCGTGCTGTGTCCCGCCAAGCTGCCCAGCGCATGTCGCCGCTCCCCGTCCGCCACCGGCCCACCGCGCGCATTATCGCGGCACCGGGTGGCCAGGAGCCAAAGATAGCCTCACAGCCCGCTCACGGACCGCCGCCGCCCCGCCGCGCCCGCGCCAGCCGGGCCGGTCACCCGCAGTGCCGCCAGCCGACCGGAGATCACCACCGGCGGGATGCCCACGCCCGGGGTCGTCCCGCAGCCCGCCAGCACCACGTTGTCCACACCGGGCACCAGGTTGCGCGGCCGGAACGGACCGGTCTGGGTGAAGGTGTGCGACGCCGAGAACGGGGTCCCGTCGGCGAGGCCCTGCGCCGCCCAGTCCGCCGGGGTGACCAGCCGCTGCACCTCGACGCTGTCGCCGAACCCGGTCAGGCCGCGGGACTCGAGCACCCGCACCAGCTCGTCGCGGTAGATCGGGCCGATCCGCGCCCAGTCGATCGGGCCCGTGCGCAGGTTCGGCGCGGGCGCGAGCACCGACACCTGCTGCCTGCCCGCAGGCGCCATCCCCGGGTCGGTCGCGGTGGGACGGGTGACCAGCAGCGAGGGATCACCCATGAGCGTCCCCCGGCGGGTGAGCTCGTCGAAGGTCCGTTCCCACGCGGCGCCGAAGAAGATCGTGTGGTGGGCCAGCGCGTCCCAGGACCGGGTGACCCCCGTGTGCAGGACGACCGCTGACGGTGAGTAGCGCACGGGCAGGGGTCTGCGGGGGCGGACGCCGAGCAACCGGTACGCGACAGGCAGGTCCGCTGTGACGACCACCGCGTCGCAGGTGATCCGCTCGCCCGCCGTCGTCCGCACCGCGCGCACCCTGGAGCCGACCCGCTCCAGCCACGCCGCGCTCGTCGAGTACCGGAACCGCACCCCTGCCCGGCCTGCCGCGTCGGCCATCGTCTCGGCGACCGAGCCGACTCCGCCGCGCCGGAAGTACACGCCTGCGACGGTGTCCATGTAGGCGATCACGGCGTACGCGGCGAGTGCCCGGCTCGGGGCAACCCCCGCGTAGAGGGACTGGAAGGAGAACAGCCTGCGCAGCCGTTCGTCCTCGATGTACCGAGCGACCGCGGGGCCGAGCTTGCCGAAGCCGCCCAACCACGCGAGGCGCGCTAGATCCGTGCCGAGCAGGTCTAAGGGGGAGTCGAAGTTCGCGCCGATGAACCTGTCTCGCTGCACGCGATAGAGGTCGGTCAGCCACGCGCGCAGCCGTAGATAACCAGCGGCCTCTTGTGGGCCTGCGACTCGCCGCACCTCGTCGGCCATGGCTACCGCGTCGGTGTGCACGTGGATGGTGCTGCCGTCGGCGAAGTGCGCGCGGTACGCGGGGTCGAGCTTGACGAGGTCTAGGTCCAGCGAAGCGCCCACCGCATTGAGGGCCTCTTCGACCAGTTCGGGCATGGTCAGCACGGTCGCACCGGTGTCGACCGAGTACTGCCCTAACTGGTCGCGGCGCGCGCGTCCGCCGGGAGTTGGCGCTGCCTCTAGGACAGTCACCTCTCGGCCCGCGCCCGCTAGGTGCAACGCGGCGGACAGCCCGGACAGGCCCGCGCCGATGACGACGACGTGGTCGGTGCGACCGGGCAGCACCCGGGTACCGCCCACCGCTAGCTGGCCCGCTTGGTCGCGCTTACCGCCAACCCGGCCAGGACATCACCGGCGGGCTCGGCCAAGTCGACCCCGCTGAGCGCCCGCATCGCCGACTCGGTCAGCTCGCCGATCTGGCACTCGACCTCGGCCACCGCGCCCAAGTCGACCAGCAGCTCCCTGGTCCGCTCCACGGTCGCCGAGTCCAGGTTGTCGTTGCCCAGCGCCGACCGCATCAGGGCAGCGTCAGCGGACCGGCCCGCGGCGTCAGCCCTACCCAGCCCGATCGACATCAGCAGCGTCCGCTTGCCCTCGCGCAGGTCGTCCCCGGCGGGCTTCCCGGTCACGTCGGTGTCGCCGTACATGCCCAGCAGGTCGTCACGCAGCTGGAAGGCCACCCCGATGTCGGCGCCGAACGCCCGCAGCGCGGCCACGACCCGCTCATCGGCCCCGGCCAGCGCGGCGCCCATGTGCAGCGGTCGCTCCACCGTGTAAGCGGCGGTCTTCATCCTCGCCACGCTCAGTGACGCTGCCGCCGACTCGTCGCCCTTGGCCTGGGTCAGCACGTCCAGGTACTGCCCGGCCAGCATCTCCGCGCGCATCGCCTGCCACGGCACCAGCGCCGCCGCGCGCCGGTCCGGCGGCAGGTCGGCGCTGACGTACATGTCATCCGCCCAGGCCAGCGCCAGGTCACCGAGCAGGATCGCAGCCGCGGCGCCGAAGCGCTCCGAGGTGCCCAACCAGCCCCGCTCCCGGTGCCGGGCGGCGAACTCGACGTGCACGGTCGGCTTGCCCCGGCGCACCGCCGAGTCGTCCATCAGGTCGTCGTGCACCAGCGCGCACGCCTGGATCAGCTCCAGGGCGCTCACCGCGCACAGCACCGCCTCCGCCTCGGGCCCCGACCCGGCGCCGCCCGCGCCGCGCCACGCCCACCAGGCGAACGTCGGCCGGATCCGCTTGCCACCGCCGAGCACGAACGCGGCGAGCGACTCGACCGCCGAGCCGAACGAGGGCGCCATCTCGGCCATGCCCGCGCGCCGCCGCTCGAGGTAAGCGGACAGGTTGCGCTCGACGTGCACCGCCAGCGCCCCGTCCATGGAATTGTCGATCACCTGGGTCCGCCGCACGCACCTATCGTGCGCCGCGCCCACCCACCCGGCCCAGCCGGGGGTCGGCCAGTGTGACCCGGCACCCGGGTTGTCCAGACCTCAGGATCGGAGTTCCACCCGCCGGGACTTCGCTAGGCTGCACCGCATGACGACCGTGGTGCAGCGCGTCCGCGTGGGCAGGCCGGTGTTCTCGGTGGAGTTCATGCCGCCGCGCGACGAGGCCGACGAGCAACGGCTGTGGAACGCCATCCGCGAGCTGGAGGGGCTGGACCCCGCGTTCGTCTCCGTCACCTACGGCGCGGGCGGCTCCAGCCGGGACCGCACCATCCGCACCACCGGCCGCGTCGCGCGGGAGACCACCCTGGTCCCGATGGCCCACCTGACCGCCGTCGACCACTCCATCGCCGAACTGCGCAACGTCATCGGCTGGTACGCGGCCCTGGGCATCCGCAACATCCTCGCCCTGCGCGGCGACCCCCCCGGCGACCCCAACGGCGACTGGTCGGCCCACCCCGAGGGCCTGCACTACGCCGACGAACTCGTCCGCTTGGTCCGCGAACTCGGCGACTTCTGCGTTGGCGTCGCCGCCTTCCCCTACGGCCACCCGCGCTCGGCCGACCTGGACAGCGACACCACCAACCTGGTCCGGAAACTGGACGCGGGGGCGGACTTCGCCATCGCGCAACTGTTCTTCGAACCGGAGGACTTCCTGCGGCTGCGGGACCGGGTCGCGGCGCGCGGGTGCGATGCGGACTTGCTGCCGGGGATCATGCCGATCACGACCCGCAAGACGCTGGCCAAGACGATCGAGCTGTCTGGGGCGCCGCTGCCTTCGCGCATCGCTGATCTGCTGGAGCCGCACACGGACGCCAAGTCTTTTCGGGCGGCTGGGATTGATTTGGCTACTGAGGTCAGTGAGCGGCTGCTGGCTGAGGGCGTTACTGGGCTGCACTTCTACACGTTCAACCGGTCCAAGGCGACCAAGGAGGTCGTGAACCGGTTGGGGTTGGTGCCTGCTCGGACGTGAGTGTCTCTTGTGGACGCTCGCGGGGGTTTCTTTCGGCTTGATGATCACTCGTGGGGCGACTTGGGGGGGGGGCTCGCGGGTGGGTGGGGGCTGCGACCTGGTGGTTTCGGTTGCTGGCGGTTGAATTTTCCGTCTTCTGGGTGACAGAAGTTGTCCACATGTGGATCTCTGCGGGGGTCGGTTCAAGATCGCCCGTCGGGGGGTCCCGGTATACTGGACCAGGGCCGCCCCCCGGAGAGGGTGGGGGCCGGGCTGGGGTGGGACCGCGTGCGCGCGCGAAGCGGGACGATGGGGCTGGGGTGGCTCGGGGAAGTGGAGTTGGCCGGTAGGGCGAGCGAGCTTGTGGGGGCTCGTCGGGTGTGAGCCGAGGTTTGTAAGAGGCCGGGAGCCGGTAAGGCGCTGGGGTTAGTAGCGGCGGACGGTGGGTGGGCCTGCGGCGCGGAGGGTGCGTTTGTGGGTGAAGAAGGCGAGGGCCAGGACCAGGAGCGCTACGCCGATGGCGGAGGCGCCGACGATGGTTACCCACTTGGTCCAGGAGACGCCGGACTTGTCTGTGTACTGGACGGCGGCGTCGAACTCCGTGACGGCGCCTGGTTTGGGTTTCCAGTTGATGGTGCCGTTGTCGTTGATGCCGTTGGTCCGGGTGATGGTGCCGGGGAAGGTGACCGTCACCTGGATGTCGGCGCGGTCGGCGGGGAGTTCGGTCAGGTCGACCGAGCCCGCCATGGTGACCAGGTCGCCGGAGCGGCGGAAGTTGAGGCGGTACTGCTTGCCCGCGGTGATGGCGTCCGCGAGGACGGTGACCTCGGGGAAGGACAGGCCCTGGAACGCGACGGTCTGGCCGACGTAGCCGTCGGCGGTGTAGCTCTGGGTGCGGACCTTGCCCTTGAGCTCCGGGGGGATCGTCAGCGCCGGGCCGACGTCGCCCTGCTTGACCGCGACGGCGGCCACCACGAGCTGACCGGAGACCAGGTCGTCCTCCGACACCGCGAGCGAGGCCTGCACCCGCACGCACCCCGAAAGGGTCATCAGCGCCAGCAGCGCGAGCGGGATCAGGGCCGCCCACCTGCGTGAACGGGATCGGGGTCCTCGGGTGGCCTGCTGCACGCGGCCATCCTGCCGTACCCGTCCACCGCGCTCGCCGCCGACTGTTGGGTAACGTTCGACCATGGCGTCCTCCCCGCACGACGGCGTGCACCAGATCTGTGACCGCTACGTCGACGACATCGCCGCCGCCGACCCGATCCTGGCGACGCTGGTCGGCGTCGCAGGGCACGACCGCGACCTGCCCGACCTGTCCCCCGACGGCATCGCCGCCCGCGCGCAGGTGTCGCGCGCCGCGCTCGCGGCCATCGGCGGCGCCGAGCCGACCGACGCGGGCGAGGCCAACGCCAAGGCCGTGTTCGTCGAGCGGGTCGGGCTGCAGGTCGAGCTGTTCGAGGCCGGGGAGCGGCTCGCGGACCTCAACGTGATCGCCTCGCCGCCGCAGGACGTGCGGCAGGTGTTCGACCTGATGCCCAACGACACCGCCGACGACTGGTCGGTGATCGCCGCCCGGCTCGGCCAGGTGCCCGCCGCGCTCGCCGGGTACCAGGTGTCGCTGCGCGAGGCCGCGGCCAAGGGCGACGTCGCCGCGCTGCGCCAGGTCACCAAGGTCGCCGACCAGTGCCGCACCTGGGCCGCGTCGTTCTTCACCGACCTGGTCGCCGGCGCCGAGGTCGAGGGCGCGCTGCGCTCGGACCTCGACGCGGCCGCCGCCGGTGCGTCCAGCGCGTACGCGGGCCTCGCCGACTTCCTCACCGGTGAGCTCGCGCCGAAGGCCCCCACCGAGGACGCGGTCGGCGAGGACCGCTACCGGCTGTGGTCGCGGGAGTTCACCGGCGCCCGGCTCGACCTGCACGAGGCCTACGAGTGGGGCTGGGCCGAGTTCGCCCGGCTCGAGGCCGAGATGACGGAGGTCGCCGGTCGGATCTCCCCCGGGGCGAGCATCGCCGAGGCCGCCGCCGTGCTCGACGC
This sequence comes from Actinokineospora globicatena, assembly GCF_024171945.1. Taxonomy (GTDB): domain Bacteria; phylum Actinomycetota; class Actinomycetes; order Mycobacteriales; family Pseudonocardiaceae; genus Actinokineospora; species Actinokineospora globicatena. The sequence goes on from NZ_JAMTCR010000002.1 coordinate 2,523,930, forward strand.
CGACCCGCGCTACCAGGTCCAGGGCCAGAAGGCGCTGGAGGAGTGGATGCAGCGGCTCTCCGACCAGGCGCTGACCGACCTGCGCGGCGTGCACTTCGAGATCCCGGACCCGCTGATGCGCCTGGAGTGCCGCATCGCCCCGCCCGGCGGCAGCGTCGGCGCGTACTACACCGGCCCGACCGACGACTGGACCCGGCCGGGCCGCATGTGGTGGTCCGTGCCTGCCGAGCGCGAGGACTTCTCGACCTGGCGCGAGGTCAGCACCGTCTACCACGAGGGCGTCCCCGGTCACCACCTGCAGATCGCCACGGCGGTCCACCAGGCGGCGAGCCTCAACCGGTTCCAGCGGCTGCTGACCTGGGTGCCCGCGCACGGCGAGGGCTGGGCGCTCTACGCCGAGCGGCTGATGCGCGAGTTCGGCTACCTCTCCGACGACGGCGACCTGCTCGGCATGCTCGACGCGCACCTGTTCCGCGCGGCGCGGGTGATCGTCGACATCGGCATGCACCTGAAGCTGGAGATCCCCGGCGGGTACGGCTTCCACCCCGGCGAGCGCTGGACCCCCGACCTCGGCCTGGAGTTCATGCTCACCCGCACCATCACCGACCCGACCCACGTGCACGACGAGATCGACCGCTACCTGGGCTGGCCGGGGCAGGCCCCCACCTACAAGCTGGGTGAGCGGCTGTGGCTGCAGGCCCGCGACGAGGCCAAGGCGCGGCGCGGGGCCGACTTCGACCTCAAGGCCTTCCACCAGGACGCCCTGGTGATGGGTGCGATGGGGCTCGACACGCTGCGCGAGCGGCTGGCCGCCCTCTAAGCGGAGCTGGGTAAGAGGGTCAGGTCAGCGGAAGAGTCCGCCCGAGGACGCCGAACGGGCGTGGGTCCCCCGCGAACTGGTAGTCGCGCAAGACGTCGACGAACTCCAGTTTGCGGTACAGGTTCCACGCCCGGGACGGCCCCTCGGGCGTGGACAGCAGCACGTGCGCGTTGCCCGCGCCCGCGACCAGCCTGCGCACCAGTTCGCCGCCGATGCCCTGGCCCTGGGTGTCGGGGCGCACGTGCAACTCGGTCAGCTCGAAGTAGTCGGTCATCCAGCGGTCGGCCACGGCCACGCCGTGCCGCTCGGCGACCCCGCGCTTGACCTGCTCGTGCCACCACTGGCCGGGGGCGCCCTGGTAGCCGTAGGCGATGCCCGCCATCCGGTCCTCGGTGTCGAACGCGGCCACGCAGCGCCAGCCGACCCGCAGCATGTGCGCCAGCCACATCGGGGCGCGCTGCTCGGCGGTGCCCTTCGGGTACTGCATCGCGGTCACGTACAGGGTCAGCGCCTCGCGCAGGCGACCCCGCAGTTCGTCGCCCGCCAGTTCGGCGAAGCGGGCGACGCTGGGTGAGGGAACGGCGGTCACGAGGACGGATCTTCCTCCTCGGCGCCGACTCGCGCAGCCGTGCCCCCGGTGAGGGTCACCAGATCGGCGTAGGTGGTCGGGAACAGCGACCTCGGGTGACCGGCCGCCGCCCAGACGACCGGGTACCGCGCGAGGTGGCTGTCGACCAGGGTGCGCAGCGGTTCCGGGTGCCCGACCGGGGCCACACCGCCGATGGCCTGCCCGGTGTGCTCCCGCACGAACGCGGGGGTGGCCTTGCCGACCTCGGTCACCTCGGTGAGCGCGGCGAGCTTGGCGGTGTCCGCGCGGTGATCACCCGAGGTCAGGACCAGCAGCGGCGCCCCGTCCGCGACGAACACGAGACTGTTGGCGATCGCGCCGACCGGGACGCCGATGGCGGCGGCCGCCGCGGCCGCGGTGCGCACATCGCCGTCGAGGAACCGGATCCCGGCCGCGGCCTCGGGCAGTCCGGCGGCGCGCAGGGCGTCGGCGACGGCGGTGACGCCGGGGTGCTCGGGTGTGCTCACCGCTCCATCACACCACCCGGCCCCGCGCGCCGCGCACCTGCCCGGCACGTCACACCGAAGCGCGCTTGAACCCCGTCCGACCACGGGTTACGCTGACTTTGTTCGAACATGAGTTCGAACAGGCCCGGTGGTGGGGCGGGGGAAGCGCTTCACCGCCGGGCGCCGCCGGCTTCCCCTCGGCGGGTTCGTCGCTGTGGTTCGTGACGTCTCGATCGGGAGGAGGCCGTAGATGACCAGCACGCTCGACTTCCCCGTCACCCAGGCACCACCGGCGGCCGCCGTGGCCCTGCTCGGCCAGGCCGAGCGCGGGTTCGCCGCGGTGTCGGAGCGGGCCACGCCCGCGCACGTGTTCACCGAGTCCTACCTGTGCGCGCTGCGCGCCGCGGCCGCGCTGCTCGCCGCGCGCGGACGCCCGCACCGGGGCCGGGCCAAGCCGACCAGCGTGTGGACGCTGCTGGCGGCGGTGGCCCCGGAGATGCGCGAGTGGGCGGCGCACTTCGCCTCCTGCTCGGCCACCCGCGCCGCGGTGCAGGCGGGCATCACCAGCCGGGTCGGCCCCCGCGCCGCCGAGGACCTGCACCGGCAGACCGCCGAGTTCCTCGGCTTGGTCCGCCGCGCCGTGCACGGCAGCGGACGGTGACCGCGCTGATCGATGCCGACCGGCTGCTCGACGTGCTGGAGACCGAGACCACCCTGCTCGCGGTCAGCGCCGCGGCGGCCGACGGCGACCGCCCGGTCCCCGGCTGCCCCGGCCTGACCGTCGACGAGACCGCCCGCCACGTGGGCAGCGTCTACCGGATGGCGCTGACCTGGATCCGCACCGGCACCCGCCCGACCCGCTGGCAGCGCCAACCGCGCGACGGCGAACCGGTGGACCACTACCTGCGCGACGGCCTGCGGATGCTGCTCGGCGAACTGGAGGCCCGCCCGCCGGACGCCCCGTGCGCCACCTGGAGCCCCGCCGACCAGACCTACGGCTTCTGGCGCCGCCGGATGGCGCACGAGGCCACCGTGCACCGCGTCGACGTCCAGGCCGCCGCCGGTGGCGACATCACGCCGGTCCCGAGGGACGTGGCGGTGGACGGGGTGGACGAGGTCCTCACGCTCTGGTTCACCCACCGCCTCGCCGTCCTCGGCGTCTCGGGCACCCGGGCCACGACGGTCGCCGTCCGGACCGCCGGGTACGCCTGGCTGGCCGAGGTCGCCACGGACCGCACGCTCGCCGCCCCGGCGCCGCTGCCGGCCGCCGAATCCGCCGCCGCCACGGTGACCGCGCCACCGCAGGAGCTCTACCTCTGGCTGTGGGGTCGCAGCGCCGTCTTCAGCTCGGCCGTCACGCGCGAGGGCGACCTGGACGCCCTGACCCAACTCTGGGCCCTGCTGCGCCTGGCCACCCGCTGACCGCACTGTCCACTGTGGTCAGTGGTACCGCTGGGTGGGAAAAGTGTGGGAACGACCCGGCCGCGGGTGAAGGACTACGGTGTCGGACATGTCCACCCGCCTGGCGAGCCTCGTGATCGACGCGACTGACCCGGCGGCCGCTGCGCAGTTCTGGTACATCATGCTCGGCGGCACCGCCACCCCCGGCCGCGGCGGCTGCCACCGCCTGGTCGCCCCCGACCTGGGTGGCTGCGGTCTGGACCTGGCGTTCGTGCCCGCCAGGTGGGACAAGACGGCGAAGAACCGGATCCACCTCGACCTGGCCACCGAGAGCCCGCACGAGTACCAGGTGCTGACCTCGCTGGCCGCCGACGTCGGCGCGGTCGAGGTCAACGTGGGGCAGGGGCCCGGCGTGCCGTGGACGGTCTTCCGCGACCCGGCGGGCAACGAGTTCTGCATCCTGGAACCCGGGGACCTCTACCACCACACCGGCCCGCTGGCCGCGCTCGTCGTCGACGCGGTCGACCCGGTCCGGTTGGCCACCTTCTGGTCAGCGGCGACCGGGTGGCCGCTGGTGCACACCGAGGAGAACTCGGCGGCGCTGCGGGCCAGCGAGCAGGCGGGGCCGTGGATCGAGTTCCTGCGCGTGCCCGACCAGCGCCGCGGCCCCGGCCGGATCCGGCTCACGCTGGCCACCGACGACGAATCCGACGCCTCGGACCTGTTGACCAAGGGCGCAACCGAGCACGACGGGGTGTTCCGCGACCCGGAGGGCAACGAGTTCCGGCTCGTGCCCAGCCGCGTCCCGACCTGATCCGCCGCCGCGTGCAGCGGATCGCGCGGCCCGCCCCGTCTGGGTGGTAGCGGTGGAAAGGGTGGGGGATGACCTTCGACGAGTACGTGCGGGACCGCGGCCAGGCGTTGCTGCGGTTCGCGTACCTGCTCACCGGTGACCGCCACCTCGCCGAGGACCTGGTGCAGACGGCGTTGCTGAAGGCGCACGGCCGCTGGCGGCGGGTCGTGGCCGCCGACCACCCGGACGCCTACCTGCGCCGGATCCTGGTCAACGCCCACGTCGACTGGCGGCGCAGGCGGTCGAGCACGGAACTGCCCGTCCAGCCCGGCGACGCGTGGTTCGAGTCGGCCAGCGCGGGCGACCACGCCGACGGGGTGGCCAGCCGGGCGCAGACCTGGAGCGCGCTCGCGGCGTTGCCACCACGGCAACGGGCCGTGCTGGTGCTGCGGTTCTACGAGGACCGCGACGACCGGTCGATCGCGGAGTTGTTGGGCTGCACCGAGAGCACGGTCCGCTCCCAGGCGTCGCGGGCGCTGAGCAGCCTGCGCACCGCGTGGGGCGAGACGAAGGAACCCGCGGGTGAGTAGGGAGGAGGACCGATGAGCGAGGCGGAGCGGCGGCTGCGGGACGCCTTCACCGAGGGCGCGGCGCACGCCCCCAGCGACGACGGCATGCTGGCCGCCGTGCACCACCGCGTGCGACGCCGCCGGACCACGCGGTTGGCGGTGGCCGCCGGGGTCGCGGTGCTCGGGCTGGCAGGCGGCGCGGTCTACGTCGCCGAGAACGGGCCGCCCGACATGACGGCCACCGCGGTTGGGGCGGCACAGCGGCCCGGTGCCGCGATCGGGGTGGTGGGGTCGTGGGAACCGGTGTCGGTCACCGGGTTCAGCGGCTCCCTGCTGACTCCCCGGAGCCAGGCCCCGTGGATCACCCTCACCGGAGACGGCCGCTGGTCGGCGTCGGACGGCTGCAACACCACGTCGGGGCGCTACAAGGCAGGCGGAGACCAGTTCGCCGCCACCACCGAGGGGCCGTCGACGCTCATCGGGTGCGCCAACGTGCCCAACGCCCACGTGCTGACCCACGCCGCCACCTACGCCGTGCGGGGGGAAGAGCTGATCTTCTACGGCACCGATGGGGCCGAGCTGGGGACGTACCGCCGAGTCGCGAACTGATCGGCCCGGGGCGTTCGCGTGCACTAGCGTCCAGGCATGCCAACCCGCCTGGTCAACGTCGTCGTGGCCGCCACCGACCCGCCCGCCCAGGCACGCTTCTGGGCCGACCTGCTCGGCTGGCGCGTCAGCCACGTGGCCGACGGCGAAGTGGACGTCTCCGCGCCTGAGGAGGACGGGTGGGACATGGACCTGGTCTTCGTCCCGGTCGCCGAACCCAAGCGCGGTAAGAACAGCTTGCACCTGGATTTGTCCAGCCTGTCGGCGACTGATCAGGACGCCACGGTTCAGCGGGCTTTGGCCTTGGGTGCGCGGGCGTTGGACGTTGGGCAGGGGGACGTGCCGTGGGTGGTGCTCGCTGACCCTGAGGGGAACGAGTTCTGCGTTCTCGAGCCTCGGCCGGAGTATGCCGATACTGGTGCTGTGGCCGCGATCGTGGTGGATGCTGTGGATCCGGGGGCGCAGGCCACGTTTTGGGCCGCGGCGACGGGGTATCGGATCGTTCGGGATGATCCTGGGTTCGTCAGCTTGCATGCGCTTGAGCGGCATGGGCCATGGGTGGAGTTCCTTCGGGTTACGGATCCTAAGCTTGTGCGGAGTCGGGTGCATGTGGATGTGGCGCCGTTCGCGGGTGGGGATCAGGGGGGTGAGGTGGCGCGGTTGTTGGCTCTTGGGGCGAGGTTGCTTGATGTGGGGCAGGGGGATGTGCCGTGGACGGTGTTGGCGGATCCTGAGGGGGATGAGTTCTGCGTTCTGACTCCTCGGTGATGGTGCTCGTGGGGGTGCGGGGGGTGCGGGGCAAGGGATACTGCTCGGCTGCGCCATCGCGGGGAGGTCGGCTCGCCTTCGGCATTGCAGCTAGGCGCGAGAATGCGAAGAGCTCGATGGGGCGAACTTGTTTTGTGCGGGGCCCCTACGACACCCGTGGCAGGACCGCAAAGCAGGGGCCGAAAAGCATGGCCCTGTCCGCTACCGACGCTACGGGTACCGCTCCCCCACACAAAACAAGTCCACCCCATCGAGCCGGCCTGGCACCAGCGCCTTCGTGGAGCGGTGGCGGGTCAACGTTGTCAGCGGGTCTCTTGGGCCAACGTCGTTTGGCGGGTGTTCTGGGGCCAATGTTCGTCAGCGGGCATTTCGAGGCCAACGTCGTCGGTGGGTGCTTGTAGGTCAACGGTTGGCCCTCCCTGGTCGTAACCCGCACCCTGTAAGGGCGCTTATAGCGCGCCGCCATTCCCTGCACCGCCTGGAGGCGTCGGGACAGGTGGGGCGTCGGGGATTCGGACGTTGGGGTTGGGTGGTTCTCCTGTGGTCAGGCGCGGAGGCGGAGGCCTTTGGGGGTGGGGTGGAAGCCTGCTTCGCGGAGGATTGTGGATAGGGGGGAGGTTAGGGCGGTTTCGCCGTCGGTTTTTTGGACGGAGAGGGGGCCTAGCCAGCCGTCGCGGACGGCTTGGGTCAGGGCTTGGGCGGCGGCGTTGAGGGTGGGGGTGTCGTCGGTGAAGGAGAGGAGGGTGCGGCCGCCGCGTTCTACGTAGAGGGTGGGGATGCCCTCGACGAGGATGGCCAGGGCGCCTGCTTTGCGGGCGGGGCGGTGCTTGCCGTCGCCGACGGGGTCGGGCCAGGGGAGGGCGGCGCCGTAGGGCTGGGCAGGGTCGGCGGCGGCCAGGACGACAGCGGCCATCTTCCGGTCCGGAGTGGACGGGCGTTGCATGCTGGCGGGCATGGGCCATCCCTCGCCGAGCTGGACGTCGGGCTCCGGGGGAGTGGTGTCCGGGCGGGAGAGGGCGCGCAGCCGGTCCACCGCGCCGCGGGCGGCGAACTGGGAGGCGCCCAGGCCTTCCACGACGTAGCCGCGGATGATCTGGCCCGAGTCCTCCATGGCGCGCAACACCTTGTAGACGCCGCTGAACCCGCCGACCACCCGCTCGGTGTCCAGCGCCCCGCGGGTCAGGACGCCGTGCCGTTCCAGGAACGCCTCCGCGCGGGCGTGCGCGCGGCGGGTCGGGTCTTCCTCGCGCGGCACCACCAACGACCACCGCCCGCCGACCGTCGGCGGACCTGTGCGGCTCGGCATCACCGGACGGGCCGCGCGCATGCGGGCGTACCGGCCGCGTGGAGCGGTCCGCCGTGGTTTGTGCGCGGCGCCCTTGCCCGCGACGAGAGCCCGCAGCGGCGCGATCGTGTCGTTGGTGACGAGGCCGCCCCACACCAGGTCCCACAACGCGGTCACCACGTCTTGGTCGCCGGGGACCTCCGCGCCGCCGTCGACCAGGATCGCGCCCGTCCGATCGGCGATCTGCCGGAAGAACAGCGCCCCATCGTCCAAAGAAGACAGTACGGCGCCGTGCAGCGGTGTCTCCGGTACCGCTTCCTCCACCTCGGGCAGCAACAGGTCTGCCACATCGGACGGCGCCAACGCCACCCACCCGTCGCCACCGGCCAAGGCACCGCTACCGCACCAGGTGACCTCACCTGCTGCGGTGAGTTCATCGAGCAAGGCAGGCGTGTACCCGGGCAACCGCGCGGGCAGGATCAACGACTCCACGGCGCTGGCGGGCAACGGTGCCCCCGCGAGCTGTTCCACCACCGACAGCACGTCGTCGGCCGTCGGCGCGGACCGCAACCGGCGCCCGATCCCGTGCCAGCTCGGCAAGAACCGCCCCAACGCGGCGGGCTCGACCGGCTCCACCTCGGCCCGCAGCCGGGCCAACGAGGCCCGCCGCAACCGGCGCAGCACGTCCGCGTCGCAGTACTCGGTGTGCGTGCCGCCGGGCCGCAGCTCGCCGCGCACCAACCGGCCCGCACCGGCCAGCCGCTCCAGTACCCCCGTCACCACCGAGACGCCCAACCCGAACCGGGCCGCTGCCTCGGCGGCCGGGAACGGACCGTGGGTGCGGGCGTAGCGCGCCATCAGGTCACCGACCGGGTCCGCCACCGGCTCGGTGAACGCCTCCGGCACGCCGACCGGCAACGCGGTGCCCAACGCGTCGCGGACCCGGCCCGCGTCCTCGATCGCGAGGTAGCGCTCCTCGCCCGCGATCCGCACCCGCAGCACCCGCCGCGCCGCCACCAGCTCGGCCAGCCACTCGGGCTGGACGCCCCGCTCCGCCGCCTCCGCCTCGGACAGGTCGCCGAGGAAGCGCAGCAGGTCGGCGGCGTCCTCGGCGTGCCTGGCGTGCCGGTTGGGGTCCATCCGCTGCAGCGACCGCTCCACCTCGGCCAGCACCTCGGGGTCGAGCAGCTCGCGGATCGCCTCCGAGCCCAGCAGCTCGGCCAGCAGCGCGCTGTCGAGCGAGAGCGCCGCCGCCCGCCGCTCCGCCAACGGCACATCGGACCCGTAGAGGAACATGCCCACGTACCCGAACAGCAGGCTGCGCGCGAACGGCGACGCCGACGGTGTCTCCACCTCGACCACCCGCACCCGCCGGGACCGCACGTCCGACATCAGCTCCCGCAGCCCGGCCACGTCGTACACGTCCTGCAGGCACTCCCGCATCGCCTCCAGCACCACCGGGAACTGCTCGTACTTCGCCGCGACCGACAGCAGCTGCGCCGACCGCTGCCGCTGCTGCCACAACGGTGTCCGCCGCCGGGGATCGCGCCGGGGCAGCAGCAGCGACCGCGCGGCGCACTCGCGGAACCGGGAGGCGAACAGCGCCGACCCGCCCACCTCGGCGACCACGATCTGCTCCACCTCCTCCGGGTCGAGCAGCACGTCCTCGACCCCGGCCACCACCTCCTGGCCCGCGTCGTCGACCGCGTCCGGCAGCCGCAGCACGATCCCGTCGTCGGAGTGCGCGATCTGCGCCTCCACACCGCGCCGCTCGCGCAGCCTGGCCCCGATAGCCAACGCCCACGGCGCGTTCACCTGCGCCCCGAACGGCGAGTGCACCACCAGCCGCCAGTCGCCGAGCTCGTCGCGGAACCGCTCCACCAGGACGGTCCGGTCGTCGGGCACGTGCCTGGTCGCCTCGCGCTGCTCACCCAGGTACGCCAGCAGGTTGTCGGTCGCCCACTCGTCCAACCCGGCCGCCGCGGCGCGCTGCCGGGCGGCTGGTTCGTCCACAGCGGACAGTTCGCGGACGAAGGCGCCCAACGCCCGGCCCAGCTCCAGCGGACGCCCCGGCGCGTCGCCCTTCCAGAACGGCATCCGCGCTGGCTCCCCCGGCGCGGGCGTGACGATCACCCGGTCGTGGGTGATGTCCCGGACCCGCCACGCCGAGGTGCCCAACAGGAACGTGTCGCCCACCCGCGACTCGTAGACCATCTCCTCGTCCAGCTCACCGACCCGCGACCCAGCGCCGCGCTCGTCCGGCGGCGTCATCACGGTGAACAGCCCCCGGTCCGGGATGGTGCCGCCCGAGGTCACCGCCAGCCGCTGCGCCCCCGGCCGCCCGCGCAGCTCGCCGCTGATCCGGTCCCAGGTGATCCGCGGCCGCAGCTCGCCGAACTCCTCGCTCGGGTAGCGGCCCGCGAGCATGTCGAGCACCGAGAACAGCGCCGAGTCCGGCAGCGACGCGTACGGCGCGGCCCGGCGCACCAGCGCGGCCAGGTCGGTCACCGTCCACGGTTCCAGCGCCGTCATCGCCACCACGTGCTGGGCGAGCACGTCCAGCGGGTTGCGCGGGTAGCGGACCGCCTCGATCGCGCCACCGGCCATCCGCTCGGCCACCACCGCGCAGGACACGAGGTCGCCGCGGAACTTCGGGAACATCACCCCGCGCGAGACCGCCCCCACCTGGTGACCCGCCCGGCCGACGCGCTGCATCCCGGCGGCCACCGTCGGCGGTGCCTCGATCTGCACCACCAGGTCCACCGCGCCCATGTCGATGCCCAGCTCCAGCGAGGACGTCGCCACCACGCACGGCAACCGACCCGACTTCAGGTCCTCCTCGACCAGGGTCCGCTGCTCCCGCGACATCGACCCGTGGTGCGCCCTGGCCACCACCGGCTCGACCATCGTGGTCGACCCGGACTGCCCGATCGCCTCGGCCGGGAACCGCGCCAGCGCCTCGGACTCCTCGCTGGCCAGCTCGTTGAGCCGCGCGGTCATCCGCTCGGCCAGCCGCCGCGAGTTCGCGAACACGATGGTCGAGCGGTGCTCGCGCACCAGCTCCAACACCCGCTTCTCCACCAGCGGCCAGATCGACGGCCGCTCGGGCGCCTCGGGGGCGTCCGGGTCGACGGGCGCGGCCGGGCCCTCGCCGAGGCTGGCCATGTCCGCGACCGGGACCTCCACGGTGACCTGAATGGTCTTCGCGATCGTCGGCCGGACCACGGTGACCGGGCGCCCGCCGCCGAGGTACCCGCTGACCTCCTCCACCGGCCGCACCGTCGCCGACAACCCGATCCGCTGCGCGGGCCGCTCCAGCAGCGCGTCCAACCGCTCCAGCGACACCGCCAGGTGCGAGCCGCGCTTGGTGCCCGCCACGGCGTGCACCTCGTCGATGATCACCGTGCGCACCCCGCGCAGCGACTCCCGCGCCGCCGAGGTGAGCAGCAGGAACAGCGACTCCGGTGTCGTGACCAGCACGTCCGGCGGGGTCTTGGCGAACGCGCGGCGCTCGTCGGCCGGGGTGTCGCCGGTGCGCGTGCCGACGGTGATGTCCGGTTCCGGCAGGTCCAGCCGGTGCGCGGCCTGCCGGATACCCGCCAGCGGGGCGCGCAGGTTGCGCCGCACGTCCACCGCCAGCGCCTTGAGCGGGGAGACGTAGAGCACCCGGCAGCGCTGCTTGGCCTCGGTCGGGCCCTCGGCGGCCAACCGGTCGAGCGCCCACAGGAAGGCGGCCAGCGTCTTGCCGGAGCCGGTCGGCGCGACCACGAGCGCGTGCTCGCCCGCGGCGGCCGCCCGCCACGCACCGGCCTGGGCCTCGGTCGGCGCGGCGAAGGCGGCCCCGAACCACTGCCGGGTCGGGGCGGTGAACAGGTCGAGCACGTCGGTGGTCACATGGACATGGTTACCCCAGGTGGCCGACAGTGCCAGGAGTCGCGGTGGCCTGTGGACGGCTGGGGCGCTTGTGGACAACTGCGCTCAGTGTCCACCCGGGACCTCGCCGTGTTGGCCGTGGGAGGTGGGCGCGGACCTGGGTACGGTAAGGCGCCGCACCGGGTGACCTCGGGCACGGGTGGATCTGGGAGACCAGGCCCACACGGCGTGTCACGCATGGGAGCATCTGCGACGACACCCTGGGGGCAAGCACGATCGGGGTTGCGTTGAGGGGAGAGCAGTGAACGTCCTGTCGGTCGATCTCGGCACGTCGAACACCGTCGCCGTGCTGTCCGCGCACGGCCGCCCGCCTCGGGTGGTCGACGTCGACGGCGCGTCGATGATGCCGTCGGCGGTCTTCGCGGGTGAGGACGGCGGGTTGGTCGTCGGCCGCGACGCCGAACGGCGCGCCCGGCTCGACCCGTCCCGGTTCGAGCCCAACCCGAAGCGCCGCGTGGACGAGGGCACGCTGCTGCTCGGCGACACGGTCGTCCCGGTCACCGACGCGCTGGCCGGGGTCCTGCGCCGGGTGGCCGACGAGACCTCCCGCCAGCTCGGCGGCAAGAAGCCCGACGAGGTCCGGTTGACCCACCCCGCGCAGTGGGGGCCGGTGCGCCGCAACGTGCTGCTCTCCGCCGCGCGGCAGGCGGGCATGGGGTCGAACCTGGTCCTGGTCCCCGAACCGGTCGCCGCCGCCGCGCACTTCGCCTCGTTCCCCGGGCAGACACTGGGTTCCGGACAGGCACTTGCCGTCTACGACCTCGGTGCGGGAACTTTCGACGTCGCGATCGTTGGTGCGACGCAGAACGGTTTCGTGGTCCTGGCCGAGGCAGGCCTACCGGACCTGGGTGGCCTGGACGTCGACCAAGCGCTCTTGGAGCACGTGGGCCGTCAGGTCTCCCACCGCGACCCGGCCGGGTGGCAGCGACTGCTGCGGCCTGAGTCCACCGGCGACAGGCGGGCCCAACGCGCGCTGCGCGAGGACGTCAAGGCGTCCAAGGAAGCCCTGTCGCGGCACCCGCAGACCGAGGTCCCGCTGCCGGAGCCGTTCGACGACGTCCTGGTGACCCGGGTCGAGCTGGAGGCGCTGATCCGGCCTGGCATGCTCCGCAGCGTCGAACTGCTGGCCGCCACCATCCGCTCCACCGGGATGACCCCCGACCGGCTGGTCGGCATCTACCTGGTCGGCGGGTCGAGCCGGATCCCGCTGGTGGCGACGCTGATCGCCGAGCAGCTGCGGGTCGTACCGACCAGCCTGGACCAGCCGGAGACCGCCGTTGCCCTGGGCGCGCACCACGTGCCCCAGGAGGGCATCACCATGCGCACCGGCGACATGGCGGGCACCATCGACGCCGTCCGCCGCTCCCGCGCGACGACCGTGCCCCCGCGCACCAGTGGCTTCAACGCCCAGGCCCCGCAGGCGCCCCAGCAGCAGGCCCCGCAGACCGGCCCCACGCCCGCGCAGCAGTACCCGAGCTCCAGCCCCCAGCGCGTGCAGGGACCGCCGTCGCGACCCATCCCGGTCCAGTCGCCGCAGTCGCCGCCGTCGGTGCCCACGCCCGTGCAGAGCCCGCCGTCGATCCCGACCCCGGTGCAGCACCACGCGCCGATGCAGCACCAGCCGTTACCGGCGCAGCGGCAGAACTCCAACAAGGTCTGGTACATGGCCACCGCGATCATCGCCGTGGTGGTCATCGGCATCGTGAGCGTCATCATCGCCACCTCCGGCGGCTCCAGCCTCGCCGCTGACTGCGACGACAAGACCACCGACGCGCAGGGGTTCACGCCCTGCATGCGGGAGGTCGCGGGGCACGTCGCCAACCGCGACTGCTCGGACGGGATGAACATCAACGGCGCCCTGCAGACCCCCGGCGCGGTCGCGGTGACCTGCAAGCCCGACAGCGGCACCTACATCGTCTACTGCCAGTTCGACTCCGAGGGCCTGGTCGACGACAACATCGAGGAAGCGTTCAGCACCATCGGCTCCCAGGGCGAGAGCGGGAGCTGGGACGGCGGGGGCATGAGCGGCAAGTACCAGGTCGCCGACATCGGGTCCGGCGCGGGCCTGCTGATGTTCACCGTCACCGACACCCCGATCATGGGCACCGTCATGGTGCTGCCCGGGTCCGACTACACGGGCGACCTGCTCGAGTTCTTCAACGAGCACGTCAAGCCCGGTAGCGGCACCTGATCCGATGCGCGTCCTGTCCGTCGACCTCGGCACCTCCAACACCGTGGCGGTGCTGTCCGCCCACGGCCGTCCGCCTCGGGTGGTGGAGGTCGATGGCGCTATCACCATGCCGTCGGCCGTCTACGCCAGTGAGGACGGTGGGCTTGTCGTCGGCAGGGACGCGGAGCGGCGCGCGCGGCTCGACCCCGCGCGCTTCGAGCCCAATCCCAAGCGGCGCGTGGATGACGGGACGTTGCTCCTAGGCGATGTCGTCGTACCGGTCGCCGAGGCGCTCGCGGCGGTCTTGCGGCATGTCATCGAAGAGGTGTCCAGGCAGCTCGGTGGCGCTATGCCTGACGAGGTGCGGCTGACCCACCCCGCTCAGTGGGGACCAGCCAGGCGCAACGTGCTCTTGTCCGCCGCGAGGCTGGCGGGCATGGGGCCGAACATCGTGCTGGTGCCCGAGCCGGTCGCGGCAGCCGCGCACTTCACCTCGCTAGGGCACCCGTTGCCGCAAGGTCAGGCATTGGCCGTCTACGACCTCGGCGCGGGAACCTTCGACGTCGCTGTGGTTGCCGCGACGCAGCAGGGTTTCGCTGTATTGGCCGAGAACGGCCTACCGGACCTCGGCGGCGTTGACGTAGACCAAGCGCTCTTGGACCACCTGGGACGGCAGGGCTCTCACCGCGATCCGGCCGGGTGGCAGCGACTGCTGCGGCCAGAGTCCACGGCGGACCGACGGGCACGTCGTGCGCTGCAAGAGGACGTCAAGGCAGCCAAGGAAACCCTGTCGCGGCACCCGCAGACCGAGGTGCCGATGCCCGCGCCGTTCAACGACGTGCTGCTCACCCGCACCGAGCTGGAAGCCCTGATCCGCCCCAGCCTGCTGCGCAGCGTCGAGGTCCTCGCCGCCACCACCCGCTCCACCGGCACCACGCCCGACCGGCTGGCGGGGATCTACCTGGTCGGCGGGTCGAGCCGGATCCCGCTGGTCGCGACCCTGATCGCCGAGCAGCTGCGGGTCGTGCCGACCAGCCTCGACCAACCCGAGACCGCCGTCGCGCTCGGCGCGCACCTGGTGAGCCGCGAGGGCATCAGCATGCGCACCACCACGGTCGAACCTGGTCGACAGCCCGCTTACACCGGGCCGCTCACGGGACCGCTGCAGGTCAACTTCCCGACGCCGGTGCGCCCGGTAGCGCCACCGAAGCGCTCGAAGCTCCCGCTGCTGATCTCCGCGGCCGTGGTCGTCGTCCTCGCCGCTGTAGCCGGGATCTTCTTGTTAGTGCCCAGCAACGACCTACCGAGCGCGGCTTCGTGCCAGACCAAGGGCACCAAGGATTCCGCGGGCTTCACCGAGTGCCTACGACAACTAGCCGGTCAGGTCCCCGATAGCGCCCAGTGCCAAGCGGGCAAGTCACCCGCGGACGTCACGTGCGCGCTGCCGGAGTCCTACACGGTCAACTACGCGCACCTCGGTTCGCGGGACGAAGTCCAGAAGCTGTTCGAGGACGAACTCATCGCCATGACCGACGGCGACCACGTCCTCGCGCCGTGGCGGGGCAACGGGCTCTCCGGCGACTACCGCGCCGGGGTCAAGAGCGGCACCGGCGTTCTTGTCTTCACCGTCAGTGATCGTCCCCTGGTCGGGTGGATCTCCCGCACCGGGGCGCGTGGCTCCGAGGTGACCCCGGACTCGCTCGCCGACTACTTCGCCGCGAAGGTCCAACCGGGCGGCTAGGCGCTGTCCTGCGAGTCCGGCACGCGCTATCCGCGCCCGCGCGGCCCCTGGCCGCACGGCCGGAAAACCCGAGTACAACCCGGTACGGGCGGCTTCCCGTCCGCGCACCCAGGAACCACGCGGATCACGAATCCCACCCACCGGACTCACAGGACAGCGCCTAGCGCCGCCGGTTGCGCAGCGCGATGATGCCGAACACGATCGCGGCGACCAGCCCGCCCAGGATCGCGATGTCGATCAGGGTGCTCTCCAGCGCCGACGGCGGTTCGATGGCCACGACCCCGATTGTGCCTTGCGCCTAGACTCGGCGTCGATGCGCATCACCGCCTTCCGAGCCCTGCTCGCCGACGAGTTCGGCGCCGGCCGCGCCGAGACCATCGCCCACGACCACGTCTTCGGCGTCCTCGGCGGTCGCACCGTCGACCAGGCGCTGGACGCGGGCATCCCCACCAAGGAGATCTGGCAGGCCGTCTGCGAGGCCTTCGAGGTCCCACCCGAGCGGCGCTGACCCCGGGCGTGGCGGCGTGTCGCCGCCACAGGTCGAACAGGTGTTCGCTACTGTGGCGTCCGCGACCGGGTCCATCCACAACGGCTCCGGTTGTCCACAGACCGGCGGTGCCCGCCGACAATCGTCGGTCCCTGCCCGTAGCGTGCTCGGCGTGAGCACGAAACAGACCCGAGGTGGATCGAAGATGCCAGCAGCACCCGACCGGGACAAGGCGCTCGAACTCGCCCTTGCCCAGATCGACAAGAACTTCGGCAAGGGCTCGGTGATGCGCCTCGGTGAAGAGGGCCGCGCCCCGATCGCCATCATCCCGACCGGCGCCATCGCCCTGGACGTGGCCCTGGGCATCGGCGGCCTGCCACGCGGCCGGGTCGTCGAGATCTACGGCCCGGAGTCCTCCGGTAAGACGACCGTCGCGCTGCACGCGGTGGCCAACGCCCAGCGCGCGGGCGGGATCGCGGCGTTCATCGACGCCGAGCACGCGCTCGACCCCGAGTACGCCAAGGCGCTCGGCGTCGACACCGACGCGCTGCTTGTCTCCCAGCCCGACACCGGGGAGCAGGCGCTGGAGATCGCGGACATGCTGATCCGCTCCGGCGCGCTCGACATCATCGTCATCGACTCGGTCGCCGCGCTCGTGCCGCGTGCCGAGATCGAGGGCGAGATGGGCGACAACCACGTCGGCCTGCAGGCCAGGCTGATGAGCCAGGCGCTGCGCAAGATGACCGGCGCGATGAACAACTCCGGGACCACCGCGATCTTCATCAACCAGCTGCGCGAGAAGATCGGCGTGATGTTCGGGTCCCCGGAGACCACGACCGGTGGCAAGGCGCTCAAGTTCTACGCCTCGGTCCGGCTCGACGTCCGGCGCATCGAGACCCTCAAGGACGGCGGCGAGCCGGTCGGCAACCGCACCCGGGTCAAGGTCGTCAAGAACAAGGTCGCGCCGCCGTTCAAGCAGGCCGAGTTCGACATCCTCTACGGCAAGGGCATCAGCCGCGAGGGCTCGCTCATCGACATGGGCGTCGACCAGGGCATCCTGCGCAAGTCCGGCGCCTGGTACACCTACGAGGGCGACCAGCTGGGCCAGGGCAAGGAGAACGCCCGCAAGTTCCTGCTGGACAACCCGGACGTGGCCGACGAGGTCGAGAAGCGGATCAAGGAGAAGCTCGGCATCGGCGCCAAGCTCGACGCCGACGAGACCGCCCCGGCCCCCGTCGAGTTCTGATGCCCGAGGACGCCCCCCGGTCCGAACGGGCCGGGTGGTGGCACGAACCCGACCCCGGGGCGGAGCACGATGCCGCCCCGGGGGCTTGGTGGGACCCCACCGAGCCGGAGCCGCCCGCTCCGGCGGAATCGGAGCGGGACCCGGTGGAACCGGAGCCGGGGCAGTGGTGGGCCGCTGAGGCGGCCCTCGCGCCGCCGCCGGAGCCGGCCGGGGACTGGTGGGGTCCTGACGACGCCACCCCGCGCCGCCGTGCACGCCGTGGCCGGGCTGCCGACCCCTCGGCGGACCCGGGCTCGGTCGAGGCCGATCGGGGCCGTGGTGTCGCGGGATCTGCTGAGGCCGCGCAACGGAATCGCCCGCGCGCGGCCGCGCCGTGGCCGGACTCCGCAGCCGGCGGCGCCTCGCGGCGCGTGGGCGACACCGAGGATCCGTGGTCTGCCGGGAGTGACCCCGCCGTATTGTCGGCCGCGCGTGCCGACGACCTGGATTCCGCTGAGGTCAAGGGCGCGGGCAGGCGCCGTGGCGCCGAGCCACGTGAGCGCGGCGCCGCGCCACGTGAGCGCGGTGCCGAGCCGCGTGAGCGCAGTGCTGTGCCCTCGCTTGAGGGAGATGGAGCCTCGCCGCGTCGGGGCAGGTCTGGCACTGGAGCTGGCGCGACCTCCAAGCGTGCCGGGAGTTCAGCGAGGGTGGGTACTTCGCGGCGTGGCGCCGAGGGCAGTGGCGAGTCCACTGTGGAGTCCGCGCGGGCGAGCGGGAAGGTGTGGGAATCCGCTGTGCCGTCGGCGGATTCCACGGCGGTCGACCTGGCGCGGGAGCAGTTGGCCGCGCTGCGGGAGCGGGCCGCGGCCCGGCCGTCGCCAGAGGTGGGGCCCGGTCCGGACGGTGGTGCTCCGGACCACGGTGCCGACGAGCGGCAGCCGCGCCGTCGGGCCAAGGCCGAGCCGGTCGAGCTCAGCCGGGACGAGTGGGCGGCCAAGGCGCGGGACATCTGCTACCGGCAGCTCGCGGCGCGGGACCGGACCCGGCTGGAACTGGCGCAGGTGTTGCGGCGCAAGGAGATCCCCGACGACATCGCCGAGGTGGTGCTCGGGAAGTTCGACGCGGCCGGGCTGATCAACGACGCCGCGTTCGCCGAGAGCTGGGTGCGGTCGCGGCACACCCACCGGGGCCTGGGCCGCCGGGCGCTGGCCACGGAGCTGCGCCGCAAGGGGGTCGACGACGAGGTCGTCGCCGAGGCGGTCGCGGCCGTGGACGCCGACGCCGAGCAGGAACGGGCCGCCGACCTGGTCGCCAAGAAGCTCGGGGCCATGCGCGCCCTGGACGAGCAGACCAAGATCCGCCGCCTCGTGGCCATGCTGGCCCGCCGCGGCTACGGCGAGGGCATGGCCTACCGGGTCGTGCGCGCCGCGCTCGACGGCGTCGACCCGGCCGACTAGCGGCGACCGGACCATCACCCGCGGTGATGATCCCCCCGGTTCTGGCGGCGAATTCTCGGGCGTCGAACGGCCCCTCCGCACCGCCCGCGATGACCTTGAGGGCCGACCACAGTGGCCAGTGTCACAACGAACACTTCGCGGCCGCTTCCCTTGTCCGACAACGGTTCCACCTGCCATAACACCGTACGGCCGACCGGCTCGTGTGCGCGAGATCACAGGTGTTGACCACCGTTGGCGAGGGGTCGATCACCCACCGACCCGCCGTCTGTGGTACTTGTCACATCTGCCGTTGCAAGGCACAGTCGGCGACGAGCGGCACCACGGGTCCCCCCGACGGCACGGGCCCGGCCGCGACCAGACCGAGGTACGGAGGTGCGAGATGTCGAGTACGGAGATCAGTGAGCTGCAGCGGACCATCGGCCAGCTGCGGCAGTGCGTCGGAGCCCTGCGGGCCCGGTACGGCGACGTGCCCGCCGTGCGCAGGCTCGCCAACGACCTCGAGCGCATCGACATCGACGTCGCCGACTTCACCACCACGCCCTCGGCGCCGGTGCCGAGGCGGGCGGAGGCGGCCGAGGTCGTCGTCGTCCCCGACACCCCGTACGACCCCGCGCTCTGGCACGGCGCCGACGACGAGGGAGTCGGCGGCTACCAGCGCTAACCCACCACACAGCTCAACAACGAGGACACGATGACGTCAGGTGTTGGCGCCCCCACCCGGGCGAGTATCTCCGCGCGCACCCTGCGGACCGACCGGTGGTGGCTCCCGCCCCTGCTCACCAACCTGGGCCTGTTCGCCTTCGTCGCCTACGCGACCGTCCGCTCGTTCATGGGCAAGTGGTACTGGGTCGAGGACTACGGCTACCTGACGCCGTTCTACTCGCCCTGCCTCAGCGAGTCGTGCCTGCCGGGATCCAGCCACTTCGGCACCCCGCTGCCGGAGCTGCCCGGCTGGATCCCGCTCGGGTTCGTCGCGCTGCCGTTCCTGCTCGGCTTCCGGCTGACCTGCTACTACTACCGCAAGGCCTACTACCGGTCGGTGTGGCAGTCGCCGCCCGCCTGCGCGGTGGCCGAGCCGCACGCGTCCTACTCGGGGGAGACGCGCCTGCCGCTGATCGTGCAGAACGCCCACCGCTACTTCTTCTACGTGGCGCTGCTCGTCTCGGTGGTCAACACATACGACGCCGTCGTGGCCCTCACCCACGGCCTCGGCGTGGGGAACCTGATCCTGCTCACCAACGTGGTCCTGCTCTGGGCCTACACGCTCTCGTGCCACTCGTGCAGGCACATCGCGGGCGGCAGGCTCAAGCACTTCTCCAAGCACCCCGTGCGCTACCGCGCGTGGACCCTCGTCTCCAAGCTCAACGTCCACCACATGCGGCTGGCTTGGACGACGCTGGGCACCCTGGTGCTGACGGACCTCTACGTGATGCTCGTCGCCAGCGGTGCCATCTCCGACCTGCGGATTTTCTAAGAGCACTTTCTCGAGAGGAACACATGACCGAGGTCGAGCGCCACTCCTACGACGTGGTGGTCATCGGGGCTGGTGGCGCGGGGCTGCGCGCGGTGATCGAGGCCAGGCAGCGGGGGCTGCGCGTGGCCGTGGTGTGCAAGTCGCTGTTCGGCAAGGCGCACACGGTGATGGCCGAGGGCGGCTGCGCCGCGTCGATGGGCAACGCGAACTCCAACGACAACTGGCAGGTGCACTTCCGCGACACCATGCGCGGCGGCAAGTTCCTGAACAACTGGCGGATGGCCGAGCTGCACGCCAGGGAGGCACCGGACCGGGTCTGGGAGCTGGAGACCTACGGCGCGCTGTTCGACCGCACCGAGGACGGCCGCATCAGCCAGCGCAACTTCGGCGGTCACACCTACCCGCGGCTCGCGCACGTCGGTGACCGCACGGGGCTAGAGCTGATCCGCACGATGCAGCAGAAGATCGTGTCGTTGCAGCAAGAGGACTTCAAGGAGACCGGCGACTACGAGGCCAGGATCAAGGTCTTCGCCGAGTGCACCATCACCGAGCTGCTCAAGGACGGCGATAAGATCGCCGGTGCGTTCGGGTACTGGCGTGAGTCCGGGCGGTTCATCTTGTTCGAGACCCCGGCGGTAGTGCTAGCGACCGGCGGTATCGGCAAGTCGTTCAAGGTGACCTCCAACTCCTGGGAGTACACCGGTGACGGGCACGCGCTGGCCCTGCGCGCGGGCGCCACGCTCATCAACATGGAGTTCGTCCAGTTCCACCCGACCGGCATGGTCTGGCCGCCCAGCGTGAAGGGCATCCTGGTCACCGAGGGCGTGCGCGGCGACGGCGGGGTGCTGAAGAACTCCGACGGCAAGCGGTTCATGTTCAACTACATCCCGGACGTGTTCAAGGGCCAGTACGCCGACGGCGAGCAAGAGGCCGACCGCTGGTACACCGACCAGGAGACCAACCGCCGCACCCCGGACCTGCTGCCCCGCGACGAGGTGGCCCGCGCGATCAACTCCGAGGTCAAGGCCGGTCGCGGATCACCGCACGGCGGCGTCTTCCTCGACATCGCCAGCCGCCTGCCCGCCGAGGAGATCAAGCGCAGGCTGCCGTCGATGTACCACCAGTTCAAGGAACTGGCCGACGTCGACATCACCGCCGAGCCGATGGAGGTCGGGCCGACCTGCCACTACGTCATGGGTGGCGTCGAGGTCGACCCGGACACCGCCGCGGCCAGCGTGCCCGGCCTGTTCGCCGCGGGCGAGTGCTCCGGCGGCATGCACGGCTCCAACCGGCTCGGCGGCAACTCGCTGTCGGACCTGCTGGTGTTCGGCAGGCGCGCGGGCCTGGGCGCGGCGACCTACGTCGAGTCGCTGACCGAGCGGCCCGCCGTCGTCCAGTCCGATGTGGACGAAGCGGCCCGGTTCGCGCTCGCCCCGTTCGACCCGCCAGCCGACGGCGTGGAGGAGAACCCGTACACGCTGCAGAACGAGCTGCAGCAGTCGATGAACGACCTGGTCGGCATCATCCGCAAGGCCGAGGAGGTCGAGGCGGCGCTGACCAAGCTCGCCGAGATCAAGGCCAGGATCCCGAAGGTCACCGTCGAGGGCCACCGGCAGTACAACCCCGGCTGGCACCTGGCCATCGACCTGCGCAACATGCTGCTTGTCAGCGAGTGCGTGGCCAAGGCCGCGCTCACCCGCACCGAGAGCAGGGGCGGCCACACCCGCGACGACTACCCGATGATGGACGCCCAGTGGCGCAACACGCTGCTGGTCTGCTCGGCGGAGAGCGACGACCCGCTCGTCCCGAGTGTGGCGATCACCCGCAAGGAGCAGTCGCCGATGCGGGACGACCTGCTGGAGCTCTTCGAGCTCACCGAGCTGGAGAAGTACTACACCGGCGGTGAGCTGGGCTCCCACCCGGGACGAAAGGACTGAGGTGCCCTACAAGGCGAAGTTCAAGGTGTGGCGCGGCGACGCCGAGTCCGGCGAGTTGCGGGACTTCCTGGTGGAGGTGAACGAGGGCGAGGTCGTCCTCGACATCATCCACCGGCTGCAGGCCACCCAGGCCCCCGACCTGGCGGTGCGGTGGAACTGCAAGGCGGGCAAGTGCGGCTCCTGCTCCGCGGAGATCAACGGCAGGCCGCGGCTGCTGTGCATGACCCGGATGTCGACCTTCACCGAGGAGGAGACGGTGACGGTCACCCCGATGCGCACCTTCCCGGTGATCCGCGACCTGGTGACCGACGTGTCCTTCAACTACCAGAAGGCGCGCGAGATCCCCTCGTTCACGCCCCCGGCCGACCTCGCCCCCGGCGACTACCGCATGCAGCAGGTCGACGTGCAGCGGTCGCAGGAGTTCCGCAAGTGCATCGAGTGCTTCCTGTGCCAGAACACCTGCCACGTGGTGCGCGACCACGAGGAGAACAAGGAAGCCTTCTCCGGCCCCCGCTTCCTGATGCGCGCCGCGGAACTCGAGTTCCACCCCCTCGACACCGCCGACCGCGTCCCGTCCGCGCAGGAGGACCACGGGCTCGGTCTGTGCAACATCACCAAGTGCTGCACCGAGGTCTGCCCGGAGCACATCGCGATCACCGACAACGCCCTCATCCCGATGAAGGAACGCGTCGCTGACCGCAAGTACGACCCGGTGGTGTGGCTCGGCTCCAAGATCTTCCGGCGCTCCAAGACCTGATTCTCTGGTTGCCTCCGGTGCCCGCGGTCCTCCTGGACCGCGGGCACCGGCGTTTTGGTGGCTTGTTGGGGCTGGCGTGGCGTCTTCTCGGCGCCCGGTGGGGGTTTTGGTGTGTACCAGTGGGGTTGAGGGCGGTGAAGTTCATTCGGACGGGTGACAGAAGTTGTCCACATGTGGATCTCTGGGAGATCGACAACGCCCGGACTGTCGGTGGGGCCCGGTAGACTGGCACCGGGGTCGCCCCCCGGAGAGGGTGGGGGCCGCCCGGGTACGGGCGGGGGCGCTGCGGGGCAAGGGAAGTTGCCGAAGTGTGACGTGCTGAAGTGTGATGCGGCGCGCTCTGGAGCGGCGCGCGCGGAGCCTGCGTGACGGAGCCGGGCGGTGGGTTGGCTCGGGGCCAGCGTGGCGGGGCCAGCGTGGCGGGGCCAGCGTGGGACAAGGCTGGCTCGGATGCCCAGGTGTGGCGGCGGCGCAGCGGAAGCAGTGGCTTGGTGGGCCTGGTTACTCGGGCTTGGGTGGGGCCTGGTCCGCTTGCGGGGTGCGGCGGTCGGGGTGCCAGGTCAGCCACTTGCGGTCGATGTGGTGGGGCAGGTCGACGTCGTGGTGGCGGGCCAGGAGGAGGACGTGGCAGAGGACGTCGGCCAGTTCGGCGGCGAAGTTGTCGGCCAGGGTCTCGGGGGTGTTGCCCTTGGGGCGGGCCTGGCCGGTGTGCATCAGGTAGGCCTGGGTGAGTTCGCCGACTTCCTCGTGGAGTTCGAGGAGGAACCAGGTGGCGTCCCGGGTGAAGCCGTGGGCTTGGGCGTAGCCGTAAGAGATCGCTTCGACGTCGTCGCTCAGGCGGGCTAGGTCCATGGGGTGTGGATGTTAGGCCTGCCTCCACGCGGTAGCGGTGATAGGGCTACCGCGTGGAGGTAAGGCGTCAGCCGCCGCCGGTGCCCGCGCCTGCGGGGTCGGTGGCGGAGAGGGTGGCGGTGGCGGACTTCTTGCCCTGGCTGAGGCGGCGCTCGACCCAGATGGCGAAGCGGCTCAGGGTGTAGTTGATCAGGGTGAAGATGACCGCGATCAGCAGGTAGACCTGGATCGGGTTGGACAGGACCTGCACGATCTGGCCCGCGACGCGCACGAGTTCCTCGTAGCTGATGACGAAGCCGAGCGAGGTGTCCTTGAGGACCACCACGAGCTGGCTGATCACCGCGGGCAGCATCACCCGGAACGCCTGCGGCAGCAGCACCAGCGACAGCACCTGGCCGCGCCGCAAGCCCAGGGACTCGGCGGCTTCCCGCTGGCCCTTGGGCAGCGAGTCGATGCCCGCGCGGACGATCTCGGCGATGATCACCGAGTTGTAGGCGGTCAGGCCGATCACCAGGAACCACAGCGGTTCCAGGTCGAGGCCGAACTGCGGCAGCACCCGGGAGGCGAAGAAGATCGCGATGACCACCGGGACCCCGCGCAGCAGCTCCACCAGGCCGACGACCGCCCAGCGGTACCAGCGGGCCGCGGTCACCCTGGTGACCGCCAGCAGGGTGCCGATCACCAGCGAGAACACCATCGCCAGCGCGGCGGCGACCAGCGTGTTGCCCAGCGCCTCGCCGATGCGCTGCCACACCAGCGGGAACTGCTCGTCGGACGGGTCGAACAGCGGCGCCCACTTCTCGACGTCGAACTGGTGCTGCGCGTCGAGCCGCAGGCCGACCAGGACCAGCACGCCGAGCAGCAGCAGGCCCGCGATGACCGAGCCGATCAGCACCCGCCGCTTGCTGCGCGGCCCCGGTGCGTCGAACAGGACGGATGTCGTGCTCATCGGGCGATCGCCACCTTCCGCTCCAGCAGCCCCAGCAGCAGGCCGCCGGGGATCGTGATCACCAGGTAGCCCAGCACGACGCCGATCAGCACCGGCAGCACGGCCTCGCCGCGCGAGCTGGTCAGGGTGTCGCCGACGGCGAACAGGTCGCCGCCGACGCCGAACGCGCCGACGATCGCGGAGTTCTTGATCATCGCGATGATGACGCTGCCCAGCGGCGGCACGACCGTGCGCAGCGCCTGCGGCAGCACCACCGAGGTCAGCGACTGGCTGAAGGTCAACCCGACCGCGCGCGCCGCCTCGGCCTGACCGGCGGGCACCGAGTTGATGCCGCTGCGGACCGCCTCGCAGACGAACGCGGAGGTGTAGAGGATCAGGCCGGTCACGCCGAACCAGAAGTACGCGCCGTTGACGCCGATCTCCGGCAGGCCGAACGCGCAGAAGAACAGCACGACGGTCAGCGGGCAGTTGCGGAACACGGTGACCCACGCGGTGCCCACCCAGCGCAGTGGTGGCACCGGCGACACCCGGAACCCGGCGATGACCGTGCCGAGGACCAGCGAGCCGAGCGCGGCGAACGCGCAGATCCGCAGCGTCTGCAGGAAACCGCTGACGTAGAGCGGGAAGTTGTCGATGATGACGTTCACGGGTGGCTCCGAGCCCGGTAAGGGCCTGGGGCGCCCGCCGTCGGCGGGCGCCCCAGGACGCGGGTCAGCAGATCAGCTGCACGTAGCGGTCTCGGGCAGCTTCGGGGTGTTGGGCGCGACCTTGCCCGCGGTGTCCTTCCACGCCTTCTCGTAGGCGCCGTCAGCGGCGGCGGCCTTGAGGGTGTCGTTGACGAACTGGCAGAACTTGGTGTCGCCCTTCTTGATGCCGATGCCGTAGGGCTCCTTGGTGAACGGCTTGCCCACCAGCTTGAAGTCGCCCTTCGACGCGTCGACCAGGCCGAGCAGGATCACGTTGTCGGTGGTCACGGCCTGCACCTGGCCGGTGCGCAGCGCGTCGGCGCACTTGGAGTACACGTCGAAGAGCACGATGTTCGACTGGTCGACGTACTCCTTGATCTTCTCGGCCGGGGTGGAGCCGGTGACCGAGCAGACCTTGGCGCCCGCGGCCTTGAGCGCCTCCGGGCCGTCGACGGTGGAGTCCTTCTTGACCATCAGGTCCTGGCCCGCCTCGTAGTACGGACCGGCGAAGGACACGCGCTCCTTGCGCTTGTCGTTGATCGTGTACGTCGCCACGACCAGGTCGACCTTGCCCTGCTCGATGTACTCCTCGCGGAACTTCGACTGGGACTCGACCCACTCGATCTTGTCCGCGCTGATCCCCAGCTTGGCGGCGACGAGCTTGGCGACCTCGACGTCGAACCCGGTCGGCTTGCCGTCGAGGCCCTTGAGGCCGAACAGCGGCTGGTCGAACTTGGTGCCGACGCGGATCTTGCCTGCCTGGCTCAGGGTGGCCATCGTGGTGCCCGCCTCGAACGAGGCCTTGGCGTCCACCGAGGGGTTGCCCGATCCCGAGTCGCTCGACCCGCCGCACGCGGCGAGCGAGAGGGCGAGGGCGGCGGTCACGGTACCGACCATGAGGCCCCGGAGTCGCATGTGTGCTCCTTCGTTTGTCGTCGGCCGCGATCCGGCCGTCTGTACTGCCTTCTCGGGAGAAAGGTCAGTGGGTGAGGATCTTGCCAAGGAAGTCCTTGGCCCGCCCGGACTTCGGCGCGGTGAAGAACTCCTGCGGCGTGCTGTCCTCGACGACCTCGCCGTCGGACATGAAGATCACCCGATGGGCGGCCTTGCGCGCGAAGCCCATCTCGTGCGTCACCACCAGCATGGTCATCCCGTCGGCGGCCAGCGCGCTCATCACGTCGAGCACCTCCTGGACCATCTCCGGGTCCAGCGCCGAGGTGGGCTCGTCGAACAGCATCACCTTGGGCCGCATGGCCAGCGCCCGCGCGATCGCGGCGCGCTGCTGCTGACCACCGGACAGTTGCGCCGGGTACTTGTCGGCCTGGTTGGCGATCCCGACCCGCTCGAGCAGTTCCAGCCCCGTCTTGCGGGCCTCGGCGACGGGCAGCTTGCGCACCCGGATCGGGGCGAGCGTGACGTTCTCCAGGATCGTCTTGTGCGCGAACAGGTTGAACGACTGGAAGACCATGCCGACCTCGGCGCGCAGCCTGGCCAGTTCCTTGCCCTCAGCGGGCAGCGGGCGGCCGTCGACCTCGATGAGCCCGGAATCGATCGGCTCCAACCGGTTGATGGCCCGGCACAGGGTCGACTTGCCCGATCCGGACGGACCGAGCACCACCACGACCTGGCCGCGCGGCACCTCCAGGGTGATCTTCTTGAGCACGTGCAGCGGACCGAAGAACTTGTCCACCGCGGCCATCCGGACCATCGGCCGGGCGGGGTTCGGTTCGGTCATGGCGTCCTCCGAGCGCTGGCGTACCGGGTTGCGTCAGTGGTCTGGGGATGGGCGTTGGCGGAAACCTACTCCGGCTCGCCCACCTCTCCCATGGGCCTTGAGCAACACTTAGGGTCTCAACTCTGTCACACATCCGCCTGGGGATCGTGGAGGTTCGCGGTGCGCGTGCTGCTCGTGGAGGACGACGACCGGGTCGCTGACGCGCTGACCCCCGCCCTGGTCCGGCGCGGCCTGGTGGTGCGCAGGCTGGCCTCGGGCGCCGGGGTGCTCGACCTGGTCGGCGAGGTCGACGTGGTGCTGCTCGACCTGGGCCTGCCGGACGTGGACGGGATCGTCCTGTGTCGACAGATCCGGGGCGCCAGCGACGTCGCCATCATCGTGGTGTCCGCGCGCGGGGAGGTCGACGACCGCATCCTCGGCCTGCGCGCGGGCGCGGACGACTACCTCGTCAAGCCCTACGACGTCGACGAACTCGTCGCGCGCGTGCACGCGGTGCGCAGGCGCCGCACCGATCGCGGCGGCGGCCCCAGCGGTGTCGTCGAGCTCGAGGGCGTCCGGGTCGACTTCGACCGCCACGAGGTCACTGTGGACAGTGCGACGGTTTCGTTGTCGCGCAAGGAGTTCCAGGTGTTCGCGCTGATCGTCGACGCCAAGGGCGCGGTGTGCGGGCGCGAGCAGATCCTGGCCGAGGTGTGGGGGCGCGCCGGTGCCGCGGAGAACCGCTCGCTCGACGTG
Source organism: Actinokineospora globicatena (assembly GCF_024171945.1). Classification (GTDB taxonomy): domain Bacteria; phylum Actinomycetota; class Actinomycetes; order Mycobacteriales; family Pseudonocardiaceae; genus Actinokineospora; species Actinokineospora globicatena. The sequence goes on from NZ_JAMTCR010000002.1 coordinate 2,551,384, forward strand.
CACGTGGCCACGCTGCGCACCAAGCTGGGGCGGCCCGCGCTGATCGAGACCGTTCGGGGGGTCGGGTACCGCTTGTCGGGTCAACCGGGCAGACTCGCCTGAGACGTACTCGGGGGGAGGCGCGATGCGGACTCGGTTGCTCGGCATGGTCTGGTTCCTCGTCGCGCTGCTGGTCTTCGGCCTCGGTGTGCCGCTCGCGCTGTCGGTCGCGGGCTCCGAGCAGCAGAAGCTGTTCCTGGACCGGCTCACCGACACCAACCGGTTCGCGTCCATGGCCCAGCGCCCGCTCACCGACGACAGCGCCGACTCGATGCGCGAGGAGCTGCAGCGCTACTTCGAGCTCTACGGCGTGGACGTGCTGATCGTCGACCAGGACAGCCGCCCGCAGGTCAGCTCCGGTCCCGCCGACGGCCCCGCGCCGGTCGAGCTGACGTCGGACGACGTGCGCCAGCAGGTGCAGCGCGCGCTGGCCGGTCGCCGCCCCGAGTCGGGCGCGTTGCTGCTGCCGTGGAACGACCGGCCGCTGGTGCTGGCCGGACCGGTGCTGGTCGACGGGGAGGTGCGCGGCGCGGTCATCACCGTGTCGCCGACCGGGGGCAGCCGCACCCGGGTGCTGTGGTGGTGGCTGCTGATCGCCGCGGGCGGGATCCTGTCGTTCGGGTTGGCGCTGGTGCTGGCGGTCCCGGTGATCCAGTGGATCCTGCGGCCGGTGCGGCGGCTGGACGAGGCGACCGGGTCGCTGGTCGCCGCCGTGGTCAGCGGGCGCGAGGCGGAACGGGTCGCCGACGAGCACGGACCGCCTGAACTGCGCAAACTCGTGCGGTCCTTCGACCAGATGGCCGCCAGCGTCGGTGACGCGCTCGCCGCGCAGCGCGCCTTCGTCGCCGACGCCTCCCACCAGCTGCGCAACCCGCTGACCGCGCTCAAGCTCCGCCTGGTCAACCTGGAGGGCCACGTCGACGCCGACGCCGACGACCACCGGGTGGCCGCCGCGGCCGAGGCGGACCGGCTCAACCGGATCCTGGACGAACTGCTGGCCATGGCCCGCGCCGAGAACACCGGTGGCGACCTGGTGCCGGTCGACGTCGACGCCGTGGTGGCCGAGCGGGTCGCCGACTGGCGGGTGGTCGCGGACTCGCGCGACATCGTGCTGGACGTCAACGGCACGGTAGGACCAACGCGGGCGATGGCACCGGCGCGCGGATTGGACGGGGTCCTGGACGCGCTGTTGGACAACGCGTTGAAGTTCACTGGCGCGGGTAGCTCTGTGCTGGTGTCGGTCGCGGTAGAGGGAAACGTCGTACTTGTCGGTGTGCGCGACCACGGACCTGGTTTGCGCGCGGACGAACTTGAGCGCGCGACCGACCGGTTCTGGCGCAGTGGGGCCCATCAGAACGTGCCCGGTTCAGGCCTGGGCCTCGCGATCGTCAGTCGCATCGTGGCCAGGGCAGCGGGAGATCTGCGGTTGGACCTACCTGACGGCGGCGGCTTGCGCGTCACGGTAGAGCTACCGGCGCAGCGTTAGATCTTTTCGCCCCGGTAGAAGCGCTCGGCTCCGGGATGCAGCTTGAGCGGGTCGGTCTCGATCGCCGACTGGAGGTCTATCGACAGCGCTGCCGGGGTCTGCTTGGCCAGCTCGGGCAGCGCCGCGAAGAACTCCCGGATCAACCCCTCGGCGAGGTCGTCGGACATCTGATCGGTGACGAGCAGGAAGTTCGGCACCGCCAGCGTGTTCACCGGCCTGCCCGCCAGGTGGTAGGTCGACGCGGGGATCGAGGCCGAGTTGTACACCGGGTACTGCTTGCGCAGCGCCGGGATGTCGTCGGCCAGGTCGAGCAACCGGATCGGCAGCACGTCGCCGAGCCCGGAGATGGCCTGCGTCGGTAACCCGCCGGACCAGAAGAACGCGTCGATCTCGCCGCGCTTGAGGGCGTCGACCGACGAGGCCAGGTCGAGCGAGCGCTGGGTCAGCATCCCGGGGGAGTCCAGGCCGGTCAGCGCCAGGACCCGCTTGGCGATGAACTCCACCCCGGAGTCCTTGGCGCCGATGCCCACCCGCAGACCGCGCAGGTCCGACAGCTGCTGGACGGGACCGTCGTCGCGCACCACCACGTGCAGGTAGTCGTCGTGGATGCGGGCCAGCGCGCGCGGCGACCGGGGCCCGGCGGTCGGCTTGGACGCCACGTCCGCGGCGCTGAAGGCGATGTCGACCTCGCCGGAGAGCAGCTTGTTGACGTTGTCCGGGGAGCCACCGGTGGCCAGCACCTCCAGCTGCTCGGTGCCCAGCCTGGCCTGCCACACACCCGCCATGTACTGCGAGATCGTGTTGTAGACCCCGGACTTGTTGCCCGCCGCGATCCGCAGCCGCACCGCGGGGAACTGCGTCTCGCACCCGGCCAGCAGCGCGAGCACGACCACGGCGAGGACCGCCGTCGTCCTGCGAGCCCCACCGCCGCGTGCCATTGCACGATCGTGCCAGAGGCCCCCGGGCGCGACGTGCCGTTCACCACGAAAGCGCGGCCCGCTCCGCCGGGAACCGGTCGGCGGGTGCTCGGGGCGCCAGCGGCCCGGCGTACCCTCGGACACCGAGATGAGCGCGCGAACCTACCAAGTCCGCACCTACGGGTGCCAGATGAACGTCCACGACTCCGAGCGGCTGTCCGGCCTGCTCGAGGACGCGGGCTACGTCGCCGCGCCCGAGGGCGCCCCGGCCGACGTCGTCGTGTTCAACACCTGCGCGGTGCGCGAGAACGCCGACAACAAGCTCTACGGCAACCTCGGCCACCTGGCGCCCGCGAAGACGGCCAACCCCGACATGCAGATCGCCGTCGGCGGCTGCCTGGCGCAAAAGGACCGCGGCGAGATCGTGCGCCGCGCGCCCTGGGTGGACGTGGTGTTCGGCACGCACAACATCGGCTCGCTGCCCACCCTGCTGGAGCGGGCCAGGCACAACCGCCAGGCCGAGGTCGAGATCCTCGAGTCGCTGGAGGTCTTCCCCTCCACGCTGCCCGCCCGCCGCGACTCCGCGCACTCGGGCTGGGTGTCGATCTCGGTCGGCTGCAACAACACCTGCACCTTCTGCATCGTGCCCGCGCTGCGCGGCAAGGAACGCGACCGGCGCCCCGGCGACGTGCTCGCCGAGGTGTCCGCGCTGGTCGCCGAGGGCGTGCTGGAGGTGACGCTGCTCGGGCAGAACGTCAACTCCTACGGCGTCGAGTTCGGCGACCGCTACGCCTTCGGCAAGCTGCTGCGCGCCTGCGGCGACATCGACGGCCTCGAACGGGTCCGGTTCACCTCCCCGCACCCGAAGGACTTCACCGACGACGTCATCGCCGCCATGGCCGAGACGCCCGTCGTGTGCCACCAGCTGCACATGCCGCTGCAGTCGGGCTCGGACCGGCTGCTGCGCGAGATGCGCCGCTCGTACCGGTCCGCGCGCTACCTGTCGATCATCGACAAGGTCCGCGCCGCCATGCCGGACGCGGCGATCACCACCGACATCATCGTCGGCTTCCCCGGCGAGACCGAGGCGGACTTCCAGGCGACGCTGGACGTGGTCGCCCAGTCCCGCTTCGCCAGCGCGTTCACCTTCCAGTACTCCAAGCGGCCGGGCACCCCGGCCGCGACGATGCCCGACCAGCTGCCCAAGGAGGTCGTGCGCGAGCGCTACGACCGGCTGGTGGCGCTGCAGAACGACATCGCCTGGCAGCTGAACAAGGAGCAGGTCGGCCGCACCGTCGAGGTCGTCGTCGCCACCGGCGAGGGCCGCAAGGACGCCGACACGCACCGGATGAGCGGCCGCGCCCGCGACAACCGCCTGGTCCACTTCAACCCCGGCGACAGCGCTATCCGCCCGGGTGACGTGGTCTCGACTGTCATCACCTATGCCGCCCCGCACCACCTAGTCGCTGACGGCACCCTCTTGTCCCACCGCCGCACGCGCGCGGGGGACAACCACGAGGCAGGCCTACGCCCCAAGACCAACGGCGTCACGTTGGGGCTACCCGGCTTCGGCACCCCCGCGCCGCTGCCCGCCGCCGACGGCTGCGCAACCCCGACCGGAGGCCGCGGATGACCACCGACGACCAAGACCTCGCGTCGCTGCGCGCCGAGATCGACGCGGTCGAGCGGTCAGCCACCGTGGACCTCGGCTTCCGCGCGGTCGTCCTCGCCATCGCGGTCTTCGTCCTGATCGTGGGCTACGTCCTGCCGTGGATGGGCTCCGCTGCGGGCTGGCAGGTCCTGCTCGCGGCGGGCGACGCAACCGGCAAGGCCGGGGCGGTTCCCCGGCTGTTCGCGGGCACCGCCCTCGCCTTCGGCATCCTCGCCTCGGCCCTGGCCCTCGCCCTCCGCCGCTGGACCCTCACCTGGATCGCTGCCCTCGGCGGCTGGTTCGCCGCCGTGGACGGTCTCCTGGCCATCTGGACCCGCCAGTCCACCGCGGGCCTCAACTCCCCGGGCCCCGGCCCCGGCTTGATCATCAGCGAGATCGCCATGGTCGTCCTAGCCGCCCTCTGGCTCAAAACCGCCTGGTCCCGCCCCCACCAGCCCCACTGACCCAGTCGCGTCCGCAGCCCTGCGCTCTAGAGGCCTGTGGAGTCCTTCATCTGCACCCGCCCGCCCCGGCGACGCCTCAAGAGCCATGTTGACCGCTAGCGCCCGCGCCCACGGCTAACGCCGACTTTCCGCGCTATCGCCTTCCCCACGGCTAGAGCCCTGCAACGCTCCTCTAGCCCCCACGCTCCGCTAGCCTCCACGGCTCCGCTTCGCGCGCGCACGCGGTCCCACCCCAGCCCGGCCCCCACCCTCTCCGGGGGGCGGCCCAGGTCCAGTCTACCGGGACCCCCCGACGGGTGATCTTGAAAGTGGGGGTGCGGTGATCCACATGTGGATAACTTCTGTCGCCCGGAAGAGGGGAGTTCTGGGGCGGGTAAAGGGGCAGCTAGCTGGGGAAAGTGGCTGGGGTGGGGTGCTCGGATGGGTGACCCGAGGGGGGAGGTGGCAAATGGCCCCCGGCTGGTGAGCCGGGGGCCATTGACGGGGTGGGACTAGCGGGACGCGACGGCCTGCTCGGCGGCGGCCAGCCACTCGCGCCACTGGGCGGCCTGGGCCTCGGCCTGCTCGGCGCGGCGCTTGTCGCCGGCGGCCCTGGCCTTGGCGGCCTGGGACTCGAACTGCTGGACCCGCTCGCGGAACTGGGCGGCCCTGGCCTCGGCCTCGGGGTCGGTGCGCCGCCACTGGGCGTCGGCGGCGGTGCGGACCTTCTCCTCCACGGCGCGCAGGCGGCCCTCGAGCTCGCGGATGCGCTCGCGCGGGACCTTGCCGATGACCTCCCAGCGCTCCTGCACCTTGTGCAGGGCGGCGCGGGCCGCGTCGACATCGGCCGTGGTGATCTTCTCGGCCTCGGCGAGCAGCTCTTCCTTCTTGCGGGCGTTGTCAGCGAACTCGGCGTCGCGCTCGTCGAACACGCTGGAGCGGCGGGCGAAGAACGCGTCCTGCGCGGCCCGGAACCGCTGCCACAGGGTGTCGTCGGCGTCCTTGGGCGCGCGCCCGGCCGCCTTCCACTCCAGCATCAGGTCCTTGTACCGGCCCGCGGTGGGACCCCAGTCGTCGGACTCGGCGAGCCGCTCGGCCTCCTCCACCAGTTCCTGCTTGCGGGACTTGGCGGTGGCGCGCTGGCGGTCGAGGTCGGCGAAGTGCGAGCCGCGCCTGCGGTTGAAGGTGTCGCGGGCCTTGGAGAAGCGCCGCCACAGCTGCTCGTCGGTCTTGCGGTCGACGCCCTTGATCGTCTTCCACTCGTCCAGGACGGCGCGCAGCCGGTCACCGGCCACCTTCCACTGGGTGGACTCCTCGGCGAGCCGCTCCGCCTCCTCCACCAGCTCCTGCTTGCGGGCCACGGACCCGGCCCTGGCCTCCTCGCGGGCGTGCTTGGCGGCTTCCACCGCGACCGAGGCGTTGGCCAGCACGAAGTCGATCCTGGCGGCCAGCGCGGCGAGGTCGCCGACGACGTGCGCCTCGGCCAGGCCGTCCTTGATGTGCTTGGCGTTGGTCGCCGCCTGCTTCGGGTCGCCGGACCCGGACACCAACCGGGTCGCCAGCAGCTCGACCTCGGTGCGGATGTCGTCGAACCGGCGGGCGAAGTGCGCGAGGCCCTCCGCGGGCTCACCGGCCTGCCACGACCCGACCGCGCGCTCACCGTCGGCCGTGCGCACGTAGACCGTGCCGTCGGCGTCGACGCGACCCCACTTGCCCGGGTCCGACGCCGCGGTCGGCACCTGCGGTCCGCCTTCCACCGACGGCGCGGCCGGGGCGGGGGCGCGGGTCACCGCTACCTGGCTGGGGGCCGGGACGTCGACGGGGGTCACGTCCGCGACGGGCTCGTCCGTGCTCGCCTGCTCCGCGGCGGTCTCAGCCGCCGCGTCGCTCGGGGCCGCCGCGTCGGGCGTCGTCTCCGCGGGGGTTGACTCGACCGGTGCCGTCTCGGGCGCTGCCGTGTCGACGGGGGTGGTCTCGGGTGCCGCGTCCGCGGTCTCGACCGGTGCTTCCTGGGCGGGCGGTGCCTCGACCGGGGCCGCCCCAGCGGGTGTCGGCTCGGTGGCTGACGGTGCCTCGACCGGCGCGGCCACCACGGCCTGGTCCGGCTCGCCGCCGCTGTCCTGCTCCGCCACTGCCCCGGCGCCGTGGTCCTTGTCCGTCATGGCCGACTCCTCCTGCCTGCGTGCCCGCGTGAGCGGGCGCCCCGCTCACGCGGGGCCCAGCACTGTGCGAACGGCCCTCGGGCCGTGCGGCTTGCTCCTACCCGCGCGCATTCAAACAGGTCAAGAGGCGCCTGGGTACTCCGGAGGGCCGCAATGGTCATCATGGTGCCGCAAAAGGTGCTGTCCGTGGGCCGTCGGCGCCAACTTTGTTCGACGGACAGTAACCTCGGGCCCGTGATCCGCCGAGTCGCCGTGGTGCCGCACCCGCCCCTGATCGTGCCGGAACTGACCGGTGGGGGCGACCGGGACGCTGACGCCGTGCGCGCCGACTGCCTCGCGGTCGCCGCGTCGCTCGCCGACCTGCCCCGCTGGGTGGCGGTGGGCGCGGGGGACCGGCCTGGTCGGTACAGGCCCGACGTCGCCGGGACCTTCCGCGGGTTCGGAGTGGACGTTCGGGTGGGACTGGGTGCCAAGGCGGACCTGACCTTCGCCGATCCCGGGTTGCCGCTGCCCGCGCTGGTCGCCGGGTGGCTGCGGGCCCAGGTCGGCGGACCTGACGTCACCGTCCACGTCGTCGCGGCAGACCTGTCGCCGTCCGAGTGCGCCGATGAGGGAGCGCGGATCGCCGAGGAGTTGGCCGGGCCGGACCCGGTGGGGCTGCTGGTACTCGGGGACGGCTCGCACCGCCACGGGGAACGCTCGGTCGGTAGGCCAGACGAGCGATCCTCGGCTTTCGACGAAGAGGTCGCGCGCGCCTTCGCCGCTGTCGACCTCGACGCACTCGCTCAGTTGGATCCGACGGTCGCCGCGGAACTGGGCGCGGTCGGCCGGGCACCGTGGCAGGTGCTCGCGAGCGCGGCGCGCGCCGGACGTCCTTGGCGGCCGGTCGAAGCCCGCGTCTCCACCCCGCTCGGGGTGGCCTACCACTACGCGGTGTGGGAGACGGCGTGAGCCGCGCGGTCGCCGTCGTCGGTCCGACCGCGACGGGCAAGTCCGACCTCGGCGTCGCCATCGCCGAACGCCTCGGCGGCGAGGTGATCAACGCCGACGCCATGCAGCTGTACCTGGGCATGGACATCGGCACCGCCAAGATCACCCCCGCCGAGCGCCGGGGCGTCCCGCACCACCTGCTCGACGTCCTCACCGTGACCGAGACGGCGTCCGTCGCGGCCTACCAACGGCACGCCAGGTCCGTGGTGGAGGACGTGCTGGCCCGGGGCCGGGTCCCGGTCCTCGTCGGCGGTTCCGGCCTGTACGTCCAGGCTGTCGTGGACGAACTGGAGTTCCCGGGCACCGACCCGGCGGTCCGCGCCCGCCTGGAAGCGGAACTCGCCACCGTCGGCCCCGCGCCACTGCACGCCAGACTCGCCGCGCAGGACCCGCTGGCCGCGGAGTCAGTCCTACCGAGCAACGGCCGACGCATCGTCCGCGCCCTAGAGGTCATCGAGCTGACCGGTAGGCCGTTTTCCGCCACCATGCCCAAACCGGGCCCCGCCCGCTACGACATGGTCATGATCGGCCTCGACCGCGACCCCGCCGACCTCGACGCCCGCGTGGACCTCAGGGTGGACCGGATGTTCGCCGCCGGCTTGGTCGACGAGGTCCGCACCCTGGAGACCCAGGGCCTGCGCGAGGGCAGGACAGCAGCCAGAGCCCTCGGCTACCAGCAGGTCCTCGCCGCCCTCGCCGCCACAGCCCTCGACGCCGCGGCCAGTGTCACCGCAGCCCGTGCCGCCGTGGCCTCGGTTGCCTCAGCCCCTGGCGCCGTAGCCCAAGGCGCCGTAACGCCTGCCGCCGTGGCCCAGGACGCCGCGGACCCTGATGCCCTGGTCTCTGGTGCTGCGGACCGTGACAAAGCTCGGGTCCGCGACGATGGTCGGGTCCGCGACGGTGCTCGGGACCGCGATGAGGCTTGGGATCGCGACGGCACTGTGGACCGCGACGCTGTGCGGCCGAGCGCCGTCGCGGACTTCACCGAGGCCGCCACCGAGACCGCCCGCGCCACCCGCCGGTTCGTCCGCCGCCAACGCTCCTGGTTCCGCCGCGACCGCCGCATCACCTGGCTCGACGCCGCTCGCCCGGACCTGCTCGACGCGGCCCTGACCCTCACTGGCCGGTAATCCGGACATTGCCACAGTGGGCGTTGTCGTGGGGGCGTTGCCACCGTTGTTCGACACCAGCCGGATCGGTTGAGGCGCGGGCCAGTGCGATGTGGCGCGGCACCCGGGAATGTTCAGTTGTGGGTTTGGGGGATTGTCGGTCTCCCTTCGTAGATCGGATTCGTCGTGGTGGAGGTGGGGCGGTGGTGTTGGGGGCGCGGACGTACTGTGGTGGGGTGGCGATCGCGTTTGTTAAGGGGCATGGCACGGAGAACGACTTCGTGGTGTTGCCGGACCCGGATGGTGACCTCGAACTGACGGAGGGGCGCGTCCGGGCGTTGTGCGACCGACAGCGCGGGCTGGGGGCCGACGGTGTGCTGCGGGTGGTCCGGGCCAAGGCGCTCGCCGACGCCCCTGCGGGGATCGACGGTGATGCCTGGTTCATGGACTACCGCAACGCCGACGGGTCGGTGGCGGAGATGTGCGGCAACGGCGTTCGGGTGTTCGCCCGGTACCTGCGGGACGCTGGACTGGTCGACGGACCCGAGGTCCAGGTCTGGTCCCGAGCGGGCGTGCGGCCCGCCACCGTCCACACCGACGGCACGGTGACCGTCGACATGGGCCCAGCCCGCGTGCTCGGCCAGTCGACCACCACGGTCAACGAGATCACCCACACCGGCCTCGGGGTCGATGTCGGCAATCCGCACCTGGTCAGCGTGGTCGACTCGGTCGCTGCCCTGGACCTGAGCACCCAGCCCGGGTTCGACCGGGACTTCTTCCCCCGCGGGGTGAACCTCGAGTTCATCGAGGTCCTCGGCCCCACCGAGATCCGGATGCGGGTGCACGAGCGCGGCGTCGGGGAGACCCGCTCGTGCGGCACCGGCACCGTCGCCGCGGCGGTCGCCGCGTTGGCGGTCAGGTACCTGACCACCGGTGCCGTCACCGTGCACATCCCGGGCGGGACGGTGGAGATCACCGTCGCCGAGGACACCTGCACCCTCACCGGCCCGGCCGAGTTCGTCGCCGAGGGCACGCTCACCGAGTCCTGGTGGAACACCTACGCCTGATCCGCTGCCCGCTCCTCACCTCCTTCGGTCATCTCTCGCTGGTCCGTGCCCTCGGGATTCGAGGACACGGTGATCTCTCCTGCGGTCCGCAACGGCGAGCAGACCACCCACAAGCACGCCGCGAACGGCCCGATAACGGCGATCCACAGCGTCGGGTGGATCCCGATCGCCGTGCCCAACGCGCCCCCAGCCAGCGCACCCAGCGGCTGGGTGCCCCAGACCAGGAACCGGATGCTGGCGTTCATCCGGCCCAGCAGGTGGTCCGGGCAGATCGCCTGCCGGTAGCTGACCTGGGCGACGTTGTAGACCACGATCGACGAGCCGAGCACGACCTGGCCCACCACCAGCAGGCCGAGCCGCCAGTCCGGGCCCGCCAACGGGATCAGCAACCCGAACGCCGAACCGATCACCGGGACCAGCCAGATCGCCCTGGCGTGCCCGAGCACCCGGATCACCCGCGCGGACAGCGCCGCCCCGGCGATCCCACCGAGACCGACGAAACCGAGCACCACGCCGACCGCCGCCTCGCTCAGGCCCACGACGCGGACCATGAACAGGATCGAGACCGCGCCCTGGACGCCGAAGAACAGGTTCCACGAGGCCGTGCAGCCCGTGATCGCCCGCAGCCGCCGGTCCGACACCACGAACCGCAGCCCCTCGGCCACCTCCGCGCGCAGGTTCCGATCGGGTAATCGCCGCGGCATGGGCTCCTGCATGGGTATCCGCGACAGGCACAGCGCTGAGGCGAGGTACCCGAGACCGGTGCTCGCCAAGGTGGACGCCGCGCCGATCAGCGTGGTCAACCCGCCACCGAGGGCGGGACCCGCGAAGATGGCCACGGACTGGCTCGCCTGGAGCTTCGCGTTCCCCTCCATCAGGTGCTCCCGCCCCACCAGCGCGGGCAGGTACGACTGGTAGGCCACGTCGAAGAACACCGTGCACGTGCCCACCAGCAGCGCCACGACCACCAGTTGGGTGAACGTGAGCACCCCGGCCCAGCCCGCCACCGGGATGCTGAGCAGCAGCACGGTCCTGACCAGGTCCATCCTGATCATCAGCGGCCTGCGCCTGACCCGGTCCACCCAGGCCCCGGCCGGGAGACCGATGAGCAGGAACGCCGCCGTCTCCGCCGCGACCAGCACACCCATCTGGCCCGGGGTCGCGTTCAGGGCGCCCACGGCGAGCAGCGGCAGCACCACCGAGGCGATGGCCGTGCCGAACTGGGCGATCGTGTCGCCCGCCCACAGCAGCCGGAATCCGCCGTGGTGGCGGAGGGACGAGGTCATGGTTCGAGGATGCCGCGAGTGATTGGAAACTGTCAATCACTCTGGCCTCAGCCGGTAGGGTGAAGCTGTGAGTGATGACCCGCGACCACCTCGGCGCGCCGCCAGCCCGGTCGAGCTGGAGGCCCTCGGCTCGGCCGTCCGGCTGCGGATCATCCGGCTGACCTACCAGCGCCCGCTGACCAACAAGGAGATCGCCGAGCGGCTCGGCAAGGACCCGGCCACCACGCTGCACCACGTCCGCAAGCTGGTCGCGGCGGGTTTCCTGGAGCCGCAGCCCGCCAGGCGGGGCAACCGGGGCGCCAAGGAGATCCCGTACCTGTCGACCGGCCTGTCCTGGCACCTGCGCTACGACAACGACGACCGCGTCGACGTCACCGAGGCGATGCTGCAGGCCTACCTCGCCGAGGTCGCGAGCACCAACCTGGGTGAACTCCACCAGGCCAGGCTGGTCGTGCAGGTCGACGACGAGAGCAAGTCGGAGTTCATGCTGCGCCTCGGCGCCCTGCTCGACGAGTACCAGAACCGGCCGCCGAAACCGGGGGCCGAGCGCACCGCCATCTACGTCGCGTGGTACCCGGGGGAATAAGTGGGTCGAATCCGCTGCTGGACCGTGCGACGATAGGGACATCGCGACACCGGAGGGGTGCCGTATTTCGCATCAGAACGAAGGATGGGTTCACCAGGTGACAGAGGAAAGCACTCAGCACGGATTCGACGGCGCGTTGTCCGACCCGGCTGACCTCTCCCTGGGCGAACTCGAACTCGAGGAGCGGTCGTCGCTGCGGCGGGTCGCCGGGCTCTCGACCGAACTGCAGGACATCACCGAGGTCGAGTACCGCCAGCTGCGCCTGGAGCGCGTCGTGCTGGTCGGGGTCTGGACCGAGGGCAGCGCACTGGAGTCGGACGCCTCGCTCGCCGAGCTGGCCCGGCTGGCCGAGACCGCGGGTTCCGAGGTCCTGGAGGGCCTCGTGCAGCGCCGCGACCGGCCGGACCCGGCGACGTACGTGGGCTCGGGCAAGGTCCTAGAGCTCGCGGAGGTCGTTCGCGCTACCGGCGCCGACACCGTTATCTGCGACGGTGAGCTCTCCCCGTCGCAGCTGCAGCAACTGGAGTCCCGGCTCAAGGTCAAGGTCATCGACCGCACCGCCCTGATCCTGGACATCTTCGCCCAGCACGCCCGGTCGCGGGAGGGCAAGTCCCAGGTCGAGCTGGCGCAGCTGCAGTACCTGCTGCCGCGCCTGCGCGGCTGGGGCCAGACGCTGTCGCGGCAGGCCGGTGGTAGAGCCGGTGGCGCCAACGGCGGCGTGGGCCTGCGCGGTCCCGGTGAGACGAAGCTGGAGACCGACCGCAGGCGCATCCGGGCCAAGATCTCCAAGCTGCGCAAGGAGATCACCGCGATGGCCACGGTCCGCGACACCAAGCGCGGCCAGCGCACCGCCAACGAGATCCCCAGCGTCGCCATCGCCGGGTACACCAACGCGGGCAAGTCCAGCCTGCTCAACGCCCTCACCGGGGCGGGGGTGCTGGTGGAGGACGCGCTGTTCGCCACCCTGGACGCCACGACCAGGCGCACGCAGACCCCCGAGGGGCACACGTACACGCTGACCGACACGGTCGGCTTCGTCCGGCACCTGCCGCACCAGCTGGTGGAGGCGTTCCGCTCGACGCTGGACGAGGTGGCCGACGCCGACCTCGTGCTGCACGTGGTCGACGGGGCGGACCCGATGCCGGAGTGGCAGGTCAACGCGGTGCGCGAGGTGCTGCACGAGATCGGCGACCGGCGCGGGCGGGCGATGCCGCCGGAGCTGGTCGTGGTCAACAAGGTCGACGCCACCACGGAGTTCGGCCTGGCCAGGCTGCGGCACCTGCTGCCCGGCGCGGTGTTCGTCTCCGCGCACGCCGGGACCGGCATCGACGAGCTGCGCGAGCGGGTCGCCGAGCTGCTGCCCCGGCCGGAGCAGGAGATCGACGTCCTCGTGCCGTACTCGCGGGGCGAGCTCGTGGCGCGGGTGCACCGGGAGGGCGAGATCCTCTCCGAGGAGCACACCGGTCAGGGGACCCAGCTGCGCGCCAAGGTCAAGCCAGACTTGGCGGGCGTGCTGGAGACCTACGCGCGCACCACGGTCTGACATAGGGCCACCGGTCTGACATAGCGCTACCGAGGACCCCCGGGGAGACAGTCGTCTCACCGGGGGTCCTTCGTGTGAACGTGGCCCCTCCCACGCGCGTCTGCGCCTCTATAGCCGTGACGCGGCTACGGTGGGTGGTGAAACAGGGGAGGTGGCTGGGTGCGGGCGTTGGCGACCGCGGCACTGGTCGTGTGGTTGGGCGTGATAGGGGCAACGGGGGCGTCAGCGCAACCACAGGCACCCACGGACGCTTGCGTTCAGTCCGACAAGAGGCTCGGCGAGCTGTCGGGGTTAGCGACCGACGGTGAACGCTGGTACGCCATCAACGACGGCGGCACCAAGTCGACCGTGTTCGTACTGGGGCACGACTGCAAGGTCCAGAAAGTCATCAGCGGCCCTACCGACCCGTTCGACGTCGAGGACCTGGCCCGCGCGGCCGACGGCACCTTCTGGCTAGCGGACACCGGTGACAACGAGAAGAAGCGCGAGACAGTGGCGCTGATTGCGCTAACTCCCGCCGGTAAGACCACCTTGTACCGTCTGACCTATCCGGACGGTCCACATGACACCGAAGCGTTGCTGCTCGACAAGAGCGGCACACCGTATCTGGTGACCAAGAGCCCATTCGGGGTCTCCGAGGTGTACCGGCCGAAGGGGAAGCTCGCGGCCCCCGGCCCAACTCCACTCGAAAGAGTGGGAGAAGTGCAGATCAGCAGCACTGACACCAAGGGCGGACCGGTCAACCCGGCGATCGGCTCGATGGTCGTGACCGGTGGGTCTGTCAGCTCCGACGGCACGATCGTGGTGCTGCGCACCTACACCGACGCTTACCTCTACCCGGCCCCCGACGGCGACATCATGGCGGCGCTCAAGCGCAAACCCGCGCGGGTACCGCTACCCGACGAGGAGCAGGGCGAGGCGATCGCCCTCGAGCCGGACGGGACGCTGGTGTCCGGCTCCGAGGGCGTGGGTTCACCCATCCGCGTGGTCAAGGGCGCGGCGGCCCTGCTCACGACCGAGGCGGCGCCGCCCAGCGGCACCGACGCCGCCACCCCCACCGCGACCGGGAAACCGGCCGAGGGGAACGGCATGTCGACGGTGCCCGCGCTGGGCATCGCGGCGGTCGCGATCGGTGGCACCCTGCTGGTCATGCACCGCAGGGCGGCCAGGAAGTCCTAGTCGACGCGGGGAGTCCGACGCGGGAATGGCCTGGTCAGAGCCTGCGCAGCACCGCGACGACCTTGCCGAGGATGGTCGCCTCGTCGCCGGGGATCGGCTCGTAGGCGTCGTTGTGCGGCAGCAGCCACACGTGCCCGTCGCGGCGCTTGAAGGTCTTGACGGTGGCCTCGCCGTCGATCATCGCGGCCACGATGTCGCCGTTGTCGGCGGTCGGCTGCTGGCGCACCACGACCCAGTCGTCGTCGGCGATCGCGGCGTTGATCATCGAGTCGCCCGCGACCTTGAGCATGAACAGCGCGCCCTCGCCGACGATCTCCTTCGGCAGCGGGAACACGTCCTCGACGGCCTGCTCGGCCAGGATCGGCCCACCGGCGGCGATCCGGCCGACCACCGGCACGTACGTCGGCGTCGGGCCCGCCTCGGACTGCTCGATCAGCACCGGGCTGACCTGCTCGCCGCGCAGCTGCGCGGTGGAGGCGTCCGCCGAGAGCACGCCGATCGCGCGCGGCCGGTTCGGGTCGCGGCGCAGGTAGCCCTTCTCCTCGAGCGCGCGCAGCTGGTAGGCCACCGACGAGGTCGAGGTCAGCCCGACGGCCTCGCCGATCTCCCGGACGCTGGGCGGGTAGCCGTTGCGCTGGACCCAGGACCGGATCACCTCGAGCACCTGGCGCTGGCGCTGCGGCAGGTCGACCGCGTCGACCCTGGTTGCGGGCTCCGGGAAGCTGCGCACGTTGTCCGGCGCGGGCTTCCGCTTCTGCGTCCCCGCTGGCTTGCGACCACTCGTGCCTGACACTGCGCTGCCTCCCTGCGGCCGCCGCCGGTGAACCCGGCGCGACCGGCGAAATCGTCCTCGTCCTGACCCTGGAGCCGACTTCGATCTTCTCCGACCTCGACGGTAGCCCGCCGACCTGCGCAGATCAAACACCTGTTCGAGCGACACGCCGGGCGGGTCTCGATTTTGTCGGTGCCAGGTGGTAGACACTCGCACGGGCGTTCGATCGAACGGTAGTTCGAACGCGGGTTCGGCGGGAGGTAGCGATGGCGGCGCTGGCGACATCGACGACGGTGGAGCGCGAGACCGGGTCCGGGGCGGATACGCCCAGGTTGACCCTGGTGCACGGCATGCCGGTGCGGGTGCCCGCACCCGGCAGGACCGTGGGCAAGGGCAGGCTCCGGCCACCGACGCGACGGCGGATAGTGGGCGCGCCGCACGTGGTCGCCGCACCCGACTGCGGTCCACGACGCGCCCCGCTGCCGCTGCTCGCCATGCTGGGTCTCGGCGCGCTCGTCGCCGCCCTCGTCTACGGCGTGGGCGCGCTGGCCAACTCGGTCGCGACCGAGTCGCAGGTCCCGTCGACGACCGCCGTCGTCCGCGTCGCCGCCGGTGAGTCACTGTCCGATGTGGCCGCCAGGACCGCCCCCGACAGCGACACCGCCGCCGTGGTCGAGCGCATCCGCGAGCTCAACGGGCTCGACGACGCCACCGTCCGACCCGGACAGCCGCTCACCGTTCCCGTCTCCCGCTGACCGCCGCCGCCCCGTGCGTGCGGTGACCCGCACGTGTTCATGATCACTCGGTCGGGTGAGATCCGCCCCGAGCCGCGGATGTCCGACCCCCGCCGCTGAGGACCACCGGCCGGGGTGACCCGTTCCGGCGGACGGGTGATCAGGGCCCTCACCTGGTCGACGCAACCGCTGGGTGCCCCGGTGACCGCGCAGCGTGGTCGTCAAGCCGTTGTCGAATGCCCCCGGCGTGTCTGAGTTGCGCCCATGTAGGGTCAGCGCCTACGGTCGACCCCAATATCTAGTGGTTACATGGCTGTAGTTAGTCCACAGGTTGGGGTGGGTTATCCACCGTCCATCCACGTGTTATCCACAGTTCGATCACCAAGCGTGTCCGGTCGCGCTCCGCCGGACGGTGGACACGCAGCCGTGCGGGGAGAGGTCATGCGCTGTCCGTTCTGTCGGAACTCCGACTCGCGGGTCGTGGACTCGCGAGAGGTCGACGACGGTCAGGTGATCCGCCGCAGGCGCTCCTGCGCGCAGTGCAGCCGCCGGTTCACCACCGTCGAGGAGGCCATCCTCGCGGTGGTCAAGCGCTCCGGGGTCACCGAGCCGTTCAGCCGCGACAAGGTCGTGCGCGGCGTGCGGCGCGCCTGCCAGGGCAGGCCGGTCGACGAGGACCAGCTGCAGCTGCTGGCGCAGCAGGTGGAGGACGCCATCCGGGCCAGCGGCAGCGCCGAGGTGCCCAGCCACGAGGTGGGGCTGGCCATCCTCGGACCGCTGCGCGAGCTCGACGGGGTGGCCTACCTGCGCTTCGCCAGCGTGTACCGGTCCTTCTCCTCGGTGGAGGACTTCGAGCGGGAGATCGCCGACCTGCGGGCCGCGATCGCCAGGGGGACAGCGCACGACCATGAGCAGTAGGCGTCACAGGACCAGACGCCCCCGGGGCGGGGAGCGTCGACCAGGACTACGGCCGCATCGGACGGGGAGCCCGGACGTGGCCAGAGCAGCACAAGGCGTATTGGACGAGGGAGAGGGACCGGTCATGACCGAGACCGTCGAGACCGCGGTTGACCAGGTCGCGGGCGCACCGCGGCAGGGGCTGCGGGTGGAGCGCGTCTACACCACCGAGGGGGTGCACCCCTACGACGAGGTCACCTGGGAGCACCGCGACGTGGTGATGACCAACTGGCGCGACGGCTCGGTGAACTTCGAGCAGCGCGGCGTCGAGTTCCCCGACTCCTGGTCGGTCAACGCGACCAACATCGTCACCAGCAAGTACTTCCGCGGCGCGGTGGGCACCGCGGTGCGCGAGAACTCCCTGCGCCAGCTCATCGACCGGGTCGTGCGCTCCTACGTCGCCGCGGGCATCGAGCACGACTACTTCGCCACCGACACCGACGCGCTCGTCTTCGAGCACGAGCTGACCTGGATGCTGCTGCACCAGGTGTTCAGCTTCAACTCCCCGGTGTGGTTCAACGTCGGCACCAGCTCCCCGCAGCAGGTCAGCGCGTGCTTCATCCTGGCCGTCGACGACACGATGGACTCGATCCTCAACTGGTACAAGGAAGAGGGTCTGATCTTCAAGGGCGGCTCGGGGGCGGGCCTCAACCTCTCCCGCATCCGTTCGTCCAAGGAGCTGCTCTCCTCCGGTGGCACTGCCTCCGGCCCGGTGTCGTTCATGCGGGGGGCTGACGCGTCCGCTGGAACCATCAAGTCCGGTGGCGCTACCCGTCGCGCGGCGAAGATGGTTGTCCTCGACGTCGACCACCCTGACGTCGAGGAGTTCATCGAGACCAAGGCCCGCGAGGAGCAGAAGATCCGCGTGCTGCGCGACGCGGGCTTCGACATGGACCTCGGCGGCTCCGACATCGCCTCGGTGCAGTACCAGAACGCCAACAACTCGGTGCGCGTGTCCGACGAGTTCATGCACGCGTTCGAGTCCGCCGGTCAGTTCGGCCTGCGCTCGCGCACCACCGGCGAGGTCATCGAGCGGGTCGACGCCAAGGGCCTGTTCGGCAAGCTCGCCAAGGCCGCGTGGGAGTGTGCCGACCCGGGCATCCAGTACGACGACACGATCAACGCCTGGCACACCTGCCCGGAGTCCGGCCGGATCACCGCGTCGAACCCGTGCAGCGAGTACATGCACCTGGACAACTCCAGCTGCAACCTGGCCTCGCTCAACCTGATGAAGTTCCTCGCCGACGACGGCACCTTCGACGCCGAGACCTTCGTCAAGGCCGTCGAACTGGTCATCACCGCGATGGACATCTCGATCTGCTTCGCCGACTTCCCGACCGAGCCGATCGGCGTCACCACCCGCAAGTTCCGCCAGCTGGGCATCGGGTACGCCAACATCGGCGCGCTGCTGATGGCCACCGGCCACGCCTACGACTCCGAGGGCGGCCGCACGCTCGCCGCGGCCATCACCTCGCTGATGACCGGCACCGCGTACCGCCGCTCCGCGGAACTCGCGGGCATCGTCGGCGCCTACGAGGGCTACGCCCGCAACGCCGAGGCGCACCAGCGGGTCATGCGCAAGCACGCCGCCGCCAACGACCTCGTGCGCACCTACCACGCCAACGACGCCGCGGTGCAGAAGGTCGCCACACGCGAGTGGCAGGCCGCGCTCGCGATCGGCTCGCGCAACGGCTGGCGCAACGCCCAGGCCAGCGTGCTCGCCCCGACCGGCACCATCGGCCTGATGATGGACTGCGACACCACTGGCATCGAGCCCGACCTCGCCCTGGTCAAGTTCAAGAAGCTGGTCGGCGGCGGCTCCATGCAGATCGTCAACCAGACCGTGCCGCGCGCGCTGGCCTCGCTGGGCTACCAGGCCGAGCAGGTCGAGGCGATCGTCGAGTACATCGCCGAGCACGGCCACGTCGTGGACGCCCCCGGCCTGCGCCAGGAGCACTACGAGGTGTTCGACTGCGCGATGGGCGAGCGCTCGATCGCGCCCATGGGCCACGTGCGGATGATGGCCGCGGTGCAGCCGTTCATCTCCGGCGCCATCTCCAAGACGGTCAACATGCCGGAGGCGGCCACCGTCGCCGACGTCGAGGAGATCTACTACCAGGGCTGGAAGCTGGGCCTCAAGGCGCTGGCCATCTACCGCGACAACTGCAAGGTCGGCCAGCCGCTGTCGGCGGGCAAGGGCGCGAAGACCACCGCCGCGGCCGAGCCGGAGAAGGTCGTCGAGTACCGCCCGGTCCGCAAGCGCCTGCCCAAGAAGCGCCCCTCGCAGACCGTGTCGTTCACCGTCGGCGGCGCGGAGGGTTACCTGCACGCGGGCTCTTACCCCGACGACGGCCTCGGCGAGATCTTCGTCAAGCTGGGCAAGCAGGGCTCGACCCTGGCGGGCGTGATGGACGCGTTCTCCATGTCCATCTCGGTCGGCCTGCAGTACGGCATCCCGCTGGAGTTCTACGTCTCCAAGTTCCAGAACCTGCGCTTCGAGCCCGCGGGCATGACCGACGACCCCGACGTGCGCATCGCCACCAGCGTCTTGGACTACCTGTTCCGCAGGCTCGCCCTGGACTACCTGCCGTACGACAAGCGCGCGCAACTCGGCGTCTTCACGGCTGACGAGCGCACCGCCCAGGTCACCGCCGACTACAGCGCACCGTCGGATGTGGACCTCGAGGGCATGCGTTCCTCGGTCGAGGCCAGCCCTCGCCCCGAGGCCGCACCTCCGGTTCAGGCCCACAGCTCGACCGAACTGCTCGAACTGCACCTCGGCAAGGTCGCCGACGCCCCGCTCTGCATGACCTGCGGCACCAAGATGCGCCCTGCGGGCTCCTGCTACCTGTGCGAGGGCTGCGGCTCCACCTCCGGCTGCAGCTGATCTTCGCTGGCAAGGGGAGTCCACCCGTTCCGGGTGGGCTCCCCTTTTCGCGTCTGTGGTGCTTTGGGGGTGGGGGTGGAGAGGTGGGCCGGGGTTGGTGAGGGAGCGGTGAAGATCGGGGGTTTCTGTTGGGGGCCAAGGCACTGTGGGGGCATGACCGAGGATGAGTGGTTGGAAGAGTTCCGGGTTGAGGCCGCGCGGAGGGTGTTGCGGGACGATCCGGAGTGGGGGGATGGGGCGGAGTTGCATCCGGCGGTGGTGCGGAGTGTTCAGCGGTTCCAGGTAGGTGAAGACGGTGATGGGGCCAATCTCATTGAGAAGGCTGGGGAAGGGGTCTATGGGGAGGCGGTGGCGTTGTTCATCGCTGAGGAGCAGAACCATGCGCGGTTGTTGGCGCGGTTGCTGGAGGCAGCCGGGGCGTCGACTATCCAGTCGCATTGGAGTGATGCGGTGTTTGTGTGGTTGCGCAGGGCTCTGGGGCTCAAGTTGGAGCTGATGGTCCTGACGATCGCCGAGGTGGTGGCGTTGGCGTACTACCGGGTGTTGCGGGACGGGGCGGGGGATCGGCTCGCGACGGAGGTGGCGGCGCGGTTGTTGGCTGATGAGCGCAGGCACGTGCCGTTCCACCTGGACCGGCTCGGGGAGGTGTCCGGGGTCAGCCGGGCCGCGTGGCGGGTGTTGTTCCTCGGTGCTGTACTCGTCGTGGCGGCGGATCACGGGTCGGCGCTGCGGGTTCTCGGGGTCACCCGGCGCGGGTTCGTGCGGGAGGCCATGGCGGAGTTCGCGGCGGCGGTCTCGCGGCGGCCTGTCACGAACAGGCCCGCTGTGCCGTCTTCCGCGTGAGGCGATCCGGGAGGTTCTATGTCCATCCTCGTCACCGGCGGTACCGGGGTGCTGGGGCGGCAGGTGGTCCGCGCGCTGCCAGACGCCAGGGTGTTGACGCGCTCTGGTGACGGGTACCGCGGCGACCTGCTTACCGGTGCGGGCCTAGAGGACGCGTTGGCCGGTGTGACAGCGGTAGTGCACTGCGCCACCACGCTCGGCCGTAAGGACATAGACGCAACGGCGGCTCTCATCGCTGCCGCCAAGCGGTCAGGTAACCCGCATTTGGTCTATATCTCCATTGTCGGTGTGGACCGGATCCCGCTGCCGTACTACCGGGCCAAGTTGGCGGCCGAGCGCTTGGTCGAGGACTCCGGCCTCCCGTACTCGATCCTGCGCGCCACGCAGTTCCACGACCTGATCGCCAAGGTCTTCGCGCCTCAGCGGCTAGTTCTGTTCCACCCGGCGTTCGCGTTCCAGCCTGTGGACACGGGCACCGTGGCGACGCGTCTCGCCGATCTCGCTACAGGCTCCGCGCAAGGACGGGTCAGTGATCTCGGTGGCCCTACCGTGTGGACGTCCCGTGCGCTCGCTGGGCAGTACCTAGCCGCTACCGGGCGCAAAGCCGTTCGAGTGCCGGTATGGCTACCGGGCCGGATCTTTGCCTCTTACCGCGCCGGGTATCATCTCGCGCCCGCGCACGCCGAGGGGACAGTCGAGTTCGCCGACTTCCTCGCCGGTGACCCCCGTCACCCTTGACTTCGACATTGGTGGAGGTTCGATCCTTGGGGGCATGACCAAGACGATGACCGCGGTGGCCGTCACCCAGTTCGGCTCGGCCGACGTGCTGCGCCTGATCACCCTCCCGCTGCCCGAGCCAGGGCCGGGCGAGGTCCGGCTGCGGGTGCACGCGGCGGGCGTGCAGCCCTTCGACGTCGCGGTGCGCCAGGGGATGGGGCCACCCGCGGGGGCGGCGGTGTTGCCGCAGGTCATCGGCAACGAGTACGCCGGGGTGGTGGACGCGGTCGGCCCCGGGGTGGACTCGCCGCGGGTCGGGGACGAGGTGCTCGGGTTCGCGCTCTACGGCAGCTACGCCCAGTACCGGATCGCGCCCGCCGAGAACCTCGTGGCCAAGCCGGAGAGCATGCCGTGGGCGGTGGCCGGGTCGTTCTCGGCGGGGGCGCAGACGGCCGCGATGGCGGTCGAGGAGCTGGGGGTCCGCGCGGGGGAGACGCTGCTGGTGCACGCGGGCGCGGGGGCCGTCGGCACGATGGCGATCCAGCTCGCCCGGCTGCGGGGGGCCACGGTGATCGCGACCGCCAGCCCCGCCAATCACGACTACCTGCGCGAGCTTGGTGCGATCCCGGTCGAGTACGGCGACGGCCTGGTGGCGCGGGTGCGCGCGCTCGCCCCGCGCGGGGTGGACGCGGCGATCGACGCCGCAGGGATCGACGCCCTCACCGCCTCGATCGAACTGGGGGTCGACCGGGATCGCATCATCACCTTGGTGGTCTGGGACCGCTACACCGAGTTCGGAGTACGGCGGGTGACCGGGACTAGATCGGCCGTGCGGTTGGCCGGGTTGGTCGACCTCTATGACCGTGGGCTGCTACGCGCTCACGTCCGGTCGCGCTACCCGCTCGCTGCCGCGTCCCACGCCCACCGCGAGGTAGAGACCGGTCACGGTAGAGGAAGGGTGGTGCTGGTTATCCCATAGCGCCTCTATGATGACGACACGCGCGCGGGGCTCGGGGGAGTCGTTCGTTCCGCTGCCGTGTCGTCTATCTGGGGGACAAGTGATCGGGAACGAACCGCGCTTCGGCCCTGCCCCGGTGGGGAACACCGGGGCGGAGCCGGGCAACAGGCCGCTGGTGTTGGTCAGCGTGCTGGGCATCATCGTCGTTGGCGTGCTGTGGATAGGAATCCTGGGGAAGGTGTTCACCGGTGGGTCACGGGTGGTTCAAGGTGTCCCTCTTGCGGTAGGCGAGCAGACAGAGCAAACCGAGCCCGCTACGCCAGCAGACATCTCTAGGAACCCACTGCTCTCCCCGGGCCGAGAGGTGACTGCCGCGCAGTGCTCCCTTCCGGCTCTAGGCACTACCGCGCCGGAGTTGGAGGCCTTCTACCGAGAAGGTTTGGTCTGTCTGGATAAGGCGTGGACGCCGGTACTGCGAGCGGTAGGTAAGCCGATGGTTTCGCCGAAGCTGTCGATCGCGGACATCCCGAAGGCCAAGTGCGGGGTCTCACCGACCGAGGAAGAGGCGCTGGCCTTCTACTGCAACCGCGACCGCACGATCTACATGCCCCGGGACCGGCTGATGCGGGCCGCGGGCGACTCCGCGCCGTACCACCTCGCGGTGCTCGGCCACGAGTACGGCCACCACGTGCAGGCGCTGACCGGCATCCTGTCGGCCGCGGCGACGCAGGAGGACACCGAGGACGAGGAAGCCGCGTTGACGGTGTCGCGGCGCACCGAGTTGCAGGCCAACTGCCTCAGCGGCCTGTTCCTGGACGCGGCCCGACGCGGCGGCGCGCTGGAGTCCGACTTCGTCGACGAGGCGGTCGACAGCTTCGGCGACACGCTCAGCTCCGACACCCACGGGTCACGCCGCAACCAACTGGAGTGGGCTGAGCGTGGGGCTAAGGGCGGCACCACGGCCTCCTGCGACACCTGGTCGGCCTCGACTACCGACGTCGAGTGACCGTTAGCTCTGCCGCCACAGGTTGAGCACACGGTCGATGTCGTCGCGGATGCGTTCACGCGCGGTAGCCCTAGGGACACCGGCCATCAACATCGCGTCGTAGTCGGTCTCCTCGTGGCGGATCGCGGCGACCACGGCCAGGGTCACCGCGTGCTCGTCGAGTGCCTGACCCGCTGCCGACCGGCCGACCCTGCCGCTGCTGCGGGTACCCGCGTGCTCGGCGATCGAGAGGGCCCGGTCGGTGGCCAGGCCGGGGAACAGGTCCCGGATGCGTTCGGCGAACGCGGCCTGGAACACCAGGTCCTGGGCGGCCCGGCGGCCCCGGTCGCGGGCCTTGCGCCGCTCGCGCAGGTCCTCGTCGGCCAGGCACTGCTCCTCGGCGGTGTCCAGCGCGGCCCGCTCGACCAGGATGCCGCGCCGGTCGAAGCGCTTGCGCGACTTGCTCCACCGCACCACCACCGCGGCCAGCCCGCTGGCCTTGCGGGCGCGCCTGGTCAGCGCCGCGTCGCCTGCGGGGAGGAACACCAGGTGGTCCATGTCGGCGCAGTCGAGGCACAGCGGCTTCTCGTCCTCCACGAAGTGGAAGTCGCCGGTCTCCCCGCACTGAGCGCAGTGCCAGCGCTTGTCCGGGTTGAGCACGACCAGGTCGGGTGCCTTGGCCTGCCGCTGCGCCACCCGGGCCAGCCGGGCGGGCGGGAGCGCGGGATCGGTCCACTGGGTGCGGAACGCCTGCTCGACGCCCGCGTCGCCGGACCGGCTGAACCGCAGCGCCCTGCGGTCCCTCGTCGCCGCCACGTAGTCCACTTCGGACTTCAGCAGGCCGAGGCCCGCGGCCCACTCGTGCAGGTAGGTCATCGCCTCGGCCAGCCGCTCCGGGCCAACAGCGGCGAGGGTGTCCAGGTGCGGTTCCTGGCCCAGCTCCCACGACTGCACCGACCGGCTACCCAGCCACCCCAGCTCGGACAGGACCGCCAGCGGCGCGACGACCTTCTTGCGCTTGAGCAGGTCTTCCGCCACGGCCGTCACCCTGCGGTCCAGCCGTCCGCTCACCAGTGCCTCCGCTCACCGCTCGTCCGCGTCGGCCAGCGCTCGGTACGCGGGCCGCAACCATTCCACCAGAGGCCGTCCGCCGACCGTCAGCGGTAAGGGGCCAAGCTGGTCCAGCACCGCGTCTGGTGCCGCACGCACCGTCGTCACCGCAGGCGCTGTCACCGGTGCTCCCCAGAAGTCGTCCAGTACGTCAACAAGTGCGTCGTCGTGGGCAGTCTCCGGCTGCTCGATGGACCCGCGCAGGCCGTCGAGCAGTTGCTGCCGCCCGCGCCCGCGCCAGGCGAGGATCTCGAACGGGTCGGCGTCGAACGACTCCGCCAGCAGGTAGCAGATCGCGGCGAGGTGCTTGCACGGCACTTCCCAGTCGGGGCACGAGCAGTCCATCGACAGTTCCCTGGCGCTGTCGGGGAACAAGCGCAGCCCCGCGCCCGCGAACACCTGCTCGATGTCTATGGGGAGTTCGCCCGCGAGGAGCTTAGCGCGGAACAACGCTTGTCCCGCAAGCGCTTTCTCCACCTCGAACCACTGGGGCTCGGTGAACGCCTTGATCCCGATCCGGACGCGGTAGGGCTCTTGGCGCGATCCCTGCACCTGCGCGACCACGATGCTCGTGGACAACGACATGCTCAACACCTGTCCCGCGCGCGCGTAACGCCTACCGCGCTCGAAACGCCCGCCTAGCCCTAGAGCCTCCAACGACTCGATGAACCGGCGGGACCACCACGTGCGGCCGATGTCACCGCGCTGAGTGCTCGCTCTTATGCCGTCCTCGACCGGGATCGCCTTGGTCGGTTTGTCCCGCCACCACTCGTCATCAGGCACCGACAGCCTCCGACGATAGCGTTACCAGTTCGCGCAGCTCCTTCGTCGACAGCTCGGTCAACCAGCTCTCGCCGGTTCCCACCACTAGCTTCGACAGCGCGCGCTTGCTCTCGATCATCGTGTCGATCCGCTCCTCGAGCGTGCCGATGCACACGAACTTGCGCACCTGGACGTCCTTGCGCTGCCCGATGCGGAACGCCCGGTCGGTCGCCTGGTCCTCCACCGCCGGGTTCCACCAGCGGTCCAGGTGGATCACGTGGTTGGCCTCGGTCAGGGTCAGCCCGGTGCCGCCCGCCTTGAGCGACAACAGGAAGATCGCCGGGCCCGAGCCGGACTGGAACCGGCGGACCATGGCGTCGCGCTGGGCCCGCGAGGTGCCGCCGTGCAGGTACAGCACCTCGGTGTCGAACCGGGCGGCCAGGTAGGGCACCAGCAGCGCGCCGAACTCGGTGAACTGGGTGAAGCACAGTGCCCGCTCGCCCTCGGCCAGCACCTGCTCCAGCGTCTCCTCCAGCCGGGCGAGCTTGCCGGAGCGCCCCGCCACCGGCGACCCGTCGCCGAGGAAGTGCGCCGGGTGGTTGCACACCTGCTTGAGCTTGGTCATCGTGGCCAGCACGAGTCCCTTGCGCTGCACGCCATCGGCCTCCTCGACCTTGGCGAGCATGTCGTCGACCACCGCGAGGTAGAGCGAGGCCTGCTCGGGGGTGAGGGTGCACAGCTGGCGCATCTCCAGCTTGTCCGGCAGGTCGTCGACGATGGCCGGGTCGGTCTTGACCCTGCGCAGCACGAACGGCGCGGTGATCCGGCGCAGGCGGGCCGCCGCTTCCTCGTCGCCGTGGCGCTCCACCGGGACCGCGAACCGGGCGCGGAAGCGGGAGAGCGGGCCGAGGAGCCCGGGGTTGGTGAAGTCCATGACCGACCACAGTTCCGCGAGCCGGTTCTCCACAGGAGTTCCCGTTAGCGCTACCCGGTGTCGTGCGGGTAGGGACCGCATGGCTTGTGACTGCCTAGAAGCGCTGTTCTTGATGTTCTGGGCCTCGTCGAGCACGATCCGATCCCACGGCAAGGTTGCCAGCAGTGGCGCGTCCCGCGTGGCGATGGCGTATGTGGTGAGTACCAGGTCTGCCTCACCAACCGCGTCGGCCAGGTCTATGCCCGCGAGCCGGTCGGCGCCGTGGTGGATGTGCACGCGTAGACCCGGTGCGAACCGTTCGGTCTCTCGCTGCCAGTTGCCCACCAACGACATGGGGCACACCAGCAGCGTTGGCGGCCTCTTACCCTTCTCGCGCACCATGGCCTCTAGTGCCAAGAGCTGAACCGTCTTGCCGAGGCCCATGTCGTCGGCAAGGCACGCGCCCAGACCGACCCGGTCAAGGAAGGCGAGCCAGGCGACGCCACGGCGTTGATACGGACGGAGTTCGGCAGTGAAACCCTCCGGGGTCTCAACCGGCTCCAGGTGGGCCTCTACGGCCCCGGACAACAGGTCTGCCAACCAGCCCGAGCCGCTCACGCCGACCACCGGAACCGGTAGACCTTCCTCCTCCGGAGGCATGCTCGCCAGGTCGAGTACTTCGCCCACGGACATCTGGCCGGTTCGACTGCGCTCTAGGAAAGCCAAGCCTTCGGCCAGACCGCGTTGGTCTACCTGCACCCAACGACCGCGAACCCGCACTAGAGGGACCTTCGCTGCCGCTAGGTCGTTGAGTTCTTGCTCGGTGAGCGTCTCCTCGCCCAGCGCTAGATCCCAGCGGTAGTCGACCAGTTCGTTCTTCCCTAGAACCGAATTGCGCGTCACGGTGCCCGCCGTGCCTCGGCTCGTAGTGGTCAACCGCAGCCCAACACCGGACGACGCGCGCCAGCCCGACGGCAGTAAGACGCCGAAACCGGCTTGGTCGAGCGCGGCGGCGCTAGTCAGGAACCGATAAGCGCCTTCGGTGTCCAGGCTCAATCCGGTGGGAGCGTGTTCGCGCAGGCAGCTGTCCAGGTCCGGGAACAGGCGCGCCGCGCGTCCCAGTTCGGCCAGCAGCAGTTCGTCCGGGCGGGTCACCCAGCGCCGAAGGATGGTCCCGCCGTCGCCCTTCCACACGTGCTCGGCCGGGACCATCACGCTGGGGTCGTCCACCGCCCGCAACAGCAGTTCCAGCGTCCAGGTCAGGGTAGGGCTGTCGTCCTCGGGCGCTCGTAGACGGAAACAGGCGCGGACAGGCCCATCGAACTCGACCGCAGACCGCCACACTTGAAGGCTGTCGGCCAGCCGGGCTGATTGCTCAGCGGCGACATCAAGCAGCGGATCGCCAGTCAGCGCTACCAGCAGCGCGCGGCCAGCGGAGGCGCTGGTGCCAGATGGGCCTAGGCGGACCCCGGCCAGCCGTGATCGGGCCACGGAGTCGACGAACGCGTCCAGCACCGGCCGCAGCACGTCCTCGGCCCGCCTGCCCACGAGCCCGTCGACCTGTGCGGCCCGCAGCACCGGCGGCACCGCGTCGCGCAGTCGGGCGTACCTGGCCGAGTCCGTACCCGACAGCGCCGGGCGCCACCGGGCGACGAGCCCGTCCTCCTCCTGCGCGATCGTCGGCAACACCCGGCCCCGACCGACCAGGTCCTCGGCGAAGGCCACCACGGTCGCCATGAACCGGACGCTGGACCCCGTGCGCACGTCACCGAGCCGGGGGACGCCGTGGCGGGCGAACACAGCCGGTGACACCTTCGCGACCGGCACGCGCCACGGGTGCAGCCGGACGTCCCCGCGCGGGGTGACCCGCTTGGCCAGCGGGTCGAGCACCAGTTCGGGGGACGCGCGGGGGCCGGACGGGTAGGACGGCAGCAGGACCGACACCTCGTCGGACAGGCCCGCGACCAGCGAGGACAGCGTGCGCCCGGAGACGGCGAAGGGGTGCTCGACGACCCCCTTGGCGGCCTTACCCGGTCGGCGTGCGGGCAGGGTGGAGTCCTCCGCCCAGAGCGCTACCTCTCCGGCGACCGTGACCAGGCAGTGCAGCGCCAACACCCGGTAGACACTACCCAGCGGGACCGACGGTCCCGCTGGGGCCGGTCGTCAGGCCAACGTGCGCAGCAGGAACTCGTAGACGATCGCCGACATGAACGCCCGCTGCGAGTTGTCCGCCGCCGCGCCGTGGCCGCCCTCGATGTTCTCGTAGTAGTGCGGCGAGTGTCCGAGTTCGATCATCCTGGCGGCCATCTTGCGGGCGTGACCTGGGTGCACGCGGTCGTCCCTGGTCGAGGTGACGAAGAAGACCGGCGGGTATTTGGTTCCACTGTGGACGTTGTGGTACGGGGAAAACCCGGACAGGTAGGCCCAGTCGGCCGGGTCGTCCGGGTCGCCCCACTCGGCCATCCACGACGCGCCCGCGAGCAGCAGGTGGTACCGGCGGAGGTCCAACAGCGGGACCTGGCTGACGACAGCGCCGAACAGCTCCGGGTAGCGCGTGAGCATCACGCCGGCCAAGAGGCCACCGTTACTGCCACCTTGCATGCCCAGCCGCTCAGGCTTCGTGATGCCCCTTGCCACTAGATCCCGCGCAACCGCCGCGAAGTCCTCGTACGCGCGGGGCCGGTTCTCCCGCAGCGCCGCACGGTGCCACGCGGGTCCGTACTCGCCGCCACCGCGGATGTTCGCCACCACATAGGTACCGCCGTGCTCCAGCCAGCCTCGGCCGAGTCCACCGCTGTAGCCGGGGGTAAGAGACACCTCGAACCCGCCGTAGCCATAGAGCAAGGTCGGGCCGCTGGTGTCCGCGCCACGCACGACGAAGTACGGCACCTTGGTGCCATCGTCGGAGGTCGCGAAGTGCTGCTCGACGGTCAGGCCCTCGGCGTCGAAGAACGCGGGCGCCTGCCGCAGCGTCTCCAGGTCGCCACCGACCTCGCCGCGCAACAGCGTCGCGGGCTGCAAGTAGCCACTCACGTTGAGCAGGTACTCGTCGCTCTCGTCGGGATCGGTGTCGATGACATCCGCCGACCCGACCTCGGGGGCGCCAGGTAGCTCTGCCCGACTCCACTCGCCCGGTCCCGGCGTCAGCACCTCTAGGCGCGTCTTGACGTCGGACAGCTCCGCGAGGATGAGGTGGTTGCGCGTCCACGCGGTGCCGCTGAGTGAGGTGTGCTCGTCGGGGACGAACAGCTCGGTCAGGTCGCGCCCACCGGCCATGAAGGCCGTGTAGTCGGCGGCAAGCAGCGAGCCGGACAGGTAGGTCTTACCGTCCACGGTCCAGTCCGACCGCAGGGTGATCAGGAGCCAGTCGCGGTGAACGTCAACGTTCGCGTCCAGCGGTACCTCGATCCGGGCGAGGTCACCGCTAGGAGTGACCGCGAACTCTTCCGAGGTGAAGAAGTCCGGGAAGCGGCCTACGAAGTCGCGCTCGAACCCGGGGGTGTGGTCGCGGTAGGCGTAGACGCTCACGTCCTCCGGCTTGCCCTCGAACACGGTCTCCGCTTCCGCCAGCGGAGTGCCCCTACGCCACCTCTTCACGATGCGGGGGTAGCCGGACGTGGTCAGCGAACCTTCGCCGAAGTCGGTACCGACGTAGACCGAGTCACCGTCAATCCAGCTCACGCGGGACTTCGCCTCGGGGAGGGTGAACCCGTCCGCGACGAACTCGCCGGTCCTAAGGTCGAACTCCCGCACGACGGTGGCGTCCGCGCCACCGCGCGACAGTTCTACCAGCGCGAGGTTGTAGTCGGGCTTGAGCACCGACGCGCTCTTCCACACCCAGTTCTCGCCCTCGGACTCCCCGAGCGCGTCGACGTCGAGCAGCACTGTCCACTCCGGCTTCGCGGTGCGGTACTGCTCCAGGGTGGTCCGCCGCCACAACCCGCGCGGGTGCGCCGCGTCCTGCCAGAAGTTGTACAGGTAGGCCCCACGCCGCCGCGGGTACGGGATGCGGTCGTCGGCGTCGAGCACCTCCAGCAGTCTCGCCTTGGTCGTCTCGAACCGCTCCCCGTCGGTGAGCACGGCCGTGGTCTCGGCGTTCCGGGCGCGGACCCAGTCGAGGGCCTCCTCGCCGGTGACGTCTTCGAGCCAGAGGTAGGGGTCGGCGTCGTCGGTCATGACCGCCAGTCTGCCGGCGGGTGGGCTAGCGTGGGGGGTGTGGAGCTGGGATTCGCCTTGCCCGTGTCGGGCTCGTGGGCCACCGTGGACAACCTCGTGCGAGTAGCGACCCGGGCGGAGGAGTTGGGTTACCGGTCCTTGTGGACGATGCAGCGGCTCTTGTCCCCACCAGACGGCAGTTGGGGAGACGCATACCGCAGCGTCTTGGACCCGATCACCGCGCTGTCGTACGTAGCGGCTAGGACCACCCAGGTGCGCCTAGGCGTCGCCGTGCTCAACATGCCGTTCTTCGCTCCGGCACTCCTCGCCAAGCAGTTGGCCACGCTCGACCTGCTCTCCGCGGGCCGCGTGGACGCTGGTTTGGGCATCGGGTGGTCAGCGGAAGAGTTCGCGGCCGTTGGCGCTGACTTGGCCGGCCGAGGTAAGAGAGCGGATGAGTACATCTCGCTCCTACGCAGGCTCTGGACCGACGAGGTCGTCGACCACGAAGGCCCCCACTACCGCGTGCCCGCGAGCCGGACCGACCCCAAGCCTGTGCAGGCCGGAGGCCCGCCGATCCTCCTCGGTGGCGCCGCCGAGCCCGCTCTGCGACGTGCGGGTCGCCTGGCCGACGGGTGGATCAGCAGCAGCCGGGCCGACCTGGCCACGATCGGCGAGTCGGTCCAGGTCGTGCGCGCTGCGGCCGAGTCGGCCGGACGCGACCCCGACGACCTGCGGATGATCTGCCGCGGTGTCGTGCTCGTGCGCCCCGACCAGGGAGAACGTCCGCTGACCGGCAGCGTCGAGAAGATCAAGGACGACCTCGGCGGGCTGGCGGCGCAGGGCATCACCGAGGTGTTCGTCGACCTCAACTTCGACCCGGCCATCGGCACCCCGGACGCCGACCCGGCGGCGTCGATGGCGCACGCCGAGTCGGTCCTGTCCGCCTTTGCCCCGGCTGGGGCCTAATCGCGCCAGCCGGTGAGGGTGACGTCCTTGGCGACGTCGACCCGGAAGCTGATGGTGATCTCGCCGGTCTCCGATGGCGGCACCGTGAGCTTCCAGGTGACCTCGCCGATGTCGGTCTGCTCGGCAGGCTGCGGCTTGAGCACCAGGTCGCGCACGACGACCGACTCGCTGCGCGACACCGGCACCTGGTCGACGACGGTGATCCGCGCGGGTCGCGGTCCGAAGTTGCCGACCTTGATCCGCCAGGTCGCCTCCTGGCGGCGGGTGCCGCCCAGCACCGCCTTGGACGTCGAGCGCCTGACCAGGTCGCGTTCGACGCGGACGCGGTCGTCGATGCCCAGGGTCAGCTCGACCTCCTCGCCCGGGGCCCACGCCGCCAGGTTGGTCACCCCGACGAACTCGGCGTCGTGGAAGATCGACGCCCGGCCGGGCCGGATTGTGTGTTCGGACGTGTTGGTCACGGTCGCGCGCAGGTAGGCCTCCGTGCCGACCAACGGCACCGTGACGTGGTCGAGCTCCGCGGCGAGGTCGACGGTCGCGACAGTCGTGCGGTGGGCGCTGCTGTCCGAAGGTACGGCTACCAGGCGAGATGGGCGGTAGACCGTCGCCGCCTCGCCGTGCTCCACGCTGGCGTAAGACTCAGCGATCGGCGGTGGCGGCGAGTAGCCCCCGGGAGCCGCGGCGGCGGGCATCGCGGCGCCACCGGCCATGCCGTACCCGCGCTGCATGTCCTGGGCCTCGCTCCGGCTCCGGCTCGCCTGCGGGACGGGCCGCAGGACATCGAGGTACCAGGGGGCCAGCTCGGGCACGTCCACGCTGGTCGCGGGCCGTGCCGTGGACAGCCGCAGGTCGCACTCCGGCCAGTCCTCGCCGGTGTGCTGGGTGACCAGGCCGTACCAGGTCAGCGTCAGCCTCGTGCCGACGAGGCGGACGTCGTAGCGCGACTCCCAGTTCGCCGAGTCGACCAGGTAGGAGACCTCCAGCTCCACGTCGCCGTCGGCGGACACCGCCAGCTCGACCTCGATGGCGGTCGTGTCCGGCAGGTGCCCGCCCTGGCGCCCGGCGATGCGCCGCTCGACCTCGTCGAGCTCGGCCTGGGTGGTGCGCACGGAGTCGATCAGCTCGCGGCGTCGCGCGTACACCTCCGCCAGCTGCTCGGCCAGCGCGTCGCCCACCTGGGCCACCCGAGCCGGGTCGGCCTCGTCCTTGGCCAGCGCCTGCGCGAAGGTACTGCCCGCGCGCCTGCCCAGGGTGGTGATCAGCTCGGCCCGCGCGTCCAGCACGCTGCCGCGGTCGCCCAACTCCTGCAGCGCCGCGTGGAGGGAGTCCCTGCGCTCCTCGAGCTCACCGAGCGCCGCGTCCTGGGTGCGGTGGTGGTGCTCGGTACGCACGTCGACGCCGAGCACCGTCGCCGGTCCGCTGCCCGCCACGCGAATGGAGTCCGCGTGCAGGTACTGCGGTAGTCCACCGATGGTGACGCGGTGCTCGCCCGCGCTTAGCGCTACCTCGCCGCTACGGGTGATCCGCGCCTGTCCCGGGTAGACGGTCACGGCGGTGATACCTGCGTCAACTCGAATGGTCACGCCGCGAGGCTACCCACCGGAGCGCTCGACGGCACTGATCCTGGCGAGGAGATCGGCCTTGAGCTCGGGGCCGCAGAACGCGGACCGCACCCCGGTTCGAGCGATGTCGGCCAGTTCTCCCCGGCTTAGGCCGAACTGCTCGTGGCAGAGCAGGTACTCGCGGTCGAGATCCGTGTGGAACATGCCCGGGTCGTCGGTCGCCAACGTGACCGGTACGCCTGCCTCCAGCAGTAGCGGCATCGGGTGCTGTGCGATGTCGAGCACCGCGCGCGTGCGGAGGTTCGACGTCGGGCACACCTCGAGTGGAATGCCCTCGTGGGCCAGATGGCGCAAGAGGTCCCGGTCTTGAACCGCGCTCACCCCATGGCCGATGCGCTCGGCACCGAGTTCGCGGACCGCGGCCCAGATCTCCTCCGGACCCACTGTTTCCCCCGCGTGCGGGACTGAGTGCAAACCGGCTTCCCGTGCGCGGTCGAACGACCGGCGGAACGACGCGCGCGGCATCCCCGCCTCTTGTCCACCAACGCCAAAGGCAACAGTGCCCTCCGGCATGTGGGCAAGGACCCAGTCGACTGTCCTCTCGTCCTTCGCGCGCTCTAGACCTGCCGGGATGTCGAAGATCCACGCAAGGACAACACTGTGCTCGGCAAGTGCCCTCTTACGGCCCTCGGTCAGTGCTTCCGACAACTCCGCTGGGTCCATGCCGTTGTTGAGGTGGTCGAACGCCGTGATGGTGACTTCGGCGTAGTGCGCGTTAGAGGCCGCTAGGTCACGGGCGATACCAACGAGCAAGGTAGTGATGTCCGCACCGGTACGGACTAGACGCGAGACCTTGCCGTAGACGGTGATGAAGTGGGTGAAGTCGGTGAACTCGTAGTACCGCACCAACTCGTCGTGGTCGGTGGGAACACCGCCATCCGGGTGGCGCAGGGCGAGTTCGCGGACAGCGTCCAGTGGCGCCGAACCGACCAGGTGCAGGTGCAGTTCGACCTTGGGCAGGGCGTGGACGTAGGCGTGCACGGACGACCTCTCGGGATGTGGGATGGGTACGCGGGGCACAACACGCGTGCATCACCAGGCGAGGTCGCCGCGCTCGTGATCCTCCCCGTAGAGGGGAAGCGGCACCAACCAGCCGAGGATCACGGGCACACGCCGAGTCTGGCCCAGCCGCCGGGGGGCGTCAAGACGACCATCCCTTGTAGACAGATCAGAACCCCCTTGACACCCGCCGCACGGCGGGCAAGGGTGCGGGCAGGTCCCCTGCCGAAGATCTGGAGAACCCCATGAGACGTGCGAGATCCGCCGTCGTCGGTGCCCTCACCGCCCTGTTGGCCGTGCCGCTCCTGGTGTCGCCCGCGTCCGCCGAACCGGAACCGCCCGCGCCCGTGTTCGTCGACGGGCAGGCGCAGCCCGTGTTCAGCCCCACCGACGTCGTGCGCGAGTCGCTGTGGGTCGCCGCGCCGGTCGACAGCGACAACGACGGCAAGGACGACCTGGTGCACGTCGAGGTCGTCCGGCCACGTGCGACCGAGCAGGGGCTGCGCGTCCCCGTTGTGTACCAGGCGAGTCCGTACTACGCGGGCGGCAACGACGTCGACAACCACAACGTCGACGTCGAGCTGCACGTCCCCGACAACCGTCCTGGGCCGAAGGTGGCAACCACGTCCCTCGGCGGCCCCAACCCCGCCATCACCTGGCGGTACGAGCAGTACTTCACCGCGCGTGGTTTCGCGGTCGTCTACGCGGAGTCCCTGGGGTCGGGCCTGTCCACCGGGTGCCCCACGAGCGGTGGCCGCAACGAGACCATCGGCGCGCGCTCCGTCATCGACTGGCTCAACGGTCGCGCGGCAGCACAAGACGCCGCGGGTACCCGTGTCACCGCCGGTTGGACCACCGGCAAGGTCGGCATGATGGGCGTGTCTTACAACGGCACCCTCCCCACCGCCGTTGCCACTACCGGCGTGCAGGGCCTGGAGACGATCGTGCCGATCGCCGCCATCTCCAGCTGGTACGACTACTACCGCGCCGATGGCGCTGTCGTCGCCCCTGGCACCTTCCAGGGCGAGGACGTCGACGTGCTCGCGAAGTACGTGCACACCCGTGCGGACCGCACCGCGTGCGCGTCGGTGATCAACGACCTGACCGCCGAGCAGGACCGCGTCACCGGCGACTACAGCAACTTCTGGGACGAGCGCAACTACCTCAACGACGTGCGCAAGGTCCGTGCGTCGGTGCTGGCCGTGCACGGCCTCAACGACTGGAACGTGAAGATGACGCACGTGGCCCAGTTCTACGAGGCCATCAAGAAGCAGGGCGTCGAGCACAAGATCTGGCTGCACCAGTCCGGCCACGCCGACCCCTACAGCCTGCGCCGCGACCCGTGGCTGATCACGCTGAACAAGTGGTTCTCGCACTACCTGTACGGGGTCGACAACGGTGCCCAGGACGGCCCCAAGCTGACCATCCAGCGCGAGGACAAGACCTGGGTGGAAGAGGCCGAGTGGCCTGCGCCGTCCGCGTCCCTCGCCACCCTCTACCCGGGTGCCGGTGGCGCTACCTCCGGCGCGCTGACCATCGGGCGTCCAGACCGCCGCGTGGTCGAGTCGCTGACCGACGACGCGAGCAAGACGGCCGAGAGCCTGGCCAACGCGGCCGGCTCGCCCAACCGGTTGGTCTACCTGAGCCGCCCGTCGACCACCCCGCTGCGCTTCAGCGGCAAGGGTGAGGTCTACCTGCGCCTGTCGTTCACCCGGCCCGCGGCCAACGTGACCGCGCTACTCGTCGACCGCGCGCCGGACGGCAAGTCGACCGTCGTGACCCGCGGCTGGACCGACCCGCAGAACCGCAAGAACATCAGCCGCACGGACCCGATCCAGCCCGGCAAGGCCTACGACCTGCGGGCCGACCTGGTGCCGGACGACTACGTGCTGGCCGCTGGGCACCAGTTCGGTCTGGTGGTCCTCTCCAGCGACTACGACTACACCCTCCGGCCCGCCGCGGGCGCGGGCTTCTCCGTCGACCTCAAGGGCAGCAACCTGACCCTGCCGATCGTCGGTGGTCTCGACGCGCTCAAGACCGCCGTCGGCTGACGTGTGGGGTAGTCACACGATCCTCTAGGGGTTCGTGGGTGTTCCTCTAGTCCCGACAGCCGTGGTCGGATCGTTCGCGATGTTCCCCAGTGGAGGTGCGAATGATCCGGTCCATGGTCGGTGTGGCAAGCACGGTCGCCGTCGCGGCGGCTCTCCTCGTGGTCGGAGGAGGAGTCGCCTCGGCGGCGCCCGCGTTCCAGGTCCCGTTCCCGTGCGGGCAGGTGTGGGACGGGCAGACCCGGACCAACCACAGCCCCGCCAACGCGGTTGACTTCAACCGCGCCAACGACAGCGGTGACGCCGTAGTCGCTGCCGCCGCGGGCCGGGTGTCGCGAGTAGACAACGAAGGTAGCGTCAGCTACGGCCGGTGGATCGAGATCGACCACGGTTCCGGGTGGCGCAGCCGGTACGCGCACCTGTCGGCGCAACGGGTCTCCGTCGGGCAGAACGTCTCGCGCGGTCAGCTCATCGGCAACGTCGGTAGCACCGGTGGGTCTACCGGACCGCACTTGCACTTCGAGCAGACGCTCAACGGGTCCGCGCAGAAGGCCGTGTTCAACGGGACCCAGGCGCTGTACTGGGGGACCCGGGCCTACACCAGCCGGAACAGCTGCTGAGCCACGGGCCTGTGGATGAGTTGTCCACAAGGCCCTGAGTTGTCCACCGGCGAAACCGAATCCTGTCGCCCGGCCCACCAGCCGCGCACAGTGGTCGTATGACGATCACCAACCTGCGCCACACCGACCAGGTCATCGCCGCGCTCCCGTACCTGATCGGGTTCGCGCCCACCGACTCCCTGGTCGCGCTGACCATCCGCGACGCGGGGGAGGTCGGCCCGGTCATCCGGGTCGACCTCCCGGCCCCGCCGGGGCGGGTGCCGATGGCCACCCACCTCGCCGACATCATCACCGGCTACCACGTGCGGGTCGCCCTGCTCATCGTGGTGGGCGGCGGTGAACCCCGGCACGACCCGGCCTTCGTTGAGGCGGTCACCAGGGCGCTGGTGGAGGTCGGGGTGTCGGTCGAGCACGCGTTCTGGACCCGCTCGGTGGAGGCGGGCGAGCCGTGGCTGTCCTATCGGGACCCCGGGTTGACCGGCGCGGTCGCCGACCCGGCCAGCTCCGCGATCGCCGCGCAGTTCACCGTGCAGGGAATCGTCGTCTACTCGTCACGCGCGGATATGGCCGCCAGCCTCGCCGCCGACCCCGAAGGCGATCTGGACCGTAGAGCCGCCCTCATCGACGCCGCCGTTGCCGCGGACAAGTCGACCACCGCTGAGAAACTCGACCTGGTCCACAAGGTCATCGACGAGTTCGACGCTTCGCCGGTGCGGGGTCGCGGAGCGCGCGTAGCCGATCCCTCGCCGACGGATCCGGATCTCGACGACACCAGACTGGCCCAGCTGGCCATCGCCCTGTCCGACCCGCGTGTCCGCGAGGCGTGCATGGCCATTCCACTGGGGACCCGAGACCGTTCGGCTGCTCGGCTCTGGACGCGGCTAACCCGCGCCCTGCCTGCTCCCGAGCGCGCCGAGGCCGCTTTCCAACTGGCCGTCAGCAGATACCTGCGCGGCGACGGCGTCTACGCCCGTGTCGCGCTGGGGATCGCACTCGCGGCCAACCCTCGCCACAGTCTCGCCGCCCTCGTGGACTCCGCCGCCCAGCACGGCATCCCACCCACCGAACTCCGCACCCTCATCGCCGAAGCCCAAGCCAAGTCCGCCCGCCCCCGCCCCGGCTGACCCACCCGCCGGGTCAGGGGCGACGGGTCCGCGGCTGGCGCTGGTCGGGTCGGTAGGTAGGAGTTGGGTGCTGCCACTTTTTCCCGCTGGCACAGTCCGCCGCCCGCGACATGCTGCCGGATGCGGGCGACCTGGCTGTGGTGCCCGGTGGGGTACGCGCCACGGTGGTGAACTTGACGGGTGCACGTGACGATTGGGGTGGGACACGGGCCGGATATCCGTGCTGTGGAGGATCCCGTGGTGGTGTGGCTGCTCCGTTAGCGCACCACCACGGCTCTCCGCGCCTCGCTGGGCACGCGGGCGTCACCGCGTCCGCAGCGGGTCTCCTTCTGGCTCACCATAACCGGGTGAGGGATCTGCCTCGTCCGGTTTGGGCAGGAAGGGACGCACCTCTGGGGGAGCCCCTCCAGCCTCGAACCGCGCACGCGAGAAGTCCACCCAGGGAGCAGGAGTCCCCGGGCCCGCGTGGCGTCTGGTCGGCAGGGTCGCCCCCTGGAAACTGGCGGCGCCGCCGAACACCGTTTCCCCGAAGTCCGCGGCGCCGTCAAAGCTCACGCCGTCGAACCAGGCGTCACCGGAGAAGGTCACTTTGGTGATCCTGGCGGTGTCGGTGAAGGTCGCCCAGGTGAAACTGGCGTCGCCCGCGAAGGTCGCTTCGTAGAACCAGGCGTCGCTGGTGAAGGTCGCCTTGTCGAACACGGCGGCGCTGGTGAAAGTCGCCTGGTTGAACCCGGCATCGCTGGTGAAGGTCGCCCGCGTGAACCGGGCCTCACCTGCGAAGGTCGCTTGGTGGAACCAGGCGTCGCTGATGAAGGTCGCCTCGGCGAACGAGGTGTCGCTGAAGGTCGTCCGGTTGAACCAGGTGCCGCCGGTGAAGGTTGCCTCGGTGAACCCGGCGGTGCCGGTGAAGGTCGCCTCGGTGAATCTGGCGGTGCCGGAGAAGGCCGTCCGGTGGAACCTGGCGTTGGTGGTGAAGGTCGCTTCGGTGAAGGAGGCGTCGCTGGTGAAGGTGGTTCGGTTGAACCTGGCGGTGCCGGTGAAGGTCGCGTTGTCGAATCTGGCTGTGCGGATGGTGCAGTCGGCGAGGTCGAGGTCGATGAGGAGGGCGCCGGTGAGGTCTAGGTCGATGTTGTGCCAGAAGGTAGCTGTGTCGTCGATGTGGAGGTGGTGGGTGAGGATGCGTTGAGCGGTGAGGCGGACCTCGCGTTCCTGGGTGCGGTGTTGGTGGGTGGTGAGTAGCGCCGTGTCGGCGTCGTCGGTGGGTGGGGTGCCGGGGAGGGTGTAGGGCATGCGGAGGTAGGCGCACAGGACGTTGACGATGGTTTGTCGTTGCTTGGCGTGGTCCTGGGCGAGCCGTTCGAGGGCGTAGAGGCCGCCTAGGCGTACGGGGGCTTTGTCGGAGCCGAGTTGTTCGACGGCCTTGGTGTAGAGCTCGGTGATCTGCCGTGCCGTCGAGTCGGTTTCCGTCGCCTTGGCCACCCGCTCCTGGTGTGCCTCGGTCGCGGCGGCCACTCGTTCCTGGTGCAAGCGGTTGATCTCGAAGGTCTCGCGTTGCAGCTCGTAGGCGCGCGCGACGTCGGCCTGGTCCTGTTGCTTCTGCTGCAGGGCGATCTCGGCCGACCGTTGCCGCCGCCAGGCGATGTAGAGGCCGAACAGGCCGCCCGCGCCCAGCAGAACGGTGGTGCCGATGCGCACCAGCTCCAACTGGGCAGGCGCCTGCGGGGCACTGCCGTCGACGAGCAGCCACAGCAGCGCCAACAGCCCGCCGACCACCACCACGACCCCGACAACCGCCGCCACGACCGCGCGTCTGGACGGCGACGGCAACGGCGTGGGCGGACGCTCAGGGAGGGGAACCGGCGAACTCGTCACGATTGATCATCGCCCCACCCGCCGACCGCGTTTCCTGGGTCGACATCGCGCGGGACGCAGGCGGGTCGACGGGTGGAGGCTCCACTGTGGAGTGTTGAGTCCACAGTGGAGCGCATCGCTGGGGTCAGGCGCGCGCCTGGGTGAAGTTCCAAGCGTCGGTGATGATGGTGTGGAGGTCGGGGCGTTCGGGCTTCCAGCCGAGGTGTTCGGCGGCGGCGGTGGCGCTCGCGACGAGGACGGCTGGGTCGCCCGCGCGGCGGGGGGCGAACTCGGCGGGGATGGGGTGGCCGGTGACGTCGCGGCAGGTTTGGACCACCTCGCGGTTGGAGAAGCCGGTGCCGGTGCCCAGGTTGTAGATCTGGTGCTCGCCCGCGCGGGTGTTCGCCAGGGCGAGGAGGTGGGCCTCGGCGAGGTCGAGCACGTGGATGTAGTCGCGGACGCAGGTGCCGTCGGCGGTCGGGTAGTCGTCGCCGTAGATGGAGATGGCCGGGCGGGTGCCGAGGGCGACCTGCAGCACGATCGGGATCAGGTGCGTCTCGGTGGTGTGCCGCTCACCGAAGGCGCCGTACGCACCGGCGACGTTGAAGTACCGCAGGCTCACCGCGGCCAGGCCGTGGGCCTTGGCGTACGAGGTGATGGCGTGGTCGATGGCGAGCTTCGTCGCGCCGTAGGTGTTGGTCGGGCGGGTCGGGGCGGTCTCCAGGATGGGGACCTGCTCCGGCTCGCCGTAGGTGGCCGCCGTGGAGGAGAAGACCAGGCGTGCGACGCCGTTGTCGCGCATCGCGTCGAGCAACCGCAAGGAGGTGAGGACGTTGCCTGCCCAGTACTTGGACGGGTCCACCATGGACTCGCCGACCAGCGACTTGGCCGCGAAGTGCAGCACGCCGTCGAAACCGCCGGTGAGCAGGTCGGCCGCCGCCTCGGCGATGTCCGCCTCGACGAACGTGGCGCCGTCGGGCACCGCGTCGGCGTGGCCGGTCGACAGGTCGTCGACCACCACGACCTCGTGGCCGGTCTCGACCAACCTGGCCGCGCACACGCTGCCGACATACCCAGCCCCGCCCGTCACGAGCAGCTTCACCGTGGTCCTCCTCCTGCTTGCTTCTCTGGTCGTCTCAGTGGTCGCGGCCCGCGCCAGCCGACGGCGCCGCGGCGAACAGCCTCGGCGCGGTCAGCGACCGCTCCGCGAACGCGGCCCGCACGGCGGCGCGCACCGCCTCGTCGACGGCCGGGGGCACCACAGCGATCGCGGACCCGCCGAAACCGCCGCCGGTCATCCTGGCACCGAGGGCACCGGCACCCAGCGCCGCCTCCACCGCCACGTCCAACTCCCGGCACGAGACCCGGTAGTCGTCGCGCAGGCTCGCGTGGGAGGCCGTCAGGGGCTCGCCGATGTCGGTGCCCGCGCGCAGCGCCGCCACGGTCGCCAGCACCCGCTCGTTCTCGGTGACCACGTGCCGCACCAGGGGGCGCAGGTCTTCGGGCAACCGGCCCAGGTCGACCCCGGTGTCCACTTCGCGCAACGACAGGACGCCCAGCAGCGCGGCCGCCCGCTCGCAGCCCCGGCGGCGGTCGCCGTAGGCCGAGTCGGCCAGCGCGTGCCGAACCCTGGTGTCGATCACCAACACCGGCGCGTCGAACGGGATGTGCTCGGCCGCGCCGGCGCGCACATCCAGGAACAGGGCGTGCCCGACAACGCACCGCAGCGACGCCGTCTGGTCCAGCAACCCGGTCGGCGCGCCGACGAACTCGTTCTCCGACCGCTGCACCCACCGCGCGACCTGGTCCAAGGAAGGACCACTGCTCGCGAGCGGTTCGTGAGCGGCATTCGAGACGGCTTGGGACATGTCACGGGAGCCGGCGGCAGCCAACGCGGCCGTGGGGTCTGGGGCTGGGGTCACGCCGCCGAGGCCGAGGAGGGCGAGGGCTACCGCGCACTGGAGGGCGTGGGAGGAGGACAGGCCCGCGCCGGTGGGGACGTCGCCGGTGATGACGAGGTCGGCGGCGGTGGGGTAGCCGGCGTCGCGCAGGGCCCAGGCGACGCCGTAGACGTAGGCGGCCCAGCCGGTCACCCGGCCGGGGGTCAACTCGGCCACCGGGACCGGTTGGGCACGCTGGGGAACCCCGTCGTCGCCGACCGTGATGGCCGTGATCCGGCCGTCGGTGCGCGGGGACGCGGCCACGGCGACGCGGTGGGGCAGGGCGAAGGGCAGCACGAAACCGTCGTTGTAGTCGGTGTGCTCGCCGATGAGGTTCACCCGACCGGGGGCCGACCACACCCCGAAGGGGGCACGTCCGTGCACCCCGCGGAACCGCTCGGCGGCCCGGTCGGCCGGGGTCACAGCAGTCGGGCCAGCACCGCGTGCAGCATCGTGGGGCTCAGCGCGGCGGTGTTGCCCGCGCCGGTGATCGGGATCGCGCTGCCGTCCTGCGCGGTCGGGCCGACCTCGATCACGTTGCCCGGCAGCACGCCGACCGCCTTCAGCTCGGTCATCAGGTCCGGGTCCATCTGGATGTGCTCGGCGATCCTGCGCACCTCGACCCGGCCGCCGCCGCGCCGGGAGACCTCGTCGACGCGGACGAGACCGGCCTCGACCGGCGGGGCCGGGTCGCCCTCGCCGAGCTTGTCCAGACCGGGGATCGGGTTGCCGTACGGGGAGGTGGTCGGGTGGCCGAGCAGCTTCACCAGCTTGCGCTCCACCGCCTCGCTCATCACGTGCTCCCAGCGGCAGGCCTCGCTGTGCACGTGCTCCCACTCCAGGCCGATCACGTCGACGAGCAGGCGTTCGGCGAGGCGGTGCTTGCGCATGACGGCGACGGCCAGGGAGCGGCCGTGGTCGGTGAGCTCGAGGTGCCGGTCGCCCGCGACGACGACCAGGCCGTCGCGCTCCATGCGGCCCACCGTCTGGCTCACGGTCGGGCCGCTCTGGCCCAGCCGTTCGGCGATGCGGGCACGCAGGGGGACGACACCCTCCTCCTCGAGTTCGTAGATGGTGCGGAGGTACATCTCGGTGGTGTCGATGAGATCGTTCACGCCGGTTCCCCTTCGTCACCTCCATGTTAGTCGCTCGCTCCGACAGAGCAGCGGGGTAGTAGCAGGCAGTGACCGATGTCGGGGGCCGGCAGGATGGGTCGGTGAGCGCGAACTCGTCGGCACTCGTGTCGACCGCCGAACTGGTGTCGCTTCTCGACAGTGGACACCCGCCTGTGTTGCTGGATGT
This sequence comes from Actinokineospora globicatena, assembly GCF_024171945.1. Classification (GTDB taxonomy): domain Bacteria; phylum Actinomycetota; class Actinomycetes; order Mycobacteriales; family Pseudonocardiaceae; genus Actinokineospora; species Actinokineospora globicatena. The sequence goes on from NZ_JAMTCR010000002.1 coordinate 2,594,110, forward strand.
CCGCTGGCGCCTGGGCGGTCCGCCCGGCCGCGAGGACTACGCCGCCGGGCACCTGCCCGGTGCCGTTTTCCTCGACCTGGACACCGATCTCGCCGCGCCGCCCGGCGACGGCGGGCGCCACCCGTTGCCGCGGCCGGACGACCTCCAAGCCGCGTTGCGGGCCGCGGGCGTGCGGACCGGGCACCCGGTTGTCGTCTACGACGCCGACAACGGGTCGGTCGCCGCACGCGCGTGGTGGCTGCTGCGCTGGGCCGGTCACAACGACGTCGCGGTGCTCGACGGCGGTTACGCGGCCTGGGTCGCTGACGATGGCGAGTCGAGCACGGTCGTGCCGTCACCCGAACCGGGTGATGTGGAGGTTCGGGCGGGCGCCATGCCGGTGCTCGACGCGGACGAGGCCGCCGCGCTGGCGGTCGACGGTGTCCTGCTCGACGCGCGCGCACCGGAGCGGTACCGCGGTGAGGTCGAGCCGATCGACCCGAGGGCCGGGCACGTGCCGGGCGCGGTCAACGCGCCGTTCAGCGGGCACACCGGTCCCGACGGCCGATGGTTGGCCCCGACCGAGTTGGCGAACCACTTCGCGGACTTGGGCGTGGACGGTCGTCCCGTCGGCGCGTACTGCGGGTCCGGGGTCACCGCGTCGTCGGTCGTGCTGGCGTTGGAGGTCGCCGGGGTCACCTCGCCGGACAACCCCGCCGCCCTCTACGCCGGTTCGTGGTCCCACTGGAGCCGCGACCCGAACCGCCCCGCCGCCACCGGCGACAACTGACCACAACGTCCACACCGCCACCCGGCGGACGTGTCTCCCACTGCCCAGGTCGCCACCGCGGCCTGGGCAGTGTCGTTCGGCGCGGAATCCGCGATGGCCTCGGGGTTGATTGGTTCGGCGGGTGGGTGGTGGGGACTACTAGGGTGCTGGCATGGGTGATCGGGTGGGTGTGGTGTGGGACCCCGCGTTGCTGGGGTACGACCTTGGCGGGGATCACCCGTTCAACCCGGTGCGGCTCGAGTTGACCATGCGGTTGGCCCGCGGCCTCGGGGTGCTCGACGGGGTCGAGTTCGTGGTGCCGGACACGGCGGGGGACGCGGATCTGGGCCGGGTGCACCGGCCGGACTACGTGGCCGCGGTGCGGGAGGCGCCGATGGCGTCCTGGGACGTCGGACATGGGCTTGGTACGGCGGACAACCCGGTGTTCGACCAGATGCACGCCGCGTCGGCGTTGGTCGTCGGGGGGTCGTTGGCGGCGGCCCGGTGCATCGCCGACGGCGGGGTCGATCGAGCCGTCAACCTGGCCGGTGGGTTGCACCACGCCATGCCGGACCGGGCCGCCGGGTTCTGCGTCTACAACGACTGCGCCGTGGCCATCTCGTGGCTGCTGGACAACGGGTTCGACCGGATCGCGTACTTGGATGTCGACGTGCACCACGGCGACGGGGTGCAGACGGTGTTCTACGACGACCCCAGGGTGCTGACCGTCTCGCTGCACCAGCACCCGGCGACGTTGTGGCCGGGGACCGGGTCGGTCACCGAGCTCGGGGGGCCGGGGGCGCAGGGCACCTCGGTCAACATCCCGTTGGCGCCGGGGACCCGAGACGCAGAGTGGCTGCGGGCGTTCCACGCGACGGTTCCCTCGCTGCTGGCCGCGTTCCGGCCGCAGGTACTCGTAACGCAGTGCGGAGTGGACACACACGTAGAGGATCCGTTGGCCGATCTAGCCCTGTCGGTCGATGGGCACCGTGAGATCTACCGGACGCTGCGTGACCTAGCTGGGCAGTACGCGGGTGGCAAGTGGCTTGTCATGGGCGGCGGCGGTTATGAACTGCTGCGGGTAGTCCCACGCTCGTGGACGCACCTGCTGGCCACCGTGCTCGATAGGGATATCCCGGTCGAGACAGCTCTACCGGTCGACTGGGCTACCAGCGTGCGGAAGCTGTCTCCTAACGTCGTGTTGCCGTCGGTGATGGGGGATGGCGTTGATGTTGCCTTCCAGCGGTGGGGTGGTGGGCGCGAACAGCCGGTCGACACCGTGATCCGGGATGTGCGCAACGCTGTCTTCCCGTTGCACGGCTTGGATCCTGACGACCCCAGGGACTGACATGGCCGTAGAGCCCGAGCGCGACCCCTTCGCCTACCCGCCGCGGTGGGAGGCTGATGTGGTGCTCGCCGATGGCGGTACCGTCCACTTGCGCCCGATAGTGCCGACGGACGCCGAGGCTCTACGTGCGTTCCACGGTCGGTTGTCGGAGCGCACCAGGTACTTCCGGTACTTCGGCCCCTACCCGATCATGTCGGACAAGGACCTCGCCCGGTTCAGCACCGTCGACCACCACGACCGCGTGGCGTTCGTCGCGCTCCTCGGCGACGACATCACCGCCGTCGGGCGGTACGAGCGGCTGCCGGGCGGCGACTCCGCCGAGATCGCCTTCGTCGTCGAGGACGGCCACCAGGGGCGCGGGCTGGGGTCGATCCTGCTCGAGCACCTCGCCGCGGCGGCCAGGGAGCGCGGGGTGCACCGGTTCGAGGCGGAGGTGCTCGCCGAGAACGCCCAGATGGTCCGGGTGTTCCGCGACGCGGGTTACCAGGTCAGCCGGGCGTTCGACGAGGGCGTGCTGCACCTGGAGTTCGCCGTCGACCCGACCGAGGCGTCGGTGGCGGTGGCCTGGGCGCGTGAGCAGGCCGCCGAGGCGCGCAGCGTGCACAACCTGCTGCACCCCCGGTCGGTGGCGGTGATCGGCGCGTCGACCGACCACGCGAAGATCGGCAACGCCGTGCTGGGAAACCTGCTCGCGGCCGAGTTCGCCGGGCCGGTGTTCCCGGTCAACCCGGAGCACAAGTCGGTGCGCGGGGTCCGCGCGTACCCGACCGTGCTGGACATCCCCGATCCCGTGGACCTCGCCGTCGTCGCCGTGCCCGCCGCGGGCGTCGACGACGTGATGGACGCGTGCCTGGCCAAGGGCGTCAAGACGCTGGTCGTCGTCAGTTCCGGGTTCGGTGAGACCGGTCCGGGCGGCCGTGGCGCGGAGCGCAAGCTCGTCGACGAGGCTCGAGCGCACGGTATGCGCGTCGTCGGCCCTAACGCGCTCGGCGTGGTGAATCTGGATCCGACCGTGCGCCTCAACGCGACTCTTGCGCCGACCTTGCCTGGACCGGGCCGTACGGGCTTCTTCTGCCAGTCGGGAGCTCTAGGCACGGCCATTCTCGCTGACGCTGCCGCGCGGGGCTTGGGTCTGTCGACGTTCGTCTCTGCCGGTAACCGCGCGGACGTCTCGGGTAACGATCTCTTGCAGTACTGGGAAACCGACCCGGCCACCGACGTCGTCTTGCTCTACCTGGAGTCGTTCGGCAACCCCCGCAAGTTCGCCCGGTTGGCGCGCAGGCTCGGTCGCAGCAAGCCGGTAGTCGTGGTCAAGTCGGGCCGCAACACAGTGCTACCGGCGTTGGCAGCGACTGGAGTCCACGTGGACGACTCCAGTGTGCAAGCCCTCTTCGAGCAGGCCGGTGTCATCCGCGTTGAGTCCATCGCGCAACTCTTCGACACCGCGCTCTTGCTCGCCCATCAGCCGTTGCCGCCAGGAGAGCGCGTTGCGGTGGTCGGCAACTCTTCGGCTATCGGTGTGCTCGCGGCAGATGCGGCTCTAGGGCAAAACTTGGTACTGGCAGGCGATCCCGTTGACGTAGGAGCACAAGCCGGGCCGGACACATTCGCTGCTGCTGTGGCGGACACGCTCCGACGGGAAGACGTGGACTCACTCATCGTCGTGTTCGTCCCGCCTCTAGCGATCCCCGGCACCACCTACGCGCGGGCACTGCGAGAGGCCGCGGAAGGTCTACCGGAAGCCGATACGAAGCCGATCGTCTCCACCTTCCTTGCCGCTGAGGGGATCCCGGCCGAGCTGGCCGTCCTAGGCCCAGACGGTGCCCCCACGCACGGTTCGATCCCGTCCTACCCGAGCCCCGAACGAGCCGCGCTCGCACTGGCCAGGGCAACCACCTACGCTCGCTGGAGATCGTCCCCCACAGGCAAGTTCGTCCGCCCTGACGACATCGACCCCGTGGCAGCCAAGGCAATCGTCGAGGCAGCGTTGACCAGACAGCCCGGCGAGGTAGAGCTAACTGACGACGAGGTGGTCGGCCTTCTCGGGAACTACGGGATCGACGTCCTGCCGCACGACTCCGAGGTTTACCTGACGGCTCCCAAGGACAACTCGTGCAGCATCGGCCTCCAAGACGACCCGTCCTTCGGCACCGTGGTGTCCTTCGGCCTTGCGGGCGTGGTCAGCGATCTGCTCGGTGACCGTGCCTACCGCGCCGTCCCGCTCACCGACACCGACGCCGCGGGGCTGATCCGTTCCCCTCGCGCCGCCCCACTGCTGGCGGGTTACGCGGGTGGCGAGCCCGCCGATCTCGCGGCACTGCAACGGCTTGTGCTGCGGGTCTCGGCGATGGCCGAGGACCTCCCGGAGATCCGGGCCCTGGTGGTCGAGCCGATCCTCGCCACCGCCACGGGCGCGTACGTGACCGGAGGCCGCGCCACCGTGGGTCCGCCGCCCTCCAAGCACGACAGCGGCCCGCGCAGGTTGCGGTCCAGCGGCTGACCGAGTGCCTCCCGGGGCACCGGGAGGCACTCGGGCCCTAGGCCGAGACGGACACGTACCGCTTGCCGTCGGTCGTGACGATCTCGACCGCCCCGACGTCCTCCGGTGCGATCAACGCCGCCCCGTCCAGGTTCGTGCCCTTCTGGGCGCCGTCCGGCGACACCAGCCAGCTGCTCGCCTCTTCGCGCGTGCCGTCCTTGCCGACCACGATCACCCGGCAGCGCTCACCGGCCGGGATGCCGGTGACCGAGACGTTCAGGCGCACCCACCCGGCTGCGGGTACGACCTTCGCGGTCAGGCGGGCGCCGGTGTTCGGGTCGCTCCCGGACAGGTACCGCGTGTTGACGTTCTGCGGCTCGGTAGGGATAACGGTGACAGTCGACTGTGCCTGCGTGGTGCCTGTGGAACGGCCGATGACGACTCCCGCGCCGAGCACTGCGGCGACCACCACGGCCGCGGCGACACCCGCGATAGCGATCGAACGCGTGCGGGAGGCGTTGGCCTCGGTGCGGACCTGGCGCAGTGTGCGGGCCAGCAGCAGGTCGCCATCGTCGGGTGGTCCTTGCAGCAACGCTTCCTCGGGCAGCTCACCCGCCATGTCTCGCACCTCCTCTAGCGCTTCGAGCTCGACGCGGCACTCGGCGCAGTCCGCGAGGTGCCGCTCCACCGCGCCGCGTTCGTCCTCGTCCAGCACACCCAGCGCGTAGGCGCCGAGCAGCGGGGTCTCGTGTGTGCTCATGCGGGCGTCCCCTCCAGCGCGGCTCGACCGGCCATGGTCGCGCGCAGCGCACGCAGGGCGTAGTGCGACCTCGACTTCACCGTACCCGGGGCGATACCGAGCTCTTGCGCCGTTTCGGCCACGCTGCGGTCCCGGAAGTAGATCTCCATGAGGACCGTGCGGTGCTCTTCCGACAGACCCTCGATGGCCGCGAGCACGCTCATCGAGTCGACCACCCGCTGCGAGTGGTCACCGGCCACCGCGACCGCCGCTGGGGTCTCGGCGACCTCGGCGGGTCGCGCCGCCTTCGCCCGGACCTTGTCCACGATGAGGTTCTTGGCGACGGTGAACAACCAGGCGCGCACCGACCCCTCCTTGCTCATCAGGTTGTCCGCGTGCCGCCACGCCCGCACCAGGGTCTCCTGGACGACGTCCTCGGCCGCCGCCCGGTCGCCGGTGAGCCGCACGGCGTAGGCCAGCAGGGCCTTGCCGTGTTCCTCGTAGAGCGAGCGGACCAGCGCCTCGTCCCTCGATGTCGCCCGTGTCCGGGCGAACAGCCTCGCCATGCCGACTCCCTGTCCAACGGCGTCCGGTTGCGCTTTCCCGACTGACACGGCCGCCGGGGCGTTCCGGTTCGAACTTTTTCCCGACTAGCAGCGCCTGCCGGTGTTCACGCAGGTCACGAGCTCGGCCATGGCCGCTTCGGAGCGCACGTTGACGAAGTGCGCGTGGTCGGAGGCGGGGGCGCGGTCGACCACCTCGGGGAAGCTGTCGATGCTGAAGCCACCGCTCTCGGGCAGGTCGTAGCCCACCTCGACGCGCAGCCTCGGCACCGGGAAGCTCGCCCGGGGACACCAGCCGTCCGCGCTGGGAAACCTCAGGTGCGCCTTGTGGTCGGGGCTGTCCAAACCCTTGCCGTCCCAGCAGCTGGGGAACTCGTAGACACGCAAGGTACGGCTACCCGCCGGGCAACTCGGGTAGGACAAGCTGACTCGGTCTGTGAACCCCGCGCAGCTCCACGTTCCTCGCGCGGCGGGCCCGGCCTTCGCGTCACCGGTGACTGTCTTGAGGAAGCGCGGCATGGCCACGACCTCGCTGACAGGGCTACCGAGGAAGGTGATGTTCACGGAGTCCGGTGTGCGGACCTCACTGTGGTGCCCACCGAGCCGTAGCACCGGCCAGTAGTACGACGACAGGTCGCCGTCGCGGCAGGTGGTCTTGGCGGCCGCGAGCACCTCGTCGGTGCTGAACGCGTCCGTGGCCAGGTTGCCGACGTAGTCGTGCAGGTGGTGGGCGCCGTCGCGGACACCGGGCGAGGCGACGAGGTTGTCGGAGTTGCGGTGCGCCTCCTCGTTGCGGCCGCAGTCGACGGTGTAGCTGCCGGTCGACGCGGCGGGAGTGGCCGCGGGCGCCGACGTAGGCGAAACCGACCGGATGTCGACCGGGTCGGTCGGGCCCGCGGCGCAGCCGACGGCGAGCGCACCGACCAGGGCCAGCGCGCTGAGGCGAATCACATGATCACTTTGGGGCGGGGCCACAACCGCTCAGTGAACACGACCGGGACACCGGGTGGCGGTGGCGTGAATGGGCTGCGCCGAACGTCCCAGTACGGTCAACGGGCGGGCTCAGCCGCGCTCCAGGACGAGGCCGACGCCGAGCCCGGCCGCCGCGCTCACCCCGGCCACCCCGAACCGGCCCGCCCGCCGCTCCAGCTCCTCCAGCAGGCCGCCGACCACGATGGCCCCGGTCGCGCCGATGGCGTGCCCCATGGCGATCGTGCCGCCCGCCGGGTTGAGCCGCTCCGGCCCCACGTCGAAGTCCCGCCGCAGCCGCAGGCACGGCGCCGCGAACGACTCGGCGAACTCGACCACGTCGACCTCGTCCACCGACACCGCCGCCCGGCGCAGCGCGACCTCCATGGCCGACTGGCCGCCGGTCAGCATCGTCACCGGGTCCTCGGCGACCACCGCGCTGGCCGCGACCCTGGCCCGGGGCACCAGCCCGAGCCTGCGCGCGGCCCGGACGTCGCCGACCACCACGAGGGCGGCGCCGTCGGCCAGCCGGGGCGAGGTGGCGGCTGTGTGCCGGTGCTCGATGCGCGCCGGACGGCTCCTGGTGGCCAACGCGAGCGCGTCGTGGCCGTCGGCGCCGAGACCGGCGAACGCGGGCGGCAGCGTGGCGAGCACGTCGCGGCTGCTGTCCGGGCGCACCAGTTCGTCGTGCGCGAGCCCGCCGACGGGCACCAGGCAGCGGGCGAACGCGTCCGCCCGCCACGCCGCCGCGGCCTTGTGCTGCGACTCCAGCGCGTAGCCGTCCAGGTCGTCGCGGGTGAACCCGTCGAGCGTGGCGACCAGGTCGGCGGCCACGCCCATGTGGACCGATCCGGTGTGCCGCACCACCTCCGCGTCGGTCCACAGTGGAGCGCGGTCGGTGAACGGCGGGACCCGCGACGTGCTCTCCACCCCGCCCGCGACCACCACGTCCACCTCGCCGGAGCGGACCCGCGCCGCCGCCAGCGCGATCGCGTCGATCCCGGACGCGCAGAACCGGTTGACCACGACCCCGGGCACCCGGTGGCCCCAGTCGGCGAGCAGCGTCGCGGTGCGGGCCAGGTTGCCGCCCTGCTCGCCGACCTGGGACGCGCAGCCGAGCACCACGTCGTCCACCGCCGCCGGGTCCAAGCCCCGGTCGACCAGGGCGCCGAGCAGCGGCACGAGCAGGTCCAGGGCCGTCAGGTGGTGCAGTCCACCGCGGGCCGAGCCACGGCCGCGGGCCGTGCGGACGTAGTCGAGCAGATAGGCCTCACCCACCGCACACCCCCTCTTCCGGAGCCTGGCCTGGTCACCGCCCCAGTTGTAGTCTCGGATTCCCGGCACTGGCAACCGCTGGACCGCGAACTGCCCGGTGTCACCGCGGGCTAGGGGGTCCGAAATGGATGTGGAGGTCCTCGGGCGGGTCCTGAGCACGTTGCCCGAGCACGACGACCACCCGTACCGCAGCGGCCCGTGGCGGCCCCAGACCGTCGAACGCGCGGCGACCGACCTGGACGTGGTCGGCGAGATCCCCGCGGACCTCGACGGCGTCTACCTGCGCAACACCGAGAACCCGGTGCACCCCGCGCTGAGCACCTACCACCCGTTCGACGGCGACGGCATGGTCCACGTGGTCGGCTTCCGCGATGGCAAGGCGTTCTACCGCAACCGGTTCATCCGCACCGACGGGTTCCTCGCGGAGCAGCGGGCCGGGCAGTCGCTGTGGGCTGGGATAGCTGAGAGGCCCGACAGCGCCGTAAGAGCGGACGGTTGGGGTGCGCGGGGTCGGATGAAGGACGCCGCGAGCACTGACGTCGTAGTGCACGCCGGAGTCGCTCTTGCCACTTTTTACCAGTGTGGTGAGCCCTACCGCATCGATCCGCTCACGCTTGACACCCTGGGTAAGTCGCCGTGGACCCCAGCGGGCGGGGTCTCGGCGCACCCGAAGGTAGACCCGATCACCGGTGAACTGCTGTTCTTCAACTACGGCAAGGAAGAGCCCTACCTGCACTACGGCGTGGTTGACGCTAACGACAAGTTGGTGCGCTACACCGACATCGCGCTCCCCGGTCCACGCCTGCCGCACGACATGGCGTTCACGGAGAACTACACGATCGTCAACGACTGTCCCCTCTTCTGGGAACCTGACCTCTTGGCCAAGGGCGCGCATGTGGCCCGGTTCCACCCGGAACTGCCTCTGCGGCTTGGCGTGCTCCCGCGTAGAGGCGGCGGCGACCAAGTCCGGTGGTTCGAGGCAGAGTCAACCTTCGTGCTGCACTTCGTGAACGCCTACGAAGAGGGCGACGAGATCGTCGTCGACGGCTTCTTCCAGTCCGACCCCGAAGGTAAGAACGCGCGGTGGCCGGGTGATCCCTCTTACGCCCGCCTGTTCCGCATGCTGTCGTTGGACGGCATGGGTACCCGGTTACACCGCTGGCGGCTCAACCTGACCACCGGACGCACACGCGAGGAACGGCTCAGCGACGACATCACCGAGTTCGGCACGATCGCCCAGAACCGCGCCGGCCGCTCTTACCGCTACGCCTACGCCTCCTCCGGTGCGCCAGGCTGGTTCCTCTTCGACGGCCTCGTCCGGCACGACCTGCGCACCGGGGACCAACAGCGGTACCGATACGGTGCTGGGGTGTTCGGCAGTGAGGCCGCGGTCGCCAGCACCACGGGTCGGCAGGGGGAGGACGAGGGCTACCTGGTCACCATCACCACCGACGTGGCGGCCGACCGCTCCGAGTGCCTGGTGTTCGACGCCGCGCGCGTTGCGGACGGCCCGGTCGCGCGGATCCGGCTGCCGGAACGGGTGAGCAGCGGCACGCACAGCACGTGGGCACCGGGGGAGTCGCTGCCCGGCTGGCGGGACGCGGACGACCCGGCGACCGCCGTCGGGCTCGGGCGGTGACCCGGCGGGCCGGATCGGTTCGGGTGTCATCGGGTGCCGCGGGTGGTAACCCGCCGGTGGAGGGGGCCGTCGCCGTGGGGGCGCGCGGTGGGGCGACGGGGGGTTGTGGCGTGGGCACCAGGTCAGCGGGCACCAATTCAGTGGCCACTAAGTCAGCGCGCACCGGTTCAGTGGGCGTGCGGGTAACAGGAACTGAGTCAGCGGGAGCGGTCGGGGTGGGGTCGCCCAGGTCATGATGCACCCGCCGGATCGGCCCAGTGCGCTCGGCGCCGGTGGCGACAACGCCATCGCCTACGCGATCGGGACCGTCGCCGATGAGTGGACGCTGCTGATCCTGCGGCACGCGTTGCGCGACGGCACCAGCAGGCCCGCGGACTGGCAGCGGCTGCTGCCGATCTCCAACGCCGTGCTGCTCTCCCGGCTGCGCCACCTCAGCGACGTCGGCGTCCTGGTGCCGGTCGGCGACCGGTCCGGGCGCCGCGAGTTCCAGCTCAGCCCGCGCGGCGCCGCGCTGTGGCCGTTCCTGCTGTGCGTGGGGGCCTGGGAGCTGACCTGGGCCGGTGGCGCGCGGCCGGACCTGACCGAGATGCGGCACACCGGCTGCGGCGCGGTGTTCACCCCGGTCTTGGTGTGCCGGACCTGCGGGGTGTCGGTCGCGCCGCGCGAGGTGGCCGCCGAGTTCGGGCCCAGCGGCTCGTGGCCGAGGTCGACGCCGACGGCCACCTCCCGGCGCCGCTCCAGCGGGTCGACCAGCCTGGGCGGCGGGTTCTTCCCGGAGAGCAGGGCGGTGGTCGGCAACCGCTGGTCGGCGATCATGCTCGCCGCCGCCTACCTGGGTGCCCGCCGGTTCCCCGACTTCCAGCGCAGGCTCGGCGTGCCCGCGACCGTGGTGGCCGACCGGCTGCGCACGTTCAGCGAGCTGGGCGTGCTGGTGCCCACTGGCGACCCCGACCGGGCCACCCGGTCGAGCTACCACCTCACCGACAAGGGCCGGGCGCTGTTCGCCGCGGTGGTCACCGGGCTGGAGTGGGGGCAGCGCTGGTTCCAGGCCCCGGAGGGACCCGCGGTGCTGCTCGACCACGGGGGTCACCGGTTCGAGGCGGTCCTGGTGTGCTCGACCTGCGACGAGGCGCTGGCGGGTCGCTCGATCGAGACCGTGCCCGCGCGGTGATCGTCGCGGCGTGCAACCCCGGCCAGGGCCGCGTCCGTCCTGGGAGCATGAAACGCCTAGGAACCATCATTGGCGCAGGCGTTCTGCTCACGGTGATGACCGCGTGCGCCGGGCAGGAGACCGCCAGCCAGCCGCCGGACCCCACGTCCGCGCCGACGACGTCGCAGCCCGCGGACCCACCGGGCGCCGTGCCGCCGACCGAGACCAGCGAGCCGGACCGACAGCCCGCGGTGACGCCGCCGACCGGTGGCACCGAGGTGCCCGCGGCGCAGATCGACGCCACCGGTGTCGCACAGGACTACCCGACGATGGTGTGGACCGAGGACGGTGGCACTGACGTCGGCGTTGTGGCGCAAGAGGGTGGGTGCGGCAAGGCGAGCGCGGAGGTCACCGAGCAGGCCGCCGCGCAGGTCGTCATCACCCTCGTCGAGACGCAGCCGCCGAAGCCCGCGCAGTGCACGATGGACATCCGCTTCCCGAAGCTGTCCGTCCACTTGGACTCCCCGCTCGGTGACCGCAAGGTCGTCCTCAAGAGTGAGCAGCGGGTCCAGTAAGACCGAAAAGTCGAGAACTTCCCTCCCTGGTGCCCCGGTCGGTATTGCCCCGCTGACCGGGGCACCGTCACGCGTTCGGTGCAACCGAGACGGTGTCGGCTACCGTCCTGGGTTCATGAAGACCATTCTGTCCACGGCTGTCGCGGTCCTGGCCGCCCTCGCGCTCGCGGGGTGCGGCGGGGCGGCCGACCAGGCCGACCAGTCGCCCAGCTCGGGCGCGACCCCGCCCAGCTCGGCGGCCCCCATCGAGGGCGCGCCGAACTCGCAGCCCCCGCAGACCGGCCCCGCGCCGACGAAGCCACCCGCACCGCAGGTGACGATCAACCCCGACGGCAAGGTCACCGTTCCCGCGGGCTACCGCGAGCTCCCGGCCAAGCAGGTCGACGCCAAGGCGCTGCCCGAGAGCTACAAGGAGCGCCGCGTGTGGTCGTCCGAGGACGGCAAGGCGCTGCAGCTCGTCGGCATCGCCAGTGACGCCTGCGCGGGCGTCGACGCCCAGGTCGTCGAGTTCACCGAGGCCGTGGTCAAGGTGTCGCTCACCCCGATGACGTCCCCGCAGGGCGGCACCGAGGGCAAGATGTGCGCCATGGTCGTCACCCCGCGCCCGGTCGAGGTCCCGCTCGAGCAGCCGGTCGGCGACCGCACCGTCGTGGTCGTCGCAGGCGGCTGATCCCACCCCGTGTCCCGAGGTCGGGGCGAGCGACCCTGCCTGCCCCGACCCTCACGGCACTACCGGCGCGGCCAGCCGCCGTAGGGCACGGTGATCGCTTCCAGGTGGTGGCCGTCGGGGTCGAGGAAGTAGAACCCCCGACCGCCGTCGTTGGTGTTGATCTGGTTGGGCAGCGACGACATCGGGTCGGCCCAGTACGGGATCCCGCGCTCGGTGACCCTGGCCAGGATCTCGTCGAACTCCGCCTCGCCCACGAGGAACGCCAGGTGCGTGGTCGTGAGCGGGGCGTCGTAGTCGGTGTGGTTGGCGTAGTCGAGCGTGACGCCGTTGTCGAGCGCGACCGTGACGAACGGGCCGTAGGGCACCGGTGCGGGTCGACCGAGGATGTCGGCCAGGAACTGGGCCCCGGTGTGCTTGTCGCTCGCCAGGACCACGGTGTGGTTGAACTGGACGCTCATCCGAGCCTCACTTCCGGAACGTGACCTGCAGGGTCGGTGCCGAGGTGCCCGCGAAGAAGTCGTTGCCCTTGTCGTCGACCACGACGAACGCGGGGAAGTCCTCCACCTCGATGCGCCAGACCGCCTCCATGCCCAGTTCGGCGTACTCCAGCACGTCGACCTTCTTGATGCAGTCCTGCGCCAGGCGCGCCGCCGGGCCGCCGATCGACCCCAGGTAGAAGCCGCCGTGCGCGGCGCACGCCTCGGTGACCTGCTTGGAGCGGTTGCCCTTGGCCAGCATGACCATCGACCCGCCCGCCGCCTGGAACTGCTCGACGTAGGAGTCCATCCGCCCGGCCGTGGTGGGGCCGAACGAGCCCGACGCGTAGCCCTCGGGGGTCTTGGCCGGTCCGGCGTAGTACACCGGGTGGTCCTTGAGGTAGCCGGGCATCGGCTCGCCCGCGTCCAGCCGCTCCTTGATCTTGGCGTGCGCGATGTCGCGGGCCACCACCAGCGGACCGGTCAGCGACAGCCGCGTCTTGACCGGCAGCGTCGAGAGCGTCGCCCGGATCTCGGCCATCGGCCTGGTCAGGTCGATGCGCACCACCTCGTCGGAGAGGTCCTCGCCGACCACCTCGGGCAGGAACCTGGCCGGGTCGCGCTCCATCTGCTCCAGGAACACCCCGTCCGGGGTGATCTTGGCCTTGGCCTGCCGGTCGGCCGAGCAGGACACCGCGATGCCCACCGGGCAGGACGCGCCGTGCCGGGGCAACCGGATCACCCGCACGTCGTGGCAGAAGTACTTGCCGCCGAACTGCGCGCCGATGCCGAACTCGCGGGTCATCGCCAGCACCTGCTGCTCGAGGTCGACGTCGCGGAACGCGTGCCCCAGCGGCGAACCCTCCGTCGGCAGCGTGTCCAGGTAGCGCGCCGAGGCCAGCTTCGCGACCTTGAGGTTCTGCTCGGCGGAGAGCCCACCGACCACGACCGCCAGGTGGTACGGGGGGCAGGCCGCGGTGCCCAGGCCGCGCAGCTTCTCGTCGAGGAACGAGGCCAGCCGCTTCGGGTTCAGCACCGCCTTGGTCTCCTGGAACAGGAACGTCTTGTTCGCCGACCCGCCGCCCTTGGCCATGAACAGGAACTCGTAGGCGGGGTCGGTGCCCGGCTTGGTGTGGATGTCGATCTGCGCGGGCAGGTTGGTTCCGGTGTTCTTCTCGTCCCAGAAGGTGACCGGGGCCATCTGCGAGTACCGCAGGTTCAGCTCCTGGTACGCCTCGTAGATGCCGCGCGCCAGCGCCTGCTCGTCGGTGCCACCGGTCAGCACCGTCTCGGTGCGCTTGCCCATCACGATGGCGGTCCCGGTGTCCTGGCACATCGGCAGCACGCCGCCCGCGGAGATGCACGCGTTGCGCAGCAGGTCCATCGCCACGAACCGGTCGTTGCCGCTGGCCTCGGGGTCGTCCACGATCGCCCGCAGCTGCGCGAGGTGCGATGGCCGCAGCAGGTGCTGGATGTCCTTGATGGCCTCCTTGGCCAGCAGGGTCAGCACCGCCGGGTCGACCTCGAGGAAGCGCCGTCCCGCCGCCTCGACCAGCCGCACCCCCTCCTGGCTGACCAGCCGGTACTCGGTCGCCCGGTCCGGGCCCAGCGGCAGGACATCGGTGTAGTCGAAGTTCGTGGTGGTGGTCACGATGAGCGGGCTCCCTTGCACGCGTCCGGATCCTGCAAAACGTACTCCTCGGCACCGGCCGCACCGGTGTGATCCGCGCGTGGCCCTGGCCACGCCGACCGGCACAGCCCTGGCCGCGCCGGGCGCGGGAGTTCGCGTCGGCAAGGCGCTCGTCGGCGCTGCTAACAGCATCGACCGCTATTGCGGACACCTTGCGCGCATTGCCACCACCCCAATAGCGGACTTATTTAAGGCTGGATTGCGGCATGCTTTCATCCGTCTATTCCGCGTGTTTCTCCGGAATGCGCAGCCGCTATTCTTGGCCCCCGGTTGCGAGGGCGGAGGAGTCGCGTGGCGGGCGTTGATGGTGACTGGGACGCCGTGTCGCAGGAGATCCGGCGCCTGATGCACGCGCAGGGAATGAACCAGGCCGGGCTCATCGCCAAATCCGGGATCTCGAAAGTCGTGGTCGCGGAACTGCAGCACAACAAGGTCCGGCGCACCCGCACCGACCACGTCCTGCGCGCGTTGTCCGACGCGTTGGGCGTGCACCAGGAACACCTGCGCGCGATCGCCCAGGGCCGGGTTCCGCAGGACGTCGGGGAACCGCCGATCCGCTCCGACGCCGACATCGCCGGGCGGCTCGACGCGCTGGACTACCGGATGGCGGAGTTGACCGAGGCGGTGCGCCAGGTGGCGGCGATGACCGAGGTGCTGCGCCGGGTGGAGCGGGCGCTGTTCGAGGGCCCGCCGCCGACGATCGACGTCCGCACCCCGGACTAGGCGCGCGTCCGGTCCACAAGTCCCGGGAAGACCTGGAGACGCCGGAAGGCCGGGGCGGCCCCCGGCCGTCCCGACCTCCCGTCGCGGGCAGCCCGGACTCCAGTATCGAGTTCCGTGCCGCGTGGTTCGTGTGGGGTTGTGGTGACAACGCTGCCGTGACCGAGGTCACATGTCAACGCGGCTATCCGTGTGATTCTCGCCGGTGCTGCCCGCCGGGGGCGGGCGGCACCCGCCGCGCTCAGCTGGCGTACGCGCGCAGCTTCTCCGCCCGCTCGCCCTGGCGCAGCTTCGACATGACCTCGCGCTCGATCTGGCGGACCCGCTCGCGGGAGAGGCCGAAGCGCTTGCCGATCTGGTCCAGGGTGCGCGGCTGGCCGTCGTCGAGGCCGTAGCGCAGCCGGATCACCGACTGCTCGCGGTCGTCGAGGGTGGCCAGCACCCGGCGCATGTCGTCCTGCAGCAGCCCGGAGATCACCGCGCTCTCGGCGTCGGTGGCCTCGCCGTCCTCGATGAAGTCACCGAGCGGGGCGTCCTCCTCGGCGCCGACCGGCATGTCCAGGCTCACCGGGTCGCGGGCGTGGTCGAGCAGGTCGGCGACCTTCTGCGTGGTCAGCCCGGCCTCCTTGGCCAGCTCGTCCTTGGTGGCCTCGCGGCCTAGTTGCTGGTGCAGGTCGCGCTTGATCCTGGCCAGCTTGTTCACCTGCTCCACCAGGTGGACCGGCAGCCGGATGGTGCGGCCCTGGTCGGCCATGCCCCTGGTGATGGCCTGGCGGATCCACCAGGTGGCGTAGGTGGAGAACTTGAAACCCTTGGTGTAGTCGAACTTCTCCACCGCGCGGATCAGACCCAGGTTCCCCTCCTGGATCAGGTCAAGCAGCGGCATGCCGCGGCCGGTGTAGCGCTTGGCCAGCGACACCACCAGCCGCAGGTTCGCCTCCAGCAGGTGGTTCTTGGCGGTGTGGCCGTCGGAGATGAGGGCGCGCAGCTCGGCCCGGCGGGCGGGCGAGAGCGCGGGGGAGGTGTCGAGCATGTGCTGCGCGAAGACCCCCGCCTCGATGCGCTTGGCCAGCTCCACCTCCTGGGCCGCGGTCAGCAGGGCGGTGCGCCCGATCCCGTTGAGGTAGACGCGCACCAGGTCGGCCGCTGGCCCCTGGGCGTCGAGGTCGGCCTCATAGTTGAGCTCTTCTGGCTCGCGCTGCTGCGGGACCGTCATGATGGCTCCCTCCCCCTGTCGGTGGTTCTGCCTGTCAAACGTGGCGGAGGGTGGATTCGTTCCCGTGCCCTCCCAGTGTGAGGACGTCACCGGGCGCTCGGGCGTTGTTCAGGTTTGGCTGAGGTTTGGCTGAGAACTCCGGGGGTAATCACCCGACCACCGTCGCAGTGCGGGAACCCGTGCGGCATCACCCTTCGGGTGGACGGTCGTGTCAACCAGGTGGGGGACGACGACTGTCTCAGGGCGACGGTCAGTGCGGTAGGTCTCCGGGTCAGAGGTCAATCAGAACGGTGAACGGACCATCGTTCACGCTCGCCACCGCCATGCTCGCGCCGAACCTGCCGGTCGCCACAACGGCGCCCCTGGCGCGGAGTTCGGCCACCGTGGCCGATACCAACGGTTCCGCCGCCTCCGGTCGGGCGGCCGCGATCCACGACGGCCGTCGCCCTTTTCGGGTGTCCCCATAGAGTGTGAACTGACTCACGACGAGTAGTGGCGCCCCGGTCGTCGCGCACGATTGCTCATCGCGCAACAAGCGCAGTTCGTGCAGTTTGCGCGCCATCACGACCGCGGTGTCCGAAGTGTCGTCGACGTGCACCCCGAGCAGCACCAGCAATCCGGGCTCGGTGATCTCCCCGACGGTCTCCCCGTCGACGGTCACCGAGGCGCTGGTCACCCGCGCCACGACCGCCCTCATCCCGTGCCCCCGCACGGACTTCGGTCCGGTTGACCGCTCACGCCAGGTCCCCCGGCAGCAGCATCCCGTGCGTCACCAGGTCGACCACGACCGGTAGTGCTGCCTGGACCACGGCGTCGGTAGGCAGGCCGTGCGCGGCGGCCAGCAGGGCCAGCAGGTCCCCGAGCGGCACCTGGCCGCGGCAGCCCGCCAGCAGTGCGGTCACCAGCTCGTCGGTCTCCTGCTGCCACCCGGGGCCGTCGGTGCGGTGCAGCCTGCGCACCAGCTCGCTCCAGCCCTCGGCGCCCGGTTCGGCCACCCGCTCCAGCACCACGGTCGACGGGGTGGTGAACGCGGTGGCCAGCAGCCGCGCCGGGTCGTCGTTGGCGCGCAGCCAGGCCACCCGGTCGAGCCAGGCGCCCGCCTCGGGGCCCAGCGGGTCGTCGAAGGCGTGCCGCAGGTCCTCGCAGGCCACCTCGGTGTCGGCGCCGGTCGCGCGCAGCGTCACGAAGCCGAACCCGACGCCGACCACGTCGTTGGCGTCGAACCAGTCCAGCCAGGCCGAGGCCTTGGCCGAGCCCTCCGCCGAGCGCGGGTCGATGCCCGCGTCGCGCAGCCAGGTGCCCACGTACATCGCGGGCTCGGCGACGTCGCGCTGGACGAACCAGGCGTCGACGCCCTCGTCGGGCAGCCAGCCGGTGACCCGCTCGGCCCAGTCCTCGCCGCGCCGGTGCAGCCACGACGCCAGCAGCTGCCCGACCCCGCCGGGGGCGAGCACGCCGGGGAGCCCGCGCACGACCAGGGCGCTCGCGTCGTCACCGGCCAGGCCGGAGTCGCGGTACACGTAGTCCACCCGCGGCGGGCCGACCACGAACGGCGGGTTGCACACGACCTGGTCGAACCGGCGCCCGGCGACCGGGTCGAACCACGACCCGCGCGCGGTCTCCACGTCGAGGCCGTTGAGCCGGAACGTCGCCGACGCCAGCGCCAGGCAGCGCTCGGACAGGTCGGTCGCGGTGATCCGGTCCGCGTGCCTGCTCGCGTGCAGCGCCTGCACCCCGCACCCGGTGCCCAGGTCGAGCAGGGAGCCGACCGGCCTGCGCACGGTGGCCCTGGCCAGGCTCAGTGAGGCGTGCCCGATGCCGAGCACGTGGTCGGCGCCCACCGGCGCGCCCGCCTGCTCGGCGTCCAGGTCGGCCACGACCCACCACGAGCCGTCCTCGTCGCCGTAAGGGCGCAGGTCGAGCCCGGCGCGCGCGGTGTCGCCCTCGAAGCGCAGCAGGCCGGTGGCGGCCGCCTCGGCCGGGTCGACGCCCTTGAGCGCGGCGTGCGCCTGCCGGGTCGGGACCCGGTCGCCGACCAGGAACAGCCGGATGAGGGTGGCCAGCGCGGAGCCGTCGGTGGTGGCGCGGCGGGCGGGTTCGGGCTCGCCGCGGCCGAGGGCGGCGTGCGCCTGGTCGCCCAGCGCCGCCACCACCCCGTCCGCGTCGTAGCCGACCACCCGCAGCGTGTCGGCCAGGCGCGCGCAGAACTCGTCCGAGAAGTGGGGGAGCACGTCCGAATGCTCGCACGCGCCCGGGCTCGCCGATCGGCCCGCCTGGGCGGGTGGGCTGGACGTGGGCGCTGCGGGTGGGCTGGACGTGGGCGCTGCGGGTGGGCCGGTGCGGGCGGGTCAGACCCGGGTGATGAGGTGGAAGTGGCCGGGGAGTCGGTAGCGGGCGATGATTTCCGCACCCAGTTCGGTGGCGGCGTCCCGCGCCTGCCCAGCCGTCGGCAGCGGGCCCAACAGCGACAAGAGGCCGCCGGTGCGCAGGGGTGAGGTCACGGCCCGCAGCAGTTCGAGCGCGTCCTCCGCGTAGTGCAGCAAGTCGTGGCACAGCACGACGTCGAAGTCCGCCGCGCGGAACAGGTCCGGCGCGTCCTCCGCGCCCGCTTGCGCTACCCGCACGGTGACACCGCGGGTGTACGCGTGCGCTAAGGCGTCCGCGAGCATCGCGCCCGCCGGGTCGAGGATGGTCACCTCGTGGCCCAGCGCGGCCAGCGGCACCCCGTCCTCGCCCCGGCCGCCCGCCACGTCCAGCACCCGGCAGGGTTCGGTGAGGTGGCGGGCCAGGTTGGCCTCGGCCATGCGGTGTCGGGTCGACGCGCCGAATCCCTCGACCGCGAATCCAGTCATAAGCATTCTTTTTACCGGCAACCGGGGGAATTCCGAGTCAGTTCTACCCGGATGGCGCAGCAAGCCCGCGCGGGTGAGAGGATGGTCGGTGGAGGTGGTGTCGGGATGGGCTCCGAGCGGGACGACACCCCGGTTCTGATCACCGAGGCAGCGCCGTCGTACGAGGACCAGTTCGCCGCGCGCAAGCGCAAGTACATGATCATGATGGGCGCGCGGATCCCGTGCCTGCTGCTGGCGGGCCTGACCTACCAGACCTGGTGGCTGGCGCTCGGTTTCGTCGCGCTGTCCATCCCGCTGCCGTGGATGGCCGTGCTCATCGCCAACGACCGGCCGCCGCGCAAGACGGAGAAGGTCAACCGCTACCAGCGCGACGCCAAGGCCATCGAGGCCACCGACCGCCAGGTCATCGACGGCTGAGCGGCTGGGCCCCGACCTGGGCCACCGCCGCCGCGCCCGCCGCGATCCCGGCCCGCAGCACCGCCTGCGGTCCTGACCCGGCCAACCACGCGCGCAGGGCGCCCGCGTTGAACGCGTCACCGGCGCCGGTGGTGTCGACGCACTCCGTTGGCAGCGCGGGCTCTTCGACCACTCCACCGCGATCGACCCAGTACGCACCGTGCTCGCCACGGGTCACGGCGGCGGTGGTCACCACGTCGAGCACGCGGTCTCCGCCCAGGGCGAGGTATTCGTCATGATTGGGCAGGAGCAGGTCAGTGCCCCGGATCGCGTCCAGGAATGTGTCGTCGAGCAAGGCGGCTGATTGCGGGTCCACGGAGGTTGTCACGCCGGACGCGCGGGCGGTGGCCAAGATCTCCATTCCCGCTTCCCTGGTGGCTTTGTCCAAGAGCACATACCCACTCAAGTGCAGATGCCGTGCCCCATCGAGCGGCGGTAGATCTGTCGGCCGGAGAAGCGCGTTTGTGCCTCTATCCGGAAACATCGTGCGTTGGCCGGTGGCGTCGACGAGCACGACCACACACCCAGTGCTGGCAGTTGGGTCCACGGTGAACACACACTGGACGCCTCTTGCGGTGAGCTCGGCCCTCGCCTGCGCTGCCGCCGCGTCGTCGCCCACGCGTGACACCAGGGTGACCTGCTCGCCGAGGTGCGCGAGCCACGCGGCCGCGTTCGCGGCGGCGCCACCGGAGCGGAGGGTGGTGTTGCCGACCGTGTCGTCACCCCACGCGATGGGACTCGCGTGCCGGACCACCACGTCCAGCGCCGTGTCGCCGACAACCAAGACTCCCGCGGCAACTCCCACAGGTGCACCTCCGGAAACGGACTCGCGCGCCCGGTGGACCTTACGGTAAAAAGGCGCTCCCGCTCAGTCTGCGACAACCCTCCCGAAGGAGCCCGGTGATGGCGCGTGTCCAGGCCGCGCTGGTCGCCGCCGGGTTCCGCCGGTACGCGACCTACCGCCAGGCCACCTTCGCCGGGGCGTTCACCAACACCGTGTTCGGGTTCCTGCGCTGCTACATCCTGCTCAGCGTCGCCGCGACGGCGGGCGGGGTCATGGCGGGCTACACCGGGCCGCAACTGGCCAGCTACGTGTGGCTCGGGCAGGGGCTGCTGGCCGTGGTGAACTCCTGGACGATGCTCGACCTCGCCGAGCGGGTGCGCACCGGCGACGTGGTGGCCGACCTGCTGCGACCGGTCGATCCACTGTGGACGTACCTGTGGACCGACCTGGGCCGCGCCGTGTACGCCGTGCTGACCAGGTTCCTGGCGCCGCTGGTAGTGGGGGCTGTCGCGTTTGGGCTCTATGTCCCGCAGAGCCTCTTGACCTACCCGCTGTTCGCCCTGTCGACCTTGCTCGCGATCGTCGTGTGCTTCGCGTGCCGCTACCTGATAGGTCTCACCGCGTTCTGGCTGCTGGACATCCGGGGCGTCATGATGTTCTGGGTGTTCGTGTCCGGCGCCGCGAGCGGGCTGTACTTCCCGTTGGCCATCCTGCCCGACTGGCTGGCAACAGTGCTGTGGGTGGCGACCCCATTCCCGTCCTTGCTGCAAGCGCCGCTCGATGTCATCGTCGAGAGAGGTGGCACCGGGCACGCGCTCTTGGTCTGTCTAGGGCAGGTCGTTTGGACGGTGCTCTTGCTGCTGGCCTGCCGCGTGGCTCAGGCGAGCGCGGTGCGGAAGCTGGTGGTTCAAGGTGGCTGAACTCCTCGACACCGCGCGGGTCTACGGGCGGGTGCTGCGCGCGCAGGTCCGCAGCCAGTGGCAGTACCGCACGTCGATGCTGCTGGAGATCCTCGGCAGCACGGTCGTCAACGGCCTCGACATCGCCACCGTGTTCGTCCTGTTCTCCGTTACCGGTGTCCTCGGCGGGTTCACCGGCACCGAGGTTCTCCTGATGACAGCACTGTCCGCGGTCTCGTTCACCTGGGGCGACCTGGTGGCGGGTAGCGCCGACAAGCTCCGCGAGTATGTCCGCTCGGGCTTGTTCGACTCGCTGCTGCTGCGACCGCTGTCCGCGCTCTTGCAGCTAGCGGTCATCACATTCGCCTTGCGCCGTATCGGCCGAGCGGTGCAAGGGCTTGTGCTCTACATCGTGGCGCTATGCGTGGCAGACATCCCGTGGACGGTTGAACGCGCGCTGTTCGCGGTGATCGTCCCGATCTCGGGCGCGGTGTTCTTCTCCAGCCTGTTCGTCGCCGGTGCCACGGTCGCGTTCTGGTGGATCGAGTCCGGCGAGCTGGCCAACGCGTTCACGTACGGCGGCCGCGACTTCACCTCTTACCCGAGCACCATGTACGGCGGTTGGTTCCGCGACCTGTTCACGCTCGGTCTCGGCTTCGGCTTCGTCGCCTACTTCCCGAGTCTTGTCCTACTCGGCAAACCGGACCCGTTAGGGCTACCGACCGCAGTGGCGTGGGGGTCACCGTTGGTCTCCATCATCGCCGCTTGCCTCGCTACCGTCGTCTGGCGGTTCGGCGTCCGCCACTACCGGAGCACGGGGTCATGATCATTTCGGCGCGCGGTCTGCGCAAGGACTTCACCGTGTCGCGCAAGGTCGGCCGGTTCCGCAGGGAACGGCACGTGGTGTCCGCTGTGGACGGTGTCGACCTCACCGTGGAACGCGGTGAGCTGCTCGGCTACATCGGCCCCAACGGCGCCGGTAAGTCCACCACGCTCAAGATGCTCA
Source organism: Actinokineospora globicatena (assembly GCF_024171945.1). Classification (GTDB taxonomy): domain Bacteria; phylum Actinomycetota; class Actinomycetes; order Mycobacteriales; family Pseudonocardiaceae; genus Actinokineospora; species Actinokineospora globicatena. The sequence goes on from NZ_JAMTCR010000002.1 coordinate 2,616,364, forward strand.
CCGGCGTGCTCACCCCGAGCGCGGGGGAGGTCACGGTCTGCGGGCTAGAGCCGGTGGCCAAGCGCACGACCCTCGCGAGGCGTATCGGCGTCGTGTTCGGTCAGCGTTCACAGCTGTGGTGGGACCTACCGCTCGAAGACTCCTTTGCCTTGCTGCGGCACATCTACCGCGTACCCGAGGCTGACCACGCTGCCCGTCTGAAGCAGTGCAGCGACCTGCTTGGTCTGGATGAGTTCCGGCGCACCCCGGTGCGGCAGTTGTCGCTAGGGCAACGCATGCGCGGTGAGCTCACCGCCGCCCTCTTGCACGGTCCGGAGGTGCTGTTCCTCGACGAGCCCACGATCGGCCTGGACGTGCTCAGCAAGCAGGCCGTCCGGTCATTCCTGGGCGAGGTCGACCGGCGCGGCGACACCACCGTCGTGCTCACGACCCACGACCTGGCCGACATCGAGAAGCTGTGCCGCAGGCTCGTGGTCATCGACCACGGCCGCGTGGTGCACGACGGGACCCTGGACGAACTGCACGCCCGCTACCGCTCCCGCCGCACGATCGTCGCCGACCTGGACTCCCCATGGCCGGAGGGTCTTACGCTGCCGGGCGCGGTTGTCACCGCCGTCGAGGCAGACGCGCGACGGATCACGCTCGCTCTAGACGGCATGACGGCAGGAGAGGTTGTGGCGGCTCTAGCTCAAGCCGTGTCGCTCCGGGACCTGTCAGTGCAAGAACCGAACATCGAGGACGTGGTCGCGAAGCTCTACCGAGACGAGAGCTGAACCGCGACCTCGGCCGCGACACGCGCGTTGTCGGCGACCAGTTCCGTGTTGGCACTCAGGCTCGCCCCACCGCTGCCGTTGTGGAAGAACTCCAACAGCGCAGGTGTGACGTCCTTGCCCCGAATCCCGCGCTCTTGCAGCAAAGCCATACCGTCGCTGAGCAGCCTGTCGTGCAGCTCGCGGTCAAGCTCGTGCTCCGGCGGCACCGGGTTGACCAGCAAGACGCCCGACGACGTCACCGTGTGGTGCGCGGCGATGACCCCGGCAGCCTCCGCGGGAGTGTCGACCCGCCACGGCACCGTGTGCGCTGACTCGCGAAGGTAGAACCCGGGGAAGTAGTCAGTGCGGTAGCCGACGACCGGGACCGACTTCGTCTCCAGCACCTCCACGGTCGCCGCGATGTCCAGGATCGACTTCACCCCGGAGCAGACGACGGTCACCGGCGTCGCCGCGAGCACGTCCAGGTCGGCCGAGACGTCCCAGGAAGCGCTACCGGCAGGAATGGCGAGGTGAACGCCACCGAGCCCACCGGTCGCGAACACCTTGATGCCTGCTTGGTGCGCTAGCGCTGCCGTGCTCGCCACCGTGGTAGCGCCATCACGCTTGAGCGCGAACGCCGCACCGAGGTCACGCAGCGACAGCTTCGCCAGGCCGGGGGAGCACACCCGCTCCAACTGCTCGGTCGTCAGCCCCACGTGCGCCATGCCGTCCAGCACGGCGATGGTGGCGGGCACAGCGCCCGCGTCCCGCACGATCCGTTCCAGGCGGGCCCCGACCTCCAGGTTGCGCCCCTGGGGCAGCCCGTGGGCCAGCAGGGTGCTCTCCAGGGCCACTACGGCGCGCCCCTCGGATCGGGCAGCGGTGACCTCATCGGCGATGACCAGGTGTCGGCTCACCCCGACATCATGGCAAACCTGGCCAGACCCAGCCTGGGCACGACACTCTCGGTAGCGCTGTCACCGCGAGTGCAGCAGCGCTGTCACCACGAGCGCAGCGTGGCGATGCGTTCTTCCAGCTGTTCGATCGTGGCCATCGCGGTCGGCGGACCCCCGCAGGTGCGGCGCAGGTCCCCGTGGATCACGCCGTGCGGCTTGCCGGTGCGGTGGTGGGCCATGCCGACCAGGGCGTTGAGCTCCTTGCGCAGGGTAGCCAGCCGCTCTTGCACTGACTGCGGCTGTGCGCGTGCCGCCGGTTCCTCCGGCTTGGCCTCCGCTGCCCTCTTGGTCCGCGCGGCGACCTGCTGCTCTTGCCGCTGTCTCAGCAGTTCACGAACCTGGTGCGGTTCGAGCAGCCCGGGTAGTCCCAGGTACTCCTCTTCCTCCACCGTGCCCGCGCCTGCGGCGGTGCCGAACGATGAGCCGTCGAAGATGACCTGGTCCAGCTCGGCTGAGGCACCCAGCGAGGTGAACGCCTTCTCCTCCTCGCCCAGCTCGTCCTTGGTCCGGTTGGCGTCGGCGACCAGCTCGTCGTCCCAGCCCTCCTTCTCCCGGTGCGGCTTGCCCAGGACGTGGTCGCGCTCGGCCTCGAGCTGGCTGGCCAGGTCGAGCAGCACCGGGACCGACGGCAGGAACACGCTGGCCGTCTCACCCTGCCGCCGCACCCGCACGTACCTGCCGATGGCCTGCGCGAAGAACAGCGGCGTCGAGGCGCTGGTCGCGTACACGCCCACCGCCAGCCGGGGCACGTCGACGCCCTCGCTGACCATCCGGACCGCCACCAGCCAGCGCGAGTCCGAGTCGGCGAACTCCTGGATCCGCCCGGACGCCTTCGGGTCGTCGGAGAGCACCAGCGTCGGCGGCTGCCCGGTCGCGGTCTCCAGGATCTGCGCGTACGCCTTCGCGGTGACGTGGTCGGAGGCGATGACCAGGCCACCGGCGTCCGGCACGTGCTGGCGGACCTGCGACAACCGGGTGTCGGCCGCCGCGAGCACCGACGGGATCCACTCCCCGGACGGGTCGAGCGCGGTGCGCCAGGCCCGCGCGTTCTGCTCGGCGGTCAGCGGCTCGCCCAGCCGCGCGGTGAACTCCTCGCCCGCGCTGGTCCGCCAGCTCGCCTCACCGGAGTAGGCCAGGAAGATCACCGGCCGGACCACGCCGTCGCGCAGCGCGTCGGAGTAGCCGTAGGTGTGGTCGGCGCGGCTGCGCTGGAAGCCCTGCCCGTCCGGCTCGTAGTCGACGAACGGGATGGGGGAGTCGTCGCTGCGGAACGGGGTGCCGGTCAGCGCCAGCCGCCGGGTCGCCGGGGTGAACGACTCGCGGACCGCGTCGCCCCAGCTCTTGGCGTCGCCGCCGTGGTGGATCTCGTCGAGGATCACCAGCGTCTTGCGCTGCTCGGTGCGCACCCGGTGCAGGCTCGGGTGCGCGGCGACCTGCGCGTAGGTGACCGCGACACCGCGGAAGTCGCGCGAGGTGGCGCCCATCGAGTTGGTGAAGTTCGGGTCGATCGGGATGCCCGCCGCGCTGGCCGCCGCCGCCCACTGGTGCTTGAGGTGCTCGGTCGGCGCGACGATGGTCAGCGACTCGACCGTCCGGTCGGCGAGCAGCTCGGCGGCCACCCGCAGGCCGAACACGGTCTTGCCCGCGCCGGGGGTGGCCACCGCGAGGAAGTCCTTGGGGCGCGTGGTCAGGTACTTGGTCAGCGCGCGGCGCTGCCAGTCGCGCAGCGGTCGCGCCGGGGCGCTCGCGCGGGAGTCCGGTTGCACCTCGGCCCGGGTCACGGGATGCCCCAGCTCCTCTCCACCTGCTCCGGACACGGCGATGCCCTCAGCGGGTCGGCACGGCGTCGAGCGCGGGACCGGGGTGAGGGCGCCGTCGAGGATACCGCCCGCCCAGGCAAGATCGCCGCAGGCCGCGACACGCCGGGGGCGGCTCGGTGCCGGTGATCAAGCCGATCGGGGGACCATGGACCATGCTTGACCCGGTATGACCGCGCAGCCCGAACCCCAGGACGGCCGCGACGGGACCCCCGGCGGCCCGCCCGCGCGGCGCGGTCCGTCCCGGCTGCTCAAGCGCACCCTGTCCAAGGCGTGGGCGGGCAACCTGTTCTCCGAGGCGGCGGAGGCCGCGTTCTGGCAGGTCCTGTCCCTGCCGCCGCTGCTGCTCGGCCTGCTCGGCAGCCTCGGGTTCGTCGCCGAGTGGTTCGGCCCCGACGTGGTGCTCGCGGTGCAGGCCGACCTGCTCGACATCTCGCGCAAGGCGTTCAGCGAGAACGTGGTGACGCAGATCATCCAGCCCACGGTCGCCGACATCCTCACCGTCGGGCGCGGCGAGATCGTCTCGGTCGGCTTCCTCATCTCGCTGTGGGCCGGGTCGTCGGCGATGTCGTCGTTCGTCGACGCGATCACCGTCGCGCACGGGCAGTACGGGGTCCGGCACGAGGTGTGGCAACGGATCTTCGCGTTGTTGCTCTACGTGGCCAGCCTGGTACTGCTGATCATCGGCCTGCCGGTGCTCGCGCTCGGGCCGGACCTGCTGCCCAACCTGTTCCCGGAGTCCTGGCAGCCCACCATCGACGCCTGGATCGGCACCGCGTACTACCCGGTGATCGCGATCCTGATCGTGCTGGCGCTCGCCACGCTCTACAAGCTCGCCCTCCCGCGCAAGCTGCCGTGGCACCGGGGCGTGCCCGGCGCGATCATGGCGATGGCGGTGTTCGTCCTCTCCAGCATCGGGTTGCGGCTCTACATCGGCTGGATCACCACCACCGGCTACACCTACGGCGCGCTCGCCACCCCCATCGCGTTCCTGCTGTTCGCCTTCTTCATCGGCCTCGCCGTGGTGATCGGCGCGTACTTCAACGCGGCCATCGAAGAGGTGTGGCCCGCGAAGCTGACCAAGCGGCAGCGGCGGCGCTGGCGGCGGTTGGAGATGGAGAAGGCGGCGGGCAAGAACCGGCAGCGCGGTGCCGCCGAGCAACCGCCCACAGTGCAGCCGCCCACAGTGCAGCCGCCCACAGTGCAGCCGCCCACAGTGCAGCCGCCCACAGTGCAGCCGCCCACAGTGCAGCCGCCCGCTGTGCAGCAGCCCACAGTGCGGCCGCCGGACGAGCCGGTCGTGGACCAAGCGCAGGAGACCACCCGGTCGTGGGACCAGGGCCGCGGCCAGGGCTGAGTCATACTTTTGTATGACCACGGGTTAGCCCCGTGGACTGAGTCCGTCCTCAGCCTCCCTGTGCCAGGCTTCCCCCAATCCACCGGCGATGTGGCGTGCCGACGGCGTGCCAGGGGGTCACCGGTGTCCACGACGCTCGTTTTCCGAGGGGAACTAAGCAGATGTCCGTGCTGGCACGACTCAGCTTGGGCAACCGGGGTCTGGTGGGCCTGCTCAGCCTGCTCATCATCGGCTTCGGCGCCATCGCGCTACCGTCACTGAAGCAACAACTCCTGCCGTCCATCCAGCTGCCGGGCGCGGTCGTTATCGCCGCCTACCCCGGCGCGTCCCCGGATGTGGCCGACAGCCAGGTCGCCGAGCCGATCTCGTCGGCGGTGCGCGGTGTCGCGGGTGTGGAGAAGATCACCACCCGGTCCGCGGAGAGTTCGTCGACCGTGCAGGTGCAGTTCGTCTACGGCACCGACATGGACACCGCCGTGAGCCAGTTGCAGCAGGCGGTCAACCGGATCCGCCCGCAGCTGCCGCAGGGCGTCGAGCCGACGATCATGCAGGGCAGCACCGACGACATCCCGGTCGTCATGCTCGCCGCGACCTCCGGCACCGACGAGGTGGCCACCGCTGCCCGGTTGCGCACCGAGGTCGTGCCCGCGATCGAGGGGATCAGCGGGGTCCGCGAGGCCTCGGTCACCGGTGCGCGCACGCAGCAGGTGACCGTCACCGTCGACTACGCCAAGCTCGGCGCGGCGGGCGTCGACCCGTCCGCGTTGGCAGGCGCGCTCTCGGCCGCTGGCGCGACGCTGCCGGTCGGCTCGGTCACCGAGGCGGACAAGGCGCTGACCGTGCAGACCGGCGGCCCACTGGCCACTGTGGACGACCTGCGCGCGCTCCAGCTGCCCGCGCAGGGCAAGCCGGTCACCCTCGGCGAGGTCGCGACCGTCGAGTCAGGACTCGCGCCAGCCACGGTGATCACCAGGACCAACGGCAAGGCCACCCTCGCGGTGTCGGTCACCATGACCCGCGACGGCAACGCGGTGGAGATCTCCAAGGCGGTCAACGACAAGCTGGCCGACATGGAGCGCGCCAGCGGTTCCGACCTCACCGTCGTGTTCGCCCAGGGACCCGAGGTGGAGAAGGCGATCAGCGGCCTGACCACCGAGGGCCTGCTCGGCCTCGCCTTCGCGGTGCTGGTGATCCTGCTGTTCCTGCTCTCGATCCGCTCCACCATCGTCACCGCGGTGTCCATCCCGCTGTCGGTGCTGGTGGCGCTGCTGGTGATGTGGACCGGCGACCTGTCGCTGAACATGCTCACCCTCGGCGCGCTGACCATCGCGATCGGCCGGGTGGTCGACGACTCGATCGTCGTGCTGGAGAACATCAAACGGCACCTGGAGTACGGCGAGGAGAAGCTGCACGCCATCCTCGACGGCACCAAGGAGGTCGCCGGTGCGGTCACCGCGTCCACTTTGACCACCGTCGCGGTGTTCGCGCCGATCGCGTTCGTCGGCGGCATCGCGGGCGAGCTGTTCGGGCCGTTCTCGCTGACGGTCACCGTCGCGCTCGTCGCGTCGCTGCTGGTGTCGCTGACCATCGTCCCGGTGCTCGCGTTCTGGTTCCTCAAGCGCCCCGCCGTGCCGACCGACCCGGCCGCCGCCGAGCGCGCGCTGCAGGAGGCGCTGGACAAGGAGCGGCGCAGCCCGCTGCAGCGCGCGTACGTCCCGGTGCTGCGCTTCGCCACCCGCCGCAGGCTGGCCACCATCCTCGCCGCCGTCGTGATCTTCGTCGCCACCATGGGCCTCGCCGCCCGGCTGGAGACCAGCTTCATCGACGACGAGGGCGGCACCTCGGTGCGGCTGACCCAGGAACTGCCGCCGGGCACCAGCCTCGCCGCGCGCGACGCGGCCGCCAAGAAGCTGGAGGACGTGCTCGCCGCGACCCCGGAGCTCGAGGTCTACCAGGTCACCGTCGGCGTCGACGACTCGCTCGCGGGCTTCGGCTTCGGCGGCGACGGCAACACCACCGTCGACGCGACGCTCAAGACCGACGTCGACCGCTCGGCGGTGCTCAAGGGCATCAAGGACCGGCTCGGCACCGGCGCGGGCACGCTGGAGACCGGCGCGTCGGCCGCCTCCGGCGCGTCGAACTCGATCGAGGTCGTGGTGACCGCGCCGGACGCCGCCGGATTGGCCGCGGCCGCCAAGTCCGTCCAGGACACCATGGCGGGCACCCCCGGGCTGACCGGCGTGACCAGCGACCTGGCCCGCAGCTCACCGCGGGTGGAGATCACCGTCGACCAGCGCGCCGCCGCGGCCAAGGGGCTGAGCAACCAGGTCATCGGCCAGTTCGCCGCCCAGGCGCTGCGCGGCACCCCGGTCGCCGAACTGCCCATCGGCGGCGCCCGCCAGCAGATCGTGCTGCGCACCGGCGCCGCGCCGACCGACGTGGCCGCGCTCAAGGCGCTGCCGCTGCCCAGCGCGGCGGGCCCGGTCACCCTCGGCCAGGTCGCCCAGGTGTCCACCGTGGACGGTCCGGTCCGGGTCACCCGCACCGACGGCGACCGCAGCACCACGGTCACCGCCACGTCGACCTCGTCGGACCTCGGCGCCGTCACCAAGGACCTGACCGCCCGGCTGGACAAGCTGACCCTGACCGGCGGCGCCGAGTACGTCATCGGCGGCGTCAGCGCCGACCAGGCCGACACCTTCGCCGACCTGGGGCTGGCCATGCTGGCCGCGATCGCCATCGTCTTCCTGATCATGGTGGCGACGTTCCGCAGCCTGGTGCAGCCGCTGATCCTGCTGGTGTCCATCCCGTTCGCGGCCACCGGCGCCATCGGGCTGCTGCTGATCACCGGCACCCCGCTCGGGCTGCCCTCGCTCATCGGCATGCTGATGCTGGTCGGCATCGTGGTCACCAACGCCATCGTGCTCATCGACCTGATCAACCAGTACCGGGCCGACGGGATGAGCGTGCGGGACGCGGTGATCGAGGGCGGGCGACGGCGGTTGCGGCCGATCCTGATGACCGCCGCCGCGACCATCTTCGCGCTGCTGCCGATGGCGGCGGGCATCACCGGCGAGGGCGGGTTCATCGGCAAGCCGCTGGCCCTGGTGGTGATCGGCGGCCTGATCAGCTCCACGCTGCTGACCCTGGTGCTGGTCCCGACCCTGTACACGATGGTCGAGAACTTCAAGGAGCGCCGCAAGGCCAAGCGGGTGGCCAAGCACGCGGCCCGCGCGCAGGCGGCGGAGCCCGAGCTGCAACGGGTGTGACGACGCGCGCAGGGGCCACTCCCGGGTCAGGCGGGAGTGGCCCCTGCGGCGTGGTCAGCGAGGAGTCAGGGCTTCATCGACTCGTAGATCTTCTGGCAGTCCGGGCACACCGGTGACCCCGGCTTCGGCGACTTCGTGACCGGGAAGACCTCACCGCAGAGCGCGACGACCATGTTGCCCATGACGGCGCTCTCGGCGATCTTGTTCTTCCGCACGTAGTGGAACATCTTCGGGGTGTCGTCGCCCGTGGTGTCGGTGCCCTCGGGGCGGCTGTCGACATCCGGCCGGGTCTGCGTCGGTGCGCTCACCGCTCCATTCTGACATCCGAACCGCCCACCGCCACGGGGTCGGCCCTGGCATCATGCGCGCATGTTCCAGAAGGTCCTCGCTGGTTTCGGCGCCGGTGGCGCCAAGGTCGACGCCCAGATCCTCGACCGGGCAACCCGCCCGGGCGGCCTGCTGCGCGGAGAGGTGCACCTGCTCGGCGGCAGCGTCGACCAGCAGGTGGACGCGCTCGGGGTGGCCCTGCTGGCCAGGGTCGACGCCCCGGACGGCCCGGTAGACCTGCAGGTGCAGCAGGTGCACCTGGTAGGCAAGGAGCTGGTCAGGGCGGGCACCCGGATCACCGTGCCGTTCGAGGTCCGGCTGCCCTGGGAGACCCCCATCACCTCGGTGCTCGGCAAGCACCTCACCGGCATGGCCGTCGGCCTGCAGACCACACTGGACCTGTCCGGCTCCGTCGTCGACGCCCAGGACGTGGACGCCGTGGCCGTCGAGCCGCTGCCCGCCCAACACCGCGTCCTGGACGCCGTCAGCCGACTCGGCTACACCTTCCGCGGCGCCAACCTGGAGCGCGACCGCCTCGACGGGGTCGACCAGCAGCTCCCGTTCTTCCAGGAGATCACCTTCGACGCCCCCAGCGGCTCCGGGCTGGTCTCCCTCACCGTCACCTTCCTGGCCGGTCCGCAGGAGACCCAGGTCGTGCTGGACGTGGTCAAGCAGGTCCGAGTCGCCAAGGGCGGCGGCCTCGGCGGCCGCTCCCGCTCCTTCCTGGGCGCCTTCACCGTCCGCGACGTCGGCGCACCGTGGGAACGCCAACTGGAGGGCTGGCTCCGCCAGGTCGCCACACCGCGCGGCATCTTCGACTAGCCCCACCACCCGTTCCCGCAGACGGAGAGGCCCACCCGTCGGCTACACGGGCCCGTTGGCGTCCTGGGTGTTGTCTGCTCGCTGACCACCCATCGGAGCGCCACCGGCGCAGGCGTTCCAGCACACCACGAACTCGCAGAGCGCTCGTGGCGGTTTCCGCTGCCCTTCGGGCGGCCGAGCGGCGGGCCGGTCGAACTCGGCTGAACGCCTGAGGTCGTGCCGTAAGACGAGCCCGACCAGGCGGAGCTACTCCGACGGCAGGCACGCAAAGTGATGATCGTGTTCCCGCTGCGGCGGTGTCGACGCGGGTGAAACAGCGCTACTCGCCGGTTCGAACCTGGCCGCAGGGGCCGCTCGGAGATGACCTGAGAGTTTCCTGAGGGTTACCGGCGTTATCGGATCGTGTCCGCGCAGGTGGGTCTGAATCGAGGCAGTGTGCTTTCGCTCACTGCTTTTGAGGCATATGTTGTGCCGCACAACATTCCCCATTGGACGAAAACCGCCAGGGCCCAGGTGGTGCTTCGTAGTACGCGGAAGGACTCCTCGATGCGGTCGACAACTCTGGCGGTGGTTACCGTCTGTGCTCTTTCCCTGGTGGCCTGCGGGGCCAACCAGGCCACCCCCTCGGCGCCCGCCGGGTCCGGTGGCGCCACGACCGAGGCGCCCGCGGGTGGCGTCAAGGTCGGCGTGATCCTGCCCGAGACGGCCACCTCGGCCCGCTGGGAGGGCTTCGACAAGCCGATGATCGAGGCGGCGATGAAGGCCCAGGGCCTCGACGCCGACGTGCAGAACGCCCAGGGCGACGTGCAGAAGTTCTCCACCCTGGCCGACGGCATGATCAGCCAGGGGGTCAAGGTCCTGGTGATCGCCGCGATCAACAGCGAGGTCGGCTCCTCGGTGGCGGCCAAGGCCAAGGCGCGCGGCATCCCGACCATCGACTACGACCGGCTCAACCTCGGCGGCAGCTCGGACTACTACGTCTCCTTCGACAACGTGAAGGTCGGCGAGCTGCAGGGCCAGGGCCTCGCCGACGCGCTCAAGGCCAAGCCGGGCGCGCAGGTCATCGAGATCGAGGGCGCGCCGACCGACAACAACGCCACCCTGTTCCACGACGGGCAGCAGAACGTCCTCAAGCCGCTCTACGAGGCGGGCACGCTCAAGCTGGTGCAGTCGCAGGCCATCGACGGCTGGGACAACCAGAAGGGCGGCGTCACCTTCGAGCAGATCCTCACCGGCAACGGCGGCAAGGTCGACGGCGTCGTGGCCGCCAACGACGGGCTCGCGGGCGCGGTGATCACCGTGCTGCGCAAGAACGGGCTCAACGGCAAGGTCCCGGTCACCGGCCAGGACGCCACCCCGGACGGGCTGATGGCGGTGCTGCGCGGCGACCAGTACATGACCGTGTTCAAGCCGATCAAGGAAGAGGCCGAGGCGACCGCCAAGCTCGCCGCCGCGCTCGCCAAGGGCGACACCGGCGCCGCGGACGCCATCGCCAACGGCACCAGCGACGACACCAAGGCCAACCGCAAGGTCAAGTCCGTGCTGCTGGAGCCGAAGCTGACCACCAAGGACACCGTCAAGGACGTGGTGACCCAGGGCTACGTCAAGGCGAGCGACATCTGCGGCGGCGACCTCGCCGCGGTCTGCACCCAGCTCGGCATCAGCTGATCACCAGCGCGACCCGCCCGCGGTAGAGGGTGCCGCGGGCGGGTCCCGCCCCCGAACAGGAGCGCCATGAGCGAACCGATCCTGGAACTGACCGGCCTCAACAAGAGCTTCGGCCCGGTGCACGTGCTGCACGACGTGGACTTCACCGTCCGCGCGGGCGAGGTCACCGCGCTGGTGGGCGACAACGGTGCCGGTAAGTCCACTTTGGTCAAGTGCGTCGCGGGCATCCACCCGATGGACTCCGGCGCGGTCCACTTCAACGGCGAGCGGGTCAGCATCTCCGGCCCGCGCGACGCCGCCGACCTGGGCATCGAGGTCGTCTACCAGGACCTCGCGCTCGCCGACAACCTCGACATCGTGCAGAACATGTTCCTCGGCCGCGAGCGCGGCAGCGGCTGGCTGCTCGACGAGGCCGCGATGGAGCAGGCCGCCCGCGAGACGCTGGCGTCGCTGTCGGTGCGGACGGTGAAGTCCGTGCGCACCCCGGTCTCGGCGCTCTCCGGCGGGCAGCGGCAGACGGTGGCCATCGCCAAGTCGGTGCTGTGGGAGAGCAAGGTCGTGCTGCTCGACGAGCCGACCGCCGCGCTCGGCGTCGCGCAGACCAGGCAGGTGCTCGACCTGGTCCGCCGCCTGGCCGAGCAGGGCCTTGGCGTGGTGCTGATCAGCCACAACATGGCCGACGTGTTCTCCGTCGCCGACCGCATCGCCACCCTCTACCTGGGCCGGATGGTCGCCGACGTGTCCACCCGCGACGTCACCCACGCCCAGGTCGTGGAGCTCATCACCGCGGGCCGCTCCGGCGACCTGGGGCTCGCGCGCCCCGAGAACGCCACGGTCTGACCCCGCGGCGAGCCCGGGACCGACCTCCCGCCGCCTCCCCCCACAGCACGAGCGAGGAACCATGACCGGTACCGCCACCCCCCGCAGTGAGGGGGCCATCGCCGACTTCGGCATCGACACCACGGCCCAGTCCACCCGCGAGGCCGTGCGGGACTACGCCGCCCGGCTGCGCGGCGGCGACCTCGGCTCGCTGCCCGCGGTGCTCGGGCTGGCCGCGCTGGTCGTCGTGTTCTGGGTGCTCTCCGACGGGTTCCTGACCCTGGACAACACCGCCAACCTGCTGGCCCAGGGCGCGGGCAAGATGATCATCGCGATGGGGCTGGTGTTCGTCCTGCTCCTCGGCGAGATCGACCTCTCGGCGGGCACCGCGTCCGGGGTGTGCGCGGCGGTGATGGCCATGCACTACGTCCGCTCCGGCAACCTGCTGGGCGGCATGGGCAATACCGTGTTCTACGTCTTCGTCGGTGGCCTTCTCATCGCGGCGCTGCTGGCCGTGCTGATGCGGATCTGGGCGGGCTCGGTGCTCGCGCTGGTCGCGGTCGGGATCGCGCTGTCGGGCGCGGCACCCAACCCGTGGCTGGAGATGCTGCTCGCGGTGTGCGTCGGCGCGGCCATCGGCGTGATCACCGGGTTCCTGGTGTCCAAGATCGGCATGCCCTCGTTCGTGGTGACGCTCGCGCTGTTCATCACCTGGCAGGGCGTCATCCTGCAGTTCATCGGCGACGGCGGCGTGTTCGGCATCGGCACCCAGCCGGTGCTCTTCGCCGTGGCCAACGGCAACATGTCGGTCGCGGGCAGTTGGGTGCTGTGCGGGGTCGCGGTCGGCGGGTACGCGCTGGTCGTGCTCGGCGAACACCTCAGCAGGCTCAACCGGGGCCTGGTCACCGCGCCGACCCCGATCGTGGTCGCCAAGATCATCGCCGTCGCGGTGGTGGCCGTCCCCGCCACCTACGCGCTCAACCTCAACCGCTCGTCCAACGACTTCGTGGTCATCCAGGGCGTGCCCTACGTGGTCCCGGTCGTGCTGGTGCTGCTGGTCGCGGGCACCTACGCGCTCAACCGGACCCGCTACGGCAGGCACATCTACGCCGTCGGCGGCAACGCGGAGGCGGCCAGGCGCGCCGGCATCAACGTCAGCCGGATCCGGGCCAGCGTGTTCGTCGTCGCCTCGTCCACCGCCGCGCTCGGCGCCATCGTCTACTCGTCCAAGGTGGGGTCGGTCGACCCGCAGGCCGGTGGCCTCAATACCCTGCTGTTCGCCGTGGGGGCGGCGGTCATCGGCGGCACCTCGCTGTTCGGCGGCCGCGGCGAGGTGTTCCACGCCGTGGTCGGCGGACTGGTGCTCGCCGTGGTCGAGAACGGGTTGGGCCTGCTCAAGCAGCCCGCCGCCGTCGTGAACATCATCACCGGCCTCGTACTGTTGCTCGCGGCCACCGTCGACGCGCTCTCCCGGCGCCGGGCGGCGGTGAGCAGGTAGGGCCGACGGCGGAGGGGTGAGCAGGTGACCAGCACACCGACCGCGGGCGCGCGTCCCGACGAGGTGCGCAGGCACAACCGCACCGCGCTGCTGCGCAGGCTGCACGTGGGCGGGCCGTGCACCCGGGCCGCGCTGGCCATCGAGCTCGGCCTCAACCGCAGCACCATCAAGGCCCTGGTCGACGGGCTCGCCGAGTCCGGGGTGGTGTCCGAACGCGTCCCCCGGGCCCGCTCCGGCGCCGGTCGACCGTCGCTGCTGGTGCTGCCCGAGCCGCTGGCCGCCGTCGTGCTCGCGGTCGACATCCGGGTCGAGCAGGTCGCCATCGCGCTGGTCGGTCTCGGCGGGCAGCTGCTGGGCCGCGACAGCTGGAACCTGCGCGGCCGAGCTGGTGAACCCGCGGAGATCATCACCCGGATCATCGAGTCGACCAGGCTGCTCGCCGAGGAACTCGACGTCCGGATGGTGGCCGCCGGGGTCTCGGTCCCCGGCGTCGTCCGCCGCGGCGACGGGTACGTGCACGAGGCACCCAACCTGAAGTGGACCGACGTCCCCCTCGGCGACCGGCTCACCGGCGCGTTCGGCGTCCCGGTCCGGGTCGGCAACGACGCCGAGATCGCCGCCCTCGCCGAACACCTGCGCGGCGCGGCCAAGGGCTCACTCGACGCCGTCTACGTCGCCGCCGACATCGGGGTCGGCGGCGGCGTCATCTCCGACGGCACCACCCTGCGCGGCACCGCGGGCTACGTCGGCGAACTCGGGCACATGGTGGTCAACCCCGACGGCAGGCCCTGCTACTGCGGCAGCCACGGCTGCTGGGAAACCGAGGTCGGCGAACTGGCCCTCTGCCGCGCCCTCGACCTCCCGGAACACTCCCCCCGCGGCGTCGTCGTCGCCGAACTGCGCGGCCTCACCGCCACCCAGATCACCACCACCCTCGGCGACTTCACCCGCTGGCTCACCATGGGCCTGATCACCATCGTCAACGTCTTCGGCCCGGAACTGGTCGTCCTCGGCGACCTGTTCACCGCCCTCCCCCCACCCCTGGTCGCCCAGGTCGCCACCACCATCGCCGAACGCAGCCTGGTCAGCCGAGCCATTGGCGGCACCCGCCTGGTCACCTCCACCATGGGCACCGACGCCAAACTCATCGGCGCCGCCGAACTCGCCTTCGAATCGGTGCTGGACACGGTCTGACCCCGCGACCCGGCCTTCGAGCCGCCGGCGGACTTGGTCTGACCCGCGGACGCGGAACGGGCGGGACCCGTTGGTCCCGCCCGTTCTCGGCCCGACCCCTCTGCGGCATCTAGCGGCTCCCCATACCGGGCTGTGGTCTAGGGATCGCACATGTCCATGCCGTGACGGCTGGCTGAGCGGTCAGCGGCGCCGTCGGGCCGGTTCGTCTGCCATGGGGGGTACCACCTGTGTGGGGGGAGTGGGCTGGGGTCGAGTGCTCGCGGACAGCGACCACAACCCGCGCAGGCGTTCACGGGTTGCCGGGTTGGGGGCGCAGGTCTCCAGGTACGCGGTGAGGGTGGGGCGGTCGGGGGCGACCAGACCGCTCTCCACGAGTCGCACCCGCACCGGTGATAGCCCGGACAGGGCGGTGAAGGTGTCGACGTTGGGGTGGCTGACCTGCCGGAGCCCGCAGAGGGCCTCGGCGAGGGAGTGCGCGGCCGAACCGCGCGGCGGGCGACGTCGTCGCCCGCCGGTGCCGGTTCCCACGGCTCAGCCGGTCGCGCCCGGCAGCCACCCGCGCGGGGTCGCCCGGCCGCGGGTGACCCACTCGAGGACGACCCTGGCGAGCACGGTGGCCCCCACCGCCACCCCGACCGCCACGGGCAGCGGCGTGCCCGAGTGGACCTCGTCGGTCAGGAACACGAGCAGGACGACCCAGACGACCAGGCGCAGGCCGCGCCGGGCAAGGCGCTGCCAGGGGTTGGGACGCAGGTACATGGACGATCTCCCGGTGGTTCGCGTGGATGCGGCACGTCCGCCGGGTGCACCTGGTTGTCGAGACCACGGATGCGGACGGGCGTGCGGAGTGCCGTGATCCTGCCCCAGCCGCCGCGGTCGGGGAAACCGCCGCGACCGGTCACCGCGTCGCCCCTGTCAGGCAGTGATCGACGAGCGGTTTGTGTGCGCTGGTGTCGGCACCACGCGGGGGATGGGCACCGCGCGGCCCGGGCGGCGGCGTGGTGCGGAGGCGATCGAGACCCTGGCGGGTTCTGGCTGATCAGCCGCGTGCGTGGACGTTCGCGGACGTGCGCCGCGAACTCCGTGCCGCCGTTCGGTTGCGTTGCGCGGTCGTGCCGAGAAGACTGCGGGCGCGTCGCTCAGGCGAGTTGTCCTTCGCGTGGATGCGAACCAGGAGCCGCGTGCGGCCGGACCCCTTGTCGAGAAGGGGTCCGGCCTTCCCCTCGTGGGTACCGGCCGGTAGGTCGCGTCGCCGCCGATCAGGCGGCTGACCAGGTCTGGACCAGAGCGGTGTCGACCGCGTTGGGAGTGCTCCCAGTGCTCCGCGTAACTCTCCTGGGTTTGCGCCCAGTGGTCCATTCAGTGGGCTGAGCTGCCCTTGCCGCACCGTTCGGCGCAGAGCGTGAGGGGGCATCCCTCTATGGAGTGAAGCGGGAGAGGTCCTGGGACGCGGAACGGGCGGGACCCGTCGGTCCCGCCCGTTCTCGGTCGGTGATGCTTGGGGTGGAGCGTGGGCCTCAGCCCTTCTGCAGCTCCGCGGCCATCTCGCGCAGCCTGTCCTCGTGCGCACGGGCGTGGTGCCCGCAGAACAGCAGCTCGCCTCCGGAGGGAAGTACGGCGCGGACCTGGGCCGCCGCTCCGCACCGGTCGCACCGGTCGGCCGCGGTCAGCTCGGGGCGGGTGAGCGTCGTAGTCGTCATGGGAGTTCTCCCTCCGTCCCGGCACCGGTCAGTCCCGGTGCCCTTTTCGGCTGCGGTCACGTCGGCGAACTCTCCGCCGTGGTCGCGCTTCCTACTCTTACAGACGCTCGGGCCCCCGGCAGTGTTCCCGCGCCCGTTCTCGGGGCGGGCGGCCCGTGATTAACCCGGATGGCCCAGAGCGGTCTGAGATTTCGGCCCCACGCTGGGCTTCTCCCGGCGCGGAGGTGAGGCGATCTGGCTGCGTTGCCCTACGTCGTTCACCATCGGCGAACACCCCGGCGACCGTAGGCAAAACCACAGGCGTCCTCCAGGAGAGTTCCCGGGGCCCCAGCGAACAGCGAACGCCGCCCCCGCAGTGCTCTCGGGGACGGCGTTCGCGGCTACCTCGGCTGGCTTATTCCAGGTAGTCGCGCAGGACCTGGGAGCGGGAGGGGTGGCGGAGCTTGGACATGGTCTTGGACTCGATCTGGCGGATCCGCTCGCGGGTGACGCCGTAGACCTGACTTGCGGATGTCTGCACCTCGGCAGATCTCGATCCGCTAGCTGGTCCGCTGCCTCGTCCACGGGCCGGGTGGGTGGTCGAGCCGAGAATCTGTCGGAGAGCCGCCGTGACTCATGTGTCGTCGGCCCACCTGGCCGCGGCCCGGCTCCGTCGGGAGACGACCTCAGCCCGCTGTGTGGCGGTATCACTCGCCGAGTAGCTCTTGGCGAGTTCCGCATAGCCGATCTCGCGGAGGGTTTCCGTGTCGACGGCAAGAACCATGCGGACTTGCCCATGCGAATCTCCCGTCGCGCAGGTCGCTGCACCTCGGAGGACGGAGTGGCGCCGTCAAGAGCGCATGCTTTCCGGAGACGCTGAGATGACTTCGCGCCGCGCTGCAGCTGCCATGGCGAAGATTCTGACACTGGGTTACGACAGGTCGACTGTTGGTGCAGCTCAGGGAGCCAAAGCCAAGGGGCCTGCCCACTCACACGAGTGGGCAGGCCCCTTGGTGCGTCCAGCCGGCTTATTCCAGGTAGTCGCGCAGGACCTGGGAGCGGGAGGGGTGGCGGAGCTTGGACATGGTCTTGGACTCGATCTGGCGGATCCGCTCGCGGGTGACGCCGTAGACCTGGCCGATCTCGTCGAGGGTGCGGGGTTGGCCGTCGGTGAGGCCGAAGCGGAGGCGGACGACGCCTGCCTCGCGCTCGGACAGCGTGGCCAGGACCGACTGGAGCTGGTCCTGCAGGAGGGTGAAGGAGACCGCGTCGACGGCGACGACGGCCTCGGAGTCCTCGATGAAGTCGCCGAGCTGGCTGTCGCCCTCGTCGCCGATGGTCTGGTCGAGCGAGATGGGTTCCCGGGCGTACTGCTGGATCTCCAGCACCTTCTCCGGGGTGATGTCCATCTCCTTGGCGAGCTCCTCCGGGGTCGGCTCGCGGCCGAGGTCCTGGAGCAGTTCGCGCTGGATTCGGCCGAGCTTGTTGATGACCTCGACCATGTGCACCGGGATGCGGATGGTGCGGGCCTGGTCGGCCATCGCGCGGGTGATCGCCTGGCGGATCCACCACGTCGCGTAGGTGGAGAACTTGTAGCCCTTGGTGTAGTCGAACTTCTCCACCGCGCGGATCAGGCCCAGGTTGCCCTCCTGGATCAGGTCCAGGAACGCCATGCCGCGGCCGGTGTAGCGCTTGGCCAGCGACACCACGAGGCGCAGGTTGGCCTCGAGCAGGTGGTTCTTGGCCCGCTCGCCGTCGCGCACGATCCACCGCAGGTCGCGGCGCATCTGCGGCTGCAGCTTCTCGTTCTCGTCCTCGGACTTGCGCACCCGCTCCGCGGCGTAGAGGCCAGCCTCGATCCGCTTGGCGAGCTCGACCTCCTCCTCGGCGTTGAGCAGGGCGACCTTGCCGATCTGCTTGAGGTAGGCGCGGACCGAGTCGGCGGAGGCGGTGAGCTCGGCGTCCTTGCGCGCCTGGCGCAGCGCCTCGGACTCCTCCTCGTCCCAGACGAAGTCCCCGTCCTTGCCGGACTCCTTGGGGTCCTTCTCCTCGGGCTCCTCGACGGGCTCCTCGACCGGCTCGACCTCGACCTCTTCCAGGTCGGACAGGTCGGGGTTCTCGAGGTCCTCCGGCTCTTCGCCCTCGGGGCCCTCGCCCGCCTTCTTGGGGGCGCCCTTGGCCGCAGCGGCCTTCTTCGGGGCGCGCGCGCCCGGGGCCTTCTTGGCGGCGCCGGTCGTCTCTTCGTCCTCGGCGCCCTTGGTCGTCTTGGCGGCGCTGGCCGACGCCGTCGAGCGTCGGGTTGCGGTTCGTGCGGCTGCCACGTACGCCCTTTCACAACAGTCCATCGCGGCCACGGCCTGAAACGGTGCGATGACCAGGCCGTTGCCGGGAGTTCGGGGGAGAGCCCTCGGGCTTGTTCCGCCGTGGGCCGTGTTCCATTGTAGCGACGTACGGCGTGTCCCCGGGAAACGCCAAGGCGGAAATGTCGCCGGGGGTGTCGCCGAGGGGCCGCTAACCCCCTGTGACCTGGCGCGCGGCGTACGCGGCGCCCACGATCCCGGCGTCGTTGCGCAGCTGCGCGGCCACCACTTTCGTGCGCACGTCGAGCAGCGGCAGCCACTTGTCGGCCTTCTTGCTGACCCCGCCCCCGGCGATGATCAGGTCAGGCCAGATCAGGTTCTCCAGCCCGCTGACGTACCGGCTGACCCGGCGCGCCCACTCCTCCCACGACAGGTCCTTCTCCTCCTTCACCGAGGCGGCGGCCCTGGTCTCGGCGTCGTGGCCGTCGATCTCCAGGTGCCCGAACTCGGTGTTGGGGACCAGCCGCCCGTCGAGGAACAGCGCGCTGCCGATGCCGGTGCCGAAGGTCAGCAGCACCACCACGCCCTCGCGGTCGTCGGTGCGGCCGTAGTTGATCTCGGCGATCCCGGCGGCGTCGGCGTCGTTGAGCACGACCACGTCGCCCTCGGGGCGCCCGAGCCGCTTGGCGAACAGCGCCGCGGCGTCGGTGCCGATCCAGCCCTTGTCGATGTTGGCCGCCGAGTGCGCCACCCCGCGCTTGACCACCGCGGGCAGCGTCACCCCGACCGGCCCGGTCCAGCCGAACCGCTCGACGATCTCGGCGACGACCTCGGCCACCGCGTCCGGCGTCGAGGGCTCCGGGGTCGGGATCCGCAGCCGGTCACCGACCAGGGCGCCCGCGTCCAGGTCGACCTCGCACCCCTTGATCCCCGATCCACCGATGTCCACGCCGAAGCCGCGGGCAGCACCCATCCCCGGTCCTCTCGTACTCGATTCAGTCCCTGGGCAAACCCTAGCCGCCGGGCCGGGGTGTGGTCGGATAGCCGGGTGCGTGACCTAGCTGAGATCGCGGTGGCCGTGGCCACCGAGGCGGGGGAGTTGGCCAAGGCCACCCGCGAGAACGCCATCCGCGACGTCGACACCAAGAGCACCAGGACGGACGTGGTCACCGCGGCCGACAAGGCGGCGGAGGACCTGATCCGCACCCGGCTCGGGGAGCTCCGCCCGGAGGACGCGGTCCTGGGTGAGGAGGCAGGTGGCGCTACCGGAACCGGTGTCACCTGGGTCGTTGACCCCATCGACGGCACGGTCAACTACCTGTACGGCTACCCCTGGTACGCGGTCTCAGTGGCCGCCCAGGTGGCGGGTGTCTCCGTCGCGGGCGCGGTAGTGGAACCCGCTTCCGGTCGCACCTGGTGGGCGGCTCAAGGCGAGGGGGCCTGGCTCAACGGCATCCGGTTGAGCGTGTCCGCGCCGGTAGACCTGTCTGTGACGCTGATGGCTACCGGCTTCGCTTACGCCGCTCAACGACGGCAGGCCCAAGCAGCGGCGGTCGCGAAGCTGATGGGCACGATCCGAGACATCAGGCGCAACGGCTCCGCGGCGCTGGACCTGTGCGCGGTGGCCGCGGGCTGGGTCGACGCCTACTGCGAGCGTGGGCTCTCGCGGTGGGACTGGGCGGCGGGAGCACTGATTGCCGCTGAGGCAGGCGCGCAGGTAGAGCTACCGGGCGAGGCCACTGACCTCGGCGCGGACGCCATCTACGCGGCCGCACCCAGCATCGCCGCACCACTCAGAGCCGCCCTCATCGACGCGGGCATGGGCGCCTTCTAGCGCCACACCGGCTCTGACGGACGCGGGGCCGGGCGTCTCCTAGAGCGACACGGGCCCGGTCAGCACTTGGCCTGGCGGGCCGACTCCAGCAGCGACTGCTCGATCGGCGCCGCGGTCGACCCGTCGTTCTGCAGGCCGCCCTGCGACCCCGGGTTCGACTGCGCCCACTCGGCGAGCTGCTCCAGCGCGCGCCGGGCGGACGGGGCGGGCTGCAGGTGGTCGAAGCGCTTGCCCAGCGCCAGGTCGACGGTGGCGTCCTGGCGCTCGTCGCGGACCAGCTCGGCGCACGGGTCGACCAGGCTCAGCGTCCTGGCCACGCCCATGCCCTGCTGGCCGAAGCGGATCTGCGCCCGGCAGCTCAGGGTGCCGTTCGGGTAGAGCGTGTCGTTGGCCGGTTCGCCGATCTGGGTGAACCCGAGCTCGCGCAGCGACTCGGTGACCGCGCCCGCCTGCCGGTTCTGCCCGCTGGCGTTGATCACCCTGACTAAAGCACCGGACGCCGGGCTCGGCGCCGTGCGGTCGAGCGCGTCGCTGGGCAGCTGCTGGCCGAGGGTGGGCAGCGGCTGGCCCTCCACCGGGACGACGGTGGGCGGCGGGGCGCAGGCCTGCGCCGTGGTCACCGCGCCATCGGACTGGATCACCCGCAACCACACGACGCCCGCGACGAGGCCGAGCACGGCCATCAGGATCACCGCGGGCAGCGGCCGCCGCCTGCGGTAGCGCTGGGCCCTCAGAACGCCGGTCGACAC
Organism: Actinokineospora globicatena; assembly: GCF_024171945.1. Classification (GTDB taxonomy): domain Bacteria; phylum Actinomycetota; class Actinomycetes; order Mycobacteriales; family Pseudonocardiaceae; genus Actinokineospora; species Actinokineospora globicatena. The sequence continues at coordinate 2,637,405 of NZ_JAMTCR010000002.1, forward strand.
GCGTGGACCCTCCCTACGGACCCCATGGCCCCCACCCCCTGGACACCCGGCCCGGGTCGCACACCAGGGCCGTCGGTCGTCGCTGCTCAGCCTATTCGTTTCGGCGCGGCACGCGGCACGGACCCGCCGGTGCGCGGTGCGCCCAGCGCGACCGGGCGGTGGCGGGACGTCACCTGTCGTCGCATCGCACCACGCGGTACCGGGGCGGGGCAAGCGGGGTCGCCCGGTTCGCGACACGCCGAGCACGGGCCGTCACCACGGCGGACACCCCCAGCAGGGTGACGCTGTGCGCGGTGCGGGCCGCCATGGGCTACCCTCTGCCCGCTCCAGTCGCCGAGGACGGCCCGCGGAATCGATTCCGAGGGACCTGTTGACCGCACGCGGCCTGCGAGACCTCCGTCACTCGGGTGGCGGGCACAAACCGGGGCGCTGGAACGTTGTCCAGCGGCACGACCCACATCCTGAAGGACCGCAGGGGTGAAATAGATGGCGACCGACTACGACGCACCACGGCGCAGCGAGGCCGACGATCTCGCGGAGGACTCCCTCGAGGAGCTCAAGGCGCGCCGCAACGAGAACCAGTCCGGAGTCGTGGACGTCGACGAGACCGACACCGCCGAGAGCTTCGAGCTGCCCGGTGCCGACCTCTCCGCGCTCTCCGGCGAGGACCTGACCGTCCGCGTGGTACCCAAGCAGGCCGACGAGTTCACCTGCTCGAAGTGCTTCCTGGTGCACCACCGCAGCAGGCTCGCCGAGGACAACGGCGGCGTCTTCGTCTGCCGCGACTGCGCCTGAGACCGCGCGCCCCGGGGCCCCGCGCGGGCACCCGGGGGGAGTTGGGCTGGGGAACAGCCGGGTCGCCCACGAACGCAGGGCACCCGGCTGTTGCTGTACCCACCCGGCTGTTGCTGTACCCGGGTTCGCCCGGGGACAGCACCTTCAGTACCGGTCCCAGCGGGCTCGGGCGCTAAGCCCTGTCCTCAACGGCGCGCTGAGCCTTGCCCTCGGCGATCGCCTCGGCCAACCGCCGGGGGTGCCGGGTGCTGAACACCCAGTACGGGGTCGGGTCGTCCGGATCGGTGACCCGCACCCGCAGCAGCGGACCCACCCAGCCCCGGTGCAGCAGGAACGCCGCCGGGTCCAGGTTCGGCCCGAGCACCTTGCGCTTGACCGCCGCCTGCCCGCCCGCCGGGCGCTCGCCCTGGTTCGCGTCGAACACCTCGACCTCGCCCGCGAACTCCAGCGGCAGGTGCGCGTCGGCCACCCACAGCTCGCCGTCGACCACGGCGACCCTCGTCGTGCCCGCGCGCAGCACCAGCAGCAGCGTCAGCGGGATGATCACCAAGTACGGCAGCCAGGCGCGGACACCGGGGTAGCCCATGTGGATCTCGGCGGCCAGCAGCGTCGCGGCGACCAGCGGCAGCGGCCACCAGTACCAGGTGACGTAGAGCCGTTCCCGGTAGGCGGCGCGCGGCGGCGCCGCGGTGGCTGCCGTGCCTGAGGTGTCGGTCACGGCCCCAGGGTAGTCTCGCCGCTCGTGCCCAGCGTGGAGGTCCTGCTCACCCGAACGGACCCCGGCGTCCCCATCCCGGCCTACGCCAGGCCGGGTGACGCCGGGGCGGACTTGGTGACCACGTCCGACGTGGTCATCGCCCCGGGGGAGCGGGTGCTGGTGGGCACCGGTGTCGCGATCGCGCTGCCTGCGGGCTACGCCGGGTTCGTGCACCCCCGTTCGGGCCTGGCCGCCCGGCTGGGGCTGAGCGTGGTCAACACCCCGGGCACCATCGACGCGGGCTACCGCGGCGAGATCAAAGTCTGTTTGATCAACCACGACCCGCGCGAACCCATCGCGCTGCGCCGGGGCGACCGGATCGCGCAGCTGGTGGTGCAGCGGGTCGAGCACGCGGTGTTCCGCGAGGTCGACGAGCTGGGCAGCTCCCAGCGCGGCGACGGCGGGTACGGGTCGACCGGCGGGCACGACGTGCTCGCGGGTTCGGCGGTGTCGGGAAACGCGACGGAGGAGTAGTGGGACTGTTCGGGCGCGGTAGACGCGGACGCGACGAGGACGTCGAGGTCGGCGCGATCACCGATGAGGACGACGCGGACCTGCCGGTGGCCATCGAGGCGCCGGACGGCCCGTACGACGAGGCCGACGCCCCCGACGACGACTTCCCCCGGCTCGACCTGGGGTCGGTCCGGGTTCCGGTGCCCGACGGTGCGCAGCTGCAGGTGGAGATGGACCCCTCCGGCTCGGTCCGCGCGGTGCACGTGCTGACCCCCGTCGGCCAGGTGACCCTCAACGCCTACGCCGCGCCGCGCTCCGGCGGCCTGTGGCGCGAGGTGTGCGGTGAGCTGGCCGAGCAGCTGCGCGGCGACGGCGCCACCGTGCGCAGCCACGCCGGTGCCTGGGGGCAGGAGCTCAGCGCCTCCCTCGGCGAGATGACGCTGCGCTTCGTCGGCGTCGACGGCCCGCGGTGGATGCTGCGCGGCGTCGTGGCCGGTCCCCCGGAGCTGGCCGACACCAGCGCGGACGCGCTGCGCGAGCTGGTGCGCAACTCGGTCGTGGTGCGCGGCCAGCAGCCGATGCCGGTGCGGACCCCGCTGCAGATCGACCTGCCGCAGGCCATCGCCGAGCACATCGCGTCCCAGCAGCAGCCCCAGTAGGCGGTTCACCCCCACCCGGTTCAGGTCCAGCGAGGTCAGCCCCAGCGAGGGGGCAGGTCCAGCGAGGTCAGCCGCGGAAGCGGGCGCGCAGCCAGGCCAGCACGGTCGCGCGCCCGAGGGCTTCCCGGTCGGCGCCCAGCGCGGCGAGCGTGGTCCGGCCGAGTTCGGCTCGGGGCAGCGCGTCGACCCACCCCTGCGCGATCTCGACCGGGTGAATCGGATCATCGGTGCAGCACGCCACCCCCGCGGGCACGGCCAGGGTCGCCAGGTCGGCGGGGGTCGGGGCGGGTTCGTCGGCGGCGACCAGCAACGAGTCGGCCAGCCCGGCCCCGTAGCCCGTCCAGGCGCGTGACAGCTCGTCGGCCAACCACGGGTCGACGCCGCCCACTGCCGAGGCCAGTGCGGCCTCAGTACCCCTGGCACGCACGTCAGCGCCGCTGTACCGGGCCGCGACGGCCGCCGGGGCCTCTCCCGGGTCCCCTGTCCACGCGGGCAGTGCGAGCAGCAGCCCGGCGCACCGGTCGGGGTTGCGCACCGCCCACGACGCCGCCAGGTGCGCGCCGAGCGAGACCCCGCCGACCAGCACCGGCCCCGTGGCCTCGTCCAGCGCCCGCAGATGGGCCCTGACCAGGTCTTTCCCCGGCTCCGGGGCCGGGGTCCGCAGTGCGACGCCGACGGCGGCGAGGGGTCCGGCGAAAACGGACCGGACGAACACCTCGTCAGAACCGGTTCCCGGTAGCAGTACCGCCATTAGCGGCTCGGTCACACTCACACCGCGATCCTTGTCCAGTGCCCACCCGGCGCGGTTACGCTGATTCGGCATGGGCCGCGAAAAGCACGTCGGGGACGGCCCCCTCACGGGAGAAGACTGCGCTATGGCCACCAAGGGGGACGGTTATTGGCATCGTCTCGTCAAGCGGCTCACGACCGACGTGGACCAGCTCGACGCGGACGACCTGTCCACGCACGCCGAGGCCCAGGGTGCCAGGCGGGCCTGCGACTGCCGCTCCGGTGAGGAGGTCACGGTGTTCGGCCGGTTACGCACCGTGGAGCTGTGCCCGCGCGACGCGGCGGCCACGCTGGAGGCGGAGCTGTTCGACGGGACCGAGGGCGTGACACTAGTGTGGCTCGGGCGCCGCCGTATCCCGGGCATCGAGCCTGGCCGGACCGTCAAGGCCCAGGGCAGGATCGCGGTCAGGGACGGGCGCAAGGTGCTCTACAACCCGTACTACGAGCTGCAGACCACGGCTCCCTGACGAAACCGGTGCCATGACCAACCCGGCCGCACATGTCAACGGGTCGGGTGACCCCGACCGCCGTGACGACCTCGACGAGCGGGGAGCGCCCGGCGCGGACCGCACCGAGGAGACCGACCCGGCGACCGGAGAGCCAGAGCCGGAGGAGCCGCAGCCCACGCTGCTCGAGCAGATGGGCGGTATCAGCGGCCTGATCTACTCGTCGGTGCCGGTCCTGGTGTTCGTGCTGGCCAACGCCCTCGGCGGGCTGACCGTCGGCATCTGGAGCGCGCTGGGCAGCGCGGTGCTGATCACCGTCATCCGGGTGGTCCGCAAGGAGCCGCTGCAGCCCGCGATCTCCGGGTTCTTCGGGGTGGGCATCGCCGCGTTCATCGCCTACCAGACCGGGTCGGCCAAGGGGTTCTTCCTCTTCGGCATCTGGACCAGCCTCGTCTACGGCGGCGTGTTCGCCCTGTCCATCCTGTTCCGGTGGCCGCTCGTCGGCGTTATCTGGTCCAGTTTGAACGGGCTCGGGCAGGGCTGGCGCAAGGACCGCAAGTCTCTGCTCGCGTACGACCTGGCGACCGCCACGTTCGTACTCATCTTCGCGGCCCGCTACATCGTGCAGAAGTGGCTCTACGACGAAGACCTCACCGGGTGGCTCGCTGCCGCGCGCCTGGCCATGGGGTACCCGCTGTTCGCGGTTGCCCTGGTCGTGACCGTCTGGGCGGTCCGCAGGGCTAAGCAGCGGCAGGCGGAGCTGGAGACGACCGAGACCGTCGACGACGACGCGGTGGAGGCGGCGCTGCGGGCGAAGTACAGCGGCGAGCCCGCCGATCGCGGCTGACGGTCCCCGAACACGCGAAAGGCCGACCAGGTCCACCCTGGTCGGCCTTCGTCGTCTAATGCCCTAGTGCCTTGCGGATTTCACCTTCGACGTGCGCGGACGCCACGAACAGCAGCTCGTCGCCGCCCTCCAGGGGGTCGTCCGGCTGCGGCACGATGACCCGGCCGCCGCGCAGGATGGTCACCAGGGCTGCGTCCCGGGGGAGCTTCACGTCCCGCACCGGCCTGCCCGCCCACGGGGTGTCGTCCGGCAGCGTCATCTCCACCAGGTTGGCCTGACCCTGCCGCAGCGTCAGCAGCTGCACGAGCCCGCCGACGCTAACGGCCTCTTCGACCATCGCGGCCAAGACCCTCGGTGTTGACACGGCGACGTCAACGCCCCACGCGCCGGTGAACAGCCACTCGTTGCTGGGGTCGTTGACCCTGGCCACCACCCGCTTGACCGCGAACACGGTCTTGGCCAGCAGCGACACCACCAGGTTGACCTTGTCGTCGCCGGTGGCGGCGATGACGCAGTCGCACAGCTGCAGGCCCGCGTCCTCCAGGGAGGCGAGCTCGCAGGCGTCGGCGAGCACCCACTCGGCCTGCTCGACGGTGTGCGGCTCGAACTGCCCCGCCTCGCGCTCGATGAGCATGACCTGGTGGTCCCCGCCCACCAGCTCCGCGGCGATGGAGCGGCCTACCGCGCCCGCTCCGGCGATGGCGACGCGCATCAGTTGCTCTCCTCGGGTGCCTGGGCCGCCGCGGCGGTGACGTCGCTGAGCGTGCCGGACAGGGCGGCGACGTAGACGTGGTCGTCGGACTGGATGACCGTCTTGGCCACCGGCAGCACGGCGGTGCCGAAGCGCATCACGAAGGCGACCCGGCAGCCGGTGGCGCCCTGGAACTCCTTGACCGTGTGGCCGATCCAGTCCTCGTGGTAGGGCACCTGCAGGACCGCGACCCGGCCCGTGGGGTCGCGCCACGCGGAGGCGACGCCGTCGGGCAGCAGCGTGCGCAGCAGCCGGTCGGTCGTCCACGGCACGGTCGCCACGGTCGGGATGCCCAGGCGCTCGTAGACCTCGGCCCGCTTGGGGTCGTAGATGCGGGCCACCACGTGCTCGACGCCGAAGGTCTCCCTGGCCACCCTGGCGGAGATGATGTTGGAGTTGTCGCCGCTGGACACCGCCGCGAACGCGGCCGCCCGCTCGATGCCCGCCTCGATGAGGACCTGCCGGTCGAAGCCGGTGCCCACGACCTGCTGGCCGTGGTAGTCCTGCCCGAGCCTGCGGAAGGCCTGCGCGTCCTTGTCGATGACCGCGACGCTGTGGTCGAGCCGCTCCAGCGCCGCGGCCATCATGGCCCCGACCCGGCCGCAGCCCATGATCACCACGTGCACGCCAAACGCCTCCTCGCTCCGGTCGACCCGATCGGCACCCACCGGGGGCGGTGGTGCCCGATCGTGGACGAACCTACCGGTGGGGGCGCCGGATCGGTGATGTGACCGCCTACGCTGTGCGTCCGTGTCCAAGTTCTCCACGGCGGCGAAACGACTGGTGGTCGGGCGTCCGTTCCGCAGCGACCGGCTGGCGCACACGCTGCTGCCCAAGCGCATCGCGCTCCCGGTCTTCGCCTCCGACGCGATGTCGTCGGTCGCCTACGCGCCGGAAGAGATCTTCCTCATGCTCTCGGTCGCCGGGCTCTCGGCCTACACCTTCGCCCCGTGGGTCGGCGTCGTGGTGGTCGTGGTCATGCTCACCGTGGTCGCCAGCTACCGGCAGAACGTCCGCGCGTACCCCTCCGGCGGCGGTGACTACGAGGTCGCCACGGTCAACCTGGGCAAGCAGGCAGGGCTGACGGTCGCCAGCGCCCTGCTGGTCGACTACGTGCTCACGGTGGCGGTGTCCATCGCCTCCGCCGCGGCCAACATCGGGTCCGCGATCCCGTTCGTGGCCACCCACAAGGTGGAGTTCTCGGTGGTCGCGATCGTGGTGCTCACCGCTATCAACCTGCGCGGCATCCGCGAGTCCGGCGCCGCGTTCGCCGTCCCGACCTACGCGTTCATGGTCGGCATCATCCTGATGATCGGGTTCGGCCTGTTCCGCGGCCTGGTGCTCGGCGACGACCTGCGCGCCGAGAGCGCCGACCTGCAGATCAACGCCGAGCACGGCGAGCTGGCCGGGCTGGCGCTGGTGTTCCTGGTCCTGCGCGCGTTCTCCTCGGGCTGCGCGGCGCTGACCGGGGTCGAGGCCATCAGCAACGGGGTGCCCGCCTTCCGCAAGCCCAAGTCGAAGAACGCGGCCACCACGCTGCTGCTGATGGGCGGCATCGCGGTGGTCATGCTGATGGGCCTGATCGTGCTCGCCCAGCTCACCCAGGTCCGCGTCGCCGAGGACCCGGCCACCCAGCTGGTCAACGCCCCCGCGGGCTACGAGCAGAAGACGATGGTCGCGCAGATCGCGGGCGCGGTGTTCGACGGCTTCCCGGTCGGCTTCTTCTTCATCACCATCGTCACCGCGCTGATCCTCGTGCTGGCCGCCAACACCGCGTTCAACGGCTTCCCGGTGCTCGGCTCGATCCTGGCCCAGGACCGCTACCTGCCCCGCCAGCTGCACACCCGCGGCGACCGGCTGGCCTTCTCCAACGGCATCATCGGCCTCGCCGGGTTCGCGATCGTGCTGGTCATCGCGTTCGACGCCGAGGTGACCCGGCTCATCCAGCTCTACATCGTCGGGGTGTTCGTCTCGTTCACCATGAGCCAGACCGGGATGATCCGGCACTGGAACCGCAAGCTCGCAGGCGAGACCGACCCGGTCGAGCGGCGCAGGATGCGCCGGGCGCAGGCGATCAACGCCTTCGGCCTGGCGATGACCGGGTCGGTGCTGGTGGTGGTGCTGATCACCAAGTTCCTGCTCGGCGCCTGGATCGCGATCGCCGCGATGGCGGGTATCTACCTGGTGATGACCGGGATCCGCAGGCACTACGACCGGGTCGCCGCCGAGCTGGCCAAGGCCGAGGGCGACACCCCGTTCGTGCTGCCCTCGCGGATCCACACGATCGTGCTGGTCTCCAAGCTGCACCTGCCGACCAGGCGCGCGCTGGCCTACGCCAGGGCGACCCGGCCGGACGTGCTGGAGGCCATCACGGTCAACGTCGACGACGTGGACACCAAGAAGCTCGTCGGCGAGTGGGACAAGGAGAACTTCTCGGTGCCGCTGAAGGTCATCGAGTCGCCGTACCGGGAGATCACCAAACCGGTGCTCGACTACGTCAAGCGGATCCGCACGGACAACCCGCGCGACGTGGTCACCGTGTTCATCCCCGAGTACGTCGTCGGCCGCTGGTGGGAGCAGGTCCTGCACAACCAGAGCGCGCTGCGGCTCAAGGGCAGGCTCTTGTTCCAACCAGGCGTGATGGTGACAAGCGTGCCGTGGCAGTTGGCGTCGTCGGAGAAGGTCGCCGAGCGCGACCTAGTGGCTCCCGGCGCCATCCGCCGCGGTCTTACCGGTAAGGACGCACCCAAATGACCAGCGGGACAGTGGCGAACTGGACTGGGCGGCGGATCGAGGTCGAGGTCGGCGCGGTCGCCCACGGCGGGCACTGCGTGGCCAGGGCCGAGGGCCGGGTCGTGTTCGTCCGGCACGCGCTGCCCGGCGAGCGGGTCGTCGTCGCGATCACCGAGGACAAGGGCGGCTCGTTCTGCCGCGGCGACGCCGTCGAGGTGCTCGAGGCCTCCCCGGAGCGCGTCGAGCCGCCGTGCCCGTTGGCCGCCCCCGGTGGCTGCGGCGGGTGCGACTGGCAGCACGCGTCCGCCGACGAGCAGCGCAGGCTCAAGGCGGTCGTGGTCGCCGAGCAGCTCGACCGGCTGGCGGGGGTCAGCTGGGACGTCGAGGTCGAGGAGCTGGCCGGGGGGCTCGAGCACTGGCGCACCCGGACCCGGCTCGCGGTGGACCGCTCCGGCAAGGTCGGGTTCCGCGCGCACCGCAGCCACAAGATCGTGCCGGTCGCCGACTGCGTGATCGCCGCTCCCGGCACCGTCGACGTGCTCGCGGGTCAGGAGTGGACCCCGGGTGCGGAGCTAGAGGTGTCGGTCGACGCCACCGGTCGCACTCACGCGAGTGAGCTGCTGCCGGACAAGGGGCGACTGCGCAGCGGTAAGCCTGTCTTGCGCCCGCACCGGGTGCTCGGTTCGTCGGTCGCGGTCGAGCAGGCCGCCCGTCGCGAATGGCGGTTGGACGCGCACGGCTTCTGGCAGGTCCACCCGGACGCCGCCGACGTGTTGGCCGAAGTGGTCGCGGAGTGGACCGGTCTCGCTGAGGGTGGCGCGGCCTGGGACCTCTACGCGGGGGTTGGCCTGTTCGCCGCTGTGCTTGCCGGACAGGTGGGCGAAGAGGGTGCCGTGGTCGCGGTGGAGTCCTCGCGACGGGCAGCCGAGGACGGCGCGGAGAACCTGGCAGACCTACCGCAGGTGCGCGTGTTCGCGGGCAAGGTCGAAGACGTCCTCGCTGATGGCGACCTACCCGACCCTGACGTCGTCGTGCTGGACCCGCCGCGCAAGGGCGCGGGCCGCAGTGTCGTTGACGCTATCGCCGCCCGTGAGCCCAACCGCGTCGTCTACGTGGCCTGCGACCCCGCCGCTCTAGCCCGCGATGTCGCTTTCTTTGCCGAGCACGGCTACGCGCTTGCCGACCTCAGGGCCTTCGACACCTTCCCGATGACCCACCACGTGGAGTGCGTGGCCCTGCTGCAGCGCTAGGGCCACCGCTCTCCCGTTAGGGCCAACTGGTCAGGGCCGCCGTGTCGTCAGGGTCGCTTGGTCAGGGCCACTGGGGTCCACCCGCCGGTGGCCTGCCCGGTCCGGCCGCGTGCCTGCCCGGTCCACCCGAGGGCGGCGGGTTCTCCCACGGCGGCGGGGGAGCGGCGTGCCGACCACCCTGCGGCGGTCCCTGGTGCGGCTGCGGCACCGGCGGCCCCGGCTGTCCCGTCGGCCACTGCGGGGCCGGTGGCGGGGACGCTGGGACCGGCGGCGGCGGTTGCTGCGCGGGCTGCGGTAGTGGTGGCGCGGGCGCTGGTGGCTGTTGCGCTGGGATGCCGTGCGGCGGCGTGCCCGCGGACTGGGCCTCCGGTGACACGGCGGGCGGCATGCCCGCGCGGGCGCGGAACCAGTCCGGGATGAACTCCTCCGACCGCGGGAACGCGCGCAGCTCGTCGACGAACCCGATGGGCGGCGGCACCCGGCGCCACGTCGGTTCCACGTCCGGGTCGAACTCGCAGGTGAAGGTCCCCGGCGGCTCGATCTCGTAGACCCCGCCGATCCAGGTGCCGCGCCCCGGCCGGTACATGCCCGCGCGCAGCCTGGCCAGCCCGTCGACCACCTCGGTCGGCGGCCGCACCGGTCGCGCCACCCCGTCCGGCCCGGTGACCAGCACGTCCACCTCGACGTGCCTGCCGACCGACCGGTACTCCGCACGCAGCCGGGTCCACCCCTGACCGGCCACCCGCACCATGGCCCGGCCGACCGCCTTGGTCATCCGGTCCAGCTCCTCGCGCGCCACGACCGGCTCCGCCCCGGTCACGCCGCGCTCCCCACCGACACCCGCGCCGCTGCCACCGATGGTGTCGCAGGCGGTGACACCGACACCGCTGCCGCTGTCGCCAACACCACAGCCGGTACCCACCCCACTGGCGTTTTCCCCCTGTCCAGGCCCCCTATGACGTGTCGGGAACCCTACCCAATCGGGGCCGCTCGGATGGCCCGCTCCAGCAGGAACAGGGTGATCCGGACCGCACCCCGGTGACCCGGATGGGGGATCGCCGGGTGCGCTCCCGGCGCCGATACCGGAAGTCGGGGGTGCCCGAGCGCTCGTAGACTGGGCCGAGACCCGCACCGCTGCCGACACCACAAGACCCCACCTGACACCGCTCTCCCGACGAGGTGACGACGCGTGACCCTGCTGGACTCCGTGCACGGACCGGCCGATCTCCGGCGGATGACCCACGAGGAACTCGACCGGCTCGCGGTGGAGATCCGGTCGTTCCTGGTCGACAAGGTCACCAGGACGGGTGGGCACCTGGGGCCCAACCTCGGCGTGGTGGAGCTGACCATCGCGCTGCACCGGGTGTTCGACTCGCCAGCGGACGGGGTGATCTTCGACGTCGGCCACCAGGCGTACGTGCACAAGATCCTCACCGGCAGGCGCGACAGCTTCGACGAGCTGCGCCAGCAGGGCGGCATCTCGGGCTACCCGAGCCAGGCCGAGAGCGAGCACGACCTGGTGGAGAACAGCCACGCCTCCACCGCGCTCTCGTACGCCGACGGCATCGCGAAGGCCCACCAGCTCCGCGGTGAGAAGCGGTCGGTTGTCGCTGTCGTCGGCGACGGCGCGCTCACCGGCGGTATGTGCTGGGAGGCGCTGAACAACATCGCCGCTGGGACGGACCGGTCGGTCGTGATCGTCGTCAACGACAACGGCCGCTCTTACTCGCCCACCATCGGCGGTCTCGCCGACCACCTCGCCACGCTGCGCCTGCGTCCCGGTTACGAGCGCGCGCTCGAGGGCGGTAAGAGGGTGCTGCAGGGCACCCCAGTCGTCGGCAAGCCCCTCTACGCGGCCCTGCACGCGGCCAAGCGCGGCATCAAGGACGTGCTGAGCCCGCAGGCCATGTTCGAGGACCTCGGCCTGAAGTACCTCGGCCCGGTCGACGGGCACGACCTGGAGGCGCTGGAGGCCGCGCTGCGCCGGGCGAAGGACTTCGGCGGACCGGTGATCGTGCACGCGGTCACCCGCAAGGGCAACGGCTACCCGCTGGCCGAGAACGACGAGCTCGACCAGATGCACCAGACCGACCCGATCGACCCGGTCACCGGCAAGCCGCGCAAGTCCAAGGGCACGGTGTGGACCTCGGTGTTCGCCGAGGAGCTGGCCGCGATCGGCGCCGAGCGCGAGGACGTCGTGGCGATCACCGCCGCGATGCTGCGCTCCACCGGTCTCGCGCCGTTCGCCGAGCGGTTCCCGGACCGGGTGTTCGACGTCGGCATCGCCGAGCAGCACGCCATCACCTCGGCGGCGGGCATGGCGATGGGCGGACTGCACCCGGTCGTGGCGATCTACTCCACGTTCCTCAACCGCGCCTTCGACCAGATGCTGATGGACGTCGCGCTGCACAAGCAGCCGGTCACCGTCGTGCTCGACCGCGCGGGCATCACCGGGCCCGACGGCGCCAGCCACCACGGCATGTGGGACCTGTCGATCCTGGGCGTCATCCCCGGCATCCACATCGCCGCCCCGCGCGACGCGGCCACCCTGCGCGAGGAGTTGCGCGAGGCGGTCGCCATCGACGACGGCCCGTCGGTGCTGCGCTTCCCGAAGGCCACCGTCGGCGAGGACATCACCGCGATCGAGCGCCTCGGCCCGGTCGACGTGCTGCGCCGCGACGGCTGCCAGGACGTGCTGCTGGTGACCGTCGGCTCGTTCGCCGCGCTGGGCATCGCCGCCGCCGAGCGGCTGGCCGACCAGGGCATCGGCGTCACCGTGGTCGACCCGCGCTGGGTCACCCCGGTGCCCGCCGAGCTGGCCGGGCTGGCGCGCGAGCACAAGCTGGTCGTCACGGTCGAGGACAGCGGCCGCCACGGCGGCTTCGGTTGGGCGCTCGCCGCCGCGCTGCGCGACGCCGATGTCGACGTCCCGCTGCGCGACCTGGGCATCCCCAACGAGTTCCACGCCCAGGGCAGCCGCGACGAGGTGCTGGTCCGCCTCGGCCTGACCGCCCAGCACATCGCCCGCCGGGTCACCGGCTGGGCGTCCGACCTGATCGGCACGGCCGCCGAACCCGCGGTCGACCGCGCCTGACGACCGCGTTCCCGGGTTCGCCCACGGGCGGGCCCGGGATTGTTCGCCGTAGGTGAAACGACCGGGGCAGAACGGACGATCTCGACACCAATGGTGATCATCTCGCGGTGGTCGCCCGTTCCCACGGTGAGGAGAAAGTCCCAGTGGCCGACCCGGTCCGCGTTGCCCAGCACCTCGAGCTGACCCTTGTCCACGTCGACGACTCGGTCCGGGTGACCGTCAACGGGGCCGAGGCGTTCACCCACGGCCTGCTGCGGGTGACCCAGCCGAAGGTCGCGGTCGGCCTCACCGGGAAGCTCGTCCCCGGCCGCAACACGCTGGTGTTCACCGCGACCAACGGGCCGGGTGTCGCCGGGCTGACCGCCACCCTCACCGCCGACGGCCGGGTCGTGCGCGAGTGGCGGCTGCCCGACGACGGCGGCAAGCACGGCGTGTTCGTCGACGAGACCTTCGAGTTCGACTACCAGCCCAGCACCCCGGCACCGACCAAGGTCGTCGTGCTCACCTGCACCGAGGTCGACGACGCCGCCAGCGTGCGCGTCAACGACGCGGTCGTGTTCAGCACCGGCCTGCTGCGCGGCAACCAGCCGAAGGTCGTCGCGGACCTGACCGCGAAGCTGGCGGGGGAGGACACCCTCGTGGTGGTCGCGGAGAACAAGCTCGGCCCGGGCAACTTCGTCGCGCAGCTGACCGTCGACGGCGCGGTCATGAAGAAGTGGGACGTGCGCGGGTCGCAGATCAAGAACGCCCCGTTCGTCAACGAGGTCGTCACCTTCTAGCCCCGCTGGTCCAGCTCGCGGGTGACCCCGTAGCGCAGGCGGGCGACTTGGCGCTCGTAGTCGGCCCGCTCGGCGCGGTCCAGGGTGCGCGGCTTGCCCAGCAGCGACGCCCGCCAGTACAGCTCGCAGCCCCATTCGAGCAGCAGCGCGCGGTGCGCGGCGGTGGCCAGGTCGGCGCCGAAGGTGATCCCGCCGTGGTTGGCCATCAGCGCGGCGGTGCGGCCCTCCAGGGCTTCCAGGACAGCGTCGGCGAGTTCGGTGGTGCCGAACGTCCGGTACGGCGCGACCGGGACAGTGCCACCTAACTCCACCAGCTGGTAGTGCACACACGGCAGTTCGTCTACGACCAGCGACAGTGCGGTAGCCATGGGGGCGTGCGTATGCACTACCGCGCCCGCCCGGAAGCGCCGATAGACCCCCAGGTGCAGGTCTAGTTCGGACGTTGGCGCGAGCGTCCCCTCGACCACGCCGCCGTCCTGGTCAACGACCGTCACGTGCTCCGCGCGCAGATCCGCGAGCCGGGCGCCGGTAGGGGTAACCGCGACCAGGTCGCCCTGGCGGGCGCTGAGGTTGCCCGCCGTGCCCAGGACCAGGCCGGCCTCGGCCAGCGCCCTCGCGTGGGAGGCCACCTGTTCGCGCAGCGACCGCAGCATCATGGGGTGATCATGCCCGACGAGAGGGGCCGGTCGGGGGGTGTGGCACCGTGGTGGGGTGCGGATTCTGATCGTTGAGGACGAGGCGCCCCTCGCCGAGGCCGTCGCCAGGGGCCTGCGGCGCGAGGGCATGGCGGTCGACATCGCGCTGGACGGCGACGAGGGGCACGAGAAGGCCTCGGTCACCCGCTACGACGTGGTGGTGCTCGACCGGGACCTGCCCGGTATGCACGGCGACCAGCTGTGCCGGGAGATCGTCGCCTCCGGCGCGCTGACCAGGGTGCTGATGCTCACCGCCAGCGACGCGGTCGCCGACCGGGTGGAGGGCCTGTCGCTGGGCGCCGACGACTACCTGGCCAAGCCGTTCGCGTTCCCCGAGCTGGTGGCCAGGGTGCGCGCGCTGGCCCGCCGGGCCACCCCGGTGACCCCGCCGGTGCTGCTCGCGGGCGATGTCGAGCTGGACCCGGCCCGGCGCACGGTGACCAGGGCCGGGCGGCCGGTCGAGCTGACCCGCAAGGAGTTCGGCGTGCTGGAGGTGCTGCTCGCCGCGCGCGGGTCGGTGGTCTCCAGCGAGGAACTGCTGGAGCGGGTGTGGGACGAGAACGCCGACCCGTTCACCACCACCGTCCGGGTCACGGTGATGACGCTGCGCAAGAAGCTGGGCGACCCCGGCGTGATCGACACCGTCGTGGGGTCCGGCTACCGGGTGCCCGCCTCGGCCGGTGAGTCCGGGGTGTGACCGACCGCAGGCGCGGCCCGGGGTTGCGGGCCAGGATCACCCTGCTGGCCACCGGTCTCGTGGCGGTGGTCAGCGTTCTGCTGCTGTGGCTCGGGTGGGTGTTGGCGGGAGAGGTCGTCAACTCTGTCCCGTCGCTGCCCTCCGGTACGACTGTCATGGTCGGTGGCGTCAATGTCGAGGCGGACCAGTTAGCGGAAGCGTTGTCCGCTGACGCAAGGGATCGCGTTCTACTGGCAGGCTCGGTCGCGTTCGTGTGTGTGGTGGCGGCTACCGCGCTGCTGGCCTGGGTGATCACCGGGCGGGTCTTGCGGCCATTGCGGGAAGTCACCGCTACCGCGCACAGGTTGTCGGTGGAGTCGCTAGGGGAGCGGATCGGCCATCAGGGCGCGCGCGACGAGGTGGCCGAGTTGGCCGACACCTTCGACGCGATGCTCGACCGACTCCAGGCAGCGTTCTCGGCGCAACGGCAGTTCGTCGCCAACGCCAGCCATGAACTCCGCACGCCGCTGGCCGTCATCCGCACCGAGCTGGACGTCACGCTGTCCGACCCGGACGCCGACACCGCCGAGCTGCGCCGCATGGCCGACGTCGTGCGCACCGCGACGTTGCGCGCGGGCGACCTGGTGGAGGCACTGCTGGTCCTCGCCCGCACCGATGGCCTGGGGGTCGGCGCGACGGGACCGGTCGAACTGCCCGTCGTCGTGTCCGGTGCCTGGCGCTCGACCCGGGCGGACGCGGAACGCCGGGGGATCACCGCCCGCTTCCACCACGACCACGCCACGGTCACCGGTGACGCGGCCCTGCTCGAACGGGTCGCGGGCAACCTCCTGGAGAACGCCGTCCGGCACAACCTGGACGGCGGGTGGATCGAGGTCCGCACCACCAGTGGTCCACAGTGGACAACGCTGGAAGTCGCGTCGTCCGGCCCGGTCATCGCCGCCGAGCGCGTGCCGGAGCTGTTCGAACCCTTCCGGCGCGGGGGAGTCGACCGGACCTCGCACACGGGCACCGGCCTCGGGCTCTCCATCGTGCGCGCGGTCGCTCGGGCGCACGGCGGCTCGGTCCAGGCCAGCGCGGTGCCGTCCGGCGGGTTGCGCGTGGTCGTGACCTTTCCGTCGCTTTAGGACTTGGCCAACCGCCGGAGTTGGCGCTCGACGTAGGCCCGCGCTCGCCGTTGCCCGCCGCGCTCGGCAATCGCTGCTTCCAGGTCCCGCAGCACCCGCTCGATCCGCTGACCGTCCGGCCTCCACCCGCGCCGCTCGCACTCGGCGAGCCAGTCGACCGGGCTGGTGTGCCCGCGCAGCCGGTTGCAGCCCCGGCACGCGGCGATCTCGTTCTCCAGCCACGACGGGCCGCCCTTCACGCGCGGCACCAAGTGGTCGGTCGTGGGGACGGCGGAGCCCCGGAACGGGCGTGCGCACCAGGCGCAGGTGGCGCCGTCGCGGGCGAGGATGAGCGCCATCCGCTCGGCACGACCGATGTTCACAGGCGCGCGGCCAGGGCCTGGGCGTCGGCGGGGGCCTTGACCTTCATGTCGTTGTCGAAGTAGACGAAGACGTCCCGGCCCTGCTTGAGGTCCGGCGCGGGGTTCGCCTTGGCGGACGCGACGTTCTTGCCCGCGCGCCAGGTCCGGATCTTCGCGGCCCACAGGTCGAGCGCCTCGTCGGTGTACCCGCTGGCGTACAACTCCTTGTCGCCGTGCAGCCGCACGTAGACGAAGTCCGCCGTGACGTCCTCCAGGAACGGCCATTTCCCGGCGGTATCCGCCACGACCAGCGCGATCCCCTTGTCGCGCAACAACCCGACGAACTCGGTCGTCGCGAAGTCCGGGTTCCGCACCTCGATCGCGTGCCGCACCGGGCGTTCCGCGTCGGTCTGGAGCCACTCGCGCCCCGCCATCCGCTCGTCGTGCCCCCGCGCGATCGCGACCGCTTCTGTCGTGGTGCGCGGCAACCCGTCGAAGAACGCGGCCAGCACATCCGGCTCGTACTTGAAGTTCTGCGGCAACTGCCACAGCACCGGCCCCAACTTCGCCCCCAACGCCAACACCCCCGACGCGAAGAAGTTCGCCACCGGTGTGCCGACGTCCCGCAACCGCTTCATGTGCGTGATGAACCGCGGCCCCTTCACCGAAAACACAAACCCCTCCGGCGTCTCCCCCCACCACCGCCGATAGCTCTCCGGCCGCTGCAACGCATAAAACGACCCATTCACCTCCACCGACGACACCCGCCCCGCCAAAAACCCCAACTCCCCCCGCTGAGCCAACCCCACCGGATAGAACACCCCCCGCCAAGGCCCATAAACCCACCCCGACGTCCCAACCACCACCCGCCCGCCCATCCCCCCATCTTCCGCCACCCTCACGGAGATCGCAGTCGCAACCACACCAGGCCGTGCTCAGTACCCACGACCCCCTGGTGGTCCACTGTGAGCGCCGAGGCCAGCGTGTCCAGGTTTGACCACCGCGTACTCCTCAGCCTCAAGCCCTCCCGACGCACTCGCCCGCAGCAAGGGCCGTCCCACCTACCACCCATCACCGAGCACCAACCCGGTCGTGGTCGCCAGGTCTGGGCCGTCGTGCGGGCGCTCGATCACCTCGGCCGGGTCGTCCCCAGCCGCGACCGCTTGGCGCACGGCGCTGTTGACCAGGCGCCGAGCAGGGGCGCAAAGCGGCTCGACGCCCACCCGTCGTCCACCACCTGCAGGGTCCGCCCGTACTGGGTCAGTCCGTCGTGCGACGGGTGCGCTCGGCCAACCGCACAGCGTCCCAGGGGGCGGCGCCGTTCATGGTGTTGTCGAGGTAGGCGTAGACGTCGCCGTGGGTGTGCCATTCGGTGATGAGCGTGGCCCACTTGTCGAGGGCGGCGTCGGTGTAGCGGCTGGTGTAGAGCTCGGTGTCGCCGTGCAGGCGGAGGTAGGTGAAGTCGGTGGTGCGCGCGGCCAGGCAGGGCCAGACGCCGGGGTTGTCGGCGACCACCAGGGCCACGCCGCGGGCGGTGAGCTGGTCGACGAAGGTGTCGTTGTAGAAGCTGTCGTGGCGGACCTCGAACGCGTGCCGGGTCGAATCCGGTAAGGCGTCGAGGAAATCGCTGATCAGCGCCTCGTCGTACCGCAGGGAAGCGGGAATCTGCCACAGGACAGGCCCTAACTTCGGCCCCAGCTCCAACACCCCGGACCCGTAGAACTCGTCCAGCACACCCGAGACCTCGCGTAACCGCCGCGAATGCGTCACCTCGCGCGGCCCCTTCACCGCGAACACGAACCCCTCCGGCGTCACGTCCCGCCACCGGAGGTAGTCGGATTCCTTGCGGGGGCCGTAGAAGGTCCCGTTGACCTCCACCGTGTCCAGCCGTTCGGACAGGTGGGCCAGCTCGTCGCGCACGCCGCGGGGGTAGAAGTCGCCCCGCCACGGGCGGTAGGTCCAGCCGGAGGTGCCGACGCGGATCATCACCCCATGGTGGCGGAGTTGATCACCGCCCGCACGCTGGTGCCCGGGGGGACACCAGCGTGCGCGGCGATCAGGCCGGGACCGAGGCCACGCCCGGCGCCAGGAAAGGCTTGCCGTGCACGCGTTCGGACACCCCGGCCCGGTCCAGGTACGGGGTGATGCCGCCCAGCCAGAACGGCCAGCCCGCGCCGAGGATCAAGCACAGATCGATGTCCTGCGCCTCCGCGACCACACCCTCGTCGAGCATGATCCGGATCTCCTGGGCCACGCCGTCGAGCACCCGGTCGAGAACCTGTTGCTCGGTCAGCGGGTTGGGGCCGAACTGCCACAGCTCAGCCACTTCCGGGTCCACCGACTGGTTGCCCGCGCTGTCCCACGTCCACACCGCGTTCTTGCCCGCCGCGACGAACCGGCGCATGTTCTCGCTGACGCCGAAGCGGTCCGGGTACGCGCGGTGCATGGTCTCCGCGACGTGCAGCGCGACCGGGGCACCGACCAGTTGCAGCAGCACCAGCGGGCTCATCGGCAGCCCCAGCGGCTCCGTCGCGCGGTCGGCCACCTCGAACGGCGTGCCCTCGTCGATGGCGGCGACGACCTCGCCCATGAACCGGGTGAGCAGCCGGTTGACCACGAACGCGGGCGCGTCCTTGACCAGCACCGACGACTTGCGCAGCGCCTTGCCCACCGCGAACGCCGTGGCCAGCGCCGCGTCGTCGGTGCGCTCGGCGCGGATGATCTCCAGCAGCGGCATCACCGCGACCGGGTTGAAGAAGTGGAACCCGACCACGCGCTCCGGGTGCGCCAGCCCGGCCGCCATCTCGGTGATCGACAGCGACGAGGTGTTGGTCGCCAGCACGCACTCCGCGCTGACGTGCGCCTCCACCTCGGCGAAGACCTGTTGCTTGACACCGAGTTCCTCGAACACGGCCTCGATCACGAAGTCCGCGTCCGCGAAGGCGGCCTTGTCCAACGACCCGGACACCAGCGCCTTCAACCGGTTCACGCCGTCCGGCGACAGCCTTCCCCTGGCGCCCAACTTGTCGATCTCGTCGTGCACGTACGCCACGCCCTTGTCGACGCGTGCCTGGTCGATGTCGGTCAGCACCACCGGCACCTTGAGCTGCCGCACGAACAGCAACGCCATCTGGCTGGCCATCAACCCGGCACCGACGACGCCGACCTTGGTCACCGGCCGCGCCAACGCCTTGTCCGGCGCGCCCGCGGGTCGCTTGGCCCGCTTCTGCACCAGGTTGAACGAGTACAGCCCGGCCCGCAGCGGGTCGCTCATCAGGACGTCGGCCAGCGCCTCGGTCTCGGCCGCGTACCCGGCGTCCAGGTCGTTGGCGCGCGCCAACTCCAGCAGCTCCAACGCCTTCAACGCGCCGGGCGAGGCACCCTTGGTCCGGCCGTGCACGATGCCCTTGGCCCGCTCGACAGCGGCATCCCAGCCCGCGCCCCGGTCGATCTCCTCGCGCGGCACGGAAACCACGCCAGTGACCACATCGGACGCCCAGGCGAGCGACCGCTCGATGAAGTCGGCCGAGCCCAGCAGCACGTCGGTGATCCCGAGGTCGGCCGCCTGCTTCGGCTTGAGCACCCGGTTCTGGCTCAGCGCGTTCTCGAAGATCACCGTCACAGCGGCGTCCGGCCCGATCAGGTTCGGCAGCAGCTGCGTGCCGCCCCACCCGGGGAACAGACCGAGGAACACCTCGGGCAGCGCGATCGCGGCGGTGTTGTCCGACAGCGTCCGGTAGTGGCACGACAGCGCCAACTCCAGGCCGCCGCCCATCACCGCGCCGTTGACGAACGCGAACGTCGGCACCGGTGACTCGGTGAACCGCCGGAACACGTCATGCCCGCTCTGCGCGATGTCCACAGCGGACTCGCGGCTCGCGACCTGTTCCACACCGGACAGATCCGCGCCGACGGCGAAGATGAACGGCTTGCCCGTCACCGCGATCGCGGCTGGTTCGGCGGCGACGGCCTCGTCGAACGCCGCGTTCAGGCTCACCAGGCTCTGCGGCCCGAAGGTCGATGGCCGGGTGTGGTCGTGACCGTTGTCGATCGTGATCAGCGCGACCGGCCTGGTCAGCCCGGCGACCCGCACCAGCCTGGTCACCGCCTTGGTGACCACCTCGTCGGGGAACGCCTTCGCGGCCTGCTCCTGCGTCAGCATCATTCGCCCCCGTCCCAGTTCGGGTTCTCCCAGATCACGGTGCCGCCCATGCCGATCCCCACGCACATGGCCGTCACCCCGTACCGCACGTCGGGCCGCTCGGCGAACTGCCGCGACAGCTGCGTCATCAGCCGCACGCCGGACGAGGCGAGTGGGTGCCCGCAGGCGATCGCACCACCCCACACGTTCACCCTCGGGTCGTCGTCGGCGAGTCCGAAGTGGTCGAGGAACGCCAACACCTGCACCGCGAACGCCTCGTTCAGCTCGAACAGTCCGATGTCCGAGATGGACAGACCGAACCGCGCGAGTGCCTTCTCCGTAGCGGGAACCGGACCGATGCCCATCACCTCGGGCTCGACGCCGACGAACGCGTAGCCGACCAACCGCATCCCGATCGGCAGTCCCAACTCCCGCGCGGTCTCCTCGGCGGCGAGCAGGCACCCGGTCGCGCCGTCGTTGAGCCCCGCGGCGTTGCCCGCGGTGACCCGGCCGTGTGGGCGGAACGGGGTTTTCAAGCCCGCCAACGCTTCCACGGTAGTACCCGGGCGTGGCGGTTCGTCCTCAGTGGCCAGTCCCCAGCCGAGTTCGGCGGACCTGGTCGCCACCGGCACAAGCTCCGGCCCGATCTTGCCCGCCTTCACCGCGTCGGCGAACTTCTCCTGGCTGCGCGCGGCGTAGGCGTCGCACCGCTGCTTGGTCAGCTCGGGGTAGCGGTCGTGCACGTTCTCCGCGGTCTGCCCCATCACCAGCGCGGTCGGGTCGACCAGCTTTGTCGGCGATGATGCGCGGGTTCGGGTCGACGCCCTCGCCCATCGGGTGGCGGCCCATGTGCTCGACACCGCCCGCGATGACCACGTCGTACGCGCCGAAAGCGATGCCCGCCGCGGTGGTGGTGACCGCCGTCATCGCGCCCGCGCACATCCGGTCGATGGCGAAACCGGGCACCGACTTGGGCAGCCCGGCCAGCAGCGCGGCGGTGCGGCCGATGGTCAGGCCCTGGTCGCCGATCTGGGTGGTCGCGGCCACCGCCACCTCGTCCACCCGCTCCGGCGGCAGCTCGGGGTGGCGGCGCAGCAGCTCGCGGATGACCTTGACGATGAGGTCGTCCGCGCGGGTCTCGGCGTAGACGCCCTTGGGTCCGGCCTTGCCGAACGGCGTCCGCACACCGTCGACGAAGACGACGTCGCGGACGGCGCGCGCGGCTGCGGGGGCAGCGGGTGCGGCCACGGGTGCTCCTTGGCTCGGTTACCGGGCTACCGAGTGGTAACCCGACTCCACTCTAGTGCTTGTTACCGACGGGTAATCAGGCGATCCCGACGTACTCGGCCATCTGGTCCACCGCGAACCCGAAGAACTCCTCCGCCGGGTCCACGCTGCCCACGAGCTGGCCGAACAGCTCGAACCCGACCATCCCGAACAGCTGCGTCCAGGCAAGCACGACCCTGGCCAGGGCGCCCGCCGGCAACCCGGGCGGCACCACCCCGGCGAGGGCGTCGAGCTGCGCGCGCAGCCCGTCGGGCACCGGGCCGTCCGGGGGGTCGCCCGCCGCGGCGATGCCGAGCAGGGTCAGCGGCACCCGGGTCCCCGGCCCGACGGTGTCCTGCGGCGCCTGGTAGCCGGGGATGGGGGAGCCGTAGATCAGCGCGTACTCGTGCCGGTGCGCCAGCGCCCACTCGCGGACGGCGGTGCACGAGTTGCGCCAGCGCTCGCCCGGGGTGGCCCCTCGGTCGGCCTGGTCGACGGCGTCGCCGAGCGCGTTGTAGGCGTCGATGATCAGCGCGGTGACCAGTTCGTCGCGGCTGGGGAAGTACCGGTAGAGCGCCGAGGAGACCATTCCCAGGCTGCGTGCCACGGCCCGCAGGGACAGCTGGTGCGCCCCGTCGGTCGCCAGTTGTCGGCGGGCCTCGTCCTTGATCTCCCTGGTCAGCTCGGCCCTGGCCTTGTCGCGTGCGGTTCGACCTGCGCCCATGGTCCGCAGTCTGCCAGCTGTTCGGAGCACTGCACAAATTCGAGAGCACTGCTCTTGACCGACGCTCGGTTGCCGCTGTTGACTGGCGCCTGCGCGAGAGCACTGCTCACAACAAAGAGCGCCGATCTAGGAGTTCCACCATGGCTGCCACTGCGACCCCCCGCTACCTGCGCCCCGGCCCCGTCGTCCGCTTCCTGCGACTGGACGCCATCGTCGCCTTCCTCGTCCGCCGCGGCATCGGCGTCTGGGGCGCCCGCGTCCTCACCGTCCGCGGCCGCACGTCCGGCGAACCCCGCACCACCCCCGTCAACCTCCTGGTCCTCGACGGCGTCCAGTACCTCGTCGCACCGCGCGGCCACACCCAGTGGGTCCGCAACCTCCGCGCCGCGGGCGAGGGCTCACTCCGCGTCGGCAAACACGTCCAGCCCTTCGTCGCCGAGGAACTCCCCACCCCCGCCAAACCCCCCATCCTCCGCGCCTACCTCACCCGCTGGTCCTTCGAAACCGGCGCCTTCTTCAACGGCATCACCGCGAAGTCCCCGGACGCGGACCTCTTGGCGGCCGCTCCCGACTGCCCGGTCTTCCGCATCTCCACACCGGCTTGACCTCTTTGGTCCACTGTGGACTCTCTGGTCCTCATGCGAACCCTTGATGATCACTGTCAATGCCACTTCCCGCCTGCCTTCACCCTTGCGTGACCCTCATGCCTCGCGACCAGGCGATCTCCGATCCGCCCCACGTCAAACTTCCCTCTGCTGGGCGACAAAAGTTGTCCACATGTCGATCTCTACCGGCCTGCTTCCAAGATCGACTGTCGGTGCCTCCGGGTAGACTGGCCCAGGGACGCCCCCCGGAGAGGGTGGGGGCCGGGCTGGGGTGGGACCGCGTGCGCGCGTGAAGAGTCCGGGCGGGGCAAGAGGTCAGGTTGGGCACGAGGTGAGGCTGGGGGTTAGAGGCCAGCCTGGGGACGGGACGAGACCGGGCCAGCCTGGGTGAGAGGCGAGGCCGGGGGCTAGAGGCGAGTCGGGGTGCGGGGTTGGGTGCTTAGGGATCGCCAGCCTCAGGGCGCGGCTGCGCTGGGAAGGCGCCCCAGCCGCCGAAGGGGTGAGCGGCGAGGGGTAAGCCCGTCAAGGCAGCTGGGAGGGCCGGAGGTGGCCGTCCAGGCTGTCGGAAGGGGTGGGTCAGCCCGCGGAGGCCTTCAGGGCGGTCGTGAGGGCGTCCAGCGTCAAGCCGACCTGCCATTCCCGCGCCCCGCCAGCGCGTAGTGCCGCAGTCACCGAGTCCGGGTTCACGTCCCCCGGTGGCTGCCAGCACGTGCGCCGCACCAGGTCTGGCTGGAGCAGGTTCTCGACCGGCAGGCGGTGGGCCTCGGCGATCTTGCTCAGGGCGGAGCGGGCGGCGGAGAGGCGGGCGGCGGCTTCGGGGTCCTTGTCGGCCCAGCGGTTGGCTGGGGGTGGGCCGTCGGCGGGTGGGGCGGGGTCGGGGAGGTCGGACTTGGGGAGGGCGGCGGCGGCGCGGAGGGCGCGCATCCAGGTGTTGGCGAGGCGGCGTTGGGCGCGGCCCTTGAAGACGGGGAGTTGCAGCAGGGCCTGCTCGTCCTGGGGGTTCACCGACGCGGCCTGGATGATGGCGCTGTCGGGCAGGACGCGGCCGGGGGCGATGTCGCGTTCGCGGGCCATGCCGTCGCGGGCTTCCCAGAGGGCGCGGATGGCGGCCAGGCCGCGCGGGGTGCGCACGCTGTGGATGCCCGAGGTGCGGCGCCACGGTTCCTTGCGGGGCGGGGCCGGGTCGGCGGTGCGCAGCGACTCGAACTCCTCCAGGGCCCACTCGAGCTTGCCCTGCTCCC
This sequence comes from Actinokineospora globicatena, assembly GCF_024171945.1. Classification (GTDB taxonomy): domain Bacteria; phylum Actinomycetota; class Actinomycetes; order Mycobacteriales; family Pseudonocardiaceae; genus Actinokineospora; species Actinokineospora globicatena. Next base: position 2,661,592 of record NZ_JAMTCR010000002.1, read on the forward strand.
GCAGCTCGGTCTCCAGCGCGTCGCGCAGCTGGATCAACAGCTCGACGTCGAGCGCGGCGTAATTCAGCCAGTCGACGGGCAGCGGGCGGCGGGACCAGTCGGCGGCGCCGTGGCCCTTCTCGAGGTGGTAGCCGAGCAGCAGTTCGACGAGGGTGCCGAGGGCGACCCGCTCGAACCCGGCGAGCCGACCGGCCAGCTCGGTGTCGAACAGCTTCGCGGGGCGCAGGCCGAGGTCGGCGAGGCACGGCAGGTCCTGGGACGCCGCGTGCAGCACCCACTCGTCGGTGGCCAGCGCGGCGATGAGGGCGTCCACCTGGTCGTCGACGGCGACCGGGTCGATGAGGAACGTCCCCGCTCCCTGGCGGCGCACCTGGACCAGGTAGGCGCGCTGGGAGTAGCGGTAGCCGGACGCGCGCTCGGTGTCGACGGCTATCGGGCCGTGACCAGCGGCGATGCGGCCTGCCGCGCGGTCGAGCGCCGCCAGGTCGACCACGACGTCTGGCGTGCCCTCCGCGGGCTCGGTGAGCAGGACCGGAGCAGGCGGGTCGGCGGCGCTGGGTCCTGAGCCGGGGATCGTCACGGCCGATGACCCTACGGCACGACCGGTGACAATCGTCGGAGATCAGCAGCAGTCGTGTGGCTGGGCCATGCCCAGCCCAGCCACACGACTGCTGTTGTCTACCTGATGACGCCTGCCCGCATGGCCAGGGCGACCATCTGTGCCCGGTCGCCGGTGCCCAACTTGCGGCCGATCCGCGACAGGTGAGACTTCACCGTCAGCGCCGAGAGGTTCAGCGCCTCGCCGATCTCCTTGTTGGACTGGCCGTCGGCGACCAGTTGCAGCACCTCGACCTCGCGCGCCGACAGCTCGCGCGGGGTGTTGTCGGTGCCGGGGACCCTGGTGCCCGTGGCGAGGACCGGGGCGACACTCGGGTCGGCGTAGACGCCACCCTCGAGCACCCTGCGGACCCCGTCGGTCACCACGACCGGCGATGCGGACTTCAGCAGGTAGGCCTGTGCGCCCGCCTGGAAGGCCGATCGAACGGCGTACGGGTCGTCGGACGAGGCGAGCACGACGATGCGCGGCCAACCGTGGCTGCGCAGCTCCGTGACCAACTCGATCCCGCTACCGTCAGGCAGACCCAGGTCGAGGATCGCCAGGTCGCACGGCCCAGTGGCCTGCGCTCGCGCCCTCGCCTCGGCCACCGTGGCGGCCTCGTGCACTGTGCCCGCGCCCATCTGCGTGAGCCGAGCCGCTATCGCCTCCCTCAACAGTGGGTGGTCGTCGACCACCAGCACTGAGAACAGCTCCTCCCGCGGGTGCGGGACCATGTTCGCCGGCAAGGCGCCGGCTGGCGTGGTTCGAACGGCCTGACCTAAGCCGACGGCAGCCACGTCACTACCTCCCTGGAGTCGGTCGTTGCCCCCCGACCGGCACTGGGACTTTCGACCAAACAGCCGCGCCGCCGTTGGACCGAAAGTGGTGTCGACGAAGGCAGCCTAGCCGCCCAAGCGGGTTAGCGGGACGATCAATCGGGTAAGTATCCGATCGGGTTGTGACTGAAGCCGGGGTGTGTCACACGATCGGGTGAGTCCCTACATGGTGACGTAACGGGCAGCCCCCGCTACGCGATGAAATGGAGTCACGGGTAGTGCACACCCCCTCAGTCGACCGGGCCCGACAGCTGCTGTCCCGGACCCCGTTGGTCGACGGCCACAACGACCTCCCCTGGGCCCTGCGCGACCGCCACGGGAGCGTTCCCGCCGTCACGGCGGCCCGCAGCGACCTGCACAGCCACCTCGACGGCCTGCACACCGACCTGGGCCGACTGCGCGCGGGCGGTGTCGGCGCCCAGTTCTGGTCGGTCTACGTCCCGTGCCAGCTCGAGGGCCACGAGGCGGTCACCGCGACCTTCGAGCAGGTGGAGCTGGTGCACCGCCTGGTCGCCGCCTACCCCGCCGACCTCGGCCTCGCCACCACCGCTGACCAGGCGGAATCCGTCTTCGCCAGCGGCAGGGTCGCCTCGCTGATCGGCGCCGAGGGCGGGCACAGCATCGCGGGCTCGCTCGGCGCCCTCGACGCGCTGCACCGCCTCGGCGTCCGGTACATGACCCTCACGCACAACGACAACACACCGTGGGCCGACTCCGCCACGGACCAGCCCGGCGTGGGCGGCCTGTCCGACTTCGGCCGCGAGGTGGTGGCCGAGATGAACCGGCTCGGCATGCTCGTCGACCTGTCCCACGTCGCGGACACGACCATGCGCGACGCGCTGGCGGTGACCACGGCGCCGGTCATCTTCAGCCACTCCTCGTGCCGCGCGGTGACCGAGCACCCGCGCAACGTGCCCGATGACGTGCTCGAACGCCTCCCCGGCAACGGCGGGGTGCTGATGGTGACCTTCGTGCCCCGGTTCGTCTCACCGGCCATCGCGGCCTGGGACGCCCGGATGGCCGAGGCGATGGCGGCCACCGGGCGCAAGCACTCGGACCTGGCCGAGCGGGAGCGCTTCTACGAGACCTGGGACGGCCGCCACGAGCAGCCCGTCGCGACCCTGGAGGACGTCGTCGCGCACCTCGAGCACGCCCGCGAGGTCGTCGGCGTCGAGCACATCGGCATCGGCGGCGACTACGACGGCTGCCCCGAGATGCCGACCGGGTTGACCGACGTCGGCGGCTACCCGGCGCTGTTCGGCGCGCTGCTCGACCGCGGCTGGTCCGAGGACGACTGCGCGAATGTTGCAGGGCGTAACGTCCTGCGGGTCCTGCGTTGCGCCGAAGAGGTGGCGGACACCGCCGGATAACTGGCAACAGGTAATAAGTTTCGAGCGTCCGGTAATCGGACAGCGCCCCGGATTCGGCCCATTCCCGTCGTGGCCCCATCGGCGCAACCCCGTTCGTCTGACTCCCAACTGGCAACCGGTAACGCATTTCGGTGTATCGATCGTGGCTAGCGTCACGCTCGATCGCCCCCGCGCGCGCGAGGGCGGCCTTCGGGAGGAGACGAGCTTGAGCCCTTCATCCAGACGTCTACCGCCGTGGCGGGTGCTCGCCGCGGTCGGACTGAGCGGGGCCGTGGTGTTCGGCCTCACCGCCGCCACGGCCACCACCGCGGCGGCGGCGGACAACGTCCTGCGCAGCGACGCCGACGTGGCCCGCTCCTGCTTCGAGCGCCTGCTGCCCACCGGGACCAGGGGCACCGCGCACCGCGAGGTCACCTCGTCGGTCAACGGGCTCGTGCAGGCCCGCCTCACCGCGCACGGCGCGGGCGAGGGCGACTGGGACCTCGCCGTGTTCGACAAGGCGACCGGTGCCGTCGTGGCCGCCTCCGCCGCGCTGCGCAGCGCGGAACTGGCCGAGAGCTTCGTGGCCAAGGACCAGCGCTTAGTCGTGCAGGCCTGCCGCTACGCCGGGTCCTCGCGCTCGGTGAAACTGGGCGTGGACTTCCTCGCCATCAACAACCAGGGTGGTCCGACCACCACCCCGCGCGCCGAGATCGTGCGGGTCGAGACGCCGACCCGCCAGCACAAGGACCGACTGCTCGCGCTCGACCTCGACGTCACCGAGAAGGCCGACGCCACCGGGGTGGAGGTCGTGCTCGCCGACGACGCCGACCGCAAGACCCTCGCCGACAGCGGGCTGCGCTCGACCGTCGTGCAGGCGGACCTGACCGCGCAGACCATCGCGAACGCCAAGCGGGACAAGGAGTACGCGGGCCGCGGCAAGGGATCGGTGCTGCCGTCGGGGCGCACCTCGTACCGCCACCTCTACGAGTACGACTACGAGATCAAGGATCTCGCGCGCCGCAACCCCGGGCTGGTCAAGGCCTTCACGCTGCCCAACGCCACCTGGGAGGGGCGTGAGGTCAGCGCGCTGGAGATCGCGACCGACGTCGACAACGCCGCCGACGGCAAGGCCGTCAACGTGCTCATGGGCGTGCACCACGCGCGCGAGTGGCCCGCCGGTGAGCACGCCATCGAGTGGGCGCACGAGCTGATCAAGGGGTACCGCTCGGGCGGTGACATCCGTGCGCTGGTCGGCAAGACCCGCAACATCGTCATCCCGATCGTCAACGTCGACGGCTTCTCCATCTCCCGCGAGGCCGAGCCCAAGGGCGACTTCTCCCGCTTCGACTACGAGATGAAGCGCAAGAACTGCAACGTGAACGACTCGCCGGAGGCCTACCGCACCGGCGTGTGCAAGGCGAACCCGGCCGGTCGCCAGCGCGGCACCGACCCCAACCGCAACTACGCGGGCTTCTGGGGCGGCGCGGGCGCGTCGACCGCGTGGAGCAGCGACACCTACCGCGGCTCGGCGCCGTTCTCCGAGCCGGAGACCCGCAACATCCGGGCGCTGGTGTCCACCCGCCAGGTGACCAACCTGATCACCCTGCACACCTACTCGAACCTGGTGCTGCGGGTGCCCGGCGTCGCCGACGTCCGCCCGCCGCTCGACGAGCCGGTGTACAAAGCGCTCGGCGACAAGATGGCCTCCCGCAACGGGTACACCAGCCAGCCGTCGTGGATGCTCTACGACACCACGGGGTCCACTGAGGACTGGTCGTACTTCGCCACCGGTGGCTACGGGTTCACCTTCGAGATCGGCAGCACCGAGTTCCACCCGCCGTACGAGACCGGTGTGGTCGCCGAGTACGCGGGCATCGCCCCCGCTGCGGGCGCGGGCAAGGGCGGCAACCGCCAGGCGTTCCTGGACATGCTGGCCAACGCCGCCGACCCGGCCGCGCACTCGACGCTGATCGGCTCGGCGCCCAAGGGCTACCAGTTGCAGCTGCGCAAGGCGTTCCAGACGCCGACCTCCCCGGTCGTCGCCCCGGACGGCACCGTCGGCCCGCCGCTCTACGTCGCGGACACGCTGACCTCCAACCTGACCTCGACCGGCGGCCGCTTCAGCTGGGCGGTCAACCCGTCGACCCGCCCCTACGTCGCGGGCCGCTTCGGCCGCGACCCCAAGGGCCCGGCCCAGGTTGGCGTCGTCCTGCCCAACCCGCCCGGCGTCCCCGCCATCAACACCAACTTCCCGGCCGACATGACCGCGGAGCGCATCCCGTTCCATGTGGACGGTCTGCCGAAGGTGGACAACGGCAAGCTCCAGGTCTCCATCAACTGGACCAACCCCGCCACCGACTGGGACCTCTACATCTTCGACGCCGCGGGCAACGTCGTCACCTCCTCGGCGAGCGGCGGCACCAACTCGGAGCGCGCGGTCCTGTTCGACCCACCCGCGGGCGACTACACCGCCGCGATCGTCAACTACTCCCAGGCAGGCCCGGAAACCGACGACTGGGCCGACCTCCGGGTCGACTTCGCGTCCCCGCTGCCCACCACCTACGGCCCCAAGGAGCCGTACCAGCTCACCTGCTCCGACAAGCGCGGCCGCCTCGTAGGCCTCACCGACGTCTACGTAGACCGAGCCCAAACCATCGACGTGGGCGACATCTGCCAGCGCTCCGCCCGTACCAACAAGGAACGCAAGCGCTAATCAGCAATCGCTACCCGCGGGCCGCTTCCCAATCCACTGGGGAGCGGCCCGCTCTATTTCCCCTGGAATTCCGGTGCCAACAATATCCCTGCGGCCCGCACTCGCTTCTACCCCCGCCGTGACCTCTTACACCCACGCGAGCCCCCACCCCCACGCGAGTCTCCGCCCTCTTGCGCTGCCGCCGTAACCCGTGCGCGCGCCGCCCCACCCTCTTACGCCACCCGTTCCGCTTCGCGCGCCCGCGCGGTCCCACCCCAGCCCGGCCCCCACCCTCTCCGGGGGGGGGGCGGCCCAGGTCCAGTCTACGAGGACTCCCCGACAGTCGATCTTGGAAGCGGCCCGGCAGAGATCCACATGTGGATGACTTCTGTCACCCAGCGGAGGGATTTTCGCGGCGGTCACGGGCAAGGATCGGCTGGTCAGGGCCGGTCTAGCCGCCCTTGCGTTGTTCGAAGAGGGAGACGCCGACGGGGGGGAGGCCTACGACGCTGGCCATGAGGTCCAGGAAGGCCTCGCCGTGGGGGTGGAGGGGGCCGGTGGGGGTCCAGGAGGCGCGGAGTTCCAGGTCGTCGGTGCGCTCGGGGCCCGCGATGTCGCCGAAGCGGGCGGAGGAGGTGTCGGTGACCGTGCCGCCCAGGGCCGTGAACTCGGCGCCGGAGGCGTCGAGGGCGTCGGTGAGCCAGGACCAGCCGACGCTGGGGAGGAGGGGGTCGTCGGCGAGTTCGGCGTCGAGTTCGGCGCGGACGTAGGCGACGACCCGCAGCACGCCGTCCCAGGCCTGTTGGCCCTCGGGGTCGTGCAGCAGGATCAGCCTGCCGGTGGCCTGGACCTCGGCCGGGCCGGTGGCCTCCGCGGTCAGCGCGAACGCCCAGGGGGCCAGCCGCTGGGGTGGCCGGACCTCGGCCAGGTGCAGCTCAGGCCGGGGCCGCAGCGACTTCAGCGCCTGGACGGCCTGGGTGAAGAGTTCAGGCGCGGTCGACGTTCCAGTCACGACTGGTAACTGTAGGACCACCCGAGTCGGTGAGCGGGGAGGGCGCGCCGACCACGCACACCAGGTTCACGCCACCGACAGTGTGACCTTCTGCCCACGCGAACGGGGACGGGGGCGGTCGTGGGACCATGGCGGACGCGATGACTGAACTAATCACCCCGGCCGCCGCGCGCCGCCGGAGCCTGCCGACCGCACCGTTCCTGGTGGCCGCGCGTGGTGGTGTGCCGGACCGCGTCCCGGTCTGGTTCATGCGCCAGGCGGGTCGCTCGCTGCCGGAGTACCGGGCCCTGCGCGCCGGGACCGGCATGCTCGCCGCCTGCTTCGACCCGGCGATGGTCACCGAGGTCACCCTCCAGCCGGTCCGGCGGCACGGGGTGGACGCCGCGATCCTGTTCAGCGACATCGTGGTGCCGCTGGTCGCCGCCGGTGTGGACCTGGACATCGTCGCGGGCACCGGCCCCGTGGTCGCCTCGCCGGTGCGCGACGCGGCCGCCGTCGCCGCCCTGCCGACGCTGCACCCGCACCAGGTCGAGCCGGTGGCCGAGGCCGTCCGCATGCTGACCGCCGAGCTGGGCGAGACGCCGCTGATCGGGTTCGCGGGCGCGCCGTTCACCCTCGCGTCGTACCTGGTGGAGGGCGGCCCCAGCCGCAACCACGAGCGCACCAAGGCCCTGATGTACGGCGACCCGGTGACCTGGCACGCGTTGCTCGACCACCTCGCCGACACCGCACTGGGCTTCCTCCGCGCGCAAATTGCCGCCGGAGTGGACGCTGTGCAGCTGTTCGACTCGTGGGCGGGCGCGCTGTCCCTGCGGGACTACCGCGAGTACGTCCTCCCGCACTCGACCAAGGTCCTCTCCGGACTGGCCGACGCGGGTGTGCCCAGGGTCCACTTCGGCGTCGGCACCGGGCACCTGCTCGGCGCGATGCGCGAGGCGGGCGCCGACGTGGTCGGGGTCGACTGGCGCACCCCGCTCGACGTGGCCGCCCGCGCCGTCCCCGGTGCCGCGCTGCAGGGCAACCTGGACCCGGCCGCCCTGTTCGCCGGTGACGACACCGTCCGCCGCGAGGTCACCCGGATCATCGCCGAGGGCAAGGCCGCCAGCGGGCACGTGTTCAACCTGGGCCACGGCGTGCTCCCGGAGACCGACCCGGACGTGATCACCCGCACCGTGGCGTTCGCGCACAGCCTGTCGACCACGCGGTGACCCCCCGGGTCGCGGTCGTCGGCGGCGGGATCTCCGGGCTGGCCGCCGCGCACCGGCTGCGCGCCCTGCTCGGCCCGAGCGCCGAGATCACCGTCGTCGAGCAGACCGACCGGCTCGGCGGCAAGATCAAGACAGCCGAGGTCGCCGGTCGCCGGTTCGATGTCGGCGCTGAGGCCTACCTGGTGCGCCGCCCTGAGGTGGGCGCCCTGCTCGACGAGCTCGACCTCGCCGACGGCGTCGTGCACCCCACCGGCGCCCGTTCCACGGTCCGCGCGGGCGGCGTCACCCGGCACATCCCGGGCCGCCACGTCATGGGCGTGCCCGCCGACCCCGCTGCGCTCACCGACCTGCTGACCCCCGAGGGCCTGGCCAGGGTCGCCGCCGAGACCGACCTGCCGCCGCTGGTGCTCGACGGTGACACCGCCCTCGGACCGCTGCTGCGCGCCCGGTTCGGCGACGAACTCCCCGAGCGCTTGGTCGACCCCCTGCTCGGCGGCGTCTACGCGGGCGGTGTCGACGGCCTCGGGCTGCGCGCGACCCTCCCCGCCATCGCCGCCGCGCTCGACGCCGGTGCCACCTCGCTCACCGAGGCCGCCGCCCGCTCGCTGCTCACGCCCACCGGCAAGCCTGTCTTCGGGACCCTGCGCGACGGCCTCGGCACCCTGGTCGACCGCCTCGCCCAGTCCGCCACGGTCCGCCTCGGCGCCCCCGTCCGCGAGCTGACCCGCACCGCCACCGGCTGGCGACTCACCCTCGGCGCCAAGGCCCCGGCCCACCAGCCGCCCGACCCGGTGCTCGACGTCGACGCCGTGGTGCTCGCGGTCCCGGCCCCCGCCGCCCGCAAGCTGCTCGACGGCGTCGTCCCGGTCGCGTCCGCCGCGTACGGCAGGGTCGAGGTCGCGTCGATGGCCGTCGTCGCGCTCGCGTTGCCCGAAGGCGCGGAGCTACCCGGCACGTCCGGCGTGTTGCTCGGCGCGGGGGAGCGGCGGCTCGACGGCACCCGGTTCGCGGTCAAGGCGTTCACCTTCTCGGCGGCCAAGTGGGCGCACCTCGGCGGCGAGTCGGTGATCGTCCGCGGCTCGGTCGGCCGGTTCGGCGACCCCGGCGCCCTCAAGGCCGACGACGACGAACTGGTCCGCCTCGTGCGCGCCGATCTCGTCGAACTCACCGGCGTCACCGCGCCGCCGATCGACGCGACCGTCACCCGCTGGGGCGGCGGCCTACCGCAGTACGCGACCGGCCACACCGACCTGGTCGCCGAGATCGAACGCGCCGTCGCCGCCGAACCAGGGCTCGCCGTCGCGGGCGCCACGCTGCACGGCGTCGGCGTCCCGGCCTGCGTGGCGACCGGCGACGCGGCCGCCCGGCGTGTCGCTGACCACCTGCGGGAGCAGCGCGCCGGGTGAGGGTGCGACGATGGTCGGCATGGCCCGCCTGAACTTCGCCGAGCTCAACGACACCATCCGCTACACCATGTGGTCGGTCTTCCGGATCGAGCCGGGCAGGCTGCCCGACGACCGGGGCAGCGCCGCCGCGGAGACCACCGAGTACCTGGACGCGGTGGCGGGCAAGGGGGTCGTGGTGCGCGGCGTCTACGACGTCGCCGGGCTGCGCGCGGACGCCGACTACATGATCTGGTGGCACGCCGAGGAGGTCGAGCAGGTGCAGGCCGCCTACACCGGCTTCCGCCGCACCGCGCTGGGCCGGGCGTCGACACCGGTGTGGAGCCAGGTCGCGCTGCACCGGCCCGCCGAGTTCAACCGCAGCCACATCCCCGCGTTCCTCGCCGGTGAGGACCCGCGCCGCTTCATCTGCGTGTACCCGTTCGTCCGGTCCTACGAGTGGTACCTGCTGCCCGACGACGAGCGCCGCAAGATGCTGGCCGACCACGGCAAGGAGGCCCGCGACTACCCGGACGTGCGCGCCAACACCGTCGCGTCGTTCGCCCTCGGCGACTACGAGTGGATCCTGGCGTTCGAGGCCGACGAGCTGCACCGGATCGTCGACCTGATGCGGCACCTGCGCGGCACCGAGGCCCGGCTGCACGTCCGCGAGGAGATCCCGTTCTACACCGGCACCCGGGTGGAGCCCGCGGAACTGGTGGCGAACCTGCCGTGAGGCTCGTCGGCGACGAACGGGTCGTGGCGGGGCCGTACCGGGTGGCGCACCTGGCCGCGCGGTGCGTCGGCCTGGTCACGACCGCCGCCGCCGACCTGCTGCGGGACCGGGGGACAGACCCGGGTGAGGTGTCGGTCGACCTGCGGCACGCGGCCGAGTCCTTCCGCAGCGAACGGCACCTGCTCGTCAACGGCGCCCCGGTCGGCGACCTGTGGGCACCCCTGTCCGGCGACTACCGCGCCGCCGACGGCTGGCTCCGCTTGCACTGCAACTACCCGCACCACGAGGCCGCCGTCCGATCGGTACTGGGCGACGACGTCGCAGTCGCCGTCGCCCGCCGACCGGCGACCGAGGTGGTGGACGCGGTCTTGGCCGCAGGTGGCGCCGCCGCGGCGTTGATGTCGCCTGCGGCTTGGGCTGATCACCCGCAGGGGCGCGCGGTCGCCGCCGAACCGCTGGTCGCGGTGGAACGGATCGGGGACGGTCCACTTAGGCCACTCCCGCCCGCTTCCCGGCCGTTGGCTGGGGTTCGGGTGCTTGACCTGACGCACGTGATCGCCGGCCCTGTATGCGGGCGAACCCTTGCGGCGCATGGTGCTTCGGTTCTCCACGTGGGCGCCGAGCACCTCCCCGTCATGCGGCCGGTGTGGGTGGACACCAGCTTCGGCAAACGCAGCACGTGGTTGGACCTGCGTGATACCTCGCAGGCGGAGGTGTTGCGCTCGTTGTGGTCGGATGCTGACGTGATGATCCAGTCTTATCGGCCGGATTCGTTGGCTGCCAGGGGGTTTGGGCCAGCGGATGCTCCGGAGGGGACTGTTCTTGTGTCGTTGTCCGCCTATGGTCACTCGGGGCCTTGGCGTGGGCGGCGGGGGTTTGACAGTTTGCTGCAGTTGGCTACGGGGATCGCTCATCGGGGGGATGGGGCGCCGGTTCCGCTGCCCGCGCAGGCTCTTGACCACGGCACGGGGTGGTTGGCTGCTTCCGGAGTCATGACGGCGTTGCGGCGGCGGGCTGTTGAGGGCGGGACTTGGCATGTGCGAGTTTCGCTTGCTCGCACTGCGCGCTTGCTGGATTCGTTGGGGTGGATTGACTCGGTGGAGGACTTGTCGCCGGTCGATGGGTATTGCGATGAGGTGGATAGTCCGTTGGGGCGGGTTCGGTATTTGAGGGTGCCTGGGGGGCTGCCTGGGGCGCCGCCTCGGTGGGATTGGGGGCCGGGGGTTGCTGGTGGGGACCTGGCTGAGTGGTGAGGGTGGGTCTCTTGCCTCCGCTGCGCTGCGGTTGTCGGCTCGCCTGCGGCATTGCGGATTGAGCGCGAGAAGTGCGAAGGGCTCGATGCGGTGGACTTGTTTTGCGCGGGGCCCCTACGACACCCGGGGAAGGGCTAAAAGCAGGGGGCCAAAGAGCGGCCCTCCCTGCTGCCCGTCGACGCTACGGGTGCCGTCGCCCCACACAAAACAAGTCCACCCCATCGAGCAAGTTGGCACCAGCGCCTTGGTGGAGCGGTGGGCGGCCAACGTCGTCGGCGGGCGGCTAGGGGCAACGTTGTCGGCGGGTGTCTGCGGGCCGACGTTGTCGGCGGGTGCTTTTGGCCAACGTTGTCGGTGGGTGTGGAGAAGCGGCGGTCCATAGTGCAAAGTGGACCGCCGCCTCTAGAGGGGATGAGTGGTTAGCGCTTGGAGATCAGGTAGGCGCGGATGATGGTTTGGGTGGTGGTGCCGCCTCGGCCGTCGGTGGCTTGGGCTTGGAGGGAGACTGAGGTGGCGTTGCGGGGGTGGTCCAGGAGGAGGTCTGTGCCGCGGAGGTGGGCCTTGCGCCAGGTTTTGCCCTCGTCGTACGAGACGTTGACGGACAGGTTGCGGGGGGTGATGTGGGTGCCGTTCTCCAGTTGGAGGGATACCGGGATGGTGAACTTGCCTGCGGGGGCGGAGTTGTCGTCGCGCAGGGGGGCGTTGAAGCGCACTGTGGACAGTGGGATCGCCTGCTGGCGCGGGTCGGAGCGGAAGGTCCACGCGGCGGCGATCTTGGTGCTGACGCCGAAGGCGGGGTCGCGGGTGGCTTCGGTTTCCAGGCGGTAGTCGGCGGCCGCCTCGGGGACGGGGAAGATGCCGCCGCCCGGGGTGGGGGATTCGCCGATCTTCTTGCCGTTGCGGAAGAGCGTGGTCTTCGCGGAGGTCGTGTTGCTGAAGCCCGCGTTGCCGCCGCTGTCGCCCCAGAGGCCGATGTTGATCCCGAAGGTGTTGTTCCAGCGCTCGGCCCACGGGATCACGCTGCGGGGCAGGGCGGGGCCGAACACGCCGTGGTTCGTGCGCGTGCGGTAGGTCTGCCCGGCCTTGGTGCGCACCGGTTCGCTGGTGAACACCGTGTCGACCGACTCCTGGTCGGGGCGGCCGATGAACACGTCGCCCTGCCACTGGACGCCGCCCGCGTTGACGTACTCGACGACCTCGCCGCCCTCGAAGGCGCGGCCGGTGCTGACGGTGATGCCCCGCCCGTCCAGCGAGTACGGGTACAGCGCCCGCCCGGCGTTCGACCCGGGCAGCCCCGGTCCGACCTTGGTGCGCAGCGTGGCCACGTCACCGCGCCGCACGACCCGGGTGAACCCGGTGGGCACGGACTTCTCCTGGTACCAGGCGAAGTTGTAGAAGTCGCCCGTGTTGGTCACGTCGTCGTAGTAGACCGCCGCCAGCGCCCAGATGAGCACGTTCGCGGGCAGCTCCGGCCCGATCTGGCCGATGCCGAACCCATCGAACAGCGGTCCGGCGATCCCGAGCCCGAAGCGCCGACCGCCGATCGGGGACAGCTCGTAGCCCGAGGACGCCACCCACAGCGGGACCCGCGGGTCCGGCGGCGTGACCCGCACCGGCTTGGTCTTGCGGGCGTCGACCACGACCTCGGTCGCGCCCTTCACCTCGAAGGCCGGGTACGGCAGGCTCCGCACGTCGGGCTTCTCGCCGGTCGTCGCGTACACGCTGTCGAGCACGTACGCGCCCTTGGGCAGGCGCACCGTCGCCACGCCCGAGGCGTCCGGCGTCGCGCCGCCGAAGTAGTCGGAGTACAGGCCGATGGCCAGCGTCCGCCAGTCAGTGCTCGGCTTGCCGTCCGGGCCCAGGTACCGCAGCCGCACGTCGTAGCTCTCCACCTCGCGGTCGAGCGCGACCGGGGTGCTCAGCGACTGCCCGCCGCCGGTGGCGGTGACGGCGCCGGAGTAGCCGCCGTCGAGGGTGCCGAGCCGGGAGTCACCGGTGACCTTGGCCGTGGCGGTCCCGCCCGCGGGCACGGTCAGCTTGGCGGGGGTGACGCTGAAGAACCCGGCGGGCGCGGGCTTGCCGTCCGGTCCGGTGCCGGTGACCGCGAGGTCCAGCGCCACCGGTGCCGACGAGGTGTTGCGGTAGGTCAGGTCCTTGGTGACCGCGGTGTCGTCGTTGTGCGGCCACTGCAGGGTGCCGAGGCTGACCGAGGTGGGCTGGGTGGTCAGCGCCTGGGTGAGCGCCTTGGCCACGTCGACCCGGCCGGAGCCCTGGGCGAACACCGACTCGCCCGCGGTGGGTTTGGCCGAGGCGGTCAGGACCGCCTTGAGCTGCGCCCCGGTCCACTCCGGGTGCTGCTGGGCCAGCAGCGCGGCTGCCCCGGCGACGTGCGGCGCGGCCATCGAGGTGCCCGAGAGCCCCACGTAACCGGGCTCGACCGGGTCGCCGATGACCCCGTTGGCGGCCTTCGCGGCCACGATGCCGGACCCGGGCGCGGTGACGTCCGGTTTGATCGCGCCGTCGCCGACCCGCGGGCCGCGGCTGGAGAAGAACGACACCGTGTCGTCGCGCTCGACCGAGCCGACGGTCAGCGCCGCGTCCGCGCTTCCGGGGGTGCCGACCGATTGGCTGGACGGCCCGGAGTTGCCCGCGGAGACGACGAACAGCGTCCCGCGCTCGGCGGTGAGCCGGTTGACGGTCTCCTCCAGCGGGTCGACCTCGGGGGTGTCGCTCGCGCCGAGGCTGAGGTTCACCACCTTCGCCCCGGAGTCCACCGCCCACTCGACGCCCGCGATGATCCACGACAGCTGCCCGCCGTCGCGGCTGAGCGCCTTGGCGTCGAGCACCTTCGCGCCGTTGGCGACACCCCGGTACTTGGCGCCGCCGCCCGCGACGATCGAGGCGACGTGCGTGCCGTGCCCGACGACGTCCTCGGCGCTCGGGTCGTCGGTGAAGTTGCGCTCGCCGACCTCCCGGCCCGCCAGGTCCGGGTGCGTCTGGTCGATGCCGGTGTCGACGACGCCGACCGTGACGCCCGCGCCGGTGAGCCCGGCCTGCCACGCCGCCGGGGCGCCGATCTGCGCTGTGCTGCGGTCCAGGGAGGCTTCCACCTTGCGGTCGAGCCACACCTTGCCGCCCGCGGCTGTCAACGCGCGCCACGAGTCCGGTAGCGCTGCCTTGTCGGCGGAGAGCGCGCGGGCGCCCGCGACCGGCAGTTCTCGCACCGAACGCACGCCTGCCGCGCGGGTGCTCGGGCCGGTCTGGATCAGCGGCAGGTCCGCGCGCCTGTCGTCGTAGCCCGCCTTGGCGAGGCCCGCGACGTCGAACAGGTCGCGGTCCAGCCTGCCGGAGAGCACCAGCGGCATCGCGTCGGACGGGAAGACGTAGTTGTGCTCGCCGCGGGTGTAGGTCTGGAAGACGATCCCGGCGCGGCGCTTGTCCGGCAGGATCGCCGTTCTCGTCCCGCCGCGCGCGTCGGCGCTGACGCGCACCTTGTCGCCGGTCAGGAGCGTGACGGTGGTGGCCGGTCCGGTCTGCCGCAGGCCTTGCCCGGCGGGAGCGGCCGCCGCCTGCGGTGCGACCGCGAGCGCCAAGCCGAGGACGAGCGTTGTCGAGGTGAATGCTGCTGTGGTGCGGATTCGCATGGAGTACCCCGGTCCTTGCTCGGAGAAGGGGAACACTGAAGGGCCGTCGACACGGCTGTGGAAAAGGAATGTCGAACGAAAGGCCCCAGTGCGGAAGAAGCTATCCAGCCCCGCTCGGCGATCGCAATCCGCCAAGTGACTGATCGATCCGACCGCGCGGCGCACCAGGGGTTCCCACCCCTCGGGAACGGTCCACAGGCGACAGCGTGGTGCGCCACCGGTCCCCGGGGTTAGCGTTGCGCCATCCGCACGTCCCGGCGGAGCGCGACTACCAGGAGGTATCCCATGGTCACCCGTCCCACCGCATGGCCGGTAGGCACCCCGTGCTGGATCGACCTCGGCGCCGACGTCGAGCGGGCAGCCGCGTTCTACTCGGCGCTGTTCGGCTGGCGGGTCGAGATCGGGCCTGCGGAGTTCGGCGGGTACGCGAACTGCTACGTCGGCGAACACCCGGTCGCAGGCCTCGGTCCGCTGCAGGAGGGCCAGGTCAGCGCCTGGGTCACCTATCTGTCCACTGAGGACGTCGAGACGAGCGCGGCGGCCATCGGGGCGGCGGGCGGCCAGGTGGTCGTCCCACCGATGCCCATCGGCGGCCTCGGTGCGATGACCGCCGGGGTCGACCCGGTCGGGGCGTTCTTCGCGCTCTGGCAGTCGGGCACGCACACCGGCACCAACCTCACCGGCGAGCCGGGCTCGATCGTCTGGGCCGACCACCTCAGCGACGACCCCGAGGCCGCGAAAGCCTTCTACGGCAGCCTTCTCGGCCACACCCACCGCGAGGTCCGGCCCGATCCGCACTACAGCACCGTGCACCTGGGCGACGACGACGAGCCGGTCGCCGGACTCGGTACCGCCGCCGCGGGAACCCCACCGCGCTGGACGGTGTACTTCGAGGTGGAGGACGCCGACGCGGCCGTGGCCAAGGTCATCGAGCTGGGCGGCACCGTGCAAGAGGGGTTGACCGACACCCCTCACGGCAGGCAGGCGGTGGTGACCGACGACCAGGGTGCGCGTTTCGTGGTGAACACCTCGCCCAAGTCCTGACCGGGACGCGGGAGCGGGTGGCGGCCGTTCCCCCAGTAGCGGTGGCCTCCGCCTCCCCAGTCCAGGACCGGCGGTGGCGCGGTGTCACCGGGTGCCCGAGTCGGTCCAGGGGAGGGGGCTCGATGAGCAGGTGGATCGGTTGCCGTATAACGGTTTCCGGGCAGGCGGTGCCACGAAGACAAGTGGTCTGGTCCAGCTCGGCGATGTTGCCGCGGCGCGACCCGCTGCCGTGGGCGTTCGCCGTGGTCGTCTGCACCACGTTCTCCGGGCGGTCCCGGTGATCGGACCGCCCCGCTCGACCACCCCGTGGTGGGGGAGCGCGTCACCACACCGCTGGGCGGCAGGGGTCCGGCGGCTGCGGTGACCCGCCCGGCCTGGTGGCGCCCCCGAGCACCACCAGGCCGGTCACCCGGACCGCCGCCACCAGCGGCGGCGCGCGCGGCGCAGGTGCCCGCGCTCGGTCGCCCAGGCCGCGAACGCGACCGCGTCCTCGCGGAATCGCGACCCGTCCCGGCGCGGATTGGCCAGCGCGTATTCGGCGAACAGCTCAGCGAACCGATCACCGAGTTCCTCGGCCGTTCCCGGATCGATTTCCCGCACGATCCGCCGCCTTTTCCCCAAAAGCGCGGCGGCCTCCACCCGAATGGCACCGGGGTCGAACCCGGCGGGTGGACTGCCACCGGCCAACAAGGACCGCAGCAATTCGCCCTGGGCGGCGGCCACCTCTTCGCGGCTCACGCGGCCACCACGGCGCGGATCGCGGCGAGCTCGTCGGCCAGCACCGCGTCCGACGGGTACCGGTCGTCGCGCTCCAGCAGCACCCCCGGCGGCCGGACCCGCGAACACAGCTCCCCGAGCAGGTCGAGCACGCCCTGGGGCACCGCGTGGGCGTGCGTGTCGTGGTAGACCCCGTCGACCTCGACCCCGCCCGCCACGTGCACGTAGGCCAGGCGCTCCAGCGGGATCCCGTCGAGCAGCTCGACCGGGTCGGCGCCCAGGTTCTTCGCGTTGGCCCACATGTTCGCCACGTCGACCAGCAGCAGGCAGTCGGTGCGCTCGACCAGCTCCCGCAGGAACCGCGCCTCGGTCAGCTCCGCGTTCGGCCACTCCAGCAGCGCGGCGATGTTCTCCAGCGCCAGCGGCCTGCCCAGGATCGACCGCGCCTGGGTCACGTTGGCCACCAGCACCTCCAGCGCGTCGCGGGTGCGCGGCACCGGCATCAGGTGCCCGGAGTCGAGCCCGCCCGCCCGCACGAAGCACACGTGGTCGCTCACCAGCGGCGCGTCCAGCAGGTCGGCCACCGCGGCCAGGTGCTCGACCCGGTCGGTGTCGAGCGGCTCGGCGCCGCCCAACGACAAGGAGACGGCATGGGGGAGCACCGGGAGCCCCCTCGCGCGCAGCACGCGCAGTGACTCCGGGAGGTGGTCGCGGTGGATGTTCTCCGCGACGACCTCGACGAAGTCGACCCCCTGCATCCGCTCGACGGTCAGATCGATCTCCGACCGCCAGCCGATGCCCACTCCCAAGTGCTCACCCATGCCGCCATCCTCCCCCCTGTCCCCCTCTTATCTCCCCACCCCGGGGCGTCTAGGCACCTCCACCACCCCCGCAGCCCCCGCCGCCTCCGCAGCCCCCGCCGCCACCGCAGCCGTGCCCGTGGCCGCCGCCGCCCGCGCAGCCCACCGAGTGCGCTGACGAGGAGCCGTCCGCGGTGCTGTGCGTGCGGGACGCCGTCGCGAAGCGGGCGACCGTCTCGTCCGGGTGCCCGGCCAGACCCGCGAACACGACCACCCCGACGGACCCGCTGAACACGTAGTGGTCGGCCAGCGGGCTCCCCTCCCGCCTGGCCTGCCTGGTCTCCCGCAGGACCCGGTCACCGGCGTAGGTCCGCTCCGGCACCGCCGCCGCCGCGATGAGCGCGGTCAGCCCCATCGCCGCGATGACCGCCGCGGTGAGCCAGCCAGGGCCGGAGCCACCGACCTCGCTCGCCCAGCGCACCACCCCGAGCACGGCCACGACCGCCATCGGCAGCGCCGAGCGCCGCGACCACCGCCGCCGCTGGTCGACGACGAGCCCCCTGCGGGCCAGGCTCTCGCCGATCGCGGTCACCACGCCCCGACCCGCGACCGCCGAGATCAGCACTCCCGGCCACCGGTGCGCGCGCTGCTCGATCACCCGCAGCACCGCGGCGTCGACCTCGTCATCGCGCTCGCCCTTGCCCTTGCCCTCGCCGCCCGCGACGACCGACAACCGCCCGTCGCGGGTGGCCCGCAGCTTCCCCTTGTCCAGCAACCTGGTGATGGCGAGTTCGACCACCCGCCGGGCACCGCCCGCGAGGTAGGCCACCTCCTCCACGCTCAGCCGCTCCCCACCGCTGTCCCTGCCGCCGCGGGCCTTGATCCGCACGGCCGCGGCGAGCAGCGCCGCGAACGCGATCGCGACCAGGTACAACCGAAGGAAGTCAGGTCCCGCGACACCCCATGCTCGATCCATCTCTCCCCCTGCCCCAGAGGAGCGCCCACCCGCGGCTTTCCCCTGTGTCCCACCGGGTTTCCGCTCCCGGTCGAGACCCATGCTCGGGGTGCTGTGACCGGGCGCACAAGCGGGCTTGAGCAAGATTTAGGGGTACCGGGGGCTGGATTTAGGCTTCTTGACGTGGCCTTGATGTGACCCGGCGGTAGGGGTAGGACGACTCCGCCCCGCCGGGCAGGACTACCTGCGCGACGGGGCGGAGTCGAACGGCCGACCTCAGGCGTCGGGCACCAGGGTCAGCGAGATCGAGTTGATGCAGTAGCGCTGGTCGGTCGGCGTCGGGTAGCCCTCACCCTCGAAGACGTGCCCCAGGTGGCTGTGGCAGCTCGCGCACAGCACCTCGGTGCGCACCATCCCGTGCGCGCGGTCCTCGCGCAGCACGATGCTCTCCCCGGCCAGCGGTGAGAAGAACGACGGCCACCCGCAGTGCGACTCGAACTTGGTGTCACTGCGGAACAACTCCGCGTCGCACGCCCGGCACCGGTACACCCCGACGGTCTTGGTGTCGGTGTACTCACCGGTCCACGCCGGTTCGGTGCCCGCGTCGCGCAGCACCGCGAACTCCTTGGCGGAGAGCTGCGCGCGCCACTCCTGCTCGGACCTGACCACGCGCGGTGTCGCGCCGACCACCGGTTCCCTACCCACGTCCGCGTTCACTCCTCGGTTCTGCGGCTGATGGTGCTCAGCCGAACAGGACGCCCACGATGAACACCAGCGCGTCCCACGCGGCCACCACCACTCCCAACAAGATGAGGCCCGCGAGTATGCCCGCGGTGAGCCGGTAGTGACCGCCGAGCCGGTTGGCCGACTCGGCGAAGTCACGCACCCCGCCCAGGTACCCCTCGACGGTGTAGCTCGGCCGCACCTGCTCCACCCGGTCCAGGTGCTCGGCGAACTCGCGCGCCTCCGGATCGGCCGGGTCCAGCCCGACCAGGTCCTCGTGGAACCGGTCCGCACGGGCGCGGCGGACCGCGTCATCGGACTCCTCCGAGTCCCCGAACGTTCCTGTCGCGGCCATGCGTCCACGGTAACCCGGAGGTCCAGTGATCCGGCTTACCTCCCGCCGAGCGGACGCTCCTCCGGTGCCGCCGCCGCGTCCTTGACGTGCACGACGGCCGTGAAGCCCCACTCCTCCAGCTTGCCCAGCTGCGCGCCGAACTTGCCCCGCCTGCGCACCGGCGACGCTGTGCGGCCGCCCTGGCGCAGCTCGCGGGCTGTCGCGGTGACCACGGGCAGTGGCACGTCGGCTTCGTAGAGCACCGCCACGGCGTCGGTGGTCTTGGCGCCGTCGACCAGGTCGACGATCCGCTCGAAGCCGATCGAGAACCCGCAGGCGGGCACGTCGCGGCCGAGGGAGCGGCCGATGAGCTTGTCGTAGCGGCCGCCGCCCGCGATGGCGCTCGTGCTCGCCGGGTGGGTGATCTCGAAGATCTGGCCGGTGTAGTAGCCCATGCCGCGCACCAGGGTCGGGTCGAACTCCCAGGCCAGCCCGGCCACGGCGGCCAGCGCGGTCGCGGTCTCGGCCAGGTCGGCGACGACCTCGTCCGGCAGCCCGGGGACGGCCTCGAGCAGCCGCTTGTCCAGCGTCGCCGGGTCGCCGCCCTGCAGGCCGGTGATGCTCTCCTGCAGCCGGTCGATCGCGGCGTCGTCGAGGCCCCGGCTGGGCAGCTCGGCGCGCACCCCGTCCCAGCCGATCTTGTCGAGCTTGTCCAGGGTGATGAACAGGCCGGTCCACGCCTCTTCGGGCAGCCCGACCGAGGCGGCCAGCGCGGACAGGAACCGCCGGTCCGACACCCGCACGGTCGCGCCGCTCAGGCCCGCCGCGGCCAGCGCCTCGGTGGTCGCCTCGATCAGCTCGACCTCGGCGAGCACGCTCTCCTCGCCGAGCATGTCGATGTCGCACTGGTTGAACTGGCGGTAGCGGCCCTTCTGCGGCCGCTCCGCGCGCCAGACCGGGCCGAACTGGAACGACCGGAACGGCTGCGGCAGGCTCGCCTGGTTCGCGCCGTAGAACCGGGTCAGCGGGACGGTCAGGTCGTAGCGCAGGCCCAGGTCCACCAGGTCGGCCAGCGCGGTGTCGGCGGCGACGGTCTCGTCGAGGCCGCGGCGCAGCACCCGGTAGATCATCTTCTCGTTCTCGCCGCCCTGGCCGCCGGTGAGCCGGTCGATGCCCTCCAGGGCCGGGGTCTCCACGCGCTGGTAGCCGTACCGGTGGTAGACCTCGGTGATCCTCGCCAGCACGTGGTCGCGCACCGCGACGGTCGCGGGCAGCAGGTCACGGGTGCCCCTGGCGGGGCTGTTGTCCATCTTCACCGGGTGCGGTCCTTCGCTGTCGTGGTGCGACCACGGTACCGAGCCGCGCGCGCGGTTTTCCGGCCGCCCGTAGGCTGGCGCCATGGCGCCAGCGGTGGAGATCGAGGTCGACGGCCGGAGCGTGCGGGTGTCCAATCCGGACAAGCCGTACTTCGCCGAGCTGGGCGTCGTCAAGCGGCAGGTGGTCGAGTACTTCCTCGCGGTCGGCCCCGGCATCCTCGGTGCGCTGCGCGAGCGGCCGACCACGCTGGAGCGCTGGCCCGGCGGGGTGTTCGAGGGCGCCAAGCTCTCCACCCGCGCCGACCACACCGGCGACGCGTTCTACCAGAAGCGGCTGCCCAAGGGCGCCCCCGACTACGTCGAGTCCGCCAGGATCACCTTCCCCAGCGGCCGCCCCGCCGACGAGGTCTGCCCGACGGAACTGGCGGTCGTCGCCTGGGCCGCCAACCTGGGCACGCTGACCTTCCACCCGTGGCCGGTCTCCCGCGCCGACGTCGACCACCCCGACCAGTTGCGCGTCGACCTCGACCCCCAGCCCGGCACCGACTTCACCGACGCCGTCGCCATCGCGCACGAGGCCAGGGACCTGCTGCGCGCACTGGACATGGACGCCTTCCCCAAGACCTCCGGCGGCCGCGGCGTGCACCTCTACATCCCGATCGAACCGCGCTGGACCTTCGTCGAGGCCCGCCGCGCGGTGATCGCCCTGGCCCGCGAACTGGAGCGCCGCATGCCGGAGCGGGTCACGGTGAACTGGTGGAAGGAGGAACGCGGCAGCCGGGTGTTCATCGACTACAACCAGATGGCCCGCGACCGCACCATCGCCTCCGCCTACTCGATCCGCCCCACTCCGCGCGCCCTCGTCTCCGCCCCGGTGACCTGGGACGAACTCAGCTCGGTGCACCCCGAGGACTTCAGCGTCCTCACCATGCCCGCCCGCTTCGCCGAGGTCGGCGACCTGCACGCCGCCGTCGCCCACCACGCCTACTCCCTGGACGCGCTCCTGGAGATGTCGGCCCGCGACGAACGCGACCACGACCTGGGCGACCTCCCTTATCCCCCTGAGTACCCCAAAATGGCAGGCGAACCCAAGCGCGTCCAACCCTCCAAAGCCCGCGACTGACCCAGCCCGCGACTGACCCAGCCCGCGACTGACCCAGCCCGCGACTGACCCAGCCCGCGACTGACCCAGCCCGCGACTGACCCGGCCCGCGATCGACCCGGCCCGCGATCGACCCGGCGAAGATCGACTGGCCCGCCTTGCGGTCACCCCCAGCCGCGATCGACTGACCTCGCGATCACGTCGGCCCGGCTGCTGACCGACCTCGCGGTTGGCCCGCCTCGCGAGCTGATCCGCACCCGGCTGACCTGGCCCACGCCCGATCCGCTCGCGGGTGGGCTGCCTCGCGGTCACCCCAGCCGCTTCCAGCCCGGTTCGCGGCTGGAACCGGGGCGGTGGCCCGAGTCCCGTCCCGTGGTCGACGCGCGGCGGGGGCGGTCGGTTCGGTCGCGATCGGCGTAACGGCGGTAGCGGTCGTGGCGACCTCTCCCGTGACCTCGCTGGTTCCGGACACGTCGGTACCGGGGGTCGGCGCGGCTGGATCGGTTCCAGCGGCGGCGATGCGGCGGTCGTGGCGGCGGTCGCGCGGGTCGGGTGGTGTCGGTCGCTGACGGGGCGTTCCACTGTGGCCGTCCACAGCGCGGGCGTCAACAGTACGCGGGAATCGCCCTGGTCGCACCGATGTTGCTCCATCCGGTGGACCGGGTCCGATCCCCGGATCCGGACCAGCCGAAACGTCGGTCGCAGCACTTACACTGCCGGGAGAGACCCGAGGCGGAAGGGGACGAAACCCATGTCGGAGACCTACCTCGTCCGCTACGTCGGCGGCCCGCTCGACGGCAGGGTCGACACCCTCGACGGCGCCCCCGTCGACCCCCGTTCGACGGTCACCCACGTCCACTTACACGGCGGGCCGAAGATCGTGCACCACTACGACCTCAGCTACGCCCTGGAATACGGCTGCGAGTACCGCGTCCGCGAGTCCTCTTAGGACATTCCGGCGCCCCGGTGGCACCACCTCCCCTCCACCACGACGGTAGGCGGGGGCGGCGACCTGTCGCTAGGACGCGGTCGGCCCTGTGGATGGCTGCAGGGGTTGTGGACAACTCGAGCCGCCGATGATGAGCAGGCACAGGTGGCAGCGCGGGCCCTCGGCGCCGCCGCCCGCCAGGTCCGGTGGGGCCGCGTGCGTGCACGAGGCGCGGTAGTGCTGGTGGGAGAGGCGGGCACCCGCCGCCATCGGGAAGGCGTGCAGTACGCCGTCGTAGCAGCTTCGCCACCACAGGTACCGGACGCTCACCACCGTGAAGCTAGGTGCCGTCGCCGACGGTGGCACCTCGGGCCGCCCGAACGAGTGACTGTCGGTCCCACCCGGCACACTCGGCACCCGGTGCGACAGGGTGGAGGGGGACGCGTGACGGAATCGGGTGCGCTCGAGCCGCAGGACGTGGAGCGGTTGCGGGTGGCGCTGGCGGAGGGCAAGCCGACGCCGGTGTGGTTCACCCCGGCGGCGGTCGGCGTCGAGGCGGGCCAGCAGGCGAAGGTGGTCGCGTTCGACGAACCGGCCGAGGGTGACTTCATCCAGGTCAGGCCGCACGGCTCGCGGGACGTGCTGGCCTTCTCGCCCGCGGAGTTGACCACGGTCAAGCCGCCGGTGAAGCCGAAACCGGCCCCCGCGCCGCCGCCCCCGGAGCCCCCGGCCGTGGTGCAGGGCATCGAGTCCGCGCCGGTCGAGCAGACCAGGAGCAGGTCGCGCGCGAAACCGCAGCAGCCGGTCGAGATCACCGTGACGCTGCACGCCACGCCCGACGGGGAGTGGAGCGTCGACGTGCTGGTCGGCAAGAAGCGCACCGTGCGGTGGGTGCCGGTCCCGGCGGGTGACATCGCCAGGGTCGCCAAGTCGCTGCCCGCCGAGGTGGGCGAGGCCATCGCGGTGTCGCTGACCGCGGCGCGCGAGCGGCAGCTGCGGCGGGTCGCCGAGCTCAAGGCCGAGCTGGAGGCCGCCCAGCGCGCGCTGCGCGACCTGGGCTGACCGTCCACAGTGGTCAGCTCCGGGCGTACCTGGTGGCACCGGCCGAGGCCGCGACCACGCAGGTGATCGCGATCCACTGGGTCGGCCGGAGCTGCTCACCGAGCAGGACCAACCCGGCCACGGCGGCGACGGCGGGTTCGAGGCTCATCAGCACGCCGAACACCCGGGGCGGGATGCTGCGCAGCGCGGTGAGCTCCAAGGAGTACGGGATCACCGACGACAGCAGCGCGACCGCCAGGCCGATGAGCAGCACGCCGGGCGCCAGCAGCGCCGTGCCCGCCTCGGCGAGCCCGAACGGCGTCACCACCAGCCCGGACACCACGGCGGCCAGGGCCAGTCCCGACCCGTCGGTGGTCCGGCTGCCCAGGGCGGCGCTGAGCAGGATGTACCCGGCCCAGCACGCGCCTGCCGCGAGCGCCAGCAGCAGCCCGACCACCGACACGTCGCCGCCGGTCTTGGCCAGCAGGACCACACCCGCGCCCGCGAGCACCGCCCACAGGCCGTCCAACCACCGCCGCGACCCGATCAGCGCCACCGCCAGCGGACCGAGGAACTCCACGGTCACCGCGATCCCCAGCGGGATGCGCTGCAGGGCCAGGTAGAAGCACAGGTTCATCACCCCGAGCACGACCCCGTAGGCCAGGATCACCGGTACCGCCCGCCGGTTCGCGCGGATCGACGGCCGCCACAGCGCCACGAGCACGACCGCGGCGAGCACCAACCGCAGCATCACCGCGCCCGCGGTCCCGATGGTCGTGAACAACTGCTTGGCCACCGCCGCGCCCACCTGCACGCTGACGATCGCCACCAACACCTGCGCGGTCGGCGGCACGGCGCCGACCATCCCCGGTAGCCCGGAGACAGCCGCCACCCACCGCGACACCGGGGTCCGTTCCGCCACGTCCGCACCCTACGACAGCGAGCCCGGTATTCATCCCATGTTTCGCGTCACCGCTGCTCGGGGGCCGCTCACCGCGTCCTCACCCCAGGTCTGCCAAGGTGGGGGTGTCAGATCGGCGAGGGAGAGGGACGGCGCAGGCGTGAGGGTTGGTCGCGGTGTCTCCCTGCTGCCGCTCGTCCTGCTGGCCGCCTGCACGGCGGGCCCCTCGGTGCGGCCGGGGATCGTGGTCAACGACGGCGGCGTCCAGAGCGGGCCGACCTCGAGCGCGGCGCCAGGTCCCGCGCCGGTGCCCCCGCTGACCCAGCCGAACGCGGCGCGCGACATCTGGGGACCGTGCGGGCCGGAGGTCCTCGGCGCGTTCTCCACGCCCGCCCGGGTGACGATCACCTGCGGGAAGATCACCGGCACGCTCGACTCCCCGTACGCGCCCGGCCGCGGTGGGGTGCGGTTGCAGGTGCTGAAGGCGGGCACCGGGCCGATCCCGCTCGTGGTGGTCAACGAGGTCGACGGCCTGCCCGGCACCGTCTACGCGGCGCGCCTGGCCGAGCGGCTGCCCGCGGAGCTGATGGCGAAGTTCTCCCTCGTCGGCATCGACCGGCGGGGGACGGGTAACTCTGACGCGGTGCGGTGCGTGCCGGAGGAGGTCCGGTTCGGGCTGCTCGACGCCGACCCGCGCGCGCTCGACGTGGAGGGCTTGGTCGACCAGGCGCGCACGGCCGGGCAGCAGTGCTCGATCGCACTGGAGACGCGACTGCCCGCGATCGACTCGTGGCGCAGCGCCGCCGACGTCGAGGCCCTGCGGGTCAGCCTCGGGATGGACCGGCTGCACGCGATCGGCCACGGCGAGGGGTCGCGCGTGCTGTCCGTCTACGCCGACCGCTACCCGGACCGCGTCGGGCGGGTCGTCCTCGACGGCGCGCCGGACCCCAACGAGGACGCCGTGGTCGCCCTGGAAGGCATAGCCGCCAGCGCCGACGCCACCTTCGCCGCGTTCGCCGACGACTGCGCCAAGCGCTCGTGCGAACTCGGCGCCAACGCGCGCCAGGCGTTCACCGAGGTGCTCAACCAGGCCGCCAGCGCCCCCCTGGCCACCGACGACCTCGATCTGACCCCCGGCCTCATCCTGCGCGCCGTCCACACCGCCCTCGCCGACCGCGACGGCTGGCCCGCCCTGTCCAAGGCCATCGCCAACGCCCGCGGCGGCGACCCGTCCGCGCTGGCCGCCCTGGTCGCCCCCCTGGTCCTGGAAACCGAGGACGTCCCCGCCACGTTCGACGCCACCCTGGTCACCCGCTGCAACGACACCAAGTCCCGACTGTCCACAGAGGCCCTGGTGGCCGCGTCGAAGGACTGGAACACCCGCTACCCCTACTTCGGCGCCCTCACCGCCGAATGGTTGGCCGTCTGCAGCCCCTGGCCCGTCCCCTCCCACCCGGTCACCACCCCGACCGCGCCGACGGCCCCCCCGATCGTCGTCCTGGGTACCGCCACCGACCCCCTGACCCCGCTGTCGGGCACGGAACGCACCGCCCAACAACTCGCCACCGCCACCCTTATCACCTGGCAAGGCACCGGCCACGGCGCCCTGGGCAGCTCCCCCTGCGCCACCGAAGCCGCCCAAGCCTTCCTCCTGGCAGGCACCACCCCCCGTAACGGCACCGTCTGCCCACCCTGACCCGGACTTGGTGGCACGCTGAAGGTCGCCTCAGCGCCTCCGCAGCCCCTTAGCGCTACCACTGCCGCCCCAGGCCTTGGCGGCTACCACTACCTTCGCGACGCAGCCGCTGCCCTTGGCGCAACGGTTTCCTCCCACCACCCCCGGCTGAGCCGCCGCCGCTTAACCCCACCAACGCCTCTTAGCGCTACCGCCCTCCGCCCCACACCGCCGCGCTCGCCCCTCGCCGCGCCTCCACGCCTTGCCCCCGCACTGCGCCCCCGAGCCAAGCCCTCACGCTTCGCGCCCGCGCGCGGTCCCACCCCAGCCCGGCCCCCACCCTCTCCGGGGGGCGGCCCTGGTCCAGTCTACCGGGGGGCACCGACAGTCGATCTTGAAAGCACCCCTGCGGAGATCCACATGTGGATAACTTCTGTCACCCATCGGCATGATTATCGGGGTCGGATGCGCGGCATTTCGCCTGGTCGCGGACGCGGGGATCGCTGAAGTGGGTGTGGCGGCGGGCAAGTCGGTGCCGGAGTGATCGACTAGCGGCCATTCGCACGGTTAACCGTCCACAGTAGACGTCACCGGACGCTCGTTCGGGCTGGGCGAATCTGGCAAGTTCAACCACGGCGCGAACCTCTTAGCACCATTTGCTCGGAGGCCTCGCTTGCTGCCCCGCACCCGAAAGCCCCGCTTCGCGCGCGCACGCGGTCCCACCCCTGCCCAGCCCCCACCCTCTCCGGGGGGCGGCCCTGGTCCAGTCTACCGGTACCCCCCGACGGGGGATCTTGAAACGGGCCCCGCGAAGATCCAGATGTGGATAACTTCTGTCACCCAGCAGCGTGATTTCCGAAGGCGCGCCAAGCGAAAATCCCCTGGTCAACGCAAAACGATCACCCAACGAGGCCCAGCAAGCAGCCATCCGAACAAAGTCCACCAGAGGCGGTCCACAATGGACCGCTCACCGAGCCTTGACCTCACCCCGAAGCACCGCAGCGAGGTCATAGTTGGCAGGCTCCTCCAACTGGTCGTACGTACACGACCCCGGTTCGCGGTCCGGACGCCAGCGCACGAATTGGGCTGTGTGGCGGAAGCGGCTCGGATACCCGCCTTCCGTGTGCTCGTACGCGACCTCCACCACCCGCTCCAGTCGCAGCGGAACCCAAGGTTGCTCAGTGGTCCGCCACCGCGAGATCGCCCCCGGCACCCGGGCCTGGTCGGTCTGTTCGCCGCTGACCCAGGGGTGGTTCGTGGGCCCGCCGACCATCAGGTCCGCGAGTTCGACGGCGAGGGCGCGGCGGTTGGCGGCGGTGAAGGAGCCGACGACGCCGACGTGGTTGAGGTTGCCGGTGCGGTCGTAGATGCCGAGCATGAGGGAGCCGATGGCCTCGCCGGGGGTGGTGCCCTTGTGCCAGCGGACGCCCGCGACCACGCAGTCGGCGGTGCGGGAGTGCTTGAACTTGAGCATCGTGCGCTTGTTCGGCGTGTACGGGCCCCCGGCGGGCTTGCCCATCACGCCGTCGAGGCCCGCGCCCTCGAAGATGGTGAACCACTGGCGGGCCAGGTCGGCGTCCATGGTCGCGGGGGTCAGGTGGACGCGGTCGGTGGGGGTGATCGCGTTCTCCAGCAGGCGCCTGCGGTCGTAGCCAGCGGAGTCCATGAACACGTCGTCGTCGAGGGCGAGCAGGTCGAAGGCGATGAAGCGCGACGGGGTCTTCTCGGCGAGCATGGTGACCCGGCTCGCGGCGGGGTGGATGCGTTCGGCGAGGGCGTCGAAGTCGAGCCTGCCGTTGATGTCGACCACCAGCTCGCCGTCGACGACCACCCGTTCCGGCAGCGCGGCGCGCAAGGCGGTCACCGCCTCAGGGAAGTACCGGTTGAGCGGTTTGCCCGACCGCGACTGCAGGGTGACCTCGTCGCCGTCGCGGAACACCAGGCAGCGGAACCCGTCCCACTTGGGCTCGAACACGAGGCCCGCGCCGTCGGGGATCGACTTCGACGGCTTGGCCAGCATCGGTTGGACCGGTGGGGTCAGCGGTAGCGCCACGATGCCATCCTGCCTGCTAGGAGCGATCTCGGCGATACCGAAGCATCAGAAAGCCCTCGTCAGTTAGCGCCGACGCCAGAGTTAGAGCTACCGGCACCCCGTCAGTCCCCACGGCGGCGCGACCGGAAGAGCCACCGGCCAGCACGGGCGACACAGTCAGACACATCTGGTCCACGAGGTCGGCCGCGATCAGCGACCCGAGCAGCCGGGGCCCACCTTCGCAGTTGACCCTACGCAGCCCGCGCGCAGACAACTCCGATAGCGCTACCTGCAGATCGACCTCTGTCTCACCCGCGACGATCACGTCGACACCGGCGTCGACCAACGCGGACCTTCTATCCGCAGGAGCCTGCAACGTGGTGATCACCAGCGGCGGCGCGACCGTGTCCCGTACCAAGTGCGAGTCCGGAGTGACCGACCCGCGCGCGGTGACCACGGCGATCGGCGGTACCTCGCTCAACCCGAGGCGGGCCCGCCTGGCCACACGCACCTCGGTGGGCTTCACGCCCCGGTAGTGCTCCGCGCGCGCGGTGCCCCACCCGACGAGGATCACGTCGGCCAGGTCGCGGCCAAGAGCGAGGATGCGCTTGTCACCTGGACTCGATAGACCTGCCGAGCGCCCGTCGACCGACACCGCGCCGTCGGTGCTGGTGACGAAGTTGCTCTG
The DNA here is from genome assembly GCF_024171945.1 of Actinokineospora globicatena. Classification (GTDB taxonomy): domain Bacteria; phylum Actinomycetota; class Actinomycetes; order Mycobacteriales; family Pseudonocardiaceae; genus Actinokineospora; species Actinokineospora globicatena. The sequence continues at coordinate 2,690,561 of NZ_JAMTCR010000002.1, forward strand.
CACCCACGCGCGGTCCAGGTCCGGCGGGTAGTCGTAGATCCGTTCCAGTTCGGTGTCGTCCACCACATCGGGGGAAGCCTGACCTGGCGAAACGGGGGAGGGGGGCCACAGCCTGTGCACGGCACCATCAGAGCACGCCGTTACGCTCGCCCGCATGTCCGCTCACCTGGTCGACCGGGAGCCCGCGGTCGGCGCCGAGGAACTGGTCGCCGAGCTGGTCCCGCCGCCGCGCTTCGGCGCGGTCCGGTTCGACACGTACCTGCCCAACCCGCAGGAGCCGTCGCAGGCGGCCGCCGTGACGGCCTGCTCGGCCTTCGCCGAGCGGGTGGCGGGCGCGGCCAAGGGCCAGTCCCTGCTCCGGCGCGTGTTCGGCGGCGGCAAGCCCGAGGGCAAGCCGGGCCTCTACCTCGACGGCGGGTTCGGCGTCGGCAAGACCCACCTGCTGGCCTCGGTGTGGCACGCGGTGCCCGGTCCGAAGGCGTACGGCACCTTCGTCGAGCTGACGAACCTGGTGGGGGCGTTGGGTTTCCGGGAGGCGGTGGCCAGGCTCAGCGGGCACCGGCTGCTGGCCATCGACGAGTTCGAGCTCGACGACCCCGGTGACACGATGCTGCTGACCCGGCTGCTCGCCGAGCTGACCGACGCGGGCGTCTCGGTCGCGGCCACCTCCAACACGCTGCCGGACAAGCTCGGCGAAGGCCGCTTCGCCGCCGACGAGTTCCTGCGCGAGATCCAGGCGCTGTCCGCCCGGTTCACCGTGGTCCGGGTCGACGGCCCCGACTACCGCCACCGCGGCCTGCCGGACGCGCCGCCCCCGGTGTCGGACGCCGAGCTGGCGGCCAGCGCGAGCGCCCTCCCGGAGTCCACTGTGGACGACTTCGACGCGCTGTGCGGGCACCTGGCCCGGTTGCACCCCTCGCGCTACGGCAAGCTCGTCGACGGGGTCAGCGCGGTGCACCTGCGGGGCGTGCGCGCGTTGTCCGGTCAGGACGTGGCGCTGCGCGTGGTGGCGCTGGCCGACCGGCTCTACGACCGCGCGATCCCGGTGGTGGTCTCCGGCGCGCCGGTCTCGGAGCTGTTCACCCCGGAGATGCTGCGCGGGGGCTACCGCAAGAAGTATCTGCGCGCGGTCAGCAGGCTGGTCGCGCTCTCCCGCGACGCGGCGACTCTGGCGGGCTAGCGGGCCAGGGCTCGGCAGGCAGGGCGAGGCGGTAAGGGGCTAGCGCGCACGGTAGTTCTCACGCTCGAGACAGTTCTCACGCATAAGGCGGGCTGGAGAACAGGAACGGCGACAGCTCAAGGGCGGAGGCAGCTCAAGAGCGGCGACGGCCGCCGCCACCGGTGGGCTTCTCCGGCGGGCGGTGTTCGTCTATCAACGCCCACACCGAGACGCCGGTGCCGGACTCCGGCTGGCCGCGCTTGCCGCCTTGGGGTGCTTGCGGCTCCTCGGCCTTGTCGCGCAGCTCCTGGCGTATCTGGTCGTAGATGGGTGTGTCGGTCACCGCCATCCTTTCCGTTCGCACGAGGGCACTGCCAGGTTACGCACGGTACGCCTGTTCGTGCCGCAGGCGAAGCGCCGGGTGTCGGCCCGGGAGCAGGTCGAGCACCGCGGCGACGGTGATCACCGCGCCGACGGCCCAGCAGAAACCACCGACCGTGTCAGTGAGGTAGTGGTAACGCAGGCCAACAATCGCGCTCACCGCGGTACCGGCCAATACCAGGCTGATCGCCGCCGTGCCGGTCGTCGCCCGCAGTCGTCTACCCCTCGGTGCGTTCGACGCCGTGACCAGCGTGAACACCGTCAAGATCGACACAAGGGTGGTGGTGTGGCCGCTGGGGTAGGCCAGGTAGCCGTCGAGTTCGCGGCCGACAACCGGCTTGAGCACCCAGGCGTTGAAACTCACCGCGGCGGCTGGACCCAACACGGCCAGTAACGCGATCCTCGGTCGCCTCACCCGATAGGCCACAATCGCCATGAGCATGATCACACCGACCAGCGCGAGCGGGTGCGTGGCGTAAGAGAGCGGTTCCGCGACCCCCGGCACGGCGGTGAACACCCGGTCCGCGGCCGCGAACCCGAGGTTGTCGATCTCGGGGACCGGGCCGCTCACCTCGCGCCCCACCAGGCCCACGACGCCGAAGCACGCGGTGGCCACGCCGACGGCGGGCAGCACCATGAACCGGGGCATGAGTCGGTGCGCTTCCACGCCCTCCACTATGCCCAAAGGAACCACGCCCAAAAGAACCATGCCCAAATGACACCCGTGCCCGAAAAGTCACTCGCCGTCGCGCCTGCCGTGAGCGACCATGCACGGTGTGGGTCATCTTGAGGCGAACGGACTGTCTTACACCTTGCCGGACGGGCGGGTGCTCTTCCGCGACGCAGGCCTCAAGGTCAACGCCAACCAGGTCGTGGCGGTCGTCGGTGAGAACGGCGCCGGTAAGACCACGATGCTGCGCATCATCGCCGGTGAACTAAGCGCGCCGGAGGGGTCCGTCTCCGTCCGTGGCGGTATGGCCGTCATGCCCCAGTTCGTGGGCTCCGTCCGCGATGACCGTTCTGTCCGCGACCTGCTCCTGTCCGTTGCCCCGGCCCCACTGCGGGCGGCAGCGCAAGAGTTGGACGACGTCGAGCTCGCGCTCATGGAGACCGACGACGAGCCCACCCAACTCCGCTACGCCTCCGCTCTAGTCGACTACGACGAGGCCGGGGGATACACCGCCGAGGTCCTCTGGGACACGGTCACCACCGCCGCGATGGGCGTCCCTTACGAGAAGGCCCGGTTCCGCGAGGTTCGTACTCTTTCCGGCGGTGAGCAGAAACGCCTAGTGCTGGAGACGTTGCTAAGAGGCCGTGAGCAGGTCCTCCTGCTCGACGAACCGGACAACTACCTAGACGTGCCCGGCAAACGCTGGCTAGAGGAGCGGTTGGCCGAGACCGACAAGGCAGTCCTACTCATCAGCCACGACCGTGAACTACTCAATGCCGTCGCCACGCACGTGGTCACGGTGGAGGCGGGTACCGCGTGGACGCACGCGGGCGGGTTCGCGACCTGGGCCGACGCCCGGGAGGCCCGGTGGGACCGTATCGCCGAGCAGCAGCGGCGGTGGGACGAGGAGCACGAGAAGCTCAAGGAACTCGTCCGCTCCCTGCAGCGCGCGGCGACCATGAGCGACGGGATGGCCAGCCGCTACCGCGCGGCGCAGACCCGGCTGCGCAAGTTCGAAGAGGCCGGCCCGCCGCCGGTGCCACCACGTCCGCAGCGGGTCACCCCACGGCTCACGGGTGGTCGTACCGGAGTCAGGGTCATCACTTGCGAGCAGCTAGAGCTAACCGGCCTGATGAAGCCCTTCGACATAGAGGTCTTCTATGGCGACCGGCTCGCGGTGCTGGGGTCTAACGGTTCCGGTAAGAGCCACTTCTTGCGCCTGCTGTCCGAGGGGCTCCAGTCTGAAGTGGACTCGGTAGCGCACACGGGGGTGTTCAGGCTGGGCGCTCGGGTCAACCCGGGGCTCTTCGCCCAGACCCACCAGCACCCGGAGTGGCTCGGTCGCACCCTCGTCGACATCCTGTGGCACGGCGACGACACCCGACCCGGGCTCGACCGGGGTGCCGCCGCGTCCGCGTTGAGCCGCTACGGCCTGGCCGCCGCCGGGGAGCAGCGGTTCGAGACGCTCTCGGGCGGGCAGCAGGCCAGGCTGCAGATCCTGCTGCTCGAGCTGTCCGGCGCCACCCTGCTGCTGCTCGACGAACCGACCGACAACCTCGACCTGCACTCCGCCGAAGCGCTGCAGGACGCGCTGACCGCCTACTCCGGCACCGTCGTCGCGGTCACCCACGACCGCTGGTTCGCCCGCTCGTTCGACCGGTTCCTGGTCTTCCGCGCGGACGGCCAGGTGTCCGAAGTGGACCGGCCGGTGTGGGACGAGCGCCGGGTGGTCCGGGAACGCGGATGACCGGGTGGGGCGTCTCCTGCGCCCGCCCCACCCGGTTCCCTATCCCCTGACCAGCGCGGGCCGACGCGCTGCCAGACCTTTCCGAACTCGCCCTGGGGAACCCGCGGGCTCCGCGGGTGAGGGCTCCCAGGTCGGCCTGGGTGAGCGAGCAGTGGGGTGCCTCCAGCGCTCGCTCACCCGGTCGTTCAGCGGCGGGCGCAGGTCCCGACGCGCTGCCAGTTGTAGCTGTACCCGGGGGTCTCCCGGTAGCTCCACGTGCTGTTGCGCCACTCGTAGCCCTGGTAGGACACGCTCGACTGCGGCGGGTACTGGGTGTACGGGCTCCACGCCGCCGCCGAGCAGGTCGGCGGCTCCGGGTCGGGGCCGGGACCGCTGCCCCCGACGTACTGGTTGACCCACGAGCGGTACGCGGTCACGTCGGTGTAGATCGTCGCGTTGCCGGTACCGCAGGTGCTGCCGTTGGCGCCCGCGCGGCTGGTAGCGCCAACGAGCCGCCACGCGCTACCGACCTTGACCACCGCGGGGCCACCGGAGTCGCCGTAGCACGCGGTCTGGCTGGTGGTGCTGTAGACGCACAGCTCGGTGGAGGCGTTGAAGCCCGCCGAACACATGTTGTCCGGGTTGATGCGGGTGTCGAGCTGCTTGAGCGTGGTCGACGACCCACCGCAGCCCTGTTGCGGGCAGGTCTGGCCGAAGCCGATCAGCCGGGTCGACGCCTGCGCCGCGGGCGAGGAGTCGTTGATGCTGATCGGGGCCTGCGACACGGCGCTGGAGAGCTTGAACAGCGCGATGTCACCCGGACCGACCTGGCCGCTGTAGGACGGGTGCCGCACGACCTGCGACACCGAGGCGAGGGTGCCGCCGCTGCCGGTGTTGGTCGAGCCGATCCGGATGCGGAACTGCGAGGCGGGCATGACCTGGCCGCCCTGCCCGGTGACGCAGTGCGCCGCGGTGACCATCCACTGCGAGGCCACCAGCGAGGCCCCGCAGCCGTGGCGGCCGTTGACCTGCATGGAGCCCATGAACGAGTAGGTCTCGGTTGCCTGGCTGCCACCGACGATGGCGGGCGACATCGTGGGCGGCTCGGACGACGGCGGTGCCGCCAGCGCGCTGGGCATGGCCACGGCCGCGGCGGCGAGAACCGCCGGGATGAGGGCAGCCCGCAGCAAGGTGCGGATTTTCATGAGGAGGTGTCCTTCGACGCAGGGGTGATATCTGCTCCACGCCCGGAGCCGGGTGGCCGGGCGTTGGATCAACTATGTGCGTCGCGTGAACTTCCGAAACAATCCCAACCTTGCATAGGGTCCGCCTATGGACATGGAACTGCGCCACCTGCGTGCCGTTCTCGCCATCGCCGAGGCGGGATCGCTGACCGCCGCGGCGAGCAGGCTCGGCCTCGCCCAACCCTCCGTCAGCGAATCGCTGCGCCGCGCGGAACGGGTCGCGGGCGGCCCTTTGTTCCAACGCGGTCCTAGCGGCGCTGTGCCTACCGCGCTGGGTGACGTCGTGCTCGCGCACGCGGTTTCCGTGCTAGAGGCGATGGATCGATTTACCGCTGCCGCAGAGCGCCACCACCCGGCCACGATGCCCGCCGCGGTCCGCTTCGCCTGCTCGCCGGGGATGCTGGTGGCCAGCCTTTCGGTGCTGGACCCCAGCGTCCTCGGCGCGCCGGTCTTGGTGCGCACCATGGCCGAGATCGGCGCGCAGCTGGAACTGCTGGCCGACCACCGGGTCGAGGCGGCCCTGGTGGTCGAACACCCCGACCCGCTGGCGCACCTCACCACCCGGGTCCGCCGCCGGGTCGTCGCGGTGGAACCCATGTTCATCGCCGTGAGCGCCGACCACCCCCTCGCCGACCGGTCAGAGGTACCGATCACCGCCCTGACCCGCGAAACCTGGTGCGTCGGAGACTCCGCCGACGACGGCCTGGCCGACCACCTCGCCGCCGCCCTAGGACCAACCACAGTGGACATCCGCGTCGGCGTCGACCACACCACAGCCCTGCAACTGGCCGAACTCGGCCAAGCCGTCCTGGTCGCCATGCCCGGCTCCCGCCCCCGCGCGGGCCTCGTCCAACTCGCCCTAACCGACAACCCGCTCCGCTCCACCACCAGTCTCCTGTGGAACACCGGCGGCCCACTGGCCCAAGCCCACATCGACCGCCTGTGGGTGGAGCTGGTGCGCGCCCAGCACGAGGTCGTGGAACAGACCCCGGCCTACCGGGACTGGCTGGCACGCCACCCGCAGTGGGTGACCACGCCCGCCGACCTCGGTCCACAGGGGTGATCGGTCAGGAGCCGAGCCAGCCGGGGTTGGTGGACCACCAGGGTGGGATGCGGCCGTGGTCGGGGATCATCGAGCGGTAGGTGTCGATGAGTTTGTCGCGGACCTGGTCCACGTGGCCCGCGACGACGCCGGTGGTCGGCCAGAGCAGGACGTGGCGGACGCGGAGGGGGTTGTCGCGCAGGGGGCGGACGACGCCGGGGAGGGTGACGCCGCTGCTGAGGGCTTGGAGGGGGAAGGCGACGGGGTCGCCGCGGCGGATGAGTTGGGCGGCGACGAGGTGGTCGAACTCGCGCACGGTCACCGCGCCCGCACCGGCCCGGTCGCACTCGGCGATCAGGTGCCGGTTCATCTCGTCGTCCCCGCTGGCCCACAGCAGCCAGGTGACCCCGGCCAGCTCCCGGAGGTCCACTTCGGACCGCGCGGCGGCCGGGTGCGACTCGGGCAGCAGCACGAAGATCGGCTCGGTCCCGACCACCGTCACCCGGGTGCCCGGCGGCGGCACCGTCTCCCGGCCGGGGAAGTCCACGTGCAGCACCAGGTCCACCAGCCCGGAGGACAGCGCGCTCAGGCACGACGCCCGCCGGTCGAGCACGGTCAGGTCGATCAGCCGGTCGCCGAAGACCTCGCCGACCACCTCGCAGAACCGCGACGCCAGCACCGTCGACCGGGTGCCGAGGCGCAGCGTCGGGGTGCGCGGCCCGTCGGCGGCGCCGCGCACGGCCTTGGTCAGGTCGTCGAGCGCGGCCAGCACCTCGCGGGCGTGCGGTAAGAGCACCCGGCCCAGGGTGGTCGGCCGCGCCCCGTACCGGCCCCGGTCGAACACCGGGCTGCCCAGGACCTGCTCGATGCGGCGCAGCTGCGCGGTCAGCGACGGCTGGGACAGCCCGAGCGCCACCGCGGCCTGCGTGACGCTGCCCGCCGTGCCCACCGCGTCGATGTAGCGCAGGTGCCGGACCTCGAGCTCCATCCGGACACTATGCCTCGGCGGTCGAGCTACCGGAAGCGCCGCAGCAGGAATCCGTGTTCGACGAGCGAGGTCAGGCCGAACTTCTCGACCATCCGGTGCTCGGGCCGCGGCTCGGCGAGCAGGTGGTCGACCTCGAACTCGGCGCCGAAGTAATTCGCGATCCGCTCCGGCCCCACCGAGAACGGCGGCGACGGCAGCGCGGGCTCGTACTCCAGCGTGTTGACGAAGTACCAGGTCCCCGGCGAGGTCAGCGCCGTCACCGCGGCGACGTAGTGCGGGCGCATGTCCTCGGGGAAGGCGATCAGCGCGGCCCGGTCGTAGACGAGGTCCACCTGGCCGACGTCGTCGCGGGTCAGCTCGAACAGGTCGCGGTGCAGGATCGTCAGGTTGCCGACGGTGAGCACGCCCGGTCGCGGCCGCTCCGGGGTCAGGCCGTTGTCGGCGACGAACTCCTCGATCGCCTGGTCCACGAGTTCCACCCCGACCACACTGCGCGCGTTGGCGGCGAAGAACAGCAGATCGGCGCTCTTACCGCAGAGCGGGACCAGGACGTTCGCGTCGTCGAGCAGGCCCTGCTCGGCGAGCAGCCGCGCGTGCGGGTGGACCGAGGGCAGGTGGAAGCTCGTCTTCGAGCCGCCCTCCTGCCAGGAGTCGATCCAGAACTGGGTTTCCACCCGGGGGATTGTGGACACGGCCGACCCCGACGGGCAGCCCCAGCCGGTTGGACTATCGGGTGACGGTTGCTCACCCGCTGTGATGGGACCTCGTGGCGGCCGAGGCCCTCGTGCCCGGCCGCCACGGGGGATCAGTGGCCCGCGACGACCTCGGCGATGACCTCCACGCCCCGGTCGATCTCGGCCGCGGTGATGACCAGCGGCGGCGCGACCCGCAGCGTGGTCTCGTGGGTCTCCTTGCACAGCACGCCGCGCGCCATCATCGCCTCGGAAGCCGCCCGGCCGTCCGGGCCGCCGGGGGCGATCTCCACGCCCGCCCACAGGCCGCGCCCGCGCACCTCGGCGACACCGCGCCCGACCAGCTCGTTGAGCGAGCGGTGCAGGTGCTCGCCGAGCACCCGCGAGCGCTCCTGGAACTCGCCGGTGGCCAGCAGCCGGACCACCGCGCGGCCGACCGCGCAGGCCAGCGGGTTGCCGCCGAAGGTGGACCCGTGCTCGCCCGGCTTGAGCACGCCGAGCACGTCACCGCGTCCGACGACCGCCGACACCGGCAGGATGCCGCCGCCGAGCGCCTTGCCCAGGGTGTAGATGTCGGCGCGGACGCCCTCGTGGTCGAGCGCGAACAGGGTGCCGGTGCGGGCCAGGCCGGACTGGATCTCGTCGGCGACCAGCAGCACGTTGTTCTCGTCGCACAGCCGCCGCAGCTCGCGCAGGTACCCGGCGGGCGGCACGACGACCCCGGCCTCACCCTGCACCGGCTCGACCAGGATGGCGGCGGTGCGGTCGGTGATGGCGGCGGCGACGGCCTCGACGTCGCCGTACTTGACCGCGGTGAAGCCCGGGGTGAACGGGCCGAAGTCGGCGCGGGCCACCTCGTCGGTGGAGAACGACACGATCGTGGTGGTGCGGCCGTGGAAGTTGGACCCGGCCACGATGATCTGCGCGGTGTCCTGCGGCACGCCCTTGACCCGGTAGGCCCACTTGCGGGCGATCTTGACCGCGGACTCGACGGCCTCGGCGCCGGAGTTCATCGGCAGCACCAGGTCGGTGCCGGTCAGCTCGGCGAGCTCCCGGCAGAACAGGCCGAGCTGGTCGTGGTGGAACGCGCGGCTGGTCAGCGTGACCTTGCCCAGCTGCTCGACGGCGGCCGCGACCAGCGCGGGGTGCCGGTGCCCGAAGTTGAGCGCCGAGTAGCCCGCGAGGAAGTCCAGGTAGCGCTGTCCGCGCACGTCGGTCACCCAGGCGCCCTCGGCCTCGGCGATCACCACCGGCAGCGGGTGGTAGTTGTGCGTGCTCCACCGCTCGTCGAGCTCGATGAAGTCGGCCGTGGTGGGTGAGACAGCAGTCATGCCCCCAGGCTAGGTCCCCCCGGTGTCGATTTCATCCGCTGGCCATTGCTTCTAGCGCCCGTTCGTTGCGCCATCACGCACAGCGGTGGTGAAACGTTGCGTCACACCACGATCTGGTGAACGACCTAGTGCGTCAGGGATGGCGAGTTCGCGCCTTCCGCCACCAGTTTGGGCTGTCCGGAGCCGTTAGCGGGAACGGACCACACGTCGTTGACCCCATCGTCACGCTGTAGCGCGTACGCGACGGTGGCGTCGTCGAGCCAGATGGACTGGTCGTCCACACTGCGGGTCTCACCCAAGGGGGTGCTGCGCAGCGTCGACAGGTCCATGACCGACAGCCGCCACCCCTTCTTCGGGTCTCCGTCGACAGCGGACTTGTAGGCGATGCGCGTTCCGTCCGGTGAGAGAGACGGGCACTCCACGTTGGTCGTCAGCGTTCGCACTGTCCGTGCCGTTAGATCTCCCTCGACCAGGTAGCGCTTACCGCCAGTGCCTAAGGTCGCGTAGAAGCGATTGTCGTCAGAGGTGAAGGTGACACCCCAGTAATTGAAGTCGACAGCCTGGTGGGGCTTACCCTCCACGGTCGCGGAGAACTCCTCTAGTGAGTGCACGACCGCGTCGGTCTTAGTGTCGAGAATGCCGGTCTGAGTCGAGAACCCGGTGGTGGCGTAAGAGTGACCGTCAAGGAAGACAGTCCATGACACCATGCGGCCGCTAGTGGACACCTTCAGCCGGTTGGGGAAGCCGGTCAGCGGCACCGACTTGGTCTCGTTGCCCTCAGCGTCCAGCAGGCTCAGTTTCGTGCCTACGAGCGCGTCCACCGGTCGTAGGCACGCGACAGTGCGCGCCGAGGTGTAGGCGCGGTCGCACTTGACGGTGGTCAGCCCGCGTGGGGACTGCGGGTCGGTCGCGGACGCCCAGCCCAGCACCCCGTTCGTGAGCACCTGCAGCGTTCGCCGGTCGACGCCGTCGGGGGGCACCACGGCTGCCATCCGCGGTGGTTGCGCGGACGACTGCGCTGATGGCGCTGTCGTCCGCGACACGTAGAACACCGTGGCACCGGCTAGCAAGGCGGCCGCGGCGAGGGCGATGAGGATCCTGGTCCTGACGGTCATCACGACTGCACACTCCGGTTCACCCGCGCGAAGATCAGCGCGGTCACGACGATGGTGACGACGACCGCGCCACCTGCCGCGGCACACGCCGCGGTCGGTCCCCACAACTGCCACGATAGGCCGAACAGCACCGAAGAACCCAGGTACGCCAACGCCTGACCCGTTTGCACCAGGGCCATTCCGGTGGCCCGCAACTCCTTCGGCAAGACCCGGCCCGCTAGCGCCATCAGCACGCCGTCTGTCGCGGCGTAGAAGAAGCCATAGAGCAACAAGACGGCAACGGTCAGCGCGATGCCGTCTATGGGCCCGATCAGCGCGAGATAGACCAAGGCAAGCGCGAAGTAGCCGCTGAGCATGACCTTGGCCCGGCCGATCTTGTCCGCTAGAACGCCGAGCGGCGTAGCCAGCAGCAGGTAGACCAGACTCGTGCCGACAGCAAGTAGAGGGAACCAGCCCATGGACAGGTCCCCGCGCTTCTGCAGCAAGAGGTAGACGAACCCGTCGCCGACCACTACGAGACCCAGCAACGACGCGGCCAACAACAGCGCACCGACGCCCTTATGCCGCACCAGTCCTAGAGCGGCACGGATGTCGACAGCCTTGGGTGGGGCCTTCTCGCGGTGGTCGCGCACGAACAGCACGAGGACCACCACACCGAACGCCGCGACGACGAAGCTGGTGAAGAAGACCGCGTCGAACTCCTGGGAACCCGCCCACATCAACACGCCCACCGCGGCGAGCGGACCGATGAACGCACCCAGCGCGTCCATCGAGCGGTGCACCCCGAACGCGCGGCCCAGCTGGTCCTGCGGGGTCGACAGGGTGATCAGTGCGTCCCGTGGACCGGTGCGCAAACCCTTGCCTGCCCGGTCGGCGGTGATCGCGGCCCCGATCCCCGCGACGGAGTTCCCGGCGGCGATGAGGCCCAGCTTGGCCAACGACGCGACACCGTAACCGACGCCCGCGACGGTCTTGTGCCGTCTGGTCCGGTCGGCGACAAATCCCCCGACTAGCCGCAAGAGCGCGGTCGCGCCGGTGTAGAGGCCGTCGATGGCCCCGTAGAGGACAGGGGTCATGCCCAACCCGACTACGAGGTATAGCGGTAAGACAGCGGTCACCATCTCCGAGGAGATGTCGGTGATAAGGCTAACCGCGCCGAGGGCGACAACATTGCTGCTGACTCTCCTCTTGCGACGGTCTGACACCTCGGCGACCTCCGGTCGGCTCACCGTGGACAGGTACACGCGCAACCTCCGTGGTGGTGTGCCGCCGGGCCACCACGGGTGACCCATGGTGGCCCGGCAGCACGGTGGTCGTCTAGCACCTAGAAGGGCCTAATTGCCTAATGGCAGGCGGTTGTGCCCTTGTCGTTGTAGGTCTTGCCTGCCTGGGGGACGAACTCCCAGTCGTAGCTGCTGGCGTGCAGGGTGAACTTGAGGACGCCGAAGGTGTTGTTGTTGCGCGCCTCGCTGTTGGGCTGGATGGTGCCGAAGTTGTAGAAGCCAGCACCGCCCATGCCCGCGACGAAGTGCCGGATGCCGCGCGACGAGTCCGCCGAGCCGCTGGGGTTCATCGGCGCGAACCGCTCGTAGTGGTGGTTGTGGCCGGTGACGATGACCTCGGCGTTGTAGTCGTAGAGCGCCTGCACGAGGGGGCCGGTCGCGGTGCTCGGGGCGTGGTCGGCGCCGGAGGTGAACCGCGGCTTGTGCCAGTACGCGAGGGTGCACGACTTGCCGCTGGCGGCCAGGTCGGAGCGCAGCCACTGCTCCTGCGCCGAGCCCGCCGACATGCTGATTTCGCTGTTGAGCGAGACGACGTGCCAGTTGCCCAGGTCGTAGGAGTAGTAACCACGACCGGACGGGCCTGCCTGCGCGCCGAAGTAGTTGTAGTAGCCAGAGGCGCCCGAGGTGTTGTAGTCGTGGTTGCCCGGGGACGGCTTGGTGCGGGCCTTGTGCCTACCCCACGTCGGGTTGTAGTAAGAGTTGAACTCCGATGCCGTGCCGTCGTTGTAGACGTTGTCACCGGTCGTGTAGACGGTGCCCGGGATGTTGTCCAGCAGCGCCGCGGTAGCGGTGTCACCGGAGCCGGAGTTGGAGATGTCACCCGCGCCTACGAGCACGGGGTCACCCGAGGGCTGCGACGTCGTAGTGGGCGGGGTGGTCGTGGTGGGAGAGTCAGTGCTGACGACCAGCTGCGGTGCGGTAGCCGAGCCCGACTCGCGCGAGTCGTAGTCAGCGCCATCGCTGTTGGTCGAGCTGATGGCGATGCTGTAGGTGCCGTTGCCGGTGACGACGGCGCCGACGTTGACCTCGTACCACGCGTTGCGGCTGACCGCGCCTAGGGTGCCGAGCGTGGTCCCGTCGATCGAGGGCTGGTTGGCCCACGTGGTGCCGGTCTCCGACCAGCTGGTGCTGCTCAGGGCCCGGAAGGTGCCACCAGCGGGGCTGTTGGACCCGCTGACGTCGTCGGTGTGCACGCGCAGCTTCGCGCCGGTGACCGGGGCGGACACGCCGCTGACGGTGAACCGCAGGAAGATCCGCTTGACCGGGGAGCCGTCCACCCCGAGCTGGCCGGTGGTGCCGTAGTTGGTGCTGGTGGCGCCGTTGTCGACGTAGGTGTCGGCGACCGGGGTGAACGTGGTGGTGGCCGCCGCTGCGGTGGGCGCGGAGGCGACGACGACCACCGTGGCCGCGGCGACGGCGACGGCGCCGAGCACCGCCCCGGCGGTCCTGGCCGTCCTGGCTTTGCGACTGGACATGTCCAAGCCTTTCCCTGCTTCGGTTGTCCGTTCGGGCCTGCCAACCTTTCTGCCGGCCGCCGAACGATCACCACTGCGTTCCGGGCCGTCGGATGGCCAGCGGGTGAACAGTCCGGTCCTGACCAGGCGGGTGGCCTGCCGCCGGGCGCGTCAGGGGGTCGCGAGGGCATGACCGGGGACGGTGTGTGATCGCGATATAGCTCTAGAACTCATATCTATACAGTTCTAGAACTAATAGCTTGACCGGGACGGGTCGGATGGGTGAGCATCTCCGCCATGACCAACGTGACCATGGGGCCGCCCTCGGCGAAGGGCTACTTCGGGCGCTTCGGCGGCCGATTCGTCCCGGAACCGATCGTCCCCGCCTGCCTGGAACTGGAAGCCGCCTTCGCCGACGCCTGGGCCGATCCCGGATTCCGCGCCGAACTCGACGCCCACCTGCGCCACTACGCCGGGCGGCCGTCGCCGGTGACCGAGTGCCACAACCTCGGCGACCTGCTGGGCCTGCGGGTGCTGGTCAAGCGCGAGGACCTCAACCACACCGGCTCGCACAAGATCAACAACGTGCTGGGCCAGGCGTTGCTGGCGCGGCGGATGGGCAAGCGGCGGATCGTCGCCGAGACCGGCGCGGGCCAGCACGGGGTGGCCACCGCGACCGCGTGCGCGCTGTTCGGGCTCGAGTGCGTCGTCTACATGGGCGAGGTCGACGTGGCCAGGCAACGGCTCAACGTCTTCCGGATGGAGCTGCTCGGCGCCACCGTGGTGCCGGTGACCTCGGGGAGCCGGACCCTGAAGGACGCGGTCAACGAGGCGTTGCGGCACTGGGTCGCCACCGTCGACGACACGCACTACTGCATCGGCTCGGTCATGGGGCCGCACCCGTACCCGTGGCTGGTCCGGGAGTTCCAGCGCGTTATCGGGGACGAGTCCCGCGCGCAGTGCGCCGAGCTGCTCGATGGCGGTGTTCCCACACACGTGCTCGCTTGCGTCGGAGGTGGCTCTAACGCTGCCGGGATCTTCGCGGGTTTCGCGGACACGGACGCCGAGTTGATCGGTGTGGAAGCCGCAGGTGGTGCTGCCATCGGGAGCGACCTCGTTGGCGTTGTCCACGGCTCTAAGAGCATGTTGCTGCAAGACGACGCTGGGCAGGTTCTTGAGGCGTACTCGGTGTCCGCAGGGTTGGACTATCCGGGAATCGGGCCGGAACACGCGCACTTGGCCGACATCGGCCGGGCGAAGTACCCGTCAGTGACCGACGACGAGGTCATCGAAGCCGTTCGCGTTGTCAGCCGGACAGAGGGCCTCATCCCGGCTCTCGAGTCCGCGCACGCGTTCGCCTACCTGCTGCGTGAGGCAGGTAGATCTATCCCGCGCGGATCGACCGTCTTGGTCAACCTCTCCGGTCGCGGCGACAAGGACATGGAACAGATCAGCGACCTGCTCGCACAGCGCAAGGAGACCTCATGACCGCCCTTATCGACAGTCTGCGTGCGACCGGTCGCCCCGTTCTCGTGCCTTACGTCACCGGTGGGGTTGCCGAGAACTGGATGGACCACGTCCACGCGGCGGTCGACGCGGGCGCGGACGCCGTCGAGATCGGAATCCCGTTCAGTGACCCGGTGATCGACGGGCCAGTGATCCAGGCCGCGTCGGTGCGGGCACTAGAGCGCGGTACCACTCCGGACACGGTGTTGCGCGACCTCGCCTCTTACCGTGGATCTGTCCCTCTGGTCGTGATGACCTACTACAACCTCGTTCATCGCTACGGCCATAGTGCCTTCGCTTCTCGACTCGCGGAGGTAGGCGTAAGAGGCGTCGTACTGGCTGATCTGCCTATGGAGGAGTCGGCTGAGTGGGCTGAAGCGGCGGATGCGGCCGGTGTCGCTACCGTGCAGATCGCCGCGCCGAGCACCCCCGACGATCGACTGGAAGAGGTTTGCGCGCGCAGCAAGGGGTTCGTCTACGCCATGGGGGTCATGGGCGTGACCGGTGAACGCGCCGTGCTCGCCGACTCCGCGTGCGCCATCGCCCGCCGGGTCCGGGCGGTCACCGACAAGCCGGTGCTGGTCGGGGTCGGCGTGTCCACCCCGGAGAACGCCGCCGCGGTGACCGAGCACGCCGACGGGGTCGTGATCGGCGCGCCGGTCATGCGCCGGATCGCCGAGGGCGGGTCGGTCGGGGAGCTGGTCGGCCGGTTCCGCTCGGCGCTGGGCTGAGGATCACCCGGTCGTGACCGGGTCCAGAGTGGATCACCCCGGGGTACGGTGTGCCACGCAGGTGGGACCGGCGAGCGGGAGGGTGCGGCCGTGGCACCGAAGTACGTGTCGATCCAGGACGACCTGGTGCGCCGCATCGCCGCCGCCGAGTTCCGCGCGGGCAGGCCGCTGCCGCCGCAGCGCGAGCTGAGCGAGGAGTACGGGGTCAGCCTGATGACCCTGCGGCAGGCGCTGCGCGCCCTGGAGGACGAGGGGGTCGTCGAGCAGGTCGCGGGCAAGGGCACCTTCGTCCGCGCGCACCGCGTCCCCTACCTGGCCGCGGGCCTGGGCAGCATCGTCGACGACCTGGCCGCCCAGGGCATCGTGATGACCACCGTCCAACTCCGCGCCGAGGTCGTCACCCCCACCCCGGACATCGCCGAACGGCTGCGCGCCGACCGGGTCCTCGAGGTCGAACGCCTGCGCCTGGTCGGCGCCCAACCGGTCGTCCACCAGCTCTCCCGCATCCCCGCCGCCCTGGGCAGCGCCCTGCTCGACGCCGACTTCCGCACCACATCGCTCTACCACCTGCTCACCGAGCGCTGCGGCCGCGTCCCGGCCCGCGCCACCGAGACCCTCACCCCCGTCGCCGTCACCGCCGACCTCGCCCACCTCCTCGCCGTCCCCCGCGGCACCCTCTGCCTGCGCAGCACCCGCCTCACCCTGGAACGCGACGCCACCCCCCTGGTCGCCGACGAGGCCACCCTCGTCAGCGCCCGCATGGAAGTCCGCATCGAACGCCACACCACCACCCAACAACTCCGCTACCACGTCGGAGCCTCCACACAGGACTAGTCCGCGCCCGGGGCGTGTCACACCTGGTTCAGGGTGGTCCGGACGCGCGGAAGGGCCGTGCGGGTGGGGTCCCGCACGGCCCTGGTGTCCCCGGGTGTGTGTCAGCTGATCTTGGCGACCACCTCCTTGGCGGTGTCGATCGGGATGCTGAAGCCGATGCCGACGCTGCCCGCGGCACCGTCCACGCTGGACACCGGTGAGTAGATGGCGGAGTTGATGCCGATGACGCGGCCGAGGGTGTCGAAGAGGGGGCCGCCGGAGTTGCCCTGGTTGATCGAGGCGTCTGTCTGGATGGCCTTGTAGGAGACCGCGGTGCTGGTGCTGCCGCGCATGCCGCGGGAGCCGGTCTCCGAGGGGATGGAGACGTCGCGGTCGAGTGCGCTGACGATGCCGGTGGTGACGGTGCCCTGCAGGCCCGCGGGGGAGCCGATGGCGATGACCTCGTCGCCGACGCGGACCTGGGACGAGTCGCCGAGCACGGCGGCGGTGAGGCCGCTCACACCCGTGGCCTGGATTACCGCGAGGTCGGCGCTGGTGTCGGTCCCGACCACCTCGGCGCTGGCGGTCCTGCCGTCGGAGAAGCTGACGGTGATCTCCTTGGCGCCCGCGATGACGTGGTTGTTCGTCAGGATCCGGCCGTCGGCGCTCAGGACCACGCCCGACCCGATGCCCTCCGCGTTCGCCGTGCGGGTGGTGATCTCCACGACGGTCGGCATGACCTTCGCGACCACCGCGCTGACGTCGGTCGGCGTGGTCGCGGCCACGGTCTGCGCGCTGGTGGCGACCGATGCGACCGGGGCGGACGCGCCGTCCGAGCCGAAGAAGGCCCCCGCCGCGCCGCCGAGCACACCCGCGCCCAGCACCGCCGCCGCGACGAGCCCGACCGCACCCCGGCGGATCTTGCTGCGCGGTTCGGGGAGCCCTGGCGTGAGGTAGGGGTGCTGCCCGGCCGGGAACCGCTGCTGCGCGTACGGCGACGGCTGGCCGAACGGCGCCCCCGAGCCCGACATCCCCGGCGACGGCGCGTACTGCGCGGACGGCGGTGTCTGGAGGGGCTGCGGCGACTGGTGGGACTCGGGGGACCGCTGCGCCTGCGGGGACTGTGACATCTGCGGGGACTGCGACACCTGAGGGGACTGCGGCGCCTGCTCGGGGTATTCGTTCATGCCACCTACTCTCGGGTCGGCGCATGTGAGGAACCTGTGGAACACCAAGGGTTTTGCCAAGAACCCCGGCGGAGTTGTCCACAGGCCGAGAGCACGTAGTGCCACGCGGGCGCCGGGCCGGATAAGTTGTCCGGCGTGACCAGTGAGAACTCGTTCCTGCGCCTACAGGCCAGGACCCAACGCTTCACCCTCGGCTCCCCGAGGGAGTTCCGGATCGCCGCGGACGGCACCCACCTGCTGTTCCTGCGCTCCGGCTCCGGCGAGGACCGCACCCACGCGCTGTGGCAGCAGGACCTCGCCACCGGGCAGGAGACCCGACTGGGGGACCCGGGCGTGCTGCTCGGTGGCGCGGAGCAGCTCTCACCGGAGGAGTTGGCCCGCCGCGAGCGCACCCGTGAGCAGGGGGGCGGCGTTGTCGGCTACGCCACAGACAGCGCTGCCAGGCTCGCCGCGTTCGCGCTGTCGGGCAGGCTCTTCACGGCCGACGCGCTCACCGGTGACACGCGTGAACTGCCCGTGGCGACCCCCGTGGCCGACCCCCGGCCCAACCCCACCGGCACCCACGTCGCGTACGTGGCCGACAACGCGCTGCGGGTCGTGGCCGTCGACGGCTCCGACGACCGCGCGCTGGCCACCCCGGAGGGCGAGGACCGGGCCTGGGGCCTGGCCGAGTTCGTCGCCGCCGAGGAGATGAACCGCACCCGCGGCTACTGGTGGTCGCCGGACGGCACCCGGCTGCTGGTCGCGCACACCGACAAGCGCGAGGTCCAGCGCTGGTACATCGCCGACCCGGCGAACCCGGGCGCCGAACCCGCCGTCGTGGCCTACCCGGCCGCGGGCACCCCGAACGTCAAGGTCCGGCTGGCCGTCATCGGGCTGGACGGGACCACCGTCGACGTCGACTGGGACGGCGTCGACCAGCCCTACCTGGTCACCGCGCACTGGTCGGCCGGGGGCGCGCCGCTGATCGCGGTCCAGTCCCGCGACCAGCGCACCGTGCAGATCCGCGCCGTCGACCCCGACACCGGCGCCACCGAGGTCCTGCACACCGAGACCGACCCGCACTGGGTCGAGATCACCACCGGCGTCCCCGCGTGGACGCCCGCGGGCGAGCTGGTCCGGGTCACCGCCCGCGACGGCGCCAACCGCCTGGTCGTCGGCGACACCGAGATCAGCGGCGACCTGCAGGTCCGTGCCGTGCTCGACGTCGCCGACGACGTGCTGTTCACCGCCTCGGCCGAGGACCCGACCCAGGTGCACGTGTACGCGGGCGACCGCAGGCTGTCCACTGTGGACGGCGTGCACGCCGCGGCCCGCGCCGGTGGTGTGACGGTGCTGACGTCGTGGTCGCTGGAGTGGTCCGGCCCGCGCGTCCAGGTCCTGCGCGACGGCGCGGCGGTAGGTGAGGTCGCCAGCCTGACGGTGGACCCCGGCGTGGTGCCGAACGTGCGGCTGCTCACCGTCGGTGAGCGCGACCTGCGGGTGGCGCTGCTGTACCCGACCGGGCACGTCCCGGGCAGCCGCAAGCTCCCGGTCCTGATGGACCCGTACGGCGGCCCGCACGCCCAGCGCGTGCTCTCGACCCGCAACGCGTACCTGAACCCGCAGTGGCTCGCCGACCAGGGCTTCGCGGTCGTGGTCGCCGACGGCCGCGGCACCCCCGGCCGCGGCCCGGTCTGGGAGCGGGAACTGGCCTTCGAGCCCGCCGAGATCACCCTCACCGACCAGGTCGACGCCCTGCACGCGGTCGCCGCCACCGGTGCCGACCTCGACCTCACCAAGGTCGCCATCCGCGGCTGGTCCTACGGCGGCTACCTCTCGGCCCTGGCCGTCCTGCGCGCCCCCGACGTGTTCCACGCCGCCATCGCAGGCGCCCCAGTCACCGACTGGACCCTCTACGACACCCACTACACCGAGCGCTACCTCGGCCACCCCGCCGAAAACCCCGACGCCTACACCCGCAACTCCCTCATCGACGACGCCCCCAAACTCGACCGACCGCTACTCATCATCCACGGCCTAGCCGACGACAACGTCGTGGTCGCCCACGCCATCCGCCTCTCCAGCGCCCTGGTAGCAGCAGGCCGCCCCCACGCCCTCCTCCCCCTCCCCGGCGTCACCCACATGACCCCCCAAGAGGACGACGTAGCCGAGAACTTCCTCTTCCTCCAGGTCCGCTGGCTCAAGACCTCCCTAGGCATCGCCTAACCCCCCGGGTGCGGCTCTCCCCCCGAGAGCCGCACCCGACCTAACCTCACCCCCACGACTGGCAACGACCCCAACGACGTTGGCCTAAGACGCCCGTCGACGATGTTGGCCGCTCACCGCTCCACGAAGTCGCTGGTGCCAACTGCTTGATGGGGCGGACTTGTTGTGTGTGTGTGTGGGCACCCGTAGCGTCGTCAGGGGCAGGGGAGGGCCGCTCTTTGGCCCCCTGCTTTTAGCCCTTCCCCGGGTGTCGTAGGGGCCCCGCGCAAAACAAGTTCGCCCCATCGAGCTCTTCGCATTCTCGCGCCTGTTCGATGGCGCAGCCGAGGCGTCTCCCGCAGCGCAGGGAAGGCACGAGACCTGGACTTCCCCCAGCCCACCACCCAGCCGAACCGCCCCCGGTCCAACTAGCTACCAAATCAAGGCGAGACGCGAGCAGTAGGCACGACCCCGTCCCGGCGGTGGTTTGTCCAAGTTTCCCACGTCGTCCGTGTGTCGTCCCGCCTCCACCCCGGGTGCCCGCCGGTAGCCTGCGCGGTTAGGTTCGCGCTGGTTGGGGAGGGGTGGCATGTCGTCGAGGTGGGGGCTTTCACTGCCGTTGACCGGGATTCCGCTCCCCGCGCACCGCGACCTGGTCCGGGAGCTGCCGGACCTGGGCTACACCGACGCGTGGTCGGCGGAGACGGCCGGGTGTGACGCGTTCACCCCGCTGGTGCTCGCCGCCGAGTGGGCGCCCCGGTTGCGGCTCGGGACGGCGATCGCGCCGGTGTTCACCCGGGGGCCGGGGGTGTTGGCGATGAGCGCGGCGAGCGTCGCGGAGGTGGCGCCCGGGCAGTTCACGCTGGGGATCGGGTCGTCGTCCTCGGTGATCGTGGAGGGGTGGAACGGGGGTGTGTTCCACCGGCCCTACCAGCGGGTGCGCGACACCGTGACGTTCCTGCGGTCGGCGTTGGCGGGGGAGAAGGTCAGCGCGGACTACGACACGTTCTCCATCTCGCGGTTCCGGCTGGAGCGGCCGCCCGCCGTCCCGCCGGAGATCATGGTGGCGGCGCTAAGACCCGGGATGCTGCGGTTAGCGTCAAGGCTCGCCGATGGCGCTATCACCAACTGGTTGGCCCCTACGGACGTCCCCAAGGTCAAGGCCGAACTACGCCCCGACACGGAGCTGGTCGCGCGCATCTTGGTCTGTCCGACGGCGGACAAGGACGCGGCTCGCGCCTTGGGCAGGTTGCTCATCAGCTCTTATCTCACCGTGCCGGTCTATGCCGCGTTTCACGAGTGGCTCGGACGCGGCGAGGTGCTCCGGCCGATGCAAGAGGCCTGGGCGCGTGGTGACCGGGCGGCCGCGAACGCCGCGATCCCGGACCACGTGGTCGACGACCTGATCGTCCACGGCCACCCCGACGCGTGCCGGGAGCGGGTGGCCTCCTATGTGGACGCCGGGGTGACCGTGCCGATCATGTCCGTCTTGCCCACCGGGGACGACCCGGCCGGGCTGGTGCGGGCCCTAGCGCCCGCGCGGTGAGCCAAGCAAGATCCCAAGGAGGGCTCGAAGGCCGGAGGTGACCGCCGACTATCTTGGTAAGGGTAGGCAAACCTAAGAAAGGCGCGGGATGGTCCGGGTGCACGCGAACGGGCTCGACTGGGTGCCGGGTGGGGTGAGCGGCGGGGATCCCACCGGTGCCGCCGCGCTGGCCGGTGCGGAGACAGTGGGTGGACTGGTGTCGGTGGCCCTCGCGGCCCTCGGCGCCGGGGTGCGGCAACGCGGGGGTCCGCTCCCGGCGGGCGGTCCGGCGGCGGTGGCGCGGGCGATCGCGCCGCTCGACCCGCTGCCGGTGGCCGGGGTGGGGGCCGAGGTGGCCATCGCCGAGCTGTCCGCCCTGCTCGCGGCCGGGTCGGCGGATCCCGTCGACCCCTGGTGCGCCGCGCACCTGCACTGCCCGCCGCTGGCCGTGGCCGCCGCCGCGGACCTCGTCGCCAGCGTGCTCAACCCGTCGATGGACTCGTGGGACCAGGCGCCCGCCGCGAGCGCGCTGGAACGGGCGTTGACCGACCGCGTGGCCCGGTTGTGCTACCCGAGCGCCGAACGACCGGACGCGTTGGTCACCAGTGGCGGTACCGAGTCGAACATCACCGCGCTGTTGCTGGCCAGGGAGACCCTGGGGCCCGACATCGTGCCGGTCTGCGGCGCTAACGCGCACCACAGCGTCGCCCGCGCGGCCTGGCTCCTCGGCCTCCCGCGCCCGGTAGTCGTACGCGCGCACTTGGACCGAGTCGACCCGCGCGCACTTGCCGAGGCTCTTAGCGAGCTCGATCGTCCTGCCGTTGTCACTGCCACGGCAGGTACCACTAATTCCGGCGCTATCGACCCGATCACCGATATCGCCGATATCGCGCAGGCGGCCGGGGCTTGGCTACACGTCGACGCGGCCTACGGTGGCGCGCTGCTGTTCAGCGATCGTCGCCACATGCTCGCGGGCATCGATCGCGCCGACTCCATCGCGCTCGACCTGCACAAGCTGGGGTGGCAGCCCATCGCCGCCGGAGTCCTCGTCTGCCGCGACACAGCCCTCACGGCCAGGCTTTCCACCAACGCCGACTACCTCAACGCAGACGACGACACCGAGGCAGGACTACCGGACCTGCTGGGCCGTTCACTGCGCACCTCCCGTAGGCCTGACGCGTTCAAGATCGCCGTCACCACCCGCGCGCTCGGTACAGCGGGCCTCGGTGAACTGGTCGACCGCTGTTGTGACACCGCCACAGAGGTCGCGCGCGCCGTCGCCTCTCACAGCCGTCTGCGCCTGTGGGGGGAACCGACGTTGTCCACGATCCTGCTCCGCCCGCGCGTGGCTGACCTGTCCGACGACGGCGACGCCCTGGTCGCGGCTGTCCGAAGGGGACTGCTCGACGACGGTGCCGCTGTCCTGGGCCGTGCCACCATGCCCGACATCGACGGAACACCGCGGCTCTGGTTGAAGCTGACGCTGCTGCACCCGCACGCGACCCCCGAGCACTACCTGCCGCTGCTGGACCTGGTGGCGGACAAGGCGGAACGGTGCCGCTAGACCTCGTCGGAGTCGGCATCGGGCCGGCGAACCTCTCCCTGGCCGCACTCGCGTCCGGGGTCGGCGGCCTGAGCGCGCGATTCCTCGACCGGTCTCCCGAGTTCCGCTGGCATCCCGGTCTGCTCATCGACGGCACCACGTTGCAGGTGCCGTTCCTGGCAGACCTCGTCTCTCTCGTTGACCCAACGCACCCGTTGTCGTTCTTGGCCTACCTGCGCGACAAGGGCAGACTCTTCCCGTTCTACTTCGCCGAGCGCTTCCACATCCCGCGCGCGGAGTACGACGACTACTGCCGTTGGGCAGTCAAACGTTTGCCCTCCTGTTCCTTCGACCGCGACGTCACCAAAGTCCGCTGGTCGACAGCACAAGAGGCGTTCGAGGTCGTCACCAAGGACGAGACCCTCTTAGCTCGCAACGTCGTCCTCGGCGTCGGTACCGAACCGGTCATTCCCGGCGCGCTGTCTGGCTTAGCCCACCACTCGGCGGACTACTTAGCCGTCAGGGACAGCCTCTTAGCCCTAAACGACGTCACGGTCGTCGGCTCCGGCCAATCAGGCGCGGAGGTCTTCCTCGACCTCTTACGCAGACGCGGTGGCGGCCTCCGCTGGCTCACCCGCACACCTGCCTTCGCGCCCATGGAGTACTCGAAACTCGGGCTAGAGCAGTTCACACCCGACTACACCCGTTACTTCCACGGTCTCCCCGAACCCACCCGCGATGCCCTCGTCCCCGCGCAATGGCAGCTCTATAAGGCGATCAGCGCCGACACCATCGCCGAAATCCAGGACGAGTTGTACCGCAGCACTGTCGGCGGCGGTTGGCCCGACGTGACCCTTGCCCCCGGCGTTGAGGTAACCGCCGCCCGTGGCGAGGACACGGCCATAGAGCTGACCGTCCGCCATATCCACCAAGACGCCACCGCGACCGTGAAGACCAACGCCGTCGTCTGCGCTACCGGCTACGCCGAGCGCGACATCATCGGTCTCCTCGGTCCGCTGCTAGGTGCAAGGGACGCGGCAGGCAGGTTCACCGTGGACGCGGAGTTCCGGGTGGGTCTAGCGCCGGGCGTCACCGGGTCGGTGTTCGCGCAGAACGCCGAACGGCACACCCACGGGGTCGGCGCGCCCGACCTCGGCCTGACCGCCTGGCGGTCGGCCACGATCCTCAACGCCGTGTCCGGGCGAGCGGTCCACCCGCTGCCCCAGCGCACCGCGTTCACGACGTTCGGACTGGTGCGCGAGACAGGGAGGGCGATGTGACGGCCGCTTGGCGGGACGCGGGGGCGCTGGTGACGCACAAGATGCTGGGGGAACTCAGCTACGAGGGCCTGCTGCGGCCAGAACCGGACGGGCCGGGTGCCTGGCGGCTCGACCTCGGCAGCGACGTCGGATACCGGTTCCGGGCGCGCCGGGGCGCCTTCGAGTCTTGGGCGGTCGAACCGGGTAGCGCTACCCGCGACGGCCAGCCGGTCGACGACCCGCGGACCCTGGTCGTCGACGCCCGCGCCGAACTCGGTCTCACCGGCCTGCGGTTGGCCGACGTGCTCGCCGAGCTGACCGCGACGGTCACCAACGAAGCGGCCCGGCTCGGCCACGCGCCCACCGCCGCCGAGCTGTCCACGATGGACTACGACGAGGCCGACGGGCACCTCACCGGCCACCCCCGGCTGGTGCTCAACAAGGGCCGCGTCGGGTTCTCCGCACACGACCGCAACAAGTACGCCCCCGAGTCCGGCGCCGGGTTCGCCCTGCCCTGGCTCGCCGTGCACCGCGACCACGCCACCTTCGCGTGCGTGGCGACGCTGACCGAGGAGAAGCTGCTCACCGCCGAGCTGGGCGCCGACAAGCTCGCCGCGTTCCGCGCCAAGCTCGACAACCCCACCAACTACGTCCTGGTGCCGGTGCACCCCTGGCAGCTCGACGAGGTCGTCGGCACCCTCTACGCGAAGGAGCTGGCCACCGGCGTCATCGTCCACGTCGGCGAGAGCACTGACCGCTACCGCCCGCACCAGACAGTGCGGACGCTGGCCAACGCCTCGCACCCGACCAGGCTGGACGTCAAGACCGCCGTGTCGGTGCGCAACACCCTGGTCTACCGGGGTCTGGCGTCGGCGGCGACGCTGGCCGCGCCCGAGGTCACGACCTGGCTGCGCGGCGTGCACGACAGCGACGAGCTGCTCCGCGACCACTACCGGTTCGACCTGCTCGGCGAGATCGCCAGCGTCTCCGTGCGGCACCCGCTCTTCGGTGCGGTCGACGAACTGCCCTACCGCTTCCACGAGACCCTCGGCGCGCTGTGGCGGGAGCCGATCCGCACCCGCCTCGCCGACGGAGAGCGGGCCATCTCCTTCGCCGCCCTGCCCTACCGGGGTCCTGACGGCGTGTCGGTCATCGCGCACCTGGTCACCAGCTCCGGCCTGTCCACCGAGGACTGGACCCGCGGCCTGCTGGACATCTTGCTGACGCCGCTGCTGCACTGGCTGCTCGCGCACGGCGTCGGGTTCTGCCCGCACGGCCAGAACCTCATCCTCGTCACCAGCGCCATCGGCAAGCCCAAGCACGTGGCCATCAAGGACTTCGCCCAAGGCGTCGACCTGCTCGACGAGCCGCTGCCCGGCTACGACCAGCTCGGCGCCTCCGCGAGCGCCGACATGCTGCGCTGGCCCGCGCACCTGCTGGCCCAGTCGCTGTTCAGCTCGGTGTTCGCCGGGCAGCTGCGGTTCCTGGCCGAGGTGCTCGACGAGGAACTGGGTTTCGCCAGGCCGCGGCTGTGGGCGCTGGTCCGCGACATCGTGTCGGCCTACCGCGACACCCACCCGGAGACCGCCGCCCGGTTCGACGCGTGCAGGCTGTTCGCGCCGGACGTGGAGCGGGTGTGCCTCAACCGCGAGCACCTGGCCGGTCAGGGCTTCGACAAGGTCGACCGGGACGACGAGTTCGACGTCCGGTTCGGGCGGGCCCTCAACCCACTGGCCGGACCTGATCCGGAGGGCGCTTGGTGAGCATCGACCACATCAGACCGGTAGGCCCACGCACGCTCGCCGCGCGCGCCCAGGCAGCGTCAGCGCTGTCTGGTGCGTTGCGCGGCGCGGTGGCCGCGGGGGCGGTGCGCCGTGTGGTCTGTCTGGTGCCCGACCCGCACGCCCGGTTCGCGGCGGTCGAGCTGTCGGCCGAGTACTTCGTCGACACTGCCCTCACCAGTGGGTACGGCATGTGCGCGTACGTGTTCGGCTGGAACCCGGCGCGGCAGGCGGTCAACGCCTCGGCGGTCGACCAGTTCCTCGGTGGCTACGGCGACCTGCGCATCCGGCCCGACCTGGCCACGTTGACGCCAGACGGGCCCGACACGTGGCTGGTCGTGTGCGATGTGGAGTGGCCGGACGGCCGGTCGGTGCCAGAGGCGCCCCGGACCACGCTGCGCGAGCAGGTGGTGATGGCGGAGAAGCTCGGGCTCGTGCCGTCCGTCGGCATCGAGCACGAGGTGACCTTCACGTCCCCCGACGGCGTGCCGCTGACCGGTGGCGGGCTCGACTACGCCGTCGGCGGGCTGTCGCCGATGTCCGGGCTGCTCGGCGACGTGCGGACCGCGCTCGACGGGCTCAAGCTGGGCGTGGAGTCGGCGCGCGGGGAGTGCCACCCCGGTCAGTTCGAGATCGTCCAGCGGCACCGGGACGCGCTCGCGGCCTGCGACGACGCCATGCTGCACCAGCTCGTCATCCGTCGGGTCGCCGCGGAACACGGCGTGCGGGCCGGGTACCTCGCGGCGGAGTCCTCGGGGGCCGGTGGGTCCTGCCACGTGCACCTGTCACTGTCGGACCCGTCCGGGGTGTCGCTGGTGGCCGGTGCGCGGCCTGAGCAGATGTCGACGTTGTTCGGGCACTTTCTCGCCGGGGTGTTGCGGGCGGCTCCGGACCTAACCGCGTTCTGGGCGCCTACCTGGAACTCTTACGTCCGACTCCGCACGTCACCGTTCTCGCCGCGTTCGCTGCGGTGGGGGAACGACGACCGCACTGCGGCCGTTCGGCTTGCCGGGCGCGGACCGTCGTTGCGCATGGAGGCCAGGTTCGCGGGTGCGGACGCCCAGGTGCATACCGTCGTCGCCGCACTGATCGCGGCAGGCCTATCTGGCGTCGAGGAGCGGTTGGACCCACCTGCGGAGAACAAGCTCGTCGGCGATCTAGCGCGAACGCCGTGGGAGGCCTTGCAGAGGCTGAGCGGGTCGAAGCTGGCGGTAGCGCTGTTGGGTCAGGCCGTTGTGGACCACCGCGTGGCGATGATGGCCGAGGAGCTGGACGCGGGACTAGAGGCGACCAACTCGTGGCACCGCGAGCGAGGTGACCTGCGCGCTTAGCCCTTGTCGTGCGCGCCCGTGTCACGGAAGACGACCCAGCGCATGCAGACGTACATGTAGACGCCCTCGCACGCTCCCGCGATGAGCCGGGAGAGGTGGTAGTCGACGCCCAGGGCCGCCAGACCGCTGCCCACGCCCAGGATCCAGGCGAGGTAGTTGATCGTCACCACCACGACGTACTTGCCGACCTGCGGGCCCACGTCGGCGTGCGACCGGAAGTTGAACGCCCGGTTCAGCACGAAGCTCAACCCGAACGCGATGACGTAGCCGATGGTGATGCTGACCGGCAGCGGCCAGCCCAACCCGCTGCGCATCACCGTCAGCAGGCCCATGTCCACCGCGAAGGTGAACCCGTTGATCACCCCGAACCCCAGCAGGCTGGGCGGCACGATCCGCGCGAGCCCGAACGGCAACCGGCTGGTCACCGCCGCCATCGCCGCGGCGAACCGCTCACCGCGGTCCGCTCGCTTGGCTTCTCGCGCTTGCCTGGTCTCGTGCGCTCGCGTGGTTTCGGGCGCTCGTCCGGTTTCGGGCACTCGCCTGGATTCGGGCAACGGCATGCCGCCCATCCTGGCCACAGCGGGTGTCCGGTTGCCATCGCCTAGGCGAACGGCAGGCGTGTCCGCGTCACCTGATCGGTGGGCAGCGGTGACCGGCTACTGCAACCAGATCTGTGCCCCCGCCAACACGATCGGCAGGAAGACCAGGGTGAACTGGGTGAACTGGGTGAACAGCGAGATCGTGCCCATCCGCAGCGGCCGGATGTCGGCGGTCCGGCAGCGGTCGATCTCCGCCAGGTAGGGACCCATCCGCTCGATGTCCTCGGCGATCCGCACGCCGTTGGCCAGCGCCAGCGCCTTGATCTGGGCGACCCGCGTGTCGACCGCCCTCCGGCCCGCGTGCCGGAACAACACCCACGGCGCGACCGTGAAGACCGGCATCAGCAGCACATAGAGCGCGACCAGCACACCGATCCAAGCGACGTTGGTTACGCCTAACGACGCCAACACGGTCGTCAGGCTTGTCCCGAGGATCGCGTTGGCCCACATCACCGTGCGGTAGAACCGGGCAAGCGGCGCCCACCCGTACCGTCCGTCGCTGTTGAGCCAGTCCGCGCTCGGATCGACCAGGTAGTGCATCGCGATGGTCACATAGATGGCGCACACGCCGACCACTTGGAACGCGAGGATGACGAAGATGGCGTACCAAGCCAGCAGAAGGTAGAGCAACCGAGCGAAGTGGTGCTTACCGCCCGCCCACCAGTGTTGGTAAGCGGTCTCTAGCCACACCTGTCGCTCGTAGTCGCTCAACCCCGGCGGCGCGACCGTCTGGAAGAGGCTGTTTTCCATCCCTAGCCACAACAACACCGCTAGGACTAACGACAAGATCCCCATCGGCACCACTAAGTGAGCCCGGTGCTCCCGGAGGGTCTGGTTCACGCGGGCGATGAAGTGCCCGAAGGCCTCTTGCGGGTCCTTACCCGCCACGATCGCGTCGATGCGTAGCGCCCGCGAGACCCGCGTCGAGCGCACCGCGGGCTTGGCGATGATCGCCCCGTTCTCGGCGAGCTTCGACAGGCAGGTGGACAGGTAGGACCAGTGCCGGTGCAGCAGGACGGTGCCCGCGATGACGCTACCGCACAGCAGCCAGGTCGTGACGTCGCGGATCAACGGGAACGACGGCTGGCTCACCTCGGTCACCGGGAGCTGCAGGATCCGCTTGACGTCGTCGACCACCTGGAAGTCCTCGACCGTGCCGATCGCGCCAGCCGACGCGGCGCCGACAAGGACCGCGCCGATGTAGCCGACCCCGACCAGCAGCAGCCAGGCCGAGTGCCAGTCCTTGAACCACCGGTAGATGCCGGTGAACGCGAACGGGTCCAGGTCGCCGGTGCTGATCCGCCGGTCGGCCACCTGCCGCTGGTCAGTCATCGGCGCCCGACCCGCTGGCGATCAACAGGTCCGCGAGTTCGGCGGGTTGCTCGAGCCACGGCCAGTGCCCGCAGTCGTCGATGACCACGTCGCGCTCCACCCGCACCAGCGCGCGCACCAGTTGGCGGTCCTCGTCCGCGATCAGCCGGTCAGCGTCGCCGGTGATGAGGTCTACCGGCTGTTGGACCGAGCGCAGCATGGTGTCGTAAGCGATGGCCTTTGCGGTAAACAGGATGCGCAGCACGGCAGGACTACCTGTGCCGGTTAGCGTTTCCACCAACAGGGTCGCGTCGAGTGAGCGCGGGTCGGCGACGAAGGGGCGCAGTAGCGCGGACCGTAGTAGGGCGGACCGGGCCATCGCGGTCAGCAACTGTCGGGGTATCGGGAGTAGGCCCGCCAGGAACTGGGTGGCGACCGTAAGCCCGAGCAGTGGCTCGCGCAAGGCCCGGCCCGGGTGCTGGGTCAGCTCGGAGGCACGGACCAAGGCACCGCTGACGAACACCAGCCTGCGGAACCGCTCCGGTGCTAGAGCCGCGACCCGCGCTGCCATCACGCACCCGACCGAGTGCGACACGAGCACGCTGTCGTGCACCTGCTTGGCCGCGCAGAACCGGGCGATCGTGGCCGCCGCGGCCTCCACGTCGAAGGCGCCGGTCGCGGTGCGGCTGCGGCCGAAGCCGGGCACGTCGATGGCCAGCACCCGCGCCGAGTGCCCCAGCCGCCGCACGATCTCGCTCCACTGCTCGAGCGACCCGCCCAGACCGTGCACCAGGACGTACGTCCCACCGGTGACCGGACCGTGCTCGACGTAGCGGACACCGTCCTCCGTCTGCGACCAGCGATCCATGCCGGACTCCCACCGTTGCCTGGTCCAGACGTCGAGCGCGGGGCGGGCCGCGTTAGGGGCGTGCGGACGCCGGTCCGGAAACCGCCATCCCGGTGAAACAATCAAGCATGAATGCTTGAAAACTGGTTCGGGCCGTGCCACGGTGGGGTGGTGATCGAGCTGGCCGCACTGCTCGCCGACCTGCGGGACGAGGGTGCCGAGGTGGACGCGCTGGTCGCCGACCTGCCCGCGGGCGGGTGGCGGACGCCGACGCCCGCGCCGGGGTGGACGGTGGCCCACCAGGTGGCGCACCTGGCGTGGACCGATGAGCGCGCCCTGCTGGCCGCGACCGACCCGACCGCTTTCGCGGCTGAGCTGGCGGGGATCACTGAGCGGTTCGTGGACCACGGTGCCGAGGAGGGTGCCCGGCTGGAGCCCGCTGAGCTGCTGCGGAGGTGGCGGGCTTCTCGCGCCCGGCTCGCCGAGGTGTTGGCGGCGGCCGAGGGGAAGGTCCCTTGGTACGGGCCGCCGATGAGCCCGGCGTCGATGGCGACCGCGCGGATCATGGAGACGTGGGCGCACGGCGGGGACATCGCCGACGCGCTCGGGGTGCGCAGGGTACCGACGCGGCGGCTGCGGCACGTCGCCCACATCGGTGTTCGTACGAGGGATTTCGCGTATCTCGTGCGTGGGCTTCCGGTGCCGGTTGAGGCGTTCCGGGTCGAGCTGGCCGGGCCGGACGGCGAGGTGTGGACTTGGGGCCCGGCTGAGGCTGATCAACGGGTTGTCGGGTCCGCTGTGGACTTCTGCCGCGTGGTGACGCAGCGGGTGCACCGCTCGGGCGCGGATCTCGTGGCGGTGGGAGCGGAGGCCGAGCGCTGGTTGGGGATCGCGCAGGCGTTCGCTGGCCCACCGGGAGCGGGGCGGGCGCCGTGATCCGGATCGGGAACGCGTCCGGGTTCTACGGGGACCGGTTCGACGCGGTGCACGAGATGCTGACCGGGGGCGCGCTCGACGTGCTCACGGGCGACTACCTGGCCGAGTTGACCATGCTCATCCTGGGGCGGCAGCGGCTCAAGGACCCCGGCGGCGGGTATGCCAAGACCTTCCTCCGCCAGCTTGAGCGGTCGCTGGGCGTGGCCAAGGAGGGCGGCGTCAAGATCGTCACCAACGCCGGGGGGCTCAACCCGGCGGGGCTCGCGGCCGCGATCCGGGCATTGGCGCAAGACCAGGGGATCGATGTCAACGTTGCTCATGTCGAGGGTGACGATGTCCGCGCGTTGGGCTTCGACGGGGCGTTGACGGCCAACGCGTACCTGGGTGCGTGGGGGATCGCGGAATGCCTCGCGGCTGGGGCGGACATCGTTGTCACCGGGCGGGTCACGGACGCATCGCTTGTGGTCGGGCCCGCGGCGGCGCACTTCGGGTGGGGCCGGACGGACTACGACCGGCTCGCTGGCGCAACGGTGGCCGGGCACGTCCTGGAATGCGGCACGCAGGCGACCGGCGGCAACTACGCCTTCTTCACCGAGTTCGATGCGACTCGGCCGGGGTTCCCGATCGCGGAGGTTCACGCGGACGGCAGTTCGGTGATCACCAAGCATCCGGGTACTGGCGGTGCGGTCACCACGGAAACCATTACGGCGCAACTGCTCTACGAGATCCAGGGCGCTGACTACCTCGGGCCTGACGTCACTACACGGTTCGACACCATCGCTCTCGATGGTGATGGTCCTGATCGAGTGCGGATCAGTGGTGTGCGCGGGGGTCCGCCGCCGGAGACGGTCAAGGTTTGCGTCAACACGCTTGCCGGGTTCCGCAACAGTGCCACTTTTATCCTCTGTGGACTTGATGTCGACGCCAAGGCCGCGTTGGTGAAGCAGCAACTTCAATTCGAGGATGTCACCTGGACGCTGGCGCGTACCGATCATGTTGACGCTGACACCGAGGAGACGGCTAGCGCGCTCCTGCATGCGACTATCCGGACTCCGGATCCTGCTGTTGCCAAGGCGTTTTCGCGCGCTACGGTTGAACTGGCTCTCGCTAGCTATCCCGGGTTCACGCTCACCGCTCCGCCTGCTGATGGCACTCCGATGGGCGTTTATCGGCCTGAGTTCGTTGCGCCTACTTCGGTTGAGCATGTTGCCGTTCTGTCCGATGGAACTCGCCGTCATATTCCGTGGACTCCTGGTGCGCCGGGCCGCCCGCGTCCGGTTGCTGTTCCGGGTGCTGCGTTCGGGTCGACTCGGCGTGTGCCGTTGGGGACCATTCTGGGGGCGCGCTCGGGGGATAAGGGTGGAGACGCCAATCTGGGTGTTTGGGCGCGTCATCCGGCTGCTTATCCTTGGCTGGCAAAGGAAATGACTACTGATCGTCTCCGCTTGCTGTTGCCGGAAGCGGCTGACTTGGTGATCGATCGGCATCTGCTTCCTAATCTGAACGCGGTCAACTTCGTCCTCCACGGCTTGCTTGATTCGGGAGTGGCCACGGCGACCCGTTTTGACCCCCAAGTCAAGGCCTTGGGCGAATGGTTCCGTTCCCGGCACGCCGACATCCCCGAGGAACTGCTGTGACGCCGTTCGAGACGCCTGAGCGGCGGGAGTTGCGGGCCACCGTGCGTCGGTTCATGGCCGCGGAGGTGTTGCCGCACTTGGATTCCTGGGAGCGGGCGGGTGAACTTCCTCGTTCGCTGCACCGTGCGGCCGCCAAGGTGGGCCTGCTCGGCGTCGCCTTCCCAGAGGAGGCGGGTGGCGAGGGCGGCGACTTGATCGACGCGATGGTGGTCGTGGAGGAGATGCACTACGCGGGCGCGTCCGGCGGGCTGATCGCGGGGTTGCTGACCTGCGGTATCGCTTTGCCGCACCTGGTTGCCGCTGGGCAGGTCGACCGTTGGGTCCGCCCGACATTGGCCGGGGACATGATCGGCGCCCTGGCCATCACCGAACCCGACGGCGGCTCGGACGTCGCGGGCATCCGCACCACCGCGGTTCGTGACGGTGACGACTACATTGTCAACGGTGCCAAGACTTTCATCACCTCTGGCGTCCGCGCGGACTTCGTGACCACGGCGGTCCGGACCGGTGGTCCCGGCGCGCACGGGATCTCGCTGCTCGTCATCGAGAAGGGCACGCCGGGGTTCACTGTGGACCGCCAGCTGGAGAAGATGGGTTGGCACTGCTCGGACACGGCTTCATTATCCTTTGTGGACTGTCGAGTGCCTGCGTCGAACCTGGTCGGCGCCGAGAACACCGGCTTCATCCAGATCGCCCTCAACTTCGTCGCCGAACGCCTCACCCTCGCCGTCCAGGCCTACGCGACCGCCCAACGCGCCTACGACCTCACCGTCGAGTGGTGCCGCGCCCGCGAGACCTTCGGCCGCCCCCTGATCTCCCGCCAATCGGTGCAGATGACCCTCACCGACATGGCCCGCCGCATCGACGTCGCCCGCACCTACACCCGCGCCATCGCCACCCGCCACCTCGCAGGCGAGGACGTCATCGCCGAGGTCTGCTTCGCCAAGAACACCGCCACCAAAACCGGCGAATGGGTAGCCCGAGAAGCCGTCCAACTCCACGGCGGCACCGGCTACCTCCGCGACACCGAGGTAGAACGCCACTACCGAGACCTCCGCCTACTCTCCATCGGCGGCGGCACCACAGAAATCCTCACCCTCCTAGCCGCCAAACGCCTTGGCCTCACCTCTCAATAGTTCCGTCTTCCGGGTGACAGAAGTTATCCACATGTGGATCTCTGCGGGGGTCGGTTCAAGATCGACTGTCGGGGGGTCCTTGTAGACTGGACCTGGGCCGCCCCCCGGAGAGGGTGGGGGCTGGGCGGGGGAGGGACCTCGCGCGTGCGCGATCCGCGGCCGCTGTGGTTGGGTCCGCCGTCGGTGGGGAAGAGCGGTTGGGTCGTGGGCACGTGGCCGCACTTGTCGCAGCCGCGTGCGGGGCGCTCGGGTGGGCCAACTGGTGCCCGTCCGCCCTGTCCTGCAACGGATCGATCGCGTCATCTCATGGTCAGCGCGGAAGACGGACAACTCCAAGCCCGGGTCGCAGGAACATGGTCCACGTCGAGGGAAGCAGGCCCTCCCGACAGTACGGGGACGCTGCTCGCTGCCGACAACCTGGCTGGCACGCACAAGACCTGCGTCTGGTCGGTGATTCACCCATTGGGGCAGCGGTGGCTGCCCTTGATCATGGCTGTGCGCACCGTCCGGAGGGTGGGTGCGTGGTCCAAGACTGGGGTGGTGAAGGCACCTGGGGAGGACCGGACTGCTGGGCATGGGGGCGACCGGACGGCTGTGCCCCTCATCGAGCAGCCACGGGAGGTGGCGCGTCCTGGTCGGCCGTTGTCGGTGGTGGGTGTGCAGCGGTTGCAGCGGGTGGCGGGGAACCGTGCTGCGGCGCGGTTGTTGGCGCGTCCGCGAACGCCGGTGCAGCGGGTGCCCGCAGGTGGTGCACCACCTGCGGAGGCGAGTCGGGCCCCGGCGGAGGCGGACCCGAAGTTCGTGGCGGTCGAGTCGGAGGTGGCGGGCAAGGCGCGGGTGGTGAAGGCGCACCCGGCCGCGGTGGCGGAGGTGTCGGCTGCGCAGGGGGCGGCGAGGGCGCCGCAGGATGACAAGGAGGCGCAGGGCAAGGCTGCTAACGCGGAGAAGATGAACGCCGCGAAGCCGGGTGAGTTCGACAAGGCCGCGTTCGTGCGGGCGGTGAACGAGGCGATCGCCGCGCAGGCCCCGAAGAACCTCGACGAGGCCGACAAGTTCGGTGACTCGGGCAAGGCTGACGCGGTCAAGGGGCAGGTGCAGGGGCAGGTCTCGGCGGGCAAGGACGCGTCCGCGGGACCGGTGGAGACCACCACCAAGGCGCCACCGGATACGTCGCAGGCCAAGGAGAAACCGGTTACGCCGCTCACGCCGGATCAGGCGCCGCAGGCACCTGAGGCCCCGAACGCGGCCAACGCCGTGCCGGACAAGGCGCCCGCGGCGGCGACGGACTTCTCCGCCGGTCCGAAGCAGGTCGACCAGCAGATGGCAGCCGCGGAGGTGACCGAGGAGCAGTTGGCGAGGTCGAACGAGCCGGAGTTCACCGGTGCGCTCGCCGAGAAGAAGCAGGGTGAGCAGCACGCGGCGACCGCGCCCGGGCAGGTCCGGGCGGCCGAGGCGACGACGCTGGCGCAGACCAAGGGCGAGGCGGCCGCGGTCGGGGCGAGGGCGATGACCGGGTTGGCCGCCGACCGCAAGCAGGCCGGTGCGGTGGTGTCGGCGGGCAAGGAAGGCACGAAGGGCAAGGACGAGACGCACCGTGTCCAGGTCACCGCGAAGCTGCAGAAGGTGTTCGACGCCACCAAGTCCGATGTCGATGGCATTCTCGCCGGCTTGGACAAGAAGGTGGACGAGCGGTTCACCGCGGGCGAGAAGGCCGTGCGGGACGCGTTCACCGCCGAGCACAAGCGGCGGATGAACGCCTACAAGGACAAGCGCTACTCGGGGCCTGCCGGCGGGTTCCGGTGGATCAAGGACAAGTTCGCCGGGCTGCCCAAGGAAGCCGACCAGATCTTCGTCGTGGCCCGCCAGGGCTATGTGAGCGGGATGCAGCGCGTCATCTCCGACGTCGCGGACGTGGTGGGTGGTGAGCTGACCCGCGCCAAGGCGCGGATCGCCACCGGGCGCGCCGAGTTGAAGGCCGCGGTCGACTCGCTGTCCCCGGAACTGCGCGCGATCGGCCAGCAGGCGGCCGGTGAGTTCACCGAGAAGTTCGATGAGCTGACAGAGTCGGTGGACGCCAAGGGAAAGGAACTGGTCTCCACCCTGGCGTCGAAGTACAACGAGGCGCTCAAGAGCGTGGACGCCGAGATCGCCGCGGAGAAGGAGAAGAACAAGGGCCTCGTCGCCAAAGCGGTCGACGCCGTCAAGGGCGTCATCGACACCATCCTCAAGCTTAAGGACCTGCTCCTCGGAATCCTCGCCAAAGCCGCCGCCGCGGTCATGGCCATCATCAAGGACCCCATCGGCTTCCTCGGCACACTCGTCTCCGCCGTCGGGGCAGGCCTGCGCACCTTCATGGCCAACATCGGCGAACACCTCAAAAAGGGCCTCGTCGGCTGGCTCATGGGCGCCGCCGCGGGCGCCGGACTGCAACTCCCGGCCAAACTCGACCTTCGCGGCATCATCGTGATGATCGGCTCCCTGCTCGGCCTCACCTGGGCCGCCATCCGCGGCCGCATCATCCAACGCGGAGTTCCCGAACAAGCGGTGGGCGCCGTCGAATCCTCCGTGCCCGTCGTGCGCAAGCTGCAAGCCGAGGGCGTCGGCGGCATCTGGGAAACCGTCCGCGACAAGGTCGGCGACCTCAAGTCGAAGCTGTTCGGCAAGATCGTCGAGTACCTGGTTCCCACGGTGCTGATCGCCGGGATCACCTGGATCATCAGCCTGCTCAACCCCGCCTCGGCGTTCATCAAGGCCGTCAAGATGATCATCGACATCGTGACCTTCATCGTCACCCAAGGCGCCCAGATCATCGCCTTCGTCAACGCCGTCCTCGACGCCGTCATCGCGATCGCGGGTGGCGGAGCGGGCGGCGTACCCGCCCTCATCGAGAACGCCCTCGCCCTCTCCATCCCCGTCCTCATCGGTGCCCTCGCCGCCATCCTCGGCATCAGCGGTATCGCCAACAAGGTCAAGTCCTTCGTCCAGTCCCTGTCCAAGCCCGTCATGAAAGCCGTCGACTGGGTCGTCGACAAGATCGCCGTAATCGCCAAGAAGCTCTGGGCCAAGGCCAAGGCCAAGGCCAAGGCCAAGGCCAAGGGCCGGGGCGGTCGGTTGGCTGCCGGAGACGGCAGTGCCACGCGGGAGCGGGCCGCGCTTCGGGACGCGGAGAGGCTGCTCACGCCCAGCGCGACGCACGAGCAGGTGACCGGCCGGATCCCGGCGATCGAACGCAGGCACCGGATCCCGCTGCGACTGGTCGTCGAGTCGAGAACGACCGCCGGTGAGGTGGTGCACGTGCAGACGGCGCAGACCGGCAGTCGTCGGATCGCGGGCGACGGCGCGGCGCCGACCACGCGGGACGCCAGGTACCTCGCTTTGATCAAGCACGCGCTGCCGCAGCACGGAGAGAGGTTCGCCAGGGAGGCGCAAAGCGCGTGGAACAAGGTGCTCGACGAGACCGAAGTGGACGAGACGAGCGTGTGGGAGCACCCAGCGGTCGACCTCAACCCCTTGCCCGCCGTCACCACCCAGATGTTGACCAGCACGGACACGCACCGCTCGCTCTTGGACTACTTCACGAGCAAAGTGCGCCGGAGCAGCGTCAATGGCACGGCAGCGCAGACCGACGAGTTCTACGGGCACGTCCTGGGCCCCAAGGGCGTTCTGCGCAAGCCGCTGTTGGTGATGCTCGGCGAGGCGGCGTTGGCGGATCTCAAGAAGCCGCTCGCCCGGCGCTCCGCCAGTGCCGAGAAACAGGTCCAGTTGATGCAGTACAACCCCAACACGGGGACGTGGGGTGCGTTCAAGCCATTGCCCGGGTCTGGGTCCGAGGCGAATAAAGAACTGGAAGCCACTGTCGCGGCGAAGGGCGGGATCATCGGGTTCCTGCACTACGCCGCCACTGAGAGTTCCGAGTGGAACACCAGGGTGTTCGAGCTGTGGACGCGTCACAAACCGTCGAAAGAGTTCCTCATGGATCTCTTCCGGCGTGCCGACTCGGGTAAGCACGAGTGGATTCCCACGGACTTCATCCCGGACGTGCTGCTGCGTGCCGTGAGCAACCTGTCACGCGGGGACAAACTGGAGGCTGCCCGGTGGGTCGCGTTGCACCACGCCCTGCGCTCGAGGACCGAATACGTCCTTTGGCGAATCGAGGGCGCCACACCTTATGGCCATTCGGGTGCCTTGTGGGAGTCCTACAAAAAGAACGGGAAGATCAAGTTCAAGTTCACGCTGACGAACGGCCAAGAGGACTTCCACAATCGACTCCGCCGTCTCTTCTACGCCCACACCGGGAAGGCTGTCGACTACGTCTCCGCGTTGCGGGCGGAGATGCGCAGATCCGACGACCCGCTCGTCTGGAACGGCGAGCATGAGAGTTCTGACGAGGCGTTCTTGGGAACCACGGTCGCGGCTCTGGTGAAGACCGGTGCGGGCATCGGCCAGATGACGGTCCTCCAACTGATGGCGGAACAGGCCGTGCGCTTCGATATCATCCAGAACGACCTCGACGAGGCCGAGAAAGCCGTGAAGGGACTGAGCTGAACATGCCTGCGCTTGATCCCGAAGTCGAACGTGGCGTGACCCTGGCGCTCCAGCGGCCTGGACCGTTCACCCAGGCTGATATCGGCGAAGTGGAGTCCCTGGCGCTGATCTCCCCTCGTGACATCAGCGGCCTCGACCAGTTCACGCGGTTGCTCGCGCTGCGGCTCGACGGTTACCCAGGGCGTGACCTTGCGCCGCTGGCGGGACACCGGGCGCTCGCCGCGATCACCGTCAAGCACAGCGCGGTCGCCACCATCGACGCATTGGCGACCGTGCCGACCTTGAAACGGGTTCGGCTGCCCAACAACGTGGTAGGTGACGTTTCCGCGCTACGCGCGCTGCCCCTGCTGCGTGAGGTGGTCGTCACCGGTAACCCCCTCGGTGACGACAGCTACCACACCATCGTCCCGGAACTGAAGGAGCGGGTAGAGGCCGTCACGGTGTCCGATGAGCGGGCGTGGCGGATAACCCGCCGCCTGCACGCCGCTGGCATCCCGTTCGCCTACTTCCGAACGTCCACCGATTATCGACTGTGCCGTCCAGGTCTCGACTACACGCCGACACCCTACGCCAATCACCCCGTGATCGGGCCGGACGAGCTGGAAGCACTACTCGATCGGGATCCCGCGGAGGTCCACACCCTGTTCGCTGGGTAGCGCCCATGTGCGGTGCGTGGCGGCCACCTGCTTGACCAGAGGGTTGTGGTCCTGCCTGAACGAGACCTTGCCGCGATCGGGGGTCTGCGGGTCGGCCCACATCCGCCGCGCGATCGGCACCACGAGTTCGGCAGGCTGATCGGGCTCAGTCTCGGTGGTGATGCCTTCCGCCAGCGCACGTGCTGACGTGCGAGCACCTCGTCGGCGGAGTAGCAGCTCCGCGGTTCCGTTCCGCGGGCGATGGAGCAGAGGGTGACTGGGCGCAGCTTCCTCGATCCGATGTACACCCTCGATCGTGATGGCGAGCAGCTGCGCCAGCTAGGCGTGCCGGAGAGGTGGGGTGTTGGTGGCTGGGGCCGGGTGGGGCGGAGAGGGGGTGGGAAAGAGAGGGGCAGCCGATCGGGTGGTGGGGGTCGACGTGGGGGGTGGGGGGTTTGAGCATTTGGGGTATGGATTCTTGGGTTGGTGGCGATGGGGTGTTGGTCGAGAGGGTGCGGGAGGCGATCGCCGGGCGATGGGGTGGGGGTGATGTGGTTTCGGGGGTTGCCAGGTATGCGTTGGGGGCTGGTGGGGTGTTGTTGCGGCCCTTGTTACTGGTGCGGAGCGCGCTCGCGGTGGGTGGGCGGCTTGAGGATGTGTTGCCCGCGGCGGTGGGGGTGGAGTGTGCGCATGTGGGAGGGGCTATCCATGACGACCTCATCAGTCGGCGGGAAGGGCGCGAAGCGGTGCACAGCCGGTTTGGGGAAGGCGCGGCGATCATCGCTGGGGATGCGTTGTGCTTCACCTGGTTCGAGGCCCTCGCGGATGTTGAAGCGAGGGCTGAGGTCGTTGTCGAGGTGATGCGGGTTCAGGCGAGCGCGGGGCGGTTGGCCTGCAAGGGGGCCGCGCTGGAGTTGGCGTTGGGGGTGGACGCGCCGGTGTCGGCGTATCTGGAGATGGCGCACTACAAGACCGCCGCGATGACCTCCGCCGCCTGCCGGATCGGGGCCCTGCTCGCCGGGGCCGCGCCGGAGCACACCGTCGCCCTCGCCGGGTTCGGGGAGGCCCTCGGCATGGCCCTGCACCTCCGCGGCGACCTCACGCGCGACCTGGCCCAGGACCCCGGCGAGAACCGCCCCACCCTCACCGACCTGCTGGCCCGTCACGCCCACCCCAACCCCGGTCAGCAGGCCAACGACCTCGCCGAGCACTACACCGACCGCGCCCTCGCCCAGCTCGCCCAGGTCCCCGACGGCCCACACCGCCGCGCCCTGGAGGCCTGGACGCACCCCGGTGACCTGCCCAGCCCGCGCGCCGCCACGAAACAATCAAGCATGCATGCTTGAAAAGCGACCGCGCCCGTGCCACGGTGGTGCGGTGACCCCGCTGCGCTCCTCGGTCGACCCCGGCGCCGCCGACTTCCGGGCCAACCGGGACGGCATGCTGGCCAAGCTCGCCGAACTGGCGGCCGAGCACGCCAAGGCGGTGGCCGGGGGCGGCGAGAAGTACGTCGCCCGCCACCGCGACCGGGACAAGCTGCTGGCCAGGGAGCGCGTCGAACTGCTGCTCGACCCCGACTCCCCGTTCCTGGAGCTCTCCCCGCTGGCCGCCTGGGGCACCGACTTCCAGGTCGGCGGCAGCCTGGTCACCGGGATCGGCGTGGTGGCGGGCGTCGAGTGCCTGGTCAACGCCAGTGACCCGACGGTCAAGGGCGGCGCGATCAACCCGTGGGGCATGCGCAAGGGCTTCCGGGCGGCGGACATCGCGGCGCAGAACCGGTTGCCGACCGTCAACCTCGTCGAGTCCGGCGGCGCGGATCTGCCCACCCAGAAGGAGATCTTCATCCCCGGCGGCCGCACCTTCCGCGACCTGACACGCTCCTCCGCCGCCGGAGTCCCCACCATCGCCCTGGTCTTCGGCAACTCCACCGCGGGCGGCGCGTACCTGCCCGGCATGTCCGACCACGTCGTCATGGTCCGCGAGCGCGCCAAGGTGTTCCTCGGTGGCCCGCCGCTGGTCAAGATGGCGACCGGGGAGGACGCCGACGACGAATCCCTTGGCGGAGCGGAGATGCACGCCCGCGTCTCCGGCCTGGCCGACCACCTCGCCGAGGATGAACGCGACGCGATCCGCATCGGCCGCCGCATCGTCGCCCGCCTCAACTGGCGCAAGCAGGGCCCGGAACCGGCCACTGACTACACCGATCCCTTGTATGACCAGGAAGACCTGCTCGGCATCGTGCCCGCCGACCTCAAGGTCCCGTTCGACCCGCGCGAGGTCATCGCCCGCGTGGTCGACGGTTCCGACTTCGACGAGGTCAAACCCCTCTACGGCACCAGTCTCGTCACCGGCTGGGCCCAGCTGCACGGCTACCCCATCGGCATCCTCGCCAACGCCCAGGGCGTGCTGTTCAGCGAGGAGGCGCAGAAGGCCACCCAGTTCATCCAGCTGGCGAACCAGACCGCGACCCCGTTGTTGTTCCTGCACAACACGACCGGCTACATGGTCGGCAAGGAGTACGAGCAGGGCGGCATCATCAAGCACGGCGCGATGATGATCAACGCGGTGTCCAACTCCCGGGTCCCGCACCTGTCCGTCCTCATCGGAGCGTCCTACGGCGCGGGCCACTACGGCATGTGCGGCCGCGCCTACGACCCCAGGTTCCTGTTCGCCTGGCCCAGCGCGAAGTCCGCGGTGATGGGACCGGCCCAGCTCGCGGGCGTGCTCTCGATCGTCATGCGGCAAGGCGCTGAGCGCCGAGGGCAGCCCTACAACGAGGACCACGACGCGGCCATGCGGGCGATGGTCGAGGGTCAGGTCGAGGCGGAGTCGCTGCCGATGTTCCTGTCCGGCATGCTCTACGACGACGGCATCATCGACCCCCGCGACACCCGCACGGTGCTGGGTCTAGCCCTATCCGCAATCCATTCCGGACCGGTGGAGGGCGCCACCGGCTACGGCGTCTTCCGGATGTGAGTGCGATGACCATCCACAGTGTCCTGGTCGCCAACCGCGGTGAGATCGCCCGCCGGGTGTTCCGCACCGCTCGCGCGCTGGGTCTGTCCACAGTGGCCGTGTACTCCGACGCTGACGCGGACTCCCCGCACGTCACCGAGGCCGACACCGCCGTCCGCCTACCTGGCGCCGCTCCCGCCGACACCTACCTCCGAGCCGACCTCCTGGTCCAAGCCGCGCTCGACGCGGGTGCCGACGCCATCCACCCCGGCTATGGCTTCCTTTCCGAGAACGCCGACTTCGCCCGCGCCGTTCTGGCCGCTGGCCTCACCTGGATCGGCCCCGCTCCCGAGGTCATCGCCCAGATGGGCTCCAAGTTCGAGTCCAAGCGCCTCCTAGCTGCGGTAGGCGTTCCAGTTCTGTCCGAAGTGGATAACGTCACCGAGCAAGACCTCCCCGTGCTGATCAAGGCCTCGGCCGGTGGTGGTGGACGCGGCATGCGGGTGGTCCGCGACCTCGCCGACCTGGACGCCGAACTCCAAGCGGCCCGGTCGGAAGCGCTCTCCGCCTTCGGTGACGCCACGGTGTTCTGCGAGCCCTACCTGGAGACCGGTCACCACATCGAAGTCCAGATCATGGCCGACCAGCACGGCACGGTCTGGGCTGTCGGCGAGCGCGAGTGCTCCATCCAGCGACGCCACCAGAAGGTCGTGGAGGAAGCCCCGTCGCCGCTGGTCGAGCGCACGGATGGCATGCGCGACAAGCTGTTCGCCGCCGCCAAGGCCGCCGCCGAAGCGGTCGGGTACACCGGCGCGGGCACGGTCGAGTTCCTGGCCGACGAGTCCGGCCGGTTCTACTTCCTGGAGATGAACACCCGCCTCCAGGTCGAGCACCCCGTCACCGAGCTGACCACCGGGCTCGACCTGGTCGCCCTGCAAATCGCCGTAGCCGAGGGCGCCCGCCTCCCCGCCGAGCCGCCCCCGTCGCAAGGCCACGCCATCGAGGTCCGCCTCTATGCCGAGGACCCGGCCAACGACTGGCGACCGCAGATCGGCACCCTGCACCGCTTCGAGATCCCCACCGACGGCATCCGCGTCGACTCCGGCGTCGAGACCGGCTCGGTCGTCGGCGTCCACTACGACCCGATGCTCGCCAAGGTCATCGCCTGGGCACCGGACCGCGCCACCGCCGCCAGGGTCCTCGCGGGCGCCCTCACCCGCTCCCGCCTGCACGGCGTCAAGACCAACCGCGACCTGCTCGTCCAGGTCCTGCGCCACGAGGCCTTCCGCGACGGCGCCACCGACACCGCCTTCCTCACCCGCCACGACCTGACCGCCCCGCTGCTGGACAAGGACACCGAGGCCTTGGCCGCCCTCGCCGCCGCGCTGGCTGACGCCGAGGCCAACCGAGCCGCCGCGCGAGTGCTCGGCCGCCTGCCGAGCGGATGGCGCAACGTCGTCTCCCAGCCGCAGGTCAAGGTCATCGGCGACCACGAGGTCCGCTACCGGATCGGCCGCGACGGGCTCGCCACCGACGGTCTCACCACTGACGGCGTCGATCTGGTTGAAGCTACCCCGCACCTGGTCCGCCTGGCCGTGAACGGTGTGGTGCGCCGGTTCGACGTCGCCCGCGCCCCCGGTTGGTCCTTTGTGGATACACCAACCGGCTCGGTCGCCTTCGAGGTGCCCGACCGGTTCCCGGACCCGGCGGCGAGGACCCCGGCCGGGTCCCTGCTGGCCCAGATGCCCGGCACCGTCGTCCGGGTCGCCGCTGCTGCGGGGGACCGGGTGGCGGCCGGGCAGGTGCTGCTGTGGTTGGAAGCGATGAAGATGGAACACCGGGTGGTGGCGCCGGTGACCGGGGTGGTCGCGGAGCTGCCGGTCGGGGCCGGTGACCAGGTCGAGGTGGGCCGGGTGCTGGCCGTCGTGCGTGCGGACGAACCTGTGGAGGGGACATGAGCTTCGTCGAGTCCGAGGAACGCCAGGCTCTGCGCAAGGCGGTGGGGGAGCTGGGGCGCAAGTACGGCCACGAGTACGTCCTCAAGGCCGCCCGGTCCGGCGGCCACACCACCGAGCTGTGGGACGAGGCGGGCAGGCTGGGCTACCTGGGCGTCAACGTCCCCGAGGAGTACGGCGGCGGGGGCGGCGGCATCGGTGACCTCGCCGCGGTGTGCGAGGAGTTGGCCGCCGCCGGGGCGTCCCTGCTCCAGATGGTCGTCTCCCCGGCCATCTGCGCCACGATCATCGCCCGGTACGGCACCGAGGAGCAGAGGCGCCGGTGGTTACCGGGATTCGCCGACGGCACGGTCCGGATGGCGTTCGCGATCACCGAGCCGGACGCGGGCTCCAACTCGCACCGGATCACCACGACCGCCCGCCGCGACGGCGACGGGTGGCTGCTGACCGGCCGCAAGGTCTACATCTCGTGCGTCGACGAGTCGCAGGCCGTGCTGGTGGTCAGCCGCACCGAGGACGCCAGGACCGGCAAGCTCAAGCCGGTCCTGTTCATCGTCCCGACCGACGCGCCCGGTTTCACCTACCAGCGCATCGAGATGGACATCGTCTCCCCCGACTACCAGTTCTCGCTGTTCCTCGACGACGTCCGGCTCCCGCTCGACGCCCTGGTCGGGTCCGAGGACGCGGCGCTCATGCAGCTGTTCGCTGGCCTGAACCCCGAGCGGATCATGGCCTCGTCCTTCGCCATCGGCATGGGCCGGTTCGCGCTGGCCAAGGCCGTCGACTACGCCAAGACCCGGCAGGTGTGGAAGGAGCCGATCGGCGCGCACCAGGCCGTCGCGCACCCGCTCGCCCAGGCCAGGATCGAGCTGGACCTGGCCAAGCTGATGACCCAGAAGGCCGCCTGGCTCTACGACGCCGGCGACGACATGGCCGCGGGCGAGGCCGCCAACATGGCCAAGTACGCCGCCGGGGAGGCCGTGGTCCGCGCGGTCGACGCGGCCGTGCAAACCCACGGCGGCAACGGTCTGGCCAGCGAGTACGGTCTCGGTGCGCTCGTCGCGGCGTCCCGGCTGACCAGGATCGCCCCGGTGAGCCGCGAGATGGTCCTGAACTTCGTGGCGCAGTTCACCCTCGGGCTGCCCAAGTCCTACTGAGTGGGGGCACCGCATGGGTGAGGCAGTCCGCGAACCGCGCCAGGACCGCAGCCGGGCCACCCGGGGTCGGCTGCTGGCCGCGGCGGTGGACTGCCTCGCCGAGGTCGGCTGGAGCGGCAGCACGGTCTCGGTCGTCGCCGAGCGCGCGGGCGTGTCCAGGGGCGCCGCCCAGCACCACTTCCCGACCAGGGAGGACCTGTTCACCGCCGCCATCGGCTACGTGACCGACGAGCGGGTGCAGTTCCTGCGCTCGGCGCTGCCCAGCCTGCCGCCCGGCCCGGACCGGACCCGGTTCGTGGTCGAGGCGA
Organism: Actinokineospora globicatena; assembly: GCF_024171945.1. GTDB lineage: Bacteria > Actinomycetota > Actinomycetes > Mycobacteriales > Pseudonocardiaceae > Actinokineospora > Actinokineospora globicatena. The sequence continues at coordinate 2,735,530 of NZ_JAMTCR010000002.1, forward strand.
TCGGCGAGATGTACGCGGGCAAGTTGTTCGCCGCGGCGCTGCAGCTGTGGGTGGCCGCCGCCTCGGACGAGCAGCTGCGCGTGCAGGTGGTGCCGCTGGAGGCCAGGGTCGGCCGCGAGGCGCACCGGTTGACCGTGGACGCGCTCGGTGTGGACGAGGCGCGGCCCGGGGTGCGCGAGGCGGTGCAGGCCACCCTGGACCTCGCCCGCGGCCTCGGCCTGGCCAACCTGCTCACCGACGACACCCGGCGCAGGCAGCGGGTCCTGGCGGAGTGGACGACCGTCCTCGCCGCGAAGCTGGCGTGAGCGCCGCCGTCGAGTCCTCTGTGGACATACCGTGGAGATTCGCTGAAGTGCGCCCGTGCGCACCCGTTGTGCACGACCGCTCACCTTCGCCGCGCACGGCCGTTCGGGGTGTCGCGCCCGGACTCCGTGGAGTCCGGGCGATCAACTCGGTACGGTCGTCGGAAGAACGTGACGCGCGGCGCCCGGTTCCCACCGCCGCGGTGGGTGGTCGGCGGCGGTGGGTCACCACGTGGCCGGTTGTGTGCACTCTCCGTAAAGGAGACGACCTGGGGTGCCGCTACTAACGGGTGACGTGGCACCATCTGCGCACGCGCGGGGACCGGGAAGGACGCACGCGATGAACGACCGGACCGAACAGATGGACGACCTGCAACTGGTCGCCCTACCCACCGCTGTCGGGTGCACGGAGATGTTCGTGCGGTTCTCGGCGACCGAGTGGAACCTCCGCCCGATGCGCGACGCCGCAGCTCAAGCCGGTCGAGCACTGGCACAGGCGGTGGTCGGCGCGGCGAACCCGGCCAACCCGGGGATGCTCACCGCGCGGATCAGGGTCGCCGGACCCGATCTCGTCATCGAGATCGAGACGCCGAGGGTGGCGCGGACCCCGGCCATTCCGGACGGTCCCCGAGTGGGCGTCACTGATTTGGGTGACGGCCGTTATCTCCTGTGGGCGAGCCTCCCGCTGCCCGGCGGGATGAACGCGTCCGCGGTGCCGCTGCCCCGGCGGCAACGCAGGCCATCGCCCGCGGCGGCGATCGAGGCGGCACGCGAGCCGCTGCACGACGACGGAGACGACGTGATGCAGCGGATCCTGTTCGGCCTGTCCAACACCCAGGACCGGCACCGCCGCTGACCAGACGGCCGGGGCACGGGATCGGAGTGAGGATGCGAGGATCGCAGGCCCCCACCTTGGAGGCGGTCGCGCGAGTGGCCGGGGTCTCCAGGTCGACGGTGTCGCGGGTGATCAACAACCTGCCCGGGGTCAGCAAGCGGGCCAAGCTGGCGGTGGACACCGCCATCGCCGAGCTGCGCTACGTGCCCAACCAGGCCGCCCGCAACCTGGTCACCCGCCGGACCAACTCCATCGCGCTGGTCGTCTCCGAGCGCGGCGACCGCGTCTTCAGCGACCCGTTCTTCGCCAAGATCCTGCGCGGCGTCTACGCCGGGATGACCGGCAGCCGCAGGCAGTTGGTGCTGCTGATGGACCAGGAGGACCGCGAGGACGGTGCCCTCGAGTCCTACCTGTGCGGTGGGCACGTCGACGGTGCGGTCGTGGTGAGCCTGCACCGCGGCGACCCGCTGCCCGCGCGCCTGGTCGAGGCCGGGCTGCCGGTCGTGCTCGTGGGCAGGCCGCTGTCGGGGATCAAGGTCCCCTACGTCGACTCCGACAACTTCACCGGCGCCGCCGCGGCGGCCAGGCACCTCATCACGACCGGCCGCCGCGTCCTGGCGACCATCGCCGGACCGCAGGACATGGCCGCCGGGGTCGACCGGCTCGCGGGCTGGCAGGCCTGTGTGCCCGAGCCCGCCGAACGCGTCGCGTACTCCGACTTCAGCGTCGAGGGCGGCGCGCGGGCGATGGCGGAACTGCTCGCGAAATTCCCGGACATCGACGCGGTGTTCGCCGCCGCGGACATTATCGCGGTCGGCGCGTTAAGGACCCTCGCCGAACACGGTAAGCGCGTGCCCGATGACATCGCGCTAGTGGGCTTCGACGACTCGGTGCTCGCGACTACAACGGCGCCACAACTGACCACGGTCCGTCAGGACGTGGAAGAGTTGGGGCGCACCACCACATGGCACCTGCTCGCGCAGCTCGCGGGCGACGAGCCGCTGCCGCCCTCGGTGTTGTTGCCAACGGAGCTGGTGGAGCGCTCGTCAACCTGATCGCACCCGTGCCGCGTACCCAGTTACCACTCATTCACACACCGGAAATCGACGGTCACCGGTAAGAGTGGTATCTGTGCGCCACGCCGCTGCCTCTTATCTCACAATGAGGTCACGTTCATAACATCGGTGGGGGTCGAAACCGATGCAACCCCGTGCAGGGGTCAAGCATCCAAGGTGTTGACCGACACTCCACCCCGAGGGGGATGACCGACCATGAGTGAGCCAGCCGATCAGCTGAGCCACCGGGCCCGCGCCATGCTGCGCGCCGTCGCCGAGGGCAGGGCGCACCTGGCCAGCGGCACCGAGCCCGACCTCTACATCGACGGTGTGCCGTGCTGCGACCAGTTCACCGCGCACCTGCTCACCCACGACGGGCTGATCACCGCGACGCACGGCCGCTTCGGCGAGCTGGTGCCCGCGACCATCACCGAGGCAGGCGCCACCGCGTTGGGCGCCGCCGTCCTGGCTGCCTGACCTGCCACGAGCCTGAACCGCGGCAGGATTGGCCCACCACTGGGCTGAACCGCCGCGGGCCTGGCCCTCCACTGGGCTAGAACGAGCACTGGGCTTGAACCAACCGCGGGCCTCGGGTCGACGCGGCTCCAGGGGCCGGTGTGCGCGAGTCGGTGTCGTCCCCGGGCGGCGCGGACTCAGCCGAACAGCGGCCCGGACGCCAGGTCGGCGCCCGCCGCGGCCCACCACGCGGCCTGCGCCGGATCGGTCAGCCCGGTCACCAGCACCGAGATGCCGACCTCGCGCACCATCGGCACCAGCCCCAGCGTCGCGCGGGTGAACAGCGCCGCCTGGTCCGGCTTGGCCAACCGGCGCACCACGTGCTCGGACATCCGCACGGTCTGGATCGGCAGGTCCTCCAGGCAGGCCAGGTCGCCGCGGCTGCGGCCGAACCCGGTCAGCACCGAGCGCACGCCGATGTCGACCAGCACGGTCAGGTTCTCCTCGGCGGGCTGCTCCGGCGAGCACAGCGCCTGCACCGGCATGCCCAGCTCCAGCCGGTCGGCCTCCAGCCCGGTCTCGGCCAGCACCCGCCGCACCACCATGACCAGGTCCGGGTCCGCCGCCTGCTCCGGGGTCAGCTCCAGGTACAGCGCGGACCCGGCGGCCGCGGCGAGCTGGGCGGCGTGGCGCAGCACCCAGTGTCCCAAGGGGACACCCAGGCCGGTGTCGCGCAGGATCTGCTCGAGCCGCTCGCTGCCCAGCGTGCCGAAGCGCGGGTGCTCCCAGCGCAGCAGCGCCTGGGTCGCGACCACGGCGTGGTCGGCCAGGGTCACCAGCGGCCACAGGTCCAGGTCGAGCTCGCCGTTCTCCCAGGCGCCGGGGATGCCCGCGGCCAACCGGTAGTGCTCGCGGTAGCGCAGGTTCTGCTCCGGGTCGACCATGCACCACTGCCTGCGCCCCTGCAGCCGCAACCGGCGCCTGGCGATGTCGGTGGCCCGCAGCAGCTCACCGGGGTCGCTGGTCGGGGAGGGCAGGTTCATCACCGCGATGGTGGCCGACGCGGCGATCCCCTCACCGTCCACATAGGTCGCCTCGGCCAGCACCTCGTTGATCTCCGCCGCGATCGACCCGACGTCGAGCTCGCCGGGCTCGTGCACCAGCATGATCCCGAACTCGTCGCCGGTGAGCCTGGCGATCACGCCCGGGTGGTCGCCGACGACCTCGCGTAATCGCTGCGCCACCGCGCGCAGCAGGTGGTCGCCCGCCTCGCGGCTGATCCCGTCGTTGACCACCGCGAAGTCGTCGAGCCCGAGGTGGAACACCGACACGTCCGCGCCCGCGCCGAGCGCCTCCTCCAACCGGCCGAGGAACGCCTGCCGGTTGGGCAGCCCGGTGAGCGGGTCGTGCGTGCCCTGGTAGCTGAGCCGGTTCTCCAGCAGGTAGAGGTCGGAGATGTCCTCGACCATGGTCACGTGGTGCGCGGGCAGGTCGTCGCGGTCGCGCAGCAGGGACACGCCGATGCGCACCCAGGTCGTCTCGCCGTCGGAGCGGACGAACTGGGTCCGCTCGTGCAGCTGGTCGCACAGCCCGGCCGCGAGCTCGTCGTAGCGCTCCCGCAGGTACTCGCGCTCCTGCGGGTGGAACAGCTCGTCGACCGCGCCGACCACCAGGGTGCCCTCGCGGTAGCCGAGCATGGTCTCGAGCGCCTCGTTGGCCCGCACCGAGCCGCCGTCGAGGTCGGAGATCACCATGCCCAGCGCCGAGGTGGTGAACAGCTCGCGGAAGCGGGCCTCGCTGGCGCGCAGGTCGCGCTCGAAGTCGGCGACCACCAGCGCGTCCGACGGCCGGGAACTGGCCGCCTCGGCGAAACCCGCTGCCAGCGCCGCGAGCGCGGCCGCCGTCTCGTCCACTGTGGTCAGTCGGAGCAGCCCGGCGGCGAGCACCGACATGCTGACCCGCAGGCAGTCCGGGTCCCGGTACCCGGCCTCGACCAGGCGGGCACCGGCCCGCGCCGCGCGCGACGGGTCGGCGATCACCGAGGCGATCAGCTCGTCGAGCTCGCGCGCGGGCAACGGGTGGGCCGCGTCGACCATCCCGGTCAACGCGGTCGCCCACTCGGTGGCCAACTCAAGCCGGTCCACGCTGGAGAAGTCCTCGCCGCTTTCGTTTCCGACAGGGGAGTGGCGGCTCCGGATGTGCTGCCGGGCCATGCCGCCGGGTGCTGCCTGAGAGATGCCCTGAGATGTACCACTGTGCACCCGAACGTGGACTCAGCGCCACCCCATCGGTGCAAGTTGGCCGGGAGTCGCCTAGTCCGAACGGGTGGCATTCGCTGTACCGGTGGGGTTCAGCGCCCGAGTGTCGCCACGCACGGTGGCTCTGGGGGTCGTCCCGGCGCGCGCTGCCGTCGCCCATGCGGCGGTGCGGGATGGGCAATCGCGTCAAGGGCAACCCATCTGGCGGATTCGACCACGGAGCGCACCTCTGATTCGGCGTTGGTGCCGCTCAGATTACTGACAAACCCCCACGTCCGTTCGGGTCATCCTTGACTGAGTGTGATCTACCGAGAGTGATCATTATCTGCCACGTGGCAGATCGCCACCTGGCCCGGCGACGCCACTGTGGACACTCCACCCAGTACGAGACCGCGCACCCGCGCCGCCACGACCCTGGCCAACTCCGCGGTCGCCACCGCCCGCTCGGTCCACCGGTCGTGCCCGGACCGGTGCCGCAGCGCCGCCAGCGCCTCGGCCCGCCCCAACCCCGCCGGGCACAGCACGAACCGGTGGCCGAAGCGCTGCTCGTAGATCAGCTCCCCGCGCCCGAGGTCCGGCCACCGCTCCCGCACCCTGGCCACCCCGTCCAACAGCGGCACCACCTCCGCCCAGTCCAGAGTGGCCAACACCGCCGCCGACACCTCCTCCACATCCCCGATCCCCCCGAACGGCCGCTGCGCCACCACCTCCCGCGCCCACCGCCCCGACCCGCAACACCGCAGCAACGCCGCGACCGCGTCCACCTCTTCAGCACCGTTGAGCAGGTTCAGCAGCGAGGACATCCCCCCAGTAGACACCCGCCGCACACCCCCGTGCGACGCCCGAACGACGGGCACCCGATCGCCGATGCGCCCTGCCCGACTCCGCCAATTTCTGTCTTCTGGGGGACGGGAGTTATCCACATGTGGATCTCTGTCGAGGCCTTCTCAAGATCAACTGTCGGTGGGTCCCGGTAGACTGGCCCAGGGACGCCCCCCGGAGAGGGTGGGGGCTGGGCAGGGGTTGCCTGCGCGCGCGGGCGCGATCCAGGGGCGGTAGGGCTGGGACAGCGGTGGCCGGTGGGGATGGCAGCCGCGTGGGCGATTCCGCGGGTATCCGCGAGGCCCTCGGCGAGCTGCTGGTCGTCTTGCGGGGCCAGCAGGGGGACTGCCGCCGCGGTGATTGACAGGGGGCGGCGGGGGTGCGCGAGGATTGATCAATGCGGATGCGGGCGGCTGCGGTCGCGGGGGTCTTGGTGCTGGCGGGGTGCGGCAGTAGGGACTCCGATCCCTGGCGGGAGGTCGCGATTCCCGCCGCGGCGGGGGACACGACCGGGGCGTGCGGGTCGGTCGGGGTCATGGACGTGCCCGCGGGGTGGCGGGTCGAGCCGCCGAATCGGACCTACTTCTCGGGGAAGGAGTACCGGCTCACGATCGACTGCGTGATCACCACCGGGGACTCCGCCGACGGGACGCTGGAGGTGTACGAGCGCACCGAGCCCGACCCGGGAACCACCCCCACCCCGCGCCAGTTCCTGCAGGACACCGTCGACCCGGCGAACGACCCCACCGACGTCGACATCCGGGACGCCCTCGTCGGCGGTCTCGCCAGCGCCGAGGTCACCTGGCACACGCGCTACCAGAACCGGGCCTTCACCCACCGCGTCGAGTCGATCGACCTCACCATGGTCGTCATCGCCACCGGTGCCAAGGACGCCGAGTACGACGAGGTCCTGCTCCCCGCGTACCTGTTGGCCAAGAAGAGCATCCGGGACTGATGGGCCGGGAACGGGCGGTCGCGGTCCGGGGGCAGGCGGGGGAGCGGGGCTCGGGGTGCGTGGTCGCGCCCGGGTTGGTGCTGGCGTCGGCGCGGGTGTGCGGTGCGGTGGGGAGCGCGGTCAAGGTCGGTGGCATGGATGCGCTTGACGGGTCCGTGGTGTGGGCGGGCACCCCCGGCGGGCGCAACGATGCGGCGCTGGTCTCCGTCGATGGCTTCGTTGACATCGAACCGGTGAAGTGGGGTCGGTTTGCGACGCACCGGCCGGGACAGGCGTGCGAGGTCTGGGGTGGTTGTGGCTCTGGGGTTCGCCAGGCCACCGGTCAGGTGAGGCAAACCGAGGACCGGTACACGGTGCGCGGCCGCTCGCTCGCAACGTTGCAGGGGAGTACCGGTGCGGGCGTTTTCGTTGGCGATGTCCTGGTCGGTGTTGTCGCCGCGCACCCCCAAGGCCCCAAACTTGTCGCCGTACCAACGGATGTGCTGTGGGACGACGGCGCGTTCCTGGCCGCGCTGGGCGCCTCCGGCAGGCTGGTCGCGGCGGAGTTCGAGCCCTTGGCGGTCGGCACCGGTCGGATGGCCTGCCCGTCCGCGCTGGTGCTCGCCCGGCACGAGATCGCGCCGTGGCAACCCCGGCCTGAGATCATGGCGTCGCTGCACGCCTGGTTGGCCCGACCGGGCTACCCCGTGTGGCTGCTGCACGGACCGGCAGGCCAGGGCAAGACGCGCCTGGCGTTGCGACTGGGCCAGGAACTGCCCGCGTCGTGGCTGGTGTTCTGGCCCGATCCCGACGCTGATCCGGACGCACTGCGGGTCGTCGCCGATTCCCGGCACCCGACCCTGGTCGTGCTCGACCACGCCGAGACCCGACTGGAGCAACTGAGCGTCCTGGCGACCGCGAACGTGAAGGTCTTGCTGTTGGCCCGCACCCACGGCGAATGGTGGGAGCACGTCCCTGGGGTGGGCAATGCCTTGGTCGGCGCCACCATCCAGCGCTTAGACCCACTGACCCCGACTGCCGACCGCCGGAAGGTTCTCGCCTCTTACGCCAACGCGCTACCCCGAGTCGACGGCCGCACGGCCAAGCTTCCCGCTCGCGATAAGAATGACCATCCCCTCACGTGGCACCTCACTGCCCTGGCTGACCTCTTAGACGCTGCAGCGCCCCCACAGCACACTGCGGATCACACCGCCGAAGGCCGAGTCCTCTTCCACGAACGCCGCCACTGGGAAAAGACTGCCAAACAGATCCCCGCTCTAGCCACTCTTGACCGAGCAACCCTGCACAACGCCGTCGCCCTCCTAGCCCTCGCGGGCCTCTCCACACCCGCGGACGCTGAACCAGTTCTCCAGACCCTCCCCGGCCTTTCCGCCGGAACGGTCCACGCCCTCATTACCTGGTTCGGCACCCTCTACCCGCCCACCAGCCCGCGCCGCGCCTTCGACGCTCCCGAACCCCACCGCCTCGCCGAACACCACGTGGCCCGCCAAGTCCACGCCACCCCCGACCTGACGACCCGGCTGGTCGCTGTGGCCACCCCGCCGCAGGTGACCACCCTCCTCACGGTCCTCACCCGAGCCTTAGCGCACGGTCCCCACCACGACCACCTCGCGGCGCACATCACCGCACTTATCACCGCGAACCCAGACACCCTTGCAGTGCCCGCGCTTGTGCTCATGCTGACGACCGAGTTCCCCGACCCGCTGCTCGCGGCCCTACACACCGTCGTGGCCAGTTCCGACACCACCGCGACCACCCTCATCGCTCTCGGTGCCGCGCTTCCCCGCGACAGCAAGCGTTTGGCCTACCTAGCGGCGGACATCACCGGTGGCGTGGCTCGACACCGCCGCAGTGGCTCTACCGAACTCGCACAGGCACTGAGCGACCACGCCGGGCGGCTGTCGAAGGTAGGTCGACATGAGGACGCCGTGGTCGCGCTCGAGGAGGCCGCCGCGACCTGGCGTGAACTCGAGCTCCGCGACGAGGATGTCTCGCGTCTCGCGGAGTGCCTGACCAGCCTCAAGATCAGCCTCGCGCGGGTGGGTCGCGCCGGTGACGGCGTGGTCGCCGCCACGGAGGCCTTGCGCCTGTTCCGGGCCTTGGCCGCGAGCGATTCCGAAAGGGTTCCGCGCCTCGTGCGCGCGGTGGAGGGTCTGGCATCCGCGTTGCACGCGGACGACCGGTACGAGGACGCCTTGGCGGTGGTCGAGGAAGCCGTGGTGCTGGCACGCGCGTTGGCGCGCCGCGATCCCGACGTTCACCTGCACACGTTCTCCCTCGTTCTGAGCACGTTGTCCTTCCACCTGCTCATGCTCCACCGTGACCAACCGATGGCCCTGGTCGAGGAGGGGCTGGCGATCAGGCGCGAACTGGCGAACCGGAACCCCATTTACCTGGATGGGCTCGGCCTCGCCCTCAGCCACTACGCCCTGGACCTGGTGAAGGCCGGGCGGGCGCGAGAGGGGATGGTCGCGATCGACGAGGCGCTGGAGATCCAGCGTGCACTGGCGGCCAGTGATCCGCTTGCCAATTCGGAGGACCTGGCCCGATCGGTGGGGTACCGGCGCACGGTGGTCCAGGCGGTCGTGAAGGCGGAAAAGGCCTCTGCCCGCCACTGGTGGAGCCGAGTGGCGGGCAGAGGGAAGCGCGGTCAGGCGTAGGTCTCGCCGTTCTCGGCCTTGGTCACGAGGGAGGCGGGCGGGAGGAACCGGTCCCCGTATGCCGCTGCTAGCTCACGGGCGCGGGCGACGAAACCGGCGGGTCCGCCCGGGTAGCCGTTGATGTACTGGATGATGCCGCCGGTCCAGGCTGGGAAGCCGATGCCGAAGATGGAGCCGATGTTGGCGTCTGGCACGGTCCGCAGGACGCCCTCGTCGAAGCACTTCACGGTTTCCAGGGCTTCCGCGAACAGCATGCGTTCCTGCATGTCCGCGAAGGGGATCTCCGTGCTGCCGGAATCGAAGGCGGCGGTGAGACCGGACCACAGGCCGGTGCGCTTCCCGTCGGCGTAGTCGTAGAACCCGGCCCCCGAGGAGCGGCCCTTGCGGTCGAACTCCACGACCATCCGGTCCAGGACCTCGTTCGCGGGGTGCGCGGGCCAGGTGCCGCCCGCGGCCTCGATTGCCGCGCGGGCCTCGTCGCGGATCTTGCGCGGTAGCGTAAGAGTCAGCTCGTCCAGCAGTTGCAGTGGCGGCGCGGGGTACCCGGCCTGGGCGCCTGCCTGCTCGATCGACGGGATCGCGATGCCCTCGCCGACCATCGCCAGGGCCTCGTTCATGAAGGTCCCGATCACCCGGCTGGTGAAGAAGCCCCGGCTGTCGTTGACGACGATCGGCGTCTTCTTGATCTGCTGCGCGTAGTCGAAGGCCTTGGCCAGCGCGACGTCCGAGGTCTTCGCGCCGACCACGATCTCCAGCAGCGGCATCTTGTCCACCGGCGAGAAGAAGTGCAGGCCGATGAAGTCCTCCTGCCGCCTCACCCCGTCGGCCAGCCCGGTGATCGGCAGCGTCGAGGTGTTGGAGCCGAGCAGCGCGTCCGGTGCCACCAGGTCCTCGACCTCGGCGAACACCTTCTTCTTCAGGTCGGGGCTCTCGAACACGGCCTCCACGACCAGGTCCGCGCCCGCGACGTCGGCCGGGTCGGCCGTCGGCGTGATCCGCGCCAGCACCTCGTCGGCCTTCTCCTGGGTGATCTTGCCCCGGGACACGGCCTTGGCGAGGATGCCCGCCGAGTACGCCTTGCCCTTCTCCGCCGCCTCCAGGGTGACGTCCTTGAGCACGACGTCGATCCCGGCCCGCGCGCTGGAGTACGCGATCCCCGCGCCCATCATGCCCGCGCCGAGCACCGCGACCTTGCGGGCGGTGTAGCGCGGCTGGCCGTCCGGGCGGCTGTTGCCCTTGGTGATCGCCTGCAGGTCGAAGAAGAACGCCTGCGTCATGTTCTTCGCGACCTGGCCGACCGCCAGGTCCACGAAGTACTGGGTCTCGATCCGGGTCGCGGTGTCGATGTCGACCTGGGCGCCCTCGATGGCGGCGGACAGGATGTTGCGCGGCGCGGGCATCGGCGCGCCCTTGATCTGCTTGCGCAGGTTCGCCGGGAACGCGGGCAGGTTCGCCGCGAACTTCGGGTTCGACGGGGTGCCACCGGGGATCTTGTACCCCTCGACGTCCCACGGCTGCCGCGCCTCCGGGTTCGCCTTCACCCAGGCCTTCGCGGACGCCACGAGCTCCTCGGGCGTCGACACCAGCTCGTCGACCAGCCCGAGTTCCTTCGCCTTGCCCGGCTTGTGCCGCTGCCCCTGCAGGAGAACGTTCAGCAGCGCGTTCTGGATCCCGAGCAGCCGCACCGTTCGGGTGATCCCGCCGCCACCCGGCAGCAGGCCCAGCGACACCTCGGGCAGGCCGATCTCGCTGCCCCGCACGTCCAACGCGATCCGGTGGTGCGTGGCCAGCGCGATCTCGTACCCGCCGCCCAGCGCCGCGCCGTTGATCGCCGCGACCACCGGCTTGCCGAGCAGCTCCAGCCGCCGCATCGCGGACTTCATGTCGTTGACCCGCTTGGTGATCTCGGCGGCGTCCTCCGGGCGGGCCTGGATGAGCTGGTTGAGGTCACCGCCCGCGAAGAAAGTCTTCTTGCCCGAGGTGATGACGACGCCGGTGATGCTGTCGCGCTCGGCCTCGAGCCGGTCCACCACCTCGGCGAACGAGGTGCGGAACAGGTCGTTCATGGTGTTGGCGCCCTGGTTCGGGTCGTCCATCGTCAGCGTGACGATGCCGTCGCCGTCGACGTCCCAGCCGATCATGCTCATGGCTCCTCAGACTCGCTCGATGATGGTCGCGACGCCCATACCGCCGCCGATGCACAGGGTGACCAGGCCGCGCCGGGCGCCGCGCCGCTCCAGCTCGTCGACCACGGTGCCGGTGATCATCGCGCCGGTCGCGCCGAGCGGGTGGCCCATGGCGATCGCGCCGCCGTTGACGTTGATCTTGTCGTGCGGGATGTCCAGGTCGCGCATGAACTTCAGCACCACGGCGGCGAACGCCTCGTTGAGCTCCCAGACGTCGATGTCGTCCGGGGTCAGGCCCGCCAGGCGCAGCGCCTTCTGAGCGGCCGGGGTGGGGCCGGTGAGCATGATGGTCGGCTCGGCGCCGGTTACCGCTGCCGAGACGATCCGCGCGCGCGGGGTAAGACCGGCGGCGGAGCCCGCGGCCTCGTTGCCGATAAGAACCAGGGCGGAACCGTCGACGATGCCGGACGAGTTCGCGGCCGTGTGGACGTGGTTGATGCGCTCTACATGGTGGTAGCGCTGCAACGCGACGGCGTCGAAACCGCCGAAGTCACCGATACCGGCGAATGACGGCTTCAGCTTGCCGAGGCTCTCTACCGTCGACTCCGGGCGCATGTGCTCGTCGTGGTCGAGCAGCACGACGCCGTTGCGGTCGCGGACCGGTACGACTGACTTGGCGAAGTACCCGGCGGACCACGCGGCCGCTGCCCGGCGCTGCGACTCGACAGCGTAAGAGTCGATGTCGTCGCGGGTGAAGCCCTCGGTGGTCGCGATGAGGTCAGCGCTAACACCCTGCGGGACGAAGTAGGTGTCGTAGTTGGTCTCGGGGTCGTTGAACCAGGCGCCGCCGTCGGAGCCCATCGGCACCCGCGACATGGACTCGACGCCACCCGCGACGATCAGCTGGTTCCAGCCGGAGCGGACCTTCTCGGCGGCGATGTTGACCGCCTCCAGACCCGACGCGCAGAACCGGTCGATCTGCAGGCCCGCGACGCTGTCGGGCAGGCCCGCGGCCAGGGCGGCGCTGCGGGCGATGACCGAGCCCTGGTCGCCGACCGGGGAGACCACGCCGAGGATGACGTCGTCGATGGTGGCCGGGTCGAGCTCGGGGTGGCGGGCCGTGAGCTCGTGCAGGAGGCCGACGACCAGTGAGATGGGCTTGACCCCGTGCAAGGAGCCGTTCTGCTTGCCGCGACCACGCGGGGTGCGGATCGCCTCGTAGATGAAGGCTTCGGTACTCACTCGGCCGATCCTCTCTCGAGCTGACTGGCGCTAATGCCCATTAACATACTCGCGAGTATCAACTGGTTGTCAACGTGCTGGGTTCCGCATACGGTTGTAACTCCGCTCTCACCCCAGGAGGCTCCCGAGTGACTCGCGGTGCCCAGACCGGGCGAGCAGGCGACCGGCCGAGCGGGCGGCGCAACCGCAAGGCCGAGCTGGCCGTGGCCGCCGCCGAGCTGTTCGGCCGTCACGGCTACCACGCCGTCGGGGTCAACGACATCGCCGCGGCCGCCGGGGTGACCGGGCCCGCGCTGTACCGGCACTTCCAGAACAAGCAGGACGTGCTCGGGTTCGTGCTGCTCAACGGCATCGACGGACTGGCGGAGCGGCTCGCCGGACCGGTCGAGCTGGCCGAGGCCGACCCAGCGGCCGCCCTGCGCCCCCTGCTGGTGACCGCCGCCGAGGTCTCGATCGAGCAACGCGCACTCACCGCACTGTGGCGTTGGCAGGGCAGGCACCTGCACCAAGCCGACCAGAAGGAGATCCGTCGCCGGGTCGGCGCTCTGCTCGGCCAGTGGATGACCGGCCTCCGACGGTTGCGCCCCTCACTGGACCCGGGCGAGGCGGACCTGCTGTGCTTCGCCGCCCTGAGCGTGTTCGGCAGCGTCGGCGACCACCGGGTAGAGCTACCTGGCCCGGAGTTCGCTTCGTTGCTGGCCTCACTGGCCGAGGCAATCGTGCGCGCCCCCATCGCGGCAGGCCTACCTACCCCAGTGTGGCGCGGGAGCCCAGCCCCAACCCGACGTGAAGAGCTACTGACATCCGCGACCCGCCTCTTCCGCGAACGCGGCTTCCCGTCCGTCAGCATGGAAGACATCGGCGCCGCAACCGGCATCGCCGGCCCTAGCGTCTACCGCCACTTCGCCTCAAAGTCCGACATCTTGCTGGCTGCAAGCCGCCGCATGGCCGACCGGCTTCGGTGGGGACTAGAGGAGTCGCTGACATCAGCCACTGATCCGTCTGACGCCCTAAGAAGACTCGCCCGCTCCTACGTCGACACGGTTATGCGGTCGGATGATCTTATCGCCGTCTACACAACGGAACTGGCGAACCTGCCGGAGCGCGACGCCAAGGAACTCCGCGCCCTACAACGGGGTTACGTCGCCGAGTGGGTCCGACTACTACGGGAAGCGCGCCCTGACCTGTCAGAGGCGGCTGCACGGGTGACGGTCCACGCAGCCCTCACGGTCGTGAACGACCTACCTCGCACCGGCCGCATCGCCTCCCGCCCAGCTCTAGCGCCGGAGTTGGCAGGTCTCGCCGGAGCAGTACTAGGCGTCTAGCGAAAGGCAGTTGACCGCCTGCGGTGGTGCTATCCACCATGCGTTATGAACCCCGACGTTGTCCGGCTCTACGCCACCTACACCGAAGTCATTCGACTGGACAGGACGCCCCACGGCCGACTGGAGTTCTTACGCACGCAAGAACTCCTCCGCCGGTTCCTGACAATGCCGGCCACCGTGCTGGATGTGGGAGGCGGAACCGGGGTCCACGCCGAATGGCTCGCGCGCGACGGGCACACGGTGCATCTTCTCGACCTGGTGCCTGCACATGTCGAGGCCGCGTCGGTGCTGTCTGGCGTTACAGCGCAGATCGGCGATGCCCGCGACTTGCCCGTCCCGGACGCCAGCAGCGACGTCGTGCTGATGCTGGGGCCGCTCTACCACCTCACCGACCCCGATGACCGTGCGCGAGCCTTGACCGAAGCGCGGCGAGTGCTGCGGCCGGGGGGTTTGCTGGCCGCGGCGGGGATCAGCCGCTACCTCTCCGCCATGGAGACAGGCACCGACGGCAGGCTTGACGAAGACCTGCTTCCCTCGGTGGAGGCGGTCATCGCGACGGGCCGGTACGACGGTCATGTCGGCTTCACCACCACCCACTGGCACACCGCCGACGAACTGCGCGCCGAAATCCGCGCCGCTGGCTATGCCGACGTAGAGGTCTACGGCGTCGAAGGCCCGACCTGGCCCGCTCTAGACGTCGCAGGCTTGGCCGAGTTCCCCACGCGCGTACCTGCCGCCCTTCACTGCGCACGCCTTGTCGAACAAGACCCTCTACTCATCAACGCCAGCGCCCATCTCCTGGCAATTGCCAAGTCCTAGGCGGGACCCGGTAGCGCTAACCACCGGGCCCCCGCCGAAATCGGCTCAGGCGGCGTTCTGGAGGGAGTCGAGCGCGCCCTGCATGCTGTCGACAAAGCGTGACAGGGCGCCTGCTTCGATGATCAGGTGGAAGCCGTCGGCGTGGCCACCGAAGCGGAGTTGGACCTCGGACTTGGTGACGTCACAGGTGATCTCCGTGCCGGGGCGGATGGTGGCGTACACATCGATGTCCGGATTGCGCGTCATGGGCGGCACCCTTCACTATTTGCCACGAGCGCGGGTCGTTCCCGCACCGCTGAGGCGAAGCTAGGGCGTTGCCCACCTTGGCAGAAACACCGAAGGAGGACCGCCGTGCTGAGCGGCAACCGCAAACCCGCGTCCCCCAAAGACCGCGCGCTCGGCGCGGAACTCCGCAAGCTCCGCAACGCCGCAGGCATGAGCCTCGCCGCGGTGTGCGAGGTGCTCAACTGGAAGGAGTCCACCCTCAGCCGGGTGGAACGCGGCCAGCGCAGTTTTTCACCCGAAACGGTGATGGCGCTCGCGTTGATCTACAAGATCCCGCACGACCTCCGCGAGAAGTTGATCGCCTGGGCCAAGGAGACCCCCAGCCTCGGTTGGTGGGATCGCCAACCTGCGGGCATCCCCACCGAACTCGGCGCACTCGCTGCCTACGAGCAGGATGTGACCCGCGCGGTCGATTGGAGCCCCGGCATCGTTCCTGGGCTGTTGCAGACCCCGGCGTACGCCGAAGCGGTCATGCGGGAATGGGGTGTGCCGCAAGACGACATCGGTGCCCGCTTGCGAGCGCGCCGACGCAGGCAGGACTTGCTCGACCGCCCGAACGTCGAGTACGTCGCACTGCTCGGCACCTCCGCTCTCCGCAACCAGTTGTGCGACCGAGAGGAGTTCGTGCAGCAGCTCCAGCACATCCATCGCATGTCGCTCAGAGACAGCCTGACCATCCGGATCGTGGAGAAGCCGACCGCTTTGGCGATCGGAAGCTGGTACCTGATGTACTTCGACCAAGCGGGCCCTGCTGTCCTCATCGAACACCACGAGTCCTCGACGTTCCTCTTCGACGAGGAGACCAAGGCCTACGTCGATGCCCGCCGCCGACTGAGCAACGGCGCGCTCTCTGAACAGGAGACGCGGGATAGGCTCGAGGTCGAGATCGATCGAGTGCGCACCGGAGGATGAGATGCGTCAGACCAGTCCGAGGTTCAAGAAGTCCAGCAAGTCCGGGGGCAACTCGAACTGCGTCGAGGTAGGCAGCACCCTCGCCCACTTGAGGGACAGCAAGAACCCACAGGGTCCCTGTCTCGCGGCTGATGCCGCCGCGTTGATCAGGTTCGCCAAGGCTCGCTAGGAGGCCGCCATGCGGTTCAAGAAGTCCACCCGATCCGCAGCCAACTCGGACTGTGTCGAGGTCGCCCACACCCTGTCCCACCTGAGGGACAGCAAGAACCCGAACGGGCCATCGCTGGCGGCCGATGCCGCGGCGCTGATCAGGTTCGCCAAGATCTGCTAGGAGGCCGCCATGCGGTTCAAGAAGTCCAGCCAATCCGCAGCCAACTCGAACTGCGTCGAGGTAGGCAGCACCCTCGCCCACCTGCGGGACAGCAAGAACCCCCACGGTCCCGTCCTCAGCGCCGACGTCGCCGCGCTGATCCGTCACGTCAGGTGACAACAGATGGGGCTCCCCGCGTGCGAGGAGCCCCATCCGGTGGTGGTGCTTACTTGAGGCCGTTGTCGACCGCGGTCATGAGGGCGCCGGGGTCGCCGGACATCTCCCAGGCCATGACGCCCAGCAGCTTCTTCTGCTTGAGCCAGGTGATCTTCTGCTGGATGGACCAGGCGTCGTCGAAGGTCCACCACTGGCCGTTGGTGCCGCCGGTGTGGCAGGCGGTCGCGATGGAGGCCGTGTCGTGGTAGATGGTGCAGTTGGGGACGCTCGCGAGCAGGTTGCTGTACCCGCGGGTGCCCGCCTCTTCGGCGAACTGGCCGGGAGCGGCGCCTGTCGCTGACTGCCACTCGCCCTTCTTGCCGTTATCGGGGACGCCCTGCCAACCTCGGCCGTAGAACGCTAGACCCAGCGTCAGCTTGCGTGGGTTCGCGCCCTTGTCGGTGTAGGCCTTGATCGCGCCCTCTACGCTGAACTTGTTGTTGTACGGGTCCTCCGCGTCCGGGTAGAGGTTGCCCTGGTGGCCGGTGCGGTTGGGCTCCCACGAGTTGTCGCTGCCCGAGCCGTGGAAGTCGTAGCCCTGCACGTTCGCGACGTCCAGGTAGTCGAAGATCTTCGGGACGTCCCAACCGGCCTGGACCTTGGCCGGGTCGGCGGGGGTGAACGCCTGGAGCTCGTACCTCTTACCCGTGGTCTTGCTCTTGGCGTCGAGCTGCTCGCGGAACTCCTTGAGCAGGGCGGTCAGGTTGTCCTTGTCGTTGGGCGACCAGTGGTTGCCCGGGTGACCGTCAGCGCTAGCGGGCCACTCCCAGTCGATGTCGATGCCGTCGAAGATGCCCGCCGCGGTGCCGGGGCCGCCCGCGCCGCCGTAGGCCTTGATGTTGCCGTTGATGTAGGTGTCGATGCAGGAGGACACGAACTTCTTGCGCGACGCGTCCGTGGCGGCCACGTCGGAGAAGTACTTCGAGTAGGTCCACCCGCCCAGCGAGATCAGGATCTTGATGTTCGGGTACTTCACCTTGAGCTTCTTGAGCTGGTTGAAGTTGCCGCGCAGCGTCTCCCAGCCGGTGTCGCCGACGCCGTCGACGGACTGGCCCGCGGAGAACGGGCGCGAGTAGTCGGCCTCGGCGTCGCCCGCGCCGTCACCCTGGTTCGGGTCCTGCGGGTTGGCCGTGGTGCCCTTGGTGACCCCGGTGAGGCAGGTCAGGTTGACCGGGTCGATGTTGCCGAACGCGTAGAGCAGGTGCGTCAGCTTCGCCGCGGCCCCGTTGGTGACCAGGTTCTTGACGAAGAACTGCCTGCCGTAGATGCCCCACTGCACGAAGTAGCCGATGCGGGCGTACCCGTCGACGATGTCCTTCGTGGTAGCGGAAACGGCCGCGCTCTGGGCCGACGCGTTGTCGTAACCGTCGCGCGCCCGCACGGTGAAGCTGTAGGCGGTAGAGGGCGACAGGCCGGTCACCTTGGCCGTGGTGGTGGTGACGGTGGGGCCGGCGGCGCCGTTGACGTAGATGTCGTACGCCACAACGCCGGTGTTGTCCGTAGAGGCGTTCCAGGCGAGGGTGACGCTGCCGGAGTCGGTCGCGGTGGAGCGCAGACCGCCAGGCACGGTAGGAGCCTGGGTGTCGTCAGACGGGTTGTTGGTCGTCACGGTCAACGGCGCGCTCGCCGCCGACGAGAGACCGTTGGTGTCCTTGGCCTTCACGGTGAACGTGTAGGCCGTGGCGGGCGTGAGGTCCTTGACGCTCGCCGTCAGATCGGGCGTGGTCGCCACCAGGCTGGTGCCCTGGTAGAGCTCGTAGTTCGCGACCGGCAGCGAGCCGATCGTCGAGGCGTCCCAGGCAAGGGTGATGGTCTTGGTCGTCTTCACCGTCGCGCGCAGGTTGGCCGGGGGTGCGGGCGGTGTGTCAGGGGAACCATCGCAGTTGCCGTTGTCGACCCGGCACTTGCTCGGCGTGGCCGCCGCGCTGAGCCGGAACGACGGGCTGTACGGGTACGTGGTGCGACCCGGCTGGATCGTGTTGATGTAGTAGGCGGGCGTGAGCGTGACCCGGGTACCGGTCTGGCTCACGGTTGCGTTGGCGTTCGCGGTCGCGGTGACACCCGCGGGCAGCTCGAACTGGATGGACCAACCGGTGACGGCAGCACTACCGGAGTTGGTGACGGTGTACTCGCCACTGGTCCCGGTCAGCACTAGCGCAGCGCGCAGCGAGCCCGCCGCCGATGCCGGTTGGTTCACGACGATCAGTGCGGAGGCGGCCAGCAGGAGGCTCACCGCCGCGGTGGACAAACGACGAAGGGTGCGTCTCATGGGGATGGCTCCAGGGGATGACGGAGTAGGCCCTGTGTGGTCTAGACCACACTCGAATCTAGCGCCTGCACCGGTTTAGGTCTAGACCAATAACCCGGCGGAATTCACCAGTTGGCCCTGGTCGCGCTCCCTTTGCCGCCGCGCGCCCCGGAATTTCGCCCACCGGGGTCGGTATCGCCGCGCGGAAGGCGGCACGCCCCGAGTCGTCCACATCCCCGGAAGTTGTCCACAGGCGCTGGCAACCGGTTGTTCCCGCAGGTCAGGGCCCGATAGCGTCGTTGTGTGGCCGGCGACAGGGAGGTAGACATGGGAATGGACCAGCAAAATGGGAACGCGGCGTCTTGGTGCGAAAGTGACGTATCGGACCGCCCGCTCGCGGAATTCGGCCTGCGAGAACTTCGACGGCGCGGGGTAGTGGACCTCTTACCGGGGTAGTGGTCATCCCGGCTCTTGTGGTCCACCCGCGGCGCTCTGTCGAGTCGGGCTGCGGTGCTGAGGCCCGGCGGCGGCTCGTGGGGACGAGCCGCCGCCGGGGGAGTGGATCAGCTGTGTTGTGGTGCGCGGGTTCTGACCTGCGGGCAGACCGCGCACGCGGTGGGGCCTTCTTGCGACCACCAGCGGCAGGTGTCGCGGATGCCGCATTCGGGCAGCGAGGTGTTTGTCGGTGAGGTGTTTGTCAGTGACGTGGTGGCCGGAGGAGCTCCGGTCGGAGAGGAGGGGTAGTCGTCGTGGGCGGCGTCCAGGGCTCGGCAAGCGCCGTCCCAGAACGCGCAACCCTTGGTGGCGCACGGCGTGGCGAAGCGGTACCGGGTCTCCAGTGGGCCGTCGACCCGGGATTGGAGGTCGTCGCGCAGCGCTGGGGTGAGGGTGGGGCCGTGCGGGGTGAACACGACCCGGCCGCCGGGTCCCATGATGCCGAGCAGGGTGGCGCCCGCGGTGGCCTGCCCGCTCGGGCAGGTGTGCGTCACTGTTCCCGCTTGCCCAGGTAACCCTGGACCTGCTCGGCCAGTTCGAGCGCGCGCGGACCGGCGAGCAGGTAGCGGCCGATCAGCTCCCACTTGCGCAGCCGGGTACCGCCGAACTCGAAGTAGGGCACGTCGCGGCCGATGACCCGGTCGACCGCCGCCGTGCCCGCCTCGGCCACCGCCTGGGCGATGAGGGCTTGCTGGGACTCGGACAGCTCCAGGCCGTCCACCACGAACTTGAACTCGGTCGCCATCGCAGTGGCTCCTTCCCGAACGGGGTTTTCCCGGTTCCTCGCCGGGGTCGGAGCCGGTGTGATGGGGTCGGCGGCAGGCTTGCCCCTTCGGGCAAGGCGGGAAAGCGACCAGCTTCTGTCCACTGTGCCGGTCGCGGTGAGCAGTACGGTGGACGGGCATGCGCGACAACGACCGGGGAGGGTCTTGTGAGCGAGGAACTGCCGCCGTACCTGGGTGTGCTCGTGGTCGACGCCGAGCGGTACGGGTCCAACACCGATCCGGGGCAGCAGAAGCTCGCCGAGGCCATCCCCGAGGTGCTCGCGGTCGCCTTCGCCGAGAGCGGGCTCGAGCAGGTCTGGGAGCAGCGGCTGTTCCCCCAGGACACCGGCGACGGGCTCGGCCTCGGGTTCGACCCCCGGTACCTGCCCGTGGTCGCCGAGCAGGTCCTCGGCGCGCTCCAGGAGGCACTGGTCGCCAGGGACGTGTGGATGCGCAAGGTCCACCGCGGCCTGCGGCTGCGGCTGCGGGCGGCGCTGCACGTCGGCCCGATCCGGCACCCCGGCGGCGGCCAGGCCCTGGTCACCGCGCACCGCCTGGTCGACGCCGCCCCGCTGCGCGACGCCCTCAAGCGCTCCGACGCGGACCGCACCTTCCTCGCCGCCCTCATCTCCGACCGCGTCCACGACGACGTCATCGCCACCGGCTACGCCACCGTCCCCACGACCCCGGTCCCGGTCGAGATCAAGGAACACCGCTCCACCGCCCACCTCCACGTCCCCACCCCCACCGGCGACCTCCTCAACTCCGGCCTAGTCCCCGCCCCAACCGCGGACCCCGCCGACACCCCCCACCTCGACCCCCTCACCCCCGGCGCCGTCCACAACGTCATGACCGGCCACCACACCGGCACCGCCATCCAGGTAGGCCACCTCCACGGCGGCTTCACCAACCACTGACACCACCCGACCCGCGATCGCTGCCCACCGGGTTCGCGCTCCACCGGGGCCGGTCCTGCCGGGGCGCTCGTCGAGGCTCGCTTGGTCGTCAACCCAGCCTCACGCCACCGACCGCTGATCCCGGCCCGTCGCCATGAACCGCGATCACCGGGCATCTCCGATGCCGGGCTCCTGGGTCGCCGGGGCCGCGCCCGGGTATCGATCGCCGGAAGCCCGCCTGGAATGCGATTTGCGGATAATTGTCCGAATTTCGGTGACCTGGCGTGTGCGGGTGGTCGCGGCTCGAAAATCCCCACCACGCAACGGGTTTCGTCGCTAAACCCGCTGGTTGGAGTAATTTTCGTGACTTGGGCTCGTGGGCGAAACGTTGTTCGGGGGGTAGCGATGTAAGCGACGCCGGCGTGGTCGGCCTTGGAACTGCGGTCGAGGACGTGACATGGGATTCCTTCGCCCCCGTCGGGCGCGTGTGCTGGTTGCCGCGCTCTTGTCGCTGGTGTTGGTCGGGCTGGGGTTGCCCGGGTTCGCGGCCGCGGTGGCGCCCGCGTTCGTGCAGAAGGCCAGTGCCAGGGCGATCGCGGCGAGCAAGGCCGTGTCGTTGCCGGGCAACGTGACCACCGGTAACCGGATCGTCGTGCAGGTGGGCGTCTGGAGCAGCGGGAACGCGACCGCGAAGACCGTCAAGGACGCCGCGAACAACACCTACACGAAGCTCACCGCCGTCACCGCGTCCGACGGCACCGAGTTGAGCGTGTGGAGCGCGCCGGTCGTCAACGGCGGTGGCACCAAGCCCGCCATCACGGTGACCGCGACCGCGAAGGCCGATCTGGGGATCGCCGTCGCCGAGTACTCCGGGCTCTCGCAGGTGGCCGACGCGACCGTGGTCGACCAGAAGTCGCAGGCGACCGGGACCAGCACCGTGGCCGGTGTCGTCACCTCCGGCCCGACCCCCGTCACCACCGGTGACGGCCTGGCGCTCGGCTTCTACACCGACTCCGGGTTCGGCAAGACCCTCGCCGCGGGTGCCGGGTTCACCGAGCGGGTCAACGTGTCGCCAACCTCGGACATGGAGTTCGTGCTCGAAGACAGGCCTGTCGGCATCGGTGAGCAGCCGAGCGCGGGTGTGTCGACCGGTGCGGGAGTGCCGTGGTCGGTCGCGACGATCGTGTTCAAGGCAGCGCAAGGTGGCGGCAACGGCCCCACCGCGCCCGGTTCCCCTACCTCCGTCACCGCGCAGGCAGGCAACGCGAGCGCGACCGTGAACTGGACTGTCCCGCCCAACGGCGGTAGCCCCATCACGTCCCTCACCGTCACCCCTTACGCGAACGGCACCGCGCAGACCCCGATCGTCATCAGCGGTGCGGTCGCCACGCTCGCCGTGCCGAACCTGACCAACGGGACCTCTTACACGTTCACCGTCGCGGCCACGAACACCATCGGCACCAGCGCGCCTTCCGCGCAGTCCAACGCCGTTACGCCTACCGCGTCCCCCCAGGGCCAGTGGGCGCCCGCGATGAACTGGCCGTTCGTCGCCGTGCACATGGTCGCGCTCAACAACGGCAAGTACCTGCTGTGGGACGGCTGGCACCAGCCCGAGCCGACCTACCTGTGGGACCCTGCGACCAACAACTTCACCACGATCATGGCGCCGGACAGCATCTTCTGCGCCGCCAACGCCCACCTGCCCGACGGCCGCGTGCTCGTCGTGGGCGGCTACGGCGTCGTGTCCACCGGCGAGCTCGGCATCAAGGACACCACCATCTTCGACCCGACCTCCAACACCTGGAGCCGGGCCGCGGACATGCACTACCCGCGGTGGTACCCGAGCGTGACAGAGCTACCGGACGGCCGTTACGTCACCATCAGCGGTAACACCTCCGACGCCTACACCTGGGCCGAGCACCCCGAGGTCTACGACCCCGCGAACAACACCTGGACCGTCCTGTCCAATGTGAACACCTCGCAGATCCACGAGGTCGAGTACCCCTTCGCCTACCTGGCCCCCAACGGCAAGGTGTTCACGATGGGCCCCTCGGAGGACGTCTCCTACTGGCTCGACGTCAACAACCAGACCTGGACCCCGGTCGGCGCCAGCGGCGTCATCAACGGCTCGTCCACCATGTACCGGCCGGGCAAGATCCTCTACAGCGGCGGCTCGACCACCGTGTCCGACGGCGCGCCCGCGATGGCCAACACCTCGGTGATCGACCTGACCGCGCCCACCGCGGCCTGGCGGCAGACCGCGCCGATGAAGACCGCGCGCGACTTCCACACGCTGACCACCATGGCCGACGGCAAGGTCCTCGCCGTCGGCGGTGCCCCGAGCAGCGACCAGAGCAAGCTCAACACCAACATCCTGGCCACCGAGATCTGGGACCCGGCCACCGAGCAGTGGTCGACCGGGGCGTCGATGTCGGTGCCGCGCCAGTACCACCAGACCGCGCTGCTGATGGCCGACGGCCGGGTGCTCGTCGCCGGCGGCGGCCACCACATCAGCGCCACCGTGCCCGGCCAGTTCTCCGCCGAGATCTACTCCCCGCCGTACCTGTTCAACGGCGCCCGCCCGACGATCACCGCCGCGCCCGCGAGCACCGCGTACGCGCAGACCATCGCGGTGGCCACCCCGGACGCGGCCGACATCAGCGCGGTCAACCTGGTGTCGATGGGCGCCAACACCCACCAGAGCGACATGGACCAGCGGTTCGTGCCGCTGCAGTTCACCAAGGGTGTCGGCAAGCTCGATGTGCAGACCCCCGCCGGGGCGACCCTCGCGCCGCCCGGTGACTACATGCTGTTCGTGCTGAACTCCGCCGGTGTGCCGTCGGTCGCCAAGACCGTGCGGATCCTGCCGTCGATCTCCGCGCCGTCGGCCCCGTCCGCGGTCGCCGCCGTGGCGGGCAACGCCTCGGCCACGGTCACCTGGTCGGCCCCCGGCGACGGCGGCAACGCCATCACCGGCTACACCGTGACCCCGTACATCGGCGCCACCCCGCAGACCCCGGTGGCGGTGACCGGCACGACCGCGCAGGTCACCGGCCTGACCAACAGCACCGCCTACACCTTCCGGGTGACCGCGACCAACGCGATCGGCACCAGCGCCGCGTCGACCCCGTCGAACTCGGTCACCCCGTCGGCGACCCCGATCCCCGGCTACGTCCAGCAGGTCACCGGCCGCGGTCCCGGCGCCGAGCGGGCGGTGACGACGCCGTCGGCCGTGCAGGTCGGCGACCGGCTCGTGGTCCAGGTCGGCGTGTGGAACACCGTGGGCTCCCGGGCGACCGGCGTGCGCGACTCGGCCGGGAACGTCTACACCAAGGTGTCGAGCATCGTGGGCACGGACAACACCGAGCAGAGCGTCTGGACCGCGCCCATCACCTCCGGTGGTGGCCAGAAGCTGACGGTGACCGCGTCGGTGTCCTCGTCGGCCGACGTCGGTGTCGGGGTCGTCGAGTACTCCGGCCTGTCGTTGGCCACCGGGCTCGGCGCGGTGGACTCGGTGCTGTCGAACAAGGGCACCACGGCCGTCGCCTCCTCCGGGCAGACCACCGCCAGCACCGACAACAACCACCTGGCGGTCGGCTTCTATGTCGACTCCGGCTTCTCCCGCAACCTCACCCCGGGCGCTGGTTTCACCCAGCGGCTCAACTCCTCGCCCGCCGGGGACATGGAGATGCTGATTGAGGACCAGCTCGCGGTGCTCGGTGCCCGACCCAACGCGACGGTGAACACGGTGGCCAACACGCCGTGGATGGTCACCACCGTCGTGTTCAAGCACGCCTGATGACCGCCACCGCCACACCGGACACCCGGCCGCCGCTCACCCGGCGGCCGGGGGTCCTGCTCGGGGTGGGCGCGGCCGTCGCGGCCGTGGTCGGGGCCCAGTTCTGGCTCTTCGGCACCGCCGAGGACACCCCGGCGGCCGCGGTCTCCGGGTACTTCCGGGCCGCCATCGACGAGGACTGCCCGAGGGCCTTCGACCTGCTGACCGACCCGGTGCGCGGCAGCTACGGCACGGTCGAGCGGTTGTGCGAGCGGGCCAAGGCGGACACGATGGTCTCGTTCCAGGTGGGCGACACGGTCACCACGCCGGAGGGCGCCAAGGTCACCGTGACCCTGGTGCGGCCCAATCTCACCCTGGTCGACGCGGTGACGATGGTCCAGGTCGACGGCAAGTGGAAGATCGCGTCGTTCGAGGTGCTCTCCTCGGACCGGGGCCACGGCCAGCCCTGACCCGGGTTCGGTGGCCAGGAGGATCGTCGTGAACGAACGGACCAGGCTCGCGCCGCTGGTCGGCATCGGTGCTGTCACCGGCGCCGTGGTGGCCGCCGGGATCGCCGCGCTGGCCCCCGTGCCGGTGCTCGGCCTGCCCAACCCCGGTGCGGTCGTCCGGTACGGGCTGCCGTCGGTTCGTGTGCTCGCCGAGGTCGTGGCCGTGCTGGTGGTCGGCGCGCTGTTGGCCGCCGCTGTGCTCATCCCGCAGCGGGAGTCCGGTAGGGCTGTCCGGCTCGCGGGCACGTTTGCTGGTTGGTGGGCTCTATTGGCCGCCGCGATGGTCGTGTTGACGGTCGCGGACGCTCTAGGGCAGACGGTGACTGGTGTGTTCCCGCTGCTAGGGCCTGCGGTGGGGCGGCTGTCGGTCGCGCTGGCCTGGCTCGTAGTGGCTAACTTGGCCGCGTTGGTCTGGGTAGGCGTGCGGCTCCAGGTACCGCCGCTCGCACTGTTGGCTCTGTCGTTGGTCGGTGTGGCGCCGGTAGCGCTGACCGGGCACTCGTCGGCCGGTGGTGACCACGACATCGCCAGCGACAGCCTCATGCTGCACGTCGTCGCGATGTCGGTGTGGGTCGGTGGGCTCGTCGCGCTTCTAGTCCTGCTCAACCGCCCTTACGCTGCCGCCGCCGCCCGGATGTACTCGGCCGTGGCGTTGGGGTGCTGGTTCACGGTCGTCGTAACGGGCGTCGTGAACGCATCGCTTCGACTCTCCCTAGGCGACCTGGACACCCAGTACGGCGTGCTGGTGCTCGCCAAGACCGCCGCCGCGCTGCTGCTCGGGTTCTTCGGCTACCTGCATCGCACACGGACCCTGCGCCTAGTCGATGCTGGCCGTCCGCGTGCGCTCTTGCAGCTAGGCGCGGTCGAGATTCTTCTTATGCTGGCCACCATCGGCCTCGCGGTAGGGCTAAGTCGCACGCCTGGCCCTATCGGCGAGCGGCGGAAGTTGTCGGCCACGGAGGTCCTGATCGGGTTCCCTCTGCCGGAGCCGCTCAGCATCGTCAGGGTTATCACCGACTGGCGCTTCGACTTGGTCTTCGGCACGGCAGCCGTCATCGCCGCTATCTGGTACCTGGACCGCCTGCGCCGCCGGACCGATCCCTGGCCGGTAGAGCGCACGGTGGCTTGGCTGTCGGGCTGCGCGCTGCTGTTGGTGGCCACGAGTTCCGGTCTGGGCAAGTACGAACCGGTCCTGTTCTCCGCGCACGTCGGCGTCCAGGCGATCGTGGGACTGGTCGTCCCAGCGCTGTTGGCCCGGGGCAAGCCCATGGCACTGATCGGCCCGGTCGCGGTGTGGTTGCCCCGCCCGATCGTCGCCGCCCAACTCGCTGCCGCCGTCCCGCTGATCACCTACGCGCTCGGCCTCTATGACGCGGCGGCTGGCCAGCACTGGGCGCGTCTAGTCATC
The DNA here is from genome assembly GCF_024171945.1 of Actinokineospora globicatena. Classification (GTDB taxonomy): domain Bacteria; phylum Actinomycetota; class Actinomycetes; order Mycobacteriales; family Pseudonocardiaceae; genus Actinokineospora; species Actinokineospora globicatena. The sequence continues at coordinate 2,762,206 of NZ_JAMTCR010000002.1, forward strand.
CTCGGCGCCTCTATCTCGACCGGGCTCGTCCTCTTCGCGCGTGTCAGCCGGGGGCCGGTGCTGCTCGTTGCCGCTACCTACGCCGTGACCGGAATCGTGTTGCTGTGGCGGGACACTGCCCTCGGCGCGAGCTTCTACAGTCGCCTCGCGTTGGACTGGCAAAACGACGTCTTGGCCAACCAGACCACCGCGGCGTGGGTTGTGCTCGCGGTCGCCGTCGCTCTTGCCGCCTACGCCTTCCTCAGCACGCGCGTAGTGCGCCCCAAGGTCACCGAACTCGCCGCCGTCTAACGCCTTCGAACAGAGCGAACGCGCCTACCGCCACTAGAACCACGGCAGCCACCACGGACGCGATCGCAGCAGCGATCGGTGGCGCCAACGGGGACACCCCGGTGATGGACTCCACTGCCACGAGCGCGATGAGAGTCGCGTAGGCCACGACAGTCGACCACACCAGCCGCAAGCCGACATCGGCCCGCACGGCTGACCGGTCCAGCAGCCACGCCACCACGGGCACGACCAAGATCGCGTGCATCGCCACCGCGTGCAGCGGCTTCAACGCCCCGGCCGTCGTGTAGGCGAGTTGGGGATCCCCACCGCGACTGGCGATGACACCGCGCGCGATCATGGCGGCACCCGCGCCCAAGGCCGTCAATAAAGCGAAGAGGCCGAATCGGATCGCGATCCGCATCGCCGGTGTGGACCGCCTGGTTCCCGCGATCGCGGCGACCGTGAACGCCACCGTCGTCAGGATCAACACCCCGCCACCGGCCGCGAGCGTCATCGACACAGCGGTGTCGAACCCGGTCTCGAAGTTGAAATGCGACGGAACACCCCGCCACGCCTGCATGCTGACCAGCACGAACTCCATCACGCTGGCACCCGCGAACAGGCCTAACAGCAACTTCCGCGCGCGGACCACGATGAACGAGGTAGCCCAAGCGACGGTGGCCAGCGTAAGACCGAAAGACAGCCCAAACGTCGCCGCCTTCCGTAAGGACAAAGGCCCCATCCACGTCCACCCGGTCACCAACAGGACCGCGACGTGCACCAAACCGCTCGCGAACAACGCGGTCCCCACCGCGTAGGACAACCGCTCCACCGGACGGGCATCACGCCAAATTCCCAGAAGCACGCCGGTAGTGTTACCCACCGCCCCTTAGAGCCCTGTCAGGCTTGGGCTGGGAATTCCGGACAGGGGTTGGGAATAGCTGCCTACGATCGGACCTAGACGCTCTCGTCGGCCGTCGAGTTGGTTTGACGGATGCGCCCAGCCCTGGTCCTCCTAGCCGTCACCGCCACAGCGGTGCTCGGTCTCGCCGTCCCCAGCGCGCACGCGAGCACGAACGCGCAGCGGCCCACCTACCTCGGTTCGCTCACCCTCATCACCGGGGACCACGTGACCCTGCACAGGGTGGGCCGGCGGCTGGTCCCCGCCGTCGACCCGGCACCCGGCCGCGACGGCATCCAGTTCGCCACCGCCGGAACCGGTGACAGCCTGTCGGTCGTCCCGGCCGACGCGTGGGCCCCGGTGCAGGCGGGCAGGCTGGACCGGCGGCTGTTCGACGTCGCCACCCTGCTGCGCGACGGCTACGGCGACGAGGACCGCAGCGATCTCCCGCTGATCGCGCCCGCCGCCGCGCCAGGCACCGGCATGGCACTGTCCAGTGTGGACGCCAAGGCGGTGCGGGTGCCCAAGGCGGACGCGGCGGCGTACTGGACCCAGCTGACCCAGAGCCGAGCTGCCGGACGCGTCTGGCTCGATGGGCTGCGCAAACCGAGCCTGGACGTCAGCGTGCCGTTGATCGGTGCTCCCGGCGCGTGGTCGGCAGGGTGGACCGGCAAGGGCGTACCGGTCGCCGTGCTCGACACCGGCGTCGACGCCACCCACGCCGACGTGCGCAAGAGCATCCAGGCGAGCCGCGACTTCACCGGCGAGGGTGGCGAGCTGGCGGACGCGGACGGCCACGGCACGCACGTCGCCTCCACCCTCGCGGGCACCGGATCGGTGTCGGCGGGCAAGTACGTCGGTGTCGCTCCCGAGGCGAAACTGTTGATCGGCAAGGTATGTGGCGGCTGGGGCTGCGCGGAGTCGTCGATCCTCGCGGGCATGCAGTGGGCCGTCGACTCCGGCGCCAAGGTCGTGAACCTGAGCTTGGGCGGCACCGACACGGCAGATGTGGACCCGCTGGAGGCCGCCATCAACCGGCTCAGCGACAAGGCGTTGTTCGTGGTGGCAGCGGGCAACGACGGCGGCTACGGCGCGGAGACCGTCGCGTCCCCAGCCAGTGCGGACGCCGCTCTCGCCGTCGCCGCGACGGACAAGTCCGACCAGTTCGCCGGGTACTCCTCCCGTGGGCCACGCGTCGGCGACTCGGCGCTGAAGCCGGAGATCTCCGCCCCGGGTACCAACATCGTTGCCGCGCGGTCGAAGTACTCCAACCTCGGCACGAAGAAGGACCGCTACACCTCGCTCAGCGGCACCTCCATGGCCACCCCGCACGTCGCCGGGTCGGCCGCGATCATGGTCCAGCGGCACCCGGACTGGACGCCGCGCCAGATCAAGGCCGCGCTCATGGGATCGGCGAAGCGGCTCGACAACGCCACCGCGTTCGACCAAGGCGCTGGCCGCGTCGACGTTGCCAGGGCGGTCAACCAGGTCGGCGTCACGGACCCGCCCGCTGTGTCGATCGGGCGGCAGGCCTGGCCGCACAACGACGACCAGCCGGTGACCAAGAAGGTGTCCTATGTGAACACAGCCGCTGTCCCGCTCGTGCTGCGCCTGTCGCTGACCGGTGGCGCACCCGCGGGCATGTTCCGGCTGTCGGCCAACGAGGTGACCGTGCCCGCTCGGGGACGCGCCGATGTCGAGATCACCGTCGACACCAAGGTCGAGGCGTCGGACACCGTTCACAGCGCCTGGATCGTCGCCGAGGGCGGGGTCGAGCGGATCACGACGCCGGTCGCCGTCGACCGTGAACCGGAGAGCTACGACCTCACCGTGCACACCGTCAACGCCAGCGGCGACCGCTCCGACAGCAACTTCACCCTGCTGTTCGGCGTGAGCGCGAACCGGTACCGTCCGATCTGGACAGTCGGCGGCGAGGGCAAGGTCCGCGTCCGCAAGGGCACCTACCACGTCGACACGGTGATCTCCCAGCCCACCGGCGACGGGCGGGTGACTTCGCGGAAGGTCGTGCGGCCGACCGTGCAGGTGGCGGCGGACACGACCATCGACCTCAACGCCGCCGACGCGAAACCGATCGTGATCGACTTCGACCGGCCCGACGTCCGGTCCAAGGCCGTCGGCACCGGCTACGGCCGCCGCCTGCCCTGGGGCACCCTGTACGCGGGCATCCTCGGCGACACCTTCGAACGGATCTTCACCACCCAGCTCGGCGGCCCGATCCCCGACGTCGTGGCCGATGTCGGCGGAGCCTTCTACGTCCCGGACGCCGAGGGCAGGGTCGAGGGTGCCCCGGTGACCTACAACCTGGCGTGGTTCCAGGGCGGCGAACTGCCCACCGGGTTCACCAGGCACGTCGCCGACGGCTCGCTGGCCCGCGTGGAGACCACCTTCCGGCAGGTCCAGACCAAGCGCAGTGGCACCAAGCTGTGGCTGGTCTCCGAGCCCGAGTTCCAGACCGGGTCCGGCTACGGGCTGCCGATCACGCTCCCGTTGACCCGAACGGAGTTCCACGGCGCGAACGGCGAGGACTGGTCGGCGGAGTTCCAGCAGTGGCGCGTGGTCAAGGGGCAGGTCGTCACCGAGTCCGTGTCCTCGGGTGACGTCGTCAAGCACGCGCCGGGCCAGACCTACCGCGAGGAGTGGAACACCGCCGCGTTCGGCCCAGCGCTGCCCAAGGACGGCTTGGCCGTTCGGGTGAACGACACCATCTCCATCGGGGTGCCGATGCTGGTCGACTCGGCCGATCGGATGGGTGCGTCCCTTGTGGACTCGGCGGAGACGTCCCTGTACCGCGAGGGCGAACTCGTCGGCACGTCCACCGAACCGGGCCAGGGCACCTGGGAAGTGCCGGAAGCGGCCGCCAAGTACCGCATCGACGCGAAGGTCGAGCGCACCGCGACGCTGTCGCCGCGCGTGCTGACGTCGTGGACGTTCTCCTCGGTGCGACCGCCGCCCCCGCAGACGCGCAAGGGTGGCGCGCTGCTCCCGTTGATGGCGGTCCGGTTGTCGCCGATCGGGCTGGATCCGCGCAACCACGCCCCAACGCGCACCACCAAGGTCGCCGTAACGGTAGGACGACAGCCTCAATTGCCGCAGGTGCCGCTGTCCCAGCTGACTCTCTCGGCCTCGTTCAACGACGGCGTCACCTGGGTGGACGTACCGGTTGTCGATGGTATGGCCACGGTTGTGCAACCGGCGGGTACTGCGTTCGTGTCGTTGCGGGCCAAGGCGATCGACCGAGAGGGCACCGGCGTTGAGCAGACAGTGATCCGCGCCTACGGCGGATGACGCGAAGTGTGACGGGACACCGGTAAGTGGGTGAGCCGCGCCGGGGTTGGCGGTGGTTGCGCCGAATGTCGGCTACGCACCAGTCGCAACCGAACCACAACCCCGGTGCGGTGTGCTCGGCCTCCCTGTAAGTCCCTGTTCCAGTGGAGGCCTCACGCAATGAACGCCAGGTTCAAGAAGGTGTCCCGACGCGCGGCGTTGTTGACCGGCACCGTGTTGCTGGTCGCCGGGTTCGGCGGCGCGGTGCCGGTGGCGGCCGCCCCCGCCCCGGCGACCAAGCCCGCCCAGATCCTGTTCGCCGACACCCCCAAGGCGGTGCCCGACACCTACATCGCGGTGCTCGCCGACCAGCAGGCGTCGCCGGACGTGGTCAAGCGGCGCGCGACCGAGGCGAGTCAGAAGTACGGCGTCACCGTGCAGTCGTCGTACTACACGGCGCTGCGCGGGTTCCAGGTCAAGGCGAGCGTCGAGCAGGCGCGGCAGCTGTCCACCGACCTCGCCTACGAGTACATCGCGCAGGACCAGGAGTTCAGCACCCAGGCGCTGGGCGTGCAGACCGCGCCGCCGTCGTGGGGTCTGAACCGGATCGACCAGCGCTCCCTGCCGCTGGACACCAAGTACCACTACCCGCAGACCGCGCCGAACGTCTACGCCTACATCATCGACACCGGGATCCGGTACACGCACCAGGAGTTCGGCGGCCGGGCGATCTACGGCATCGACACCGTCGGCGGCACCTTCCCGCCCGGCAACGACTGCCACGGCCACGGCACCCACGTCGCGGGCACGGTCGGCGGCAAGACTGTCGGCGTCGCCAAGCAGGTGCAGTTGGTCTCCGTGCGTGTGCTCAACTGCGCGGGCTCGGGCACCGGCGGCGGCGTCATCGCGGGCGTCGACTGGGTCACCAACGACGCCATCCTGACCGGCCGCAAGGGTGTCGCGAACATGAGCCTCGGCGGCCTGAACTTCCCGCCGCTCAACACCGCCGTCACCAACTCGATCTCCGCGGGCAACGTCCACTACTCGGTGGCCGCGGGCAACTCCAACGCCAACGCCTGCGGGTACTCCCCCGCCAGCGCCCCGGCCGCCACCACCGTCGGCTCCACCGACCCCAACGACACCCGCTCGTCCTTCTCCAACTTCGGCCCCTGCGTCGACCTGTTCGCCCCCGGCCGCAACATCTACTCCGCCCACCACACCGCCGACAACGCCTACACCACGATGAGCGGCACCTCCATGGCCGCCCCGCACGTCACCGGCACCGCCGCCATGTGGCGCCAACGCTTCCCCGGCGACTCCGCCTGGCAGACCGCGACCTCGCTCACCGCCAACGCCACCCCCGGCGTGGTCCTGAGCCCGGGAGTCGGCTCGCCGAACCTGCTCCTGTTCGCCAACCACATCCCCGTCTAGTCCGATGAGGACGGTCAGGCCCCGGTGAACCGCCACCGGGGCCTGGCTGCCGTGCTCAGCCGTCTCCGTGGACGTGGTCGCGGATGCGCTGGGTCCGCTGGAGGGCCTTCTCGTGGCCGGGATCGTTGTGGGCGAGGTCTTGGAAGATCGCCAGGGCCTCGTCCGCTGTGGCACGGGCGTCGGGGGAGGGGTGCTGGGCCAGCGCGAGATTGGCCAGACACGTGGCCAGCTCGACCCGATAGGCACCAGTGTTAACGGCGACAAGGCTGCGGAAGATCTGGACAGCCTCGGCATGGGCATTGATGGCGCCTTGTGCGTCGCCCATGAGGTCGCGGGTGATACCCAGGTTGTTGACGCAGATGGCAAGGTCCAGCCGCAACTCCGGCCTGCTGGGCACCAGGTCCCGGTAGATGGCGATCGCCGTCCGATGACAGTCATCGGCACTGTGGAGCCTGCCCATCTCCCGCTGCACAGCCGCCCGCGCCTCAAACGCATCGGCGATGGTGGTGGCCCGTTTCTGACGGGTAGCGAGTGCCACCGCTTCCTCGGCTGAATTAAGTGCGGAATCTAGGTCGCCAGTGGCGCACTGTGCCATGGCGAGGATTGACAAGGCGCGGGCCAGAGTCGCTGGTGGTCGTCTAGAATTGCGAAAAGTCGCCACAGCTCGCAATGCCAACTCAGTGGCGGATGAGTCGGGAATGGACAGACGAGCGTACGTGATCTGAACATCGGCTAGATGTGTTGCATGTCCGTCTGGATTCACTGCCGCCTGTTGGGTGGCGCCGTCCAGCGCCGCTCGCGCATTGCTCTGAACTGCCTTTCGACTGCTAGTCGCATGCTCAATAATCGCAGCATTGATAAGTGTGGTCGAGAGGTTTCGCTCGTCGTGTCGTTCGCCGTCGATCGCGAGGCTTTCTTTGATGACTTGGAGCGCGCGATCAGGGTTGCCCAAAGCAGCTAACGCAACGGCCTGATTGCTCAGTGTAATCGAATAATTGTGCCAAGACAGGACGCTTTGTTCGCGATATGCGAAGTAGCCAGTGGCGGCAAGCTCTGCTTGGTGGAAAGATTGCCTGTAATTCTCCAGTGCGTAGTTGGCGACAGCAATTTCGTTTGTCATGTCGATGCTATCATGGCGGATCGAGCCGATTTCGAGCACTTCTGAAGATCGATTTGCTCGATTCAGCCAGGTTGCCAATCTAGGTCTCTGACTTGGGATCCACCGTGTGATGGCGACTGCGAACTCTGCTAGTGAGTCGCTGTGGTCGGGTAGTAGCGAAGCAATGCGTTGTCGGGTAGCAAGGGCGGATGTTTGTGCTAGCGCGTCCAGTACGACGCCTTGGTTGGTCAGGGTTGGCGCCAAATTGACGAGAATCTCCATGGCCCTGGGATGGGCGGCAGCTGCTAAGGCGAGGCTCTCGAGTCTCCGCCCCGACTGGGCCTTGTCCAGTCGGTCTAGAAATAGAACCTTCTCGTAGTCGGCCATCTCATGCATAGCCAGGTCGAGAGTCCGAGGATTGAGCAACTCAAAGCACCCGTGCTGGACAGATTTTGGCGCGGAGATGTAGCGACTCTTTGAGGGGTAGATTCTTGCCAATTTTTCGGCAACTCCCCGATGTTCATCTCCGGCTATTTCGGTCGCCCTTTTTTGATCGGCAGGGCTAAGTAGAACGAGCATCGAGACCGCGTGAAGTGAAGAGGGATCGAAGAGATGAAGCCAAGCCGCCACTTCGTGATGGAAGGTCGATTGTGCTTCAGTCGGGGATGCTCGATGGTCTACTTCAAGATCGTAGGCCAGTCCATCGGTCGCTCGTAGTTGAAGTCCGGCGATAATTCGCTTGCTCCGACGCAGAGGAATCTCGGCTGGATTTCTGATTCCGGTCGGAGTGGTCACTATCTTGCCGTTGATCGGGAGCGGCATGTCCGATAGTAGCAAGATGTAGACTTTCCCGATTAGATGTTTAGGCAGGCCGAACGCGTCGGCGGGTGGGTCGTGACAGATCACGAGGACAGGTCCTCGGCGCACCCAGACGTCGCTGAGGTGCGTGCTCAAAACCCGCCAGTTGAGCCAGACGACCGACCAGTCCGATGGAAGACCGATCGCCACCCGTGAGGTGAGCGAGGCAGAGGCTGGGAGTTGGCTGCTTGCGAAGTTCAAGACTGGTGTCGCGCTGAGTAGATCATAGGTGTCGAGCCAAGGTTGTTCGGTGGGGGTGGGGAAGGCGCCGAGGGTGGGGTTGAGTAGCGGGGCTGGGGTGCGGATGTGGCCGAAGGTGGGGAGGGTGGGGGGTGGGGAGGAGAACTCGGCTAGTTCCAGGGGTTCGGGGAAGCAGGCGCCTGCGTGGGCGGCTACTACTTCGCGGAAGTTGTTGCGGGAGAGGAGGTTCTGGGTGGTGATGACGGGGTGGTTGTCATGGCTGCGGGGGGTGAGGGTGGGGACGACGCCCGCGACCAAGCCGTGGTGGAAGACGACCGCGCCGCCGGAGAAGGTGTAGCCGTTGGCGTCGCGGATGTGGCGGGGATATTCGACGGTGACGTTGTCGCTGAGGGGGAGGGTGGTGGTCAGGATCAGCCTGGTGGAGGCGAGGGAGGCGCCGATGACCGTGTGCTCCGCGGTGTCGCCGACCGTGATCGGGGTGCCCCAGCGGACCGGGGGGAGATCGGGTACCACGTCCTCGGTGGTGGTGATCAACGCGAGACCCTCGTGGCGCCAGATGACCGTGCCCGCGACGGGTTTCGGGTTCTTGAGGACGCTCAGCTCCACCTGGTCCGGCAGTTCGTTGCGCGGGCAGAGGGCCAAGGCCAGGCGCGAGGTGATGAGCAGTGCCGTGCGGTCGCGGGACGAGAGCACCTTGACGATCCGGGTGTGGAACTCGGGAACCTCGCGGACAACCGCTGGCGCGGGGGTGGCGACGGGGTCGGCGGCGTCGAGGGTGTCTAGGAGGTCTGCGGCGGCGTTGGCGAATTCTTGGGTCTCGGCGGGGAGGGTGGCGCGGGCGGCCGGGTCCAGGATGAGGGCGGAGACGCCGTCGGGGCCGTGGTGGGTGGCGATGTGGGCGGTGAGGGCTTCGACGAGGTCCCAGGCGTCCTGGTGGGTCAGGTGGTCCTGGATGAGCGGGGCGGCGTCGGGGCGGTACGCGAGGACGGGGTAGCGGGGGTCCGGGGTGACGACGGTGAGCAGGCCGCTGGCCAGGAACTCGGCGACGTCGGTGAGGCCGGCCTCGGGGACCATGGTCTGGCGCACCAGGTGCAGCAGCGGCAGGCCGAAGCGGGCGAAGTGCGAGCACAGGACACCGAGGCGCACGGCGGCCGGGGTCGCGGTGTGCAGGAATGACTCGGTGGCCTCCGCGGTGGTGGACCGGCCACCCGGGCGGGGCGTGCCCACGACGGCGTCGCACCCGGCCGTGCCGCCGCGCATCAAGGCGTGCGACCAGCGGGCGACCGACGACGGCGTGAGCGACACCGCCGGAAGAGCACCAGAGGCGAGTCGACCGGGTGCGTGGGCGTGGACCCGGACCCGGCGCTGGTTGAGTGCGGAGTGGCGCCACAACCGTTGCGGCAGCGGGTCGATGATGACCGTGGGTGTCGTGGCGGCCGCTTCGTGCACGAGATTCCACAGTGGACCCGAACGCCATCCGGCTGCCGTGAAGTCGGACAAGAACATCACCAGGCGGCGAGAGCCGGGGGTGCGCAGCCGTCGGGGCAGCGCGGTGATCGGGCCGTTCTCGTCGAGCACCGTTGCGCTGTCCGGCGCGATTTGCCACACCCGGACCTGCCGGAACGCACCCATGCGCCGCAACAGGGTCACGAAGGCAGCGACGTCGTCGTGCCACAGCGACATCGTCGTGCTCCGGTCGACGACCACCACCACGTCGAACCAGCGTTCCGGCTCCGGCGCGGTGATCGGCACCAGCACCCCGTCCGCCGCGTAGCGCTCGACCGTCGCGTCCACGTCCAGCCTGCTCCGCACACCGTTGCGCCACGGCAGCAGCAGTGGTCGCAACGCGCGTCCCATCGCCAGCACGTCGACCGAGGCGCGGGTCACCGGGACCGTCGTCGGCTTACCGGGCCTGCGCTGCGGGCTCGACGGCGTCCGCTCCACCACTGGCCGGGGCGTCAAGGGCAACGTCTCCGCAACAGGCGCAACGGGCACGGTCGGCGGCTCGACAGCGGGCAACGTTGCCGGCACGGCGACCGGCTCGACCGGTGGCAGCGGGACATGGCCAGCCAGCCACACCGCGTCCGCCACGGCCCAGATGTCCAGGTCGGGCGCGGCCGCCACCAGCGCGGCGACCACCCGGGGCAGGGCATCAGCCATGGCTCAACGACCGCAGCAACAGCTGTCTCAAGCCCTCCGTGTCCGCACCGTCGGCCACCAGGTGGATGACGTTGAGCAACTGGTCGACCGCGAGGACATCGTTGTCCGCCAGCCGCTGCGCGAACGCCTCGACCAGCTCGCCGACCGGCCCCGCTGTCGGGTCGACGTCCAGGTGCGCCGCCACGATCTCGCGCAGCTCCGCCACTCCCGGTCTCGGCATCGTGAACCGCACGCACCGGCGCAGGAACGCGGGCGGGAAGTCGCGTTCGTCGTTGCTCGTCAGCACGATGAACGGGAACTCCGTGCAGGTGACGCGCCCGGACGACACCACGGCGGTCTCCTGGCTGTCCCAGTGCCGCACGGCGACGTCCGCCACCGCGTGCCTGGCCAGCTCCGGGATCTCGAACTCGCCGCGCTCCAACACGTCCAGCAGGTCGCTCGGCAGGTCCAGGTCGCTCTTGTCGATCTCGTCGATCAACAGCGCGCGTGGCCGTTCCGAGGGCAGCAAAGCAGTCCCAAGTGGACCCAACCGCAGGAAGTCGGCGATGTCGTCCTGGTCGTGGCCGATGCCCTCCCGCCGCAGGTTCTGCGCGTGCACCCGGCCCAGCGCGTCGTAGCGGTAGAGCGCCTCGCGCAACGTGCTGCGGGAGGTGATGTGCCAGCGCAACACCTGCCCCAGGTCGAGCTCGTGTGCGACCTGCTCGATGATCGTCGACTTGCCCGACCCCGCCGCCCCGGCCACCAGCAGCGGCCTGCGCAGCAGCACCGCCGCGTTCACCGCGTCCACCAGCCCCGGCGGCGGCTGGAACCGCGCGTGCAGCGACCGGCGCGGGAAGGTGCGCCACGGCGGCGGGTCCGGCAGCACCTCGCGCCGCCGCTCCCCGTCGCCCCGGTAGTACCGCGCCCAGGTCATGTTCTCCCTCTCAGTTCGGCGAGTTCATCTCGCGCCTGGCCAGCCGTCGACCGAACACCAGCCAGTCCTCGTCGTGCCACACCGACCGCAGGCACTGCAGCGGGGACCCCTCGCGGTAGGCCGACGCCAGCCCCTCCGGCAGCGACCCCCACCGCTCCCGCAGCGCGGCCAACCACCCGTCGCTCTCCTCCCTCGGCCACAGCAGGATCGGGCAGTACGGCAGCAGCAACTCCAGCACCGCGGTCAGGTCAGCGGGCCGGTGGTCGAGCGCGATGGCCTGGACGAACTCGCCGTTGGCCAGCCGTTCGTCGAGCACCGCCAGGTCGCCGAGCGCGTGCGCGTCCAACGGGTCGAGCGGCACCCCAGCCGCGACCCCCACCCGGCGCACGACTTCGGCGGCGTTGGCGTGCAGGTCCGCGCTGTAGGTCGCCGGATCGAGCCAACCGGTCCACTGCGTCAGCACCTGGTGGCGCGCACCGAGGAAGAACCGCCCCGGCTTGCCGCGCTCCGGGTACCAGGTCGCCAGCAGGTGCGCGGGTGCGGCCAGATCGAGGTAGCGCAGCCGTTCCCCGGGCGCGAGCCGGTCGGTCGCCCACTCCACCGCCTCCCCGATCGCGGCCTCCGCGCCCACCTGCGTCCGGTCGGAGTCGAACACCGTCTGCGGCGTCGGACTTTGCCCCGGCCGCACCAGATACGCCTCTACGACGTCCGGCCACCACGGCGCGTCGGCGGCCAGGCTCACCACCAGCCGTAGCTCCTTGCGCCCCGACGGCCGGTCGAGCACCTCGGCCGACGCGTCCCGCACCTCGGGTTCCGCGTCCACCTCAGCCGCCCACGCCCGGACCGCCGGGTGCTCGCCGTCCGCACCGACCGCCCTGGCCAGCGCCACCAACAACCGGGCGACGGCGGCCTTCGGCTTCCCCCGCGCTGATCCGTTGAGCGCCGCGTCCTCCAGCACCCGCACCAGCAGGTCCGTCCCAGTCGCGTCGCCCGCCAACCCGACCGATGTCGCCGCCGCCCGGATCGCCTCGGTCGACAGCCGCTTGCCCAAGTGGTGTTTCCGCACGCATTCCGCCGCGTGGACGGCGTAGAACAGCGCGGAGTGGGTGTGCAGGAGCCGCCGGGTGGTGAGTGTGTCCTGCGCCGACTCGACCACGCCGCGCAGGTCGTCGAACCGCGCCCGCGTCCAGGTCGGCGGTACCGGGAACCCGCCCCAGGCCTCGAGCAACCGGTCCAACGTCGCCCGCCCCAACGGCCCGACCACGTCGCCGACCACCTGCGGGGCCCAGACCCGGTTCGGCACCAAGGCGATCGACTCGCCGGTGACGGTGGCGCCGACGGTCGTGGCCAACGCGGTGTCCAGCGCGATGTGCTCGTCACCCGCCGGGTCGCCCGCGCGGATCACAGCGCTGAGTGCGAGGGAAGCCTGGAATCGGCCAACAACCGAGGTCAGGACCGTGACGCCCGCGACGGTGATCGGGTGCGTGGCGCCGTGGACGTCCAGCAGCACGATCGACGGGGTCAGCTCGGCGATCAGCTCCGGCAGGTCGACCTCGGCGCCATTCGCGGCGAGATACCCGTTGGCCCCAGCGGAACCCAGCACCGCCAGCACCAACTCCGCACCCGCCCCGCGCGCCGCCGAAGCCGCGTTCAGCAGGTGCGTCCGAGCGTCATCCGGGTCCGCGGCCGACACCACGGACCCGGACATCGCGCCCAGCTCCGTGTCGGTCAGCGCCGCGTGCAGGGCGACGGCGGCGCGCTCCAGGTCGTCCGGCTGCGCCGCCCCCGCGCACCGGGTGGCGAGGACGAGCAGGTGCCGGGGCCGCGTCCTGGTCATCCGCTCGCTCGCCGCTCCTCGTCACCGGGTAGTGATCACAAGGCTAGATCGGTGCCGGGAGCGGCGGCGTTTCGGTTCACACCGCGGCGGGCGCGGCCTCCTGCTCGGCGGCCTGGCGCTGCGCCCCGGACTGGGTGCGCAACGGGACCTCCTTGATCGCAACGATGCAGGCCACCGTCACGACCGACAGCACGGCCGCCACCAGCAGGATCGTCGCCGTCGCGTCCCCGTAGGCGGCCCGCACGATGTCGCCGACGAACGGCGGCAACTGATCCAGCGACCCGATCCCCGCGCCCCCGGATCCCGTGACGCCCGCGTCCGCCAGGCCCTGCGTGGTCAGGGTGGTCACCCGGCTGGCCAGGATCGCGCCGAGCACCGACACCCCGACCGTGCCGCCGAGGGAGCGGAAGAACGCGACGGTCGAACTGGCCGCGCCCAGGTCCGACGGGGCCACCGTGTTCTGCACCGCCAGCACCAGGTTCTGCATGGTCATCCCCATGCCGACACCCAGGACGAACAGGAACCCGCCTAGCAGCACCATGTTCGTGGTGTGGTCGATCGTGCCCAGCAGTCCGAAGCCCGCCACCATCAGCGCCGAACCGGCCACCAGGAACACCTTCCACCGGCCGAGGCGGGTGATCAGGATCCCGGACAGGGTCGCCGAGAGCGCGGAGCCGATGATCATCGGCAGGGTCAGCAGACCGGCGGCCGTCGGCGAGTAGCCCCTGGCGATCTGGAAGTACTGGCCGAGGAACACCGCGCCGCCGAACAGCGCCGTGCCGACCGCGATGCTGGCGACGGTGGCCAACGCGGTGGTCCGGTCGGCGAACAGCCGCAGCGGGATGATCGGCTCGGCCGCGCGCGACTCCACCCAGACCGCCAGCGTCAGCAGCACGACGCCACCACCAGCGAGCGCGAGCGACGTGCCCGAACCCCACGCGAACTCGCCGCCCGCCAACGTCACCCAGATCAGCAGGACGCTCACACCGGCGGTGATCAGGGTCGCGCCCAGGTAGTCGATCCGGACCTTGCGCCGCACCACCGGCAGGTTCAGGGTCCGCTGCACGACCAGCAGCGACACGATCGCCAGTGGCACGCAGACGAAGAAGCACCAGCGCCAGCCCAACCAGCTCGTGTCCACGATGACCCCGCCGAGCAGCGGACCGGCCACCGTCGCGACGGACATGACGGCGGCGATCGGCCCGGAGTACCGGCCGCGCTCGCGGGGGCTGATCATCGCCGCGATCACGATGACCACCAGGGACTGCAGGCCGCCGAGGCCGAGGCCCTGCACGACCCGCCAGGCGATCAGGACGTCCATCGAGTGCGCGAAGCCCGCCAGGACCGACCCCAGGGTGAACACACCGATGGCCAGCTGCACCAGCAGCTTCTTGCTCACCAGGTCGGAGAGCTTGCCCCAGATCGGGGTGCTCGCGGTCGACGCCAGCAGCGCGGCGGTGATGACCCAGGTGTACTGCCGCTGCGAGCCGTGCAGGTCCCGGATGATCGTCGGCAGCGCGTTGGAGACGATCGTGGACGACAGGAACGCGGTCAGCATCGCCAGCAGCAGACCGGTCAGGGCCTCGATCACCCGGCGGTGGTCCATCCGGCCGCTCTCTTCGGCGGACAGCTTAGGGGACACGGGGGGACTCCTTGGTGGTGAGGTGGCGCACGTCGTCTTCCAACCTGCGCAGGAGGGTCAGGAGGTGGGTGGCGTCTTCCTCCGACCACCCGGCGAGCGCGGCGACCAGCCGTTCGGCCTGCTTGCGCCGGTGGACGGCCAGCCAGTGGGCGCCCTGCTCGGTGACGGTGAGCAGCCCGGCCCGACCGTCCTCGGGGTCCGGCCTGCGGGAGACGAGCCCGGCCCTGGTCAACGCCGCGACCTGCCTGCTCACCACCGACGGGTCGACCGCCAGCCCGCAGGCCAGCTGCCCGAGCCGCTGCTCCCCGGCGCCCTCGAGGAACCCGAGCAGGGCCGCCGCCGACTGCCGGTCCTCCTGCTTGAGCGCCCGCCCCACCCGCATGACCGACCGGAACGCCTCGATCACCCCGGTCGCGGTCTCCCCGGCGATCATGGCCGCCTCCTGTGTTGGTTGGGTTAGCCAACTATAAGGAGGTTGGTTGTCGAACGCAACTACCAGGTGGCTGGGGTCACCACACCGGGAGCCGGGTGGCGACACCCCCACTTCGGACGCGGAACAGATCGGGGCCGATGCGCTCGGAGTTGGCGGCCACGTAGTCGGTCAGGTGCGCGGGCCACCTCGTGCGAGAGGACCAGAGGACGCCGTCGAGCCGGACTCCACGCAGGTCGGCGTCGGTGAGGTCGGCTGCGGTCGCATCCACCAGGGCGCGCTCGATGATGGCCAGCGCCTCGGCTTCGACGGCCAAGGCGGCGACGGACATCGCCGCGGTGAACACACGGCCGGCCGGGTCGGCCATGGACGCTGTCGCCGCTTCAGCAGCGAGGAGCAGTGTCACGGTCAGGGCGGATTCGAGCATGTCGCCGACCACGCCGGTGGGGATCGCCTCCGGGGAGTGCGGTAGCCCGCGCGCCACCTCCACCACCCGGTCCAACACCCGCTTCGCCCGCCCGAGTTCGGCGCCGAGCCGGGAGGAGTCCGACGTGTCCCAGTAGGCGAGTTGGGCTTGGTGCAGATCGCGCTCGAGATCCCGGCGGAGAATGATCGCGTCCGCCCGCGTCCCCCAGCGGAGCTCGTTGTCCCGGCGCTTCGCGGTCTCGAACGCTCGCCCGAGGTGGTCGCACAGCTCGACCGCGAGGTCGATGGTGGCGCCGCTGCTGCCCGGCGGGACGCTAGCCCCGATCTCCGAGTCGGGGGTGGTTGTGTTGCGCTGGACCAAGACGCGGCGGACTGTCATCACGATGGCCAGCTCCCGGAGTGGGAACCAGGCGCGCGCGGCCAAGCGGTCCGCGGCGGGGCGCTCGGCGAACTGGGCGGCGTATTCCAGCGCCGTCATCGGGCCACCGTCGGATTCGATCTTGGTGGACAAGATGGCGGCGAGGCCTGCGTCCACGTCGAGCACCCGGTCCAGGGCCGGGGTGACGGTGTCGCGCAACCGGATGTCGGCGAGGCCCGCTTCGACGTCCAGCACGTCATCCAGCGCTGCGGTGAAGGAGTCCAGCCACTCGGTCATGGCCGTCCCTCCAGCCGGGTGCTGATCGTCCGCCGGGCCAGGTAGACCTGCTGGCGGACGGCGCCGTCGGTGAGGCCCAGTTCCTGGGCGATCTCGGCGGGGGTGTGGCCGGTGAGCATCCAGGCCATGACCTGGCGTTGCCGAGGGGTGAGCGTGGCGAGGGCCCGGACCAGGTCCTGTGTGAGCTCCCAGCCCTCGATGTCGCCGGTCCGCAGCAAGGGGGAGTGCGGGAGCGGGTCGGTCGGGGTCTCTGGCTGGTTCACCCGCTGCCGGATGAACTCCCGGGAGGCGACCCGGCGGGTCCACGCGTGCGGGTGGTCCAGGGTCTCCCACCGTTGGTACGCCTTGGTCATCGTCTCCTGGGCGACGTCCGCGGCCTCGGCGAGGGTGGCGCCCTGCAGGATCAGGAAGGCCACCAGGGGCTTGACCGACGCGCGGTAGAACTCGGTGAACTCCGCGTCGGTGGCGCTGGTGGCCTTGGCGGTCCGCGTGTGCGGATCGGGGGTGGTCACCGCGGCGTCACGCGGACGTGCAGGCGGCTGCCGTCGTCGCGGATGTCGTGGATCTCGACAGTCGCCGCGTGGGGGAGGCGTTCGGCCAACGCGCGCAACGTTGTTTGCCTGCGGTGGTCGCGTCTGGCCTGCCACCACAGCCGCAGTCCGGTCGCGGCAAGACCGCCCGCCGCTAGCGCTAACACCTGGGTCATCATCCTCACTCCGTTCAGCCGACACGGGTAAGAGGCGGGGATCGGCGGCGGCGTCACGATGATCCACTCGAATGGCCTAGCGCGAGGTCCAATTCCGCACCGGTGCTGGATCGCGCTTGTGGACCGTGCGCCGTTCAGGGGACTCGGCCCCGTTTGGCGCCGGGCGGCCGGACCCGGTGGGACAGTGGGTCCGCACTGGTGTCCGACCAGGGAACGGTGGGCTGATGACCACTGCGAGCCGGTGGCCCCCGGCGAGTCTGCTCGGCGGCCTCGACGACCGGGTCCGGCGCGAGCTGCTCGGCCTGGGGCAGTCCATCCGGGTGCGCGACGGCGACCGGTTGCTGCGCGCGGGCGACCCGGCGACCCACGTGTACCTGCTGCTGCTGGGCTGGTTCAAGGTCCACGCCAACCGGCCAAGCGGCGACGAGGCCTTGATCGCGGTCCGCTCCGGTGGGGACCTCGTCGGCGAGCTGGCGGCGTTCGAGGGCCATCCCCGCACCGTGTCCGTCCGCGCGTGCGGTCCCGGGGTGGTCCGGCGCATCGACCGTGAGGACTTCCTTGCCTTCCTGACCCAGCACGGTCCCGCTCTCCGTGCCGTTTTGCGTGCTATCTCGGCGAAGCACCGCTGGGTCACCCGAAGACTCACCGAGTTCGCCGGGTACGCCGTGCGCCGTCGTGTCGCGTGCGTCCTCGCCGAACTCCTCGAGAAGGATCTCCGCCAGCACTCCGGCTCCGCCATCCCGGTCCAGCTGAGCCAAGCCGAACTCGCTGCCCTCGCAGGCACCTCCGTCCCCTCGGTGCAACGCGTGCTCCGCCAATTCCGGACCGAGGGTCTTGTCGAAACCCGCTACCGGCGCGTGGTCGTCACCGATGTCCCTGGTGTCACCCGCTTGGCGGGTACCGAACCGACCACCGAATGTGTTTGGTAGCAGGGATTCTGGGTCAGAACGGGGCGCGCAGTGCGGCGTTGATGGTCCCGGCGAGGGCGGTCGCGGACTTGGCGAGGGTGTGCCAGTCGGTGGTCGGCTGGTCCGGGGTGGCGGCTTGTTCGGCCTCCCAGCGGGATTGGCGTTCGGCCAGGTGGGTGAAGAGGGGTTCGTAGGCCGAGGCCAGCAGACGCCAGATCTGGTTGACGAGGATGGCTGTGGTGCCCTCCACCGCCCTCGGCAGGCCCCGGGCTGGGTCGGGGAGGGGGACCGTGATCTCCTCGGTCGGGGTGGTGACCGTGGCCAGGGTGCCGGGGGTCGGCGGCGGGTCGACCCGCAGCAGCAAGGCGTTCGACGGGCGCCAGGGGGTGCGGTCGGCCAGCTGGCCCGCCAGCCAGTCCGCGTCGGTGGCGATGCCGGTGAGGATGTGGTGCTCGGCGCGCATCGCCTGGTCCATCAGCTCCGCGCGCAACCGGTTCGGCAGGTGCGTGTGCCACCACGCCCGGTCCTCGCCCACCCGCGACAGGTCGGCGGTGAGGCGCTTGAGGACGGCGGCGCGGTCGGTGCGCAGGTGCTCGCCGATCCGGCCGATCAGGGCCAGTTGCCGGTCGGAAAGCTGAACCCGCAGCAGTTCCCACGCCCGCGCCCGGGTGGACCGCTGGTCGATCGACTGTCCACTGTGCACACGACGGGCGTCGGCGATGGTCTCGCCCGCGCTGGTCGCCATCGCTGTGCACTGGTCGGCCAACCGGGCGGCGATGCGGCGGGCGCGCAACTCGGCCCGACCCGGCGGCGGCGCGGAGTCGACCAGGAAGGCGCGCACCGCGGCCGTCGCGGGGTCCTCGGGGCCCGCACCGGGACCGGAGAGCACGGTGATGCGGCCGACCCGCGCGGAGATGTAGGTCAGCACCCGGCCGCGTTCGGCCGCGCCCAACCGGTCCAACATGGTGACCACGACGCCGATGGACGTCACGTGCGCGGCGACCGCGTCCTCCAGCAACCGCGAGTGGCCCGCGCCCCAGACCCCGGTGGCGGGCACGGCCAGCAGCACCCCGTCGGTGTCGGTGACCGCGGCCAGCGGCGCCCCACCGGGCTGCCACGGCGCCTCCGCCAGCTCCACCCCGGACAGCGCGTTCTGCCCGAGCACCCGGCTGACCAGCGTCGACTTGCCCACCCCCGGCTCGCCGACGACGGTCACCCGCCACGACGGCCGGTCCCGGCCCGCCGCGAGCCGCTCGATCGCGGCCGAGGTCCTCGCCCTGCCGTGCTCCGCGGCCAGGCGCGCGACCTCGCGCAGCCACCGCGGCGTCGACGTGATGATCTCGCGGCTCTCGATGGTGCCTGCTCCCTCGCGATCGCGGCCACTGCGCGGTCATCAT
The DNA here is from genome assembly GCF_024171945.1 of Actinokineospora globicatena. Taxonomy (GTDB): domain Bacteria; phylum Actinomycetota; class Actinomycetes; order Mycobacteriales; family Pseudonocardiaceae; genus Actinokineospora; species Actinokineospora globicatena. The sequence goes on from NZ_JAMTCR010000002.1 coordinate 2,781,325, forward strand.
GGGCCGCGCCGCGCGCGCAGATGCCATCAGCGGAGGGGATTGCCCGAACTGCTCGACATCTGGGCGCCCACGCGGGTCCACATCGGACGTGGGCGCGGCGATCGGCGGGAATCGGTCACGGTGCGGGCCCGCGGCGGCCGTCCGGCGGCGGTGTGGCATTGTTGAAGATCGCGAACCGGTGAACAGGGCTGCTGGTAAGGGGTTCGGCACTGCTATGATCATGGGTCGACCGCACGCCCCGTCCGTCTTGGTCGCCGTCGGGGGTCTCGCCGAGTTCGGCAGGCTCCGCGATGTCGTGTTCGCCGTTGGGGCTGACGCGGATGTCACTGTCCGGTGGAGCGCTGTCGGCGGGGCGCCCGCTGTGGAGCAGGCGTTGCGCGCGGCTGGGGTCGCCACTGTGCCTTGGTCGCGGGCCGATGGGTTCGACTTGGTGCTTGCCTGCCACACCACCGGGGAGGTGCCGGGGTTGGTGGTGACCATCACGGACGCTGATGACATCCCGGTCGCGGTGGGGGTGTCGACCGAGGACGACCGGGCGGCCGCTGAGGCGTCCATTCCGGGGGCGGCCGGTCGCACGTTTGTGATGGGTGATCCGACGTGGGCTCGGGTGCTCGCCGTTGCTGATCGGCGCGCGGAGTTCCGGCAGGTGTTGGGGGTGCCGGACAATGTTGCGCTGGTGGCGCTGGGGTGTGCCCGCCCGGATGCCGTTGCGCTTGTGTTGTCCCGGTTGCCTTATGACGAGTACCGGGTGGCAACGTTGGTGCCTGGTGGGGACGTCGGGGTGGGCGGGTTGATCGCCGTCTCGCCGGAGTCGGACTGGATCGCGGCCCTGGTCGCGGCGGATGTGGTCATCGGGGATCCCGGGCCGGTTCTCCGGTATGCCAGGGGACTGGGGCGGGCTGTGCTTCCGTCCACTGTGGTCGATGGGGATGTTCGTGCCGCGGTGCTCGCTGCTGAGTCCACTGTAGAATCTGCGCCTGCCGTGTCGCCGGGTTCAGCACGCGATCGCATCCGAGGCCTCCTGGACTTGCCCGTTGCGACGTCGCCCGTCGCGTTGCGCCCCTTCGGTCCGCTGCTCTCGGTAGCCCGACCCGCGACCGCATTTTTGCTGTCCACTGTGGAATCTTCCGGCGTCATCTCGGTCACCCGGGTACCCCACGCCCCCGGCCGCCGCACCCACGACGACATCCTGGTCGTCGACCAGTCCGACCCCGACCCGGCCCTGCTGGCCAACGCCGAGATCGTCACCCATCCCCGCACCGACTCCCCAGCCGCGTGGGTCGAGTCCACCATCACCCAATCCCACAGCGCCCTAGCCGCCGCCCGCTCCCCCGAAGGCCACGCCCACTACACCTGGTACACCGGCGAAACCTGGACCACCGACCCCCACCCCTTCCCCCTGGTCCCCATCGCCGCCGCCCTCTACCACCACCTCGTAGAACACGACACAACTCCCCACCCCATCACCCTCCCCCTCCGCCTGGGCCCCCGCGTCGAGCAGTTGACCTTCACCCCTGTCGCTCCACAGTAGACACTCTGCCCGGCCTTGGTGCTGAAGTGGATCTCTGCAACCCCCACCTGCTCTCGCTCCCTTGCCTTCGCCGCCCCGCCTGTGGCCGGACCAGGCAATCCTTTGCTCGGACTCCCCGAATTTTCCGTCTTCCGGGTGACAGAAGTTATTCACATGTGGATCTCCGCGGGGGCCGTTTCAAGATCCACTGTCGGTGGGTGCCGGTGGACTGGTCCAGGGACGCCCCCCGGAGAGGGTGGGGGCCGGGCCAGGCTTGGGGTGGGCCCCCGGGGGCGTCAAGGGGGATCGCCCGAAGGTGTGGTGGCTGGTGGCTGGCCGGGGCACGGTTGCGGGTGGGTGGTGCTGGGGGTTGGCCAGCGGGGCTGTGAGGGCTGCGCGGGGGCTTTGGGTGGACGGGGTTGGAACTCGGGGGCGCGTGGGTGGGTTGGGCGGCGTTGGTGGAGTGCAGGGGGCGCTGGCCGTGTGGGAGTGGGCGGTGGCGTCGAGGTGCGCGTGGGCAGGGCGGGGCGCGCGGGTGGGTTGGGACCGCTGGTGGATGGGAATGCGGTTGTGGGACGAGGGCGGGGCAGGCGCTTGGGTGGGGTTGGGGAAGTGCGGAGTGAAGCCTGTGGGGGGATTGGGTAGGTGCTGTGGGAGCGCGGAGGGGTGTGCTGGTCGTGTGGGAGTCCGCGGGTAGGTGCGGCGTTGGGGGAGGGCCGAGGGTGCGCTGGCTGTGCGGAGGGAGTGGGTCAAGCCTGCGGGGGGTTGGGAGGGCTAGTGGGGGGCGTTGAGGATGCCGTCCAGGAGGCCGGGGTAGAGGGTGTTGAGGTCGGCTCTGCGGAGGGTTGTTATGCGGGAGGTGCCGCTGGGGCGGACGGTGACCACGCCTGCTTCGCGGAGGGTTCGGAGGTGGTGGGTGCGGGTGGACTTGCTGATGGGCAGGTCGATGGCGCCGCAGGCCACGCCTTCGGGGAGGGTGGCCAGTTGGCGGACCATGGTCAGGCGGACGGGGTCGGCCAGGGCGTGGAGGACTCGGTCGATGCGGATGTCGGCGAGGGCGGGGTGGGGGAGGTCTTCCGGCACCGGTCCATAGTACGAGAGGTTTCGTAGTTCGACATAGGTCGTACTACGATGGCTGTCGTACCTGTGGATCGAAGGGGGAACAAGCGCATGTCGCCTCGTACGTACCTGCTTGCCGCGGGCGCGTTCACGGTGGGAACCAGCGGTTACGTCATCTCCGGGCTCTTACCCGAGGTGAGCCGCGAGCTGCACGTCTCGGCCTCCGCCGCGGGGCAGTTGGTCACCGCGTTCGCCATCGCCTACGCCGTCGCGTCGCCTCTGTTGGCCGCGGTGACCGGACGCTGGGAGCGTAAGAAGCTGGTCATCGCCGCTCTTATCACTAGTGCCGTGGGCAACGCCCTGTCTGCGGTAGCGCCAACGTTCGAACTGCTGCTCGTGTCCAGGGTCGTCGCGGCGCTCGGGGCGGCTGTGTTCACGCCGGTGGCCACCGGGATGGCGACGAGCATCAACCCGCCGGAGCGGCGGGGGCGGGCGGTCGCGGTCGTCTTCGGCGGCTTGACCACGGCGCTGGTCGTCGGGGTTCCGGCGGGCAGCCTGCTCGGCGGCCCGATCGGCTACCACGGTGTCTTCGCGCTCGTGGCCGCCGCCTCCGCGCTGGCCGCCGTGATCAGCGCGGTCTGGCTGCCCACCGTCGACGCGCCGCCCGCCGTCGGGGTGCGGGAGCGGTTCGCGGTGCTCGCCGACAGCCGGGTGCGGATGGTGCTCGGCATGACCGTGCTCGGCTGCCTGTCCGCGTTCGCCGTGTTCACCTTCGTCGCACCGTTGCTCGCGACCACCGCCGGGTTGCACGGCGGGGCCATCAGCGTGCTGCTGCTCTGCTACGGCGTCGGCGGTGCGATCGGCAACACCGTCGGCGGCAGGCTCGCGGACCGCTACGGCAGCAGGCGCCCACTGCTGTGGTCGTTCACGCCGTTCGTGCTCATCCTGGCCACGTTGCCGCTGACCGCCGTCACCGCGGTCTCGGCCGGGATCGTGTTCTTCCTCTGGGGCCTGTGCACCTGGTCGGTGAACCCGCCGATCCAGAACTGGTTGATCGAACTCGCGCCGCGCGCCAGCGGCCTGCTGCTGTCGATCAACGCCTCGGCGATCTACCTCGGCGTCGGCCTGTCCGGGGTCGTCGGCGGGTTCGTGATCGACTCCTGGGGCGTGGTCGCGCTCCCACCGGTGGCCGCCGCCGTCGCCTCGCTGTCCTTTGTGCTCCTCGTGCTGGCCGGTCGCCGCGACGCCGCCGTCGCCGAGCGGGAGCCGGAGCTCGCCGCCGTGTGACCCCGAGCGAGGACGAACACAGGCCCGCGCCGGTACTCGGCGCGGGCCTGTTCGTCGTAAAACGGTGGAATCACACGCTGATGCGCGGGTTGCCCTGCTTGTCGCGGGTCGGCACGGCCGGGTCGTCGGACCACACGCCGCCCTCGGTGAGGTAGCGGAAGGACAGTTCCGTCCCCGCGGGCACCACCACGGAGGTGGACCGCTTGCCGTTGGAGCGGCCGCGCAGCACGTTGCGGCCCGGGGTCCAGCCGTTGAAGCAGCCGACCACGCTCGTCGGGCCGGGCGGGGTGTCGCGGTCGAGGGTGAAGGTCACCCTGACCTTGGCGAAGGGCAGCGTCTTGGTGTTGATCATCGGAGAACGGGTTCCTCGGTGCTCGGGTGCGCTGGTCGAGCACGCAGCCTGCCCGGCCTGCCGCGCCGATGCCAGGACCCTCACCCGGACGTGGCGCGTCCGGCGTTCGGCGGTAATTGTGCCGCCCGTTGCCGCGTTGTCCGGTTCGGCGAAACGAGGGAACTCGGCATCGGTTGTTGAGACCTCGGCCACATTCGGCTTCCGGTCATTCCCAGATGATGGTCCGATCGGCGGGACTTGTGGCGCGAATCTCTCCGCGTGCCGAACTGGGTGTTACTCCGAGTCCGGTGTTCCCATTATTGCCTTCACAGTGTTACTCGACGATCAAACCGGCTTGATGCTATTTCAAATGCACGTGCAAGTTACTCACGGGTATCGGCAAGAAGAAACGCGAGAGACGTTCACACTGGCGGTGTGAGGTGCGAAATCGTTCGTACCAAAGGGAATCACATCCGGCCACTGTGGACAACGCAATCGCTCCCGAATTGCTGTGATCGGGGTCACAGAAACGGCCGTGGGATTGCGTCGTTGGGTTGCGAAACCGTTTTACGAATGCGTCGTCTGATCGTTCAAACAAGTTTGTCGGGATTTCGCCGAGCGCCTGATCGCAATGCGGTGACCTCAATGGATAGGGGTCCGATTGCTCCGTTCGGCGGTAGCTGGTCTTGGCCGCGGCTAGCCAACATTGATTGCGTTCGAGGATTGAATCCGGTGTACGCGGGGAACTCAGAACCCAGGTGTCGCCGGAGTCGGCGGACTTGTTTTCCCGGTCGCAGACACCGCACCCACCACGCCCGGTCCCACCCGATTTCCGTGCGTGGTCCCCCCGTGCCCACCGGCACCTACCAGTGAGGACCCATGGACGCATCCGCAGGCACCCACGTCGCGGCCAGACTCGGCGAGTTGGCCGCGGTCCACGCCGTCCCCGGCGCTCAGTTGGCCGTGCACCACGACGACCGCACCTGGACCTGGTGCACCGGCGAGGTCCGGCACGGCTCCGGCGAGCCGATGACCGAGGCGCACGCCGTCCCAGTTGGATCGATCACCAAGGTGGTGACCGCGGCCACCGTGCTCGCGCTCGCCGTCGACGGCGACATCGACCTCGACGAACCGCTCGCCGAGCAGGTGCCCGGTCTGGCTGTGCTGCCCGGTTTCGCCGACACCACCCCGCGCCACCTGCTCAGCCACACCTCCGGTCTCCCTTCGGACACCAGGGAAAGCGCGCTGGTCTCCGCTACCACACTGCGCAGGCTCCTGCACGACTCGGCGCCGGGGCTGACCCCGATCGCCGCGCCGGGCACCGCGTTCTCCTACTCCAATGTGGGCTACCTGCTGCTCGGCCACGCCATCGAGTCGGTGACCGGCATGGACTGGGCGGAGGCCGTCCAGGCGATCGTGCTCGGTCCGCTCGGCGTGGACACCAGGTTCGTGGTGGGCCGCCAGGCGGCGACGGACGAGTTCGTGACCGGGCACACGGTCAACCGCTCGCGCGGCGTGGTCCGCCCGGTGGCCCAGTCGCTCACCGCGCTGGAGGCCCCGGCGGGCGCGCTGGCCGCGAGCGCGGCGCAGCTGGTCCGGTTGGGACGCGCGCTGGCGGGCGCGGAGGGCAACGACCTGCTCGACCCCGGTTCGCTCAAGGAGATGCGCGGCGCGGTGCCCGCGGCCGAACCGTTCGGCATGGCCGACGGCTGGGGGCTGGGGCTGGCGGTCTACGGCGGTGCCGAGCGCGCCGTGGTCGGCCACGACGGCACCGGCGACGGCACCTCCGCGCACCTGCGGATGCACCCCTCCAGCGGCACCGTGGTGGCGTTCACCGCCAACTCCGGCTCGGGCTTCGCGATGTGGCGCGAGCTGGCGGACGAGCTCGCCGACCTCGGCATCCCGGTCGCGGGCTTCGACCCCGTGCCGCGCGTTGTGGAGCCGGTTCCGGTGCCCGCGGGCATCGCGGGCGACTACGCCAACGGCGACACCGTGTACTCCGTGATCCCCGGCGTCGACCTGCCGCGGCTGACCGTCGACGGCGAGCCCTTCGCCGACCTGACCCCGCTCTCGGGCCTGCGCTTCGCGATGCGCGACTGCGACACCGGCGAGACCGACCAGGTCGGCCGCTTCCTCGCCGACGACTCCGGCGCCCCCGCCTGGCTGCAGGTCGGCGGCAGGCTCGCCCGCAAGACCTCCGCCGCGTTCGCGGCCGCCTGAGCGCAACCCCCGTCCTCCCAGGCGCGTGGCCGTCTCCACGCGCCTACCCGTCGTGCTCATGAAAGGTCAGACCAGGATGTCCGCCCGGTTAGCGAATCCGACGCTGTTGGACCTCTTCGCCGCCCAGGTCGCCCGCGATCCCGAAGCGCCCGCGTCGCGCTCGGGGGCCCGGGTGGTCGGCTACCGGGAGCTGGACGAGTGGTCCGACCGGGTGGCCAGGTCGCTGGTCGCGCGCGGGGCCGGGCCGGAGCGGCTGGTGGCGCTGCGGATGCCCCGGTCGGTGGACATCGTGGTGGCGCAGTTGGCGGTGCTCAAGGCGGGCGCGGCGTACCTGCCGATCGACCCGGCGTACCCGGCGGAGCGCATCGCCGACATGATCGCCGACGCCAAGCCGCTGCTGGTGCTGACCGACCTGTCCGAACTGGACACCGCGGGCGATGCGGGCGGCGAGCTGCCGGGTCGGCCGCACGAGGACCAGCCCGCCTACGTCATCTACACCTCCGGGTCGACCGGGCGCCCCAAGGGCGTCGTGGTCACCCACCGCGGCCTGGCCACCTTCGCGTTGGCCGAGGTCGAGCGGTTCGACGTGCGCCCGGGTGACCGGGTGCTGCAGTTCTCCTCGCCGAGCTTCGACGCCTCGGTGCTGGAGCTGTGCATGGCCTACGCCGGTGGCGCGGCGATGGTCGTCCCACCGCCCGGTCCGCTGCTGGGCGAGCAGCTGGCGGAGGTGCTGCGCGCGGAGCGGGTGACGCACGCGCTGATCCCGCCGGTCGCGCTCTCCACCGTGCCCGAGGGCACCGAGCTGCCCGACTTCCGGACCCTCATCGTCGGGGGCGACGCCTCCTCGGCCGACCTGGTGCGCCGCTGGGCGCCGGGCCGGAACATGATCAACGCCTACGGGCCGACCGAGTCCACCGTGGTCACCACCTGGAGCGACCCGCTGGTCCCCGGGCCGGACTCGCCGACCATCGGCCGCCCGATCACCGGCACCCGGGTCCACGTCCTCGGCGACGACCTGCGCCCGGTCCCCGAGGGCACCCCCGGCGAGCTGTACGTCACCGGCGTCGGCGTCGCCCGCGGCTACCTCGACCGCCCCGGCCTGACCGCCCAGCGCTTCCTCGCCGCCCCCGACGGCGAGCGCATGTACCGCACCGGTGACGTCGTGCGCGTCGGCGCGGGCGGGAACCTGGAGTTCGTCGGCCGCGCCGACCACCAGGTGAAGATCCGCGGTTTCCGCATCGAGCCCGGCGAGATCGAGGCCGAGCTGGCGAAGGACCCGACCGTGGGCCGCGCGGTCGTCGTGCCCCGCACCGAGACCGGCATCAAGCGGCTGGTCGCCTACGTCGTGCCGGGCGAGGGCCACCCCGAGCCGCACGCCCTGCGCGCCCTGCTCGTCGACCGGCTGCCCGCCCACATGGTGCCAGCCGCGATCGTCGTGCTCGACGCGTTCCCGTTGACCCCCAACGGAAAGCTCGACCGCGACGCGCTCCCCGCCCCCACCGTGGGGGTCGCGGAGGAGGACCACGTGGCGCCGCGCGACGAGCGCGAGAAGCTGGTCGCCGACATCTGGGCGCAGGTCCTGGGCGTCGACTCGGTCGGCGCGTCCGACGACTTCTTCGCCCTCGGCGGCGACTCGATCCTGGCCGTGCGCGCCCAGACCCGGATCGCCTCCGCGTTCGGCGCCACCCTGTCTGGTCGCGCGATCTTCGACGCCCGGACCGTCTCCGCGCTCGCCGCGCTGCTGCCCGAGCACGCCGCGACCGCCGCCGTCATCCCGCCGGTGTCGCGCACCGAGCCGCTGCCGCTCTCGCCCGCGCAGCGCCGGTTGTGGCTGGAGGAGCAGACCTCGGTCGGACCGGTGAACAACACCGGCTTCGCCCTGCGCGTCACCGGTGAGGTCGACCGCCCCGCCCTGCGCCGCGCGCTGGACCGCCTCGCCGCCAGGCACGACGCCCTGCGGACCACTGTGGACGGTGAGTACCAGGTCGTCGCCGAGCAGGCCACCCTGCCGCTCGCCGAGAGCGCCAGCACCGACGTCGACGCGACCCTCACCGAGTTGGTCGCCGCGCCGTACGACCTCGCCACCGGCCCGCTCACCCGCGTCACCCTGGTGGCCGACGGCGCCGAGCACGTCCTCGTCGTGGCCCAGCACCACATCGTCACCGACGGCTGGTCCGCCGCCCTGCTGGTCACCGAGCTGACCGCGCTCTACGCCGAGGAGACCGGCGGTCCCGCCGCGGACCTCCCCGAGCGGACCACGCAGTACCCCGACTACGCCGCTTGGCAGTTGCAGCGCCCGGAGCCCGACCTCGCGCACTGGCGCAACCGGCTCGACGGCCTCCTGCCGCTGGACCTGCCCACCGACCGCCCCCGCCCGCCGGTCCGCGTCGGGTCCGGTGGCGTGCACCGCCAGGACCTGCCCGCGGACCTCGCCGCCGCGCTCGCGACCCTCGGCACCGCCCACGAGGCGACGCTGTTCATGACCCTCACCGCCGCCGTGCAGGTGCTGCTCGCCGAGCACGGCCGCACCCGCGACGTCGCCGTCGGCGCTGTCCGCGCGGGTAGGCCGGTCGCCGAACTCGACGCCGTGGCCGGGTTCTTCGTCAACACCCTGGTGCTGCGGTCCCGGATCGACCCGACCCAGCCGTTCAGCGACTTCCTGACCGCCGTGCGCGAGACCGTGCTCGACGCGTTCGACCACGACGAGGTCCCCTTCGACCGGCTCGCCGACCAGCTCGGCACCGTCCGCGACCCCAGCCGCACGCCGCTGGTGCAGGCGGTGGTGGCGCTGCAGCAGCCGCTGGTCACCCGCCACGACGTCGCGGGCCTGCGCTGGACCGACGAGCCGTTGCCGCGCCCGGCCGCCCGCTTCGACCTGGTCGTCGAGTTCTGGCCGTCGACCGACGGGCTGCGGATGGTGCTGGAGTACGACACCGCCCTGTTCGACGCCGGTCGGATCGCCGCGCTGGCCAAGGAACTCACCGCGCTGCTGCGCATCGTCACCGCCCGCCCGGACACCCCGCTCGGCACCCTGGCCGACCTGCCGGAGGGCCCCGTCGCCACCGTGCCCGCGCCCCGGCCCGCCGAGCCGAACCGCTACCTGGCGCCGCGCACCCCCGTCGAGGCGACCCTGGCCACGGTGTTCGCCCAGGTCCTTGGCGCGCCCAGGGTGGGCGTGCGGGACAACTTCTTCGCCCTCGGCGGCGACTCGATCCTCAGCATCCAGGTCGTCACCGCCGCGCGGGCCGCCGGTCTGCTGCTGACCGCGCGGGACGTGTTCGTCCACCAAACCGTCGCAGACCTCGCGCCGCACGTCACCGAGGTCGGTGCCGACACCCGGCCCGAGACGGGCCCGGAGTCGGGTGCGGTGCCGCTGACCCCGATCCAGCGCTGGTTCTTCGACCACTACACCGCCCACCCGCACCTGTTCGACCAGACCTGCGTCGTCGACCTCGGCGCACCGGTGCACCCGGATGCCTTGGCAACGGCCATGTTCGCCGTGCTCGAGCACCACGACGCGCTGCGCATGCGGTTCACCCGCGCTGCTGACTGGCACCAGGACAATGCGCCGGTAGGGGAGTCGGGCGCTGTCGGTGACCACGGGCCGATCTTCCTGGTCGAACTGCACGGCGACACCACCGTCAAGCTGCGCGCCCACCACCTCGTGGTCGACGGCGTGTCGTGGCGGGTGATCGCGGAAGACCTGCGGACCGCGCACCGGCAGGCGGTCGCGGGGGAGCCCATCGTGTTCCCGCGCCGCACCACGTCGTTCCGGGAGTGGGCGACGACGCTCGCCGAGCACGCCGTCGCGGGTGGGTTCGCCGACGAACTCCAGCACTGGACCGACCTGAGCGCCGAGACCCGGGTCCCGCGCGACCACACCGGCGCCAACACCGCCGCGTCCGAGCGGTCGGTCACCGTCACGCTGTCCCAGGACGAGACGGCCGCGCTGCTGCGCGAGGTCCCCGAGGCGTACCGCACCCAGGTCAACGACGTGCTGCTGACCGCGTTCGGCGCCGCGCTCGCCCAGTGGACCGGGCGGCCGGAGACCTTGGTGCACCTGGAGGGCCACGGCCGGGAAGACCTGTTCCACGACGTCGACCTGTCCCGCACCGTCGGCTGGTTCACCACGATGTTCCCGGTCGTCCTCGGCAGCGCTGAGGACTGGGGCACCGCACTGAAGTCGGTCAAGGAGACGCTGCGCGCGACCCCCCGGCGCGGCATCGGCTACGGCGCCCTGCGGTACCTGGTCGGGGCCGACCTGCGGGGCGACGCCGAGGTGGCGTTCAACTACCTGGGCCGGTTCGACGGCACCGCGGATCTCGCGCTCGACGCGCACCCCGACTCCCGGCGCCCGCACGTGCTCGACGTGGTGGGCCAGGTCGAGCGGGACCGGCTCGCGATCACCGTGTACTACAGCGAGAACCTGCACCGCGAGACCACCGCGACCTCGTTCGCCGAGTCGATCGCCGACGCGCTGCGGCTGATCGTGCGGCACTGCGCGGAAGGGGGCCGGGGCCGCACGCCGTCGGACTTCCCGCTGGTGCGCATCGACCAGTCCACTGTGGATCGCCTGGTCACCCCCGAGGTGGCGGACGTCCTGCCGCTGACGCCGATGCAGGCGGGCATGATCTTCCACGGCCTGTCGCAGGGCCGGACCGGGAGCGGGCAGGGGGCCTACTTCCAGCAGACCGCGTTCGTGCTCGAGGACATCGACGACCTGGACCGCCTCGCCGCCGCGTGGCGCGAGGTCGTCGACCGCGCGGCCATCCTGCGGTCCTCCGTGGTCTGGGAGGGCGTCGCCGAGCCGGTGTCGCTGGTCCACCAGCACGTCGACCTGCCCATCGCCCAGCTGGACTGGACCGGCCGGGACCGCGCGACCCTGCTCGACGCGCTGCTGGAGCAGGACCAGCGGACCGGGTTCGACCTGGCCACCCCGCCGCTGATGCGCCTGACGTTGGCCGCGCTCGGTGGTGGCCGGGTGCAGGTGCTGTGGACGTTCCACCACGTGCTGCTCGACGGCTGGAGCATCTTCGGCGTCCTGTCCGACGTCGCGCAGGCCTACGCCGGTCGCGCCCTGCCGGACCGCCCGGACTTCGCCGAGTACCACCGGTGGCTGGCCCGCCAGGACGCCTCCGCCGCCGAGTTGCACTGGCGCTCCGTGCTCGGTGACCTGGAGGCCCCGACCCCGCTGCCGTTCGACCGACCGCGCGCGTCGGTGCCGCAGCCGACCACCTCCGCCCGGCTCGACGTCACCCTCACCGACGCCGAGACCGAGCGGCTCACCCGGTTCGCCAAGGACCACCGGCTCACCCTCGGCACCGTCGTGCAGGGCGCGTGGGCGTTGCTGCTGGCCCAGTACAGCGGGCACCGGACCGGCGGCCAGGTGTGCTTCGGCGCCACGGTCTCCGGCCGCCCCGCCGACCTGCCCCGGGTCGAGTCGATCACCGGCATGTTCGTCAACACGCTGCCGGTCGTGACCACTGTGGACGGGAAGGTCGCCCAGTGGCTGGCCGGGGTGCAGCGCGCCCAGGTCGAGTCCCGCGCCTACGAGCACACCCCGCTGACCAGGCTGCACGGGTTCAGCGCGGTGCCGGGCGGGGTCGACCTGTTCGACAGCGCGATCATCTTCGAGAACTACCCCGCCGACGGCCCCCGGCTCAGCGAGCTGACGGCCGTCGAGAGCACCACGTTCCCGCTCAGCGTCACCGTCTACCCGGGGGAGCGGCTGCGGCTGCTGTTCGGCTACGAGCCCGGTCTGTTCGACGCCGAGACCATCGACACCCTGGCCGCCCACCTGGGCAGGCTCCTGGCTGAACTGGTCGCCGACCCCAACCGCGCCGTCACCGACATCCCCGCGCTGACCGGTGCCGACCGCGCGCGGGTCCTCGTCGAGTGGAACGACACCGCCGTCGACGTCCCCAACACCACGCTCACCGCGCTGCTGATCGAGCAGGCTGCCAGGACCCCCGACGCGCAAGCGCTGGCGTACGAGGGTCGCGAGTGGACCTACGCCGAGTTCGACGCCGAGGTCAACCGGTTGGCGCACTGGCTCATCGGCCAGGGTGCCGGGCCGGAGCGGATCGTCGCCGTCTCGCTGCCGCGCTCGGCGGACCTGGTGATCGCCCTGCACGCCGTGCTGCGGTCGGGCGCCGCCTACCTGCCGGTCGACCCGGAACTCCCGCGTGACCGGGCCGCGTTCCTGGTGTCCGACACCGACGCCGTGGTGTTGCTCGATGCCGTTCCGGACACCCACGGCCAGCCCGACACCGCGCCCGAGGTGACGATCAAGCCCGGCACCAGCGCGTACGTCATCTACACCTCCGGGTCCACCGGGCGCCCCAAGGGCGTCGTGGTCTCGCACGCGGCGATCGTCAACCGTCTGCTGTGGACGCAGGCCCAGTTCGACCTCGGCGCGGACGACCGGGTGCTGCAGAAGACCCCGGCGAGCTTCGACGTGTCGGTCTGGGAGTTCTTCTGGCCGCTGGTCGTCGGCTCGACCCTGGTCGTGGCCCGGCCCGACGGCCACCGCGACCCGGCCTACCTGGCCGAGCTGATCCGCGCCGAGCGGATCACGACCGTCCACTTCGTCCCGTCGATGCTGCGCGCGTTCCTCACTCACGCCGACGTGACCGGTCTCGACAGCCTGTGCCGGGTCTTGTGCAGCGGCGAGGCGCTGCCGGTCGACCTGGCCGAGCGGTTCCACGAGTCGCTCGGTGCCCAGCTGCACAACCTCTACGGTCCCACCGAGGCGGCCGTCGACGTGACCCACTGGGCGTGCCTGCCCGGCGAGTCGGCGGTGCCCATCGGGCGAGCGGTGTGGAACACCCGGCTGTACGTCCTCGACGCCGACCTGAACCCTGTGCCGGTCGGTGCGCCCGGGGAGCTGTACCTGGCCGGGGTCCAGCTCGCTCGGGGCTACCTCGACCGCCCCGGTCTGACCGCGGACCGGTTCGTCGCCGACCCGCACGGCCCGCGCGGCAGCCGGATGTACCGCACCGGTGACCTCGTGCGCTGGAACCGGGCCGGGGCGGTGGAGTACCTGGGCCGCACCGACCAGCAGGTGAAGATCCGCGGCATGCGGATCGAGCCGGGCGAGGTCGAGGCCGCGCTCACGGCCCTGCCCGAGGTGTCGGACGCCGCCGTGATCGCCAAGGACGGCAAGCTGGTCGGCTACGTGACACCGTCCGATCTGGACACCAAGGCGCTGCGCGCCAAGCTCGGCGCCGACCTGCCCGAGCACATGGTGCCCGCCGCGCTCGTCGCCATGGCCGCGCTGCCGCTGACCCCGTCCGGCAAGCTCGACCGCCGCTCGCTGCCCGACCCGGACTTCGGCCCGGCGACCGGGTTCGTGGCCCCCGAGACCGGTACCGAAGAGGCCCTGGCCGAGATCTGGGCCGAGGTCCTCGGCGTGACCCAGGTCGGCGTCGAGGACAGCTTCTTCGACCTCGGCGGCGACTCCATCCTCAGCCTCCACGTGACCGCCCGCGCCAACGCGGCGTTCGCGGTGGAGCTCACCCCGCGCGACGTGCTGACCGCCCGCACCGTGCGCGCCCTCGCGGACGTGGTCGAGGACCACATCCTGCGCGAACTCGAAGCCCTCGCGGGCGAGTCACTCTAAGCCCCGGGAGGCACTCAAAATGACCACATCGGATTCCCGCAGAAGCCGCCTCGACGCCCTCCCGGCCCACCTCCGCGCGCAGATGGAAAAGCGCCTCGCGGGCAAAGCCGGTGGCGCCCCCAAGCCTTCGACCATCCCGATCACGCCCCGCGACGGCGCGCTGCCGCTCTCGTCCGCCCAGCAGCGCCTGTGGTTCCTCAGCGAGTTCAACCCCGGCGGCAACGACTACAACTCCGGCGCCGCACTGCGGTTCACCGGCGACCTGGACGTCCCCGCGCTCACCGCCGCCATCGGTGCGCTCGCGAACCGGCATGAGTCGCTGCGCACGACGTTCCGCGAGGACGACGGCAGGCCCGTGCAGGTCGTGCACGAGTCGGTCGACATCGCCGTGCGCCAGGCCGACTGCACGGAGCAAGCGCTTGCGGACACGTTGCAGGAGGAGTTCTCCGGCGCGTTCGACCTGCGCGAGGGCCCGCTGCTGCGGGCGCTGCTGCTGCGGTTGAGTCAGCAGGAGCACGTGCTCCTGCTGACCGTGCACCACATTGCGGTCGACGGCTGGTCACTCTCGGTGCTCACCGAGGAACTGGCCGAGCTGTACGCCGGGCGCGACCTGCCCGCGCCGCGGCTGCACTACGCGGACTTCGCCGCCTGGCAGCAGGAACGGTTGACTGGTCCGTCGATGGACAAGCACCTCGCGTACTGGCGGGAAGCGCTGTCCGGGGTCGAGCCGCTGGCCCTGCCCACCGACCGCCCGCGCCCGCCCGTGCGCACCCCGGCGGGCGCCGCGCACCAGTTCACCGTGCCCGCCGCCATCACCGCCCGGCTGACGAACCTGGCGCGCGCCAACGACACCACGCTGTTCACCACCCTCATGGCGGCCTGCAAGCTGCTCGTCGCCCGCTACGGCGGCGTCGACGACGTCGCGCTGGGCACGGTCACCGCCGGGCGCGGCCTCGCCGAGCTGAACAAGGTCGTCGGGTTCTTCGTCAACACCGTCGTGCTGCGCTCCACTGTGGACCAGAAGACCAGCTTCGTCGACTTCCTGCGCGCTGTCAACGGCACCGCCCTCGACGCGTTCAGCCACGACGAGGTGCCGTTCGACCGGCTGGTGGAGGCCGTCGGCGCGCCGCGCGACCCCAGCCGCAACCCGCTGTTCGACGTCCTCGTGCTGCTGCAGAACGCCTCGCGCGGTCTGCCGAAGTTCCCCGGTCTCACCGTGCGAGAGGTGGACCTGCGCCGGTGGGCGGCCAACTTCGACCTCAGCGTCGAGTTCAGCGAGCGCGCCGACCAGCTCGACTGCGTCCTGGAGTACAGCACCGACCTGTTCGACCCGGCCACCGTCGAGCGCTTCGCCGGGCACCTGCTGACCCTGCTCGCCGGGATCGCCGCCGCCCCGGACCGGCCGATGACCGAGCTGCCCTGGCTGACCGGCACCGAACTGCGCACCGTCACCGAGGGCTGGAACGACACCGCCCTCCCCGTCGCGGCGACCACCTTCCCCGCCGTGTTCGAGGCGCAGACCCGGAGCACGCCGGACGCGACCGCGTTGGTCTACGCGGGTGAGCGCCTGACCTACGCCGAACTCAACGCCCGCGCGAACCGCGTCGCGCACCACCTCGTTGGACAGGGTGTGCGCCGTGAACAGGTAGTGGCTGTGTCGCTGCCGCGTTCGATCGATGCCGTGGTCGCCCAACTCGGTGTGTTCAAGGCGGGTGCGGTGTACCTGCCGGTCGACCCGTCGCTGCCCGCCGAGCGCCGCGCACACCTCGTCACCGACTCCGGTGCGGTCCTGGTTATCGACACAGCGCTGGACACCGCGGCGTTCGTCGACGGGCCCGACACCGACCCCGAGGTCGGGCTGCGGCCGGACAACACCGCGTACGTCATCTACACCTCCGGGTCGACCGGCAAGCCCAAGGGCGTCGCGGTCGAGCACCGGGCGCTGGTGAACCTGCTGCACAGCCACCTCGCCGACTTCGCCGGTGGCGACCGGTTGCGGGTCGCGCTGTCGGCCGTGTTCTCCTTCGACACCTCGCTCGAAGGTCCCGTCCTGATGGCGGGCGGCCACGAGCTGCACCTGCTCGGCGACGACGTGCGCCTGGACCCCGACGCGCTGGTCGCCTACGTGGTCGGCGAGCGCGTCGACTTCCTGGACCTCACCCCGTCGTACCTGCGCAAGCTGCTGCCCGCCGGGCTCCTCGCGCACCCCGACCACCAGCCCGCCGTGCTGATGCTCGGCGGTGAGGCCCTGGGTGACGACCTGTGGCGTGAGCTTGGTTCGTTGCCGGGCACCGCCGTGCACAACTTCTACGGCCCCACCGAGACCACCGTCGACGCACTGTCCACTGTGGTGTCCGGGGACCGGCCGACGATCGGCCGCCCGCTGCGCAACCTGCGGGCGTACGTGCTCGACGAGGACTTCCGCCCCGTGCCCGCCGGTGTCCCCGGTGAGCTGCACATCGCGGGCGCCCAGCTCGCGCGCGGTTACCTCGACCGCGCGGGCTTGACCGCCGACCGGTTCGTCGCGGACCCGTTCGGCGCGCCCGGTTCCCGCATGTACCGCACCGGTGACCTGGCCCGCTGGACCGCCGAGGGCACCGTGGAGTACCTGGGTCGCACCGACGACCAGGTCAAGATCCGCGGCTTCCGCATCGAGCCGGGGGAGATCGAGGCCGCGCTGCTGGCCCGCCCCGGCATCCGCGAGGCCGCCGTCGTCGCCAGGGAGGACGGTGGGCACCGCAGGCTGGTCGCCTACATCGTCGCCGGTCAGGTCGACACCACCGAACTCCGCGCTGCGTTGAAGGCGACGTTGCCGGACTACATGGTGCCCGCCGCGTTCGTCGAGCTCGACAAGCTCCCGATGACGCGCAACGGCAAGCTCGACAAGGCATCGCTGCCCGCGCCGGAGTTCAGCGCCGCCGCCGAGGCCGAGTACGTGGCCCCGCGCGACGAGACCGAGGACCTGCTGGCCCGGCTGTGGGCCGACGCGCTGGGCACCGAGCGGGTCGGGGTCACCGACAACTTCTTCGCCCTGGGCGGGGACTCGATCCTCAGCATCCAGATCGTGTCCCGGGCCCGCCAGGCCGGACTGCGGCTGACCTCCCGCGACGTGTTCGTCAACCAGACGATCGCGGAGTTGGCGCTGGTCGTCACCCGCGACACCGCGCCGGTCGAGCGGGCCGTGCCGGAGGGTCCCGCGCCGCTGACGCCGATCCAGCGCTGGTTCTTCCAGACCCACGGCCCCCGCGCGCACTTCACCATGTCCGTGCTGTTCGACCTCGCCGAGGACACCGACCTCACCGCGCTCGAGGCCGCGCTGCGGGCCGTCGTGCGCCACCACGCCGCGCTGCGCACCCGGTTCCGCCAGGTCGACGGCCAGTGGCGGCAGGAACCGGCCGACGTCCAGGTCGACCTGGCCAGGGGCGGCGGCATCGAGGCGGCCCGCGCGGAGATCGACCTCGCCGACGGCCCACTGCTGCGCGCGCTGCTGCTCGACGACGGCAGGCTGTTCCTCACCGTGCACCACCTCGTCATGGACGGCGTCTCGTGGCGCGTCCTGCTCGACGACCTGGTCACCGCCTACACCCAGCTGCGCGACCAGAAGCCGGTCGACCTGCCCGCCGTCGGCACGACCTTCGCCGAGTGGTCCCACCGGCTCGGTGACCTCGTGGCCGGTGGTGGTCTCGACTCCGCGCTGGAGCACTGGACCTCGGTTCCCGACCCGAACCCGCTGCCGGTCGACATGACCTCGGCGGGGGAGAACACCTCGGGGACCACGGCGACCGTCACCGTGCGGCTGGAGTCGGCCGTGACCGACGCCGTGCTCCGCACCGTGCCCGAGCGCTACCGCACCCGCGTCAACGACGTCCTGCTCAGCGCGCTCGGCCGGGTCCTGACCCGGTGGACCGGCGAGAACACCGCCGCGATCACCCTGGAGGGCCACGGTCGCGAGGAGGTCGTGGACGGCGCCGACCTGACCCGCACCGTCGGCTGGTTCACCACCCAGTTCCCGGTTGTGCTCGACCTGCCCGGCGGCGACTGGGACGCCGTGCTCAAGTCGGTCAAGGAGCAGCTGCGGGCGGTCCCGCACAACGGCCTGAGCTACGAGGCGCTGCGGTACCTGACCCCCGACAGCCCACTGGCCGGGCGGCCGCTGCCGCGCATCAGCTTCAACTACCACGGCCGGTTCGAGACCGACGACGAGAACGGCCCGTTCGGCGCCCGCTACGACGCGGGCCCCGAGGTCGACCCGAACGCCGAGCGCGACTTCGAGCTCGAGGTCATCGGCCTGGTCGAGTCCGACGAACTGGTGCTGAGCTGGGAGTACTCGACCGCGCTGCACCACCCGGCGACCGTGCGCAGGCTGGCGGAGGCGATGCTGGCCGAGCTGCGCGGGATCGCCGCGCACTGCGCCGCCCCCGGCTCCGGTGGCCGCACCCCGTCGGACTTCCCGCTGGCGCGCCTCACCCAGTCCCAAGTGGACACCATCGCGGGCGACGGCTCCGACATCGAGGACATCTACCCGCTGACCCCGCTGCAGGCGGGCATGGTCTTCCACAGCCTGGTCGACCCGGACAACGGCGCCTACGTCGACCAAGTCCGCCTGGTGCTCGACGGCGTCACCGAGCCCACCGCGCTGGTCGCCGCGTTCCAGACCGTCGTCGACCGCACCCCGGTGCTGCGCACGGCCGTGGTCTGGGCCGACGTCGCCGAGCCGGTGCAGGTGGTGCGCCGCGCGGTGCGGCTCGACGCCGACGTCCGCGACTGGCGCGACCTCTCCGCGCGCGACCAGGACAAGGCCCTGTCCCACCTGCTCGCCGAGGACCGCGCCCGAGAGTTCACTTTGGACACCGCGCCGCTAATGCGCATCTCCGTGCTTCGGCTGACCGAGGACCGGGTGCTGCTGGTCTGGGCGTCGCACCACGTGCTGCTCGACGGGTGGAGCACCGCGCAGGTCTTCGGTGAGGTCGTCGAGCGCTACACCGCGCTGGTCGAGGGAACCACGCCCGCCGCGCCGGTGCGCAGGCCGTTCCGCGACCACGTGCGCTGGCTGTCCGAACAGGACAACGCGGCCGCTGACGCGCACTGGGCCGGGGTGCTGGCCGGGTTCGCCGAGCCCGTGGCAGTGCCGTGGGACCACGCTCCCGCGCAGGCACACCGCACCGAGTCGAGCGCGTCGGTCAAGACCGTGATCGACCCGGCCGAGTCCGAGCGGCTGCGCGCCGCCGCGCAGCGGGCCGGACTGACCGTCAACACCGTCGTCCAGGGCGCGTGGGCGCTGCTGCTGGCGCGGTGGGCGGGCACGACCGACGTCGTGTTCGGCACCACAGTGTCCGGCCGCCCCGCCGAGCTGTCCGGCGTCGAGTCCATGGTCGGCATGTTCATCAACACCGTCCCGACCCGGGTTCTCGCCGACCCCTCTCGTCCGGCCGGGGCGTGGCTGCGCGACATCCAGGCCGCGCAGAGCGAGTCCCGCCGGTTCGACTACCTCGCGCTGTCCCGCATCCAGTCCCACAGCGCGGTCGAGCCGGGCGCGGCGCTGTTCGACAGCGTCGTCGTGTTCGAGAACTACCCGTTCGAGGACGCCTCTCGTGAAGGCGGTGTGCGGGTCGCCGAGGTCACGGCGGTCGACACGACGAACCTCCCGCTCACGCTGTCCGCGCACGTCGACGACCGGGTGCACCTCGACCTGGGCTACGACCCCGCGCTGCTCGACCCCGCGACCGCCGAGCGGGTCGCGAGCTGGCTGCGCACGCTGGTGACCGCGTTGGTGCAGGACCAGGACCGGGCCATCGGCGCGCTGCCCTGGGTGTCCACTGAGGACCACGAGCGGGTGCTCCGCGCGTTCAACGACACCGACCACCCGCTGCCGTACGAGCCGCTGACCGAGGTGTTCGAGCGGCAGGCCGCCCGCACCCCGGACGCGACCGCGCTGGTGTTCGGCAACCGCGCGCTGAGCTTCGCCGAGGTCGAGTCCGCCGCGAACCGGTTGGCGCACAAGCTGATCGCCGATGGTGCCGGTCCGGAGACCGTCGTCGCGCTGACCATGCCCCGGTCGGCCGACACGGTCATCGCGATCCTCGCCGTCGGCAAGGCGGGCGCGGCGTTCCTGCCCGTCGACCCGACCCTGCCCGCCGAGCGGGTCGCGTACCTGCTCGACGACGCCAAGCCGGTGCTGGTGCTCGACGGCACGACCGACACCAGCGGTTTCCCCGAGACCAGCCCCGGTCGGGAGATCCGGCCGGAGCAGGCCGCGTACGTCATCTACACCTCGGGCTCCACCGGCCGCCCCAAGGGCGTCGTGATCAGCCAGGGCAACCTGTCCGCGCTGCACCAGGACCACCGGGTCGACATCACCAGCGTCGACCGCACCCGGTTCGCGCTGACCGCGACCTTCTCCTTCGACACCTCGCTGGAAGGCCTGCTGTTCCTCGTCGACGGGCACGAGGTGCACGTCATCGACTCGGACCTGCGGATCGACCCGGCCGCGTTCGTCGACTACATCAGCACCCGCGGCATCGAGTACGTCGACCTCACCCCCACCCACGCCACGCACCTGGCCGCCGCCGGGCTGCTGGACAGCGGGCTCAAGGTGCTCATGCTCGGCGGCGAGGCGCTGTCGGAGAAGCTGTGGCGCGACGCCCAGGCCAAGGGGCTGCGGGTCGTGAACTACTACGGCCCCACCGAGACCACGGTGGACGCCACCGTCCTGTTCTCCGGTGAGGCCGAGCGGCCGCTGATCGGTCGACCGCTGCGCAACACCCAGGCGTACGTGCTCGACGAGAACCTGGACCCGCTGCCGCCGGGTGTCCCCGGCGAGCTCTACCTCGCGGGCGTCCAGGTCGCGCGCGGCTACCTGGACCGCGCCGGGCTGACGGCGGACCGGTTCATCGCCGACCCGTTCGGCGCGTCCGGCACCCGCATGTACCGCACCGGCGACCGCGTGCGGTGGACCGAGAACGGCCTGCTGGACTACCTGGGCCGCGCCGACGACCAGGTCAAGATCCGCGGCTTCCGCATCGAGCCCGGCGAGATCGCGGCGGTGCTGCGGGAGCAGGCCGGGATCAGCGACGCTGCCGTGGTCCCGTTCAGCGACGCCACCGGCACCCGCCTGGTCGCCTACGTCGTCGGGACGGCCGAGGGTGACCTGCGCGCCGAGTTGGCCAAGCAGCTGCCGGACTACATGGTGCCCGCCGCCGTCGTGGCGCTGCCCGCGTTGCCGGTCAACGCCAGCGGCAAGCTCGACCGCCGCGCCCTGCCCGCGCCCGAGTTCGCCGCGACGGCCACGCACGTCGAGCCCCGCACCGAGGCTGAGCGCGTTGTCGCCGCCGCGTGGGCCGAGGTTCTCCGCGTGTCCGAGGTCGGCGCCGAGGACAACTTCTTCGCCCTCGGTGGCGACTCGATCCTCAGCATCCAGGTCGTGTCCCGGCTGCGCACCGCGTTCGGCACTCAGATCTCCCCGCGCGCGGTGTTCGACCACCCGACCGTCGCGGCGCTCGCCAGGGCCGTCCCGGTGGAGCGAACCGACGCGATCCCCGTGGTCGACCACAGTGGACCGGTCCCGCAATCGTTTGCGCAGCGCAGGCTCTGGTTCTTGGACCAGTTCGAGCCGGGTGACACCGAGTACGTCAGCCCGACCGCGCTGCGCCTGACCGGCCCGCTCGACGTGACCGCCCTGACCGCCGCGCTGACCGGCCTCATCGCCCGGCACGAGTCGCTGCGCACCACGTTCGACGAGGTCGGCGGCGAGGCCGTGCAGATCGTGCGCGAGCCGTACCTGGCCGACCTGGTCGTGGTGGACGGCGACCCCGAGAAGGCCTTGACGCGGGAAGCGGCCCAGCCGTTCGACCTGCGTCAAGGGCCGTTGCTGCGCACCACGTTGGTGCGGGTCGCGCCGCAGGAGCACGTGCTCGTGCTGACGCTGCACCACATCATCACCGACGGCTGGTCGACCGCCGTCCTCACCGACGACCTCGCCGCGCTCTACCGCGCCGAACTGTCCGGTGTGGAGGCCGAACTCCCCGCCATCCCCGTCCGCTACACCGACTTCACCGTGTGGCAGCGCGACCAGGGCAGCGACGTCGACTTCTGGCAGGCCGCGCTGGCCGGGATCGAGCCGCTGGAGCTGCCGACCGACCGACCGCGCCCCGCCGTGCGCACCACCTCGGGCGCCAAGCACGAGTTCACCCTGCCCGCAGCCACCAGCGACGCGCTGCGCCAGGTCGGCCGCCGGGTCGACGGCACCCTGTTCACCACCCTGCTCGCCGCCTGCCAGGTCCTGTTCGCCCGCTACAGCGGCCAGTCCGACATCACCCTGGGCACCGTCGCCTCCGGCCGGGACCGCGCCGAGCTGGAGCGGGTCGTCGGGTTCTTCGTCAACACCGT
This sequence comes from Actinokineospora globicatena, assembly GCF_024171945.1. Taxonomy (GTDB): domain Bacteria; phylum Actinomycetota; class Actinomycetes; order Mycobacteriales; family Pseudonocardiaceae; genus Actinokineospora; species Actinokineospora globicatena. Next base: position 2,803,738 of record NZ_JAMTCR010000002.1, read on the forward strand.
CGTGCTCCGCTCCACTGTGGACTTGCGGGCGCCGTTCGCCCAGATCCTCGCCGGGGCCCGGGCCACCGCCCTGGAGGCCTTCGCCCACCAGGACGTGCCGTTCGAGCGCGTCGTGGACGCGGTCGCCCCGGTGCGCGACACCAGCCGCAGCCCGCTGTTCGACGTGATGGTGCTGCTGCAGAACACCCCCGACGAGGTGCCCGCCATCGCCGGGCTCACCGTCGCCGAGGTCGACCTCCCGGTCACCACCTCCACCCACGACCTGACCGTCGAGTTCCAGGAGTCGGCCGACGGGCTGCGCGGCGCGGTCGAGTTCAACCCGGACCTGTTCGACCCCGCGACCGTCGAGCGCCTCACCGGGCACCTCACGGCGCTGCTCACCGCGATCGCGGCCGACCCGGACCAGGTCGCCGGTGACATCGACCTGCTCGACGCCGCCGAGCGGCAGCGCGTCGAGGCCTGGCAGGGCACCCGCGAGGGCGAGTTCCCGCCGCTGACCAGGCTGTTCGCCGAGCAGGCCGCCCGCGTCCCGGACGCCGACGCCGTCGTGTTCGGCACCGACCGGCGCACCTTCGCGCAGGTGGAGTCCGCCGCGAACCAGCTCGCCCGCTACCTCGTCGCCCGCGGCGCCGGACCGGAGCGCCTCGTCGCGCTCGCCCTGCCCCGCTCGGCCGACGTGGTCGTCGCGATCCTGGCCACGCTCAAGTCCGGCGCCGCCTACCTGCCGATCGACACGACCCTCCCGACGGAGCGGGTCGAGTTCCTGCTCGCCGACGCCGCGCCCACCGTCGTGCTCGACACCATCCCGGACCTGACCGGCTGGGACGACACGGACCTCGGTGTCGACCCGCACCCGCGCGGCGCCGCCTACGTGATCCACACCTCCGGCTCCACCGGCACCCCCAAGGGCGTCGTGGTCGACCACGGCAACCTGGCCGCGCTCGCCGCCCACCAGCGCGCCGACCTGATCGACCCGCTCGGCCCAGGCCTGCGCTACGGCCAGACCTCGGTGTTCTCCTTCGACACCGCCGTGGAGGGCCTGCTGTTCCTGGCGGCCGGGCACACCCTGCACGTCATCGACGACGACACCCGGCTCGACCCGCACGCCCTGGTCGGCTACGCGACCGAGCACCTCGACGTGCTGGACGTGACCCCCGCGCACGCCCGCCGACTCGTCGAGGCCGGGCTGCTCGACGCCGGTCTCCGCGTGCTGACCCTCGGTGGCGAGGCCATCGACCCGGCGCTGTGGCGCGACCTGGCGGCCGCCGACCTCACCGCGGTCAACCTCTACGGGCCGACCGAGGTCACCGTGGACGCCACCCGGGCCAAGATCACCGGTGAGCGCGCCACGATCGGCAGTCCGCTGTCCACCACCCGCGCCTACGTGCTCGACCAGGACGGCCACCAGCAGCCGATCGGCGTGCCCGGCGAGCTGTTCCTGGCGGGTCCGCAGGTCACGCGCGGCTACCTCGGGCGACCGGGCCTCACCGCGGACCGGTTCGCCGCCGACCCGTTCGGCGCCCCCGGCACCCGCATGTACCGCACCGGCGACCGGGCGCGGTGGCTGGCGGACGGGACCCTGGAGTTCCTCGGCCGCGCCGACGACCAGGTCAAGATCCGCGGCCACCGGGTCGAGCCGGGCGAGGTCACCGCCGCGCTGCTGCGGCACGAGGACGTCCGCGACGCCGCTGTCGTCGCCCGACCGCACGGCGGCCACCTGCGGCTCGTCGGCTACGTCGTGGGGTCGGACGCCGACTTCGGCGCGTTCCTGCGGCTGGCGCTGCCGGACTACATGGTGCCGTCGGCGTTCGTGCTGCTCGACCGGCTCCCGGTCACCCACAACGGCAAGCTCGACCACCGCGCCCTCCCGGAGCCGGTGGCGGTGGCCACCACGCACGTGCCGCCGCGACCGGGCACGGAGACCACGCTCGCCGACATCTGGGCCGAGGTCCTCGGCGTGCCCCAGGTCGGCGCGGCGGACAACTTCTTCGCCCTCGGCGGCGACTCGATCCTGAGCATGCAGGTCGTGTCCCAGGCCAGGGCGGCGGGGCTGGCCATCACCTCCAAGGACGTGTTCGTCCGGCAGACCGTCGCCGAACTCGCCACCGTCGCCACCGCGACCACCACCGCCGTCGCGCGGCCGGTCATCACCGGTCCCGCGCCGCTGACCCCGATCCAGCACTGGTTCTTCGCCACCCACGCCCCGGACCAGCGCGACCACTTCACCATGGCGATGACCTTCGCCCTGGCCCCCGACGTCGACCACGCCCGGCTGCTCGCCGCCGTCGGCCGCGTCGTCGACCACCACCCGGCCCTGCGCACCCGGTTCTTTCAGACCGACGCCGGGTGGGTGCAGGAGCCGACCGACTCGGGTGTCACCGACCGGATCGACATCGCCTCGGGCCGGGTGGTGCGGGCGGCCGTCGAGCACGACCAGTTGCGGCTGGAGGTCCACCACCTGGTGATCGACGCCGTGTCGTGGCGCGTCGTGCTCGCCGACCTGGAACGCGCGTACCGGGGCGAGTTCCTGGCCCCGGCTGTCCCGTTCGGACAGTGGGCGCACCAGTTGGCCGACCTGACCGTCGGCGGCGGGTTCGACGCCGACCTGGCGCACTGGCAGACGATCCCGGAGACGCCTGCCCTCCCGGTGGACGGCACCGGTGACAAGGACGTGGCCGCCGGGTTCAGCGTGTCGCTGCCCGCGCCGGTCACCGACGCGCTGCTGCACCAGGTCCCGGACGTGTACCGCACCCAGGTCAACGACGTGCTGCTCGCCGCGCTCGCCAAGGCCGTCACCGACTGGACCGGTCAGCCGCACGCGCTGATCACCCTGGAGGGCCACGGCCGCGAGGAGGTCGTCGACGGCCTCGACATCGGCGGCACGGTCGGCTGGTTCACCAGCCAGTTCCCGGTGGCGCTGCCCGTCGCCGAGCAGTGGGCCGACACCCTCAAGACCGTCAAGGAGTCGCTGCGCGCGATCCCGAACCGGGGTCTGGGCTACGAGGCGCTGCGCTACCTCAAGGGCACCCTGGACCACACGCCCGAGCCGGAGATCGCGTTCAACTACCTCGGCCGCTGGGACGCCGGTGACGCCTCCGGTGACCTGCTGCGCGAGCAGGTCGCCGACCCCGAGCGCCAAGGCCCGGTCATGCCGCGCAGCCACCTGCTCGACGTCACGGCCGCTGTCACCGATGGTGTGCTGACCCTGGACTGGGAGTACGCGCCCGCCATCCACGACGAGACCACGGTCCGCGCCGTGGCCGACCGGGTGCTGGCCGCGCTGCGGGAGATCGTCGCGCACTGCGCCGAGCCGGGCGCCGGTGGTCGCACCCCGTCGGACTTCCCGCTGGCCCGCCTCAGCCAGTCCGAAGTGGACTCGCTGGTCGGCGACGGCTCGGACGTCGTCGACATCTACCCGCTCACCCCGCTGCAGGCCGGGATGCTTTTCCACGGGCTGCTCGACGCCGAGTCCTACGTCAACCGCACCCATGTGCGGCTGCGCGGGGTCACCGACGTGCGGCGCCTCGGCCAGGCCTGGCACGACGTCGCCGACCGGAACCCGGTGCTGCGCAGCCGCGTCGTGTGGCAGGGCGTGGCGGAGCCGGTGCAGGTCGTGCACGCGGGCTCCCAGGTCTCGGTGGAGCACGGGCCGATCGGCGAGGTCGGCATCGACCTGGTCACCGGGCCGCTCACCCGGGTCGTGCTGCACGAGGTCGAGCCCGGTGTGGTCGACCTGCTGTGGGTCTCGCACCACCTGCTGCTCGACGGCTGGAGCACCGCCCAGGTGTTCTCCGACGTCCTCGCCGCCTACGCCGGGGCGACCCTGCCCGCGCGCAGGCCGTTCCGCGACTACCTGGCCTGGCTCGCCGAGCAGGACTCGAGGGCGGCCGAGCGGCACTGGCGGGCCGTGCTCGACGGCGTGGAGGGACCGACGGCGCTGCCGTACGACCGCCCGCCGGTCGACGCGCACCGGTCCCAGTCCAGCGCCCACGTCCGCGCCGCGTTCCCGGTCGGCGACGTCGGATCGCACGGCCTGACGCTGAACACGGTCGTGCAGGCCGCGTGGGCGTTGCTGCTGTCGCGCTACAGCGGCGACCGCGAGGTCGTCTTCGGCACCACGGTGTCCGGTCGGCCCGCCGACCTGCCCGGGGTCGAGGACATGGTCGGCATGTTCATCAACACCGTCGCCAGCCGCGTGCTGGTCGAGACCCGGGGCAGCGCCCTGCCCTGGCTGCGCGGGGTGCAGGCCGCCCAGGCCGAGTCCCGCCGGTTCGACCACGTCTCGCTGGCGCAGGTCCAGGCGTGGAGCGGCGTCGGGTCCCTGTTCGACAGCGTCGTCGCGTTCGAGAACTTCCCCGACGGCGCCGAGACCGACGGCGCGCCGGACGTGGAGACCGTCGACGGCGCGGAGGCGACCACCCTCGCGCTGAGCCTGTCCGCGCACCTGGACGGCGACCGGCTGCGGGTGGAACTCGGCTACGACCCGGCGCTGTTCGCCGACACCACGGCGCGGACCCTCGTCGACCGGTTGGTCGCCCTGGTGTCCGCGCTGACCGACGACCCCACGCGTGAGCTGGGCCAGTTGCCGTGGCTCACCGACACCGAGCACGCGCTCGTCGTCGACGTGTGGAACGAGACCGCCGCCGACGTCGAGCCGGTGACCTTCCCGCGGCTCGTCCGCGGTGAGGCGGGAGTGGTCGCGGTCGAGCAAGGGGACCGGGCGCTCACCTACGCCGAGCTGGACGCCGCCGCGAACCGCGTCGCGCACCTGCTGCACTCGTTGGGCGCACGACCCGAGCAGGTCGTCGCGCTGCTGATGCCCCGGTCGATCGACCTCGTGGTCGCGCAGCTGGCCGTGCTCAAAGCGGGCGCCGCGTACCTGCCGATCGACCCGAACTACCCGGCCGAGCGGATCGCGTTCATGCTCGACGACGCCCAGCCGGTGATCACGCTGGACGCGCTGCCGGACGCCGGGAGCTTCCCGGACACCGCGCCCGAGGTGGCCACCGCGGTCGACTCGCCCGCGTACGTCATCTACACCTCCGGGTCGACCGGGCGGCCCAAGGGCGTCGTGGTCACCCACCGGGGGCTGGCGAACTTCGCCGCCGCCGAGGCCGCGCGGTTCGACGTGCGGGCCGGGGACCGGGTGCTGGCGTTCTCCTCGCCGAGCTTCGACGCCTCGGTGCTGGAGCTGTGCATGGCGCTGCCCGCCGGGGCGACGCTGGTCGTCCCGCCCGCCGGGCCGCTGGTGGGGGAACCGCTGGGGGCCGCGCTGCGGGACCTGCGGATCACCCACACGCTGATCCCGCCGGTCGCGCTGGCGACCGTGCCGGACGTCGAGCTGCCGGACCTGCGGACCCTGGTCGTCGGTGGTGACGCGTCGTCGGCGGACCTGGTCCGCCGCTGGGCGCCGCGCACCGGGCTGATCAACGCCTACGGCCCGACCGAGGTGACCGTGGTCGCCACGTGGACCGCGCCGCTGTCGGCTTCCGCCGGGGCGCCGCCGATCGGGCGACCGCTGCCGAACACCCGCGCGTACGTGCTCGACGACGACCTCCGGCCGGTGCCGCCTGGTGTCCCGGGAGAGCTGTACGTCGCAGGCGTCGGCTTGGCCCGTGGGTATCTGGGTCGCCCCGGGATGACGGCGTCGCGATTCCTGGCGAACCCGTTCGACGGTGGACGGATGTACCGGACCGGCGACGTCGTGCGCTGGACGGCCGATGGCGAGCTGGTGTTCGTCGGTCGAGCCGATGACCAGGTCAAGGTGCGCGGGTTCCGGATCGAACTCGGCGAGATCGAGTCCGTGATCGGCGCCCAGGCCGGGGTGTCGGCGGTGGCCGTGGTCGTCCGGGAGGACGAGCCGGGGGTCAAGCGGCTGGTCGCGTACGTGGTCGGGTCCTCGGCCGGGCTGCGCGAGGCGCTGTCGACCTCGCTGCCCGAGCACATGGTCCCGGCGGCGTTCGTCGAACTGGGCGCGCTTCCGTTGACCACCAACGGCAAGCTCGACCGGCGTGCGCTACCCGTTCCGGAGTGGACGGACAACGGCGACTTCGTGGCGCCGCGCACCGAGGCCGAGCGGGTCGTGGCCGGTGCGTGGGCCGAGGTGCTCGGGGTCGCCCAGGTTGGCGCGACGGACAACTTCTTCGCCCTCGGTGGCGACTCGATCCTGAGCATCCGCGTCGTGGCTCGACTGCGCGACGCGCTCGGCACCGATGTCTCGCCCCGGCTCCTGTTCGACAACCCGACGGTCGCCGGACTGGCCACCGCACTCGGGGGCGCGCCCGCCGCCGAGATCATTCCGGCGCTGCCCGACGCGGCCTCCTCGCCGCTGTCGTTCGCGCAGCAGCGGTTGTGGTTCCTGCAGGAGTTCGAGCCGAACAGCACCGAGTACGTGACGCCACTCGCGGTGCGCCTGCGCGGGCCGCTGGACCTGGGCGCGCTCGAAGCGGCCATGACGGCGCTCTCAGCGCGGCACGAGTCGCTGCGGACCACGTTCCACGGCGAGGACGGGCAGGGCACGCAGGTCGTGCACCCGGCCACCACCGTGGCCGTGCCGGTCGTGGACATCACCGAGTCCGGGCTGGCCGCCGCGCTGGACCGGGTGGCCGCGGAGCCGTTCGACCTGGTCACCGGGCCGCTGGTGCGCCCGGTCGTGTTCCGGGTCGACCCGCGCGACCACGTGCTGGCGCTGACCATGCACCACATCGTCACCGACGGGTGGTCCGCGGGCGTGCTGATGGCCGACCTGGCCGAGCTGTACCGGGCCGAGGTCGAGGGCGGCGAGCCCGACCTGCCCGTGCTTCCCGTGCGGTACCGGGACTTCGCGGCCTGGCAGCGCGGGCGCACCGACGTGCTGGCCACGCAGCTCGACCACTGGAAGTCGCAGTTGGCCGGGGTTCCCGCGCTGGAACTGCCGACAGACCGACCGCGCCCGGCCGTGCACACGACCTCTGGCGCGCAGGTGCCGTTCACGGTGCCCGCCGAGGTCGCGGACCGGCTGCGGGCGGTGGCGCGGGAGCAGGACGCCACGCTGTTCATGGTGCTGGTCGCGGCGACGCAGACCTTGCTGCACCGCTTCACCGGCCAGGACGACATCGCCGTCGGCACGGTCGCGGCGGGTCGGGACCACCCCGATCTGCACAACCTGATCGGCTTCTTCGTCAACACCCTCGTGCTGCGCTCCACTGTGGACTCCTCGGAGCCGTTCGCCGGGTTCGTCGGGCGGGTGCGGTCGACGGTGCTCGACGCGTTCGCCAACCAGGACGTGCCGTTCGAGCGGGTCGTGGACGCGGTGGCGCCGGAGCGCGACACCAGCAGGACGCCGCTGTTCCAGGCGATGGTCGTGCTGCAGAACGCCGTGGGGCGCGCGTCGGGGCTCACCGGGCTTGAGGCATCCGACGTGTCGTTCCCTGTGGTCACGGCGGCCTACGACGTGACCGTCGAGTTCCACGAGGTCGAGGACGGCGGGCTGCACGCGACGCTGGACTACAACACCGACCTGTTCGACTCGGCGACCGCTGACCGACTTGTCGCCGGGCTGGACGTGTTGCTGGCGGCCGCTTCGGCGGAGCCGACGACTCGCCTCGGGTCGTTGCCGGTGCTGACCGAGCAGGACCGCGAGCGCGTGCTGGTCAGCTGGAACGACACGGCTGTCGCGACCGAGCCGAAGACCGTGCCCGAGTTGGTGCGCGGCCAGGCCACCGCGCGACCGGATGCCCCGGCGATCATCAGTGGTGACACGGTGATCACGTGGGGCGAGCTGGACGCGCGCACCGACCGGGTCGCGCGGGCACTCGTCGCCGCTGGTGCTGGGCCGGAGGAGGTCGTCGCTGTCCGATTGGGACGGTCGCCGGAGCTGATCATCGCGGAACTCGCGGTGACCAAGGCCGGGGCGGCGTTCCTGCCGATCGACCCGAACTACCCGGACGACCGCATCGCGTACATGCTCGACGACGCGCGACCGGTGCTGGTGCTCGATTCCACGCTGCCGGAGTCGGACGAGGGCGACCTGCCGGTGCCCGCGCTCACCAACCCGGCGTACGTGATCTACACCTCCGGGTCGACCGGGCGGCCGAAGGGCGTCGTCGTCACCCACGCCGGTCTGGCGAGCTTCGCCGCCGCGGAGGTCTCGCGGTTCGACGTGCGGCCGGATGACCGGGTGCTGGCGTTCTCGTCGCCGAGCTTCGACGCGTCGGTGCTGGAGCTGTGCATGGCGCTGGGGGCAGGGGCCGCTGTGGTGGTCCCGCCGCCGGGGCCGCTGCTGGGTGAGCAGCTCGGGTCCGTCCTGGTCGAGCAGCGCATCTCGCACACGCTGATCCCACCGGTCGCGCTGGCCACGGTTCCCGAGGTCGATCTGCCCGCGCTGCGGACGCTCGTCGTCGGCGGTGACGCGTGCTCGGCCGAGCTGGTGACCAGGTGGGCGCCGGGCCGCCGGATGATCAACGCGTACGGGCCGACCGAGTCCACTGTGGTCGCGACGTGGAGTTCGCCGCTGTCGCCCGGCGGCGTGCCGCCGATCGGTCGACCGATCGACAACACGCGCGCCTACGTGCTGGACGCGGACCTCTCACCGGTGCCGGTTGGCGTGCCGGGTGAGCTGTACGTCGCCGGTGTGGGCTTGGCTCGTGGGTATCTGGGTCGCCCCGGGTTGACGGCGTCGCGGTTCTTGGCGAACCCGTTCGACGGTGGGCGGATGTACCGCACGGGCGACGTGGTGCGCTGGACGGTCGACGGGGAGTTGGTGTTCGTCGGTCGGGCTGATGACCAGGTGAAGGTGCGCGGGTTCCGGATCGAGCTCGGCGAGGTCGAGTCGGCGCTTCGGGCACACCCCGACGTCGTCGACGCTGCTGCCGCCGTGCACACCGACCCGGCCGGGCACAAGCGCCTCGTCGGCTACGTCGCCGGACCGTCGCTCCCGGACAGTGCCGCGTTGCGCGAGTTCCTGACCGCGACGCAACCGGACCACCTGGTGCCGACGGCGTTCGTCCCGCTCGCGACGTTGCCGGTGTCGCCGAACGGCAAGGTCGACCGCAAGGCGTTGCCCGCGCCGGACCTGACCGTCAGCACCGTCGCCTACGTCGCACCGTCGACGCCGGTGGAGGAGGCGCTGGCCAAGGTCTGGGCCGATGTCCTCGGCGTGGGCCGGGTCGGGCTGGCGGACAACTTCTTCGCCCTCGGCGGTGACTCGATCCTGAGCATCCAGGTGGCGGCCCGGGCTCGTCAGGCGGGCCTGAAGGTCGCCACGAAGGACCTGTTCCTGCACCAGACGATCGCCGACCTGGCGCCGGTGGTGACCTTTGTGGACGTCAACGCCGACCGCGAGGTGGTCACCGGGCCGGTTCCGCTGACCCCGATCCAGCGCTGGTTCTTCGAGTCGCCGCGGGCCGCGCACCACCACTTCAACCAGGCCCACTACGTCGAGTTGGCAGTGGAGCCCGACATCGCCGCGCTGCGCGACGCCCTGTCGGCGCTGACCACCCACCACGACGGGCTGCGCCTGCGCTACGCCAGGGACGAGGACGGCTGGCGGCAGTGGAACGCCGACGTCGCCGACGAATCCTTTGTGGATCTGGTGTCGGTTGCCTCCGAGGCGGAGGCCGAGCAGGTCGCCGACGCGGTGCACGCCGGGTTCGACCTGGAGACCGGGCCGCTGCTGCGCGCCGTGCTGTTCCGCTTCCCGGACCGGTTCCGGCTCCTGCTCGTCGCCCACCACCTGGTCGTCGACGGCGTGTCCTGGCGGATCCTGCTCGACGACCTGGACACCGCCTACCACCAGATCCGCCGCGGCGAGCCGATCGACCTGGGCGCCAAGACGACCTCGTTCCAGGAGTGGTCGCGCAAGCTCACCGAGCACGTCACCACCGGCGGCCTCGACGACGAACTCCCGTACTGGCGCTCGGTGTCGGCCATCGCGCCGCTGCCCGTCGACAGCCCGGCAGGCGTCCCCTCGGTGGACGCGGTGTCGGTGTCGCTGAGCACCGAGGCGACCGACGCCCTGTTGCGCGGCGCGCCGACCGCGTACCGCACCCGGGTGAACGACGTCCTGCTCGCCGCCCTGGCCTGGTCCCTCGGCCGCTGGACCGGCGAGTCCCGGGTCGCCGTCCACCTGGAGGGCCACGGCCGCGAGGACGTCCTCCCCGACACCGACCTCTCCCGCACCGTCGGCTGGTTCACCACGATGTTCCCGGTCGGCCTCGACGTCCCCCAGGGCCCGTGGCGCACCGTGGTCAAGGACATCCGCAAGCAACTGCGCAAACTGCCCGGCAACGGCTTCGGCTACAGCGCCCTGCGCTACCTGGGCACCCTCGAAGACGCCCCCGAACCCGAGGTCTCCTTCAACTACCTCGGCCAATTCGACTCCCGCTCCGCCGAGGAATCCACCACCCTCTTCGCCGAAACCCTCGGCGCCCTCGGCGCCGACCACCACCCCACCGACCGCACCGGCCACCTCATCGACATCGTCGGCGAATCCACCAACGGCCGCCTCGAGTTCGCCTGGTACTACGCCGCCGACCGTTATTCCCGGTCGACGATCGAAGCGGTGGCAGCGGAGTTCGAGGCAGCGCTGCTGGCCATCGCGGAAGACTGCGCGGGTGGGCGATGAGTTGTCCACAAGGGGTGGAGTTGTCCACGGACTCGACTCTCAGCCTCACTGTGCTTGCGTGCCGCTCGGTAGGAACTTGTTTTGCGCGGGGCCTCTACGACACCCGTGGCAGGACCGCAAAGCAGGGGCCGAAAAGCATGGCCCTGTCCGCTACCGACGCTACGGGTACCGTCCCCCCACACAAAACAAGTCCGCCCCATCGAGCAGTTGGCACCAGCGACTTGGGTGGAGCGCGTGTGGGCCGACGTCGTCGGCGGGCGGTCTTGGGCCAACGTTGTCAGCGGGCGGTGGTGGGCCAACGTCGTCGGCGCTTGCTTGAGGGCCAACGTCGTCTAGGGGCGTCTGGGGGCAGTGCGGTCGGGGGCTTGGCCAGTCGTCGGTGGTGGGCCGGGTTTGGTCGTGGGGGGTTGGTGGAGCGCGGAGGGACTGAGGTAGCTCGGGTTACCACTCGGCGTGGGGCCGCTTGCGGGCGGCGGGGGGTTGAGCTGGGTGCGTTGGGGGAACAGTGCGGGCTGAGGGGTGGGCTATGACGGCTGAGGTGGAGCGGGTGGCGGTTCCGCTGTCGCGGAATCGGAACTACACGTTGCTGTGGGTGGGGCAGGCTTGCGCTGAGGTTGGGTTCAGCGCGTCGATGATCGCGTTTCCGCTGCTGGTGTTGGCGCTCACCGGGTCGGCGGCGGCGTCTGGGCTTGTGCTCGCGGCGGATGCGGTGGCGCAGTTGGTGGTCGGGTTGCCTGCCGGGGCGCTGGTCGACCGGTGGGATCGCAGGCGGGTGATGCTTGCTTGCGAAGCGGCGAATGTTGTTGCGCTCGGGTCGTTGGTGGCGGCCATCATTGCGGGGGCGGCGACGATCCCGCACATGGTGGCGGTGGCCGTTGTGCTCGGGGTCTGCCGGGCGCTGTTCGAGCCCGCCGAGGACGCAAGTTTGCCGTCGCTCGTGCCCGATGAGCAGTTGGCCACGGCGATCTCGCTCAACGCCGCCCGGTCGTCCATCGGGCAGATGGCGGGCAACGCGCTCGGGGGTGTGCTGTTCGCGGTCGGGCGGTGGGTGCCGTTCCTGCTCGACTTGGTCACGCACTTCATCTCGCTGCTCGCCCTGGTGTTCCTGCGGATGCCGCGCCGCGCGCCGAAGGTCGAGGAGAGCCACCTCGGGCGGGAGATCGTCGAGGGCATGCGGTGGGTGCTCGCCCACCGCGAGGTGCGGGTGACGGCCGTGTGTGCGCTGGCGCTGAACTTCTTCTTCAGCGCGTACTACCTGGTCGTCATCGTGCTCGCCGAGCGCGGTGGGGTGTCGTCGGCCGAGATCGGGGTCATGGCGGCGATGTTGGGTGTCGGCGGCATCATCGGCTCGCTCCTCGCGCCGTACCTGCACCGGGTGCTGACCCCGTACCTGTCCATCGCGGGGGTGTTCTGGGTGCTCACCGCCCTCGCGCCGCTCGCGGTCCTCACCGACCGGGGCCTGGTGCTCGGCGCGCTGTTCGCCGGGATGGCCCTGCTCGCCCCGACCGCCAACACGACCATCTCCACCCACCAGCTCCTGCTCACCCCCGACGCACTGCGCGGACGGCTCAGCGGCGTGATGAGCGTCGTCGTCGGCGGCGCGGCGGCGCTGGGACCCGCGTTGGGCGGTGTGCTGGTCGAGGCCGTCTCGCCGGACACCGCCGTGCTGGTGGCCGCCGCGGGCATGGCGGTGGTCACGCTGCTGGTGACGATCAACCCGACCCTGCGTCGGTACCCCGGAAAGTCCGAGAGAGAGGAAGCAACACCGTGAGGGACGACATCGCTTTCCAGGTCCTGGTCAACGACGAGGACCAGTACTCGCTGTGGCCCGCCGACCGGGAGATCCCCGCGGGCTGGCGCGCGGACGGCTTCACCGGGACCAAGGACGAGTGCTCCGCCCACGTCGACGAGGTGTGGACCGACATGCGCCCCCGCTCCCTGCGCGAGGCCATGGACACCGTCTGACCGGGCGCGGGCGGCGGCCACCCCAGGCCGCCGCCCGGAAGCGCTCAGCTGGACCCGCGCACCACCAGCTCCGTCGGCAGCACGATCGACTGCGGCAGGTCCGGCTCCCCGGCCAGCTCCGCCACCAGCCGCCACGCCGCCGTGTTGCCCAGGTCGTCGGGGGACTGCCGCACCGTCGTCAACGCGGGTGTGCACACCGTTGCGACCAACGAGTCGTCGAACCCCACCACCGACACCTCCTCCGGCACCCGTGCGCCCACTGAGGCCAGGTACCGCAACGCCCCGATCGCGATCGCATCGGTTGCGCAGAACACCCCGTCGACATCCGGCACCGACGCCAGCAGGCTCGCCATCGCCGCCGCTCCGGAGTCCGGGGTCAGCGCGCACGTGATCACCCCGGCGGGCGGTGAACTCGACAACGCCCGCCGCAACCCGGCCACCCGGTCCACGCACGCGGCGACATCCGATGGCCCCGCTAACACGCCGATACGACGCCGCTCGCGCGCGATCAGGTGCCGCCCAGCGAGAACGCCGCCGCCCAGGTTGTCGGAGTCCACATAGGCCAGACCGCAGCTGAGCGGTCTGCCGACCAGCACCACTGGCACCCGCAGCTCCCGCGGCAGCGGGTCGTGCCCGCTCATGCTCACCACCAACGCGCCGTCCACATCGGACACCTCGCGCGGGTTCACCGCCACGACCGCCCGCCTGCCCGCCAACCCGGACGTCGCCCCGCGCAACACGCCGGTCAGGAACGCGTCGTCGAACACGCGGTCCCGCTCCTCCGACACGACGATCGCCACCGTGTCCGTTCGCGTCCCGGCCAGTGATCTTGCGGCCTGGTTCGGCAAGTACCGCAACGATGCGACAGCGGCCTCCACCGCCGCGCGGGTGGCCGGGCTCACCCCGGTGGAGCCGTTGAGCACGCGCGAGACCGTCGACCGGGACACCCCGGCGCGCCGGGCGACCTCTTCCAGGTTCACCCCAGTGCGACCCCGTCGACCGACCGGCGACCGAACACCGCGAACACCGCCAGCACCGGCACGGTCGCCAGGGTGGTGCCCGCGAGCACGAGGGGGTAGTCCACGTAGTGTCCGGACTGCAACCGTTCCAGTGCAAGTTGCACGGTGGGGTGGTCGGCGTCCAACGCGACCAGCGGCCACAGGAAGTCGTTCCAGCTAGCCATGAACGTGAACATACCCAGTGCCGCCATCGCGGGCCGAACGGACGGCAGGCAGACGTGCCAGTAGGTGCGCGCCAGCGAGCAGCCGTCCACCCGCGCCGCGTCCACCAGCTCCGGCGGCACGGCCGAGACGGTGTACTGGCGCATCCAGAACACCCCGAGCGCGGTCACCAGGTTCGGCACGATCACGGCCTGCAGCCCTCCAGCCCAGCCCAGTTCCGCCATCGCCAGGTACAGCGGGATGATCCCCAACTGCGTCGGCACCGCCATCGTCGCCACCACGAACCGGAACAGCCCGTCGCGGCCGGGGAAGCGCGTCCGCGCGAAGGCGAACCCGGCCAGGCTGGCGAACACCACCGTCGAGGCGGTGACGGTGCCCGCGACCACCACGCTATTGCCCAGTGCCCGCCAGAAGGGCACCGTGTCGAAAACCCGCTCGGCGTTGGCCAGGAAGTGCCCGCCGGGCACCAGCGTCGCGCCGGTCAGCGACACCGCGTCCTGGCTGCCGACCAGGAACGCCCAGTAGTAGGGGAACAGCGACCCGGCCACGAACGCCAGCAGCAGCAGCCCCCCGCTGCGCCTCCTCACCCGTCGACGCCCGCCATCCGCTTGGTCAGCCGGTAGTTGACCCAGGCCAGCACCGCGACCAGCAGCACCAGCACCCAGGCCACCGCCGAGGCGTAGCCGAGCCGCCTGGTCTCGAACGCCGACTGGTACACGTAGAGCGCGACCGTCTGGAACTGCCCGGACGCGCCGCCGTTGGCCGAACCCGGCTGCGCGTCGAGCAACTTCGGCTCGGTGAACACCTGCAGCCCGCCGATGGTGGAGGTGACCACCACGAACAGCAGCGTCGGGCGCAGCAGCGGCAGCGTGACGTGCCGGAACCGGCGCCACCGGCCCGCACCATCCACAGTGGCCGCCTCGTGCAGCGACGGCGGGATGGCCCGCATCGCCGCCAGCACGACCAGCGCGTTGTAGCCGGTCCACCGCCAGTTGACCATGACCGCGATGGCGACGTGGCTGGCCAGCCGGTCGGCCTGCCAGTCGACCGCGCCGATCCCGAGCGCCTCGAGCCCGGCGTTCACCAACCCGTACTTGGGGCCGAACAGGTTGGCGAACACGATGCCGACGGCCACCACGCTCATCGCCGTCGGCGCGAGCACCGCCACCCGCCAGCCGGTCGTGGGGCGCGGCGCCGCGTCGAGCAGCGCCGCGATCCCCACGGCCACCAGCAACTGCGGGCCGGTGGCGAGCAGGAAGATGCTGGCGGTGTTCACCAGCGCCGTGCCGAACCGGTCGTCGCCGAGCAGCTCGGCGTAGTTGGCAAGCCCCACGAAGGTGGGGGCGTCACCGACCAGGTCCCAGGAGAACAGCGAGACGTAGCCGGTGTAGAGCAACGGGAACAGGCCGGTGACGGTGAACAGGACGAAGAACGGCGCGACGCACAGGTAGGGCGTGAGCCTGGCTCTCACCGGGCGATCTTCTCGGCGCCCTCGACCAGTTGCCGCCACCCCACCTCCGGCGGGGTCCCCTGTTCGACCGCGCGCAACGCGGGCGTCGCGACGGCCTCCTGGATCCGGCCGTCACCCGGCCCCTTGTACTGCGGCGCCGACACCTTCCTGGCCTGCGCGGCGAACAGCGCGCCGGTGTGCGCGCCGCCGAAGTACTCGTCGACGGTGCCCAGCAGCCGCGGCGAGGTGAGCGCCTCCACCTGGCTCGGGAAGTTCCCGGTCCTGGCGAACGCGCGGATCTGCTGCTCCGGTGCGGTCAACCAGGCGGCCAGCGCCGCGGCCTCCTTGGGGTGCGCGCTCTGCTTGGGCACGGCCAGGTACGAGCCGCCCCAGTTGCCGCCGCCACCGGGGAAGGCGTCGGTCACCGCCCAGCGGCCCGCGTTCGCCGGACCGGCCTGCGCCTTGATGACGCCCAACATCCAGGACGGGCAGGTCTTGGTGGCGAACGCGCCCGCGCGGAACCCGGCTTCCCACTCGGCGGAGAACGCGGTCAGCCCGGCGGACTGGCCCCGGCGGGCGGCGGTGGTCACCGCGTCCCAGTTCTGCTTGACGGCCGGGTTCGACGCCACCACCAGGGTGTCGTCGGTGTCGAAGTACCCGGTGGCCAACTGGTTGTGCATGGCGTTGAAGATCTGCCCGGCCGAGTCGAACCACGGCCTGCCGGTGCGGGCGACGTAGTCGTCACCCGCGGCGAAGTACGTGTCCCACGAGGTGAACAGCGGCTTGACCAGCTCGGGGTCGGTCGGCAACCCGGCGGCGGCGAACAGGTCGACCCGGTAGCACATGGCGAGCGGGCCGATGTCGGTCCCGTAGCCGATGAGCGAGCCGTCCTTGGCCTTGGCCGCGGCGTACTTCCAGTCCAGCCAGCGGTTCCCGGTGACCTCGCGCGGCCCGATCACCGCCAGGTCGTGGAACAGCCGCGAGGCGGCGAGGGCGTCGGACAGGTGCCCCTCCTCGACCGCGACCACGTCGGTGAGCCCGGAGCCAGCCCCCAGGCGGGTGAACAGCTGTTGGTGGTAGGTGCCGCCCTGGCCGGTCCGCTGGTGCCGGACCTTGATCCCGGGGTGGTTCTCCTGGTACTCGATGAGCAGGTCCTCGTAACCGAACTCGGTGAACGTGGCGATGCTCAGCTCGATCGGGGCACCGGGTTCGCGCGCGGCGACCCCGGTCCCGCAGGCGGACGGTGTGGCGATGAGGGCGGTTGCGGTGGTGATGGCGAGGGCGCGGACCCTCCACGGTTGACGGCGCACGGGACCCCTCAGCAATCGAGTCGGGGGTTGGGAGCGCTCCCACGGCGGAGCTGATGATCAGTGTGGCCTGGATTACACAGTGGTGTCAAGATCCCGCAGAAATGGGGTCTCACAAGGGAAATCGGCTGGGAACGCTCCCGACTACGCGGGGTGGGTGCTCTAGACCACCCGGTTGCAGTTCGCCCGCCGGAGGTTGCTCGCTGTCGCGGCGGCACCCACCATGGGACCCCTCTCGCCCATGCGCGGCGTCGCCGCGGTCGAAGGGGGACCCGGTGGACGACACCGCCGAACGCGCCGCTTTCCACCGGACCCAGCGGCGGGTGGCGGACCTGTTCGCCCCGACCGGCGGTCCGCGCACCGTGATCGTGGTGCCCAGCCTGAGCATGGACAGCACCAGCCTGGGCAAGATCCCCGGTATCGGCCACTACGAGGAACGGCTGCTGTTCTTGCTGCAACTGCTGCGAGATCCGCACACGCGCGTGGTGTACGTGACCAGTTCCGCGATAGCGCCGGAGGTGCTCGACTACGCGCTGGACCTGGTGCCGTCGATGCCCCGTTCGCACGCCAGGGCCCGGCTCACCATGCTCGACTGCGGAAACACCGACCCGATCCCGCTCACCGCGAAGATCCTGCAGCGCCCGGGTTTGCTGGCCCGGCTGCGCGGGTTCGCCGGCCAGGACGGGGTGTTGGTGCCCTTCACCAGCTCCGCTCTCGAACGAACCCTGGCTGTGCGGCTGGGAGTGCCGCTGTACGCGCCGGACCCGGACCTGGCGGAACTGGGGTCGAAAACCGGGTCCCGGAGCCTGTTCCGCGCCGCGGGCGTCCCGATCGCCGAAGGCGTTGAAGGTCTGCGCGACTTCGGCGACCTCGTCGGTGCGCTAGCCCATCTGCGCGAGCGCGACCCGACGACCGCGCGAGCGATCATCAAGCTCAACTACAGCTTCGGCGCGGGCGGCAACGTCCTGTTCTCGTTCGCGGGCGCGCCCCTCACGGGCCTGGAGTCGTGGCTGCGCAAGGAACTACCGCGCCGCGCGGTGTTCGCGACACCGCCGGACGAGTGGGACCGGTACGTCGGCCAGGTGGAGGCGATGGGCGCGGTCGTCGAGCGGCTGATGGAGGGCGACGAGGTCACCTCGCCGTCAGCGCAGATGCTGATGAGCACGACGGGCGAGGTCCGGGTGCTGACGACCCACGACCAGGTGCTGGACGGCCAGATCTTCGCGGGGTGCGCGTTCCCGGCGCGGACGGAGTACCGGCTGGAGATCCAGGAGTTGGCGTTGCGGGCCGCTCACGCCTTGGCCGCGCGTTCGGTGGTCGGGATCTCCAGCATCGACTTCGTGTCAGTGCGCACGGGCGCTACTTGGCGGCACTACGCGCTGGAACTGAACCTGCGGATGGGCGGTGGTACGGCGCCCTACTTCCTGTTGCACGGGTTGGTGGAAGGCGCGTACGACCCTGAGACTGGCCGGTACCTCACGCAGGACGGCTCGCCTCGTGCTTACTTCGCGACGGATCGGCTCTATCGCACTGAGTACAGTGCACTGTCGCCTTCGGACGTTCTGGATACCCTTGTGCGGGAACGGTTCCATTACCACTCGGGGTCGCGTACCGGAACTGTGGGGTACATGTTGGGTGCCTTGGAGATCGGCCGGTTCGGCGTGGTGAGCATTGATCGGGATGTGGCGGCGGCTGAACGGCGGCACGACGACCTGGTCCGGGCGTTCGACGCCCGGGTCAGCAGGATCGCGCAGACTGGGTGACCCTGGGTTGGGGTACGGGGCTGGTGGGTACCCGCTGTCCACACTCGCACCTCGGGGAGATCGACATGGGTCTGACGCTGGGCGTTGAGGAGGAGTTCCTCCTGGTCGACCCCCGATCGGGGGTCCCGTGCCCGGCGGCGCCTAGGGTGTTGGCGGATCTTCCGGCGGCCGACTGGGTGGGGCAGGCTGAGCTGTTCCCCACTCAGCTGGAGACGGCGACTGGTGTGTGCACGGATCTCGCTGACCTCGCGGCGCAGATCCAGGATGCCAGGCAGGCCGTTCGGGCGGCCGCGGCGGGACACGGTGTGGTGCCGATGGCCTCTGGGGTGCCGGTTTTCGCCGGTCCGCTGCTGGAACGGCCTGCGGGGGAACGGTTCGCGGCGATCCACGACCGGTTCAGCGCGGTGGTGGAGGACTACCAGGCTTGCGGGTGCCACGTGCACGTCGGCGTCGCCGATCCGGACCTGGCCGTGGCGGTGATCAACCACATCAACCCGTGGGTGCCCACCCTGGCGGCGCTGGCGGTGAACTCGCCGGTGCGGGACGGGCGGGATCGGGGGCACGCCAGTCTGCGGCAGCTCGACCAGGCTCGATTCCCCGGTTGCGGTCTGCCGCCGTGGTTCGCGTCTGCCGCTGACCACGCGGAGCAGATCGCGCGGCTGGTCGACTGCGGGGTGATCTTGGACGACCGGATGACGTTCTGGCTGGTCCGCCGCTCGCCACACCTGCCGACGATCGAGGTCCGGGCGGCGGACACGGTGCTGGAGCCTTGGGAAGCCGTGCTGCAGGCGGCGCTGGTAAGGGGGCTGGTGCGGACGGCGCTGGGGGAGCTTGAGCTTGGGCGGGAGGGGGTTCGGCTCGATCCGCAGTTGGCCGCCGCGAGTGTGTGGGCCGCGGCGCGGTATGGGGTTGGACCCGCGATCGACCCGGTGGCTGGGGTCGCGACCACGGCGGAGGCTCGGGTGAAGGCGCTGCTGGACTGGACCCGGCCCGCGCTGGAGTCGGCTGGGGATTGGGAGTTCGTGGATGCTGCTGTGGGGAGGCTTCTTGCTTGTGGCCCGGGGGCTTCTCGCCAGCGTGCTGCGCTTGGCCGGGGGGATCTTGTGGCCGCTGTGACGGGGGTTGGGCTGCCTGTCTCGGATCCCCTGATCGGCTGATCCTGCCCTGGTCGGGGTGGCGTGGTGGCTTCTCGACCTGCGGGGAGTTTGTCCACAAGGGGGCGAGTTATCCACAGGTTTTCGCCGTCACCCCTTCGGGGGAGGGGGTCCCTGTAGACTGGGCCTGGGGACGCCCCCCGGGACAGGGTGGGGGCTGGGGTTCGCGGGGAGGGCCTCCGCTGGTGGCGGAGTGGCCGTTGGGTCGGCGGAGCCGGGGGCGCGGCCGGGGTGCGCTGCCGGGGTCCTGGTCCTGGTCCTGGTCCTGGTCTGAAGCGGGAGCGGGGGCGGGGCTAGGAGAAGAGTGGGGTGTCAGCCTGGCAGGTGCCCGAGGGCAGGATGCCCTGAGTAGGTACGCCTGATAGGCCTTGTCCACGCAGGAGATGCCTACCGTGCCGTGGCCGTAGTTGACTACGGGCAAGCGGGTCGCCGTCCGGTGTGGGCAGTGCTTGGCGCGTTCGACGATGGTGGTCCACTTCCGCAGAGCGGAACCCGCCCCTGGGGTAGTCGTCGTGCGCCAGCTGTGCCCGTGCTTCCTTTGCGGGTAAGGGAATGGCTCCTCAGGTTTGACGACCTCGGCTGGTCCGCCTGGGGTGCGGGTGAGTGGTTCGCTGCCGCAGCCGCTGGTCACGCAGTTGTGGGTCCCGCCGATCCCGCGCGGGTCCACGCCCACGATGTCGTAGCGGGTCCTGATCCGCTCGCCCAGGATGTCGCCCGCGGCCAGGGTGAAGCGCCGCGGGGCGCCGGGTAACGCCACTTCCCCTCTGTTGGGCCTGCCCCACTTCTACGGAAGGCCCGGGTAGCCCGGACTCACGCCGTGGGCTTGTCCCGCTGTCATCCCGTGGATGGATACTTGGGCCATGTCCGAACGCTGCCCCTGCGGAACTGGCCTGCCCTACGACGAGTGCTGCGGCCGCGCGCACAGCGGTACCCCGGCCCCCACCGCCGAGGCCCTCATGCGCTCCCGCTACACCGCCTTCACCCTCGGCGACGTCGACTACCTCACCCGGACCTGGCACCCCGACACGCGCCCGGTCGACCTCACCCTCGACCCCGACCAGCGCTGGACCCGCCTCGACATCCTGTCCACAGAGGCCGGTACCCCCTTCCACACCGCTGGCACCGTCGAGTTCCGCGCCCACTACACCCGCGGCGGCCACCGCGACTCGCTCCACGAACGAAGCCGATTCACCCGCGAGAACGGAAAATGGCTCTACCTGGACGGCGATATCCGGGATTGACACTGTCGTCTTTTTGTCAGGTCTTCACCAATCCCTTTCCCGCGGCCGTCCGGCATCGTTGTCCGGGTGACCACTGCCCGGGTATTCCTCAGCCACGCCCTTGACGACGAACCCCAGGCCGATGTCGTCGAGGCGGCATTGCGCGCCCGCGGCATCCCCGTGGCGCGCGGCCGCGACCTGACGCTGTTCGACGGCATCACCGACAAACTCCGCCAGGCGGTCGACGAGACGACCGTGTTCGTGGCGGTGTGCTCGCCGCGGTACCTGGTGCGCCACGCGTGCCAGTGGGAGTTCACCCGCGCGCTGCTCGCGGCCCAGCGGCTCGGTGACCCGGCGGACCGGATCGTCGCCGTCGGGGGCCAGGACCCCACCGGGTTGGCCGACCACGTGCCCGTCGACGAGGTGGCCGACGCCGTGGCCGCGAAGATCGCCAAGGCTGGCCGCGTCCCGCTGTGCGGCGACCGCGAGCCGCGGCCGGAGCGGTTGGCCCGGCCCCGGCACTTCGTCGGCCGGTACTCGACGCTGTGGGACCTGCACCGCGCGACCGATCCCGTTGTGCTCACCGGGAAGGCGGCCAGCGGCAAGACGACCCTCGCCGAGCAGTACGGCGCCCTGTTCCGCACCGCGCACACCGGCGGTGTCGAGTGGACCGAGATCGATCAGTGCGACCCGCTCGCCTGGTACGCCGCCGACCTGCGCCGGATCGCCGCGGAGCGCTTCAGCGTCGACCTGGGCGGCCTCGGGTTCGACGCGGCCCGCGACACCCTCGCGGAGCTGCTGACTGTCGCGGGGACCGACGTGTGCTGGTTCATCGACGGGTTGCCACCGGAGTGCGACGCCCGCCGGTTCGTGCTCCCGTCGCCCCGGGTCCGGACGGTGCTGACCGCCCGCGCCGCTGACCCGGCGTGGGGTTTCACCGAGATCGTGGTGCCACCGTTCACCCCGGACGAGGCAGGCCAGCCGAACCGGTGCACCGGCGGTGAGCACGCTCGGGCCGTGCTGGCGTTCGCCTCGGTGCTCGACTCCGTGCCCTTCTCCGGCGACATGCTCGTCGACGGGGTCGCGCCGGTGTTCGGCACCGCAGCCCCGATGGTCGTCGCGCGCGTGCTCGACGAACTGGATGGCGTCCTGCAGCCGGTAGACCTACCGGACTGCGCTGGCCGACAGACCTGGCGGTTGCATCCTCTAGTTGCCGCGGAAGTGCGTCGCACGATGGCTGACGACGACGTCGTGGCACGTGCTGCCGTCGTACTCGGTAGGGCGCTCGCGGACTCTAGGACCGGGCTGCACACCCTCCGCCACGCCGTTCGGGTAGCGCAAGAGGAGGCGTTGCCGCCCGAGACGCGACAGTCGCTGCTGCGGTCGGTGGCTTCGAAGCTAGAGGCACGAGGAGACAGCGCCGCAGCTTACACCGTGCGGGTAGCTGTGGGCGATTACCTTGCCGCCGCGTGGCTCGCGGTCGAGGCGGGCGACGCGGACGCCATCCTCCGCAACGCGGCGCGACTCACGGGCGGCCCCAACACCGAGTACCGACGCCGCTTCCTCACCGCCACCGCCCACGACCTCCGCGGCGACCACGCCCGCGCTGACGCTGCCTGCGAGGGCTTGGCAACCGAACCCGTACCCGTGTGGGCCTCCGAACCAGAACGCGGGCGGATGGCGCTCATCCGAGTACGGGCGCTGCGAGTGCGGGGCCACCACCTCGCCGCGCGGGCCCTGCTCGCGGACCTCCAGCCTCGACTCGAACGCGCCACACCGTCCGACCGGGCTGTCGCCTCCATCGAACTCGCGCACTTGCTGGCATCGGAGGGGAACGCCGAGGCAGCCCGGGAGAAGGCGGAAGAGGTGACCACCGCGCTCACCGCGGCGGGCCAATCCCGCCACCGCCTGGCCCGCGAAGCCACCGCCATCATCGACGCCACGGTGGAGGAGGCTCCCGCCCCACACACCAACGTCGACCGGCGACCAACCGACAAACCCACGCGATCGTGGTTGTCCCGACTCCTGCGCTCCATATTCCACTGACCGCCCGGCCGCCGTGCTTCGAGCGGCTTGGGCCTCGTGGTGGGGCGAGCGCTGTGACCGGCTGTACCCCGGGGCCGACTCGGCCCCGGGGTCAGCTGGGGTTAGAGCGCCCAGCCGATGCCGTAGGAGCGGGCGGGGCGCAGGTTGGTGAAGTCAGTGCGGACCTCGCCGGTGTCGTCGACCTGGAGGGTTGCTCGGGTAGGGGTGGGGTCGGCGGCTTCCTTGGAGAACTCGCCGTTGATGCGCCAGACGCGGGTGGGGCGGCGGTGGGGCTCGAAGCGGATGTTGAGGGAGAAGCGCTCGCAGTCGAACTCAGGGGTGCAGCAGTAGAACGGGGCGATGTCGGTGGCCCGGATGCGGAAGAAGAAGTCGTGTTCGTCGCCGGGGCCGAGCGGGGCCGGGGGACGCAGGGTGAACGCCACCCGGTCGGCGGACACCATTCTGGGTGAGCGGACCTCGCCACCGGAGATCTCGTCGATGCCCAGTGCCGCCAGGTCCACCGGGCCCCTGGCCTGCCCCGACTGGCCGACCGAGATCGAGTGCGCCACGTCGACCAGGTCCGGTTCGTGGCTCACGACGCGCCGGGTCTCGAACACCTCGACGTCGTCGCCGCGCAGCACCAGCCGGACGTCCAACCGCTTCGTGTGCCAGGGGACGGTGTCGACGCTCGCGGCCGCGGCGGGGGTGTACACACAGGCCAGTTCCGCGAGCAGGTACACGACCTCGTTGGCCCGCCGCTGCATGGTCCGCAGGTCCCGGTCGGCTGTGCGCCCCTGCTCCACGAGCCGCTCCATGTACCCGGTGTTGCCCGGGTTGTCCAGGCCGAACACCGCCCGCGCGAGCTCCTGCCTGCCCTCGGGCAACCGGGTGATCAGGCCGCGCACGGTGGCGACCAGCTTGTCGCGGACGGTGCCGGGCGGATCCGTGGCGGTGGCGCCCGCGATGTCGAGCAGCACCGGTCCGGCCACCGCGGGCAGCGTGGTCTGGTACAGGCCGAGTCCCTTGCGCACGGCTCTGAGTTCCTCGCCGAGGACCGCGATCCGAGCGTCAGCGTCCACCCCAAACCCCTCTCACCGGCGGGCACCCGAGTCTACCCAGCACCGCGCCCACAACGAATTCCGCACCCCATTCATGTTCGCGCCACGCGAATGCTTTCGGTGGTGTTTCCCGGGACGAGGAAAGACCAGGAAACAGGAAACCCCTGTTGGACCCGCGCCGCCTCCGGTGACCATTGGTGGGTCGGATTCACCCGGCACGAGGAGCGAAGGATTCACCGAACGAAGGGGGACACCGGTGCACACCCACTACGTCATCACCATTGTGCTGTTGGCCGCGAGTCTGCTCGGATGACGCGTGATCACCCGGGGGCGGCCCAAGCCCCGTCCCCGGGTGGCCCCGCCCGCCCACGTCGAGAACCAGGAGCCATGACCGACTTCGGGAACGAGTTGCGCAGCCGGAGGGAGACCGTCGGCATGTCGCAGGCCGCATTGGCCGACAAGGCCTACATCAGCCCCGGCTACCTGAGCAAGATCGAGACAGGCAAGGCGACTGGCAGCCGCGAGATCATCGCCGCCTGCGACACAGCGCTGGGGGCCAACGGCGACCTGATCGCGGCGTTCGCCAAGTCGGAGGCCCGCCGGGCTGGGGGTGGGCTGCGGGGGCTGCCCGAGGTCACCAGCCACCTCGTCGGTCGGGACGCGGAGCTCGACGTGCTGGCGTCGGTGCTGCGCGGTGACTCGCGGCGCCAGTGCGTCGTGTTCGGCCTCGCCGGGGTCGGCAAGACAGCCGTCGCGATCGCCGCGGGCCGGGCTGCCGAGGACGCCTTCCCGGACGGGTCGTACTTCCTGGACCTGCGCGGCCACACACCCGGCGCCACCCCGGTCGAGCCGTTCGAGGCGCTGCGCAGCGTGCTGGGCGGGCTCGGGGTGGCGCCGGAGCACGTCCCACCCGATGTCAGCGGGCGGGAGAACATGCTGCGGACCCTGACGCGCGACCGGCGGATGCTGCTGGTCTACGACAACGCCGAGTCGGCCGCCCAGGTCCGGCCGCTGTTACCGACGGGAACGGGCAACCGGGTGCTGATCACCAGCCGGAGCCGGTTGCCCGCGCTCGACGAGGCGTGGTCGTTGTCGCTGGACATGCTCGACCGCCACGACGCCGTCGCGCTGCTGCGCTCGGTCGCCGGTGATCGGGCGCCCGCTGACCCGGAGGCGGGGGAGATCGTCTCGTTGTGCGGCGACCTGCCGTTGGCCATCCGCATCGCGGCCGCTCGGCTGGTCGCCGGTTCGGCTACCCGGTTGCGCGACCGGCTCGCCGACGAGCGCACCCGGTTGATGGTGCTCGACGACGGTGAGCGCGGTGTCGCCGCCGCGTTCGCCGTGTCCCACGAGGCCCTCAGCGACGCCGAGCGCGCGCTGTTCGGCCTGCTCGCCGTGCACCCCGGGCCGGTGTTGGAGATCCCCGCGGTGGAGGCGATGTCGGCGCTGCCGTTCGGTGAGGCGGAGGTCCTGCTCGACCGCCTGCACGACGCGAGCTTGATCACCCTGGACGCCGTCGGGCACATCGGGGTGCACGACCTGGTGCGCGCGTACGCCTTGCGCCACGCGCAGCCCGCCCCCGACGTCCGCGCGTCCGCCGTGCACCGGCTCGTCGACTACGCGTTGGCCAGGGCGACCGCCGCTGATGAGGTCGTCGAACCCGCGCGCTACCGGCCCGCGCTCGACCAGCCGCACCAGCATCCGTTCGCCGACTCCGACAGCGCCTTGGAGTGGCTGCGGGCGCAGTGGCCGACGCTGGAGCGGGTGGTGGACCTGGCGGCCGACCACGGATTGCACCGGCCCTGCTGGCAACTCGCGTACGTCCTGCGCGCGTTCTTCTTCCGCGACAAGCTCTACGAGCCCTGGCTCGCGACCCACACCCGAGCGCTGACGGCCACCGCCGCCCTCGGTGACCAGTCGGCGACCGGCATGATCCTCAACAACCTGGGCATGGCCTACATCGACGCCGGCCGCATCAGCGACGCCGTCGACGCCCACCAGCGCGCCCTGGAAGCCTTCACCGCCGCGAACGACGAACGCGGCCGCACCGACGCCCTCTCCAGCCTCGCCTGGGCCCGCCTCTACCACGGCGAAGCCGAGACCACCGCCCGCGACCTGACCACCGCCCTAGCGGCCTACGAGGCGGCGGGCCGGTTCCGCAACGTCGCCATCGCCCACCGCGGCATCGCCCTGGCACTGACCGCCCTGGGCCACCACGCCGAGGCCGTCGAACACGCCGACCTCGCCCGCAAGCAAGCCGAGGCGCAACTCCAACCGGTCGACACCCTGATGGCCATCAACTGCCTCGCCTGGATCCACTTCAACGCGGGCAACCACGACACCGCCGTCCAGCTCTACACCGAGGCAGGCACCCTCGCCGAACTGGCGGGCAGCGCCTATGAACGCGCCCGCGCCCTCACCGGCCTGGGCAACATCGCCGCCCTCCGCAACGACCGCCCCGCTGCCCGCCGCCACTGGTCCGAGGCGGACGACCAACAAACCCGCCTCCTCCCCGCAGTCCTGGGCGAAGCCCGCGTCCGCGCCGAACTAGGCCCATAAGAGCGCCGGGGCCAGCCCCTCTCCGGCGGGGCAGCGGATGGTCCACGCACGCGCCGATCCGCGACGGTGACCTGGACCTTCCCCTGGCAAAGCCCTGCGGGGCACAAGTGTGCCCGGGTGATTCTCTGGCGCGGGTGCATCCGAGCAGCACTGATGTGGCCACGTGCGTGCTGGGTCTAGTTCTGGGTGACGTTGCCGCCTGCCTGGATGATGTTGCCGTGGACCTCGCCGCCGGTGATGGTGTTGATGACGGTGGGGTGGGGGGTGGGCGGTACGACCGGGTGGGGGGTGGGCAGTTCGACAGCGTGGGGGGTGGGCAGTGTGACGGTGCGGGGTGGGAGGGGTGGGGGTGTGCCGGGCATGGGGCGCTCGTAGGCGGGTTTGCCGTGGATGACGCGGAGGAGGTCTTCCATGCCGTCGGTGGTGTAGTCGGCGATGGGGTAGTGGTTCCCGGAGTTGGGCTGGAAGACGAGCGGGATCTCGCCGATGCCGCGGCCGGGGAGGAGGACGGGCAGGATCTTGCGGGTCCAGAGTGGACGTTCGCCCTGCAGCTTCTCGCGCAGGATGGCGGCTTCGCACTGGAGGCCGAGGTTCTCCGTCGGGGTGCCGTACCCGTCGGTGACCGTGCGGTAGCGCGCGCTGGCGACGACGACCACGAAGTCGGCCGACTCGATCTCGCGGACCGCCCACGTGTACCAGTCCTGGCGTTCGAGGTGCCAGCGGTCCAGGCAGACGGAGACGCCGTTGGCGGACAGGGCGTGGGCGAGGTGCAGGACGGCGTCCTTGTGCTCCTCGGAGTCGTGCGTGTAGGAGACGAACACCCGGGGCATCGCTCCTCCTTCCTGGGTCGGGCGTCTCACCAGCGGATGCCGTAGGACAGGTGTGGGGTCAGGTTCGTGAAGGTCGTCGTCAGGTGGCCGGCGGCGTCGATGGACAGGGGGAGGTGGGGTGCGATGTCGTCCTCCACTTCCGAGGGTGGGACGCCGTCGAGCAGCAGGGCGTGTGGCGGGGTGGCGGTCGGGGGGAAGATGACCCGCAGGGTGAAGGTGGCGCACGGGGTGTGCGGGGTGCAGACGTAGAGCGGGTGCATGGGGTTGGGGCGCAGCCGGACCGCGATCGAGTGGGGTTGGCCCGCGCGCAGGGTGGTGGGGAGGCGGAGCGTCGCGGCCACCCGGTTGCGGGATTTGCGGGCCAGGTCGACGAGGGTTCCGCCGTGCACCACGGTGATCGCGAGGTCCTCCACGCCGGAGGTCGACCAGCCGAGGGTGATCTCGGTGAGGTCGGTGTCGGCGACGACGCGGCGCGACTCCAGGACCTCCGGGGCTCCGGCCAGCGACACCACCGCGTGCAGCTGCTCGGTGTGCCAGGACTGCCGCGCCCGGGCCAGCTGGATGACGGTCGTGATGCTCTCGTCGACCCGGCGGCGGATGGTGCGGCTCTCGCGGCGCAGTTCCGTGCCCGCCCAGACGAGGCGGTCGCTGTAGAACGGCTGGCGGGTCCGCTCGGTCAGCGCGAACGCGGCGGTGAAGCACAGCCGCAGGTCGTCGGGGAGCTGGTCGGCCAGTTCGGTGAGCCGGGCGATGACCTTGGTGCGCGCGGAGACGTCGTCGTCGGCGTCGGTGACCGCGCACAGCGCGCGCAGCGCGGGGCCCAGGCGGGGCGGTAGCGGCGTCGTGTGCACGGCCCGGCCCCGGCGCAGCGCCCTGAGGTCGGTGGTGAGCGGGTGCATGGGTGCACAGTGAAGCGGCCCGGCGGCGTCGTGTGCCCGGTTGACCCGGGGTTGTCCGGAGTTTGTCCGGTCTTTGTCAGGTACCGCGGGGGTTTCCCGTGCCTGCACGGTGCGGGCGGCGGGAAACCCCTCGGCACGGGCGTCAGGCGCCCCCACGATGGAGGAGGAGTCACCGTGGCGGAGGAGGACGAGATGGCGATGGTGTTGGCACCGGGGCACGCGGTCAAGCTCGGGCTGTGGTTGTTGGTCATCGGGTTCACCGTGGGGTGGGTGGTCGGTGTCCGCTCGTGAGCGGAGGGTGAGCGCGGGGTTGTCCGGCGCGGCACTGTCGTTGTCGCGCAGCGAAGCGATCCGGGTCGGGGGCAGCGCGACGGGGGCCGCCGGCGTCAAGCTGTGGCCAGGAGCACAGGGAGGCGCAGATGGACGTCATCGTGGTCGGGGCCGGGTCGGCGGGGTCGGTCGTGGCGCGCAGGCTGGTGGACGCGGGCGCCTCGGTGCTGCTGCTGGAGGCGGGGGGCCGCGACACCAACCCCGCGATCCACGACCCGGCGCGGGCGGGGGAGCTGTGGCACGGTCCCGAGGACTGGGGCCACCACACCGTTGCGCAACCGCACGCGGCCGGACGACGGCTGCACCTGCCGCGCGGCAAGGTGCTCGGCGGGTCGCACGCGCTCAACGCGATGATCTGGGTGCGCGGCGCGGCGTCCGACTACGACGGCTGGGGCCAACCCGGCTGGGCGTGGTCGGACGTGCGGCCGATCTTCGAGCGCGTCGAGCGCGACCTGCTGCCCATCACGGTCAACGAGCCGCTGCACCCGGTCCAGCGGTCCATTGTGGACGCTGCGGTGCAGATCGGGATCGAGTTCAACCCCGACTACAACGGCGACCAGCTCGACGGTGTGTCCATCGAGCGGATCACCGCGCGCGACGGCCGCCGGGTCAACACCTGGACCGCCTACGGTGAGCCGATCCTCGGCAAGCCCGGCTTCACCGTCCACACCGGAGCGCTCGTGCACCGGGTCCTGTTCGACGGCACCCGCGCGGTCGGTGTCCTCGCCGACATCGACGGTGTGGCAACGGAATTACGCGCCGACCGCGTCGTGCTCGCGGCGGGCGCCCTCGCGTCCCCGGCGCTCCTGTTGCGCAGCGGCGTCGGCCCGGCGGACGAGTTGCGCGCACTGGGCATCGACGTCGTCGCGGACCTGCCCGGCGTCGGCAAGAACCTGCACGACCACCTGCTCGCCCCGGTGATCTTCGCGACCGACCGGCGCGAGGTCGAGCCGCCGGTCAGCGGCCGGTCGGTGACCCAGACGCACCTGTTCTGGCGCAGCAAGCCGGGCCTGCCGGTGCCCGACACCCAGCCGATCCACTTCAGCGTCCCGATGTACGAGCCGTGGATGACCGGCCCGCCGACCGGGTTCTCGCTGATGGCGGGCATGGTCACGCCGCGCTCCCGGGGCTCGCTGCGGCTGTCGGGCCCGTCGGTCGACGACGAGCCGCTCATCGACCTCGCCGCGCTGGAGCACCCGGACGACCTCGCCAGCCTGGTCGCCTCCGTCGAGCAGTGCCGCCGCCTGGGGGCTGCCCCCGCGCTGGCCGGGGAGTGGGGCGCGCGCGAGCTCTACCCCGGACCCGTCGACGACGTCGTCGAGTACGTGCGGCGGACCGCGATCACCTACCACCACCAGGTCGGCACCTGCAAGATGGGCACCGACGAGCTCTCGGTCGTCGGCCCCGACCTGGCCGCGCACGCGCTGACCGGCCTCACCGTCGCCGACGCGTCGATCATGCCCACCGTGCCGACCGGGAACACCAACGCCCCGGCGGTCATGATCGGCGAACAGGCGGCCGCGTTCCTGCGCCGATAACCGGTTGGTGGAGGCCGCCGCCGGTGCTTACGGTGGTGGCCTGATGCCAATCTCGTGCACCGATCTCGCGTTCTCGTGGCCGGACGACACCCCCGTGTTCGACGGGCTGTCCTTCACCGTCGGCGCGGGCATAACCGGGCTCGTCGGGGTCAACGGCTCCGGCAAGAGCACCCTGCTGAAGCTGCTCGCGGGCGTGTACCGGCCGAGCGCGGGCAGCGTCGTCGTCGACGGGGTGGTCGGGTACCTGCCGCAGACCCTCCCGCTGGGCGACGACCTCAGCGTCGCCGAGGTCCTGGGCGTCGACCGGGTCCTCGCCGCCCTGCTCGCGGTCGAGTCCGGCGACGTCCGCGACGAGCACTTCACCACGATCGGCGTCGACTGGGACGTCGAGGAGCGGACCAGGGCGCAGCTGGCCCGGCTCGGCCTGGCCGAGGTCGAGTTCGACCGCCGGATCGGCACGCTCAGCGGTGGCCAGGTGGTGTCGCTGGGGTTGGCGGCGCAGCTGCTCAAGGAGCCGGACGTGCTGCTGCTCGACGAGCCGACCAACAACCTCGACGCCGACGCGCGGGCGCGGCTGTACTCGGTGCTGGCGGACTGGTCCGGCTGCCTGCTGGTGGTCAGCCACGACCGCGAGCTGCTCGACCGGGTGGACCGCGTCGCCGAGGTCGACCACGGCGAGGTCCGGGTCTTCGGCGGCAACTACACCGAATGGGAGGCCGCGTCCCGGGCCGCGCGGGAAGCGGCCGAGCGGACCGTGCGCGACGCCGAACAGGAGGTCAAGCGGGAGAAACGGGAGATGCAGCAGGCCAGGGAACGCGCGGCCCGGCGGGCCAGCAACGCGGCTCGCACCCTGGACAGCGCTGGTCTGCCCCGGATCTTCGCGGGCAACATGAAGCGCCGCGCCCAGGAGTCAGCGGGCCGGGCCGATGGGACGCACTCCGCGCGGGTCACCGGCGCCCAAGCCCGGCTCGACGAGGCCAGCCGCGCGGTCCGCGACGACGACAAGATCGTCCTGGAACTCCCCGAGACGACGGTCCCGGCCGGTCGGACCCTCTTCCACGGCGAACGCCTGCAAGCCCGCGGCCTGTTCGCCGACCCCGGCCTGACCCTGGACATCCGCGGCCCGGAGCGCATCGCCCTCGTCGGCCCGAACGGCGCGGGCAAGTCGACGCTGCTCCGCCTGATCAAGGACACCGTGCCCGCCGCGTACCTGTCGCAACGGCTCGACGTGCTCGACCCCGCGCTGTCCGTCGCCGACAGCCTCGCTGCCGCGGCCCCGAGCATGCCGCGCGCGGACCGGATGAACCTCTTGGCCCGCTTCCTCTTCCGCGGCGACCGCGCCCACCTGCCGGTGTCTGTGCTGTCCGGCGGCGAACTGCTCCGCGCCACCCTGGCGTGCGTCCTGTTCGCCGAGCCCGCCCCGCACCTGCTGCTCCTGGACGAACCCACCAACAACTTGGACCTGTCCAGCGTCTCGCAACTGGAGTCCGCGCTCACCGCCTACCGCGGCGCCTTCGTCGTCGTCAGCCACGACGAACGCTTCCTGGCCGCCCTGGGCATCACCCGCCGCCTCACCCTGGCGGACGGCACCCTGCGCTAGCCCTTGTCGCCCGCGTCGTCCTTGACCTTCTTGTCCAGCCACCCGCTCGACTGCGCGAACGAGAAGATGATGACCATGGATGTGACCGGCAGGCTCTTGGCCCAGAACGACCCGAACTCCAGGGAGATCGCCAGGGCCGCCACGCCGCCCGCGATGACGAGGGCCACCAACATGCACAGGGCGACACGCGACTTCGACACGTTGGCTCGCGCCACTGGGTACCCCAACCTTCTCAACGCCGGGTTCGCCGGCACGCCGCTGACCCCGCGAAGTTATCGACCGACTCCCACCCTGTCCGTCGATTCGCGGAGCCCACGGGCTCGAGCCGGGAAACGTGCCTGAGTGGAGTAACCGGGTCAGCTGTCCTCGGGGGCTG
This sequence comes from Actinokineospora globicatena, assembly GCF_024171945.1. Classification (GTDB taxonomy): domain Bacteria; phylum Actinomycetota; class Actinomycetes; order Mycobacteriales; family Pseudonocardiaceae; genus Actinokineospora; species Actinokineospora globicatena. The sequence continues at coordinate 2,835,596 of NZ_JAMTCR010000002.1, forward strand.
GGTGGCGGGCGAAGGGGTGGCCGAGGGCGTCGGGTTCGGGGGTGGACAGCGCGGCCCTGAGGAAGCGGCGCATGACCGGGGAGTGCTCGTCGGGGCGCCAGCAGACGGCGGACTCCGTTGTGGTGGTGTGCTGGCGGAGGGGGCGGGCGACCAGTCCGGGCCAGACCTGGGGGACGTGGTCGGTGGTGAGCAGGGCGACTCCCGCGCCGGATTCGACCAGGGCCAAGGCGTGCGGCACGGAGTCCGCGCGGTGCCGGGGTGCGACCGAGGACGGGGCGAAGTCGGTGTCGGACAAGGCCACGCGGTCGTCTGTGAGCTGAGTGAGGTCGACGCGTTCGGCGCTCGCGGCGGGGTGCGACTCGGGCAAGACGACCACCAGCGGCGCCCGGCTGATCACCGCGACCTCCAACCCGTTGGCCCGACGGGACGAGGTCCGGTGCAGCAGGCCCGCGTGCGCCTCCCGGTGGTGCACCCGGTCGAGCACCTCGGCGTCCGACACCTCGACCAGCGCCAAGTCCACATCGGACCCCAGCGACCGCAGCAGCCGGGCGAGAAGGCGCGGGGCGATGGAGTGCCCGACCGCCAGTGCCAGCTTCCCGTGCGTGCCCAGGCCGACAGCGCGAACGGTCTCGGTGGTCGCGGACAGGTCGGCCAACAACCGGCGCGCGTGCTCGGCCAGCAGCCGCCCCGCGGCGGTGACCGTCACCCCGCGCCCGTGGCGCACCAGCAACTCGACGCCCAGTTCCCGTTCCAGGGTCCGCAGCCGGACGGTCAGCGGCGGCTGGGTCATGTGCAGCCGTTCGGCGGCGCGGCTGATGGTGCCCTCCTCGGCCACCGCGAGGAAGCACTCCAGGTCCCGCACGTCCATACGCGCAGGCTATAGGAGAGGTGCGCAACACGTATTGGACGTATGGCCCCCTGCTTCGCACACTCATCGGACGTACGCCGGGCCAGCCCGGGCGAGTGCGACGGTCCCCACCGGAGAGCGAGGCGTTGTGAGCACCCTGACCACCGATGTGCTGGTGATCGGCAGCGGACCGGCCGGGGCGTCGGCCGCGCTGTTCCTGGCCACCCACGGCGTCGACCACATCGTCATCACCAAGTACCGCTGGACCGCGAACACCCCCCGCGCGCACATCACCAACCAGCGCACCGTGGAGATCCTGCGGGACCTGGGGATCGAGGACGACGTGCTCGCCCAGGGCACCCCGCAGGACCTGATGGGCGACACCGTCTTCTGCACCAGCCTCACCGGCGACGAGATCGGCCGGGTGCGCACCTGGGGCACGCACCCCGCGCGCCGCGCCGACTACACGCTGGCCAGCCCGTCGAGCAACTGCGACCTCCCGCAGACCCTGCTCGAGCCGATCCTGATCGGCCACGCCGCCGAGCGCGGCAGCCGGGTCCGGTTCGACACCGAGTACCTGGGCCTGGAGCAGGACGACGACGGCGTCACGGTCACCGTGCGGGACCGCCTCTCGGGGCACACCTACCCGATCCGGGCCAAGTACGTCATCGGCGCCGACGGCGGCCGCAGCCAGGTCGCCAAGGACGTCGGGCTCCCGTTCGAGGGCCAGATGGACCTCGCGGGCAGCATGAACATCGTCTTCCACGCCGACCTGTCGCGGCTGGTCGAGCACCGGCCCAGCGTCCTGTACTGGGTGCTGCAGCCCGGTTCCGACATCGGCGGCATCGGCATGGGCCTGGTGCGGATGGTGCGGCCGTGGGACGAGTGGCTGATCGTGTGGGGCTACGACATCTCCGGCCCGCCGCCCGCGGTGGACGACGCGATGGCCACCAAGATCGTGCACGACCTCGTCGGCGACGACACGATCCCGGTCACCATCCGGTCCACCTCGCTGTGGGGCAACAACAAGATGTACGCCACCCGCTACCGCGCCGGTCGGGTCTTCTGCGCGGGCGACGCCGTGCACCGGCACCCGCCGTCAAACGGGCTCGGCTCCAACACCTCGATCCAGGACTCGTACAACCTGGCCTGGAAGCTGGCCATGGTGCTCAAGGGCCAGGCCGGACCGGGGCTGCTCGACAGCTACGACGCCGAGCGCGCGCCGATCGGCAAGCAGATCGTGCTGCGCGCCAACAAGTCCATCGAGGAGTTCGGCCCGATCTTCGAGGCGCTCGGCTTCACCGAGTCCGACGACGCCGCCGAGAAGGTCGCCAACATGCGGGCCAGGGCGGAGAACACGCCGAAGGCCGCCGAACAGCGGATCGCGTTGCGCAAGGCGTTGGAGCTCAAGGATTACGAGTTCAACGCGCACGGCGTCGAACTCGGCCAGCGCTACGACTCCGGCGCTGTCGTCACCGACGGCACCCCCGAGCCCGAGTACACCCGCGACCCCGAGCTGTTCTACCACCCGACAACCTGGCCGGGCGCTCGGCTGCCGCACTGCTGGCTCGGCGCGGGCGACGCCAAGGTCAGCACCCACGACCTCGCGGGCAAGGGCCGGTTCGCGCTGCTGACCGGGATCTCCGGCGAGGACTGGGTCGCCGCCGCCGAGACCGCGGCCGCGAAGCTGGGCGTCGAGATCGCCACCTACGTCATCGGCGCTGGCCGCGACCACATCGACCTCTACGACGACTGGTCGCGGTTGCGCGAGGTCGACGAGTCGGGTTGTGTGCTGGTCCGACCGGACGCGCACGTGGGCTGGCGGGCTTGGTCGCTGCCCGCCGACCCCGCCGGTGACCTGACCTCGGCCCTCGCCCAGCTGCTCGACCGCACCGGGAACTGATCCGCCAGGAGGCACCTCGTGTCCGATTTCCGCTACTCCACCGGGCCGACGCGGGTCGTGTTCGGATCGCACACGCTGGCCGACGTGCGACCCGAGGTGGAGCGGCTCGGGCGCACGCGGGTCCTCGTGCTGGCCGACCCCGGTCTCGGCACGGTCGGCGACCGGGTGCGGGAGGCGCTCGGCGCGCTGGCGGTGGGCCGGTTCGACGGCGCCGTCATGCACACGCCGGTCGCGGTGACCGAGCAGGCACTGGCGCTGTTGCGCGAGGTTGGCGCTGACTGCGTCGTCGCGGTGGGCGGTGGCTCCACGACCGGACTGGCCAAGGCGCTGGCGGTCCGGACCGGCGTCGACCAGGTGATCCTGCCGACGACGTACGCCGGTTCCGAGGTCACGCCGGTGCTGGGGGAGACCGACGGCGGCACCAAGACGACCCGCTCGTCACCGGACATCCTCCCCGAGACGGTCATCTACGACGTCGAGCTGTCCAGGGGGCTGCCGCTGGGCATCACCGTGACCAGCGCGGTCAACGCCATGGCGCACGCCGTCGAGGCGCTCTACGCCCCGGACACCAACCCGGTGACCGACCGGCTCGCGCTGGAGGCGATCGAGCGGATCGCCCGCGCGCTGCGCCGGGTCAAGGCCGACCCGGCGGACGCCGACATCCGCGCCGACCTGCTGACCGGGGCGTGGCTGGCCGGGACCTGCCTCGGGTCCGTGGGCATGGGCCTGCACCACAAGCTCTGCCACACCCTCGGCGGCACCTACGGCCTCCCGCACTCGCCGACGCACGCCGTCGTCCTGCCGCACGCGCTCGCCTACAACGCGCCCTACGCCAAGGAAGCCGTGCGGCGCATCGGTGAGGCCCTCGGCAACCCGGACGCGCCCGCCGCGATCCACGACCTGCTCGTCGAGACCGGAGCGCCGACATCGTTGCGTGAACTCGGTCTGGCTGAAGGGGATCTGGCCCAGGCGGCCGAACTCGCCACCGCGAAGCCGTACCCGAACCCGGCGCCGCTGACCCAGGAAGGCCTGGCTGGGCTCCTGCGGGCGGCATGGGCGGGGGAGCGGCCGAGCCTCGGCGGTCCGCCCCGGCTCGACTGGCTCACCGACCAGGTTGTGTCCACGATCGCTGGACCACCGCGGCTGCGGCACCTGCTGGGCGACTTGGTCCGGCGGCTGCACGGGTTCGCCATCGACAACGACCTGACGCAGGCCGAGTGGCAAGCGGGTGTCGAGTTCCTGACCCGCACCGGGCAGCTGTGCGACGACAAGCGGCAGGAGTTCGTGCTGCTGTCGGACTCGCTCGGGGTGTCCAGTGTGGTCGACGCGCTGACCAACTCGCGCACGCCTGAGACGACGCCGTCCGCGGTGCTTGGACCGTTCTATGTGGAGGGTCCGCCGGAGCTTGAGCACGGTACGGACGTCGCTGATGGGTTGCCCGGTGTCCCGCTGTACGTCGAGGTCACCATCACCTCGACCGACGGGAGTCCGCTACCCGGGGCCGTTGTCGACATCTGGCAGTCCAATGAGGACGGCTTCTACGACGTGCAGCTCCCGGACCTCGAAGGGCCGGTGCTGCGCGGCCGGTTCCGCGCGGACGACGGCGGCCGGGTGCGGTTCTGGTCCATCCTGCCCTCGGAGTACCCGATCCCGGCCGACGGCACGGTGGGCGACATGCTCGCCGCCACCGGCCGCCACCCGTACCGCGCCCCGCACCTGCACTTCATGCTCGCCGCCGAGGGCCACCAGCGGCTGATCACCCAGCTGTTCGTGGCGGGCGGCAAGTACCTGGACTCCGACGCGGTCTTCGGCGTCAAGCAGGACCTCGTGGTCGACTTCCCGGCGGGGACGGGCACACCCCCGCCGGGGCGGCGGGTCACCGGCGAGTGGCGCGACCTGCGCTTCACCTTCCGGATCGCCCCGGCCTGATGAGGGGTCAGGCCAGGGCGGGGTCGTACTCCTCGGGGTGCACGGTGTTGCTGAGCAGCCTGCCGTGCGCGCCGAAGGTGAAGTGGGTCGGCCGCTCGCCGGTCTCGTCGAGTCCGAACAGGACGCCGTGGGACCGCAACCGGTGGGTGTCGCGGTGGTCGGCCACCGTCACCGAGGCGCACGGGATGACCTTCTCCCGCCAGGTGAACACGTAGATGCCGGGCCGCAGCTGGTACACCGAGTTCTGGTCGGTGTCGGCGAGGCCCTTCTCGGGGCCCGACAGGCACTGCCACGTGTACCAGTGCTCGCTGAGGTACACGTGCTCGTAGGCGTGCTGCTCGCTGTAGACCCACATGGTGCGCCTGCCGATGAGCGCGCGGGTCGGCGCGGGCGCCTCACCGGTGACGTCGGCGCCCTGGATGGTGGCCGGGGTGAACACCTGGGTGACCCGGGGGACGCCGCCGCCGTTGATGGTCGTGGTGACCACCAGCGCGCGCCCGGCCCGCAGGTCCAGGAACAGCGAGACCGCCTCGGTGGGGCGGCCCTGCGGGTGGAACTGGGTGTAGTAGAGGTCCTCGTCGACCAGGAAGGTCTCGCACTGGTCGACCCCGTGGTCCCACTCGACCCGGGACCCGGTGAAGCTCGCCACCAGCACCGGCCCGTCGGCGCCCTCCAGGACCACCGACCGCCCGTGCAGGTCGCCCACCGTCGGCGCCTTGTTCTCGTCGAACCCGGGCGCCAGCCCGTCGAGCGGCAGCCAGGTCGAGGTGTCGGACAACGTCTCGGTCATCGGTGTTCCTTTCCCGCGGGTTACGGCAGTCTTGGCCCTGCGCGAGCCGGGCGGAACCGCCCCCGACCGGCCCGTGCGGCACCGGACAAGGACGGTGCGCCGCAGACCAACCGCCCCCGCCCCGACGACCGCAGGATGTGGCCATGGACCTCGGCCTTGACGGCAGAAAAGCACTGGTCACCGGCGGTGCCTCCGGCATCGGCCAGGCCTGCGCGCGCGCACTGGAGGCCGAGGGCGCCACGGTCGCCGTGCTCGACCGCGCCCCGGGCGCCCGCTTCCGCGCCGACGTGACCGACTCGGACTCCCTCGCCGCCGCCGTCGCCTCGGCCGTCGACTGGCTCGGCGGCCTGGACATCGTCGTCGGCTGCGCGGGCATCTCCGGCCCGGTCGGCAACCTGCTGGTGGACACCTCGGCGGCCGACATCGCGGGCGTGCTGGCGGTGAACGTCCTGGGCCAACTCCTGCTCGCCAAGCACGTCTACCCGCACATGGGCTACGACGGCTCCATCGTCCTCATCGGCAGCGACTCCGCCTTCGTCTCCGTCCCCGGCATGGTCCCCTACAGCGCGTCGAAGGGGGCGGTGGTTTCCATGACGCGGGCGTTGGCGGTGGAATTCTCGCCGGTGCGGGTGAATTGCGTGTGTCCATCTATTGTGGACACGCCGATGGCTCGGGGGGATCTTGGAGATAGGGCCATCGATGAGGCCGAGTTCCCGGTGCAGGCGGCGGGAGATGTGGCCAACCAGGTGCTGTACCTGGCCTCGGAGCGGTCTCGAACGGTGAATGGGCAGGCGATCCTGACTGATTTCGGCTACTCCGCGCGGTCGGGATTCCCCGCCTGAACCCACTATTGGGGGACCTAAGGCCCCATTAGGTATCCTAGCGTACATGCTACGCTAGTCCTCTTGCCGCGCGCGAGAGGAGTCACAATGTCGGCACGGGTGTGGACGCCGGATCCGACCGCGATCTTCCACCGGCGACTCGGGATCGCACCCACCGCTCCCGGCAGCGGCCGGGACCCGGACACCACGGGAACCGGCGGTGAGAGTGGATGCCCTGATATCTGGGAACTCGACAACGGTGATGTGGCGGTGATCGGTCGTGACCTCACCGCGCATTACTCGGACCAACTCCCCGCAGGCGTTTCCGTCGGTCCGGGCGAAAGTCTCGTCATCATTCCCAAGGGAATGGCGCGCGCGGCGAAGAAAGACATCCCTGATGCGTGACTCGTCGGTCATCTCCCGTCTAGCGACCGCCGAAGGTACCCGGTTGCTCGGCGACGCCTACCTCGATGACTTCAATGAACGCTTCTGGCGCATAGGGCGATCGGGGTTCTGGAAGCTGGAGCGGCTCCAGGACTTCCGAGAACCCACCGACGACAGCTGGGTGGCGTTCGACCAGGGCCGGTGGCAGGACGCGGTAGCGGCTCTGCGCGAGCGCAGGGGAGCGCTGACCGAGCACTACCGCAAGATCTCCGAACACGGATTCGAGACGTGGCGGGTCAGGGTTGTCGAGTGGCCGCTCACCGACTACCTGCGTTGGGAGTCGGAGTTGCTGGCCCTGCGCGACGAACTGGGTGGGCACACCAGGTTCCTGGACGCGAGCAGGGTCGAGCACCTGGAGTCAGCGGGCGTGCTGCCTGAATTGATCACCCTCGGCGACGAGGCTCTGTACCACCTGCTCTATGACGAAACCGGGCTGCAGCAGGGTGGCGTCCGGTACGACGACGAGGGCCTCGTGGTCGCCGTGCGCGAGTTCATCCAGGGCCTGTACAGCGTGGGTGCGACTGCTGAGGGGTTCATGGAGCGCGCGGCCGCTGAACAGCGGTCAACCCTCCCCCATGGGTGAACGCGATCGGCGTGAGGACCCGGTGACCAGCAGCTCCTCCGAGGTGTCCGGCTCCGCGCACGATGTCGTGCAGGCCAATGCGGTCCACGGCGACATCCACTTCCACGGTGGGCACACCCGGCACCCCGTGCCCAGCCAGTTGCCGGGCGATGTCAGCGGGTTCGTCAACCGGGGGCACGAACGCCGGGTGCTCGACGCCGTGCTCGATGGTGGAGCGGCCGCAGGCGGGCTGTACGTGATCACTGGGACCGCTGGTGTCGGGAAGACCTCGTTGGCCCTGCATTGGGCGCACAGTGTGCGGCGGCATTTCCCGGACGGCCAGCTCTATGTCAACCTCCGTGGTTACGACCCCGGCGTGCCAGTCAGCGCGGCACAAGCTCTCGACAGGTTCCTTCGCGCGTTGGGATTGCCGCGAGAGCGGATTCCGAACGCGACGGACGACCGGTCAGCGCTGTTCCGGTCATTGCTGGCGGATCGACGGGTGTTGCTGGTACTCGACAACGCCGCCACGGTGAGCCAGGTGCGGCCGCTGCTCCCGGCAACGGAGCGCTGCCTCGTGCTCATCACCAGCCGCAGCAGACTCTCCGGACTGGTGGCCAGGGACGGTGCTCATCGTCTCTTGTTGGACATGCTCTCCGAGCGCGATGCGGTAGACCTGTTGCGTGCCGTGACCTCCGGCTACCGCAGCCCGGACAAGGACGAAGACCTCGTCGAGCTGGCGCGGTTGTGCGCCCGACTTCCCCTCGCACTGCGCATCGCGGCCGAGCGGGCCTCGAGCAGGCCGTTGATGCCCTTGCGCGAACTGATCGAGGACCTCAGGGACGAGTCGGCGCTGTGGGACGCGTTGACCGTGGCGGACGACGATGAGTCCGACGCGGTGCGGACCGTGTTCGCTTGGTCCTACCGCGCGCTTCCCGAGCAGCCCGCCCGGCTGTTCCGCCTGCTGGGACTGCACCCAGGCCCGGAGTTCGGGACCGGCGTGGCCGCCGCCCTCGCTGGGACGAGCGCGGCCAAGGTCCGGCGCCTGCTCGACTCCCTCGTCGGTGCTCACGTGCTCGAGCAGCACGCACAGGGACGCTTCCAGTTCCACGACCTGCTCCGGGTGTACGCGGCGCAGCAGGCGGTGCAGCAGGAAACCGAGCAGGACCGTGCGGCGGCTCTCGGCAGGGCGTTGGACCACTACCTGCACACGCTGGCAGGTGCCATCGCGCTCATCGCCCCGTTGGATCGACCTGTTCCGCTGGACTCCGCCCCACCGGACGCCGTTCCCGAGCAGTTCGGTGATCGGGACAGTGCTTTCGCCTGGTACGAGCGGGAGCAGACCAACCTCGTCTCCGCCGTGCGGTCCGCCGCAGCCGGGGGGAGGCACGATGTCGCCTGGCGGACAGCCGCGTTGTTGCGGAGCGTGTACGTCTCCCAGAACCCGTTCGACGAGTGGTTCGAGACCGCTCGAATCGGGCTTTCCTCCGCTCAGGCGCTCGGTGACCAGCGGGGAGTGGCTGAATTGTTGGACAGCCTGGGTAAGGCTTGCTTGCAGTCTCAGCGACTCGACGAGGCGGCCGCCACGCACACCGAGGCGCTGCGCGTGCGACGTGAGATCGGGGACCGCTACGGCGAAGGCGTCGCCACCAACGCGCTCGGGTTGATCGCATGGCGCCGTCGTGCGCTCGTCGAGGCGCGACGGCGGTTCGCCGAGAGCCTGGTCGTGTTCGACGAGCTCGCCGACACCCGTTGGCAAGCGCTCGTCCGCACGAACATCGGCATGGCCGACTACGACCGGCTCGACCTCGACGCGGCGGCGGAGGCGCTGCGCGAGGCCGTGCGGCTCTGCGAGCAGCGGGGCGATCGGGCGTACACCGGGAACGCGCTGTTCTACCTCGCGATGCCCCTGCGGGAACTGGGTGAGCTCGATGCCGCGCGGGCGGCGATCGATCGCGCGCTGGTGATCGCCGAGGAAGACGCGCTGGTGGCGTGGGGTGCGTTCTGGCTGCTGGAACTCGCCAGGATCAGACGCGCTCAGGGCGATCCGGGAGAGGCCTTGGCCGCGTGCCAACGGTCAGCGGTGGCGCAGCGGCAGATCGGGGACCGCAACCGTGAGGCGGCCGCCTTGGACGGTGCGGGTGAGGCCTACCGAGACCTGGGGCGGTTCGAGGACGCGGCGAAGTTCCACCGTCGAGCCATCGCGATCTACCGGGACACCGGGGATCGTTGGCTGCTTGCCAACGCACTGGCCAACTTGATCGAGGCGATGCGTGGTGCGGACGCACCGGACGCCACCGCGGCGCTTGTCGAGGAGGCATCCGTCGCCTTGCGGGATTTCGACGACCCGAGGGTCGCCAGGCTCCGGCTCCGCCTGGTCGGGGACAGCTAGTGGTCGACGACGCCCAGCGAGATGTGGCCGACCTGATACACGCTCACGTCCAGCGGATAGCGCGGATCGACCCAGCTGTGGCTGTCTCCCCGACGCCGCTATCGAGAGCTCCACGCAGTCCGTCCACATCGCCACGGTCGGCACCGATGTCGTGGGCTTCATCGGCCGGTTCTGACGACGTGGATCCGGCGCGTACCTCTGCCTGGTCCTGGGCCTGGCTGGTGACGCCCCCAGGACGTCACCAGCCAGGTGGGGGGCTGGGCCGCTATTCGCCCAGGTAGGCGGAGTGGAGGGTGTTGGGGGCGGCTAGGAGGGCTTCGGCGGTGCCTTGGTAGGTGACGCGGCCGGAGGAGACGACTATGGCGTCTTGGGAGACGCCCAGGGCGAGGTGGGTGAATTGCTCCACCAGGAGGATGGCGGCGCCCTCGGAGGCGAAGCGGGTGACCATGGGGAGCAGGCGGGTGAAGACGACGGGGGCCAGGCCGAGGGACATCTCGTCGATGAGGAGAAACTTGGGGCGGGCGGCGAAGGCCCGGGCCAGGACGACCATCTGCTGCTCGCCGCCGCTGAGCAGCGCGGTGGGGGAGTTGCGGCGCTTGTCGAGTTCGGGGAACAGGGCCAGGACCTCGTCCACCCGGGGCCACGTGCGGGCGGTCAGCTTCAGGTTCTCCAGGACCGTCAAGCCGGGGAACACCGCGCGGCCCTGTTCGATGTGGGCCAGGCCGAGCTTCGCGCGGGCGACCCGGGAGTGCTTGGTCACCTCGACGTCTCCGATGTGGACGGAGCCGCGGGCGGCGGGCAGGACGCCGGAGATGGCTTCCAGCAAGGACGTCTTGCCGGCGCCGTTGGGGCCGACCAGCGCGGTGATGCGGCCCGGTTCCAGGGTGAAGCCGACCTCGCGGATGACCGGGCCCGCGCCGCGGGTGACGGTGATGTCTCGCACCTGCAACGCGTTCACAGCAGCTCCGTTTCGCCCATGTAGGCCTTGAGGACGTCGGGGTTGGCCAGCACCTCGGCCTGCGGGCCGCTGGCCAGCACCTGCCCGAAGTCCAGCACGGTGATCGTGTCGCACACCGAGCGGACCAGGTCCAGGTCGTGCTCGATGAGCAGCACCGACACGCCGAAGCGGGCCGGGACCTGGCGCAGCCGCAGCCCGAGGGCGACGTGCTCCTCGTGCGGCAGACCGGCGGCCGGCTCGTCGAGCAGCAGGACCTTCGGCCTGGCCAGCAGGTGGCCGACGACCTCCACCAACCGGCGGGCACCGACGTCGACGCGGCGCAGCGGGGTCTTGGCCGGGGGGCAGCCGAAGAACTCCAGCGCCTCGTCGATCTCCGACGACGACAACCGCCGCCGGGCAACGAAACGGACGTAGGCACCCACGGTCAGCCCAGCGGGCACACGGTCCTGTTGGAACGTTCGGCGCAAGCCGGCCCGAGCGCGGCGCGTGGGCGACAGCCCATTGAGCGGTCGGCCGTCCAACTCCACCGACCCGGTCGCCTGTGGCAGGAACCCGCTGATGATGTCGACCAAAGTGGACTTACCAGCACCGTTGGGCCCGATCACGCCGAGCACCCCGTTCGACGGCACCGACAGGTTCACCCCCGCCAACGCCTTCACCTCGCCGAAGCTCACGCTCAGGTCCCGCACCACCAGCACGGGCTCACCCGGCGGCGGCATGTCCACCTCGGCGGGCGGCGCGCTCAACTCCACGCCTGCCGCGCCCTTGGACCGCCGTCGCCACAGCTCGCGGACCGCGGTGCCCAGGTTGCCACCGGTGGTCAGCGCGTGCGTGCCCAGCAGGCCGAACACCACGAAACCCCAGTCCTGCGGCACACCCCAGCGCTTGAGCAGCTCGGGGACCGCGACCCACAGGACCGCGCCGAACACCGCCATGTCGATCAGGTGCGCGCCGGACATGATCGCCAGCACGTAGAGCGCCAGCGACTGCATCGCGGTGAAGCTCGCCGGGAACGCCAACCCGACCTGCCCGGTCAGCAGTCCACCCGCGACACCGCCGAGCGCCGCGCTCACCGCGAACGCGCTCAGCTTGGACGTCCGCACGCTCGCGCCCGCCGCCGCCGTGCCGCGCTCGGAGAACGCCACCGCCTGCCAGCCGCTGCCCCACCGGGTCTTGCGCAGGAAGTGCACCAGCAGGCAGCACGCAGTCAGCACGATCGTGCCGAGCCAGAAGTAGTTCCGGTCGTCGGAGAAGGCCTCCGGGCGGTCGACCGACACACCGTCCACAGTGCCCGGGAACTGGATCTGCACCAGCGTCAGGTCAGCCGCCGCGGCGAGTCCGAGCGTCACCACGGCCAGGTTGATGCCGCGCAACCGCAACGCGGGCAGGCCGACCAGCACGCCGACCAACCCAGCCGCGACACCACCGCACACCAGCCACACCAGGAAGCCGCCGGGGGCGCCGATCCGGTTGAGCCCGGACACCACCCACGCGCCGACGGCGGCGAAAGTCAACTGGCACAACGAGACCATGCCCGCGCTGCCGGTGACCACCCCCAGCCCCAGCAGCGCGATGCCCGCCACTATCGCGCTCATGCCCAGGTACACGAAGTACCCGTCGAGCCCGACGCTGAACAGGTAGCCCACGACGATCGCCGCACCGGCGACCACCAACGGGACCCCCAGCCGGGTCAGCGGCCCGGTTTCAGCGCGCGACATCCCACACCTCCTTGCGCTGCGACCACAGCAAGAGCCCGACGATGACGAGGAACGGCAGGAAGTAGCGGACCACCGAGAGGCTGTCGACCTGCGCGACGGCGCCCTGGGCCATGCCGAGCACGAGCCCGCCGACCACCGCGAGGTCGAGCCTGCGGAACCCGCCGAGCAGCGCGGCCGCCGCGGCGGGCACCACCAGCATCGACAGCGACGTGGCGTCGTTGGACTGCGACGGCGCGACGATGGAGATGACCAGGGTGCTGAGCAACCCGGTCACCGCCCACACCGCGACCGCGAGCGGCTTGGCCGGGATGCCCATCAGCTCCGCGGTCGTCGGCCGCTCGGACAGCGCCCGCAGCTCCAGGCCGAACGAGGTCTTGCTCAGCAGCGCCCGGCACCCCACCGCGATGACCACCGAGAGCAGCACGGTCACCACCGTCACCTGGCTGACCACCACGCCGTTGACCGAGAACGCCGGGCCGTCGAGGATCGGGTGGAACGGCTGCGGCTTGTTGCCGAACAGGATGAACGACAACGAGATCAGCAGCAGCAGCACCGCCACGGTGACCGCGGAGCGGGTGCCGATGTCGGCCTCGGCCAGCCAGGTGGAGATGATCCAGCCCAGCAGCGCGCTGAGCGCGCCGCCGATCAGGATCCCGACCACCGTGCCCGCCCAGGTCGGGAGTCCGACCTGGATGGACAGGTGCACCGCGACGTAGCAGCCGAACATCCCGGTCGCGGACTGGGCGAAGTTGACCACCCGCACCAGTCGGGACATGAGCGTCAGGCACACCGCGAGCACGGCGTAGAGCCCACCCGCGGCGAGACCCGCCAGCGCCCCTTGCAGCATCGAGAACTCCCTTGCCGGTGGAACCCGCCGTGGCGATCCGGACTGGTACCGCCTCAGACCAACGTGGACAGTGCTAACTCTGGGCTAGTTCTTCGGGATGCGCAGCCAGTCGTCGGCCGCCAGCTCCCACTTGCCGGTGCCGCTGGTCAGCTTGATCGGCCAGCCCGCGGTGTTGTCGTGGTGGGTCTTGCCCTTGCCGAACACGTACGGGGTGCCCACCATCGGGTCGCTGATCGGCTGCATCTCCTGCAGCGCCTTGGTGACCGACTCCCGGGTGATGTCGCCCTGGATGCCCTTGACCACCTGCAGGAAGTACTTCGCCGCGAGGTAGCCGCCCTGGCTGAACGAGGTCAGCGGGATGTTGTTCTTCGTCATCAGCTCGCGCCACTCCTTGTTCTGCGAGCTGGCGGCGTCGGTGAACGGGTAGAACTCGGCCGGGACGTAGACACCCGCGCCCGCGTTGGTGACGGCCTTGGCGTAGTTCTCGCTGTAGACGCTGGTCAGCAGCAGCCAGGTGACGTCGTTCCAGCCCTGCGCCGCGGCGGCCTTGAGCTGGCCGATGGAGTCCGGCTCGACCGGGTTGACGGTGATCGCCTTGCAGCCCGCCGAACGCGCCTTGACGATGTAGGAGGTGTAGTCGGAGCCGCCGTAGGGCACGGTGGCGTCCATGTAGGTCAGCTTCTTGCCGGTGATCTTCGACCACTCGTCGATCGCCGCCTGGTAGGAGGGCAGCGTGTTGCCCGCGATCTCGAGCAGCGCGCAGATGTTGTCGAGCTTGAGCACCTCGGAGCCGTAGAGCAGGGTCAGCGTCATGTCGTGGTAGGGACCGACGTTGGCCGGGGAGATGTTGGGGCTGTTGAAGCAGGCCGGGTCCACGCCGATGCCGGAGATGGACAGGATCTTCTGCTGCTCGTAGTACTTGTTGTTGATCTCGCACTCGATCAGGCTCGACGAGCCGACCAGCGCGACGGCGTTGTCCGCGCCGACGACCTCGCGGGCGGCGGCCGCGGCGGCTGCCGGGTCGCCCTTGTCGTCGAGCGCCTTGTACTGGATCTGGCGCCCGTTCACCCCGCCGGAGGCGTTGGCGGCGTCGAAGACCGCCTTGGCGGCCGCGGAGGCCTCGGGGAAGGTCGCCGCACCGCTGAGCGCGTTGACCGAGCCGACGACGATCGGGCCGCTGCCCCCGCCGCTTCCGCTGTCCCCGCTGGCACACCCGGCGGCGACGAGCGCGACCGCGGCGGCGACGGCCACACTGCGCATGATCTTTCTCATAGCGGTCCCTGTCTGTGTTCTCGGCTGCGTTCGCTTGCGCTCGCAGGGGGCACGGGATCTCGGGTCTGGAGGTGGAACGGACCTTACGAGTGGCCCGGCCCACGTTCCTTGACTTTGCGGGCACGCGTGTTGTCGTGCGCGGCACGGGGTGCGACCCAGGTCACGAACCGCTCTCCTCGCGGAGACTTTCCCCAGCTCACACCCCGTGCCGCGCGCGGGCAGCACAACGACAGGAAGCCGCCTTCCGGGCACGAGTGTGCTCGGAAGGCGGCTTCCCGCCGTGCCGAGTCACCTCATCGAGTGATGAGGTGACCGGAATCCGCTGATCGGCGCGGCTGCCGATCAGGGGGCGCCTCAATCGATGGCCGCCGCCACGGGGACCGAGTCGACGATCTGCTCGAAGCTGGCCACGGTGTCGCCGTCGAACTTCCAGACGTGCGCCACGCGCGCGGTGAAGGACCGGCCGGATGCCTTGTTGGTGGCCTGGTAGTGCCCGAGGCCGATGACGGTCTGCCCGCCGTCGACCAGCTCGGCCAGGGTGAAGGTGTAGCCGTCCCAGTCCTTGCCGATGGCGAAGAACACGTTCTCCCGCACCTCGTCCGGCCCGGTGTAGGTGCCCGCGTACGGGAACCCGGCCGCCTCGGTCCAGGTGGTGTTCGCGGTGATCGGGGCGAGCATGCCGTCGAGGTCACCGCGGTCGCTTGCCGCGTAGTGCGCGGCGACGACATCCACAGTAGACAATGGAGTCTCCTTGGGGTTGAACGGGTTCGGACTAGACCGGTTGGATATCGGGGTAGACCACGGCGCCGAGCGGGTAGATGTGGCCGCCGCCGGTGGAGTGCTCGGAGCGGCCCTCGCCGTTGAGCCCGAGGAAGACACCGGTGGTGCGCAGCGCGATGCTCAGGTCGTGCAGCCACACGCTGGCCACGGCGATGCGGAACTCGCGGAAGCAGAACAGGTACAGGCCGTCGGCGAACTTCCAGACCGTGGACAGGTCGGTGTCGCCGTGCCCGCGCTGGATGCCCTCCAGGCACTGCCACGTGTAGCGCTGCGAGGACACGTAGACGTGCTCGTAGAGGTGGTTCGGGCTGTACCGGTAGAGGTTGCGCTTGCCGATGAGGTCGCGCGACGGGCCGGGGGCCTCGCCGGTCGGCTCGCCGCCGTTGGTGGTGCCGGTCCAGAAGGTCTGCTGGACCCGCGGCTGCCCCTCCACGTCCTCGGCGCCGATCACCGACAGCACGCCGAGCGCGCGGTGGCTGCTGGTGGAGAACACCAGGGTCAGCGACTCGCCCTCGACGCTGGTCAGCGGCAGGTTGACGAAGTAGACGTCGTCGCGCACCGCCACCGCGTCGTAGGGGTCGCGCACCCCGTTGCAGGTCACGTGCTCGGCGTCCTCGAACCTGAGGTCGAGCACCGGGCCGTCCTCCAGGGCGATGACGATCTCGCGCCCGGTCAGGTCGGCGTTGGGCAGGCGGTAGGTGGCGATACCGTCGGCGAACTCGTCGTAGGTGCGCCACTCGTCATCGGGAGTCGACATGGGCCCATCGTGCGAGCGGTCGCGGGGATCGGCCAGCGCGCGCGCCCCGGTCGAGCGCTGGCGGGCAAGATCTGGTCGCTCCCGGTCAACTCGCCCCGGTGGCCCACCCGGCCCCTTCGCGTGGCTGTAGCCCCGCGGACAGCCACCGGTTCTGCGGACAGCGGAAGGGGCGGGCACCTGCTACCGGTGCCCGCCCCTTCCTGACCGGGGATCAGCCCAGGGTGAGGGCCAGGTCGTCGAGCACGAAGGACGTCTGCAGCGAGGCGTCCTCGGTGCCGGTGAACTTCAGCGTGAAGGTCTGGCCCGCGAAGCTCGACAGGTCGACCGTGCGCTGGGTGTAGCCAGCGGCCTTGTTCACGTTGGAGTACGAGGCCACAGTGGACGAACCGGCCTGCACGGTCAGCTTGTCGTAGACCGTGGAACCGGTCTCCGCCGTGTCGATGTGCAGGTAGTACGTCAGCGTCGCCTTGCACCCGGCCGGGATGGTGACCGACTGGGCCACCGAGTCGGTGTGCGCCGCGCCGTAGCCGTTCAGCCACGCCGAGTAGGTGCCGCCGTGCGCGGGCTCGTTCTGGCTCGCGAACTGGCCGATGACGCCGGAGGTCTGGGTCCAGCCGGTGGCGCCGGACTCGAAGCCCGCGTTGGTCAGCTTCTGGCCGGAGCAGCCGCCGGTGGGCGGCGTGGTCGTGGTCGGCGGGGTGGTGGTGGTCGGGCTGGTGGGCGGCGTGGTGGTGCCGCCGGTGCAGGTCGGGTCAGCGGACTGCGCCGGGACGCTCACCGCGTCCCACGCGGCCTTGACGGTGTTGAACTCGGTGCAGCTGCCCGGGTACAGGTTCTTGGCCGCCTGCAGCGTCCAGGTCCGGTACTTGAGGTAGGAGCTGGACGAGGTCTTCATCAGCATCGCGTTGTACATGATCTTGATGGCGGCCTGGATGCCCAGCCCGGAGATCGAGCTGTTGTTGCAGGTCGGGCTGGTCGGCTTGCCGCCGCCGGGGTTGTTGCCCTCGGCGAGCAGGTAGAACCAGTGGTTGCCGGGACCGGCCGCGGCGTGCACCTCGCCACCGGGGACGCTGCTGGAGTAGCAGTTGGCGTTGTTGTTGACCAGCGACGGGTTGTACATGTTGCGGATCGGGCCGCTGCCGACCAGGTTGATCTCCTCGCCGACCAGGTAGTCCGGCGGGTCGTACTGGCTGGCCTCGTTGGCGAAGGCCTCGGTGGCCGCGCCGAAGGTGTCGGCGACGAACTCCTGGGTACCCGCCTGCGAGATGCCACCGGGGGTGTGGTCGTCGACGCCGTGGCCCATCTCGTGGCCGACCACGTCGAGCGAGCTGATCCAGCCGTTGGACTGGTTGTGCCCGATCTGGACCTGGCTGCCGTCGTAGAAGGCGTTGAGGTCGTCGAGGCCGACCTTGATCGGCCACGCGCCGCCGCTGCCGTCCATGCCGTTGCGGCCCAGCCACTGGGTGAGCATCTTGCGCTCGGTCTCGGCGGCGAACAGCGCGTCCACGCAGCCGGTCTCCCGGTTGGTGGCCTGGCCGTTGCCCCAGGAGTCCGAGGTCTTGCTGAACGGGCTGGAGGCGCTGATGTCCTGGCAGGACAGGTTGGTGGTGTTCGGGTCGCGCATGACGTAGTTGCTGCCCGAGTGCGTGGTGTCGATGGTGACCGGGCCGCTGTAGGCGGAGCTGCCGCTGCCGTTGGCGACGTGCTCCTGGGTGCGCAGGACCTTGCCGTCGGTGGCGTCGACGTAGACGCTCAACCGGCTCGGCTCGCCCTTGGCGGTGGTGCCGGTGACGGTCGACTCCCAGGCCAGCCTCGCGGTGCCGAGCGACACCACGACCAGCCTGCTCGCCTCGGTGCCGGTCACGGTCTTGAGCTGGGCGCGCGCGGTGGTCTCCGCCTGCTCCCTGGTGAGCTTCGCGGTGGTACCGAGGCCCTGGATGGTCTGCTCCTGGGCCACCGAGGTGTACTTCACCGACCCGGCGTTGTCGGTCACGACCACGAAGTCGCCGCCGACGACCGGCAGGCCCTTGTAGGTGCGGTCGTAGGAGACGTACTGGTTGCTGCCCGCGGAGTACACCTTGCGCTGGACGAACGTGTCGTCGGCCGAGGCGTGCAGTGCGGCAGGCCGGGACTCGACGAGCGAGGCGGCCGCGTGGGCGGCGGTGTCCTGGGCGACCTGCGCCGACTGGGCGGTGCTGGCCTGGGTGTTCGACGTCGCCGCTACGGCGCTGCCGATCACCACCAGACCGGACACCAGCGCCCCGCCGACGGCGAGCAGGCGATGACTGGGCTTCATGGGGGTGTGGCTCCTTTCCCGGCCGCTACCACGCGCACCGGAAAATGCAGGGAATGCGCTTGGCGAGCGCACCTGAATCCGGTCGGCACCTCGGTCGAGTGTGGCCCCTCGCCGCTCTCCCGCCGCCTTTCCGGACGAACTGACGTTAACTCCGGTTCACTTCACGCGGAACGCCAAGATATTCACACAGGGCAAGTGTTAACGCGTCAATCCGGACGCCGGTGCGCAGAAAGGGCGGAGCGCGTGCCCGATTTCTCCGAAAGACGCGGGAAATGGTGTTCATCGGAAATGGCGGGGAAAGGCGCTCTGCGGTGAAGGTGCCGCGCGGGGCGGTTCCGGTTGTGCGGGCGGCGCCGACCGGGAAGGCTCTGGCGCCATGGGCACCGGTGCAGCCAGCGGGTCGGACGCGGCGGAGCTGCTCGGCGCCCTCGAACCTGTGCTGCAGCCGCTCGACGCCGCCGAGGACGTGGTGGCCGCGGCGGTGCGGATGCTCGGCGAGTACCTCGGTGTCGACCGGTGCGCCTACGCCAGGGCGGAGGCCGACGAGGACCACTTCGTGATGAGCGGCGACCACTCGACGGGCCTGCCGCCGTTACCCGGGCGGTTCGCCATGTCGGCCTTCGGCGCGGGCGCGCTGACCGCCATGCGGGGCGGGGAGCCGTGGGTGGTGGTCGACAGCGCGACCGACGAGCGGTTGGTGCCCGCCGACCTCGACGCGTACCGGGTCACCGGAATCCGCGCGGTCATATGCTTCCCGTTGCACAAAGCGGGTCGATTCGTCGCGGCGATGGCGGTGCACCAGGCCGTTCCGAGGGTGTGGACGCGCGAAGAGATCGAGACCGTTGGCGTCGTGGTCGCGCGGTGTTGGGAATCGCTGCAACGCGTCCACGCGGGTCAAGCGTTAAGAGAAGGCGAACAGCGCTATCGGATGCTGTTCGAGCGGGCTACCGATGGCGTGTGGATCGTCGACCACCAGTTGCGGTACGTGGAGGTCAACCCCGCCGGGTGCGCGTTGTTCGGGGCTACGCGGGAGCAGATCCTCGGCCGGACGGTGCGCGATTTCCTCGCCGAGTACGAGTTGGACCGGCTGGCCGCGCTGCAGCACCGGCTCGCGCAGGGCGAGGTGACCACCGAGGTGTGGGACGTGCGCCGCGGCGACGGCGAGATGATCGCGCTGGAACTGGCCGCGCAGGTGACGCCGACCGGGATGCAGGCCATCGGCCGCGACGTCACGGCGCGCAGGCGGGCCGAGGCGGAACGCGAGCTGCTGCTGCGCCGCGAGCACGAGATCGCCGAGGCGCTGCAGCGCAGCCTGCTCCCGCGCGAACTCCCGCGCCTGGCCCGGCTGGCCACGGCCGCCCGCTACCTACCCGCCGCCAGGTACGCCCAGGCAGGCGGCGACTGGTACGAGGTGCTGCCGCTGACCGACACCGTGGTCGCCCTCTCCGTCGGTGACGTCGTCGGCAAGGGACCGACCGCCGCCGCCGTGATGGGCCAGCTGCGCAGCGCCCTCGCCGGGTACCTGCTCGACGGGCACACCCCCGCGGCGGCGCTGGAACGGCTCGACGCCTTCGTCGCCCGCACACCCGGCGCGATGGGGTCCACCTGCGCATGCCTGACGTTCGACTACGCGACGGGGCGGCTGTGCTGGTCGCTGGCCGGTCACCCGCCGCCGCTGGTCGTCGACGGGGAGCCGCGGTACCTGACTGGGGCCGCGGGGGCGGTGCTGGGGGTCGCGGGGCGGACGCCGTACCGGGAGGCGGAGGCGGTCCTCGCGCCGGGGACATCGGTGCTGCTCTACACCGACGGCCTGGTGGAACGACCGGGCGTGGTGATCGACGAGGGGCTCTCGCGGCTCGCGGACGTCGCTGGCGCGGCCGCTGACCTGGCACCGGACGACCTGGCCAGCCGGATCACGACAACGATGCTCGACGGCTGGCACGGCGACGACGTCGCCTTGGTCGTGGCCCGGTTCATCCCACCACCCCTGCGGGAGCGCGACGTGCCCGCGACGATCGCCCGCCTCGGGTGGCTGCGGGGCGCGGTGGACCGGTGGGCCCAGACGGCAGGGCTGTCGCTGGTGCTGCGCAACGACTTGCACCTAGCCCTGGGGGAGGCGGCGGCCAACGCGGTGGAACACGCGTACCCGTCAGGGGAGGGGACCTTCGACTTCGCCGTCACCCGCACCCCGGACGGCGCGGTGGAGGTGGAGGTCCGCGACCGAGGCCGCTGGCGTCCCGAGCCCGACAACAACGACCACCGAGGCCGCAGCGTCGACATGATCTACGAACTCGCCGAGGCCGTGTCCTACACACAGGGTCCTACTGGGACTACCGTCGGTTTCCGCATCACCGGCACGGCACCGTCCCCGGAACTACCGGTCGGCGTGCCGACTCTGTCCGCCATCCGCCTCACAGGCGCGATCGACCTGGCAGGCGCGGCATCCCTGCGTGAGTCGCTTCTCGCCGAGGCCGCCCACGGCCCCCTGACCCTCGACCTGTCCGCTGTGGACTACCTGAGCAGCTCCGGCGTGGCCCTGCTCCTGGAGATCGCCTCGGTGAGCCCGGTAACGGTGTTCGTCGCCCCAGCCAGCGCCCCCGCCCGCATCCTGGCCTTGTCCGGCCTGTCGACGGCCCTGACCATCCGAGCCATTCGCTAGCGGCGGGTTGGTTGGCGTTCCGGCCGTTCGTCGGAGGGCTCTAGTCGCGTAGCTGTCGGTCCCGGTCAGTGTGCGAGGGCGCGGTGGCGGGCGGTCCAGAGGGCGGTGATCAGGCCCAGGGCGGCGTAGGTGGCGATGGCGAGGGGGATGGTCGCCGGGTGGTCGCGGGTGGTGAGGGTGCCGACGAGGACCGGGTGGATGACGTTGCCGAGCATGCTGCTGGTGAGGAGGGCGGATCCGGCCAGGTGGGCGTGCGGGGTGAGGCGGGCGAGCCAGACCAGGGCCGTGGGGATGATCGGGGCCAGGCCGAGTCCCGCCAGGGCGTAGCCGACGGCGGCGAGCGCGGGGTTGGTCGCCACGAGCAGGCCCGCGGTGGCGACGGCGAACGACACGGGCACGATCACCTCGGGTCGGCGCGCGACCAGCGGCACCAGGACCCGCCCGACCGCCAAGCCCGCCCAGAACAGGGCCGTCATCCTGGCTGCGGTGTCCGGCGCGGTCCCGGTCCACGTCAGGTGCGTGCTCACCCACGCCCCCGCCGAGGTCTCGACGCCCGCGTACAGGAACCCGATCACCGCGAACGGCGCGATCAGCACCACCGTCGCCCGGTCCACCGGCGGCGTCGGCGCGTGCACGCCGAGTGGCCCCGCGACCACGGGCAGTGCCACCAGGGCCGTCCCGGCGATCGACAGCAGCACCACCGGCAGGTCGGTCGCCGCCACCAGCAACGGAGCCGCGATCGCGCCGACCCCGAACATGGCGTTGGCCAGGTTGACCAGGACCACACCGCGCGGACCGGAGGCGTACGCGGTGTTGAGCAGCAGCACCGCGCCACCGAAGCCCACCCCGGCCACCACCGCGCTGACCAGCAAAGATCCCCACGTCGGAGCCAGCGCTGCCGCGACCAAACCCCCGCACAGCGCGATCAACGACCCCGCCAGCACCGGGCGTGGTCGCAGCCGCCGCGACAGCAGCCCGCAGCCCAGGATCGCCACCAGCGCGCCCAGGTTGTAGGCGCTGATGACCTCCTCGCCGCCGATGGGCCCCAGGCCGTACTCGACGCGCAACCACGGCAGGGCCGCTCCCCACGCCGCGGCCGAGGCGCCGAGAGCGAGGAAGGCCGCGAACCCGGACGGCAGGGTCCACAGTGGTCGCACCGGGCTCACTTCCCTTTTTGTCTCAGCACTGGATAAAATCGGACACGCCCTACCGTAGGCGAAGGAGACGCCGGTGCCCAGACCCGATCGACCGGCCAGGCCCACCGCGGTGGTCCGGCTGGTGCGGCTGCTGCACGACGCCGGACCGATGAACCGCGCCGAGGCCACCACCCGGCTCGGCCTCACCCGCACCGCCGTCGGCGACGCCGCCGCCTGGCTCACCGAGATAGGCGTCATCGCGGCCACCGCCGCCGCGCCGTCCGGTCGCGGCCGCCCGTCACCGCTGCTCGGGTTCGACGACCGGGGCCCGGTGGTCGCCGCGGTGCACCTGCGACCCCGGCGCGCGGACATCGCCGTCGTCGGTCTCGGCGCGACGGTGGTCAGCCGCTCCAGCGTCGCGCTGCCCGGGACGACCCCGCAGGCGGTGCTCAAGGCCCTGGCGGCGCGGGTCAGCACGGCGGTCAAGAGGTGCGAGCGCCCGCTGGTCGGGGTGGGCGTCGGCATCGCGGGCATGGTCCGCCCGGGCGGGCTGGTGCGCAACGCGGTGCACTTCGGGTGGGACGACGTGCCCGCGCGGGAGCTGCTCGAGCAGTCACTGCCCGACGAGGTGGACGTGCGGGTCGAGACCGACTCCGGGCTCACCGCGCTGGCCGAACACCGGCGCGGCGCGGGTCGCGGCCCTGGTCCCGTCCTGGTGCTGGTGTCGGAGGGCACGGGCATCGGGGGAGCGCTGGTCGGCGACGAGGTGCGGGTGCTGGAGCCGGGGCACTTGTCCATCGACCGCAAGGGTTTGCGCTGTCCGTGCGGGCAGCGCGGGTGCCTGGAGCTCTACGCCGACGGCCGGGCGATCGCGCGCAACGCCGGGGTCCCGCTCGACCACCTGCCGCACCTGCTCGCGCGCGCCGAGGCCGGAGCCGCGCGGGAGAGCCGCGCCGTGCTGACCGCCGCCGACCACCTCGGCACCGGCCTGGCGAACCTGGTCAACGTGCTGGTCCCGACCGGGGTCGTCCTCACCGGCCTCCTCGCCGACCTGCACCGCGTCGGCGGCGCCCGGATCCACGCGCAACTGGGCCACTCGGTGGTCGCCAGAGCGGACGAGGTCGCGGTGGCGGTCGGCCAAGTGCCCCAACCGGTCCTGGTCGGCGCGGCGGAACTGGCCTTCGAGGGCTACCTGGACCGGCCGTTCTGACCCCGCGTCCACAGTGGACTTCTGCCGCGCTCGTGGCGGATTTCCCCGATTGAGTCCCCGCGGCTCGTGGTACGTCCCTGATACCTCTCACCACCCGCCAACTCCCCGGAGTTCGCCATGCCCACCCTCCGCACGGCCCCCACCGCCACCCCGACCCGCCCCGCCCGCCCCATCGACGAAGCCGAGTACAACGACCTCTGCGCCTGCCGCTGCCACCGCCTCCCCGGCACCCACACCGCAGGCCAATGCACCCCACGCTGACCCTTCCGCCCTACCCTCTCTAGCGCCTCCTCGCCCAAACCTTTTCTCCTGCCCCTCAACCCTGACTCCTCCGCCCCGACGCCCTACCCCCTCCCGCCCGTGCGCCTTTGCGTGCCCTCGTGCCCACGCCTCCCCTCCCCGCGTGCCCTGCTGATCACGCCCCTACGCCGCAGCCTGCTGCCATAGGTGCTCACGTCTCCCTGAGCCGCCGCTGCCACCGTTCCGAGTGCCCTGCGCGCTCACGCCCCACGCGCTCTCTCACACGTGTCCAACGTGCCCCGCGCTCGTGCATCGCTCCTCCGTGCTCATAGCCACCCTGCGTCACCGCTAACCGCGCAACTGCCTTCGAGCGCCCCGCGCTCACGCCCAGTTGTCCTGCGCGCTCAGGTCTCCCTGCGCCATCGCCCCACACGCTGCCGCCTTCGCGTGCCTGCGCACTCATGCTTTCAGGCGTGCTCCCACGCATACGCCCCTTCGCACGCCTCGTGCCCACGCTCGCCACCCCGTACGCTCGTGTCCCCGTATGCCACCGCAACCGCGCGCTCACCCCTCGCGCGCCTCGCGCGCATGTGTGCGCGCCTAGTGCTCGCGCCCCCACGCCCCGCCGCTGCTAAGCGCTCACGTCCCCCTGCGCCGCTGCCACGCGTTACCGCCTTCGAAGTGCCCCCGCGCGCTGCTTCCTTCGCGTGCCCTGTGCGCTCACGCTTTTTCGCGCGCACCGCGCGCCCTACGCCCCTTTGTCGATCACACCCGAAAGCCCTTGCCGATCACCCGTGCACCTTCCCCACCCCTTGTCGATCACCCCGGAACCCGATCCGTGCCACCCACCACCTCCGCGAACCCTGCCACCTCCGCGACCAGCAGTTTCGTCGCCTGACCCCGCCCATAATCCATTCGGACGGGTGACAGAAGTTATCCACATGTGGATCACCGCGCCTCTGCTTTCAAGATCGACTGTCGGTGTGCCCCGGTAGACTGGCCCAGGGACGCCCCCCGGAGAGGGTGGGGGCTGGGCGGGGGAGGGACCGCGCGCGGGCGCGAAGCGGGGCGGTGGCGTAAGAGACGAAGCCGGTCAGGTGAGTGAGACCGGTTGTGGGGCTGCGTGGCGGTGGGGTTGGCAGGTGACGTGAGCGAGCTGGGCTGGGCCAGCGGGGCCTCGTGGCGCAAGGAGCCAGTAGTCGCGATGTGGCCGGTTATGTCTGTCGGGCGGGAGCGTGAGGGGGCTAGCGGAGGGCGTGGAGGGTTAGGTCGGCGAGCATGGCGGTGGCTACTAGGGCTAGGGCGATGCCGAAGGCGCGGCGGAGGGTGGTGGGGGAGAGGGCTGCGGAGAGGCGGCGGCCGTCCCAGGCGGCCAAGATTGCGGCGGCGGCGAAGGGGGCTATGACGGGCCAGTTCATGGGGGTTGGGGCGGTGGCGAGGCGGGTGCCGAGGGCTACCAGGGAGTTCACCGCGATCACCAGGAGGCTGGTGCCGATCGCCACTCGCATGCGGAGGCTCAAGGCGGTCACCAGGGTTGGTACCGCGAGGAATCCGCCGCCGACGCCGAGTAGGCCGGTGACCGCGCCGAGGCCCGCGCCCGCCCCAACAGCTCGCGCCGCGCGCACCGGAGCATCCACTGTGGACTCCGTGGGCTCGGTCCCCAGCAGGACGACCGAGGCCACACCGGCCAACAACGCGAACGCGGCGGTCAGCAGCCACGCGGGTACGTGTCCGGACAACACGGCCGCACCAGCCGACACCGGGACGCCCGCCCCCGCGAACAACAAACCGGTGCGCCAGCAGATGTCGCCCCCGCGCGCGTGTCTGCTCAGCGCGACCACGGACGTCACGCTCACGATCAACAGGCTCGCGGTAGCCGCCACCGACGGGGTCATGCCCAGCAGGTAGATCAGCGCGGGCACCGCCAACACGCCCCCACCGCCGCCCAGCGCGCCCATCGCGAGCCCGACGACACCCCCGGCCACCAACGCCATCACCATCATGCGCACCCCAACCCGAAAGCCCCACGAACCCGCGGAAGCGCCGTGACAGAGCGGTTCACGTGTGACTCGCCTGGCGGACCGGAAGACCCGCCTCAACCCACGCCGTGAACCCGCCGATCAGGTCCGCGACATCACTGAAACCGTGTGCTCGCAATGTAGAAGCCGCCACGGACGAGCGGTAGCCGCCCGCGCAGAACACAACCGTGGGGCGGTCGGCAGACAGTTCGCACAAGCGGGACAGCAGCTCCGGCAGCGGGATCAGCAACGCGCCCTCGATCGTCCCAGCCGCTTCCACCTCGCCCGGACCGCGCACGTCAATCAGCTGACGTTCAGCGGCCACCAGAGATAGCTCCTCGGGCGTAAGCCGAGTGGCGGCAACCACCGAAACCGGGCGGGTGAAGCCGGTAACCCGGTCAAAACCGATGCGGGCCAACCTGTTCCGGGACTCCACGGCCTGTTCCGGTTCGCACACCAGCACGATGTCGTCGTCCGCGCTGAGGACGGTCCCGGCGATCTCGGCGTAGCGGCCTGCCAGGCTCACGTTGATCGAGTTCGGTAAGTGACCCCTGGCGAACGCCGAAGGGTCGCGGGTGTCCAGCAGCACCAATCCGTGCGCAATGGACACTTCGGGCACCGGGTCGTGCTCGTCGAAGATAGGTCGTGCGGCGCGGTTTCGGTTTGCGGCGTAAGCGAAGTAGTTCGGCGCCGTCGGCTGTCCAGCGCACACCGCACGCACGAACTCACGTTCGGTCATCGGTGCCAGCGCGTAGTTGGTCCGCCGCTGCTCGCCGAGCGTCCCGGTGGTGGCTGTCGACAAGTTCTTGCCGCAAGCCGATCCCGCGCCATGACCGGGGAACACGCGGGTCTCATCCGGCAACGAGAGCAACCGCCGCGTCGACCGGTACAGCGAGATCGCCAGTTCGCGCGCCGTCCACCCGTTGGCGGACAACAGATCCGGCCTGCCGACATCACCCAGGAACAACGTGTCGCCAGTCAGCACACCGTAGGGCACCTCGTCGTCGGCGTGCTCGCGCACGACGAGGCAGATCGACTCCGGGGTGTGCCCCGGCGTGTGCAGCACCTCCAGGTCGACATCACCCAGCGAGATCCGCCTGCGGTCGACGAGGCGGTGCACCGGGAAGTCGACCTCCGCGGCGCTGCCGTACCCGATCACCGCGCCGGTCGCCTCGGCCAGTTCCAGGTGCCCGGACAGGAAGTCGGCGTGGACGTGCGTCTCCAGCACCCACTCGATCCGCAGCCCGTGCGCCTCGGCGTCGGCCAGGTAGGTGCCGATGTCGCGGCGGGGGTCGATCACGGCGGCCACCCCGCTCGACCGGTCACCGACCAAATAGGACGCCTGCGACAGGCAGGCGGTGTAGTACTGGGCGAACACCAGGTTGCGTGCCCCGGCCATCACGCCCGCCCCCGCAGCATCAGGTTCCAGTACAGGAAGGGCAATCCGTGGCGTTTGAGGTACCACATGTCGGCGCGCTCGCGGATCGTGTTGATCACCGGGATCGACGGGGTCGGCCGCATGGTGTAGTCGAACTCGGCGAGCAGCATCCGGCGGCGAGCGGTGGTCAACGGGCAGGACGCATACCCGCCGTAGCGCGCGGTCGGCTCCTGTCCATTTCGGACCGATAAGAGGTTCGCGACAACAACCGGCGCCTGCTTACGGATCGCCGCCCCGGTCTTGGAGTTCGGTGTGGACCCAGCATCCCCGAGTGCGAAGACCTCGGGGTGCCGGACGTGCCGCATGGTGTGCTTGTCGACTTCCACATACCCGTTCTCGCCCGCTAGCGGTCCCCCCTTGATCCAGTCCGGCGCGCTCTGCGGCGGCACGAGGTGGGCCATCGTGTAAGGCACCGTGGTGGTGCCGTTGATGACCACCTCGTCACCGCGCACCTCGGTGACCTCGCTGGAGAAGTGCACCGTGATCCCGTACCGGCGGACCACCCCGGCCAGCACCTCGGCGAACTCCGGCACCCCGAACAGCGTCGGCGTCGGCAGTACCAAGTGGACGTCGATGTCGCGCAACACGCCCTGCTCGCGCCAGTAGTCCGCCGCGAGGTAGGCGATCTTCTGCGGTGCCCCCGCGCACTTGATCGGACCGGACGGCATCGCGAACACAGCCGAGCCGCGCCGGGTGTCGCGGATCAACTCCCAGGTCCTGGGTGCGAGGTCCGCGCTGTAGTTGCTCGACGCCGTGCCCGCGAAGGACTCGGTCATGCCGGGGACCGCGTCCCAGTTCAGCTGGATGCCCGGGCAGACGACGAGCTGGTCGTAGTGCAGGTCGGTGCCGTCGTCGAGGCGAACGCGACGGGCATCCGGGTCGACCGCGACGGCCGACCGGCGCACCCAGGTCACGCCCTTGGGCATGACGGACGCCTGCGGCCGCGCGCTCTCCCGCAGCGGCGCCCGGCCCCCGCCCACCAGTGTCCACAGTGGCTGGTAGTGGTGTGTGTCGGCGGGGTCGACCACGGTCACGTCGCGCACTCCGGCCCGTAACAACCGCGCCGCCACGGTGATCCCGGCGGTCCCACCGCCCACGATCACGACCATCGTGCCTCCTCGTTGTCCGGACAGCCACGTTAAGGCGGTAGGCCTGCCGGACGAGAACAAAAGTAGGTACATTTGCGTGGTGGACCTCAGGTGGCAGCGCGTGCAGGACGACCTCGTGCGTCGGATGCGCGCGGGCGAGTTCGCCGAGTCCTTCCCCAGTGAGGCCGAGCTTGTCGCGGAATACCAGGTCAGCCGCACCACGGTCCGGCGCGCGCTGCAGCGGCTGCGTGCGGAGGGGCTGGTGACCGCCGAGCGGGGGCGGCGGCCCCGGGTGCGCGCGGAGCACGGCGTCGAGCAGCCGCTCGGCACCCTGTACAGCCTCAACGCGTCGGTCAAGACCGCCGGGCTCAGCCAGCGCAGCGTCGTGCGGCGGCTGGAGGTCCACGCCGACGGGGTGGTTGCCGACCACCTCGGCCTGGACGGGTCGATCCCGCTGGTCCACCTGGAGCGGCTGCGCCTGGCCGGGGACGAGCCGCTGGCCATCGACCGGGTGTGGCTCCCGGCGGAGCACGGGCGGGGGCTGCTCTCGGCCGACCTGACCCAGATCGGGGTGTACGCCGTGCTCGAGCGCACCGGGCTGCGGCTGGACCGGGCGCGCGAGAGCATCCGCGCGGTCGCGTTCTCGCCGCTGGAGAGCACCCTGCTCGGCTGCGGCGTCGGCCTGTCCATCCACCGCCTCAGCCACGCGCAGGGCCAGCCCATGGAGTGGCGCCACACCCTGGTCCGCGGCGACCGCTTCACCCTGACCGCCGCGTTCGGCGGCTGACGGGCGCGGCCGCGGGCGCGCATCATGGGGAGTCGGTCGGGGAACGGAGCCGGTGCGGTGGACGATGACCTGCTGGCGGAGTCGCACCTGGTCCGCGCGCTGGCCGTCGCCGACGCCCGTGCGGTGCTGGCGGACCTCGTCGACCTGTTCAGCCGCGGCGCGCAGTGGCACCGCGCCTTGGACGCCGCCTTCGAACTGCTCTCCGAAGTCCGCCGCCGTGGGGAACCGGCGGGGGAGACCTTGCTGCTGATCGGCGAGATCATGCTCCGCGCCAGCCGCTTCCCGGCCGCCGTGATCTACCTGGACCGCGCTGAACAGGCGCTGGGGTCACGGCTGGACCTGGCGGTCGCGCTGGCTCGGGCCCACCAGGGGATGGGGTCAGCCGGGCCCGCCCGCAGGCACCTGCACCGAGCCCTGGCGATGGCGGTGGACGTGGACGACGACGCGGCCGCTCACGTCCGCGCCCTGCTGCGCTCGACCGGGTGATCGCGGCTTGGTTGTCCACAGGTCTTGGCGAGTCGGAACCGGCCGATTGTGGGCTTGACCTGCGGCACCGCGCTGAGCAGCCCCCGAATCGAGCCTAGGTCGGGGAGTGCGGGGTGAACCAGGGTCGCTTCGGGGCTGTGGAGGGATTCCGGGTGATGTGGATGGACGCCGCGGGTGCTGTGGACAGGTCGGGGCGTTGTGGACAGTTGAGGTGGTTACTGCTTGGTGAACTGCCGGCTGGACGCGAACCGCTGGCACCCGCGGCCCGCCTGCCCGCGCGGCTGGGTAGCTCATCGTCAGCGGCGGTGAGCACCGCGCCGAGGGGTCCGCTGTTCACTGTGGACTGACTCCCGGCCATCGTGTCGACCGCGCGCCGCCATCGCCCCGGCGACCGAGTCGCAGGCCAGGGGTGGGATCAAGTTGTCTCAGCTTCAACAATGCAGCAGGCTCGACAGGAACCTACGGATGGAGACGCGGATGGCACTGCTGGACGACGGCGCGTGGCAGGGCAAGGTCTGGACCGGGGACTGGACGGTGGCCAGCGGTGGCACCTACACCGCCGTCGAGCCCGCCACCGGTGAGTCGCTCGGCGAGGTCGGCAAGGCCACGCCCGCCGACGTGCGCGAGGCGGCCGTCCGCGCGGTCTCGGCGC
Organism: Actinokineospora globicatena; assembly: GCF_024171945.1. GTDB lineage: Bacteria > Actinomycetota > Actinomycetes > Mycobacteriales > Pseudonocardiaceae > Actinokineospora > Actinokineospora globicatena. The sequence continues at coordinate 2,865,626 of NZ_JAMTCR010000002.1, forward strand.
AACGGGCCTGGGCCGCCGCGCCGTACGAGTTGCGGGCCGCCGTGCTGCGCGGGGCCGGTGACCTGCTCACCCTGCACGCCGAGGAGATCAAGGACTGGCTCTCGCGCGAGTCCGGCGCCATCCGCCCGTTCGGCGAGTTCCAGGTCCACACCAGCGCCCAGGAGTGCTACGAGTCCGCCGCGCTGCCCTCGCACCCGTACGGCGAGCTCCTGCGCACCGGCGCGCCGCGGCTCTCGTTCGCCCGCAGGCTGCCCGCCGGGGTCGTCGGCGTGATCGCCCCGTTCAACGTGCCCACCATCCTGGCCATCCGCGCGGTCGCCCCCGCGCTGGCGCTGGGCAACGCCGTCATCCTCAAGCCCGACCCGCGCACCGCGATCTCCGGCGGCGCGATCTTCGCCAAGGTGTTCGCCGAGGCTGGGCTGCCCGAGGGCCTGCTCCAAGTGCTCCCCGGCGGTGCGGACGTCGGCGAGGCGCTGGTCACCGACCCCGCCGTGCGGGTCATCGCGTTCACCGGCTCGACCAGGGCGGGCCGCGCGGTCGGTGCCCTCGCCGGTCAGCACCTCAAGCGCGCGCACCTGGAGCTGGGCGGCAACTCCGCGCTCATCGTGCTGCCGGACGTCGACGTCACCGCTGCCGCGTCGGTCGGCGCTTGGGGCACCTTCACCCACTCCGGGCAGATCTGCATGGCCACCAGCAGGCACCTCGTGCACGAGTCGATCGCCGAGGAGTACACCGCCGTACTCGCGGAGAAGGTCGCTGGCCTGCCCGTCGGCGACCCGTTCCGCGAGCAGGTGGCGCTCGGGCCGCTGATCGACGCTGGTCAGCGCGACCGGGTGCACGGCTTGGTCACCGCCAGCACCGAGGGCGGCGCCACGGTTCGCACCGGCGGCACCTTCGACGGCCTGTTCTACCGCCCGACCGTGCTCGGTGACGTGCCGGTCGACGTGCCCGCCTACCAGGAGGAGATCTTCGGCCCGGTCGCGCCGGTCACCGCGTTCTCCTCCGTCGACGAGGTCGCCGCGCTGGCCGCCGACTCCAGCTACGGGCTGTCGCTGGGCATCCTGACCCGCGACGTCACCGCCGGGCTCGACCTCGCGGGCCGCATCCCCTCCGGTCTGGTCCACATCAACGACCAGACGGTGAACGACGAGGCCACGGCACCCTTCGGCGGGGTCGGCGCGTCCGGCACCGGCTCCCGGCACGGTGGCGCGCAGGCCAACATCGAGGCGTTCACCGAGACCCAGTGGGTCACCCTGCGCGGCGATCTCCCGCGGTACCCGTTCTGACCCCGCCCGCCGCCGGTGACCGGAAGCCAGTTGTGGAGGAATGGTGATGGCGTGCGGAGGGTCTGTGCCGACCCGCCCGCACGCCGGATCCCGCGCCGTATCCTCCGATCGCTGATTTCCGAGTCACGGGGGGCACCGGTCCATGGCCGACATCAAGGTTCTCGAGGCGCAGCAGTGGGTCAACGCGACCTATGGAGCCGTACCGGGGTACGTCCGCTGCCCCGAGGACGGCCGCTCGGCGTGGAGCACGATGTTCTCCCTCACCCGTGCGCTGCAACGGGAACTCGGCATCACCGCGCTCTCCGACAGCTTCGGCCCGACCACGCTGTCGCTGCTGGGGCAACGCGGCAACGTCGGCCCCGGTTACACCAACGCGAACATCGTGCGGATCGTGCAGCACGCCTTGTACTGCAAGGGGTACTGGGGCGGTACCACCAACGGTGTGTACGGTCAGCAGACCATCGCCGCCGTCACGCAGCTCAAGTCGGACATGGGCCTGGGCGGCGACGGGACCGTGCCGCCCAAGGTGTTCAAGGCGCTGCTCACCATGGACGCCTACGTGCTGCTCTCCGGCGGCGACGAGCAGGTGCGGTCGATCCAGAAGTGGCTCAACAGCCGGTACCTGGCCAAGTCGACGTTCTTCGTCATCCCCTGCGACGGGCACTTCTCGCGCGACGTGCAGAAGGCGCTGATGCGGGCGCTGCAGTACGAGTTCGGCATCCCAGAGGACCAGGCGACCGGCAACTTCGGGCCCGCCACACAGGACGGTCTGCGCGCGCACCCGGTGTCGCTGGGCAAGTCCGGGGTGTTCGTCCAGCTCTTCAGCGCCGCCTGCGTGTTCAACGGCCCGGTGCCCGACGACACCATCCCCGGCAACAACTCGCTGCCGGTGCGGGCGGTGTTCAAGTCCACCTTCGACGCCGACCTGAAGCGGTTCGTCGAGTTCTTCCAACGCTTCTCGGCCCTGCCCGCCACCGGGTACGGCGACTACCCGACCTGGGCGCAGCTGCTGGTCTCCAGCGGTGACCCCGACCGGCCCGCCACCGCGTGCGACACCCGGTTCCACATCAGCGTGACCCGCGCCCAGGCGCTGCGGGCCGCCGGGTACACCGTCGTCGGCCGCTACCTCGACGAGGACGCGACCAGCACGCTGGACAAGGAGTTGCAGCCGGGCGAGCTCGACGCGATCTTCGCCGGTGGGCTGCGGGTCTTCCCGATCTCGCAGTACAACTCCCGGCTGCTCGGCGACTTCACCTACGACCAGGGGTACCAGCACGCGTTGCGCGCGCACACCAGGGCGGCGGGGTACGGCTTCAACCGCGGCGCGGTGATCTACTTCGCGGTCGACTACGACGCCACCGACGAGCAGATCGACAGCAACATCCTGCCGTACTTCCGCGGTGTGCAGGCGGGTCTGGCCAGCCAGGGCAAGTGGTACATCGCCGGGGTGTACGGGTCGCGCAACGTGTGCTCGCGGGTCACCGACGAGGCGTACGCGCGGTTCTCCTTCGTCTCCGGCATGTCCTGGGGATTCTCGGGAAACCTGGGGTTCCCGCTGCCCGCGAACTGGTCGTTCAACCAGATCAAGGAGTTCTCGTTCGTCTCCGGGTCCGACCGGTTCGACCTGGACCGCGTCGTGCACCGCGCGGGGAGCGACCCGGGTGTTGGGCCGGAGGGGGTTGGCGGGCAGCAGTCCCCTGTGGATGCTTACCTCAAGTACGTCGACGACCTCTATGCGACGGCGGTCCGGTACGGCAAGGGTGATCCGAACTTGCGGGTCGCGGAGTACCTGCGGTATCCCACCTATGTGGACCTCTACTCCGGTTGGCAGAACCTGATTGGGGACGTCGATCGCGACTGGATCGCTTACGCGGCAGCCAATGGCCCGGCGCGGGTGGTCCGCTATGCCGATCCTGGGTATGGAGTGGACATCGGCGCTGACCACTTTGGAGCGACGGTCAACGCCGTTCTGCTTCGGGGGGCGGGAACCGGCGAGGTCGCGGACCGGGGCGATTTCGGTGGGTGGGGCGGGGATCTGGCCACGTTCTACGGCGAGTGGCGGGCCAACGGCACCGAGTACGCCTCCGGGTACGCCTTCTGCTCGGAGCGGCTCGCCAAGATCAACGTGTGCTCGTCGTTCCCGTTCGGCGACCTGATCGAGGACGTCGACGGCTACCTGGTCGGCCGGGCGGTGCTGGCCGGGACGCCGATCAACACGGCCGTGCGCCAACACCTGACCGTTGGTTGCCTGACCCGGTTCCGCCGCTTCCTTGACCTGCGCCACGGCGGCCGCGCCGAGCACGTCGTCGCCACCGCCCGCAACCTGCTCGGCAACGCGGGCGACACCGAACTCGCCGCCCTGCGCACCGCCGCGATCAAGAAGACCGGCGGCTGGGACGCGCTGCTGCCCGGCCACATGCCCGACAGCAAGCTCACCCCGTTCCTCCAGGGCTACGCCGACACCCTGCTCGGCCTGGTCAACCAGGAGCGGTCGCGCTTGGCCCGGCTCGGCTGATGGACCTGCCCGGCGCCATCATCACCGCCGTCCCGCTCCTCACCTTCGTCGCCCTGTTCGGGATCGCGGTCCACCGGGCGATCCGCCGCATGCCCCGGTCGGTCCGGCCGTGGGTGGCGGCGTGCGTGATCACCACGTCCCTGACCGTGGCGACGTACGGCTGGGGGGCGGTCCACCTCTACACGCCGGACATCGCCGAGACCTGCGCCACGACGTACCGCATCGCTTGGGACGCCCGGTTCGGGGCGACCAGCCTGCTGCCGTTGAGCAGGCGGTGCGCGGCTGGGGTGGACCTGGTGCCCGCGTACGTGAACCCGGCGCTGGGGGGACTCGCGGTGGCGGTGGTGGCCTCGGTCGGGATGGTGGTGTGGGCGTGGGCTCGGCTGCCCGGACGTGCTGTGCGGGTGTGAGCCGGCTTGGATGCTTGGGCGTGGCCGGTCGGGTGCCGGTCGCGTGGACGGATGGGATTGGGAGGGGTAGGGGCATGGCTCAGTTGGGGCGGCGGGGTTTCCTCGCCGGGGTGGGTGCGGCCGCGTTGGTCGTCGGGGTGGGCACCGTCCCCGCGGCGGCGTCGACGGACCGGTGGGGTGCGCGGAACTCGGCCAACGGCTGGCCGATCCGGTCGAAGGGCATCACGGAGGTGCGGGTCGAGGGCTCGGCCGCGGTCATGACCGTGCTCGGCGGTGACGTCGCCGCCCTGCTGGGCCACGTGGCGCGCCGCTTCCACTACGAGATCGCCGAACTCGGCCCCGGCGACATCCAGGGCCACACCGCCGACCGCCGCGTCGCCGCCCCGCTGGAGTCCAACTACCTGTCCGGCACCGCCATAGCCCTCCTCCCCACCCGCTTCCCCCTAGGCGCCACCGGCGGCCTCTTCCCCCACGAGATCGCCGTCCTCCGCGACATCCTCGCCGACTGCTCCGCCACAATCCGCTGGGGCGGCGACGACCCGGTCACCCCCAAGGAAGGCCACTTCGAACTGGACGCCACCCCAGCGGCCGCCGCCAAAGCCGCCCGCACCTTGGCCGCCGCCGGAGCCATCCCGGACCCGTTCGTCCCAACCCGCCGCTCCCGCGCCCTAGCGCTGGAACGTCACCAACGCCGCCGGTAGCTCCTTCTGTCCATTATGGACTTGATTCGGACATCTACTTCCTGGATGATCACCCTCGCCGGCGATTTGGCCTCGCTGGTTCCCTTTGTCCCGCTCTTGTGCGTCTGACCTGCGGATCTCTTGTTGTCCGGCTCCATTTTTCCCTCTTATGGGGTACAGAAGTTATCCACATGTGGATCTCTGCGGGGGTGCTTTCAAGATCGCCCGTCGGGGGGTCCCGGTAGACTGGACCAGGGCCGCCCCCCGGAGAGGGTGGGGGCCGGGCCGGGGGTTGCCTGCGCGCGCGGGCGCGAAGCGAGGTGCTCCGGCGAGGGGTGTTTCCGGGTGCTCCGGCGGCTTCCGGCGCACCTGCGGGCTTTCGGCGATCCTGCGCTAAGAGGCGCGCGCCGCGCCCTGGTTGAACTCGCTGGGCTCGCGCGGCCCTGACCGCGCCAAGCCCGTGTTGTCCACTGTGGACGTCCCGGCTAGTTGACGGCCGCAAGTCGATCACCCCGGCGACGACTTGCCCACCGCCACACCCACTCCAGCGACCCCCACGCCCGTGGCCAGGCGATTCGCCACCCACCCCGCGCCGATATTCATGCCGACGGGTGACAGAAGTTATCCACATGTGGATCACCGCGCCCCCATTTTCAAGATCGACTGTCGGTGGGTCCCGGTAGACTGGCCCAGGGACGCCCCCCGGAGAGGGTGGGGGCTGGGCGGGGGAGGGACCGCGCGCGGGCGCGAAGCGAGGGGCGGCGGCGCGGTAGCGCTACGAGGTCGTGGTTGGGCTTAGTGCAGGGGTTGTGTGGCAGTGGTTGGGGGTAGGCGTAGCTGTCGGGTTAGGCGGGCGGGGTGGGAGACGTGGGCTGGGGGCGGCGGTAAGGGTTCGAGGTAGCGGTAGGGCTGAGAGGTTGGGGTTAGAGGGGGCGTGTGCGGCGGCAGTGTGCGCTGGGGGGCGCGCGGGGCTGGCGGGCCGAAGTCGGGGCCAGTAGCGCGAAGTCGGGGCTAGGGGCCGTCTGAGCGGGGCCGGGGCCGCAAGCGAGAGAGGCCAGTGCGGGGACCCGGTGAGTCGGGTCCCCGCACCGTCCTGCGGAGGGGCTATGGGCGGGTGGGCATGGGGTCGGTGAGGCTGAGGAGCCGCAGGAGGTCGGGGGCGTAGTAGGCCTTGGCGTAGGGCTTTTCGTCGAGGCGGTGCAGGACGCCCGCGTCTACCAGGCGGGCGCAGACGTCGCCCGCGTTCTTGGTGGTGATGCCGTGGAGTTCGGCTACCTGGCGGTGGTTGGTGACGGGGGTGGCGATCAGGGCAGTCAGGACCTTGCGGATGTTGCCGGTGCGCCTGCCCGACAGCTTGCGGTGCAGGGCCTCGTGCGCGGCCTCGAGCTTGGTGATCAGCAGCAGCTCGTCGCGAGAGACCGCGCGGATGCCCTCGGCGAAGAACGCGATCCACTGCTCGTAGTCGCCCTCGTCGGCGAGGCGGCGGATGCGGGCGCGGTACTCGGTGAGGTTGCGGTCTATCCACGTCGACAGCGGCAGCACCTGGCCGCGCAGCACCCCCGACCGCGCCAGCTCCAGGCCGACGTAGAGCCGGGCGATGTGGCCGTTGCCGTGCCGGAACGGGCGGACGACCTCGTGGAAGAAGTGCCCGAGCGCGACCTTGGCCAGCACCGGGATCTCCGTCTCACCCGAGGACCACGCGGCGAACTGCTCGAACGCGGCCCGACTCGCCGCGCCCGGGGGACTGGCCAGCAGGAACGGGTCCGTGCCGCCGAGCCAGGAGTGGTCCGTGCGCCAGATGTCGGTGCCCGCCGTGTCGACGCCCGCGAACGCCGCCGCCACCGAGGACATCAGCGCGACGTGGTCGGTGACGCCCGCGTCGAGTGCGGCGAACCCGGTGTCGCCCGCGCGCAAGTAGCTGCTGATCGCCGGTTCCACCGCCGTCTCCGGTCGCACGCCGGGCAGCTGCGACACCAGCACCTCCAGCAGCGCCGTGCTGATCCCGTCCAACCGCGCCGACCGCTGCACCTCGCGGACCTGGGTGGCCCGCACCAACGCCGACGGGTCGAGCAGCCGCACGGTCGCCTCGTCCAAGCGCCCCAACGCCTCCTGCGCGTCGGCGAGGGCGCGGTGGGTGCGCGAGGACAGCACGACGTCCGACGGCAGGGGTTTGGGCAGGAACGCTCCCTCGGTCAGCAGCCGTCCCGGTACCCCGTCCCACTCGTCGCGCACCGGGATCCACATACCCGCGGGAGATGACCGCGTCGTCGCCATGGCCGGGAAGCCTCGGGGACGCGACGCGATATCCACAAACGGTGTGATCTCCACTTCGTTGATCGACATCCTCGGCCTGCCCGCCGGATTGGTCCACTCCCGGCGGGCGTCATCACGCAGATCAACTCACACGTCACCCCCGAGCCCCGCGTGGCGAAGGCCGGTAGTGGTCCACTCCCGCGAGCCGATCACGGCCCCAGCGCGCCGCAGGTGCGCGTGCGCCTTCCCGTGCAAACTGCGAAGTTCACCCGAAGGACGCAATTGTCCCGGCGGTCGCGGGCGACCCCGGAGAAACGGCGCAACCCATTCGGCTTATCGCAGCACCACCCCTTGCGCCGCGATCCGACCTGCCCGGCCCGCCTCGTACGCGATACTGGCCACAGGTGCCGGTGGTCCAGGGGAGGTGCGTCGTGGCCGAACGCGTCCCGACGTTGCAGGAGTTGATCCGCCGCCGTCAGTCCGGTGGCTTCGTCGGTCGGCGGGAGCAGCTCGCGGAGTTCGAGGCGAACCTGGCGCTGCCGCTCGACGACCCGAGGCGGCGGTTCCTGTTCACGCTCCACGGTTCCGCGGGCGTGGGGAAGACGTTCCTGATGCGGCAGTTCACCCGCATCGCCCGCGAGGCCAAGGTGCTGACGGCGTCGGTGGACGAATCGGTCTTCGACGTGCTCACCGCGATCGAGGCGATCGTCGCCGACCTCGACCAGCAGGGCGCGCGCTGCCGCGACTTCCCCAAGCTGCTCGCCGACTACCGCACCCGCAGGCACGAACTGGAGACCGACCCGGGCACACCGGAGGAGATCTCGTCCGCCCTCACCCGCACCGTCGTCCGCGTGGGTCTGCGGGCCGCGAGCGACATCCCGTTCGTCGGCGCGGTCGCCGAGGAGGTCGACGGGGACGCCGTCGCAGGCCGGGTCGACCGGATGCGCACCTTCCTCGGCCGCAAGTTCCGCAACCACGACGACATGCGGCTGATCCTGTCCCCGGTCGAGGTCCTCACCGCCGCGTTCCTGCGCGACCTGGACGCCATCGCCGCCAGCCGACCCGTGGCGCTGTTCTTCGACACCTACGAGCGCACCGGCGCGTTCCTCGACCCGTGGCTGCTCGACGTGCTCGCTGGTCACCACGGGTCGCTGCCCGGCACGCTGCTGCTCACGATCGCGGGCCAGAGCCCGCTCGACGCCAACCGCTGGGGCGAGTTCCTGCCGGTCCGCGCGGACTACCCGCTGGAGGTCTTCACCGAGGAGGAGGCCCGCCAACTCCTCGCGGACCGGGGTGTCACCAAGCCCGCTGTCGTCAACACCATCCTGGAACTGTCCGGCCGCCTCCCGGTCTGGGTCGCGACCCTCGCCAGCACCCACCCCGACGAGGCCGACGCTGTCGGTGACCCCAGCGGGAGCGCGGTCGAACGCTTCCTCAAGTGGGAACCGGACCCCGACCGCCGCACCGCCGCCCTCCACGGCGCCTTACCCCGCCGCCTCGACCACGACGTCTTCGCCGCCGCCTGCGCCCCCACCCCCGCCGAAGACCACTTCACCTGGCTCGGCCGCCTCCCCTTCGTCGTGGAACACGCCACCGGCTACCGCTACCACGACGTCGTCCGGTCAGCCATGCTCCGCGTCCTCCGCCGAAAGTCCACACTGGACTGGCAGCACCGGCACCAGGCCCTCGCCACGCACTACGCGTCCGCCAAGGAGGGCCTCGGCCTGTCCGGCCGCGACGCCTGGAAGAGCGAGGCATGGCAGGACTTGGCGCTGGAGGAGCACTACCACCGCCTGTGCGCCCAAGGGCAGGCCGCACTCCCTGCCGCTCTGGGCGGCCTGATCGACGCGATCGCCTGGCGTTCGAGCGCGGTCGGCTACTGGCTGCGAATGATCCGGCAAGCGGGTACCGACTCCGCCAACCCGGCTGTCATCTCCCGCGCCAAGGCACTTCCGGCGGTCTCAAAAACCGGCGAGAACACCCTCGAACTCCTCACCGACCTCATCAACGACCGAACTGTAAGAGACCAGGACCGGGCCACAGCCCTAGGCGAGCGCGGTGCCCTCCAAGACGCGAACCATCAAGAATCCGCCCTCGCCGACTTTAACGCCGCGATCAACATCCGGACGGATCAGTACTGGACCATCGCCTGGCGCGGGGACGCCTACCGCCTACTCGGCCGATACGACGAGGCGATCGTTGATCTCGACCGCGCGATCGAGATGAACCCGGAGTACTCCTGGGCGCTTGCCAGCAAGGGCTGGGCCAACTGGCAGCTGAAGAACCGCGACAAGGCATTGATCGATCTCGGCCGTGCCATTGAGATTGATTCTGGCTACGGATGGGCGATTGGGGTTCGGGGTCAAATCTACACGGAACTGGTTCGGTACGAGGACGCTCTGGCGGAATTCGATCGAATCGTCCAACTCAGTGCCGGATCGCGGGCGAGTATCGCGCGACGTGCCGAACTTCTCTTGCTGATGGGCCGCTATGATGACGCGATAGCTGATTGTGAGCGCTGCATATCCTTGGAACCGGACCGGGCTCAAGGTTATCTCGCTAGGGGGTCTATTTACTCTGACATCGGGAGAAATGAGGACGCTCTGAGAGACTTCGACCGCGCGCTCGAACTCTCTCCTGAGAGTTCCTGGGGGCTGAGCTTGCGAGCGGATTCGCTGCGGATAGCAGGACGGTTCAACGAAGCGCTCCTCGGCTTCGATCGGGCAATCGAGATCGATTCGAACAGCAGCTTTTCGCTCGGTGGCCGCGGAGAGGTTCTCCGTATCCTGGGTAGGTATGATGACGCAGTCGCGGACTTCGACGGTGCGACGGAGATCGATGACCTCAATGAGGGTTGGTATCATTACCAGTCCGCGCTGGCCTTGATCGGGGCCGGACGTGTCGAGGTCGCCCGGGAGAGGCTGTCGCGCGCCGTGGCCACGGAAGAGGTCAATGCTCGGGTTGCTCCCCAGGATCTCAGGATCGCCTTCAATATCGCCGTCTACCGGCTGGCACTCGGCGAGTCAGAAGAAGCGCACAGGATCGTCCGGGATGCGATGGGTAAGTCGCCGACGACTGTGCAGGTCCGGGTTGCCATCAGGGACTTCCGTGAGTTGCACGAAGTCCTCGGCTGCGATGTCGAGGGCATCTTGGCGTTGCTCGACGGAATGCCCTGAGGTCCTGGTGCGGGACCGTCGGCCCCGCACCAGGACTCGGTCAGCCCAGCAGGCGGTCGAAGGTCGCCAAGGTGTGGCGGCCGACCGTGCGGCCCAGGTCGGTGCCTACCTCGTCGGCGATGCGGGTGTGGATGCCGGACCAGACGCGGGCGTTGATGTTGTCGCGGCTCAGGTCGCGCCAAGTCTGGTACTGGATCACCACGCCCGGGGCCGTCGGGCTGGTCAGGTCGAACGGCTGCCGGGTGCGTGGGCCCGTGAGCGAGGTCAGCACCTGCTCCGACACCCCCGCGTACGTCGCGTGGCCGCTCGGGTAGTCCGGGTGCGCGGGCGTCACGTGCAGCGGCGTCCACGAAGGCAGGCCGCCCGTGCGGAGGGCGGTGACCGGGCGCCAGAGTTGGTAGGCGTACTTGGCGTCGGACGTGGCGATCTGGGTGTCGACGGCGGCGACGTTGTAGACCGCCACGAGTCGGACCCGGTCGGCCAGCGAAGCGCGCGACTCGGTCAAGGCGACCCGCACCGGGGTCACGAACGCCGGTTGTGAGCCCTGGTACCAGAACGACGCGATCCGGGTCTGGGCCTCCGTGCGCACGGTGCTGTCGACCGAGCCGTAGTCCCGCACCTCGGCCAGATCCCGTTGGTAGCGCGTGGAATCCAGCGCGGGCGGTGGGGACGGGCGGAACTGGTCGGCCCGGCGCAACGTGAACGGCTTGGCCGAGCGGTTGCCGTACTGGATCGCCGGGGCGTACGCGGGTGGGGTCGGTTGCCACACCCCGGGGGCGGCGGGCGGCACCGTGAACGGCGCGTTGACCGACGCCGGGTCCAGACCATCGCCCTCGCGTTCGGCCAGCGTCCGCCGGGCCTGCGCCGAACCTGCCGCGACGCCCCGGGACTTGGCCGCACCGCTGGGGATCCGCGCCAGGGTCGTGGCCAGCGCCGAGTCCACCTCCGCCGCGCGGCTGGGGACCAGGCGCACCAGCGAGTCGTGCACCGCCGAGGCCACGGCCGCCTCGGTGAACGCCCGGTCGTGGCCGTGCCGGACCGCGCGGGCCGCCGCCAGCCAGCTGATCGCCCAGGTCCGGTTGTTCGTCACCTGGGTCGGCGCGGGCGCGGCGGCCAGCACCCCGGCGGTCACGTCGTACCACTCCACCACCGCGTCCACCCGCTGCGCCTGGGCCTGCGGCACGGCCACCACCGCGCCCAGCAGCACGGCCGCCGCCAACCCCACGAGTCGATGTCGCATGCGTTCTCCCCGTTCCACCCCGAAAACCGTCGTGACCGTTCAACCACGTGCCGCCGCGGGTCGTCCAGCGAGCCCACTGGGTGGATGCCCTTGCTTTCCCCGACTGGGCGACGACCGGCGGGTGCGCTCGGTAGCATCGGGCTTCCCCGGTGTGACGATCACGCGCGGGTGCCGACCGGAGGGGAGCGGGGTGCGGCGATGACCGATCGGCCGCCCTTCAACCCGTTCGTCCCACCGCAGCGCCACGTGAGCAGGGCCATGGTCAGCCTGCGTCCCGTCGACGACCCCGAACACGAAGAGCACTACGTGGACGTCTGCGGCAGCGCCAGGGCATATGAACGGCTCACCACGTGGCCGGACGTGGTCGAGGACATCCTGACCACCGGCGGGTACGTGCTGGCGTTCGGCGAGTCGGGCTGCGGCAAGACCGCGCTGGTCAACCGGTGCGCCAACTGGGTGCGCGACGCGCTGCGGGAGGCGTTGGGCGCCAAGGTGATCGTGGTCGACCTGCGCAGGCACGCGCTGGCGCTGGAGTCCTCCAGCGTGGCCAAGCGCATCGGGTGGGCCTGCGCGAAGCTGGTCAAGGTGTTGCGCGACGAGGACGCGTTGGTCGACCCGGACGCCCCCGAGCTCAAGTCGGGCGACCCGGACCTGATCCTGCCCGAGCTCGACTCGCTGCTCGACCCCAGCCTCGCGCTGGTCGTGCTGTTGCCCGACCACCTCGACCTCGTGCGCGAGGTCCACGTCTACGCCAGCGGGATGCTCAGCCCGCGCGTGCTCTACCTCGCGGAGTCGGCGCTGCTCACCGACGCGCACGTGCGCAAGATCGAACTGGAGCTCGAGGACACCAGGCCGCCGATCGTGCTGCGATTACGGACCCTGACCAGGGCGGACGTGGCCCGGTTCGTCGGCGACCGGCTCGACCGGCACCGCGCGGCGGGGCCGTACCCGGGGATTGATGACACCGCGGTGGCCGAGTTGGTGGCCACCAAGTCGGTGAAGACCCTGCAGCGGACCCTGCTCGGCACGTTCGAGATGTTGCGCCGGGAAGCCGTGAACTACAGTGAGGCCTACGCGGTGACCGTCGACGATCTGAATCGATACACCAGGGGAATCCAGTCATGAGCGGCGTCGATCCGACCCCGGAGCGGGAGCGCAGGCGCAACCCCTACACGGCGATGGCGGTCGCCACCACGTCGCTGATCGACGGGGACGCCGCGACCGCTGACGTCACCGTGGTGACCGACGCGATGCGCCGGGCGTACCGCACGCTCGACGACTATTTGGAAGCCGAGCCCGAGAACGCCGCGTCCGCCGGTGTGGTGATGGCGCTGCTCGGCAACTACGGGATGGGCAAGACCCACCTCGCGGTCCGGTTGGTGCGCCGCGCCCGCGCCGCGCTCGGCGGGTCGACGAAGGCCATCTACCTCGACGCCAACGCCGAGGACTTCCTGTCGCTGTACCTGCGGTTCATGCGGGAGGTGACCAAGGAGGCGCTGGTCACCCAGGTTCGGGACTACTACGCGGATGTGGTCGCTGCGTCGTTGCAGGAGACCGGCTTGTCCGGCGATGCGCTACAGGCGTTGACAGCTGGACAGGTGACGCCGCAACGGGTCATCCGCGAGCTGGGCATGCTGGAGAGCGCGCTGCTGCGCCGGGTCCAGGAGACGCTGGTCGGGGTGACCGGCGACCACGACTTCAGCACGGTGCTGACCCTGTTGCTGCGCAACGGTTTCGACGACGCGGTGTGGCTCTGGCTGACCGGGGGGGAACCGGACGAGATACTGGTCGACCGGGGGATCACGCGTCGGATCGACAACGAGCTCGCTGCCCTGGAGGCGCTGCGGGTCATCGCGCTGCTGTTCTCCGGGCTGCGCAACCGGTTCGTGCTCGTGATCGACGAACTCGACAAGATCTTCTCCGCGCACCACCGTCCTAATGACACGTTGATGGCCCGGTTCCAAGACCTGCTGGCCGTTAGTGCGCGCACGGGGGCTTGTTTGGTCCTGTGTGGACTTCCTGATGTGTGGGAAGTGTTGACTCCGGCCGTGCGGGCGCGGATTCCGGTGCGGGTCGACCTCGCGGGGCTGACCGAGGCCGAGATCACCGAGTTCTTGCTGGAGTCGCACCGGTCCGTGCTCGATCAGGACGGTATCGAGCCGTTCACCCAGGTCGCTGTGCGCACTATCGGGCGGCTGACCCGCGGGTATGCCCGTGACGTGATCAGGTTGTGCCGCAAGGCTTTCCGGCTGGCGGACAACGCGTCGGTCGTGGCGGGTCGGGACGTGCTCGTCGACGAGGTGGTCCTGCAGGCTGCCGCCGCTGACGAGTTCGGCGCGCCCAACCTCGACGACGTCGTTGGGCAGATCTGGCGGCTGGCCGAGCGCCAGGGCTGGAACCCGCACCGTGACCACATGTTGGGTGCGTCGGTGCTGGCCAGGGCCGACTTCTGGATCACCTTCCCGGAGTTCGACAGCGGATGCGCGTTGCTGCTCGCGCCGTCGCTGCTCGCGGACGGGGAGGTGGCCAGGCTGCTCGACCGGGTCGCTGCGCTGCGGGCCGCCGCGCCGGGGATCGAGGTGGTGGTGGTCGTGGTGGGGGTGCCGACCGACACCGCCGTGCTGCGCGTGCGCGACGTGCTCGACCGCGACCCGCTGGTCGTCCGCCCGCACAGCCTCGCCGACGACGTCACCGCCGCGCTGGAGTCCGCCCGCACCCGGCTCCCGCGCCGCGACGACACCGACGAACTCGGCGGGCTGCGCAGGCAGATCGACACCTGGCTCGCCCGCATCGCCAACGGCCAACGGGAACTGGCCGACGTCCTGGTCCGCCGCGTGGATGACCTCGCCGCGACCGTGCACCCCGCCGAAGCCCCGTCGGACGGCGTGCTGCCCCCGACGCTGGCGGACCTGTTCGACGAGGCGACCGCCGCGCTCACGGATCTTGCGTCGATCCGCGTGACCCCGGAATCCTTCGCGCACGACGTCATCACGGCGTCGGACCCGCTGGTGGTCGAGCTGCGCGACCAACGGATCGTCGCCGCCACGGGCTCAGCCGTCCTTTTGCGACAGGTCATCGAAACCTTCCGCCTGGTGCTCTCGCAGTGGTACCGCACCAACAGCTCCCGTGTGGACACCCGCGCCCGCGACCTGCTCGACCGCATGTGCGACACCTACGACAACATCACCGACTCCCTCCCCTCCCGAGGCGCCCTAGCCGACCTGGTCCGCGCAGGCCTCCTCGCAGGCCCCACCCGCCAACGCGCCGAACGCGCCCTCCTCGACTTCAGCTTCCGCGTCCGCGAAGCCGCCCTGGACGCGGTCACCAACCGCTGACAACCCCCACTTTGTCCGCTCGGCCCCTCACCCTCTGGCCTGCGCGCCCGCATCTCGTTGTCTACCAGCGGATCTGCGCTTTGGGCCGCCTCTCAACTTCCGTCTTCTGGGTGACAGAAGTTATCCACATGTGGATCTCTGCGGGGGTCGGTTCAAGATCGACTGTCGGTGGGTCCCGGTAGACTGGCCCAGGGACGCCCCCCGGAGAGGGTGGGGGCCGGGCTCGGGGCTTTCGCGCGCGCGAGGCGGTGTGGGCGGGGCGCGGTGTGGGCGGAGTGTGGGGGCTTGTGAGGCGGTTGGGGCGGTCTGGGGTGGGGTGATGTGGCCGGGCCAGCCGTGGATGGGAGGACTGGTTGGGGCGGGCGGGCGTTGTGGGGTTTGAGACGAGTTGTGGAACTGGGCGGGGAGAGCGGGCCTGGGGTGGCCGTGAGGGCTAGGCGGGGGTGGTGGAGAGGTGGTGGGCCAGGGCGTGCATCTGATGGTCGGCTTGGCGGACTTGGGTTTGGTCGAGGGTGAGGCCTACCAGGTAGTGCTGGCGGGGGAGGCGGCGGTAGTAGATGGCGCCTTGTTGGACGTCGAGGACTATGCGGTGGAGGGGGCCGCCCAGGGCTTCTGCGGTGGCTTGGTTGAGGTGGGTGGCGAGGGCGGCCAGGTCGTGGCCGAGGGTGGTGTAGAGGGCGCGGCGGTCGGTGGGGGTGGCCAGGTGGTGGAACTGGGCCAGGTGGGGGGAGTCGAAGCAGTCGGCGGTGGCCAGTTGGGTGCCTCGGGTGTAGTAGGCGATGGCGTGGAGGCCGTCGAGGCGGATGGCGGGGAGTAGCGGCGCCAGGAGGTCCGAGGGGCCGGTGGTGTGGAGGACGCGCTCGGCGGTCGAGGGGATTTCGGGGCCCTCGTCGGTGAACGCGCCGGGGTTCTGGGTGGGGAGGCGGTCGGCGGTGCGGAGGTGGTCGACGACGGTGGTGAGGGCCGCGTCGGCTCGTTCCCGGTCGGCCGCGGAGGTCGCGCTCGCGACGGTGCCGATCACGTGCCTGCCGGGCCGGACGGTCTCGCAGAACACCGCGCCCGCCTCGGCGTCGAGCACGGTGCGGATCAGCCTGCCGGTGCGCAGCGGTTGCAGGTCCCGGTCCAGCCCACGCCACGCCACGGCCAGGTGGACACCCAGGCGCAGCAACGCTTCCCACCGACCCGCGCCCGACAGCCGGTTGAGGCCGTAGACGAAGTCGTCCTGGTCGAAGAAGCCGACGCAGTCCAACCCGGGGGCCGCGGTGACGGCGTCGCGCAGCCGCGCGGGCAGTGCGGCGGGGACCTCCGCGTGCTCGTCGGCAGTCTCGACCCGCCAGGTCAGGTCAGATCCGGGAGACGTCGACATCGCTCACCTTTTCGGATGGCTGCCTTCCGCGATGCCGTGCTGTCGTGGCGAGTCCGGCTGGCCACGGCTGGTCAGATCTGGGGGATGTCGACATCGAGTACCTGCCAGGTTCCGGTGGTGCCCTCGGCTGTGTGTGCGTTGGTGGACGCGGTTTGGGTGATGGGGTGGTCCAGGGGGAGGTATTCCTCGCAGGTGTTGAGGGCGGCGGTGGCGATGGTTGCGGCGCCGGGGCGGTTGCCGGAAGAGGCGGTGACGGCGGCTAGGTTCACCGTTGCGCTAAGAGTCCACGGGTGGGCGCGGCCTAGGGTGGATTCTAGTGCCGTGCAAGCGGTTTGGGTTTCGAATAGGGCGTTGTCGAACGCGCCGCGGGCTCGGAGGGCGAGGGCTAGGCCTAGGCGTCCTAGGGCGACGAACGGGTGGGTGTCAACCAAGCCGATAGTGTCGACCAAGCCTGTTAGTGCTGACCGGGCTAGGCGTTCGGTTTCGGCGGGTTCCCAGCCGTAGACGCGCTGGGTTGCGGCGAGGGACAGCATGCAGGCGAAGCGGTCCGGGTGGGTGTCGCGGCGGACGGAAGTCAGGTGGCGCAAGGCGTTGGTGATGTCTGCGCGGGCGGACCTGGGGTCGCGGGAGCGTTTGGCGATGCCTAGGTGCCACTCCATGCTGCCGCGTAGTTGGAGGTCACCCCAGTGCGTGTGTCTGGCCTGCCTGCTGGCCTCTTCCAGGTACGCCTCGGCCTCCGGTAGACCTAACTGGCTCGCGTAAATCCCGGCCTTACCCAGCGCCCACACGGTGTCCTTATGGGCGTCGCCATAGAGGCGGGCCAGACGTTCCAGGTGGGAGCGTTGGGTGCGTAGCGCTGCTTCCGCGTCACCCGCGAGGAACTGGGACACCGCGAGGTTGTTGGTGGCCCACTGGGTCTCCGGGTGGTCCGGGCCGAGCACCTCGCCGTGGTGCTGTCGGGTCACCGTGTCCTGGACCAGCGCGTCGGCGAAGCGGCCGAGGCCGCGCAGGTTGCCGCCCCGGTCGCGGGCGGTGGCCAGGGTTCGGGGATCGGCGACGCCGTGGACCCGCTTCTGCACCCGCAGCACGGACTCGTCCAGCGCCAGCGCGCCGTCGCGGTCACCCAGCTCGCGGCGCAGGTTGGCCAGCTGGGTACCCATCCGCAGGCGCAGTTCGTCCTGCTCGCCGAAGCGCGTCGTCCACGACTCGAACACCTCCTGGCCCGAGGCGAGCGCCGCCCGCCGGACCCCGACCCCGCCGAAGGCGAAGAAGAACCGGGCCTGGTTCACCAGCCACCGGCGCACCGCCGGGTCGTCGCTCTCGGTCGCCCCTGACGGCCCGATGTGGGTGCCCAGCTCCACGAACCGGGCACGGTGTGCGGCCGTCACCTCGAACGGCGCGTAACCGGCCAACGCCCGCAGCACCGCCGACCGCCGCGCCTGCCTGGTCGACGGGTCGATCAGCTCGGCGATGGTGGACCGCAGCACGTCACCGACGCGCACCCGCTCGCGGCCCCAGTCGACCTCGAAGAGCCCATACCGCTCACCCAGCCACAGCGCCCGGTCGATCACCGGCGGGAACACCAGCAGCTCATCGGTGTCGCCGTCGACCCCCGCGCCCAGCTCGGCCCGCCACGGCAGCGACCGCACCAGGTCGAGCGCGGCCCCCAGCGGCGACAGGAACGCGCCGAACTCGGCCACCAGCGCCGCCACCGCGCCCAACCGCCGGTCGACCGGAGCCCGCCCCGCCGGGTCGTGCTCGCGGGCCGTGGCCAGCGTCAGCCGGGCCATCCGGTGGATAGCAGTCGGACCAGCGGTGTCGGCGCGCAGCCGGGCCAAGAGGTCCGCGCCCGCCCGCTCGGCAGCTTCATAGATGTCCAGGTAGCTCTCACGCGTGCCGTCGGTCAGCACCCTGACCCGCTCACCGAGCCAGCACGCGGCCAGGTTCAGCGCCAGCGGCCAGTGGTCGAGTTCGGCGGCGATCTCTACGGCAAGCTCGACGGTCAGCCCTGACGCGCCCCGGCGGACCAGCGCTGCCCCTTGCTCCGAGGACAGCCCGGTCACCGGTAGCTCTGTGTCCACCAGGTCGCGCTCATCGACGGCCGCGACGGTGACGATCACGTGGCCCCGGCCGCCCTTGGGGAGCAGGTCCGCGATTGCCGAGACGCCAGGAACGCCGTCATAGACCAGCAGGAACCGCATAGAGGTGTCCGTGGCTAGTCGGTCGAGCGCGGCCATGCTGCCGTAGTGTTCCGGCTCGGCTCGTAGTCGACTCGCCAGCTCCGCGAGCTGCACCAAGGCCGCTTGCGGTTCATGGGCCGGTAGCCACCACACCACGTCGTACGCGAACGCGTTGCGGTGCGCGTAGGCGAGCGCGAGTTCGGACTTACCAACGCCGTGCGCGCCTGTTAGCGCTACCGTCGTGACCCCGTCGGACGGCGGAAGAGCAGCCCGAAGTCGGTCCAACTCCGCGTCACGGTGGCCGAAACGAGCACTGGACGCCGGTAGGCCAAACACGACAGACGGCAGGCCGGGCACCTTCGGCGGGACATCCGGTGGCAGCGGCGGCGTCGGATAGCCCAGACCGGAGAACAACCGCTCCCGCACCGAGTCGACCCTGTCGCGCACGGTCTTGAGCATCGCCTCGCTGATCCGCCCGCCTGGCACGCTAACCGGATGCAGCACGATGTCAGCCCTGTCACCGTCGACGACCTCGGCACCCAAGGCCACGATCCGCACCAGAGGCAGGTCGCCCGCATCGGCCGCATCCGCGGCGCACACGGACACATTGACCTCGGCCAACTCTGCCGCCACCCAGTCGACCCACGGGCGCAGCGCCGGTTCCGCCGTGACTACGACGCGTTGCTCGTCACCGACGTCGATCCCAGCCACTCGGCGGTACCGCCCGCGCACCAGATCGCTTACCCGCTCCGGCGCCACACCACGGTCAGCGTCAACCATCGTCGCCAGCCGCACATACCGCGACCACAGGTCGTCGGCCTCTTCCGCGACGACCGCGAGCAAGGGTGCTGAAGTCACGTAAGACAACTCGGGCAGCTCTACGTACGGGTCAGTCAGCCGCGAACGAGGTGGCAACACCGGGCCGAACGCCTGTCGGATCGCCGTGCGCAGCCCGTTGACCCGGTGCTCGGCATCGTCGACGCGGAACCGCGTGGCCGCGACAACGATGTCGACCCGCAGCGGCGCCGACCGACGCACCACGTCCACCGTGTCGACGGCAGCACCCAGCGTCGGAACTAGAGGCTCGAAACACACCACAACCGTGTCGCCCAGAACGCTTGCCGCGCGCAGGGTGGCGCTGTGACCACCAGAGGGCAGCGCTACCAACACGTCGTCGTAGTCGGCTGCGGTTAGCGTCTGCCGCAGATCCGTAAGGGCGTGCTCATCGACGGTCGTATGCCTAAGAGACGGCAGCCCGTCAACAAGAGAGAGCACGTCTATCGACCCGGACAGGCTCGGCACCACGTGGGATGCCAGTTCGCGCTGATCACGCACCCGCCCGCTAGCCGTACCGCCGACCGCTTGCGCTGCCGCCCACACCTGGTCCGGACACGCCTGCCGACCCGTGTGGAAGACCCGCAGGTAGTCGCGCACCGAGGTCAACTCATCGGACCAGTCGAGCACCAGAACCCGCCGACCGGCTCCGGCAAGCACACCGCACAGGTTGGCGACCGCGTCCACGCGACCCGCGTTGTCCACCACGGACACGAACACGGTCACGACGGCCTGACCGCTGCTCCCCGGTAGGCCCATCGCGTCCCCCTCCGCCCTCACCCGGTCGGTCCGCCCGACAGTGAGCTCTGGTGTGCCTGGTACCGGGTGGGCGCCGCGGCGAGTTGACCGAGCACGCCTGCCAGCGATTCCCGCAGCACGCACTCCGGTAGTGCTGCCAGCTTCGCGAAATCGATAGCGGAAACGTCGAGCAGGTGGGAACGCAACACCCCTGATTCCCCGGGGAAAGGGGTCGGCGGGGCCGCTGTGCCGTCCATCCGCACCCCCTTTGGCGAACCCTGGCGCACCAGCGCGCTGCCCGATCCGGTCGAACCGCCGATCGGGCGCCTCCTTCGCCGACCCTATCGGCCGGTGCGTCGCGGAGTGGTCACGCGGGGCGAAGATACACCGATCAGCCGACACCCCGACCCGCCCCGGCCGTGTTACATGGGGGGCGAACCCGGGCCGCCGCGCGCCGCCCGGGGGTTCGGTGCGCGGGGACACACGGACGACGGACGGGGAGCGCAGATGCGGGCACGACCGCCGACGCGCCAGTTCGTCGTGAAGCTGCACAGCCGCTGCGACCTGGCCTGCGACTACTGCTACGTCTACGAGATGGCCGACCGGCGGTGGCGCGCGCAGCCCGCGGTGATGTCCGAGTCCACCGCGCACGACCTGGTCAGCCGCGTCGCCGAGCACGTGCGCGCGCACGATCTCGACCAGGTCGACATCGTGCTGCACGGCGGGGAACCGTTGCTGGCCGGGCACGCGCGGATCGAGTCGTTGTTGCGGGCCGCGACGGACCGGGTTCCGGCGCGCGTCGCATTCACCGTGCAGACCAATGGGATGCGGTTGGACGAGCGATTCCTGGGTCTGTTCGCCGAGTGGGGCGTCCGGGTCGGGGTGAGCCTCGACGGGACAAAAGCCGGACATGACCGACATCGCACCCGACGTGATGGCCGCGGAAGTCATGACGCGGTCACGGCGGCGCTGGGGACACTGACCGGCCCTGATTTCCGGCACCTGTTCGCCGGGCTGCTGTGCGTGGTCGACCTGGCCGTCGATCCGCTGGCGACCTACCGGGAACTGCTCCGGTTCGACCCGCCGGTGGTCGACTTCCTGCTCCCGCACGGCAGTTGGAGCGCCCCGCCGCCCGGTCGGCACCCCGGTGACCCGGCGGCCCCGTACGCCGACTGGCTGATCCCGGTGTTCGACCAGTGGTACGGGGAGTCGCCGCCGCGCACGGTGGTGCGGCAGTTCGCCGAGGTGATCACCCTGTGGCTGGGCGGGACCTCCGGGGTCGAGGGGCTGGGTGAGCAGGCCTCACCGCCGCTGGTGGTGGCCACGGACGGCGCGATCGAGCTGTCGGACATCGTCGCGGCAGTGCAACCGGACGCCGTTGATACCGGGCTCAACGTCGCCACCGACCCATTCGACGCGGTAGTCCTACCGACGCCGAGACTCGCTTCGGAGTGCTTAGCCTGTCCGGTCGTCGCGGCCTGCGGTGGTGGACATCCCGCGCACCGCTACCGGGCAGGCGAGGGCTTCGAGAACCCGTCGGTCTACTGCCAAGACCTGTTCCGGTTGACCAGCCATGTACGGGCGCGCCTCGCCCACGACCTCGCGGCCTTGACGTGACCGCCGACCTGGCCTGGCACACCGTGACCGAGGCGGTGTTCGACGACCTGGCCGGGGGAGGTGGTGGGCGGGAGGTCGCACGGGCGCTGGTGTCGGCGCGGCGCAGTCGGACGTTGGCGTTCCTGCGGTTGCTCGCGACCGACCGGGACCCCGCGGCCGCGCAAGCGTTCGCGGTGCTCGGTGACCTGCGCGCACACGATCCGGGCGCGGTGACCCGGGTGCTGGACGATCCAGCCGTGGGGCTGTGGGCGACGGCGGCTCTGCTGCGCGGTGATCGTGGGGAGTCGACCCCCGGATGCCTCGCGCAGATCGCCGCGGCGGCCGCGATCCGGGCTGGAGTCGTGGTCGAGTTGTTGTTCACCGCGCCCACGACAGTGTTGCCTTCGTTGGGTACCGTCGAACCGATCGTCGGACGTGCGAGGACGGATCGGTTGCGTTGGACGCCATTCCCGGCGGTGCGCATGGCCCCGGGAGTGCGATGGACCTTCGGTGGATGGCCGCGAGGGTTGCTCCCCGACGGGCTAGGGCTTGCCGTTAGACCTGACTTTGCGTTGTGGCAGGAGCGGCTGGAGGCGGCGTGGGAGCTACTAGCGACTGACCATCCGGTTGTGGCTGCGGAGTTGGCTGAGCTTGTCTCGGCTGTGACGCCGCTAGAGCCGTCAGACGTTGGTGAGGCCAGCGCGACCGTTGGGGACGCGTTGGGGTGTGTGTTCCTGTCCCTTAGCGCTGACGCCGAGATGATGGCGGTGACGCTCGCGCACGAAGTGCACCACGCGAAGCTGACCGTGCTGATGGACCTCTTCCCGCTGTTCGACACCGCAGACGACAGACTGTTCTACGCCCCATGGCGCACCGATCCCCGCCCGGTCGCGGGTCTGCTGCACGGCGCCTACGCACATCTCGCCATCGCCGGGTTCTGGCGCGAACGGAGGCAGTTAGCCGAATCAGCGCGGGCGCACCAAGAGTTCGCTCGGTGGCGCGAGGCGACATGGACGGTGAGTCAGATGTTGCTCGACAGCGGCGCTCTTACACCGCTCGGCCATCGGTTCGTCTGCGGGATAAGAGATCGCGTGCAGGTTTGGCTGAGTGAAGCCGTTCCGGCCTCGGATCTGCGCACTGCCACTCGGCTGTTGGCCGAGCACCGGCAGCGGTGGGCGTCAGGCGGCTGACTTGCCCACCGATGGGATGGTGGGGAACGGGAGCGTCTGCGGTGTCCGATCCAGCGGAATCCGGTCCAGGACGTGCCCACCGGCGGTGAACAGCAGGTACGTGACGACGATCGCCGGACCGACCACGGCGACCGTGCCCGGGAAACTCGGCTCCAGCAGCAGTGCCAGCACGATCGCGGTCAGCCCGTTCTGCTGGCTGAGCGCCAGGCACCACCGGTCGTAGCGGCTCATCCGGATGGCGATGAGCGATCCCACCACGACCTGCGCCCCGAACGCGGCCACACCGAGCAGCAGGCCCTTGAGCAGCAACCCCATCGACCCCGGTCCGACCGTGCCCGCCAGCACCACGCCCAGCGCCACCCCGGCCAGCAG
This sequence comes from Actinokineospora globicatena, assembly GCF_024171945.1. Taxonomy (GTDB): domain Bacteria; phylum Actinomycetota; class Actinomycetes; order Mycobacteriales; family Pseudonocardiaceae; genus Actinokineospora; species Actinokineospora globicatena. The sequence goes on from NZ_JAMTCR010000002.1 coordinate 2,888,797, forward strand.
CAACGCGCCGGTCAGGGCCTTCTCGAGAACCCGCTCGGCCCTGGGGTGACCCGCGAACGGCCGCACCACCAGGCCCGCGAGCGCGACACCGAGCATCAGGCCCTGCGTCACCGCGACCACGGCGAAGGCGAGCACCAGGACTGTGCCCATCGGGACCATGCCCACCGGGACCAGCCGGGACCGGAACACGAACCACAGCTCGATCGCGGCGACGGCGAACGCGGCGTTGAGCAGCAGGCTGGTGCCGAGGTCGGCCAGCCCGGACGACAGCACACCGGGGGTGCCCAGCGCGAACGCGGAGAGGTACACGACCATCAGCACGGTCACCGGGTCGTCGAACGCGGCCCACGCGGACAGGATCGACTTGGCGCGCCCGGACATCCGCCGGTTCAACGTCGCGGCCACCGACAGCGGATCGATCTGCGCGACCGCCACCCCGAGCACCAGGCTGACCGGCCGCGAATCGACCAGGTACATCACCCCGGCGATGAGCGCGGTCTTGGCCAGCACACCGACCGTCACCGCGAGCACCACCACACCGATGTTGCCGCGCAGCTCGTCCAACGCGATCCCGCGCGTGCTGCCATAGAGGCCGACAGCGAGCAGGGCCATGACGAACAGGTGGTACGCCGCGCCCGTGTGCACACCGCTTATCCCGGTCAGCCCCGCGACCGCCCAGCACACCACGGTGACACCCAGAACCGCCAACGGCAGGCGATTCCCACTCGACTGCGACATCGCATCCCCTTGGGCGAGACCGCCACCGGCCGATTCGAGGTCGGCGGACACCTGATGATATCGCGGCCCACCACCCTCCCGGTGCCCCAACAGCGCAACCCGTCCGGCCGAACAGGTGAACGCCTTCCCTGGCCCGGCAGAACACCTGACGCCCCGTCGCGGTCACGGCACCCTGTACCCCAAGAGCACCAACCACTTGGGGAGAACATGGCCAGATCCACGTCCCGACTGATCGCCGTCCTGGCGGCGATCCCGATAGCCCTGACCCTCGCACCAGCCACCGCGACCGCCGCCGTGGACCCGGAGGATGTAGCCGTCGTCGCCACGCTCGACAAAGCGGCCTACGACACCGGCGACCGGGTAACCCTGACTGTCACCGTTACCAACAACGGGGCCGAACCCACTCCGGCGCTCCGCGCGTGGGCGTCTGGTGACACCTACTTCAACGGCCCGTGGGCGAGGGAGATGGACCGCTGGGGGCCGGGCAAGGTCTTGGCGCCAGGTGAGTCCTACCGGATCAGCGGCGCGGACTACCTAGAAGACACCTCAGACGGTGTGGCCAATATCGATGTCCAGGTTGAGGGGGCACCCGTCTTCAAGAGGGTGCGTCTATCCGCGCCAGTCGCGGCCACGACCGGCGACTTGACCGGCAGGATTGGCTACGACAGCAACGCCGACGGCGTCCTAGCACCTGAAGAGGGCCGCGCGGGCGTCACGGTCACTATCGACAACTACCGCGCGGGCGTTCGGCACACCACGTCGACCAATGCCAGTGGGTACTACGAGTTCCGCGGCATCACCACAGGCGAGTACCACATGCGTCTCGAAGGGCTGATCGAGTTCGTCGCGCAGCCCGAGCCCCAGTTCGTCGGCCGGGCAGGTAAGGACTACCAGATCTTCGTGGAGCGCCCGCTCTCGGAGAGCCTTACCGCAACGCTGCGTTTCGACCGGAAGACCTACCAGCCGGGGGAGCGCGCGACCATCACGATCACCTTGTTCAACCGGAGTGCCCGCCCGCTGACAGGTGTCACCGCGTGGTGCAACCGCGTCGGTCACGAGTGGGGGCTGCGCGCGACCGCCGAGGGCTGGGGCGCGCTCTACAGTGGAGCGACGATCCCGGCGGGCACCAAGCGCACGTACAAGGTCTGGTCGATCATCCCGCCCGAGGGTCGCAAGGCCGGGTTCGTCTTCGCCGAGTGCGGCTTCATCCAACGGATCTCCGACGGCACCCCCGAGGCGGAGGACACCGCGAAGGTCCCGGGCGCCGTGGGCACCGTCGAAGGCGTGGTCTACGAGGACCGCGACGGCGACCTCACCGCGAGTCCGGGTGAGGGTGTGCAGGGGGCTCGCGTGACTCTGGTCGACTCCCAGTCGGGCAAGGCCATCGTCAACGGCCTCACCGGCCCGGACGGCCGCCTCGACATCCGCAACGTGCCCACCGGCACCTACGTCCTGCGCCTCGACAAGCCGTGGCAGTTCGCCGAGGCCAGGAACCCGTGGCACCAGGTCTACGAGGGCTGGCCCAACCCGATCTCCGAACGCGTCACCCGTGTCCCCAGGCCCGCGACCGCCTGACCCTGACTCCGTTCGACGGCGGCTTGGCCCTCTGGGTCAAGCCGCCGAGTCCACGAAGGACGTCATAGCGGGTCTAAGAGGCGGCGGAGGCGGGTGGTCATGATGGCGTCTAGGTCGACTTCCGTGGTGCCTCGCTGGCGGACGTCTTCGTAGGCCTCGTACAAGAGGCGGCGGAGCGCGTCGGCGGAAAGGCCTACAGGGGACCAGCGGTGTTCGATCCACTCGATGGCGGATGGAGCAAGAGGCGGGATTGTGGGGTGTGCCGCGTTGAGGCGGGCGGTGACGAAGCGGTCGACGTCTCCCGGTGTGAGAGGCCCAAGAGGCAACGTGGTGACGTCGTCCGGGGCCTCGCGGAGGTGGGATGACTCGGTGAACAGGATCATCCGCTCTCGTGCGGCGCCCGCGTACCAGCGAAGTTCGGCAGGTAGCTCTACCGGAGGCAACAGCACGACCAAGAGCGCGTCGTCGGGGAGCACGGCATCGATCTCGTCGAGGACCTGTCGGGGATCGTCCGAAGAGACGTCGAACCGTGCGGCCAACTGGCGGCAGACAGCGTCGATCCGTTCCCGCACCGTCAGCGCTACCGGCTCATGTGACAGGTCGACGCACACCACCCCGTCGGCGTTGTCGAGCAGCCACCGGGCGCACCGCTGCGCGAGAGTCGACTTCCCGCAGCCGGACGGGCCGGTGACCAGCACCAACCGGGCCGGGTCACGGGTGTAGGAGCGGGCGAACGAGTCGGTGAAGCGGGTGAACCCGGCGGCGAAGTGGTCGATCTCGGCGACCAGCCCGAGCAGGTCGGGCCGCTCGACCAGGGGCAGCGCCGCGGCGGTGAACGGGTTGGTCCACCGCGCGTGGGTCATGTGCCCGTCCCTGGTCCGCGTGCCGAGCGAGCCTGCACGCCGATCCAATACCACCGGCGGTCGGTGATCAAGAGATCCCGCCGCACCTCCACAGTGGACCGGGGCTAGGCGGCCGAGGCGTCGAGCAGGTCCGCCGCCCGGGTGAGCAGCCGGTCGTACGCGGCCGGGTCGTCGGTGTCGATCACCGGGAAGCCGACGCCGAAGTCGCCGTTCACCCACCTGGCGGTCACCCCGGGGTTGGCCTCGTTGGTCCCGTCGTGCAGGAACACGTGCGGGCTGCAGTTGACCCTGCCGGAGCCCGCCGCCGCGAACTGGTCCATCACCGCGCGCCTGGCCCGGCCGTCGTCGAGCGCCTCGGCCAGCGCCGAGACGTCCACCGCGCCCGTCTCCCGCGCGACCTCCAGGATGACGTGGCGCATCGAGATGGTCCGGCCCTCGGCCCAGAACGCGACGCGCAGCGCCAGGTCCAGGGCCTCGCTGGCGGGCAGCCCCTGCGCCTTCGCCGCCTGCACGGCCTCCAGCGCGGGCAGCGTGGTCACCGGGTAGGTCCAGTCCGGGCCTTGCCACAGCCGCCAGCCCGCCTCGGGTTCCAGGGCCCCGACCACGGCGATCTCCGAGTCCACGCCGGGCCGCTCGTTGACCGAGTGGTTGAACAGCTCCAGCGGGAACGCGCGGTGGTCGAACCGCAGCCGCCCCACCAGGCCCAACCGGCGCCTGGCCGCGTGCAGCCGGAACACCCCCAGGTGGGCGAACGAGCAGTTGAGGTCGCTGAACACCACGACCGTGTCGGGGGTGGCGGGCAGGCGCGGGTCGGTGCTCACGGTGCGTCCTCTCTGGCTGGTTCGCAGGCCCCCGTGCGGTGGGCGTGCGCGACCTTGAGCAGGCCGGTGGCGATGATCTGCTTCTCCTCGTCGGTCAGGTGCGCGGCGAAGTGCTTCTCGATGCCGCCGAGGTACACCGGGACGGCCCGGCGGAACGCGGTGCGGCCCGCGTCGGTGAGCACCGCCCAGACCACCCGGCGGTCGTTGCCGTCGGTCTCCTTGCGGACCAGGCCGTCGGCGGCCATCTCGTCGACCAGCCTGCTCACCCGGGTGCGGCTGAGCACCACCCGGTCGGCCAGGTCGCGCATCCGCAGCCCGGGCGCCTCGGCGGCCTGCAGCTCGAGCAGCACGTCGTACCAGGTCAGCGGGACGGTGCCCGCCCTGTCCAGCTCGGCCTCGATCGCGCGCAGGGCCGCGTTGGAGGCCAGCAGCACGGACCGCCACGCCTCGATGCCGAGGTCGTCGGTGCGCAGGGGGAGTCGCATGGGAGGAGTGTAGGCGATTGCGTGCGTCCGCACATATCTGTTACGGTGCGTGCAGACGCACATTTATCCGCGTCCGACCGACCCGGCTCGCCGCACCCGGCGGCGCCGAACGCACCAGAAGGGGGTCGTCATGGCTCGCGTCATCAGCACCGACGAGGTCAAGCAGCGCATCGATGCCGGTTCCGCGGTCGTGCTCGAGGCACTGCCGCAGTCCTACTACGACGAGGCGCACCTGCCCGGCGCGCTGAACCTGCCGCTCGACGAGGTGGACGACCGCGCCGCCGCGCTCATCCCGGACAAGGACGCCGAGGTCATCGTGTACTGCACCGACACCTCCTGCTCCAACTCCGGCATCGCCTCGGACCGGCTCGTCGAGCTGGGCTACACGAACGTGTTCACCTACACGGCGGGCAAGCGGGACTGGGTGGGCAACGGCCTGCCCACCGAGTCCGCCCAGTAGCCCCGTCGAGCACCCAGAACCAGATCGGAGAGCCATGACCAACACCGAATCGACCGGCACCGCGGCCACCAGGGTGCTCGGCGGCGTGGAACTGCCCGCCGCGGGCACCTGGAAGGTCGACCCCGGCCACGCCGAGGTGGGTTTCGTCGGCAGGCACTTCATGCTCACCAAGGTCCGCGGCCGGTTCACCGGCGTCGAGGGCGTGGTGACCGTCGCCGAGCGGCCCGAGGACAGCTCCGTCGAGGTCACCATCGACATGGCCTCGGTGAACAGCGGCGACCAGACCCGCGACGACCACCTGCGCTCCGACGACTTCTTCGACGTCACCGCGCACCCCACCGCCACCTTCCGCTCCACCTCCGTGTCGTGGATCGGGGCCGGTGGTGTCCTGGAGGGTGAGCTCGCCATCAAGGGGGTCGCCCGCCCGGTGACGCTCAAGGTCGAGCACCTCGGCGTCGTGCGCGACCCGTGGGGCAACGACCGCGCGGTGTTCTCGGCCAAGGGCCGGATCAACCGGGAGGACTGGGGCCTGAGCTGGAACATGGTGCTCGAGGCGGGCGGCATCCTGGTCTCCAAGGAGATCGAGCTCGAACTCGAGGTGGAGCTCATCCACGACAACGGCTGAGCCACACCCGGCCACCCGGGGGCGCCGCACCGATCGGGGTGCGGCGCCCCCGGTGTCCGCCGACGTGCGCTCCCCGCGGCTGAGGGGCCCGCGGGGGGCGTTTGTCGTATCCGGACCCGGGAGTGTGAGGGGGTGCGACCGGATGCGATCAGATCGGTTGACGGAATCAGCCCGCTGACCACGAACTGTCCATCGAACGGTGTTGTTCGCCGTTTGTCGGACGCGCGGAGTTGCCATCGCGGAAAGCGACAGGGGGCGTTCGAAGCGTGATTTATGAAGCCTCCTGCCTTGTCTGACGCGTCCGAACCGGGCAGTACAACCCGGAGGTTCTCGCTCCTTATCGAGTGAATTCCAGACAGCCGGTTGCCCGTCGAGGTGGCGTGTGGCATCGTCTGCGACATCGGGTTCGACTCGATTAAATGGGGGTCTCCGGTTCGTTGTCGCACGAACGGAACCCGGTGCGGTCGCGGTGCGGCGGGTGAGGACGACAACGCCCTGACCAGCTGAGACCGCACCGAACCGGCCGTGCGGACCGGACGGGGATACGCACAGCTAGGCACACCATCGCGTTAGTCCGCGCGCTCAGCGCGAACGCACAGACGTGGTGAGGTGGGGCACGAGGGGGTTTGGGCGCCGTTCGGCGGGGTGCGGGAGGGAATGCGCCGCCTGCGTGCGCGGACCGGGGCGGTCGGTTCTACCACGGCCGTCCTGATTTCGCGCGCCGGGCCGCGGCGAGGTCATTTCCGCGCGCCCGGCCGAGGTGCCGACGCGCCCCCGAGTGCGGCCACCGGCCACAGGGGGAGGAAACTTGTGAACACCGTGCCGACCACCACCGAGGTGTTCTCGACCGGGTTGGTCGATCTGACCCAGCACGAGATCCAGGCACTCAAGACCCAGTTCAACCTGGCCGACGCGCACACCCACCAGCGGCAGTCGCCGAGTCAGCGCGCGATCGTGTCGCGGTTGCCGCAGCTGTGGTACCAGGCGGAGGAGAGCCTGCAGGCCGACTGCGAGCGCCGGTTCATCGACGCGTTCTTCCGGCTCCACGGCCAGCACACCGCGCCGCGGCTGGAGCGCACGCTGCTGTCCTACGCGGCGTCGATCTCCACGCTCGTGGCGGCCATGTACCTCAAGCGGCACCGGATGTCGGTCTCGCTGATCGAACCGTGCTTCGACAACCTGCACGACGTCCTGAGCAACGTGGGCGTGCCGCTGTACCCGGTCGCCGAGTCGCTGTTCGAGGACGTCGGGTCCATCTACGCCAACCTCGCCGAGCACGTGCGCACCGACGCGCTGTTCCTGGTGGACCCGAACAACCCGACCGGCGCCACGCTGCTGCGGCACGGTCGGCGCGGCTTCGAGGAGGTGCTGCGGTTCTGCCGCGACCACGACAAGCTGCTGCTGATCGACTTCTGCTTCGCCTCGTTCACCCTGTTCGACGACACCCTGGAGCGGTTCGACGTCTACGAGCTGCTGGAGGACTCCGGGGTCGGCTACCTCGCGCTGGAGGACACCGGCAAGACCTGGCCGGTGCAGGACGCCAAGTGCGCGCTGCTGACCAGCAGCCGCGACATCTGGCTCGACGTCTACAACATCCACACCAGCGTGCTGCTCAACGTCTCGCCGTTCGTGCTGACCATGCTCACCGAGTACATCGAGGACTCCGCCGCCGACCGGATGGCCTCGGTGCGGTCGGTGCTCGACGCCAACCGGGAGGCCGCGATCCGCGCGCTGGCCGGGTCGCCGCTGCGCTACCAGGAACCGGTGGCCAAGGTCAGCGTCGCGTGGTTCCGCGTGCTGCCACCGCTGTCCACGGCGAGCAGGCTGCAGGGCGTCCTGGCCGACGACGACCTGTACGTGCTGCCCGGCCGGTACTTCCACTGGAGCGAACCGAGCCGGGGTGAGGACTTCGTGCGGGTCGCGCTGGCCAGGGACCCGCGGATGTTCGCCAAGGCGATGACCCGGCTGCGGGCCGCGGTCGACGCGCAGGTCCGCTGATGGCGCCCGGGGCGGGTGCCGCGCCCGAGTTCGTCGACGCGGCGCTGTTCATGGGCATGCACAGCGCGGACGAGCGGGTTCGGCTGGCCTGCAAGGGGTTCTTCATCGACCGGCTGGCCACCGGGGTGTCGATCAGCCTGGAGCAGGTGGGCCGGTGCGACGACATCGTGTGGTCGCACCCGCGCGAGGTCCAGGACGCGTACTACCCGTTCATGGACAACCTGCACACCGACATGGCGGTGGCCCGGGTGAGCTACGACCTGGCCGACATCACCGCCGCCCTGGAGTCCCTGGTCCTCCCGGACCTGCCGATCACCGAGCGGCTCACGCTGGGCCAGGTGGTGGCGCGGGGTGCCATCCTGTACACAGTGGACAGCCGGTTCCCGGTGAGCTCCGGGTTGCCCGTGCTGGTGCCGAGCCCGGTCGACACCGAGCCCGAGTTCCCGGACAAGCTCGAACAGCTCTACCAGGAATCGCTGGTGCTGCGGGTCGACCCCTCCGGTGGGGGGTGGCGGTGATCGACATCCGTTCCGGGGTGATCGTCCCGCTGGTCACGCCGCTGGCCGCCGACGGGTCGGTGTCCGAATCGGACGTGGCCAGGCTGGTGGCGACGGTGGCCGAGCACGTGGTCGCGCTGGTCCCCGGGTTGAGCACCGGGGAGGGGTGGGCGCTCGACGACGACCGCTGGGCGGCGGTCGTCGGCCACACCCTCACCCACAGCGCGGGACTCCCGGTCCTCGCGGGGATCCAACGGCGGACCACGGCCGAAGTCGTTGCCAGGGCGGCCAAGGCGGTCGCGCTGGGGGCGGGTGGGGTCGTTGTGCCGACCCCGACCGGGCCGGGTGTGACCCAGCGGGAGATGTACCAGCACTACGTCGCCGTCACCGCGACCGTGGGCGTGCCGGTCGTCGTCTACCACGAGTCGACCGTGACCGGGAACCTGCTCGACCCGGCCACTCTGCTGCGGGTGTGCGAGCTGGAGGGAGTCGTCGCGGTCAAGGACTCCGGGGGCGACCCGGCCGCCACGCGCAGGCTGCTCGCGGCAGCACCGCCGGTCGCGGTGTGGCAGGGCTACGAGGACCTGGTCGGCGATACCCCTGGCGTGGACGGCTATGTCCTCGCCTTGGCCAACCTGGAGCCCGAACTGTGCGCGCGGTACGCCAGCGGGCACGTCGGTCCGGCCGACCTGGACGCGGCGTGCGAGCGCTACCGGCTGGCCGCGCCGGATTGGTACCGCCACGTGAAAGAACACCTGTGCCGCTGGGGGACCATCTCGACCCCGGCGACCGTGACCCGGGTGGGTGAGCGAGTGTGATGACCACGGAGATCGACCTGTCCCGGTTGCGCACCGGCGACCGGTTGCAGCGGGACCTGTTCCTGGACAACAGGAGTGTGCCGGACGCGGCCCGTTACGCGCGCATCGAGGCGGCCGAGGCGGAGTGGATCGTGCCGCTGGTCGCCGACATCGAGGCCGACCTCCCGGTGCTGACCAGCAGGGCGGAGTGGCTCGCCGCGCTGGAGCGGGTGCTGGCCGAGGAACGCGACGGGGCGCCGAGCAGCCGGTACCTGGCTGATGAGTCCACAAGGGAGCAGTTCGCCATCGTCGTGGAGGAGTTCGCGCCGGACGGGCTCACCGAGGCGCAGAACTTCTTCCCCGCGGTGGCCAGGTTGCCGATCCGGGCGCAGATGGCGGTCATGCGAGTGATGATCGACGAGTTCGGCTGCGGCAACCTCGCTCAGGCGCACTCGCAGCTCTACCGGGACCTGCTCGCCGAGTTGGACCTGCCCAGCGAGCTGCGCGAGGTGTTGCGCGACACCAACGACGAGACGTACGCGTTCCTCAACTCCTTCTACTGGATGGCTTCTCGGGCGGTCGACGTGGAGTACTTCCTCGGCGCGCTGGCCTATCTGGAGGCGGCGATTCCGGACGCGTTCGCGTTCCAGGCCCGCGCGTGCGAGCGGCTGGGCATCGCGCACGGCCGGTACTACACCGAGCACATCCACATCGACGACTTCCACATGAAGGAGATGCAGACCGCCATCAAGGAGTGCGAGGCGGCGCGCGGGATCGACCCGACCAAGTTGTTGGCGGGCGCGATCCTGCTGTCGTCGTTGCTCGGCGCGGCGATGGACGCCGCCGTCGAGAAGGCGGTCGCCAAGACCGCGGGTGGGCGGTGATCGTGGCCGGGGAGCCCGTGAGCCGCCAGGTGTCCGAGCACGAGGTGGCGATCACGGTGGGGGAGCGCGAGTTCCGGATCGCCGCGGAGTGCCCGCACCGCAAGGGCCGACTGGTGCACGCGCAGGTCAACCCGCGCACGTTGCGGTTGACCTGCCCGCTGCACAAGTCGGTGTTCGACCTGGCCACCGGGTGCCGGGTCGCGGGACCGGTCAGCGGCGACCTGCCGGTGACCGAGGTGGCCCCCGGGGACGGGGCCCGTGGAGGGGGACAGGGATGAGTCACACGTACGCCGCCGAGGAGGTCTGGTTGCCCGCCTCGGAACTGGTCGCGGACTGGGACAGCGGGTTCCACGACCTGCTGCTCGGCGACCGGCTGCGGATGAGCGCCTACGCCGAGGCGATCGCCGAGGTGGTGCGACCGGGCGCGGTGGTGCTCGATCTTGGGACTGGGACTGGAATTCTGGCCAACTGGGCGCTGGAGGCGGGCGCGGCGCGGGTCTACGGGCTGGACTTCGCCGAGTCGGTGCTGGCCACCGCGGCGCAGCGGTTGGGCGACGCCGGGTTCGCCGACCGGTTCGTGCCGGTCGCCGGGATGTCGTTCGACGTGGCGTTGCCCGAGCGGGTCGACGTGATCGTCTCCGAGACGCTGGGCAACCTGGTCGACAACGAGGGGTGCGTGGCGATCCTGGCCGACGCGCGGCACCGGTTCCTCGCCGAGGGCGGGACCATGCTGCCGATCTCGGCGCAGTGCTACCTCGTGCCTGTCTCCGCGACCACCGCGCACCAGCGGGTCGCCACCGGTGAGGTCCATGGGGCGCAAGCGATTGCGGGAAGTGACGGCGGGCTGGGCGCGCGGGATCCGTTCTCGCTCTACTACGACACGATCGTCCCGATCGCGACGCACCTGGCGTCTCCCCGGGCGATCACGTCGCACACCTTCGGCGAGGACGCGATCGCCGCCGCCACGGTGTCCACTCCGTACACGGTTCGCCGGGACGGGGTGTTCACCGGGTTCAAGGGCTACTTCGTCTCGACGCTGTCGCCGTCGGTGGCGCTGGACCTCTCGGGCGACGACATCGCCTCGGGATCTACTTCGGACAGTTGGAAGCACGCTTACCTGCCGGTCCGTCAGCCGGTGGCCGTTCGGCAAGGGGATCGGTTGGTGCTGGACTTCGCTTGGATCCCGCGCGGGTCGCTGGGCAACGACTACCGGTGGAGCGGCCGGGTCGTGCGGCGCGGCGAGGTGGTCGCCGAGTTCGACCACGGGACCGCGGCTGTCGTCGGGGGTGCGGCATGACCACTGTGGACCGACGCCCCCGGGTCCGCGAGTACGACGTCGTCGCGCTCCAAGTCCCCATCGCCTACAACGCCTTCGGCGACCACGACCGCAGGGGCGCGCTGTACGTGCTGGCCGAGGACGCCCCGACGCTGCGCGCGGTCGCGGCGGACTGGCCGGACCCGTTCCCCAGCTACCTCACCGACCCGGACCTGGTGCCCAAGCCACACCCGCTGGCCGTGCCGCTGGTGCTGCGCGCCCGTGAGGGTGAGCTGGTGCGGGTGCGGCTGACCAACGAACTGCCCCGGCCGGTCGGCATCACGGCCCAGGGCGTGCGCTACGACGCCCGTCGCCACGACGGGTTGGCCGCGGGTGCCAACCCGGACACCTCGGTCAAACCCGGTGCGTCCCGGGTGTTCGAGTGGCTGTGCGAGCACGAGGGCGTGTTCCACTTCGGCGACATGGCCGATGTGCGCGGTGAGGGCACGCAGAGCCACGGCCTCAACGGCGTGCTGGTGGTCGAGCCGCGCGACGCGACCTGGACCGATCCACGCACCGGCGCGCCGCTGCGCAGTGGTATCTCCGCCGATGTGCACACCCCGGGGCGCAGCTTCCGCGAGCACGTCATCGTCATGATGGAGTACCCGAGCAACGACAACCCGGTCATGCCGCCCGCCGGTCACGACCACGGTGGCGGCCACGATCACGGTGCGGGGCATGGCGCGCCCGCCTTGGCTGGTATGGCCGCCTTCGCGGAGCCCACGGCCGAGCGCCCGGACGACATCGGCGACCTGGAACCGGTCAGCAACGCGATGCTGCCGGTGAACCTGCGCATCGAACCGCTGGGGTGGCGGCAGTACGTCTACAACCAGCTGCTCGAGCAACACCGGATCGACCCGGTGCGCGACGCGCAGACCGGCGAGGAGTTGCACCACAGCTCCTGGGTGTTCGGCGACCCGGCCACGCCGGTGTTCTTCGGCTACCGGGGCGACGACGTGGTGCTGCGGTTGATGCACGGCGGCATGCGGGACACGCACGTCTTCCACACCCACCTGCACCAGTGGCGGGTCGACCCGACCGACGCCGGGTCACCGCTGATCGACTCGGTCAGCTTCGGCCCGCAGCAGGGCTTGACGCTCGACCTGGTCGGTGGCGCGGGATCGACGCAGCACGCCGTGGGCGACGCGGTGTGGCACTGCCACCTGTACCCGCACTTCCACATGGGGATGTGGGGTCTGCTGCGGGCTTTCGACACGCTGCAGGACGGATCCGGCCACTACCCGGACGGCACGGTCATCGAGCCGCTGGTTCCCCTGCCGGGCAAGCAACCTCCCGCGCCGACCGCGCAGCGCCCGGGGTGGCCCGCGTTCATGGGGGAGGCGGCGACCTTCCCGCAGAAGTCGCCCCGACCGCCGCGCACGCCGGGGATGCCCGCTGGGATGGGGCGCGCGCCCACGCCGTTGGAGACGGCCGCGTTCGTGCCGGACGCCCAACCGGGCGAGGCGTTCACCAAGATCGGGCCTGCGGGCGCGCCGGTGCGCCGGTACCACTTGGTGGTCACCACGGCGACGTTGGTGCAGACCGGTGACGTCCACGACCACCACGAGCCGCTGTGGCACGACCACAATGGACACTTCTTCGCGCTGCACGACGACGTCGAGGCCGCCGGTGGGATCGAGGAGTTCCGGCGCCAGGTCAACGCGGGGGAGCGCAGGGTCGAGCCGCTGGTCATCCGGGCGCGCAAGGGCGAGGTCCTGGAGATGACGCTCACCAACCACCTGCCGGTGGGCAAGCAGGAGGCGAACGCGTTCGACCCAGAACTGCCGTACCAGCCGGAATGCGGGCTGCACTCGCACCTGGTCAAGTACGACCCGCTGGTCTCCGACGGCGCGTGCATCGGCTGGAACTACCTGTCCGCCACGACGACGTCCGACCTGCACGACGAGCACGCCGACGGCTACCGGTCGTGGGTGTTCCGGTGGTACGTCGACGATGATTTCGGCACGGTGTTGTTCCACGACCACCTGTTGCCGAACTACCGTCAGCGGCACGGTCTTTATGGCGTGTTGGTCGCCGAACCCGAGGGTGCCACCTGGGTCGATCCTGCTGACCACAGCCGGGAACTGCCATCGGGTAGCCAGGCTGTGGTGCGCTTGCCGGACGGGTCGGCGTTCCGCGAGGCGGTGTTGGCGGTCGCGGACTACGTGCCCTCGTTCGAGCACTCGGAGCACGGCCACGGCGGAGCGATCAACCCGCCGCTGGCGCCGGGCGGGATGGACGAGCAGGGCGTCATGACCGTCAACTACCGCAGCGAACCGCTCGACCTGCGCGGCGGCGACCCGGCCGACTGGTTCTCCAGCGAGGTGCACGGCGACCCGACGACCCCGCTGCTGCGCGGGTACCCGGGCGAGTCCATCCGGCTGCGGATCGTCGACGGGTCGTTCGACAAGCAGCACAGCTTCATCGCGCACGGCCTGCGGTGGCGCGACTGGCCCGACCGGGCGGACACGCCGTGGCGCTCACAGCTGACGCTCGGTGTTTCCAATGCGGCCGACCTGCACCTGGAACCACCTGCGGCGCCTGGTGATCACCTGTGGTCGTTCGCGGCGGCCGACGACTTGTGGCTGGGCTGCTGGGGTCTTGTTCGTCTCCATGAGACAGTGCAGGACGATCTACCGCCGTTGTCGAACCAGCCGGTTGGCGGACTGCCCGCGCGCGGGTCGGTTCGCCGGTACACGGTTCGGGCGCGGGCGCGAACACTGCAGTACAGCGAGGAGCGGTTCGACCCGTTCGGCCTGGTGTACGAAGTGGATGGTGAGCCGTTCGACGGTCCGTTGGTGCTGCGGGCCAGGGCGGGCGAATGGGTCGCGGTGACGCTGGTCAACGAGCTCGACGGCCCGCCACCCGCCAGTGAGTTCGACCCGGTCCTGCTGGCCCGCGACAACCCGGCGCGGCGCGTGTTGTCCGAGCGCGTGTCGCTGCACCCGGTGGGGCTGCGCTACGACACCGCCGAGCACGACGGCACCCGGGTGGGCGTCAACCCGGACAGCACGGTGAAGCCGGGCAGCTCGCACACGTACTGGTGGCACGCGGACGAGCCGGGCGTCATCCCGCTGCGCGACCACGCCGACCCGATCACCCACCTGCGGCGCGGCCTCATCGGCGCCCTGGTGGTCGAGGCCGCCGACGCCACCGCGTACGACCCGCGCGGCCGCCGCGAGTCCTGGACCGGCGCCTCCGCCGTGATCCGCCGCCCCGGCAGGCCCGCCGCGGTCTCGCACGTGATCATCGCCCAGGACGGCCTCCGCCTCTTCCACGACGGCGACCTCACCCAACCGGTCCGCGACCTGGTGTCGGAGGCCAAGGACGACCTCGGCCAGAAGGCGTACAACTACCGGTCCGCGCACCTGCACCCGGTCAGCCCATCGTTGGCCGGAACCCCGCCGACGCCGATGGTGCGGGCCGCGGTGGGCGATGAGGTGGTGCTGCACCTGGTGGTCGCGGGCTCGCGCATCCGCAACCAGGGGTTCTCGGTCCACGGCCAGGTGTGGGACCTGTCCGAACGCGGCCGAGGCCCTTACGTGTCGACCCTCGGCGCCTTGGCGACCGGCTCGGCGCGGACGATCCGGTTCACGCCGCGCTACCCGGGTGATTACGTGTACCGCACCCCGAACCTCCACTGGGGCGTCAGTGAGGGGTGGTGGGGTCTGATCCGGGTCACCGGCTGACCCCCTGCGGCTGGCCTCCCTGTGCGGTGGGGAGGCCGGCCGCTTGCCGTTTGTCCACAAGGGCTGACGTTGTCCACAGGGCCGATTTCGCTTGCCCGCCCTGCCGATGCCGCTCGGTAAGCTGCATATCGGGGGGGTATGCGGGCTGACCTGGTCATCTTCGATTGCGACGGGGTGCTGGTGGACAGTGAACCGATCGCGGTTCGGGTGGGTGCGGAGCGGGTGGGCGCGGCGCCAGTCTGGGGGCGTTCCGCGCGGGCCAAGGTGCTGTTGGTTGGGAGCCTGGAAGTCCGACGTTGTGATCCCGCCAGACGGTCGGTGGTGGTCGATGGACATGGCTCCGGTGATGGAATCTTGGTCGGGTACTCGTCGCATGCCTAGAGGAGTCTTCTGTGGACAGAGTGGGGACTAGAGCTGGTCGGCTTCCTTGCGGGGGTGGGGGGCTGAGGGGGTGGCGTTGCGGCGGAGGACGGCTTCGAGTTGTTCTCGGCGCAGGGGTTTGGTGAGGAAGTCGTCCATGCCTACGTCGCGGCAGCGTTTCTCGTCGGAGGCCAGGGCGGAGGCGGTGAGGGCTATGACGGGGACCTGGTTGCGGGGGGCGGGGAGTTGGCGGATCTGGGTGGTGGCCTGGTAGCCGTCGAGGACGGGCATCTGGCAGTCCATCAGGACGACGTCGTAGTCGCCGGTGCGGAGCATGGTGAGGGCTTGTTCGCCGTTCTCGGCGATGTCGGCGCTGTAGCCGAGGGTGCTGAGCATCTGGACGACGACCTGCTGGTTGATGTCGTTGTCCTCGGCCACCAGGACCCGGCCCGCGGTGGGGCGGCGGTCGGCGGGCGCCTCGGCGGCGGGGATGACGGGGGCTTGCTGCGGTGGGACGACCGGGCCGTCGTCGGCGAGGAGCCTGCCGAGGGCGTCGCGCAGGGCGGCGGCGCGGATGGGCTTGGACAGGTAGACCGGGACACCCATGCGGCGGACGCGGCGGGACTCCTCGGCCTCGTTGGTGGAGCTGAGGATGCCCAGCCGCGGCGCGCCGGTGCTGGGGTCGGCCTGGATGCGGGCGACCAGCTGGATGCCGTCCAGGTCGGGCATGCGCATGTCCAGCAGGGCCGCGTCGAAGGGCTGGCCCGCCTCCGCGGCCGCGCGCAGGATCGCGATCGCCTCGGCGCCGGTGGACGCGGTCGCGACCTCGGCGCCCCAGGTGCGCAGCAGCTGCGACACGACTTGCAGGTTGGTGGCGTTGTCGTCCACCACCAGCACCGCGGCACCGGTCACCGAGCCGCTGGTGCGGGTCGCGGGCAGCGGGGCGGTGGCGGGCGCCAGCGGCAACGTGAAGTGGAAGGCGCTGCCCTCCTCCGGCTTGCTGCGCATGCCGATGGTGCCGCCCATCAGCTCCACCAGCTGCCTGCAGATGGCCAACCCCAGCCCGGTGCCGCCGTAGCGGCGGGTGGTGGACACGTCGACCTGGGTGAACGCGTCGAACAGGTGCTCCTGGCGGTCCTCGGGGATGCCGATGCCGGTGTCGGTCACCGTGAACGTCACCCGGTGCCGCCCGTCCGACGGGTCAGCGGGCGGGATCGACACCCACACCACGACCTCGCCGCCCGGGGTGAACTTGATCGCGTTGGACACCAGGTTGATCAGCACCTGGCGGATCCGGTGCGCGTCGCCGTGCAGCGCGGGCGGGATGGCCGGGTGCACCACCGCGGCGATCTCCACCCCGGGGGTGCGCGCGGTCGGCGCCAGCAGGCTGACCACGTCCTCGACCACCGACCTCGGGTCGAAGTCGATCGGGTCGATCTCCAGCTTGCCCGCCTCCATCTTGGAGAAGTCCAGGATGTCGCTGATCACCTCCAGCAGCGCGTCCGCCGAGCGGCGCAGGGTGGCCACGTAGTCGCGCTGGCGCTGGTCGAGGTCGGTGTCGAGCAGCAGCGTGGCCAGGCCGAGCACGCCGTTCATCGGGGTGCGGATCTCGTGGCTCATGTTCGCCACGAACGCCGACTTCATCCGCGAGGCGGTCAGCGCCTGGTCGCGGGCGTCGGCCAGGTCGCTCTCGTGCTGCTTGCGCTCGGTGATGTCGCGGACGAACGCGCTGAACACCAGCTCCGCGCCGTCGCCCGAGCGCCACACGGTCAGCTCGGCGGGGAACGTCCAGCCGTCCTTGTGCTGGGCGACGACCTCGCTGGTCGTGCCGAGCAGGTGCGGCTCCCCGCCCGCCACCACCCGCGCGACGCCCGTGGTGTGCGCGTCGCGCTGCCCGGGCGGCACCACCAGCTCCACCAGCGGCACCCCCAGCGCCTCGGCCGCGGTCCACCCGAAGATCACCTCGGCCCTGGCGTTCCACGACGACACCCGACCGTCGGGGCGCATAGCGACGAACGCGTCGCCCGCGGCCTGCAGGATCTCCCGCACCTGCTCCCCGCGCGCGGCCAACCGGACCTCGGCCAGCCGCCTGCGCCGCTCACCCCGCGCGGCCAGCACCAGCGCGCCGAGCAGCACCTGCACGATGAGCGTGGTGATCGCGACGATCCGGCCGGTCAGCAGCGCCGTGCCCGCGTACGCCTGGGCCGCGTCCACCCGCGCCACCACCGCCCACCCCAGCGCCGGGATCGGCCGGTAGGCGGCCTGGAACTCGGTGTCGCCCTCCGCCGTGGTCGCCGACCCGGTCCGCCCGCTCAACGCCGCCTCGACGCCCGCCGTGCTCAGCGCCGACACCAGCCCCGGGCCGGGGTCCTCGCCCACCGCCGTGCCCCGGGTGTCGGCGACCACCACGGACACGTCCTGCGCCGCGGCCACCCGGTCGACCAGGTTCGTCAGCGGGCCGACCGGGTAGCTGACCGCGATGACGCCCAGCACCTTCCCGGCCGGGTCGGTGATCGGCGCGGCGATGGCGATGACGTCCGGGTTGCCGAGCACGGCCGACTCGAACGCGCTGGAGACGTACGGGCCGCCGCGGCGGATCGCGCCCTGGAAGTAGTCCCGGTCGGCGAACCGGGTGCCCTGCACCACCACTGTCGGCGGCGCGATGGTGATCAACCGGCCGGTCGCGTCCAGCGCCCACGCGGCCAGGAACGGCGGCTGCTGGCCCTGCAGCGAGAGCACCGCGTCGAAGATCGCCGGATCCGGTGCGGCGGCGGCGAAGTTGGCGGTGCGCAGGGTCGGGCGCTGCGCGTAGGCGTTGACCAGCGACCCGACCCCGGTGAGCCGGTCCTCCAGCTCGGCGGCGACCACGTCGGCGCTGTGCGTGAGCCTGCGGTCGACCTCCCCGTTGACCATCCCGTTCGCGACGCTGATCGACAGGTACGCCAGCAGCACCACCGGGAGCAGCGCGAGCAGCACGAACAGGGCGCACTGGCGCACCAGCCGCCTGCGCAGCTCCGCGCGCAACGCCGGGTCGGTGCGCACGCCGCGGTGCGAGATCGGCAGCCGCACCAGCAGCAGAATGGTCACCACCAGCGACCCGGCCGCGATCACCACGACGTCGCGGGTCGTCGCGTGGGAGGCGCGCAGCAGCAGCACGACCGGCAGCAGGACGACGCAGAGGGTCAGGGTGACCTGGGTGGCCCACTCCGGGCGGGTCCTGGCCGAGGGCACCCGCACCGCGAATCGCGCGGCGACCAGCAGCGCCGAGGACACCAACACGCACGCGAACTCACCGCCGAGGTTGGCGCGCACCAGCACCGCGCTGAGCAACCACGCCGCGGCCCAGGCCAACAACCACGGCGCCGCCCGCCACCCGGAGTGCGCGAACCGGGCCGCCATCCCGGCGAACACCGGCACCCACAGCCACAACGGCAACGTCGTACCGGTACCGGGGATCGTCCACACCAGCACCCCGACCGCGACGACGACCACACAGGCGTCGAGGTAGGTGAGCACACCGTGGCGCGCGCGGTAGGC
This sequence comes from Actinokineospora globicatena, assembly GCF_024171945.1. GTDB lineage: Bacteria > Actinomycetota > Actinomycetes > Mycobacteriales > Pseudonocardiaceae > Actinokineospora > Actinokineospora globicatena. The sequence goes on from NZ_JAMTCR010000002.1 coordinate 2,907,441, forward strand.
ACTGCCGAGCACCAGGACCGCGCCCAACGCGGGCACGGCGGCGGGCGCGAGCCACACGTCACCGACCACCCACGCCCAGGTCGCCGCGACCTGGGCGAGCACCAACAACCCCCACGGCCCGCGCCAGTCCCGCCCCCGCCCCACCACCGCGACCAGGTCCACCGCGACCAACGCCACCACCAGCGCGACCCGCGCCCCGGTGGTCGGCACCAACGCCGCGACCACGACCGCGAGCCCGTGCAGCAGGACCCAGGTCCACTGCAGCCCACGCACCCGCTTGACCGGTGATGCTGTCACCAGCCGAGCGTGCGCCACCCCCGCCGCCCCGGCGGGCGGGGTTACCCGACCGGGTGAGACATTCACCCCGTGGTGCCATGCCTGGGTGACGGCCCGGCGACACCCGGGTCGATCCGCCTCCAGGGGACCACATCCCCCACCCCGGCGGTGGTCATCGCCAGGACACCACCCCAAAGGGGACCCACGGCCAGCGCCCTCGCTGAGTGTCTGCGGCCGGCGCCGAAGCCACAGTGGCACCGGTTAGGGACCAGGAGCCAGGCCTGCGGTGGGCCGAGGAGAGTCCGCTGGGGGCGGGCGGGGTTTACGCGGTGAGCCAGGCGAAGCGGGTGCGGGTGGTGCCGGGGGTGGCGGTCTTGACGGCCACGCGGAGGGTGGAGAGGGGGATGAGGCTGTGGGCGTCCGGGCCGGGTTGGGAGATGTAGGGGGTGTTGGCCCAGGCGTCGCCGGAGAGTTCGTAGCCGAGGGGGTCTTCGTGGTACTGCCAGGTGGTGGCGCGGTGGCGGCGGCCCACCTCGCCCAGGTACCAGGCGGCGCCCTGGACGAAGTCGGTGTTGGTGGGGGCGGTGAAGTCGGCCAGGGTCGGGGTCCGGCGGAGCACCAAGGCCTCCAGGGCGTCGAGCGAGTCGACGGAGAAGTCCCAGGTGTGGCCGGTGTCGGCGGCCCAGTCGGACCACTTGGCGGCGCGGTCGGCGAGCCAGTCGGCCAGCAACGGGTGCACCGAGCCCGGGCGTTCGGGGGCGGCGGGCTGGGAGGGCAGGGCGGGTAGGCGGTCGGCGACCTCGGTGAAGATGGTGCCCGCGCGGGTCTGGACCGCTTGGCCCATCAGCAGGGTCGGCACGATCACGCCCGGGCCGACGTGCGTTCCCGGCACCACGACCGGCACGTCCGCCTGCGTGTCCCACTCCCACTCGCCGCCGCTGAGCCTGCGCAGGGTCTCGCCGAGGTAGGCGACGACGGATTCGGTGAACGACGGGTCCGCGCCGGGCACGAAGCGGTCGACGAACGCCGATTCCAGGTGCCGCAACGACTCCGCTGAGTAATCGAGCGGAAAGCGGCCCGAGACGTAGAAATCGCGCAGGCGGTCGACGAACGGATCGACGTCGGCGCGCCACTCTTCCCCGGGGTCGGTCACACACCCGACCCTACCAATTCGCGGCCCGCCGGGACCCGCGCGCCGACTTCCGCTCCGGCAAACCCACATACCGGTTTTCCCCTTACCGCAACGTGTCCAGTGAATCGGACCCAGGTCCGCACAACTGCCGGTCCGGCTGTTCGGAATTCCCTGACAGGTCTCGATGCCGGGTGTACGGTGCTGGGATTCATCGAGGTGGCAGGGGGTGCCAGCTTCGACGGCGCCCTCCGCTGGAGGGGATCTGCAGTGCGCGTGACAACGGGGGGTTCGCTGTCCCAGCGAGCCGGGGGATCGAGGGAAGTCAAGGGGAGCAGGAGGTTCCGAGCGGTCGCGGTCGTGCTCGCGGTGCTGGCCACGGTCGTGACGTGGTCGCCGCAGGCCGCGGTCGCCCAGGCGGCGCAGCGGTGCGCCGACATGTTCAACGTCACCAAGCCGACGCCGGGGCGCGGTCAGCTGCCCGGGTTCGGCAACAACGTGCCCGCGCCGAAGAACGCGAGCCGGTACGACTACGACAACCCCGGTGAGGCGGCGCGCGGGCTCGGCCTGCCCAGCCCGGAGGACCTCGCCGACTACGGCGAGGACAGCTCGCCGTACAAGCCGGGCAGCAAGGAGCACGTCTACACGACCTGGAACGCCTACCAGAAGCGCAAGGCCAAGGAGCTCAAGGACTGGACCGACGGCGGGCAGGTCGGCAAGAAGCCCAGCGACGCGCTGCCGTACCAGAAGTGGCTCAACCGCTACGTGCCGAACATGGGCAACGACAACAAGGGCACCGCGTTCGAGGGCCACGCCACCCGCGAGATCGGGCTCGGCGGCGCCGACTGGATGTGCCAGGACCGCATCCGCGACGCCCAGGGCCGCCCGGTCAGCGGCCGGTTCTACGACGCGATCAACCACCGCGAGAAGCTGATCTACGAGTTCAAGGCGGGCAGCGGCGTCGACCGCGAGCAGGTCCGGCGCGACCAGGAGTTCGCGCGCCGCCACGGCTACCGGATCCAGTACGTGTTCGGCCGCAACCCGAGCCCGGCGGCGCGGCAGGCGTTGATCGACGCCGGTCTGGAGCCCGCCGAGACCCGCAGGGCGACCGGGCGGGTGCTCAAGCCCGGCACGCCGACGCCGAGTCCGTCCGCCGGTCTGCTGAACCCGACCCCCAACAACCCGGGCAAGGGCGCGGCGACCGACCTGTTCGACAGCGCGGGCCGCAACCGCGAGCAGGCGCGCTCGGTGCAGGACGTCGACGACGACTTCGCCCGCCGGTCCGGCCGGCCCGACGGCAAGGTCGACGGGCTGCCCAGGCGCCCCGGCGGCATCGACTTCTCCACCATGGAGTTGCGCTACCTGGCCGAGCAACCCGAGGGCGGCGCGGTCGAGTTCGCCTTCGAGGCCGACGAGAACGCCAACGAGGACGAGGAGCCGTCCTTCGGCGGCTTCGAGGTCGCGCAGCTGACCTCGGACTCGCTGTTCACCTGGCTGGCGCTGCCGGAGTCCTCGTTCTGGGTCAACCTCAACCCCGACCAGCCCGACAAGATCCTCGACGACAAGCTCGCCGGCACCGACGCGGGCCGGGTCCTGCTCGAGGCTGACCTGCGGATGAAGCGCGTGCTGGCGAAGGTGATGGTGCCGGACAACCCGGTGGGCAACCAGTTCTGGGACTCGCTGCACCACGTCAACGGCGCCCCGTGCTGGGTCACCTACCGCGTGTGGGCCGAGGCGGCACCGGCGTCGGTGCGCGAGGACGGCGGGCAGTTCTACATCCTCGACGCGCCGCTGAAGGTGCAGGCCGAGCCGCTGGCGATCACCGTGCCGCCGGGGCGGGAGTGCACCCAGCCGAAGGAGGTCCAGGAGTACAACTTCGGGCGCATCAAGGAGGTCCTGATCCCGGAGGTGGAGAAGGCGGTCAACACGGCACCGGACTTCCAGGACCTGCGCAGCGTCTACCACGCCCGGGTCGCGGCAGCCTGGTTGCGGCAGCGCAACGAGGTCAAGCCGAACGCCTACGACGCGATCATCGACAGCGGTGACGTGGCCAAGTGGCCCGCGCGCACCCAGTGGAGCAAGCAGAAGGTCTACGAGGACTACCTGAAGTCCTTCCGCGAAGGCGACTACACCTTCACCCGGGAGTACGAACAGGACGGTGAGGTGCTCACCTTCTCCTTCGCCACCGGTGGCGTCGACCTCGCCGAGTCGCCGCGCACGCCGATGCCCGCGGAGGCCTTCACCGCGCAGTACCCGACGTTGCCGGACACGGTGACCGACGCCCGCGCCGACGTCGTCGACTACGAGGACACCACGGCGTCCTGGCTCGGCGCCGACAACGCCCGCCACGTGGACCCGCCCACCCCCGGGCCGACGACCACCCAGCCACCCACCCCGCAGCCGACCCAGCCGCCGACGGTGAACCCGCCCGCGCCGACCCAGCCCGCGCCGCAGGGGAGCCCGTCGCCGCCGCTGGCCGAGACGGGGGCGGCACCGCTGGGGCTCATCGGCGTGGCGGCCCTGCTGCTGGTCGCGGGCACCGGGCTGCTGGTGTGGCAGCGCAGGCGCCGCAGGGGCTGACCGGCACGCACGAGACGCGAGAGGGCGGCCCACGGGTCGCCCTCTCGGCGTTTGCCCAGTTCACGGCTGCGTTCCCTGTCACATAGACGTGTGCGACGGAGGGGTGTAGGCAGAGAGCCACCCGAGGACTGGAGACAACGATGCGCTACCTGATGACGACGAAGGCAGGCGGCGAGGCCCCCGACGAGCGCCTCTACGAGGAGATGGGCAAGTTCGTCGCGGAGCTCACCGCGTCCGGGGTGCTGCTGGCGACCGGGGGACTGGCGCCCGCGCACCTCAAGGTCGCCTCGGTCGGTGGCGAGATCACCGTGACCGACGGGCCCTTCGCCGAGGCCAAGGAGGCGGTGGCCGGGTTCGCCCTGGTCGAGGTGCGCTCCGAGGAGGAGGTCATCGAGCTGGCCAAGCGGTTCCGGCGCATCGTCGGCGACGGCGAGGGCGTCATCCAGCAGGTGTTCTAGCCCGGTGGGCACGGTCGGGGCCGATGTCGGCCGCACGCTCGACGCCGTCTGGAAGCTGGAGGCGGCGCGGGTGGTCGGCGCGCTGACCAGGATGGTCGGCGATGTCGGCCTCGCCGAGGAACTCGCCCAGGACACCCTCGTCGCGGCACTGCGGCAGTGGCCGCGCGACGGTGTCCCGGACAATCCGGGCGCGTGGTTGACCACCGTGGCCAAGCGCCGCGCGGTCGACCACCTCCGGCGGGCCAAGCGGACCACGGCGCTGTCGGCGGCGGACGAGGACCAGCCGCACGAGCCTGACGCGGGCGCCGACAGCGCGGACGACGTGCTGCGGCTGGTCTTCCTGGCCTGCCACCCGGTCTTGCCCACCGCGCAGCGGGTCGCGCTCACCCTGAAACTGGTGTGCGGCCTGACAACCGAGGAGATCGCCAGGGCGTTCCTGGTCGACACCAGGACGATCGCCGACCGGGTCACCAGCGCGAAGCGGGCCCTGGCCGAACGCCCACCGCGCGCGGCCGGGCAGCTCGGCTCGGTCCGCGAGGTCATCTACCTGGTGTTCAACGAGGGCTACTCGGCGACCTCCGGTGACGACCTGCTGCGCCCCGGCCTGTGCCACGAGGCGTTGCGGCTGGGCCGGGTGCTGGCCGAGCTCGTCCCGGACGACGCCGAGGTGCACGGCCTGGTCGCGTTGATGGAGCTGCAGGCGTCCCGGTCGGCGGCGCGCACCGGGCCGGACGGCGAGCCGGTCCGGTTGCACGAGCAGGACCGGGGGCGTTGGGACCCGCTGCACATCCGCCGCGGGTTCACCGCACTGCTGCGGGCGCGCGGCAGCGGACCACCGGGCCCGTACGTGTTGCAAGCGGCCATCGCTGCCTGCCACGCGGGCGCGCGTTCGGCTGAAGACACCGACTGGGCGCAGATCGTGTCCCTCTACGACGCGTTGGCGCACTTGGTGCCGACGCCGGTCGTGCGGCTCAACCGCGCTGTCGCCGTCGGCATGGCGCACGGCCCCGAAGCGGGCCTGGCGCTGGTCGACGCGCTCGCCGATGACCTGCGGGACTACCACTTGCTCCCCAGCACCCGCGGCGACCTGTTGATGCGCCTGGGCCGTGCACGGGAAGCGGGGCGTGAGTTCGAACGTGCCGCCGCGCTCACCGACAACGCCGCCGAACGCGCCTTCCTGCGGCGTCGGGCGGACGAGGCTGTCACCCCCGTCGGGCGCCCGCTGGTCGACGCGGCGACGGAGTTCCTCGCCAGGCAGGACATCGACCGCGCGACCAGCCGGTCCTACGGCCAGACCCTGGGCAGACTGCGCAAGGCTGTTGGTGACCGGACCCCGATCACGGCGTTGACCGAGCACGACGTCCTCGCCATGTTCACCGCGACGTGGGTGCAGGCGTCGGCGAAGACCTGGAACCGGCACCGCGCGGCGATGCGGTCCTTCTGCTCGTGGGCCGGGCTGCCGGACCTGGCGGCCACTGTGGACAGACGCAAGGAAGTGAAGAGGTCCGCGCCGTCGGTCGATGTCGACCGGGTGTGGGAGCTGGTCGACGTCCCGGTGCGTGAGCGTCTGCTGTGGACGATGCTCCGCGAGTCCGGCGCCCAGGTCCGGGCGGTGCTCGACCTCGACGTCGAACAGCTCGACCTCGCGGGCCGCCGCGCCATCGGGCGATCCCGGGTGCGCTGGCGGGAAGACACCGCGCGGCTGCTGCCGGTGGTGCTCGACGGTCGAACCGCGGGCCCGGTCTTCCTGGCCGACCGCAGACCAGGACCGGGGCGACCGCCGCGCGAGGGTGACCTGTGCCCGGTCACCGGTCGGGGCCGGTTGTCCTACGAGCGCGCCGAATACCTGTTCAAGCGCGCCACCAAGGCGATCGACCCGACCGGAGCCGGTTTCACGTTGCGCCTGCTGCGCGGGTGACCCACCACCAGTAGGGGCGCGGGGAGTTGGGTTGACCGCACCCCTACCGGTGGGGCACCGCAGGCGGGCGGTGCCGGTGGGTGGCTACTCGTCGAGGAAGTCCGGCTGCTCGGCGACGATCTCGTCGTAGAGCAGCTGGAAGCTGAACCAGCCCAGCTGCCGGTCGCCGAAGCCGTCCTTGGCCGCGACCGCCTGCTCGTGCGCCATCGGCTTCGGGTCGCCCGCCGCCAGCGCCAGCAGCTGCACCTCGGCGCAGCTGTCGAAGGTGAAGAACCAGTGCACCGCCTCCTCCAGCGACCCGCCGACGGTGATCAGACCGTGGTGGCGCAGCAGGATGGCCCGCTTGTCGCCCAGCTTCTCGGCGATGTCGCGGCCCTGCTCGACCGCGACCGAGGGGCCCCGGTAGTCGTCGTAGAGGACCTGGTCCTGGTAGAACGCCGCCGACTCCTGGTCGTAGGGCTCCAGCAGCCGCCCCAGCGCGCCGAGCGCCCTGGAGTGCGCGGTGTGCGCGTGCGCGGCCGCCTCGGCGTGCGGGCCGAGGTCGTGGATCGCCGAGTGGATGACGAACGCGCTCGGGTTGACCGGGTGCTTGCCCTCGACCACCGTGCCGTCGCTGTCGACCAGGATCAGGTCGCTGACCTTGACCAGCTTGAACGACACGCCGAACGGGTTGACCCAGAACAGGTTGGGGTGCTCGGGGTCGCGCACCGAGATGTGCCCGGAGATGCCCTCGCCGAAGCCGTACTTGCCGAACAGCCGCAGTGCGGCGGTTAACCGCTGCTTGCGGTGTCTGCGTTCAGCGGCTGGGTCGTCGAACGCGGCGGCCGAGGGCATCGGCAGCCCGGTGTGCGTGTCGGCCAGGTAGCCGGGCTTGGCTTGCTCCACAGTGGACATGACGGGTACTCCTCTTTCGCTCGGGGGTGTCTCAGGCGAGCAGCAGTTCGTCGGCGCGGTCGGCGCCCGCACTGCTGTGCTCGCGGATCGCGGCGACGATGTCCACCGCGCGGTCGACGAGCGACTGCACGCCGAAGGTGAAGAACAGGCTGCCCAGCGTCGGGTCGCCGATGCCGTAGAGCCGCGGGTTGGCGACCCCGTCGACGGTCAACCGGCTGGTCGCCCGCTCGACGTGCACGCCGCCGCGCGGGTGCGGCTCGGCCGCCCCGTTGGCCACCAGCGAGCTGAACAGCGGGGTGGCCTTCTCCGAGAGCTTGCGCAGCCGGGCGTTGACCGCGTTGACCACGACGTCGGCCCGGTGCTCGGTGGTGTGCTCGCCGCGGGCGGTGGCGAGTCGGAAGCCGTGTCCGGTCGGCTCGATTCCCACCAGCCCGCTGACCAGTTCCACCTGGCCGGAGTCGATCAGCCGGAGCAGCGCGGCCGCGTTGCCCGGCGGCATCGGGCAGCACAGGCTCATCAGCGCCCGGTCGTGCTCGGCGAGCACGAGGTTCTTGTCCTGCTCGGTGAGCAGCGGCCAGATGTCGGGCCCCGCCTCGGGGACCGCCTGCTGCAGCACCCGCATCGCGATGCTCGGCGAGTCCACCTCGGCCAGTTGCCTGCGCAGCCGGTCGACCGCGTCCTCGGTGCGCACCGCGTCGATCTCGCGGCGCACCGTCGAGATGTCCTCGCCCACCTCGGCCAGTTCCGCGGCCATCACCCCGACCAGGTCGGCCAGGGTCAGCCGCTCACCGCGCGCGGCGAGCGCGCGGAACCGGGCGGGGGTGAAGTGGCGCAGCACGTGGTGCACCGGCCGCTGCCGCACACCAGGCAGCACGTTGCGCCGGGAGAACAACCGGATCCGGCCCTGGTGGCCGCGCGCGGCCAGGGCCAGCACCACGTCCACCGCGGTCAGCCCCGCGCCGATCAGCGCGATGTCCGCCTCGGGCGCGATACCGCTCAACGAGTCGCGAACCGGATACGGTTCCCCGATGAATCCAGCATGTCCGGAAAGCGCGTACAGGTCAGCGGGACGACCCGCTCCCACGCTGAAGACAGCGTAGTCCACTTCGTGCGGCACACCCTTGTCCGTCCACATGGTGAGCCCGTCCGGGTTGACCTGCGCGCGCTCCACCCGGTGCCGCACCAATTCCACCCGCCAGCCCCGGCGCACTAGTGCCAAAAGCGCAGCGCGTGCCGACTGTTCGAGGTAATCGCCGTAGACCGCGCGGGGGACGAACTGGGCCCCCGAGAGCGGATCGGCGTAGCCAGAACGTGAACCCTCGAACAGGTTGCGGCCCGCGAGCCACTCGAACATGTGGTGATCATCACCCGCCCGCACCGACATGTCCTGCGGGGTCGCGTTGACCCGCACGACATCGAGGTCGGGCTGGTAAGGCCTGCCCCGCCACAGGTGCTTCGACGGCTCGAACACGGTGATCGTGCCCGGCGCCAGGTCGGTCTCGGCCGCCAGCGCGTCGAGCAGGCTCACCGCTGACGCACCGCCGCCGACCACGCCAATTCTGGATAAGGACGACATGTCCCCCCTTTGTTATCCGAACCCCCGGTGGTGTCAAACGCCAGCCCGGCGTAATCAGTGCGCGCAAAAAGAGCATCCTTGTCGCACTGTTCGGCCTCACATTACCGCCGGGGTTGCGGCCGGGTTAGCGATCTCGCGCGCGGTCAGTTGCAAATAAGCGCAGCGGTACCCCTGTGAACGATAAGTTACCCCCTGTATACCTACAGTGATCGTATTGTGATGCATCTGGCTGTACGGTTTTGGGTGATTCTCAAAAACCAGTCACCTGGTTAGTCGGCTCCGGTACGCTAGTGGGCGGAGTTTGCCCGGCCATGGTCCACACGAAAGATCGACGGGGGTCGGCCAGTGACACTTGCGTCCGTCGCGGTTGCCGCGTCGCCGGTTGTCGAACCGGCGCGCGCGTTCGACCTGTGGGAGGACGAGGTCCGCCGGACCTGCGGCACGCTGCAGGTCATCGGCGACCGGGACCGCTTCGGCGCGGGCACCATCGCCACCCGGGTGTTCGGCAGCATGCGGGTATCGAGGATCACCGCTGACCCGCACGCCGTGGTGCGCCACGACCGGGTGGCCAGCAACGAGGGCGGCCACGTGTACGTGGTCACCCTGCTCAACGGCACCGCCCGGCTCTGCCAGGACGGCACCGACATCACCGTGCGCACCGGCGACCTGGTCGCCTTCGACAGCAGCAGGCCCTACACGCTGGCCATGCCGCAGCCGTTCACCATGGTCGGCGTGCGCGCGCCGCACCGCTCACTGGGGATGACCCCGCAGAAGACCAGCTCCATCACCGCGGCGCCGTGGAACGGCAAGACCGGGGTGGGCGCGCTGGCCAGCCACACCTTCGCCGCGCTGGGCTACCACCTGGCCGAACTCGACGACGCGGCCCGCGAACCGCTGGGCACCACCGTCGGCGGGATGATCACCACGCTGTTCGCCGAGCGGCTGTGCTCGGCGGTGGTCGACCCGGCCGCCGCCCGCCAGCTGCTGGTGCTGCGCATTTGCGGGTACGCGCAGGAGCACATGGGCGACAGCGCGCTGAGCCCGGCGATGCTGGCGCGCAGGCACAACATCTCGCTGCGCTACCTGCAGGTCCTCTTCGCCGAGCAGGGGTCGAGCCCGGCCCGCTGGATCCGCGACCAGCGGCTGGAGCGGCTGCGCACCGACCTGGTCAACCCGCGCTACGACCACCTGACCGTCTCGGCCATCGCCGAGCGCTGGGGTCTGGTGGACGCCTCGCAGGTCAGCAGGCTGTTCCGGATGAAGTACGGGGTCTCGCCGCGCGAGTACCGCAGGACGCGCGGCGAGACCGCGAACCTCAGCCCGCTCAGTCCTCTCGGTCGTGTGGCACCGGGTTGGCGCTGAACCGCTCGGGCCGCACGAACACCGCGGCCCTGCGGTCGGCGGCCATCTCCCGGTCGTAGACCTCGAAGTCGTCGTGCTGCCCGCCAGCCGAGGTGTAGATCTCCCGCAGCAACGACGGCAGCCGTTCGGCGGACACGCCCCCGTGCGCGTCGTCCGGTCCGGCGATCTCGACCCCTCCGGTGACCGCGATCCAGTCCCAACCCGCGCGGAACACCAGCGTGGCCTTCGGAGTCCGCCGCAGGTTGCGCAGTTTGGTGGTACCGCCGCGCGAGACCAGTGCTAGCACGCGCTCACCGGTGACCGGGTGGTCGACCAGCCCGACGTTGACCACCGAGGTGGCCGGTTCACCGTTGGCCCGCGTCGTCACCAGCACCGCCAGCCAGTCCTGTGTGGACGCCAGCGCGGCCACCCTGGCCAGCCCCGTCTCCGTGTCGAACCCCTTGCCCGCCATGCGGACCACACCCCTCGTCCTGTGCGTGAAATGAGCAGAGAGCGTGCGCGCAAGCACCACGGCGCGCGCACCGGCTGCGGATACTATCGGTTGCGACGGGGCGAGGCTCGCCGCCGGTGATGGGGATCGCCGGCCACTCGGATCGCCACAGGGCCCCCGTCTTGCGGCATCGACCGAACAAAGACTTCCGAGTAGGAGCCTGCGGTGGGCGTTGACTTGCGCGTAGCCATGCGGAACTTCGCCACCGGGGTGTGCGTGATGAGCACCAAGGTCGACGGTCCGGACGGGCCGGAGCACGACGCGGTGACCGTCAACTCGCTCACCTCCCTCTCGCTCGACCCGCCGCTGGTCTCGGTCTGCCTGCGCCAGGACTCGGTGTTCCTGGCGGACCTGCTGGTCAGCGGTAGTTGGGCACTATCCATTTTGGACATAGGGGCGTCCGACGTCGCCCGCGCGTTCGCCACCGGCCGCGACAACCGCAGGGCCGCGCTGGCCACGGTGTCGGCGGTGCCCGGCGAGCACACCGGGGCGCTGGTGCTCGACGGGCCCGGCTGGCTCGAGTGCGGGCTGCGCCAGGTCGTCGAGGTCGGTGACCACACGCTGCTCATCGGCGACGTGCTGGCCACCGGCAGCCAGGACCGGCGACCGCCCCTGGTTTTCCTGCACGGCGAGTACCACGCCGTTGGCGCAGGCGGCGCCAACCGGCACGACAGGGAGGTTCGCACCCGATGACGGCATCGCAGACCAGCGCCGAGTCGCACACCGGCGACGCGCAGACCAGCGCCGATCCGCAGACCACGGGCGCGGCGGCGGCGCTGGCCGCGGCCGAGGAGATCGTCGGCGCCGACCGGGTCACCAGGGGCGGACCGGGGGACAACACCGGGCTGTTCCGCCAGCGCGACACCGCGGCCACCGTCGCGCCGCGCACGGCCGAGCAGGCCCAGCGGGTCGTCAAGGCGTTCGCGGCCGCCGGGGGCGAGGTCTCGCTGCACGCCTACAGCACCGGGCGCAACTGGGGTCTCGGATCCCGGGAGTCCGCCACGGACAACGTCGTCGCGCTCGACCTGTCGGGACTGGACGCCATCCGCGACATCGACGTCGCCGCGGGCTGGGCCGTCGTGGAGCCTGGCGTCACCCAGGGCCACCTGGCCGGACTGCTCGCCGACACCGAGCGGATGGTCAACGTGACCGTCTCGACCGCGCACTCCAGCGTGCTCGGCAACGCGCTCGACCGCGGCGTCGGCCTGCGCCACCAGCGCGTGGAGGACCTCGTCGGGCTGGAAGTCGTGCTGCCAGACGGTGAACTCGTGCACGTCGGCTGGTGGCCGGAGGGTGACCGCAAGACGCCGGTCTACCCGCACACCCTGGGCCCGTCGCTGGTGCAGCTGTTCGTCCAGTCCAACCTGGGCATCGTCACCGGCGCGACCATCCGGCTGCTGGCGCGGCCCGAGGCGCTGCGCGTGGTGCGCCTCAACTACACCCCGGAGAACCTCGGCCCGGCCACCGCGCTGCTGCGCCGCTGGGTCGCGCAAGGACTCGCGTCCGGGGTGCCCAAGTTCTACAACCCCACCGCCGCGCGGGGCTACGGCAGCGCCCCCGGCCAGTTCCTCGCGCACGTCCCGGTCGACGGCACCGCGGCCTCGGTGGCCGCGCTCAGCGCGATCATCGCCGACGAGGCCGTCAAGTCCGGTGTGTTCACCGAGGTGTCCACCACCGACGCCACCGACCCCGACGCGCAGCACCACGAGGTCACCAGCCTCGTCGAGCGCTCCTACCTGGGCGACCCGGACGTCTCCGACCGGGTGTTCGAGCAGAAGATGGGCATGCGGGCCGACCAGCTCGACACCGACCTGGGCTTCCTGTTCTTCCTGCCGCTGCTGCCCTTCACCGCCGAGGCCGTGGTCACCGCCGAGCGGCTGCTCGGCCAGGTGCACGCCGAGACCGGGATCCTCGCGGGCGGCACCGGCAACGTGCTCGGCGACGACCTGGTCGACCTGGTGGTCGCCATGAAGTTCGACCGCGCGGACGCCCAGGCGGCGCACCGCGCGCTGGACCGGTTGTACGAACTGTTCGCCGAGCAGGGCTTCCTGCCCTACCGGCTCGACGTCGACCACCACGAGTGGATCGACCGGGTCGGGGGCCGACCGAGCGCGCGGGCGTTCGCCAGGCGGCTCAAGGACTCCCTCGACCCGACCGGGGTCATCGCGCCCGGTCGCTACCTCTAGGCCAGGAAGGGCACGCAATGACCATTGTCGACACCGTTGAGACCACCGCGCCGCTGACCGCGCAGGACGTCCTGGCCAGGGCCAGGGCCGCGGTGCCCCTGCTGCGCGAGCGCTCGGTGGACATCGAGCGCGAGCGCTGTCTGCCCGCCGACGTGGTGGAGCTGCTGCGCTCGACCGGCGCGTTCCGGGTCGCGCTGCCCAAGGACAAGGGCGGCCCCGAGCTCAACCCGATGGAGCAGACCCAGTTCATCGAGACGCTGGCCACCGGCGACGTCTCCGCCGCCTGGTGCGCCATGATCGGCATGGACACCCCGCTCTACGCCAAGTTCCTCGGCGAGGAGGTCTCCGCCGAGCTGTTCACCGACGACGACATGGTGACCGCGGGCCTGATCCTGCCCATCGGCCGCGCGGACCGGGTGCCCGGCGGGTTCCGGCTCAACGGCCGCTGGGGCTTCGGCAGCGGCATCACCCACGCCGACTGGGTCGTCGCGGGCGCCTTCGTGCACACCGACGGCGAGCCCGAGGCCAGCCCCACCGGGCAGCCGATGCACTGGCGGATCCTCATCGCCCGCCGCGACCAGTTCGTCGTGCACGACACCTGGCACACCACCGGCCTGGCGGGCAGCGGCAGCCGCGACTACGAGGCGGTGGACCTGTTCGTCCCCGAGGCGCACTCGTTCAGCTTCGCGACCGCCACGGTCACCGGCCCGAACTCCACCCCGGACGCGATCCTGCGCAACATGCCGGGCGTGCCGCTGGGCCTGGCCCGCGCCGCGCTCGACCACGTGCGCGACATCGCGGTCAACCGCACCGACCGGATGACCGGCGTGCCGTGGTCGGAGATCTACCGCATCCAGTACACCATCGCCGAGGCGGAGATGGAGCTCGGCGCGGTCCGCGAGCAGGTCTACGGCTCGCTGCGCACCCAGTGGGAGCTGCTCAACGCGGGCATCGAGCTCACCCCGGACCAGCGGGTGGCCACCGTGCTGGCGCGCACCAACGCCTACCGGGTCGCCCGCTCGATCGTCGTGAAGCTGTGCGACCTGGTCGCCACCAGCTCCATCTACAAGCCGTCCCCGCTGGACCGCTGGCTGCGCGACGCGCAGACCATGCGCCAGCACGTGATCGCCCAGGACCAGGTTCTGCAGTCGGTCGGCGCGCACCTGCTCGGCGGCACGCCCAGCAACCCGTTCAGCCTCGGGATCGTGCAGTAAGGACAGACCCGACGAAGCGCAACGGCCCCGCGAAGTTCATCGCGGGGCCGTTGCGCTGCTGCCGTCCCCGGCGGGAGGACGGCGGACCTCGTTGGTACTACTGGGCCATCACACCGGTGTCGCGGGGATCCCGTTCCCTGTATCGGTTCCGGGACGCTCCGCTGTCACCACGGGCTTCACCCTCCGACGATGACCTGCGGGTCGCCGGTGTACCAGACGTTGTCGATGGTCACGTGCTTGATGCGCCAGCGCTTCCCGTCGCGCACCAGGGTCGCGGCGTAGAGGTTCTTGAGCAGCGCGTGCCTGCTGTGGTCGGCGGCGGGCAGGTGCTGCGCCTCGACGATCGCCGACAGGCTCGCGGTGTCGCCGTCCACGCTGACCCGGGTGTTGGTCACGCTGTGCGTGGTGTGCAGCCGCGGGTCGAGCACGATGCCCGCGATCATCTCGATGCCCTCGAACAGCGGCACCTCCAGCCCGCACTTGGTGGCGGCCGGGCGGAAGTCGAACTCGGCGTCCGCGGTGAACGCGGACTCGAACAGCGCCCGGTCACCCAGGTCGCGGCCGAACGCGAAGCGGTGCAGGGTGTCGACGATCTCCTGCCGGTCCACCAGTTCCTGCAGCGCGGTCGCGCTGTCGGCGGCCAACGCGTTGTCGGTCGTGACGTACACGGTTCTCCTCATCCCATCGGGGTGTGTTGTTGACTGACTGTCCGGTGTGGAGGTCAGAACGCGGCGAGCTCGGCGAGCGCGGCCCGGCGCGGCTTTCCGGTGCGGGTCTTGGGGAACTCGCCGTCGGCCAGGTACACGACCCGGCTCGGGGCGAGCCCGTGCGCCTCCCGCACCCGGGAGCGGACGACGCCCTCGTCTGGTGCTCCCTCGACGAACAGCACCAAACCGTCCACGCCGGTCGTGGCCCCCACGGATCCCTTGCGGGCACCGGGGACCTCCGACACGGTGGCCTCGATCGCGCTCGCGTGGTGCACCGCGCCGCCGACGCGCAGCGCGCCCGCGGTGGTGCCGGTGATGACGAGCGACCCGTCGCGCACCACCGCGATGTCGCCGGTGTCGAGCCAACCGTCCTCGGTGAACGGTGTGGCCGTGCCGTCGACGTAGCCAGGGGTGACCGAGTCGCCGCGGACCTGCATCCGGCCCTCGGTCCCGATCGCGACGACGCCGTTGTCGTCCACGACGCGGACCGAGATCCCGGCGTGCGGCCTGCCCACCGGAACCGGGTCGGCGAGCGCGCCGGGGTCGACCCGGTGGTCGATGACGCCCGCCGAGGTCTCGGACATGCCCCAGCCGGGCCGCACCGCGGTCGCTGGGAGGCCGAACGGCGCCAGCGCCGCGGTGAACCGGCGGATCGTGGCGGCGCGCACCGGCTCGCCGCCGTTCATGACGTAGCGCAGGCCGGACAGGTCCCAGGTCCCGGTGCCCGCGCGCTCGGCCACCGCCTCCAGCGCGGAGGTGGTGCCCCAGGCGGCGGTCACGCCGAACCGGTCGGCGATGTCGAGCCAGCGCGCCGGGTCCGCGGTGATCCACAGCCGGTGCGCGTGCACCTGCGTGCAGGCCAGGTGGGTGTCGCGCAGGTGGAACATCACCAGGCCGCCGACGTGGTCGAGCGGCATGGAGTTGAAGGTGACCGCGTGCTCGTCGAGCCCGTTGTCCTCGATGGTGGCCGCCGACCGGCTCAGCACGTTGCGGTTGGTCAGCGGAACCGCCTTGGGCGCGCCGGAGCTGCCCGCGGTGGTGGTGAGCAGGACGGTGTCGTCGAGCTCGGCCTGCACCCAGTCCTTGTCGGGTGGGCCCTCGACCAGCGCGGACACCGGGCCCACCCAGCGCGGACCGCGCGGCAGCGGCTCGTCGGAGACCAGCCACCGGTACTCGGGCCCGAGCCCGGTCGGCGCCGAGCCGGTGGGCACGGCGACGAACCCGCCGAGCACGCAGGCCCAGAACGCGGTCACCAGCTCGCGGTTGTCCGCCTGGTGGACCACGACCCGCTCGCCGACCCGCACACCTGCCCGGCGCAGACCGCCGAGCACGCGCGAGGCGGCGTCGAGCAGGTCGGCGTAGGACAGCCGCGACTCGGTGCCGTCGGCGGCGATGAAGACGACGGCGGTCCCGATCGACCGGGCCGCCGCCCTGGTGAGCACCTCGCCGAGGCCGTGCGCGTCCAGTCGCGGGCTCGGCCCGCCGTGGATGACCGACAACTCCGACATGGAACCCTCCTTCTCCGCAGCAGTGCGGGGCGCGCCCGCAGGCGCGCCCCGCACTCCAGTGGGCTCTTAGGCGTCCGCGCGCTTCTTGCGCAGCGCCGAGACCAGGGTGGCCAGCAGCGTCAGCGCCGAGACACCCGTGATCACGTACATGCCGTTGTGGTAGCTGTCAATGGTGTTCGTCGCGCCCGCGCCGCCCTGGCCCGCGGCCATGGTGGCGGTGACCACGGCGAGCAGCAGCGCCGCACCGACCTGGTAGCCGGTCTGCAGCACACCCGCGGCCAGGCCCTGCTCCGAGTCGGCGACACCGCTGGTGGCCTGCACGTACGAGCCGGTGAACGACAGCGGGAAGGCGACGCCGATGAGCAGCATGGTGGGCAGCAGCACCGCCACGTAGCTGGAGTCGGTGTCGATGCGCAGGAAGGAGATGTAGGCCAGGGTGTAGGCCACGAAGCCGGCGAACATCATCCACTTCGGGCCGAACTTGCCCAGCAGGCCACCGGCGCGCGGAGCGATGATGGCGATGAGGATGCCGCAGGGCAGGAACGCCAGCGCCATCTCCAGCGGGGACCAGCCCCGGGTGTCCTGCAGGTAGAGCGAGCCGATGAACTGGAAGCTCATGTAGGTGCCCAGGATGGCCGCCGCGGTCAGCGCCGCGCCGATCAGGCCGCCGTTGCGCAGGAAGCCCAGGCGGATCAGCGGGTTGGCGGTGTTGCGCTCGATGAGCACGAAGGCCACGACCAGCACGATGACGCCCGCGAACTGCAGCAGCGTCTGCGCCGAGACCCAGCCGACCTCGGGGGCGCGCACGATGGTGAAGACCAGCAGCAGCATGGCGCCGGTCACGCTGATGGCGCCGGGGATGTCGTAGTGGCGCTTGCCGGTGGCGGCCTCGTCCTTGCGGACCAGGACGGAGGCGCCGACGAGGATGGCGAGCGCGATCGGCACCGGCAGCAGGAAGGTCCAGCGCCAGCCGATCTCGGTGAGCAGACCACCGGCGACCAGGCCGAGGGAGAAGCCGAACGCGCCGCAGGCGGTGTAGATGGCGACGGCCTTGTTGCGCGCGGAGCCCTCGGGGAACTGGGTCAGGATGATCGCCAGACCCGCGGGCGCGGTGAACGCCGCGGCGACACCCATGACGAACCGGGCCGCGATGACCAGGAACCCGTCGGTGGCCAGGCCGCCGATCAGCGAGGCGATGCCGAAGATGGCCACGGCCACCAGGAACACCTTGCGCCTGCCGACCAGGTCGGCCATCCGGCCGCCGAGCAGCAGGAACCCGCCGAAGCCGAGCACGTAGGCGCTGACCACCCACTGCACCGACGAGGTGGACATGCCCAGCTCCTGCTGGATGGGCGGCACCGCGATGCCGACCATGGCGTTGTCCAGCGCGTCGAGGAACATGGCGCTGCACAGCACGATCAGGGTGGCCCAGAGCTTGCCACTCCACTTCTCGCCGTCGGTGGCCTTCGGCTCGGTCACCTCGGACTTCGGGTCCACCACCGGCGGCGGCGTCTCCTGCGGCGTCGCTTCCTGTGACGCGGTCATGGCTTTTCCCCACTCCAGGTTGAACTACAGGGTCTCGGGCGCGAACATTTTTTGAACTTGAGGTACAAAACTCCCGCGCGGTCAGCCGCCCTGATGACCGTGCGGGGGTGCGGTCAGATCGCCATGATCGCGGCGTCGATCGCGGCGTCGAACCGGGAGCGGTCGACCCTGGCCTTGGCCAGGACGCGCAGCCCGATCATGGTGCTCTGCATCAGGCAGGCCAGCGCCTTGGGGTCCTTCTCGGCCGCGATCTCGCCCGCCTGCTGCGCGGCGATGAACGCCGTGTGCAGCACCGCCTGCGACGAGTCGAACGACCGACCGAGCAGCCGGGCGGCGTGCTCGTCGTGCGGCCCCATCTCCACCGCGCTGTTGACCACCAGGCAACCGCACCGGTCCGGGTCCGCCAGGTCGGCGTCGACAAAACCGGTGAGCATCGCCCTGATGCGGTCGCGGATGGGTCCCCCGGTGTCGAGCACGGCCCTGAGCTCGTGCAACGACACCCCCGCGTAGTGCTCCAGGCTGCGCAGGAACAGCTCGTGCTTGCTGCCGAAGGTGTTGTACAGGCTGCCCTTGCCGATCCCGATGCTGTCGGCCAGGTCCTGCGGGGAGGTCTCGGCGTAACCGTTGACCCGAAAGGTCTCGGCGGCCTGCGCCACCGCCCGATCAGGGTCGAATTTCCGGGGTCTCCCCATGGTCGGGAACGGTAGACTGTTTTAGACCTTGAGGTCAAGTATTCGGCGAGGAGAGCGCTCATGACCTACACCTTCAGCGACCGACCCGGGTGGGACGCGATGTTCCGGCAGGGCGAGCTGACGCTGGGGCTGATGTACCCGCTGGAGTCCTACAGCGGCGCCGTTCCCCGGCTCGACGTCGCCGAGCAGGTGGAGCAGTCGGTGCTGGCCGACCAGCGCGGGTTCGCCGCGCTCTGGGCGCGCGACGTGCCGCTGCTGGACCTGTCCTTCGGCGACGGCGGGCAGCTCTACGACACGTGGGTCTGGCTGACCCACATCGCGGCCAAGACCAGCCGGATCGCGCTGGCCACCGGCTCGACCGTGCTGCCGCTGCGCAACCCGATCGACATCGCCAAGGCCGCCGCCTCGCTCGACCAGCTCAGCGGCGGGCGGCTGGTCATCGGCGCGGCCACCGGCGACCGGGGCGTGGAGTTCCCGGCTTACGGCCTCAACCGCGACCACAGCGGCGAGCTGTTCCGCCAGTCGGTCACCACCATCCGGCGGCTGTGGGGCGAGGACTTCCCGGACGTGGACTCCGTCTACGGCACCCTGCGCGGCACCGACCTGCTGCCCAAGCCGGTCGGGCGGCGGGTCCCGCTGCTGGTCACCGGCAACAGCCGCCAGGACGTCGAGTGGATCGCCGAGCACGGCGACGGCTGGCTGATGTACCCGCGCCCGGTCGTGCAGCAGCGGATGATCACCACCGCCTGGCAGCAGGCCACCCCGGAGTGGAAGCCGTTCGCCCAGTCGCTCTACATCGACCTCGAGGAGGACGCCAACGGCGTGCCCAAGCCCATCCACCTGGGCTTCCGCTCCGGCTGGAAGGCGCTGCTCGACCACCTGGGCCAGCTGCACGACATCGGCGTGAACCACGTGGCGATCAACCTCAAGTACGGCCGCAGGCCCGCGCCCGAGGTGTTGCAGGAGATCGCGGAGAACGTGCTGCCACACTTCCCGACCGTTTTCCCGGAGACGGCGAAGGTCCACTAGGGGTCCCCACCGGGTCGGGGCAGCGGGGTTCCCCGACCCGGTTCGGCATTCGGCGGACGTGGCGGCCGTCACTGTCCGCGAATGCGAATGCGCGTGCACGACCGGTCGATTCCCGGGTATTTCCGCACGTCGTGAAAAGAACTACGCGCTATCGCGGCCGGTGGTGCCCGGGTTGTGTGAACCTCCGAAAGGAAGTGCCGCGAGGAGGTCCTGTTCCCGATTTCGCCTGGCGACGACCTGGAGGCCGACCGGGCACCCGTCGGCGTCGAACCCGGCGGGCACGCTGGCGGCCGGGTGGCCGGTCAGGTTGAACAGCCAGGTGAGCGCGGTGCTCATCCGCGCGCCCGGCCCGTCGTGCCCGTGCGGCGGGTTCGGGGTGGTCGGGGTGAGGACGAGGTCCGCCTGGTCGAACACCACCGCGAGCCGCCGCCGGTTCTCCGCGATGTCGACAGGTCTGCCCGCTCGGTGGTCGAACCACGCCCGCTCGGGGTCGAGGAGGTCGACAGGCACGTCGATCAGGGGAAGCCGGACCGCCGCCCTGGCGATGGCGGCTTGCTCGGGGTCGGTGTCGGCGAACCCGAGGGTGTCCGACCAGGCGGCCGTGGGTGCGGTTGGCTCCAGGTCGCGGCCGAGCAGGACCTCCAGGCACACCTTGGTGTCTGCCGCCGACCTGGTCAGGAACCCGGGCGCGACAAGGGTGTCCGACGTGACCTTGACCCCGGTGGTCCCGCACCAGGCCGCCGGGATCCGGATCGACCCGGCCCCGTCGGCGCCGGTGGTGATCGGCACGATGCCCGCCGCCACGGCCGCCGCCGACCCCGCGGACGACCCGCCGGGTGACCGGTCGGCGTGCCACGGGTTCTTGGTGAGCCCCCGGTCCGTCCGCCCCCAGGTGCGCCAGGCCGGTCCCGGTCCGGGCACGCTCGTGCTCCCCAGCACGACGCATCCGGCCGCCACCAAGGCTTTCCCGGCCCTCCGCTCACCCACCTTGACCCCGATGGGCACTCCGGCCAGCGGCAGCACCTCACCCGCGCTTACTCGCTGGTCGACCGCCCGCGCGTGCTCGACCACCTGGTCGGCGTCGACCCGCTGGAAGGCGTTGATCCGCCCGTCCACGGCTCGCAGTGCGCCCAGTGCCATCCTGGCCACCTCGACCGCGGAAACCTGCCCGCTGGTCACCATTCGGGCGATTGCCAGACCCGAGGCGGCGGTGTAGTCAGCGAGCATCAGTCATTGTCCACTGTGGTCAGTCGGTCGTTGTTGACCATTCGGGCGATTGTCGTGGCGGGTGGAGCGGTGTAATCGGCGATCGGGTCTATCCGTCCACTGTGTCCAGTCCGGCGGGGCTTGGTGCCGGGCTTGGATCCCATCACACCTGCTCGTGGGTGCTCTGTCCGGCAGTTGTGGCGGGTCTGACAACCAGCGGGATCGATCTGGCGTTGTAGCGGGTGCGCGGCGAAGGGCGCCGCACGAGCTGGGGAGATGGCGCATGAGAGATCGACCTGGACGGGGTCGGATGGGGGTCGCCGCCGCCGTGGCGCTGGCGGCGGCGATCGCGATGGGGCCGGTGGCCGAGGCCGAGGCGCGAGCGGCTCCGGTCGCGGTCGCGGCGGCGGGGCAGCGGGGGCAGGTGACGCTGGTGACCGGTGATCACGTGACCCTGGTGGGCAAGCACGCCACCGTCCGGCCTGGTCCCGGGCGTCGGCACGTCACGTTCGTGCAGCGGCTCGACGAGCGCGGCGACGTCAACGTGTTCCCCTCCGACGTGGTCGCCGACATCGGCGCGGGCAAGCTGGACCGGCGGCTGTTCGACGTCACCGCCCTGGTGCGCGACGGGTTCGACGACCGCACGAGCAAGGCGACCCCGCTGATCGTCACCTACGACGGCGCCGCGCCGAGGATCGCGGGCGAGGCGCGGGCGCTGCCCAGCATCGGTGGCGCTTCCTTTGCGCTGCCCAAGGGAACCCCGCTGGGCACCACCCGGTCCGCCGGGTTCGCCAAGGTGTGGCTCGACGGCAAGGTCACCGCGTCGCTGGACCGCAGCGTGCCGCAGATCGGGGCGCCCGAGGCGTGGCGGTCCGGGCTGACCGGCAAGGGCGTCAAGGTCGCCGTGCTCGACACCGGGATCGACACGACCCACCCCGACCTGGCGGGCGCCGTCGTGCTGTCGCGCGACTTCAGCGGCTCGGCCGACGCCGACGACCGGATCGGCCACGGCACCCACGTCGCGGCCACCATCACCGGTTCCGGCCGCTACCAGGGGGTCGCGCCGGACAGCGCGCTGCTCAACGGCAAGGTCCTCGGCGACAACGGCGACGGCAGCGAGTCCGACGTCATCGCGGGCATGGAGTGGGCCGCGGCCGAGGGGGCCGCCGTGATCAACCTGAGCCTCGGCTCCAACCGGCCCTCCGCCGGGGACGACCCGGCCTCGCTCGCGGTCAACCGGCTCACCGCCGAGACCGGCGCGCTGTTCGTCGTCTCGGCGGGCAACTCCGGCGGCGAGATGGGCGCACCCGCGGCGGCCGACGCGGCGTTGACCGTGGGCGCGGTCGACCGCACCGACGCACTCGCGCCGTTCTCGTCCCGTGGACCCAGGTTCCGCGACGGGGCGATCAAGCCGGACATCACCGCGCCCGGTGTCGGCATCGTCGCCGCCCGCGCCGCCAACGGCCAGATCGGCGACCCGGTGGGGGACAAGCACGTCGCGCTCTCGGGCACGTCGATGGCCGCACCGCACGTCGCGGGCGCGGCGGCACTGCTGGCCGGTCAGCACCCGGACTGGAAGGCCGACCGGCTCAAGGCCGCGCTCGTCGGCACCGCCAAGCCCAACCCCGCGCTGACCCCGTTCGAGCAGGGCGGCGGCCGGGTCGACGTCGCGCGCGCGACCACCCAGCCGGTCACCGCCGACGCGGCGTCGCTGAGCCTCGGTCTCGCCCGGTGGCCGCACCACGACGACCCCGTCATCACGCGCACCCTGACCTACCGCAACACCGGCACCGCACCTGTGACGCTCGAAGTCGACGTGCCCGGACAGCCCGCCGGGCTGTTCACCGTGTCGCCGTCGCGGGTCGTGGTTCCCGCCGGCGGGCAGGCTTCGGTGCGGGTCAGCGCCGACACCAAGGTGCCCGCCGCGGAGAAGGTCCACGTGGGGGCCGTCGTCGCCACCGGTGGGACGGCCGTCGTCCGCACCCCGATCGCGGTCGACAAGGAGGTGGAGAGCTACGACGTCACCGTCGAGTTCAAGGACCTGCCCAGTGAGGTCTTCGGCCACGTGTACTGGCTCACGGACCTGAACCAGCCGCGGGGCTTCATCAACTTCGACAGCCCCGCCAGCTCCGTCACGCGGGTCCCGAAGGGCACCTACTACTTCGACGGCCACTCGATCGGCGAGGTGGTGGTCGCGGCCTACGAGCCCAACCTCGTGGTCGCCAAGGACGTGACCTTGGTCCTCGACAGCGCCAAGAGCAAGCGGGTCGAGTACTCGGTCGACCGCCCGGACGCCGAGGCCGGAGCGGCGGAGTCCCTCTTCCAGGTGACCACGTCGTGGGGCACCACGGGGAGCGGCATCGGCGGGCCGGACTTCGACTTCGTGCGCTTCATCCCGTCGACGACGTCAGCCCCGAAGGACAAGGCGACCTTCACCCTGCGCGGCCGGTTCGCCAAGCCGGACGGCGAAGGCGGGTTCGTGGGCAGCCCTTACCAGTACGGCGTCGGCGTCGTGTACCCCGGCCGCGTCCCCGCTGACCTCAAGCGGCACTTCCGCGACCGCGACCTCGTCAGCGTGCGCACCGAGGCGGCCGCCCAGGGCAAGGGCGCCGTCGGCACGTTCAGCGACCTCACCCGGCTGCCGCTACCGGCCCGGCTCGACCAACGCTACAGCCCGGACCTGCCCTGGTACGACTCGTTCACCCAGGGGACGTCGGTGTACGAGCCGGACGCCGTCCAGGTGGCCGACGAGCCCACGGTCTACCGGCGCGGCGAGACTGCCGTGCAGCGGTGGAACACGGGGGTGTTCGCGGCGTCGCTGCCAGACTCCCCGTACGCCGGGGTGTTCCGGATGGGCGATGAGGTCGCCGCCGATATCCCGCTCTACGCGGACCAGGAACCCAAGCACTCGGGGTACTCGCGCGTGGCGGTGGGCAGCACGGAGCTCTACCGGGACGGCGAGCTGGTGACCAAGAGCGAGTGGCCCGGGTCCGCTCGCGCGGTAGTCCCACCTGGCAAGGGTTCTTACCGGTTGCGCACTGAGGCAACGCGAGGGGCGCCGTTCGAGCTGACCACGAAGCAGAGTGCTGAGTGGACATTCACCTCCGAGCACACCACCGGTGACGTGCCCAGCCGCGTCAAACTGCCTGTCGTGCGGTTCGCGCCGCCGTTGGACGACTACAACCAGGCCAAGGCAGGGCGTCTGTTCGTCCTCCCCGTCTACACCCAGCGCTCCGGTGAGGCTGGGGTCTCCACCCCGACCGTGCAGGTCTCTTACGACGATGGCGCTACCTGGCGTCCGGCGCCGGTTGTCGCCAACGGGGACAAGTCGTTCGCGCTGCTGTACCACCCGGCGGGAGCCAAGTTCGTCTCTCTCAAGGCAACGGCGAAGGCTGTTGACGGCGCGACCGTCGACCAGACCATCATCCGTGCCTACGGGTTGAAGTAGTTGCTAGGGGCTGCGGTCGGCCGTGGTGGTCGACCGCAGCTCTTACGTTGTCGCGCTGAGCACCGATCGGTCCAAGGGCCAACGGGTAGCGGTGACGGCGGGCAGCGTGAACGTGAAGCGTGAACCGCCCGCCGGGTTGTCGGTGGCGGTGATGGTGCCGCCGTGGCGTTCCACGATCCGTTTGCAGATGGCGAGCCCCAGGCCCGTGCCCGCGTAGTCGGCCGTGTGGTGGGCGCGGTGGAAGTTGTCGAAGATCGCGTCGTGCTGGCCGGTCGGGATGCCGATGCCGTTGTCGATCACCGTCACCCGCACCACGTCACCCCGCCTGGTCGCGGCGATGTGCAGCCGGGGCGTGACACCCGGCGCGGTGTACTTGATCGCGTTGCCGATGAGGTTGTCCATCAGCTGGCGCACCAGAACCAGGTCGGCGTGCACCGGCTCCAGCGACTCTATGAAGAACTCCGGCACTGGGGCGTCAGAGGCTAGAGCCGTGTCAGTGCGCGCGGCGACGATGTCGTCGACCAGCACAGTCAGGTCTACCGATACCGGTGCCATGACGGCGTCCCGCGTGGTCGTGTACGCCAAGAGGTCGCTGATGAGCCCGCGCATCCTGGTCGCCGCGCGGGTGACTCGTCCCAGGCCGGCCTGGGCGCGGTCTAGGGCCGGGGGAACGGCGTCCAGCGACTCACTCGCTGCGTCAGTCCAACCTTGCACCACGGTCAGCGGGCTCAAGAGGTCGTGCGCGACCACACCTGCGAAGGTCGCCAGTTCGTCGCGGTGACGGCGCTCAGCGGTGACGTCGTGGAACAGCAGGACGACACTGTCGTGGCCGTGCCCGTCGGGGAGCGCGGTGGCGTTAACGCTGACGATGCGCCCACCCGGGACACCGTCGTTGCGGATCAAGATGTCCATCTCGTGCACGTCGTGCCCCGCCAGCACCTGCGCGTGGGGCATGTCCTCGTTCGCCACGGGAGTGCCGTCCAAGTGGAACACTCCATAGTGCTCACTGTCGCGCACCGTGTCATCCGGGCTGACAACACCACCCATCAGGCGGGCGGCAGCGGGGTTGCGCAGGGTGATCCGGCCGTCGGCGTCCACCACCGTGAGGCCGTCGCCCATGGAGTCGATGACGGCGCGCATCAGCTCGGCCCGCCGGGTCGCGTCCTGCTGGCTGGCGGCCAGTTCGCGCAGCAGCGCCGCCCGCTCGTCACGCCCGAGCGCGAGCGCCAGGCCGACCACGGCCACCAGGGCGATGAACAACTGGACGATCAGCGCCTTCGCCGCGTGCGGGCCGACGGAGGCGAACGGCCCGTCCCCGCGCAGCGTGTAGACGACCGCGATCGTGCCGACGGTGAGGTTGTGCACCACGACGAAAGTGGTGGAGAGCCGGTTCGCCGCCCACACGGTCAGCGTGATGAGCGCGAAGGCCAGCGGCAGCGTGTGGTTGATGCCGAAGACGAACAGGTAGGCGACCAGCGACCCGAGCGCGACCGCCAGGTACTCGCCGGTCCGCCACGGGGAGGTCCGCGCCAGCCGGGCCCTGGCCGCCGCCACCCAGCCCGGGGTGGTGACCGCGCGGCCCGCGAACAGCCCGAGCGCGCCGACCAGCAGGATCCCGGCGGTGTTGCGGGCCAGCCACACCGCGGCGGCCATCCACGAGTACTGCCCGGTGATCAGCCACAGCGCGGTCGGGCCGATGGCGACACCGCTGAGGGTGGCCAGCGCCGCCGCGCCGAGCAGGCCCCACAGGTCGCGGGGGCCGATGGCGGAGCCGCGCGTCCAGAGACCGGGGTTCCAGCGCGCGAGCAGCACGACGAACACGCCCGCCTGGATGAGGTTGGCGGCGACCGCGACGACGGCCAGGCCGAGGTTCGCGCCGGTGGCCATGTTGACCGAGACGGTGATGGCGGCCAGGACCGAGGCGTCCACCCACAGGGTCCGGACGTGGCGCTGCACGCAGAACCAGAGCACGGCCACGCCCGCGGCGGGCCAGACCATGCTCAGGTTCGTGCTGTCCATCGCCGTGCGACTCCGCGCCCACCGCGGTCGCCACCCTCGGTGACATGGTTCTGACCCTGGAACGCTGCGGGACGGTCCGTCGTGACGGCGTGGTGCAACGGCGGCTGGAGGATCCGTCGGGCTTCCTTCGGCAGGTAGGGCAGACCGTCGTCGCAGGTACACAGAGCGGGACGCTGGTCGACGCTCTCACCGGCTGTTCGCTTTACCGGCACTAGTCAGGCTTGACGAGCTCGTCGACGTTCTTGGGTCACATCGCGCTAGGGACCAGTACGGGCGAGGTAGTTGTGCTCACCGCGGGCTTCCAGCACACCGCGACGCTCGACTTGGACGGCAGCCCACTTACGGATGTCGCGGTGGCTGGCGGGGTTCTGTTCGCCCTATCGGCCGACGGCAGTGCCACCTGGTGGGATGTGTCGACGGGCGAACAGTTGGGCCACAAGCGTGGTGTGTTGGCGAACGCCTGCATCGCCCTACCGGACAACCGGTTCGCGACGGTCGGCCCAGAACTACGACTCTGGTCGGAGTCGGAGGTCGCCGTCGTCCCGACCGCACGCCCGCTCACCACGCTGGCGGTGTCCGCCGACGGCATGCTTATCGCCGCAGGTTCCCCTACCGGCCCACTCGCGGTGTACGACCTACCTACGCGTCAGTGGGTCACAGTGCCCATCGCGGCCATCGCCGCCCTGCACTACGCCACTGATCGCTTCCTCGCCTGCACGACCGACGGCCGCTTGCGCGAGATCCCCGCAGACACTCTGTTCTAGCGCGGAGCTCTAGCCGCGGACCCCGGGAGCGGCATGGCTCCCGGGCCCCGCGTGCACTTAGTGCGCCAGCGCCTCTTGCTCGTAAGGGGTCTTCTCGCCCGCCTCTACCGGGAACGGCAGCTGGTTGCCCTCTGGCGGCAACGGGCACGTCGCGTAGGCCGTGAACGCGCACGGCAGGTTCACCGCGCGGTTGAAGTCGAGCACCACCGTGCCGTCCTCGTCCGGGTCGGGCACCTCCAGCGACCGGTTCGCCGCGTAGGTCGTCACACCGCTGGTGGCGTCGGTGAACAGGACGCTGAACCCGCCCTTCTTCCCGTTGAACGCCGTCAGCGTGTGCTCCGCGCCGTCGACGGTGAACCGGATGACCCCCGGCGCGGTGTAGACGTGCGTCAGCCCCGCCACCACGGCACCCACCGTCGTCGGGCGCGGCTCGTCGAACGGCTCGTACACCCCGCGCAGCACCCACGCCGGGTCCGGCTCGTAGGCGGGCACGCCGCGGAAGGCCGCCAGCACCTCCGCCGCCGGGTCGTGCACCCGGATCAGGTAGCCGCCGCGCCGCGCGACCTCCACCTCGACCGACCCGGCCACCACCCGCGTCCCGGCGCCGCTTGGCACCAGCTCGAACCGGGTGACCTCGGTGATCGCCGCCCCGCCGTGCGCCAGCTCACCGCCAGCCGGGTCGACGTAGGCGGCGTCGGCGTCCTGCCACCACAGCCCCGGCAGCCCGGGGTAGGCGGTGGGCTCCTCGGTCAGCCAGTCCAGCGACACCAGCGCCAGCCAGCCGACCGGATCGGCCAGTCCGCGCTCCCGCTCGGCCTTCCACGCCTGCCACTGCGCCGCGAACTCGTCGGTGCTCATTGCGGTACCCGTCCCTTCCCTGGCTGGTCGAACCTCGTCCCCAGCCAATAGCCCCCCGGCGCCACCCGCTATTCCGGCTCCCACATCGCGGGAGCTCAGAACCGGGGCACGGCGACGGCGGTGTAGGTGGTGGTCGGGGTCGGCGGGGTGGAGAACCGCGCGTTGACGGCGTAGAGCCTGCTCCCGTACGCGGCGACGGTGGTGGCCACGTCGAACCGGTGGTCGGTCAACCGCCGCTCGACGACCCCAGTCGACCCATCCGCCGCGAGCCCGACCTTCGCGATCCGGTTGCTGCCGTTCTCGACGACGTAGAGGTCCCGCCCCAGCCGCAGCAGCCCGTCGTTGCCCACCACACTGCCGCCACCGAGGTCGACCGCCTTCGCCACCCCGGTCGCCGGGTCGACGCGGAACAACTTGCCGGACGAGGTGTGCCCCACGATCAACGCCCGCCCATCCGGCGTCGTCGCGATCCCGTTGGCGTTGAACGAGTTCGGCGTGTTCTGCCACTCCCCGGCCAACGGCACGGTCACCGCCGCCGCGGGCAGTTCCCCACCACGCCCCAGCGGCAACTTGTAGAGCTGCGCCTGGAACGAGTCCGTCACCCACACCGCGTCCTTGGTGATGACCACGTCGTTGAGGAACCCGCCGTTGGCCACCGCGTACCGCGCCAACACCCCGCCGTCGCGGGTGTCCACCACCCGGATCTCACCACTACCACCGGCGACGAACAGCCGGTGCCGCCCCGAATCCACCTTCAACCCCACCGACGGCGTCCCCGCGGGCCCGCTCAACTCCCGCCCCCGCCCCGTCCGCAGATCCACCCGCTGGATCCGCCCATCCGCCAACGACCCGAAATACGCCACCGCCTCCTCCCCGATCGCGATCCCCTCCGGCCTGAACCCATCCGGCAACCCCAACACCTCAGGCCACCCCCTGCCGGTGCCACTCCCCACGCTCCCTTCAGCCGGAACCCCACCTCCCACGACCGCGACAGCCGCCAACAACCCCGCCACCACCCGCATCCACCTCGTCATCCCCCGAGTCTGGCCCACCCGGCCCCCACCGCCAGACCACCACCTGAGTGACACCATCCCCAGAACTCCCCACCCCTTCTCCCCATAACGGTAGCCCGCACCACATCCACAGTTGTTCTCCGGACGTTGACGATTGATCACCTCGCGCTTTGTCGCGAGCACCGCCGGTTCCGAGTGGAGTAGCCTGCGCGCACAGGGCGGAGGTGGAAGATGTGGATCCCGGATCCGTCGCAGGCCAGCGAATTCTCGATCGACCCGCGCGAGACCGCCAACGAGGACGGGATGCGCATCTCCGACTGGACGACCGACGTCCAGTCGATCAGGGACTTCTTGTCCTCGCGCCTGCCGTGAGCGGTCGCCTGGAGGCCGGGATACTGGCCCTGCTGAAGGCGTCGCCGATCACCAGGGAGTCGGTTCGGCGTGATGTGGTCGAGTTGGTCTACGCGGGCGAGCCGGGGCTCGCGTTCGAGTGCCTGTGCTCGTGGTTGTACGAGGACGAACTGCCACTGACCCAGAAGTACTACGAGCGACTCCTGCCGGTAGCAGAGTTCCTCGACGTGCCGCACGCGATCAACAAGTTGATCGAGTTCGTGGAGAGCCGGAGTAGGCGTCTGGGTGTCAGCACGGGGAGCGGTGCTCGAGGGGCGCACGTAGTGGATCAAGGAGGTCGCGATGGCAGATGACGCGCTTCGGCGGTTGGTGGACGTGCGACCGGGCGAACTCCGACTGCGGCAAGCGATCGTCCTGGATTGGCACGACGGTCCGCAGGAAGGCTTCCTGGGGTTTGCCGACTCTGACTCGCGTTGGCACTTCCGCAGCTTCGCGCACCAGCACAACCCGGATGGTCTAGACGATCGCCTCTACCTGCTCTCGGCGGTGCCGTCCGAGCTGGTGGGTGAGTTCGCGGCCGTGCTGTCGGAGGAAGCTGAGTCCAGGTCTCCGGTGTGGGTTCCACGCTGGGAGTTCTCCGGACCCGACCAACTCGAGAAGGTCGAAGGTGTCCTTGCGGCCGCCATGGCCCAGGTCGGCCACCCAATAGCCGTGCTCGAGTCCGCTGATCTGGTCCACATAAACAGAATCTGGCCGATCGACGTGGCGATCGAGTTCGCCGCCAAGCAACAACCCGTGGGAGGGGCCTGCGTTGCTGGTTGTTGAGTAGGGTTGCGCTAACGAGGCTGGGGAGCTGGGGACGAAGAGGTGGGGAATATCCGCCATCGCTGCGACTGTGGCGGTGGGGTTGTGACGGTCATCGTGGCGTTGCCGGGGGAGGCTGAGGTGGATCCTCGGGCGTACCCGGGGAGCAGGCCCGGGTTCACTTTGGCCGACCTGGAGCGGATATCCGTGATGTCGCTGCCGGAGTGCGCGCGGACGCGGCTGCGGTACTACATCGAGCCGATGTTCGCCGACAGCGTGGCGTTCGACTTCGTTGCCACGCCGGAGTGTGTCGACCAGTTCTTCGCGGGGTTTGGTGCTGACGCGACAAAACCGGACTTTCCGGAGTTTCGCGGCATATACGTCTCCGCTTCCGGCGTCGACTGGCATCTGGAGCCCGACGCTCGGCTGGAAGGTTTCGCTCAGGTGCTGCGCGGTCCACAATGGGATGAACAGGTCGATGTCTACGTGGACCGATCCGGCGAGCCGCACGTGTACGTCAAGACGATAACCCTGGGCTGAGTAGTTCCACGGATGTCGCCGCGGGGGAGTGCCGTGCGAGAGTGTCCGGGTGGTGGAGACTGGGGAGCCCGCCGCGCCTGTGAGGCGTGGGGTGTGGCTGGCGTTGGCGCAGGTCGGGTTGGCCGGGGTGGTCGGCGGGGTGTTGGCCTTGCTGGGGACCGGGGTCGTGGTCGCCATGGTGTTCGGCGGCAGTTCGATGGGCTACCTCGCGGCGTTGGTGCTGTTCGTGTTGCTCGTCGCGTTGCTGATGGCGGTGTCGCGGGTGGCGCCGGAAGCATCGTTGCTCACCCGGACCCGCGGCGGACGCCTGTTCTGGGGTGTGGCGGTTGGGGGCGCGGGCTTCGGCTTGTGGTTGCTCGCGTGGCAGATCAGCGATGAGGCTGGCTTGGGGTTCAGCAAGTTCCCGCTGCTCAGCGTCGTGCCGTTCACGCTGGTGGCCGGTGTCCTCTTGCGACGCTGGTACCTCGCGCTCGGCTTCCTCGCGGTGTCGGTCACGCTCGCCCTCGTGACGCTGCACGCCCTCGCGGCGGCACTTCCGTCCGATGTGGACCAACGACTGGCGGCCGCGCAGCTGACCCGCGAGTCGATCGTGGTGACCTCCGTGCCCGGCTACCACGCGTTGCCCCAGCTGAAGTCGTGGCAGCTGGAACCCGACGGCGCCGACCCGTACCCGCTGTCGCCCTACGTCACCCTGTACTCACTGGTGGACACGCCGGGCCCGGACTGCGCCTTCGACGAGTCCGATTCCCGGTTCCCAGCCGTGCTGACCTGCACCGCCGAGCGCCCCGGCCTCGCGTACATCGACGGCGCCGCGGTCACCAACGCCTACATCCACCGCGTCGCGGGCACCCAGCTGCTGCTCACGGCCCCCAAGTACGTCGACCGCGCCGTCCTGCGCGACGCCATCCTGACCGTCCGCGCCACTGACCCGCCGGGCACCTTCACCACCACCATCCCCGGCTACACGGTCGAATCGGCGAACCCCAGCGGCACGTCCTTCATCCCCGACGACCGGACCCTGCTCCCCGGCTCCGGCACCATCCAGGTCCACACCAGACCGGCACCCACCAGTGACGACTGCCCCTCGACCTGCGAGCGCGAAACCCCCACCCTGCGCTACGAACGCGACGCCTACACCCACCAGTACGTCCAGCGGGCCAGCACCCTGGAGATCATCGTCCAAGGTGGACTAGCCGTCCCCCGCGACACCCTCCGCACCGCCACCCAAACCGCCCACCCCGCCACCGACGACGACCTCCGCCTCGTCCTGCCGCCCGCACCCCCCTCCCGAACCCAAAGCCACTCACCCCTCGAATCCATCCGCTCCCTGGCCCGCACCCTCTTCGGCCCTTAGCGACTACGCGAAGGGCCGGGGCGCCGTGATCCGACGCCCCGGCCCTCGCCTGGGATCACTTCTTCGTTGGGGGGTCCACCTTGGCCGCGTCGGCGTTCGCGTTACCGGAGATCTCGGTCGGCCTGGGGACCGCTCCCTCGTCGATCGTGGCGAGGAGAGCGACCTTCCCGTTGAAGATGACCGTGGCCGGGGTGTCGTCGCCGGACAACAGGCTGAGCCGGACGACCTTCTCCTCGGACATCGCGGCCGCTATCGTGTCCGCGACCGAGGCCGCGTCTGCCGAGTTCACCTTCCACATCTGGTCGCCGAGCTTGACCCGCTTGGTCGTCATCGTCGAGTCCTTCCGCCTGGGGTGTGCCTCTACTGGAGTATTGACGGACCGCGGACCGGTACCGGCTCCACGGTGAGGTCGAAGGTGTAGTCCGCTGTCCTGACCCTGCTCTCCACCGCCAACCGGGCCGCACCGAACCGATCCGCGGCGTGGAACCCCGCCCGGTACAGGCCGTTCGCCCGGCCGACCGCCGCCGTGAGCCGCGCGTCGACGGCGTCGACGATCCGGGCCGTCGACTCCCCGGTCACCGCCGAGAGGTCCACGTGGTGCCCCGTGTCCGGCGACACCCACACGGCGACGTCCAGCCGGTCGCGGACCTCCCCTTCGAACACCGGGTTGTCCGGAACGGTCAGCCGGGTGCCGTCGACGACCCCGCTGAACCGCGCGGTGTGCGTGTGGTGGCTGGGTTTCCCATCCGCGCCCGTGGTGAGCACCAGTGTGTCCAGGCGCAGGTCTTGGCCGCGGAACGCACGGTTGTGGTGCACGACCAGAGTGGGCAGCCGCACGACGACCCTGCTCGGCACGGCGGTGTCGTTCGCGTGCGCGACCGGGCTCGGGCGGTCGTCGACTTCGAAGACGGTTCCCTCGGCGGGCGGCGCGGCGGTGGGCACGACGTCGAAGGCGATGGTCCGCACCGCGAAGCGCACCGCCCTGGTCTGCATCGGCGTGATGAGGTCCCTGTCGTCGTTGCCCAGCCGCCGCAGTTGCTGTTCCAGCCGGTTCAACGATTCCCGGGTGCGGACGCCCCCCTGTTGCAGCACAACGGTGTCGGTGCGCTCCTCGCTGATCAGGACCAGGATGTTCTCCGGCCGCGGCCGCACCGGTGGGACCGACTCGGGCCAGCTCAGCTCCAGTCCCGGCAGCGCGCCGGTGACCTCGTCCCCGCCGAAGACGTACCGCGTGCCCGGCGCGATGGGGACCCCGCTGGGGTGCGCCGGGTTCAGCAGGGTGATCCGCGAGGACACCCCGACGTCCAGCAGCGACACGTACAGGTACCGCTCGTCGTCGTTGTGCACCACCACGCACACGGCCTCGCCGGGGTGCAACACGGAACCGCTGGCGGGCAATGGGTGCGCCACGCCGTGGACGACCCGCGCCAACTCGACGCGCACCCGCGTGGGCAGCGCCATTCCGGGGTCTTCGGACAACCGCAGCAAAGCCCGCGCCCTGGCCACGCGCTTGAGGTCAGCCATCAGTTGGCGCACCGTGGGTTTCGGTCGGTTCAACGGTCCGAGGGTGTCGTGCAGCGCGAAACCCTCGGTCTCGGCCACCACCCGCACCCCCGCGGTTTCGCCCGCGGGAGCCACGCGCAATGCCGGGTGTTGGTGCACGACCTCCGCCAGCGAGTCCGCGCCCACGCCAAGGGAGACCGGCAGGGTCGGGACCGCCGTCACGACCAACTGAGCTCGGGTGCCCACCGGGAGTTCGACATCGGGATCCGGACCCTCCAACAGGCCGAACGCGGCGTGACCATCGGTCCACTCGACCACGACGGCGCCCAACAGGGTGTCGTTGTGGTAGATCGCGAACTCGTCCCCTTCGCCGTGGCCGAGCAGCCGCGCACCCGCGATGCGAACCCATTGGCGCTGCCGGGACGCGGGCAGGAACGCGACCTGGTCCACGGGCTCGGTACCGAACAGCTCCCGCTCGCCCGGCCCCTCCACCTCGGGCCGCTGCACGCCGTTGCGCTCGAGGACGATCTGGCGGACCCGGTCCACGACGGTGGACCACGACAACGGTGCCGCTTCCTGGTCGAGCGAGTTGAGCACCCGGGTCACGGCGTCGGTGAGGTACCCCATCACGACGTCGTCATCGTTGGGCACCTCGTACGCCAGTTGGTTCGCCGCGCAGGCCACGACCCGGACCGCGTTCGGGTTGCCGCTGGGGTCCAGGCGGGTGAGGTCGAGACTGCCCCGGCGCAGCGAGTCCAGGTGCGCGCGAGCAAGGTGCGGGGGGATCGCGCGCGGCCAGGCCCGCGCCGCCGCACCGGTCTCCGGGTCTCGGGACATGGCCTCGGAGTGGCAGCAGTCCAGGATCACCGTGGCGTTGCGGGTGCGCTCGGTCAACCTGCTCAGCAGCACCGACAGCTCGATGTTGGCGATACCCCGGAAATCGTCCTCAGTGGACTCCGCGTAGTCCGTCGGGACGATGAACTGCACCACCCCCGGCCCCGGCATGCCGTCGGCGAGCGCCGGGTCCTTGGCGTAGGCGCCGTGGCCGCTGTAGTAGACGACGACCGCGTCGTCCGGTCTTGCCTGGCCTATCAGCTCCTCGTAGGCGTCGAGGATGCCCGCTCGACTGGCGCGCACCCCCGTACGCACATCGCAGGTGAAGCCCCACCTGGCCAGTGCGTGCTCCATCGCGGTGATGTCGTTGTCGGGGCCGACCAGGTCGCCGGTCGACGAACCGATCAACAATGCCCTGCGTGCCATGGTTCCTCCAGGTTGGGCGCACCGTCAGTCCGCCAACAGTCCGTGTTCACGAGCGATGCGCACCGCGTCGGGAGCGTTCTTGGCCTTGAGCCGCCGCATCGCCGACGCCCGCTGGTTGGCCACTGTGGACGTTGCCCGCCGCAGCCGGGTGGCGATCTGGCTGTTGGTCAACCCCTGGGCGACGAGGGCGATGACCTGCACCTCGCGGTCGGAGAGCCCGAACGGTCGGCGTGCGGGGGTGGGGGCGCGCTCGACGAGCTTGTGCGCGCGCCTGATCCCCTTGACCAGCTCCGCCAACGGCGCGGCCCCGAGCAGGTCCGCGATACCCGCCGCCTCGGTGGCGGCCGCGATCGCCGTCGGCCTGTCCTCAGCGCGGGCGGCGGCGTCGGCGGCCCGCGCCCACGCGTAGGCCTTGGGATAGGGCCGTTCCAGGGCCGACCACGACTCCGCCAAGTCCGTCCACATCGTCGCGGTGTCCGCCCTGTCCGCCCGTGCTCGCTCGGCCGCGCACAGCGCGACGAGCACCCGGGTCTCGGCGTCACCGTCGCTCGGCGCCCGAGCCGCCATGTCGTCGGCGAACTCCCGCAGCCGCGCGGGCGGACCCGGGTCGGGCCAGTCCGCGGTCAGGCGCAGCCCGTAGGCGCACAGCTGCAGTACCAGCAGCGGGTCCTCGCAGGCCGCCACCACCTCGATGCCGTGCCGGACGGTGTCGAGCGCGGCGTCCAGGTCACCGCGGGCCGCCGCCAGTTCGGCCAGGCAGCGGTAGAGCGGGCTCAGGAAGCGCGGCTGCGCGCTGGGCAGCTCGCGCACGCTGCGCAGCAGCCGCTCGGCCTCGTCGAGCCTGCCGGTGGCCAGGTCGACCTCCGCCTTGGTCAGCCGCTGGAACGTGGTCTCCCGCGCCGGGTGGTAGCGCAGCACCTCGTCGACGAGGACCACCGCTTGGTCCCACTCGCCGATCTGGAACAGGGTGGCGCAGGCGTTGTTGGCCAGCAGCGCCGACTGCCGGGAGTCGAGCAGCCCGAACTCCCGCGTCTTGGCCAGGCCGGTCTGGAACTGCGCGGCGGACTCGGCGACCCGGCCCGCGCGCTCCAGGCAGACCCCGAGGTTTCCCCGCGCCCGCAGCTGGTCCTCCAGGTGGTCCTCCGCCTCGGCGATGGCCAGAGCGTCCTGGACGGCCGCGATCGCCGGTGTGTGCTCACCGAGGCCGGACAGCGCCAACCCCTTGCTGTTGCGCGCGCGCCCGACCGCCGACTTGGCCCCCGCCGCCTCAGCCTCGTCTTCCGCCTGCTGGGCCAGCGCGAGCGCTTCCGCGCACCGGCCGGACTTCACCGCCGCCGTGGCGAGCGCGGCCCGGACGCGGGAACCCGCCGCGCTCGGCCGGACCTCGGCCAGCAGCCGGTCGGCGGCGCGGAGCTCGGCGAGCGACTCCTCGTCGTAGCCCGCCTCCCACAGGTAGCTGCTCAGGCGTTCGTGCAGGCGGCCGAGCACGACGGGACCGGTCCCGACCCCGGCGTCCACCGCCCAGCGCGCCCAGGTCAGGCACTGGCGCAGGTGCCCGGCCCAGCGCGCGGCGTTCGCGGCCACGCCCAGCAGCCGGACCAGTGTCGTGCCCGCCACCCGATCGGCGTCCGGGAGCCGGGGCCACAGCGCCAGCGCGCGGCCGTACTGGGTCTCGGCCTCGGTGAACGCGCGCAGCCGCATGGCCAGGTCCCCGGCGCCGACGGAGGCGCGCAGGGCCTGGGGCACGTCGTCGGCGGCGAACCAGTGGTAGGCCAGCTCGGGCAGCAACCGCGGGTTCGCGGGCGCGTCCTCGGCCAGCGCGGCGGCGAACTGGGCGTGCAACCGCTTGCGCTCCCTGGTGAGCACCGTCCCGTAGGCGGCCTCGCGCAGCAGCGCGTGCTGGAACCGGTACGACTCGTCCTCCCGGTCCTCCACCAGCACGCGGTTGCCGAGGCACTCGGTGAGCGCGGCCTCGAGCGCGGTGTCGTCGAACCCGGCGACCCTGGCCAGCAGCGCGTCGCTGACCCGCCTGCCCGCCACGGCGGCGACCTTGGTCAGCCTGCCCGCCTCCGGCCCGAGGCGGGCCAGGCGCTCGCGCATCAGGTCGTCCACAGAGGGCGGGACGCGGGTCGCCCCGGAGCCCGACTCGGCGACGAGCTGCTCGGTGAAGTACGGGTTGCCCTCCGAGAGCGCGAAGTACTCGTCGGCCCGCTCGGGGCTGATGTCCTCGCCGGTGATCGCGGCGACGAAGGCCCGCAGCTCCTTGCGGCTGAACGGGCGCAGCGTCAGCAGGCTGGCCCGGCGCACGAACTCGGGCTCGGTCAGCCTGACCCGCAGCGGGTGCCCGGTGCGCAGCCCCGACCGGTGGCTGCACACCAGCATCATCCGCTGGTCGGACTTGGTGAGCACCAGGTAGGCGATCAGGTCGAGCGTGGCGGTGTCGGCCCAGTGCACGTCCTCGAACACCAGCACCAGCGGCTGCCTGCTGCCGAGGTGGTCGAGCAGCCGCGACACCGCGCCGAACACCCTGGTCTGCGCGCCGTACCCCGGTGCGGGACCGGGGCCCGCGGTGAAATCGGAGATCAGGTCCGACAGCTCCGACCACGCGGGCCCGGCCAGTTCCCCGGCCCGCTGGGCGCCCTCGGTGCGGACCAGGGAGCGCAACGCCTCGGTCAGCGGCCCGTACGGGATGCCCTCGCCCGCCAGTTCCAGGCACCCGCCCGCCAGCACGAACGCGCCGGAGGCGCGCGCCGTGCGGGCGAACTCCTGCACCAGCCGCGTCTTGCCGGTGCCCGGCTCACCGTCGAGCACCACCGTCGCGGGCCGTCCCCGCGCCGCGTCCGCCAGCAGCTCCGCGAGCAGGCGGAGTTCGGCGGCGCGCCCGAAGAACCCGTTCACCATCGTGTTCCTCTCCCGTGCCGTGTCAGCCGAGCAGGGTGACCGCTGCCTTGAGCGAGACCGGCCACGGGTAGTCCGCGGGCAGCCCCGCGACCGCCTTGCGCAGTTCGGCCGCGGCGAACGCCGCCCGGCACGCGCAGCGCAGGGCGTGCAGCTCCGCGGTGCGGTCGGCGGGGAGGTTCCCGTTGGCCAGCAAGGAGTCCAGGCGGCCGGTGAACCCGGCGGCGAGCGCGTCCAGCCCGGCCAGCGGTCGCTCCGGCGCGAGGAACGCGCCCAACGACCGCAGCACGACGGGGACCGCCGGGTGGTCGGCCGGGAGAGCGCGCACGGCGGAGAGCAGCGATCGCGCGCCCAGCTCGTAGTCGGTGCTCTCGAACTCGTACTCGACGCCCGCGGCGTCCGAGCGCTGCCGCAAGCACAACGCGATGGCGTAGAGGAAGTGGGCCAGTGCGGTGTCCTCTTCGGACAACGCACCGCCGTCGCTCTCCAGCACCTCGCTGGCCATGGCGATCGCGGTGTCGACTGTCTCCACGTCCGGCGCGGGGGCGTCCGGCACCAGGAGGAGGGACGCCGCGTGCCACGGACCGCGGTCGTCCCGGTCAAGCGACAGCACTTCCACCAAGGACCGCAGCATGTCGTCGCGAGCGGTCGCCCGCTGGACGGCGACCGGGTCCGCGTGGCTGGGCCGCTGGTCGCGCGGCGTGCTCGGCGGTGTCGGGGTGTCCTCCATGATGATCACCGGCCGCTCCTCCGGCGCGATGTCCAGGATGCCCCCTGATCCCGGCTGCAGCCCGTGCCTGAGCATCCCGAGAATGCCTGAGCCACCGGCGGAGCCCATCCGCCCCTGCAGGTCGGCGAAGGTGGCGAACATGCCCTGCATCGTCGACAGGTCGAGGGGAGCGCTGCCCAGACCGAGCAAGGCCTTCATCAGCCCGCACATCTGCGACAGCAGGCCAGCCATGTCCAGGATGTCCTTCGACACCCCGGGGGTTCGCAGCACCTCGTCCAACAACTGTTCCGCGCGGTCGGCCTCCGGCGCGGGCGCGGGTGAGCGGCGGCCCGCGATCATGTCGATCGGTGAGAGCGAGGTCATCCCGGTCAGCCGGTCCTGGGCGCTGTTGATCAGCGCCATCGCGAGCAGCACGCGCAGCAGCGCGAGGAAGGAGGTCGGGAACTTGCCGTG
Source organism: Actinokineospora globicatena (assembly GCF_024171945.1). Lineage (GTDB taxonomy): Bacteria > Actinomycetota > Actinomycetes > Mycobacteriales > Pseudonocardiaceae > Actinokineospora > Actinokineospora globicatena. The sequence goes on from NZ_JAMTCR010000002.1 coordinate 2,946,206, forward strand.
CGCGATGGACTCCTCGAGCAGTGCCGTGGTCCTCGGCCGGTCGGCCCCGCCGCCGCGCGTGCTCTCGCGGAAGGCGAGGGCGTACGCCAGCACCGCCCCGACCTGCGGCCGCAGCGGGTCACCCGCGCGAAGGTGTCCGTACGCCTCGTCCATGTGCCGGATCGCCTCGTCCAGGTCGGCCCGCGACGAGGCCGACTCCAGCGAGGTGGACGTCGCGCGCTGGAGCAGCTTCTGCGCCAGGTTGCCCAACGGCTCCACCCTGGCCGGGCCGGTGAGGCCCGCGAGCCGGGCGCGCAACTGGTCGATGGTCTCGGGGGTGTGGGACATCCGGATCTCCTCTGCTCGGTGCCGGTCGGCGCTGGTCGGTGGCGGTGCTGGTCGGTGCCGGTGCCCGCCGTCAGTGCCCGCCGTGGACGAACCCGGCCCAGCCGACGACACCGGTGTGCTCCCCGCCGCTGACGAGTTCGCGGCCATCGGCGAGCTCGCGCAGGTGGGCGGGCATGGTGTCGGGCACCGGGGTCTCCGGGCGGAGCATGTGCAGCTGGGCCGAGCGCAACGCCTGCCACGGCGGCACCCGCTCCGTGCGCAGGTAGTGGTGGAACAGGTACATCAACATCGACGTGGCCTCGTCCGGAACCGCCCATTGCGTCGACAGCACGGTCCGGACCCCACCGGCCAGGAACGCCGTGCCGAGGCTGTAGGCCTCGTCGTAGCCGTGGATGGACCGACCGGTGTGGCACGCGGCCATCACCACCAGCCCGACCTGCCGGTCCGGGGTGCTGTGCAGCAGGCTCACGATCTCGTCCGCGCCCAGTTCACCGGACTCACCCGGTCCCCCCGGTGCCAGCAGCAGGCATGCCTTCGCCGCCCGCTCGTCGGAGCTGAACTGGCCGTGGCAGGCCAGGTGCAGCACCGTTCCCGCGTGCGCGGCCTCGGCGGTCAGCCAGGACCGGACCTGCTCGGCGGTGCCCGGTCCCGATCTGCTGACCGTGCCGTTGGGGCGGCGCCCCACGTACTTCGCCGCGCGCAGGAACGCCCGGTGGACCTCGTACGCCTCCAGCCGGGCAGCGGGCAGGTCCTTCGCCGGACCCGCCGTGTGCGGATCGCCGACGACCAGCCCGGTGGAGGTCAGCCGGACCGGGGGCCTGGCGGCGTTGGCGCAGAACTCGCGTGCCGACACCGCGTGGGAGAACGCGGCGAGTTCCACCGCGTAGGTGCCCTCGCTGTTGCGCGCGGCGTGCCAGGGGATCGCGGCCAGCCCCGCCATCGGGATGAGCACGATGCGCGGTACCCGACCGCGCCGCGCCGAGTCCCTGGCGAAGTAGCGCTCCAGCAGCGGACCGATGGCCACCCGCCAGGCCCACTCGCACAGCTCGTCGAGCTGGTCCTTGAACGGTTCCCCGGCGGCGGGTTTCAGCTCCCGCGACAGGCGTGAGAGCGCGGTCAGGTACCGCTCGACGCCCGCCTCCGCGTGCAGGCTGAGGAAGGTCAACGGCAGGTGGGCCATCGGCCCCTCACGCGGCACCACCAGCGCCATACCGGGTTGCTGTTCCTGCGCAGGCACGAGGTAGACGAGGGCGTCGGCGTCCACTGTGGTCAGTGCGGCGCGCACATCGGCCTGGGACGGCCGCTTGAGCAACCCATCGATCCCACCCGCGGCGTTCACCAGCACCTCGATGGCCTCGGCGCGCAACCCCGGGACGCGTGCCCCCGCGGCCTCCCACCGGTCGGCCAGGTCGGCGCGTCCCACCGCTCGCAGCTTCGCGCCGAGGTCGAGCACCTCGACCTCGGCGAAGAGCATCAACCCCCGGCCGATGTCCAGCGCGTCCATGGCACCCGCGTAGTCCGCGAACCGCACGCGGGCCCTGGCGAGCTCCATGCCCATGTGCGCGGCCTCGCGCAGGCCGTCCCTGGCGACCGCCGGATCGGATTCGAGCAATGCCCGGTGGGCGAATCGGAACAGGCCGCTCAGCTCGTCCGCACCTGACCCGTGCTCGTCGCCCGAGCGCCTCTTGACCAGCGCGAGCTGGTGGTGGACATCGGTCCACATCGGGTGCGCCGAGCCGCCGAGCCCGCGCAGGTCGTCGACGAGGTCCTCGAGCACCGCCCGCGCCTCGTCGAGCCCCTCGGTGGTGCCCAGGACCTCGGCCTTGCGGTACAGGTTGAGGGCGATGCCGCTGCGCGCAATGAGCTGCATCGGGCCTGGCTCGGACGCTGCTTGCCTGGTCAGCTCGATGGCACGATCGATGCGGTCGAGATCGGTCCCGCCCCCTCCACCCATCAGCACGTAGCTCGCGGTGAGCTTGCCCGCCGCGCCCGAGCCGGGGACCGCGTACTGGGCGACGACCTCGTCGGTGGTCAGCTCGGTGTGCGTGGGCGGCTCGTCGGACGACATGTCCAACATCGCCTTGGCGCCCGGGGGCAAGGTGAAAGTCGCCGGGTCGAGGCCCATCGCCGCCGCGCCATCGCGCATCCGGTCCATGACGGCCACCACGGCGCCCCAGTCCTGGGTGCGCTGGGCCTCGAAGAGCTCCTGCATCGCCTTCCCCATGTCCCGCAGGGTCCCGGATCTCGGCACGTCACCGAGGTGGTCGGCCAACCGCTCGAACGTGGCCACCAGCTCCCTCTGCGTGCTCTCGTCGCCGCGCTTGCCTGCGGTGACCAGCCGGGCGGACATCTGCGCGGTCCGGATCGCCGCCGAGGTCGGCGTCACGCCCGGGTGCCTGGCCGCGAGCTCGTCGAGTTCTGCGGTGGCCGCCGGGACCGGGATCACCTGCTCCTGAGCCTCGTGCACCAGTTGGAAAGCACGCGCCGAGTCCCGTGCCTCGGGCCAGGCGAGCAGGTGCGCGGGCGCGGTCCGCACCATGTCCAGCAGCGGGCCGAGCTCACCCAGGACGCTCAGCCTGGGATGGCCGCCGCCGTTGGTCAGCAGCACGATCATCGTCGCCGCGAGCGCGCCGCGCTCCGGGTGCCCGGCGGGCAACGTCGCCAGGTCGGCCGCGAACGCCGCCACGGACATCGGCTCCGGCGCACCCGCGGCCATGGCGTCCACCACCGCCCGACACCGGGCGACGACGTCCACTTCCCCGGGAACACCGCTGCCGCCGACACCTTCGCCCACTGCTGCCTCCTCGGTCGGTTCTGCTGGTGCTTGACGGACGGGCGACGCCTCAGCGCGCGGTCACGGCCGCGAGGATGCGGTCCACCGCGTCGGGTCCGGCCGACCACGGCTCGCCGTCGAACACCACCGACACCACGGCCGCCACGACGGCCTCGGGCACCTCGCCGTCGGCGATCCCGCTGTCGATCGCCGCCACCGCCAGGGCCGCCCGCCAGAGCATCGGGTCGCTCTCCTGCTGCCGCAGGGCGAGGTCGACGGGGAGCTCGGCGCCGTTCTCGGAGGAGAAGCGCGGCAACGGGATCGCGAGCGGTCGCTTGCGGCCCAGGGGGCGCTCCACGTAGTCCGCGTACCACCCCGGCCGTCGGCGCATGGCCGAGAGCACGACCTCGGTCTCGCGGGCCACCACTCGCGGTGCCGTCGCGGCGTCGGCGCCGGTGGCCACCCGCCGCTCGGCCCACCGCGCGATCGGCCAGGTGTCCGGGCCCACCGCGGTGTCGGTGCCGACGAAGTCCAGGATGTCGACCGCCAGCGCCAGCAGCACCGGGTTCTCGCCGAGCGCGGTGGCCAGCCAACGCGGGACCCGGGGGCGTTGCAGGGCGCCGCGCTCGCTGCGCCTGCGGCGGTAGCCGTCGACGGTGGCGTGCGTGAGGCGGCCGCGGATCCAGCCCTCCAGCGAGGTGATGGGGACGCGGGCGTTGCGCAGCACGTCGGCCACGACGGCGTCCATGTCGTCGTGGAAGCGGTCCAGGCACTGGTCCTCGAGGCGGTGGACCGCGGTGGCGCACCGGTAGTGGCCGCGCTTGAGCTCCAGTGCCCTGGTGAGGTTCCAGAACACGACCGGCTGGGCGATCTCGAACACCGACGCCCGAAGCCGCCTGCGCTCGTCTCCCGCTGCCGCGCCCACCCGCTCGGCCAGCTCTCCCCGGCTCGCCAACAGCCGGATCTCGTCGGGCGAGGTGCGCAAGAAATCGTTGTCAGCCATGGGAAGGCTCCTCCTGGCGGGGATGCTTCGGTGATCTCGAAGCTAGGAGCCGTTCGCCGCGGACTCGATGGACCGACCGGCAATTGATGACAACCAACCAGCCGGGCTGACCGCGCGCCGGGTGCCGCGCGGGTGGACTGGAGCGGCGGCCGGAGTGGACCGCTCAGGGCCGCCACGTGGTGTCGGTGACGCGCAGCCCGAGGTCCTTCATCGACCGGCCGAGCTCGCGCAGCGCGCCCTGGCGGGGCGTCCCGATGATCCAGGGATCGCCGTCGCGCACCTCCACCTGCAGCGGTCCGCGTTCGGGGGCGTGGTCGACGAGATCGGCGTAGCGGCGCCTGCCCAGGTCGGTCCGGGGGACCATCCGCTGGTTCGCCGATCCCCGCCACACCAGCGCGGTCGGCTTGGTGACGTCGAACCGGCCGAAGACCACGACGTCGGCCAGGTCGACCGCGGCCAGCCTGGTCTCGTCCAGCTCGTCCTCGTCGTAGCCGGTGTAGACGAGGAAGTCGAGCTCGCGGTCGGCCCGTCGGCGGACCTCGTCGGCGGCAGTGAGCAGATCGGCCAGGCCCGCGGCCTGCTGCAGCGGTTCCCCGCCGCTCACCGTCAGCCCGTCGGCGCCGCGCGCGACTGCGGACCGCCACAGCTCGACGAGGTCGTCGACCGGTACCCCGGTGCCGCCACCGGCGCTCCAGGTGTCCCGCGACATGCACCCCTTGCAGGCCAGCGTGCAGCCCTGCACCCAGACACCGAACCGGGTGCCCGGTCCGAGGGCGCGCACCGGGTAGTGGGTCTGGCTGATCCGCAGCACCGCGCTCATCCGGCCGCCGCCCGTCGCGGCAGGCCGAGCCGGTGCTCGACGGCCTCGGTGAACGTCGGGTCGCCCGTGGTGGCCGACAGGGCGTCGAAGTAGGCGTACTCCGCCGCCCGGTAGGCGGCCTCGATCGCCTCGATCAGCGTCTCCGGTTGGCGTCCGCCGGTGTCGGGGACCACCACGTCGAAGTCGGCGAAGCCGGGGTCCAGGTGCAGGATGGTCGCCTGCAGCCGCGCGTCGAGCTCCTCGAACCGGCGCCTGCTCTCGGCGTAGGCCTCCTGGAACGGGTGCCTGCGGGCCAGGCCGATCATGAACGACACGGCGCCGCCGACCAGCAGCCCGGCCACGACCATCACCACCAGCGTCGTGCCGGTGATGTCCAGCGCCGCCAGCCGCACGTGGTCGACGCTGACCACGGCCGCGGCGACCAGGCCGAGGAAGACGGCCATGGTGGCCCAGGCGAGTCCGAGCACCACCGCCGCGGGGACGAGCGTGCGGTCGCTGCCGGTGGCCCGGCCCGAGCGCAGCATCAGCGCGGCGACGTGCGGGCCCACCACCATCAGCACCGCCGAGGAGACGCCCAGCGCCCAGATCCCCGCCGGGGCCAGCGTGCCGCTGAGGAAGTGCTGGAACACCAGGTAGTGCACCGGGCTGAGCGCGGCGACCAGCCCGGTGAGGATGAGCACCCGCCAGGGCAGGCCGAGGGCGGTGGTCTCGCCCTCCCACGCCGGATCGTCGTCCGGGATCTCCTGTGCCGCTTGGTCTTCCTCGGCCGAGGGGGGCCTGTCCAGGTCCGGTTCTCGCAGCCACGCCTCACGGCCGGCCAGCCTGCTCATCATCTGCCGCGCGGCCGTCATCCGCTCCCGTGCCTCTTCACGCTGCTCCCGCAGCGGCGCGGTCTGCTGCAACACCGCGAGGTGCAGGTCGCGCGCGGAGGCCACAGCGGCCCTCCCGCGCTCGCGCAACAGGTTCGCGTAGTCCTCGATGCCCGCCTCGGCATCGCGGGTCGCACTGGCGGCGTCGGTGAACGACCAGCCGTCGCGCACGTGCTTGCGGGCGTCGGCCTCCCCGCGCGCCCGCGCCTCGGCGATGAGCGCGACCGCCGGGGTGCGCGGCTGCTCGACGGGGTCGGGCCTGCGCGGCTCGGGCCGGGCGACCGACCCGCGGCGGCCGAACACCCGCGCCCAGAACGAGTCCTGCGGGGGATGGGTCACAGCGTGCGCTCCTGGCTAGTGCTCGAAGAGGGTGATGGTGCCCTTGGCGTCGCGGCCGAGCCGGATCCGGTCACCCGAGGCCACCTGCCGCTCCAGTTCGACGGTGAGCTCGACGTCGTTGAGGAACGTGCCGTTCACCGCGCGCAGCGGCGTGACCCACGCCGTCCCGTCGCCGTCGACCCGGAGCACGGCGTGGGCGCGCGAGACGTTCGCGTGGGTGGCGAACACGCGCTCGTGCTCGCCGTGCCTGCCCAACTGGGTTTTCTGGCCCACCTCGAGCATGACCTCACCGCTGTCGAACACGACCAGCAGCGCGGGTGGGGTCAGCGACCGCCCGCACCCCAGGTTCGTGCACCGGGTGTTGCCCTCGGCGGCCCCGGTCCCGCAGTGCCAGCACACCGCCCTGCTCCACGACTGCCGTCGGCTGCTCTGCTCAGCCTCGGCCCTGCCGGGTGCCGGGGCGGGTTCCGGCGGCGGCACGGGCGGTAGGTCGACCGCCGTCACGAGAGGTGCCAGGTGCTGCGGGCACAGGGACATGCTGTCGTCGTAGACCTCCGACCGGTCCTTGGAGCAGACCCGGCTCACCGCGGACCACCCTGGGTGACGCGCGTGGTCAGCGTCGGGCCCCGCTCGTCGTCGCCGGGGTGCACCGCGACGACCTCGACCAGGTCGCCCTGGCCCGCGCCGCTGTCGAACAGCTCCCTGGCCAACGGGTTCACCAGGTTGCTCTCCAACAGGTTGCCGACCCCGCGACCGCCGTTCTCCAGGTCCGACGAGCACGTCCGGACCAGGTCCGCCCGGGCGGTGGGGGACAGCCGCAGCTCGATGCCCAGTTCGACGTAGACCTTGGTCACGACGTTGTCCAGCTGCAGCTCGCAGATCCGCGCTGCCACGTCGGGGCTGATGTAGTCGAAGACGACGATGTTGTCGCCGAAGCGGTTGAGCAGCTCCGGTCGCTTGAGCTCGGTGGTGAAGTGGCGGCGGATCTCGGTGCGGACGCTGCGCTCCAACTCCGGGTAGGGGGTGTTCGGCTCGACCAGCCTACGGGTGGTGCCGGTCTCCCGGTCGGTGCGCAGGATGCCGAGGTTGGAGGTGAACACCAGCACGCACTCGGAGAAGTAGGTGGTCACGCCCTGGCCGTCGGTGAGCCTGCCGTCCTCCAGGATCTGCAGGAACTTGTCCAGCACCAACGGGTGCGCCTTCTCGATCTCGTCGAACAGCACCACCTGGAACGGCCGCCTGCGCACCGCCCCGGTCAGCTCGCCGCCCGCCTCGAACCCCACGTAGCCGGGCGGCGCGCCGATGAGCCGGTCGGCGGCCTGCTCGGCGGAGAACTCGCTCATGTCGAAGCGCAGGTAGGCCTGGGCGTCGCCGAAGAGCAGCTCGGCGACCTGCTTGGCCAGCTCCGTCTTGCCGACGCCGGTGGGGCCCGCGAAGAACAGCACGCCGCGCGGCCGGTGGCCCGAGGTGCTGGCCTGGGCGCCGGACAGGCCGAGCGCGGCGCGCTTGAGGATGTCCAGGGTCTTGCCGACCGCGCGCTCCTGGCCGAGCACCCGGCCGGCGATGACCCGCTGGCCGGTGGTGATCTGCTCGCGGACGCTGCCGCGCCGCCAGAGGTTGTCGTCGATGCCGAGCTTGAAGATCCGGGTGGCGTCGGCGACCCGGTCCGCGCCCAGCCCCCGGTCGAGCGCGAGTTTGATGATCTTGAACAGCGAGTCCAGCGCCATGCCCTCGGTGAGCCCGGCGAGTTCCTGCGCCGGGGTGATCCGACCCGGCCGGGGGTGTGCCGGGGGCAGCATCGGCACCAGCAACCCGGCCATGGTCGTGCGCTCGTCGAGCGTGGGCATCGGCACCGCCACCGTGCGGATCGCCTCGCCGCCCGCGGTGAACCAGACCGGCAGGTCCCGCTCGCCCTCCACCAGCCAGATCACCGGGTTGTGCAACGCGCGCGGCCGGTCGGGGTACTCGTGCGCCTCGGCGGTGAGCGCGAGCTTCTGGAAGAACAGGAACTGGTCGCGCTCGGCCTGGTCGAGCTGGGTCGGCGAGCGCACCAGCCGCGACGCGTGGTCGACGACGAAGGCCAGCCGGGCCGCGGGGCGCTGCGCGCCGCAGGCTTGCGCACCGGCCGCCGGGCGCGCGTTGTCGGTCTCCGGCGGTGGCTGCTCGGCCGTCCCCACCACCTTGGTCAAGTGCGCGCGCAACCGCTCCGGGGAGGGGCGCCTGCCCAGCACGTTGGCGCCCAGCACCTGGTCGACGGCCCGGTGTCCCTCGGGGGTGGCCGGGTAGACGCCGAGGCCCGCCACGGTGTCGTAGGTGACCAGCGCGTCGAACCCCGCGGGACGCAGCACGTGCCACAGCAGCGGCACCAGCTCCATGATCTGCGGTGCGCCGCCGTCCGACACCAGGAAGCGGTCCCGGGTGTTGCCGTGCAGCACGTACTGCGAGTGCACGGCCAGGGTGCCCGCGATCTCGCCCGCGAAGGCCGGGACGGTGTGCGGCCGCGTGCCGAGTTCGGTGCTCATCTGCTGTCCCTCTCGCGCAGGCGGGGCCGCTCGGTGTCGATGTCGTCCTTGGTGTCCGAAGTGGACGTGTGCCAGGACTCGGGTACCCGCCACGCGGTGCTCACCTGCTGCGGCGGCGACTCCTGCAGCCGCACCCGCACCCCGGCGGCCGCCGCCGCGTCCGCGACCGCCTGGATCCCCGCGTTGGCGATGGCGCAGCGCTCCTGGTCCACCAGCTCGTCGCTGTCGCCGCGCGGGGCGCGGGTGGACTCCAGGTGGTGCTCGATGATGTTGCCGTCGCGGACCCGGACCACTGTGGAGTGCTGGTCGCCCCAGTCGGCACGGGCCAGCCGCAGCCCGGTGTAGCCCTCGCCGTCGAAGGTGTCCAGCACCTCGTGGCCGCTCTCGTTGAGGCACTTGCGGACCAGTTCGCGCACGAAGGCGCGCCCCGCGACGTCCTCGGCCCACGCCGCCAGGTCGGTGCCCTCCGCCCGCAACCGCGGCGTCAGCTCCCGGGTGCCCGCGACGACCTCGCGCAGGGCATCGGCCGTGCCGCGCAGCCTGGCGGGCGGGTCGATGCCCGCGACCACCTCGGCGAGCGGACCGTCGTCGAGCGCCGCGACCCAGGTGGCGGCCAACCGGCGGCTCCGGACGCGGGGGTTGAGCGTGTCCACGACGGTGGTGCGCAGGTCGCTCAGGTACAGCGACGGCTCGTCGCGCCCGCTGATGGCGGCCGCCGCGGCCAGCACCTCGTCGCGCTCGCTCGCGGTGGCGTCCGGGTCGAGCAGGCTGATCACGTCGGTGATCGACGACGTCGCGACGGCGGCGGGTCGGGTGGCGTGGCGCCGCGCGGCGGCGTGGCGGTGCCGGTCGAGCTCGGCGGTCAGGTCGGCGTCCGCCAAGCCGGTCTTGCCGGAGACGGTGATCCGCAGCGGTGGCGCCGCCGCGTCCAGCTTCGCGCTCAGCCGGGCGATCTCCCGCTCCACTTCGGACACCCACTGGACCGCCCTGGCGGGGCTGATCTCAGCCGACAGCGCGAGCGGGCGCGGGACCTCCAGGGCCACCCCGGCTCGCTCCGCGCGTTCGCGGACCAGGCGCAACCGGGCGTTGACGACGACGACGTCGGTGACCGCGCGCCTGCGCCACTGCTCGGCCTCCTCCGCCGCCTCGATGGCGGCGATGTCCGCCTCCAGCTGGGCGCCCGACTCGCCGATCGCCCGGACCGCGCTCTCGGCCGCGGCGTTGACCGCCCTGGCCACCAGCACGGCCCCGGCCGTCACCGCGATCGCCCCCGCCGCCAAGACCGCCCCCGCGGCGACGACGGGAAGACCTACCGGCGCGACTACCACCGCTCCAGAACTCATGACTACCTCCTCAACGGTTAGGTGACGGACGGTCTGCCCGCGGGCGGGCCAGGATCTCGCGCTCGCGGCGGTCCTGCGCCCGCCACGCCAGGTACCGCTGGACCGTCCACGGCAGCAGCAGGAACGCGACCAGGAACGGCGTGACGACGGGCGCGAAGATGGTGAGGGCGCCCAGACCGGCCAGCGCCGCCAGCAACGCCGGTCCGGCGATCCGGCGCGCCACCAGGTTCCTGGCCAGCCTGCCCAGCGCGACCCGACCGGCGCCGAGCAGCGAGTAGGCCGGGTGGAAGCGGCCACCGCAGTCCCAGGCCAACGCGCTCTCCGACACCAGCCCGAGCAGGAGCGCGGCCACCACGCCCACCCAGGAGTCGACGACCTGGGCGTCGGTGGCCACGTCGACCACGTCACCGAGGCCGACGAGCGCGAACAGCACCGCGGCGATCGCGGCGACCCCGGCGGCGGCGTGGCTGAGCGCCTGCGGGCGGTTGTGCCTGCGCGACCAGTCCCGCAGGCCCTCGGTGCGGCGCAACCAGTCCTCGTGCGCGGCCCTGGCCCGCTCCTGCTCGGCGAGCCGCGCCGACTCGACCTCCGCGTGCTGGGTGAGCACCATGGCCACCCACTGGTAGTTCGGGTCGCGCACGAGCCGGGTGAACCAGTCCAGATCGAACTCGCGTGCCCACTCGTCGAGTTCACGCCGGATCCTGCGCCGATCGGCCTCGGTGGCCGTCGCGGCCAACAGCGCCACTGACAGGGCCCGGCCCCGGTGCGTGCGCAGGAACCCCTCCGCCGCCCGCCGCGCGTCGACGTCCTGCACGGCGTGCGCGTGCGCGGCCAACTGCTCCTGCTCCCGCCGCCACCGGGCCTGGACCTCGGGAAGACCGAGGCCACCCGCGCCATCCGCGCCCGCGGTCCCCGTCGCCAGCAGGCGCAGCAGGTCGTGGTCCCAGAGCTCGGCGACGATGTCCGGGCTCGGCACCACGTCCCCGTAGCCGTCCCTGGCCAGCTGGGCGAGCGGCCCGGGGGCGATGTTGCACCTGCGGTACCAGGGCGGGAAGGTCGGGTCCACCGCCCGGATCAGGTGCAGCAGCCGGACGTCGGCTGGCGCGCGGCGCGGGGGCGGCGGTACGCGGACTCCGTTGTCGGGGAACGTCGCCAACCACGCGAGCAGCGCGTCCCGCGGTCGGCTGTCGGACTCGCACAACACCGACAGCGACATCCCCCAGTCCTGGACCAGGTCCGCCGCGAGCTCCGTGCGCTCCCAGTACTCCGCCCCGGCGAAGACGTAGGGGTGCGCGGCCCGGGGGACGTTCCTGGGTGGGGCCGCCGCGGTGCTGACCGCGGGTCGGTCACCGCTCAGCCACGCGGTGACCTGCTCGGCGCCCCAGCGCCGCGCGGGGTCGATGGTCAGCAGGCCCGCGCAGAGCAGCCGGATGCCGTCGTCGGCGATCACGTCGGTGTCGATGGGCCGTTCGACGAGCCGCGAGCGCACCACGCCGGGCTCCTTGACGTCGGCGAACAGCGGTTGGCCGGTGGCCAGTTCCCGCACGCACACCCCCAGCGACCACCAGTCGAACGCGGGCAGCACGCGCCCGGCGACGAACTCCGGTGGCGTGTAGGGGAGAGTGCCGATCCGGCGGTCGTCGGTGAAGGTCTCGCCAGCGGGCAGGTGCATCGCGATGCCGAAGTCGGCGATCGCCACCCGCAGCGGTTCCCCGCTGCTGAGCAGCAGGTTGGCGGGCTTGATGTCGCGGTGCACGACACCGGCGGCGTGGATCCCGACGAGTCCGGCCGTGAGCTGCCGGACCAGCTCGGTGAGCACGTCCGGGGCGATCCCACCCGGGTGGGATCGGCGCATCCGCAGCAGCGTCCCACTGGTCAGGTACGCCATGACCTCGTAGAACCGGTCGTCGTCCACCCCGGTCTCGGCGTAGCCGACGACGTGCTCCGGGCAGTGCCGCGTCAGCAGGTCCACAACCCCGTCATCCGGTCGCCACCCGGGCCGGTGGACCTTGAGCGCCCAGTGCGTGCCGTCCGAGCGCCGCACCACGTGGTAGACGTCGCCCTGACCTCCGCTCATGGTGGGCTCGTTGAGGTCCTGCTCGACCCGGAACCGCGCGGCGAGGCCGGGCGGCAGCACCCTGGGCTCGCCGACCGGCCGCGTGCGCCCCGGGTCGACCTCGGTCGGCACACCGCTGTCCAGCGGCGCGCGGCCGGGGTCGACCTCGGTGGGCGGGCCGCCGCGCGGCGCGCCCGGACCCCGCCCCGGGTCGACCTCCGTGGGCGGCCCGCCCCGCGGTGCGCTCACCCGGCGACCACCTTGTGCCTCACCTGGCGCACGACAGCTCGACCACCACGGACCGGTTCTGCGCGGCCGCGACCGGGTCGAGCGCGCCGTTGGGACCGAGGTCGGGCTTGTGGTACTTGCCGGTCTGCCCGTCGCCGACGGTGCTGATCCGGTCGGCGGCCACGCCCGCCTGGACCAGCAGCGCCTTCACCGCCTCGGCCCGTTGCCGCGACAGCGTGACGCTGGCCTCGGGTGTGCCGTGGGTGGCGGTGTTGCCCACCAGGGTCACCCGCTGCGAGCCCCCGGTCAGCAGGGTGGACAGCTCGGTCAAGGTGGTGCGCGCGGCCGCCTCGTCGCGCAGTTGCGCGGTGTTCGGGCGGAAGCCGACCGCGCCGCTGTCCGCCAGCACCGTCGTCCCGCACGGCTCGAACACGACCGGCTTGGGCAGCGCGACCGCCGAGACCGGTTGGTCGGCCTTGGCCGCGTCCCGCCCCGGTGCCACCTCCACGACCCGGGAGCAGGTCGCCCCCGCCTTGGCCACGATCGCCTCCCACAGCGCCGTGACCCGCAGCTTCAGGTTGCCGTCGAGTGCGGGCTGGGGCTCGGCGGTCTCACCGAGCCCGACGAGGAGCACCGTCTTGCCGCGCAGCGCGGGCAGCAGCTGCTTGCTCGCGAGGAACTCGGCCACCTCACCGGGATCGGCGTCGAACATGCCCGTGGTGAGGAACGACACCGCCCCCGACGTGGCCAGCCCGGAGTCCATGACCACGACGGTGCCGCCGTCGTCGGTGAGCCTGCCCGCCTGCGACAGCGCGGACAGCACGTCCGCTTCCGGCTTCTTCGGCCCCAAGTCGGTGACCACGCTGGTGACCTGCTTGACCGCGGCAGCGACCTGTTGCCTGCGCTGGGAGGGGTTCTTGCCGTCGATCACGGGGGAGACCTTGATGGCGCGTGAGGGCTCGCCGTCGACGCGGAACACCTGGAGCCCTTGCTGGTTCTCGGCCGCGCCGTCGAGCAGGGTCTTCACCTCACCCGGGATGGTCGGCTGCTTGCTGCCCATCCGCGCGCCGACGACCAGGCTGACCGGCTTGTCCGCCGCACCCGTGCACGAACCGTCGGGAGCGCCCCCGCCCGGTGTCGGGGTGTCGCCGGAGCCGCACGCGGTCAGCAGGGTCGCGGCGGTGGCCGCCACCACGATGTGGAGCAGGCGGCCGCCGTCCCCACGGGTCCGGAGCGAGGTCATCGTTGGTCCTTCCCGTTCTGGTTGTCCCCATCGGTGCCGTTGAGCTGGTTCCGGTACGGGCGCACGGTCATGCCGTAGCCGAGCATCTTCAGCCGCGCGTCCGCGAGGACCTTCTCCACCAAGCTGTTCGGTAGCGCCAGGTACAAGGCCATGTCGTCCTCGGCCCGGCTCCGCACCCGCGCGACTTCCTCGACGAGCGTCTCCGCAGCCACCAACCCCGACTCCAGTTTGGCCAGCCGGGTCGCCGCCTTGGCGCGCTTGGCGACCGCCCGCGCCCACTGCTGAGCGGCCGGGTTGTGCAGCTTGTAGGCGGTGGCACCGGAGAGCACGCCGGTGCCCAGGTAGAGCACCAAGAACAAGATCGCGGACATGTGACTGCTCTGGGTGGCGCCCTCGGCCAACTGCGCCTGCGCTTGGCTCTCCGTCTCGACCGCCGTCCCACCCGCGGGCGGCGCGACGTAGAGCCAGCGGAACAAGAAGGCCGCCAGCCCCAGCGTCAACCAGACCACGGCGCACACCGCGGCGATGGAGCGCGAGTTGGGGGCTTGGCGCTGGACCGACTTCTCCTTCCACTGCTTGCCCGCGGTGTGCGAGAGCGCGAGGCACACGACGGTGAAGCCGCCGACGAACCCCCAGAGCACCCACTCGTAGTCGTCGATCGCCGCGGTGAGGATCTGGTTGAAGGCGACGACGTCCACCGCGGCCGAGGCCAGCAGCACGAAGTACTGCAACCCGGTCGTCCACGGCAGGCCGACGATGAGCGAGGCGTCGCCGCTGATCACCCGCTTGCGCTGGGACAGCACCACTATCGGGCGCCTTGACTCGCTCACCGCCTCCCCCCGGTGCGCTCGCTCCTGCGGATCGGCTCGTGGTAGGGCGTGTCCGGGTTGGTCACCCGCTCGAGGGCGTGCGAGACCGCGGCGTCCAAGTCGTCGAGGAGGTCGCGTTGGTCTTCCCAGCGGATCCGGCGGTACTCGACCAGCGCCTTGGCCTCGGCCTCGACGCCACCGATCTCGGCCAGGTACTCGTTGTGCTTGGACTTGGTGCGCAACTCCCACTCCGCCGTGTGGGCCCGGACGTAGTCGGTGATGCTCGGAATCGGGTCGACGTCGCGGCCCTGCGTGGCCATGTCCTTGATCGCGACCACCTTGGTGTCGATGTCCTTGGTGAGGTCGGCGACCTCCATGTCGGGCAATGCCCGCTTCTCCAGGTCCCGCACCCGTTGCTCGAGGGAGCGCGGGACGCGCTTCGACCAGCTCTTCCTGATCCTCATGCCGATTCCTTGTGCTCCTCAGGCCCGCAGCCGGGTTCGGGTCCGGTGTCCTGATCCGGCGGGTGGACGCGCTCGATGACCTGCCGCAGCTCGTAGTCGCCCTGCCCGAGGGTCTCCGGGGCGCCGGTCGCGGGCTCGAAGACCCAGGTGGGCAGGACCTGGCTGGTGTACCTGATCAGCGGTGCCAGGTAAGTGCCCTCGGCGTGCGCGTGCACGAGGTGCTCCCAGTACGCGCTGACCCGCATCGCGCCGCGCGCGCTGACCTGCTTCGCCCTGGTCTGGGTGAGCACGAACTCGGAGCGGATCGCCTGCGCGGTGGCGGCGATCTGGTTGTCCAGCTCGCCCAACCGGTTGTGCGTCTCGAGTTCGGCGGCGTGCGCGGCCGTGATCCGCCGGGCCCGCGCGGCCGTGCGCCTGCTGCGCAGGACGACGGTCTGGTCGGACCGGGCCTCGGCCCGGCTGCGCGGCAGCAGTTCTTCCTCGGTGAGCGGTTCCTCGGCGGCGTCGACCCCGTCGGTGGCGCGATCGAGTTCCTTCTTGGTGTTGGCGTACCTGGTGCGCAAGACCTCGAGGGCTTCCAGGCGCGGTTTGCTCTGCCGCACGAAGGTCGCCAGCAGCTCGGTCATCTCGTCCAGCGCGATGCTCTGCAGGTACTGGGGGTAGGGCGCGGTGATCACGCCATCGCGCGCGACCATCGCCAGCACGTCGTTGAAGGCGGGCGTGCGCTGCTTGCCGTCCCGGCGCCCCCGCCGCCGGTCCTCGCGCCGCTCACGCCTGCCGTAGGCCTGCTGGGCCGGTTTCGTCATCGCCACTCCTCGTGGACCTCGGTCGCGGTCCGCTCCGATAACGCCGCGCGGTGCCGGATCCCCAACCGCGCCAACGTGTTCACCTGGGTGCGCAGGTCGTCGGCCACCGCCTGCCCTGGAAAGCCCGCCTCCGGCACGGGGATGTCGACGGAGGTCAGCGCGGCGAGGGCGGCGAGCGGATCCCCGTCCTCGGCGAGCCGGGCCGCCTCGCCCACCGCCACCCGAGCCCGTTGCAGCGCGGCGCCGAGCGACTCCCTGGCGTCCGGCTCCGGTAGCCCGATGCCCGCACCCACGTCGACGACCATCTGACCCATGGCGACCAGTCGATTGCCGCTGTGCGACATCCGTGCGACGACCTCGTGGAGGTCGGGGTGCGCACGCACGCTCGGGGGCATGGCCGTCTCCTCCCACACGGTGTCGTCAGGCGGCTGTGCGTGCACCGGTCCGACCGTCGTGGTCGCCGCGTCCGCCGCGATCAACAGGGCCAGGTCCTGCGCGTTGCCTGTCGGGTCGTCCAGTTCGCACGGTGACAACGCCGCCTCCTCCTGCCGCAGGAGCACCGCGACCACATCGCGGCCGAGGCCGCGCAGCCTGGGCTTGGTGTCCGGCTCCGCCGCCAACGCGCACATCCGGTCCAGTGCTTGCGCGATCAGGGCCCGGTGCCGTCGGAGCCTGACCACCGCGGCGATCCTCGCCCCGCCCACGAGCAGCAGCGCGACCACCGCGGTCGCCCCGGCGATCCACGCGATCTGTTCGCTGTTCCACCCCACACTCCTGTTCTGACGGACAGCCGTGTCCTCAGGCGCCGACGTGGGCGAAGCCGCCCCAGTTGGCGATGTCCGCCGGATCGGCGAGGTCGCTCGCGGACAGTCCCGTGGGGAGCAC
Source organism: Actinokineospora globicatena (assembly GCF_024171945.1). Taxonomy (GTDB): domain Bacteria; phylum Actinomycetota; class Actinomycetes; order Mycobacteriales; family Pseudonocardiaceae; genus Actinokineospora; species Actinokineospora globicatena. Next base: position 2,962,693 of record NZ_JAMTCR010000002.1, read on the forward strand.
GCGCCGCGGGTCGAGCAGCCACAGCTGCGCGGCACGCAGCGCGGCGGCGGGCCGTGTCGGGTTCTCGCCGAGGAAGTGCTGGAACAGCGCGAAGAGCGCCGAGTCGGCCGCGTGCGGCCACACCCCGCGCACCACCGAGCGCGTACCCGTGGCCAGGAGCGCGCAGGCCGGTTCGGACGCCTCGTCGTAGTCCGATCCGGGCATCCGATCCGGACCGCCGCGCACCAGCACCGGGTCCTGGGACCCCGCGGGAGCGGTGGCGAGCAGGCGTGCCGAGGGGAGCAGGGTGATCTCCACGTCCTGGACCAGGTACCGGCGACCGGTGCCGGTCTTGCGCCAGGCCGCCGCCCACGGCACCGCGCCGAGCGCGCCGACCGGCACCAGCGCGACGCGGGGAACCCGCCCCGGCGCGGCGGCCCTGGCCGCGGCGAACACCGCAGCGCCACCGGCGAGCCAGGCCCAGCCGCCAAGGGCGTCGAGCGTGGCCGCTGTCGTGGTCGGGGCCTCGGTGAACCACTCCTCGGACAGCAGCGGCAGGTGAGCGCTGGACACCTCGCCCTCGGCGGTGACGACAGCCACCACCCCGCCCGGCCTGCCGTGGCTGCGCGCCAGGTACAGCAGGGCGTCCAGCCCCCGCGCGCGCAACAGCGGTTGGATGTCCTCCGGCCCCAGTGGTCCGGTGAGCGCGGCTTTGTCCTCTTCGGACAGCAGGGCGGCCAGGCCGAGGCGCCGGGCGGCCCAGGCGTCCTCGGTCGCGGCGGCCGCCACCCACTGGTCGGCCAAGGCAGCACGGCCAGTGCCGACGAGGAGTTCGCGCACCAACTGGACTCCCGCGCTGTGCGCCACCGCGGCGCAGCGCTGCGCCTCCACCACCCGGACGAGATCGCCGTCGTCGCCGTCCTCGTGGCACCACGCGCCCACCACGCGGGCGAACCTGGGCGCCTGGGTGTTCTGCTCCTGGCGCGGGCGGGTCATCGCGCGCCAAGCCTGTTCGCTCAGCGCGCGCAGGCCGAGTCGCCTGGCCCGCGCCGCGTCCCCTGGGCCGCCGCGCTGGCGCAGGAGGTCGCCGAGCCGTTCGACGATGTGCGCCCCGTCGTCCGGCCACCGCCCGTCTTCCCGCTCGAGAGCGAGTTCCAGGTCGCCGATGGCGGGCTCCACCTGGTCGCCGTCGTGACCGCCGACCGCCAGCTGGGCGGACAGGCCACCCCGCAGGCGCTGGACGAACGGGCTCGACGCCACGGGTTCCGGCAGTTCCTCGCACCGCCGCAGGATCCGCTGGAAGGCGGCCGCCCGCGCGGCCGCGCTGCCCCGGGAACTCGCGACCACGTCGGCGAGGTCCTCCATGATGGGCACGAGGGCGTCCATTCCGGCGGCCCGGTGCGACTCCGACATCCCGCCGAGGGCCGTGCCCACCATCTCCTTCAGCTGAGCGCCCACCTCCTGGTCGTCCGTGCCCTTGGCGAGCATCGCCTTGAGCTTGGTCTGCTGCTCCACCCACTCGACCAACCCAGCCACCTCGGCGTGCTCGCGCAGGCTCGCGTGCTGCAGCGCGGCGTGGAACGGGCCGGGGTCGCGCTCACCCAGCACCACCGGGACCATGTCCTTGAGCAGGGTCGCGGCGGCCCGCAACGCGGGCACCCGGTCCGGCTCGACGTGGTCGGCCATCCGCAGCACGGCGTCGGCCATCTGCGCGGAGGTTTCCTGGAAGAGGTCGAGGTCCAGGGGGAACCGGTCGGCCGCCCACTGCGCCCGCAGCCGGGCCGTCCGCAGCTCCAGCTCGGCGCGCTCGACGTCGTCGTCGGCCAGCGCCTCGATCCTGGCGCCCGCCAGCACACCGTCCACATCGCAGCGGGCCGCGACCTCGGCACCGCCGAAGGCCTCCAGAGCCGCCGCGAGGCAGTCGATCCTGCTGCTGTGCAAGGAGAACACGACGTCGGCGGTCAGCTCGGCGCCTGCCAGCGCCCGGGTCGCCCAGTCGATGCCCGACCAGGCGTGCCGCGGGTCGTCGAGGTGCACCAGCAGCCCGTGCAGGCCGGACAGCACCATCTCCGCCCCCGGTGCCCGCGCGGGGTCCTCGAGCACCGCGACGGCGGCGGTCAGCGCGGGGACGTCCTCGGCGTCGCAGCCGCGGATCTGCAGCAGCAGCGCGTAGGAGACGGCCTCGTCGTCGTTGAGGCCGACCGCGGCCCGCTTGGCGGCGAACGACGTGACCGCCGTGTCCAGCGCGGCGCTCGCCTCGCCGCCGCTGGTCCAGAAGATCTCCTCGGCCACCGCCGCGACGATGCCGTGCGCCACGGGTAACCGCTCGTGGTCGGCGGGCCTGGAGTCGCGCACCGTCACCGCGGCGGCGAGCAGCTCGTCGAGCAGCCCCCGGTCCCCGGTGTCCAGGTAGACCGTCTCGAGCACGCCCGCGAACAGCTCCCACTCCTCGACGCAGTCCTGCCCCGCCTCCGCCAGCACCGGCGCCGCCAGCGCCCGCCGCAGGATGTCCGCCGCGCGGCGCACGTACGAGGTGTCCTCGGTCAGCGGCTCGGCCCACCACAGCGCCCGCGCCATGTTGAACTCGAAGTACGCGGCGTCCAGGGAATCGGTCCAGGTCAGCGCGATCTCGTCCAACGCCTGGATGAGTTGCCGCGCTCGATCGGCGGTCACGCCCTCCAGTCGCAGCAGCGAACCGGTCAGGTGCGCGGCGTCCACGGCGGCTCCCTCGGCGACCTCGGGTGGCGCCTGTGGCGTGGACACCGCCATCAGCGAGCAGGTGATGGCGGTGTCGAACTCCGCGGCGGACCCCGTGTCCTCGGCGATCCAGCCGTGCGCGAACCCGAGTTCGCTCCACCACCGCGGAGCCGACGGGTGCTCGGGCGCGGAGTGCAGGGCGAACCCGAGGACCGTGGTCACCAGGCGCACGGCACCGGTGTCGGCGCTCTCCTCGAGCGCGTGCAGCAGAGCGGTCCCCACCTCGGCCGCCGTCTCCGGGTCGACCCGGTCGGGGTCCTCCCGCAGCAGCGCGGCGAGTCGGATCGCCTCCTCGTGCGCGGTGGGCGTCTCAGCCACGGTTCACTCTCCCGCCTCGTGCCTCGATGACCGTCTGGACCCTGGACATCAGGTCGTCCATCCCGTCCGGGTCGGACAGCAGGGACTCGGCGCGCTGTCGGGGCAGGAGACCGCCGTCGGCCAGGCCGAGCAACGTCGACCGCAGCCCGGCCTCCCACGCGCTGGGGGAGACCTCGGACATCCGGCGCACCACGGTGTCGACCACCACCGAGTCCGGGTCGGGGTCCGCGTCGCGCACCTCCACCGCGGTGAAGGCGGACTGGGCGTTGGGGTCGGCGACCTGGTCGTGGCCCCACCGCGCGGCGCCGTCGTCGGACAGCGACGTGACCGCCGTGTCCGGCCTGCGCCCGAGCGGGCGGTCGATGTAGGCGTCGTACCAGGTCACGTACTCCGGGGCGGTGCGGGTGCCGACGTTGACCCTGGCGCCGGTGTCGCACACGCGCCGGATGGTGCTCATCATCGCGGGCACCCGTTCGAGGTAGTACGGCACCGGTTTGCCGAACTCGGCCGCGCACCGCTCGGCGAGCCTGCGCACCAGGTAACCGCCCCCGGGCAGCGGCGCGGAGTAGCCCGCCTCGTCGACCAGGTGCCCGAGCACCGCGCGGTGCTCCTCGTCGGGCAGCGCCCGCCCGTACCTGTTGGAGCGCACCTGCTTGGGCTTGGCCTGGGCGCCGCGCGCGCAGCGGTAGGACCGCAGCACGTCGTGCACGCGTTTGCGCACGTGGACGCGCACCGCCCCGGGTGGGTTCGTGATCGTGGCGCCGTGCTCCGTCAGGAAGGTCGTGGCGACGTGCAACACGTCGACCACGAGGTCCCGGCACACGCAGTCGCCGGAGAGCACGAGACCGATGGGCGCCTGCCTGCCCCGCCGCGCCGCGGGGCCGTACCGCAGTTCGCGCAGGACCAAGCCCAGGTCGCAGCGGGTGACCAGGTGGCTGGCGTGCAGCCGCGACCGGATGTCCTTCAGCTCGTCGAAGGCGGCTCGGACCACCTCGGTGGACAGTTCAGCGGAGTGGAGGGGGGACGGGAGCGAAACCATGGAGATCTTTCTATACTCACAGAAGTTTATATGCGAGGAAGTGATCCAACTGTGACAGACCAGGTCGTGGGGCGCGCCGGTGCTCCAGTCCGCTGTGACACCATTGGCCTAGCGGAGGTGGAGAGCAGGATGGTGTTGCTACCCGCGGTCGTGCCCCAACTGGTCGAGAAGCGCTCGGAGTTGGTGCCTGCCCGGTTGGCCCGAAAGGTCGCGCCGCTGTTCGGCGTCCCCTTCGAGCGCAACCCGTTCCGCCCGCTGACCTGGGTCTGCGACTTCACCGCGATCACCGTCTCGGAGATCGCGCGCGGCGCGCCGCTGCCGACCAGGGCCGACGCGGCCCGGTTGCGCGGCACCGAGCACGAGGGCGAGTGGTTCGTGCACGACCGCGCGGTGCTGCCGGGCGATCGGGGCGCGCTGCCCAACGAGATCGTCGCGGCGACGGTCAACCGGTTCGGCCCCGACACCAAGGCCGCCGTCGTGCTCACCGCGACCAACGTGCTGCTCGCCCCGGCCACCGAGGCCATCCGGACCGCGCTGGGGATGCTGCGCGCGCTCGACGGCGGTGACCTCCCGCAGGTGCAGTGGATCGCCGCGTGGGCGGCGACCGCGATCGAGGTGTACCGGTCGCAGCCCGCGCTGGTGTCCGCGGCGCTCACCGCCCGGGTGATCCAGCGCGCGTCGCTCGCCGCGCCGAGGTTCCCGCTCGCGCCGGGGATCCACGGGCGCCCCAGGGCGCGGTGCGAGATCGGCGCCACGATCCCGGAGTCCACTGTGGACCCGGTGACCCGGCCGAGGGACCTGGGGTTCCTCGACGGGATCGCGGCCGCCCGGCTCAACGCCGCGGGGACGCTGCCCGAGGTCGGCACCGAGGAACCGACCGGTATCGGCGCGGGCGTCGGCGACCGGCTGGTCGAGCAGTTGATCGGGTTGCTGGTGGACATGGGCACCCCCGACGGGGTGGCGCACATCTGGGTCAGCGAGCGGGTCGCGGGCCAGGAACAGGTGTGGGCCATGGTCCCGTCCTCCGGCCTGGTCCGCGAACTGGTCGAGACCTGGGCGCACGGGCGCGGGTCGTTGCCGGGGGCGTCCGGGGGCGCCGACGCGCTGGCCACCGCGATGGCGGTGCCGTTCCGGCTGCCGCTGCCCACCGAGCTCGCCTCGGTCGACCTGCTCGCCAGGCGCGCCTTCGTGCTGGCGGTGATGGGGATCATCCGGCAGATGGGCCTGCTGGCGCAGTCGACCTGGTTGGCGGGCGAGGAGTTCACCGACCTGGTACGCGGGTTGGACCGCCTGCTCGACGAGGCATTCGACCAGGACGACCCGGTCGTGGTCGACACCAGGCTGCGGTTGGCGGTGCAGCGCGCAGGGGCCGAGCGGCACGCCGGGCGCAGCACACCCGAGGCCGCCGCGGCGGTCATCGCGGCGGCGGACGCCTGCGTCGCGGCGGGCGCGGCCGACCGGATCGACCCCGGGCTGCTCGCCGACCTGTTGGCGGTGGCCTGCATCGAGCTCAACTCGCTGCGCTCCACCGGCCTGCGCCGGATGGGCGTCGGCGCCGCGCTGCGCCGGTACTGGGCCGCGTTCGCGGCCACGGTCGAGGTCGACCTGTTCGAGCCGGGGGCCGATCACGGCGGCCTGAGCTTCCAGTTGCACAACTACGCGGCCTTCCTGGGGGCCAACAAGGACAACGCCGAGGACCTGCGCGCCGCCCTGCACCTGTTCACGTCTTCGGTCATCCCTGGGCGGTCCCGGCTCTACAACCGGGACCGCGACATCCGCCCGCTGGCCCGCAGCCGCTACCTCGCCGCGGACGCCGCCGCCGGACTCGCCTCACTGCTGACGGACAGCGGCGAGCACGCCGCGGCCCAGCAGTGGGCGCGCCAAGCCCACACCTGGGTGCACCAGGTGCTGGCCGACCCGCTCTACCAGCCGCACCACCTGCGACCCGAGCTCGACGACTGCCTGTTCGCGCTGCGCGTCGCGCCGGTCCTTGTGCTGGCGATCGAACTCGGTGTCGCCGACGAGCCCGAGTCGGACGCGACCACGGCCGACGCGTTGGCGCGCCTAGTCGAGCGGTGGTTGCGGGAGGCGACCAACGGCGACATCGAGCGATCCGACCACCTGCCCGCCGTCGTCGACCTGCGCACGCGGCTCACCGCACTCGGTTTCCCCAGCTGATCCCACCCGCGCCCCTCTCCTGGCGTTCGGCTCCACCGCACCCGCTGACGACCACCACGCCCGCGCCACCCCCAACCGGACCGTCAATGTCCGGTCGGAGGTGATCAGCCATGCGAACCGGTGGCGGAAACGGCGACGACAGCAAGTGACAACGGAGAACCCGAAACAGCACCACATTTCCACGCGGTGATCGGGATGGGGCGGTGGCATCAACACCACCCATCCCGACCACCCGCGCGTTTCGACTTGTGGACACCCGCCCCACGGCGAGCACCGCGATCACCACATCGGTCCGAACCCGCGAAGTGCTACATCGGGTTTCGCGCTGCCAGTGGTCAGTGGCAAGCCGCCACCTGGGTTCGACTGCCCACTGTGGCCGGTCGTGGGCGATCGGGTTGACAGAAACAGGACAGCGCGGCCCAATCCCCGGTTGACCGCATTGGGTGGGCCCAGTCGATATGACCCGTGCTCGTGTTCGCGCCGAGTTCGGATTATCGATCAAGTGGTGACGAGCGCATTGTCCGGTTCGTGGGCGGACCGCCTGGGGCGCGGCCACGCCTATTCGCCCATGGCCGTCGCGGCCGAAGCGGAACCGGATTCGCCTCGCGACGAATGTCGCTGAAATCGAACTGGGGAACGCCTGCGCGGCCGCTGGTATGGGTCAGCCGCCAATCGTTCGACGCCTGGGTCGCGTTAGGTCTGATTGGCCAAAATTCCTGTGGGGTCCATCACGCCCTCTTTGGGGTGGCGTGCCTCGGCGCGTCCACAAAGGATGACCGCTGGCCGGACGGTGGTGTTCGCGCTGGAAAGGTGAGGTGGTTCCGGTTTGGGGGGTGTGCGGTTTGTGTGGTTCGGGGTGGGTAGTTCGCTATTAGGGAAACTAACGAATAAGGGTGAGTGGTGGGATAGGTGGTCTACCCCTAGGTCGGGTGGGGTTGCTTGACATGGGCGTGGAAACCATTTGACGTTGAGTTCAGTGGGTGTTTACGAATTCTGCCGGTTCGGCACGCTGCGAACTCGGGATGGTCGCACGTGGTGATACTGGCTGCTCAGGGTTGGTATTTGTAGGAACCGTCAGTGGTTGGTGGGTTTCCCACTTTGATCCGTTCAGGGTATTGCGCGAAGTACTTATATGCGCAAACATGGACCGTGCCTGGGGCGTTGCTGGTGTGGGTCGCGATGCCCGGGGCGGGGGTCCCATCTCATCGCAGTCTCTTTGGCTCTCAGTCGGCCTGTGTGTGGAAACCGAGGGAGAACTATGTGGTCGTCCGACCTGTTGCGTGCTGTGCGTGCGCACGCCGGGGGTGAGCGGACCGCGGTCTACGACCGTGGACGTGCGTGGTCCTACCGGCAGCTGTGGGAAACGGCGCGTGGCGTCGCGGGGGAATTGGCCGCGGTCGGGGTCGTGCCGGGACGTCCGGTGCTGGTCAACGCGAAGAAGTCCGCCGGTGCGGTCGCGCTGGTGCTCGGGTGCGGGATCGCCGGGGTGCCGGCGGTGTTGGTCTCGGTCGATCTCGGGGCCGACGCGGTGGAGTTGCTGGTGGAGCGCACGGGGAGTACCCACGTGCTCGGCGTCGACGTTGAGCCGGAACCCGGTGCCGTCGTGGGACTTCGCGCGCGGGCCACCGGAGTTGCGGTGGCGGAGGCCATGCCCGGTGATCCGCCGCTGGTGCTGACGACGTCCGGGTCAACCGGGGCGCCGAAAGTGGTGCCGCTGAGCCGGGTCGGTGTGGAACGGTTCACCGACTGGGCAGCCACGACCTTCGGCATCGGCGCGGGTACGGTGGTGCTCAACTACGCGCCGCTGAACTTCGACCTGACGTTGCTCGACATCTGGGCGACACTGGTCGCGGGCGGTTCCGTGGTTCTCGTCGACCCGGACCGTGCCGCCGACGGTCGACACCTGGCGGAACTCGTTGCCGCGCACCAGGTCGAGGTCGTGCAAGCGGTACCGTTGTGCCTGCGCCTGCTCGCCGCGCAGGAGCAGCGGTTCGAGTCCGTGCGGCAGGTGATCACCACCGGCGACGTCCTGCCCTCGGCCGTGCTCGCCACCTTCCCCACCGTCTTCCCGAACGCGGCCGTCCACAACCTCTACGGCTGCACCGAGACCAATGACAGCTTCCTGCACACCGTCACCGACTTCGACACCACCGCGCCGCTGCCGGTCGGCCGTCCGATCGACGGGGTCCGCGCGCTGGTCCTCGATCCCGACGGCACCGAGATCCTCGGCGCGGGTCGCGGCGAACTGCTGGTGTCCACACCGTTCCAAGCGGACGGTTACCTCGACCCCGATCTGACCGCCGCGCGGTTCGTCACCGGCGTCGCCGGGCACGACGGTGTCTTCTACCGCACCGGTGACATCGTCCGCCGCGACGCCGACGGCCTGCTGCACCTCGACGGCCGCGACGACTTCCACGTCAAGGTGCGCGGCGTGCGAACCAACCTGCAAGAGGTCGAGCACGTGCTCGACCAGCACCCGGATGTCTCCGAGGTCGCCGTGGTCGCGATCCCGGACCTCGAGGCGGGACTGCGGTTGCACGCCGCGGTGCGCGTCGACAGTGACATCAACAGCCTCGCGCTGCGCGCGCACTGCGCCAAGTCGTTGCCGCGCACCGCCATCCCCAGCTCGTTCGAGATCCAGCAGTCCGCGTTGCCCCGGACCTCAACCGGGAAGGTCGACCGCAACGCGATCAGCCGGTCACACCAGGAGGCAAGGAAAGCCCATGTCTGAGACCCACGCGATCAAGGTCTACATCACCACCAGCTTCGCCCCGGACGTCTCGCCCGACGAGCTCGGCGACGACTACGACCTGCTGGCCAACGGCGTGGTGGAGAGCCTGCACCTGCTGCGGCTCATCGCCTGGCTGGGCGAGCGCTTCGAGGTCAACCTGGAGGACGCCGACGTCGCGCCAGAGGACTTCCGCACCGTGGCCACCATCCACCGCACCATCGCCGAACTGCGCGGCGTCGCGACCGCGGCCCGCTAGAACCCCTGCCGCACAACAACTCTCAGTGGAGGTTACCGATGCTCATCCGCCACAAGGACACGGTCAACACCGTCGACTGGGGCAACGGCCTCAGCCACCGATTACTGGTCGAGTCCGACGGCATGGGGTTCGCCATGGCGCACACCGTGGTCGCCGCGGGCACCTCGTCTCGGCTGCAGTACCGCCAGCACCTCGAGGCCTGCTACTGCGTGTCCGGCAAGGGCGAGGTGCACTCGGCCGACGGCTCGGTCCGCCAGATCATCGAGCCCGGCGTGCTCTACGCGCTCGACCAGCACGACGCGCACACGCTGATCGCCGCCTCGGGTGACGACATGCACCTGATCAGCGTGTTCAACCCGCCCATCCGGGGCGACGAGCGGCACCGGCTCGACCCCGACGGGTACTCGCAGTACTGAGCCCGCCGCCACCGAGGACGCGCTCCTGGTGTGCGGCCCGGCCGCACACCAGGACGACGGAGAGGTCCGCACGTGACTGACTGGAACGAAGACCAGAAGCTGTTCCGCAAGACGATCGAGGAGTTGGGCCCGGTCCTGTCCGACGGGCACGTCGAGGCCGATCGCGACGGCGAGTTCTCCCGGGCGAAGTGGGCCACGCTCGCCGCGTCCGGGCTGTTCGGCCTGCCCTTCGACGAGGCCTTCGGCGGCCTCGGCCAGGACGTGCCCACCACGATGTACGTCCTGGAGGGCCTGGGCCACGCCAACCGCGACGGTGGGCTGAGCTTCTCCGCCTCCACCCACCTGGCCAGCACCGGCACACCGCTCAACCGGTTCGGCAAGCCCGCGCTCAAGGAACGCCTGCTGCCCGCGGTGTGCGCGGGGGAGATCATCGGCGCGCACGCCATCACCGAGCCCGCCCACGGGTCCGACGCCATGGGCATGCAGACCACCGCCGTACCTGACGGCGACCACTACATCCTCAACGGCAGCAAGGCTTTCGTCAGCAACGGCCCGGTCGCGGATGTGGTCGTCGTCTACGCGCGCACTGGGAATCCCGGTACCGCGTCTGGCATCAGCGCGTTCCTCGTGGAGCGCGGTACACCGGGGCTGAGCTTCGGCAACCCCATCGAGAAGATGGGTCTACGCTCGTCGCCGCTGTGCGAGTTGTTCCTGGACAACGTGCGCGTGCCCGCCGAGAACCTGCTCGGCAGGCCGGGCAACGGTTTCCTGGTGCTCGACCACGTGATGAAGCGCGAGATCCTCTACGGGTTCGCCATCAACCTCGGCGAGATGCAGTACCGGCTCGAGCAGGCGACGTCCTACGCCCGCGAGCGCACCCAGTTCGGCTCGCCGATCGGTTCGTTCCAGGCCGTGCAGCACCGCGTGGTCGACATGCTCATCGGCACCGAGACCGCGCGCCACTGGCTCTACTCCACCGGCCGGAAGTTGGCGCAGGGCAAGGACGTCACGACCGATGTCGCCATCACCAAGCTGGTGGTCAGCGAGGCCGCCCTGGCCAGCGCGCTGAACACGGTGAGCGTGTTCGGCGGCTACGGCTACATGGCCGAGTACGGCTTCGAGAAGGACGTCCGCAACGCCGTCGCCGGGACCATCTACTCCGGCACCACCGAAATCCAGAAGAGCCGCGTCGCGGCGATGCTCGGGCTCGGCTGAGGGAGAAGACATGACCACCGCCAGCGCGTTGTTGGCCGCCACCGACCTGCTCGACCACGAGTCCGACGAGGTCCGCCGCTTCGTCGCCGCCGCGGTCCCCGACCCCGGCGTCTCCGACCGGGAGAAAGCCGTCGCGCTGTTCTACGCCGTGCGCGACGGCGTGTTCTACGAGGTATACGGCGCAGACATGTCCCACGAGGGCTTACGCGCCAGCTCCGTCGCCACTGCCAAGACCGGGTTCTGCCTGCACAAATCCATCCTCTACGCGGCGGCGACCCGCGCGGTGGGCATCCCCAGCCGGGTGCTGGCCGGTGAGGTGCGCAACCACCTCGCCTCGGACAAGCTCAAGGACCTGGTGGGCGGTGAGGTGTTCCTGCACTGGCTCAACGAGGTCTGGCTCGACGGTCGCTGGCTCAAGACCACCCCGGTGTTCAACCGGATGCTCTGCAAGCTCTACGGCATCGCGCCGCTGGAGTTCGACGGCACCGCCGACGCCGTCTACCACCCCTACGACGAGCAGGGCCGCCAGCACATGGAGTTCGTCGGCGCGGTGGCCTCGTTCAACGACGTGGAGCACGCGGCGGTCATCGACCTCATGCGCGGCAGGCACCCGAACATGTTCGCCTCCGCCACGGCCGTGCGCTCCGGTGGGTCCCTTGTGGACGAAGCGCCCACTCGCGGGTGATCAGTACTTGACAAGAGCATGTATATGCATGCAAGTATTGTCCCGGCCGAGCCGGACAGGGGAGTGAGCATGAGCCCGCCCGAGATCACCGTGTACTTCGACTACGTGTGCCCGTACTGCCTGTTGGCCGAGGACACCATCGCCGACGCGGCGGCCGAGACCGGCGCCGAGGTCAGCTGGCGCGCCTTCGAGCTGCGCCCGCACCCGAACCCGACGCTGCGCCCGGAGGACGACTACCTGCCCCGGGTCTGGCGCCAGTCGGTGTACCCGATGGCCGAGCGGCTCGGCGTGCCGATCTCGCTGCCGACCATCTCGCCGCAGCCCTACTCCCACCTGGCCTTCGAGGGCGCGCACTTCGCCAAGGCGCACGGCAGCGACGGCGCCTACCACGCCGCGGTGCTGCGCGCGTTCTTCCAGCAAGACCTCGACATCGGCCGACCCGAGGTGCTCGCGGGCATCGCCGGGGACATCGGTCTCGACACCGCGGAGTTCACCCTCGCGCTCAAGGACCGCCGCTACGCCGAGGACCACCGCACGGAGCTCGCGGCCGCCTACCGGGCCGAGGTGCACGCCGTGCCCACCATCGACGTCGGCTCCCGGCGGTTCACCGGCGTGCCGGACCCGCGGGAGCTGCGCGCCGCCATCGCCGCCCTGTCTGCCGACCAGCAGGCCCAGTAAGAACACGAGAGGACAACGTCATGCAGTGGGTCTACCTCGGCATCGCCACGGTGTTTGAGATCGCCTTCGCCCTGGCCGCCAACGCCTCCAAGGGCTTCACCCGGCTCTGGCCGACCATCCTCACCCTGGTCATCGGCGCGCTCGGCACCTTCTTCCTGAGCCTGGCGCTGCGCACCCTCGACATCGGCGTCGGCTACGCGATCTGGACCGGCCTCGGCTCGGTCGGCATCGTGCTGCTCGGCTCGCTGGTGTTCAAGGAGCGCATCGACTGGCGCAAGGCCCTCGGCATCGCCGTGGTCATCGTCGGCGTCGTCGGCCTCGAGCTCAGCGGCGTCTGAGCCCCCCACTCGGACTTAAGGAGTTCACCATGACCGCTTCCTCGACCGAACTGGCGCAGCAGGGCTCCGACACGGCCCAGCCCACCGCCCGCGGCTGGCTCGTGCTGCTGGTGGCTGGGATCTTCGAGATCGGCTACGCCGTGAGCGTGGGCGGCAGCAAGGGCTTCACCGACCTCAACTGGTCGCTGTCGGCCGGTGTCTTCTTCTTCCTCACCGTGTTCACGCTGACCGTGGCGCTCAAGTACCTCGACGTGGGCATCGGGTACGCGGTGTGGACCGGCATCGGCGCCTCGGGCGCCGCCGTGGCCAGCGCCCTGATCTTCGACCAGCCGCTGACCACGACCCGCGTGCTGTGGCTGGCCGTCATCATCGCCGGTGTCGTCTGGATCAAGCTCGCCTCCAGCCCGAAGCACGCCGAGCAGGCATGACCGTGCTCGACGACGCGCAGATCACCGAGTACCTGCGGGAAGCGGTCGCGCTCTCGCAGGAGGAGGTCGACCGCGGCGGGATCCCGTTCGCCGGGCTGCTCGCCCGACCCGGTGCCGGGGTCCTCGGCACCGGGGTGAACCGGGTGCTCCAGCGGCGCGACCCGACCGCCCACGCCGAGATCGTCGCCCTGCGCGACGCCGCGGCCAACCACGACGGGGCGGCCATCGCCGAGTCTGTGCTCTTCGCCTCCGGCGAGCCGTGCGGCATGTGCTACCAGGCCGCCATCGACGCGGGCATCACCTCCGTCGTCTACGCCGTGGGCGCCGACGACGCGGCCCGCTACGGGTTCGACTACCGGGCCTCCTACCGGCACGTCGACCGCACCGACGGCGGCCGGGTCACCTGCCGGTCCTGGCCCGTGGACCAGGCGCTGACCCCCTTCACCACCTGGGCCGACCGCAACCTGTGACCACCCGACCCACCCGGGAGCGCACGCGATGACGACTCAGATCTCCCCGTCCCCCGGCCGCTGGGTCGACGACGGCTGGAACACCACGGTCCGGATGGGCGTGGTCGTGCCGCACGCCGACGTCGGCCCGGAGAACGAGCTGCGGGCGATGGCCCCCGACCACCTGTCCGTGCACGCCGGGCGGCTGCACTTCTCGGCGATGCGCGCGGGCGGCGAGATGGACCCCACCATCCCGCACGACCCGGTGCGCGCGTTCACCGAGCCGCCGCACCTGGACAACTGCGTCGAGCAGCTCGCCCAGGCGCCGCTCGACGTCATCGGGTGCGCCTTCACCAGCTCGGCCTACAAGCACGGGCCCCGCGGCGAGCACGCGCTCGCCGCCCGGCTGGCCGAGCACGCCCGCGGCATGCCGGTCACCACGACCTGCCTGGCCGCCGAGCAGGCCATCCGCGCCCTCGGCGTGGACCGGCTCGCCCTGGTCAACCCGCCGTGGTTCGACGAGGAGCTCTCGGCGGCTGGCGCGGCCTACTTCACCGCGCTCGGCGTCGACGTGGTCCACCACGGGGCGTGCGGTCTGCGCAGCGGCCAACCGCACATCACCCCGCCCGCGCTCTACGACTGGATCCGCTCGGTCGCGGGCGGCGCGTCGGCGGTGTTCGTCGCGGGCAACGGCATGCGCGCGGTGGGCATCATCTCGGCGCTGGAGGACCGGCTCGGCATCCCGGTGCTGACCGCCAACCAGGTCCTGCTCTGGCACGTCATGGAGCTCACCGGCACCACGGTGTCGCGGCCCGGGTACGGCAAGCTGATGAACATGTATCCCTCTACATAGACCCCGCATCGGGTATGCTGGCGGGGACGGAGGGCTCTGGTCGACGCTGAATCGTGCCTGGTTGCCCGTGGTGCCCGATGCCACTTGCGTGGTCACCGGGCCGAGGCGGAGGAGGCGCGACATCACCGCCAAGAAGACAGCCCCACCGGCCGCCCCCGACCTGTCCAGCGTCGCCGAGAGCTGGACCCGGCTGGTCGCCCTGCACAGCCAGGTCGACTCGGTGGTGGGCCGGGCGCTGCAACGCCACTTCAGCATCGGCCTCTCGGAGTTCCTCGCCCTCATCGCCTGCTCCGCCGCCCCCGACGGCGAGATGCGGATGCAGGACCTCACCGACGCGGTCAACCTCAACCAGAGCTCGGTCAGCCGCATGGTCACTCGCCTCGAACGCGTCGGCCTCACCGAACGCCGCACCTGCGAACACGACCGCCGTGGCGTCTACACCGGCATCACCGACGCCGGCTACCAGGTCCTGCGCGAGGCCGTCCCGGTCTACGAATCCGCCCTCACCGAAGCCCTGGACCGCAGCGCCGCCGACCCCACCCTCACCAGCCTCGTGGAAGCCATCTCCGACCTGCGCTGAAGCCCGGCCCGTCTCGACCTGATTCCGGCCCCGTCACCTCAGCGACGGGGCCGGAATCACGCGTGGAGTCAGCGCAACGCGCCCTGCCCCCTGGTCAGTTGCCGGAGGCGATCTCGGTGGCTCGCTTGACGCGGGTGGCGAGGCGGGTGCGGAGGTCGTTGAGGGTTTCGGCGTTCCGCTCGACGAGGCGGTCCTGGTAGGCGGCTTCGACGGCGAGGTTGATGCCGATGGTATTGGTCTTCTCCTTGCAGGCCACGTCCGCGTTGGCGGTGGTGATCTCGTCCTCGGTGGGGGTCTGCTCGGTCCACCAGTCCTCGTCGTCGTTGGCGTCCCACGGGGTGGCGTAGTCGAAGCCTGCCTCGTCCATGCACGTGCTCCACGCGCTCCAGGCGGCGAGCACCCGCGAGTCGGCCCTGGCCGCGACGTTCGACTCCACCGTCAGCTTCTGCACGAAGTCGTCGACCGCGGTCCGGCTGGTGGCGCCGCCCTGGTACAGGTCCAGCGCCCGGCCCGCCTCACCGAGGCAGCCACCCTCGGGGACCTTCTCGCCCTCGACGACCGCGCTGCCCGAGCCGGTGATGACCTCCCACTCGGCGTCGCTGGGCTTGTACTTGTTCTCCGGCGCGTTCTTCCCGTCCACGAACTGCTCCGGCGACGGGTGGTACCCCCAGTTCGGGTAGTCGTCCGACGCGCTGATCCCGTACCGGCGGTTGGGCTCGCGCGTGATCGGCCGCTTCGCCACCGGCCGCTCGAACCCGAAGCGCCGCATGCACTCCTGGATCAGCATGTCGTTGGCGGTGTTGATGGTCGCCTCCTGCTCGGCCGTCGCCCGGAACGCGTCCAGGGGCAGCACGAGGTCGAAGGTCTCCTTGAGCGTGCTGACCTGCCCCAGCGCGGGCTCACCCGAGGTGTCCTTGTTCGGCGGTTCCGCAGCCCCGCACCCGGCGACCACCACGGCGAGCGTTGACGCGACCACGATGACGGAATACTTGCGAAAGTCTCTGACCCCCAGTCAGCGCGAATCGAAAGAAGAGCAGCGGGAATTCGCCCCACACACCAATGCTTTCCGCGCGCATCGACGTCGGATTCGTTCCCCAGCAACGATCCCAGTATCCCCTACGCTACCCTTCGGCCGTATCTCGGGTGTGGTCGGCCCAGCGGATGGGGGCGTTCGTGGCGGAGTTGGCGGGTGGGAGTCGGGCGCGGCGGCGACGGCGGATGTTGTGGCCTGTGTTGGGGTTGACGCTGGTGCTCGGTGGTGGGGCGTTGGTGGCCGCGCGGTTCGTGAAGTCGCCTGCGCAGGCGGCGGCTGAGGCGGCGCCCCCTGTGGCCGGGCCGGTGACGGCGCCGGTGGAGCGGCGGGTCATGCGCAACACGGTGGTGGTGCGCGGGAAGGTCGCGCCGAGCCGGTCGACGCTGATCACCTACCCGGGCGCGGGAACCGGTGGGAAACCGGTGATCACCCGGCTGCCGCTCAAGTCCGGGGCCGAGGTGCGCTCCGGCGCGGTCGTCGCGGAGGTGTCCGGGCGGCCGATCATCGTGCTGCAGGGGACTTCCCCCGCGTACCGCGACATGGCACCCGGTACTCGCGGTGACGACGTCAAGCAGTTGCAGTCCGCGCTCGCCGCCCTCGGCCACCCGACGAACCCCGACCCCGCGGGCCTTTACGGTGACGCGACCAAGAAGGCCGTCGCCGCGCTGTACGCCAAGGCGGGCTACCAGATCGCGACCGCGAGCGCCGACGAGGACGCTGGTCTGCGCGCCGCCGAACGACGGGTGCGCGACGCCCGGATCGCGTTGCAGCGCTTGGCGGGTGCCGACCCGGCAGCGATCGAGGACGCCCGCCGCGTGGTGCGGGACGCCGAAGAGGACCTGGCGGAGTTGCGCGGCAACACCGGTGCCGTCGTACCGATCGGGGAGGCGGTGTTCATCGAGACCCTGCCCGCGCGGATCACCAAGGTGGGGGTGGTGGTGGGCGACGACGCGAGCTCGGAGCTGGTCACGGTCGCTTCCGGTGACCTCATCGTGCGCGGCGGCGTCGGACGTGCGGACGCTTCCCTTGTGCGCCAAGGCCAGCGGGTGCAGATCGCGTCGGAGGTCCTGGGTTCCGGCGTGTCCGGCAAGGTCGATCGCGTCGGTCTGCCTGAGTCGACAGGTGCCACTGAGGGCGAGGAGAAGCAGTCCACCACCGGACCGCCGGGGCAACTGGAGGTCGTGGTCATCCCCGACACGCCCTTGGAAGCCAAGTTCGACGGCCAGGACGTCCGGCTCACCGTGGAGTCAGCCAGCACGGAGGGCGAGGTGCTCGTGGTCCCCTTGGCCGCGGTCTCCGCCCGCGCCGACGGTCAGTCCCAGGTCGTCCGCGTCCGCCCGGAAGGCGAGGAACGAATCCCCGTCACCCCAGGCGTTTCCGGCGCGGCTACGTGGAGGTCACCGGTGATCTGCACCAAGGCGACCGAGTCGTGGTCGGCCGGTGAGCACCGTGCCGCTGGACGACACGGTGCGGATCCCTCCGGTCGGGGTGCCTGTCGTGGAGTTGCGGGGTGCGGGCAAGACGTACGCGGGGCCGCCTGAGGTGGTGGCGTTGCGGGGTGCTGACCTGGTGATCGAGCGCGGGGACTACGTGGCGGTCACCGGGCCGTCGGGGTCGGGGAAGTCGACGTGGCTCAACATCGTCGGGCTGCTCGACACGCCCAGCACCGGCCAGTACCTGATCGACGGGGTCGACGCCGGGTCGCTCTCCGAGAAGGCGCGCACCGGGTTGCGGGCCGAGCGGATCGGGTTCGTGTTCCAGTCGTTCCACCTGCTCCCGCACCGCACCGCCGTCGAGAACGTCATGCTCGGCTCGCTCTACCTGGGCAAACGCCGCGTCGACCGGCAGCGTGCCGCCGTCGCCGTGCTCGAGCGGGTCGGGCTCTCGCACCGGGCCGGGGCGTTGGCGGGCGAATTGTCCGGCGGTGAACGGCAACGGGTCGCCATCGCGCGGGCGTTGGTCGCCGAGCCGAGCCTGCTGCTGTGCGACGAGCCGACCGGCAACCTGGACAGCGCCTCCGCCGCGCGTGTTCTCGACCTGGTCGAGGAGGTGCACCGGTCGGGGCAGACGGTTGTGGTGGTCACCCACGACGTCGAGGTCGCGGCCCGTGCGCGGCGCAGGGTCACCATCCACGACGGTCTGCTGGGGGAGAGCGGATGAGGCTGCGTCCCAGGGATCTCGCCGACGAGGTGATCAGTGGCGTCGTCCAGCGCCCGGGTCGGTCCGTGCTCACGGCGGTGGGCACCGCGCTGGCGTTGGCCGCGTTCGTCGCCGTGCTCGGCCTGACCGCCACCACGCAGGGCCAGGTCAGCGCGCGTTTCACCGAGTTGAGCGCCACCGAGGTCGTGCTGGAGCGCTCGGCCGTCGACCCGGACGAGCCCGCGGCCTTCCCCCGTGACGCCCAAGACCGGGTAGCCGCATTGCCTGGTGTGCGGGCTGTCGGCGTCAGCTGGCCGGTGCCGATTGGACAGTCCAAAGTGGGCGTACGACCCGAGGAGGTCGACGGCGAGGCGCTATCCGTCCTCGCCGCGTCACCCGGCTACTTCCAGTCCGTGCACGCCCGAGTCGGGCAAGGCGTGGCGTTCGACGCCTTCCATGATGGCCGGGCCGAGGATGTGGCCGTGGTCGGTCGCGCCGCCGCCACCCGGCTCGGCCTCACCCGGCTCGACGCCCAGCCCGCGATCTTCGTGCAGGGCCGTGCTTTCACCGTGATCGGCGTCGTCGACGCGGTCGACCGCAGGCAGGACACGCTGCTGTCCGTGCTGGTCCCCGCGGCGACCGCGACCAAGCACTGGGGGCCGTCGCCCGCGTCGGGTGGGATCACCAGCATGCTCGTCGACACCGAACTCGGTGCGGCCCAACAGGTCGGCAGGCAGGCCAAGGCGGCGGCCCGGCCGGAGAGCCCGGAGAAGACCAAGGTCATCGTGCCGCCGGACCCGCGGGCCCTGCGCGACGCGGTATCCACCGACCTCAATGGACTCTTCCTCGGGTTGGCTGGAGTGTCCCTTGTGGTCGGTGGGGTCGGTATCGCAAACACGAGCCTTGTCGCCGTGCTCGAACGCGTCCCCGAGATCGGTCTGCGGCGGGCTCTTGGTGCTCGACGCAGGCACATCGCGGGCCAATTCCTCTTGGAGAGCGCCACTCTCGGTCTTCTGGGTGGCCTTGTCGGCACGGCGGTCGGCGTGGTGACAGTGCTTCTGGTGTCGATCGCGCGGGAGTTGACCCCGATCCTGGAGCCGCAGGTGGTCTACCCCGCACCCGTGCTCGGCGTGATCACCGGCCTGCTCGCGGGCCTCTACCCGGCGTGGCGGGCGACCAGGATCGAACCCGCCGAGGCGTTGCGCCGCTAAGCCGCGCCCCGAGGTTCGGGGCGCGGCCGCGGTGGTGGGGACTAGCCCCGCTTGCCCATCATCTGGCAGACCATGGTGTTGACGGTCTGGTCGAACAGCGAACCGGGGTTCTGGTCCAGGTCGGTCGCGACCATGAGGGTGGCGCTGCGCTTGCCGGACCGGTCCTGGTAGGCGATGGTGTGGTAGCCCGGGAAGTCACCCGCGTGGCCCCAGACGCGGCCGCACGGTGTGTCCAGGTAGTAGATGCCGAGCCCGTAGCCGCCGTTGCGCTCCGGGACGTCGACCGTGGTGAGCATGTCGCTGAGTCGCGACTGGTTCAGCAGGCGCCCGCCCAGCAGCGCGCGGTAGAAGCTCGCCACGTCCTGCGGTGTCGACACGATCGCGCCCGCGGCACCCGCCATGGTCGGCGTCCACGACGTCGTGTCGGTGAAGGTGCCGTCCTCGTTCGGCTGGTAGCCGTGGATGTGGCCGGGCCGCACCCGTGCATCGGTTGCCAGGAACGTGTCCCGCAGTCCGAGCGGACCGGCGATCCGCTCGGACACCAACCGGTTCAGCGCGCGACCGCTCGCCTTCTCCGCGATCAACCCGGCCAGGATGTAGTTGGTGTTGCTGTAGGACCACCTGGCCCCCGGCGTGAACAGCGGCGGGTGCGCCACCCCGACCGTGACGAGCTCGCGCGCCGACCAACTCCTTGCCGTGTCGGCCATCGCGGCCGCCAGCCACTGCCCGTCCTCGGTGTAGTCGAACAGACCAGTGGTGTGGTTGAGCAGCTGCCGCAGGGAGATCCGGTCGCCGCCCGGCACCACACCGGGCAGCCAGCGCTCGACGGTGTCGGTCAACCGGACCTTGCCCTCGTTCACCAACTGCAACACCACCGTCGCCACGAACGACTTGGTGACACTACCGATCCGGAACCCATCATCCGTCCCAATCGGCCTCGGCGGCTTCACCGTCGCCACCCCCCGACCGATGGTCTGCACCCTCCGCCCGTCATCCACCCGCACCACAACACCGGTCACCCCGGCCCGCACCAGCCCATCCAACGAATCCCGCAACCCCCGATCCGACCCCCGGTCCGCCGCCCCCGCCGCCCCCGCAGGCCCCACAACCAACACCGCCGCGATCCCGGCCACAACCCACTTGCGCACTCTGCTTCCCCTGTCCTTCCGGAACGTGAGCCCCAAGCACACCCCACCCCCCACCCCCAGCGCTTCAGGTATCCACCCGATATCTCCAGTAGTTCCGAGGAGGTACCCCGCGAAACCGCCCGAGACGCGGATTCCGAGTTGCCAGGACGCTTCGTTCTGGACGTCGGCCATACCCGGAGTTGGTGGGCGGCTATGGGGTGGGTGGGGTTCGCCGGCATGATGCGGGGGTGGTGATCATGAGGTGTCGCTGGGGGTGGGTGGATGGCGCGGCCGTGGTTGCCTGGGGCGGGTGAGTCCCGTGTGGTGTTGCTGGGGGCCAGTGACTACGCGTCACCGGAGTTGGGGGACATCGCGGCGGTCAGGGGGAACCTGGCGTCGTTGCGGGACAGGCTGACGGCGCCCGGGACAGGGTTGCTCGATCCTCGGCACTGCCTGGTCGAAGGCCTGGACCGGCCCACCACCCTCGCCGGGGTCGGCACCGTGCTCGGTCGGGCCGCCGCCGAGGCCACCGATGTGCTGGTCGTCTACTACGCCGGTCACGGCCTGCTCGACGACGACGGCACGCTGCACCTCGCGTTATCCGACACCGACCAGGCCAACCTCCCCTACACCGGCATCCCCGTGTCGCGGATCAAGCAGGACCTCGGCCAAGCCCGCGCCAGGGTGCGGGTGCTGATCCTGGACTGCTGCTTCTCCGGTCGCGCCATCGCCGCCATGGCCACCCCCGCCGCGCTGGTCGCGGGGCAGCTCGACCTCACCGGCACCTACACGCTCACCTCCAGCTCCGCGACCTCCCCGTCGCACGCCCCGCCCGGGGCCAGGCACACCGCCTTCACCGACGCGCTGCTCAGCGCCCTAGCCGAACCCGAGCCACTGACGCTCGACGGCATCTACGAGCACGTCCGCGACCGGCTCGACGGACTCGGCCTCCCCGCCCCGCAGCGCCGCGCCACCAACACCGCGGGCAACGTCGTCCTCGTCCGCGGGTCCGCACCCGGCACGTTCACCAGCGAGGCGCCGCCGGAGCAGCCACCCAGCCCTGACAGCCTGCTGGCCCAGGTCCTCGCCGCAGCGAACGCCAGGAGCGCGCCCACCCCGGCGCACGAGTCCCGCCCCGCCCGTATCCGCACCACCGAGCGAGGTGGACCGGACGAGGAGCGCGCGCGGGTCATCGACTTCTGGAACACGGTGGAGTTGTTCAGCCCCAACAAAGTCGCCAAGGTCGACGACAACGAGGTGTTCGCCGTCGTCCCCGGTCAGCCGCTGCCGTGGGAACCCGGGCACTGGCTGGCGAGGCGCACGCTCGCGGCCAACAAGACCTGGCGCCACCAGGTGTACCTGGGGGTGCACGACCTCGACCCGGTGCTCGACGTCCTCCAATCGGTCTTCCCCACCGCCGCCGAAGACCTCGGTGAGCGCCCACGGGGGACCAGCGCGCTCGCCTCGTTCATCGTCACCGGTCAAGGGCGCCCTCTCCTCGACTCGCCGGTGCTCTCCGGCTGCGCGTGGGCCACCGGCCGACTCCTGCGCCCCGGCCCGGACACCCCCGGCTGGCTGCACGGCTTGGGCAAGACCACCGACGAGTTCACCGCGCTGTTCGAGAAGTTGGTGCTGCGCCCGCCGAACGAGGTGCGCGCCGCGGTGGACGCCGGGCGCCCGTTCGAGGTGACCCAGGTGATGGGCGAGGACCTGCTGGCGCGCAGCCTGCGGATCGTCGAGGACCTCGTGCACCTCGACGACAAGGTCCCGCACGGCGCGATCAGCGTGCGCAGCCACGTCGTGTCGGAACGGGACGCGCACGACACCGAAGGCACCGACTTCCTCAACAGCCTCATCGCCGAGGACCTGAGCCGGGTCGCCAAAGCCGCCAAGAAGGGCGAGGTGGGCGCCGCGCTGAGGGCCTACCTGCGGCCGGACGAGGACATCGACCGGGCACGACGGGTCGACATCCGCGAGCGTGTGGATGTGCTGTTCGACCGGTCCGCCCCCGCGCACGTCCCCCTCGGTAGGTGGCCGGAGGAGCAGAGCCGGTCGCTCGCGCTCGGGCAACAACTCGCCGTCGCCGCCGCCGTGGGTACGGACGACCCGGTTCTTGCCGTCAACGGCCCGCCTGGCACCGGCAAGACGACGATGCTGCGCGACCTGACCGCCGCTCTGCTGGTCGAGCGCGCGAAGGTGCTGGCCGGGTTGGCCGATCCCCGTGCGGCGTTCACCGGGGAGTCGCACCGGTGGGTCGTCGACGAGTACACCCGGCGGGTGCACGTCCTGCGCCCGGAGCTCACCGGGTTCGAGATGGTGGTCGCCTCCTCGAACAACACCGCCGTCGAGAACGTCACCGACGAGATGCCCGGCCGCGACGCCATCGACGACCAGTGGCGGGACGCGGCCGCCGACCTGGACTACTTCGCTGGCACGGCATCGGCGTTGCTCGCGCAGGAATCCACCACGCAGGACGTCACCGCGGCGTGGGCGTTGCTGTCGGCGAGGCTGGGCAACAAGAAGAACCGGCAGCGGTTCGTGCGGACGTTCTGGTTCCGCACGCCCCCGCCGCAGCCGCGCGACACCCCGGACGACGTCCGGTGGCGGCACGCCCGGTCCGGTCTCAAGGTCATCCTCCACGAGTACGAGCGGACCACACCGCCGCGCTGGGCGGACGCCGTCGCCGAGTTCCAGCGGGTGCTCGGGCGCGCGCAAACCCTTGCGGCTGAACGGGAGCAGGTCTTCCAGGCGATCCGGTCCAAGCCGGGTCTGGAAGACGCGGTCCGGGGAGCACGGGAGACGGTCGTCGCTGCCGAGGGGTATCACCAGGGGCTGGGCGAGCAGTTGGCGCGCGTCCAGAGTTCCTTCCAGCAGTGGAACGACGAGCGCGCACGCCTGGTGACCTCGCGCGCGGAGCACCGCCAGTTCCGGCCAGGGTTCCTGGAATGGCTGGTGACCTGGGGCCGCTCCTTGCGGGAGTGGCGGGAGAAGGACGAACTCCTCGCCGAGCAGATCGCGGCGGCGGAACTCGCCTGGAGCGAAGCCCGTGACGAGGCGGTGCGGCTGAGCGGTGCCGCTGACGTCGCCCGTGCCGCCGTCGGTACCGCCCAAGACGCTGTGCGCGCACGAGAAGCTGACCTGGCCGAGGTGGTGCACGAACTCGCCGAAAGCCAGACCGCGCTGGGCGAGCACTTCCCCGACATCACCTGGTTCACCGACCACCGCCGCCGGGAACTCCTCGCGCCGTGGACCGATCCACAGTGGAACGCCAGCCGGACCGAGGTGTTCCTCGCCGCCCTCCGCCTGCACAAGGTCTTCCTGTGGCACAACGCGTTCGTCATGCGGCAGAGCCTCAACGGCGCGATGGACGTCCTGCTCGGGAAGGCGCCGCGCGACCTGCCCGCCGAGGTCGCGCTGACCGCCTGGCAGTCGCTGTTCCTGGTCGTCCCGGTCGTGTCGACCACGTTCTCCTCGTTCGCCAGGATGTTCGCGCACCTGCGGGCCGAGGCGCTGGGGTGGCTGCTGGTCGACGAGGCCGGGCAGGCGACACCGCAGAGCGCGGTCGGCGCCCTCTGGCGCGCCCGCCGCGCCGTGGTCGTCGGTGACCCGCTGCAACTGGAACCGGTCGTCGCGACGCCGGTGCGGGTCGAGCAGGCCATCCGCGCCGAGGCCGGGGTCGACGAGCAGTGGCTCACCACGCGCAACTCCGTGCAGCGCGTCGCCGACCGGCTCGCGCCGCTGGGCACGTCGCTGCCCGGCGAGGACGGGCTCACCTGGGTCGGCACCCCGCTGACCGTGCACCGCCGCTGCGACGACCCGATGTTCGGCATCGCCAACGACATCGCCTACGCCGGGTTCATGATCCACGCCACCGGCCGGGCCCAGTCCGCCGCCTTCGCCGCCCGGTTCCCGAACCTGCCCGAGTCCAAGTGGATCGACGTCGACGCCACCACCTCCGACGGGCACTGGGTCCCGCGGGAGGGCGAGAACCTGGACCGGGTCCTCGCCGCGCTCCAGCAGATGGGCGTCGACATGGGCCAGGTCCTGCTGGTCAGCCCGTTCCGGGCGGTCGCCAACCGGTTGCAGGAGCGCCAAGCCCGCTACCGGGGTCTGGTGGCGGGCACGATCCACGTCGCCCAGGGCAAGCAGGCCGACATCGTCATCCTGGTGCTCGGCGGCAAGCCCACCAACGCCGCCGCCCGCCGTTGGGCCGCCGCCAAGCCCAACCTGCTCAACGTGGCCGCCAGTCGCGCCAAGCGCCGCCTCTACGTCATCGGCAACCACCGCCTCTGGTCCGGCGAACGGCACTTCGACGTCTTGGCCCGGTCACTTCCCCTTAGCCAGGCGGCGATCCGGGGTTAGCCGGACGGACAACTGTGGCGTGGCCGGGAAAGGCCACGCCACACTCGTCACCGCTGGGTGTTCGTCACGGGGTGCCGCAGCTGCGGACCCACTTCGACGAGGCGACCTCGTCGTTGGTGGAGTAGGTGTAGCCGTCGCGGCCCGCGCCCCAGCTGAAGTAGTTCCAGCGCATGTCGCGCCACACGCTGGCCGGGCCGAGACAGGCCCACGCCCCGGTGTGGTCGGTGTGGTAGTACAGGTTGACCGAGTTGTTGTAGGTGACGCTGCCGTTGTTCTGCACGGCGCTGGCGCGGTTGCGGAAGTTGCCGCAGTTGTCGCCCCAGTTGTAGTCGTCCTCCGGCCAGCTGCAGCTCAGGCCGCCGGTGTTCTCGTCGTTCCAGATGTTCTCCCAGGCGTACACCCGGCCGTCGCGGCACTTGAGCTCCAGCACCCGGACGTAGGCGCCGGAGGAGAAGCGGTCCCAGCCCATCGGGAAGTACCGCTCGTTGCCGCCGACGCTGACCCGCGCCACGCACCCCGCCGGGATCTCGACCTGGTCGATGTCGAGGCACCCCGACAGCGAGCACCCGCCCAGCTTCTGGCCGGGGTTGAGCTGGCGCACCTGCCACGGTCCGGTGTCGCTGTCCTTGTACCGCGCGTAGAGGACGCGGCCGGTCTCGTTCTTGACCTCGCCGCAGATCACGCCGAGCCTGCAGGCGTCGGCCTGGGCCGCGGTCGGGGTCACCGCGAAGGTCAGTCCGGTCAACATCAGGGCGGCTGACAGGTAGGTGAGCAGTCTCGATCTGACGCGCACGGGGCGTCCCTTCCTTGAACTGCCTGTGGTGGGCAGACTCTAGGAGCGAGCGGGCACCCGGGTGTGCGGTGTGGACCAAGTCGGGACGGTGGGACGCCGTCCGGGCCGTGACCTGCGGGGACGTCGGCGCGCAGGACGCCGGTCAGCCGCGTTCGACCAGCACGGGCTCCTCCGTGACGGTCAGCGGGGCACCGGGGTGCAGCACATCGGTGGTGCCGTCGAGGTGTCTGATGGCGCGGCTGCCCGGGGGAGCGGTCGTCGTCGCGGTTCCCTTGTGGGACCACAGGATGCTGGCCGGGTACGCCCGCTCACCTTCGGTGATCAGGAAGTCGCACTGCCACACCGCGTCGGGCAGTCCGCTCCCGCGTCCCCGCCCGCACCCCTGCACGCGCGCGTCGGCCAGCCACACCTGCAGCTGCTCCACCGCCAGGGCCGCAGCGGTCGGCGTACCACCAACGGCCTGCAGCACCAGGGGGATGCGGGTGCCGCCCCAGTTGTAGAAGTACATGCGCTCGACGTTGGTGTCGTAGGCGTAGAGGCCGACGAGGAAGAACCGGACCGCGTAGTTCCGGCTCATCGTCTCGTCGAGCTTGCTCTCCAACGGGATGGTGTACGTGGTCCCGGTGTTCCAGATCGGCGGGTGCAGGCCGACCGCGTGCAGCTCGCGGTCGATGTTGCTGGTCAGCTCCAGCATCGACTCCGGCGGGTCGGAAGCGCGGCGCTGGAACAGTTTGACGCTCGCGACATCGCAGTGGCCGTACCCGCCGAGTTCGGCGAACCGACGCAGCACGGCCATGCCCTCGTCGGTCCACAGTTGCCCCATGCCCGGGCAGACGAGGGTCGCGGCTGGGTCGGTGGCCCGCAGAATTGCCGCCGCCCGCCGGGTCATCTCCACCAGGGTCTCGACGCTGCCGGTGTAGAACCTCTTGTCGTTGCCCAGGACCCACAACTCGTACGACTCGATCCGGCCCCGGTACCGCTCGACGACCGAGGTGACGAAGGCGTCCCACTCGGCGAGGTCGTCAGGCGGGGCGGAGGACGACTTGTCGCTGTAGGGCGTCGGTGGGCCGTTCGGCGCGGCCCAGTGCGGTGTACCGCCGAAGACGAACAACGCGGGCAGCCCGGCGCGGTTCGCCCCGTCGACGAGCCGGTCGAGCGTCGCCCAGTCGTAGCGGTCGCGCTGCCGCTCGACCTCCGACCACCGCGTTCCGCTGTCCCACAACCGCACCGCGCCCACCCGGAACGACGGCATCGCGCCGACCGCGCTGTTGATGGTGACCCCGAACAGCTCCCTGGGCACCGGCGTCGGCGGTCGCATCCACACCGGACCGGACACCCACTGCGGGACTGGCGCGGGCGGCACCGGGGTGGAACCGCCGATCAGCACCAGGACCGCGGCGGCGACGAGCACGGCGGGCCACCACCGGCGGCGGAGGACGGGTGCTCTGGTGGGCTCGGTCCGGTCAGCGGGTGACTCTGGTTCGGGTGCTTCGACGGGCTTGGGCGGTTCGGCTGGCTTGACTGGTTCTGCAGGCCCGAGTTGTTGTTCTGTGGGCTCCAGTGGGTCGGCTGGTTCTGGTGGTTCGGCTGGCTGGATCGGCTCGGCTGGCCTGGGTCGTTCGGTGGACCTAGGTGGTTCGGTGGGCTCGGGTGATTCGGCAGGCTTGGGCGGTTCGGTGGACTCGGGTGGTTCGGCGGGTGCCTGGGGGAGTGGGGGGCCGGGGGTGACGGCGCGGGCCCAGAGCCGGTGCAGCTCAAGCAGTTCGGCCGGGGTGGCACCGCACGCGAGCCCGATCTGCTCGACGACGCCGAACTTCTCCGGGACCGCCGCCCCGGTGCAGTACCGGTGGACCGTGGACTTGCCCAGGTTGACCCGGCGCCCGATGCTGTCGTAGCTGCGCCCGCTGCGGACCTTCAACCCGGCGAGCCGCTCCCCCAACTCCCGCGCCCCGGCAGACGTCGCCACCGTGTCCCCTGCCCCGCCTCAGCCACCACCACGACCGTCGTGGCACGTCGGTGACACGGTACCGACCGCCGCGCTGGTTCAGACCACGTTCTCTTCCCACCACGCGAGGACCCGCGCTCCGTACAGGGTCAGCCACTTCGACGGTCGGCCCGCCGGGACGTCGACGTCGAACCACACCTGCCCGGCGTGCGGGCTGCCTTGGAGCCAGGTGCCGTCCGGTTGCCGCGCGTCCCGGATGCGGTCGATCGCGTCGGCCATGCGCCGGTCTGGCGGGGTGTCGTCGTGCAGGGACGCCTGGCGGAAGTAGTCGGCGGCGTTGAGGACGTTGTAGTACCAGCGGAACGGGTAGGTGAGGTGGGTCGCCCAGGGCGCCACTGGTTCGCCGGTGGAGAGGCGACGGTAGAGGCCGCGCCGCAGGAGGTATTCCTGGCCTTGCTGCCGGGCGGCTCGGGTGTCGTCGGTGCCGCCGGTCGCGATGTCGTGGACGAGCAGCCCCTTGAGCGCGTTGAGCGTCGAGTGGAACGACGACCGCCGCGAACCCTCCACCCACGCGCAGTTCCACCCGCCGTCCGGCAGCCGGTGTTCCAGGAACCACGCGGCGAGCCCGGAAACATCAGCGCCAAGCCACGCACCATTCGCGACCGTCACACCGTTGGCGCAGCAGTCGACCTCGCCACCCCAATACGGTAGATCGTCGTACTCCCAACGACAATTCCCCGCCAAGAGCCCCACCGTGCCGCGCTCCCGCAGAACAGCGGCATCAAGCCCCCACTCCCGCAACGCCTCCAACGACCACGTCGTCGCGGTCCACGGCTGCCCTTCCACATCCGGCCTGTCCCTGGGGAAGTACGCCCCACCCGCCCACTGCCCATCCACCCCCTGCGACGCCAGCAGCCGCGCCCCAAACCCCTCAACCCCAACCCGCCCCCGCGTCCCCTCCCACACCCCCGGCGGCTCACCCAGCAGATCCCGCTCAACCTGCCACCGCAGCGCCGGATCGGAGTCGAGCAACCACTCATCCCGCACGTTCACGGCCCGACTGTAACCACCGTTTCCCGAGATGGCTGGCCGGCGAAACGGGTATCGTTCCGGTTTTCGACCTCATGCTGGCGGGGGTGGTCGTGATGCGGGGATTCGTGCGGGCCGGGATGGGTGCCTTGCTGGTCGCGGTACTCGTGGGATGTGGTTCGACCGGTGGTGCGGACAGTTCTGAGGCAGCGGTCGACTCCTATATCGCCGCGTTGAACGCTCGGGACGAGGGGGCATTGCGGGCGCTTGGCGGGAGTGAGGACCCGGAGACGAAGACCGGGATCGCTGAGAGGTTGGCGGAGTTCGGTGGCCGGGATGTTCGGGTCACTTCGCGTGAGCTGAAGGACTACGTGCCGGGGAAAGCGGTAGCTCAGGTCAGCGGCACGATGTCCGGTGGTCAGCCGTACCGCGAACGACTGGCCCTCTACAGCCGGGATGACCGGTGGTTCGTCGACCTGCAGCCCGACAAGGCAGCCACGCCCGGTGGTGCGATCCCGACCCTGGGCGCTCACGGGTAGCTTGCCAATAGGTAGGCCGCCAACGCTCGTGGTGTGTAGGGTGCTGGACCGTGAGACAGGACGCGGTGCGGGGTCACCTGGATGGGCTGCTGCTGGCGGTGCTGGAGCAGGAGCCGCTGCACGGGTACGCGATCATCACGGCCGTTCAGCAGCGCAGCGGGGGTGCGCTCGAGCTGCGGACGGGCACGATCTACCCCGCGCTCAACCGGCTGGAGCGGGTCGGGTTGCTGCGCGGCGTCCAGCAGTCCGTGGGGGAGCGGCACCGGCGGTGCTACGAGCTCACCGACGCCGGGCGGAAGGTGCTGGCGCAGGAGCGGACCGCTTGGCAGGAGTTCACTGCGGCCATCGGGTCGGTCCTGAACCCCGCCCCCGCCACATGAGCACCGTCGACGAGCGAATCCGGTGGGTCTGACCCGCCAGCAGGCCGCTGACCAGGTCGTCCGCGAGTTCGGGGCGGTGGAGGACCTGGTGGGGAGTTGGCAGCGGGAGCTGACGATCGCACACCGCCCGCGCCGTCTCACTGACCGTTCCGTTCGTCATCGCCTGCTGGACCCTGCCGCGCCACACCGGCGGCGACACGCTCTGGCACCTCCCGAGCGCCCTCGTGGCTGTGTCCGCCGCCCTCGCCACCACCCCCTCGCCCGGGCAGGCCCCCACCCCGAACCGCCTGCCGCTCACCGTCGCTCGGGCGGGCACTGCGGCCGGCATGTCCATGGCCCTGGCCGCCTCGCCCTGACCATCTCGGCCGTCCTCGGCACCAACTGGCACCTCTTGGCCGCCGCCGGACTCCTCGCCGCCACCTCGCACGCCCTCGTCACGTGCTCAGCCCGCACCTGCCGCCGCTGCGCCCGCCTCACCGCCCCATGGTCAGGCGGGTTGGCGACATGGCAGCTGTGTCGTTGTCGAGGAGGCTGCCTTGGCCGGGGCGGGATCGCGTCCCTCAGCGCCCCATGTGCGCGCCCGTAGCCAGCCCGAACACCGGTACGGCAATACCAGCCAGATTGTCCACCCATGTATTGGCTGTCTACGTATTGGCTGTCAACCTACAGCAAAGACGAGAGCCCGTGGCCGCCGAGGCGACCACGGGCTCCAGCGTCCCGAGATCAGGGACGGTCGGGTCCGGGGATCATCGGACCGTGATCGTGTACTCCGCGGAACCGGTCTTGCCGGTGCTGTCGGTCGCGGTGATGGTCACCTTGTGGGTGCCGCGCTGGTACGGGCCCGCGACTGTCATCCGCGAGGTGCCGTTGTTGGTGGTGGCGGGGGAGAACATCGGGCCGGAGAGGCCGCCGGTGCCGGTGAGCTTCACCGCGCCGGTGCTGCCGGTGATGGTGACCGTGGCGTTGGCGTAACCGCCGGGGCCGACCGTGGCGGCGTTGGGGGCGACGGTCACCTTCAGGCTGCCGGTGGGCGGCTGGCCGCCGTCGCCGACGGTGAGGGTGTACTCGGCGGCCTTGGACCCGGAGGTGCCCTTCGCGGTCACGGTGACCTTGTAGGTGCCCGACGGGGTGGTCGACGCGGTCAGCAGGGTCAGCTTGGCGACGTCGCCGGAGTTGACCGAGGTGGGCTGGAAGGTGGCCGTGGTGCCCGCGGGCAGGCCGGAGGCGCTGAGGTCCAGCTTCTCCGCGCCCTGGTCGCCCGCCTTGGTGGTGACGCTGGTGGAGACGTGCTTGCCCGCCTCCGCCTTGCCGGTGGACGGCGACAGCGCGACCGAGAAGGTGCCGTCGGTGGGCGGGGTACCGCCACCGATCTCGCCCTTGGCCCAGTCACCCATGGCGTTGGTCAGCCGACCGAAGATGCTGTACCGGTCGCACTTGCTGGAGCCCCACGAGGACACGCCGATGATCACGCCGTCCACGATGAGCGGGCCACCGCTGTCGCCCGAGCAGTTGGCGGTGCGACCGTCGTTGTAGCCGCTGCACACCATCAGGTCGCCGTTGACCTTGATGTCGAACACGTTGCAGCTGCCCGGGTCGACGACCGGCAGCGTGGTCTTGCGCAGCTCACCGGAGCCGCCAGACGACGAGGTCTTGCCGTAGCCGAGCGACAGCGCGGACTTGCCCGGCGCGCTGAGCGCGACGTCGCCGGAACCCGCCACCTTGGCCCACTGGGCCTCCGGCACCGGGATGTCGTCGGCGGTGGTCACGACCGCGACGTCGTAGCCGGTCCGCCAGCCGCCGTTGCCGCTGTAGTTCGGGTGGGTCTTGAACGAGGCCACCTTGGTGCGGAAGGTGTCGTCGCCCGGGGTGTTGAGGTCGTCGTCACCGTAGATGTAGCTCTTGTCACCGACGGCGTCGATCATGCAGTGCGCGGCGGTGATGATCTTGCGCTTGCCGACCACGGACGCGGTGCACGACTGCCCCTGCGGGCCACCGCCGCCGACGCGCATGCCCGCGATGATGAACGGGTGCTCCTTGACGGTGGTCTTGGTCCCGTTGACGATCTGGGCGCTCGCGTCCGGTCCGCGCAGGTCCGCGGTCGGGTTGGCGGCGATGCTGATCTTCTCGGGCTGGGCGGCGCCCGCGTTCGTGGTGATCGCCACCGTCACCGCGGCCAAGGCCAGGGTGACCGCCGCGGCGAGTTGTCGCTTCTTCATCGTTCTCCTTGCGTGACAGGGTTCAGGACAGTGCACACAGGACTAGAAGGTGATGGACCAACCGGTGAGGGTGCCGGTGTCGAACTTGTAGACGTCGCGCACCGAGAGCTTCCAGGTGCCGTTCGCGTCCTCGGAGGAGGCGTTGACGGTGAAGCTCTTGTGCACGCCCGACTCGCCGACGTCGCCGGACTTCTTGAGCGGGTAGGACGTCCCGCTCGGGCCGACCAGGTCGATGGCGAGGTCACCGGTGTAGGGGTGGTCGATGTCGACCTTCACCTGCGTGGCGGCCGGGGCCTTGCCCGGGCAGCCGCTCTGGCTCACCGAGGTGCCGACCGCGGTGCCCGCGTCGGGGATGGCCACGTCCTCGTCGTTGGTCTTGACGCCGCACTGCGACGGCGGGGTGCCGCCGCCGATGTCGCCCACGTACAGCAGCTTGTTGGGCGAGCCCGTCCCCGGGTTGCTGACCAGGTCCGGCGTGGCGCTCTGCACCAGCGCGTCGCGCACCTGCTGCGGCGTCGCGCTCGGGTTGGCCGAGAGGTACATCGCCGCCGCGCCCGCGACGTGCGGGGACGCCATCGAGGTGCCGCTGGCGTTGCGGTACTGGCCGGTGTGGTCGCTGGAGTAGATGTTGCCGCCGGGGGCGAACAGGTCCACGCAGCTGCCGTAGTTGCCGCCGCGGGTGCGGTCCTTGTTGAACCAGCCCACGGTGATCACCTCGGGCACGCGCGCCGGGCTGACCCCGCACGCGTCCTGACCGGCGTTGCCCGCGGAGACCGCGACCACGATCCCCTTGGCCACCATGGCCTTGGCCTGCTCGTCACCGACGCCGACGGTGTCCATGCCCAGGCTGAGGTTGACCACCGCGGGCTTCACCGCGTTCTTGGCCACCCACTCCATGGCGCTGACCGTGGCCGAGTCCGGACCGGAACCCTTGCAGTCCAACGAGCGGACCGCCACGAGCTTGGCCTTCTTCGCCACGCCGACGGTCTTGCCCGCGATCGTCCCGGCCACGTGCGTGCCGTGGAAGTAGCAGTCCGCGGCCTCGGTGTCGTTGTCCAGGATGTCGTAGCCGTAGCTGGCGCGACCCTCGAACTCGGTGTGCCCGATGTTGATCCCCGAGTCGATGACGTAGGCGGTCACGCCCTCGCCGCCGTTGGGGTAGGTGTACTTCTTGTCCAGGGTGGCCGTCCGCTGGTCGACCTGGTCCAGGCCCCACGACGGCGGGTTCAGCTGGTCGGCGGTCGCCCTGGTGGTGCCGTCCTGGTACACGGTCTTGACCGACGGGTCGGCGGCCAGCCTGCGGGCCTGCTGCTCGGAGAGGTCGCGGACCGAGAAGCCGTTCAACGTGACGGAGTAGGTGTCCGTCACCGAGCCGCCGTAGCGCTGGGTGAGCGCCGTGGCCTGACCCGCGGCCGCCGCGCTCGCACCGTTCTTGAGCACCACGATGTACTGTCCGGCGTAGGGCTGGCTGGCCGGGACGACCGCCGCCTCCGCCTGCTGCGCCTCGGCGACACCTGTCGCGGTCGCCACGGCCGCCGCGGCTACCGCGACGGTGAACAGGCTCCACGTCCAGCGCGTCCTGCGTGCTTGCATCGATACCTCCATCGTGCGTTCGAACGGCCTTGGGCAGGGTGTTTGGAGCATCAGGCCGCTCGGGAATCACCCTTCGGCCTGCGGGATGGGGGAACAAGCGTGGTCGCGACCCGTATGGGTACGGGATCGTGCGTAGACGCCAGTGCGGGTGCGCGCGTGGGGTTACGGTGCCGCGCCCGGCCGACTTATCCTGTCGGCCGACCGTCCGTGGGAGTGGATCACCAACAGGAGCGAGCATGGGTGGGTGCGCGAATCCGCTGTCCGTCCGATCCGGCTCGGTGCCGCTGGTCGGCCGGGACGCGGAGCTGGCCGCCCTGCTCGGCGCGGTGCGGCACCCGCCGTCGGCGGTCTTCGTCGAGGGCCAGGCCGGGGTGGGCAAGACCAGGCTGGTCGCCGAGTTCGTCGCCGCCGCGCGCGCCGAGGACGCCAGGGTGGTCCTGGGTTCGTGCCAGCCGATGGCCGACCCGTTCCCGTACGGGGTGCTGCTGGACTGCCTCAGCCAGTGCGGTGACCACCTGGGCGAACCCGGCCCGGTGACCGGCGCGCTGCGCGACCTCCTGCCCGAACTCGCCGACCGCCTGCCGCCCGCGCCGCGCCCCCTCGTCGACCCGGAGGCCGAGCGGCACCGGGTGTTCCGGGCCGTGCGCGACCTGTTGTGCTGCCTGGGACCGACCGTGCTGGTGCTCGAAGACCTGCACTGGGCGGACGAGGAGACCCGGCACGTGCTGCGGTTCGTGCTGGCCAACCCGCCGCCCGGTCTGTCGGTCGTGGCGACCTACCGCCGGGAGGACCTGCGGACCGGGGCGCCGCTCGGCCGCGCTTTCCACGTCCCGCACGGGGTCACCGGGGTCAACCTGGTGCTGCGCCCCTTCGACACCACGCAGGTCCGCGCCATGGTCGACGCACTCGTCGGCTCCGCGGTGACCTCGCAGCGCTTCGCCGAGGTCTTGGCGGGGGAGACGGCGGGAATCCCGTTCGTGGTCGAGGAAACGGTGCGAGCGCTGCCCGATCCGGTGCGTGACGTGCGGCTGGGCAGTGCCGCCGCCCGGCGCGCGCTGGCCGGGATCGATGTGCCGGTCCTGGTCGCCGACGCGATCATGGAGCGGATGGGCGCACTGCCGCCCGAGGCCCGGGCCGTCGCCGAGGCTGTCGCGGTGCTGGGCGTGCCGGAACCGATCGACGTCCTCGACGCGGTGGCCGGGAAAGCCGCGGCGGAGCACGTGACCACGTTGGTCGCCTCCGGGGTACTGGTGGAGCAGAAGGGGAACAGGTACGGTTTCCGGCACGACATCGCCAGGCGCGCGGTGTACGCGGCGCTGCCCGGACCCCGGCGGTGGGACCTGCACGAGCGCGCCGTGGCCGTGCTGTCCACTGTGGATCAACCGCCGCTGGTCCGGCTCGCCGCGCACGCCAGGGCCGCGGGCATGACCGGTCAGTGGATGCGCTACAGCGAGCTGGCCGCCGAGGCCGCCGAAGAGGCCAAGGACGTGCCCGCCGCCGTCGACCTGCTCTCCCAGGTGCTGGCCGACCCGGGGATCAGCGCCG
The DNA here is from genome assembly GCF_024171945.1 of Actinokineospora globicatena. Taxonomy (GTDB): domain Bacteria; phylum Actinomycetota; class Actinomycetes; order Mycobacteriales; family Pseudonocardiaceae; genus Actinokineospora; species Actinokineospora globicatena. The sequence goes on from NZ_JAMTCR010000002.1 coordinate 2,997,505, forward strand.
AGGACACGAACCGGCTGGCCACCACGCTCTGCGGTTACGCGATGACCGGACTGCCCGGTGGGCCGGTGACCGCGCGGGTCGAGGGCCTGCTGTCGGACCCGAGGCTCACGCCGGACGTCCGCGGCGAGGTGCACCTGTGGTTCGGGCTGCTGCTGCAACGCGAGGCCGGGGAGGTGGACCGGGGCGCCGAGGAGATCGCCAGGGCCATCGCGCTGCTCGGTGACCAGCCGGAGCGGGCCGTGCGCGGGATGGCGGCGATGGCCGGGCCGTACCTGGGCACCGCGTCGGTCGCCGAGCACCAGGCCTCGCTCGGCCGGGTCGAGGAGATCATCGAGCACCTGCCGACCCTGGCGCTGCGCACCGCGATGCTGGCCACGACGCTGGGCGGGCGGCTCATCGTCGGCGACCCGAGCAGTTGGGAGCGCATCGCCCAACTCCCGTCCCCTTCGGACGTCCACGACCCGGAGGAGATCCACCACCTCGCCAGGGCGCACTGCAACGTGGCCGACGCGTGCTCGTGGATCGGGCACTACGGGCGCGCGCGGACGTTCCTGCGCACCGGGATCGCCTTGGCTGAACGGGTGGCCGCGTCCTATGTGGTCGGCACCGCCGAGGCCACCGCGGTCCGGCTCGACTGGCTCAGCGGGCGGTGGACCGGGCTCGAGCAGCGGATCGACCGGCTGGTCGACGCCTACGAGAACCTGCTGCTGACCCAGGACCTCAACCTCACGCGGGGGTGGCTCGCGGCCGCGCGCGGTGACTGGATGCGGGCCCAGGCCGCGTTCGAGGCGGCTACCGGGTCGTTCCCGGTGGGCATCTCGGCGGCCGGGGGAATGGCGGGCATGCTGCTGACCCGGGGCGAGGCGGCTGCGGCGGAGGAGCAGGTCGAGCGCGGTGTGGCGCTGTTGCGGCGCAAGGGCGCGTGGGTGTGGTCCGGCGACATCCTGCCCCAAGCGGTCGACTGCTACTTGGCCAACGGCCACATGGACGCCGCGCACCAGCTCGTCGCGGAGGCGACCACCGGGCTGCGGGGGTTCGACGCGCCACTTGCCCAAGCGGCGTTGACCGCCTGCCACGCACGGCTGGCCAGCGACCGCAACGAGGCGGACCGCCTCTACCGGGAAGCGATCGACCAGCACCGTGCCCTGGGTTTGCCTTACCGCGCAACGCAACTCGCCGAACAGGCCGAGGGTGATGACCTCGCCGACCCGTCGGTGATCGACGCGCTGGTCCAGTCCTACGACTCGCTGGGCGCGACGGTCGACGCCGCCCGCTGCCGTCACCGCAGCCGGGGTATCGGCGTTGCCACGCCATCCCGCCGGGGGAGGCGCGGGTACGGCAGCGAGCTGTCGCCGCGTGAGCAGGACGTCGCCCGGCTCCTGGCGGGTGGTCACACCAACCGCGAGATCGCCCAAGCCTTGTTCCTCTCGCGCCGCACCGTCGAGGAATACGTCGTCAAGGTCCGCCGCAAGCTCAACGCGCCTTCCCGTCACGACGTCCGATAGACCGGCTCGCCGCATATCGTCGGTATATCCGTAATCGGATACGGGCCCGCAACCCCGGGTTGACTTGACTGTGGGCATGCTCCACAGCGAACCGGCCCGAACCGCGGGCACGCGGTTGTCCTCGGCCGTGGGGATCACCGTTTACGGGTGCGGTCCGGACGAGGACGCCTTGTTCCGCGAACTGTCGCCGCGCTTCGGTGTTGTGCCGATCACCACCGGGGAAGCGGTATCCGAGGCGACCGCCGAACTGGCGCGCGGAAATCGGTGCGTCAGCGTCGACCACAAGACGCGGATCTCCACCGCGACCCTCCTGGCACTGAGCCAGGCAGGCGTCGGCTATATCTCCACGAGGAGTGTCGGGTACGACCACATCGACGTGGACTACGCCAGGACCGTCGGCATCTCCGTCGAGAACATCGCCTATTCACCGGACAGCGTGGCCGATTTCACGGTGATGTTGATGCTGATGGCGGTCCGGCACGCGCGGTCCATGGTCCGGCGGGTGGACGTCCACGACTACCGGTTGAGCGACGTGCGCGGCCGGGAACTGCGCGACTTGACCATCGGCGTCGTGGGGACAGGGCGCATCGGTTCGGCCGTGGTGGACCGGCTGCGCGGCTTCGGCTGCCGCGTCGTGACCTGCGGCCGGGACCCCGCCGGTCAGGTGTCACTCGATGAACTGCTCCCGCAGAGCGACATCGTCACGCTGCACACACCGCTCAACGCCGAAACCCGCCACCTCCTCGACCGCAACCGCATCGCGCGGATGAAGCCCGGGGCGTTCGTCATCAACACCGGACGCGGTTCCCTCGTCGACACCAGTGCGCTGGTCACGGCGTTGGAAAGCGGCAGGTTGGGCGGCGCGGCACTGGACGTGCTCGAAGGGGAGGAAGGGATCTTCTACGCCGACCACCGGAACGCGCCCACCGGGAACCCTTTTCTGCCGCGACTCCAAGGAATGCCGAACGTGCTCATCAGCCCGCACACCGCCTACCACACCGATCACGCCCTGGGCGACATCGTGATTAACAGCCTCCGCAACTGCGTGACCTTCGAAAGCGAGCAGCGACATGGCTAAGGTGAAGGTCGGGATCATCTTCGGGGGATCCTCCGAGGAACACCCCGTCTCCGTGAAGTCCGCCCAAGAGGTCGCCAAGCACCTCGACACCGAGAAGTACGAACCGTTCTGGATCGGGATCACCCGGCGCGGCGCCTGGCTGCTCTGCGACGGACCCGGACCGGACTGGGAGACCGGCCGGTGCCGCCCGGTCGTGCTGTCCCCGGACCGCGACGTCCACGGATTGCTTGTCCTGGAACAAGGGCGCTACGAGACGATCAGCCTGGACGTCGTGTTGCCCGTCCTGCACGGCAAACTGGGCGAGGACGGCGCGACGCAGGGCCTGTTAGAGCTCTCCGGGATCCCGTACGTCGGCTGCGACATCCAGAGTTCCGCGCTGTGCATGGACAAGTCCCTCACCTACACCGTCGCCAGGAGCGCGGGCATCGCGACGCCGAGGTTCTGGACCGTCGCGGCGAACGAGTGCGTCGATCCCGACCACCTCGCGTACCCCGTGTTCGTGAAACCCGCGCGCTCGGGGTCGTCCTTCGGCGTCAGCAAGGTGTCGAGCAAGGAGGAGCTGCGGGACGCGGTGGAGGTGGCGCGCCGGTACGACTCGAAGGTGCTGGTCGAGGAAGCCGTCGTCGGCAGCGAGATCGGCTGCGCGATCCTGGGCAACGAGTTGGACCTGCTCGCGGGCGAGGTGGACCAGATCGCCCTGACCCACGGGTTCTTCAAGATCCACCAGGAGAGCGACCCGGAGAGCGGCTCCGAGAACTCGACGGTCACCGTTCCCGCTGACATCCCGGCCGAGTCGCGCGCCCTCGTGCAGGCGACGGCGAAGACCGTGTACCGCGCCCTCGGGTGCCGTGGTCTGTCGCGAGTGGACATGTTCCTGACCCCGGACGGCACGGTCGTGCTCAACGAGGTCAACACCCTTCCCGGCCTGACCTCCTACAGCCGCTACCCCAGGATGATGGCCGCTGCCGGGGTGCCGCTCGCCGAGGTGATCGACCGCGTCGTGGCGCTGGCACTGGTGGGCAGGCCCAATGAATGACGACTTCGGCTACGTCGACGACCTGGTGCCCGGGATCCGCTGGGACGCCAAGTACGCCACCTGGGACAACTTCACCGGCATCCCCGTCGACGGGTACTTCGCCAACCGGATCGTCGGCACGCTGGCCCTCTGCACGGCCTTGGTGAGCGCGCAGGAGAAGGCCGAGTCTCTCGGGTTCGGCCTGCTGCTCTGGGACGGCTACCGCCCGCAACGTGCCGTGGACAGCTTTCTCCACTGGTCGGCGCAACCGGAGGACGGCCGGACGAAGTCGCGGCACTACCCCAACATCGACCGGGCCGAGATGTTCGCGAAGGGGTACGTCGCCGCCAAGTCGGGCCACACCCGGGGGAGCACCGTGGACCTGACGCTGTTCCACTTGACCACCGGCGAACGCGCCGACATGGGTGGCGACCACGACCTGATGGACCCGGTCTCGCACCACGGCGCGCCGGGGATCACCCCGCTCGCGACGGCGAACCGCCACCACCTCCGCTCCATAATGGAGGCTTGTGGGTTCGGCTCGTACGAAAGCGAGTGGTGGCACTACACGCTCAAGGACGAGCCCTATCCGGACACCTACTTCGACTTCCCCATCACCTAGCGGCCGCGGGCAGGTGCACGGTGACGCGGAGCCCGCCCGCGGCGCGGGGAGCGAGGGTGAGGGTTCCGCCGTGCGCCTGGGCGATGCTCTTGACGATCGCCAGCCCGAGGCCGACCCCCGCGTGGTCGGCGCGGACCCGCCCGGTGCCGCGCTGGAACGGCTCGGTGAGCGTCGAGGCCACCGGTTGGCTGAGCGGCTCGCCGGTGTTCTCGACGGTGAGCAGCACGGCGCCCGGCCGCACGAGGGTCGTGACCCACACGGTGCCCCGCCCGGCCAGGTTGTGGACGATCGCGTTGTGCACCAGGTTCGTGGTCATCTGCAGGAGCAGCACGTACGAGCCGGTGGTGGTGGCCACCTCGCCGCCGGTCTCCAGGGTGACGCCGTGCTTCTCGGCCAGCGGGAGCAGCGTCTCGGCGGCCTCCTCCGCCGCCAGCGACAGGTCGACGGGCTCACGGGCGAACGACCGTTGGTTGGCCCGGCTGAGCAGCAGCAGCGCCTCGGTGAGGTCGATCGCCCTGCTGTTGACGAAGTGCAGCCGCTCGACGAGCTCACCGGTGTCGCGGCCGAGGTCGGTGCGGGCCACGTCGAGCAGCGCCTGGGTGATCGCCAGTGGGGTGCGCAGCTCGTGGGAGGCGTTGGCGGCGAACCTGCGCTGCTCGGCGTCGTGCGCCTCCAACCGGGCCAGCATGGTGTCGAAGGCGTCGGCGAGCTCGCGGAACTCGTCCGCGCGGCCCTCCAGCTGGACGCGGTGCGCCAGCGACCCGTCCGCGGCCAGCCGGGTGGCGTTCGTGATCCGGGTCAGCGGCGCGAGCATGCTGCCCGCCAGGAACCACCCGCCCGCGAGGCCGAGGACCAGCAGGAACGCCAGCGCCACGGCCGCCTTCGGGACGAACGCGCGCTGCAGGTCGGCCCGGTCCGGGATGGCCATCCCCGGCATGCCCGGCGCGCCCGGCCCGGGGGTGGTGATCACCTCGGGGACGTAGCGCAGCAGGAACACCCACACCACCGCGAGCAGCAGGGCACCGGCGACCATGAGGAACCCGGCGTAGCTGAGGGTGAGCTTGAGCCGGACGCTGAGCCCGGGTTCCCTACCCACCGCCCTCTCCCCGCTGTCCGGAGCGTAGCGCGGTGTCGATGCGGTAGCCCGCGCCCGCCACCGTGGCGATGATCCACGGCTCGCCCAAGCGCTTGCGCAGCGCCGAGACCGTGATGCGCACGGCGTTGGTGAACGGGTCGGCGTTCTCGTCCCACGCCCGCTCCAGCAGCGACTCGGCGCTGACCACACCGCCCTCGGCGCTGACGAGCACCTCCAGCACGGCGAACTGCTTGCGGGTGAGCGCGACGTAGCGGCCGTCGCGGTAGACCTCGCGGCGGAACGGGTCCAGCCGCAGGCCCGCGATCTCCCGCACCGGCGGCCGGACGTGGGCCCGCCTGCGGTCGAGCGCCCGGAGCCGGAGCACCAGCTCGCGCAGCGCGAAGGGCTTGGTGAGGTAGTCGTCGGCGCCCAGGGCGAAGCCGGTGGCCTTGTCGTCGAGGTGGTCGGCCGCGGTGAGCATCAGGATGGGCATGCCGCTGCCGGAGGCGACGATGTGCTCGGCGATCTCGTCACCGGACGGCCCGGGGATGTCGCGGTCGAGGACGGCGATGTCGTAGCTGTTGACGCCCAACAGCTCCAGCGCGGTGTCACCGTCACCGGCGATGTCGGCCGCGATCGCCTCCAACCGGAGTCCATCCCGGATGGCCTCCGCCAGGTACAGCTCGTCCTCGACGACCAGCACGCGCATGCCCGGATGCTACGAGCCCACCCATATCGCCGTCATATCGAAACCACGTGATGGTGCCCGGCCGCGGCCTCCTCCGCCGCCGGGTCGGTCCCGCGCGCCGGGTCTTTAGTCGTGATCAAGCTGTTTGGGCAATTAGCGGGTGGCGTGCGGCGTTTCCCCACCCGACGTGCCGATCCGCCGTCGCCGAGTCATCGACCGCGGTGATCAACGGTTGCCACAAGGCCGCCTTCCGGAGATCGACGAACATGGCGTAGCCCCTGGTCAGCGACCTGCTGGGCATTGTGCTCCCACCCTGTGAAGAGCCGTTGACGCGCGCGTGACTATAGACAGGGACTGGCGGGTTTATGATAATTACAGTATGTGGAAAATGTCTTTACCGTCGAGATTATTGAAATCCCAGAGAGTGGTGATCGCGGCGGTTGCCAGTATTGCCATTGCCGCGGTGACCACGCTCGCGGTGGCCGGCACTGGACAGGCATCCGCCCAGCGGGCCGCGGCCCTCGTGGTCTGTGACGGCCCCGCGTGGGCCGAGGGCACCACGTACGCCGCGGGCGCCAAGGTCACCTACCAGTCGCGCGGGTACACCGCCAGGGTCGCGCACACCGCGTGGGCGGGCGCCGGGTGGAACCCCGCCGCCAGCAAGTCGCTGTGGACGGACCTGGGCGCCTGCGACGGCGTCCCGCCCACGACCACCACGACCCGGCCGACCACGACCACCACCCGGCCGACGACCACCACGACCACCCCGACCACCACCACGACAACAACGACGACGACCACGACCACCACCACGCCGACGACCACCACCACGACCGACCCCGGTGGCGAGACCTGCGCGGTGAAGTCGAAGCCCGCGGGCAAGGTCCTCGTCGGCTACTGGGAGAACTGGGACGGCGCGTCCAACGGCGTGCACCCGCCGTTCGGCTGGACGAGCATCGCCAACCCGGTGATCCGCCAGCACGGCTACAACGTGCTCAACGCCGCCTTCCCGGTGATCCGCTCCGACGGCACCGCGCTGTGGGAAGACGGCATGGACAGCACCGTCAAGGTCTCCACGCCCGCCGAGATGTGCGCGGCCAAGGCGCAGGGCCAGACGATCCTGATGTCGATCGGCGGCGCGACCGCGGGCATCGACCTCAACTCCGCGACCGTGGCGGACAAGTTCGTGGCCACCATCGTGCCGATCCTGAAGAAGTACAACTTCGACGGCATCGACATCGACATCGAGACCGGCCTCGCGGGCTCCGGCAACATCAACACGCCGTCGGCCTCGCAGGCCAACCTGATCCGCATCATCGACGGCGTGCTGGCCCAGATGCCGTCGAACTTCGGCCTGACCATGGCGCCGGAGACCGCGTACGTCACCGGCGGCAGCGTCACCTACGGCTCCATCTGGGGCGCGTACCTGCCGGTCATCAAGAAGTACGCGGACAACGGCAGGCTCTGGTGGCTGAACATGCAGTACTACAACGGGAGCATGTACGGCTGCAGCGGTGACTCCTACCAGGCGGCCACCGTCCAGGGCTTCGTCAAGCAGACCGAGTGCCTCAACCAGGGCCTGGTCATCCAGGGCACCACCATCAAGGTCCCCTACGACAAGCAGGTCCCCGGTCTGCCCGCGCAGCCGGGAGCGGGTGGCGGCTACATGACGCCCGCCCTGGTGTCCCAGGCGTGGAACAGCTTCGGCGGCAACCTCAAGGGTCTGATGACCTGGTCCCTCAACTGGGACGGCTCCAAGAACTGGTCCTTCGGCGACAACGTCAGGTCCCTGCAGGGCCGCTGACCCGTCGACGACGGCGCTGATCCGGGCCCGTCCGGCCACACACCTGAGTGGCCGGGCGGGCCCCTTGCTGTCCCGGGGAGCCCGTTCGACGCCGCACCGACGTGACCGGGGTTCGCCGGTGCCGCGGTGCCGGTCGCGGAGTGGTGACCCGCCAGTAGCGGCCGCGGACCACAAGAGACCGTCCACAGGTTGCCGACGCCGCCGAACTTCACCCGTTCCGCGCAATCGGTGGTGTCTTCCTGCTGCCGAACAGACGAGTCGCCAGTGTCCCCTTCGGCCAGATGGCCGCTCTCGACCGCTGACCGGAAATCCTTGCGCTAAGCCGAAAAGACCAGTGCGATTCCAATCTTGGGAGCAATCGACTTCGGCGTCCTTCATGGATACTTCCGGGGACCGCACGCACGCGGCGAGTCGGCTGGAGGAGAGGGGCGTCGATGGGTGCGGAAGCGCAGACCGGTGGCGTCCGGGATGTCGCTGTGGTGGGCTCCGGCTTGTCCGGGTCGCTCATGGCGGTGTTGCTGGCCAAGCGCGGGTATCGGGTACAGGTGTTCGAACGCCGCCCCGATCCGCGTGTGCGGGGTGGCGACCACGGGCGGTCGATCAACCTGGGACTGTCCCAGCGGGGGATCACCGCGCTGCGGCACGCCGGGCTGCTCGACCGGGTGCTCGCGCACGCCGCCCCCATGCGCGGTCGGGTGGTGCACCTGCCCGATGGCGGCCTCGGCTACCACCCGTACGGCACCACCGATGACCAGATCCTGCGCTCGGTGCTCCGCCACGACCTGAACGTGGTCCTGCTGGACGCCGCCGAGGCCGCGGGCGTGGCGTTGCACTTCGGTGCGCGGCTGGTCGACCTGGACAAGGGCGACCCGGCGGTGACGCTGCGGTTCGAGGACGGCACGGTGGTCGAGGCGGACACCGTGATCGGTGCCGACGGCGCGTTCTCCACCGTGCGGGCACGCATGCAGCGCGGCGAACCCGCCGACTACCACCAGGAGTTCCTGCCCTGGGGCTACAAGGAGCTGTCCATAGCGGCCGGTGCGGTCGGCGACCAGCGCACGGACCCCGAGGCGTTGCACGTGTGGCCCGCCGACGGAGGTCTGGTCGTCGCGCACCCGAACGCCGACCGGTCGCTCACCGGGACGATCTTCCTCCCGCTGACCGGCCCCGACAGCTTCGACACCCTCCGCACCCCCGACGCCGTGCGCGCGCTGGTCACCGAGCGCTTCCCGGACCTGACCGACCTGGTGCCCGACGTCGTGGCGCAGTTCCTCAGCCAGCCGACCGGGCACCTGGTGACCGTGCGCACCGCGCCGTGGCACTGGCGCGGCCGGGTCGTGCTGCTCGGTGACGCCTGCCACGCGGTCTACCCGTTCTACGGGCAGGGGATGAACTCCGCGTTCGAGGACTGCGTGATCCTGGACGGCTGCCTGGACCGCAACCCGGGCGACCACGGCGCGGCGTTCGCCGAGTACCAGGCGATCCGCAAGGCGGACACCGACGTGCTGGCCGACCTGTCGGCGGCGAACTTCGTCGAGCTGCGCGACCGGTTGGCCTCGCCGCTGTTCCTGGCCCGCAAGAAGGCCGACCTCGCGCTCAACCGACTGCTCGGCCGCCGGTGGGTGCCGCTCTACACGATGATCTCGCACACCACGACGCCGTACGCCGAGGCGTTGCGCTTGTCCCGCAGGCAGAACACGACTCTGGCCTGGCTCGCCGGTGCCGCCGCCACCGGTGCGGCCGCCGCGGGAACCCTCTTGCTTCGCCGCTTGTCGCGTCAGGGGAAATGATGCTCACCAGTACCAACGACCCCGAGAGACTCCTGCTCGAGGTCGGCGACATCGAGGACGACCTCCTCCCGCCGGAAGTGGCGCCCTACCGGGCGCAGCTGCGCACCGTCCTGGACTGGGCGCGGCAGTACCTCACCAGGCCGCACGAGAGCCTGGGCCGCAGGGGGAGCGTGTGCCCGTTCGTCCAGTCCTCATTGGACCGGGGACGGTTCTACCTCGCCGTCTACCCCGGTCACCCGGCCAGCCCCGGGGCGGTCGCCGAGGCGGTGCTGCCGTACCGGGACTGGTTCCTGGAACTGGCGCCGACCTCGGCCGGACAGGCCCAGCTCACCACGATCCTGGTGCTGTTCCCGGACTTGCCCACCCAGGACGTCGATCGGATGATCGACGGGTCGCAGGAGGCGCTCAAGACCGACTACGTCGACCGGGGCCTGATGATCGGCGAGTTCCACCAGGGCCCGCCGGACAAGGGCGGGCTGTGGAACCCGGACTTCCGGCCGCTGCGCAGCCCGGTGCCGCTGCTGGCGATCCGGCACATGGTGCCCACCGATTTCCCCTTCCTCACCGGCAACCGCGACCACGCCTCGGCGTACCTGCGCCGGTTCGCGAGCGAGCTGCCCGCGTCCGTCCGCGAGGCGATGGTGCGCGCGCTCGTCCGCGAACAGGTGGCCCTGTGACCTCGATCGCCCCGCAGTCCTTCGCCCAACGGCGGATGTGGTTCCTGGACGCGCTGTACCCGGGCTCACCGCTCTACAACGTCGCGTTCACGGTTCGGGTGCGCGGTCCGCTCGACCTGACGGCGTTGCGCGGCGCGCTCGACGTGCTGGTGGCCAGGCACGACGCGTTGCGCACGGTGTTCGCGGAGAGCGACGGCGAGCCGGTGCAGATCGTGCGGGGGGCTGGTTCCGCGGACGTGACCGTCGTGCCGGTGACCGGCTCGGCCGACGCTGAGCGGCTGATCGACGCTGAAGCACGCCGCCCGTTCGACCTCTCGACCGGCCCGCTGCTACGCGTCCTCGTGCTGCGGCTCGCCGACGACGACCACCACGTCATGATCACGCTGCACCACATCGTCACCGACGGGTGGTCGCAGGCGGTGCTGTTCACCGAACTCAGCGCCGCCTACGCCGCTCTGGTGCGTGGCCACCAGCCCGAGCTGCCGCCACTTCCCTTGACCTACAGCGAGTACACCCGGTGGCAGCTTGAGGAGGCAAAGTCTCCGCTCGGTGAGCTATCACTTGAGTACTGGGTGGACGCGCTGCGGGGAGCGCCCGAACTACTTGCCCTGCCGACGGATCGTCCCCGGCCCGCCACACAGTCGTTTGAGGGAGCTGTCTACCGGAAGGTGATGCCGTCGGCGGCGATCGCGGCGGCGCTGCCTGAACTCGGCGGCACGATGTTCATGGTGCTGCTGGCCGCGTACCAGGCGCTGCTGGCGCGCTACAGCGGCCAGGACGACATCGTGGTCGGCACAGCGGTCAACGGCCGCTCCCGCCCGGACGCCGAACCACTGGTCGGACTGTTCGTCAACACGATCCCGCTGCGCACATCCCTCGCGGGCGACCCGACATTCCGCGAGCTGGTCGCGCGGGTTCGGGACGTGGCACTCGACGGGATGAGCTACGCCGACGTGCCACTGGAGCGGATCGTCGCCGCGGTCACGCCGTCGCGTGGTCAGGGGCACGCCCCGGTGTTCCAGGTCGGGTTCACCGTGACCAACCTCCCTCCCACGGTGCTGGAGTTGGCCGGGGCCGAGGTGTCGGTGCCCGATTTCGTCACCTCCGGCACGGCGAAGGTCGACTTGATGGTCGCCGCCGCCGAGATCGGCGACGAGATGGTCGTGGACATCGAGTACGACGTGGCGCTGTTCGACCGGTCGACCATCGAGGTGTTCGCCGACCGGTTCGCCCGGTTCACCGCCGCCGTGGTGGCCGCACCGGATACCCGGGTGCGCGACATCGATCTGACCACGGATGAGGAACGCATTGTCCCTGGTGGCGCGGACTTCTCACCCGCGCCGCTGGTTCCAGGATTGATCGCCGCGCGGTCGGAGTCGACGCCAGATGCTGTGGCGGTGGTGGACGGGGACCAGGTGCTGACCTATGGCGAGCTGTCCCTCCGGGCCAATGCCTTGGCATGGCGGCTGCGTGAACACGGGGTGGGGCCGGAGACCATTGTGGCACTGGGGTTCTCCGCGAGCGTGGAGGCCATTGTGGCTATTGTCGGGATTCATGCGGCGGGCGGTGCCTATCTGCCGGTCGATCCCTCGCACCCCACGGACCGGTTGGCCGCGCTGCTGGTCGATGCCGCTCCGTCCGTTCTGGTGACCAACTCGCCAGAGGCTTTCCCCGGGTATGCCGGGCCGGTGCTCGCGGTCGATGTCGATGAGGTGGAAACCGCACCACCGAACGACCTTGACCGTGACCACCTCGCCTATGTGATCTACACGTCCGGCTCGACTGGGGCACCCAAGGGTGTCGCGGTGCAGCACGGGACGCTGGCCAACCTCGCGGCCGCCTTCGCGGACGCGCACCCGTTCGGTCCTGCCGACCGCGTGCTGATGATCCCGCCGCTGACGTTCGACGCCTCGGCTGGCGACGTGTTCCCGGCGTTGATCAGCGGGTCGGCGTTGGTGCTGTGCCACGACCCGGCTGCGCTGTCCGGCGCCGATGTGATCCGGCTGTGCGCGGAGCAGGACATCACGATGGTCGACACCGCGGCGCCGTTGTGGCGCAAGTGGACAGACGACCTCATCGCGACCGGTGTTCCCGGCCCGTCGCCGTTGCGCACCATGATGGTCGGTGGGGATGCTGTCGATGTCGCAGCCGTGCGCGACTGGACCGCGTTGACCGGAGTGACCCTTGTCAACCACTACGGCCCCACCGAGGCGACGGTGTGCGCGACCCTGCACGTCGCGGCAGGCGATGAACCCGGGACCCGGTTGCCGATCGGCAAGCCGCTGCCCCACGTGCGCGCCTACGTCCTGGACGACGACCTTCGGCCGGTACTGGCGGGCCTTCCCGGCGAACTGTGCCTCGGCGGCGACACCCTCGCCCGTGGCTATCTCGGGCGAGGTGACCTGACCGCTGACCGGTTCGTCCCAGATCCGTTTGGCCCACCGGGATCGCGGCTGTACCGGACCGGCGACTTGGCCCGGTGGCGCCCGGGTGGCGTGTTGGAGTTTCTGGGGCGGGTCGACCGGCAGGTCAAGATTCGGGGCCACCGCGTCGAACCAGCCGAGATCGAAGCGGCCTGTCGGGTGCACCCGGACGTCGCCGACGCTCTCGTTGTCGCGCGGGCTGACGACCGGGGCGAGGTGGGTCTCGTCGCCTACGTCGTCTCGGACCATCCGGCTGACCTGCGGGCGTTCCTACGCGCGTCGCTACCGGAGTACTTGGTGCCCAGCGAGTTCGTTGGTCTGGCTCAGTTCCCGGTGACGGGGAGTGGGAAACTCGACATGGCGGCCTTGCCGGAGCCAGTACGACAGCCCAAGGCCCTGGTGCGGCCGCGTTCGGCGACTGCCCGAGTACTGGCGGCCGAGTGGTCCGCGCTGCTCGGGGTGGACGCTGTCGGCGAAGACGACGACTTCTTCGCCCTGGGCGGGCATTCCCTGCTGGCCGCGCGGATGATCACCCGGGTCCGGCTCGCGCTCGACATCGACATCCCGTTGCGCGCGGTGTTCGACGCGTCCTCGCTCGGGGAGCTCGCCGCGATCATCGACCGCCAGTCACCCGCCGCCCAGGTCGATCTGTGGGCGGAAGCGGTGCTGCCCGACGACATCCGGCCGACTCCGGGACCTTCCGCGATCGACCGGGCTAGTGCACCCGACACGATTCTGCTGACCGGGGCGACCGGATTCCTCGGTGGCTACCTGCTCGCTGATGCGTTGGCGCACACGACCGCGCGGGTGTACTGCCTGGTGCGCGCTGACTCCGAGGCGGATGCGCTGGCCCGGATCGAACGCGGGCTGCGGACATACGGACTCTGGACGCCGTCGGCCGCCGAGCGAATCGTTCCGGTGCCCGGTGATCTCGGCTCGCCCCGACTTGGCTTGACCGAGGACCGGTTCGACGAGCTCTCGCGCACGGTCGACACGATCATCCACTGTGGTGGAACCGTCCACTTCGCTCAGTCCTACGCGGAACTGAAGTCCGCCAACGTATCCGGCACGATCGAAGTGCTGCGCCTGGCCACCAGGCACGGCGGAATCCCGGTCCACTTCATCTCGACCCTCGGCGTCTACCCGCTGCACCTGCCAGGCACGATCACCGAGGGCGACATCCCGGACGAGCCCGACCAGCTGGAACGCGGCTACGAGCAAACGAAGTGGGTGGCGGACACCCTGGTCCGTGCCGCCGGAGACGCCGGTCTGCCGGTGACTGTCCACCGCCCAGCCCGAGTCACCGGCGACAGCCACACCGGCGCCAGTTCTGGCGCCGACCTGTTCGCCAGCGAACTCCGCGCCGTCACCGGACTGGGCGCCACCCCCGACCTGGACGTCGCCGAGGACATGGCCCCCGTCGACCACGTCGCCTCTGCCATCGGCTGGCTCTCCCGCCAACCCTCGGCCTACGGTCATAACTTCCACTTCTACAACTCGCGCACCATCACCTCCGCCACCATCGCCCAAACCCTCCGCGACCACGGCTACCCAGTCAGTCAGATCCCCTACTCCGACTGGTACGCCACTCTCCAGACCGCCGCAGCCACCTCTCCCGACCCAGCCCTCTCTGCCATCGCCGCGGCCTCCAACCCAACCCCAGACCTCCGCCTCCGCGAGTTCGACTGCACCACAACCGAAACCCGCCTGGCCGCAGCCGACATCATCTGCCCACCAGCCGACCAAGCCCTGCTCCACCGCTACCTGAACCACTTCATCCACGCGGGCCACCTCCCCGCCCCCGAGGTAACCCATGTTCCCTCATAGGCCACGTCTCATCGGTGTCGGAGTCTCGCCCGTTCGACCACGCGTCGGGTCTCTTCAGAGCGACGGCGATCCGGCCTCGGCGGGCTACCCGGAGGTGACCCATGCGCACTGACGGCATCTCCAGGTTCGCCGCTATTTGGGCCGGGCAGCTGGTTTCGATCGCGGGTACTGGGATCACGGGGTTCGTGCTGGGCGTGTGGGTGTTCCAGCTCACCGGGTCGGCCACCAGGTTCGGGCTGATCATGCTGCTGGAGGCGGTGGCCGCGATCGCCGTGGCGCCGGTCGCCGGGATGGTTGTGGACCGGGTCGATCGGCGGGCGGTCCTGGTGGTGTCCGACATCGTGGCGGCAGGGGCCACCGGGGTGCTGCTGGCGCTCGTCGCCGGTGGTCACCTCCAGGTGTGGCACGTCTACCCGATCGCCGTGGTGACCGCGATGTGCGCGACGTTCCGGATGGTCGCGTTCACCACGATGCTGCCGCTCCTGGTGCCCGAGCAGCACCTCGGCCGGGCCAACGGCTTGGCGCAGACGCTCCCGGCGGTGCAGATCGCCGCCCCGCTCGCGGCCGGTGGTCTGCTCGCGGCGGTGGGACTGCGCGGGGTGGTGTTGATAGACCTGTGCACCTACGTCGTGGCGCTCGCGATCACCGTGGTCGTCGGCCTGCCGGAGCGAGCGGTCCGCCCGGACCGTGCCGGGCAGGTGGGGGAGAGCACCTGGGCGGAGCTGACCGGCGGATGGCGGGAGCTGCGCCGCAGACCTGGCCTGCTGCACGTCATGCTGCTGCTCGGCGGCTTCCACCTCGCCGCAGGGATGGCCGGGGTGCTGGTCCAGCCGCTGATCCTGACCTTCGCCGGACCGTCGACGCTCGGCGTGCTGATGTTCGTTGGCGGCGCGGGCATGTTCGCGGGCAGCGCCGTGATGACCGCGTGGGGAGGTCCGGCCCGACGGATGACCGGTGTGCGAACATTCCTCGCGGTAGCCGGGATCGCCCTCGCCCTGCACTCACTCGCCCCGTCGGCGCTGCTCATCGGAGTGCTGGCCCCCGCGTTCCTCTTCACCCTCCCGATCATCACCGGCAGCGCGATGTCCCTGCTGCAGAGCAAGGTCGACCCCGCCGCCCTCGGTCGCGTCATGGCAGGCGCCCGGATGACCGCTCAAGGCGGCACCGCGCTCGGCTTCGCCGCCGCCGGACCACTGGCAGACCTGATCTTCGAGCCCATGCTGGCCCCCGGTGGCGCCCTCGCGGGCTCGATCGGCACCGTGATCGGCACCGGCGACGGCCGAGGCATCGCGCTGATCTTCGCCATCACCGGCATCACCCTCATCGCCCTTGCCGTGTGGGCCACCACTTCCCCCGCCCTCCGCACCGTCGACGACATACCCGACCTGCTGACTACCAACACCGACGAAGGGCTAGCTGATGCTCGACCTGCCGCAGGCTGAACGTCAGGCCTTCACCGAGGGTGCCGCGCCCGCTCCACACCTGGATCTCGTGCACGCGTTGTCCTTCCGCGCTGCCGGAGCGGCTCTGCGCCTGGGTGTGTTCGACCACCTCGGCGACGACCCGCGCCCCGCCGACGCCGTCGCGGCCGCCATCGGGGGTGACCCGCGCGGGGTGCGGGTACTGCTCGACGCGCTCGTCGGGTTCGGCTACGCCAGCCGTGACGACGAGGGCTACCGCGCGACGAAGGCTGCGGCGTGGTTCGGGACCGGCTACCGCTCGGCGTTCTCGTTCTGGCACAGGGTCCTCGTCGACCAGTGGGCCGACCTCGAGAAGTCCATTGTGGATGGCACTCCGCCGCGAGACTTCTATGGCTGGCTCGGCGCCAACAAGGCTGCCCTGGAGGAGTTCCAGTCCATGCTGGGCGAACTCGCCGACGCGGTGGTACCACAAGTGGCGGGTGTCATCCCCACCTCAGCCAAGCGGCTGCTCGACATCGGTGGCGGCCACGCGCGCTACGCGACTGCCTGCTGCCTGGCGAACCCGGATCTCCGAGCCGACATCATCGACCTCCCCGGATCGTTCGATGCCGGTCGTGCTCACGCCGCAGTGGTGGGGGACCGGATCGACTTCCGGGAGACCGACTGGGCGACGGGTGACCTCGGTGCGGACTACGACGTCGTGCTGGTGTTCAACGTGCTGCACTGCCTAAGTCCGGACCGTGCGGAAGACCTCCTTCGCAGGGCGGGTCGGGCGCTGCGGCCAGGCGGGACAATCCTTATCCTGGAAGAGACCGCGGACGTGCCAACCGAAGCGGGTGCGCTCGGTGCCGCGTGGGTGCCCGTGTCGAGCCTGAACCTGTTCCACACGCAGGGTGGCCAGATCTACGGCCGCGACCAGTTCGCCGAATGGTTAGGCGGAGCCGGGTTCGCCGCACCCGACGAGACCCCGATCTCCGCCGCACCGACCTTCACACTGTTCAGCGCCACCAAGGAGACGACCGAAGGTCGGACGCTGAACGCCGCACAGCGGCAGATGCTGGTGTTCGACCGCGTGCGCCCGGATTCCACCTGGTACAACGTGCCGCTCACCGTGCGCATCACCGGGCCGCTTGACGTAGAACGATTGCGGACAGCCCTGCGGCTTTGCTGGCAGTGGCACGAAGCGCTGCGCAGCACCCATGACGGTGATACAGCCACTCTCGGCGCCCTCCCAGTACTGCGGGAGGTGACGGTGCCAGACGAGGCAGCCTTAGCCGAGTTGCGCGAACAGGAACTGCGCACGAGGTTCGACCTGGCCAACGAACCACCGATCCGCGCGACCCTGGCCAAGCTCGCCGACGACGTCCACGAACTTGTCTTGGTCACCCACCACATCGCCACCGACGGCTACTCGCTTACCGTTCTGCGCCAAGACATCCTCGATTGGTACGGCGACCCGTCCCACTCGCCAAGAGCAGGTTACTGGCCGAAGCCCAGTGACGATCACGAGGCCGACCTGGCATTCTGGGCCGAGGCCCTGGCAGACCCGCCAGAGGACATGGCGCTGCCGTTCGCCGCACCCGCCGACCCGTCCCTCGCCGCCGACGTAGTGCCCTTCCACCTCTCCAGCGACGTGACCACCACCGTCCGCGAGATCGCGCGAGCCGGGCGATCCAGCCCGTTCATGGTGCTGCTCACCGCGTTCGGCGTCCTGCTCAACCGCCTGGGTGGCGGCAGCGACATGGTGATCGGCACCCCGGTCGCCGGGCGCGACGACCCGGGCAGCGAGTCGGTGGTCGACTGCCTGGTGAACATGGTCGCACTACGCCTGCGACTGGACGGTGGCGCGACCTGGGCGGAGGCGATGAACACGGTCCGGTCGACCGCCCTGGACGCCTTCGACCACACTGGCGCGCCGTTCAGCGACGTCGTCGATCGGCTGATCGTTTCGAGGTCACCGCACGCGCACCCGGTGTTCCAGGTCGCCTTCGCCGCCCCGCCCTCGGTGGACGGATCGACCACAGTGGATGGAGTGGTTTTCGACTTCGTCTCCGGCACCAGCACCGAGTCGTTGTTCGACATCGAGGTCCAGGTGTTCGACCACGGCGACGACATGGGTGGCTACCTCAAGTTCCGCACAGCCCGGTTCACCCGCGCCCAGATGACCACAGTGCTCGACCAGTTCCGCACCCTGCTCGGCGGGCTCGACCCGGCAGCCCGGTTGTCCGACGCACTGCTCCTCACGCCGCAAGAACGTCATCGCGCAGTGTCCGACTGGAACGACACCGCGACGGACTACCCGCGCGAGAGCACCCTCGTTGAGCTGGTCGAGACGCGAGTGGACGAGCGCCCGGACGCGGTCGCCGCGGTGTACGGCGACGAGGTCCTCACCTACCGCGAACTCGACGAACGTGCCAACCGTCTCGCGGCACTCCTGCGCGAGCGGGGGATCGGGCTGGAGGACCGAGTCGGGATCAGCCTGGGATTCGGCGCCAACTGGGCAGTCTCGGCCCTCGCCGTGCTGAAGGTGGGCGCCGCGTACGTGCCGCTCGACCCCGCCTACCCGGCGGCCAGACTGGATCACATGTGCGCGGACAGCGGCGTCGCGATCATCGTCACCGATGTGGTGTTGCAAGACTCGCTCGCATTCCCAGCCGACCGCGTCGACGCCACCCTGAGCCCGGACACGCTGGCGTACATCATGTACACCTCCGGCTCCACCGGTCAGCCGAAGGGCGTCGGCGTCACCCACCGCAACATCGTCCGGCTGGTGCGCGAGACCGATTACGTCCACTTGGGACCAGATGACGCGGTCGCCCAAGTCTCCACCCTGTCCTTCGACGCGGCCACCTTCGAGCTGTGGGGCCCGCTCTGCGCGGGCGGCCGGATCGTCGGCATCCCCAAGGACGACCTGCTGTCCCCGCCCGAGCTGGCAAAGACCCTGCGGGACAACGATGTCACGCTGATGTTCCTCACGACGGCACTGGCGCGCAGGCTGGCCGCCACATCTCCGGACGCTATCGCTGGTCTGCGCCAACTGCTGACCGGCGGTGAGCGAATGGACGCCGACACCTGGTCACGGTTGCGATCCGTCCCCGGCCTGGCGGTGGCGAACGCCTACGGTCCGACGGAGACAACGACTTTCGCGTTGACCTGGGCCGCCGAAGACCTGGCCCCAGGAGAAGCCGTACCGATTGGCCGACCCATCGCGAACAGCACGGCCTACGTCCTGGACGCCTGCCTCGAACCAGTCGCCCCCGGCATGGTCGGGGAGATCCACCTCGGCGGCGACGGCGTTGCCAGGGGCTACATCAACAGGCCGGATCTGACGGCGGACCGCTTCGTACCCGACCCGTTCGGCGCGCCGGGTTCCCGCCTGTACCGCACCGGCGACCTAGGCAGATACCGACCCGACGGCCTCATCGAGTTCGTCGGCCGCGTCGACCGGCAGGTCAAGATCCGCGGCTTCCGCATCGAGCCGGGCGAGGTGGAGGCGGTGTTGCGGGAGACCGGCCGCGTCGTCGACGTGACCGTCCAGGTGCGTGTCGACGAGGAACTCCTGGTCGGCTACGTCGTGCCCGCGGATCCGGCCGAGTCCATGGCCGACCTACGCGCGTACCTGGCCGGACTGCTCCCGGACCACTTGGTGCCCGCGGTACTCGTCGCGATGAGCGCGCTCCCGCTCACCCAGAACGGAAAACTCGACGTCGCCGCCCTTCCCGACCCGTTCGCGGGCGCACCGACATCGCCTCCAGCCGAGCCGACCACAGAGATCGAGCGGATCGTGCTCGACATCTGGCGCGAGGTCCTCGGCAGCCCCACCATCGGCCTGCACGACGACTTCTTCGCGCTTGGCGGCCATTCGGTGAAGGCAGGCCAGGTGATGGCTCGGATCCGCGCCGAACTGCTCGTTCCCGCGTCCCTGCGCCTGATCTTCGACAACCCGACGGTGGCGGGCCTCGCCGCCGTCTTGCCCGCCCGGAGGAGCTGACGTGGACCACGTGGTCGTGATCAACGACGAGGAGCAGTACTCGATCTGGCCGTCGTCGAAGGAGATCCCCGCCGGCTGGCGCGGTGAGGGCACGGCGGGGACGAGGGACGAGTGCCTCGCTCACATTCGTACGGTGTGGACAGATATGCGTCCCAAGTCCTTGCGTCGCTGAAAGTCTTGCGACCCTATCGCCTACGGGTGTCGCGGCGCGGCGCCAGCTCGCGGCAGGCGATACCTTGCGGTAGGGCGTCGTTGTCGAGAACGGCTCGTCGGCGTCGTTCCAGGGGCACGAGCGGCCACCAGGACCGCGCTGACTGAAGGAGAACCACCTTGGCGGTCCACAGGATGGACAACGTGCTCATCGTTGTCGAGGACCTTGACGCTGCCATCGCGTTCTTCGTCGAACTCGGTCTGGAGCTGGAGGGCAAGGGGTCCATCGAAGGGCGGTGGGTGGAGCGGGTCATCGGGATAGACGACGTCCGGCAGGACATCGCGATGCTACGGACCCCGGACGGTCACGGCCGGATCGAGCTGGCGAAGTTCCACACACCCGCGGCGATCCGGAGCGAACCGACGGACGCACCCGCGAACACCCTGGGCATCCGCCGCATCATGTTCGCCGTCGACAACCTCAATGACGTCGTGACCCGGCTGCGCACCCACGGCGCCGAACTCGTCGGCGAGGTGGCGCGGTTCGAGGACAGCTACCTTCTCTGCTACGTCCGCGGTCCCGAGGGCATCGTCGTCGGACTGGCCGAACAGCTCGGCTGACGCCTCACCCGCACTCCGCGGCACGGCCCAACAACAGGGTCCGCTCCCGCTCGTTGTCGGTCAACGCGGCGGCCCGCTCGAACTCGGCCTTGGCCTCCCCCGGTCGGGCGAGCTTGACCAGCAGATCGGCGCGGACGGCGGGAAGCAGGTGGTACCGGGCCAGCGCACCTCCGCCGACCAGCGCGTCCACCAGTTCCAGCGCGGCGGCCGGGCCCTCGGCCATGCCCACCGCGACGGCCCGGTTCAGCTCGACCACCGGGGACGGCGCGACCTGGGCCAGCACGCCGTACAGGGTCGCGATCTGGCCCCAGTCGGTCTCGTCGGCGGTGCGCGCCCTGGCGTGGCACGCGGCGATCGCGGCCTGCACGGTGTACCGCCCGGCCGCGCCACCCAGCTCGACGGACCGGTCGAGCGCGGCCAGCCCGCGGTGGATCAGCAACTGGTCCCAGCGGCCGCGGTCCTGGTCGAGCAGGGTGACGATCTCGCCGGACGCGTCCGTGCGGGCGCGCAGCCGGGACGCCTGCAGTTCCATCAGCGCGAGCAGCCCGTGCACCTCGGGCTGCTGCGGCGCGAGGGCGGCCAGGACCCGGCCCAGCCGCATCGCCTCGTCGCACAGCGCCGGGCGCAGGAGGTCTGGACCGCCGGTGGCCGAGTAGCCCTCGTTGAACAGCAGGTAGACCACGCCGAGGACGGACGCCAGCCGGGGCGCGAGCTCGGCACCGGTCGGCACCTCGAACGGCACCCGCGCGTCCGCCAGCGTCTTCTTCGCCCGGACGATGCGCTGGGCCATCGTCGGTGTCGGCACGAGGAACGCGCGGGCGATCTCCTCGGTGCGCAGGCCCGCCAGCATCTTCAGGGTCAACGCCGCGCGGGCGGGCGGGGTGAGCACCGGGTGGCAGGCGGTGAACATCAACCGCAGCACGTCGTCCTCGACGTGCTCCTCGACGTCGAACTCCACAGTGGTCTCGAGCGCGCGGCCCAGCTCGGTGACCCGCTGCTCCATCCTGGCCGCGCGCCGGACCCCGTCGACCGCCCGGCGCTTGGCGATCGTCATCAACCAAGCGCCGGGGTTATCCGGAATGCCGGACGTCGGCCACCGCTCGAGCGCGGCGACCAGCGCCTCTTGGGCCAAGTCCTCGGCCAGCCCGACATCCCGGACAACCCGGGCCAAACCCGCGATGAGCCGCGCGGCCTCGATCCGCCAGACCGCGTCAACCGCCCGGTGGGTCGCACGCGTCGGATCAGCTTCGGGCACGCCCCGGACCCAACCGCACCGGACCGACGCGCGCAACCAGCGGGGTCAGTCGCTGTCCCGCTGCTCGGCCCGGTACCGCTCCGCGTCGGCCTGGCCCTGCTCACCGACCCCGTCCATGAACCCCTTCACCTCGTCGGTCGCGATGTCACCGAAGTCCTCGGGCGCGAAGATCCGCCGGATCTCGACCTCCCCGACCAGCCCGGGGGAGGCGTTGGGAGCCCGCTTCACCCACTCGATGGCCTCCTCCAGCGACCCCACCTCCAGGATCGAGTACCCGGCCACCAACTCCTTGGTCTCCGCGAACGGCCCATCCACCACCGTCCGGTCATCCCCGTCGAACAACACCCGCGCCCCCTTAGAACTCGGGTGCAACCCATCAGCGGCGAGCAGGACCCCGGCCCTCACCAGCTCCTCGTTGTACCGCCCCATAGCCACCATCGCCTCGGTGCTCGGCAACACCCCACCCTCAGACTCCACCGTCGCCTTCCCCATAACCATGAACCGCATACCCACGCCTCCACCTCACCTCAGCGCCCAGACCCACCGCCTGAACCACCAACACGTCGCCCAACCGCCCCTAGTTTCGACATCGTCCCCCAAAAAACTTCCAACTTCTTCACGCCCCACCGCCGTCACTCTCGGCGCCCACGCCGACGACTGGTGACGAACGCGTACTCCGCAACCCGCTCAAGCGTGGCCGCTGGCCGACGTGGGCCAGCGGCCACGCTTGGTCACGCGAGGCGGGCGAGGAGCGTCTTGGCGATGACAGGGGCGCTTGCCGGGTTCTGGCCCGTGATCAGCGGACCGTCCTGGACGACGTGGGGCTGCCAGTTGGCGGCCGCCCTGGAGAAGTCGGCGCCGCGCAGGGTGAGGTCGTCCTCCAGGGAGAAGAGCAGGTGGCGGGACAGGTCCAGTTCGTCGTCCTCGGTGTTGGAGAACCCGGTGACCGTGCGGCCCGCGACGTACGGCTTTCCGTTGGGGGCCTTGACATCGCGCAGGATGCCGGGCGCGTGGCAGACCATGGCCACGGGGGTGTCGGCGGCCAGTGCGTGCTCGACCATGCGGATCACCCGGGAATCGGCGGCCAAGTCCCACAGCAGGCCGTAGCCGCCGGGGAAGAACAGCGCGTCGAAGTCGCCGTGGTCGACCGCCGCCAGCGCGGTGGTCTCGCGGATGGCGCGCATCCCGGCCGCGTCGTCGAGGAAACGGTCGGTGTTGGCGGTGGTGAACGGTGCCCGCAGGCTGAGGTGGTCGATGGGTGCCTCGCCGCCCCGGGGCGAGGCGAAGACGACCTGGAAGCCCGCCTCGGTGAACGCGTAGTACGGGGTGGCGACCTCTTCGAACCAGGTGCCGGTCTTCTTGCCGCTGACACCGAGGTCGGCGTGCGAGGACATCGTGATGAGGATTCGCCGTGCTCTGGACACAAGTGCTCCCAACTCTGCGTCTACCTACTAGTAGATAGGGACAGCCTGGCCGCAGCGGAGTGGACCCGTCAAGAACGATGAGATCGTCGTCACGCCTACCTATCGACAGGTAGGCTGGTCCCCATGGACCGAGTCGACACCCGGGGCGCCCTGCTCGACCACGCGACGCGGCTGGTCCGCACCCGGGGCTACGCCGCGTTCAGCTACGCCGACCTCGCCGCCGCCGTCGGCATCCGCAAAGCCAGCGTCCACCACCACTTCGCCACCAAGGAACTGCTCGGCGTGGAACTCGTGTCCCGCTACACCGAACGGTTCCAGGCCCGCCTGGCCGACATCGACCACCACGCCACCGACCCGGTCGACGCCCTCCACCGCTACGCCGCCCTCTACCGCGAAGGCCTCTCCACCGGCGAGGCATGCCTGTGCGGCGTCATCGCAGCCGAGGTCGCGGCGGTACCCCCCGCGGTCGCAGCAGGAGTCGCGGACTTCTTCCACCTCAACCGCACGTGGCTGACCACCGTCATCGAATCCGGCAAGCACTCGGGAGTCCTAAACCCCTCCCAACCCCCACCCGCCCACGCCGCAACCTTCCTCTCCACAATGCAAGGCGCCACCCTCATCGCCAGAGCCCACAACGACCCCCCCACCTTCACCATCACAACCACCACCGCGATCGCCATGCTCACAACAGATCCCGGCCCATCCCTACCCTGAACCCCACCAACGGATAGGCATTCCCCAGAAACGTTGGTCGCGGAGCCAGCTTCGCTCACCCACTGCTGTACTTCGCCGCTGCTCTCAACGGCAGAGGCCCTACCCGGCGAACCGGATAGGGCCTCTGACCTGCGTGGGCGATACTGGGATCGAACCAGTGACCCCTTCGGTGTGAACTATGTACAGCATATCGCGTTGACCTGCCGGAATGCGTTCTGACAGGTCAACGCGTGTACGTTCCGAGTCGTTGAGTGCAGTTCTTCGCTGTTTGGAGCGCATTTCTGCTCCCCATTTGCTCCCCGGTATGCTCCCCGCGCACGGGTGCGGCACGACAGTCCGATGAGGCGCTTTGGTGAAAAGAATGCGCTGTGGTCGTCGCAGGCGCGCTTTGGCGCTCCGTGGCCGCGTCGAGCCGTACTGGTTGGGCGCGGCCGAAGAGCTCGCCACGGGCCCATGCAAGTAGGCACAACTCTCCAGTTCTGCTCCGGCTCCGGTGTGCGTTCGACTCTCGGGCGGGAGTACCAAAGGATGGGAACAGGGCTGACCAGCGGATTCGTACCGGCAGCCTGGTAGTTGGGGCGCGCTTCTCGCTGTGACATGTCGCAGACCGGCGTGCCGTTGGATGGCGGTGGGCAGGTTCTAAGGCCGCATGAAGGACCAGGTCATCACTGGTGGCCTGGTTCGCCGTGCCCCGAACATCCGCTACTGCCGATGAGCGAGTGAACCTCGATGTGGTGCAACCGTCAACTTTCCAGGATGGAAACTTTGCAAATCTGGAAAGTTTAGCTAGTGTGACCGTCATGGCTACAGAGGACGGCGGGCTGCGCGAACGCAAGAAGCGTGAGACCCGCCTCGCGTTGAGTCATGCCACCATCCGGCTCGCTCTGGAGCGCGGGTTCGACAACGTCTCGGTGGAGGACATCGCCGCCGCGTCGAACGTCTCCGAGCGCACTTTCCGCAACTACTTCACGAGCAAGGCCGAGGCCGTCGTCGCCGCGCACACCGAGCGCGGGCACCGCATCGTCGAGGTATTGCGAGAACGCCCGACCGACGAATCGCTCTGGGACGCGCTCGTCAACGCGGTCGTCGCGCAGTTCGAGCCGCCGCCAGACAGAGCCGGCACGCCGAGGGAAGACAGGTACACCTCCGCGCTCCAGAAACTGCTCACCGAGCCCGCGGTCCAGCACGAGGTGTTCCGCGCCCACCTCACGTCGCAGGACGAACTGATCGTCGCCATCGCCGAGCGCACCGGCACCGAGGCCACCGACCTGTACCCGCAAGTCGTCGCCGCGGTGATCAGCACCGGGCTCGGCACGGCGATGGCGCACTGGACGCGCGACCCCACCCAGTCGCTCGTGTCCCTGCTGCACGAGGTCTTCGATCAGATCCGAGCTGGGTTGCCCGACCCGCGTTAAGCCCGACCCGCCAACAAAGCCCGCTCGACGGGCTGTTCAGCATGCCCAGAACAAGGGAGTGACAGCCATGGATGTAGTCGTCGTCGGTGGCGGACCCAACGGCTTGATGCTCGCGTGCGAGCTCGCGCTCGGCGGCGTCCGTCCGGTCGTGCTGGAGCGCTTGACCGAACCCAACAAGGAACCCAGGTCCAACGGTCTCGTCGGCCAGGTCGTCCGCATGGTCGACCGCCGCGGGCTGTTCGAGCGGCTCAGCGGCCAACCAGGCCCGCCGCAGGCCAACAGCAGCTATTTCATATTCGCTGCGATGCCGCTCAACCTCGGCCTTCTCGATGACAGTCCCATCTACAACCTCCCGGTGCCGGAGATCAAGACCGTGCAGGTCCTGGAAGAACGCGCGACGGAACTCGGTGTCGAGATCCGCCGCGGCCACGAGCTCACCGGCCTCACCCAGGACGACGACGGGGTCACGCTCACCGTCCGCGACCCTGACGCACAGGCCTACGAGCTGCGCACCAGCTACGTCGTCGGCGCAGACAGCGCGCACAGCCCGGTCCGCAAGGCCGCGGGCATCGACTTCCCCGGTGTCACCTACGACCGGACGACCAGCCGCACCGTGCACGCCGTCGTGTCACACAACTGGCTCGACCCGACCACCGGCGCGCTGAAGGTGCCCGGTCACGGACCCGTCATGCCATTCCTGCCGGTCCGCACCGCGCGCGGCGGCTTCTCCTACGCGCCGCTGCCCGGCCTCCCGCCGCTGGTCGCCACCGTCGAGTGGGACCAGCCCGAGTCCGACGAGCCCATGACCTTCGACGAGATGCGGGCCAGCATCAACCGAGTGCTCGGTGTCGACGTCCCGATCGAGCCGCCGCCCGGCACTGGTCCGCACGTGCTGCGACGGATCAACGGCGGCAACACCCGGGTCGCCGACCGGTACCGGGACGGCAGACTCTTCCTCGTTGGCGACGCGGCGCACGTCTTCGCCGCCGGTGGCACCGGCCTCAACCTCGGCATGCAGGACGCGATCAACCTGGGCTGGAAGCTCGCGGCCGCGATCAGGGGCGGCGCCGATGTCCTCGACACCTACGAGGCTGAGCGGCGTCCGATCGCCGATCGGACCATCACCTACTCGCAGACCCAGGCCGCGTTGCTGTCCCCCGGCGACGACATCACCGGCCTGCGCCAGTTGTTCGGCGAGTTGCTCACCCAACCAGGCGTCGTGCAGGTTCTCGCCGACCTCGTCGCAGGCGCGGACGTCCGCTACCCGGTCGGCGACGGCGCCCACCCGCTGACAGGCTGGCCCGCACCCGATCTGAACCTGCACACTCCCGACGGCACGGTCCGCCTCGCCGAGCTGATCCGCCGCGCGAAACCTCTGCTGATCGACCTCACCGAGGACGGCGACCTGCACGCGGACGGCGTCGAGGTCGTCCGCGCCACGGCGGCCACCGACGTCAGCGCGCTCCTGCTCCGCCCGGACTCCTACGTGGCGTGGGCGTCGTCCGAGACGCACCCCAACCAGGACGAGCTGCACAACACCATCCAGCAGTGGTTCGGCGTCCCGGTCAACGCGTAGAACAAGCCCTCGCCGGGCCAGCCCGGTCGCGCCTGCGGGAAGTCCAGAATGGACCCAAGAGCGCTGGTGCTCGCCCTGTGGTCGCGGGCAACGGCCTGACTGGCGCACCGCAACCACAGGACGCGAGCACACCGCGCGAATCGCCGGCGCCGCCGTGCTGGATCGGTCGCCCTGGGTGATCAGCGTGTAGGTGCCTGGTCGATACCCACGTGCTCGATGTGATTCGACCGGGAACTTGTCGGCCGAGCCGTGAGCCTTCGCGGAGGAAGGTGACCCGCTCGGCGACCGGGTTCCCCGGGGTTCCCGGCGCCTGCGCGATCCACTCCGGCCACGGCGGAGCCGGTGGCGCGCGGGCCGCTTCCACAGAGGATGATTGGACCATGTCGTCGAGCCAGTCCAGCGATCGGATCCGCCGGACCGAGCGGTGGTTCGTCCGCGAGGGTGCGCCCACCATGATCGAGGGGTACGGGTTCGCCACCCACGTCCTGCCCCGGATGCTGCCCGCGCTCGGTCTCGTGACGTTGGCCAGCCTGGCCTGGCTGGTGCCGCTCAAGTCCGCCGGGCCGCAGCGCTGGGTGTTGCTGGCCTGTGTGCTCGGCGTGACGGTCGTGGCGTGGTTCGTGCTGCGCCTGTTCGCCCTTCGCCTGCCCCGGTTCACGAAGAGCGCGCGCGTGGTGATCCTGGTGGTGTACGCGACGATGCCGGTGGCCGTGCCGCTGTTGCAGCTGCTCGTGGACGACACCGTGACCCCACCGGGCGGGAGCGTGGTCGGATTGCTGGGGTTCGTGATCTTCTTCGCGGCGGTCTTCGTGGTCACCCTGGTGGCCACCACCTACGGGACGGGCACGCTCGTCCGGCGGGCGATCCGGCACACGCTCTACGACCTGCGCAACAGCGTGCACCTGCTCGGCCGGGCGCTGCCCGCGATGCTGTTCGTGACGCTGTTCCTGTTCTTCACCGGCGAACTGTGGCAGATGATGAACCGGTTGGACTGGTGGCGGTTGCTGATCGTGATCGCGTTGTTCGCCGCGATCACAGTGCTGGCCTCGGCCACCCGGTTGCGCGACGAGATCGGCCGGGTGGAGCAGGACCTGAGCCCGGACCGCCTTTCCGCCGCGTGCCACGGCACGCCGCTGTCGGGTGTGGCGATCGTGGAGCCGTTGCACGCGACACCCCTGAGCGGTCGGCAGAATCGCAATCTGCTGGTGGTGCTGGCCACTCGGCAGCTCGTGCAGGCCGGTGTCATGGGGCTGGCCCTGTTCGGGTTCTTCCTGGTGCTGGGGTTGGTGATGGTCACGCCGGAGGTCGCCGAGCAGTGGATCGGCGGACCTGTCGCCCAGTCGCGGTTGGTGCCCGGTATCCCGGTGGCGTTGCTGCGCAACGCCACGCTGTTCGCCGCGTTCGGCAGCATGTACTTCGAGATCACCTCCATGAGCGACGTCGAGCACCGGCAGCAGTTCTTCGCGCCGATCATCGATGAGGTCGAGCGCGTCCTTGCCGTTCGGGCGGTGTACTTGGCCGAGCGTTGATCCTGTGGGGTGTCGACGCTGCACGGAGTCGCCGAGCCGGTGCGCGGTGAGCCAGGCGACGGTGCGTACGACCACCCGTCGTCTGGACATGACCGCGAATCCCCTCCGGCCCGGGGACTTGCCTGCGAACTCGATCGTGGTCCGCAGTGCGGGGTCGGTCGCGCGGGGTGCGGGCGAAGCCGCCGTCGGCGAACAGGTGGCGGACACGGCGTCTGGTTCCGGCCACGATCTGGCGGTGCCGCGGTTCCCGCGGCAGCCGCTTGGCTGAGCGTGGTCGGCGACCAGGTCGAGAAGTCCGTGAGGCCCCGGTCGGCGGGAGACGTCCTGGCGATCAGGAGGATCCGCCCGAGGATGTGCTCACCCACCACGTTCGGGCGTCCCGCGCTCCATTCCGGGTCCAGTGCCGCGAGCCCCCGCTTGTCGAACGCGTGGATCACGTCGCGGACGTCGTCGTCGCTGACCTGCGCCAACGGAACGATGTCGGCCACCGCCCGCCCCTGAGCGGACACGAGCACGACGATCGCCCGACGCAACCGGCCCGGGTCTTTCGAGATCCTGGTGATCCGTGCGGCTTCGCACCCGAGGTGTTTGTTCGTCCTTGAGGTAGGCATCCGCTGTGTCCGTGTTCTCGGTACCGTCACCGATCCCGACCGGCTGCTGATCGTCGACGAAGGCCACCTGAGATCCGCGCTGGACCGCTTCGTCCGGCACGGCGTCGAGCCCAGCCCGATGGCTGGCCCTGCCTCGGGGGTAGGGCGCGCACTACCCCCAGGACGGGCCTCTGCTGGATTCACACCGGACCGCGGACTTCTTAACGTTTCCGTCACCGGGTAGTCGAGATCCAGAGGAGGACATCGATGAACAGAAGAACGCGACGTGCGTGCGGCGCGGTGCTGGTGGCAGCGGGGTTGCTCGGCGTGGTGTCGCCTGCGGCGGTCGCGGACGCCGGGACCTCGGTCCAGGAGCGGCATGATCGGGCAGGCGTGGGCGCGGTCTTGGATGAGCTGGCGGGGGCCAGCGGAGGCGGCGGCGTGGTGCTCCGGGTCAACGACCGACGAGGGGAGTGGGTCACCAGTGCGGGAGCCGCGGAACTCGGCAGGTCAACCCGACCCGTCCCCACCGGGCGTTTCCGCGCGGGCAGCATCACCAAGACCTTCGTGGCCACTACGGTGTTGCAGCTGGTCGGTGAGGGGAGGATCTCCTTGGACGCGCCGATCGCCTCGTACCTGCCCCGGTACGGCCTCGACCGCCGCATTACGGTCCGCATGTTGTTGCAGCACACCAGCGGTCTGTTCAACTACACCGGCGACGTGCGGGCCGACGGCACCCCGGATCCCGGGATCCCCATGTGGGACCAGGCGTACCTGGACAACCTGTTCCGCACCTACCGCGCCGACGAACTGGTGAGGTTCGCGCTGGCCAAGCCCGCCCGGTTCGAGCCGGGCGCGAAGCACACCTACTCCAACACGAACTACACGCTGCTCGGGCTGCTGATCGAGAACCGGACCGGTATCGACTACGCGACCCAGGTCGAGAGCCGGATCCTCAAGCCGCTCAGGATGAACGACACGGTCCTGCCCGGTACGAGAGCAGGCATCCCCGGTCCGCACGCGCACGGCTACCTGACGTTCGAGCAGAACGGCAAGCGGAAGGTCGTCGACATCACCAGGATCAACCCGTCCTGGGCGGGTGCCGCAGGGGAGATCATCTCCACCACCGCGGACCTCGACAGGTTCGTCTCGGCACTACTCGGCGGGAAGCTGCTCAAGCCCCGTCTGCTCAACGAGATGCGCACGTGGATGCCGACGGGCGCGCCGGGGGCCTCCATCGGGCTCGGGCTGTTCGCGAACGAGTTCGCCCCCGGCTGCACGGCTTACGGTCACACCGGCGGCACGCAGAGCCAGACGTCGTACATGTACAGCACGGCGGACGGCTCCCGACGAGTCGAGTTCTCGGTGAACCACGGTGTGCTGGACCGCGCCGACGGGGACGCCGTCCGGCGCATCGCCGCCGCGACCACAGCGCTCGCGGCGAAGGCGCTCTGCGGCTAGACAGCGTCCCGTGAGTCGGCGAGCTTGACGGCAGCACGCGGCTGCGTTCGCCGTGGTGTGTGGCCGGCTCCAAGCCGCTCGGAACCGTGGCACCGTGCCGCGCATCCCGCAACGCTGGGTGTCGACGGACTGGACCGCCTATCGCCCAGCGGTGGGCGGTCCAGTCCGTCGCGCTCGTCTTCCTGGCGCGTTGACCCCGGCATCCGAAGGTCCGCACGTGGTGCGCCGCCAACCGGATCGAGCTGGTGTTCCCGCCGACCTGCACCAGATCCCGCGGCGAGGGCTGGGCACCCCGCCGGCGGCGTCAGACCGTGACGGTGATCGGCTCGCCGAGCGGTGCCCAGCGGATCCCCGGTAGGTCCGCGAGCGCCCGTTCGACGGTCTCCGGTGGTTCGCGGAAGTGCTGCCAGCCCTCGTAGTGCACGGGAATGGCCGTGCGCGGCCGGATCCGGCCGCACAGGCGGGCGGCCTGGCGGGCGGTCATCGAGTACCGGATCGGGCCGGTGAGCGGGAACCGGACGCCACCTAGGTGCAACAGCACCGTGCCCACGTCGACCCGCCGTGCCACCTGCCGCAGGCCGCGGTGGGGCACGGTGTCGCCCGTGCACCACAGCGCGCCGTGGACTTGGTCGGGCCAGGCGAGGGCGAAACCGACGACATCACCCACGATGGGCGTGCTCAACGGCGGGCCGTGCCTGCACGGGGTGGCGGTGACCTCGATCTCGGGGCGGCCGGGGGACGTCAGCCGGGTCGTGCCCCACGCGCGCAGTCCCCGGGCACCCCCGCCGTGCCTGCGGGCACCCGACACCGTGGTGATCACGGTGTCGACCTCGGCCAGCAGCGCCCGCCCCGCGTCGTCGAGGTTGTCGGCGTGGTGGTCGTGGGTGAGCAGCACCGCGTCGACGCGCCCCACCTCGGCGGGGGAGATCGCCGGGCCGGTCAGCTTGCGCGACGACGCGCCCCAGCCGAACCCGTACCGGCGGCCCGGCGGGTCGAAGGTCGGGTCGGTCAGCAACCGCCAACCGCCGAACTCGACCAGTGCCGTCGGGCCGCCGATCCGGGTGATCCGGACCTCGGTCACCGGGCGTGCCGCAGCGCCCAGTCGAGGACGTCGTCGGCGATCCGCTGCCACCCCTCCTGCGCCGGGAGCAGGTGGGCGAAGCCGGGGTAGTCCTTGACCTCGGTCACCGCGGCCGACTTGTAGTGCTTGGCGTTGGAGTGCTGCACGGCGGGCGGCATGATGTGGTCCTCGCCGCCGGAGACGAACAGCAGCGGTGCGCGGTCGTCGTTGCTGTAGTCGACCCAGGTGTCCTGGTGGCCGGGTTGGAAGTTGGCCAGCACACCACCCCACACGATGCCACCGTTGACCGGGACCGCGTACCGCTCGTACAGCGCGCGGGACTCCTCCTCGGTGAAGGTGTTGGTGAACGCGTACTGCCACTGCTCGAAGGTGATCGGCACCGCCCGGTGCCGGTTGGCCGGGTTCTTGAACACCGGGAAGGTCGACTTGAGCTGGCTCAGCGGCACGACCCGCACGCCCTCGGTCGGGGCCGAGTTCAGCGCCACGCCCACCGCGCCGACACCCCGGTCGAGCAGCAGCTGGGTGAACGCGCCGCCCGCCGAGTGCCCGATCAGGATCGGCGGCGAGTCCAGCTCCGCGATCACCGCGGCGAGGTGGTCGACGATCCTGGGGACGGTCAGCTCCGCGATCGGCGTCGGGTCCGCGTTGAGCACCTCGACCTCGACCTCCAGACCCGGGTACGCGGGCGCCAGCACCCGGAAGCCCTTGCTCTCGTAGTGGGTGATCCAGTGCTCCCAGCTGCGCGGGGTCACCCAGAACCCGTGGATCAGGACGATGGTGTCCGGTGCGGTCATCACAGGCTCCTCAGGAAGGCGAGCAGGTCGTCGGCGAGCTGCTGCTTGTGGGTGTCGGTGATCCCGTGCGGCGCGCCGGGGTAGGTCGTGAGGGTGGCGTTCGCGATCCGGGCGGCGGAGGCCTTGCCGCCGACCTCGAACGGAACGACTTGGTCGTCGTCCCCGTGGATGACCAGCGTCGGCACGTCGAACGCGTCGAGGTCCACGCGGAAGTCGGTGGCGGAGAACGCGGCGACGCACTCGTAGGCGTTGCGGTGCCCGGATTGCAGCCCTTGCCGCCAGAACGCGTCCCGGATGCCCTGCGACACCTCGGCGCCGGGTCGGTTGTCGCCGAAGAACGGGCCATCGGCGAGGTCCCGGTACAGCTGGGAGCGGTCGGCGAGGGAACTGGCACGCAGGCCGTCGAACACCTCCAGCGGCACACCGCCGGGGTTGTCGTCGGTCTGCAGCATGAACGGCGGCACGGCCGAGACCAGCACCGCCTGCGCGACGCGGGCGGTGCCGTGCCTGCCGATGTAGCGGGCCACCTCGCCGCCACCGGTGGAGAACCCGACCAGTGTCACCTCGCGCAGGTCCAGGGTGTCCAACAGCACGGCCAGGTCGTCGGCGTAGGTGTCCATGTCGTTGCCGGTCCACGTCTGGCTGGACCGGCCGTGGCCGCGCCGGTCGTGCGCGACGGCCCGGAACCCGTTGCTCGCCAGGTGCAGCTGCTGGGCCTCCCAGCTGTCGGAACTCAGCGGCCAGCCGTGGCTGAGCACGACCGGCCTGCCCTCGCCCCAGTCCTTGTAGAAGATCCGCGCGTCGTCACTGGTCGTCACGTACGGCATCGGTTTCGGTTCCTCTCGATCTCGGTCAGACGTACCGGTCGTCGCGCGGGCGGGACGACCGCGGATGACGCGGAACACGTCATCCGCGACGCTCCGGCTCGCCCCTGGACCACGGCCGGAACCGTAAACGCGAACAGATCACACATGTCGGCTGTGCGCGCAGGACACCCGGCTCAGCGTGCAGAATGGCCCCCACCACATGCGGAGGCGAGTGATGGCCTACTTTCTCGACACCACCGATCTCCCGGCCGGGGGCCGGGTCGACGCGGTCCACGCGGCCATGGCGCACGCCTCGGCGCCCTGTCACGTGATCCACGAGACCGGCGACGTGCACGTCCGCCTCGGCGTGTGGGACCTGGGCAGCACCAACGTGTTCACCACCCACGCCACAGGCATCCGCTTGCTGCGCACCGGGAAGCAGGCCAAGCAGGACGCCAGACCTGTCGTGGCGCTGTCGGTGCAGCAGCGCGCGGACGGCCGCCACGAGCAGTTCGGCAGGCAGCGGGTGGTCGCCCCCGGCGACCTGATGGCCGTCGACCTCTCGGCCCCCTACGACTTCGGCTGGTCCGGGCGCGGGGGAGCGGGCTGCGTGCACGTCCCGGTCGACCAACTCGGCCTACCCGTCGACGTCGTCCGCCGCGCCATCCCCGACCTGCACCGCAGCCCGCTGTACCGCCTGGTCACCGACCACGTCACCAACCTGGTCGCGACCGCTGACCGCCTTGCCGCCGACCCCGGCGCCTCCGCACTCGACGCGGTGAACATCGAACTGGCCCGGGCGCTTCTGCTGTCCGCGGACCGCCCGGACCACCCGGCCCCTACCGACACCGTCCTCACCCATGTCCGCACCTACGTCCGCCGCCACCTCACCGACCCCGACCTCACCCCAGCCAAGATCGCCGCCGCCCACCACATCTCCGTGCGCAGGCTGTACGCGCTCTGCGCCGAAGCAGGCTTCAGCCTCGAACAGTGGATCATCGAGCAACGCCTGACCGCGGCACACGCCGACCTCGCCAACCCCGCGGTGAGTCACACCATCGCCACCACCGCCCGCCGCTGGGGCTTCCGGGACACGACCCACTTCGCTCGACGATTCCGCGCCCGCTACGGCCTCACCCCCACCGAGTGGCGCCAGTCAACCCGCTAGCCCATGACAAGTGTGGCACCGCCGCCCGTGCGACTACGCTATCTGCTCGGCTTGCGCCCAATGGATCGAGCACACGCATCGTGACTGCTGTCAGGTACGCCCGCCGGACCTCGTCGTGAGGTTCCCCCGGTAGCTTGGCGACCTTCAAGCGCGGTCTGATAGGGCATGAGGGAGTCCTTTAGTGGCAGCACCGATGAAGTACCGCGATGAGCTGGGGCTCGTGCGGTCCGGCTGTATCGGGAGTCGGACCCGAAGCCGGTGATCGCGCAGTCGGCAGGCCCGGCGTGCGTCGCGAGGCCCTGCGGAACCGGATCCGCCAAGACGAGGTCGACCGTGGTGAGCGGGGCGACCGGCCGACCACGACCGAGTCGGAGGAGTGGCGCCGCCTGCGGGCGGGAGAACGCCGAACTCAAGCGCACCAACGAGATCCTGGAGGCGGCGAGCTGGCCTCGCCGAGCACTGCCCGCACACGGTTGCCGTCGCGGTCCTGGCACCGGTCCTGGCACCAGGCGACTCGTTCGTGCAGCAGTGCCCGCACCACAGGTATCGCCTGCCTGGCGCCCCTGGCCGCCGACCGGGCGAGCAACACTGCGTCTCGCGGGTCGCCCACGGTGGTGATCTGGTAGGCCAGCGAAGACAGCAGCTGGCCGGTGAGAGCGTGGTCCGCCGCCGCTCGCGCCGCCACGACCCCGGACAGATATACCCGCTGTGCCTCGTGGTGGCGTCCGGCGTCGCTGGACACCGCCAGTAGTGCCAGCTCACCTAGGACGGTCAGCAGTCGCCTGCCGGTGTCCTTGGTATGGGCGGCTTGGTCGACGACATCGCCCACATGACGAAACTCGGTGTGCACCAGCGGCTACAGATCACCACCGCTGAGCATGTCATCCAGATACCGAAGTACCACCACCCGTGCTTCCAGCTCCGCAGCGGGTGTGGCGCCGACGCGCCGACCGGACCCGGTGTGAATCACCGCCGGGGTGTCCTCGACCAGCCACTCGTGCGCCAACCGCAGCGATCCTCGACGGGGACCACAGAAGGCGTCCCTGCTGCGTCCTGGGGCCTTCATTGCTCCGCGGCAAGCCGCAAGTTGGCTTCTGGATTCTCCATCGGTGGCCTGCGCGCTCTGGTCTGGCTCGGCGAGGCGCTCGGATCAGATCGGGCTGCGTTGGGCTAACAGTTCCCGTACGTGATCAGCCGGTTTTCCCGCGACCGAGCCCAGCCGCACGGCGATGTCGGCGGCACTGCGATCAATCCGTGTCGAATGCACGCCTTCGGCGAGACCCACGAACTCGGTCCACGCGTCAACGGCGCCGTCGACGTCCTCGCGGCGGAATCGGATATTGCCAAGGTCGGCCAAGACCATGGCGCGGGTGCGGCGGCGGTCGAGACCGAGCGAGAGCGCGTGGTCGATGTGTTCCTCGGCGGCGAGCATGTCTCCCATCCGGGCATGGACCAGCGCCGCCTCGTGGGCCCATCGGCCTGGGCTGTAGTGACCGGCCCAGCTGATGCCTGGTGAACTAGCCGCGCGGTTCATGGCACCTTCGGCCACTGACAGCCGAGTGCGGGCGGTCGCGAAGTCGCTGTCGGCTGCCGCCGCGCGCGCGTGAGTCATGGCGTAGTAAGCCCGCGCTTTCGGCTCGCCAAGATGGCGTCCTGTGTGGTCGGCGGCATCGGCGAAACGGAGCGCCATGCCTGTGTAGCCGAGGTCAAGAGCTTGGTCGGCGAGCCCCCGAAGTGACGTGGCGGCAACTTCAGGGGCGCCTGCCTCGTTCGCCAAGCGGTGGCTGTGCAGGTAGTACCGCTGGGCGACACCGTTCTCGCCCGCGTCACGCGCCATCCACCCCGCAAGATGCACCAACTCGGCGGTCGCGGTGACCAACTCACGCCCGACGGCCTCGGTATAGGTCCCGTCCAACCACCGCCCGACGTCATCGACCAGGTAGCGCACGACCAGATGGCGCGCGTGCGCGCCCCCCAATTCCGACGCGGTGTCCCCCAGGGCCGTGGTCATCGTGCGGATCGCGGCGACCTCTCCGGCACCGACCCGAACGCCCCCCGTGCGAGCCACACGGCGCGCAATCGCGTCCGGGTCGCTTGGAGCGAACGCCGTGGCCGCGACGGTCACCGCGGCTGACGCGAGGAACGTACGACGATCCACGTCAGCGCCTCCCAACCTCATCACCGACTCCACGGCATCGCTGCCGGGCAGTCCATCACCGACATCTCCACCTGGACCAGCGTGCCATCCCCGGGCCTCGACGCGTGTCGGCCGATCCCGCGGCGCCTGATCTTGAAGTGGCCCTGCTACCCCTTCGGCTAGTGGGTGAGCGTTGATAGCGCCGACGGGCTCTAGATCGAGATTAACTTGAGCAGGACCGACTTCGAGTAGCGCCACCAGTTCGTGAAGTGGCAGCGTCAATACTTCCGCCAGTCGACGTCGGATGCCTGGCATCGGTGCCTGGCTTCCCAACTCCCACCGCGCTACCGTCGAGCGCTCTACCCCCAGTGCCTCCGCCAGGGTCTCCTGGGTGAATCCCATCGCAGCTCTGCGCTGGGCCAGTGCACGCCGCCGCGTTGCCATGAAATCCCCATCCGCCCACGCCCGATGCCACGATCGTGCCACATTTCACGACGGCGCCACCACCCGCCACGGAGCGCTGAACTGGAAACACAGTTCATCGGCACCACCAACTCCTGGTAGTGACTACCCGGTTCGCCCGAATGAACCATTCGATCAAGCGAGAAACGACGGATCCGCGCTTGGTCGCACCTATGGCCACGCAAATCTCGGCTCGCCGTGGCAATTCTCGTGGGACACGCCTAGGGCATCAGATCAAAGTCTTCCGTGAAGAATGCGTTGCGGCGATAGCGACGCCACAATCACGCCACAACGTTGCCACATTGCCGCTCTGTCGCTGCCGCGACCGTCGCCCTAATTTGGTGGATACCGCCCGGGACGCCGTCAGGGTCCTACGTTGACAACGTGCCCAGGCCCGCGCCCGCGTACTGGTACAAGAACAGGTTCAACGCCTGTCACGGCACGACCCTGCTGTCTGAACACTTCGTCGTGCGGAACGGAAGGGCGATCAAGGTCGGTGCCGCTCTCGTCGATGTCACTTTTATCGTCAGCATGCAGGAGAACGCGCGCACCGCGGCTGTGTCGGTCAACCTGACCAACTGGCGGTTCATCGAGACCTACCCGACGACTAACGCGTGGACGTTCGGGGCGAACTGCTGGGACATCGACGTCACCGGCCCCTCGTGCAACCCCAGCACGATTAGTCGCAGCGACAATCCCGGTGCCTGGCAGGCCGACACGGATCACGGTTCCACAGTAACCATCCCCACGACCGGTGTCGTACAACCGGAATCACACGAGGATGAGCAGCGCCAACACTACGACTTCAACGTCTACTTCTACCTGCCGAACTCGCCTAGCGCGATCAGCTTCTACGACGGTCCGAATGCTGTTGGTCGATGTGACCAGGCGCGGACCGTGGTGAGTCCCAACTACGCGCGCGCCAGCGATTGCGTCTTTCACCAGCAGACGGGGATCTTCACCCTGGACGCGTCCGATGGCGCGGTCCGTGAATCGGCGTTGCTCATCCGCGACGCCCAGGACAACGTCGCCGCCACGAAGCCCGGGACGGCGGGGACGTGGATCCCCGGCAAGCTGGGAACTCCCTATCCCCTGCACCGGCTGTACTACGACACCATCGGACGCGACAACAACCGTTCGGCCGCAATCGCCAAGTGCGTTTAGCATTTTGGTCCGAACTACACGCAACGCAACGATCCGAACGAGCCCACCGCGACCAATGACTGCGATGAGTACCCATTCTCGGCGACCTACCAGGGCGTCCAGATGACGATCAACGTGGGCGGCAGCCGGAGCTACGCGGTGCGCCCGGTCCACAGCGCCCAGAACCAGAACGCGGGCAACCTGCTCGGCCAGTACCTGGCCGACGACCACATCCTTGAGGAAGACGCGTACTACGTGAACGTCATCAACTAGTGCTCTAGGCTCCGTGGTGGGCGCGGGATCCCGCGACCACCACCACCTAGGCGGGGCGCTGATGGAACCGAAGCTGTACCACGCGATCCTGCCGGTCGAGTTCTCCCAGTTCCTGCTGTTCGACCACTTCAGCGAGCTGAACCCCGGTGATATCCCCCGCAGTGACGGACACGTGCACTGCGGTGCGGGCGGCGTCCGATTCATCGCACACGACCAGTCGATCCGGGTTCAAGTGCGGTTGGTGGTCGGTCGGGAGTTCGATGGTGCGGTCGCAGGACACTTCACGGCCCCGAGCGGGCGGGTGCTGCTGTGCGCCACCACAGCCTCCCCAGACGACGTCGTCATCGACCTCGGAAGCCCAGGCCGCTACGCGATCCAAGCCACCCGAGTCGCGGACGAGTTGGCGGGAGTGGAGTACCGCACGGAATCGTGGGAGCTTGCCGTTCGAGCTTCGGACTAGAACGGGCCTGGGGCCCGAAGTGCTCGGCAGCGGTGGCGGCCGTGCTGGTCTGTCTGCCCGAGACTGAGTTGCTGCCCGCGACGACCATGAGCCCGCACCCGCACGGCGCGCTCCCCCACGGGGACACCGCTGTGCTCGACAGGCTCGCCGAGCAGATCGCGGACGAGCGCGATCAGCGTCTCGACCTCGTTCTCCGGCCACACCGGCAGAGCGCTGGCGGAGAACTCCACGATGCTGACCCCATCGTCGTCGGCGCCCACCAGCAGTGCGGCGCTGGTAACCGGGATGGGCGCCTTCGCTATGGACCACCGCGTAGCTCAGCGGTCCCCGGCGTGAACGTCGTCCTGTACGGATACTGCGCGTGCATCCGTCGCGCCGACGATCAGGTTGCGGGTGCACGCAGCGCAACAGGCGGTCGGCTGGGGCAGATATGGAGCAAGCCCCTGCGAAGGGAACCACCCAAGGGGCCCAGATCGCACTCAGCCGCGATCAACGGTACGCCCGACCAGGATACTTTCCATGTTCGCAGTTCAATGGCATGATTGGTCGTGCAGACAGTGAACAACCCCGCTCTTTTAAGACCGTGTCCAACGTGGTGGTGGGTCGTTGGGGTGGTCATGGGTTCTTGAGGGATCGTTCCAGCAAAGCATCGCGGCGGCCAGGCCGAGGAAGGCCTGTGAAATTCCAAAAGTCGGCTTGATGGCTGTGGCCTGCGGGTTAGGCCCTGGTGTGATCGAGAGGGACCATGACTGGGGGTGAGTTCTGCGGCTGGTGGAAATGCTGGCCCCAGCACCGGCACGCTGGGCGGGAACGGGGTTGTCGCCAGCGCGATGGCGGCGCCGCGCAGTGCCGGACGCAGCTTGCGCGGCGGTCAAGACCATGACAACTAAGTGTTCACCGACCTGCTGCTCCCGAGCCAGCCGTACGATGCCGTTGACCTGCGGTTGGACGTCGTTGCAGGTCGTTGAGCGTTGCTCAGAGAGCCCTTATGTGTGAACTATGTATGGCATATCAAGTTCACCTGTCGGAATGTGATTTTGGCAGGTCAACGCGTTTACGTTCCAAGTCGTTGAATGCGGTTCAGTGCCGTTTAGAGCGCATTTCTGCTCCCCGTTTGCTCCCCGGTGTGCTCCCCGCACGCGAGTGCGGTGATGCGCGCTCTGGTAGAAGAATGCGCTGCGGCTGGGCGCGGGTGGACGCTTGGAGCACGTGGTAACGCGCTGCATGTTGCTACGCTGCGTGACCTTGGTGGACGTGTGCCTGGCGCACGCACGGTGTAGACCAAGGATGTCCCGTCGTTCGTCTCTACAACCTCTGACGTGCCCACCGAGGGCGGTCGCTCGGCACACTCTGATCTGATTACCTGGTCTCAGCGCTTGCACGGTCTCAGTATGTCGCTGGCCAGTACTCGGTGGCTGGATCAAAAGTGCAGCTCGCTGCTCCAGGATGTTCAGGTCAGGGACTATGAGCACCCGGCGACGACCCGAACGTGATCCCCTGGCTCACCCCAAGCGACTGGATCGCGCGCACGCAACGCCTCGCCGGACTGCTCAACCGATACCAATCGCCGCATGAACCCACAGCTCACAGTCGGTGCCAGCATTTTCGACCAGCACAGGCGTTAGGGCAGCGGTTCACGCCCACGCAGTACGCTGTGATCGGGCCGATGTATTGGCCGTCGAACGTGACGTGCGAGCCGTTGTCCGTGCTCCGCCGCGCGGGCAACCAAGACGCGGCCGAGGCGCACCTGCGCGGTTTGCTCGACTGGAACCGCATGGTCGCTTTCGACCCGGGAATCATCCTGGTGTTGGCAAACTCGGCTTCGTCGCCGAACAACGCGGCGACGCCGACCGGGCCCGCGTGCTGCACCTGGAAAGCCTTGCCCTGGCAACAAAAGTCGGCGACCCGCGCGATGGCTCTGGCTGTCGAAGGCCTCGCGGGTGCCGCAGGCCTGGCGGGCAACCACACGCGAGCCGCCGTCCTGCTGGGCAGCGCCGAGTCCACCCGAGCCACTGCGGGCGCCCCCTCCCCACGGCCGAACGCGACGACGTCGACCGGATCGCCGCCCGCGCCCGCGAAGCCCCGGGCCCGACCGCCTTCACCCGAGGCACGGACCTCATAGCCCGGCGGGCTCGATACCCGACCGCACCCGAAAGCCGGTGAGCGCCCGCAGGCTCACCGCGGTGTCGATCCCCATCTGCCTCCGGACATCGGCCAGAACCTCCACTTCGGACAGTTCTCCCTGGTCTCCCGGCGTGCCCAGGCCCGGGTCGACGTAGTCGGTGAACAGCCACAGCAAGGTGTGGCAGAACAGCACGTAGCACACGATCTCGTTGCACAGGCGCTCGCTCCGGGTCGCGACCACCGCGTCGAGGGGCCGTCGCATCGCCGTCACGTTCCCGTACATGGCCCGCGCGTCCGTGCTGCCGTGCAGATACGCGATCAGCGCACGACTCCCGTCCTCGTCGACAGGCAGCCCGCGCGCGGCGTGCAGGAACGCGCGGCGCTTCGACTGGACGTCGACGTCGACGATCGCGGCGGCCAGCTCCCCCAGACCCGAATTCTCCCGGTGGAGGTCGTGCAGGGCGAGGGCGACGCGGCCCAGTTCCCTGGGAAGCCCACCGGACAGGCAGTGGCACAGCCACACGAACGGGGTGGGGATCCCCATGGCGCGGTAGGCGAGCCACCGCTGGGACTCGGCGAGGGTGAACGGGTCGACGTGGATCACGCTTGTGAACGAACTGTCGAACGCGTCGCGGACGGGCATCCCGCGCCGCTCGAACGAGCTGAACGCGTCCTCGGACACCGATACCAGGAACACGCAGTGGTTCACGCCGAACACGGACTTGACGTCGTTGAGGAAGTGCTGCGCCTCGGCGGGGTCGGCGATCCTGTCGAGTTCGTCGATCGCGACCACGATGGAACTGATGCCCTCGGACGAGACAAGCACATCGCCGACCAGCCTCAGGTATTCCCGGAACCGCTCGACGACCTCCGGGTAGGTCAGGGGTTGTTCCGCGTTCGCGACCGCCCGCGATGGCGCGAGTTCCACCCCGGCGGGGGTGAGTTTGCCGGACCAGCCGGTCGTCCTGGTCTGGAGGAACCGGATCCGCCGGAGGTGGGCGCGCGTCACGGCGCGCAGAGCCGCTCGCCCAGGCGACAGCCGGAACCGGAACCCTCTGCCCAAGACCCCCCAGAGCACCGACCAGACCAGGACCAGCGGCGGCCACAAGACCCGCGTCACCGCCGTCCACGACACCATCCCCGCCACGATCACCAGGACACCGATCTGCCACTTGTGCCCACCCGCGAATCCTGAGGGGTCGGCGCCGAACTCGTGGACCAGCGTCCTGATGGCGACCACCGAACCGGCGACACCGCCCTGCCACCCCACCGGCGCCACCAGGACCACAGCGGCGACGCACAGCAGGACGACGATCCTGACCAGCGCTCTGAACCAGAACCACACCCGCGCGTGGAACGAGTAGACCCGTGCGCGGCGATACCACAGCCGGAAGCTTTCCGAGCGCGGACCACCATCGGGCGCCGCGAGCAGGTCCGACACCGCGCGGCAGGCGGCCGCGTGCATGTTGAGGATGAAGTCCCGCGCGTCGTACCGCACCGGCGCCGCGATGAGGATCCCGAGCACGGGTGCGCGGTCGGCCGCCGTGAACTCGTTGCCAACCGCCCGCGCGACGATCGTCGACTTGCCGGATCCGCGACTGCCCGACACCCCGATCGCCGCGGGCATGCCCCGGTTGATCTCCCTGGCGCAGGCTGCGGTGGCCGGGGTGGGGACGAGCG
The DNA here is from genome assembly GCF_024171945.1 of Actinokineospora globicatena. GTDB lineage: Bacteria > Actinomycetota > Actinomycetes > Mycobacteriales > Pseudonocardiaceae > Actinokineospora > Actinokineospora globicatena. The sequence continues at coordinate 3,040,284 of NZ_JAMTCR010000002.1, forward strand.
GCCCGGTCCCGGCCGGGCGCATGAGCCCCGCCGAGTCGCGCAGCCTGATCGTCGTGTCGAACGGCGGGGTGAGCCTGCCCCCGATCCAGCCCAGGAGTTCGGGCTCCAGCACGTGGTCCCGCAGTTCGCGCCGCGAGCGCGGCCACTGGGCCGCCGGTGCCAGCCACAATCGCAGGCGAACCGCGTACCACCGGGCGAGATCGCGAACGGGTGGTGGGACGTGCGGGCCCACGACAGCACCCCAGGCGATCATCAGCGCCAGGCTGACGGCGGGACCGATGGGCACCGGCAGCAGGGAACCCGCCTCGAAGATCGTGACGATCACGAAAGCCGTGATGACTCCCGCCGAGGTTCCCAGGACCCGCTGACCGGTGGGCAGGCGTTCGCCCGCGAGCCACGGGCTCGGCCGCGCTTCCCGATGCGCCTCCGCCCGCCGCCGGAGGTTGTCGATGGGTTCGTAGGCCGCCGCCGCCCGCGCCAGCACAGCCGGATCACGCCCGACCTCCCGCACAGCGTCGCGCCGATCTAGCCCGGCTTTCGCCAGCGCTTCAGCGATATCCGGCTGGTCAACCAGCTGCTTGAGAATCGCGTGGACATCCCGCGGAAGTTGGTTCGCAAACACGCCGTCAACCACCTCCAACCACCACGTGCGCGGCAACCAACGCCGGGACAACGAAAACAGTCCCCGCGGCCCACACAACCACCACGTACTCGACCACCAGCCACTACGCGGTCAGGATTAACCCCGCCACACACCCCACCCGCGCCGCGGGCGACGACACCACGGCGGCGGCCCGATGCCAGCCAGGACTCCTCATCTTTCACGCCGTCCACTCGGCGATTTGATCACACAGATGCACCATATTAAACACACACGAGCGGCCGGAAGGCACATGGGCGAGGACTGGACAGCGGTCGCCAGGTGCGTGCGCGAACGCGCGTGTCCGAACTCGGCATCTCCCTGGCCGAGCTGACCGCTGATCAAGACTGGCCCGCCTCACCGACGTCGAGATAGCCAACGGAGCCAAGGTCCGCCGCCGCAGCCTACTGACCCTGGAAGCACTCTCCACCGCGTTGGACCTGATTCCCGCGGTCGCTATGGAACGGCCGCCAACCCCGGGGAAAATTCGCGTCGTCCTGGTGGACGACCACGAACTCATCCCTTCGGGGCTCGTGTATGCTGTTCGCAGGCCGGATTCGAGATCGCGGGAGCCGCAACCGACGGCCCCGAGGCGGTGGCGTGGCCAGCGCCTCGACACAAGCCTATGTCGCGGCCGGTCCGGGCCTGCACTCCTTGCCGCCGGAGATCGAGGCTACCGGGTGACACTGTCGCTGCGAAGGGTGCTGGCAGGTGCTTGGCGAAGCGGGCGCAATCCACGATAGCTGTGCCGAGGTCGGAGTCGAACACTACCCGATACGACACAGCCGCTTCCGCGGTCCGCGGCCGACGGTCCAACGAAGTACATGGAGCCCGAGGGGGCGGCGAAGGTTGACTACTACTCACACACCAGGGCGGCAGGTCATCGAGCAAGCCGTGCTCGATCGGGCTTGCTAACTAGGTGCTCACCGACATGGCAGGCCCCACACCGGCCGTGCGATGGTGTTGACCTGCGGATGGACGCCGTTGCGGTCGTCGAACGCTGCTAAGAGAGCCCTTATGTGTTAACTATGTACGGCATATCGTGTTGCCCTGCTGAAATCTGATTTCAGCAGGGCAGCACGAGTGTGTTCCGGGTCGTTAAATGCAGTTGAAGGTCGTTCGGCGGGCATTTCGGATCCCCATTTGCTCCCCGGCGTGCTCCCCGCGCGCAGGCGCGGTGCAACCGTCCGACTATGCGCGCTGGTAAAAGAATGTGGTGCGCTGTTCACCGATCCAACTGGACAACAGCGCACCAGCCTTCATAGCGTCTGGAGGAAGGCCCTTACCTCCAGCATGTCGATCTTCTCGTAGTCGTCGCGGTGCACGACAACGACGAGTTCCTTGCACACGTCCTGCTCCCGCGAGTTGGCCACGAACGAGAGGATCACCAGCTTCAGCAGGCTCTCCCGGTCCAGGCTGCCGACCCGCGCCAGGTCCGAGCCGATGACGGGGATCACCAGGGTCTTGCGCTGGCCGAACTCGCGCACGGCGTCCCACAGGTTGTCCAGGGCGGTCCAGAGATCGTCGACCGTGGACTTGGCGATCAGGTTGTCCCGTAAGTACGAGTAGGCGACGCAGAAATAGTGGCGTTCAGGTGAGCCGAGCGTCGCCACGGTCCCCATGGGGAAGCGGCACCGCTTCCCGGGTTTGTCAGAGGTCTCCTGGCCGCCCACCACGCTGGCGAGCGCGCGGTCCAGGTCGGCGTCGAGCCGAGCGCGGTCGCCTGCGTACACCCGCCGCAAGAACTGCCCCTGGACGCTGCGCGGACTGATGATCCGACCGTCGGTCATGTCTGTGTCGAAGGTATCGCTGAAGCCGACGACCAGGTGCCCCGGCTCGTCGAAGAGATCTCCGACCCGCACCGCGACACCGATGTCCGGCAGGTCGAAATCCCGGCGCAGCGACCGACGTGGCCACGCGCGGTATGTCGCCACCGCCACCATCGCGCACACGATCACGGCCACCGTGGCGGGTTGGTTGAACCCCACTTTCGGCCACAGGGCCGCGTAGACCTGGATCAACCCGCCAAGAAGGCCGAAAGTCGCCAACGCGGTTCCAAAGAAGGTGACCGCACCACGGCGGGTTCCCAACATCAGCACGAGACCTCGGAAGATCACGGGTCGCATCCTCTCACGGCGTGCGGCCGTGTCGCCGAACTGCCATGGCGCACCGCCGAACAGGTGACCGGGGTCGTCGACGCGGAAGTCCGGGGTGCGGGTCTGACAGACTTCTGCCCACAGCGGCACACGTATGACACGGCGGCCCTCCGGGCAGACGGACTCGCCGGAGCGGAGGGCAGCAATGCGGGCGTTCATCTCCTACGCCGACGACAACGGGGAAAGCTCCGAGTTCGCCGAATGGCTGTACGGGGCGCTCAAGAGGCCGGGATCGCCGGTTGAGCCGTGGTGGGCGCCCGTGGACCTCGTACCGGTCAACACCTTCGAGAAGCGCATTCCGCAAGCGGTCAGCAACTGCCGGATCCTGCTGTTCGTTCGAACCGAGTACACCCCCGACAGCAACGCCTGCATGGACGAGCTGCGCTGGGCCCGGGAGTTTGGGAAGACCGTCATCGCCTTGCGCATCGGACCCGTCAAGTACAGCCCGCTCGTCGACTTCCTGCCCTCGGAGGACTTCTCGGCGGATCGCGAACGCGCCCTGGAGAAGCTCTTCCGGCGTATCGCGACGTTGGACCAGCCCGAAGGGCAGATCGCCCAACTGGAAGAACAGTTGCGCAGGAAACGGGACAGCTTCCGCCGACTGGACGGACCCAGCTTGGCGATCGCCGAAAGGGAAGCGGAGGAGCTGGAAGCCCGCTTGAAGGAGAGACACGCACAAGTCCAGGCGGACGCGGAACCGCTGGGTGGAGCGCCGGTGGGCCAGGTCCCGCCGCGGACCGGTACGGCAGGCGCCGAGCGGGAGGACGCGGCCGACGTGCTTAGGGAGATCCACGGCGACGAGGCCCCGATCGTCGTCATCGTCGGCCCTGAGGGCGTCGGGAAGACGACGCTGGTGCGGGGAGTGCTGGAGCGCGCGGCGGCCGAGGCGGTGTCCACCGAGTACCGGCAAGCGCACGGCCCCCACTCCTTCACCGCGCACGACCTCCTGGAATTGATCAAGGATGCCGTCGACGAGGTGCCCGCCGCGGCGGCCGCGCTCCTGGCGCGACCCGATGTCGCGGTCACCAGGAAACTGGAGGTCCTGATCGGCTTGCTCGGGAACAAGCGGATGGCGGTGGTGCTGGATTCGTGCGAGGTGCTGCTCGACGCGGTGACCGGCAAACTGTTGAGTTCGGACCTCGACGACGCTCTCGAGGTCCTCGCCGGAGCACACCCCACCATGGTCAAGGTATTGCTGGTGACCCGCGAGCAGCCCTTCGCGCGGTCGCGGCGGTGGCTGGCAAAGGCGCTCACGTTCAGCCTGTCCAGGGGCATGCCGTTGGCCGACTTCACGGCGCACCTGGCAGGCCTGGACCCGCGCAACGCCTACGAGTTGAACCCGGCGCCCGCACACCTCGTGCGGGCGCTGCACGAGCGGACCGGTGGCAGGCCGCGAGCCGCGGAGGTGGTCCACGGAATCCTGTCCGGAGCCCGAGCACCCGAGACCGAGCGCAGCCCGCTGACCTGCCTCGACGAGGTCGTGCAGGCATTGGCGGAGATCGCGCCTGACGAGGCGTTGGACTTCCTCACCGGCAGGCTCATCGACGGCCTCGCCCCGGAGGTGCGCCGGATCCTGCAGGCGGTCGCTGCGTTCGGCGCCCCGGTCGACGCGGAGGCGGTGGCGTACATGCTGCCCGGCGTCGCTTCGGCCCAGATCACGCGGGGTCTCAACCACCTGCGGGATCGCCACCTGGTGCGGCGGACCACGGAGAATCGCTACTACGTCCAGCCACCCGACGACTCCAGGGCCCTGGACCCGGTGCGGCCGTTCGCCGACCAATCCGACCCGGTCGACGTGGACCGGCGCGGCCTCATCTTCCGCGCCGCGTCGTACTTCGCGTTGCGGCGGCGCGCCCACGACGAAGTCCGCGGACTGGACGATCTCGTCGCTGAGTTGGCCGAGATCGATCTCCTGGTGCAAGCCGGAGACCACGACGGTGCGTTCCGATTGGTCGATAACGTGGACGACCACCTCGACAACTGGGGTTGCCGCTGGGTTCTCCGCCGCAGGCGCGAGCAGCTGACCGGCGCGCTGCACGACGATCTCTCGGAGATCATGAACCTTCAGGCGCTCGGGGACATCGCCCAGCAAGGAGGCGATCTCGCGGCGGCGGAGTCCTACTTCCGCCAGGCCATGTCCTATCTCGTCGACCGCAGCTGGGACGACGTCCGCAAGAAGCTGTTCGTGTCCCTCGGCGCGGTGGCGCAACTGCGGGGTGACATGGCGAAAGCCGAGGAACACTACGGCCACGCGCTGGCGATCGCACGCGAGCACGGCGGAGCGGAAGCCGAGATGGTGCCACTGGTGGACCTGGCCGAGTGCCATCGCCACCGGGGCGACCTGGCCAAGGCAACCGAGTGCCTGGCGGCGGCCACCACCCTGGCCCGCGCTCGGGTGCGGCGAGAACCCACTCGCGACGCCCGGCGCCGGTTGGCCGAGGTCCTGCTGAAATCGGGTATGCGCCACGCGGACCTGGGCGAGTTCGATCGAGCCAAGGCAGCCCTCGACGAGGCGGGCGCGGAGGCGGCGGAAATCGACAGCTGGGTGGTGCGGTGCAGGCACTCGGACGCGGAGGCCAACCTCCACCTGCTGCTGCACAAGGCAAACGAAGCGCGGGAGACCGGGCACCGCGGGCTGGAACTCGCGCTGGCCCTGGGACGCCGCCCCCTCCTCCGGCGGGTCTACACCACGTTGGTGATGTGCTCGTTGTACGCCGACGACCTGGACGGCGCGGCGGAGTACATCCGCCTCGCGGCCAAGGGCAGGTCACGGGGGGAAGCCCTCGTCACGCTGGCGCTCGCCGGTCTGGTCGAGCACCGCCGGGGTGACCACTGGTCCGCCCAGAACTCCTTCCGCCGGTTGCGGTTCGAGGCCGACGAGCGCAGCAGGCGTGACGAGCGCGACTTCGGCGCACTGGACATGGCCGGTTTCGCGCGTTGCGGCGAGCACCTCAGGCGGGACGGACCGGCGTTGGACGAGGCCATCGAGGTCTTCCGCCAGGCCCGCCGCGTGACAAGCGCGCCAGGCATCACCGGGAAACTGGTCCAGATGCTCGGCTTCTTCCACGAGCCCCGGCTGCAGCGGGCGATCACTGCGGCGGCGGGCGGCTGATCCGCGGACGAGCTAGGCCTGCGGCCCGAGCCAGCCGTATGCGTTGGCCTTGATCAGCGCCTCGGTGCGCCTGGTCACCCCGAGCTTGTCGTAGACGGAGTTCAGCAGCCGGTACATCGCCCGCTCCGAGTAGCCCGCCGTCGCCGCCAGGCTCGCGATCGTCGTCCCCGACGCGAGCAGGCGCAACCACCGCACCTCCTCCTCGAGCAGCCGCGGGACCTCACCCCCGCCCGGCCGCGACGAGCTGACCAACTCTCGGACCACCGATCTCGGCACGACCGCGTCACCCGCGAGCACCGCGTCCAGCGCTCGCCGCATGACCGCGGTGCTCGCGCCGCGCGAGACGACCGACCCGGCCCCCAAGCGGAGCGCCCTGATCGCGGTCAGGTCGCTGTCCTCGTCCAGCACGGCGATCACTGTGGCCAGCCCGCTCAACCGCTCGAGCAACACCCAGTCGGCCTGCGCGGCCAACGTCAGGACGACGACCCGATCACCGCTGCGCGCCGCCCACGCCCCGATGTCATCGGGTGCCTCGACGAGGACCTCGTTGGAGGCTAAGGCCTCGACCACCCCACGCCGGTAGAGAGGCAGGGGGTCCACCACTGCAACATGGGCCCGGCCCTCCACAGGCGTCCCACCTCCGTACGCGCCTCTCACCACCTGTCTCGTGTCGTTGGTGGTCATGCGACGCGCGGCGACATGAACCTCAGACAACTACCACGCCACCCCTGGGCGGCCCAGGTCGCCACTCCGCCGGTGAACCTGTCATAGACCTGCCAAGGCAGTCCCTCCTACCGTCGGACCGGGTCTTCTCGGACCCGACGACAGCGCACGTGGTGAAGGGGAACCCCAGGATGGTCTACGACGACGACCGTGACGCCCCCTTGACCGAACGCATACGACGTAGCGACATCGGGCGGAAACACCCCCAGGGCCGCACCGTCGGAACCGCGCAGACCCCGGCAACCACGACCTACCGCTGCTCCGGCACCACCGCAGATGGGACACCGTGCCGACGAACGAAACTCGGCGAACCCGGTTACCTCTGCCACGACCACATCCACCTGGCGACAACCCGCGGCCGAGCGCAGCGGTAGGCCCCGCACGGTGCCGACTCGCGCTCTGCGAGCCCGCTACACTCCAGCCACCGGGCCGTATTGAATACTGGGGGCACGACTCCAACCGGTGTCGCCATGCTCAGACGGTGATGGCTGCAACGCGGCGGCGAGCCTGAACGCATCGTTCGCATGGTCCGGCCGCCGTGTTCGCGCCAGGCGAGGGCATAGTGGCTGTCTGATAGAACGCGCTTGTGCGGAGACCGTCCGTTAGTTGATGCGGGAGCCTTGACGGTTCCGTTGTAACGCGTTTGGAGGTCTGCTCGACCAACACTTCAACGAAAGATCCGCCACTCGATCGAGTGGTTCGACGACATCGAGCTGATCCAGTCGCCGCAGGTAGAGAAGGGAACCAGCCTCGGTTGCAAATGCAATGCTGGGAGATGCTGGGCGAGGTGATATCGTTCGATCCATGACGGAGGCACTGGAGAACCTCGAGCGGCAGATCGACGAGTTGCGTGCCCAGGTGCGTCGCGCGGCGACCTCGGGTGATCCGGTTCGAGCGCGTGAGTTGCGCGCTGACCTGCGCAGGATGGAACAGGTGTGGGAGAACGCCCTCGCCGCGCTGACCGCTCCCGTTGTGGATATGGGTGCACCGGCGCAGGCCGGGTCCATCCTCCCCGCGCGGGAACAGGTCCATCAGGCGCTCGTGCTTCTGGCGGTCCCATCGGCACCCAAGCTGGTCGTCTCCGTGCATACCGCCGTGTTCGGCGGTGACCTCTCGAGCGTCAAGCTCACCAGCCTGAAGCGGGACGAGGAGCGGTCGTTCCGGTCGTCACCCCACGCCCGGCCGTACTACCTCTGCAACGCCCTGACCTACGACAGACTCGTTCCCGCTCGCGGTCTCGTGGCCGTGTCCACTTGGCCGTTGGCGCGGCGGGTGGTCGGGCCGCTGAGCGCGCGGGTCGACTTTCTCCGCGTGGGCATCGCGCTCGCGCACCAGGTCGAGCGCATGAGCACACCGACCGCACCGGTGCTGCGACTGCTTTGGCAGTACGCGGCGAACATTCCGGACGCCGCACCCGCGTTCGACGCGATGCAGCCAGCGGTGGTCGCCACTGCCGCAACTGCAGAGCTGAGCGTGCACGAGGACGCGGATCTCGCGCATCGCGAGGAGGCGGCCGAGCGAGCCCGGACCCAGCTCGATGAGACCCATCTGCTGTTCGGCTCCAGCCTGAAGGTCGTACGTCGTATCGCGACCGACTCCTGAACCACCCCTCCGCACGGAGCACCCCGAGAAAGAAGCACGGTGACTGAAGCGAGTTCGCGCTTGGACGGCATTCGGGGGCCGGCCGAGCCGACGAAGCACAACGCCAGGACGATCGCAGCGCTGACCAGCAACCCCGGCTGTGCGCGCAGGCGAGTCCTCGACGCCGCAGGCGTCGACAAGAAGGCCCTCGCCGAGCACCTCGGTGCCCCTGCCCCTTTCGGCGATTCCCCGTTCGCACTCGCTCGCGGCAACGTGTTCGAGTCCATCGTCAAGGCCAACGGCGCCGCAGAGCTGATCCGGCTGCTGCGGGAGATGCTCGACCTGTCGTTGCCCGAGGTCGCCTACCACGCACTGGACAACGTCGCCGGGCGTGAGTCGCTCGACACCCGCCACCGCCGTTCGGTCCAGCTGCTGCGTGAGGCCGCGCGGTCCGCTGAGGACTCCGGCACGTTGTTCGCCCATCCTTTGTTGCGCTTAGACGTCGGTGGGCGGGCCGTGTACCTCGAGCCCGACCTGATCGCGTTTCAGATCGCGGGCCGCTTCCACATCGTGGAGATCAAGTCGTTCCCGGTGATCGATCGGCGCGCGGAGCCTGAGAAGGTGGCCGCTGCGGCGATCCAGTCGGCGGTCTACGTCATGGCGATGCGCGACTTCGTCGCCAGCCTCGGTCACGACCCGGAGATCGTTTCGCATGACGTGGTCCTGGTGTGCCCGAGGGACTTCTCCAACACCCCGACCGCAGCCCTGATCGACGTGCGCAAGCAGCTCACCACTCTCCGGCGCCAGCTCGACCGCTTGGAGAACCTCGACTCGATCCTGGGGGTGCTCCCGCCAGGACTGACGCTGGAACTGCGGCCGGACAGCACGGGCGCACGGACACGTCCGGTCGGCGAGCTGGACGAAGCGCTGAAGCACCTCGAACCCCGTTACGCACCCGAGTGCCTCTCCGTGTGCGAGATGTCGTTGCGGTGCCGCGAGGAGTCCCAGGGGCGGACCGAGGCGCTGGGCCGGTCCGTCCAGGAACAGCTCGGCGGGATCGAGTTCGCCTCCGAAGTGCTGTCGCTGGCCGCGGGGACACGACCACCGTCCATCCACGAGGAAGAGGCCGCGCGCATGCTTCGTGCCGCTCACCGCCTTCGCAGCCAATGCCTGGGAGAGACCGCATGACCACGTTGACCGCCTTGGCGCGGGCGCACGCGGTGGAATCCGGTTGTGCACAGCCCATCACCACGGTGCGGCACGTTCACGTCGCCGACCGGCCGTTCGCGTGCGTGCCGTTGGCGCTCGCCGGTGAGGCGAACGCACCACTGGCCGCACTGGTCGGCGACGAACGTGAGCGCCCTCGACTGCTCGTCGTCCACCAGCCGCGTGACCGCGACCAGCGGTTCGGGTTCGCACACCGCATGGGGCAGCTGTTCCAGGGCTACATCGCGAGGTTTCCGTCGGTGGTCCAGGAACGGGTGCACGAGTCCACCCGGCCGGTGGACGGACCACAGCTGTGGGTGCCCAACCCGAGATCGACCGCATTCCTGAAGCTGTTCGGCCGTTCGACCCGATACCGCTCGGTGGACGGCCCGTACCCCGTCGAGGAGACGGTGCCTCGGCTCGGCCGGTGGCTCACGCAGTTCGTCCATGAGGCGGAGTACCCAGGCCAGTCGATGCTGCTGGAGGCGACGACGGTGCTGACTCAGCACTGGGCCACCGGCCAGAGCGCGGTGGAGGACGCGCACCTCCCCGCCCTGATGGCGTGGCTGCTGACGCCGGACGGCATGAACGGCCGGGCAGCCGCGCTCGCGGCCGAGGACCCGGTGACCCATCCGCCCGCGGGGCCTGCGACCGACCCGACCTTCGACCGAGAGGTGCTGGCACCGGCGATGGCGGCCTACGACGCCGCGAGCAATCCGGTCGCGCGCCGCACCGCCAAGGAACGGCTCGAGTCCGCGTTGCGAGGGCAGCTCGCACCGACATGGGACCTCGTCTGGCAGGCGATTGGCCTGATGAGGCAGCTACCTCCGGGCGAGCGAGTGGTCAAGAGATGGGTGCGTGACGTCCGGTCGAACCAGACCTTCTACCTCCGTCTCAACGACGGCAGTCCTCCTCAGCCGAAGCGTGACGGCGCGGTGGCCGCGGCCAGGAGACTGAGTCGGCTGGAACGTACGCAGGCCAACTACGAGGCACAGCGGGCGTTCGACGACCCACTGGTCATGGCCGAGCACCGCCTCGCTGGCAACGCCTTTGTCGGCACCGTCGTCGAGGTCGAGGTGGACCGCTTCACAGGGAAGGCGCGACGACCGCTGATCAAGGTGCGGACCGACGACCCCGTGTCACTCGTCTCCGGAACGGTCCTCGACCCACGCCGGGAACGGCAGAAGGCCGAGATCCTGGAAGTGGAGCAGGACGAAGACGCACTGATCATCTCCCTGGAACTCGCCGGTGGGATGGGGAACAAGACGAAGGAGCCACCTCCTCCCCGGAGTCTGCCGACGGAGGGCGAGGAAGTCTGCTATAGCGCGTTAAGCGACGAGTTCAAGCGAGATGGAGACTTCCCGAGCCTCGATGAGACGCCGTGGACCCACGGCGGGCCCCCGGTGCCGGTGCGGGTGACGAACGAGGACGTGCAGGAGGACTGGTCGTGACCACAGTGGACCCCTCCGCCACGGCGGGCCGAGTCGTGGCCGCCGCACTGCACGACTTCCTCGAAACCGACCACCGCGGAGTCGTGGTCGACTCACCTCCCGGCGCGGGAAAGTCGACCCTGGTCGTCTGTGCGAGCACCGAAATGGCGGCCAGCGGTGAGGCCGTGATGGTGGTCGCCCAGACCAACGCACAGGTCGACGACCTGATCGACCGGATGGCCCGACACGCGCCCGGTGTGACGATCGGCCGGTTGGACGGCACCGACTACGTGCCGGACTGCCGGATCGCACACCCCAACGTGACCCACAGCCGCAAGCTCGACGAGCTGGGACGGCCGCAGATCACCATCGCCACGGCGAAGAAGTGGTCCTACGTCAAAGACGTCAGCTGGCGGAGGGCGATCATCGACGAGGCCTACCAGATGAGGTCGGACGCCCTTCTCCAGGTCGCGTCGCGGTTCGACGAGGCTCTCTTCGTCGGCGATCCCGGGCAACTGGACCCCTTCTCCACCATGGAGCTCGACCGCTGGGTGGGCCTGCCGTGGGATCCGATGCAGAGCGCGGTGGCGGCGATGCAGCGCAGCAATCCGGAGTTGCCCGTCCACCAGCTCCCGGTGTCCTGGAGGTTGTCGGCAGAGGCGGCGCCCGTCGTGTCGACGGCGTTCTATCCGTTCACACCGTTCGACGCCGGAACCGGACCGGGACAACGTCAGATGGGTTTCACCACCCGCCCGCTCCGTCGCGGTGCGGTCGACGACACGCTCGAGATGGCCGCGACGACCGGGTGGGCACTGCACGAACTCCCACGCCAGCACACGATGCGCACCGACGCGGACGCCGTCGAGGAGATCGTGACCATTGCGCTGAGGCTGCTCGAACGCGGCACCGTCGTGACCTCGGCGCCTGATCACGTCGAGCAGCCGGTAACGGCGGACCGCATCGCTATCGGTGCCGCACACCGAGACCAGGTCGCCGCGATCGAGCGCGAGCTCACCGCCCGTGGCGGCGCCGGCATCACGGTCGACACGGCAAACCGTTTGCAGGGCGCCGAGTTCGATGTCGTCATCGTGCTGCATCCGCTGTCCGGGCGGAGGGACGCCACCGCGTTCCACCTCGAGTCCGGCCGACTCTGCGTGCTGACCTCGCGCCATCGCCATGCCTGCATCGTCGTCGCCAGGGCCGGGATCCAGGAGCTCCTCGACGCGCACCCCACGAGCGAGCCCATGCACATCGACGTGCCGGCAAAGTTCCCCGACGGCTGGGCCGCCAACCACTCCATGCTCGAACACCTGCGACGCCACCGGAATCCGGCGGCCTGAGAGAGACGATGAGAATCCTCCACACCTCCGACTGGCACCTCGGCCGGATTACCGACAAGGAGCCGCGGTTCGCCGACCACGTCGCAGTTCTTGCCGAGATCGCCGCCATCGCGAGGAACGAAGCACCGGACGTCATCATCCACTCCGGTGATCTGTTCGACCATCCACGACCGTCCTACAAAGACATGGTTAAGGCGAGCGAGGTGCTGCGCGAGCTCGCGCAGACCGCCCCAGTGGTGGTGATCTGCGGCAACCACGACTCGCCAGACCTGTTCCGCTTCGTCGCGAGCTGGCTCGGCCCGGACAGCCGCATCCGGTTCGTCGACCGGCCGGTCAAGTCGGCCGACGGCGGCATCCTGAACTTTGTCGGTGCCGACGGATTCGAGTTGAGGCTCGCGGTGCTGCCGTACGTGCACCCCAACAGGATCATGCACGCCTACGAGGACGCGAACGACCTGCGCAAGCGGTACGCGGAACGGGTCAGCGCGATGCAGCAAGCGCTTGCGGAAGAGTTGTTCCGCGGCCTGGATCCGCAACGCCACGTCACCGCGTTCGCGGGCCACCAGTACCTCAGCGGGGCGGATCTCGCCCGCCATTCGACGTCTCCCCACGTGCGTGACCGCTACGCGACCGAGGCCGGTGACATCCCGAAGGTCGGGTACGCAGCGTTCGGCGACATCCACAAACCCCAGAGGCTTCCCGGTGCCGGAGTAGTCGGCCGGTACGCGGGATCCCCACTCGAGCTGGACTTCGGCGAGCTGGGTGAGCAGAAGAGCGTCGTGATCGTCAACCTGGTGCCCGGGGCGGAGGCGGAGATCCGGCTCGTTCCGTTGACCTCCGGACGCCGTCTGTGGCGCTTCAAGGGCACGATGGACGAGCTTCGGGCTGTAGCACCGACGATCACGGACCAGTTGTGCCGCCTGGAGGTGATAACGCCGACGCCGGACCCGACGTTGTCCGAGCAGGTATACGCGCTCCTCCCGAACGCCACGATCCTGGACATCGCCGAGAACCCGGAAGACCGCCGGTTGCAGGTGGCGGACAAGGAACGGGAACCCGGCGCCGAACCGTCCCTTCAGGACCTCTTCGTCGAGTACCTGGAGGAGAACGGAACGTCCGGGACCGCCGCGCAGAACATCCCGCCGTTGTTCGCCGCACTCCTGGAGCTAGGCGAAACGGACGACACGACGATTCCCGCGGTGGCTCAGGTCGAGGAGTTGCTCGCCAAGCCCATGACCGCAGAGGTGGACGAGGAGGACGCCGCATGAGGCCCATCGAGCTGAAGGTGTTCGGTCTGCGCTCGTACCGCGGGGAGCAGGTGATCGACTTCACCGGCGTCGATCTGATGGCGATCATCGGCGACACCGGCGCAGGCAAGTCCTCGTTGCTGGAAGCCATCTGCTTCGCTCTCTACGGCGTGTGCACGTGGCCCGTCCAGGGCGGCGGTGGTGGCCCTCTGATCGCGTCCAGCGGTGGCGGCCTGATGCGCGTCGAGTTCACGTTTCGTGTCAAAAACGAGACGTGGAAGGTCACTCGTGCAGCTGCTTCCCGCAGTGTGACGCCGCCCCACCACCTCAAGTGCCTCGACACCGGGGAGGAGATCGACGGGTCAAGGAAGGTCACCGAGCGGGTCACCGCTCTGATCGGGCTCGACTCCAAGACCTTCCTCCGGGCGGTGATGCTTCCGCAGGGAAAGTTCCAGGAACTCCTGCAGAGCACCGATTCGGAGCGCAACGCGCTGCTGAAGAGCGTGCTGAACCTCGACTCGCTCTCGGAGATGCGCGAGCGCGCCAAGGCGATGATCGAACGGCTCACCCATCCTCTGAACCACACCGAGCTGCGGCGACGAGAGCTTCCCGCAGACCCCGCAGCCGATCTGGCTGACGCATCACGTCGGTTCACCCAGTCCTTCAAGGTGCTCAAGCGTCTGGAAGCCGTTCAGAACCGTATCGGCGAAGCGCGAGTGCCGGCAGAGGAAGCGGGCCGCCGGGAAAAAGAGCTTCGTCGCATCGGGAAGCGGTTGGGGGACAAGTTCCGCGCCGGTCTGCAGGACGACTTCGCGGACCTGATCATCGCGGACACGAGCCTTGCCGAGGACGAGGTCACACGGCGGCAGGAACTGGACCAGTACGAGGCCGAGGTTCGACAGCTGAAGGACGAGCTGGACGACGCGGAGAAACGCGGGATCGGCGTGGCCTCGACGGCTTCCGCCTTGACCGTTCTGGCCACAACGGCCGAGCAGATTCCAGTCTGGCACAAGGATCGAGTCCGCCTCGCCGCCGAAAGCGCCGCCGTCGCGGAGTCGCTCGCCGAGCTGAAGTCGAGTGAGCGACTACTCCTAGTGCTCGCGGAGAAGACAGAGAAGGCAAGGCAGGCGGCCAAGCTCGCAGCCGGCAAATCGAGCACCGCGACGGCCGATGTCACCGAGTGCCAGTTGCTGCTCGACAAGGCGCGAACCTCCGCGACAATCGCCGACACCGCGGACGGAGGCGTGAAGACTAAGCGCGAGAAGGTCAAGCAGCTGGCATACCGCGCCCTCGCGAGCGACGAAGAACATCAGGCAGCGAGCGAGACTCTGGAAGTCGCCCAGGAATTCCTGCGTGCGGCCTACCAAGCCGACGCGGTTGTCCATGCGGCTGCTGGGGTCAGCGCCGGTGACGACTGCCCGGTGTGCGCCCGCAGCCTGCCCGAGAACTACCAGCCGCCGATCGGGGCCGACATCTCCGCCGCAAAGAAGGCCGTGGACCACGCGAAGACGGCGCGCGTCACTACGGACAAGGCGGTGCAGCAAGCACAAAAGTTGTTGCACAAGGCGGAGGGCGAGCTCGTACAGGAGGTCGAGGCAGCTCGACTCGCCGCTGCCGAACATAAGGACGCTCTCGGCGAAGCAAGGGCCCGCCTTGGGACGATGGACCTGGCGGTCGCCGACGACGTCCTACTCGCCGCCGTCATCGCTGCAGCGAGTGCCGCCTGCACGCTCGCCGAGAACACGGCAACCGCGCTGAGCGAGGTGCGCAAGGAACACGACGATCTCCGCGCCAGCATCGACACGGCCAAGCCCTTGATCGCGCAACGGGCACAGAACGAGAAGAACGCCGTCCACAGTCTGGATTCGAGGTGGAAGGCAATCGAGGGTAGCCTCCGAAAGCTTCCCTTCTACCGCGAGGCGGAGATCACCCCGGCGGCCATCCAGGCCGCTGTCGAGAAGGTTCAGACTCAGGAGATCGCACTCGGCCACCTCCGAGACCGGCAAGGGCAAGCGGAGACCGCCGCCAGGGCATCGCGAAAGGAGGCGGAGAAACTCCGCCAGCGGCGTGACGAACAGATTGAGAAACCGAGAGCGGCGTTAGTCGAGGAGTTGAGCGTGCTCGTGGAGCGTGCCTCGGTGGTGCTCACCGCGCTGAACCTCGAGGAGATTCCCGGACGAGGCACGGAGCCCACTCTCGCAGACGACTCGGCGTGGGCCAGTGACACGGTCGTGGCGGTCGCGTCCGCCCTCGAAGCGTGCCTCCAGCAGGCGGACGCCTGTCAGACCGAGGTCGCGGAACTGCGGCAACAGATCGCGTTCGCATACGCAAGCGTCGAGGCCTCTGACGAGGACCACCTCGAGACGCTCGTCCGCAGCACTAACGTCGAGGTCGAGACCGCCAGACGCGAGCGCCGGGAAGCGGAACGGGCTCTTCCCCTCTGCCAGGAACTCGACGCCCGGCTCGCCGCAGCGCGTCCGGTGGTGGAGGGACTCCGTGAGCTCGTGAAGCTGCTCGCGGACGGGAAGTTCGTCGACAGCGTCGTGCAGCGCCGGCAAGGAACCCTGCTCGGCACGGCCAGCCAGATCTTCGAGTCCATGACGGACGGCCGGTTCGGCTTCGCCGCGAAGTTCAAGATCGTCGACACGACCACCGGACAGGTCCGTGACGTCAAGACGCTGTCCGGCGGCGAGACCTTTCTGGCCAGCCTGGCGCTCGCGTTGGCACTGGTGGAGGTCACGTCGCGAGGCGCGGGTCGCGTCGAAGCCCTCTTCTTGGACGAGGGGTTCGGGACTCTCGACACGAACGCGCTCCATCAGGCGCTGGGAGAGTTGCATCGCAACGCGGGCGACGGCCGCTTGGTGGCGGTGATCAGTCACATGCGAGACGTGGCGGACAATTTCGAGAACATCCTCATGGTCGAGAAAACGCCCAGGGGCAGCAATGCGAAGTGGCTGTCTCCGGAGCAGCGCGACGCACTGATGGCGGACGACCTGGCTTCGGGACTGAGGTCCTGAGCTGCCCTGTGGGGTTCCAAAAGTCGGCTTGATGGCTCTGACCTGCGGGTTAGGCCCTGGTGTGACCGGAAGGGGCCTTGACTGGGCGTCGGTGGTTTTTGCGGCTGGTGAAGATACAGGTCGCGGCGGTCAAGACCGTGACAACTAAGTGTTCACCGACCTGCTGCTCCCGAGCCAGCCGTACGATGCCGTTGACCTGCGGTTGGACGTCGTTGCAGGTCGTGGAGCGCTGCTCAGAGAGCCCTTATGGGTGAACTATGTACGGCGTATCGCGTTGGCCTGCGGAAATCGGATTTCCGCAGGCCAACGTGTGTTCGTTAGGAGTCTTTGAGGGCAGTTCAGTGCCGTTTGGAGCGCATTTCTGCTCCCCGTTTGCTCCCTGGTGTGCTCCCCGCGCGTGGGCGCGGTGATACGGCTCTGGTGGAAGTCTGGTTCGGCATCGTCGAACACCAAAGCCATCCGCCGCGGCACCTTCACAGCGTCCGCGACCTCACCACCAAGATCTGAGCCTTCATCACCGGCTGTAACAACCGCAGCCACACCTTCGCCTGGACCGAATCACCGATCAGATCCTGACAAGGCCAACCGTCAGAAGACTTCAAACACGGACCACTAGATCCGGCGGGCGCTAGACGACATGAGCGAAGGCGCGGTACTCCCGAGCCACCAGCTCCACCTCATAGGAATGCCTGTTGAGGTACTGCCCGATCGAGACGATCTCGCCATCAGCCGCAATGCTTGCGTACGCCTGTGCGTACCCGCGAGGGTCCGTGTCCGAGGAGTAGACGCGAGCACCCTGATCTCGATGTATCCAGACGCGGTGCTCGTCGGCAACTGTTGCCTCGGACCCAACGGGCCCGATCTTCTCCAGGAGCACGTAGTGCAGCCCCAGGAGATCCAAGAGCTCTCGGTCACGTTCCCACACGGCCCCCGCGTACATGTTGCTCATCAGGAACAGCGGATCGCTGTACACGAGCCGTATCGCATCGGGCAACGACATGCCTCGGCCGTTCCAGCACAGGGCGCCACGCACCGAGTGCCGTAGCCCGTGCCGGGGTACGGCCTCGCCAATAACCATGGGCAGGAGCTTCTCAAGGCCGTCTGGCCACCCATGGATGATTGTTTGCAGGAGGTCACAGGGGTTGTAGACGTGCAGTACAACGTCTCCCTCGCCGACCTTCTGAGCCATTTCGTCGAGCCAGCGGGCCACCAGCGACTCCCACTCGTCGTTGCCGGCAAAGCTCCCGCCGAGCCTCTTGCCGGAACGCCTTCCAACGGCTGGCTACCTGCGGGCTGGCGGTACCCGTGTACAGGATCTGACTGTCTCCTCGTTCGTCCCCGGTAAGAAAGCGGAACAGGTCCTGCTCTTCGAAGGCGGCTGTGGCGTGGTAGGCGCCGTTGCCTCGGAAGCCTTGGATGGCCCAATTGGGGTCGTCACGGAGATTCTTCAACAGCCCTGGCCGTGCAGACTCCATGTTCATTCCGCGCAGCTCGCTGCGCGCAAGACGGTTGCAGGTCTCGCAGAGGGCCTGTGGGGTGCCAATAGTTGGCCACGTGGCCTGACCTGCGCTTACGCAGCGATGGGTTCGTACTCGTTGATCAGGCCGCCGAGGACTGGTCGTCGACGTATCGACGTGCAGCCTGGCTCTGCGATCGGCTGGTCTGGTTGTGGTGGTGCGAGTTGTAGGGCTTGGTGTGGTCTGCGGTGGTTGTAGTGGTTCACGTAGTGGTCCAGCACCGCTCGCAGGTGGTGTTCGTTGATGATGAGCAGTCGGTCGGTGGCTTCGCGTCGGACGGTGCCGATGAACCGTTCGGCGTGGGCGTTGGCTTGTGGACACCGTGGTGGGGTTTTCACGACGTGGATGCCGGCGTCGGCGAGGACTGTGTCGAACGA
>NZ_JAMTCR010000003.1:0-424200 GCF_024171945.1 Actinokineospora globicatena
GCGCAGGTGACCGCGACCTTGCAGAAGGTGTTCGACGCGACCAAGACCGACGTCGAGGCGATCCTGTCCGGTCTGGACAAGAAGGTCGACGACGCATTCACGGCGGGGGAGAAGGCGGCCAGGGACGCGTTCACCGCCGAGCACAAACAGCGGATGGACGCCTACAAGGACAAGCGGTACTCCGGCGTCACCGGGAAGCTCAAGTGGGTCAAGGACAAGTTCGCCGGTCTGCCCGAGGAAGCGAACCAGATCTTCGTCGCCGCGCGCCAGGGCTATGTGACCCGGATGCGCGGCGTGATCTCCACGGTCGCCGACGTCATCGGCGCGGAGCTGACCCGGGCCAAGACCCGCATCGCGACCGGTCGCGATCAGTTGCAGGCCGAGGTCCGCAAGCTTCCCGCTGATCTCCAAGCGATGGGCAAGCAGGCGGCGGGGGAGTTCGCGGGCAGGTTCGACGAGTTGACCGAGTCGGTCGACGCCAAGGGATCCGAGCTCGTCCAGACGCTGGCGACCAAGTACAACCAGGCGCTCAAGGCCGTCGACGCGGAGATCGACGCGGAGAAGGAGAAGAACAAGGGCCTGGTGGCCAAGGCGATCGGCGCGATCAAGGGCGTCATCGACACCATCATGCAGTTGAAGGACCTGCTGCTGGGCATCCTGGCCAAGGCCGCCGCCGCGGTCATGGGCATCCTGCGCGACCCCATCGGGTTCCTCGGCAACCTGGTGTCAGCTGTGGGTTCCGGGCTGCGCGCGTTAATGGCCAACATCGGTGAGCACCTGAAGAAGGGACTCGTCGGCTGGTTGCTCGGCGCGATGTCTGGCGCCGGACTCCAGTTGCCCGCCAAGTTCGACCTGCGCGGCATCATCATGATGATCGGCTCGTTGCTAGGGCTGACCTGGGCGGCGATCCGGGGCCGGGTCACCGCGCGCGGCGTCCCGGAACCCGCCGTGGCGGCGGCCGAACAGGCCGTGCCGGAAGCGCAGAAGCTCAAGTCCGAGGGTGTCGGCGGGATCTGGGAGTCCATCAAGGACAGAACAGGCGACCTCAAGGCGGGGCTGTTCGGCAAGATCACGCAATACCTGATCCCGACCGTGCTGATCGCGGGTATCACCTGGATCGTCAGCCTGCTCAACCCGGCCTCGGCGTTCATCCGCGCGGTCAAGATGATCATCGACATCGTGACGTTCATCGTCACCCAGGGCGCGCAGATCATCCAGTTCGTCAACGCCGTGCTCGACGCCGTCGTCGCCATCGCGAGCGGCGGGGCCGGTGGCGTGCCGGGGCTGATCGAGGCAGCGCTCGTCGCGTCGATCCCGGTCCTCATTGGAGCGCTCGCCGCGATCCTCAACATCTCCGACGTCGCCGACAAGGTCAAGAAGATCGTGCAGTCGCTGGCGAAACCGGTGATGAAGGCCGTCGACTGGGTGGTCGACAAGATCGTCGGCGCCGCGAAGAAGCTCTGGGCACGGATCCGGGGCACCGGCAAGCCGGGCAAGGGCGCCGACGGCAAGGACGCCAAGCTCCGGCCGGTCACCGTGGGCTTCCGGATGAACGGGCACCCGCACCGGCTCATCTTCCGCCCGCCGTCGACGCTGCTGATGGCCTCGGAGCCCGCGAGCATCCACGCCAAGGCCACCGCGACGCTCGCTGCGGTCAAGTACAACCCAGCCGCGCCGCAGTTCCAGAAGACGTTGCTGGAGCAGATCATCGCGAAGTCCGCCGTCCTCGTCGAGCTCAAGGGCGACGGGTTCACCAACGCCGACCTCCAGGCGGAGCTGGCCGAGTTGGCCGGGCTGTGCGAGACGTACGGGGCGACCTACGACCGCACGGACATCGAGGCGAGCGCGGAGAAGCTGCCGGAGTTGCCGCCGCAGACCGAGCTCTCGGCCGACCGCACGGTCCTCAAGGCGGCGTCGGGCCAGCGCATCACCAACACGACCGCGACGACCATCGCGGGCCACCTCGGCTACCAGAAGATCCGCGAACGGGGTAAGGGCGGTGCGATCGTGTTCCACAATCCCGGTGGCAGCCCACCGTATTTGTCACCCGATGAGGGGTCTGGCGGCACGACCGCGGGCGCCCACCTCGGCGGTATGTTCAAGGGTGCCGAGGCGGTGGACGGTTTCGGTGGTGACCAGCGCACCGGCACGTACGCGGTCAAGGTGAGGGTCGACGGCGACACCTTGGCCTACCTCGGGCTGCACAGGTTGGGGAAGTAGATGTGGCACTACATCGTTCCCGCCGCGGACGCACCGCGGGTCCTGCCGGTGGCCCTGCGTGCCGCCGAGGTTCACCGTTTCGAGGTACGGCAACCCTATATGGAGACTCCGGACCAGGCGGCGGCGGGTCCCTTTGAAGGCCAGTTCGTTGCTCAAGACCTGGCTGTGCGGATGGTGCTCGCGGCGGCGGCGGACGACAAGTCGTTCCCGCACGCGAGGCTCCAGGCCGCCGATGGGCAGTACCTGATGGCTGGGCTCGACGGCGAGGTCTTCCTGGGGGTGACCGCTGAGCTGGCAGTGCCTGGGGTTGAGGTCGCGGCGTGGCCACCGCGTGCCGTCGAGTACCCGGAAGTGCCGTTGGACCCACCGCTCGACGACGGCGCTTGGCGGTCGATCGCCGCTCGTGTCGCCAGTGGACCGTTGTTCGCGCTGGAACGGTGGGCGCTGGGCCCGTTCGGCGAGCGCGGTCACCTGCTGCGCGGCGCCGCTGATGTCGCTCGACTGTCCGAAGTGGTGTGTCCACGCGCGGGTCTGGCGGTGCTCTCGGCAGAGTTGCTCGTCGATGTGGCCTCGTTGGGTGCCGCGCTCGACGATCCGCTGGACAGCCTTTACCGGTCGTCGCCGAGCGTGGTCTACCCGGCCGACGACCAGCCCTGGCTGGTGCGAGGCTTCCACTTGCCGCGCGAGCTGCCGCCGTTGCTGGCCCCCGGCGCGCTGCTGCTGGTGGCGCCGCCGTTCGACGACTGGGAGCTACCGGCCGTCGAGTGCTACGTCCGCCCCGAGCCGGACGGAACAGTCCGAAGTGGACTCGCTTACCACATCGCGGATCCGGACTGAGCGGGTTGCCTCGGGGCGCTGGATTCGTATAGTGGGTGGTGACGACAGCCGGGGATGTCGGTCGGGGCCCCGTGGCCGCGTTCCCATGACAGTCGCCGCGACGGGGCCGATTGGGGGATCGGGATGACCGAGTACGTTGAGGCGCGGGTCCGCTACCTGGCGCCCGTGTGGCGTGACACCGACGAGATACCCACCATCGCGGACTGGTCGACGATGGCGGCCAACACGGTCGAGCACACGGTCCGGGTGCACGACGCCTGGGATGCCGACTGCGACGTGGAAACGACCGGCTTCCAACGGGTTTCCCACACCACGCTCGCCGACTTCACCGACCCGCGGTCGGTCGAGCACGTATACCTGCCTGAAGTGGCTTCCCTGGTCCAGAAACTCACCTCGGCTGACCATGTCGTGGCCACTCACCACTACATCCGCTGGGGCAACCCCGGCGACTTCGAAGCGGGCTACGCGGGCTTCCTGCACGGCGACAAACCCCTCGCCGACCCGATGGCCTACTCCTTGGCCCGCGCCCGCCACCTTCAGCTCGGTCCCGGCCGTTCTCACGACTTCGCCTGGTACAACACCTGGCAACCCATCGACCACCCCGCCACCCGCAACCCCTTGGCGCTCATCGACGCCCGCACCGTCTCGCCCGGCGACCTGCACCCGTACCGCTACGACGGCGCGGGCGAACAGAACCTGGAAACCGTGCCGCTCCACAGTTCCGCCCACCGCTTCCACTACTTCCCGTCGTTGCCACCGGAGGACCTGATCCTCTTCAAGCAACTCGACACCAGGCCGGACCACACCCCGACCTGCCTGCACTCCGCCTTCGAAACCCCGGCCCCACCCGCCACACCCCTGCGCCGCAGCATAGAGACCCGCTGGCTCTGCGCCTTCACCTCATGAGGCGTTGCGCGCGAAGAGAAACGCTTGCGGCACTTGCTCGTCCGGGTCGCACAACCACTGCGCCTCGATCTCAAACCCGGCGTCCCGCAACCAGGAAGCCACCCGCTCCGGCCGACGGCGGTGGACGTAGACCACCACCGGCCCCATCCCGCACCTGCTCGGCGAACACCGCCAACGCGGCGCGCAAGTACGGACCACCAGCGAGGGCATCACGCAACTGGTCGGCATAGCTCCCAGCCACCGCGTCGTACGAGATCCGTGTGTCAGCCAACCAACCATCCGAGGTCACGCCCGCCACGCTATTCCACGATCTTGAGGCTTTTTTGACCGCGTCACCTCACCGTGCGGCTGGTGATATGTAGCCGGTCTCGAGTCGACCGCCTAGCCAGGTGGTCAGGCGGGCTGCTTGGTCCTCCAGGGCGCGCCGGGCAGCCGTTGAGACCTTCTCCAGGAGCCGGATCTCCACCACCCCTGCCGTGTCCTGTACCCAGCATCCGACGATGCGGCCGTCCACCCATGCCGTGGTTCCCGCGTTGCCCCGGGTGTCGAACAGTTGATCCCGGTGTCGCCCCAGGTAGAAGTCTCGGCCTTGCCAGCCCATGACTGTTGGGTCTAGCACCGGCAGCAGCGCGACCCACGGTCCCGGATCCACCACCCCGGCGTCATCCGGAAGCAGCCATCCCACCTGACCGTCGTCCAGTGACACGGCGACGGCCTCCAGTTCCGCCAAGGCTGTCCGGACCACCGACTTCGTGGATCCCAGCCACCACACGATGTCGGCCTCCGTGCCTGGCCCGAACGCGCGCAGCCACACCCGGACCAGCTCGCGGTACCCCTCGGCGGCGGTCATCCACGGCGGGGCTTCGCCGAGCCACTGGGACGTGAGGGTCCACCGGGGGCGGGAACTGTTCCAACGTCCGGTGTTCGCGCCGCGCAAGATGTCGCCGGTGGCGCCGAGATGGGTGAGGACCCGGGGCGCGGACCACGCCGTCGCCGGGCTCTCGATCTTGACGTTGACCATCGGTACCGCCGCGCGCACCTCAAGGGCGGTAAGGCCACCGTCGGCGAGGGCGGCCAGGATCTCGGTCCGCGCGCTGTCCAGCCAGTCGGCAGGCAGGGAGGCGTTGATGACGTCCTTCGTCATCCGGGCCCGCTCCGCGTCCGCCACCCGAGCTGACGCGCTGGGCCACACCGCGGGCAGCAGGGTGCGCGGGAACACGAACAGCGTCCGCCGCATCGCCAGTTGCTTCACCAGGGTTCGGTCCACATAGAGCGCGCGGTCTACGTGAACATGGCCCGCGCGGTCGACGTCCACCGAGTCGGTCCGCGCCCAGCAGGACAGGTAGACCGTCGCGGGTTCGGTCGCGTGCAGGACGCCCAGCGCCTGGGTCACCTCCTCCGGTGACCCCAGTCGGGACCCGGGCGCCAACCCGTGCCGCACGCCCAGCCGTGCTCGCCGCTCGTCGTCGGTTACGTGCCGCATCTGGCCATCATCGCAGGTCAGGGTGTGCTGAACCGGGTGGCGACGATGGCGACCTCGACCTGGTCACCCGCGCTGTCGTCGAAGGCGGCGCCGAAGACCAGGTCGGCGTCGGGGTGGGCGGTGTCGGAGACGAGGGCGGCGGCCGCGCTGACGTCGGCGTAGCTGATCCGCGAGTCACCGGAGATGGACAGCAGGATGACCCCGGCGCCGTGGATGCCCTGGTCGGTCAGCCGTTCGTACTCGGCGATCGCGTCGCGCACCGCGGCCTCGATCCGGTCCGGCCCGCTCGCCCGCCCGAGGCCGATGACGGCGGCGCCCGCCCCGGTCAGCGCGGCGCGCACGGCGTCGAACCCGACCCGGATGGCACCGGGGACGGTCAGCAGGTGCACGATGCTGCGGATCGCGCTCATCAGCACCTGGTCGGCCTGCCGGAACGCGTCCATCAGGGACACCCCGAGGTCGCCGAGGGCGAGCAGCCGGTCGTTGGCGATCACGATCACCGTGTCGCACACCGCCCGCAGCTCGGCGATGCCCGCCTCCGCCTGGGCCGCGCGCCGCCTGCCCTCGAAGCTGAACGGCCTGGTCACCACGCCCACGGTGAGCGCGCCTGCCCGCCGCGCGAGCTCCGCGACGACCGGTGCCCCGCCGGTGCCGGTCCCGCCGCCCTCGCCGCAGGTGATGAACACCAGGTCCGCGCCCTCCAGGACCTCCGCGATGTCCTCCGCGCTCGCCGTCACCGCCAGCCGCCCGAGCTCGGGGTTCGCACCCGCGCCGACGCCGAGGGCCAGGTCGCCGCGCACGTCGACCTTCACGTCGGCGTCGCTCATCAGCAGGGACGTCGGATCGGTGTTGATCGCGATCGACCGGTACCCGGCGGGCTGCTCGTCGTAGAGGCGGTTGAGCGCGTTCACGCCACCACCGCCGATGCCGACCACCCGGATGTCGACCTCGGGCGCGGTGGCGGCGGGCACGTACGCGGCGTTGCGCGCGAGCGCGAGCTTGCCGATGGTGTCCTTGTTGATCTGCTCCGGACGCGGGTACCCGCGCGAGCGCATCGTCTGCAGCACCCGTTCGTACACGGTGGTGAGCGTGAGCAGCTCCGGTCCGCCGGGGATTCCGGTGCGCAGCAGGTCGAGCACGGCGCCGGTGAACGCGGTGTGCTCGGCGTCGGGCAGCGCGAGCGCCGTGTGGTTGGGCGCCGTCGCGGTCAGCACGTACACGCCCTCGATGTCGGTCAACCCGGTGACCGCGCTGCCGGACATGGCCGGGATCGCCCGCCCGGCGAAGCAGCAGTCCAGGATGACGACCCGGTTGTCGGCCGGGAACCGGCCCCGGTCGGTCACCACGGTGCGCAGCTCGTCGTAGCGCAGGGTCCGGAACGGCAGCTGGTCGGGATTGGTGTCGCCCAACGCCAGGAACAGCTCGCCGCTGCGCGACCCGGCCAACCCGTGCCCGGCGAGGTAGACCAGCAGTGTGTCCTCGGCCAGCTCCGCGCGCCGCCAGATCTCGCTGACCACCGCCGCGTCGTCGACCGGGTTGTGCACGACCGAGATGTGGTCCTCGGGGAACCCGCCGAGCGCCGGGTCGGTCAACACCGCGCGCAGCGCCTCGAGGTTGCGCTCCACCGCGGGCAGGTCGTGCAACCCGTCCGACCTGTACTCGCTGGTACCGACCAGCACCGCATGCGATCGACTCGGATCCGGCAGCCGCACGTCGACACCCTCCACCGGCGACCCCCGCGGCCACCCGCGACTACATCGATCCCCACGCCGACTTCGTTGCAGCGCCTACTCGGGCCAGTCGAGCGGCACGGCGTCGCCGGGCGTGGGGGAGCCGAGGATGAAGCCGGAACCGGAGAGGGTGCGGATTGTGCCGTGCTCGGTGATCTCCAGCTCTTTGAACGGGTTGTTCACCCGCGCCAGCCCGCCGCCCGGCAGCGGGCGCAGCTGCGCGGTGTCCGCGGCCGCGTGCCGATCCCACTGATCACCCCGGCGTTCGAACAAGGCACTGGTGCCGTCGCCTGCGCGGGTCGTGTCGCCGCGCGGGCCGACTGTCGACACCACGACGAGGTTGGGGCCGTTCCACGCGAGGTCGGACACCATGCTGAGCGCGTCGGGCCCGACCGGTAGCGGGGGCAGCGGCTTGACCTGACCCGTCGCGAGGTCGAGGAGCACCGGCCAGGACTCCATGTCCGCGTCCACCGAGCTCGTGCCCGTGGAGAAGGCCAGGGTGGTGCCGGTCGGGTCGACCGCGTACTGGTGGACCGGGAGAGTGCCGCCGACAACGTGTTCCCAGCGCACGGAACCGTTGGCGTCCATCGCGTAGAAGGCGTTGTACCGGCCCGGTTCGTCGATGACGTACTCCAGCACGGTCACCTCCGGCGTCGCGGCGATCACCTCCTGCGGGGACACGATCGGCTCGGACACGGCCCGGGGTGGGTGAGCGAGGATCGAACCGAGGAACCGGCCGTCGGAGCGGGCGAACCGGCGGATCAGGTTGGCTTCCGCGGTCCGCACCTCGTCGCCCGCGATGGCCACGCCCTGGCACCTCCCGCACGGGACCCGCGCCTCGCCGCCGCCGGTGGCCCAGATGACCAGCTCATCGTCGCCGGAGCTGGGGAAGTCGTCGCTGACCACGACCGCCCCGGACCTGCTGTCAGCGGCCACCGCCACCTGCTCGTTGTGGTACCTGCCGAGGCGGCGCGGCTGGTCGCCGTCGAGCACGAACACGCCGTCGTCGTTCGACCACACCAGCCCTGACCGGGGTGCGGGGGCGGGTTCGTCGTCCGTTGCCGTGCAACCGCCGAGTGCCAGGAGGAGAACCAGGATCGCGGCGCGCATCAACCCACCCTCTCGAACGCGAAATTGGCCGGGGGATCGACCGGGATCACCCGGAAGCGACCGCCGCGGTAGCGCCACGCGCTGTCCCAGGCGGTGGTGGTGAACGCGGGCCCGGAGTCCGTGCCGTCCGCGCGGACCCGCAGCACCTCGTCGGGCCCGGAGCCCTGGCCGACGGTCAGCTCCAACTCCCACTCGCAGTGCGACCGCCCGACCGCGGCGGTCAACTGGATCACCACGTCCTCGCCCCTTCCCACGGTCACCGCCTTGACCTCGAGGTACGGACGGCCGGGGTCGTCCGGCCCGGCGCGCAGGAGCACGGTGCCGTCCGGGTCGTCCAGGTCGGTCACCACCTGCCGGACGTCGTGCTCGCCCTGCGGCGTCAACGCGACCAGGGCCCCGGTCCACGGCTCGGCCCGGCGCAGCACCCTGGTGCGCACCCCGATGACCCGCACCGGCCCGTCCCGGTTGCCGACCAGCGAGATCCGGTGCGAGTTGGCGGCCTTCGCCACCCCACCGACCAGCACCCGCGTGTCCGCGCTGGGCACCCCGCCCAGCGCGCGGAAACCCGCGTCCCGATCGGCGCTGACGCGGGTCAGGGCCACCCGGGCGAGTGCGGCCTCGTCGACCGGACCGGGCAGCACCCACGCCCACGCCCCTTCCGGCACCGGCCGCACCCGCGCCACCAACGGCGGCCCGTCGCCGCCGCCGGAGAGCACCGGCCACGCCACCAACCCGGTCGCCACCACCACCGGCACCACCACGACCGTCACGAGCCGCGCCCGCAGCCGCCTACCCCGCGGGTGGTGCACGTGCACCCCACCGGTGATGACGGTGCCCGCCTGCACCAAGGCGCCACCCACGGACCCGGTGACGGCGTTGCGCACGCGCTCCTGCTGCTCCTCGGGCACGATCCACCTCCCCGGACCACCCGCCAACCCCAGTCTCCCCCCGGCGTCCCGGGGTGTCATCACCCGAGAGTGTCGTCACCACAAGGGTTTCCCTGACCGGACGCTCGAGTTGTCCTTGTTCTGTCGGGTGTCGGGTCGGGTGGCGGTAATCCGGGTGACAGGGCACCACCGCGTCGGCAGGGTGGGTCGGATGCGGGAAGTGCTGGCGGAGCAGGAGTTCCGGCTGTTGATCGTGGCGCGGCTGGTGTCGCAGCTGGGGAACCAGGCGGCCGTGGCGGTGATGGCCTTCGCGGTGTTGGGGATCGGTGGGGACGCGGCGGACATCGGGTTGGTGCTGGGGGCGGAGTCGTTCGCGTTGGCGCTGGCGCTCGTCGTGGGTGGGGTGGTGGGGGACCGGGTGTCGCGGCGGCTGGTGATGGTCGGGGCGGACCTGGTGCGGTGCGGGTCGCAGGGCGGGTGCGCGGCGCTGCTGATCACGGGACAGGCGCAGGTGTGGCACCTGGTCGTCCTGCAGGTCATCAGCGGGATCGCGGCAGGGGTCTACCTCCCGGCGGTCACAGCCATCGGTGCCGAGGCGTCCACGCCGGAGAACCGCAAGGACGCCAATGCCGTGCGCAGCCTCGTCATCGCCGTGTCGACCATCGCCGGACCTGCCATCGGCGGCCTGTTGACCGTGTGGGTCGGTCCCGGTCCGGCGCTCGCGGTGGACGCCCTGTCGTTCCTGGTCAGTGCGTCGCTGGTGCTGGCTCTGCGGATCGGCCACGCACCCGCGCCCACCGGCCGTCGAGTCCTCGCCCAAGCGCGCGATGGGTGGCGGGAGTTCACGGCGCGACGGTGGCTGTGGAGCGTGACAGTGCTAGCCGCGTTCTGCGGTATGGCGGTCTTCGCGCCGGTTATGGTCCTCGGACCGGTCATCCTCGGTAACCCTGCCGCCTGGGTGACCGTGTTGACCGCTCTAGGCATAGGAGCGCTCGTCGGAGGAGTAGCGCTTACCCGAGTACGCCCACGCCGGTATCTGCGGTGGGTCGTATCGGGCGCGTTGCTGCTACTGCCGCTCCCAGTGCTACTAGCCCTCCACGCGCCCTTGCCCGCTCTAGTCGTCGGTGCGTTCGTCCTAGGTGTCGAGCAGTCGGCTCACTGGACCTTGTGGCAAACCACGTTGCAGCACCGGGTTCCGTCCGACATGTTGGCGCGAGTGTCGTCCTACGACTGGCTCGGCTACTACGGCTTCGGCCCGCTCGGCTACCTCTTAGCGCCAGCGGCCGCGATCAGGGTCGGGAACACCCCAACCCTGATCGCGGGTGCCGCCATCGTGTTCACCCTCGCTGTCACCCTGTTGATGACAAAGGAGATCAGCAGGTGATGCTGCCCCTGCGCAGCGCGTGACCGCTGGTGTTGCTGTCGTCGGACCAGTACACGGGCTTCGAGCCGCCCACGCACTCGGCCGCCCCGGACACCGCGAAGCCCTCGTTGTTGAGGTTGGACATCCCCGACGGCCGGTTGTGGACGGCGGTGGCCGCGAACACGCCGGAGGCGTTGACCTTCAGCGTCCGGTGCTGCCCGGCGCAGGTGTCGTCGCAGACCACCCACAGCCGGGACGCCTGCGGCTCCCACTGCAGCTCCATGACCCCGGCCAGCCCGCTGCTGGTGGACGCCACGCGGGTGAACGAACCGGAGTCGAGCAGGACGTAGCCGTAGATCATCGCGGTGCCCTCGACGCCGACGAAGAACACGCCGCCGGTGTGCGCGCCGTACTGGGACGGGACGTAGGCGGTGCCGGTCGACTCGTCGCGGAACCCGGCGGCGGTCAGCGCGGAGTCCGGCACCCAGGTGATCGCCTCGAACCCGAGGTTCCCGCCGACCGGGGGCAGACCGGCGGTCAGGTTCCACTCCTTCGTGGCGGTCAGCGTGCTGCCGGACCCGGTGACGTCGTACTTGAGCACGGACAAGCGGCTGCTGCCCGAGCCGTTGCGCTCACTGGCCACGAACACCCCGCCCGCCGAGCCCGCGCTGGTGACGGTCACGCCCTCGCTGTCGGGCGCTCCCGTCCCGCCCGGGAACCGCAGCGTCTTGCCCGAGGACCACCCGGTGTCCGGCTGCCACCCGCCGGTGCCGTTGGGGACCAGCCGCCACAGCTCCCCGGAGTTCTGCGCGGCCCACAGCACGCCGCCCTCCTGGTAGAGGCCGCTGAGGTCCTCGCCGAACACGTTCGACGCGTCCGCGTTGGCCACCGAGCCGCTGCCCGGCCACGAGACCGCCGCCAGGCAGTCGTTGGGGCTGCCGAGGGTCACCTCGGCCGCGCGCAGGGCGCCGGTGCCGTCGGCGCACCGCGACCACGAAGGGTCGGAGTGCTGGCTCCAGCTGACGCTGTCGACCAGCGTCGTGCCGTTGGCCAGGTAGAGGCGCGCGTCGTCATCGGACCCGAGGCCGAACTTGTCGTGCACGTCGAAGGCCAGCGCCGCGCTCGGGGCGAGGGTGGTGCCCGCCGCGATCTTGTACGACGAGCTGTTGTTGTCGTCCTTGAGCACCCAGCCCGACAGGTCGACGGTCGTGGTGCCCTTGTTGTAGAGCTCGATCGAGTCGTCGACCGACCCGGTGGTCACCACCTCGTTGATCCGGATGTCGTCGGCGGGGGCCGCCTGGGCCCGCGGCGCCAGCAGCACGCCCGCCACCACCGCCGACGCGCAGGCGACGGCCAGGGGGCCAGGTCGGGAAACACGGGAAGCAGTCACGATGTCCGTCCTCGGGATCGGCTCCGGCAACCTTCCCGACCCTGCTCACCCCCGCCCAACGGGCACCGGCCCGCACGTGATCGCCACGTGAACGGTCCACGAAAACCCGCCCGCCACCGGGTCGCACCTGTGTCGCACCCGGCGACCGGCTTGTGTCCCTCGGCTCACTCCCGATGGCTAAGGCAGGTAGTGGTCTGACTGGACGGGAACGAGGTGGCCCCGGTGCGAGCGGATATCACGTGCGACGTGGCCCGCCTCGTCGGCGCGCCCAGCGGCCCTGTGTCGCCCCCCACCGGGCCCGGCCGGGAAGCGTCGGGCTCCTGACGAGCGGGCGCTCGTCTCGAGGCGCACGCGGCGGCGGAGGCACCGTGCTGAACAGGAACACGCGACGGACCGGGCGCACCCGGCGGTCGTGGGACACCACCAGGTCGATCCTGGGGTACCTCGCGGGCTCCGTGCTGTCCGGGTTGTTCTGGCTGGTCGCCTGGTGCGTGCTGCCCGTCGTCATCTCCTGGCACTCCTACGTCGTGCTGTCCGGGTCGATGAGCCCGGCCATCCGCACCGGCGACGTCGTCGTGGTCGGCGACCTGCTCACCGACCGCCCGGCGCCGGGCGCGGTCATCGCCTTCGACGACCCCAACCACGACAACCACGTCCTGATGCACCGCGTCGTGAAGGCCAACGACGACGGCACCCTGGTCACCAAGGGCGATGCCAACGCCGAGGCCGACAGCACCCCGGTCGCCGCGGACGCGGTGCGCGGACAAGGCCGTCTGCGTGTGCCGTGGGTAGGCCTACCGGCCCACTGGGCGCAGACCGGTGACTGGGCGTCGCTCGCCGCCGCCCTCGCCGCGCTGATCGCCTTGGCCGTGCTCGCCTGGTGGCGACCCAGCCACCCCGAACCGCCCGCGCGGCCTCCGTGGGACCCGCCGAACTGGCACCCGCCGTTTGACCGGACGCCCCCGCCCAAGCGGCTCTCGTACCGACAACTCCAACGCGGCCAACTCCCACGCGGCCCCCGGCACGCGGCGCGCCCTGGTCTGACCAGGGCACGTCGCGTCGCGGTCGTGGTGGCGGTCGGCATGCTGGTGTTCGTGTCCGTCAACGGCGGGTTCGCCGGGTACGTCGCCACGACAGCCACGGCGGGCAACGCGCTGGGCTCGTCGGCGTCGTTCCCCACGTACTCGGCGTCGGTCACCGGCGACACGCCGCTGTTCTACCACCGCGAGGACGAGGCCGGGTCGTCGTCGGCGACCAGCACGGCGGCCGACTCGTCGGGCAACAGCAGGCCGGGACAGTACAACTCGCCCACCAACGGCCCGTACACGCACTGGCGGTTCGACGACGGCACGGGCACCAACGCGGGCGACTCCTCCGGCTCCGTGGACACCGGCGTGCTCACCAACGGCCCGACCTGGGTCACCGGGATCATGGGCTCCGGGGTGAACTTCGACGGCCTCAACGACCGGGTCATCAGCGCGAACAACCCCATCGCCACCGACACCAGCTTCTCGGCGTCCATCTGGGTCAAGACGACGTCGGCGAGCGGCACCGCGGTGGCGTTCACCCACCAGGGCACCAACACCGGTGCCTGGTACCTCTACCAGCAGGGTGGACGCTGGCGCTTCGGCATGCCCCGGAGCGACGCCTCCAGCGGCACCGAGGACTACGCCCAGTCCACGACCGCGACTGCCGCGAGCACCTGGGTCCACCTTGTCGGTGTGTACGACGACCCCAACAACGTCATCAGGCTCTATGTCAACGGCTCGCTAGAGGCCACCACGTCCCGCGCGGACGCCTACGAGTGGAAGGCGAACGGTTCGCTGGTCGCTGGTGGCATCTACCGAGGCGGTAGCTGGCTATACCCGTGGTCCGGTGTCCTCGACGATGCGCGGGTCTACCAGCGCGCTCTCGGTGCTAGCGAGATCAGCGGCATCTACGACGCGGCCGCGGCCCCGAACGCTCAGTACAACCTGGAGCAGAGCGGCACTAGCGCCACCGACAGCGGCCCTTATGGCTACAACGGCACGCTCCAGAACGGCGTCGTGTGGAACACGACTGGCCGCACTGGCCGTTCGGTGACCCTCGACGGGGTCGACGACTACATCAGCGCGTCCACGTTCACCGTGCGCACGGACACGAGCTTCACGGCGGCCGCGTGGGTCTACATCAGCAGCGCGGGCGGCGTCGACAGGACATTCCTGTCCAAGGACGGCACGAACGTCAACGCGTTCGCGCTGTCCTACATCCCCGGCACGACGAAGTACGCGTTCACGATGCCCGCCTCCGACGCCACAGCGGCGTCGACGGTGCGGGTCTCGTCCAGTTCCAGCGCCATCGCGAACGCGTGGGCCTATGTGGTCGGCGTGTGGGACTCGGTCAACGGGCAGATGAAGATCTACCTCAACGGCGCGCTGGAGGGCACGGTCAGCCGCGGCGGCGGGTGGAACGGCACCGGCCTGCTGTCGATCGGCCGCGGGTTCAGCGGCGGCGCGGGGGTGCAGTACTGGCCCGGTCGCGTCGACGAGGTGCAGCTCTACAACCGGGTGCTGAGCGCGGACGAGATCGACGACATCTTCACCCGCCCCAGCATGGACTGGCAGTACGACGACAACCTGGCCACCACCGTCGCCGACTCCTCCGGCAACGGCAACTACGGCACGCTGAACAACGTCCAGTGGTCGGACACGTCGGTCGCGGGCACCTCCGGCTACTTCGACGGCTCCTCCAGCTGGACCGTCAGCCAGGCCGCGTCGCTGCGCACGGACGAGAGCTTCACCGTCGCCGGGTGGGCTTACCTGACGACGCCCAACGGTGACCGCAGCATCATCGCGCAGCAGGGGTCTGTCGGTAGCGGTTACCTGCTGGGGGCCGATATCGCCTCTACCCGGTGGTGTTTCCGCATCCCGCGCACCGACAGCAACTCGCCGACGTACGACGCGGTGTACAGCAGCGCCATCGCCCAGCAGAACGGCTGGTACCACATCGTCGGCGTGTACCAGGCGGGCTCCGAGGTGATCCGGTTGTACGTCAACGGTGTCCTCCAAGGCAGCACTACCCGCGGTGGGTCGCCGTGGAACGCCACTGGCACTGTCCAGGTTGGACGCGCGCTACGAAGTGGTTCGCAGATGGACTACTTCTATGGCTACCTGGACAAGGTTCGATCAATCCAGGCAGCGCTGTCGACCGCGCAGGTGCAGGACATGTACAACGAGCTGTCACCCGCCCCGCCCACGATCCCGGTCGCCGGCGCGCTGTCGCCGATCACCGCCGGTCAGGTCGGTGCGCTGCAGGGCGCCCAGCAGGGGCAGGGCTCCAGCACCGCGGTGGCGTTCAACGGCACCTCGAACGCCAGCAACCTGACCAGCTTCGCGAACCCGTCCACGTTCACCTCCGAGACCTGGTTCAAGTCCGCCAGCCCCTGGGGCGGCCTGATCATGGGCTTCTACAACACGACCGGCGCCGGCAGCACCAGCCGCGACCGGGTCGTCTACCTCAACAGCACCGGCAAGCTCGTCTTCGCCGTCAACCCGTCCACCATCAAGTCGATCAGCTCCACCGCGTCCTACAACGACGGCACCTGGCACCACGTCGCGGCCAGCCTCGGCGCCGCGGGCATGAAGCTCTACGTCGACGGCAACCTCGTCGCCCAGGACGCGACCACCACCACCGCCCAGAACTTCACCGGCTACTGGCGCTGGGGCGGCGGCGGCCTGCCCAACTACCCCAACCGCCCCAGCAGCGACTACCTCGTCGGCACCCTCGACGAGTTCGCCGTCTTCGGCACCCAACTCACCGACGCCCAGGTCCGCCGCCACTACCACGCCAACCACTGACGCCGCACCGCCGCTGGATTGCCCGCAGGATCCAGCCGCCGACCGGTCAGCGGGGTGTGCGGCCGAACCACGCCGCCCTCGCCGCGCAGGCAGCGGCGGCCACCAGAGAGGCGAAGAACACCGGGTTCACCCACACCGGGATGTCCGAGTAGGTCGCGCCGTCCTCGAACACGCAGGTGTTGGTCAAGGGGAGCAGGCTGGTCCGCATCTCCCGCAGCGGCGCGCCGTCGTAGGCGAACTGGTGGCCACAAACCTCGTCGGTCTCCCAAAGCAACCACACGAACAGCCCAACCGCGTAGGCGGTTACCGCTGTGGTGGCCAGGAGAGCGGCAAACACCCACAATGTCCGTCGAGTCCCCATCAGCCCCAGGGTAGCCACGATCACGCCTGGGCGAGGAGGGGCGCATCCCGGTGGTGTGCGTGGTTGTGGATGGCGGGCGGCCTAGAACGCTGTGCGAGTGAGCCTTTCGTGGCCCAGGTGGGCGGCGAACGAGAAGTGTCCAGGGGGCGACGGTCACCCCTCGGAGAGGGCTGTGCGGGAGTGGACGCCTAGTTTGCGCATGGCGCCTGCGACGTGTTGTTCGACGGTGCGTTGGGAGAGGACCAGGCGGTCGGCTATTTCGCGGTTGGTTAGGCCGGTTACGGCTAGGGCGGCGACTTCGCGTTCACGGGGGGAGAGGGTCGTGCCGTAGCCGCGGCGCCCGCGGCGGGACTCCGTGTGGGGGCGGGCGGCGGCTCGGCAGCGGGTGGCGTCGCGGGTGGCGCCCAGGGTGGCGTAGGTGTCCGCGGCGGTGATCCAGTGGGTGGCGGCGACGTCGACCGCGCCCACGGCGGCGGCGGACTGGGCGGCGGATTCGGCCGCCTGGGCTGACCAGCGCGGATGGGGGAGTGCGGCGTAGCGGTGGGCCGCCCGGGTGAAGTGGTCCAACGCCGCGCGGTGTCCGCCCTCGGCCTGGGCCAGCGCGCCGAGGCCGTCGTCGAGCGCGGCCACCGCCAGCGGCGCGTCCCGGGCGGTGATGCCCGCCGCGTACTCGGTGACCAGGGTTCGCGCGTCGTCGAGCCGGTCACCGCGCAGCAGCGCGCGGGTCGCGACCGGCACCAGTTCCGCCGCCCACACCCAGTTCCCCTTGCGCCGCACCTGCGCCGCCGCCCGGTCCGCCGCCGCCCCCGCCGCGGCGAAGTCACCGGCGGCCAGGAACGCGGCCGCGCGCCCGGTCCGCGCCGAGATCAACACCGGCACGTTGTCGTGGGCGGCGGCGATCGCGCCGTCGAACCGGGCCAGGGCCGCCGCGCGGTCGCCCCGCCACAGCGCCAGCCACCCCAGCGCCAGCCACGCGTCGGCGGCCAGGAACGTCATCTCGCCCGCCTGGTCGATGAGCCGCTCACCGTCGGGTTCCAGCGTGGCCCACTCGCCGACCGCCACCCCCAGCCGCAGCGCGGTCCCGTCGCCGAGGACCGGCAGGAACGAGCCGTCACCGGCGAGCAACCGGCCCTGCTCCAGGTAGTCGCGCGCGGTGTCGTAGTGCCCGATCCAGGTCGCCGAGTCCGCCAGGTTCAGGTACGCGCGGGCCAGTTGGCGCCGGACCTTCACCGACCCGGCCGGCCGCGGCAGCGCGGCCACCTCCGCCCACACCCTGGTGTCACCGGTCGCCATCAACGCCGACATCCGGTTGGCCAGCACCGCCGTCAGCACCTCGGGGTCGGCGATCGCGGTGGCCGCCTCCTCGGCCGCGCGCAACCAGTCCAGCTGCACGTGCACCGGCGTCGACCCGAACGACGGCAACGCCAGCGCCGCCATCCCCCTGGCCAGCAGCGCGGGCCGGTCCCGCAGCTCGGTGAGCGCCAACTCGACCTGGGCCTGGCCCGCCGCCAGCTGCCCGGCCTGGTTGATCAACAACCGGCCCAGGTTCAGCCGGACCTCCCCGCGCGCCGACCGGCCGAGCGACCCGTCGGCCACCGCCGCCCGCAGCCGCCCCACCGTGTCCTGGTGCGCGATCCCGGTCAGCGCCTCCCGGCTCAGCCGCACGGCGAAGGCGTTGCGCGCGGTCCTCGGCAGCAGCGGATCGGCGAGCGCGTCGTCGAGCAACCGGATCGCGGTCTCGGAGTCGGCCTCGGCCAAGGCGGCTTGCGTCCAGCGGACCCACGCGTCGTGTTCGCCCGCCCGACGGTGGTGCGCTGCCCGTCGCCGAGGGTTTCGCGCGGTCCGGGCCGCCCGCTCGTGGATCACCCGACGCTGCGGGCCAGGTGTAGACGCATAGACAGCTTGTCTCACAAGGGGAACTCGTACCAGGTATTGTCCATTTCGGACCTCGGTGAGCAGCTGCTCGGCCACCGCGGTCGTGATCGCCTTGGCTGCGCGCCGGGGAGCGAGAGCCGATACGGCCGCGAGGTCGGCCTCCGTGGCGGGTTCGTCGATCACCGCCGCCGCCCGCACCATCGCCGTCACGTCGGCACCCAGGTCGGCCAACTGCTCGACCACCGCGTCGCGCAACGACAGCGGCACCACGCCCGGATCGGCCGACGCGCGCAGGACGTGCTCGGCCACCACCGGAACCCCGCCGGTGCGCCGGTGCAGCTCGTCGAGGAACTCCGCCGGGATGTCGTTGCTGCCCAGGACATCCCCGGCCAGCACCCGCAACCCGTCGCGGTCGAGCGGCCTGAGCCGCACCAGCGCCCGGGGACGACCCGGCGGGGTCCGCAACCACGTCACCGGCCGCCGCGACGTCACCAGCAGCGACCACCCCGGCGGCGGCTCGTCGACCAGGTACCGCAGCAGGTCCGTCGTCGCCTCGTCGGCCCACTGGAGGTCTTCCACCACCAGCACCCCACGGCCCGCGAGCACCTCCCGCACAGCTCGGGCCACCTTGTGCGCGTTGGAACCCCCTGCCGGGAAAGGCGGCAGCGACCCAGTCAGCTCCGGCACCAGCTCCGCCAACACCCCGGCCACCGGCGACAGCGCGGACCCGTCCACCCGCAGCCCGCGCAGCACGTCGACCACCGGCCCGTACGGGAAGCTCGCCCGGGTCGGCAGGCAGCGCCCGGTCAGCACGTCCGGCCCCAGGTGCCGCAGCACCTCCCGCACCAGCCGCGACTTGCCGATCCCCGCGGCGCCCTCGACGACCAGCACCGCGCCTGGCTGCCGCACCACGTCCGCGAGATCGGCCGGTCGCGGTGGGCGCGGGGTCACCGTACGCACCATGGCGGGCACCCTAACCCCGCCGCGACCTCGGCGAAAGCCCGCGTTCTTTGCGTATACGCAGCTATTGCGCGGGGCGTTGTCGAGCACCCGCCCACCGGGCGACTGTTCTAGGCGCTCCGGCCGGGCACCCCCACCCCTTCCCTGCGACCGGGTCGTGTCCCAACGACCCGTGGAGGATTCCCCATGACCAAGCGTTACCGAACGCTGCTCGGCGTGAGCGTGCTGGCGGCCACCGCCGCCATCGCGTGGGTCCCACTGGCCACCGCGGCGCCGTCCCCCGCACCCATGGCCCATGTCCAGGCCCATGTCCAGGACCAGGTCAAGGACCGCTACATCGTCGTCCTCAAGGACCAGGCAGGCCTCGCCCAGGCCCAGGTCAGCAGCCAGGCGCAGGACCTCGCGGGCCGCTACCGCGGTCAGGTCCGGCGGGTCTACGACAGCGCGTTGCGCGGGTTCTCCACGCAGATGAGCGCCGAGCAGGCCACCGCGCTCGCCGCCGACCCCGCGGTGAAGTACGTGCAGCCGGTGCGGGTCGGGCACGGGTCGGACACCCAGACCAACCCGCCGTGGGGCCTGGACCGCATCGACCAGCGCAACCTGCCGCTGGACAAGAGCTACACCTACGACACGACCGCGGCCAACGTGACCGCGTACGTGCTCGACAGCGGCATCCGGATGACCCACCAGGACTTCGGCGGCCGCGCCAAGAGCGGCTACGACTTCGTCGACAACGACAGCAACGCCAGCGACTGCCTCGGCCACGGCAGCCACGTCGCGGGCACCATCGGCGGCACCAAGTACGGGGTCG
The DNA here is from genome assembly GCF_024171945.1 of Actinokineospora globicatena. Lineage (GTDB taxonomy): Bacteria > Actinomycetota > Actinomycetes > Mycobacteriales > Pseudonocardiaceae > Actinokineospora > Actinokineospora globicatena. The sequence continues at coordinate 19,770 of NZ_JAMTCR010000003.1, forward strand.
CCAAGGGCGTCAAGCTGGTCTCGGTGCGGGTGCTCGACTGCAACGACAGCGCGACCGACGAGGACGCCCTCGCCGGGGTCAACTGGATCACCCAGAACGCGGCCAAGCCCGCGGTGGCCAACCTCAGCATGCAGTTCGGCGACTCGTCGCCCGCGCTGGAGGACGCGCTGCGCAAGTCCATCGCGGCGGGCGTGACCTGGGTGCTCTCGGCCAACAACTTCGGCGCGGACGCCTGCAACAGCTCACCCGCCAAGATCTCCGAGGCGATCACCGTCGGCAACATCCAGGAGAACGACAGCCGCCGGTCCGACTCGAACTACGGCTCCTGCCTCGACATCTGGGCGCCGGGCACCAACATCGTCTCGGTCAACTACCAGAACGACACCGGCACCCGGACCATGAGCGGCACCTCGATGGCCGCCCCGCACGTGGTCGGCGCCGCCGCGCTCTACCTGGCCGCGAACCCCTCGGCGACCCCGAAGCAGGTCCGCGACGGCCTCGTCGCCCAGGCCAGCACCATCACCGTCGGCGACGCCAAGCCCGGCTCGCCGAACAAGGTCCTCTACGCCCGCTCCGGCGGCACCACCCCGCCGACCTCGTGCCCATCGGTCACCAACGGCACCGACGTCAACATCCCCGACAACGCCGCCGCCGTGACCAGCTCCGTCACCGTCGCGAACTGCACCGGCACCGCGTCGACCGCGGCCAAGGTCACCGTCGACATCCGGCACACCTTCCGCGGCGACCTCGTCGTCGACCTGGTGGCCCCGGACGGCTCGGTCTACAACCTCAAGCCGTTCAGCTCATCCGACAGCGCGGACAACATCACCGCCACCTACACGGTGAACGCGTCCTCCGAGACCGCCAACGGCACCTGGAAGCTGCGCGTCCAGGACAAGGCGGCCAACGACGTGGGCTACATCAACACCTGGTCGCTCCAGGTCTGACCCGTCGCCTGCCCGGTGGTGCGGCCCCCGCGGTCGCACCACCGGGCTTCGGCGCGAAACGGTGCGGGCGGTTTCCCGATCATGTCCGCGTGAGTGAACCCTGGCGGATGCCCGAGCCGGAGGACGTGACGACCCGCGTCGAACGGCCGTGGGACGACGGCCGGGACACCCCGGAGGCGGTGGTGGCGCTGCTCGCGGAGGAGGCGGTCGAGCGGCTGGGGCTGTCGTCGGACGTGTCGGCGCGGCTGCAGCACCGGGTGGTCGAGGACCGCGAGGCGCTGCTGCGCACGGCGGCCGACGAGCAGGCCGCGTACGAGGAGCGGCTGGCGAAGCACCTGCCCTACGCCCGTCGGGCTGCTCGTGGCGCCGCGTGGTGGGTGGGCGGGCGGATGGCGTACTTCACCGGGCTGGCCGCGCTGTGGCTCGGGCCGTTCCTGTTCGTGTGGCACGCGGCCGGGGCGCTCGGCATCGGGCCGTGGTGGCGCGTCCCGCTGCTCCCACTCGCGCTCGTCCTGCTCCCCCTGTTCCGGTCCGACTCGGAGTGGGCGGGCTGGGCGTTCTCGGTGCTCGGGACCGTCACGACCTTCGGCGGTATCGGCGCGCAGTTCGCCACGTGGTACGTGCTGCCGAACGGGAACTTCAGCGGCGTGTCGGTGTTGGCGACCATGGGCTACGTCCTCGCGTCCGGTGGGCTGCTGGTGGCGGGCTTGTTCCTTTCGCAGGAGTTCCACGACGGTCCTACCCGGGTCACCGCGCAGCGGGCGTTCGACCTGTGGGTGGAGGCGTTGTACGGCCGGGGGATCCTCCCGGCGACGGCCGAGGCGACCAACGACCCGGGGCCGGTGTACGACACCTATCTGACCGCGCCGACCCGCAGCTATGTGGATCCCCGTACGGCCGTCGACTTCGACACCGCGGCGACCGCCGAGGTGCGCTGGTTGTCCAGTCGCGCCAAGGGGAGCTTCGCGTTGGCCGGTCCGCGCGGGTCGGGCAAGTCGACGCTGATGGACCTGTGGTGCTCCGGCCGTTTCCTGCCCTCGCGGGTGCCGACGCTGTCGGTCAAGGTGGACGCCCCGGTCGGGTACGAGCCGCGGGACTTCCTGGTGCACCTGTTCGGCAGGCTGTGCGACGCGGTGGAGCGGTACGCCCCGGCTGAGCCCGAGCGGAAGTGGTGGCACCGTTCGGCGCCCGAGCGCGCGGACGACCTGGGCCGGTTGGCGCGGGCGGCGCGGGAGAAGATCCGGCACCTGGAGAGCCGCACGGTGGAACGCGAGGTGGGCGCCGACGTCTCGTGGCTCGCGGCGAAGGTGTCGGGCAAGCGGAAGACGTCGGTGAAGCGCGACGACCTGCCGTTGACGCACCCCGACCTGGTCGACGAGTTCCGGTCGTTCCTGCGCACCACGGCCGCGGCGGTCGGCAAGGACGGCGGGAAGGTGCTGATCGGCGTCGACGAACTGGACCGGATCGACGACGGCGACCGCGCGGCCCGGTTCCTCAACGAGCTCAAGGCCGTGTTCGACGTGCCGCACTGCCTGTTCCTGGTGTCGGTGTCCGACGACGCGCTCGCGGACTTCGAACTGGCGGGCATGGGCATGCGGACCGCGTTCGACAGCGCCTTCGACGCCGTGGTCCGGGTCGACTACCTCACCCACGACGAGGCCCGGACGCTGCTCAACCGGCGCGTGGTCAACCTGCCCGAGCAGTTCGCCGCCCTCGCCTACGTCCTCTCCGGCGGCCTGGCCCGCGAACTCGTCCGCGTCGTCGAGGTCATCGCCACCCACGGCGGCGACCTCCCCACCACCGCCCGCCTCCTGGTCGACCGCCAACTCGCCCGCACCGCCCGGGCCGCCACCGACCGCCTCACCCGCCTCCCCGACCGCCGCGCGGGCGCCAAGCTCATCCCCCTGCTCGACACCACCCCCACCGACCTGCGCACCTACGCCGCCACCCTCGACGCCACCCCCGTCAACGCCCAAGCCGAACCCACCAAGGCCGACGTCGTCGCCATGGTCGAGTTCCTCGCCACCCTCACCGACCTGTTCACCCACACCCTGGACCGCCCCCGCACCCAGGCCCACCCCTTCAACACCCTCGCCCAAGCCCGCCGCTACCTAGGCGCCAACCCCTACGCCGCCCGCGAACTCATCGCCACCGCCACCCGCACCGCGACTGCCTGAACCCATCTCCTCTCCCACCGACGGTTTCTCACCGCGCTTTTCGGTGAACTAGGGCTGAGATGCCCCGAGACGAGGGTCTGGGCGCCCCGAAGTGGACCTCCGGGCTCGTTCTCGGCGCTGGATCGACGGCCCTTTCGAGGCCCCGTTAGCGTCCATTTAGGACACTACGATCATCGTCCCGCGTGGTGGCAGTTCTCGCGGCCCGAGTCCGTTGGTGGTCGCCTACCTCGCGCCTACCGGTGGCCCCTGTGCGCCATCCGCCACCCGATCGTCGCCTCGCCCACCCGCGGCCAGCCCCGGCCCGAGCAGCGTCTCCGCAGCCCGCCCACAATCACGGCCTCGCGCGCGCGAAGACCGCCTGCCCGGCCCCCACCCTCTCCGGGGGGCGTCCCTGGTCCAGTTTACCGGGGGTGGGGGGTCGGGCGAAGGGGTGCGGTTGGCCTGTGGATAACTCAGACCGTTGTGGATCGGTGAACCTGCAGGTCGGGAAAACCGGGCGCCCGAAGATCAGCCGATCAGGGAGCAGCAAGGTGGCTAACGCTCTGTTTGGGGGGCGGCTGGGGCCACTCGACAGGGGGCCCAAAGAGAGCAACCGGGCGGGGCAGGCGCCCATCGGCAGTGGACGCGGGCAGGGGGCTGGGGTGAACCTGCCGCACTGGTGGGTGGCTGGGGGCGGGGTGGCGCAACCGTGGGGTGGCGGGGCGCGATGAAGTTCAGTGGTCCGGCTGTCACTGACGCATGTGGAGGTTTGTCGTGGACGTCTCTGCTCACCCGCGCCGCCGATGGAGCGGGGCGGTCTTGGTGGCCCTGCTGACGGGCTCCCTCCTCGCCGCCACCGCCCCGGCAGCCCCAGCGACACCGACAGCCGCCCCGGGGGACCCCCAACCCCCGGTCGTGGTCTTCACCGAGGACTTCGAGAACGGGCAGACCTCAGCCGTCACCTGGGTCGACGACTACACCGGTCCCGCCCCGCTCGCCCAGACCTACCGCGCCGACCCAGCCTGGTTGACTTACTGCAACGGCATCATCGCCTCGCCCCTCAACCAGGCCAGTGACCCGCCCGGCGCGGGGTGCTTCGGTTGGTGGCCCCGCGTCAAGGATCTCGCGCGCGTCTTGGGGGACTGGTCCAACGGCACCGGCCCCACCAACCACGCCGTCACGGCCTACACCCACTCCGACCCCGGCGCGGGCCGCACACAACTGGAGACGGTCACCCCGATCCCGTTGAGCGCGACGAACCGGTTCGTGTCGTTCGCCGTCGACGTCGCCGAGCAGAACTGCTACGCCGCCAACGCCCGCTACGCGTTCTACCTGCTCGACGGTCCCACCGCGGTCCCGGCGTTCCAGCGGCCGATCACCCCGTGCGTCGACGCCACGACCGTCGTCAACGCCACCGCCGTCGGCACCTTCCACAGCGACGCGCCCGTCCTGTTCAGCGGCACGTCCGTCGGCCTGCGCCTGGTGAACCAGCAGCCCAGCGGCAACGGCAACGACAGCGCGTTCGACAACATCCGGGTCCTGGACGTCACCCCGCGCCTGGACCTGGCCTACGCGCCCGGCACCATCGAGGTCGGCCAGACCGCTGATCTGACCTTCACCGTGACCAACACCAGCGAGCTCAGCGCCAAGTCCGGCTGGTCGTTCCGGTTCGCCGTGCCGCCCGGCCTCACCGCCGTCAACCCGCCCAGCGCGACGACCTGCGCCGACATGGTCTTCGGCACCACCGGCGCCGCCGACTTCGCCGCCACCGGCACCCTGCCCGCGGGCGCGGCGTCGTGCACCATCACCGTCCCGGTCCGCGCGTCGACCGTCGGCACGCACACCACCTGCGCCGCCGACGTCACCCCGCTCGTCGGTCTCGACCCGCCGGGCTGCACCACCCTGGTCGTCGTCGGCCCGACCCTCGCCTTCGACGCCCACGCGCACGGCGCCCTGCTGTCCACCCCGCTCGCCCTGATCCCGCCGCTCGCCCCCGCCGACCTGACCTGCACCACGGCGCCGGGCATCGACTCCGACACCCTCGCGGACTTCCCGATCCCGCTGGTCGGCACCACGTCCGTGATCGCGGACGAGGCGTCCGGCACGGTCGGCCCAGACGGTCTGCGCACCGCGCGGGCCACGGCGAACACCGCGGGCCTCAACCTGCTCAACGGCCTGATCACCGCCGACGAACTCCGCGCGGAGTCCATCGCCACCAGCACCGCGACCGGCGCCGTCACCGCTACGGGATCGTCTACGCTGTCCAACCTGCGGGTCGCGGGCAGGCGGATCATCCCCGCTCCCAACCTGAGGATCACCATCCCGCTGGTCGGCACGGTCATCACCGACGAGCACATTCATCGCCCCAACGGGATCACGGTGAACGCGCTCCACATCAGACTCCTACTGGGTACCGACATCATCGTCGGCCACACCCGGGCATCGCTGAGCACACCGGGAATCCCCTGCTAGCAAAGGATTAGCAGCGCGGTTCTCACCGCGCTGCCACCGCCCCGGTCACCAAGACCATTTGTCCACAATGGATCGGCGGCGCGGGTTCTCCCTCCCCGCGCCGCCGACCTGGTGGACCGACCCCTACGCCAAGGTGGTCCACACCCCCGGGTCAGCCCTGGTGCGACGCCCGGATCATCTCCGTGCGGTCGACGACCTTGATGCGCTCCCGGCCGTGCGGGGCACCCAGCGCGCGCTCGTACGCGTCGAGGTTCTTCCAGCCCTGCCAGGTCGTGAACTCGATGCCGCGCTCGTTGAGGAACCGCACCACGGCGCCCGGGTCCGGGTGCGTGGCCGGGCGCAGCGTCGGCGCGTCGGCCAGCAGCGACGCCACCGTCTCCGACGAGCAGCCCTTGGTGTGCCCGATCAGGCCGATCGGGCCGCGCTTGATCCAACCCGCGACGTACGCGCCGGGGACCAGGTCGTCGTCCATGTCCAGCACCCGGCCCTTGCTGTGCGGGACGGTGCCGGAGACGTGGTCGAACGGCAGGTCGGCCAGGTGCGACGACAGGTAGCCGACCGCCCGGTACACCGCCTGGACGTCCCACTCGTGGAACACGCCGGTGCCGCGCACGGACCCGTCGCCGGTCAACTCGGTGCGCTCGGTGCGCAGGCCGGTGACCTTGCCGCCGTCACCGAGGATCGCGGCGGGGGAGTGGAAGAAGTGCAGGTGCAGCCTGCGCGGCCGGGTGCCGACGTCGCGGATCGCCCACTCCTGCAACGTCTTGACCACCATGTCGACCTGCTTGGACGCCCGGATCGCGGCGATCGAGCCCTCGTCGAACTCGATGTCCTCCGGGTCCACGATGACCTCGACGGTCGGCGAGTGGTCCAGCTCGCGCAGCTCCAGCGGGGTGAACTTCGCCTGAGCCGGGCCGCGCCTGCCGAACACGTGCACGTCGGTGACCGCGTTGGCGACCAGTCCGGAGTGGACGTTGTCCGGGATCTCGGTGACCAGCATCTCCTCGGCGGACTTCGCCAGCACCCGGGCCACGTCCAGCGCGACGTTGCCAGCGCCGAGCACGGCGACGGAGGTGGCCGTCAGGGGCCACGTGCGCGCGACGTCGGGGTGGCCGTCGTACCACGAGACGAAATCGGCCGCGCCGTACGCGCCGTCGAGGTCGACGCCGGGGATGTCGAGCGGGCGGTCGTCGACCGCGCCGGTGGCGAACACGACCGCGTCGTAGAACTGGCGCAGCTCGTCGAGCTTGACGTCGCCGCCGTAGTCGATGTTGCCGAACAGCCGCACGCCCGGCTTGTCCAGCACCCGGTGCAGCGCGTCGACGATGCCCTTGATCCGCGGGTGGTCGGGCGCGACCCCGTAGCGGATCAGCCCGAACGGCGCGGGCATCCGCTCGAACAGGTCCACGCTGACCTCGGCGCCGGACTTGATCAGCGCGTCCACGGTGTAGATCCCCGCCGGACCGGCACCCACCACGGCGACTCGCAAGGGACGACCCACCACACGCTCCTGACTTCCCATCGACGGCATCACCGCCTAGACTAAGGTAAGCCTTACCTAAGGAGAATGTGACCCCGGCCACCCAGTGGCGCCCGTCACGTGCGACTGACCAGCAGGTACCGCTCGTCGGTGATCGGCTTCCCCCACAGCGCGGGGTCGTCCAGCACGTGCACCTCGGCCTGGTGTCGGTGGGCCAGCACCAGATCCGAGCACTCGGCGGCGGTGAGCCCGGCACCGGTGAACCAGTGCCCTTCAACGAGCGCGAGCCGCCCGCCGGGTCGCAACAACCGTACCCATCGGGCAATTGCGGCGTCCGGGTCGGGTAGCGCCCACAACACGTGGCGCACGAGGACAACGTCGCACGATGCTTCCGGGTACGGCGGGTCGCTCGCGTCGCCGAGGGTGAACTCGACGCGTCCGGCTGCTTTTGCGGCGGCTATGGCGAGCATGCGCGGGGACAGGTCGAGCCCGCGCACGCGGTAGCCGTTGTCCGCAAGGAGGACGGAGAGGCTGCCGGTTCCGCAACCGAGATCGACCACTTCGGCGGGGGCTGGCGGTAGTTCCGGCAGCAAGATTTCCGCCCATGCTGCCCGGACCGCCGGGTCTTTCAGGCCGTGATCCGGTTCCTCGTCAAAGGTCGCCGCCTGCTTGTCCCAGAACGCTGTCATGGTGCCGATTCTCGGGCAGCCAGGTGCGGAGCCGGGCGTCGGCCAGGGCGCCGGTCGCGGGGTTCTGGGCGATGGGGTGAAAACCGTCGACGCGGTGGAGGTGCTCGGTGGGGGACCAGACCTCCAGCCCGTCGGCCGCGGCGATGTACAGCAGGCCCTCGTGCGACCACAGCCGACCGTCCGGCGCCGCGATCCGCGCCGTGGTCTCACCGCTGGGGATGTCGACGAGGGCGACTGTGCCCTCGGCCTGCACCGCGATGGTGTCGTCGTCGAGCCACGTCGTGGGTCGGTTCCAGTCGAGGGGGAAGGGGCCGACCTCCCTGGCCGCCTCCGCCGCCGGTTCGCCCGCCTGCCACGCCGCCAGGTCGATCGCCACCTGGACCCCTACCGGCTGCCACATCCACCCGTCTACCAGCAGCCACCGGCCGGACGGACTCGGGTGGATCGAGCCGTGGAAGAAGTCGAGCTCCTCGTCGACCTCCCGCGCACTGAGCAGCTCCCCGCTCGCCACGTCGAACAGATCCAGCCGATTCCACGCCGTCGCCGCGACCACCAGGTCCGCCCCCACGAACGCCACCGGGAACAACGTCGGCCCCGGGCAGTAGTCGCCCCGATCCAACTCAAGGGTCACCGCCCCGGTGGCCAACTCCACCACGACCCCGGTCTCCCCGTGATCGACAACCACCGCCACGAACCGCCCACTGGCACTGGCATGCACCCCCACCGACTCCCGCGGATGGCCCGCCGAAACCTCCACCCGCCCTCGCGCCCGCTGCCACCCGTCGCCGAACTCCACCAACTCCCCACCCACCAGCGCCACCCACCCACCCGGCACCGCCGCCAACCCCCGCGCCCCAATCCCCACACCCATAATGCGCCGCACCCTAGCCCCGTCCCCCCACCCCTACCACCACTTTTGCCCCCCGCCGCCCTCTCGCCGCAGAGCCCGCGCCCAACCTCACGCCCCGCCACGGGATCCACCCCGACACCGCCTCTAATGCGGAGACCGCCCGAACCCAACCACTCCTCGCCGCTGCGGAATCAAGCTCCGCCGTCCCGGAGGCTGCCCCCGTCTTCGATCGGCCGCTGTTCCGGAGGGCGCCCCCGCGAACCCCGGCCCCCACCCTGTCCCGGGGGGCGTCCCCAGGCCCAGTGTACCGGGACCCCATCGCCCGAAGGGGTGACGGGGAAAAGCTGTGGATAACTCGGGGGCTTGGGGACAACTCGACCTCGGCGAACGGGGGAGCGGGGCGTCGGGAGGGCGCGAGTTTCACCTGGTCGGGGGGCCGATGGCGGGCCGTTGTGGAGCTTGTCGAGTGCCCGTCAACCAGGCGCGCCGGAGGGGTGACTCGGCGCGGAAGGCAAGGGCCATCTGGGTGTTATGGGGTCGGGATGAGGAAACTGCCGGTCGATGGCCGTGTGGATCCACTGTGGACAAACAAGCGAGGTGGCCGCCTGGTGGGAGGATTCGACAGGTGATCACGGTGGTTCGAGAATCGTTGGCATGTCGAGTGTGGGGAGGCCTGGGATGCTGAGCCGTCGGTCGTTTGGGGTGGTGGCGGGGTTGTTGGGGTTGGCCGCGTGTGGGGTGAACACCGGGCGGGAGGGGGCTGGTGGGGGGACGGTGCGGCACTGGTACCACGCCTATGGGGAGGATGGGGTGCAGGACGCGGTGCGGCGGTACGCGGCGGCTTATCCTGGGGCGAGGGTCGAGGTGCAGTGGAACCCCGGTGACTACGACTCCAAGGTCCTGACCGCGTTGCAGACCAGCGCCGTGCCGGACGTGTTCGAGGCGCAGGTCAAGGTCGACTGGGTGCGGCAGAAGCAGGTCGTGCCGCTCGATGACCTGCTGGGCGACACCCGCGACGACTTCGTGCGCGCGCTGCTGGACTCCCAGACCGTGGACGGCAAGCTCTACGGCGTCCCCCAGGCCATCGACACGCAGGTCCTCTACTACCGCCCCAGCCTGCTCGAGAAGGCAGGCGTCACCCCGCCCAAGGCCGTGGACGAGCTGATCGATGCGGCGAAGCGCCTGACTGCGGGCGGTGTGCGCGGCCTCTTCGCGGGCAACGACGGTGGCGTGGGTGTGCTCACCGCGCCGTTGCTGTGGTCGGCGGGCCTGGATTTCCTGTCGGACGACGGCAAAGCGCCGGGTTTCGACGACCCCCGCGCAGCGACCGTCTTCGGCAAGCTGCGCGAGCTCAACGAGACCCTGCTCCTCGGCGCCCCGACCGACTGGTCCGACCCGGGCGCGTTCGTCGACGGGCTTGCCGCGATGCAGTGGACCGGACTGTGGAACCTGCCGAAGATCACCGCCGCGCACGGTGACGACGTCGGCGTGCTGCCGTTCCCGCGTCTGGACGCCGATGGTGCCGAGTCCGTGCCGGTCGGCGCCTACAGTGCGATGGTCAACGCCCGTAGCGCCGACGTCGAGGCGGCGAAGGCGTACGTCAAGTGGTTGTGGGTCGACAAGTCCGACTACCAAACGGAATTCGCCACCGCGTTCGGCGCGCACCTGCCCGCCCGGAAGAGCCTCGCCGCCACAGCGCTGCGAGACGGTCCGGGCAAGGAGGTCGTCGGGTTCGTCACCAGCGGTGGACGTATCGCCAGCCCTGCCCGGTGGTCGGCCCGCGCCAACACCGCCCTGTCCGACGCGGTATCCCGGATCGCCAGGCAAGGCGCCGACCCGGCGGGGGAGTTGCGCGCGGCCCTGGACGTGGCCCGCGACGAGATCGCCCGGCTGGACCGGTGAACCCGGCGCACCCAATGCGAGCGATCGTCAAGAGGGCGAACAGCCGGAACACGCTGGTGTTCTGGCTGTTCGTCGGCCCCTTCGCGATCGGCCTGCTCCTGTTCACCTACGTCCCCATCACCTGGAGCGCCTACCTCAGCATGTTCGATGCGCGGAACACCGTCACCCCAACGGAGTTCGTCGGCCTCGCGAACTACATCGACATCCTCACCGACCGAGCCTTCCTGGACAGCATCGGCACCTTCACCGTGTTCGCCGCGTTCATCGTCCCGACCACAGTGGTCCTCTCACTCGCCCTCGCGTTGCTGGTCAACCAGGTTACCTGGGCGCGGGCTTTCTTCCGGTCGGTGTACTTCCTCCCGTTCGCCTGCTCCTACGTCGTGGCGTCGCTGGTGTGGAAGATGTCGCTGTTCCCCGGAGTGGACAGTGGCATCGCGAACACCGTCCTGGGCTGGTTCGGAGCCGACCCGGAAGCCTGGATCGGCACGGTAGAACCGCCGCTGTACTGGGTCGTCCTGGTCACCGCCCGCCTGTGGCTGCAACTGGGCTTCTACATGCTCCTGTTCATCGCCGCGCTGCAACGGATCCCCACGCACCTCTACGAAGCCGCCTGGATCGACGGCGCCTCAACGGGTTGGCAGTCCTTCCGCCACATCACCCTGCCGGGCCTGCGCGGAGCCCTGGTCGCCGTCCTCACCCTCAACCTGATCAACGCCTACCAGGCCTTCGACGAGTTCTACAACATCCTCGGCGACGCACGCGGATACCCACCGTTCGCACGTCCACCCCTGGTGTACCTGTACTACACCTCGCTCGGCTCCGGTGGGCAAGACCTCGGGCGGGGGAGTGCGGGCGCCGTCGTACTGGCCCTGGTGATCGCCCTCGCGACCCTGTTGTCCGGCCGGGTGTTCCGGAGGCCGACCTGATGCGATCACTCGCCCGATGGACGGCGTTGGTCCTGACAGCCGCGCTGTTCCTGCTGCCCTTCGCCGTCCTCGTGGCCAAAGGATGGCCCGCACTCGCGGATGTGTTCACCTACAAGGAGATCCCGTTCGCCCGCAGCCTGCTGAACTCGGCAGTAGTCGCGATAGCTCAGACCGTGGGCCAGGTGGTGCTGTGCTCACTCGCGGGCTACGGCCTGGCGCGGATCCCGTACCGGCACGCGGCCAAGGTCCTCTACGCCGTCGTCGCCACGCTCATGGTGCCGACAGCGGTGACCTTCGTGCCGAGCTTCGTCGTGGTGTCGAGCCTCGGCTGGCTGTCCGACCTGCGCGGGCTGGTGGTCCCCGGCCTGTTCAGCGCGGTGAACGTCTTCCTCTTCCGCCAGTACTTCCTGGACTTCCCCGTACCGCTCGAGGAAGCCGGGCGACTGGACGGCCTGTCCCGCTGGGGCGTCTACTGGCGCGTGGTCGTGCCCAACTCGACGGCGTTCCTCGCCGCCATCGCGGTCATCGACTTCATCGGCAGCTGGAACCAGTTCCTGTGGCCACTGGTCATCGCCCAGGACTCGTCGACGTGGACCGTCCAGGTAGCCCTGTCCGGTCTGCTCACCGCGCAGAACCCCAAGACCACCCTGCTGTTCGCCGCCGCCACAGTGTCCATCCTGCCGATTATCCTCGTTTTCACCGTCCTGCAGCGATACCTCGTGCGGGGTATCTCTGAAACCGGACTGGGTGGCCAGTAGTCACCGTCGAGTTGTTCGAACAGAGAACCTTCGGCCTGCTTTCGGCGCAATCTCGTTGGCAGTCAACGAACCCGGCCATAGCATGTGATCACCCTGCTTCCCTGAGCGAATGGAAGTCCTGTGCGCACAAGGAGAATCATCGCGGCCGCGACAGCCGCGATCGCCGCCGTCGGTCTGAGCGCCGTCCCGGCGGCGGCCCAGGTCGTGACCCTCGACGTGACCGCCCAGTGCGCCGACCCCCTCGCGGGTCCGGTGCGGGTCGCGGTCACCACCGATGTGGAGACCCCGGCCTACCTCAGTCCCGTCGCCGAGGCCCGGCGGATCACCGGCACCGTCACCCTGCCCGCCGCCACCGTCGACGGGTTGATCGCCAAGGGCGCGACCAGCGTCTCGGGTTACCTGAACCTGTCGTTGGCGATCAGCGGGGCCAACACCGCCGAGGCGGTCAACACCCTGGCCCTCGCGAGCCTCCCGCTCACCGCGGGCCGCGACCTGGTCTTCCCGGCCGTCGGCTACACCTCACCGGCGTACACCAGCAAGCTCGTCGGCACCAACAACGTGGACCTCACCGGCCTGTGGGCCAACCTGTACCCGCGGCGCGCCGACACCTCCCCGGTCGTCCGCGGCGGCATCCACCCGAAGTGCACGCTGCCGGAGCCGAAGCGCTGGCTGTCGATCCGCACCGAGAGCGTCATCGCCGAGTACCACCCGGCGCCGAAGAACCTGAAGTTCAGCAACATCACCACCGACAGCATCACCGTCTCCTGGGATCCCACCAGTGGTCTGCTCGGCCCGCCGCTGGGCTACGACATCCTGGTCGACGAGGTGCCCGCACTGCGCCTCATCGGCGCGGGCAACACCACGGGCACCCTCACCGGCCTCAAGCCCGACACCGACCACTACATCCGGATCAGGGCCGTCGAGCGCGGCTACGAACGCCGCAGCGAGGTGTTCCCCATCCGCACCAGGTCCTTCTTCACCCACAACTACTTCGACACCGGCGGTTCGGTCACCATCAAGGGCACCCACGTCCAACTCCTCGGTGAGCAGGTGACCAAGCGCGAACTCGCCACGGGCAACCACACCTCGAACCCGACCTTCGCCCCCACCCAGGTCCGCCTGGGCGGCCTCGGCACCGCCCACCTCGAGTTCACCCCGCTCGACCCCGCCACCGGCACCTTCCAGGGCGGCGTCTTCACCGAGACCATCCGGCAGAAGGTCACCATCGCCCGCGTCACCCTCGGCGGCCGCACCGTGGCCACCCCGAACTGCTCGACGACGGTCGAACTGCCGCTGACCTCGGGCCCCGACTTCAGGTTCAACGGCACCCCGAACCTCATGAGCGGCACCTTCACCATCCCGCCGTTGCGCGACTGCGGCCCCGCGACCACCCTGATCAACCGCCTCGTCGCGGGTCCGGGCAACACCGCGGCGATCAACTTCATCACCTACGCCGGATAGCCGGAACCGGGTGGGGCAGCCCTGGCCGCCCCACCCGGTTCTTCCCGCTCGGCTAGCGCACCGGCCGCGTGATGTCCGCGCCGATCTGGAAGGTCGTGACCGAGTCCGGGTTCACCGGGTACCAGTCCGCGTCCAGGTCACCCTCCTTGACGTCGAGCGCCCCGTCCCGCAGGACCGCGATCCGGTCGCCGTCGAGCTGGAAGCTGTCGACGTCGCTGGCGAGGTGCGTCAACCCGGCGTCCAGGTCGCCCTCCTTGGCCCACAGCTCGTCGCCCTCGGCGAACGCGATCCGGTCGCTGTCGAGGTGGAACGCGGTGACCGAGTCGGCGTTGACGATCTCCCAACCCGGGCCGAGGTCACCCTCCTTGACCAGCAGCGCACCCGCCGTGGTCTGCACCGCGATCCGGTCACCGGAGAGCTGGTAGGCCGCGACGTTGGACTCCTGCAGGGTCGACGCGGCGTCGAGCGTCTCGTCCTGCGCCCACAGGTCGCCGCCGACCCGGTAGGCGATGCGGGCGCCGTGCAGCTGGAAGTCCCGGACACCGCCCGCGACCTCCACCCAACCCGGCTCGAGGTCGCCCTCCTTGACCAGCAGGTCGCCGTCGGTGCTCAGCACGCCGACCCGGTCGCCCTCGACCTGGAACGCGGCCACCTCGGCGTCCTGGAGCACGGCGGCACCGTCGATGTCACCGTCGACCACGTAGAGGTCCTCGCCCTCGGTGAAGCCGATGCGCGCACCGCTGAGCTCGAAGTCGGTCACCGAGTCGGCGTTGACCGTGTGCCAGCCGGGCCCGAGGTCACCCTCCTTCACCAGCAGCGCGCCGCCGTGGGTCAGCACCCCGACCCGGTCGCCCTCGAACTGGTACTTCGCGACGTCGTCCTCTTGCAGCTCCGGCGGGAGGTCGAGGTCGCCGTCCTTGGCCCACAGCGTGTCGCCCTCGGTGTAGGCGATCCGGTCGACGCCCGGTGCGGGCAGTGCCGTTGTCCCACCGGCGAACAGGCGGATCGAGCCGAAGTAGTCGCCGTCCATCGCCGCGTTGGCGACCCGGACCTTGGTGCCCGTGTACGGCGCGTGCACGACCTGCCCGGCGCCCAGGTACAGCGCCACGTGGTGGATGCTGCCCGCGCTGGCCCCGTAGAACAGCAGGTCGCCGGGAAGCAGCGGGGCGAAGCCCTCGGCCTTGGTGAACCGGGCGACGGCCCGGGAGGACTGCCACTGCACCTTGGTGGAGCCGTTGATGATGTCCTCGCCGGTGGCCAGCGCGTAGGCGTACCTGACCAGACCGGAGCAGTCGAGCCCGCCGCCGGTCGGTCCGGGGTTGGTGCCGTGGCCGCCGCCGTACACGTAGTTGACGCCCACCTGCTCGCAGGCCTTGACCACGGCCAGCTCGGCCAGCGGTCCCGCGCCGGTGGTCAGCACCTCGCAGGGGGCGGGCGCGGCGCTGGCGGTCGGCGCGACGGCGGAGTTGAGGGCGAGGGCGGTCAGGCCCGCGGTGAGGGCGACGGCGTACCTGGTCCGCCGCGATCTCGTCTTGGTGGTCACTGGGATGTCCATTGTGGCCTCTTCTCGGTATCGGGGTTGACTAGCGGACGCAGTCGATGGCGCCGACGGGCAGTTCGCCGCCGTTGAAGTAGCGCAGCGCGGCCTTGAAGTCGTTGCAGCGCTCCACGTCCTCGCGGGCGTTGGGCGCGTAGCCGATGGCGGCGTCGACCCGGCCCATGTCGAGGGCGTCGGCGGCGGCGTTGGTGTAGGAGCGGGCGACCGTCCAGTACCACTGGGCGATGGGCGCGCTGTAGGTCAGGGACGCGGCGAGGTCCGGGTTGCCGACGAGGTTGACGCCGAGGTAGTTGCCCGCGCTGGTGTAGTTGGCGTTGCTGGTCAACTGGATGAAACCGCGCCCGCGGTAGGTGCCGGTCTGGCCCGCTTCACCGGCGTTGTAGCGGAAACCGCTCTCGTTGCGCAGCGTCGCCAGGAACGCGGCCATCCGGCGCGGGTTGTCGATCTGACCGGCCACCATGGCCTGGTTGAGGCTCGGCAGGCCCTCCCGGACGACGGCCTCGGCACCGATGTTGCCGTAGATCGCCTTGAGGTCCTCGAAGGTCACCAGCTGCCCGGACGGCGGCGCGTGGGTGGCGGCGAGGAGGCTGACGCCGGTGGCGCTGTCCTCGTCGATGGTCAGCCAACCCGGCTCCAGGTCGCCCTCCTTGGCCAGCAGTTCGCCGCCCTTGACCACGGCGACCCGGTCACCGTCGATGTCGAAGGCGCTCACGCCCTCCTCCTGCAGCAGTGAGGCGGCGTCGAGGTCGCCCTCCTGCGCCCAGAGGTCGTCGCCCTCGGTGTAGGCGATGCGGTCGCCGTCGAGCTTGAAGTCGGTGACGCCGTTCGCGCTGATCTGCTCCCAACCCGGCTCCAGGTCACCACCCTTGACCAGCAGGTCGCCCGCACTGGTGAGCGCGCCGACCCGGTCACCGGAGAGCTGGAACTTCACGACATCGGAGTCCTGGAGCACCGACGGCGCGTCCAGGTCGCCCTCCTGGGCGTAGAGGTCCGTGCCCTCGGTGTAGGCGATGCGGTCGTCCTCGAGGTCGAACGCGGTCACGTTCGCCGCGCTGACGGTCACCCAGCCCGGCCCGAGGTCGCCCTCCTTGACCAGCAGGTCGCCGTCGGTGGTCAGCACCGCGACCCGGTCGCCCTCGATGGCGAACCCGGCGACGTTGTCGGCCTGGTGCACCGGGGTGCTGTCGATGCCGTCGGCGTCGACGACGTAGAGGTCCTCGCCCTCGGTGAAGGCGATCCGGCCGTCGCGCAGCTGGAAGTCGGTGACGGAGTCGGCGTTGACCGTGTACCACCCCGGTGCGAGGTCGCCCTCCTTGACCAGCAGCGACCCGTCCGACTTCAGGACGCCGACGCGGTCGCTGTCGAGCTGGTAGGCGGTGACGCCGGACTCCTGGAACTCCCAGCTCGCGTCGAGCGCGCCCTCCTTGACGAACAGGTTGCCCCCTTCCAGGACCGCGATCCGGTCGGCGGCGGGGGTGTCGGCCAGCGCCGGTTGGGGGAAGGCCAGCAGGGTGGCCGTGGTGGCCGCCGCGATGGCGGCGGGGAGTGCTTTTCGCATGTCGTGTTCCCCAGGTTCTCGGTGGACTGTTAGGACAATCCTGGTGGCCCGCGGTGACGTTCCCTTGACTCGGCGTTGACGTCACCCGTCATGGCGGTCCGCTTGTGCCGCAACGCAAAGAGGTCGCAAGTGGACAGTGTCCACTTGCGACCTCTCGGGGGGGGGGGGCTTCCTCAGATGGTGAGCTCGGTCCCGAGCCGGGACTCGACCCAGGTCACCAGGGTGGGCATGGTCGCCTCGATCATGGTCAACACCTCCCTGAACTGTGCTGGACCCCCGTAGAAGGGGTCGGGGATCTCCGGCGGCTCGGGGGCCGCCGGGTCGAACTCGCGCAGCAGGCGCACCTTGGGCGCGCACACCACGATCCGGCGCAGCGCGCTCGCCTGCGCCTGGTCCATCGCCAGCAGCGCGGTGGCCGCGTGGTGGTCCGGGGCCAGCAGGGTGGCCACGTGCCCGACCGGGTAACCCCGGTGCGCCAGTGCCTCGGTCGCCCGCCGGTCCGCTGGCGCACCGGGAGTGGTGGGGCCGATCCCGGCGCTGGTGACGCGCACCCGGTCGCGCAGGCCCGCTCTGCTGAGGTACTCGCCCGCCACCAGTGCCGCCATGGGGGAGCGGCAGGTGTCGGTGCCGGAGACGAAACACAGGTGCACGGTGGGGGCCTAGGCGAGCAGGGACTGGCAGGTCTGCAGGATCAGGCCTTCAGCGCTGGCCGCGGTCGCCGGACTGGTCCCGTTGGGCGAGGCCTTCAGCGGTGACGGCCACCCGTAGACGATCTGGCTGGAGGCGAGGCTCGCGATCGAGTTGTCGACGCCGTCCCAGGCTGCCTCGTAGGTGCCGCCCGCCCAGAGCAGGCTATCGGAAGGGACGTAGCAATTGACCTCGTTGGCGTACCCCATGATCCACAGGTTGCCGACCTCCAGCTCGTCGGCGATGGCCTTGATCGCGTAGTGGTAGCCGCTGACCACCTCGTTGGCCAGGGCCAGGATCGTCAGCCCGCCGAGCCGCCAGCGCTGGATGGTCATCGGCACACTGGTGGGCAGCTTGCCCGCGTTGATCTGGTCGATCATCATCTGCGCGTGTGCCCGCTCCGCCGTGCCCGTCCCGGTGGGCGGGTTCGGCCCCACGCGGGTGTTGAACTTCGACTTCAGCGCCGCACGGACCGCCGCGTTGCCCGTGTCGACGGAGAACGGGAGATCGATGGTCCGCAGCTCGGTCGTGATGCCGCCGGAGAGCTGGGTGAAGCTCCCGTTGTTCACCAGGTCGATCACAGCGTCGCCGAGGACCGAACCGATCTCGTCCGGGTAGGTCGGAACCCGGTCGGTGATTTCCCCGATGGGGTTGATATCGCCTGCCAGACCGAGGAAGAAGAACGCCATGGCGCCGAGTTGCTGTTCGATCAACTCCGCCGCCGCACCGCAGTAGTCGCTGTCGAAGACGTCTTCCTTGCCGCCGTTGCCCCGGCAGACCGGGTGCGTCGACGCGCCGAACAGCACGGCGAGCAGGCTCTCGTCGGCCTGCGACCGGACGGTGAGGACGGGGACGTCGTGGATGACGTAGCCCTGGTTGGTCCGGTTCTGGCCGATCTGCGCGGCGGTCTCGGCGTAGTGCAGGGTGGCCGGGATCGGCGTCTCCTGCACCGTCCGGCGCACGAGGTCCACCATCTCGTCGACGAACAGGCCGGTCAGGTAGTCGATGGCGGTGACATCGGCGTTGGTGGCGTTGAGCAGGACCTTGGGGCTGGGGTGGGAGGTCCCGATGAACGGACCCGAGTGGGTGTGGCTCGACGCCATCAGGAAGTCGGAACTGGCGATGCCCAGTTCATCGACCACCCGGTTCCGGATCTGGTCGTGGATGTTGTGCGGGACGCTGACCACGTCGGCGCGGAGCAGGACGTTGATCGAGCCGTTGTCGGTGATCGCCAGGCAGTGCGCGGTGATCGGGCGCGCTGCCTCGTCGGCGACGCCGTAGCGATTTCCCCAGCCGTAGCCGCCCATCCAGGTCACCCCCCAGCCCCGGGTGATCGGGCTGATGTTCACCGCGTTGTAGGCGACCGCGAACCCGGTGAGTGGGGTTGCGGAGGCGGTCGGTGCGGAACCGAAGACCTTGCTGGTGTAGATGGCGGTGGCGGCGAGGGCTCCGCCTCGGAAGAGGGATCGACGGGTGATCTCAGGCATGGCTGTCCCCAGGGAGTTGGTTGTTTGTCGCTTGTAGACAGTGGAAACGGGACTGATCAGGTTTAGAGCGGGTCGGCGGCCAGTTCGCCCGCGATGCGGGAGGCGATGGTGAAGGTGTCGCCGACCGGCTGCGTGCGGTGGACCTCGCGCTGCTGGCTCCACGCGTTGCCGCGCGCGTTCCAGTCGTCGAAGGACGGCTCGCCGTCACCGGCGTCGATGGCGTCGGGCAGCGCGTCGAAGAAGCGCTCCCAGCGGGGCCGGTAGTAGCCGCTGAGCAGGCCGTGCCACTCGCGGTGCGCGTACTCGCGCAGGGTGTCGGCGGCGTCGATGGTCCAGATCGTGAGCATGGACCGCGCGTTCCACTCCAACGAGTTCCGCTCGCCCGCGGTGGCACCCCAGGCCTTCGCCTGCTCCAGCCACGTGCCCAGCAGCCAGTGCTTGTCGGTGCCGAGGATCTCGTTCGACAGGTCGAGCGCGTGCAGGAACCGGTCCGCGTCGTCGGTGACCGCGTCGGTGTCGCCGTCGTCGAACGCGGCGCTGATCCGCGCCAGCAGCACCCGGCCGCGGTTGGCCAGCACCTGCCGGGTGACGTCGACCAGGTCGTAGCGGTAGGTCGCCAGGCCGCGCACCGACGACGGCACCTGCAGCAGCTCGGGCAGGCACGCGGCGAAGTCGTCGAGGTCGTAGCGCGGGTCGTCCGGACCGAACATCGACACCGACCGGTTGACCAGGTCCAGCGTCGGCTCCATCGCGAAGAACGACTCGTGCGGCCCCTCGCCGGTGGTGTGCCCGCTCTTGCTGAACGAGTACGCGGTGTCGAGCAGGATCCGCCACGCCTGCGCGGCGTGCGGGTCGTCGACCCCGTAGCGGCGGCGGGCGTAGGCCAGCACCCACGGCTCCAGCGCCACCGGGTCCCGCCGCCACGCCACCTCGCCGAGCAGGTCGCCGACGACCGGGTTGTTGTGCGTGCCCTCCTGCACCCACGCGGTGCCGACCAGCCGCTTGCGGGTGCTGGACTGGCGGATCCCGGGCAGGGTGCGGCCCGCGTCGGTCAGGTTGCCGAACATCCCCGGCCTGCCGCCGAAGTTCTGGATCGACCCCCAGCACCACGGCACACCCCAGTACGCCCCGGTCTGCGCCCACTTGCCGGTGTCGTCGGAGTCGAGGTCGAGCACGACGATCCTGTTCTCGTCCACGGCGTTGAGCACGTCGAGCTGGGGGTTGTCCTGCCAGCCCTGCATCAGCCAGATCGCCCCGGGCACCGCGGCCTCCAACGCGTCCTGCACGGCCACCGCGGCGTCACCCAGGTCGGCGCCGTTGAGCAGCGCGGGCAGCTCCGACTCGCCGACCTCGTGGAACAGGTCGTTGGAGTAGTGCGTGGTGGTCCCGAAGTGCGCGGCCTGCGCCTCGTAGAACCGCTCGGCCACCGGCGGGTAGAGAGCCTCGGTGGTGTCGAGCCAGTACGGCCTGGCGTGACCGGCGTAGTCGCCCTGGGCGGGGATGTTGGTTCCCGGGTGCTCGTCGGCGAACATCTGGTCCGGCACGTGCCCGACGAACGCCGGGAACACCGGGGTGATGCCCAGCTCCCGCATCCGGTCGACGATCCGCACCCCCAGGGCGGCTCGGCGCTGCAACAACCCCACGCTGACCGGCCCGCTGAACGCCGACGCGTCCTCGTCGTAGCCGGTGATCTCCCCGTACCACTGCCACGGCTGGTGCGCGGGCTGGGCGATCCACTGCCGCACGGTGAGCTCGTCGAGCCCGAAGTCGCGGAAGGTGTCGTACCAGACGATCTCCTGCCCGATCAGCGCCAGCGCCCGGTTGATCCCGTTGGCCGCCAGCAGGTCCAGCTCCCGCTCCCACTCCGACCAGCTCCAGAACGGGCTGGTGTAGCCGAAGACGGTGAAGTTGTAGGCGTAGCGCTCGGTCAGCTCGGTCGACTGCCGGATCGTGCTCGGCGGCGCGGGCAACGTGGCGGGCAGCGAGATCCGGTCACCGTTGGTCGACAGGTGTCCGCCCGCCACGTACTTCAGCCACCACTGGAACGCCGAGAGCGCCGCCACCGGGCTGCTCGCCGAGAGCCGCACCGCACCCGGGGTACCGCCGATCTCGAAGGCATCCACCTCACCGGCACCCGGGGTCAACTGCTGGAGGGTGAACTGGTCCGCGGACCGCCCCAGCAGCCGAGCGATCGCCGCCCGCACCGCCGGGGTGTCCACCGGCGCCCCCAGCGCGGCCGCCCCCCGGGGAGCCGCCGACGCCGTACCGACCCGGGTACCCGCCGTGAGCAGGGCCGCGGCCGCCGTACCAAGCATGAAGTTCCGTCGCGAAACGCTGCGCATGTCAGGATCCCGTCGTCATCGAGAGGCACTGGTGACGACTCTGCTCACCCCCGTTGACGTCTCATTGACTCGCGGTTGACGCCCCCGCGTCACCGCCCCCGACCGGCCCGCCGAGCACCTTCCGCGCCGATCTTTGTCCGAACACTTCGGCCGGGGCCTTGTCCGCCTGCGACCAGGGCTCTTGTTGTCGATCTGCTCTGATTTTCATGCTTGCGGGTGACAGAAGTTATCCACATGTGGATCTCCGCAGGGGTGGTTTCAAGATCGACTGTCGGTGGGTGCCGGTAGACTGGCCCAGGGGCGCCCCCCGGAGAGGGTGGGGGCTGGGCAGGGGTTGCCTGCGCGCGCGGGCGCGAAGCGGGGCCGGTGGGGTGGGGGGCTGCGCGGAGCGGCTCGGTGGGTGCGGCTCGGCTGTCCCGGAGCGGAAGCGGCTTGGCGGACCCGGAGGCGGTTCGGAACCGGGACCGGAGGCGGAGCGGATCAGCAGGGCAGGCCATCGGCAAAGCGGTGTGTCAGGTTGCTTGGCCCTCGCGCGGATGAGAGTCAAGCGGGACCGGTGCCCGTGCCCGCCTACGCGATGGCCACCCGCTCGTCGCGCTCCCGGCGTGGAGCAGATCGGTCATTGGCTCGGGGTTGCCGCCGCCACGTCGTTGGCTAGGGCGTCGAGTACTCGTCGGGCTCGGGTTTGGCCGAGGGTGTCGCCGTTGGTGGTGGCCATGTCCAGGGCTCTGCCCGCGAGTTCCGCTGCTGTCGCGTGCTGGCCCAGGTCGAGTTCCACGCCGGCGAGTGCGACGAGTGCCTGGCCCTCGCGGAGCCGGAAACCGGTGCGCTCGGCCAATGCCAACGCCTCCTGGACCGGCGCCCGAGCCAGTTCCGGGGCACCAAGGGCGCGGTGGTGGGCGCCGAGGCCGATCAGGGCGGTGATCTCGCCTTGGCGGTAGCCCGCGTCGCGGCTGAGGCGGAGGGCGGTGGTGTGTTTGGCCAGGGCACTTGCTCGGTGGCCGACCCGGAGCTCGATGGAGGCGAGGGTGTTGAGCGCGTCGGCCTCGTAGTGCAGGTTCCTGGTCTGCTCGGCCAGGGTGAGCGCCCGTCGGCAGTGTTCGACGGCCTCGTCGAGGCGACCGGCCTCCCGGTACGTCGCGGCGAGGTTCTGCAGCACCTCGGCCTCGTCGTGACGCGAGCGCAGCCGGTGGTAGATGGCCAGCGCCGCCTGGTGGTGGGCCAGCGCCTCGTCGATGTCGCCTTGGCGCAGGCACACGCCGCCCAGGTTGTTGCGCGCGGTCGCCTCGGTGTGGGTGAGGTCCCAGCGGTCGGCCAGTGCCAGCGCCTCGGTCAGGTGCTTGCGCGCGTCGGCCAGGTTCGCCGTCTCCAGGTGCATGGCGCCCAGGTTGACCAGGGTGGCGGCCTCGATGCGCGGGTCGCCGATCTCCCGGCAGATCGCCAGCGCCGCCCTGGCGTGGCCAACGGCGGTGCGCAGCTCGCCCAGTTCCAGGTGCACGATGCCCAGGTTGCCGACCGCGGAGCTCTCCCCGCGCCGCTCACCCTCGGCGCGGTGCCCGGCGAGCGCCTCGGTCAGGTCGGCGATGGCCGCCGGGTAGTCGCCGCGGCTCCAGTGCAGCGTGCCCCGGCTGTTGTGCAGCCAGGCCCGCACCACCCGGGCGTCACTGGCCTCGGTGGCGGCGATCGCGGTGTTGGTCGCGGTGAGCAGGTCGGCGTCCAGGCGCCGCGAGTGCAGGTAGCCGCGCACCGCGTCGGTCAGGTGCCAGGAGAACTCCGGCGCGACCGCGACCGCCTGCTCGATCACCGCGACCAGGTTGGCCCGTTCCGCGTCGAACCACGCCGCCGCCGCCTCCTCGTCGGCCAGGTGCGGTACGGCCGGCTCGGTGGTCGGCTCGGGGCGGGGGAGCCGCGCCAGGGTCGGGTTCAGCAGTTCGGCGGCGGCGTCGGCGGTGTGCAGGTAGTGCTCGTAGAGCCTGCGCAGCACGCGTTCCCGGGTCGGGGCGTCCTCCTCGTCGCGCGCGATGGTGCCCGCGTAGAGGCGCAGCAGGTCGTGGAACTGGTAGCGGCGCGGTTCGTTCTGCTGCACCAGGCTGGCCGCCGCCAACTGTTCGACCAACCGGGTCGCCTCGTCGAAGGGCACCCGCAGCAACGCGGCGGCCGCGGGCACCGTGAAGTCTGCCCCAGGCGTTAGCCCTAACAGCCGGAACAGCCTGCGCGCCTCGGGTTTCAACGCCCGGTACGACGGCACGAACGTCGCCTCCACGGCCGCCGACTCGTCACCCTCCACGGCCAGCGCGGCGATCCGGTCGTCGCGGCGCAGCTCGCTGACGTAGTCCGCCACATCCGGCACCGGCCTGCTCGACAGGTTCGCCGCCGCGATCCGCAGCGCCAAGGGGAGCCGCCCGCACAACGTCGTCAGCTCGGCACTGGCCACGGGGTCGGCGTCGACCGCCGCACCGACGATGCCCGCGACCAACGCCCGTGCCTCGCGCTCGGCCAGCACGTCAACCGGGATCCGGCGCGCACCCTGCAACGCCGTGAGCCCGCGGAGATCGCTGCGACTGGTCACCAGCACTGCGCACGACGGCTCGGCGGGCAAGAGCCGCCGCACCTGGTCCGCGTGCGCGGCGTTGTCGAGCACCAGCAGGACCCGCTTGCCCGTCAACAGGGTCTGGAACACGACCTCTTGGTCGTCCTGGTCCAACGGGATTTGCTCGGCGGGCACGTCGCACGCGCGCAAGAAGTACCGCAACGCCTGCGAGATCCCCATGGTCTGCGCGGTTGAGTAGCCGAGCAGGTTGACGTGCAAGATGCCGCCGGGGAACTCCGGTCGCAACCGGTGCGCGACGTGCACCGCCAGCGCCGACTTGCCCACCCCCGGCGGCCCGGACAGCACCACGATCGGCGCCGCCGCCCCGCGCGTGGTCAGCAGCTCACCCGCCAAGCGGACCTCCTCGGCCCGACCGACGAAGTCGCCGATGTCCGGCGGCAACGTGGTCCGCGCGACCGTGCTGACCCGGGTCGGCGCGGCGACCACCGGCGCGGGCGCGGCGTCGAGCGACGGGTCGTTGCGCAGCACCGCGTCGTGCAACTGCCGGAGCCGCTCACCGGGGCGCAACCCCAGCTCCTCGGCCAGGGTGTCGTCGAGTTCCCGGTACACCTGCAGCGCGTCGGCCTGCCTGCTGGACCGGTACAGCGCCAGCATCAGGTCGCCCCAGAAACCCTCGCGGAACGGGTGTTCGGCGGTCAGCGCGCGCAGTTCGCCGATCACCTCCGCGTGGCCGCCGAGCTCGATGTCGGCCTGGATGCGCAGTTCCAGCGCGGACAACCGCTGCTCGGCGAGCGCGGGGACCTCGTCGCGGTGCAGCGCCTCGGACGGCACGTCGGCCAACGCCGGGCCGCGCCACAGTTCCAGCGCACGCCGCAGCAGCGCCGCGCGTTCCCGTGCTCCCAGCCCGCGCGCTTCGGCGACGAGCGAGGTGAAGCGCACGTGGTCGACCCGCTCGGGATCCACGTCGAGCAGGTAACCGCCGTGCCTGGTCACCACCGCGTCCTGGTCACCCAGCGCCTGCCGCAGCCGCATCGCGTACGCCTGGCAGGTCTGCCGAGCCCCGGACGGCGCCCGTTCGTCCCATAGCGCCGCCACCAAGTGGTCTACCGGCACGACCTCGCCGACCCGCAACGCCAGCGTCGCCAGCACTATCCGCTGCTTCGCCGCCGACAGCCCTACCAGCGTCCCGTCCCGCCGGGCTGTCAACGGCCCCAGTACACCGAATTCCCACGCGACCATCCCGCGGCCCCCCTCGCGATCACCAGGGATCATCCCCACCCCGGACGCCCCCGGTCAACCACTCCGCCGCGGGCGTGGCCTTGCCCACCCCCGAGCTGGACCAGCTCCAGGTGCGCTCGGGTCCGCTGTGGACCGCCCGGCTGTCACACCCGCTCCACTCCCGACGATTGATCTTCGTCAGCACTGGTCGAGTCAGGAGTCGTCAATGGTGGGCATCGTCATGGGGCACGGGTCGTTCGACGGGCCGGAGGTGGTGACCGTCCCCCAGGGGCTGCCGGTGGAGTTCTTCACCGACGAGGGGTCGGCGCTGCTGCTGGTGAACCTCCTGGAGCTGCTCAAGCGGAACCACCACCGCACCCCGATGCACGTCGCCGCGCCGGGCAGCACCGTGCTGAACTACTGGTACAAGCCGTTCAACCCCGTTCAGCTGCGCGCGGTGGACGCGTTCAACGAGCTCGACCTACCGCGGATCCTCGTCGGGTCCGGGTCCCAGCCGACCGCGCTGCGGCTGTGCGCGGACCCGGCCAAGTGCCCGAAGGACGGCCCCCACACCTGCACGGGCGTGTTCGGGCAGGCGGCGCGCAAGGGGTGGACGAAGCTGCTCGTGGTGGCCTGCCGCATCGACGACCACAAGCCGCAGGCCCCGACCGTCGCACTGGCGACCCCGTCGGGCGGCCGCGACACCTCGGCGTACGACGCGCTGCACACGTGGGTCACCCGCTTCGTCGCGATGTCCCCGGCCGAGCAGGACGCCGCCTGGCGCGCGCTGCCCGAGCGCGACCGGATCCGGTACACCGCCGTGGAGGAGGAGGTCCGCGAGTGGCTGGAGTGCCTGGAACTGCGCACCGCCATCGCCACGTCCACCAACCCCACCGCCTTGATCGAGTCAGCCGACCGCGAACTCCGCATCCGCCTCGTCCGCGACTACCCCGAACACCGCGCCGCCGCCATCGCCGGGATCACCCTGACCCCGGAGGAACGCCACGCGAACGCCGAGTTCCTCCTGCGCCCCCTCGCCGACCAGTTCGAGGAGTGGGGCAGCCTCTCGCTCGAGGACCAGGTCCGCGCCATGGCCGACCCCGACGTCACCGCCTGGACCACCGCCCTCAACGCCCTCATCCTCTTCGACCACAACCTCGACGCCCCCCACCTGGCCACCATCCTCCGCCGCCTCACCCCCGCCGCCCGAGCCACCACCCTCCAAGAACCCCGCCTGGTCGACTACCTGTCCACCCACGGCATCACCCTCTGACCCGCTTACCCCCGGGGAGCTCCAACTCCCCGGGGCGTCGGTCTCCCAACCGTAGGAACCTGGCCCCCGGATCGCTTTCCGGCCCCACTAGGCCGCTTCGCGCCCGGCGGTCGTCAGACCTGCCAGGTAGCAGCCTGAGTCAAGGCTTCCGGGCGGCGCAGAAACCCGACCCGAATCGCCCTCTTGCCCCCACGAGCCCGCTTCGCGCCCATGCGGGCCTACCCCCACCGCCCCGCTTCGCGCCCGCGCGCGGTCCCATCCCCGCCCAGCCCCCACCCTCTCCGGGGGGCGTCCCTGGGCCAGTCTACCGGGACCCACCGACAGTCGATCTTGAAAGCACCCCAGCGAAGATCCACATGTGGATAACTTCTGTCACCCAGCGGCATGAACTTCGGGCCATGTGCCGCAAGGGATCCGCTGGTCGTGAGCAGGTACGACAAGCGCGACCAACACCCGCCAGCCAAGTTGGTCGAACGATGATCGAACCGGGAAGTCCACAAAGGTCAGAAGTGCCGGATCCCGGTCATCAGCGTGCGTGCCCAAGGGGTGTCCAGGTCGTCGACTCCCATGGCTGTCAGGGAGTTGCACAGGAACCCGCGGGCGAAGAAGTGTTGGATTTCGGTGTCGGAGGCGCCGGAGACGGCTCGGATGTATTCGACTTCGCGGGCGTAGCAGGTGCGGATGGCGTCGCGGATGGCCGGTTCGCTGGCGGCGCAGGTGGCTTGCATGAGGACCAGGAGCAGGTCCCGGTCGGCGATCAGCCGGGCGTAGGCCTCGCCGAGGGCGTCGAGGACGGCGGCCGGGTCGGTGCTCGTCGCGGTGGCGGCGGCGTCGGCGAAGGCGGCGCGCATCCGGGTGGAGCAGTGTTCGATCACCGCGACGAACAGCGACTCCTTGTCCGGGAACAGCCGGTACACGTACGCCTGCGAGATCCCCGCCGCCTTGGCGACCTCGGACGTCGTGGTCCCGTAGTACCCGCGCGCGGCGAAGGTCCCGATCGCGGTCCGCAGCACCACCTCGCGGCGCTCACCTGCGGTCGACAGCCGCCTGGTCGATGAGGTCATGTGACTAATCATTCACTCACTGGCGCCGCTGTCAAGCTCCGGTACCACTCCAGGGTGACGTCGAGCGCGTCGGTGATCGGCGTCGCGCGCAGCCCGAAGGTGTCCGCGATGGCCTGGCAGTCGACGATCTGCGGCTCCAGGTACTGGTAGAACAGTTCGGCGTACTCGCGCATGAAGACCGCGTCGAACGGCCCCCACGCCTGGTCGGTCGCCGCGGGCAGGACGTCGTGCCTGATCTGCGCGCCCAGCCGCTGCCCGATCAGGTCATGCACCTGCCTGGTGGTGCGGTCGGACGTGGTCGGGACGTGCCACACCCGTCCGAGCGCCTCATCCCGCTCGCCCAGGGTCGCGAGCGCCCGCGCCACGTCACCGATGTAGCTGTACGCGTGTGGCTGATCGATGTCACCGAGCGCGTACACCGGTGCCCCCTGCAAGGCCGGGAAGAACACCGCGCCACCGAGTGCGGAGTTGATGACCCGCGGACCATAGAAGTCCGCCGCCCGAGCCAAGGTCACCGGAACGTCGCTGCTCAAGTACCCGTCGGCGATCTCTGACCTCAATCGCCCCTTGTGCGAGGTGGCCCTATGCGGCGTCTCTTCGGTCATCGGCGCACCGCCGGTCGGGCCGTACATGTAGAGGGTGTCGGTGACCACTAGTCGCGCGCCGCTGCTCTTAGCGCCAGCCAGGAATCCGGCCTGGAGCTGGGGCAGCAGGTCGTCCCACAGCTCGTAGGGGGCGTGCGCGCAGTTGTAGATGACCGTCGCGTGAGCGCAGACCGCGCGCATGGCGTCCAGGTCGGTGATGTCAGCGGCCACGACCTCGGCCGAGACCGGCGCCTGACCACTGCGGTTGACCGCCCGCACGCGGTGCCCACGGGACACCAGTTCGTCCACCAACGTGAGCCCCGCCGGGCCGGTGCCGAACACGACGTGTAGTTGCTGGGTGGTGCTCATCGGGGTCTCCTCTAGGTCGGCCAGCGATAGGAGTAATTAACCACTCACACTTGAGCCTGTCAACCTGTCGAGCCAGATGTGATCTTGGTCCGGATGGCGGCGTCTTGGTGGCCGCCGCCCGCCGCGACCCCGTTCGTCTGGTACCTGTTGTGGTTGGTCAACCGCATGTCCTGGGGGTGCGTGTGCGAGTCCTGGTCCTTGGTCCGATCGTGGTGCGGGGCGACGGGGGAGTGGTCCCGGTCGGCGGCGCCAAGCCCAGGACGCTGCTCGCCGCGCTGGTGACCCAACCCAGGACGGTCGTGTCCATAGAGCAGCTGATCTCCGCGCTGTGGGACGAGGACCCTCCCCGCTCCGCGACGCCGCTGGTGCACACCTACGTGTCCGCCCTGCGCCGCGCACTCGCCGCGGCCGGATCACCGTCGGTCCTGGCCACCCAACCACCCGGGTACCGGCTCGACCTGCGGCCGCAGGACAGCGACCTGGAGACCTTCGAGCAGCTGCTCCGCCAGGGCAGGAGCCTCGAACGCGCCGGTGATCACGTCTCGGCCGCCGCCGCGTACGGGCAGGCACGCGAACTCTGGCGTGGCCAAGCCTTCGGCGGTGTCGACGCGGCCTTCGCGCGGACCAGGGCGAGCGGACTGGAAGAGGACCGCCTGTCCATCGAGGAGGGCTTGGCCCGCTGCGAACTGGCGACCCAGCGCCCGGACGAGGCGGGCTCCCGGATGGCGCGCCTGGTCGCCGACCACCCGCTGCGGGAGGAGGCGCACGGCCTGCTCATGCGCGCGCTCTACGAGGGTGGCCGCCAAGCCGACGCGCTCGCCGTCTACCGGGACGCCCGCAAGCACCTGCGCGACGAACTCGGCGTCGAACCGGGGGAGAAGCTGCGGCAAGTGCACACCGGCGTCCTCAGCGGCAACCTCCAGCCGCTCGTGGCACGCGAGTCCGCTGTCACCGTCCTGGAAGTCGGCGCCGAGGTCGACCCAGGAGAAACGGTTGGCGCCGCGCCGCCGTACCCCCGCGTGACCTACACCGCCCCCAGGCACCTGCCGCCCGACCTCGCGGACTTCGTCGGTCGCGCCGACCAGCTGACTGCCGTACGCCGGGTCGCAGGTCGTTCCGGAGCAGACGGGCACACCGCGACGCCGACGGTCGTGGTTACCGGTTTCGGCGGCGCAGGTAAGTCCGCGTTGGCCGTGCACAGCGCCCACCTGCTGCGCGAGGACTACCCCGACGGCCAACTTTTTGCCGACCTGCGCGGGGTCGATCCCGAACTCGGTGTCCGCGACGCCCTCCGCCGGTTCCTCGGCGCGCTCGGTGTGCCCGCCGCTGACCTGCCCGACACCGTGGCTGACCGGGTCGAGCTGTACCGGCGGATGGTGGCGGGCCGCGCGCTGGTCGTGGTGCTGGACAACGTCGTCGGTGAGCACCAGGTCCGCCCGCTGCTGCCCGGGTCGCCGCACTGCCTGGTGATCGTGACCAGCCGCTCGCGGTTGACCGGGCTGGAGGGCGCCGAGGTCGTCGAGCTCGACTTCTTCGACACCGACGCCTCCACCAGGATGCTCGCGGCGATCATCGGCCAGGCGCGCGCGGCGGCGGACCCGGCGGCGGCCGCGACCATCGCCCGGCTCTGCGGCGGCGTCCCGCTGGCGATCCGGGCGGCGGCGGCCAAGCTGCTGGCCAGGCCGCACTGGCCGCTGCGGGCGCTCGCCGACCGGCTCTCCGACGTGCGGCGCAGGCTCGACGAGCTGGCCGTCGGCGACCTCGCGGTGCGCTCGAGCCTGCAGCTCAACCACGCCGACCTCGACCACGCCCAGCGCGCCGCGTTCCACCTGCTCGCGCTGCTCGACCTGCCCGACTTCGGCGCCTGGCTGGCCGCGCCGCTGCTCGACATCGGCGTCGACGAGGCCGAGGACATCGTCGAGCACCTGGTCGACCTGCGGCTGCTGGAGGTCGTCGGCGTCGACACCGTCGGCCGGGTCCGCTACCGCTTCCACGACCTGGTCCGGCTCTTCGCCATCGAGCAGACCACCGGCGACCCGGTCGGCCCCGCCATCGACCGCATGCTCGCCACCTGGCTGTCGCTGGTGGAGATCGGCACCGCCAGCATGCCCCGGGTCACCCTCGGGCTGCGGCCCTCGCGCACCGACCTGGACCTGGACACCCGGCAGGCCGACGAGGTCCGCCGCGACCCCACCGGCTGGTTGACCGCCGAGACCGCGACCGTGATCCGCGTCGTCGAGCGCGGCCACGAACTCGGCGCCGACAGCTCCACCACCATGCTCATGGTCGCCCTGCTCGGCTCCCCGTTCGCGGCCCGCAACGAGTTCGACGGCTGGCAGCGCATCCTCGACGTCGCCATGGCGTCCGCGCGGACCTCCGGTGACCGCGCGGCCGAGGCCAAGGTGCACGCCGGACTCGGCCACCTGCGCTACGAGCAGGACGACTTCCCAGCCGCGACAAC
Source organism: Actinokineospora globicatena (assembly GCF_024171945.1). Classification (GTDB taxonomy): domain Bacteria; phylum Actinomycetota; class Actinomycetes; order Mycobacteriales; family Pseudonocardiaceae; genus Actinokineospora; species Actinokineospora globicatena. The sequence goes on from NZ_JAMTCR010000003.1 coordinate 50,563, forward strand.
ACATTTCACCCAGGCCTGGCAGCACGCGGAGGCCGTCGGCGACGACCTGATCCACGGCGTCGCACGGGTCGGCCTCGGCACCGTGCACCGCGAACTCGGCGAGTTCGACCTGGCCGTCGCGCACCTGGTCGCGGGCAGCGAGCTGGCTGAACGCGGCGGGGACCAGAGTGTCGTCGCCGCCGCGCAGTACGGTCTCGGCGCGATCCACCGCGACCTCGGTGACCTCCCGGCGGCCTTCGAGTCCATGCGGACCTGCCTCGCGCTCTACCGCGACCTCGAGGACCAGCGGGGCGAGGGATTGGCGCTGCGCGGCCTCGGTCTCTGCCACCGAGCGGTCGGCGAACTGGACCAAGCCGTCGACCTGAGCAGGCAGGCCGAGTCCGTCCTGCACGCGGCTGGCGACCCGCTCGGCGCCGCGTACGCGCAACAGTCCTTGGCCAAAGCCTTGCTCCGCCAGGGATCCGCGACGGAGGCCGCCGACGTGCTGAGTGCGTGCCACGAGGTCTTCCTGCGCAACAAGGACCGCTTCGGCGTCGCACTGGCGGTCCGCACCATGGGCGAGGCCGCATTGGCCGCAGGCGACGACGAAGCGGCGGGGGAGTTGCTCGCCGTTGCCCTGGCCGGGTGGCAGGAACTCGCGCTACCGCTGTGGGAGGCCCGCACCCTGCGCGACCTCGCCGCCGCCGAACCCGACTCGGCACACGAACACTGGACCGCCGCACGCGACCTGTTCACGACCCTGAACGCGCGCGAAGCCACCGAACTGGCCGAACTCGACCCAGCGGGATGGCGGGAGCAGGTCCGCTCGAACCTATAGACGTCTTATAGCGGGTTCGGTTGGAGCTGAAGGCCGCCTAGAGGCACGCGTTCGATTCTTGTCTGGCACGAGGACAGCGGGAAACACCCCGAGGTCCCTCCCCCCAGACGAAGGACGCGAGGACGCCGACATGAACGTCAAGCACACCCTCCGAACCGCGGTCCTGACCGCGCTCACCGCGGCACTGGCCTTCTCCGCCACCGGCACCGCGAGCGCCGCGCCCGGCGCGGACCCCGGCAGGTACCAGCACGAGGCCATCGAGACGGCCCCCAGAGCGACCGCTGTTCTCGCCGACCGCCCCATCACCCGCTCGGAGGTGATGGCCAGGGCGAAGGTCTGGGTCGACCGGGCGCTCCCGTACGACAACGATGACCGCACCGACGGCTACCGGCAGGACTGCTCCGGCATGGTGTCCATGGCGTGGGCGCTCGAGAGCAAGTACGAGTGGACGGCGACGTTGGGGAGCAAGGGCACACAGGTCACCAAGGCCCAGCTCAAGGCGGGCGACATGCTGCTCTGGGTGAACCCGAGCGGCGGCATGGGCCACGTGCGGATCTTCGGCGGCTGGAAGGACGGGACGCAGAGCCGGTACTGGGTCTACGAACAGACCCCGCCCAAGGCGATCTACCACGAGTACAACTGGGCCGACACCGTCGCGTCGTACGTGCCCTACCGGGGCAACAACGTCATCGACGACAACGTCCAGGCGCCGGGTGCGTCGCTGTCCGGGGACACCAAGGCCGAACTGGTGGACATCCGCACCGATGGGACGCTGCAGGGCTGGTACAACGGCAACGGCTTCACCAGCGCGCCGTGGACGAGCAACATCCCGGTGGGTGTCGGGTTCGCGGACCCGGCGCGGGTGAAGTTCGCTGACCTGTCCGGTGACGGTCGCAAGGAGCTGATCTACGTGGCTCCCGACGGCAAGCTGCGGGCTTGGTACAACGGCAACGGTTTCACGACCTACCCGTGGACCAGTGAGCTGGAGATCGGCAGCGGGTTCTCCGACCCGAGCCGCGTGTTCTTCGCCGACATCTCGGGTGACGGTCGTGCGGAGCTGATCCACCTGGAGACCAACGGCAACATCCGCGGGTGGTACAACGGCAACGGGTTCACCACCGCCCCGTGGACGAGCAACATCGTGATCGGCACCGGGTTCGCAGACCCCGCCCGCCTGCACTTCGCCGACCTCTCCGGTGACGGGCGAGCCGAGCTGGTCTACAACGAGACCAACGGCGACCTGCGCGGCTGGTACAACGGCAACGGTTTCACGAGTGCGCCGTGGACGAGCAACATCGTCGTGGGCACCGGTTTCACCGACCCGGCCCGCACCAAGTTCGGTGATGTCTCCGGTGACGGCCGCGCCGAGGTCGTCTACGTCTCGCCTGAGGGCAACCTCCGCGCCTGGTACAACGGGAACGGTTTCACGACCACGCCGTGGACCGGGAACGAGGTCGCCATCGGCACCGGCTTCACCGACCCCGCTCGCGTCCTGTTCGCCTGACATCCCCTCCTGGGGAAAGCCCGCTCCGGTTCGCCGGTGCGGGCTTTCCCCATTTTCGGCCGTGGCCGTCCGCGGAAGAGGAAGAGGAAGAGGAATCTTGTAGGGGCTTTATAGGCGCCACTGCCAATCTTGTTCCATCGCAAGAACAACAGCCACAGGGAGAAGACAATGAGCGTGTACACCCGAGGTGCCGCCCTCGTCGGAATCGCCGCCACGCTGGCGCTCGGCGCTGGGAACACCGCGAGCGCGGCCCCGGTGTCGGACCTCAGCCCGGCTCAGGTGTCGGCCGCCCAGACCTTCACCGCCCTGCCGTGCGTCAGCGGCGGTCCGACCGCCGCGGACACCGCCACCGCCGCCGCGCTGAACCCGTTGCTGAACAACAAGATGAGCGGCAACATGAACTCCTACAACGCGTCCTGCGCCAGAGCCGTCGTGGACGCCGTGAAGGCCTACGGCTACAACGAGAAGGCCGCGGCCATCGCGATCTCCACCGTCATCGTCGAGACGTCGATCAGCAACCTCGACGGCGGCGACCTGGACTCGGTGGGTCTGTTCCAGCAGCGGGACTCCTGGGGCACCTTCGCCCAGCGCACCGACCCGGTGATCGCTACCCGCAAGTTCCTGGATGAGATGAACCGCCTGTTCCCCAGCGGCAGCTGGAACTCCGCGTCGATCGGTGTGGTCGCAGCGGACGTGCAGCGCCCGGCGGCGCAGTACCGGGGCCGCTACGCGGTCGAGGCGGCCGACTCGGTCGTCATCGCCAACAAGCTGTGGGCCATCCGCGCGCCGGGCGCCTCGCTCTCCGGTGACTCCCGCGCGGAGCTGGTGCACGCCCGCACCGATGGGACGCTGCAGGGGTGGTACAACGGCAACGGCTTCATGAGCACGCCGTGGACCAGCAACATCCCCGTGGGTATCGGGTTCGCCGATCCGGCGCGGGTGAAGTTCGCTGACCTGTCCGGTGACGGTCGCAAGGAGCTGATCTACGTCGCGCCGGACGGGAAACTGCGGGCTTGGTACAACGGCAACGGTTTCACCACGTACCCGTGGACCAGTGAGCTGGAGATCGGCAGCGGGTTCTCCGACCCGAGCCGCGTGTTCTTCGCCGACCTGTCGGGCGACGGGCGGGCCGAGCTGATCCACGTGGAGACCAACGGGAACCTGCGCGGCTGGTACAACGGCAACGGGTTCACCACCGCCCCGTGGACGAGCAACATCGTGATCGGCACCGGGTTCGCTGACCCGGCCCGCGTCCACTTCGCCGACCTGTCGGGCGACGGCCGCGCGGAGTTGGTCCACAACGAGACCAACGGCGACCTCCGAGGCTGGTACAACGGCAACGGGTTCACCACCGCCCCGTGGACCAGCGACATCGTCGTCGGCACCGGTTTCACCGACCCGGCCCGCACCAAGTTCGGTGACTTCTCCGGTGACGGCCGCGCCGAGGTCGTCTACGTCTCCCCGGAGGGCAACCTCCGCACCTGGTACAACGGCAACGGGTTCACCACGATGCCGTGGACCGGCAACGAGATCTCCATCGGCTCCGACTTCACCGACCCCGCTCGCGTGATCATCGCCTGATCCTGCACTGACCGTGGCCCGGGACCTGGACTGGTCCCGGGCCACGGTCGTTCGTTACCCGGCCACCTGGGTTCGGTGCGCTGGGGCGTAACCGGCGGGTCGGGTGGTGAAGGTGCCCCGGCCCTGGGTGCGGCCGCGGAGCCGGTTCGCGTAGCCGAACAGCTCGGCCAGCGGGAGCACGGCGGTGACCGCCGCTGTGCTCGAGCGGACCATGGACTCGGTGACCCGGCCTCGGCGGGCCGCCAAGTCAGCGAGCACGGTACCGACCGCGTCGTCCGGGACGGTGACGACGACCTCGACCACGGGCTCCAGGAGCTGCATCACGCTGGCGCGCAACGCTTCCCGGAGGCCGAACCGGCCCGCTGTGCGGAACGCCATCTCGGACGAGTCCTTCACGTGGGTCGAGCCGTCGGTCAGGGTGACGCGCAGGCCGGTCACGGGGTGACCGCCGAGCGGACCGTCGGCCAGGGCGTCGCGGCAGCCCGCGGCCACGGCGCGGACGTACTCGCTCGGCACCCGACCGCCTACGACCGTGGACGAGAACTCGAAGTGCCCGTCCGCCAGCGGTGCGACGTCCAGGACGACGTGCGCGAACTGACCCGAGCCGCCGTCTTGCTTGACGTGCCGGTACACCAGCCCCTGGACGCCGCGCACGACGGTTTCCCGGTACGCCACCTGGGGTCGGCCGACGGAGACGACGAGACCGGTGGTCCGGCGCAGCTTCTGCACCGCCACCTCCAGGTGCAGTTCGCCCAGGCCGGACAGCACGATCTGGCCGGTCTCGGTGTCGGTCCGGACGACCAGGGACGGGTCCTCGTCCGCCAGGTGTGCCAGCGCGGATGTCAGCTTGGCGTTGTCGCCCGCCCGGGCGGCTTCCACCGCCACCGAGACCACAGGGTCCGCCGACACAGGTGGTTCGAGCAGCACCGGATCGCCTGGGCCGCAGAGGGTCGCGCCCACGCGAGCCGCCTTCGGCCCGACTACCGCGACGATGTCACCGGCCACCGCACTGTCCACTTCGGTGTGCTGATCGGCCTGGACCCGCAGGATCCGGGAGACGCGTTCGTTTCTTCTCGCACCCACGTCCCGCACCTCCATTCCCTTTCGGACAGTTCCCGCGTAGACCCTGAGGTAGGTGAGCCTGCCCGTTGGCGTTGTCACCACCTTGAACACCAGTGCCGTTGTGGGCGCGGCTGGATCCGTGGGTCGTTGCTGCTCCACACCGTCGTAGGTGCCACGCACCGGCGGCACGTCCAACGGTGACGGCAGGTAGGCGGCGATCGCATCCAGGAGCGGCTCGATGCCACGGTTGCGATACGCCGATCCACACAGCACAACGAGCCCCTCGCCGGTGTGGGTCAGATCTCGCAACGCAACGTTGAACGTCTGGGCGGAGAGTGCTCCCTCGGCGACGAACTCGTCCAACGCTTGCGGGTGCAGTTCAGCGACTGCTTCCTCAAGCGCCTTGCGGCGCAAGTTTGCCTCGTCGACCATGTCGTGTGGCACTGGACCCTCGGTGATCGCATCGTTGTGCCACAGCACGGACCGCATGCGCAGGAGGTCCACCACGCCGGTGAACTCGGCCTCCCGCCCGATCGGCACCTGGACGACGAGCGGCACCGGGTGCAGCCGCCGCCGGATCGACTCGACCGCCGCGTCCAGGTCGGCGCCGACCCGGTCGAGCTTGTTGACGAACGCGATCCGCGGCACACCGTGCCGATCGGCCTGCCGCCACACCGACTCGCTCTGCGGCTCGACCCCGGCGACGGCGTCGAACACCGCGACGGCGCCGTCGAGCACCCGCAACGACCGCGCCACCTCGTCGGCGAAGTCCACGTGGCCGGGCGTGTCGATGAGGGTGAGCCGGTGCTCGCCCCAGGCGCAACTCACGGCGGCGGCGAAGATGGTGATGCCGCGGGCGCGCTCCTGCTCGTCGAAGTCGGTGATCGTCGTGCCGTCGTGGACCTCACCGCGTTTGTGCGTCGCCCCGGTGGCGAAGAGGATCCGTTCGGTGACGGTGGTCTTACCCGCGTCCACATGGGCGAGGATGCCGAGGTTGCGGACAGCACTGATCTCGTTGGCGCGCATGACAAAGAACCCCTTCGGGGCAGAGTTCACCAGGACAGCGCGATTCCTCCGGCGCCCAGCCCCTAGCCGAGCCGCCTCTCCCAACACCAGCCGCGCAGCAGGCGTCGGCCGCCGGAAGACACCAAACTCACCTCATACCGCGACGAGGCCACCACACCGCACACCCTCACGGCCGCCCCCTCACTCGTCGCTCGCACCTCGGCCCCCACACCCTATCCACCCCCGCCCTCCCCGCGAACCTCCTTTTCCCGTTTTGTCCATTGTGGACAAACTCTGCCAGTCAACCCCCTCGATGATCACCGCCGACCCGACTTCCCCGCGACGACACTCCCCGCACGCCACCCAAGCCGCTGACCTGCTGTTCCCTTGCCGCGCCGCCCCGTTTTTCCGTCTTCTGGGTGACAGAAGTTATCCACATGTGGATCTCCACGGCGGCGCTTTCAAGATCATCCGTCGGGGGGTCCCGGTAGACTGGACCTGGGCCGCCCCCCGGAGAGGGTGGGGGCCGGGCTGGGGTGGGACCGCGCGCGGGCGCGAAGCGGGGCTGGTGGGGTAAGAGGGTGCCTGGCGGGTGCGGTCGAACCTACGGTGGGCCCAGCCGAACCTCTGCATCTTGGCTGGTCCAGCTGAAGGCCTGGCAGGCTTGGGGTGCGGTCGAACCCCTGCGCCTAGCGGGTCTGGTTGAGTGCCTGGCGGATCGAGTGGGCGCTTGGCTGGTTCAGTTGGAGGCCTGGCGGGTCCAGCGGGCGTTTGGCGGGTGTGGTCGAACGTCCGGTGCGTTCAGTCGAACCTCTGGATCTTGGTAGGTCCAACTGAAGGCCTGGGTCCGCTGGTGGGTGCGGTCGAACGTCCCGCGGGGTCTAGGTCGAACCCTGCATCTGGCGGCTCCAGTTGGATGCCAGGCGGGGTCAGTGGGCGTGGGAGGGGTCGGGTGGATGTCTGGCGGGGAGTCTGGGCGGGGGCGCCGTAGTCGGGTGAGTGGAGCGGTTGGTGGGGGTGGGGAATGGCGAGTTCGGGGGGCGGGAATGGGAATTGGTTGGAGTTGGATTCAGGTCCAGGAATTTGCGGCGAAATGGGCGCGGCGTATAGAAAGGGGGTGTTCGAGAAAACGGCGGAAGGGGGATGCGGTGGACGGGCGTGTGGGTTTGGTGACCGGTGGGGGTAGTGGGATTGGGGCGGCGACCGCGCGGCGGTTGTTGGGGGGTGGGTATCGGGTGGTGGTCACTGGGCGGAGTGGGGAGAAGCTGCGGGCGTTCGCGGCGGGGCTCGGGGATCCTGAGGGTTTGGTGGTGGTTCCGGGGGACGCGGCTGATCACGTCGCGGTGCGGGCGGCGGTCGGCGAGGCGCTGGAGCGGTTCGGGCGGTTGGACTGCGTGGTGGCCAACGCGGGGTTCGCGACGTTCGACGAGCTCGGGGACGGGGATCCGGCCGGGTGGCGGGACATGGTGCTCACCAACGTCCTCGGGCCCATGGTGCTGATCGACGCCGCGTTGCCCGCGCTGCGGGAGACCAAGGGGCGCATCGTGCTCGTCGGCAGCGTCGCTGGGCACGTGTACTCGCCGGGCAACATCTACGGCGCGACGAAGTGGGCGGTCACCGGCCTCGCCGAGAACGTGCGGGGCGCGCTCATCGACGACGGCATCGGGGTCACGCTGGTGTCCCCGGGCGCGACCCGCACCGACTTCTTCGACGCGATGCCCGGCGGCGTGCCCGACCGCGACTACCTCTCGGCCGACAAACTCGGCGAGACCATCGTGTGGGCGCTGACCCAGCCCGAGGGCGTGGACGTCAACACGATCGTCATCCGGCCGACCGGCATGTTCGTGTGATCACGTCCACTGCCAGGACATCCCGTACACCCCGGGGACGCACTTCGGGACGAAGGTGTGGATGGTGTTCGAGGCGTCGACGATGAGGCGGCGGCGCTGCTTGAGGGCGGCGGGCACCGAGTCGCGGTAGAAGCCGTGGCAGCGGGTGGGCAGCGCGCGCGGGTCGAAGCGCACCCGCATCAGCATGCTGGAGATCGGCATGCGCAGCCGGTGCTCGTGCCTGCGCGAGGGGATCGCGCTCTCGCCGAGGACGGTGTCGTACTCCACGATCGTCGTCTCGTTGCGCGCGAGCGCGCGGCCGAACCGGATCTCCGCGGCCAGGAACCCGTTCTCGTGGTCGATGCGCACGTCGCCGAGGCGGCCGGTGTGCACGCGGATGTCCGACGGCATCACGTCGCCCTCGTCGACGCCGTGCACGATCATGAAGTGGTCCGCGCCCTCGCGCACCGCCCGCAGGACCTGGGTGGTGCTGATCCGGCGCAGCGACCGGCTCGCGTCGATGGTGCACGACTCGGTCATGGTCATCGGCGCGATGCCGTGGTTCAGCCGCTCGAACGACCCGCCGAGCACGCCGCGGATCGGGGCGTCGTCGCCGTAGAGCCTGCTGCCGGTGACCGCGCTCGCGGTGACCAGCCGCCCGCGTGGTTTGGGCGGTTCGAGCAGGTCGAACAGGGCGTTCGAGGGCAGGTTGAGGATCGACTCCAGCTCCCGCAGCGCGCGCAGCGACTTCTCCCGTTCGGGGCGGCTGCGGCCCTGCTGCCAGTAGCTCAGCGTGGCCAGGCTGATGTCCACGCCACGCGCGGCGAGCCTGCTGCGGATCCGGTCCAGGGTGAGGTCACGCCGGTGGATCGCGGTCCGCAGCGCGTCTCCGAAGGTCTCCGCGCGCGGTACCCGGCTGGTCTCGCTCTCCTGCTGGAACCCGGTCATGGCGCTCACTCTCGTAGGGCGAGGAGGGAGTATCACCCCGATGACACCGCCGCCGCCACCCCCATCGGGGATGACGGCGACGGTCGGTGAGCAGGGAGATCAGCCCACGTTGAGCGTCAGGCCGTAGTACGAGAGCGCGTCACTGAGCGGCTGGAAGTACGAGGACTTGCCGCTCTGGTTGCCGCCGTTGAAGGTGCACTGCTGGCCGGTCGGGCCACCGGAGGTCATGCCCTGGGCCTGGTTGCCGGAGATGTAGGCACCGCCGCTGTCGCCGCCCATGGTGCAGACCGAGGAGCTGGCCAGGCCGCGGACCACGGTGTCCGGGCCGCCGTTCTGGTCGGTGTAGGTGACCGTCACGTTGTAGGCCTTGATGGTGCCGCAGGTCCAGCCGGTGGTGGCGCCGGACTTGCAGATCGACGAGCCGACCGAGGCCTTGGTGCCGCCGCGCACCGCCGGGTTGGTGGTGGCGCCCCAGGTGCCGACCGTGGTGGCGATCGAGTTACCCGAGTTGATCTTGGCGACGCCCATGTCCACGCTGCTGCTGCCCAGCGCGAAGCGGGTGGCGGTGCCCTTGGCGAAGGCCGAGCCGTTGAAGTACAGCGACGGCAGGCCCGCGACGCAGTGGCCCGCGCTGACCAGGTACTGCGTGCCGGAGGAGTTGCGGGCACCGAAGCCGACCGAGCAGTAGCCGCTGCCGCCGTTGATGTTCATCTTGCTGCCCGGGTACACCGTGGCCTGGGTCTCGAGCCGCTGCCCGGTGCTGACGACCTTGACGGCGCCGCCGAGCTTGGCCGCCTCGGCGAGGAACGCCTTGGCCTGCGGCTTCGCCGCGTCCGACACCTCGACCGTGACCACGTCAGCGGCCAGGTCGACGCTCCACGAGGCCACACCGGCTGGCACCTGCCTGCTGGCGGCGGCGTCGAGCCGCGCCTGGACCCGGTTGAGCTCGGCCTCGCCGCGGGCGGGGGTGCGCACGGCGAGACCGGCCGAACGGGCCCGGGCCGCCGACGAGGCGTCGGTGGTGTTGACCGTGAGGTTGCCGCTCGCGTCGACGAAGGCACCGTCAACGCGCAGGCCGCCGCGGGTCAGGTCGGTCAGCTTCTGCTGCTGGTCGGCCTCCCGGTCCAGCCGCGCGACCGCCGCGCGCTCGTCGATGCCCAGCGTCTTGGCCAGCACCGAGACCATCTCCGGCTGGTACTTCGGCTGCTGCGGCTGGGCCGCGCCCGCCGAGGACCCGGTTGCCCACAGCACCGCGGGGACGACGGCGCTCACCGCGATGCCCGCGATCAGGCTCTTGCGGAGGTTGATTGCCATAAACCGTGCCTTTCCTGACCGGGTTCGACACGCGCAGGGGGGGGAATGTGGCGAATGACTGGCTTTCACACATTCCCAGTATGTCGATCCCCGGGCGATCGGGGGGACGCCCGATCGCTGGAAATGCACTCTCCTACTAGTTCCACGCCGCCGACAAGACCCGCGCTGGAACGGTTTTTCACAGACAGCGGACCCGTCTCTGAATACACAGAAAGGGCCGCCTGCTCGGCGACCCCTCCCGGCGCTCGGATGCGCGCACCCGGCTCAGAACACCAGCACCGCCAGCAGGATCAGGGCCAGCGCGACCGCGACGATGGTGGGGATCAGCGCGGGCGAGCGGCGGTAGTGGCTCTGCACGGAGGTCGTGCGGAACCAACTACCCGGCAACCGACGACGGTGCTGCTGTACCCGAGGCATCTGCTACTCCCAACCCGTTGCGTCCCGTGCTTCGAGACTCCTGTCGAACACGATCACCCCTCATGTACCACCGCTCGCGGTGGATCACACATACCGCTCGTGCCGGGCACGGCCGAATGCCGCCGACAATGCGCGGGCACATTCCCGGACGTCCTGGTCCGCGCGTTCGCGGTGGGTGGGACCATGGTCGTCCGGGGACGGTGGAGGGGGATTCGTGGCGGACAGGGCAACGCGGGCGCGGCGGGCCGGGTGGGTGGCGTTGGCGGCCGGGGCAGGCGCGTGGGCGCTGGTCAAGTTCGACGTGTTCGCGGGCGTGGACCACCCGTTGGTCCCGGTGCTCAAAGCGCTGAGCACCGGCGTGGCGATCCTGGGCCTGGTCGTGTGCGCCGCCGCCCTGGTCGTGGTCGCCAAGTCGCGCCGCCCGCCGGGTGCCACCGAGGAGTCGGGTGCCGTCGGCGAGCCGGGTGCCGTCGGACCGGGCAACGCGGTGTCCGGCCAGGTGGGCGGGTCCGTGCTCCAGGCGAACACCATCAACGGCCCGGTGACCATGTCGACGCCGCTGCCGCTGTGGATCCGGCTGGCGGTGGCCTTCGTGGTCGTCGCGGTGCTGGCCGTCGGCGTCCTGTCGGTGGTCGTGCTGACCGCCTCGGAGGAGGACCCCGACTTGCGGGCTGTCACCACCGTGAGCTTCGGCCACTGCGCGGGCGGGTGGGTGGTCCCCACGCCGCCGGGCCAGTTGCCGATCGAGGACCGCCCGGAGGGTGCGGTGCAGGCCGATCAGGGCGAGGTCTTGGTGACCCTGCAGGGTTCCCTGCCCGCCGCCGTGGTGCTGCAGTCCATGCGCGCGGAGGTGGTGTCCCGCAAGCCCGCCGCGACCGGTGTGCGGCTGGAGACGCCGTGCGAGGCCGACGTCATCCCCCGCAGCTTCGGCGTGGACCTCACCAGGGACAACTCGGTCGCGTTCGGCATCCCCGGCGCCGACGGCGGTGAGAAGGTCCCGGCGCCGAGGTTCCCCTTCCAGGTCAACGAGTCCGAAGTGGAGCAGTTCGTGATCAAGCCGAACGTGTCCACCGACGAGGTCGAGTGGCGGCTGCGGATCACCTGGACCTCCGGCACCCGCCGCGGCGAGACCGTGGTCGACGACAACGGCCGCCCGTTCCGCACCACCGGCACGACGGCCGTGAGCGCCAACTACTGCGCCGACCTCCGGATTCCCGCGTGGACCCCGCCGGGGGAGTACTGCCCTCCGCTGAAGACGCCCACGCAGGCCGGCTTCACCGGGGCGTGGACAGGTTCGGGGACGTTGACCTTCACCGACGACGGCACGGCTGTCTGGGCGACCGGCGGGGGAGAGGCCCGGATCCGCCTGCTGTCGGTCGACGGGCACGACCGGGCCACCGCCGACGTGGTCGCCAGCACGACCCCGGACATCGACGTGGGCGACCGGCTCCGGCTGAACCTCGCCTACGACAAGGCAAGCGTGCGCGGCCTCACCCAACTCGGCGCGGAGATGCTGTGGTGCAGGCCCGGCGCCCCCTGCCAGTGATCAGCGCTGTCCGGGTGGACGTGGTGCACGGGGGAACCACGGTTCACTGCGTACCCGTTGGTCGTGGTGATCGTGGGTTCGGTGGACATGTACTAGGGCTCGCGCGGTTGAGCCGATTTTCCGTTGCCCGGCGGAATCGAATATCGCGCCAAAGGGCATTGACTCGCCGCGCCAAATGGCACACAGGTGCGGCGTGTATCGGACGATCCGTGGCGATCCCCGGCGCTGTCGGTTGATTTGTGGTCTGCTGTTCGTGGCACCCCACGGCGAGCGGGGGGAACATGCACGACGACGGTTCCACGGTCCAGCCCGTCTACCACAACGACGCGGGTGGGTCTTCCGGTCCGGTGATCCAGTTGGGCTCGATCACCGGGTCGCTGCACGTCCACACGACTGGTGGGGTTACCGCGGCGGTTCCGCGGCAACTGCCTGCCGCGCCTGTCCGGTTCATCAATCGGCGGGTAGAGCTAGCGGAGCTGACTGACCCTGCCGCGCTTGGTTTGGCGGTAGTGACGGGTTCTGGCGGTATGGGCAAGACCTCGCTGGCGTTGCGGTGGGCCTACCAGCAACTCAACCGTTTCCCCGACGGTCAGCTCTACGTCGACATGCGTGGCTTCGCGCCTTACGAGCAACCTGTGTCCGCCGCTCGTGCGCTGCGCGGGTTCCTCGGCGCGCTCGGGGTGAGTGAGGACAGCCAGCCCTCTGACGTCGAGTCCCAGGCGTCGACCTTCCGCAGCCTGGTCGCCGGGAAGCGGTTGCTGGTCCTGGTGGACAACGTGCGGCACTGCGGCGACGTCGTGCGGCTGCTGCCCGGGAGCCCGACCTGCACGGTGGTGGTGACCAGCCGGTTCCACCTCGCCGAGTTGATCGCGAAGGGTGCGCGGATCGTGGATCTGGACGTGCTGACCGACGACCAGGTGGTCGCCCTGCTCACCGAGCGGGTCGGGCGCCCGCGCCTGGACGCCGAACCCGCGGCGGTCGCCGAGCTGGTGCGCTACTGCGCGGGCCTCCCGCTCGCCGTCAGCATCCTGGCCGCGCGGATCGTGACCCAGCCCGCCCAGTCGTTGGCGGAGTTGGCCGACGAACTGCGGGAGGACGCCGACCGCCTCGACGGGTTCGACACCGGTGACCTGTCGTTGAGCCTGCGCGCGGTGCTCGCCTGTTCCACGCAGTCGCTGGACCCGGCGGCGGCCAGGGTGTTCCGGCTGCTCGGCGCCGCGCCGTGCGCCGACATCGGGCTCGACTCGGTGCTGGTGCTCACCGGCCATCCCAAGTCCCGTGCCCGGTCGCTGCTGCGCACGCTCGAAGCCGCGCACCTAGTCCGCCAACACGCCCCCGGCCGCTACCGGATGCACGACCTCGTCCGGCTCTATGCAGGCGGCCTTACCCCCGTCGACGACGCTGACACCACCGCAGCCGTCCGTGGCCTGGTCGACTTTCTCCTCTACAACGCACACCGGGCCGCGCGCCTCTTGGCGCCATACCGGCCAGAGATGGAGATACCGCTAACTGGCGTAGCACCCGGTCAGGACCTGGTCACGATGCCGACCGCCCGCGCCGCCATCGACTGGCTCACCGCCGAACACCAGTGCCTGCTCGACACGCAGCCCTTCGCCCTGCGGCGCGGGTGGCCGGAGGTCACCTGGCAGCTCGCCTGGTCGCTGGTCGGGTTCCACCACCGGCAGGGCCACCCCGACGGCCACGCCAGTTGGCAGGTCGCCCTGGAGGCGGCCACCCTGATCGGCAGCGACGTGGTCCTGTCCCTCACCCACCGCCACCTCGGGTACCTGCACCTGCACGACCGGGACCACGCGGCGGCGGTTGAGCACCTGACCCTGTCGGCCGCGCTGGCCGAGCGGGCGGGCTCGGTGCCCAACCAGGTCGCCACCCTGCGGGCCATGGCGGGCGCCCACGACCAGGCGGGCGACGTAGCGGCCGCGATGAGCACCACCCAGCGCGCGCTGGAGCTGTGCCGGACCGTGGACCTGCCGGTGTGGGAGGCGGAACTACTCGGCCAGACCGGCGAGTACCACGCGAAGGCGGGCGACCACGCCGCCGCCGCGACGCGCTTCGAGGCCGCGCTGACCATCCATGGCGACCACGGTGACGTCGAGGGCATCGCCTACTGCCTGCACCGGCTCGGCACGGTCGCCGCGGCCCAGGGAGATCACGGCGCCGCGATCACGCTCTACCAGCGGTCCCTCGACCTGCTGGCCCAGTTCGGCAACAAGGCCGAGGAGCTCGTGGTGCTCGACAGCCTCGCCGACAGCCACACCGCGCTCGGCGACCAGGACGAGGCCAACCGCGCGTGGCAGCGCGCCCTTGGCCTCTCCGTCGCCCAGCGCCGCCCCGACCAGGCGGAGCGGATCAGGTCCAAGATGGCCGGACCGACCGGTTGACCCGACTCCGGGGTGGACGGTCGCGGCGTCCATTCGGGTGATCAACTTCTCCCGGCCGACATGCTCCGGCGGGTGCGGGCGATCGGGAGGGTGGCTTACCCCTTCCGCAGTGTGGAGCAAGGTCATGGTGTTGGCGTACCGGGTGTCGTTCGCGGGACCGTCGGTGGGGACGGAACAGGAGTTCCGCGGTGTGCGGTTCGGCAAGAAGAAGGACGACGACCGGTCGCTGATCGCCGAGGTCGTGGACCAGAACGAGTTGCTGCTCCAGGTCACGACCGACATCGGCGGCCGGGAGGACGAGGTCGTCGGCTACCGCGAGTACACGATGGAGATCAAGACCAGCCCGACCGAGGTCACCGACGTCGTGGGCTGGGGCAAGCGCACCGACGCGATCCGGGCGCTCATCGACCGGATCGCCACCCTGGTGTCGGGGGAGAACGGGCGGGGGACGTTCGCCACCGGCGCGCTCGGCGCGTTCGACCTGGCGGTGCACAACCCGGACCACCTCGTGTACCGGTCGGACGAGTTCTCCGTCGGGGTGAGCGGCAGCAGCAGGCACGCCACCGTCGGCATGCCGTTCGCCGACCTCGGGACCGACGAAGTGGGCGCGCGCCTGGTCCGGGAAGCCCACTGGTACCTCGACTGGGCCAAGGAGTTCGACGAGATCCCCGGTGACGTGTGGATCGACCGCGACCGCTCTCTCGCCGCCTACAACTACGTGCGCTCCGTCCTGGTGAACCTCGCCGAACTGACGAACCGGTTCTCCCTCGCTGTGCATGACCTGTTCGAGCTCAAGAAGTTCAGCGGCAACCTCTATGACAGCGCGGTCAAGAACACGTGGGGCGTCCTACCCAGGACCTCGCCGTGGACCGCTGTGAAGCTCTTAGCGCAAGGGGATCGGGAGCGGTTGCGGTCCACCCTCCTTGCCCAGCCTGAGAGCGTGCTCGACAAGGAGATCTGGGCCGCCGTCGTCGCGCACGTCACCCGGGACTTGGCGCTGGCGGGCCACACGCCCACGGCGCCGACCTACACCAACCAGGACCTGCCGGGCACCCTGTTCGAGTTCCGCAAGGCCATCCCGGTGGAGTTCAAGCACGCCTTCGTCCTGGTGGCCAACGAGTCCGGCGGCTTCGCGGGCGAGCAACCGGAGATCCACCAGATCCACCAGAACGACCAGGTCCACCAGGACAACGAGCACAACCAGATTCACCAGAACAGTCAGGACGACACCACCGACCTGCTGCGCTCCCGCGTCCTGGCCCGGCGCTCGCCCGGCGACGACTCCGACTTCGACTCCGAGGAGTGACCCACGGGGCCGTGCGACGCGGGCGCACCCGGTAGCATCGCCGGTGATGACACCGACCGCGCCGCACCCCTCGTCGATCGGCGCGTTGCTGCGGGAGTGGCGCCGCACGCGCGACATCAGCCAACTCGACCTCGCCTCGCGAACCGATGTCTCGGCCCGGCACCTGAGCTTTGTGGAAACCGGTCGGTCGGCGCCGAGCCGGGACATGGTGCTGCGCCTGGCCGAGCAGTTGGACGTCCCGCTGCGCGACCGCAACCGGATGCTGCTGGCGGCGGGGTACGCACCGGCCTTCTCGGAGAGCGCGCTGGACACACCCCGGATGGGCGTCGTGCGCGCCGCCGTCCGCACCGTGCTCGCCAGCCACGACCCGTTCCCCGCGTTCGCCGTCGACGGCAACTGGGACATGGTCGACGCGAACGCGGCCGTCGCCCTGCTGACCGAGGGCGCGCCGCCGGACCTGCTGACCACACCGTTCAACGTGCTGCGCTTCAGCATGCACCCGCGGGGGCTCGCGGCGCGGATGCTGAACCTGGGGCAGTGGCGGCGGTACGTGCTGGGCCGGGTCGAGCGGCAACTGCGGGTCAACCCGGGGGCCGCCCGGCTCGCCGAGGTGTACCGGGAGTTCCTGACCTACCCGGCGGGCAACGAGTGGGGCGCCGCCTCGGACGACGCCTTCGACGTGTGCGTCCCGTTGCGGCTGCGGTACGACGGCCACGACCTGTCGCTGATCTGCACGGTGACGACGTTCGGCTCGCCGTGCGACATCACCGTCGAGGAGTTGCACGTCGAGAACTTCTACCCGGCCGACGACACCACCGAGCGGTTCCTGCGGTCCAGGTGATCAGCCGGGGACCTTGTCCAGGAACCCGTACACCGCCGCGATCCGCCCGTCGTCGTTCACCACGGCCACGTCGAAACCGACCACCAGTGCCTCGGCGCCCGCGGTCGGGATGAGCTCCCAGGTGAACCGCACGATGTTGTGGTGCTCGTCGTAGGTGGCTCCGCGCGTGAACCGCATCCCGGTGAACTGCGCCTGCGCCCCCGCGACGACGTGATCGATCCCCGACCAGCCCTGGACGGAGGCCAGCGGGTCGACATAGGTGCCGTCCTCTGCCCACAACTGCTCGATCATCTCCCGCCGCGAGGTGGCGTCCGTCCGGTTCCACACCGCCAGGTACGCGTCGACAACGGCGTTCAGGTCGCTCATCCCATTCCTCTCACTCGATTCCCTGCGCCGTCCAGTCTGGTCGCGTGTGAGTGGGGAAGTCGATTACCTCGCAGGTAATACCGGGCTGGACAACGCCGGGTCGGTGGCGCAGGTGCGGCCACTGCTGCCCGGCACGTCGACCTACCGGGCGGTGGTGACCAGCCGGAACGCGTTGGCGAGTCTGGGGGTCAGGGAAGGGGCGCGCAGGATGTCGGTGGACGTGCTCTCGCCGTCGCACGCGGTGGAACTGCTGGAACGGGTCGCGGGCAAGTGTGTCGGCGCGGATCCGGAGGGGGCGTTGGTGCTCGCGCGCCACTGCGGCTACTTGCCGTTGGCGCTGCGGATCGTCGCCGAGCGGCTGACAGCCGGGACCTCCG
Organism: Actinokineospora globicatena; assembly: GCF_024171945.1. Classification (GTDB taxonomy): domain Bacteria; phylum Actinomycetota; class Actinomycetes; order Mycobacteriales; family Pseudonocardiaceae; genus Actinokineospora; species Actinokineospora globicatena. Next base: position 67,875 of record NZ_JAMTCR010000003.1, read on the forward strand.
TCGCCGATCTGGTGGACGAACTGGCGTCGGTGCGCGAACGGCTCGACGTGGTCGTGATCGACGATGACGAGACCACCGCGGTCCGGGCGGTGTTCTCCTGGTCGTACCAGTCGCTATCACCGGCGGCGGCGCGGCTCTACCGGTTGCTGGGGCTGATCACCGGTCCGGACATCGGTGCGCGCGCCGTTGCCGCGCTCGCCGGACCCGGTGAGGTCGCGAAGGCGTTGACGGAGTTGGTCTCGGCGCACTTGGTCCAGTCCAAGCCCGGTCGGCGTTACCAACAGCACGACCTGATCCGCCTGCACGCCTTCGAGTGCGCGGAAGCCGACGAGTCTGATGTGGACCGCCGAGCGGCGTTGCGGCGCCTGTTGTCGTGGTACGCCAACACCGCGGTCGCGGCCAACCGGGTGGCGCTGCCGGACTCGTCGAGCATCAAGCTCCGGTTGGACGAGAATCCGTTGCCACCGCTGGAGTTCGCCGATTCCCAGGCTGTGTCGCGGTGGTGGGACGCCGAGCGGGCGAACTTCGACGCGATTGTACGGCAGGCCGCTGACCTGGGGGAGGACGAGTTGGCGTGGCAGCTGCCGGTGGCGCTGTTCGGGTTCCTCCTGATCCGGGGCGGGCTGACCAGCTGGGTCCCGACGCACGAGATAGGTCTGGCCGCTGCCCGGCGTCGCGGTGCTGTCCCAGCCACGGCTTGGCTGCTCACCGCGCTCGCGGTGGGCAGGCGCGGGGTGCGTGATCACGTTCGTGCCCTTGAGGAACTCGACGAGGCTCTGGTCCTCTGGCGCCGCGCGGGTGTTCGGTGGGGTGAGGCGTGGGTGCTGCGTGACATCGGGACCGCGCACTACGAACTCGGCCAAGACCGGGAGGCCGTCGCCGCACTGGAGGGCGCACTCGCCATGCACGTCGCCGACGCCGATACGTGGGGCGAGGCAACGGCGCTGAAGTACCTGGGCAAGGCCTCGGTCCGCCTCGGCGCGCACGACCTGGCCATGGCCCACCTCCGCCGCGCCCTCGCCATCCGCACCTCACGAGGCGACCGCCGCACCATCGCCAGCGCCCTCAACGACCTCGGCTCCGCCTCCCTCGCCGCGGGCGCACCGACCGCCGCCACCGACTTCGCCACCCAGGCCCTCCACCTCAACACGGAGATCGACTACCCCCACGGCCGCGCCACCACCCACGAACTCCTGGGCGACATCCACGCCACCGCCGGAGACCGCGCCCAAGCCCAAACCCACTGGCACCAAGCCGCCGACCTCTTCGCCTCCCTCAACCACCCCCGAGCCACCGACCTCCGCGCCCGCGCGTGATCCACCCGCCGCGCATTTCCGTCTTCTGGGTGACAGAAGTTATCCACATGTGGATCTCTGCGGGGGTCGTTTCAAGATCGACTGTCGGTGGGTCCCGGTAGACTGGACCAGGGACGCCCCCCGGAGAGGGTGGGGGCTGGGCAGGGGTGGGACCGCGCGCGGGCGCGAAGCGGGGTGGTTGGGCGGGGGTGCGAGTGATGGCGGGGGGCGCCGTTCGGGGTGGGGTGTGGTTGGTGGTGGGGTCTACAGAGGACTTAAGAGGGATTGGTGGTGGGTGGGGGATTGTTGGTTGTGGACGGCGGTGGCAGGGTGGGGGGATGACCGGGGACGCCTTTCACGATGTGTTGCGGGCGGCGATCGAGCGCAGTGGGTTGGGGTTGGAGCGGATTCGGTATCGCCTGGTGCAGCGGGGGTGTCGGGTGAGTGTGGCGACGTTGAGCCACTGGCAGTCGGGGCGGCGGCGGCCGGAGCGGCGGGAGTCGTTGCGGGTGTTGGCGGTGCTGGAGGAGGTGTTGGCGGTTCCCAGCGGCACGTTGGTCGCCGGTCCGCCGAGGCCGAGGGGGCCGGGGCGGCAGGGGCAGCGCAGGGTGGCCGCCGCGGTGGTGTGGCCGGGGGAGCCGCAGGTGCCGCCGCTGCTCGGGGAGGTCGACGCGGAGGACGAGTTCTTGGTGCGGTTGAGCCACCAGGACCTGGTGCGGCTGGGGCCGGACGGCGCGGAGCGGTCGTGGTTGGTGCGCCTGGTCTTGCGGGCCGCCCGGTCCGGGGTGTCGCGGCTGCCGGTCGTGTCGGTGCTCGACGGGCCGCACCCGACCGGGCAACGGCTGCGGCCGATCCGCCACTGCGCGGTGGGCGAGGTCCGGTACCTGCCCGAGTTCGGCAGCATGGTCGCCGTCCTGGTCCTGGACCGGGTGCTCGACCGCGGCGACGTGATCATGGTGGAGTACGAGCTGCTCAACCCGCCCGGCACGGTGCGATCGGTGCGCGCCGAGCGCAAGCTCCGCTTCCCGGTCCGCGAGTACTTCATCGAGGTCGACTTCGACCCGGCGACGCTCCCCGCCACCTGCCGCTGGCGCGCGGTCACCGAAGCGACCACTGCCCGCGGCGGCCCACTAAGACTCGACGACGCGGGCACGGCCCAATTCGCCCTCTCCAACGCCGCCCCCGGCACCTACGCCGTCCACTGGGACTGGTGACCGCCCTCCCTGCCGCGGTCCGGAATCGGTCACCGCCCGGAGGGCGCCCGGTCAGGACGCCCTCCGGGTGTCGGTCAGCCGGTGGCGTTGGCCAGGATCCACTGGCGGTAGGTGTACACGTTCACGTGCCCGGACGTGCCCGCGGCGGTGTCGCCGTAGGAGTGGACGCCGATGAGTTTGCCGTTCTGCAGGACCGGGCCGCCGGAGTCGCCGGGGCCGGTGTAGCCGGTGCCCTTCGTGGCGTCGATGAAGCCGCTGGTGACCCTGGTGACGCGCATGGTCGCGACCTTGAGGTAGCGCGAGTCGCGGGCGGACTCGGTGCGGCCGTAGCCGTAGACCTGCTCGGAGCTGCCGACCGTCGGCGCGCTGGTGGTCAGGGGCACGTAGGTCGTGCTCACCGAGCTGTTGAGCTGGTACAGGATGATGTCGGCCGACGGGTGCGACACCGACCGCACCGCGGTGCGCGACTGACCGGCGTCGCGGTCGACGTTGCCGATGTAGAAGCGGTTGGCGCTGTTGGCGCAGTGCTTCGCGGTGATCACCCAGCGCGCGGCGATGATCGACCCGGAGCAGTTCTGCTGGCCGTTCACCATGATCGCGACCGCCCACGGGCCGGTCTGGGCGTAGCCGCCGCCGATGATCGCGGGCTGGGTCGGGGACGCGGTGGCCGGGAGCGCCGCGCCGGTCAGCGCGAGAGCGGCGCCCACCAGGCTGATGAGCACATTCTTGAGACGCACGAATTTCTCCTCGGAGTCAGGAACACGCAGGGTTGACTCGTGATTTCGCCGCCCGGGACTGGGCGCGTCGAGGACTGTAAGTGCGGTGCGAAGAAGGGCTCAAGCGTGTGAAAAGAACAGAATTACCGGCGCCCGGGCGATGACCAGCGGGTACGCGGGTGAATCCGTATAAAGTAAACGGGCGGCTAGCAGCCGAGCGCGACCCGCGAGGTGGGCTTGGCGGTGTCGGCGTCCAGGGTGAGGTCGATGTCCTTCGGGAGCGACACCAGGACCCGCAGCGTGTTCGCGCCGGTCCACTCCACGCCGTTGAGGGTGGCCCGCTCCGCGTTGACGCACCCGAGGTCCCACTCGCGGCTGGTCGGCCACGTCCCGGACGTCACCCGCAGTTCCCAGGCGTCGTCCCTGCCCGCGTAGCCGCGGTACACGACCACTTCCCGCTCACCGTCGGGCGAGGCGTGCCGGGCCTGCTCCACCGGCTTGGCGGTCGTCGACCCGACCAGCGCGCCGAGCGCCGCCCACGCGAGCGTCAGCGCGGTGAACGCCCCGACCAGGAACGGCCGCCACATGTCGTGGTCGACGAGCAGCCAACACGTGAACGCCACCATCGCGATGGCGATCGTCCCGAACAGCACCGGCTGGTCGAGCCACCCGAGCACCACGAACCCACCGGGCTGCCGCCGCCCGAGCACGACCGCCGCCACCAGCACGGCCGCCACCCCGAGCGGCATCATCCACAACCGGCTGCGCACCGACGTCTCATTCATGGTGCCCGGATGCTACGACAGCCCACCCGCCCCACCCGTGACTTCCACTGGCGTGTCCACCGGCCATCCCCCAGCCGGGTACCAGCGGGTCCCGCTCAGGGCTCGGCCACGTGCGGTGTCCGCCGCTGTGGCAGCCGGTCAGTGGCAGGACCACCCACTCGCGGCGGGACTGGTCGATTCGGTCGTTCAGGTGAACGCCTGAACAAACCCAGGCGGACGCCGGGTGGGCTGCGGTGAGTGCGTCGGTATCGCGGGTGGGGCGGCTTTGTGCGGTTTTTGTTCAGTTCGGCCACCAGGTGAAACGGTCTTGACCGGGGTTTTCCGCCGGCTACCGTTCCTGCTTGTCGCACAACGGGGAACAAACGCCGAGGGAGGTCCGATGAGCCACGCCGCGCAGGCGCCGGTGCACTGGCTCGTCACGCGCATCCGGGATCGGACGGCGCGGGGGATCGCGGTGGCCGTGGGTGAGTTGATCAGGGACGGTGAGCTGCCGCCGGGGACGCGGTTGCCGACGGTGCGGGCGTTGGCGGCGGAGTTGGCCGTGAGCCCGGCGACGGTGGCGGACTCGTGGGGGCAGTTGCGGGCCGAGCAGCTGATCAACACCGGGCGGCGGCGGGGGACGACCACGTTGGCGCCGCCGGACTCGACGCCGCACGACTGCTTCCCCGGGTGGTCGGCGATCGACCTGGAGCAGGGGCTGCCGGATCCCGCGCTGCTGCCGCCGCTGGAGGACGCGGTGGCGGCCGGGGTGCGCACCGAACGGCTCAACGGGTTCGAGCACGACTACATCACCCCGCGCCTGCAAGCCGCCGTCACCACCACCTGGCCGTTCACCCCCGAGGCGTGGACGGTCGTGGCGGGCGGCTACGAGGGCACCCTGCTGGCCTGCCAAGCGGTCGCCGCACCCGGTGAACTCGTCGCGGTGGAGGAACCGACCGCACCGCGTGTGCTGGACACGTTGCGCCGCTCCGGTATCCGCGTGATCGGCGTGCGGTGCGACCACGAAGGTCCAATCCCAGCAGCGCTGACCGAGGCGCTGAAGCGCAACCCGGTCGCGTTCATCTACCAACCCCGCGCCCACATCCCCTTTGGACACACCGTCTCCGCCGATCGCGCCGCCCAGCTCGCCGACGTGCTCGAAGGTCACCCCGATGTGTCCATAGTGGAGGACGACAACCTCGGACCACTCGCGTCCGCCCCCGTCGCCAGCATTGGTGCTCACCTGCCCGAGCGCCTGCTCCTGGTCCGTTCCTATTGCAAGGCCTACGGTCTGGAGCTGCGCAGCTGCGTGGTCGCGGGTGCCGAGCACCTGGTGGAGCAGGTCCGGCACAAGCGCGGCTTCGGCCTGGTGTGGGCGAGTCGGATCCTGCAGGACGCCCAGGCCTACCTCATCAACGACGCGGCGACCGGCGTACTCCTCAGGCAGGCCAGGGAACGCTACGCGCACCGCCGCGCCACCCTGGCGGCCGCCCTGCGCGACCGCGGGTTCGACGTCCACTCCCGCGACGGACTGGTGTTGTGGGTGCCGGTCCCGGACGAGACACGCGCGATGGTCGCCTTGGCGGGCGCCGGGGTGACCGTCGCGGCGGGCAGCCGCTGCTACATCGACCCGCCCGCCGAGCACCACATCCGCATCGCCACCAGCCACCTGCCCGACGACCCGAGGCGCGTCGCCGACCTCGCCGACCTCGTGGCCCGCGCGGCGGCCACCGCCCCGCGCGACGAATTCGACTGACCCGGAGGGGAACCCATGAGCACACTGCGGGACTACCTTGCCCAAAAACGCCGCATCTGGCTGGCCAAGCAGGAAACCATCAGTTCGGCCGAACCCATCACGCCGACCGCGAAGGTCACCGCCGAGGGGCGCAGCGGCGTCCGCCGCATCCGCATCCGCGACCACCAGGTGCTCAGCGACAGCGGCGCGGACTACGCGGGCTACGACCTCGGCCCCAGCTCGCCCGAGCTGCAACTGGGCGTCCTGGGCAGCTGCGTGACGCACATCTTCCTGATCCAGGCCGCGGCGGCCGACGTCGTCCTGGACTCCGTCGAGGTCGAGGTGACCGCCACGATCGACCCGAAGGCGGGCACCCCGGGCTTCGAGGACGTCCCGCCGTCGCCGCAGAACATCTCCTACACCGTCCACATCGGATCGCCCGCCACCGACGGCGAGATCGACGCGCTGTTCGAGGCCGTCGAGCGGGCCTGCCCGATCCTGTCCCTGTTGACCAACCCGCAGACCATCACCGGTTCTGTCGTGCGGGTACCAGCCCAACGTGAGGAAAGCGCACTATGATCAGCAGACGTGGTTTGTTCACCGCCGCCGCCGGGGTCGGCGCCACGGCCGTGCTCGCGAGCTGCGGCAGGCTCTCCGGCGAGCAGACCGCCGCCGCCCCCGCGCCCGCGGCGGGGCCGATCTTCTTCGGCGTGTCCGCGCCGCTCTCGGGCGCCTCGGCCGAGTACGGCAAGATCTGGCGCACCGGCTTCGACCTCGCCCTCGACGAGATCAACGGCGCGGGCGGGGTCAAGGGCCGCAAGATCGAGCTGCTCTGGGAGGACACCCAGTCCGACCAGAAGCAGTCCGTTCCCGTGGCGCAGAAGTTCGCGGGCGACAGCCGGATCTTGGCCGAGTTGGGCGACTTCGCCAGCCCGGCGTCGATGGCCGCGTCCCCGGTGTACGAGAAGGCGCACCTGGTGCAGTTCGGCTTCACCAACTCCCACCCCGATTTCACCAAGGGCGGCGAGTACATGTGGAGCACCTCCACCACGCAGCAGGACCACGCGCCGGAGCTGGCCGACCTGGCCAAGTCGCTGGGCACCAAGCAGGCGGTGTACTACATCAACACCGACTGGGGCAAGACGACCTGGAAGCTCTACGAGGAGCACGCCAAGAAGTCCGGCTACGAGATCGTGCACAGCGAGGCCGTGCAGGCCGACGGCTCCGACTTCCGCCCGAGCCTGATCAACGGCCGGGACAAGGGCGCCGACGTGCTCGTGTTCATCGCCTACTACCAGGCCGCCGCCCTGCTGACCCAGCAGGCGAAGAACGTCGGCCTGGCCCAGGCCAAGATCGCCCTGCCCAGCTCCGCGTACTCCCCGCAGTACGTCGCGCTCGGCGGCGAGGCGACCGAGGGCGCCCAGCTCATCGTCCGCTTCCACCCCGGTGACCCGCGGCCGCAGGTGCGCGAGTTCGTCGACAAGTACCAGAAGCGCTACGGCAAGCAGCCCGACGACTTCGGCGCGGGCGCCTACGACGCGCTCAAGATCCTGGCCTGGGCCGTCGAGCACAGCGACGGCACCCGCGAGGGCGTGCGCAAGGCGCTGCTGGAGGGCAAGGAGATCCCGAGCCTGCTCTACGGGCCGTTCTCCTTCCGCGAGGACCGCCGGGTGACGACGCCGAAGTCGACCCGGCTCGTCGTCAAGGGTGGCGCCTTCACGCTCGTGGGGGCGTAAGTGCTCGACACCGCTCTGGCAGGCCTGGTCAACGGCAGTTCCTACGCGCTGCTGGCGCTCGGGCTGTCGTTGATCTTCGGCGTGGCGAACGTCATCAACTTCGCGCACGCCTCGGTGTTCGCGGTCGGCGCCATGTCCGGCTGGTGGTTCTCCGTCGACCTGGGCTGGCCGTTGTGGACGGTGCTGCTCGGCGTGATGGCGGTCACCGGCCTGCTGGGGTTGGTGATCAACCTGGTCGCGGTGACCCCGCTGGCCAAGGCGCCGCCGATCGCGGCGCTGCTCTCGACGTTCGCGGTGTCGGTCGTGGTGGACAACGGCGCGCAGTTGGTGTTCGGACCGGAGACCCGGCGCTTCCCCGCACTGCTGGCCACCGACAACCTCGGCCTCGGCGGGCTGCGCTTCGGCACGCTCGACGTCACGATCCTGGCCGTGGCCATCGGGTTGATGCTGGTGCTCGGCTGGTTCCTGCGGGCCACCCGCTACGGCAGGGCGATCAGGGCGGTGGCGCAGGACCGCGACGCGGCGGCGCAGATGGGCATCCCGTTGGCCCGGGTGCAGAACCTGGCGTTCGTGGTCGCCTCCGTGCTCGGCGGTGTCGCGGGTGTGCTGGGTGGCATGTACCTGAACAACATCTCGCCGACCGTCGGGTCCACTGTGGGCATGTCGGCGTTCGCGGCCGCCACGCTCGGTGGGCTGGGCAGCCTGCCCGGCGCGGTCGCGGGCGGGTTGCTGCTGGGCGTGGTCGAGGCGTTCGGGGTCTCGTGGTGGGGTGGCAACGCCCGCACGCTGATCACGTTCGCCGTGCTGCTGCTCGTGTTGTGGGTGCGGCCATCCGGCCTGTTCGGCAAGCGTTCGCCGCTGGCGGCTGAGCCGATGACCGGGACGTTCTTCGGGGCCGCACGGACTGTGCGGCTGCGGCCGTGGCAGGTCGCGGTGGCGGCGGTGGCCGCGTACGTGGTGCCTGCCGTGGCCTTGGACGACTACACCGTGCAGATCGGCGTCCAAGTCGTCGTCTACGCCATCCTCGCACTGTCACTGACACTGGTGTCGGGCCAGGCGGGACAGATCTCCCTGGGGCAGGCAGCCCCACTGGCCATCGGCGCGTACACCTCGGCGTTGCTGACCACCGGCACCGGGCTCGACTTCTGGCTGAGCCTGCCGATCTCGGGGCTGGTCGCGGCGGTGCTGAGCGTGGCGCTGGTGTCGCCGTCGTGGCGGCTGCGCGGGCACTACGTCTCCATCGCGACGCTGGCCACGGGTCTGCTCGTGGCCGCGGCGGCGGTGAACTTCGACTGGCTGACCAACGGGCCGTCCGGGGTCTCCGCGATCCCGCCGCCGACGTTGTTCGGCGCCCCGGTGTCCGCGCCGCTGGCGGTGTACTTCCTGGACCTCACCATCCTGCTGGTCGTGTTGCTGCTGGTGGTGCGGCTGCGGCGGTCGACCCTCGGGCGGATCTGGTCGGCGATCCGGGAGGACGAGGTCGCGGCCCGCTCCAGCGGGATCGCGGCGGCGGAGTACAAGTCGCTGGCCTTCGGCATCGGCGGGTTCGTCGCGGGGATCGGCGGCGCGCTGTTCGCGCAGCAGTACGGCTACATCGACCCCAGCGTGTTCGGCATCTCCGTCTCGTTGCTGGCGTTGACGATCGTCGTGCTGGGCGGCCTCAACTCCCCGCTTGGCGCGGTCGTCGGCGCGATCGTCCTGGTGGGACTGCCCGAGGCGCTGCGGATGTTGGAGGAGACCCGGATGCTGACCTACGGCCTGCTGCTGCTCGCCGTCGTGCTGTTCCGGCCACAGGGACTGATGGGGAAGGTGGCGCGATGACGGTCCTGGAGGTCCAGGGGCTCCGGCGCTCGTTCGCGGGCCTGCGCGCGGTCGACGGGGTGTCCTTCGGCATCGACCAGGGTGAGGTGGTCAGCGTCATCGGCCCGAACGGGTCCGGGAAGACCACCGCGCTCAACCTGGTCAGCGGCGTGCTGCGGCCTGACGAGGGTCGGGTGCTGTTCCAGGGTCGCGACGTCACGGGTCTGCGACCGGAGCGGCTGGCTGAGGCCGGGCTCTCGCGCACCTTCCAGAACGGCCGGGTGTTCGGCAACCTGTCGGTCGCGGAGAACGTCCTCATCGGACTCACCCCGACGTTGCGGGCGGCCAGGCCTCTTGCCCGGTGGCGGGACATCCCGGTTCTGCGGTGGTTGTCCTTGCTCGCAGAAACCGCGGTCGCGCTGGTGGACCCGCCGTCCGTGCGCCGGGAACTCGCGGAGCGCGAGGCGGAGGTCGAGTCCCAGTTGGACAGATTCGGTGACCGGCTGCGGCCCAGGGCGGAGGCCGCGGCGCACACCCTGTCGTACGCGAACCGGCGGCGGACCGAGATCGCCCGCGCGCTCGCGTCGGGTCCGGCGCTGCTGGTGCTCGACGAACCGACCGCCGGGATGAACCCGGTGGAGACCGCGGAGGTGCTGGAGCAGTTGCTCGCGCTGAAGGCCGCCGGGCAGACCATCCTGCTGGTCGAGCACAAGATCGACCTGGTGATGCGGCTGTCCGACCGGGTGCTGGTGCTCGACGCGGGCACGGTGATCGCGTCCGGGCCGCCCGACGAGGTGCGCAACGACCCCCGGGTCATTGAGGCTTACCTGGGCAAGCGCCGTCCGGCGGTGCGGCCATGAGCCTGCTGGAACTGGACTCGGTGTCGGTGTTCTACGGCCAGACGCAGGCGCTGCACGAGGTGAGCCTGACGGTCGAGCCGGGGGAGATCGTGTGCCTGCTCGGCGGCAACGCCTCCGGCAAGTCGACCACCATGAAGACCATCCTCGGCCTGATCACGCCGCGCACGGGTGAGGTCCGGCTGGCGGGGGAGCGGGTCACCCGGCTCGCGCCCGCGGGTCGCATCCGCCTCGGGCTCGCGTCGGTGCCGGAGGCCAGGCGGGTGTTCCCGGAGATGTCGGTCGAGGACAACCTGCTGACCGGCGCCTTCACCCGCCGCAAGGGCGTCCGCGCCGAACTCGCCTCGGTCTACGACACCTTCCCCCGATTGGCCGAACGCCGCCGCCAGCACGCGGGCACCCTCTCCGGCGGTGAGCAGCAGATGCTCGCCCTCGGCCGTGCCCTGATGAGTTCCCCCAGCCTCATCTGCATGGACGAGCCGACCATGGGCCTGGCGCCCATCTACGTCGACCGCGTCCTGGACCTCATCGCCGACCTCAACCGGGAGCGGGGCCTCGCCGTCCTGATGGTGGAGCAGAACGCCGAACTGGCCCTCTCCATCGCCCACCGCGGCTACGTCCTCAACACCGGCCACATAGCCCTGTCCGGGCAAGCCGACGCCCTCCTCGACACCCCCGCCATCCGCACCGCCTACCTCGGCGCCTGACCCCGACCCCACCACTCGTGTCCTGACTCGCCGGTCCGCGGCACCGACTCCGCACCCGCTCGGGCGTCCTGTGGGGTGGGTGGTTGACGTGGTCGTTTAGATGGAGCGGTGGCGGCGAGTGGTGGGGTTGCGGTGCGGGGGCAGCTGGGGCTGCTGCTGGGGTCCAAGGCGGTGTCCGACATCGGGTACGCGTTGGACTTCGTGTGCCTGTCGATCTTCGTGTGGGAGTCCACCAGGTCGGCGTTGGCCACCGGGTTGGTGAGCGTGGCGCTGTACGCGGGGGCGATCCTGGGGGGCAGGCTCGGCCACGCGTACGGGGCGCGGTGGGACCGGCGGGCGGTGATGGTCGCCGCCGACCTGGTGCGGATGGTCGTGCTGCTCACCCTCGCGGTGCTGCCCGGGCAACCGCAGCTCTACGTCGCCGTGTTCCTCGTCGGTGTCGGCCGGTCGGTGTTCGAGGGGACGTTGAGCGCGGCGACCCCGGTGCTGGCGGGGGAGCGGACCCAGTTCGTCAACAGCGTCCTAGCGGGCCTCAAGGGCGTGGCGTTCATGCTCGGCATGGGCCTGTCCGCCGTGGCCGTGCCGCTGATCGGGTTCCAGGGCGTGTTCGCGCTCGACGCCGCCAGCTACGCCCTGTCCGCGCTCGTGCTGGTCGCGATCCGGGTCCCCTTCCGGGAGAGCGGGTCCACCGCCGAGTCCGGCGACCAGAAGGTGCTGTGGCCCGCGGTGGTCGCCGCCGGGCTGGTGCCGCTGTTCGTGGTCCGCTGCCTGGACGCGTTCGGCAGTTCGTCGCAGCACGTCGGCATCCCGATCCTGGGCAGCGAGCTGAGCCCCGGCGCGCCCACCGAGGCCGCCGGTGTCCTCTGGGGTGTCTGGGCCGCCGGGCTGCTGCTGGCCGGGTTCGTCCTGCGCCCACTGGCCACCCGGATCATCGCCCGCGCGCCCGGGGTCGTGTTCTGCCTGGCGACCATCGTCATGTCGCTCGGGTTCATCGGCATCTTCTGGTTCGACGACTGGCCCCTGCGCCTGGCCGCCGCCGCGGTCGCCGGGATCGGGGACGCGTTCAGCGAGGTCGCGTTCAAGCAGGCCGTCCAGCGCCTGCCCGACGAGCGGCGCGGACCGGTGTTCGGACTGTCCCAGATCGTCGTCAACAGCGGGTTCATGGCGGGCCTGGTCGCAACCAGCCTCCTGCTCACCCCCGACCTCGTCCCGCAGTGGGTCCTCCTGCTGCACGGCGTCCCGCTGCTGGTCGCCGCCGTCGCCGCCGTCCGGTTGCGCGTCAGATGAGCGCCTACCTCGACTACGCGGGCCTGGGCAAACTCCGTCCGCGGGCGGTCGAGGCCATGCGGGACGCGGTGGTCGACGTCCTCCCGCACGGCAGCGCCGAGATCGGCCGGATCTTCCCCGCCCGCCGCCGGGCCCGCGCCCTGGCCGCTGAGCTGCTCGACTGCTCCACCGACGAGATCGCCCTCGTCACCAACACCTCCACCGGCCTGCACCTGGTCGCCGACGGGCTCGACTGGCGCGAGGGCGACGAGGTGGTGGTGTTCGACCGGGACTTCCCCGCCAACGTCCACCCGTGGCGGATGCGCGGTGTCCGGTTGGTCTGGGTCCCGATGCGCGACGGCGGCTACCACCTGGCGGACGTTGAGGCGGCGATCGGCCCAGCGACGCGGCTCGTGGCGGTCAGCCACGTCAACTTCGCCACCGGCTTCCGGATCGACCTCGACGCCGTGTGCGCGCTCGCGCACCGGGTCGGCGCACTGGTCAGCGTGGACGCCGTGCAGAGCCTCGGGGTGCTCCCGCTGTCACTGGCCGACACCCCGATCGACTTCCTCGCCGCGGGCGCGCACAAGTGGCTCTGCGGCCCGGTCGGCACCGGGATCTTCTTCAGCCGCCGCGAGCACCTGCCCCGATTACGCCTGCCGGGCGGCTGGTTCGGGTTCGAGGGCGCCAACGACATGCTGACCAAGGGCGCCGGGCACTTCCGCTACGACCTGTCACCACTGCCGACGGCCGCGCGCGCCGAAGGTGGGATGTACGACGTGCTCGGCATGGTCGGTCTCGCGGAGGTGTTGGCCGAACTGTCCGAAGTGGGCGTCTCGGCGATCGCCGACCGGGTCCGCCATTTGACACAGCGGCTCTGCGACGGACTGCGCAGCGCTGGCTGCGCCATTTCCGCGAGCACCGACGACGACGCGTGGTCTGGGATCATCGGTTTCACCCACCCGGCCGTGGAATCCGTCGCGCTGGCGCGTGGTCTGGTGGCCGCCGACTGCCACGTGTCGCACCCGGACGGGCTGGTCCGGGTGGCCCCGCACCATTGGACCGAGGAGGCCGAGGTGGACGCGTTCCTCGCCGCCCTCACCCAACGTGTTCGTTGACAGGATTCCCTTTGCGTGCGTGTTGCGGCAGGGTTAACCATCCTCTTGTTAGGCCTGGGAATCCGCTGCTATGTTCCGATTCACTGGTCCCCCGAACCAAGGAGTGCGAAATGGCCTACGAGACCTGGGAATCCCTCGCGGACGAGGTCGAGATCAGCACCGGCGCCGCTGACTGCTGGGTGTGCCTGGTCGACGCCTGATCCACCTGGACGGCCCCGCGGCGGACCGCTGCCGCGGGGCTCGACCCTGTTCGACGGGAGCCGCGAGTCGATGGACCGCTGGGAACTGGCGCACGGCCGCGTCGGCGTCAACGCGCCGAGCTGGCTCACCTTCGAGGTCCACCGGCCCTACCTGGACGGCGCCGACTCGCCGCTGACCACGGTGCACGCCAGGGGATCGGTGTTCGCCGCCCGCCGGTTCGAGCAACGCGCGCCGTTCGCGCCGCGCTTCGGGATGACCATGCCGGGCAGCTACCGCGCGCTGCTCGACGAGGAGACCCGACTGACCCCGTACCGGGTCAGCGACCCCACGGGCCTCGCCCCCGAACTCGCTTCGCCGACCTGGCGGCGGATGGCGGAGGCTTACGCCAACCGGTCCGACCTGGACGATGTGGACCGTGCCGGACTGGCCCAGTGGTTGCTGGCCACCTGCCTGTCGGACTCGGTTCTGGAAGTCATCCCCGCGGACCTTTCGGAAAGCGCGTGCGCCGACCCTGTGCTCGCCGCGGGACAATGGGCCCGGGCCAGCGCGTTATTCGCTGTGGAAGGCCTTTCGGAGCGGACTCGGGCCGCTTATTCGCCGTTGGTCGACAATCCCGCCCCGACGGCGATCCACGTGCAAGCGTGTGCCGCCTGGGGCTACCTGGTCACGCGGCACGCCGCCGACGACTCGCCCGCGCCTGCCCACTTCGCGCGCGCCGAGGAAGTCCTCAAAGGACTTGATCTGCCGGACTTCGACGACGCCCTCTTGCGCGCCAGGCTCTTGCTGCGCCAGGTGATGCACGCCGAGCGGCAGCGCGAGTTCGACCACGCCTGGCGGTTGCTGGGCGAGGCCTCGGATCTCTTGGTCGCGCCAGGGGATGTCGATGAGGAGTCGCTGACCGTCGAGATGCGGCGCAGGATCGCCGACCGCGCCGTCGACATCGCGGTCCGCCGAGGTGACACCGAGGGCGAGGCCCGGTACATCGCCGAGGCGCTGGCGCTGGATCCTTACGACGTCAAGGTCCACATGCAGGCCGCCCAGGCCGCGGAACGCTGTGGGGACAACGAGAAAGCGCTTGCGGGCTACCTGGAGACGGCTCGTCTTGGCCCGTACGGCACGGCGTTCGCCCTCTTGGCGGCTGTGCGTTGCGCCAAGGCGTTGGGGCACGACGAGTTCGCTCGTGTTCTCGCCGAACGGGCTTACCAGGCCGCCCCTCGATCGGCGCGGACCCGTGAGGTCTTGGTCGAGCTGTCCGACCCACCGTTGGCTGAGATGCTGAACCGGCCCGTCGAGCATTCGTACGAGCACAACTGGCACTACCGGATGTATGCCGCGTACTTCAACCTCGGTGAGTCCGGATCGCCCTGCCTCTACGCGTCGTTGCCGACCTACGCGCACGAGTTCGCCGCCGCGGGCTCGCCGCCGGAGGTCAACTGGCAGCGCCTGATGCCGCCCGCGTTCCGCGCCAACCTGGTCCGCGAGTCCGGCCTCACCGAGTTCGCCGTCGCTCACCCCGCTGACCTGCCCGCGCACCTGCGGACGCCCGCCTGGGACGAGTTGTGCGCGTGGGTCGAGCGGTTCCCGGCCGATGACGCCGAACGCCAGTACCTCACCGCCGTGGTGTTGTTCCGGTTGGGCTTCGGCAAGGTCGTGCTGGACTTGCTGCCGCCGCGCCCGATCGCCGAACTGACCACTGTCGCCGAGCTGAAGCTGTGGCACTGGCGCGATGTCGTCCGCTATGTGGGGTCCGTCGGGTCCGCGTCTGTTTTCGAGCCGACCGCGTCGTTCGAGATCGCTGATCACCCGGCCTGCCCGACGCACCTGCGGTTTGTGATCTCCGTGTTCGCGGTGGTGTTCCACGCCAGGGAGACCAAGTCGCTGGAGGCCGCGAGCCTCTGGCGGGACAAAGCGCAGGAGAGCCTGGACGAACTCCTCGCGGGGGACGCGCACACGCCGTTCGAGAAGTCCATGATGGAGAGTCGGTTCTACCGCAGCGTCACCTACGTGCCGTTCTTGCGCCGCGACCGCGACCAGTTGGCCCGCGAGATGGACCGGGCTGAGGAACTGGCTCGGTCGGTGCCTGCGTCCACGCCGTACGAGCGGTTCCTGGCCAGGGAGAACCTGCGGGCCTGTCTGGAGAGTCGGTCCAAGGAGGCATTCGGGTTCGGCGAGCACGACCGGGGCAGGCAATTGGTGGCGGAAGTCCTGGAGATCGACCCGTACGAGCCGAAGACGCACATGGAACTGGCCGAGGTCCTGCTGGCGGAGGGGCGGGAGCGGGAGGCGGGGGAGTCGTACCTGCGCACCGCCCGGCTCGGGCCGATCGGCACGGCACGCGGTTATGCCTTGGCGGGGGAGTGCTTCGACCGCGCCGGGTTGCCGGTGCCGGCCGAGGATTGCTTCGTGCAGGCGCTGCGGGTCGATCCGCACGCGGTGTCGGCCGCTCGCGGGTGGGCGAGGGTGGCCTCGGGGGCGTTGGCTGAGGTCGCGGCGTCGTACGCGCGTGACCTGGAGGCTTGGGGCGCGGCACGGCGGGCACGATGATCGACTGGCGGCTGGGCCCGTCCACTGCGGACGTTGCGGTGACTCCGGCGTACTCGGATCGACTGTCGGACTTGGCTTCGGCTGAGTTTCTGGCCGCGACAGGGTTTCAGGGGCGGGTTGGTCAGGTCTTCCACGTCCCTGGGCTTGTCCTGTTCGGACTTGGGGCTTCTGGCGAGGTGAGTGCGGACACCGTTCGCCATGCCGCGGGGTGTCTTGCGCGGGAGGTGCGCGGGTATGAGCACCTCGCTGTGTCGGTGTCGTCGGGGTTACTCGGGGCGTTCGTCGAGGGGTTTGTGCTCGGGGCGTACCGGTTCACTCGCTACCAGAGCGCTGTGCGACCGGAGGGTCCTCGTCGCGTTGATCTTGTTGGCTCGGCGGGGGACGCCGAGGAACTGCGGGTCGCACTTGTCCGTGCTGAGGCTGTGGTGTTGGCTCGGGATCTGGTGTCCGAGCCTGGTTCGGTCCTGACCCCGGTCGCCTTTGCGGACCGTGCGGTGGAGGTGGCCCGCGCGACTGGGCTGGACTGCGAGGTCTGGGACGAGCGCCGGATCGCCGAGGAACGGCTAGGTGGCCTGCTCGGGGTCGCCGGCGGCTCTCGGAACCCGCCGCGCCTGGTCCGGCTGCGGCACCTGCCGGACAACCCGGCGGCGCCGATCGCGTTGGTGGGCAAGGGAGTCACCTTCGACGCCGGTGGCCTTTCGCTGAAGCCGACCCCGCAGATGATCGACATGAAGGCAGACATGGCCGGAGCGGCGACTGTCCTCGCCGCCATGTCCGCGCTGGTCCCGTTGTCGTGCCCGCGCCCGGTGGAGGCCTGGCTGCCGCTCACCGAGAACATGCCCACCGACGACCCGATGCGCATCGGCGACATCCTCCGCGTCCGCAACGGCACCACCGTCGAGATCCGCAACGCCGACGCCGAGGGCAGACTGATCCTGGCCGACGCCCTCGTCCTCGCGGGCGAGTCCACCCCCGCTGCCATCGTGGACGTCGCGACCCTCACCGACGCCGCCGCCATCGCCCTGGGCCGCGACATCACCGCCGTCATGGGCAACAACCAACCCCTGATCGACGCCGTGCTCTCGGCCGCCGTCCGCGCGGGCGAACCCATGTGGCCCCTGCCCCTCCCGTCGCGCTACCAGTCCCAACTGGACTCGTCCATCGCGGACCTGGTCAACTACACCACCGGTGTCCGCCACGGCACCGCCCTCCTGGCAGGCCTGTTCCTCCAGCACTTCATCCCCGCCACCACCCCCTGGGCCCACCTCGACATCCAAGGCACCGCCCTCACCCCCACCACCCACGGCGAACACCCCCAAGGCCCCACCGGCACCGCTGTCCGCACCCTCATCGACCTGGTGTCCACCCCGCTGTCCGGGTGATCGCCGGTCCCGGGGCAGGCCGGATCCGAATCCAGTGCTGCCCGTGTCCGAGCCAGCACACCGCGCTGCGCTGTCCAGGTGATCGGCTACCCCCGATCGGTGTAGTGCTGGTAATGATCAAGGCCTGGGCGCCGACGTGGGGGTGATCGCTGACGTGGGTTGGCGCTGAGGGATCGGATGGTCGGATGACCGAGGTGGTTCGCCCGGAGGGCGGGGCGGCGAGTGCCGGGACGGTGACGGTCGATCTACCCGACCTCGCCCGGGACGTCATCGCGCGCGTGGCCCCGGAGCAGTTGGACTACCTCCGGTTGGTGACCGAGGCGTGGGAGCTCGGTCGTACGCGCCGGTCGTGGAAGTGGACCGGTGGCGCGGTCGGTGTCGGCAACGAGCTCGACGTCCTCACCGACGTGGTCTTCCCCCTCCTGACCAGCACCATCGCGCAGGTCTGGGGTGCCGCCACCTTCGCCAACCTGCAGCGCCGCCGCTGGTCGCGCCGCAAGGCCGCGCCCGCCACCATCACCCTGGACCTGCGCCACCTGGCCCTCGCCCACGCGGCCTGCGTCCACCACGGCACCACCCTCGGTCTCTCCACCGCCGAGGCCACCCTCCTGGCCGACGCCTTCGAGGCCACGCTCCGCCGCCAGGCTGACGGCCCCGCATGACGACCGCCCCGCGCCCCGCAGGTCTGTGGTGGGTCTACGCCCTCGTCGCGGCGTCCCTGGCCGCTACCGGCGCGGGCGTGGGGGAGGCCCTCTTCGCCGCCAACGACCTCGGCAACGTCGAAGCGACGGCGCGGTGCATGGCGAGTGAGGGGATCTCGCCGAATGATTCCCCTGCCAGCCTCT
Source organism: Actinokineospora globicatena (assembly GCF_024171945.1). Classification (GTDB taxonomy): domain Bacteria; phylum Actinomycetota; class Actinomycetes; order Mycobacteriales; family Pseudonocardiaceae; genus Actinokineospora; species Actinokineospora globicatena. The sequence goes on from NZ_JAMTCR010000003.1 coordinate 86,055, forward strand.
ACTTCGCGAAGAACCTGTTCGACGCCTGCATGGAGACCTCCAGCAGGCTATCCGCGCTGACCTCGCTGGCCGGTGTCTTCGGCCTGGTGATCTCGGCCTGGCTACTCATGGTCACCGGCGGGCTGGCCATCCGTTGGCGCCTGAGGTCCGCGCGGCTGGCGGACGTCCCGGAGGAGGCCAAGGCGGCCCTCGAGAAGCGCTTCGCGGCACTGTGCGAAGGGGACAAGAGGCGCCCTCGATTGGTGGTCGCGCCGCCGCTCACCGGGGTCAGGGAGGCGTTCACCACCGCCGTCCCCGGGCGCCCCGCGTGGGTCGTCGTCCCGCTGGCGCTCGCCTACAAGCCCCCGGCCACGTTCGACGCCGTCGCGGTCCATGAACTCGGGCACGTCCGCGCCCGAGACGTCATGTGGGCGTCGGCGGTCTGGTGGTCGGGCTGGCTGGCCGTTCCCGCGCTGGTCATCGCCCTCTTCCCGCTGTTGAGCTCGCCGGGGGCCCTGTGGACCCTGCACGGCCTGTCGCTGGTCGCCGCGGTGGTGAGCGCCATAGCGACGATCATCTTGCGGGCCTCCTTGCTCCGGCACCGCGAATCGGTCGCCGACGCCCACGTGGCACAGGTCCTGGCCGACCCAGCGGCGCCAGCGGCCTACCTCGGTACCAAGACGCCAGCGGCTACGCACCGGTTGACTTCCATCGTGCGGGGGTGGTTCGCCACCCACCCAAGAGCCGCTGACCGGGATGGGTCGGTCCCGAATCCGGGCCACGGCGGGTTCTTCTTCTCCGCCGCGGTCGGCATGGTCGCGATGCGGCTCTACCACAGCCTCGACGAGGTGTTGTCGAACCTCGTCCCCACCGTCCAGGACTTCGTGCGGCTCCCCGAGTCGATCGCCCTCATCGTGGCGTCCTTGCTCTGGGCCGCCGTCATGGTCCCGGCGTGGACGAGACGAGCCGCGGCGCCGACGCGGTGGGCCGGACCGTGGGCCGGTGCCGTGCTCGGCCTGGTCGCGGGGTACTGCGTCAAGCCGCCGGGGACCGCACAGGTCGTGGTGGCGGCCTACCGGCACCACATCCCTTTGCTGGTCGGCGTTCTCGCGGTCGGGATCCTCGCCGCCGTCGTCCTGGCCGCCGGGGTCGTGGCACGGCTCGCCCGGTCGGAACGGAGGCGGCTCGGCGGCTTGGGAGCGGTCGTCGCCACGGCCGCGGCGTTGACCGCGATGGTCGGTGCGGCGACCAGCCTGGCGGGGATCTTCGTGTACCGGCAGGTGGATTCCGCGCTGATCAGGGGCAACCTGATGGCCGGGGGCACCGTGTCCGGGTGGGGCGTCCTGGTGGTGCTCATCCTCGGCGGACTCGTGCTCGTCGCCCTGGGGACCCGGCGGCAGGGCATCGGCAGGCTGGGCGTGGTGGTCGTCGCCGTCGCGGGGATCGTGGGTGGCGTCGGGGCTTCGCTGTCCTGGCTGCTGCGTCCCCACCGCGACCTGCCCCGCGAGGTCAGCGCGGTCATGGTCTACGAGCGGTGGTGGATCTGCGCTCTCGCCGGTCTGGCCGCGGCCTTCGCGGTGGCCCTCGCGGCGCGGCGGCGTGACCAGGCCGCTCTGCCCACATTGCCGGTTGCTGTCCTGAGTGGACTGTCGGCGGCTGCGCTCGCTGGTGCCGTGCAGTGCCTCGTGATCGCCATCGACGGTGGTCGCCTGAACGTCTTCGAGCAGTCCCTGTGGACCCCGGGCTGGTTGCTCGTTCTCGCGTTGACCTACACGATGCCGCTCGCCCTGCTGGTGTCGAGAGTGCCCGCCCGGCGTGACCAGGTACGGCGCCCAGTCGCGCGGTGGGCGATCGGCGCCGGTGGGGTGACCATCGCGCTGACGGTGAGCCTGCTGACCGGCACCCTGTCCTGGGGGACGGTCGCCGATCACGACTACGACCGCGCCATCGCCGAGTTGGCGGCGAACGAGATCCCCAGCCCGCCTGCCGTGCCCGACTCCGGTCGCGACCACAGTCGACTCCTTGACTCCCCAGGCGCGACCGACGCGTTGAGCCCGGTTCTCTCCCTCCTGCCCCGCACAGCCGTGGGATCCGACCGCGGGCCGTCATCGGACGTGACGGTGTCCCCGGACTCGTGCGAACAGGCTCTCGACCGTTCCGCGGCGCGGGAGGACTCCGAGGGCAAGGTCGCCGTCGTCGGACGTGACTACGCCTTCCCCGTCATGGAGAAGGTCTTCCCGGCGCAGGTCACCGTGTCCGTCACCTCGTTCCGCACCTCCTGGGACTACCTGTCCGACTTGGAAGAAGTCGCCCGGACGTGCTCGAACTACCGCCTGCCCGACGAGGTCTACGACGGCGGGTTCATGGACTGCACGTGGCACGTCGAGCGGCTGGCTGACACGCCCTACTCCGTGAGCCGTGGTCACATCACCCGGGTCGGCACGATCAGCGGCAACCGGGTCGAAGACGTCATCACCACCTACACGGCGCTGGTCGGGCACAACGTGGTCGAGGTGGCGCTCGTCGAGTCGCACGGCAAGACCCCGCCGTCGGACGCCGTGGCGGAACGGCTGGACCAGTTGCTGGCGGACACCCTGCGGGCCGTGGTGGCGTCCATCTAGGCGTTGCCGGTATTTCCCTTGTGCGGGCTCGGGCTCAGCTGACACGATGCTCGCATGTCAATGCGAAAGGGCTGTGCAGCCCTCGCTCGATGAGCCCCCGCGCGTGGTGCACGCCGCGCGGAGCTCGCCGCCATTCCTGGGGCCGGACGGTGTTCGTCCGGGTGCGCGTATCGCGCTGGCGGCCATCCTTGCCTCTGGTGGACCCGAAAAGGTTCGCTGACTGCCGCGTCTTGTGAGTCCGGTGTGGACCGCTGACGCTCGATCCTCGATGTCGGCCGCCGTCCGCGGTCGGTCGACGCTGCCCAAGTTCAAGTACGGCAACAACAACAACTCAGAATAGGTGATTCCATATGCGACACTTCAGATTCCCCGACGTCCGTCGAGACCGCGAGTGGCCCGCGAGCGCGCCTCGCCGCTCACTCGTGGACAGCGACGACCAGTGATACCGCGCCGTCGAGCAGACCGGTGAGGCGCGGGGCGCGCGGTATCGGACCGGGCGTGGCCACGAGCCGCAAGGCAACCTCGTGGTGGACGCACGCCTCGTACGCCTGGATCAGCAACTGCAACCCGGTGGCGCCGAGGAAGGTGACCCCCGTCAGGTCGACCACGACCCGCCCGCCCGCGGGGCAGCGGGCGCACGCGAGGAGTAGCGCGTCGCGCAGCGGCAGGTGGTTGCCCAGGTCGACCTCGCCCGCGACCGCGCCCGCGACCGCGACTGTGGTGCCCATGGGGGTTTCCGTGGCCGAGACGGCCAGGGGACCAGCGATCACAGGAACTCCCGGGTCAGGGGCGCACCCGAACAGTTAGCCCTATCCTCATCCTCCTCGCCCCCTGGCCGCCCGCAACCTGAGTAGTCTGCTGGCAGGAGGTGGCGGTTTTTGCCGACACGGGACCTAGTCGTCGTGGGCGCCTCCGCGGGTGGTGTTGAGGCGTTGACGCGTCTTGCCGCCGGACTCCCCTCGGACTTCCCCGCCGCGATCGTCGTAGTGCTGCACTTGCCCCCGCGCGGGTCGAGTGCGCTCGCCGCCATCTTGGACCGGGCAGGACCGCTTAGGGCCATGCCGGTTAGACACGGTCAACTCCTCACCCACGGCACCATCCACGTCGCTCCACCAGATCACCACACACTGGTGATGGCCGACGCGTTAGCCCTGTCTCATGGACCGACCGAGAGCGGTCACCGCCCCGCGGTGGACGCGTTGTTCCGGTCGGCAGCCGTCTCCCGGGGGCCCGCCGTCACCGGCGTCCAACTGTCGGGCGTGCTCGACGACGGCGTCGCGGGCCTGGTCGCGATCGCCGACCGGGGTGGCCGAGTGGTGGTGCAGCACCCCGACGACGCGTTGTTCCCGGCGATGCCGCGCAGTGCCCTGCGGGTGGTCGCCGCTGACCACGTCGCGCCGGTGGCCGAGCTACCCGGGCTGCTCGGGCAGTTGGTGCGCGAGCGGGTCGACGCGTCGGTCGTCCCCGCCGCGTCCCGGCTGATGCGGATGGAGAACGAGATCGCCGCCTTGGGCGAGTCCGGCCTCGACCCCGACCGGTACGTCCTGGGGCCCGCCTCCGGCTACAGCTGCCCGGACTGCCAGGGCAGCCTCGCCGAGGTGCAGGACCTCGCCAGGTACCGCTGCCGCACCGGGCACTCGTGGACGGCGGAGGCCCTGCTCGCCGCGCAGGGCTCGGAGTGGGAACGGGCGCTCTGGACGGCGTTGCGGCTGCTGGAGGAGACCGCCTGCCTGGCGAGCCGAATGGCCGACACCGCTCGCGCCAGGGGCAGCGACGCCGTGGCCGACCGCCACCAGCGCCGCGCCGAGGAGTCGATCACCGCGGCAGCGACCCTGCGCGAGCACCTCACCTCCGGGATCGGCACCGACGACGCGCCGTGACCACTGCGGACGGCCGGGCCGCCCCCGGCCGATCGCTAGGCTGCCCGGGTGGAAGCCGACACCGCGTTCGAGACCCTGCTCGAGCACCTGAAGGACGCCCGCGGGTTCGACTTCACCGGCTACAAGCGCACCAGCCTGGTCCGCCGGGTCCGGCAGCGGATGGGGCAAGTCGCCATCGACGACTACGCCGACTACATCGACCACCTGCAGGCCGACGCCGACGAGTTCAGCGAGCTGTTCAACACCATCCTGATCAACGTCACGAGCTTCTTCCGCGACCCGGAGACGTGGGACTACCTGCGCTCGGTGACCATCCCCGCGCTCGTCGGCAGGCGCAAGTCCCAGGCCCCGGTGCGGATCTGGTGCGCGGGCTGCGCCGCCGGGCAGGAGGCCTACACGCTGGCCATGGCCTTCGCCGAGGAACTGGGCGCCGAGCAGTTCCGGCAGCGGGTGAAGATCTACGCCACCGACGTCGACGAGCAGGCGCTCACCCAGGCCAGGCAGGCGGTCTACACCCCCGGCGAGGTCGAGTCGGTGCCCGGCCCGCTGCTCGAGCGCTACTTCGAGCGGCACAACGGCCACTTCGCCTTCCGCAAGGACCTGCGCCGCTCGGTGATCTTCGGCCGCAACGACCTGGTCCAGGACGCGCCGATCTCCCGGATCGACCTGCTCGCCTGCCGCAACACGCTGATGTACTTCAACGCCGAGACCCAGGCCAAGATCCTGGGCAGGCTGCACTTCGCCATCGCGCCGCACGGGCTGCTGGTGCTGGGCAAGGCGGAGATGCTGCTCTCGCACGGCAGGCTCTTCGAACCCGTCGACCTCAAGCGCCGGGTGTTCCGCAAGGCCCCGGCCACCCCCGCCGCCATCGGGCCGCCGAGCAGGCCCTACGACCCGCAGGAGCGGCGCGGCGCGGTCGCCCGGCTCGACGAGCTGCGCCAGTACGCCTTCGACGCGGGCCCGGTCGCGCAGCTGGTGCTCGCCGAGGACGACGTCCTCGCCCTGGCCAACCACCAGGCGAGGGTGCTGTTCGGGCTCTCCGACGACGACATCGGCAGGCCGCTGCGCGACCTCGAGGTGTCCTACCGGCCGGTGGAGCTGCGCGCGTTCGTCGAGCAGGCCAAGCTCGACGGTCGGCCGGTGCAGGTCAAGGACGTGACCTGGCAGCGCAGGCCGGAGGGCACCACCTGGTTCGAGATCCACATCGTGCCGCTCGCGGGCACCGACAGCGGCCTGATCGGGGTGTCGGTCGCCTTCAACGACGTGACCGCCACCCGGCTGCTGCTCGACGAGCTCGCGCACGCCAACCGGCAGCTGGAGCTGGCCTACGAGGAGCTGCAGTCCACCAACGAGGAACTGGAGACGACCAACGAGGAGCTCCAGTCCACCGTCGAGGAGCTGGAGACCACGAACGAGGAGCTGCAGTCGACCAACGAGGAGCTGGAGACCATCAACGAGGAGCTCCAGTCCACCAACGACGAGCTGCAGTCGATGAACGACATGCTGCGCGACCGCAGCACCGAGCTCGACGACGCCAACGACTTCCTCGAGACGGTGCTGACGTCGCTGCGCTCGGGCATCGTCGTGGTCGACCTGGAGCTGCGGGTGCGCGCGTGGAACCGCGCCGCCGAGGAGCTGTGGGGGCTGCGGGCCGAGGAGGCCACCGGGGCGCACCTGCTCAACCTCGACATCGGGCTGCCCGTGGCCGAGCTGCGCCAGGCGCTGCGCGCCGCGCTGGCCGACCCGGCGTTCACCGAGGTCCTGCACCTCGAGGCGATCAACCGCCGGGGCCGCTCGATCGCGCTGCGGGTCATGTGCGGGTCGCTGCGCAACCACGACGACCGGGTCCGCGGCGCCATCCTGGTGATGGAGATCAGGGGCTGACCGGCTCGCGCAGCGTCGCCCAGACCACCTTGCCGCCGTCGGGGGTCGGCGTGGCGCCCCAGGCGTCGCACAGCCGCACCACGATGTCGAGGCCGTGGAAACCGTGCCCGGTCGGCGTCGGTGGGCAGAACGGGTGCTCGTCGTGCACGGCGATGGTCAGCAGCCGCCTGCGCAGCTCCAGCCGCAGCCGGGGCGCGGACAGGGTGTGCTGGATGGTGTTCTGCACCAGCTCGTTGGCGATCATCAACGCGGTGTCGGCCGCCCACCCGAGGTCCCACGCGTCGCAGAACTCGCGGACCATCGCCCGACCGACGGCCATCGCCGCGTGGTCGTTGGGCAACTCGGACACCACCGCGCGCCGGATCGGTCGCATCGTGGCCGCGAGCGCCACGGCGATCGACGGGAACACCGGAACGAACCGGCGGATGGGGCTGTCCGGCGGCACCGGGCTGTCCTCGTGCGCGGGCGACACCACGCTCACCGGCACCCCGGCCCACGGCGACACCCGGGTGTCCACCGCGACGAACACCGACAGCACCGTGGGATTGGGCACCGACAGGCCCGAGACGTCGACCACGATCGCCGACGGCGCCTCCGCCGCGCACTTGAGCAAGTGGTTGCGGAACCTGCCGTAGGTCGAGTGGTCCAGCACGCCGCCCGCGACCACCACGGTGGCCCCTGCCGCGGCGTACTCGACGAGCGTCAGCCCCACCTGGCCAGGCCCCATGCGGTGCCCCACCCTCTCTGATGGCAGCGCACGTCCTCGTGGCTGCGTGCGGGGCGGGCCTCAGTGCGCCGGTGCCACCGCGATCACGTGTCGAACACCTCAGGGACCTGTCCTCGTCCCGCCCGCGCCAGGCCACCCTCGCCGCCGGTGCGCCGCGCGTCAAGGCTACTCCCGGCGCCCCGGCCGCACTCCCCGGTTCCCCGGCGGCCAGTCCGGCGAGGTTGGGGCCGCGAGCGGGTGGGTATCACGGCGGTGTGCAGGCGCTGGAACAGGAGAGACGATGATCAGCAGGGGACCGTTGTCCGAAGAGGTCGTCAATGTGCTGTCCCAGCCACCGGGATCGGTGCGACCGCTCGGCCGCGTCGTGGCCGCCGACCCGTTCGGCGACGACCTCCAGTTGGCCCTGCACCTGTGCTACGAACTGCACTACCAAGGCCTGCCCGGTGTCGACGCGAGGTGGGAGTGGGATCCCGACCTGCTGCGGATGCGCGGCGCCATGGAGCGGGTGTTCGAGGACGCGCTGCGGGCCGAGACACCGGGCGGGGAGGACGTGGCTGCCGCGTTCGACGGGCTGCTCGTGGAACACGTCCCGGGCAGCGGTCCGAGCCATTTCCTGCGTGACCAAGGTGAGTGGTGGCACTTGCGCGAACTGTTCACGCACCGCTCGATCTACCACCTGAAGGAAGCCGACCCGCACGCGTGGGCCATCCCGCGGTTGCGCGGTCGGGCCAAGGCGGCACTGGTCGCGGTGGAGTTCGACGAGTACGGCGGCGGGCGACCGGAGCGGGCGCACGCGCGGCTGTTCGCCGATCTCCTCGAGGCGGCCGGGCTTTCCGCCGACTACCTGGGCTACCTCGACGACGTGCCCGCGTGCACCTTGGCCACGGTCAACATGATGTCGCTGTTCGGCCTGCACCGGCGGCTGCGCGGCGCGCTCGTCGGTCACCTCGCGGCGGCGGAGATCACCACGGGTCCCAGTGCGCAGCGGATGGAACGGGCCTTGCGGCGGCTCGACGCCCCGGAGGCGTGCGTGCACTTCTACACCGAGCACATCGAGGCCGACGCCGTGCACGAGCAGGTCCTGCGCCGCGACATCGTGGGCGACCTGCTGGAGCACGAGCCGGAACTGGCCGCCGATGTCGTGTTCGGGGTCCGTGCCACGGAACTGCTGGAGCAGCGCCTGGCCGACCACCTGCTCGACGCCTGGGGCGCGGGGCGGTCCTCGCTGCGCGAGCCTCAGGAGTCCCGGACCCTCTCGCGGTGACTGGTGTCGCAGAACGGGAACCGCTTGCTGCGCCTACACGTGCAGATGGCCACCACGAACCGGTCGGACCGCGCCACAGTGCCGTCCGGCAACGCGATCTCCACCGGTCCGTCGACCAACACCGGTCCTGCCGGGTCGACCACGACCCGTCTCGGCTCGCGCTCACCGGGCACGTCTCACCGCCGGGCTGGGACAGTCCACAAAGGTCGTCATGGCCCCGGTATAGCCGTGCTGTGGGTCCGCGAAACGCCTAGTTCGCCCAGGCGGCTCGGATGGCGGGGGAGTGCCGGTGGAGGAAGGTGTCGAAGGTGGTGGGTGGGCGGGAGGTGAGTGTCTCCACGTCCTGGGTGACGGGGGAGAGGCGGCCGGAGGCCACGTCGGCGAACAGGGCGGCCACGTCGGCGGCGAAGGGTTCGGGGGCGCCCGCGGCGGTGAGGCGGGCGGCGAATTCCGCTGGGGGTAGGTCGACGTAGCGGATGTCACGTCCGACGACCGTGGACAGCTTGGCGGCGATCTCGTTGTGGGTCAGGGCTTCTGGGCCGGTGAGGACGAAGGTCTGGCCTGGGTCGATGTCGCCGGTCAGTACAGCTGCGGCGGATGCGGCTATGTCGTCACAGTCGATATAGGACACACGGGCGTCGCCGTACGCGCCGAGGAAGTTTCCGTTCTCGGTCGCGACCGCTGTGCCGGTGCTGAAGTTCTGCATGAAACCGTTGGGCTGCAGGATGGTCCACGCCAGCCCGGACTCCTTGAGGTAGTCCTCGATCACGCCGTGCGCGCCCTCGGCCAACTTGCCGCCGACCCGGGCGTGCCACACCGACAGCTTCACCACATGCCGCACCCCGGCCTCGACCGCCGCGTCGATCGCCGCGATCTGCTGCCGGACCATCGGCTGCTCGCCCGTGGTGGGGACAGCGCCACCGGCGTTGAGGAAGAGCCGCTCCACGCCGGTCATGGCCTCGCGGAGAGAGGCGGGGTAGTCGAAGTCGCCGACCACGTGGCGCAGCCCCTCGGCCTTCGCCTGGTCGCGGACGAACGCGGTGGTCCGCTCCGCCGGTAAGCGCCGCACGAGGAGGCGCCCGATCGTGCCTGTCGCGCCGGTCACCAGGATCATCGTCGCCTCCGTTAACCTGAGGTAGCCTCGACCTACTAAGTCGAGGCTACCTCGAATTGACCAGGAGGTGCGAGTGCCCCCGTCCGGACGGCCCCGCGCGGATGCCCGAGCCAACCGGGAACGGCTGCTGGCCGAGGCCGACGCCGTGTTCCGCGAGCACGGCACGGACGCGTCTCTGGAGGCCATCGCCAAACGCGCGGGCCTGGCGACCGGTACCCTCTACGGCCACTTCCGCACGCGCAGGGCCCTGCTGAGCGCGCTCATGGGTGACCGCAACGAAGCCCTGTTCACCGCAGGCGACGCCCTCGCCGACGAGCCGCCCGCAGTCGCGCTGCGCACCTGGATCGACCTGACCGTCGTCCACGCCGCCACCTACCGCGGCCTCGCGGCGCACCTGGCGGACGGGACCGACGACGCCTCGTCCGAGCTGCACGCCTCCTGCGTGCGGATGGCGGCGATCACCCACACCCTCGTGCGGCGGGCCGCCGACGCGGGCGTGATCCGGCCGTCCACCACGGCGGCGGACCTGAGCATGCTGATCACCGCCTGCGCGTGGGCGCGCGAGCACGCCTCCCCGGAGCGGGCGGGCAGGCTGATCGACCAGGTCCTCAACGGTGTGTTCGTGCCCCCGCATTCCTGACAGGCCAAGACAACCGGCACCTTTCCGGTTCGTGGGACGCGCCCGGTCGGCCCGCTGGTGATCCCTACCCTCGCGAACATCCACTGAGAGGGAGGAACACCATGGGGACCTACCGCGCGGTCGAGTTCGGGGAGTACGGCGAACCGGAGGTGCTGCGGGTCGTCGACCGCGACATCGTCGAGCCGGGTTCGGGCCAGGTGCGCGTCAGGGTGCGCGCGGCGGGCGTCAACCCGGTCGACTGGAAGATCCGCTCGGGGCTGCTCGCGGCCCACCGCCCCACGGAGTTCCCGAGCGTCCCGGGCGGCGACGTGGCGGGCGTGGTCGAGGCCGTCGGACCGGACGTGACGGGGTACGAGGTCGGGTCCGAGGTGCTGGGCGCGGTCGGCAACGGCGGCTACGCGGAAGTTGTCGTCACCGATGTCGCGACCCTGGCGCTGAAGCCCGCCGAGGTCGCCTGGGAGCAGGCCGCCGCGCTGCCGATCGCGGCGAACACGACCTATGCGGTGTTCGACCTGCTGCGGCCGGTCGCGGGCGAGACGATCGTCATCCACGGCGCCGCGGGCGGTGTCGGCACGGTGGCCGTCCAGATCGCGGTCGACCTGGGCCTGCGCGTGATCGCCACCGCGAGCGAGGCCAACCAGGACTACCTCCGCGACCTCGGCGCCGAACCCACCGTCTACGGCACCGGCCTGGTGGACCGCCTCCGCACCCTGGCCCCCGACGGCGTCGACCTCGGCTACGACGTCTCCGGCCACGGCGGCTCAGCGATCCTGGTGGAACTGCTCGGCGGCCCATCCCGCGTCGCCACCATCGCCGACTACACCGCCTCGGACATCGGCGTCCCCTTCGTCCAGGGCGTGGAGACCGAGAAGATCGCCAGCAGGCTCACCGCCGCCGCGACCCTCGCCGCCGCGGGCAAACTGACCATCCCCATCGCAGGCACCTTCCCCCTCGCCGAAGCCCCCGCCACCCACCACCTCAGCCAAGACGGCCACGTCCGCGGCAAGCTGATCATCGTGCCCTAGCTCTCTGTCCACTGTGGACTTTTGGGCGCTTGGCAACCCGTAAGTCGATCTTCCCGCGCACGACTTGGCACAGGCGGCCGGTCTCTGATCGCCCGCCTGTGCCCTGACCTGGTGATCCTTCCCTAGCGGCTGCCCGAAATTCCCCCTTCTGGGCGACAGAAGTTATCCGCATATGGATCTCTGCGGGGGCTCGTTCAAGATCGACTGTCGGTGGGTCCCGGTAGACTGGCCCAGGGACGCCCCCCGGAGAGGGTGGGGGCCGGGCACTCGCTTTTCGCGCGCGCGAGGCTCGGGTTTAGTCCGCTGGGGTGGCGGGTCGCTCGGTCCGGGGGGACCAGTCCTACTCGGTGTCGCTGCCTTTGGTTGCTGCTGCGAGGGGGCTAGGCGAAGTGGGTTAGGCCGAAGCGGCTGCGGTGGAAGATCAGGGGGGCGTGGTTGGCGTGGGATGCGGCGTGGAGGCGGAGCAGGACGATGGTGTGGTCGCCCGCTTCGATGTGGCGGTCGATGGTGGTGTCGAACCAGGCGACGCCGTCGGTGAGGGTTACCGCGCCTTCGGGGGTTGAGGTGGTGTCCAGGCCTTGGAAGCGGTCGGCGGCGGGACCGGCGAGTTGGCGGGCGACGCGGTCGTGGTGTTCGGCGAGCACGGTCACCCCGACGCGGGTGGCGCGGCGCAGGTCGGGCCAGGTCTTGGACGTGGTGCCGATGGAGAACGACACCAGCGGCGGGTCGAGCGACACCGAGGTGAACGAGCTGGCGGCCAGGCCCATGACGCGGTCGTCGACCCGGGCGGCGACGGCGACGACCCCGCTGGGGAAGGTGCCGAACGCCGCGCGCAGCAGCACGGGGTCCAGGCCAGGCTTGAGGTTGCTCACCGGACCACCATCACCCGCGACCCGCGCCCGCGTCCAACAACAGTTCCCGATCGCTTCCCATGACGAGCGGTGATGGGTCGTCCGGCGGCCGCGCGGGTTGGCAAGACCGCCGGTCCGCGTGGCGCGCGAGGCACGGCACCGAGCCGCCTCGATCCTTCCCGGCACCAGCCCCGAACTGCGTGACGTGTACGCGGCCGTCACACCAAGGGCATGGCCGCCTCTCGCCGACCGGCGCCCTGACTCCGGTCATCACCGCGGACCTGCCTGCGGGCATGCGCATCAGCCCGGTCTTCCACGGCACCCCCGACCAGGTCACCGAGGCGGTCCTCGCCGATCCCGGGCTCACCCAGGCCGACGACCTCGTCCTGTTCCTGCCGCCCGCCTTCACCCTCCCCGAGAACGCCCGTCTGCTCGCCGACCTGGCCAACACCGTCGCCCCTGCTCTGGGCTGGTCGCCTGCGGGCTGATCGCGTACCACCTCGCGGGGCGCTTTCCCGGTCCTGTCCAGCATGCGGGCCCGTCGTCGGGGCTCTGTGAGCATGGGGGGCGTGCGCACAGCGGATGATCGGGTGTCGTGGCGGGTGCTGGTCGTGTGCTTGGCGGCGGGGGTGACGACCCTGGTGGACCAGTCGGTGCTGACGATCGCGTTGCCGTCGCTGCGGGAGTCGTTGGGCGCCGGTAGCACTGACGTGCAGTGGATCGTGTCCGGGTACTCGCTGACGTTTGGGCTAGCGCTGGTTCCCGGGGGCAGCCTGGGGGACGCGCGTGGGCGTAAGGGGCTGTTCCTGATCGGGTTGGCCACGTTTGTGCTGTGTGCGGTGGTTGCCGCTACCGGGGCGAACGCGGCCACGGTGATCGTCGCCCGGTTGGTGCAGGGGGCGGGCGCGGGGTTGGTGAACTCGCAGGTCATCGGGACGATCCAGGACGTCTTCCAGGGGGTGGGCCGGACCCGTGCGCTGGGGATGTACGCGGTCGTCGCCGGGGTGTCCGGTGCGTTGGGGCCTGCGTTGGGCGGGGTGTTGGTGTCGATCGCCGGGCCAGGCGCTGGGTGGCGGTGGTGCCTGCTGCTGAGCGTGCCGTGCGGGCTGGTGACGCTGTGGTTGGCGGCGCGGCGGCTTCCCCGGGCCCGGGCGGTGCGGCCGGGGCGGTTGGACGGCTGGGGACTGGTGTGCGTGGGCGCGCTGACGGTGGCGCTGATGATGCCGTTCATCACCGGCACGCACGTCGCGGTGTGGGTGACGGTCGCGCTCGGGTCGGCTGGGACGCTGGTGGTCCTGCACCGTCGGCGGGTGCGGTCGGGTGAGGTGCCGCTGGTCCACCCCGCGCTGACCCGGTCCGCGCTGTACGTCCTGGGAACGGCGATCGCGATGGCCCAGTTCGGCTCGGCGATGGCGGCCAGCCTGGTGCTCGTGCTGTTCCTCCAAAGTGGACTCGGTATGTCGGCGCTGACCGCCGCTGCCGTCACGGTCCCGTCGGCGGTCGCCATGATCGCTGCCTCCGCTATCGCTTGGCGGGTGGCTCGTCGGATCGGGGCGCACGCGGTGACCCTCGGTACTGGGTTGGGAATCATCGCCTTGCTGGCCGGGGCTCTTGCTGCCGCGTCGGTGCCGGTAGCGGCGCTGCCAGTGGTCTTGGCGCTGGTACAGCTGTTCTGGGGCGTCGCCAACGGACTCGCGTTGTCGCCGAACCAGGCCCGCGTACTGCACGAGGCACCTGCGGAGGCCGCCGGTGTGGCGGGCGGGATTCTGCAGATGTCCCAACGAGTCGCGGCCGCCGTCTGCCTCACCGCCGTGTCCGGCGTGTACCTACGGGCGGGCGCTCCACGGGACGCGTTCATCCAGGCCACCATGGTGTGCGCCGCCCTGCTGGCCTTCGCGCTGGTCGCCTGCGTGATCCTCGCCCGGCCACACCGGACCGTACCCGCCCCGGTGAGCCGGGACGGGTGCGGGTGTGGGGATCAGGCTCCGGTGTAGACGAGGTTGTTGGGGCTCTTCGGGTCGGTGATCTTGTTCTTGGTGGCGTTGGCGACCAGGGCGTCGCGGACCTGGGCGGGGGTGGCGGTGCGGGTGGTCAGGTAGAGGGCCGCGGCACCGGCGACGTGCGGGGTGGCCTGGGAGGTGCCGCTGACGGTCTGGGTGGCGGTGTCGGAGGTGCGCCACGCGGACTTGATGTCGACGCCGGGGCCGAAGATGTCGACGCCGTTGCCGAAGTTGGAGAAGCTCGCCCGGCGGTCGGAGCTGTCGGAGGCGGCGACGGTGATCGCCTCGGGGACGCGGGCCGGGGAGAAGCCGGAGGCGTCGGCGTTGGAGTTGCCCGCCGCCACCACGAAGGTGACACCGGCGCGGACCGCCTTCTGCACCGCGGTGTCGACGGTCGAGTTGGTGCCGCCGCCGAGGCTCAGGTTCGCCACGGCCTTCTTGCCCGCCGCGTCCTTGGCGACCCAGTCGATGCCCGCGACGACACCGGAGATGCTGCCGCTGCCGTTGTCACCGAGCACGCGCACCGCGACGATGCTGACCTGCTTCGCGACGCCGTAGGTGCGGCCGCCGACGATGCCCGCGACGTGCGTGCCGTGCCCGTGGCCGTCCTGGGCGACGTTGTCGTTGTCGACCGCGTCGAACCCGTTGCGGGCGCGGCCGCCGAACTCGGAGTGGCTGATCCGCACACCGGTGTCCACGACGTACGCGGTGACGCCGCTGCCGCCGTTGTCCGGGTAGGTGTAGCTCTTGCTCAACGGCAGGTTCCGCTGGTCGATCCGGTCCAGACCCCAGGTCGGGTTCGCCTGGGTGGCCTGCACGGTCACCACCTCGTCCTGCGCCACATAGGCCACCGCCGGGTCGGCCGCGATTCGCCGCGCGGCCCGCTCGGACAACGAGGCGGAGTAGCCGGACAACACCGAGGAATAGGTGTGGTGGACAGTTCCGCCGTAGCGGGCCGCGTGGTCGGCGGCCGCCGCGTGCACGGTGCCGTCCTTGAACACCACGACGTACGAACCGGACACCGCGGTGCCGGACGCGGCCCTGACCTGGCCCTCAGCGGCAGCGGCAGGGCTGGCGAGCGCGGTGGCGGTGGCCGCCGCGGCCACCGCGGCGACGGCGAGTTTCGCGCGGAATCGAGCAGACATGGGGTGTGCCTTCCCGTCATCGGCCCTCCGAGTGGGGCCTCGGGAAAAGCCTGACAGGAATACGGCGCGAATTCCCTAAACACCGTTCCCACTTCCCACTGTTTAACACTTCCCGCCGCGCTGCCCAGCGGTTATGACGCCCGCATTGCCGGAAGATCGTCACTTCGGCGCCGATTCTCGTTCCACGCGCTGAGATCACCCATTCGGAGTGGAGACCGCGCCGGTCGCCATTGGTATTCGCGCCTCACGCGACGGGGTGAGCCGCCTGGTAGGCCAATCGGCGGTCCGCGTCGTCGGCGATCCGCCGGAGTTCGTCGTCGAGCGCCATGAACGCCTCCCACGGCTGTTGCCCGCTGGCGCCCGCGAGCCGCTCGATGACGAGCCGCTCCAGGTCGTCGACCCGCTTGCCCTTCCACACCTTGTCGGCGAGGGTCACCAGCAGGTCGTCGAGAGTGGACTCGGCGTGCCACGACGCGTGGTCCCGGGCGAACCGGGCCAGGTCCTCGGCGACACCGGCGCGCAGCAGCAACGCGTACCCGGCCGGTTCGTGCGCGGAGCCCGGCCCGGAGAGCTCCTCGGGGTGCTCCGCCTTGCCGATGTCGTGCGTGGCGGCCCCGAACGCCACGGCGTCCCGGTCGACACCGGCGGTCGGGTAGCTCGCGGCGACCCAGTCGATCAGGAGCCAGGCCACGTCGTGCACGGCCCGCAGGTGCGCCACCAGCCGCGGCGAGGCGTGGGCGCCGATCAGCAGGTCGACCACCTGCTCGGGCAACGGCCGGAGCGCGGGTTCGCAGGTCTCGGTGGCGATTCGTTCGATGTGCCCAGTCACCTGGAGAGGTTACGGGAAAAGCGATCCGCAGGTGCGGAGGCGCGGTCGATCCCCGATAGGGTGACGCCGTATCGATCGACTCTCGACGGAGAAGCTGGACGCCGCCTTCGGCAGCAAGACCGTCCGCGACCTGGGCGCCAACAAGTACTTCGCGCTCGCCGCCGCCCTCGTGGCGCTCGAGCAGTCCGCGAAGTAGGTCGAGCACGGTACCGGCGGGGGCCCGGACCAGGCTCCCGGGTCCCCGCCGGTAACGCTTCCCGGACCTCGGCGATGCAGGGGGAGATCATCGTCGGCCGGAAGAGACCCCATGACCAGTTCCAGCGCGTCCCCCACTGTCCTGCGGCGACTCGGCGGGCTGTGGTACTTCGTCGTGATCATCGCCTCGCTGGGGCTGTTCGCCGTGGTGCCCTTCGTGCACGTCGCGACCCGACTGCGCCGCCGCTCGGTGTGGGCGTGGGTGGCCGTCTACGCGGTGGTGGACGCCGTGATCCTCTACTTCATGCCCCAGGGCAAGACAGTCGCCGCCGCGCCGATCCAAGGAATCCTTGCCTTGGTGGCGATCGCGACCGCCATCGCGGCTTGCGCCCAGATCGCCCCGCTGCGGCGCGAGGCCTACGGCCTCCCGTCGAAGGTCCGCCCCGGTCCGGCACCGGATCCCGCTGTCGCCCAGGTGCTGGCCGCGCGGGCCCGCCGTGAGGAAGCCCGGAAACTGATCTCCGCGGACCCCTTGATGGCCCGCGAACTCCACATCGGCCGCCCCGACCTCCCCCGCGCCTACGACGACGGCGGCCTGGTCGACCTGGCAACCGCCCCCGCCCCCCTGATCGCCGACACCTGCGGCCTCACCACCGAGGAAGCCAACCGCCTCATCGCCCTCCGAGGCACCTTCACCACCATCGACGACGCCATCGTCCTCGCCGACCTCCCCGTCACCACCTGGGACCGCATCCGCGACCGCGGCGTCGTCATCATCGCTTGATCGCAGACGTTCGGGCCCCGTGGCTGTGGCGTCCTCGCACTTGAGCGGGCCAGGAACGCTGCAACAGCGTAGTTGTGGACGGATGTGTCCACCTCGAGCATCCCGTCTCCTCGGGTAGACGGCGTCCGGACCATTCAGCGAAACGACTCCGGGGCGGTCGCCAACGACCGCCCTGGAGTCCATTGTGGTCTAGTCAGTCGTAGTCAGGGCCTCCGGCCGCTTGGTCGTCCGTCGTCGCCACGCGCCGATGGTGGCGTCGAGGATGAGGAAGGCGATGAGGCTGAGGCCGAGTAGGGGGATGGCCCAGCCGATGGCAATAAGGACTAGAGGTGCGGGGACGAGGAACCAAAGGGGGAGTTGTTGCCAGGCGCCGCGTTGCGGGGCGGTGCCTGCGGGGGCTCGGCGGTCGGAGCGGGTGGGGCGGCGTTGCCACCACATGCGGTAGCCGAGGACGATGAGCGCCAGGATCGCGCCTGCCAGGAGGAACAGCGCGATCTGGTTGGCGATGCCGAACAGCCGTCCCATGTGGGCCTGGATACCGTAAGACGACAGCTTGGCCAACAACGGCCGATCCGCGAAGTCGGCGCGAGCCGTGACAGCAGCGGTACTCGGGTCCACGGCGACCTTGTCCAGCCGAACCGGCCACGTGTTGTCCACCTGGGCGACCGTCCACGCGGCATCGCTGGACGCCGTGATCTGCACCGGTCCGTCCAAGCCCGCGGCCCGGGCCGAGCCGAGGACCCGGTCGAACGTCGCCGGATCCGAGGGTGCCGTGCCGCCTCCACCGTGGTCCCCGTGCCCGGACAGCTCGGTGTCCAGCGTCGGTGCCTTGGCGTTCAACGCCGTGAGCGCCGCCGCGAAGTTCTCCCCGGCGTACGTCGACCACGTCAACCCGGTCGCGGACAGGAAAAGCGCGCCGATGAGTGTCCACATGCCCAAGGTCGCGTGCCACGACCGCGTCCGCCGCACGCCCTTGGCGCCCTTCTCCGGCACCACGAGCGTCCGCCGACGCGCCTTGCGCTGCCGGGCCAGCCACAGCACGACGCCCGCCAGGGAGATCACCCACAGCCAGCTCGCGGCGAGTTCCGAGTACAGCCTGCCGGTCTCGCCCAGGTTCAGGTTCCGGTGCAGTCCGTCGAGCCACGTGGTGACCGGAGTGGACCCGAACCAGGTCGTCAACCGGCCCTGCACCCGCGCGCTGGATGGGTCGACGTACACCGTCGTCGAGTGCTCCTCGGCCAGCCCTGGTGCGGAGAACACAACCTGCGTCGTCGCGTCCGCCTCGCCGACCAGGACCCCTGTGACCGTCCCATCCGGCACCGCCGCCTGAGCCGCGGACACCTGCTCCGCCAGCGGTCGCGGCGCACCTGTCGAGGCGGCGGTCAGCACGTCCCCGTGGAGCAGGTCGTCGATCTGCGGTGTGAACGCGTACAACAGGCCCGAGGTGGCGGCCACGACCAGGAACGGGGCCACGAGGATCCCGGCGTAGAAGTGCAACCGGCGCAGCAGGGGGACCACCGACCAGCGGGTGGCAGCCGGGGTCTCGCGAGTACTCACGTCGTCGAGCGGGGGAGCGGACATCGAACACCTCTTACCGGGACAGGGGACCTGAGGCAGTAGTCGCGCGCGGACGCCTCGCGGTTCCCGGACATCCCAGGTGGGCGGCCCTGTTCGACCATCGAGGAACTCCGGCGGGTGAAAGTCCCATTAAGCCGATATGCGTACCCTGGGGCGTGCCCCGAATGGTGCCCGTGGGTCGGTGCGGCGTGGCGCTGGGGCATGACACGATCACCGGGTGTCGACCGCGCCCGGTGCGCTCGACCGCACGGTGTGGAGGAGTGCCCATGGACGACTCGATGACCTCGCGCGGCGCGTCGACCGAGCCCGCGCCGCCGGTGATCGACGTGCTGCTGGTCGAGGACGACGAGGGCGACGTGATCATGGTGCGGGAGGCGTTCGAGCAGCGCGGCCCGGCCACCCGGTTGCACGTGGTCAACGACGGCATCGAGGCGGTGGCGTTCCTGCGCCGCGCCGAGGGGTACGCCGACGCGCCGAGACCGGACCTCATCCTGCTCGACCTCAACATGCCCCGGATGGACGGCCGCGAGGTGCTCGCCGAGGTCAAGGCCGACCCGGCGCTCACCGCGATCCCGGTGGTCGTGCTGACCACCTCGGCGGCCCAGGAGGACATCCTGAGCAGCTACAGCCTCTACGCGAACGCCTACATCACCAAGCCCGCCGACCTCGACGAGTTCCTGGACGCCGTCGGCAAGGTCGATGAGTTCTTCGGCGCCACGGTCACCCTCCCGAACTGACCCCGGCCTGCTCGCGGGCCCCGTCCCGACCGGGCACGAATCGATCACCGTGCCGGGTACCGCCGGGGGCGCTAGGGTGCCAGCGGGGAGGATGACGTGCTTGACGACTCCGCCGCGGCTGATCCCGCGGCCAGGACACCGGCGCCCGGCGGCTCGACCCTGAGCGCCTCGTCCCTGCGCGTCGAGATCACGGCGGTGACCGAGGACGTCCCCGTCTTCCGGGCCGCGCTGCGCGCCTGGCTCACCGCCCGCCACCTGCTCGACAGCCGCGGCGAGGACATCCTGCTCGCCGTCGACGAGGCCGTCGCCAACAGCGTCGAGCACGCTTACCGCGACACCACCCCCGGTCCCGTGGTGCTCACCGCCCTCACCCTCGCGGGGACCACGACCGTGCGTATCTCGGTCGCGGACCGTGGCCAGTGGCGGACCCCGACCCCGGAGCCCTCCCCGGTCCCGCTGCGCGGCCGCGGCCTGAAGATCATCCACGCCGTCGCCGACGTCGTGCACGTCGACCGGGGCACCCCCGCCCTCCCCGGCACCACGACCACCGCCGAGTTCACCACATAGCCACCTGGCGGGCGAGTCCCCGGGCGTTGTCTGTCCTTTGTGTCGCGTGCTTCTGCGGCTGTGGGATTTCGCCGACGGTCAGAGGAATGTTGTCTGTCCGATCGGGACGGTGAGGCTGGACAGGCCGCCCAGAGCGCAGCCGAGGTTCGGGTTGGCGGCGCCGACGGTCAGGGAGGTGGTGCCGGTCAGCGGGCCGCTGGTTTGCTTGGTCTGCAACGTGACGAGGCCGTTGAGGGGGTTGGTGTTGACGGTGAAGTCGAACGTGGTGTGACCACCTGTCGGCGCCCAGTCGATGGTGGCTCGGCCGGTGATGGTGGCCAGGAGGTTGCAGGGCACGCCGCCGAGGCTGACGACTGATCCGGTGGCGTCGCTGACGGTGCCGGACTGGAGGTTCGAGTAGTTCCCGCTGGGGGACAGGCAGTTCACCACGTTCGCGACACCGGTCACCGAGGCGGTGGTCTGGGTGGCGGTGAGGGCGGGGCTGAAGCTGAGCTGGACGTTGACGTTGCAGGTCGGCTCGACGAGCGCGACCTGCGCTGGTGCGGCGGGGAACAGGAACCCGACGAGGGCGACGACCGCCGCGAGGGCTGGGCGAGCGCTGGGCATGGGTGAGTCCTCTCCGTGGTGATCGCGTACCTCGGACCACGGTGGTTCCCTGCGGGGGCGGCGGCAATCCCCTTAACACTGTCGCCAGTCGACTTCACCCACTCGGTCAGACGGCCATTACTCGTCGCGGTGCGGCCGGGTCGGGGCACGTCCTAGAGTGGCCGGGTGAATGGCGTGCAACTGCTGTTGATCGTCGGGGTCGGCATCGTGGTCACCGCGTTGGCGCGCAAGCACCGGGTGGAGCCGGGGTGGATGATCGTGGTGCTCGCCGCCGGGGCGTCGTTCATCCCGGGGGTGCCGCGGCTGGAGCTGGACAGCGAGCTGATCCTCGCGCTGGTGATCCCGCCGCTGCTGTACTCGGCGACCCGAGGGGCGTCACTGGCCGCGTTCGGCGCCAACCTCCGGGCTATCACCTACCTGGGTGTCGTCACCGTCGTGCTCACCGCCGGGGTGCTCGGCTGGCTCTCGTCGCTGCTGCTGCCGTCCATCGGGTTGGCCGCCGCGTTCGTACTCGGGTCGGTGCTCGCGCCGCCGGACACCATCACCACGGTCTCGCACGGCGACGAGATGGGCCTGCCGAAGCGGGTCACGTCGATCCTCACCGGCGAGAGCCTGGTCAACGACGCGACCGCGCTGACCCTGTTCAGCATCGCGGTGGCGGCGGTCAACGGCGCGCACGCGACGTGGCTGGGCGGGTTCGGCGAGTTCGTCCGCAACGCCACCATCGGCCTGGGCATCGGGGCCGTGTTCGCCGGGGTCGCGCTGGTGATCCGCAAGCGGCTGGGCAACCCGACGCTGGAGACCGCGCTGACGCTGCTGCTGCCGTTCACCGCCTTCCTGACCGCCGAGGTGGCGCACGCGTCCGGCATCCTCGCCGTGGTCGCGGCCGCGTTCTCGATGAGCATCAACCTCGCGCTCGACCCCAAGCACCAGTACCCCGGTGGGCACCGCACCCGGCTGCAGGAGGACAGCGTCTGGCGGGTGATGGACTTCCTGCTGGAGACGTTCGTGTTCGCCTACATCGGGCTGCAGCTCAAGTTCGTGCTCACCGACCTCGCCGCGACCGAGGAGACCGGGCTCGTCCGCACCCTGGTCGCCGCCGGGGTGCTGCTCGTGGTGGCCATCGTGTTCCGGATCGTGGCCGTGTTCGGGCTCTTCGGCCGGTGGACCCTGCACTACCGCCGAGCCGAACGCCGCGCCGCCCGCGACCCCCGCTTCCAGCGCGCCCGCGCCATCCGCAAGGCCCGCCGCGGCGGCGAACCACTCCCGCCCCCGACGACCAAGGAGACCGCCCTCGTCGGCTGGACCGGCATGCGCGGCATCCTCACCCTCGCGGCCGCCGCGGCCATCCCCGAGCTCACCCACGAGGGCACCCCGTTCCCCGGCCGCAACGAGATCCAGACCATCGCCCTCATCGTCACCCTCGGCACCCTGCTCATCCAGGGCACCACCATCAGCTGGCTCGCCCGCAAGCTCACCTTCGACCTCACCGCCGAGCACGCCGCCCACGCCAACGACCTCACCCTCGGCCGCCACATCCTCGCCCAGGTCCCCCACCACCCCAACCCCACCGACACCTTCGACTCCCAACGTCTCGCCCTCGGCAAAGCCGTGGCCGAACGGCGCCTCCCCGAGGACACCGCCCGCCACCTCATCACCGAGATCGACCTCCACGAAGCCGCCCACGGCGCCACCCAACCCCACGGCCACTGACCGGCGATATCGGTTCGACAGGTGGGTGATACTGCGGGCGGGAGGTCGGTATGGCTCAGGGTGGGAGGGTGGGATGACTCAGGGTGGGAGGGTGGAATGACTCGGGGGGGGCCGGTATGACTCGGGGTGGGAGGGTGGGATGGCGCTGTTCACGCATTTGACGGCGGAGAAGAATGTGGCGGGGGTGCGGCGGGCGGGGATCCGGGGGCGGCGGGTGTTCTGCTTGCCCGCGATGGTGCCGTACGTGGTGTCGCACCAGTGGTTGCGGGAGGTGCGGCGGTGGAGCGGGCAGTGGACCTATGTTGCGGTGGACTTCCGGGTGCCGGATGACCAGGTGGTGCTGGTGGGGCACTACAACGGCCGGAGCGGGAGATGAGTGCGGCTCAGGCGATCGCGGTGGTGCGGGCGCGGGAGGACGCTCGGGGGTACCAGGTGGTGGTGCCGCGGGCGATCGGGCGGGCGGAGATCCACCGGGTTCGGCACGTGCGGCAGGTGACCGGGTGGCGGTACGAGCCCGACGCGCACGGGAAGGTGCCGTGTTCGTGCATGGCGTGCCTGCCGGTGGGGGCCTACGGGGCGGTGGGGATCCGGGCGCGGTTCGGGGACGACTGGGTCATGCCGAGCAAGCCGGAGCTGATGGATCGGCTGGCGGCGGCGGTCGCCGTGGACGAGATCGTGGACGTGCTGTGGTACCTGGGGTTCCGGTCGCGGGGGGCGCCCGAGGACGTGGCGTACCTCGCCGACCACCCGAGCCCGAAGGTCCGGACGGCACTGGCGGGGGTGCTCGCCCGCTACCGGGGCCGCGCCGCCGTCACCCTGCTGCGCAGGTTGGCCGACGACCCGGACGACGAGGTACGCGAGGCGGCGGTGGAGAGCCTGACCGGTGAGGGTTAGCGGGCTGTTGAGTCGAGGACTGTGTACGGCAGGGTGAGGGAGACGTTGGCTGTGTTGCGGGCCACGGTGTAGGGGCCGTACGTCTTCGACATGCCTGTGGCGTCGCGCCATTCGATGACGCGGAAGTCGTCGATGTCCAGCCAGGTTGCCTGGCCCGCGGGGGGCGCGTCGAGCCGCAGGTAGGGCAGCACCATGTTGCCCTGCGCCGAGCCACTGTCCAGTTCGGACAACGGTAGGTCCACCACGACCTGGTGCCACTGACCGTCATCAGGCAAGTCGAGTGGCTTGACCAAGGTGGCGACCACCTCCGACGTCGGGTCCTCGGACAGTCGGCCGTCGTCGAAGTGGTAGATGTCGAGGCGGAGTTCGGCGGTCGCGCCGGGGGAGCGGCGGACTCGGGCGGTCAGGGAGTAGGACGGGTCCGGGTCGGTGGACACGATCTTGCCGCGGTCTTCCCGGTACGCGCGGTGCCGGGGCAACGCGATTCGGGACACCGGCCTGCTGCGGACCCCGTCGCCGTCCTTGGCTTCCAGGCGCAACCCGCGTAGACCTTCGGCCGCGCTCTCCGACCGGGCACCCTCGCGCTTGCTGTCGATGCTCCAGTGGACCGCCTCGCTGACCGCGCCGTCCGCTGTCTCGTCCTCGAACCGCCCCCACCGGTACAGGTCGCGCCCGACGTCGACGCCCTTCTCCGCGCCCGGTTTGACCAACGTGCCCGGACCCACCGGCGCAGGCAGGTCAACCACCTGCCGTGGAGCCAACTCCGCGCGCTGCGGGCTCTCCTGGCGCGGCTCCGACACGATCTCGCCGGTGTGCCGCGAGATGACGATCTGCGCGGGTTTCGTGTCCGAGTCCGGTGTGTACGGTCGCGTCCGCACGTCCCCGGAACTGGTGCGGTAGCTCTCCAACGGCAGCAGCCCGCGCTCCCACACGCCGGTCAGCACCGACCGCGCCGCGGAGTCCGTCACCGGGGTCGGCTTGTAGTCGACGATCTCCAGCGGGAACAGCCGCGCCTCGAGGAGCCGGTCGCCCTCCCACACGGTGCGCAGGAACGCGCTGGCGAAGGAGGCGAAGAAGTTCTGGTCGAACACGAAGTTGCCCAGGCTGTAGGCGATCAGCTTGCCCTTGTACCACTCCACCCCCTGCAGCTGGTGCGGGTGGTGGGCGACCACGATGTCCGCGCCCGCGTCGATGGCGGCCCGGGAGATCTCCCGGATCGAGTCCGACGCCGCGTCCTGCAGCTCGAACCCGGAGTGGACCTGGACCATGACCACCGAGTTGGTCGCCGCGGCCTGCTGGATCTGGCGCGCCGAGGTCGTGTCGTCCCACAGCGCGGCGCCGCCGTGCCCGCGCCGGGCCACCAGGTCCTGCACCTGCGGGTAGGCCTTCTCCAGCGACGCCCACAGCGCCGCGACCCGACCCGCGTCCAGCTTGCCCTCGGCCGCGCTGAACCGGTCCCACGCCTCGCGGATGCGCCGGGGCGCCACCGGGATCCCGGCCTCGGGGAACCCCCACGACCGCTCCTCGTACTGCCACTTGTCCTCCGGCGGGAGGTTCGCGGGCGGCTTGACCGACGCGGCGGGCAGGCTCTTGTTGACGAACGACCCCTCCAGGCTGGTGTACGCCAGCACCGCGACGCCCGCGCCGTTGATCTGCCGCTGGTGCGGCGCCGCGGCCTCGGTCTCGTCGGCGCCCGCCCCGACCGCGGCGATCCCGGCGTCCTTCAACGCGGCTCGCGTGTCGGCGATCCCGGCGTCGAGCAGGTCGCGGGTGTGGTTGTTGGCCATCACCGCGACGTCGGTGGACAGCGCTCGCAACCCGGCGACGGTCTGCTTGGCGGACTTGAGGATGTTGCGCTTGCCCGGGTACGCGCTCTCGATCGCCCGGTCCGAGACCACCGTCTCCAGGTTCACCGTGCGCAGGTCGGCGGCGGCGAACGCGGGCGCGACGGCGGCGACGACGTCCTCGGCGCCCGCCGCGGCGTCGTTGTCCGGGATCAGCGGTTCGTCCTGCTCGCCCGTCTTCTCCGGCGGCGCCGAGTACCGCCTGCCGAACATGACGTCGCCCGCGGAGTGCACCACGACCCGGTTGCGGCGGTCGAGCAGCCGCACGGTGACGACCTTGCCGTTGTCGGACCACCCCAGCGGCACCGGCTCGCTGAGGTGCCCCTCGGCGCTGACCACGGCCATCGCCGGGCCGGACAGCACGGGCGCGCGGGCCTCGCCGGAGTCGTCGGTGGACAGTTCGACCGGCCGCGCGACCGGCGCGTGCACCGCGACCCGCGCGCCGGACACCGGCTCCCCGGTCTCGCCGACGACCCGCAGCGACACCGCGATGGCGCCGCTGCCCGCGGGGCGCAGGCAGTCGTCGGCGCAGTCGGTGCCGCTCACCGCGCGCACCACCACCGCCGCCGTCGCCAGCACCACCACCGGGATGGCCACGAACGGCCACCGGTGTCGCAAGGTCGCCACGAGACCCACGCGCGGTCCTTTCACTGAATAGAAGGTGCGACCGGCGGCTCAACCCCAGTTGATCACTACCCGTCGCCAGGTCGCGGCGTACGTTAGCCCACCGGGGTGGTCGCCACCGATCACCGCTCGCGCAGGGTGTTCTCGATCACCCGGACCAGCTCGCCCCACCGCTCCGGGTCGTCCCGGGTGGTCCGGTTGACCTCGATGTGGGCGAACGGCGCGCCCTCGCGCGCGGCCGCGATGCCCTGCACGTTGCGCCGTCCTTCCAGGTCACCGCACGCGCGCTCCCACGCCCGGCACACGTCCAGTTCGGGCCCGCCGGTCTTCTCGCGGGAATTGCCGGAACTGCCGGTTCCGTCCACTCCGTCCGCGATTGCCGACGCGGGCCACAGCGAATCCGTCGCACCTGGTGAGAGCACGACGTCCGCCGAGGGGAAGCTCGCGTCGTCGAACCCGTGCAGCTGCACCTGCGGCACTTTCGCCCGCGAGTGCGCCTCGGCGACGGCGCTGAACATCGAATCCTCCCGGTGCGCGACGTCGCCCGCCCCGTTGGCCACTCGCCGGTGCGTGCCGGACACCGACAGGACGGCGCCGGGCAGGCGGCGGAACAGCTCCACGCCGAGCGCGTCGGTGCCCAGGTCGTTGGCGGGGTGGGGGACCTGGATGGCGTACCGCGTCGGGGCCGACAGGTCCACCACGTACAGGCCCCAGCCGCGCTCTGCGTTGGGTTCGCTGGCCACCACCGCATAGGACCTGCCGGTTCGTGTGTCCACTCCCACATCGACGGAAAAACCCAAGGGGGTCAACGCCTCCCGGGTCTCGGCCACCTCGGAGGCCGCGTCAGCCCCGCCCGCACCCCGGCCCAACTGCGCCAACGCGCCGGTGAGCGCCTCGCGCTGCGCGTCGCCGGGCGGCCGGTACGGCGCGTTCTCCCGCAGCGCTGTGGCGAAGTCGTGCACGCGAGCCGCGAGTCCCGGCTCGGGGGGCGTCCTCGGCACCGTGCCGACCTCCGGTGAATCGGGCAGCGAGACCAGCACAACAGCTCCCACCAGCAACGCCACGCCGATCCCCACGGCCACTCGCCATCCGGGATGTCGCCGACGGCTTGTCACGGGACAGATTGTGTTTCACCCTTTCAGGGCATTCGCTGCGTGATTGGCGGACACCCGATCGGGCGGGAGTCACACGTTCTGGTGCAGAATCTAGCGAGTTGTGATCGGGAATGGCGCTTTCGGGGGGCGCCGCTCACTCAGAAGATGGTCGGAGAATCAGTGGTGCGGCAGAGGGCTGTCACGGATGGTGACGACCAGGTGAGGCGGTTGGCGGCGCAGCTGCCCGAGGCCGGGTTCCCGGCGTCGGCGCGCTCGTTGCCCACCGTCGTCCTGGTGCTGTTCCTGCTGCTCGCCGGGGCGACGGCGGTGCTGCTCGACGCCGACGGCGGCGGCCGCGTGCCGGACGCCTTCCTCGACTCCCAGCGGCAGATCGCGCAGGGCACCGCCCGGTCGATCGGCGCGGGCGCCAACCAGGGCCTGGCCGACCTCGGTGCCGCCGCGCGCGGTGTCACCGGCGCCGTGGACCCCGCGCTCGACGCCCTGGCCCGCGACCGCAGGTGGCGCGGCGTCGCCGTGCTGTCCGGTCCCAGCCGCTCGTTCACCGCCACCCGCGGCGAGCAGGTGCCGGTGACCGCGATCCCCGCCTCCGTGACCGCCCCGACCGTCACCGCGAGCACCGCGCCCGGCGGCGAGGTCCTGCTCGTGGCCGTCGTCCCGCTCACCGACGGCAGGCTGCTGGCCGCCACCTCGGCCGTCCGGCTGCCCGAGCCGTCCAGCGACCCGCTGCTGCGGCAGTCGTTCGTGCTGACCACGCTGTCGGGCACGGTCGTCGCGTCCACCGGCCCGGTCTCCCGCAAGGAGGTCCAGGGCGTCGACGGGTCGATCGCCGACGCGGGCAAGGCGGCCACCACGGCGCCGGGCACCCTGCTCGGGCCGGTCGCGGGCGACACCCAGACCACGCTCGCCTACGCCAGGGTCGCCCCGTCGGCCAGCCCCGAGAGCCTCGACCTCGCCGTGGTCGCCGTCGCCGACGGCCCCGTGGTCGGCGGTGGGTCGCGCGGCGCGGGCCTGATCCCGGCCGCCGCGCTGGTGCTGATCGCGCTGGCGGGCTGGTACGGGGTGCGCCGGGCCATCACCGGCCCCATCCTGCGCGTCCGCGCCGACCTGCTGGCCCTGGCCGCGGGCAAGGTCGGCACCCGGGTCCGCGGGTCGCGCACCGACGAGGTGTCCCGCGTCGTGGCCGCCGCCCGCGCCTGCCGCGAGAAGATCAGCGGCGGACCCGCAACCGACTCCCACGCCCGCCCCCGCCGCACCGTGACCGCGCGCAAGGCCACCGCCGTGGTCGTCGTCCCGGTCCTGCTCTGGGCGGGCGGCATGCTGGTGCTCTCCCGCACCGGCGACGTCGAAATCCCGCCCACCATCGTCGCGAGCACCCGCGCGCAGACCGCCATGGCCACCGAGGCGCTGCGCCGCAGCGTCAACGACGGGCTCGCCGACCTGGTCGCCGTGGCGGGCACCGCCAAGGGCGCCGACGCGGTCAAGAGCGGGCTGGAGGGCCTCAAGGTCGCCCACACCCGGTACCGCAGCCTCTACGTGGTCAACGCGGCTGGCGAGGCGGGCGAGCCCGTCGGCAGGCCGCCGCTGCGCACCACCGAGCCCCCGGCGAAGTCCGCGGGCCTGCGCCAGCAGAACCACGCGGGCCGGGTCCCGGTGCTCTTCGCCGAGGCGCCGCTGGGTGGCCGGGGCGGCTCGCTGGTCGCCGAGTTCGACGTCGAGCACATCGGCACCCTGCTCAGCCACGTCCCCGGGCACGCCCGCGTGGTCGACCCCGACTACCGCACGATCGTCGCCACCGACGGCTACCTCGCGTTCGAGGAGGTCACCGCCGCCGGGCTGCGCTCGGGGGTCGAGCGGGCCCGCGGCTCGGGCGTGGTCGGCGACATCGCCGAGGGCGCCTACGGCACCGGCATCGTCGCCGCGGCGGCCGTGCTCGGCGGCGAGGTCGGCAGGCTCGGCTGGACCGTGGTCACCGAGAAGCCCGCCACCGAACTCGCCCTGCCGGTCAACAAGATCCGCAAGCACGCGCAGATGGTGGCCCTGCTCGCCGCGCTGATCGCCCTGTTCGGCTACGGCTGGCTGCTGTTCGCCACCCTCGGGCCGCTGCGCCGGGTCGCCAGGGACGCCGACCAGCTCGTCGGCGGCGACCTGCGCTCGGTGATCTACCCGCAGCGCCACGACGAGGTCGGCACCATCGCCTCCTGCCTGGAGATCTGCAGGCAGGCCGCGGTCGACGGCCGGGGCCGCCTCGGCGAGGTCCGCCGCCCGCACGGCGCGGCCACCGACCTGACCCAGGTCATGCGCGCGATCAAGGACGATCCCGACGACGACCTGGACCGCTCGGGGCCCATCCCCATCCCCGACGCGCGGCGCCGCACCCCGGCCCGCCCCGGAGCCGGGAAGGGCCGCGCGTGACCTACCTGTACCTGGTGTTCCTGGGTGCGGTCGGGGTCCTGCTGGCCGCTGGCGTGCTCGAACAGCGCAAGCACCTCGCCCACCTGCACCGCATCGAGCAGCGCGTGCTGGTCAACGGCATCCGCGGCAAGAGCTCCATCACCCGGCTGTGCGCGGGCGCGCTGCGCGGCGGCGGGCTCGTCACCACCGCCAAGACCACCGGCACCGCCGCCCGGTTCATCCACCCCGACGGCAGCGAGGAACCCGTCTACCGCAAGTGGGGCATCGCCAACGTCGTCGAGCAGATCGGCATCGTCCGCCGGGCCGCCGCCTACCGCTCCGACGTGCTGGTCATCGAGTGCATGGCGGTCATGCCCGACCTGCAGGAGATCAACCAGAGCAAGCTGATCCAGTCGACCATCGGCGTGCTGTGCAACGTCCGCGAGGACCACCTCGCCGAGATGGGCCCGACCCTCGACGACGTCGCGCGCTCGCTGAGCCGGTCCATGCCGGTCGGCGGGGTGTGCGTGACCGCAGAGCGGGAGCGGCTGGAGATTCTCCAGCAGGAAGCCGACAAGCGGGACTGCGAGCTCATCGCGGTCGACCCCGAGTCGGTGACCGACGCGGAGATGGCCGGGTTCAGCTGGGTCACCTTCAAGGAGAACGTGGCGATCGCGCTCAAGGTCGCCGAGCTGCTCGGCGTCAACCGGCAGCTGGCGCTGACCGGCATGTGGTCCGCCCCGCCGGACCCGGGCGTGCTGTCGGTGCAGACCCGCGCCGCGGGCGACAAGCGGGTCAAGCTGGCCAACGTCTTCGCGGCCAACGACCCGGAGTCCACGTTGATGAACATCGAGCGGCTGCTCGACCAGGGGTCCATCAGCGCGCCGCTGCACGTGGTCATCAACTGCCGCCCGGACCGGGTCGAGCGCAACCGGCAGATGGGCGCCCTGATCGCCGAGATCGCCCCCGACCGCGTGATCCTCATCGGCGACCCGACCCGCAGCGCCCGGGTCAGCATCGACGACAAGTGGCAGGACCGCGTCAACGACCTCGGCGGCGCCCGCCCCGCCCACGAACTCCTCGACGCCATCCTCGCCGACATCGACACCACGGCGTCCCTGGTCACCATCGGCAACATCCACGGCCAGGGCGAACTGCTGCTGGAGGTCTTCGAGGGCTTGGAGGAGGTCCCGGCGGACGCCGCCGACCAGGCCCCACCGGCCCCGGCCCCGATCCCGCCGGACCCCCGCAGGCCCGAGCCCGTGTTCGACCGCGGCCGCCAGCGCCGTCACGGACCGCCGCCCGGCGCACGCCCTCCCGGCCTGTTCCCCGGTCAGCGCCCTCCTGGCCAGTTCTCCGGCCCGCGGCCCCAGCACTCGGACCAGTTCCCAGGTCCGCAGCCTTCCGGTCGGTTCGCCGTGCCGCCTGGTCCGGGGCAGTTCCGCACCCCGCCGCCGCAGCCCTCCGGCCAGGTCCCCGCGCCCAACCAGAACTCCGGTCCCCGACCCGCACCCACCCGTCCACCTGGGTCTGACTCCCGTGCCGGGATCGCCCACCCCGCTGACCCCGGTCGCCCCAAGCCGCCGGGGGACAGGTCGGGGTATGTCGACCCGCCCACCCAGTTCCACGGACCTGCCGGTGACCCGCCCGTGCGGTCGCGGGCGGCTCAACCGCCCACCGAGTCGCCCAATCCCGGCGAGACGCCTGCCCGGCAGCGCGCGGCAGCGCCGCCTGACCGGGAGCTACCCCGGAGGCCACGCCAGCCTGAGCCGCCGACGGAGTTCCACGGCGCCGTCGGGGAGTCGACCGGTCAGTCTCGGCACGCCAGGCCTCAGCGGCCCCACCAGCCGGAGCCGCCCACCGAGTACCGCGGCCCGGTCGACCCGCCCGTGCGGTCACGTCCACCTGAGCTGCCCACCCGGTCGCGGCGGGTGGAGGGTGAGCAGGGGGGTTGGCCGGACAGTTCTGGCGAGCCGCCCGCGCGGGGGCGGCGGCGGGCTCCTGAGCCGCCTGGTCCGCCGGTCCGCGGTGAGGTCGAGCCGCCTGCTCGGGGTAGGCAGGTCGAGGGGGACCAAGAGTGGGCCCGGCGGTCCGGGGGGCGGCGTGAGCCGGTCCAGAAGCCGCACGTCGACCATCCCGATCCGACCACCCGCACCCGCCCGCCCGGTCAGGTCGATCCGTCCGAACGCCACCAGACGCCCAGGAAGCAGCCATGAACCCCGCAACACTGGCCCCCGAGGTCGCGACGCTCGGACTGGCCATCGGGCTGGTGTTCTCGTTGGCCTGCTACCTCACCACCAACCTGTCCCCGGGCGGGATGATCACGCCCGGCTGGCTCGGCCTGACCCTGGTCGAGGACTACCGCCGGGCGCTGATCGTGGTGGTGATGAGCGCGCTGACCTTCGGCGTGGTCAAGCTGCTGCAGCGGGTCGTCATCCTCTACGGCAAGCGGCTGTTCGCGGCCGTGGTGCTCACCGGGGTGCTGCTGCAGACCACGCTGTTCCTGCTGATCCAGAGCGACTTCCCGCTGCTGTTCTCGCACCAGACGCTGGGCTTCGTGGTGCCGGGCCTGATCGCCTACCAGCTGGTCAGGCAGCCGCCGGTGATCACGATCCTTGCCACCAGCATCGTCAGCGCGGCCGGCTACGGGGTGCTCGCCAGCGGGGTGCTCGCGGGGCTCGTGCCCACCGTCTGATGTGATGTCTGCTTCGACCGAGTCCGACCGAGGGGGCGACGACATGGACGCGAGCGAGAGCACGACACCCAGCGGGCCCGACCGCCGGACCCGGTTGCTGGTCGCGGGCGGGGTGGTCGCCGCCCTGGTCGCCGGGGTCGTGGTGTGGTTGTCGACCCGGTCGGCCGAGCCCGCGACACCCGAGGTCAGCACCCTCAGCGGCGGTGACGGCGGCGGCGAACCGGTCTACGAGCGGCTCGCCGACCCGGACCGCACGATGCTGCGCGACACCGCGGGCGCCGTCCTCGCCGTGTTCACCGACGAGGCCAGGACCGCGGTCATCACCGGCCCCCGGCGCACCTTCGCCGAGCCCGAGGCCACCGCGGCGACGGTCACCACCACCTCCTGGGTGCGGCTGCTGCCCCGCCCGTGGGCGGAGGGCGCCGAGCACGCGGACTGGTTCGAGCAGTGGTGGGCCACCGCCCGCGACGACACCAGCCCGGACGTCCTGCAGGTGGCCACCGAGTACCTGATCGGCGCCCCGGACGCCCGGGACGAGGCGGGCGTGCGCTACCGCGGCGACGCGTCGTTCGGCCCGGTCAAGCCGACCGGGGTGGGCAGGCAGGAGCAGTCCGACTTCTACGACTACCTCGGCGTGCCGTGGGAGTTCCCCGACGGCCCGTCCGAGCAACCCGACAAGAGCCGCTACGGCTCGGTCGACTGCTCCGGCTACGTCCGGCTGGTCTTCGGCTACCGGCTCGGGATGCCGCTGCTGGGCACCAACACCCAGGGCCAGGGCATCCCGCGCCGCGCCTACGCGATCTCCGAGTTCGGCCCCGGCGTGGCACTGGTGCGCAACCAGTTCCGCCGCGCCACCGAGTACTCCCGCCTGCAACCGGGCGACCTCGTGTTCTTCGAGGTCGAGGACGACCCGCAGACCCTCGACCACGTCGGCATCTACCTCGGGCTCGACGACCGGGGCCACCACCGGTTCGTCTCCAGCCGGGAACGCATCAACGGCCCCACCCTCGGCGACGTCGCGGGCACCTCGCTGCTCGACGACGGCGGCCACTACTCCACCGCCTGGCGCTCCGCCCGCAGGCTCTGACGACTGGCCTTCCGGCTGTGACGTCTGGCCTGCCGGCTCCGACGACTGGCCTTGCGGCTCTGACCACTGGCCCGCTGGCTCCGACAACTGGTCCACTGTGGAGGGCGACCCTTGTGGACCGATCGCGGACCTGGTGCGATGGCGCGGCCACCACGACCACGACCGGGAGCGCCGATGACAGTCCACGACCCGCTGTTGGCCGACTGCCTGCGTGACCACCAGGCGGGCGGCTATCCCGTGGCGCACGTGGTCGACTCCGTCTGTGTCTGCGGTGGACGGGAGTTCCGGGTCGCTGTGGACGACACGCAGGGGTGGGCTGAGCGGTTCTGCGTGGCGTGCGAGGAGATCACCGCCATCGCCGACAGCGCGGAGCACTGGGACCACGCGGAACCGGGGGAGTGCGAGTGCCCCTGCGGCGGCGGGACGTTCGCGGTCGCGGTCGGCTTCGCCGAGTACGCCGACGGCGAGGTCCGCTGGATCAGCGTCGGCCTGCGCTGCCTGACCGACGACGCGGTCGGCGTCTACACCGACTGGAAGATCGACTACGGCCCTTCGCGGCACCTGCTCGACCACGCGTGATCCCGGCGCGACCGTCCACCGGGTGACCAGACGCCCGAATTCTCCCCCGGGACGGTCGGGTGGACATAAGTGGCCTGCGGCAAAATTCAGTCCGAATTCGCCGCCGGTTCGCCACGTAATCGAGCGCCAGCCCGGTCGTGGGTCAATGCCAATTCGGACCGACCGGGTCAACGCAATGCTCCACCGGGCGGGGGACGGGGGTGCGCGGCGGAATGGGGGCGGACCGGTCGGTCGGGGTCGATCGCCGCCCCCGCGCGGTGCGATCCCTGCTATCAGTAGGAAAACCCGGGTGCCCGCCGAGTTCGGTACGTGTTTCGGCCAGGGGGCGCGGATTACCCCAACGGCCGCTTCCTGCGCCGAATGGGTGGTGTGAACCCGACCCGTTGTCGGGTGTTGAGACAGGCTGTTACGTTCCCCCGGTGGCGTGATCGAGCGGCCGAATTCAGGCGGGATTGTCCGATTCTTTCGCGTCCACGGCAGGGGGAGTTCCATTCGAGGGAGGTCGTGTGGACATCGACGCGCCGGAAACCGGGTTCGTGGTAGTGGTCAACGGGGAGGAGCAGTACTCGGTGTGGTTCCTGGACCGGGAGGTGCCCGCCGGGTGGCGGGCGACCGGGGTCTCGGGGAGCAAGGCCGACTGCCTCGCCCACATCGACCGGGTGTGGACCGACCTGCGCCCGGCGAGCCTGCGGCTGGCCATGGACGCCCCGGCCTGACCATGGCGACGCGACCACCGAGGTTCCGCTGGGCGGGGCCGGACACCGCGCCCGCACTGCTGTTCTGCTTCCCGTACGCCGGCGGCGGCGCGTCCTGCTTCGCCCCGCTGACCGGCGGCGACCTGCGCACGGGCACCGCCGTGCTGCCCGGCCGTGAGTCTACGGTCGGCGACGCGACGACGTCGGGCTTGCGGGAATTGGCTGCCGACTTCGCGCACGCCGTGGTGGCGGAGGCGGATCGCCCGTTCGCGGTGTTCGGGCACAGCGCGGGTGCCTTGCTGGCCTTCGAGGTCGCCCACCAGTTGCGCGACCTGGGTGCGGACCCGCCGCTGTTCCTCGCGGTGGCCGCGTTTCCCGCGCCCGATCGGCTGCCGGTGCTCGACCCGGACGCCGACCTGACCACCGCGCTCCCGGCGTCCGTGCGCGATGACCCCGAGACCGCTCTCCTGCTCTTGGCCGCGCTGCGCGCCGATGTCGCGCGGCTGGCCACCTATTCCGAGCCACTCGACCGGCCGCCGCTGGACATCCCCGTCGTGGCGGTGGGCGGCGCCGACGACCCGGGCGTCACCCGCGACGACCTGCGTGCCTGGTCGACCCGGGGGACCGGCGGTTCGGCGACCGTGTTCCCCGGCGGCCACTTCTTCGTCGTCGAGCACCCCGATCCCGTGCGCGCCCACCTGCGCGTCGTCGTCGAGCACCTGGCCGAGGCACGACTGCTGCGGTCCGCCTTCTAGTCACCCTCCGGCGCGCGACTACCCAGCGAGGACATCCCATGACCGGACCTAGTCGGCCCGTGCCGCTGTCCCCCGCGCAGCGGCGGCTGTGGTTCCAGCAGGCCGCGTTCCCCGACCGCGTCCCGACGACCGCCCTCGTGCGCAGGGTCTCGGGCCCGCTCGACGTGCCCGCGCTGCGCCGCGCGGTGACGGAGGTCGTGCGCAGGCACGAGGTCCTGCGCACCCGCTACACCGCGCCCGACGGTGTGCCGCACCAGGTCGTGGGCGCCGCGCGGGATGTCGAGCTCCCTGTGGTGGAGGCGGGAGACGAGTCTGCGGCGCGGAAGGTGATCTCCGAGGTCAGCCGGGGCCTCGACCTGGCGACCGGAGCCGTGTTGCGGGCCGTCGTTGTCCGGCTTGGTGCTGACGACCACGTGGTCGCGGTGGTCGGCCACCACATCGCGCTCGACGGCTGGTCCCTCGGCGTGCTGGAACGGGAGATCAGCGCCCTCTACGGCGGGCGCGGGGTCCCGCCGGTGCCGTTGCAGTACGGGGACTACGCGCTGTGGCAGAACGCCCGGCTGGACTCCCACGACCTGCGCGCGCAGGCGGAGTACTGGACCAAGCAGTTGGCGGATCTCCCGCTGGTCCTGGACTTGCCGGTCGATCGCGTCCGGCCCGACACGCCGATCGGGACCGCCGCGGAGCTCCCCTTCCACGTCCCGGACGACCTGCGCCTGCGGATCGCGCGGGTGGGGCGGGCCAGTGGCGCGAGCCCGTTCATGGTGCTGCTGGCCGGTTTCCACCTGGTTCTCAGCCGGTTCTGCGGGGTCGACCAGCTCGCGGTCGGGTCACCGGTGGCGGGTCGGCGGCGGCCGGAGCTGGAGGGGCTCGTCGGCCTGTTCGTGAACTTCTTGGTGTTGCGGGGAGATCTGGCCGGGGTGCGCACCTTCGCCGACCTGGTCGCGCGAACCCGGGACACGGTGTTGGCCGCGCTGGACAACCAGGACCTGCCGTTCGAACGGGTGGTGGAACTCCTGAGCCCGGAACGGGATGTGCGCAGGCACCCGGTGGTGCAGGTGGCGTTCCAGCTCTTGGACCTGCCGGACGCGCCCGTGCCGTTCCCCGGTCTGCGCACCGAACCGTTCGCCGATGACGCCCTCACCGCCGAGTTCGACCTGGGCTGTTCGCTCGTGCCGGACCCCGCGGGTGGCCTGAGCGGCTCGATCATCTACCGCGCGGACCTGTTCGACCGGGCCACGATCGCGGAGCTGGCCGACGGGTTCGTGGCGTTGCTCGACGCGGCGACGGCGGACCCGGAGGGCGTGTTGCCCGCCGTTGTGGAACACCCGGACTGGAACGACACGGCCGTTGACTTTCCGCGGCACCGCACGATTCCCGAGCTGTTCGCGGAGCAGGCCTTGGCCAGGCCGGACGCGATCGCGCTGGTGTGCGGTCAAGAGCGTCTCACCTACCGGGAGCTGGACCAGCGCTCGTCGGCCATCGCCGGACACCTGCGCGCGCTCGGTGCGGCACCGGAGGTCCGCGTCGGGCTGGGGCTCTCGCGGGGGATCGACGCCGTGGTGGCGATGTTGGCCATCAGCCGGTCCGGGGCGGCGTATGTGCCGCTGGACCCGCTGTACCCCGCCGAACGCCTGGGCTTGATGGTCCGCGAGGCAGGCATTCGGATTGTCGTCACCGCTCGGGAGGTCCACGAGCGGTTCCCGGACGACGTTCGCCGCGTGTTCGTCGACGATGCCCACGGGGCCGAGCCGTTCACCTCGAGTCCGCACCCCGACAACCTCGCCGTCGTGTTCCACACCTCGGGATCGACCGGCACCCCGAAGAGCGTCGAGATCAGCCACCGATCGGTGCTGCGGCTGGTGTTCTGCCGCCGGTGGCCCGAGCACCCGGTCGTGGGGCACGTCTCGTCGGTGTCGTTCGACGCGGCGACCGTGGAGGTGTGGGTGCCGCTGCTGCACGGCGGGACGTGCGTGATCTCGCCGGAGCCGATGCCGACCGCCGCCGGGATCGCTGCGCTGACCCGCGACCACCGGCCGGACGCGCTCTTGTTGACCACCGCGTTGTTCAACACCGTCATCGACCTGGATCCGACCGCCATCGCCGGTGCCGGGCACGTGTACTCCGGCGGTGAGGCGGCGTCGGCTGAGCACCTGGCGAGGGCTTTCGCGGCTGTGCCGGAGGCCGTGATCAGCAACTGCTACGGGCCGACCGAGGTCACGACGTGGTCCACGCTGGACCGGGTGTCGCCGACGATTCGCCCGGATACCGCTCGCGTGTCGATCGGCTGTCCTATTGGGAACACGGTGGCCTACGTGCTGGATGGTGCCCTGCGGCCTGCTCGGGTTGGCGAGTTGTACTTGGCTGGACCGGGTGTCGCGCGCGGGTATGGTCGCTCGGGTCTTACCGCGCAACGGTTCCTGCCCAACCCGTTCGGTGCCGGTGACCGCATCTATCGCACGGGTGATCGGGTTCGGCGACGCCCTGATGGCACGTTGGAGTTCCTGGGTCGTGGGGACGACCAGGTCAAGGTGCGGGGTCATCGGGTTGAGCCTGCTGAGGTGGAGTTGGCGCTGTCTCGTCAGCCGGGGGTCCGCGCGGCCGCTGTGCTCGTCGACAACGACCGCCTGATCGCCTTCGTCGCGCCTGGCACTTTGTCCATAGAGGACATTCGCGCTGGGGTAGCGCTGTCGCTGCCTGACTACCTGGTCCCGTCGGCGATCGTGGCACTCGACGCCCTACCGCTCACCCCCGGCGGCAAACTCGACCGATCCGCGCTCCGCCAACTCCCCGTGACCCCCGCGACGACCTACCTCGCCCCACGCGACGAGGTGGAGTCCGACCTGTGCGCACTGTGGCAGGACGTCCTAGGCCTGGACCAGGTCGGCACCAACGACGACTTCTTCACCATCGGCGGCCACTCCCTGCTCGCGGCCCAACTAGCCGCCCGAATCACCCAACGCTTCGGCGTGGACCTCCCCGTGGTCGAACTCTTCACCCGCCGCACCATCACCGCCCTGGCCACCCTCATCCGCGCCACCTCCCTCGACACCCTCCTCGCCGAGATCGAGAACCTCCCCAACGCCGAGGTCCAACGCCGCCTGGCCACCCTGACCAGAGAGGACACCCCGTCATGACCGGTTCTGCGGAGCGGCTGGCCGCGTTGGACCCGTTGCGGCGGGAGTTGGTGGAGAGGGTGTTGGCGCAGCGGGCTGGGGGGATTGTGGGGGTGGGGCGGGGGCGGCGGTTGCCGTTGTCGTTCGCGCAGCAGCGGTTGTGGTTCTTGGATCATTTGGCGCCGGGGACCGCGTATTACAACATGCCCTATGCGTACCGGGTCACGGGTGAGTTGGACATCCCGGCGTTGCGGTGGGCGTTCAGTGATCTTGTGGCCAGGCATGAGCCGTTGCGCACTAGGTACGAAGTGGACGGTGGGGTCGCGTACCAGGTGATCGACCCGCCCGCGCCCATCGATCTCCCCCTGGTCGACCTCTCGGCATCGCCCAGCGAGGAAGTGGCCAAGACTCTCGCCGACGAGGAAGCGGCCACCCCGTTCGACCTCGCCCGAGACCCCATGCTGCGCGCCCAGGTGCTCCGACTGGCCGACCAAGACCACGTCCTGCTGTTCACCGTCCACCACATCGCCTCCGATGGGTGGTCGGCCGGGGTGCTTGCCCGCGACCTCACCGCCCTCTACCGCGCGCACCACCGCCGCGAGCCCGTCACGCTGCCCGCCCTCCGGGTCCAGTACGCGGACTACGCCGTGTGGCAGCGCGAGAAGCTCACCGACGACGCCACCGCGACCGGACTCGGCTACTGGGTCGAGCAGCTGGCGGGCGCCCCGCTCAACGCCGCCCCGCCCAGTGACCGGTTCCGCCAGGACGTCCCCACCCACCGCGCGGGTCAGGTCATGTTCCGGGTGCCCGCGCGGACCAGGCGGCGGCTCGCCGACCTGGCCGGGTCCGAGGGGGCGACGCTGTTCATGGTCGCGCTCGCCGCGTTCCAGGCCGTGCTCGCCCGGTTCTGCGACGCGCGGGAAGTGCTCGTCGGGGTCCCGGTCGCGGGTCGGACCAGGGCCGAGTTGGAGCCGCTGATCGGGTTCTTCGTCAACACCCTGGTGCTGCGCGGCGACCTGTCCGGCGACCCCACGCCCCGCGAGGCCCTGGCCAGGACCCGGACGGCGGTGCTCGGCGCGCTGGCCCACCAGGACCTGCCGTTCGAGAAGGTCGTCGAGCGCCTGCGCCCGGACCGGGCCGCCGACCGCACCCCGCTGACCCAGGTCGCCTTCCAGCTGATGAACGCCCCGGCCGACCCGCTGCGCCTCGACGGTGCCCGCTGCGCGTCCTTCGCCCACGACGGCGCCCGGACCAGGTTCGACCTGGAGTGCTACCTGTTCGAGAACCCGGCGGGCGTGCTCGACGGCGAGCTGGACCTCGAGGACGGCGACCTCGCTGGGGTGTTCGTGCACAGCGCGGACCTGTTCGAGCACGACACCGTCGCACGCTTGGTCCGCGAGTTCACCGACCTGCTCGACCTGGTCGTCGACCACCCCGACCGCCCCATCAGCGAGCTGCGCGCCTCCCGGGACACGGCCCGGCAGCTGGCGTGGAACGACACCGCCGTGCCGTACGACGGCGACCGGTCGTTGCCCGCCGTGCTCGCCGACCAAGACCCCGACGCCATCGCCCTCGTCCAAGGCGAACACCGGGTCACCTACGCCGAACTGGATCGCCGGACATCCGCGCTGGCCGCACACCTGCGTGACCTCGGCGTCGGCCCGGAAGTCCGGGTCGGGGTAGCCCTGCCGCGCGGGATCGACGCCGTCGTCGCCCTGATCGCCGTGTCCCGGGCAGGCGGCGCCTACGTTCCGATCGACCCGGACTACCCGGCTGGCCGCGTCGAGTTCATGGTCACCGACTCCAGCATCGACATCGCGATCACCTCCGCCGCCCACCAGGTGCCGCTCCCAGCGCGGACCCGGCGCGTGCGGGTGGACCAGCAGTACCCGCCCGCGACCGGTGACCTGCCCAGTCCGCGCCCGGACAACGTGGCCCTGGTCGTCTACACCTCCGGGTCCACCGGTCGACCCAAGGGCGTCGAGGTCACCCACCGGTCCGTGCTGCGCCTGGTGCGCGGCGCCGACTACGCCGACCTCGGGCCGGACTCGACGATCGCGCACCTGGCGACACTGTCGTTCGACGCGGCGACCTTCGAGATCTGGGGCGCCCTGCTGCACGGCGCGACCTGCGCGATCTCCCCGGAGCGGGTGCCGACCCCGGCGGGCCTCGGCGAGCTGTTCCACGCCACCCGGCCCGCCGTGGTGTTCCTGACGACCTCGCTGTTCAACCTCATCGTCGACACCGACCCCACGATCCTGCA
Source organism: Actinokineospora globicatena (assembly GCF_024171945.1). GTDB lineage: Bacteria > Actinomycetota > Actinomycetes > Mycobacteriales > Pseudonocardiaceae > Actinokineospora > Actinokineospora globicatena. The sequence continues at coordinate 126,252 of NZ_JAMTCR010000003.1, forward strand.
CGGCGTCGGGCACGTCCTCACCGGCGGCGAACCGACATCCGCGGCGCACGTGGCCAGGGCGTACGCGGCGCTGCCGGACATCGTGATCAGCAACTGCTACGGCCCCACCGAGGCCACCACGTTCACGACCAGCCAGCACGTGCCCCGGGAGGTGGACCCGGCGACCGTTCGCGTGCCGTTCGGCGGCCCGATCGCCAACACGACGGTGTACGTGCTGGACCCCGCCCTGCGCTTGGTCCCGATAGGCGACCCCGGCGAGCTCTACATCGGCGGCGTGGCCCTCTCGCGCGGCTACCAGGGCAGGCCGGGGCTGACCGCCGAGCGGTACCTCCCGAACCCGTTCGCCGAGGGGGAGCGGATCTACCGCACCGGCGACCGGGTGCGGTGGCGGCCCGACGGCACGCTGGAGTTCCTGCGCCGGGTCGACGACCAGGTCAAGGTGCGCGGGCACCGCGTCGAGCTGGCCGAGGTCGAGCAGGCGCTGCGCGGGTGCGCCGGGGTCCGGGCCGCTGTCGCCGCGGTGCGCGAGGACGTGCCGGGGGAGCGCAGGCTGGTCGGGTACCTGGTGCCCGAGGAGGTGCCGGTGGACGCGGGCCAGCGCGGCGACCAGGTGGCCACGTGGCGGGCGATCTTCGACGAGACCCAGTCCCGCGCCGCCGCCGACCCGACGCTGCACCTGGACGGCTGGAACAGCAGTTTCACCGGCCTGCCGATCCCGGAGCCGGACATGGCCGAGTGGGTGGCCGCCACGGTCGCCCGGATCGCCGCGTTCGGCGCCCGCCGGGTGCTGGAGATCGGCTGCGGGACCGGGCTGCTGCTGTGGCGACTCGCCCCGTCGGCGACCGAGTACACCGCCACCGACTTCTCCGCCGCCACCACCGCGACCCTGCGGGACCGGCTCGACCACGCGGGCTTCGACAACGTACGGCTCCTGACCAGGGAGGCCACCGACTTCTCCGGGTTCGCTCCCGGCTCGGTGGACCTCGTCGTCATCAACTCGGTCGTGCAGTACTTCCCGGGCGCCGACTACCTCGCCGAGGTCGTCCGCCAGGCCGTCACGGTCGTCCGGCCCGGCGGCACGGTGTTCGTCGGTGACGTGCGCGGATACGGCACGCTGGAGGCCTTCCACACGGCCGTCGTCCTGGCCAAGGCCCACGAGGGCGACCCGGCGGCGATCCTGCGCCAGCGCTTGGCGGCTGAACTCGCGGATGAGACCGAACTGGTCATCGCTCCTCGCCTGTTCCGAGAGGTGGTGGCGCGCACCCCTGCTGGTGGTCGAGTGGACGTGCTTCCCAAGCACGGTCATGCCGTTACTGAGATGAACCTCTACCGCTATGACGTCGTCATCACCGTCGGCCCACAGGAACCGGGCATTGTTCCACAGTGGACCAACTCGATCGCTGACTTGCAGGCGACGGGCGCTGCTGAGGCTGTTGGTGTCCGGGGAGTGCCCAATGCGCGGGTGACGCGGGATATCGCGGCGTTGCGGGCCATTGGCGACCCGAGTAGCACCGCCACGGCGGGGCGGTTGCTGGCCAGCGACCCGACCGGGATGCACCCGGAGGAGCTGTGGGCGCTGGAAACCGGGCTCGAGGTGTTGGTGCGGATCTCGGACCTGGGTGAGGACTTGCTCGACGTCGTCCTGGCACGCCCGGACGTGGCGGATCGCATCGAATTCCCCTCCACGCCACCAGGCCCGGACTTGTCGCTCGCTGAGTTGACCAATGACCCCTTGCGGGCACGCCGTCGTCGCGACGCCGCGAGTGCCCTGATCCCGGCGGTGCGAGCCGAGTTGGCGGGCGCGGTGCCCGGCTACCTCATCCCGACCGAGTTCGTCCTGCTGGACGCGATCCCGTTGACCGCGAACGGGAAAGCCGACCGACGAGCACTGCCCGCGCCCGGCGACGACCCGACGAGTGGGCACCGGCCACCGCGCACACCGGTGGAGTCGGCCTTGGTCGACATCTGGCAGGCGGTCCTGGGTCGGACCCGCGTCGGCGTCGACGACGACTTCTTCGCCCTGGGCGGCCACTCCCTGCTGGCCATGCAGGTCCTGTCGCGGGTGCGGACCGTGTTCGACGCCGAGATCCCGTTGCGCGACTTCATGGATGGCCCGACCGTCGCGGACCTGGCGGCGAGTCTGCGCGACGCCAAGGGGTCCGGTGTCACCCCGCCGCGCCCGGTGTCACGCGACCGCGTGCTGCCCCTGTCGTTCGCCCAGCAGCGGTTGTGGTTCATCGACCAGCTCCTCCCTGGGTCGCCGCTCTACCACATGCACGTCGTGCAGCGGCTCACCGGAACCCTCGACATCGACGCGCTACAGCACGCTCTGACCGCGGTCGTCTCGCGGCACGAAGTCCTGCGCACCCGGTATGTCGAGGACGACGGCGTCCCACGACAGATCGTCATGGCCGCGCCGGACCCGATGCCGCTGCTGGTGGACGAGGTGCCGGACAGCGAGATCCGAGCGAGGGTCGACGAGGAGATCGCCCGGCCGTTCGACCTCAGCGCCGACCTCGCGATCCGGGCCCACGTGTTCCGGATCAGCGCGACGGACCACGTGCTGGTGCTCGTGACCCACCACATCGCCTCCGATGGCTGGTCCGCCGGACTGTTCAACGTCGAACTCGCGGAGGCATACCGGGCCGCGCTGGCCGGAGAACCCGCCACGCTCCCCGAACTCCCGATCCAGTACGCCGACCACGCCGTCTGGCAGCGCGAGCAGTTCCAGGGCCAGGCCCGGGAACGCCAGTTGGCGTACTGGACGCAGCGCCTCCACGGCTTGCCGACCAGTGTGGACCTGCCCACCGACCACCCGCGTCCACCGGTGTTGGCCGACGCGGCCCGCAGTCACGTGTTCCGGATCCCCGCTGAGCTGCGCCGCCGGGTCGCTGATCTCGGCGCCGAGGCTAGGGCGACGGTGTTCACCGTGCTGCTGGCCGCCTACCAGGTGCTGCTCGGCAGACACAGCGGCACCACGGACGTCCCGGTCGGCACCCCGGTCGCCGGGCGGCCCACCGGGGAGTCGGAGAAGCTCATCGGGCTGTTCGTCAACACCCTGGTCCTGCGCGCGGACCTCTCCGGCGACCCGGACTTCCGCGAGGTGCTGGCCCGCGTCCGCGAGGACGTGCTCGGTGCGTTCGCCCACCAGGACTTGCCGTTCGAGCAGTTGGTGGAGCGTCTACGCCCGGAGCGCGACCAGAGCCGCCACCCGCTGGTGCAGGCCCTGTTCCAGCTGATGAACGCCCCAGGGGAGCGGTTCGCCCTGTCAGGTCTGGTCGCCCGGGCGTTCGCGGGCGGTAGTACCCGGTCGGACTTGGACCTCCAGTGCCACCTGTTCGAGAACCCCGCGGGTCTGCTCGACGACGCGCCGGGTGTCCACTTCGACCCCGGCGACATCGGTGCCGTGCTGATCGGCAACGCCGCACTGTTCACCGAAGACACCCTGCGGCGCTGGGCGGAGCACTACCTGCGATTGCTCGACGCGGTGGTCACGGACCCCGGCCTTGCCATCTCCGCCGCGCCGGTACTGTCCGAACGGGACACGGCTGACTTGCTGGCGCTTGGCCGGGGACAGGTCGTCGACCTGCCCGGCAGCACAGTGGTCGACGAGTTCCTGGCGCACGCGGCGGCCACTCCAGACGCCGTCGCCGTGCGCGACGCCACCGGCGAGACGACCTTCGGTGAACTTGCCGGTGACTCGCTGGACCTGGCTCACCACCTGCGGTCGCTAGGGGTCGCCGAGGAGCACGTGGTTGCCCTGTGGCTGCCCGCCGGGCGCGACTTCGCCCGCTCCATCCTCGCGATCTTGCGAGCCGGTGCCGCATACCTCCCCATCGACCTGCGCCAACCCGAGTCCAGGGTTGACGCGATGGTGACGGACGCGGGCGCTCGTGTGGTCGTCACCACCAGTGAGCACGCGGACAAGCTGCCCGAGGGGGTGGAGGTCGTCCTGCTCGATCGTGACCCGATCACCGCAGGCCAGACCACTCCACCGGAGATCACGCGCACTGGGGGGTCCGCCGCGTACGTGATCTTCACCTCTGGTTCCACCGGTCGACCGAAGGGCGTGCAGATCCACCACAGTGGACTGTCCAATGTGATCCAGTGGCACCGTGAGCACCTCAACCCCGGCCCGGGCGCGGTGGTCAGCGCCGTGTCGTCGATCGGGTTCGACATCTCGGTGTGCGAGATCTGGATGAGCCTGACCTCCGGCGCCACGCTGGCGTTCGCGGGCGACGAGGACCGGCAGTCGCCGACCGCGCTGCTCGACTGGCTGGCGTCGACCGGTGTCACCCACGCCTTCCTGCCCACGCCGGTCTTCGAAGTGCTCGCCGACCGGCTCGTTGCCGCGGTCCCGACCCTGGTCGAGGTGTTCACCGGCGGCGACGTGCTGCGCAGGCTGCCGGTCGAGCGGGGGACCGTGCGGTGGCGCAACGAGTACGGCCCCACCGAGTGCAGCGTCTTCGCGACCCAGACGCTGATCGGCGCGGACATCCCCACCGTCGGATCGCCCATCGGCACAGCGATCGCCAACACTGACTTGTTCGTGCTCGATGGCCAACTGAGACTGGTCCCGCGAGGCGTCCCGGGGGAGCTCTACCTGGGTGGCGTCGGTGTCGCCCGTGGCTACATCGGACAGCCAGGCCTTACCGCCGCTCGGTTCGTTCCCAGCCCGTTCGGCGACGGTGCTCGCCTCTACCGCACCGGGGACCGTGCCCGCTGGTCGCCGGACGGGACCCTGGAGTTCCTGGGCCGCACCGACAACCAGGTGCAGATCCGCGGCTTCCGGGTCGAACCGGCGGAGGTGGAGGCCGCCCTCATGCGCCACCCCGGGGTGGACGGCGCCGTGGTCAAGGCCGAGCCGGACCACCAAGGCACCCCACGACTGGCCGCTTACGTCGTCCCGACCGAAGACGACGTCACCCCGGCTGCACTGCGGTCGCACCTGACCGAACACCTCCCGCACTACCTGGTGCCCTCGGTCTTCCGCCTGCTCGACGCGTTCCCCCTGACCAGCAACGGAAAGCTGGACCGCCGCGCCCTTGTCGGCGAGACGGTCGTGGTGGAACCGTACGTCGCCCCACGCGACGACATCGAGTCCCGCCTGTGCCACATCTGGCAGGAGACCCTGGAACTACCCAAGATCGGCATCAACGACAACTTCTTCGCCCTCGGCGGCCACTCGATGATCGCCGTCACCGTGGTCACCCGGATCCGCGCGGAGCTAGACCCCGGGTTGCCCCTGGTAGCCCTGTTCACCAACCCCACAGTGGCTGAGCTGGCCGCGCAGATCAGTGAGGGGGCGAGCCCAAGATGACCACACTCGTGACGGAGTTCGCGGCTCAGGTCGAGCGGGACCCGGACGCGCCTGCCGTTCGTCATGACGGTGTCGACCTGAGCTACCGGGAGTTGGACGAGCGCGCCGACCGGCTGGCCGGGCACTTGGCCGCGCTCGGTGTTGGGCCTGAGCGGGTTGTCGCGGTGTGCCTGCCCCGGTCGCCTGCGTTGCTTGTCGCGTGGCTTGGGGTGCTGAAGGCCGGTGGGGTGTTCCTGCCGCTCGACCCGGACTATCCGCCCGCTCGGATCGAGTTCATGCTGTCCTTCGCGCGGGCACCGTTCCTGATCACCGACCAAGCGCTGGTCGTCGCTGAGGGCACGGTGGTCGTGGCGCCGGATGCCCGAGGGGCCACAAGGACCCCGGTCGCCGCGCTGCCCGAGAACCTGGCGTACTGCGTGTTCACCTCCGGGTCGACCGGGGTGCCCAAGGGCGTGCAGCTGACCCGCGCGGGCGCGGTCAACCTGCTGGCCGGGCAACGCGAGGTCGTCCGCTCCGGACCGGGCGACCGGATCTTGCAGTTCTCGCCGCTCAGCTTCGACGCGTTCGTGTGGGAGGTGTCGATGGCGCTGCTCACCGGTGCCTGCCTGGTGCTACCGACCGCCGAGCAGCGTCACGGTGAGTTGGTCGAGTTCGTCGTGGCCGCCGGTATTACCGTCGCCACCCTGTCACCCTCCACTGTGGTCGGAATCCCGCTGGAGGACACCGGCCTGAGAACGCTGGTTTCCGCGGGTGAGCCGTGCGGCATCGACCTGGCCGAGCGCTTCGCCGACCGGTTCGAGTTCCTCAACGCCTACGGGCCCGCGGAGGCCACCGTGTGCGCGACGGTCGCCCGGGTGCGCGGCGACCAAGTGCCGACGATCGGCACCGCTGTCCACGGAGTCACCATCCACGTGCTCGACGCCGGTCTGAACCTCGTGCCCCAGGGGACAGCAGGAGAGATCTACCTCGGCGGCGCCGGGCTCGCGCGCGGCTACCTGCACCGACCCGCGCTGACCGCCGAGCGGTTCCTGCCCAACCCGTTCGCCGACGGCCAGAGGCTCTACCGCACAGGCGATCGCGGCCGGGTGACCGACACCGGCGAGGTGGCGTTCCTGGGCCGTGTCGACCACCAGGTGAAGATCCGGGGCCAGCAGGTCGACCCGCTGGAGCCGGAGAACGCACTGCGCGAGCACCCATTGGTCCGTGCGGCGTCAGTGAGCGCGGTGCGCGACGCCGACGGTGGCCACCGCCTGGTCGGGCACGTAGTGGGCGATGTCGACGAGGCTGGACTCCGCGCCCACCTGCGGACGCGATTCCCGGAGTACCTCGTGCCGACCGCGATCCTGGTGCTCGACACGTTCCCCCTGACCCCCAACGGAAAACTCGACCGCGCCGCGCTCCCCATGCCCCGGTGGGCAAACCCGACCGCCGCTCCGGACGCCGAGCACGGCACGACCGGTGAGGTGCGCCGGACGCTGATCGAGATCCTCGTCGACGTGCTCGGTGTCCCCGACATCGGCCCGCACGACCACTTCTTCGACGACCTCGGCGGCGACTCGCTGCGCCTGGTCCGCGTCCGCCAGCAGATCAGCAGACGACTGGGCCGCAAGCTCGACATGGCCGCGTTGTTCGGCAACCCGACCCTGGCCACCCTGACCGCGCACCTGACCGCCGACGCGGGGCAGGCGCCGTCGGGTGGCGCCGAACGGGCGGGCAAGCGGCTGGCGCGGAGGCGGAACCGGTGAGCCCCGAGACGGAAGGCCGGATCGCGATCACGGGGATGGCCTGCCGGTTCCCGGGCGCGCGCGATGCCAGCGAGTTCTGGGACCTGCTCGTCTCGGGCCGTAGTGGGATCACCCGGTTCAGCCGCGACGAGTTGCTCGCCGAGGGCGTCGACGCGGCGGAGATCGACCACCCCGACTACGTCGCGGCCGCTGCCGATGTGCCCGGCATCGACCTGTTCGACGCGAAGTTCTTCGGCTGCACCGACAAAGCGGCCGGGCTGCTCGACCCACAGCACCGCCTGTTCCTGGAAACCGCGTGGGCGGCGCTGGAGGACGGAGCCTGCGACCCAGCGGCCTTCTCCGGCTCGATCGGTGTGTTCGCGGGCCAAGGCTCCGACGACTACCGGCGGCTGCTCGGCACTGACCCGACCGTGGCGAGCACCTATTCGCCGAAGCTGCTCGACCTCAGCACCGGCAAGGACTTCCTGGCCACTCGGACGGCGTTCTCGCTCGGCCTCACTGGTCCCGCGATCACCGTGCAGACCGCGTGCTCGACCTCGCTGGTGGCCGTCCACCTGGCGTGCCAGAGCTTGCTCAACGGTGAGTGCGACACCGCCCTCGCAGGCGCCGTCGCGTTGCGCGCACCGCAGGGCCGGGGCTACCTGCGTGACGAGGGCATGGCCTCGGACGACGGGCACTGCCGTGTGTTCGACGCTGATGCCAACGGAAGCCTGCCCAGCGGCGGTGTCGGCGTGCTCGTGCTCAAGCCCCTGGCCGATGCGTTGGCCGACGGTGATCCGGTGCACGCGGTGATCCTCGGGTCGGCCGTCAACAACGACGGATCCGGCAAGGTCGGCTTCAGCGCGCCGGGTGTGGACCGGCAGGCCGCCGTGATCGAGGAAGCGCTGGCCGTGGCGGGGGTGCCCGCGGAGTCAATCGGCTATGTCGAGGCGCACGGGACTGGGACGCCGCTGGGCGATCCGATCGAGGTGGCCGCGCTGGCCAGGGCGTTCGGGCCGCTGCCCGCGGAGTCGTGCTGGCTGGGGTCGGTGAAGAGCAACATCGGGCACGCGGACGCCGCCGCGGGGATGGCCGGGTTGGTCAAGGTCGTGCTGGCGTTGCGCCACGGCGTCGTTCCGCCCAGCCTCGGGTTCCGCTCGGCCAATCCGGAGATCGACTTCGCCGCCACGCCGTTCCGGGTGCTGACCGAGACGGCGCCGTGGCCACGAGAGCCGCGTCGGGCTGGGGTCAGCTCGTTCGGGATCGGCGGGACCAACGCGCACGTCGTGGTCGAGGCCGCGCCGGTTCGCCCTGATCCGTCCACATCGGATGGTCTGGAGTTGTTGGTGCTCTCCGCGCGCACCCCGACCGCGTTGGCCGCCCGGCGTGAGGATCTCGCGGGCTTCCTGCGCACGGGTGCACCGGACTTGGCGGCCGTCGCGCACACGCTTCGGCGCGGTAGAGCCGAGTTCGGCTACCGGACCGCGATCGCGGCGGTTGATCGTGCGGACGCGGTCGAGCAGTTGGCCGCGGCGAGCGGTCACGCCGCACCCGATGACCCGCCGGGGGTGGTCTTCCTCTACCCGGGCGGGGCCGCGCAGCACGCTGGCATGTCGGCCGGGCTCTACCAGGGCGAACCGGTCTTCCGGGCAGCGGCGGACGAGCTTCTCGACCTGCACTCGTCGCCAGCCGTTGACGCGCTGGTCCGTGGCGGTGACGTTCCCGAGGGCGGGGCGACCGCGCCGGGCTCCGCCCTGGTCGGCCTGTTCATCGTCGAGTACGCGCTCACCCGGCTGTGGGAGTCGTGGGGGGTGCGCCCAGCCGCGGTGCTCGGCCACAGCAGCGGTGAGTACGCCGCTGCCTGCGCCGCTGGGGTGCTGACCCCGGCGGACGCCCTGCGCGTCGTGGTCTTTCGTGGCAGCCGGATGGAGGATTTGCCGCCGGGGCGGATGCTGGCGGTGCCGCTGACCGAGGTCGAGGTGCTGGACCGGCTCGCTGATAGCCCGGAACTCGTGGTGGCGGCGGTCAACGCGGCCGAGTCCGTGGTGGTCGCCGGACCGCACACCGCCGTCGCCGCCTTCGCTGCCGCACTGACCGCTGATGGGGTCGACGCCCAGGTCGTCGGCCTCGATGTCGCCAGCCACTCACCGCTGGTCGAGCCGATCCTGCCTGCTCTGGCCGACCTCATCGGCGAACTCCCGTTGCGGCCGCCCACGCTTCCCGTCGTGTCCGGGGCCACCGGCCAGTGGAGCGATGACCTCACCACCCCGGAGTACTGGGTCCAGCACCTGCGCGGGCCGGTGCGGTTCCGTGACGCCATTCAGACCCTGCTCGCCGCAGGCCACCGGACGTTCCTCGAGGTCGGGCCTGGCCGGATGCTCACGTCGCTGGCCCGCCGCAACGCCGATGGGGCCTCGGGTGTGGTCGCTGTGTCGTCGTTGCCGCACAGCGCCGACACCCGTCCCCAGCCGGTCGTGTTCCGCGGTGCCGTCGGGGCGTTGTGGTGCGCGGGGGTGCCCATGACCTGGCCGGAGACGGACGCGCGGTCGGTGCACCTACCCACGTACCCGTTCGACCGCCGCTCCTTCTGGGCTCCTGCCCACCCCCACTCGTCCAGCCCGCTTGATCCGCCCAGTCCGCCCGGGACGCGACCGACGAGGACCAGCGCCATGAGCACACCGAGCAGCACCGCCGATCTGGACGGGGTCCGCGCCGACCTGCGGAAGGTGGTGAGCGACTTCCTCGGCGGCGCCCCGGAGGAGATCCCCGGGAACGTGACCTTCCTCGACCAGGGCGCGGACTCCCTGGTCATCGCCCAGTTGGCCAGGGCGGTGGGGGACCGGTTGGGGGTGCGCATCCCGTTCCGGCAGTTGCTGGTCAAGTACCCGACGGTCGACACGCTCGCCGTCCAGGTGCTGAGCCTGCGGCCCACCGAGCAGGTGCCGGAGCCGGTGGAACCCGAAGAGCCCGCCCCGTCGGTGGTCACCGTGGTGCTGGCCCAGTTGGAGCTCATGCGGGAGCAGCTCGCGGCGTTGCGGGAGAGAGGCTGACATGGGGGCGTTGCGGGGCAAGGTCGTCGTCGTGACCGGGGCGGCGGGCGGGATCGGCGGGGCCATCTGCCGCCTGCTCGCCGCTGAGGGGGCGCGGCTCGTGGTCAACGACCTCGGGTGCGACTGGGACGGGGAAGGGGAGGACCCGTCGGTGGCGGCCGCGGTGGCCGCTGACCTCACCGCGTCCGGCGCCGAGGTGGTGGCGCTGTCCGGGGACACCACCCGGCCGGACGTCGCGGAGGCGCTGGTCGCCACGGCGGTGCGGCACTGGGGCAGGCTCGACGGGGTGGTCAACGCGGCGGGGACGCTGCGGGACTGGATGTTCCACAACATCCCGCTGGAGGACTGGCAGCACCTGCTCGGCATCCACCTGACCGGCCCGTTCCTGCTCGGCCAGGCCGCGTGCAGGCACTGGCGGGCGGAGGCGGGCGAGGGCAGACCCGTGGCCGGTCGGATCGTGAACACCACGTCCGTCGCGGGCCTGCTCGGCAACCCCGGGCAGTCCTGCTACAGCGCCGCCAAGGCCGGGGTCGCCGCCCTGACCCGCGTCGTCGCCATGGAGATGGCTCCCTACAACGTCACGGTCAACGCCATCGCCCCGTCCGCCCGCACCAGGATGACCGAGAACTCGACCGCCCTGCCCGACGCCGACCCCACCTGGGACCTCCTCAGCCCCGACAACACCGCCCCCCTCGTCGCCTACCTCCTCACCGACGCCGCCGCCCCCATCACCGGCCAGATCTTCGGAGTCTTCGCCGACGTCATAGAACTCTACGAAGGCTGGACCCCCACAGCCGTCGCCCACAACGGCACCCCCTGGACCCTCCCCACCATCCACACCCGCCTCCCCGACCTCTTCACCCACCACCCCCGCTCCTACACCGGCCCCCTCACCACCCCCGCCATGACCGCCCTCTTCGGCCCGGACAACACCTGATGCCGCCCGCCGTGTGGTGCGAGATATGGGTGTCCGAGGTGTCCGTGTTCGGTTTGGGGGGTTGGTGATGGCTGTGCCGTTGCGGGTGCCGTTGAGTGATGCGCAGCATGAGGTGTGGTTGGCGGCGCAGTTCGGGGATCAGGCGAACGCGGCTTACAACTGGACGTGGTTGTTGCGGGTGCGGGGGGTGCTGCGGCGGGACGCGGTGGTCGCGGCGGTTCAGGCGCTGGTGGATCGGCATCAGGCGTTGCGGACGGGGATCGCGGCTGGTGGGGAGTACCAGGTCGTGCACCCGAGGGTGGCGGTCGACGTGCCGGTCGTCGAGTTGGCGAGTCCTGTCGGGCTGGCGACGGTGGTCGCGGCGGCGGAGAACCGGCCGTTCGACCTGGCCACCGCCCCGCTCGCGGCGTTCCAGCTCGTCGCCGTCGCCCCCGATGAGCACGTCCTGGTGGTCACCGCGCACCACGTCATCGCGGACGGGTTCTCGCTAGGGGTGATCTTCGACGACCTCGCCGCCCTCCTGCGCGGGGACGAGCTGACGGCCGCGGGTTCCTTCGCCGATCACCTGCGCTGGCGGCGGTCGGTGGAGCGCGCGCACGAGATCGCCGACGCCGAGCGCTACTGGGCCGACCGCTTCGCCGACGGCTTCCCCCGGCTGCGGCTCCCCACCGACCTCCCGCCGACCCTCCCCGCGGGCGGTCGGCTCCAACTCCCCGTGCCCCGAGACACACTCGCCGCCGCCAGGGCGCTGGGCAACCGGCACGGCGCGACCCTGTTCACCACCCTCCTCGCCGCGTTCGCCGCCTTCCTCACCCGGCTCACCGGTCAGGACGACCTGGTCGTCGGCGTGTCCACGGCAGGACGGCGCTTCCCGCAGGACGCGCACCTCGTCGCCCACTGCGTCAACCTGCTGCCGGTGCGCCTCGGCCCGACCCGCGGCACCTTCGAGCAGTGGCTGACCGAGGTCCGCGACACCGTGTTCGACGCGCAGGACAACGACCAGGTCCCGCTCGCCCGCCTGCTGCGCCACCTCGGCCAGGTCAACACCCCGAGCGACCCGGCCCTCCCGGTCAGCTTCAACGTCGAGACCACGCGCGCGCCGGACCTCGGGCCGTTCGACGCGGAACTGAGCACCCCGGGCAGCTCCCGCGGCGCGCCAAGGGCCCTGTCCGTCGCGTTCGCCGTCCAGGGCGATGGCGCGGACCTCGACGTCATCTACCGGGCGGACCTGCTCCGCGAGGGCACCGTCCGCGCCTGGATGACCGCCATCCTCACGCTGCTCCACGCCGCCGTCACCGACCCGTCGCTCCCCGTCGCCGACCTCCCGTTGCTGTCCGAAATAGACTCGCGGAACACCACCGTCGACTACCCGTCGGCAGGCGTGCACGAGCTATTCGCCCGACAGGCTGCCGACAATCCCGATGCTGTCGCCGTAGTGTCCAATCAGGACGACTTGACCTATCGTGATCTGGATCGTCGCTCAAGTCGGATGGCCAACCACCTGGTTGAACGCGGAGTGCGGGCGGAGGGCGTGGTCGGCGTCCATCTGGGACGCTCGGCTGACCTCGTCATCGCCTTCTTGGCTGTCCTCAAAGCCGGAGCCGCCTACCTCCCGCTCGACCTCGCCTACCCTCCCGAACGCCTGTCCCGCTTGGTCGCCGACAGCGGCGTGGAGTTCGTCATCGCCGCGACAGACCCACCGCTGCCCGGAGTGACCTGGGTACCCGTCGACACCCCCGGCACCGCCGAGCTGTCCGTCCCCCTGCGCTCGCCCGACCAACTCGCCTACATCACCTACACCTCAGGCTCCACCGGTCACCCCAAGGGCGTGATGGTGCCCCACCGCGCCGTGGTCCGGTTGCTGGAACCGATGAGCTACGCGCCGATCCACCCGACCGACCGGGTCCTGGTCAGCTCCGCGATCCCGTTCGACGTGCTCACCCTGGAACTCTGGGGCACCCTCCTGCGCGGCGCGACAGCGGTGCTCAGCCCCGACGCCCCGACGGTCGAGGCGCTGGGCAGGTTGTTGCGGGACCAACGGGTCACCTCCGCGTGGTTCATCGCCAGCCTGTTCCACCAGATCGTCGACACCGACCCCCAACTCCTCGCGCCACTGCGCCAGGTACTCGCCGGTGGTGAGGCCGTCGCGGCCCGCCAAGTCGCGTCAGTGGTGAACGCCTTGCCGGGATTGCGTGTGGTCAACGGCTACGGCCCGACCGAGTGCACGACCTTCGCCACCACTTGGACCGCGCCTAACGATTTCACCGGCGCCGAACCGGTCCCCCTCGGCGGCCCGATCGACAACACGACCGTCTACGTCCTCGATCCAGCTCTGCGCCCCCTGCCCGCGGGGATACCGGGGGAGATCTACATCGGTGGACCGGGTGTCGCACGCGGCTATCGCGGCCGAGCAGCCTTGACCGCTGACAAGTTCCTCCCAGACCCGTTCGCGGGCAACGGAACTCGGATGTACCGGACAGGCGACAAGGCCAGGCGACGCCCCGACGGCCTGATCGAGTTCCTCGGCCGGGTCGACGACCAGGTCAAGGTCCGGGGCTACCGGATCGAACCTGGGGAGGTGAGCGCCACCCTCGCCGCCCACCCCGACGTTCGCCAAGCGGTGACAGTGGTGCACGAGGACCGGTTGGTGTCTTACGTCGTGGTCGAGCGGGAACCGGAAGACCTCCGTGCGCACGCGGCTCGAACGCTCCCGGAGCACATGGTCCCCTCTACCGTCGTAGTACTCCCGGAGTTGCCCGTCACCAGGACCGGCAAGGTCGATCGCGCGGCCCTCCCGACGCCCCAGTGGCACAGTGGAGGCGTCGCGCCGCGGACCGACACCGAACGGCTTCTCGCCGGACTCTGGGAGCGGACCCTGGGCCACAGCGGCATCGGTGTCGACGACAACCTCTTCTCCCTCGGCGCCCACTCGCTGCACATCCTGCGGGTGATCTCCCAGATCGCGGCCGAGACCCGGGTGGAGGTCCCGCTGCGGGTGGTGTTCGAGTCGCCGACCATCCGCGCCCAATCGGCCTATGTGGACAACGAGTCCGCCCAGGCGAAGAAGGCGCGCCCCTCCATTCTGGACGAACTCGACGCGATGGGGATCCAGCGGTGACCGTCGTCGACTTGCTCGCGCGCCAAGACCACACGGCGATAGCGGTCGACGCCCTGACCCACGGCGACCTGGACCTCCTGGCACGCCGCTGGGTCACCGCGCTGCGCGAACGCGGTGTCATCCCGGGCGATCGGGTCGTTGTCAGCCTGCCCAGGGGAGTCGACGCACTTGCCCTCGCGATCGCTTGTTGGAGCAGCCGAGCGGTGTTCGTCCCCGTCGACCCGGCATACCCCGACGCCCGCGTCAAGCTGCTCATGGGCGACGCGAAGCCATCCGCCGTGTTCACCGTGGAGGATCGCCCCGGCGCCGTTCCAGCCGACCCGATATCGCCGCTGCCAACGGATCCGGCCTATGTGATCTACACATCGGGTTCGACCGGGCACCCCAAAGGAGTCGTCGTCTCGCACGGCGCCTTCGGGCACTACGTGTCCTGCGCGGTCAACGCCTACCCCGGGGCGACCGGCCTGTCGCCCTGGCACTCCACGCTGGGTTTCGACGCGACGATCACCTCGGTGTGGGTCCCGTTGGCCGCCGGTGGCCGGGTGCACGTCATCCCGGAGTCGACCCCGCTCAGCGGTGTGGAGGGCGTGGCGGACCTGCTCGTCAGCGACTCACCGGTCGGCCTGCTCAAGATCACCCCCAGCCAGCTCGCCGCGGTGACCGACTGGCTCGACGGCGAACGTCCCACCCACCGGATCGGCACCCTCGTGCTCGGCGGGGAACAGGTCTCGCCCTCGCTGGTCGCACCCTGGCTGGATCACGCCGACCTCGTGGTCAACGAGTACGGCCCCACCGAGACCACCGTCGGCGTCACCTATTCCACCCTGACCGAAAAGGACAGTCAGGTGCCCTTGTCGGTAGGACACCCGTTCCCCGGGACCGAGATCCACCTGCTCGACGCGGACGGAAACCCCGCTGACGAAGGCGAGATCTGCGTCGCGGGACCTCAGTTGGCCGAGGGCTACCTGAACGCGCCCGAGGCGACAAGGGCCCGGTTCCGCACGTGGCCCCTCGGACGGCTGTACCACACGGGCGACCTGGGACGCCGGGCTGACGACGGTGGCTTGCGCTGCCTGGGCAGACTTGATGACCAGCTCAAACACCGTGGACACCGGATCGAACCAGGGGAGATCGAAGCCGTCCTGCACGCCCACCCCGGCGTCCGGCACGCGGTCGTGTTCCTGCGAGAGGGCCGCCTCCTCGGATACGCCTCTCGCGCCACGACACCCGAAGGTCGCGCGCTCACTCCACGGGACCTGCGCGCCCACCTCAAGACCTGGCTACCGCGTCACCTCGTGCCCGATGACGTCTTGGTGTTCGACGAACTCCCGTTGACCAGCAACGGGAAACTCGACCGCTCGGCGATCACGCCATGACCGGTGGCCGGTTCATCTGGCGCCACACGGGGAAGAGGAGCGGGGACAGGGTGACCACCAGGTACACCACGCAGACGGACACCAGCGCGGTGTGCAGCCCGGCGGCGTTGACCAGCGACCCGATGAGCAGCGTGCCGACCGGCATGCCCAGCATCGCCCCGGCCGCGCCCACGCTGAGCACCCGGCCGCGCAGGTGCTCGGGGATGCGCTCGTACTCGACCGTGCTCATGATCGGGTTGAGCGCGCCGAAGGTCACCCCGGTCACCGCGATCGCCGCCAGCAGGACCAGGAACGGCGGTTCGGCCACGAGCGCCAGGTACCTGGGCGCGCCGGTCAGCAGGAAGCACACGGTGAACGTCGGCCACCTCGGCAAGCGGGGGCCCGCCCAGGCGAAGGCGATCGTGCCCAGCAGCGCGCCGAGGCCGAAGCCGCTCACCAGGAACCCGAGCTGGAGCGTGCTGTGCAGCACCTGGTCCGCGTAGACGGGGAGGATGACGGTCGCGAAACTGGCGTCGATCGCGTTGGTGGCCATCGTCATCAGGATGAACGCCGACACCAGGCGGTCCTGCCGTAGGTAGCTGAGCCCCTCGCGGAGGTCGGTGACGTAGCGGCGGAACCGGGAGGTCGAGGGGTCGCCGGTGGCCTGCTTGTGCGCCGCGATGGTGGTCAGCCCGATGATCGCCGCGCACACGGCGAACGACGCGGCGTCGATGAGCAGCACGGGCGGCGGCGACCACAACGCGATCAGGGCGCCCGCCGCCGGTCCACCGAGCATCCGCGCGGCCCGGGTGGACCCCTCGTAGGCACTGGTGGCCCGCTCCAGCGCCACCCCGGACCGCTGGGCGGCCAACGGCACCAGCGTCAGCCTGCTCGCGTCCCCGGGCGACCGGCTCAGCCCGAGCAGCAGCGCCAACACGACGATCACCCACAGCCGCAGCAGGTCCAGCCCGTGCAACACCGGGATGAGCGACACCGCCCCGGCGGCCACCAGATCAGCCACCACCGCCGTCCGCCGAGGCCCGACCCGGTCCACCACCGGCCCCGCCAACGCCGACGCCACCACCAACCCAGCGGTCTCGGCCGCCGCGACCAACCCGGTCTGCACCGCACTACCCGACACGTGCAACACGAACCAGGGGATGGCCAACAAGGTCATCCCGGTACCCAACGCGGAGATCGTGTTCGCCACCAGCAGCAGGAGCAGAGGACCACGTCGCCGCACCGGGAAACCCCCAGAGGTGTCGTCAGCCAGTCGGGCCGAGCCTAACGACGGAACCTGTCGCGGGCAACGCCACACCGTTCCACAGCAAGGAGATCGCCTGGGTGGCGCGGTTGAATCCTGTGTGGACTAAAGTTTGGTGCCGTGCCCCGCCACCCTGGGCAAGGCCGTTTCCTGCCGCGGACTGACTCCCAGCGAAAGAAGGGGGTGCGGACCAGTGGTCCGCACCCCCCGAAATGCTCAGCTCCAGGACCTCATCGTCAGTGGCCGACCACCACGCAGGTGGCTGTGGCGGTCACGGCCGGGTTGCTCTCGGAGGTGGCTGTCAGCTTCACCTTCGTCAGCAAAGGCCCACCGTCCCGCTTGACGTTTACCGGGACCTGGACGTCTCGGCCGAACTTCGCCGTGGTCAGGGCGTTGGGCACCTGCACGGTCCAGCCCCGGCCCTCGGCGGTGGCCGAGAGGCGGTAGACGTCACCGTCGAGGTAGGCGCTGACGTCTTCTGGGTGTTGGCCGCTCGGCTTGGCGTTGCGGCCGGTGTTGATCAGCGGGAAGCGGCAGGTCGCCACGCCGTTGGTGCCGGTGCGGGCGGCTGAGGGCAGGACCTTCACGCCGCGGCGCTGCGGGCCCGCGCCGTCGAGGGAGCGGATGGCGACGGTGTAGGACAGGACGCCCTTGGTGTCGCGCTTGACGTCGAGCACGTAGAAGTGCAGCCGGTTGGCCTGGTCGACGAACTCGTACTCGCTGCCCGAGTTCGTGCCCGCGTGGAACAGCGCGTCCGACAGTTGCCGGTAGTCGCCGATGGTGATGGGGACCTTGCGCCCGTCCGGCAGCACGTAGTCGGTCATCCCGATGTCCTGCGGGTTCGCGTCGACCACCCACGCGAACGGCGCCCGGTCCTCGTTCTTCGTCTTGGCGAAGAGCACACCCGAGTCCGGCGTGAACGAGTCCGAACCCATCCGGTCCACGACCTCGACGGTGTAGTTCTCGTACCCGCCGCCGTCGCAGTACGGGTTGGTGGCGATGTCGCACGCGGGGGAGAGGTCGCCCGTGCCGAACGCGATGTTCACCCCGGAGAGCCCCTTGGCGCCCGGCTGCACGGCGCGCGCGGTGACCTGCGCGACCACTGGACCCGACTGGGCCAGCGCCTCCCGCGAGAGCCGCAGCACGTTGCGCTCATCGACGATCCCGAGCTTGATCTTGTTGCGCAGGATGTGCTGCGCGCCCATCGACGCGCCGCCGGTCGCCGGGATGACCCAGCGCGAGTGCGGACCGCCCGGCCCGTTGAACGACCCGCGCGAGAGCATGTCCCAGATGCCGCTGTAGTCGCGGCGCGGTGGGCTGCCGAACGGGTTGTTGTAGTTGTCGCCGATGCCCAGCAGGTGGCTCAGCTCGTGCGCGTAGACGCCCTGCCCCGAGCTCTCCGCCTGCGTCGAGGACCCGCTGCCCGCGTTGGGCCACATGGTCGACGCCGACGCCCACGAGGTCCAGTCCACGTAGCGGGTGCGCGCCCAGTTCGGCAGCGCGTCGTCCGGCGGCCCGAACGCCTCGGTGACGTCCTCCTTGGCCGGGAACTTCATCGACCCGAACTCCTGCCAGGTGCTGGTCTCGTCCTGGCCCGCGGAGAGGAAGTAGACGAAGTCGTACCCGGCGGGGACCTGCGCGCCGACGTCGGCGACCCAGGCGGCCCTGCCGTCGGTGCGCAGGTCGCGGGTGCAGGTGTCGCCCGCCGGGCACGCGGTGCCCGCCTGGAACTCCATGCCGTACTCGTGGTCCTTGCCCGGCACCGTGTAGGGGCCGAACGCCTTGAGGTCGACGCCGTAGCGGCCGCCGGAGTTCTCCATCCAGTACTCGTGCACGGTGTGCCCGTGGTTGAGCGTGCCCGGCTTGTTGAGGAAGTCCTGGTAGTACTGCCCGACCCGGTCGCGGGGGATGTCGTGCGCGTCGGTGCTGGGGTTGCCGAACACCGTGGAGTGCGCGGGTTGGGTCACGACGAACGGCTGGTTCGAGTAGTCCAACAGGACCAGCGCGCCCTTGAACGTGCGCACCGAGCCCTGCGCCGCCGGGTCGGCCCACGTGGTTCCGGGGATCTTGCGGTAGTCCCGCTCCCAGGTCATGTGGTCGGGGTTCACCCAGTTCTGCGGGTCGACGGGACCGGGGAACCCGGCCAGCGCCGCCACCCGGACCTCGTCACGGGTCTGCTGCCACGGCTGCTGTTGCGGCCAGTGGTCGTACTGCCACTGGTTGTCCGGTCCATTCGGTGGAGCGGCGGCCGCCCCCGTGGTGCCTGCGGTCAACGCCGTGACCGATAACAGTGCGGTGATCAGGAGCAGAGGGCGCCTGCTGGGGTACATGCCGCCTCCGAGGTGTCGGTGCGCTCATGCTAACGATCAATGGCGCTGGCGAAACCCTTGCCAGTTAACGGAAATCGCTGTACTGGCGGGTTCTTGTGCCGCCGGGCGCCCGGCACTACGATACCTGGGCCGTCCACATCGGATCCGAGCCGCGGTGCCATGATGTCGGGGTGGGCATCGAGTTCGTGCGGCTGCCGGGGATCGACCCGGCCGACCTCATCGCGCTGTGGGACGACCCGGCGGTGCGCAAGCACCTGCCGCTGGCCTCGGGCCGGTTCGACGAGGCCGCGTGCGCGGGCTTCGTCGCAGCCAAGGAGCAGATCTGGGCCGAACACGGGTACGGCCCGTGGGCCTTCGTCGCCGACGGCGAGTTCGTCGGCTGGGGCGGCCCGCAGCCCGAGGGTGACGACGTCGACATCGCCCTCGTCCTGCACAAGCGCGCCTGGGGGCTGGGCAGGGCGATCTACGACGAGGTGGCCCGCCGGGTCTTCGCCGACCCCGCCCCCGACTCGGTGACCGTCCTGCTCCCGCCCAGCCGCCGCCAGGCCCACGCCCTGCGTCGCCTCGGCCTCACCCCCGACGGGGACACGACGATCGACGGTCACGTCTTCCTGCGCTTCCGCCTGCGCGCGCCGCGTTAGTCCACTCGCGGCGGTCCACGAGCGAGCCACCTGGCCCGCACCGATAGGGTCGCGGGAACTGAGGGAGCTGACTGGTGTCTGTTGCGGAAGTCGCGGTGCTCGCGGCCGGGCCTGACCGGTGGAACATCCTGCTCGTCGAGCGGGGTGCGGGGCGCTGGGCGCTACCGGTGGGGATGGTCCGCGGCCGGGGGACGGTGGTGCGCGACGTCGCCGAGCAGACCGGCCTGGAGCTCACCGGCGCTGACCTGCGGCAAGTGCCCTGCCGGGCCGGGGTCGTGCACGCGGGGCTGCTGCCCGAGCTGATCCCCGTCGGCGGCGGCGTGCGGGCGGCCCGCTGGTGGCCGTTGGCCCAGGCGCAGGACCTGGCACCCGACCACGCCGCGGTGTTGCGCGTGGTCGCTGACCTGGTCCCCAAGTCGGTCACCGAGGCGGCGCGCCTGCGGCAGCCGGTCCTGGCGGACGCGACGGCGATCGTGGAGCTGCACCAGCGCACGGTGGACTCGGCCGGATCGCGCGATGACGACCTCACCGATGTCGCCCGGTACTACCTCGACGCGGGCGGGGACTTCGTCGTCGGCTCGCTGGGGGGCTTCGTGCTCGCCATGGGCGGCCTGCGCCGGACCGTGGACGGCGCGGCCGAGGTCAGGCGGATGGGGGTGCACCCCCGGTGGCGGCGGCGCGGCCTCGGCCGCCGGGTGCTCGAGCACCTGGAGCACCGCGCTTCCGCGCTCGGGCTCACCCGGCTGGTGCTCGACACCAGGGCGGACCAGGCCGCCGCGATCTCGCTGTACCGCCGCAGCGGGTTCACCGTCACCGGCGAGGCCCTGGTCGCGGGCGTCCCCTCGGTGCTGTTCGAGAAGCGCCTCTGACCCCCGCGCCACCGCCGGGGCACCCCTGGCGGTGGCGCCGGTGCTCAGCTGTCGAGCCAGGCCGAGTGGT
Source organism: Actinokineospora globicatena (assembly GCF_024171945.1). GTDB lineage: Bacteria > Actinomycetota > Actinomycetes > Mycobacteriales > Pseudonocardiaceae > Actinokineospora > Actinokineospora globicatena. Next base: position 146,930 of record NZ_JAMTCR010000003.1, read on the forward strand.
AGTAGTAGCCGTCGGCCTCCTGCGGGCAGGTGGTGCCGCCCTGCGGGACGACGAGGTAGGTGCCCTGTTCCTCGGTCCAGGTCTTGCTCGCCATGCAGTCGCAGTTGGTCGCGAACGGGCCGATCCGGTCGAAGCGGATCGCGTGCGCGGTGCCGGGCAGCAGCATCGCGGCCAGTGCGGCGGCGGCGAGGGCGGCGGCTGTGCGGGCGCGTCTGGTCACGGTCGAGCTCCCGTCATCCTGTGGTCAGGTGATCCGACCCTACGGCGGCGCGGATCGGCCGGGATAGGTCCGGACGGGTTCGGCGGCCGTCTATCCACAGTGGACTCCATCAGCTGATCAGCTTGATATGCCGTCGATTCCGCGATTCGTGCGACGAGGTCGAGGTAGTCGGCTCCGCGGCGGCCCGCGTGCGGCCGGGTGGCGATCACAGCGCGACGCGGGCTTTAGCGGAGCGCGCGCACGTGTCGTACCGGGACCCCGGCTGCGGAAAGTGCCCGGCTCGGTCAGTCGCTGGCGCCGCCGTGTGTTCGCTTACTGTCGCCGCAGCGCTACCTGAGGTGAGTTCGAACTGTCCTCTAGCCTCTGACCTGCACGTTCCCGCGCCGTGTGCCATCTGGTGCCATTTTTGGCACCTAGTTGAGCCAAGACTCTTGGCGTGTGTGCCACACGTGTGCCATAATGGTGCCATGGATCTGACCACGTACGTGACGAAGCTCGGGCAGGAGTTCGCCACCCTGGCCGAGGCGGGCGGCGACGAGGCGCGCGCGCTGGTCGAGCGGCTGACCGGACCGCTGGAGTCGGCGATCCGGATGACGCTGCTGGAGGCGCTGTCGGCCGCGGCCGACGAGATCACCAGCGATCTGGCACCCGGGTCGGTGGAGCTGCGGTTGCGCGGACGCGACCCGGGCTTCGTCGTGCACACGCCGTCGGAGGAGCCGGTGCGCGAGACCGCCGAGGCGGGCGTGGAGGACCGCGCGCTGTTCGCCGAGGACGGCCCGAGCGCGCGGATCAACGTGCGCCTGCCGGAGCAGCTCAAGACCGCGATCGAGGAGGCCGCCGCCACCGAGGGGCGCTCGGTCAACGCCTGGCTGGTCCGGGCCGCCTCGGCGGCGCTGCGCCAGCCCGAGCGCGAGCAGCGCCCGGAGCCCAGCGGCAAGCGCGGCAGCCAGCAGCTGACCGGCTGGGTCCACTAGCCACACCACCCACCTAGCCACACCGCACGTCTAGCCACACCACACGTCCCCGACCTGCGGGGACGCCACCAGGACACACCACGAGGGGACAGCCATGCCCATTTTCGAGACACCGGAACCGATCTCCGTCACCGTCGAGCTCGGCGTCGTCGGCGAGGTGCGGATCACCGCGGGCGACCGGGCCGACACCGTCGTCGAGGTGCGCCCGACCGACGACTCGGACGCTTCCGACGTGAAGGCCGCCGAGCAGGTCCGCGCCGAGTACGCCAACGGCACCCTGCTGGTCAAGGGGCCCAAGGCGCGCGCCTTCGACTTCTCCCGCAAGACCAGGTCGGTCGACGTCACCATCGAGCTGCCGCACGGCTCGCGGGTGTCCGGCCAGGTGCAGCTCGGCGACTTCCGCACCCTCGGCAGGCTGGGGGAGTGCCGGTTCAAGACCGCCATGGGCAACCTCCACCTGGAGTGGACCGGGCCGCTGCGCGCGGACACCGGTGCCGGTCACGTCGTCGCGGACCGGGTCACCGGCAACGCCGAGGTCCACACCGGGTCCGGGAAGATCACGCTGGGCGCCGTCGACGGCACCGCCTCGGTCAAGAACTCCAACGGGGACGTCGAGATCGACGCGGTCGGGGGTGACCTGCGGGTGCGCTCGGCCAACGGCGCCATCTCCGTCGACCGGGCGGGCGCCGGGGTCGACGCGAAGACGGCCAACGGCGGCGTGCGCGTCGGCGAGGTCGCCCGCGGCTCCACCGTGCTCGCCACCTCCCTCGGCGACCTGGAGATCGGCATCGCCCAGGGCACGGCCGCCTGGCTCGACGCCGACACCAAGTTCGGCCACGTGCGCAACCTGCTCACCGGCTCCGACCGCAAGCCCGCGGAGACCAGCGAGACCGTGGAGGTCCGCGCCCACACCTCGTGCGGCGACATCACCGTCCGCCGTTCCTGACCCGCACCCCTGGAGGGCGAACAACCATGACCACCTCAGCCATCTCGGCGACCGGGCTGCGCAAGTCGTTCGGCGACAAGGTCGTCCTCGACGGACTCGACCTGGATGTCCCGACCGGCACCGTCTTCTCGTTGCTCGGCGCGAACGGCGCGGGCAAGACCACCACGGTCAAGATCCTGTCCACTTTGATCAGCGCGGACGGCGGCGGTGCCCGCGTCGCCGGGTACGACGTGACGACCGAGGCCGACGCCGTCCGGGCCGCGATCGGTGTCACGGGCCAGTTCTCGGCCGTCGACTCCCTGCTCACCGGCGCGGAGAACCTGCGCCTGATGGCCGACCTGCACCACCTCGGCCGCGCGGACGGCCGCCGCCGCGTCACCGACCTGCTCGACCGGTTCGACCTGGCCGACGCCGCGGCCAAGCCCGCCTCGACCTACTCCGGGGGCATGCGGCGGCGGCTCGACCTCGCGATGACCTTGATCGGCGACCCCCGGGTGATCTTCCTGGACGAGCCGACCACCGGGCTCGACCCGCGCAGCCGCCGCGGCATGTGGGCGATCGTCCGCGAGCTGGTCGCCGACGGGGTGACCATCTTCCTCACCACGCAGTACCTGGAAGAGGCCGACGAGCTCGCCGACAGGATCGCGGTGCTCGACCACGGCAGGCTGGTCGCGGAGGGCACGGCGGCCGAGCTCAAGCGCCGGATCCCCGGCGGCCACGTGCTGCTGCGCTTCGCCGACCAAGCCGCGCTCGACCACGCCGCCCGAGAACTGGGCGAGGTGTCTCGCGATGCCGACGCGCTCGCCCTGCGGGTGCCCAGCGACGGCGGCGTCGGCGCGCTGCGGGACCTGCTCAACCGGCTCGACGACCGCGCCATCACGGTCAGCGAGCTGTCCGTCCACACCCCAGACCTCGACGACGTCTTCCTCGCCCTCACCGGAAACGAGAAGGTGACCACGCCATGACCACGGCCCCGCAAGCCCTCCGGTTCTACCCGCTGCGCGACTCGGTGACGATGCTGCGCCGCAACCTCAAGCACATGCTGCGCTACCCATCGATGACGGTCACCCTCATCGCGATGCCGATCGTGTTCCTGCTGCTGTTCGTCTACGTGTTCGGCGGCACCCTCGGCGCGGGCCTCGGCGGGCCGTCCGGCGGGCGGGCGGAGTACGTCAACTACGTCACCCCCGCGATCATCCTGATGACGGTGACGGCCACCATCCAGGGCACCGCCATCTCGGTCGCCATGGACATGGCCGAGGGCGTCATCGCCCGGTTCCGCACCATGCACATCGCCCGCGTCTCGGTGCTGACCGGGCACGTCATCGGCAGCGTGATCCAGGCCGTGATCAGCCTCACGGTGGTGATCGGCGTCGCCCTGCTGGTCGGCTTCCGCCCGGCCGCCGGTGCCGGTCAGTGGTTGGCCACCGCCGGGTTCCTGATCGTGGTGACCTTCGCCCTGGTCTGGCTCGCGGTCGCCCTCGGCCAGGTCAGCAAGAGCGTCGAGACGGCGAGCAACCTGCCGATGCCCCTGGTCCTGCTCCCCTTCCTCGGCAGCGGCTTCGTCCCCACCGACTCCATGCCCACGGTCCTGCGCTGGTTCGCCGACTACCAGCCCTTCACCCCCATCATCGAGACCCTGCGCGGCCTGCTGATGGACCGCCCCCTCGGCAACCACGCCTGGCTCGCCCTCGCCTGGTCCGCCGCCATCGCCCTCACCGGCTACCTCTGGTCCAAGCGCCTGTTCACCCGCGAACTCGCGGCCTGACACCCCGCTCGCCCCGACCCGCGCCTCGCGGGTCGTCGGCGTTTGCCGCCCTCTCCGGTGAGCGCCACCGTTGCTCGCTCATCGTCGATTCCGGGTATGCCAGGTGAAATGTTTGTGTTCATTTCGTGTGGGGACTTGCGTGGTCGAATGATGAATCGAGACCGGCCCCGAGGGGACCGGCCTCGATTGGATTACCTGAGCGCTGGTTTTGAGACGTCCCCTAGACGATCTCGATCACCCACCACTGCTGCGACTGGAAGTTCTTGGCCCACAGCTGTGCCTTGGCCCCGTTGCCCGCCTGGGTGATGTCGCGGTCGAGGACGGTGTTGCGGTTGTTGTAGAACCGCCCGTTGTAGATGGCCTGGTCACCCGAGTACTGGTACCAGTCCTGCTGCGTGGTGTTGTTGCAGTCCCACAGCTGCAGCTTGGTGCCGTTGGCGCCGCCGCCGTTGAGGTCGGCGTCCAGGCACCGGCCGAACCTGAGGTTCGTGAAGTCGTTGTAGCTCGAGTAGAGGATCCACGTCTGCTGGGTGCTGCCGTTGCAGTCCCACAGCTGCACCTTCGTGCCGTTGCCACCCGCTGTGGCGTCGGCGTCGAGGCACTGGTTGCCGTTGCCGTAGAGGCTGCGGATCCGGACGTGGTAGACCGCCGCGGGCCCGGCGGCGGCCAGGGTGGCCGCGGTGATAGCCGTGCCCGGCGGCAGGGGGCTGGGCGGCGTGGCCGCCGCTGACGCGCCTGCGGGCAGGAGTGCGAGCAGCGACAGCGCCGCCGCGGCCCCGGCGATGATGGTTTTCAGCGTTCTTTTCATGAACTCCCCAGTTCATTTCCTGGTCGCGAACGCGACAAAGAGATCCGCGTGCCCCGCGACCATTTCCGGTGCCGAGCGGGCTCGCTCGTCCTGGGAAGCGTAAGCGGCGAAGCGAGGGTCGATCAATCGTCTCCGGTGGCGGCCGTCGGATATTGCCGGTCGTGGCCCGGAAAGTCCGAAGTAAAGCGGCCATGGCCTGGATGGTGGTATGTGAAATTCAGGTGATGGCCACGCTACGATCGGGCACATGGGGTTGAGCGGGCGTCCTGCTGAGCACGTGCTGGAAGCGTTCGGGGTCGCGGGGGAGGTTGTGTGGTTGCCCGGCGGGCAGGCGTGGCGGGCTGGGCGGGTGGTGGTCAAGTCGGTGGGGGATCTGGCGGAGACGGTGTGGCGGGCCGGGGTGCTCGATGGGCTGGCGGGCGCCGGGGTCCGGGTGGCGCGGCCGGTGCGGGCGACGAGCGGGGAGTGGGTCGTCGAGGGGTGGGAGGCCAGTGAGTTCGTCGAAGGGGCGGCGGACGTCCGGCGGGCCGATGACGAGGTGCGGGCGGGGATCGCGTTCCACGCGGCCGTCGCGGGACTGGACAGGCCGGGGTTCCTTGACCGCAGGGATGGGGCGTACGTCGTAGCGGACCGGGTCGCCTGGGGCGAGGTGCCGGTCGCGGCCTCGGAGGTGGCGGCGGAATTGTTGGGGCCGTTGCTGGAGGTGTGGCGGCCGGTCGAGATGGTGTCGCAGGTGGTGCACGGGGACTTGCCCGGCAACGTGCTGTTCGCCGAGGGACAGGCCCCCGCGGTGATTGACTGGGCGGTGTACTGGCGGCCTGCCGAGTGGGCCGCGGCGGTTGTGGTGGCGGACGCGTTGTGCTGGTACGGCGGCGAACCAGCGCTGATCGAGCGGTGGGCGCATCTGTCCTCTTGGGACCAGATGTTGGTGCGCGCGTTGATCTACCGGATCGTCATCCACGACGAGTTGTTCGGTGCGGCCGGGTGGACGCCGGATCACGTCGACGCGTACCGGCTCGTCGTCGAGCTCGTGGTGGCGTTCCACAAGACCGCGGCGTGAGCGGTGCGCTCTGGCAGGACCGGGACTTCGCCCTGCTGTGGGCCGGTCAGACCGTCAGCGACCTCGGTTCGGCCACCACGCTCCTGATCTTGCCGCTGATCGCCGTCACCACGCTCGACGCGTCCACCACCGAGGTCGGGCTGCTCAGTGCCGCCGCGACGGTGGCCTGGTTCCTCGTGCCGCTGCCCGCGGGGGCCGTTATCGACCGGGTCGCGAAGCGGCGGCTCATGGTGGTGTGCGACGTGGTCCGGTGCGTGGTCGCCGCGGCTGTTCCCCTTGCGGCTGCCTTCGGTGCGGCGCGGATCGAACACCTCGTGGTGGCGGCGTTCCTGCTCGGCACGTTCACCGTCCTGTTCGAGGTGTCCTGGCAGAGTTATGTTCCCGAACTGCTCCCACCGGATCGGCTGACGGAAGGCAACAGCCGCATCGCCACCACCAACGCCGTCGCCACCGTTCTCGGTCCGAGCCTCGCCGGGCTGGCCGTCCTGCTCATGCCCGCCCCGGACGTGCTCCTGATCGACGCCGCGTCCTTCGCTGCCAGCGCCGGGACCCTCCTGCTCATCCGCGCCCGGGACCGTCGGAGCCCACCAGCCACGCTCCCCATCCGGGAGCACCTCCTGGGCGGCCTGCGCTTCGCCTGGAACCACCCGGTGCTGCGCCGCGTGGTCGCGTGCAGTGCCACGGCCAACTTCTTCGACGCCATCACCACCACGCTCGTCGTCGTGTTCCTCGTGCGGGACCTCGGCGCCTCCAGCGCCACGGCGGGCATCGTGCTCGGCATCGGCGGTGCTGGGGGAGTGGTCGGTGGGCTGCTCGTGCGGTCACTGGCGTCGCGCTTGGGCGAGGCTCGCATGCTGTGGCTGGGGAAGTTGTCCGTCGGTGGCCTGACCGTGCTGATCCCGGCGTCCGCCAGCGTGTGGATGGTCTCCGCCGGACTCTTCGCCAACAGCTTCAGCGTGGTCCTCTACAACATCCTGCAGATCACCTACCGCCAAGCCGTGTGCCCACCCGAGCTGCGCGGCCGGATGAACGCCGCCGTCCGCTGGACCATCCGCAGCGTCATCCCCCTCGGCGCCATCCTCGCAGGCCTCCTCGGCGACGCGGTGGGCCTCCGCCCCGTCCTCCTCATCTCCGCCCTAGGCGCCTGGCTAGCCGTCGGCTGGGTCGTCTTCTCCCCGCTGCGCCACCTGCGCGACCTCCCGCTCACCTCGCGTTGACCCTCGGAACTCACCCACGGCGGTCGTGTTTCGGGTGGGGGAGGGTGACCGGTGCTGGGGCGGGGTACTCCTGGGGCATGTTCCCCGTGGAGAACCTGCGTGACTGGGCCGGGCTGGATGTGATCGACCCCGAGTCGAAGAAGATCGGGACGCTTGAGGCGGTGTATGTGGACACGCTCAGTGATGAGCCCGCGTTCGTGACGGTGCAGTTCGGGCTGGTCACCCGGCACCTGGCGTTCGTGCCGGTGGGTGGGGCGACGGTGACGCCGAAGGCCGTGCGGGTGCGGTACGGGAAGGACCTGGTGCGGGACGCGCCGCAGATCCCGGTGGATGGGGAGCTGGCGGCGGCCGACGAGCCGAAGCTGTTCGCGCACTACCACCTGGACTACGGCGAGCGCCCCGAGCGGCGCTTGGCCCGCCGTTAGGTCAGGCCGTGCTCCCAACGTTGGCGGCGTTCGGCCGCTGACTGCCCCCACCACGGGGTGCCACGCTCGCCCAGGGCAACCTTGGCGGCGTGGACCCTCGCCCGGGCGTCTTCTTCTGCCGCCGGGTCCTGGGCGCGGTGAGCTGCGGCGATGTCTCGGCGGGCCTTCATCAGCAGGGCGCGCAACTGGGCAGCCGCCGACTCGGGGATGTCGGGGTCGGTGGCCCGCCAGCGGCGCCCGTTGACGATGATGTAGCGCCCGTCCGGGGTGTGCTCAGTCATCGGCGACCTGGATCCGGATCGGCCCGCGTAGCTGGGCATCAGGGTCGAGAACGCGCCCACGCTGGGTGAGGCGGACGGCGCCGGTCCGGGCGAGGTCGATGGCCAGCTCACGGGCTAGGGGCAACAGTGGGCGCCAGTCATCGGCCACCGCCCGCGCGGCGTCGGACGGGCACGTGCTGCTGCCGGCCCCCCGCGCGCTGGCCAACGCCAGAATCGCTGCCCGCAGACGCTCAGCATCAGACCCGTTCCCCAACGCGACTCGAGCCTGCTCCGTGCCAACCCGCCCCAACTCGCGGCGAGGCCCGGGATCTCCAGTCACCCAACCAGCGTCGCACCGGCGGACCAACTCAGCAACGCGGCGCTACTCCCACACGCTGGCCTCCGGGTCGGCCAGGCCGCGGGTCAGGAGTGCCACATAGCGTTCGACCCACCCGGACACTGTGGTGGCGTCGAAGAGGTCGGTTGAGTATTCGACGTAGAGGGATAGGCCTTCGGGGGTGATGGACAGGGCCCAGCCTTGTTCGGCGCGGGCGACTGGGAAGTCGATGTCCACGGCGTCGGCCGGGGGCATGCCGGGGAGATCCAGTGTTGGTAGGGCACCTGCGGAGAGGCCGAAGAGGACTCGGGGTGGGGTGCCGTCGAACGGGGATCCGGCGGAGGCGTTCAGCAGGGCGGTGGGTATGGACTGGACCTCCAGCCGTTCCCACAACGCGGTGGTGGCGCGGGTGATGAGGTCGGCGAAGCTGGTGGCACCGGCGACCTGGACCAGGAGCCACGACGTGTGGGTGAACACGCCGACGACGTTCTCGAAGCGCTCCAGGGGGCGGTTCGCGGCGCTGGTCTGGGGGGCGATCACGTCAGCGCCGGTCAGTTCGTGGCCCAGTGCGGCGAAGGCGGCCAGCAGCACGGCGAACGGTGTCGTGTTGTGGGCGGAAGCGACAGCCGTGACCTGATCGACCACGGCCGTGGGCAGCAAAGCGGTAGCCGACGCCCCCACCCCCGTGAGCCCCGCACCACGCGGACGATCCGTCGGCAGCAGCAGCGGCCCGGCCTTGGTCTCCCGGACCCGGGTCACCCACGACGTCACCAGCGAGCGCGTGGACTCGGCGGCGAGGTACTCCAGCTCCCAGTTCGTGAAGTCCAAGTAGTCGGTCGCCAGCTCAGGCAGCGCCTCGCCCCGGTAGAGCGCCCCGAGGTCGCTGATCATGACCCCCAAGGACCACCCGTCGCTGAACGAGTGGTGCATGGACCACAGCAGCTCGGACCGGTCCGGGGCGATGGTGAAGAGAACCGGGCGGAACGCGGCCTCGGCATCGAGGTCGAACGGCCGCCCCGCCCACTCCAGCACGGCATCGTCCAATTCGGACAGAGCAACCGGCACGACAGGCATCGTCACCGGCCGCGCCGCCAGCACCTCCTGCCGCAACGAGTCGCCCTCAAGCCGGTACCGGGTGCGCAGAGCGGGGTGCCGGGACACCAATGCGGTCAACGCGCCCACCAGTGCTTCCCGGTCCACCTCGCCCCGCAACGTGAACCGCGTCGCGATGGTCAGCACGTTCGGAACGGAACTGGCCCGCGTCAACCGATACCCATGCCGCTGCCCCGTGCTCGCGGGCCCGGTGCGCTCCACCGCGACCGGAGGCGCCAGCAACGCCGCAAGCCCTCGGATGGTCGGTGTCCGCAAGAAGTCCAACACCCCGAGCGCCGGTCCGAACTCGGCGCGCAGCCGGTTGACCATCCGCATCGCGGCGAGGGAGTGGCCGCCGAGTTCGAAGAACGTGGCCGTCACGCTTGCTGACGACAGGCCCAACTCGGCGCACCACACGTCGTGCAGCCGTTGCTCGACCTCGCTTGCGGGCGCGGCTGTCTCGGGTGTCGCGGAGATCGCGGGCAGTGCGGATCGGTTGAGCTTGCCGCTGGCGGTCAACGGCAACGCGGGCAACACCATCCACGACGACGGCACCATGTACTCCGGCACCCGGGTCGCCAGCGCAGAACGCAACGATGCGACAGGCTCCGCCGTCACGACATACGCAGCCAACGAGATGTCATCGAGCACCCGAACCGCCGCCTCGCGCACGCCCGGCAAGGCCCGCAGTTGGTGCTCGACCTCCCCTGGCTCCACCCGGTATCCCCGGATCTGCACCTGCGCGTCGTTGCGGTGCAGGAAGTCCAGCTCCCCATCCGACCGCCAGCGCACGACATCGCCGGTCCGGTAGAGCCGTCCGTGCGTGGGGTGGTCGATGAATCGAGCCGCCGTCTGCTCAGCCGAGAGATACCCACGCCCCAGCTGCGCCCCACCGATGTACAGCTCCCCGGCGACCCCAGCGGGAACCTGCCGACCGGCCGCGTCAAGCACCCGTAGCCACATCCCCGGCACCGGCCTGCCAATGGACGGCGGCCCGTCACCGGACGCGGACACCTGGGTCCACGTCGTGATCACGGCGGTTTCGGTTGGCCCGTAGATGTTCCACACCGTGAACGGCACGGACGCCGCCGGACGTCGCCGAAGCCGGTCGCCACCGATGAGCAGGTGCCGCAGCGACGGCGGCCACTCCAGCTCCAGCAGGAGTTCCCCGATCGGGGTCGGCGCGATCGTCACCGTGATCCCGCTGCTCACCAACCAATCGCGCAGCCCAACAGCATCCAGACGCAACTCCGGCGGAACGACGTGCAGCGCGGCGCCGGTCCGGAGCGCGGGCCACACCTCGGTGATCGACAGGTCGAACCCAGGCGCGCAGAACCACGACAGCCGGTCGGCGGACGTGATCTCCAAGTCTCGGCAATACCAGTCGAGCGTGTTGGAGATCGCCCGGTGCTCGATGACGCATCCCTTGGGCGCGCCGGTCGACCCGGAGGTGAACAGCATGTAGGCGACCTCGTCCGGCGAGGTCAGCACAACCTCGTCTGTGCGCTCGTCGGGCAGGTCGTCTATGAACACCATCGGAATCCCGTCGGGCACCGTGGCCGCGAGCGCCTTGCGCGTCACCACCGCGGCGACCCCGGACTCGGCGATCATCAACGCCATCCGTGCGGCCGGCTGAGCTGGGTCGATCGGCACGAACGCTCGTCCGGCTCGTGCCACGCCGAGTTGTGCGGCGACAGCGTCACCACTGCGTGGCAGGTGGATGCCGATCGCCTCGGGTCCGACCCCCACAGCCGCCGTGATGGCCGCTGCCTTGGCGAACAGCTCCGCCCTGGTCATCTCCCCGGACTCGTCGACGACCGCCACGCCATCCGCTTCGGACACCTGGGCGTGGATGGCCGCAGGTGGACTGAGCCTAGGACCGCCGTCCTGCCAGGCCGCGAGCTCGCTCTCCTCGGTGCCCGTGAGGGTGATGAGGTCGCCGAGGACTCGCTCCGGGTCGGCGACTCCGGCCGTCAGCACCGAGAGGAACGTCGACACCACGCGCTCCGCCGTCGCCGCGTCGAAGAGGTCGACGGAGTAGTTCAGCTTCCCGCGCAGGGAGTCGCCGAGGGTTGTCAGCAGCAGCGCCAGATCTGTGACGGTGCGATCGATCACCGCGTCGGTCAGGGTCGACTCGACGTCCGGGAGGTCCAATTGGAACGGTGCCTCGTTGTTGATCCGCACCAGCACGTCGAACAGCGGGTTGCGCAGCGGGTCCGACGGGCCGCCGAGCGCTCGCACGATGTCGGGCAGCGGCACCTCCTGGTGTTCCTGCGCGCCCAGCACCTGCTCGCGCACCGCCAGCACCAGGTCGGCGAACGTCGAGTCGTCGGGCGTCCGCAGTCGCAACGGCAAGGTGTGCACGAAGAACCCGACAGTGCGTTCGGTGCCGTCCGGCCGATGGGCGAGCGGGGTGCCCACCATGATGTCCGTCTGACCGCTGAGCTTGCGCAACGCCACCGCGAAGGCGGCGAGCACGACCATGAACGGCGTGGCCCGAATCCGCCTGGCCAGCTCGCGGACAGCCGCTGTGGTCGCGATGTCCAGGTCGACCTGGGTCGTCGCCCCACTGCCGGTGGGCTGCGCGGGCCTGGGCCGGTCGATCGGCAGTGCCAGTTCGGTCGGCGCGTCGGCGAGCAGGTCGGTCCAGTACGCCAGCGCCTCGCTCGACACCGGGGTCGACGGCCGCCGGGCGCCGGGTGCGGGCAGTTCCGGTGTGCCGCCCGCGAGCGCGGCCCGGTAGCAGGCCGCGATCTCCTCGGACAGGATCCCGGCGGACCACGTGTCGATGACCAGGTGGTGCATGCGCAGCACCAGCAGGTGGCGGCGGGCGCTCAACCGCACCAGCTTGGGCTCGAACAGCGGGCCCCGCGCGAGGTCGAAGGGTTCGGCGGTCTCGGCCGCGGCGATCCGCACCGCCGCCGCCCGCGGATCGGCACCGAGGTCGTCGACCACCGGCAGCTCGATGGCGCGCGACCTGGCCACGACCCGTCGCGGCTCGCCGTCGACCGCGCGGAAGACCGACCGCAGAGCCGGGTGCCGGGCCACGACCGCCGCCATGCTCGACCGCAGAGCGGGGACGTCCAGATCACCGTCGAGCCGCACGACGATCGTCTCGTTGTACGTCGGGCGGTTGGGGAAAGCCTGCTCCAGGTACCAGATCTGGCGCTCTGCCGTGGTCATCTCCTGGACCGCTGTCTCCTGAAGGGCGGTCTCGTGACCGGCTGCCTCTTGGACCGCCGTCTCCTGGAGCGCTGTCACGTCGTGGGGCTCGGGCCGGGCCTTGCCGGTGAACGCCGACCGCAGCTCGCTGATCACCGGGAGCGCGGCGGTGACCTGGTCCGGGGGTAGACCGAAGTCGACGAAGCAGGCGATCTCGTCGATCCCGAGGTCCGCCAACCGGCGCACGATCGGCTCGACGTCAGCGGGACTCCCGATCAGCGCCCGATCCGTGCAGTACCGGTCATAGGCGCGGGTCAGCAGGAAGTCGAGGTCGTCGGCGGGGGTGTTCTCCAGGTCGATGCTGAAACCGAGGCTGTTGGTCACCTGGCTGAACAGCGACAACGAGGACCGCAGGTAGTCGCAGAACGGCCCGAACGCCGCCGCCCTGGTCCGCGCGGTGTCGTCGCCGAGGTAGGTGTGCAGCAGGACGACGACCCGTCCGGCCGCGGGGTCCAGTCCGTGCTCGGCCCGGGTCTCGCGGTAGAGCGCGATGTTGGCGGCGAGCTGGTCGACGCTCTGCGACATCAGGTTCGTGATGACGCCGAGTCCACGCGCGGCGGCTTGGCGGTAGCTGTCGGGGCTGCTCAGGATCGCGGTGTAGAACTCGGGTTCCGACTGCACCGGTTGCGGGAAAAGCCGGATCTGCACCGGCTCGCCGTTGCCCGCGGGGCGCGTGATGGCCTCGCCCCGCCACAGCGCCTTGATCGTGTCGATGCCCTCGTACATCGCCTCGCGGTGCCGCCCGTAAACGCCCGGTGCCAGGACGAAATCCCTGGCGTGCCAACCACAGGCCACCCCCAGGGACACGCGTCCGCCGGACAGGTTGTCCACAACGGACCATTCCTCGGCCACCCGGATCGGGTCGTGCAACGGCAGCACCACGCTTCCCGAGTGGATCCGCACCCGCTCCGTCTGCGCCGCGATCGCCGCCGCGAGCACCGACGGGTTGGGGAAGACACCGCCGAAGGAGTCGAAGTGCCGCTCCGGCAACCACACGGCGTGCATCCCGCTCCGGTCCGCGAACCGCGCGGCGGCGAGGATCGCGGCGTACTTGTCCCCGGTGACCCCATGCGGGTAGTCGCCGAAGAAGTACAAACTGAACGCAGGCGTTGTCTGCTCCACCTCGACCGCGACAGGTTCGGCCAGCACCTGGGCCTGGACAACCGGCGTGAGGGGTGCGTGGATGACAGGGCTTGGTCGCGGCGTGCTGACCGGGGATGACGGTACTGCAACGGGTTCGGGAGCCTGCACGACCGGGGGCAACTGCGGTGCCGCAGGAGCGCGGGGTGTTCCGTTGAGGAGAGCGACTTGGTCGGCCATGATCTGGGCGAACTGACCCATCAGGGCGAGCTGGTCCCGGATGATGCCCTCGTGCCCAGGTGCTGCCGGTAGCGCGGCCGGCCTGGTCTCCTGCACGGGCGGGGCAGGCACCAGCGGCTGGGTCGGCGGGGCGGTGTGGATGGGCGGGACCAGGTGGGCGAGTGGCGCCGTCTGGTCGGGAGCGGGTGGAGTCGGGGTGGGGGCGATCAGGGCGTCTCGGTGGGTGGGGGACATGCGGGTGACGATCGCGGCGGTGAGGCGGTCGGGGGTGTCGGCGTCGGCGAAGAGGTCGCGCATGGGGATGCGGACGCCGAAGGCCGAGTGCAGGTCGCGCACCATGTTCACCATGAGCAGGGAGTCCGCGCCCATGTCGACGAACGCCACGTCCGCGCTGACCCGGTCCGGTTTGTCGCCCAGGTAGTGCGCGGCCAACTCCCGCACCTTGCGCCGCACGACCTCGCGGACCTGCACCTCGCCGTCCGAGAGCACCTCGCCGGCTGGGAGTGCGACGCCGTCCGGTGCGGTGGTGCCGTTCGGCATGGGGGTCTCCTCGGCGGCGGGCGTGGCCCAGTGGCGGACCAGGCGGAACGGGTAGGTGGGTAGGGGGACGCGCCGACCCGGGTGCAAGGCGGCCCAGTCGACCTCGACGCCGTGGCAGAACATCGACGCCAGGCCGGGGATGACACTGTCGGCGCTGCGGCGGGTAACGGGGAGCCAGGTCGTGGTGGGCCACGTGCGACCAAGAGCGCTGAGGGCGCCGGACGGGCCGAGTTCGACGTAGGTGCGAGCGCCGTCAGCCGCAAGACGGTCGACACAGGCGCGGTAATCGGCGGTCGATCGGGTCTGGGTGCGCACGTGCTCGGCGCCCAGCACGGTCCCAGGGGCCAGCGAGACACCGGCGCCGGTGACCAGCGGCAACCGCAAGGGTCGCCAGTCCAGTTGGGCCGCCTGCCGAGTCAGGTCGTCGAGCACGGGGTCGACCATGGACGTGTGGAACGCCCGGTCGCCAGGTAGGCGAGTCCAGTCGACGCCCTGGGCCGTCAGCATCGCCTCCGCTGCCTGAACAGCGTCGACAGGCCCGCCGAACACGGTGTGACCTGGCCCGTTGCGGACCGCCACCTCAAGCCCGGGCAGCGCGGCGACCTCGTCGAACACCGCCAGCAGCGCACCCGGGGCGACGTCCTGCAGCAACGCCCCACGCGCCCCGGCCAGCCGCATGGCGTCTTCCTCGGACAAGGCGCCCGCCACGCACAGGGCGGCGTACTCGCCCGCGCTGTGACCGACCACCAGGTCCGGCCGCACCCCGAGGTGGTCGAGCAACGCGACCTGGGCCAGCTGCAACGCCAGCAGCGCGGGTTGCAACGTGGCAGTGGTCCACTCGTGCGCATCGGCGAGCAACGGTGCGAGGATGTCGGTCCCCGAGGTGCGTTGATGCTGGTCAGCGCACCGCCGGAGCACCGCCGCCGCCACGGGGTGCACCATCAGGCTCCGCGCCGCACCGGTGCAGTCCAGGCCTTGCCCGGCGAACGCGAACACGACCGGCCCCACATGGCTGGCTACTCCCGCAACGGACCCGCCGGATCGCAACACCGCGCCGACGTCGTCGCCCCACGCCACGAGCCGGTGCCGATACCTGCGCCGACCGGCCCCGAGGGTCGTCACCACATCAGCCGGATGGGCGTCGACCACGGCGTCCGCCATCCGGTCGGCCAGTTGGGCCAGCGCCCCCTCGTCGTAGGCCGAGAGCGGCACCACCCAGGGCGTCGGCTCGCCGGGTTCAGGTGCGGGCGGTGCCTGTTCGAGGATCACGTGGGCGTTCGTGCCGCCAACCCCCAGCGCGGTCACCGCGGCCCGCCGCACCCCGGCCACCGGCCACGACTGAGCCTCGGTCGACACCACGAGCGGACCGCCACCGAGACCGAGCGCGGGGTTCGGCGCCCGGTAGTTCGCCTGCGGGGGAACGGTCCCATGCCCCAGCGCCAGCACGGCCTTGATCAACCCGGACATCCCGGCGCAGCTGTCCAAGTGCCCGATGTTGGCCTTCACCGACCCCAGCACCAAGGGATCGCGCCGGTCCCCGTAGACCGAGCGCAGCGCCTCGACCTCGATCGGATCACCCAGCGCGGTCCCGGTGCCGTGCGTCTCGATGTAGCCGACGCTGACCGGGTCGACGTCGGCGGCGGCGAGGGCGGCCCGCAGGACGTCGATCTGCCCGGTGAGCCCCGGTGCGGTGTAGCTCATCTTGGCGGAGCCGTCGTTGTTGATCGCCGAGCCGAGGATGACCGCGTGCACCGTGTCACCGTCGGCCAACGCGGCTTCCAGCGGTTTCAGCAGGACGGCCGCGACCCCGTTGCCGCCCACGGTCCCGTCCGCGTCCACGTCGAACGGCCTGCACTCGCCGCGGCGGGACAGGATGGAGCCGTCCTGGAAGCGGTACCCGGCGAGGCGGGGCACGTGCAGGGCCGCGGCGCCCGCGAGCGCCAGGTCCGCGTCCCCGGCGACCAGCGCGCTGATGGCGGTGTGGACGGCGACGAGCGAGGTCGAGCACGCGGCCCGCACGGACACCGCCGGACCGGTCAACCCCAACCGGTAGGAGACGCGCGACGGCAGGAAGTCCGGCTCGTTGCCAAGTGCCACCTGAAGTGCGGCCAGCTGGTCGTTGACGTCCGTGTCCCCGAGGCGCTCACGCAGGTAGGTCCGTAGCGAGTACAGCATCATGCCGCTGCCCGCGTACACGCCGACCCGCTCAGTGGCTCCGGTGTACCCGCCGTTCTCCAAGGCCTCGTGGCAGATCTGCAGGAACAGCCGCTGCTGCGGGTCGATCAGCGCCGCTTCCGCCGGGCTGACCCCGAACAGCGCCGCGTCGAACCCCGCGATGTCGTCGAGCGCCCCGGTCACCGGCACGAAGTCCGGGTGGTCCACAACGGACTCAGGCACCCCCTCGGCGATCAGCTCCGCCCGGGTGCACCGCTTCGCGCTGACCGTCCCGGACATCAGGTTCCGCCAGTACCGCGCGGGGCCATCCGCCCCGGGGAACCGCGCGGCCATCCCGATGATCGCGACTCGCCGATCTCGCCGCACCCGATCTCCTCCGGTCATCCGCTCAACCCCGCTCAGCCGTCACGGTCTCGGCCCCAGCCCGCCACCCGCCGCGCGCGAGGCGGGTGAGCAGGTAGACCAACGCCACCACGACCACGAACCCGTGCATCAGCCCGACGACCGTGAGCGGCCGCCAGAGGTCCAAGAGCCCACCCGCCACCAGGACACCGATCCCGAAGCCCGCGTTCTCGGCCATCGCGACCATGCCGAAGAACTGCCCGCGGGACGGCTCCGGCTCGGCCTGCACCCGGGTCGTGTAGCTGATCTCGGTGAACCCGTCGGCCAGGCCTGCCAACAGCAACACGAGCAGCACCAACGGGAACGCGCTGTCGGTGAACGCGGCGATGAACGCGGCCGACATCACCGCCGTCCCCACCACGAAACCCCACTCGCCCCGCCGGGGATCGCCCCGGTACACCCGCGACGCGACCTGGTGCGCGAGGAACAACCCGACCGCCCACGCCGCCCAGAACCAGCCGACGAACGCCGCCGGGTCGTCCGGGTGCGTCTGCGTCGCGTGCACCGGGACGCCGACCTGGTGCGACGCCGAGCCGAACGCGTCCACCACGCGGATCAGCACAATGGCCAGCACAGCGGGAGCCGCGGCCAGCGCGGTCACCGCCGCCCGCCCCGGGATCCCGCTCCTCTTCCCCGGTTCGCCACTGCGAGCCGGGAACCGCAACGGGCTGGTCAGCAGTACTGCCGCCGACACCACGAACGTCGCCGCGTCGATCAGGAACGCCACCTGGTAGCCGACCGCCGACACCAGCAGCGCGCCGCACGCGAACCCGACCGCCATCGAGATGGCCCGCCCGGTGACCAGAAGCCCGTTGGCGCGCAACCTGTTCTCGGGCCCGACCAGGTCAGGGACGCTGCTGCGCAACATGATCCCGCCGGTGGTGGTCAGCAACCCGATCGACACCGCGACCACCGGCAGCATGTGCACCCGCGAGTCCGCGGGCAGCATGGCGAACACCAGCAGCACCAGGGCCTGCACCAGGTCGCAGGTGATCATCACCGCCCGGCGCGGCAACCGGGCGGCCACCACCCCGCCGAACACGCCCGCCACGAACCCGCACGCCATCCGCACGACCAGGAACACCCCGGTCGCGAACGCGCTGCCGGTCGCCTCGTAGACGAACAGGTGCAGGGCGACCATGTTCAGGAAGCTGCCGAACGACGAGGTCGCGTTGCCCGCGATGAGCACCTGGAAGCGGCGCATGTCCGTGGTCGTCATGGGCGTCAGTAGCCCGCCGCGTCGGCGCCGTCGCTGTCGCGGGTCGGCACCAGGAAGCTGCGCTCGAAGACCAGCACGACCTCCCCGGTCGACTTCGTGCCCGTCGTCCGGCAGTGCGCGATGCCCTCGCCCGGCCTGCTCTTGGACAACCGCTTGCCGGTGATCTCGCTCTCCGCGTAGAGGGTGTCGCCGACGAACACCGGTCCGGGCAGCCGGATGTTGTCCCACCCGAGGTTGGCCAGCGTCTTGCCGCTGGTGCTGCGCGCGGCCATCCCGGCCACGATGCTCAACGTCACCAGGCTCGACACCAGCGGCCTGCCCCACACGCCCTTCTCGCTGTAGGCGGCGTCGATGTGCAGCGGCGCGGCGTTCATGCTCAGCATGGACATCAGCACGTTGTCCATCTCCGTCACGGTCCGCCCCGGCCGGTGCTCGATCACGGCGCCGACGATGAGGTCCTCGTAGCAGAACCCGACGACCTCCCGGAACCGGTTCGCGCCGACCTGCTTGTACCCGAGGGGGTGGCCATCCACAGTGGAATCCTTGTCGGCGGGCGAGTCCGTCGTCGCGCTCATTCGGCGGACGACAGTTCGGTGACGTGCGCGGCGAACGCGGTCAGGTCGGACCGGTCCATGTCGGCGCGGATCATCACCCGCAGCCCGGCCTGCCCCTTGGGCACGATCGGGAAGAACACCGCCGAGCTGTAGAAGCCGCGCTGGTACAGCTCGGTCGACAATCGCACCGCCCGATCCGCGTCACCGACGTCGATGCGCCGGACCGGCAAGCCGTTGCCCGACAGGGGAGTGGGAAGCAGTTCGTCGAACAGCGCGAGGTTCGCCCGCAGTTGGGCCTGCAGCTCGCCCAGTTCCGGCGACCGGTGGATCGCGGCGCTGCCCAGCGCGGCACCGATGGTCGGCACCGACAGGTTCTGCGACCACCCGAGCGGACCGCCGTGGCGGGCCAGGAACTCCGCCTGCGCGGCGTTGTGCAGCAGGGCGACCCCACCGCCGCTGCCGAACCCCTTGCCCAGGCTGGCGACGATCGTGGTCAGCGGCCCCGGTGCGGTGCGGGAGCGGACGAAGCCCTCGCCGCGCTCACCCATGATGGACAGCGAGTGCGAGTCGTCGAAGTAGAGGTAGAGCCCGTAGCGGTCCTGCAGCTCCAGCAGTTGGTCCAGCGCCGCCGCGCCGCCCATCGAGTACGCGCCGTCGGCGACGTAGGCCACGCTCGGGTACTTGCGGCAGGCGTCGGCGATGAAGTCGATGTCGTTGTGACCGCTGGTGAGCACCAGGGACTCCTGCGCGCAGGTCGCCTTCACGTAGGCCATGGAGAAGTGCGCGTACCGGTCGAAGATCATCACCCGCGGGCCGCCCGGCGCGAGGTGACCCGAGGCCAGCAGCGGCAACAACCCGGCGGTGACCGTGCTGCACGTGGTGCTCAGCAGCGCGTGCGCGCCGAACAGGTCGCCGAGTTCCTCCTCCAGCCTGCGCTGGATCGTCGGGCGGATGCGGGTGGTGGAGGTCATCAGCTCGATGGTGCCGGTGTCGCGCACCGCGTCGACCACGCCCTCCAGCACGGCGGGGTGCCGGTTGAGCCCGAGGTAGGAGCACGAGCACATGTTCGCGAACGCGTGCCCGGTCTCCGGCACCACCAGCCGGTTGTTGGACTCGTGGTCGACGGCGATGTCGATCAGGCCGTTGTCGGCGGCCGCCTGCCAGACCGGGTCGGCGTTGTCGACCAGCGCCGCGCTGTTGCGGTAGGTCCTCGGTCCGGCGATCTCGCGTTCCACGGTCTCGGTCATCGGAGTCCTCCATCGGGGTGGGGCAGCAGCGGCTGGGCGGGCGGGTGGCCGAACTCGTCGAGCAGCCGCCGGGATTCCTCGAAGAACGGTTTGCCGACCATCCGACCGTCCACAGTGGCCACACCGTTGCCGCCAGCGGCGACGATGCGGCCCGCGTGCGCGAGCTGGTCGGTGTCGGGGGAGAAGACCTCGGTGAGGACCGGGACCTGGCGCGGGTGCACGGCGATCTTGCCGCTGAACCCGAGCCGCCGGGCCTTGATCGCCTCCTCTCGGACCAGCGCCACGTCGCCGAGTTCGAAGGTGGGGGAGTCGATGGCGAGCAGACCGGCCGCCCGCGCCGCGTTGACCACCATGGCCCGCGCGGCGACCAGCGGTTCCCAGTCCAGTGCGATGCCCAGCGCGGCGGCGTAGTCGGCCGCACCGAAGATCAGCCCGCGCAGGCTGGAGCCCGCGCCCGCGATGGCGGCGAGGTTCTGCACGCCGCGCGGGGTCTCGATCACCGCGAACAGGTCGGGCGGGTCGTCGCCGAGGACGTGGTCGACGATCTCGATGTCGCGCGGTGACTCCACTTTCGGCAGGTGCACAAAACTCGGTCGCACCGGGTAATGCGGCAGCGCGAGCAGATCGCGCAGACCGTCGGGATCGGTGACCGCGTTGACCCGGATGCCGCACCTGGGCGCCGACGGGTCCTTGAAGAACTCGGGCGCGCCCTGGCGTGCCTCGTCCTTGCGGTGCGGGGACACGGAGTCCTCCAGGTCGACGACACACATGTCGGCGCCCGAGCGGTGGCAGGAGGTGAAGCGCAGCGGGGCGGTCGCGGGGACGCTGAGGACCGAGCGGCAGTAGCGGGAGAACACGGTCACCCCTCCCGGCGGACGTCGACCAGCACCTTGCCCGTGGTGCGCCGATCGGCGACGGCCGCGTGCGCCTCGCCGACCCGGTCAAGCGGGACGATCCGGTCGATGTGCGCGTGCAGCAGGCCTTTGCGCGCGTAGCCGAACAGCTCGTCGGTGATCGCCTCCAGCAGCGGCCGGTCGTCGACGACGTGGCGCATCCAGAACCCGGCGCACCCGATCGACCGGTCGGTGAGCTCCCCGGTCGACACGGTGACCACGCCCCGGTCGGGGGTCGCCGCGCGCCAGCCGTAGCTGACCAAGCGGCCGAACGGCGCCACACCGGCCAGCAGCGCGCGGGTCGAGTCCCCGCCGGTCGCGTCGATGACCAGGTCGACGCCGCGGCCGCCGGTCACGTCGCGCACGTCCGCCCCGGGTTCGAGCGCGTGGTCTGCCCCGAGGTCGCGGACGAATGCCCGCTTGGCCTCAGTCGAGGCGATTCCGATGACCGGCCGCGCGCCCAGTGCGACGGCCAGTTGGACCGCGAGGTGCCCGACCCCGCCCGCCGCCGCCGACACCACGACCGACTCGCCCGGCCGCACCCGACCGGCGAGCGTCAAGGCCCCGTAGGCGGTCGCGCCCTGCTCGAACACGCCGATGGCTTGCTCGTCGCTGATGTCATCGGGCACCTCGACCGAATGGGCGTCGGTGGCGGCCGCGACCTGCGCGTACCCGCCGCCGTGCCGCATCAGCACCACGACCCGCCGCCCGTCCCGGCGCCTGCGCCCCACGACGTCGACCCCCAGGACCGCGGGCAATTCGGGTGTGGGCCCGTCCCCGGCTCGGCGCTCGATGTCGTCGAAGTTGATCCCCGCGTAGGTGACGTCGACCAGGCTCTGCCCGTCCGCCGCCCCGGGGAGCGCGACGTCGGCCACCGCCAGCACCTCCGGTCCGCCCACGCGCCGCATCACCGCGGCTCGCATGCCCCCACTTGCCGTCACGGCGTCCTCCGGACCTGTTGTCGCACGGGCGATCCCGCCCCCTCAGTGACATCCCGCAGTGCGGCGGGTTCGCCCGCCGCGCACCCCACACCGCTATCCAAATAGGCCGGACTCGACCGTAGAAGGGCCGATCGGTCCCATTCCCCTGAGCCGCTTGGCTGAACTGCCGCCACCACGGCGTACCGGTGTGGCCCAATCGGCGGTGCTGGGGGCTACCGCGCGTCTGTTACGTCCTGTTGGAATCGTTCTGGATCTTCAGCGAGTCGAATGCCGTTGTCGCCCGGGCCACCGCGTGCTAGCGTTCCGCCGATCCGACCTCAGGAGGTGAGACCCATGAACGCGGTATCCACAGTGGGTGCTCCCCCGAGGTCGCGCGGCTGACCCAGTCGCACACCGGGAGCGCCCGCCAGGCACTTGGCGAAAGGCGACCCCCATGAACACAACCCCTTCCTCGATCCCGTCGACGTCCGCCGCGCGCGCCTTGGTGCTCGGCGGCGGTGGCTCGGCGGGCAACGCGTGGGAGATCGGCGTCATCGCGGGCCTGTGCGCCGCCGGGGTGGACGTGACCGAGGCCGACCTGATCATCGGGACATCGGCTGGCTCGACGGTCGCGGCCCAGATCACCGGCCCGGCCCGACCGGCAGGACTGCTGGCCGACATCCTCATCGCCGCACCACCGCCTGCCGGTGGACCGGGCCGTGTCGCGGTGGTGGACCTCCTGGAGCTGACGAGCGGCTTCATCGCGGGCTCTGTGGACGCGGCCGACATGCGCCGCAGGATGGGCGCGGCCGCACTCGACCTGGCATCGGGCGACTCCGGGGACGCGCGGCGCGCGGTCGTGGCCTCTCGGTTGCCCAGCCTGCACTGGCCGCAGCGTCCGGTGCTCATCGTGGCCGTCGATGCCCGTACCGGTGAGCCGGTGGTATTCGACCGTCACAGCGGAGTCGACCTGGTCGACGCGGTGACCGCCAGCTGCGCCCAGGGCTTCGGCGCCTTCCCGCCCCACGCCATCGGCGACAACCACTACATCGACGGCGGCTACCGGTCGAATGAGAACGCCGACCTAGCGGCTGGATATGACCGGGTGCTGGTGTTGTCGCCATTCGGTGGCAGAACACGGGCGCCACTGGAGTGGGGCTACCACCTCGCCGCACAGGTCGACGAACTCCGCGCCTCCGGTAGCCGAGTCGAGACCATCGTCCCGGACGCCGATTCCGCTGCCTTCTTCGGGGCCAACGCGATGGACCCGTCGAACCGCCCACCCGCTGCCCGCGCGGGCTACAACCAGGGCAGGTCCGTTGCCGAACACCTCACCGACTTCTGGCGCTGAGGAGCAACGTCCACCTTGGACCGCCTCGGGCTGGCCTGTGACGTAGATCCGCGCGAGGCCAGCGTGAGCGTATGGGCGGGTACCGTGCGGTTGGGGGCTGTCTGCTGGGGTGTTCTGCTGGCGGCCCGAACCTTCACTGAGGGTATGGAGACGATGGCATGAGGCTTCCGAATAGCGCACACACCTCTCAGCCGTAGCGCATTCACGAAGGCCATCGCGCCCGCCGCTGATCCGACACTTCGGCCAGGCATGGCACGCGACCCTGCCCAATGAGAAGGTGTGATCAGCCGATCAGCAGGAGACCGCCGTGCGACCCATCGTCGTCTTGTTGACCACCGAGTCCGGCAAGCGTGACCTGTGCGCCCGTCTGCGCGAGGTCGGCGAGTACATCGAGGCGGAGCATTTCGACATCCTGACGGTCGGCGAGTGCCAGTACGGGGTCAACGTCACCGATTCCGTCAAGTCTGATTTCGACGACGACGAAATCGCCGAGGTCAACGCACGCGTGGGTGCCTTCGCCAGCGTCATGCTGGAGTACCGGGGAACGGCCTGCGTCAGGTCCCTGCTGGAGACTGTCCTACCCGGACTCACTGGCGTGCTCGACACGGACCACGGCCAGCTTCTGGACTTCGCCGAGGTCCTAGCCCGGTTCAGCCGCGAACCTGACTGGGACTGGCGGCGGCCGCACTAGTTCGGTGACGCGTCGGCGTGGGCGTGGCGGTAGGCGGTGGTCACGTCGAGCGGGAGGCGGCCGCGTTCGCTGACGGTGTAGCCGTTGAGCTGGGCCCACGCGCGGATGGTCGCCGCGGTTGCCCGCACCGATTCGGGCGAGATCGTGCCTGGCTCCAGGCCCGCAGGTTCCCGGCGCGCGGCGGCGGGCTGCAGGTGGGTGAGGAGGACGTCGAACTGGTCGGGGTGGACGCGGCGGGTGCCGTATTGCTTGGCGTTCCCGGCTTTCCCGCCGGAGAAGCCGCCGTCGGTGACGAGGAGCGTTGTCCGTCGGGACACATTGTTCATCACTCGGACCCCGAGCCGCTCGGCCCGCTGTTCCAACCGCGCGCGCTGGGTGTCGTCGCAGCCGGTGAAGGCGACCTTGTCGTTGACCCGCAACGGTTCGCCGTGGTTCCAGTCCGACGGCAGCGGCTTGAGGTCGGCCGAGAGCCTGGACACACGTGCGGCCTCAGCGTCGTCCAGAACTGCGGTCAGCTCTGCCTGCGCGACACCGAGCAGCCCGGCTACCGTTGTCAGCTCTGTCTTCTCCGCGCGACTGACGCGTCCGTCGTCCAGCGCGAGGTGGGCCAGGCTGAGGAGGAACCCACGATGCGCGGCCGCCACACCTGAGTCGTCCAAGTCGTAGAGCCCGGCCAGGTTACGCAACGCGGCGCGCTCGTCGTCGGTGAGGACGCCGTCCTCCAGCACCTCGGCCAGCAACTCCAGGTACGGCAACGACCCCTCAGGCGCGCCATCGTCGAGCGCGTCCCCCAGCGACGCCCGCTGGAACAGTTCGACCAACGGCGCGGCCACCGGCTTGGCGATGTCGAGCGAGATCCGTTGGCGAACGTGATCTTCGGGCAAGCGGGCCCCACCGGGCGCCGAGGGCCACGACACCGCCGAACCCTGCCGTGGCAGCCCGAGCAGCTCCTGGCTCGGCGGGTACCCGGTGCGGCCGTTGAGGTACTTGCCGAGCAGCGCCGCCGTGGCCCTGGCGTCGCCGAGCGCGGAGTGCGCGCCGTCGAGCCGGATGCCCATGGCGGAACAGCAGTCGGCCAGCCTCCGCCGGTCCAGCCGGGGGAGGTGCTCGAAGCTCTGCTGCAGGGTGCAGGTCGACGGCAGGAACGGCAACGCCCACCCGGCCCGGGTGTACTCCGCCCGCAGGAACCCCAGGTCGAACCGCACGTTGTGCCCGGCGACCGCGTACCCCGCCAACCGCCGGGTGATCTCCGGCGTCACCTCCGCGAACCTCGGCGCGCCCGCGACGTCAGCCGCGGTGATGCCGTGGATGTGCGTGGCCCCAACGGGTCCCTCCGGGTTGAACCGGCTGACCCACTCGTCGACCACCGTCCCGACGGGATCGACCCGCACGATCGCCAACTCCAGCACGCGGTGACCACTGGGCGACAACCCCGTCGTCTCCACGTCGACGACCGCGAACCCCGCACCTGCCACCTCCGGCGAGACGAGCGAACCCCCCGGCCGCTTGTCCTTCCGCCGGAAGATGTCCAGCAACCCCACGCGCGCTCCCGTGTTCCTGTCGGCGACCACCTGTTCGATCACTACACCCGACATCGTCGCTCAACGAAGCGATCTCGTTACACCACGTGCGCGAGGACGGTCTCGGGTATCTCGACCCCGGTCACCCGCCGCCAAGCGTCCTCCAGGGCACCGAGGCCCGCCCGATCCGTCAGCGCTCGGAGGTGCTCAGGCGCGGGTCCCATACCGGGGGAGGGGAAGTGGTCGAACAGGACCACGGCGCGCACGATGTGCTCCAGGGCCGTGGTGAGGTCACCGCGCATCGCCGCCGTGGCACTGAGGGCACCATGGCTGGAGCAGGCCCCGACAGGAGCACCGGCGGCGGTGAAGTCCGCGAGGGCGCGTCGGTACCAGACATCCGCCTCGGTCAGGTCGCCCCGTGATTCCGCGATACGGCCGAGGGCATGATGGGACAGGCCGAGTCCGGAGTCGTCAGCCACGGCGGTGTGGATGGGCAGTGTGCGCCGGAACCACTGCTCCGCCTCATCCCAGCACTCCCGGTCGGCGGCCAGCTCGCCGAGCGCGTAGGAGATCGCGGCGACACCCGAGCTGTCGCCGGTCTTCTCCTGCAGGACAAGGGCTTCCCGGTAGCGGGCTTCTGCCTCGTCGGCATCGCCGCGATACTGCGCGACCTCACCGAGAGCCTTCAGCGCGGCCGCCGTCCCCGGGTGATCGCCGAGCCTGCCGCGGATCTCCAGGGCCTTCCGGTACCGCTCCTCGGCGGCTGGCCAGTCGCGACGCAACCAGGCGATCCTACCCAACTCCTGGTACGAGGTCGCGACCCCGAGAAGGTCCTGTGCCGCCTCACTTTCCTGCTGGGACAGGGAGTACCACTGCTCGGCCACGTCCCACTGGCCGCGTGCGACGGCGATGTCCCCATACGAGTGGTGGACGCTGCTGACGCCCTGCGGGTAGTCCAACGCCCGCGCGATCTCCAGGACCTCGGCGAGCACGGACTCAGCCTCGTCGAACCGCCCCCGCGAGCGTAGGAGCCCTGACAACTGGTTGTACGCCACGGCAAGTTGGCGTTGTCGCTGGTCGTCCTCTGGCTGGGCGAGGAGCGTCGCGACAACCTTGCGGTACAGATCCTCCGAGCCCTCCTCAGGCGACCGGTTCAGTTGCGCGCTGATGAAGAACAACCAGAGTGAGCTGCCCGTGTCGTAGGTGGTCGGCGGCTCGCCGTCCTCGTCCTCGACCGCCAGCCGGACCCGATCGGTCCACATCCGGGCTTCGGCAGTGCGCCCGCTCCACCCCCACTCCTCGTTCATCAGCAGGCCGAGCTGCATCGCCTGCGGCCACAGGCGTCCGTCGAGAGCGTCGCTGAGCGCTTGGGCGAGGTTGGACCGGTGGTACGCGGCCACACCGTGACCCAGGAGCGGGTCACCACCCTGGACCTGGCGGTACGCCCACGTGGCCAGCATGGCCATGGCGTCCACCATGGCTCGACGGGCGGAGATCACCTCGGCCACGGGGTGCCACCGCTCCAGGAAATACCCCGGTAGCGCCGGGTGCAGCCGGTAGACGCCGCCGCCGATCTCGCTCAGCAACCCGATCCCGGCTGCCCGCTCCAGCAGCGCCGTCCACTCCGCCTGGGACACGTCGAGCAGGCGCGGCGGCGTGGCGGTGTGGACCGAGAGCAGGCTGAGGACGTCGTGGTCGATCACCACCTGGAACAGGGCGACGACGAGCAGCAGCTCCCGCGACCGGTCCGGTAGTCGGGAGGTCGAGTAGGTGATGCTCGCGTCGAGCGAACCGAGCCTGCCGGTGCCGTAGCTCGCGGGCAGATCCGCCAACCCGCGCAGGCCCGCCAGCACCGCGCCCGGCTCCTCGGTGTCCAGGTGCGGCAACACCAGCCGCATGGCCAGCGGGTGGCCGTCCAGCCAGTCGAGCAGCTCTCGGAACGCGCTCGTCCGCCTGCGTGGCCATGCGCGGGGGAACGGGGCCAGCAGCGCGTCGGTGTACTCGGCGGCGTCCTCCGGCGAGAGTCCGCTCACCTCGATCCGGATGAGTTCACCCAGGCGCGCTTCCGGGCCCCTGCTGGTGATCAGGAAGACGCCGCGGCCGGTGATCAGGTCGAGCAGGTCGGTCACTTGGTCGTCGGGGACGGACTCGAAGTTGTCCCAGATGACGAGCAGCCGCTCCCGCCGCAGCAGATCGCGGACGGCCTTCCGGCGCCGCTGGTCGTCGAGCGCGCTGAACGCGGTGCCCAGCACCTGGAGCCCGATCGCGGACAGGACCCCGTCCACCCCGGAGACGGGCACGCCCGGCTCGAAGGAGTGCCACACCACGTGCTCCGGCGCCCGAACACCCCCGGTACCGCGCCACCACCGGCCCAGCGCCTTGGCCAGTTCGGATTTGCCCACACCCGCGGGCCCGTGCAGCACTATCGCGCCGGAGGTCGCCGCGGCGCTCTCGAACCGGTGGAACTCCGGGTCCCGGCCGATGAAGGCGCCCGTGGGAGCCAGCGGATCGTCTCGTCGAGTCAGCGGGCCGGGGAGATCGACGTGGGTGAACCGCACGTCGCCGCGCGCGTAGAGGACGGGGACGAACCAGTCCCGCAACGGCAGGCGCCCGGCGGGGCTGGGGCGGTCGGGGTCACGGGCCATCCGCGCACGACCGGCGACCACCGCCTCGGCGACGGACCCGCCCGTGAACAGCACGCGGTAGAAGCCGGTCATGAACACCGTCGCCGCCGTCGCGTAGACCGCGTAGGCCATCGCCACGACGGCAGCGGTACCGCCCGCGACCAGCCTCGTCGCCACAGCCGCCTCCACCGCCGACCCGACGGCACCGGACTGGCAGGCGTTGAGGACCACGACGGGGACCCGCGTGTCGGCGAGGACCTGGGCGAGTTGGGCGGCGCGCACCCGCTCCGCGCCCTGTCCGGGGCGCTCGAACAGCAGCACGGCCTCGTCGGCGAGCTCCCCGTGGCAGTCGAGGTGCACGACCTGGAACGGCCTGCCCTCGTCCCGCGCGGCCGCCAGCGCCTCGGCGAGACCGTCCAGGGTGGGCGGCCGGAGCACAACGATGTCGGCCTGGTCGTCGATCGCGTCGAGCATGGGGCGCGCGATGGCGCGGAAGGCGATGTCCTGTGGACCCTCGGGCCGCGAGATCACCATCAACACCCGCAGCCGCTGGCCGGTGACGGCGAACGCGGGGACCTGCTCGGCGGACTCCAGGACCCTGGTGATCCGCACCCCGTCGAGCGCCAGCGGGGACGGCCGCGCGGGATCGGCGCACAGCTCCCAGGGAAGGCCCAGCCACTCCGCCTGGTCGGACCACAGCACGACCTCCGGGGCCGCGCTCGCCCGCCACTCCCGGTAGCCCGCCCCGGCCTTCGCGAAGATCGCCCGGAACAGGTCGTGACCCCACTGGGTCAGCTTGGCCGCGACCTGGGGCCCGCGTTCCGCGTAGACGCCGAACGGTGCCCGCAGGTAGTCCTCCACGTACCAGCGCAGGTCTTCCCTGGTCGACTCGTCCAGGACGGCGAGATCATCCGCGACGGCCGAGACGACCGCCCTGCCGTCGCCAGGGAACTCGACCCGCACCGGTTACCGCTCCTCGGCCAGGATCCGCTCCACCACCACGTCGACGATCAGGTCGCGCTGCTGCGGGGAGATGTTGTCCGCCAACGGGAACTCCACCCTGATCCGCCGTGCCACCACCTCGGGCTTCGGCGGCGGCTCGGCCTTGGTCCGCCGCGCCTGCACCACCGTCCAGACGAACGTGGCGACGGCGACGACCAGGGCCGCGATGTCCACGATCTCGCTGTACCGGTCGGCGGTGCGGTCGGTCGAGTGCAGCGCCCCCAGCACGTCACCGCGCAGCTTGCCGCTGGGATCCACCCGGTCGGCCGCCGCGACCGCCGCCGCCTCCACCACCGGGTCCGGCGCTCCGGTCATCCGCTGCCTCCACGTCGATCGACGATCACACCACCGGGGACGTCGCCGCGGGGTGGGCGGACGCTACGCGACGATCAGTCACCGCCGCCGCACCCGCCCCCGCACCCGCCGTCGGAGTAGCCGCCCTCGGAGTTCTTGCGCATCGAGAACGAGGCGGGCAGCGGCAGGTCCAGGGCCCGCCAGACCCGCAGGTCACCCACGTGACCCATCAGGCCGAGCCGGGCCACCACCGCGAGCCGGTTCGACAGGATCGCGACCCCCACCAGCTTCGCCAGCTGCTCGCGCCCGGTGTCGGTCAGCCTGCGGGACCAGCCCACCAGGACCGGGAGTGCGGCCACCGCCGCGGCTATCGCGACGCTCACCCAGATCGTCGGTGCCGTGGTCACGACCGCGAGCAGCGCCACGGCCGCGACCACCACGAGCGCCCTGGCCGCCAAGATCGTCCTGAGTGGCTTGAGGTAGCCGCGGTCGGCCAACCCCGCCCGCAGGTCGGTGGCCGCGGCGCTGGTCGCCACCGCCGAGATCAGCGCCTCGACCGGCTGGGGCGTCAACCGCACCACCGCGTCCTCCAGCGCTGTCCGAGCTGGGTGCTCGCCCGCGACCGCGCTGACCACTCCCTGCCACGACACCCGCACCGCGCCCGCGTCGAGCAGTGACACGAACGCCACCTCCGCCGCCCGCTTCGGTCCACCCGCGAGGAGCCCCAGTTCCTCGTTCCCCAGCAAATCCACCCTGCCCCCTCCGCCGCCGCCACATATACCAGCCCGCGTTGAACGCCAGGTTCGGACGGAAATCTCCGGCGGGGTGTCCATCCGGCGCGGGGCCGTTCGTGGTTGTGTCGTCCCGGCGGTGCCGCCGGGCGCGAGACGGACGAGGAGAGTGCGACAGTGAAGTACATGCTGCTGATCAACGCGGGCGCGGTCGGGGCCGACGGCGGGGCGGCCGAGTGCACGGTCGAGGACTGGATGACCTACGACCAGCAGGTCAAGGACGCCGGGATCTTCGTGTCGGGGGAGTCGCTGGCCGACCTCGTCACCGCGACGAGCGTGCACGTCGGCGCCGACGGTGGGCGGGTCGTCACCGACGGGCCGTTCGCCGAGACCCGGGAGGTGCTGGGCGGCTTCTACGTCATCGACGTGCCCGACCTGGACGTGGCGCTGGACTGGGCCGCGCGCTGCCCCGGCGCGCGCGGCAGCGGCTCCGTGGTGGTCCGGCCGATCGCCGACTTCGGGGCCTGAGGTGGCCGAGGAGAACGCCCGGGTGGCGGCCGTGTTCCGCGAGGAGCACGGCCGCCTGCTCGCCGCGCTCACCCGCCGCTTCGGCGACCTCGACCTGGCCGAGGAGTCCGCGTCCGACGCCATCGAGGCGGCGTTGGCGCACTGGCCCGCGCACGGGGTGCCGCTCAACCCGGGGGCGTGGTTGATGACCACGGCCCGGCGCAAGGCCGTCGACCGGCTGCGCCGCGACCGGACCTACACCGCGCGGCTGGCCGAACTGCGGGTGGAGGCCGAGCGCGCCGAACAGGCACCGGTGGTCGCCGAGGACGGGGGACTGCCGGACGAGCGGCTGCGGCTGTTCTTCACCTGCGCGCACCCGGCGCTGGCCGAGGAGGACCGCGGTGCGCTGACCCTGCGGTGCCTCGCCGGGCTGACCACGCCGGAGGTGGCGCGGGCGTACCTGGTGCCGGTGGAGACGATGGCCAAGCGGATCACCCGGGCCAAGGCCAAGATCCGCGACGCCCGCATCCCGTTCCGCGTCCCGGAGCCCGAGGAGCTGCCCGAGCGGCTGCCCGGGGTCCTGCAGGTCCTGTACTCGATCTTCACCGAGGGCTACGCCGCCAGCACCGGCCCGCACCTGCAACGGCTGGACCTCGCGGAGGAGGCCATCCGGCTGGCCACCATCCTGCGGCGGCTGTTGCCCGGTGAGCGGGAGGTCACCGGGCTGCTGGCGCTGATGCTGCTGATCCACGCCCGGCGCGCCGCGCGGACCGACCCCGACGGGCTCCCGGTGCTGCTCGACGCGCAGGACCGGGGCGCGTGGGACCGGACCATGATCGAAGAGGGCCTGGCCCTGGTGCCGTCCGCCCTGAGAGGCGGGCCGCCGGGTCGGTACGGGGTCCAGGCCGCGATCGCCGCCCTGCACGACGAGGCCGCCGACATCACCACCACCGACTGGCCGCAGATCGTCGCCCTCTACGACGTCCTGCTCACCATCGCCCCGTCCCCCATCATCGCCATGAACCGCGCCGCCGCCATCGCCCTCCGCGACGGCCCCGCCGCGGGCCTGGCCCTCCTCGACGCCCTGGCTGACGACCCGCGCCTCCAACGCCACCACCCGTACCACGCCGCCCGCGCCGACCTCCTCACCCGCCTGTCCCGCCACCCCGAAGCCGCCACCGCCTACCGCCAAGCCCTGACCCACGCCACCACCACCCCCGACCGCGCCCTACTCCAAGCCCGCCTGGACGCCCTCGACAGTTAGGGTTGCTTGGTGCGTGGACGGATCTGGTTCGAGGGCAACCCGTGGCCTGAAGGGCATCGCATCGCGACCTTCGACTGGGTGGCGGGGTTGGACAGCGACGGCGCTCTCTGGTTCGACCCGATCCTCATCACCGAGGACTACGACGCCGAGCGCATGCCTGAGGAACCCGCGGACCGGGTCAGGGAGTGGGACTCGCCGGAGCTGTGGACGAACTACGAGGGCTGCCTGATCGAACCCTTGGACGACCACGGTTTCCTCGCCGCCACACCAGGCTCACCCTTCGGCTTCACCACCCCCGAACCCCGCACGCTGACCCTGGACCCCCTCCCCGAAGGCCCGGACGCCCGCCACGCCTTCCAGATCCAACTCCTCGGCCACGACACCTGCGCCGACCACACCCTCACCACCACCCGCCAACCCGACGGCCGCCACCGCATCGACTGGACCGCCCGCATCGCCCTGTCCTACGCCGGGGAAACCGAGTACCACCACGCCTTCCGCGCCGAAATCCACGACTGCGTCCCCGCGCACGTCACGTACCCGCCCACGATGTCGCCGCACGAAGCCCATGAGCACCTCGCGGCCGTCGTCGACATCCCGCACCACTTCACCCCCGGCACGGCACACGCCCGTCCAGTGCTGCGGTACACCGGCCCCTGACTCACGCGCCCTTGCCGGGCCCTGAAGTGTGACCGGTTTTGTCGGTGAGGCGCTCTACTATCACGCCTGTGTCGGAGAAACTGGGTTCCAGACGGGTCACCCGCGGCGTTGTGGTGACCGCTGTGGTCGCGATCGTGCTCGTGTGCCTGTTCGGCTACTGGACGGTCCGCGAGACCGCGATCGAGTCGGCCCGTGCCTGCCCCGACACCTGCCTGACCCACGAAACGGCCACCATCGTCGACACCACCTTCTACCCGGGCAGCGAGCACGGCGCCAGCGGCTCCACCATCACCGTCGAACTGCCCTCTGGCGCTCGCCACGAGGTCCCCGGCATCGCGCCGACCGGGTCTCGGCTCACAGCGGATACCTGGGACGGCGTGCTCGTCCGGGTTGGCGACGCCTGGGTCGACCGGGGGTGGGCGACTCCGGTGTGGAGGTTCTTCGCGGTGCCACCGCTGTTCGCGTTGCTCGCGTTCGCGCTGTTTTCGTTAGCCGGACGACCGGTCTTGGGCCTAGGGGCGGGGATACTCGCCGCGCTCATGGCCGTTGCCGCCATCGTCGTCCCGGTGGTGCCGTGGTGGCCGCCGGTCGCGCTTGCCCTGGTGTTGCTGCTCTTACTCAAGCGCCAAGTGCGCTCTGGTGCGGCTTAGCAGGGATTTCGGCGGAGGACTTGGTGAGACCACTGGAGAACTTCGACAGCCGGGGAGTTCATCGTGCGTGTCACCAAGGAGCCGTTACTCTGGAGGCTTCCTCGTGCCCCTCTCGGTGACCTCATGACCGTTCGCGCGCGCCCATTCGCGGATGAGAGCGAAATGATCGGGCTCAACCGCTTGTTCGGCCGCGTTGTCGTCAACGGCACCCAGTTCTTCTTCTGACACGGTCAAAGTGTATCCGAGCCGACCACGATCCTGGCAGCACCCGGCGACGACCTGGGTGCTGCCAGGATCGCCCTACAGGAGTGCCAAGTCGACGGCGTTGGCCATGGCGCGGTGGCCCGCGTCGTTGGGGTGCAGGCGGTCGCCGCTGTCGTAGGCGGGGTTGAGCGCGTCCGGGTCGGTGGGGTCGACCAGGGCTCGGTCGAAGTCCACCACGCCGTCGAACTCGCCGGAGGTGCGGATCCAGGTGTTCACCTGGTCGCGCACGACCTCGCCTTGCGGTCGGTAGTAGTCGGACCCCTTGTACGGCAACAGGGTTCCGCCGACGATCCGCACGCCCGCGGCCTTGGCCTGGCGGATCAACTTCCGGTAGCCCGCGATGACCTCCGCCGAGGTGACCCGGGTGTTGGGCAGGGCGCACTCGAAGTCGATCTCGCTCATACCGATGTCGTTGATGCCCTCCAACAGGATTACCGTGCGCACGTCCGGCTGGCTGAGTGCGTCCCTGGCGAACCGGTCGACGGCCTTGTCGCCGAAGCAGGTGGAGTCGTTGAGCACCCGGTTGCCGCCGATGCCCGCGTTCACCACGGGCACCCGACCCCTGAGGCGTTCGGCCAGCTCGTCGGGGTAGCGGTTGTTGCCGTCCGGCGTGGACCCGGCTCCCTCGGTGATCGAGTCGCCGAAGGCCACCACCACGTCGCGTCGCGGCGACAGGTCCACGACGTCGACGCCGCTGACGTAGTAGAACGACTGCGTGGTCTCACCGAACGCACCCGCGGGCGCGTCGGTCCGGTGATCACCTTCGGCGTGGTAGCTCGACGCGTCGGCGAACGTGTGCCCGGTGACCCGCCCGGTCTTGGTCGGGAAGTAGAGCGTCACGCTCAACCGCTGCAACGGGGCCACGGGCAGGAAAGCCAGGTCCGTGACGAGCTCGCCACCCGCCGGGACGACCGCGGTCCGCTTACCGCCGAAGGTCAGGTGCCGCAGGGTGCTGGGCCGAATGGCCGCACCCTCAGCGGAAACCGCGACGGTCGCCCCGCCCACCTGCAACGCACTGGTGCTGTGCGCATTGGAGAGTCGCACGCGGACGGCGGGCCCGCCCGCGCTGATCCGCACCACCTGCCGAACAGTGTCGTTGTCGAAACCTTCGACCGCGTGCACCGGGCTGACCAGCGGATGAGGTTCTTGCGCCGACGCGGCCCAGGTAGCCGCCCATCCCCGCCCGGTGTCCGCCACAGCGGGTGGCGCCAAGAGCGCGACCCCTGCCGCGACGGCACACCCCAACACGACGAGCCTCTTCATCCGCCCAACCCCCATGACGAGTAGTGGTACAGACCAAAGATCAACCTACCGCCACCACCGCCGACCCTCCAGCACCGTTTTCCCGGCGGGCAAGCGGGGTCGTAACGCGGCTCACCTGGCGCGCCCGGGGGAACTCGGCCAGGATCGCGGACGGACCAGCCATACCGAGTCGGGGGAGTCACCATGCCCAGCAACCAGTCGGAGCGCGCACGGGAGTTGCTGCGCCTGCACCGCGATCCCGCCCTGCTCACCGTGGTCAACGTGTGGGACGCCATCACCGCCAAGGTGGTCGCCGACATCCCGGGCACCAAGGCGCTGGCCACCGCGAGCCACTCGATCGCCGCCAGTCGCGGCTACCCGGACGGCGAGATCATCCCGGTCGCCGAGATGATCGCCGAGATCAAGAACATCGTCGACGCGACCGAACTGCCCGTCACCGCCGACCTGGAAGGCGGCTACGGGGACGCGGCGGAGACGGTGCGGCGCGCGATCGGCGTCGGTGTGGTCGGCGCGAACCTGGAGGACCAGGTCAAGCCCATCGCCGAGGCCGCCGCCCAGGTCGCCGCCGTGATCGAGGCCGCGGCGGCGGAGGGTGTGCCGGACTTCGTCCTCAACGCCCGCACCGACGTCTTCGTCAAGGCGGGTGACCGCGACCCGGCCGAGGTCCTCGCCGACGCCATCGCCCGCAGCCGCGCCTACCTGGACGCGGGTGCCCCGGTGGTCTTCGTCCCCGGCAAGCTCGACACCGACCAGGTGACCGCCCTGGTGGACGCCGTCGGCCCCCAGCGCCTCACCTTGATCGCCATCCCCGGCACCCCGGCCCTGTCCGAACTGGAGCGCCTGGGCGTCGCCCGCGTCTCCTTCGGCCCCTTGTCCCAGCGCGTCGCCCTCACCGCCCTGGCCGAACTGGTCGAATCCGCCCTCCAGGGCGGCGGCGTCCCGGAGGGCACCCGCCCCCTGAACTGAGGTTGTCGACGAGTCGTGCCCTGGGCGCCCTCAGGTGAGGGCGCCCAGGAGCGGTCAGCACTCGTTGAAGCTGTCGCCTCGCCACTTGCTGGAGTAGTACTTGCCGCCGTTGCTGCCCACGTACACGTAGACGCTCGTGCCGTCCACGACGTAGGCGAACGTGTAGGTCTCCTTCACCTCGTCGGTCGGGATGCACTGCTTGGCGCTGGCGGTTCCGGCCGCGCCGACCAGCAGGCCGACGCTCAGGACGACGGCGGTCGCGGCGCCTGCGAATCTCTTCATCACGTGACTGGGTCCTTCCCTCGGGTCACTGCCGCCGACGCTAGGGGCGCTGTGGGGGCGTGGAGTCTCACCCGCGTCTCAGATCCAGGGCGCCGCTGGGGTAGAAAGCATGATCAGGAACGTCGGGGGAGGGACTCGGTCATGCGCACCACCGTGGTTCCCGTGCGCGACCGGGTCCACAGTGAGTCGCAGCGCGCGGTCGTCGAGCGGGTCCTGTCCCTGCTCGACGGTGACGGGCCCTTGGTCGTGAACCTGGTCGGACCCCTGGGTGTGGGCAAGTCCGCGGTTCTCGCCGCGATCGCCGCCGAGGCACCCGGTCGGGCCGAGTACGCGGACGGCCACCTGCCTGACGGTCCCCGCGCGGTCGTCACCAGTCAGGCGCCGATGCCCTTGGGGGACGCCGTCGTTGTTCGCGTCCACCGCTGGAGCGACGCGGAGATCGAACGGCTCGCGCTGGCTCGTGGCGTGGCCGACGACGTGGTCGTGCGGCTCGCGGGTGGAGTGCCTCTGGTCGCGCGCAGCCTCTGCCAGGCGCTGCTCACCCCGATTCCCGCCGACGCCGCGGGTGCACTCGCCGACCACGCCTTGCGCGACGTCTTCGCCCGTGTCACGCACTCCCGTGACGCCGCGTTGGAGGTACTGGCCGTCGTCGGCCAAGGTGACGAGGAACTGCTGGAGGATCTCCTCCCCGACCAGGCCGAAGACCTCTTCACCGCCGTGGCCGAGGTCGACCTCGTGCGGGCCACCGACAGGGGCCTGGCCGTGGCCGAACCGTTCCGCACCCTCCTCGAGCTGCGGGCCCGGTGGCGCCGCCCGGTCGCTCGTCGCGCCGACGTCACCACCGCGATAGCCCGTACCCGCCTGATGCTCACCACGGCCCGCGACGACGGCGACCGCGCCACGCTCACCGAGCACGCGCTCTTCCTCACCGACGACCCGACGATCCGCCGCGCGCTGTTCCCCGGCGGCCACGACAGCCCACGCCCGCGCCCGGCCGGTCCCGGCGACCACGACCGCATCGCCGCCCTGGTGCGCTGGTGGGCCAAGCGCCGGGATCTCGACGTGCGCCGGTGCGAGCGGCTCCTCGCCGGGTGGCTCGACCACAGCCCGGACGGTTTCCACGTGGTGCACGACGAGGACCGCGCCGTCGGCATGGCGTACCTGCCGCGCATCGACGCGAGGACGGTGTCGGCGATCGAACCGGTCCTGCAACAGCACACCGGCGACCTGGCCGACGGCGGGGGAGTGCTCGTCGGGATGGCGGTGTGCGACGACTCGCCGCGTCGCGCCGCTCTACTGCGGCACATCGTGGTGGCTGGCGTGCGTGCCCGCCGGATCGTGGTGGCCACGTCGTGGCCGCGGTACCAGGACCTGGCCCGCGTCCTGGGCTTCCGGCACGTCGGCGCCGCGCGGCACGACCCGTACGGCTGCGCCCGGGGCTCGGCGATCTACCACCAGGACCTCACGGCACTGCCCGCCTGGCTGGACCGGCTCACCACCCCGGGAGACACCCGCCGCGACGTCAAACAGGCCCTCGAACACCTCCGCGACGATGCCGCCCTCGCAGGCAACCCGCTCGCCGACCGGGGCCCGTCCGCACTCCGCGCCCGAATCCTGACCGGCCTCGACCACCTGACGGCCTCACCAGACCCCACGCTCGCCGAGGCGGGCCGCGCCCTGCACGGCTACTACGTCCGGGGCCACCGCGATCACGTCGGAGTGGCCGCCGACCTCCACCTCAGCCGCGCCACCTACTTCCGCCGCCTCGACCGGGGCCTCACCGAACTGGCCGCCCTGTTCTCCTGACGCCCTGAGAGGCGCACACCCACTCGCCGATGGGGGCACTGCCCCGCGGGTGGGGAGTGGCGGATCGCCACCCCTAGGGCCCGTACTTGTCTCGTTCGGCACCCCACAATTCTTTCCCTGAATGGCTTATTTCGGTGCCGTCCAGCGGCGGGTAACGGCGGTGCGGGGCGGTGAAAGATATCCGGCGGCGGACAGGTGAATTGTGTCGCGGTGACCATCCGTGAGGAACTGGGCCGTTCGGGTGGAGGGCGGCGGTTGGTAATTGTCTATCGGGATGGTGCGGTATTAGCGTACGGGTCGACACGCCTGGAGTGCTGGTCGGAACTGGGAGAACTCGGCTGGACTGTGCACAAAGGTCGGCAGTGGTCGGCTCCCGGTTAATCCCCGGTTACCCCATTGTTTCGGTTATCAGGAAATGGTCGAGGTGTGATGCGCCCGCTTGTCCTGTTCGACGGTCTTGGCGCGCGGAATGACGCGTTGATCCCGGTGCTGCGGCACGCCGCCCGCCGGTCCGGGAATGCGGCGTTCTTCCAGTCGGTGTACCGCGCGCTCGACGAGGTGGTCGAACACCTCGGGCCGACGGCGTTGCCCGGGGGGATGCCGCTGGCGAAGTGGCTGGACGGCGTCGAGCCCCCGGTCCTGGACTCCACCGCGACCGGCGTGCTGGTCCACGTGCACCAACTCTGCCTCCTGCAACCGGGAACCCTCCCCGACGACACCCGGGGCGCGCTGGGCCACAGCATCGGCCTGCAGGCCGCGATCGTCGCGGGCACCAACAGCCGCCGGTTGGACGACTTCTTCGCGCTGGCGTCGGCCTCGGTCAAGTTGGTCCTGGTCAGCCTCGCCCGCGCCCAGCGACTTGTCCCCGACGAGGGCAGCCCGATGAGCGCTGTCGCCGGCCCCACCACCGCCGACCTGCGCGCCCTGCTCGCCGATCACCCCACCGTGACGATCGGCTTGGTCAACACCCCCACCGCGCACGTGCTCACCGGCCCGCCCGCCGACCTGCGCGCACTCACCAGCACGGCCTCCGGCGCCTGGACCGACCTGCCCACGACGATCCCCTTCCACAGCCCCCTGCTGGCCGACCTCCCCGCCCAGGTGCGCGACGACCTGCCCGCGATAGGCCCCCTGCCCAGCCCGCGCGACCTCGCGCTACCCGTCTACGCCGCCGACGGCGGCCAAGACCTGCGCACCGCGGACGACCTCGTCGACGAGTACCTGCACCAGGTCTTCGTGCGGCCCAACGACTGGGCGAGCGCCGTCCACCACGCGATCGCCGACGCGGGAGCCGACACCGTCCTGGACGCGGGCCCCGGACCGGGTGCCCGCCGGTTCGCCCGCGAGTGCGCCCCCGCCGTCCGCTTCCAGCCGTTGCGACAAGCCCACTGAGAGGAGCTACCCGTGCGTTGTCTGCTGTTCCCGGGTCAAGGCGTGCAGAAGCGCGGGATGGGGACGGACCTGTTCGCCCGCCACCCCGAGGCGACCGCGCTGGCCGATGACGTGCTGGGCTACTCGATCGAGGAGCTGTGCGCCCGCGACCCGCTGCGCCGGCTGCGCGACACCCGCTTCGCCCAGCCCGCGGTGTTCTTCGTCAACGCGCTCCTCGCGGCGGAGCAACCCCGGCCCGACTGCGTGGCCGGGCACAGCCTGGGGGAGTACAACGCGCTGGTCGCCGCCGGTGTGCTCACGCTGGCCGACGGACTGGCGCTGGTGGCCAGGCGCGCCGAGCTGATGGCCGAGGTCACCGGCGGCGGCATGTCCGCCGTGCAGGGCGTGCCCGCCGCGTTCGTCCGCCGCGCCCTCGTCGAGACCGGACTGCCGAACGTCTTCCTGGCGAACCTCAACGCCGACACCCAGACCACGATCGCCGGTGACCGCGCGGAGCTGGCCGTGGCGGGCAAGGCGATCGCCGCGCTGCCCGGCGCGCGGGTCATCCCGCTGAACGTGAGCGGCCCGTTCCACACCCCGCTGATGGCCCCCGCCGCGGCCCGGTTGCGCGAGGTGCTCGCCGAGCAGACCTTCGCGCCCGCCGCGGTCCCGGTGGTCTCCAGCGTCACCGGCGAGCTGTTCGACCCCGCCGACGGCGCCGACCTGCTGGCCCGCCAGCTGGCCGAGCCGGTCGAGTGGGTGCGCGTGGTGCACACCCTGCGCGCGCTGGGTGTCACCGAGTTCGACGAGGTCAACGGCCGGACGGTGACCGCCTTGGTCACCCGGATCCACTGAGCGGGGAGTCATGGGGCACGACAAGGACATCGCGGTCGTCGGCTTATCGGTCGACCTGCCCGGCGCGTCCGGGCTCGACGAGCTGTGGCGGCTGGTCAGCACCGGGTCGGGCACCGCGCGGCCGTTCCCGGCCGACCGGGCGGCCAAGCTCGCCGAGTACATCGCCTACCTGCGCGCGACCAGCATCGACCCGGTCCCCGAGCCGGGTGTCGACTACCACAACGGCTACTTCCTCGACACCGTCGACCACTTCGACCACACCGCGTTCGGCATGAACCCCCGGCAGGCGACGCTGACCGACCCGCACCACCGGATGGTGCTGCGCGCGATGTACCTGGCCTTCGAGGACGCGGGCTACTCGCTGGAGAGGTTGCGCGGCAGCCGGACCGGGGTGTTCGTCGGCTTCGCGGTCAACCCGGGCTCGACCTACCTGGACTACATCAGCCGGGTCGACCCGTCGGTGGGCCAGCAGGCGATCACCGGCAACATCCCGGCGATGCTGGCCAACCGGCTCTCGCACCTGCTCGACCTGCGCGGGCCCAGCATGGTGGTGGACACCGCGTGCTCGGCGACGCTGGTCGCGGTGCACCAGGCCAAGAACGCGCTGCTGCTGGGCGACTGCGACCTGGCGGTGGTCGGCGGCGCGCGGATCGTGTTCGCGCCGGTCAAGCACCAGCACTCGAACATCGGCATCGAGTCCTCCGACGGCGTCACCCGCACCTTCGACGAGGCGGCGGACGGCACCGGGTTCGGCGAGGGCTCCGGTGCGGTGGTGCTCAAGCGGCTCGACCGGGCGCTGGCCGACGGCGACCAGGTGTACGCGGTGCTCAAGGGCAGCGCGGTCAACCACGACGGCAACACCGAGGGGATCACCAACCCCGACAGCGACTCCCAGGCCGACCTGCTGCTCAGCGCCTGGCGCGACGCCGACGTCGACCCGCGCACCATCGGCTACTTCGAGGCGCACGGCACCGCGACCCGGGTCGGCGACCCGATCGAGCACGAGGGCATCAAGCGCGCGTTCGCCCGGCACACCACCGACCGCCAGTTCTGCGCCGTCGGCACGGTGAAGGCCAACGTCGGCCACCTGTTCGAGGGCTCCGGCGTGGTCGGCCTGATCAAGGCGATCGCGGTGCTGCGCCACGGGGTCATCCCGCCGCAGGCCAACTACCGGACGCCGAACCCGAAGCTGGACTTCACCTCCGGCCCGCTGTACCTGCCCACCGAGGCGCGGCCGTGGCAGCCGGACGGGCCGCGCCGCGCGGGTGTGAGCGCGTTCGGCCTCGGCGGCACCAACGCGCACGCGGTGCTGGAGGAGCACGTCGCGGTCGACGAGCGGCCCGCGTCCACCGGTCCGCAGCTGTTCGTGCTCAGCGCGGCGACGATCAAGTCGCTGATCTGGACCGTGGAGCGGCACATCGCGTTCATCGACGCGGGCGGGCTGGACGACCTGGACATCGCCGACGTCTGCCACACGACTCGGGTCTCCCGCGGCGGGCACCGGCACCGGATCGCGGTCGTCGTCACCGATGCCGCTGACCTGCGCCGTCAACTGACGGGCCTGTTGGTCGAGCAGCGCGACCCGCTCCCGCAGGGGTCGTTGGGGGCGGCCGCGGCAGCCTTCCTGCGCGATGGCGAGGTCGACCTGGAGCCGACTGATCGACAGCCGCGGATCGTCCGGCTGCCTGGCTACGTGTTCGACGAGACGCTGGCGTGGGTGCAGTTCCCGGACACGTGGCGCGAGACGATGAACCTGACCACGCACGACGAGCGGCACCCGGTGACCCACGACGTGGAGCTCCGAGAGGTTCCATTGTCCGCCGTGTCAACGGGTCCTGCTCGGGTGCTGGCGATCGTGGACCCGGACACCGACGCCGAGGAGGCCCTGACCGCCGCCGGACTCGGTGACGTGCGGTTCATCCGGATCGGCGAACCCGTCGAACCCGGTGGCACCCCTTTCCAGCCCACCGACCCGGCCGCCTGCGCCGAGGTGGCGCGACTCGTCGACGACAGCATCACCCACGTGGTGCACGCGACCGCCTTCGAGGACAAGGCCGTGCTGGACGTGTCCGATGTGGACGAACGGGTGGCGAAGAACCTCGACGGCCTGTTCCAGCTGACCAAGTCGCTCATGGCGGCCGGGGTGAAGACCCGATTGGTGGTGCTCACCAGGACGGCGGTGTGCGCGGTGCCGGGGGAGCAGGTGGTGCCGGAGAACGCGGCACTGGTCGGGTTCGGCAAGGTCGTCGAGCGCGAGTACCCGTACATCAAGGTCAGCCACGTCGACGTGGACCCGGCGGTGTCCCCGGAGGCGCTGCGCGCCGAGGTGCTGTCCGAGGATCGTGGACTTTCGGTTCTGCGCGGGGACAAGCGGCTGCGCGAGGTGTTCGTCGAAGTGTCCGAAGTCGACACTGACGGCCCTGCTGAGCACCTGAAGTCGGGCGGAACCTACCTGATCACCGGTGGTACCGGGGCGCTCGGTCTCGCTGTCGCGGCCCGGTTCGCCACCACTCAGCCGGACATCAACCTGGTGCTGCTGAGCCGATCCGGACTGCCACCGCGCGAGCACTGGGACGACGTGACGGCGGTGCCGACCGGATCCCCGGTGGCTCGCCGCATCGCCGCCGTGCGTGAATTGGAGCAGACCGGCGCCCGGGTGCGAGTCGTCGCGGCGGACGCGGGGGACCCGGCCGCCTTCGGGACCGCCATCACCGAGATCCAGCGCGACCACGGCCGCATCGACGGCGTCGTGCACGCGGCAGGCCTACCCGGTGGCAGCACGGTGATGTTCCGCGAGCGGCCCGACTTCGACGCTGTCGTGCGGGCGAAGCTGCACGCGGCCTTCGTGCTCGACCAGCTGACCGAGGCCGACCGGCCGGACTTCATCGCGCACTTCTCCTCCGTGGCCTCGGTTTTCCCCGCGCCCGGCCAGGCCGACTACGCCGCCGCCAACTACTACCTGGACAACCTGGCCCGCGCCCAGGCAGGCGGACCCTGCCACGTCATCGCCCTGGACTGGGTGGCGTGGAAGGAGATCGGCATGGCGGTCGACTTCGGCACCAACGGCGACACCATGTTCAAGGCATTGCCCACCGAGACCGGTCTCGACGTGCTCGAGGCGGGACTGCGGTCCACCAGGTCGCGGCTGTTCGCGGGTGAGCTGAACTACCGCGGCGAGCTGATCCACCTGCTGCGGTCCTACGACGTCGCGCTCTCGGCCGACATCGAGGCCAAGGTGGAGCACGAGATGCTGGCGCTGCGGGAGCGGCTGCGCGCGGCGGCCGACAAGACCAAGGCCACCGTCGCCGCCGTCGAGGTCGAGCTGACCGGCCGCGACGACGTCACCGACGTGGAGCGGACCGTCGCGCAGTGCCTCGCGCTCGCCTTCGGGTACGACGAACTCGACGTCGAGGGCGACTTCTTCGACCTAGGCGGCGACTCCATCATGGCGGCCACCGTCGCGAGCACGATCGCCACGGTCCACGGGGTCGCCTACGACGTGGCCGACCTGCTGGCCGACCGCACGGTGAGCGAGATCGCCTACCACATCGAGGACCTGGTCACCTTCGCCGACATGAACCCCGAGGCCGTCTGATGGGGGCCGACGCCACCGACATGACCACCGGGCCGCCGCTGCGCAAGGTGCTCGGGTTCGCGCTCCCGCTGACCGCCGCGAACCTGTTGCAGCAGGGGTACCTGCTGGTCGACGGCGTGGTCGTCGGGCACTGGACGGGCGTCGACGGACTCGCCGCGATCGGTGCGGCTGGCCCGCTGTTCTACCTGCTCAACGCGATGTTCATCGGGCTGGGCACGGCGTTCACCATCCGGCTGGCGCACCTGCGCGGCGCCGGGGACGCCGATGCCCGGCGCGGGGTGGTGCTGTCGCTGGCCCTGGTCACGGTGGTCTGGTCGGTGGGGTGCGTGCTGGTGGCGACGGCCCTGGTGGACCCGGCGCTGGCGGTGATGGGCCTGCGTGGACAACTGGCGCACGACGCGTCGGTGTTCCTCAGCACCCTGTCGCTCGGCTTCCCGGGCATCTTCGGCACAGCCGCGGTGAGCGCCTACCTGCGTGGACTCGGTGACTCGCGGACAGCGTTGTGGGTGGCGGGTTTCGGCAGCATTGCCAACGCGGCGCTGGTGTTGCTGCTGGTCGCGGTCTGGGACCTGGGGATCGCCGGTGCCGCGCTGGCGACAGCGATCTCGTCCACCGCGGCGCTGGTCGTCGGACTGGTGGTGGCCGCGCGCAAGTACCCGGTGGCCAGGACCGGTGAGCGGCCCGCGGTGCGACGCGAGTTCGTGGACGCCGTGCGGTTGGGATTCCCGTTGGCCAGCCAGCACATCATCCTGGCGCTGGGGATCATGGTGCTGGTCTGGATCCTGCAGGCGTTCGGGCCGGTGGTGCTGGCCGCGTTCAGCATCGTGGCCCGGGTCGAGCAGGTCACCGCGATGCTGTTCCTGGACTTCTCCGGCGCGATCACCGCGTTCACCGCGCAGAACCTCGGCGCGGACGACCAGCCGAGGGCGCGGACCGGGCTGGTGCGGACGCTCGGCCTGACCGCCGTGCTGACGGTGATCGCGTCCGCCGTGGTGCTGGTGGCCCGCGGTCCGATCGCCGCGCTGTTCACCGACGACCCGGCGACGCGGGCGCTGACCGAGCGGTACCTGCTGATCATCTACCCGTTCCTGGCGCTCTACACGCTGATGGTGGTGCTGCACGGGTACCTGAACGGGTCCCGCCGCACGACCGCGCCGCTGATCTGCACGGTGATCGCGTTCCTGCTGGTGCAGATCCCGTTCGCCTACCTGTTCCACGGCGCGTTCGGCGTCGAGGCGGTGATGTGGGCGGTGGTCGCCGGGTGGACCGCCGGGCTGACCTACTCGGTGCTGTGCCTGCGCCGCGTGCTCTTTGTCCCCCAGGTCCACAGAGAGGTCGTGCCGACGTGATCACCGAGAGCCAGGCCGTGGTCGAGTTCCACGGCGGCACCGCGCGCACCGGGCCGCTGTGCTGGGGCCAACAAGGCACGT
Organism: Actinokineospora globicatena; assembly: GCF_024171945.1. Taxonomy (GTDB): domain Bacteria; phylum Actinomycetota; class Actinomycetes; order Mycobacteriales; family Pseudonocardiaceae; genus Actinokineospora; species Actinokineospora globicatena. The sequence goes on from NZ_JAMTCR010000003.1 coordinate 191,655, forward strand.
GGGACAGCCTCGCCCAGTGGTACCCGGAGGTGAAGCCGTTCTTCTTCCTGACCCGCTGGCTGCCGGTGCCGCTGCTGCTGGAGCTGGGGGACGTGCTGGACGTGGTCGGCGAACTGCTCGTGCGGCACGAATCGCTGCGCACGCACGTCTCGCAGCGGGCAGGCGGTGAGCCGACCCAGCGGGTGCTGGCCTCGGGCACGCTGCCGGTCGACGTGTACGACCGTCCCGCTGATGACCCGGTCCAGTTCGAGGACATCGTGGCGACTTGTTGGGAGCGGGGGACTGCCCGTCCTTTGGACCACTCGGTCGAGCTGCCGTTGCGGCTGTCGGTGGCGCTGCACGAAGGCATCCCGGTGGTGATCGCGTTCACGCTGTCGCACTTGGCGGCCGACTACACGGCGACTGAGGCACTGGTGCGTGAGCTGGCCGCCATGCTTGACGCCAAGACCTCTGGCGCGCCGCTGCCTCCCGTGCGCCGCGCCGCGCAGCCGTTGGACCTGGCCCTCGCCGAGCGCTCGCCGGAGGGTCAACTCCGCAACGTCGACGCGATCCGGCACCTGCGGTCCGTTCTGGACCGGATGCCCGCTCCGATCCCGCCGCAGGCCGTCGCGGAGTCGCCCCGGTTCATCGGGGCGGACCTGGAGTCGGACCTGCTCGCGGACGCGGTCCGCCGAACCGCGCGCCGGTGCCGGACCAGCACCTCGGTGGTCCTGCTGGCCATCACCACGGCACTGGTGCGCTCGTTCTGGCCAGAACCCCGGCTGCGGCTGGACATCATGCAGAGCAACCGCACCACCCCGGACGTCGCCGCCAGCATCACGACCCTCAACCAGGTCGTCCACACCGTCGCCGACCTCACCGGTGACACCCTCGCGGACCTGCTCGACTCAGCCACCCGCACCATGGCCGTGGCCCGCGCCCACTCCCGCTACGACAACCGCACCGCCCGCGAGGTACTCCGCACCTCCGCCCAGCCCCTACCCCCTGGCGTCCAGTTCAACGACATGTGGTCGACCCTCCCCAAAGGACCCCCACCCACCGCCCTCACCGCTACCACCCTGACCTGGCCAGCAACCTCGGACGCCGAATCCATGTCCCTCTACCTGGACGTCCGAGGCACCCCCACCCGAATCCACCTAGGCGCCATGGCCGACACCACCATCCTCCCGCGCGCCGCCCTGGAGACCTTCCTCCACACCTTCGAACACCTGGCCATCCAATGGTCCGAAGCCGACGTCCTGCTGGATCGCTCTGGGTTACCTGGGCAGGGATGACCTCGTACTATCGGCGATCAGCGCCGTGTCCGGGGCGAACCCCGATGTCACGGGGTGTCAGCGGGTGGCTGGGTCGATGTGGACCGCTGAGGCGAAGGTGTTGTTGGTGGTGTTCGCCTCGGTGCCCGCTACGGAGAGGGCGGTGATGGACTCGGTGCTGCCGGTGACGTGCCTGCCGACCTGGACCGTGACGGTGACCGGGGGGTAGGACTGGCCGGGGGCGACGGTGCGGCTGGACAGGCAGACGACGCGGTGGCCGGAGATCGCGCAGCTCCAGCCGTCGCCGTCCGCGGCGGTCGGGGTGAGGCCCATCGGCAGGGTGTGGGTGAGGGTGACCAGTTTGTCGGACTGCGCGTGGGCCAGGTCGGCGCTGACGGACAGGGTGTAGGTCCCGGTTCCCCCAGCCACCCACGGCCCATCGTTGTCCGCGCTCACCGTCAGGTCGGCCAGTGCCATCTCGCTACCCCTTCACCCGCGGGCGCGACACCGCGCCCACCCGTCCACCAATGATCACCGATCCCGCCCAGCACCCCGGGATCGGGTCACCCCCTGGGACGTCCCACGTGGCCCGCACGTTGCCCCGCGCCCCACCTGAACCCGGCAACCCCAGGTCGACCCTGCCAGCCGTGCGAACCCTGCCAGCCCAGCGAACCCAGCGGCCTTAGCTGCCCCGGCGGCTTCAGTCATACCCGGCAGCGTCAGCCCTACCCAGCGGCCCCAGTGAACCCCGCGGCTCAGTCGAACGTGGCGACGATCTCCCCGGTGCTGCGGGTCACGGTGAACGCGTCGGGCGGGAACAGGTCGGCTACCTCGGCGCGCAGGGCGATCGCGGGTCCCGACTCGTATGCGGCCAGGGCGGCGCGGTCGGGGAACGCGTACCGCATCTCCAGGGCCCCGTCCGCCAGCGACACCACCTCGGCCGACCGCGCCCCCGCCGCGACGACCGCGGCAGCGTGGCCGTCGGTGATCCACCGCAGGTAGTTGTCGCGCACGGTTTCGTCGGTGAACTGGACCCGGACGGCGTAGATGACGGTCATGCCGCCTTTCTACCGGATGGACAGCGGTAGAGTGAGGTCTCTGCGGTCACTGGATCTGCCCGGTGACTCGCCCGACTGCGGTGTCTCTGCCCGCGTCCATATGCACACCCCCAAGCACCACGCGGCTTTCCGAACGGAGTCAACGCCATTAACAGGATCACCAACGGCACCGAGCGGGCCATCATCGAGGACATGCTCGACCGCAACCGGGCCGCCCTCATCGACACCGCGCGGGGCCTCTCCGAGGTCGACGCCCGCCGCAGGCTCGTCCCGTCGCTGACGACACCCATCTCCCTGCTCAAGCACGCCGCGGCCGCCGAGCGGATCTGGTTCCAGCGGTTCTGGGCGGACCTGGACGAGGCCGACTGCGACGGCTACTCGCGCCGCGACGAGGGCACCTTCACCGTCACCGACGACGAGTCCCTGGCCGACGTGATCGCCGAGTTCGAACGCGCGAGCCAGCGGTCCCGCGAGATCGCCGCCCGGTTCGCCCTCGACGACACCAAGGTCAACCCCCGGGAAGGCGAGGTCAGCATGCGGTGGACCCTGCTCGCCATGATCGAGGAATTCGCCCGCCACGCGGGCCACGGCGACATCCTGCGCGAGCAGATCGACCCGTGAGTCAGTACGCGAACCGGTTCACGGTCTCCGGGTGGATCACCAACCGGACCTGCTCCTCGGCCAGGATCCCCGCCAGGTCAGCGGCCCGAGTCGGGTCGTCGAGGTCCCAGTACCGAGCCGCCAGCCGCGCCGCCAACTCATGCGCCCCGTCCACCTCCACGGAGACGGTCCCCGCGACCGACACCCACCGCTCACGTTCCCCCACCGGCGCCACGACCACGATCGACGCCCGAGGATCACGCCGCAACCGCCGCACCTTGACCGTCCCCGGCCCGGTGAACAGCTGAACCGTCCCCTCCTCGGTCGCCTCGAACCACACCGGCCGAGGCTGCGCGGGCACCGGCCCGGCCGCCACCGACAACAACCCGTGCAGCGGCCGCCCGAGGAACTCCAGATCCGCACTGGTCAACGAACTGCCACTCATCACAGCCCTTCCGACGGGGTCCCAGGTCACCCCCAGTCAACAGGAGTCCGGACCACCCGTGTGATCGACCACCGCTTGCGAGAAGGACGCTCGGCTGGGGGAAATGGGGCGCACGATGACCACGGGGAGCGTTCGACGCGGTAGAAGGCGTCGGTCATGCCTGCTCCTCGCGGGTCAGGACGAGAGAGCTCCACCGGACGCCGGGTCTGCCCAGCGCGTCCGCCGTTTCGCTGTGGTGCACCACTCGCAGGCCGTGGTGCCCGGCCAGGTCGATCGTCTCGGGTGCGGTCACGTCGAACATCCGCCGGTCCGGAGGGACTGGGCCGTGGCGCAGGGTCAGGATCACGTGACCGCCAGGGGCGACAAGGCCCGCGATCCTCGCCATGCCGGTGCGCCGCTCGGTGGGGTCCAAGTGCATCCAGACAGCGCTGAGCAGCACGAGGTCGAAGACGCCGCGCACCGATCGGAGTTCCGGGAGCGAATCGTCCAGCCACCGAAGGGTCGGACCGTGCAACGCCTCGCCGATCGCCCGGAACTCCGGGGTCGGCTCGACGGCCGTGACCGCGTGCCCGCGTGCGACGAGAGCAGCGGCGTCACGCCCAGAACCCGCCCCGACATCCAGCACTCGACTAGGCGCGTCCGGCACCCACCCCAACACCGCGGCGTGGACCTCGTCGAAGACCAACGCCTCGTACTGGCGGGCCAACGAGTCGGCCGCGCCCCCGTAGCCCGCCGCTCCCGCCACCAGTCCGTGTTTCTGGCTCACGATCGCCCCCCAGTCACCGGCCAAGGTTAGGTCCAGCTTCTCGCGACAGCGGGGATCAGGTGCACCCGAGTGTGTCCACAGTGTCCGCGAACCGGCTGTGCCCGCCGGTGAACTCCCGTACAGTGCCGGCAGATGACCAGGTCAGGGGGTATGCGCGGGTGAGTGGGTACGAGGTTGAGATCGGCCAGTTACGGAGCGCGGCCACGGCGGCGGGGTCCGCGGCGGACCAGGCCAGGGTGGTGGAGCCGGGCAACGGTCTAGGCGCGATCGCAACGGCGTTGCCTGGTGGGGTAGCGGCGAGCGGTGCCCCCGCGCTGGAGTCGACGTTCAACGAGCGCGGGTCCGGGTGGGCGGGCGAGATCCGGCAGTGGAGTGAGTCGGTGGCGGCCTCCGCGACGGCCTATGCCGAGAATGAGGACTCCGCGGAAGGGGCGTTCGGGGGATGACCATCGGGTATGACGACGTCCGCACCTGGGACGCGGAGGCGCTCGACGCCGCGGCCACCAACCTGCGGGGGCGGCGGGACAAGCTCATCGGGTTGCAGGACGAGCTCGACGACGCCCGGAGGCTGCCCGACTGGCACGGTCCCGCGGGTGAGCGTGCACGGAACTCCCTGGGCGACACCCGCAACAACGCCGAGATCCTGATCGTGGAGCTGTCCGCCGTAGAGCGGGCCCTGCAGGTCGCGTCGGACGATGTCACGACCCTGACGTCCCGGGTCGCGAACAACGACTCGCTCGCCGCCACCTACCAGTTCGGCATCGCCCCCGACGGCGCGATCGTGGACAACAAGCCCGCCGACCCCCAGCCCCGGTCGCGGTACGAGGCCGAGGAACTCGCGGAGGCCAGGCGGCACCGGGACACCATCAGGCGGCAGCTGGAGCAGGAGACCAAGGCGATCCTGACCGCCGCGAACGGCATCGACGCCGCCCTGGCCCGGGTCATGCAGCTCGCGCACGACCGCAAGGTCAGCGATCACGACGCGACCACGCTGGCCGGTGCCAAGAAGGGCGGGGAGCTCGACGCCCAGGTCGCCGCGATGGAGCAGTCGCTGCGGGACGCGGGGCTGCTGACCGGGCCGCCCGCGTCCGGTCACTACCGGCAGTGGCTGGAGAACGCCGTGCTGCGGGGCGTGCCGGTCGACACCATCAAGGAGATGATCGTCGACCACCACATCACGCCGGAGGACTTCGCGGTGCTCGACGGGATGGAGGAGATCCGCGAGGACGAGGACGGCGACGGCACCTCCAAGTCGTACTTCCTGATGCCCACCGACATCAGCGGGGACGACGCCGCCAAGGCCGTGCGGATGACCTACATCATGAACGCGGGCACCGACTACAGCGGCGGCGACTTCGCGCCCACCCCGTACGGGTCCGACGAGCTCCAGCGGATCGTCGACCGGCAGCGGGCGAACTCCTGGAGCTACGACGACGACGTCGCGTTCGTCCACGGCAACGGCGGCCGCCTGGTGACCACCCCGAACGGCATGATGATGGGCCTGGGTGGCAACCTCATCCAGGACCAGTTCAGCCAGCGCGGCGGGACCACCTGGGGTGACACGTTCATGCTCAACATCGACAACCCCGCCGACCCCGCGCAGCAGCTCCGCGAGGTGGCCGCGTCCGGGCACGCGTGGTACGACGGCGAGGGTGGCCCCCAGCGGGGCGACCTCGACATGGACCGGCTGCTCCACCACGAGGAGCGCCACTCCCAGCAGTGGGCGCGCGAGGGCTACTCCGGTTTCCTCGCCTCCTACGTGTGGGAGCAGGTCACCGGCGGCAACGAGACCGAGGAAGACGCGGGACTGTCCGATGGCGGATATCGCTAGGTGGCCGCACGTCGTCGGCGCCGCCCTGCTCGTGGCGGCACTGACCACGGCGTGCGACACCAAGGCGCAGTACGAGCCCTCGCTGCCCCCGGCGGCCGGGTTCCGCGTCGACGACGGCATCCTCAAGCTGTGGACGGGAACTCCGTGCCAGGGCGTCACCGGCGTGACGCTGATCTTCGACTCGGGTACCTCGAAGAGCAAGCAGGTGGTCTGGGCCGCGCCGCCACCAGGGGTACCGCTGGAACGCATGGACCTGCTCGACATCACCGGCGGCTCGAGTCCTGACGGCGCGCTCGAAGTCCGGGTGCCGCTGCCCACGGACTACGACTGGACCAAGGCGGAGTCGATCAACTTCTCCGTCGACGGCCCCCGCGCGAACGGCGCCAGGGTCGACGTCCACCGAGTGCTGCGGGAATCGGCCCAACATCCGCCCAGCAGCTACCTGTTCGGCCAACGCGGCTGGCTGGACCCGACGGACGTCCAGCGGGAGAACCAGAAGTCCTTCCTGACCGTCTGCACCCCCGACCCCGGCTGATCTCGGCGGACCCCACGGAGCCGACCATGAACACCCCCTTGCGCACCACCCTGCGCCGCCTCGTGTTCGGCGCCTTGGTCATCACCGTCGCGCTGATCGTGCTGCTCGTCGCCTCGGTCGTCCTCAGCGCCACCGGCCTCACCCGCGACCCCCACGGCTACGGCATCTTCGCCGGAGTCCTCTTCGCCGCGGTCCTGACCCCCGTGGCCCTCATCCTGGCCCTCGCCCACCGATCCCTGCGCCACCGCGACAAGCCTCCCAGCGATCTCTGACGCTCTTTACGCGAACCCCATCGCCGGGTAGGCGGGTGACGGGCCGTCGAACAGGGTGGTGGGGTGGCCGCGGAGGGCGTGGTCGAAGAACGCGATGGTGTAGGCGTGGCGGGTGCGGAGTGCTTCGGCCGGGCGCAGCGTGCCCAGGTAGCTGGTCAGCCGGTCGGCGGGCAGGTTCAGTTGGGGGAGAAGGGCTTGTGCGTCGGTGAAGGACGCGTGCTCGGCGCCGAGCAGGGTCAGGTGCCGGTTCCACCCCGGGGTGCTGGCGCGGAACGCTTGCCAGCCGGGGCCGGTGTTGGTCGGGCCGTCCTTGCCGATCAGCAGGAACGGGCGGTCGAGGCCGGACTCGGCGACCGGGAGGAGCGAGCCGTCCGGGTAGGTGAGGTTCCCGTCCAGGTTCACCCCTGCGCGGATCCGTGCGTCCGAGGCCATCGCCACCGCGGCGGCGGACCCACCCATGGACGCGCCGAACATCCCCACCCGGTTGAGGTCGACCCGCACATCGCGCGGCAGCCAGTTGGCCAGACTGTCCACAACAAACTGAACGTCGGCCACGCGGACCGCCAACGCCTTGCGAACGAAAGCATCCGGGTCGCTAGGTACCTCCAGCGTCACCAGTCGACCATCCGGGAACTCCACCTCCGGTGACTCGTGGGTGTGGTCGATCGACACCACCACAAACCCGCGACTGGCCAACTCCTCGGCGAACACCGTCCCCCATGTCCGCGGTTCGCCAAGCCCTGGCGAGTACAGCACCACCGCCCGAGGCCCACCCGCCGCCGCTGGAGCCCCCACTCGCGCGTTGCTGACGACCCGGTCCCAGGCCACCCACGGCAGGTCCAGCCCGAGGTACCGCGACGCGCTGACGGCCCCGAAGTGCGCGGCGGCCCTCGGCAGCATGTACGGCAACCGCGCACACCCAGCCGACCAAGCCGACGGGTAGTGCGCCGTCACCATCAACTCCCGTGGCCCCGACCCCCACGGATCGACCCGACCCCGATCGACCAACCGCGTCGTCACCGCACCCACCGCGTGCCCACCACGCGGAGTCGGCAACCACACGGTGTTCTCCGCCCCGGCCCGCGCGGGCAGCAGCATCCCCGCCGCCACCCCCGCCGCACCCACGAGCGCACCACGTCGTCCGAATGAACCCATGCCTTCGAGAGTGCCGGACCACAAGCGCGCCGCCATCGGGGTCATCCCCGGACCTGACCCCGATCCGCGACCCGCATACGCGGTCGATCCATAGCGCCGTTCTATAGACGAGTGGCATGACCACGTGTGTTCGGGCTGTGTGAGTCTGCTTGAGCAGGCGGTTCCCTGCGTATTCCGCCGAATGGTCGCGGAAGCGGCCGTGCCGAGAAACGGAAAACCCATGTCCCCTTCGCGTGTCCGGAAAACCGGGCCGCTGGTGTTGGTCGTCAGCGCCTTGGCCCTGTTAGTCGTTGTCCTCTCCCCGTCCGCGTCCGGTCGGCCGGTGGCCGTCCAGAGCGCGACTCTGCCGCCGTCGGCTGGGGTCGCCGAGGATGCGGACCACATCGCCCGAGAGCAGTTACCCGTCGCGCGGCGAACGCCCCTGTCCGCGTCGAAAACCCAGCAGCGCAGCGACTACGACGTGGCCGCGCGCCCCAAGAGTGCGTTGGCCGCGTGTGACACCAGCGGGTTCACCAGTCGGACCGGGTGGGCGTTGGTCGACTTCATCCGTTCCTCCACAACGGACTGTGTCAACACCCTGTTCTCCCTCACCGGAACCGACGCCAACCGCGCCTTCCGTGAGGACCAGATGACCTACGTCGCCTACGGGTTGCGCGACAACGGGTCGACCTATCCCGGTACCAACGCGACCGGGACCGCGCAGCTCGTCCTCTACCTGCGGGCAGGTTACTACGTCCAGTGGTACAACCCGGACGTCGTCGGCCCGTACGGCACCGCGATGCGCTCCGCCATTCGGTCTGGTTTGGACAGTTTCTTCGCGAACCCGCGGGCGTTCACGGTCAGCGACGCCAACGGTGAGACGCTCGCCGAGACGGTCACCCTCATCGACAGCGCCCAGGAGAACGCGCGCTACCTGTTCGTGGTGAAGCGGCTGCTCGACGGCTACAACTCGACCTACGACCAGTCGTGGTACATGCTCAACGCCGTCAACAATGTCTACACCGTCCTGTTCCGCGGCCACCAGGTCCCGGAGTTCGTCACGACGGTGACCGCCGACCCGAGCGTGCTGGAGACCTTGCGGGCGTTCGCGGTGCGCAACCTCGGCCTGCTCTCGACCGAGCGCGCCTACCTCACCTCCAACGCCGGGCGGGAGCTGGGCCGATTCCTCCAGCACTCGGCGCTGCGGGCCACGGCGAGGCCGAAGGCGAAGGCGCTGACCGACGTGTCCGCGATCCGGGGCGTGACCGCGCCGCTGTGGGTGGGGGTCGCCGAGATGGTCGACAACTACGACAAGGCCAACTGCGCCTACTACGGGGCCTGCGACCTGCAGAACCGGCTCCAGGCCGAGGTCCTGCCGGTCAACCACACCTGCGCGTCGACCCTGCGGATCCGCGCCCAGGAGATGACCGCCACCGAGCTGTCGCAGACCTGCGCCAGCCTGCTCAACCAGGACGCGTACTTCCACCGCGTGGTCAGCGATCCCGGCCCGGTGACCGGGGACCGCAACACCGCGCTGGAGGTCGTCGTCTACGACTCCAGCACCGACTACCAGACCTACGCGGGCGTGATGTGGGGCATCGACACCAACAACGGTGGCATGTACCTGGAGGGCGACCCCTCGGCGGCGGGCAACCAGGCCCGGTTCATCGCCTACGAGGCGGAGTGGGTGCGGCCGACGTTCCAGATCTGGAACCTCAACCACGAGTACACGCACTACCTCGACGGCCGGTTCGACATGGCGGGCGACTTCACCTCCAACGTGACCACGCCGACCATCTGGTGGATCGAGGGCTTCGCCGAGTACGTCTCCTACCAGTACCGCAACGTCCCCTACGACGCCGCCATCGCCGAGGCGGGCAAGCGGACCTACGCGCTCAGCGCACTGTTCGACACCACCTACTCGCACGACACCACGCGCATCTACCGATGGGGCTACCTGGCCGTCCGGTACATGATCCAGTCCCACCCCGCCGACGTGGCCACGGTCCTGGGCCACTACCGGTCCGGGAACTGGGCGGCGGCCCGCACCGTGCTCAAGACGACCATCGGCTCGCGCTACGACAGCGACTGGTACACCTGGCTGTCGGCCTGCGCCGCCGGGAACTGCGGCGGTGGCGGCACCACGAACCAACCCCCGGTCGCGGACTTCACCGCCTCGGTCAACGGCCGCGCGGTGACCTTCACCGACCGCTCCTCCGACGCGGACGGCACGATCGCGTCGCGCCGCTGGGACTTCGGCGACGGCACGACGTCCACCGCGACCTCGCCCAGCCGCAACTACGCCGCCGACGGCACCTACACCGTCCGCCTGACGGTCACCGATGACCGGGGAGCGGCGGTGACCGCGACCAAGGCGGTCACGATCGGTTCCGGCGCGCTGCCCGAGTGCGGGGGCACGGACACCAGGGTCCTGGGCAAGAACTGCCAGCGCTCCGCCCGTTCGGCCAGCAGCGGCAATTACGACTACCTGTACCTGTCGGTGCCGTCCGGAACCGCTCGGGTGAGCATCGCGACCTCGGGTGGCACGGGCAACTGCGATCTGTACGCCAGCACCACCGCGTGGGCGACGACGTCGACGGCGACCCACCGCTCGACCAGCGCCACCAACCAGGAGGCGATCACCGTGACCGCCCCGCCCGCGGGCTACCTCTACGTCAGCCTCAAGGGCGCGAACGACTGTGCGGGGGTCGTCGTGACGAGCCGCTACTGACCCTTCTCCGCAGGGTGCCCGTCCGTCGGCTCAGGCCGGCGGGCGGGCTTCGCGGTGGTCCTCCCACCACGGCCGGAACACCGTGCTCGCCATGGCCTGCTCGGAGTAGGCGGCCACCACCTCGGCGTAGACGCGGTTGGCCTGCTCCCAGCCGATGCGCTGCCTGCGCCACGCCAGCAGCAGCCGGATCCGCATCGGCTCACCCGCCAGCGGCCGGACCGCGATCCCCGGTCCGCCCTGCGAGGTGGGCTCGACCAGCTGCACGGCCCGACCCGCCGCGATCAGCCGCCGCCCACCACCGCTGGGCACCTCGAACCGGACGTCCGGCGTGAACCCCGCCTGCCTGCACGCGGCTCGCAACGCGGCGAGCGACCCGTCGTCCGCACCCGGCGGGCTGATCCAGGCCTCGTCCGCCAGCCCGGCCAGCGGCACGGCCGCGGCGCTCGCCAGCGGGTGCTCGGCCGACAACGCGACGTACACCGGCACCCACGGCACGATGATGCGCTGCCCGATGTCCCTCGGCAGCGGGATGTCGTGGTCCTCGGCCATCCCGAGCACCGCCACGTCCAGGTGCCCGAGGGTCAGCGAGCGGGCCAGCGCGGTGCTCGACGGCTCGATCTGCATCGACACCTCGGCGCCGGGCAACGACCGCTCCACCCGCTCGAACAGCGTCGCGACGCACTCCATGTGCACCGTCCCGAACCGGATCGGGCCGCCCGCGTCCGCCGAGGTACCGGCGCCGAAGGCGTCCAGCTCCGCCAGCACGACCCGGGCGCGCCGCACCAGGTCCGTGCCCAGCTCGGTCGGCACCACACCGGTCCGGCTGCGCTCGAAGAGCCGACCGCCCACGGTCCGCTCGACCCGCTGCAACAACGTCGACAGCGACGGCTGGGAGATCCCCAGCCGCGTCGCCCCCTGGGACAGACTGCCCGCCTCGGCGATCGTGCAGACCGCCCGCAAGTGCCGGATCTCCAGGTCCATCCGAGCAGCCTATCCCCGGTCCCGACCTGCCGGAACCCCGCGACGAGGCCCGTCCACAGTGGTCGAACAACGCTCCTCGGCTGGCCCGGCGGAAAGATCTTCGAAGAAAGTTCGGGCCGGGTTGTCGGATCGGCGTCGAGCCGTTCGTTGCGGTGGTGAGAGGCGGCCACGGGGCCGCCCGGGACGAACAGGAACCACGGCCATGAAGCTGACGGTCACGACGCAGGTCTCGGTCGACGGGGTCATGCAGGCGAACGGCGGGCGCAACGAGGAGCTCGACCCCGGGTTCGACCGGGGCGGGTGGGCCAGGCCGCTGTTCGGCGGCGAGTCCGCGCGGTTCGTCGGCGACCTCATCCAGCGGGCCGACGCGTTCCTGCTCGGGCGGCGGACCTACGAGCTGTTCGCCGGGTACTGGGGGACGATGCCACCGGGCAGCGGCCCCATCGCGGACGCGCTGAACGAGCGGCCGAAGTACGCCGCGTCGAACACCCTCACCGAGTCGCTGTGGGCGGACACGACGATCCTCTCCGGCGACGTCGAGTCGGCCATCCGCGCACTGCGGGCCAACGGCACGGGGGAGTTGCAGGTGCACGGCAGCGGGGTGCTGGTCCGGTGGCTGCTCGAGCGCGACCTCGTCGACGAGATGACCCTGTTGGTCGTCCCCGTCGTGGTCGGCGAGGGCACCCGGTTGTTCCCGGCATCCGGTCGCGACATCGCCCTCGACCTGGTCGACACGCGTGTGTTCCCCAACGGCATCGTGGCCCACGTCTACCGTCCCAACGGCCGCCCCCGGTACGCGACGCCCGAGTGACCCGTCGACCACCTGATCCGCACAACCAGAGGAGAAGACCCGAGATGCAGTACCTGCTTTCCGTCATCCACGACTCGCCCGACCTCGCCCCCGAGGACGAGATGGTGGCCATCGACGCCTTCAACGACCGCCTCCAAGCCGAGGGCCACTGGGTCTTCGCCGGTGGCCTCGGAACGCCCACCGCCGCCACCGTCGTCGACAACCGGGGCGGGCAGGCGCTGGTCACCGACGGGCCGTTCCTGGAGTCCAAGGAGTTCCTCGTCGGCTTCTGGATCATCGAGGCCGCCGACCTGGACGTCGCCCTCAGGCTGGCCACCGACGGGTCGAGGGCGTGCAACCGCAAGGTCGAGGTGCGGCCCTTCCTGTGATCGGTGCGACCGCCGGGGTCGGTCGGCCTGGCCCACCCGTGTGGTCCGTTCCTGCCGCCGGGTGAACGCCGGGTCGGGTCGGTGGGTGGAGTGCCATCCTGCGGGTCGACCCCGGACCGGAGGCAGCGCGATGACCCACTACGTGTTCGACAACGCCGACACCCGCACCAAGACCCGGTTCGCCGCGCTTGCTGCCTTCGACCCCGCGAGCCACGCCGCCCTCGCCGCGGCCGGGGTCGCGCCGGGCTGGACCTGCTGGGAGGTCGGTGGCGGCGACGGCAGCATCGGCCACTGGCTGTCGGAGCAGGTGGGGGCGGGCGGCTCGGTGCTCGTCACCGACATCGACCCCCGGTGGATCCCCGCGCCCGACCGGCCCGACCTGACCGTCCGCCGCCACGACGTGGTCACCGACGAGCTGCCCGGGGGCACCTTCGACCTCATCCACGCCCGCCTGGTCCTGATCCACCTCCCCGACCGCCAGGCCGTCCTCGACCGGCTCGTCTCCGCCCTCAAGCCCGGCGGTCGCCTCGTCGTGGAGGAGTTCGACCTCCGGCACCCGCTGACCCCGCGCACCGCGGACCCGCACCACGTCGCGACCTTCGACGCAGTGCACGCGCCGCTGCTGGGTGTCTTCGAGTCCCGCGAGGTGGGGGCCACCTGGGCCAGGTCCCTGCCGGACGCGTTCATCGCACGAGGGCTCCAAGACGTCCGGGTGGACACCACGACGGCGCTGTGGCGCGGCGGGTCCGAGGAGATCGAGCTGCACCGGGTGAACGTGGAGCAGCTCGCCGAACCGCTGGCCGCCGCGGGCGTGTCCCCGCGGACCTTGGCCGCCTTCTACGCGCTGCTCGAAGACCCGGCGTTCGCGGTGTGGTCGTACCCGCTGGTGTCGGTCACAGGCACCCGCGGCTAGACCACCAGCAAGAATCACTCGTCAGTGTGACGCCCGCCGATCGTCATCCTGCCGGACACCGAGCGGCCTCCCCGGTGCGAGTTGTCCACAATGCCCCGAGCCATCCACAGCTTCTCCGCGCCCCTCTTGACAAGTCGCCCACCTCGCTAGGGTCGAACGCGGGACCCCGGAACTCGGGAGGGCGGGCCCCACCACGTAAGTTGATCTTGGTGGGTGATCCCGCCGGAGTGGGCGCGCGGGCGTGGGCCAGCGGACTGGAGTGTCCGTTGTCCTGCCTGGCCCCTAGGCTCCGGAGGTCCCCTTCGGGAGCGTGCGGGCCAACGGTGGGTGGGAGTGAGTCGATGACGCGGGCAGCGAAGCCGGGTGCGCGGCGGTCCGGCGGTTCGGCTCTGATGCGGACCAGTTCACCGGTGCTGGTGGGGCGCAACGACCAACTGGCCGCGCTGCGCTCCACCGTCCCCGCCCAGCCCGCGGTGGTGATGATCGAGGGCGAGGCCGGGGTCGGCAAGAGCAGGCTGGTCCGCGAGCTGTTGGCAACCGACCTGGACCCGCTGCTGGTGCTCATGGGCTACTGCCAGCCGGTCGGCGAGCCGTTCCCCTACGGCGCGGTGCTCGAGGCGCTGCGCGGCACGTCGGACCTGCTGGCGCGGCGGCGCCCGAAGCTGAGCCCGGTCGCGGGTGTCGTCGGACCGCTGCTGCCGGAGATCGCCGAGTTCCTGCCCGACCCGCCAGTCTCGACGGGTGACCCGCGCACGGAGCGCCACCGGGTCTTCCGCGCGCTGCGCGAGCTGCTCGGCGCGCTCGGGCCGGTGCTGCTGGTCGTGGAGGACCTGCATTGGGCCGACAGCGGCTCTCGCCAGCTGCTGCGGTTCCTGATGGGCGACCCGCCGCCCACCCTGTCCATCGTGGTCACCTACCGGCGCGAGGACGTCCCCGGCGGGATGCCGCTGGGCACCGCGTACCGCCCGCCCGCCGGGATCGCCAGCGTCGTGCTGCGCCTGAGCCCGCTCGACGTCGAAGAGGTCAGGACGTTGACCGCGGCCATCCTCGGCGAGGACGTGGTGTCGCTCGAGTTCGCCACGAAGCTGCGCGAGCGCACCGCGGGCATCCCGTTCGTGGTCGAGGAGACGCTGCGGGCGCTGCGCAACCCGGCTGGCGCGGTGCACGCGGACAGCACCGCCGCGCGCAGGCTCCTGGAGACTGTCGAGGTCCCGGTGCTGCTGCGCGACGCCATGGCCGAACGGCTTGCGGCGCTCCCGGTCACCGCGACCCGCCTCGCCCAGGCGGCGGCCGTGCTCGGCGTACCCGCCCCGGCCGAGCTGCTCGGCGAGGTGGCCGCCCTCGGCGACCAACGGGTCCGTGCGGCGCTCACCCACGCGCTCGACGGCCAGGTGCTGCACGAGGTCGACGCGGGCCGCTACGGCTTCCGGCACGCCCTGGCGCAGCAGGCCGTCTACGACACGCTCAGCGGCCCGGACCGCCAGCAGCTCCACGACCGGGCGATCGACGCGCTGCGGCTGGTCGACCCGCTCCCGCTCGTGCAGCTCGCCGAGCACAGCCACCGCGCGGGCCGCACAGCCGCGTGGTTGGGCTACGGCGAGGCGGCCGCCGACCACGCCACCGAGATCGGCGACGCGGGCGCGGCGACGTCCCTGTTGCGCGCCCTGCTCGCCGAACCGTCGGTGCCCGCCGCCGACGTCGACCGGTTGGCGGTCAAGCTCGGCCAGGTCGCGCACCTGGGCATCGACCAGATCGACCCGACCACGACGCTCGACCGGTTGCTGGTCGACCGCAGGCTGTCCACCTCCGCGCGCGGCGAGGTGCGGCTCTACCGGGGGCTGCTGCTGATCCGGCAGGCGGGCGGCGCCGAGGAGGGCCGCTCGGAGATCGAGATGGCGATCGCCGACCTCAGCGAACGGCCGGACCTCGCGGCCAAGGGCACCTCGGTGCTCGCGCAGCCGTTCACCGGGATGATCCCGCTGGCCGAGTTCGGCGTGTGGCTCGACCGCACCACCCGCGACCGGCAGTTCACCGCGGACCCGGAGCTGCGGCTCTCCCTGCTGGCCAACGAACTCGGCTCCCGCCTGCACATCGGCGACCCGGCGGTGATCCCCGCGCTGGAGACCCTGCCGAACACCGTCGACACCCTGGGGGAGCAGCGCCAGCTCGCCAGGGTCCACTGCAACCTCGCCGACGCGTGCACCTCCAGCGGCCACTTCCGGCTCGCCGACGACCTGCTGCGCAGCGGGCTGCGGCACGCCGCCGAGAGCGGGGCGCCGTTCGTGGCCAGCACCGGTCGGGTCACCCGGGCCCGCCTGGACTGGCTGACCGGCGACTGGGACGGCCTCGTCGACCGGTCCCTGCGGCTGCTCGACGAGTACCGCGACCTGTTCCCCAACTCCAGCGAGCTGTGCCTGATCCTCGGGTCCCTGGCCATGGCCCGCGGCGAGTGGGGCGAGGCGACCAGCTACCTGACCGAGACCGGCGCCTTCACCCCGGAGGAGGCCATCACGCCGGTGGCCATCGCGGGGTGCGCCGCGCTGGCACTGACCGCGCTCGCGCAGGACGACGTCGTCCGGGCCTGTGTGGATGTTGACCGGGGCGTGCACATCTTGCGCGCCAAGGGAGTGTGGGCTTGGGCGCCGGAGCTTGGCCCAGCCGCTGTGGCGACTTTCCTTGCAGCGGGCCGGGAACTGGACGCCGAGACGTTCGTGGAGTCGATGGCCGAGGGGATCGCCGCCCTTGACGTGCCGCTGAGCGCGGCTGCCCTCGCCCAGTGCCGGGGTCGCCTTTCCGAGGCCCGGGGCGATATCGACGCCGCGCTCGTGCACTACCGGGACTCGATCGCCCGCTACGAAAGACTTCCCGCCCCGTACTACGCGGCCTTGGTCACCGAACGCGAAGCCGTCTGCACCCTGAACCGCGACGCCGACAAGGGCGCGGAGGCGCTCTCGACCCTCATCGATACGTTCGACACCATGGGCGCCACCCGCGACGCTGCCCGGTGCCGCCACCTGCTCCGCAACGCGGGCGGTGCCAAACCATCCCGTCGAGGCCGCCGCGGTTATGGCAACGACCTCTCGCCGCGTGAACAAGAGGTCGCCCGCCTCTTGGCCGCTGGCCACACCAACCGGGAGATCGCCGAGGTCCTGTTCCTCTCGTCCCGCACGGTGGAACAACACGCTGCCCGTGTCCTGCGGAAGCTGGGCGTGACGTCCCGAGCCGAACTCCAGGGCGAGGACCTCGGCTGACGCGTGGGCCCGGGGCTGATGTCTGCCCCGGGCCCATGACCTGGCCTAGTCGGGCAGGCGGTCCAGGATCCACTCGCCGAGCTCGGCGGTGATCTTGGTGTGCGGCTCGTTCTTGCTGGCGACGAGGAAGTCGTCGAGTTCGCTGCTCTCGGGCGCCAGGTTGTCCACGACCGCGTAGGGGTCGTCCAGGTCGCCGATGGCCACCGCGCTGACGGTGGGGACGAACCCGACCGTGCGGTGCGTGATCGTCACCTTGCCGGTGACCTTGAGCTTGTCGCCCGCGATGCCGAACGTCTCCAAGGTGCCGCCCGGCGCGCCGTCCAGCTCCGGAAGCCCGGACGTGGTGATCTCGTGCTCGTTGAGCAAACCCTTGAGCCGGGCGACATCCGCCTCGCCTGCCGACTGGGTCCTGAGGTCAGTCCCGGTGAACCAGCCGCCCTCGACCGACAGCGCGCTCTCGCCGGCCGGGACCCCGTTGCCCTCCCCGCTGCCGACGCCGTTCGCCACACCCAGCAGGCGAGGGATCCGCGGCCAGTTGCCCACGCGGTCGAGTTCGGCGAGGAACTCCTCCCGCAGCGGGTCGACGCGGGGCTCGGCACCGACGCTTTCCACGTGACGCCAGAGCAGTTGGCGCGAGGCCGGGCTGTTGATCTGCTCAGACAACGCGGGCACGGAGGTCAGGAAGTGCGCCAGGTTCTGCAGCGCGATCGGCACCCACGCGCCGCGGTGGGGGCTGTCGTAGGACAGGTAGACGCCGACGCGGTGGTCGACCCGCTGGAGTTCCAGCTTGGCCAGCGCGTACCGGGTGACCAGGCCACCCATGCTGAACCCGCCGACCAGCAACCGGGTGTCCCCGACCTGCTCGGCGCCCGTCCGCAGGATCGCCGCCGTCACGGCCTCGGCGTTGCGCAGGATCGACTCGCTGCGCTCGTCGTAGCCGATGAGCACCAGCGTGCGCCCCTGCTGCCGCAGCCGGGAGATGAACGGGAAGTCGCCGCGCTCCAGACCGTCCCACAGCTCGTTGAGGTCGCTGGGCCCGCTGTTGAAGCCGTCGGCGAGGATCACCGGCCGCACAAGGCCCTGCTGACCCTCCGCGTAGTAGACCCACGCCGTGCCACCGGGCAGCGACCAGGTCTCGTCCGGTTCCGGTGCGGGGGTGGGGATCGGCTTGGGCAGCGGTGCGAGGAACCCGAAGGGCTCGACGACGGGCTGGTCCTGCTCGGGCATCGGTGAACGCTCCAGGGGTGGAAGTTGATCAACCACACCCACCCTGGCCGCGCCCCGGCAGGCGCCGTAACCCCTCGTCACCTGATAGCCGGACCAGTTCATACGCCCAGTGGAACCACACCCACACCCCGTCGAACCGACGAACCGGCTACCACCCATCAGGACGCACGCGGCTCACCGGATGAGCATGACCTCGTTGGGATCCGGCGCGGTGATGGTGGCTGGAGCGGCCCACTCGCGGAAAGTCGTCTTGATGATGGTCGCGGTGCCACCGAACTTGGCCCGCGCCTCGTAGTGGGTCAGGTGGTTCTGTTGGTCCACCCAGATGTCGAGCTCGACGGGCGCACCGGACTGCGCGGCGTAGGTGACGGCTTCGGTTGTGGCACCGAGCATCTTGACGGGCGAGTCCGGCAGACTCAGGTCGATCGAGTACTGCTCCTCGGCGGCGTCGCGGGGTGCGGGGCCGCTGCTTCACCAGCTTCCCGGACTCCGCGATCTCGGCGACGACGCGCTTGGGGTCGATCTCGGTGTAGGCGTCGAACAGGCGGGAGATCATCGCACTGCTCTCGTCACTGGAGTCGACCCGGAGCAACAACCACCCGGAGTCGTCGCGCAGGTAGGCGCGGTTTTCGGCCAAGAGCAGCTCCTCGGGCGCACCCGGCCGCCGGTTCACCTTCCCACTGAGCGTCCCCGCGCCGAGATTGAGCACCCCCTCAGCCTTGTAATCCGGCGAATCGAAGCCCGCGTCCGTCGTGAACTTCGCCGACCCCCCGGAGTTCGCCGCCTCCAACGCCCGCACCAGCCCACCCACATCCCCGTAACGCTTGGTAACCGGAGCCGCGGAAGTCGTCACCACCGCGGACGTCCCCGACGTCGTCGCAACAGCGGGCGAGGCCTCCTTCGCGCCCCCGCACGCAGCCAACGACATAGCGCAACTCAACCCACAGCCACAGCTCTAACCAGCACGTTTCAACTCTCCCCAGTCCACCCGCCATCCCGGCGCGGCCCGACAATACCAACAATCCCGCCACCTCCGACCCGCCCCCAGCACCACCACGCCCCAAGCACAGTGAGTAGCAACTTCGCGTCGGGACGCCTCAGTTGGTCTACTGAATTCCGAACTAGACAGTTGGTGTTGTCTCGCAGGAATTGGGGGACTGGGATGGAGACAATCGTGGCGTGATCGACGTCGAGAAGTTGATGGGGGAGCGCGGGATCGCCGTGTTGCTCAAGGTCGACTGCGTCCGGGCCGCTGAGGGTGGGAGTCGGTGGACGATGGTGTTGTCCGGGCCGGGGGTCGGTGACGGGGGACTGGTGCGGACCGACGCGGTGTCGTTGGAGGCGGCTCTGCGGACGTGCTTCAAGGGCCTGCGGGCGCTACCCGGCGACTGGAGTTGGCTGCCGGAGGTGCGATCGGGTGGGCCGCCAGTGGGACGACCCAGCCGGGTTTGCCTCGCACTAGACGGGCCAACCACCGCGAAGAGTCTCGCGGTGGTTGGCAGCCCAGAAGTCGGGATCCCTATCGGCCGCCGCGGCGGCCTGCTCGGGAGCCTGCGGAGAAGGCGGCCACGCTTGTGGTCTTCACGGCGACGGGGGCTGCGGCCGCTGGGACGGCTGAGCGGGTTCGCTTGGGGGTGGAGGGTTGCTGGCGCTTGGCGCCGGCGGGCTTCCGGGCGGCGCGTGGGGCGCGGGCGGGCTGGGTGGCCGCGGTCGGTGCGACGAAGGTGCGTTCGCCGGGGGCCAGTTCGGCCAGGAGGGGGTGGCCGGGGCGGAGGCGGGTGGTGGTGGCGGTGACGCCTGCCTTGCGGGTGAGGTCGCGGACGTCGGCGACCTGGGCGTCGGTCATCAGGGTGATGACGGTGCCGGAGGCCCCGGCGCGCGCCGTGCGGCCCGAGCGGTGCAGGTAGGCCTTGTGCTCGACCGGCGGGTCGGCGTGGATCACGAGGGCGACGTCGTCGACGTGGATGCCGCGGGCGGCGATGTCGGTGGCCACCAGCGTGCTCACCCGGCCGTCGGTGAACGCCAGCAGGTTCCTGGTGCGCGCCGTCTGCCCGAGGTCGCCGTGCAGCTCCACCGCGGGGACGCCCTCCGCGACCAACTGGCGGGTCAGCTTCGTCGCGCCCCGCTTGGTCCGGGTGAACACCACGGCCCGACCGGGCGCGGCGACCAGGTCGACGAGGACCGGGAGCCGGGCGGCGGGCTGCACGTGCAGCACGTGGTGGGTCATGGCCGTGACCGGCGCGGACGGCGGGTCGGTGCTGTGCGTGGCCGGGTTCGACAGGAACCGGCGGATTAGCACGTCGACGCCCGCGTCCAGGGTGGCGGAGAACAGCAGCCGCTGGGTCCCGCGCGGGGTCTTGTCGAGCAGCTTGGTGACGACCGGCAGGAAGCCCAGGTCGGCCATGTGGTCGGCCTCGTCGAGCACGGTGACCTCGACGGCGTCGAGGTGGGCGCGCCCGGTGGCGATGTGGTCGGCGAGCCTGCCGGGGCAGGCGATCAGCACGTCGACCCCGGCGCGCAGCGCGGCCACCTGGGGCCCGGGCCGGACGCCGCCGTAGATCGTCGTGGCGGTCAGCCCGAGGGCCTCGGCCAGCGGGGCGACGGTCGCCGCGATCTGGTCGGCCAGCTCGCGGGTCGGCGCCAGGACCAGGGCCCGCGGCTTGCCGGGGCGCCGCGGCCGGGTGCTCGCCGCGAGCCGCGCGAGCAGGGGCAGCGCGAACGCGTAGGTCTTGCCCGACCCGGTCCGCCCGCGACCGAGCACGTCACGACCGGACAGCGAGTCCGGCAGCGTGGCGGTCTGGATGGGGAACGGGGTGGTGATACCGCGGGCGCTCAGCACGTCGACCAGCGCGGCGGGCACGCCGAGCTGGTCGAAGGTGCGCCCGCTGGTGGGGGTGTCCTCAGCCGTCGTGGCCGGACTGGTCATGGCCGGACCGGTGGTGGACGGACTGGTCGTGCGGGGGCGGCGAGCCGCCATAAGGAACTCCGGAACGTCGAGGGACGGTCTGCGCGACACACGCCGCCAAATCCAAGCGCGCGTCGCAGGCACGATGCCAAGGCAGCCCGCAGCGATGCAGGTGAGACCGCGCCACCAACCATACAGGACCACCGGCCCCCTGTCCGATGACATTCACCATCGAGGCAGCTGACCTGCCGACCAGTGGGAGCCGGCCGTGGCCACGCGGTGTCAAGCCGCCCTCGGAGGTGACCTCTCGCGTCCGCCTTCCGCGCCCGTTGTGCGCCATACGTCCATTCGCGACGCCCGCCCCGCTGATACCGGGCGGGGCGGGCGCGGTGACCAGCTACGCGGTCTTGTCCGCCGACGCGTAGTTCGGGCTCAGCGACAGCGCGCTGAACCGGAACGGGCGGTCGACCCGGGTGAACCCGAGCGGGCAGTGGCGCACACCCGCCGGGATGTACACCGAACCGCTGGTGGTGACGGTGTGCCGGACGCCCTCGATGTCGAAGTAGATCTCGGCGCCGAGGTGGTCGGGGTCGGTGGGGTCGTTGCCGTGCCAGATCAGGACCTCGTCGTAGTCGTGCACGTGCTCCTTGACCCACTCCACCGGGCTGTCGCACTCGGTGATCCAGCAGTAGGTGAGGTGGATCTTGCTCTCCGGCACCTCCTGGGACCGCATCAACGCGAGCGCCTCCCCGATGTTCGGCGGCTCCACGACCCCGGACCCGGCGCCCTCGTTGACGAGGTCGTCGAGGCAGTTCGGCATCTTCCTGACGAACAGGTGCTCGTACGGACTTGTCACCGGTCCTCGTTCCTGGTCAGCCCCCGCGAATCACGCCCCGACGATAGCGCATTGTCAACGCGTGGAGACGTTCTCAAGGACCCCTTCCGTGCGCTGGTTGCTGTTACGTCCCCGGCGGCCTACGCGGTCGTGGCGGGTGACTCGGAGTTCGTCGACTGGCTCACCCCCCCCACCTGTACAGCAGACCCGACAACGACATCCCCGTCCGCGCGGGCGCCGCCGCCGCGACACATGCACTCCTCCGCCAGCACAAGGAATGAAGCCCACCTGATCACCAACGGCGCGAGGTGGGATCCGCGCGCCATCGGTCACTGGCCGCTGTGGACGAAACCGGCCCAGGAGACGACGTGGTTGTCGGCGGCGACCCGCAGCGGGTCAGGCATGTGCTCGGGGAGCGGCAGCGACGGGTCGAGCATCCGCAGCTGTGCCGCCCGCAGCGCCCGCCACGGGGCCAAACCCTCCTCCCGGTGGAAGTGGTGGAACAGGTACATCAGCGACGAGGTCGACTCGTCCGGGATGGCCCACTGCGTCGACAGCACCGTGCGGGCGCCCGCCGCGAGGAATGCCGTGCCCAGGCTGTAGGCCTCGTCGTAGCCGTGGATCGACCGGCCGGTGTGGCAGGCGGCCATGACCACCAGGCCCAGGTCGCGCTCGGGCACCGACGCCAGCAGCCGGACGATCTCGTCGGCGGTCAGCGCGCCCGCGCCCGACTCGTCCGGTGCGAGCAGCAGGGACGCCGTGGTGCCGCCGGGGTCGGTGGTGAACGTGCCGTGGCAGGCCAGGTGCAGCATCGACCCGGCGTCCTGGTCGGTCAGCCAGGCGCGGACCTGCGCGACGGTTCCCGCGTCGGACCCGGCGGGCCCGCCGCGCCCGATGTAGCGGGCGTCCCGGTAGAACGCCTGCCGCACCTCGTGCGCCTCCCGCCGGGCCGCGACGAGCGGGGCACCCGCGCCACCGGTGTCCGGATCGGCCACGATCAAGCCGTTCGACGACGGCGGCACCGGTGTCCGGGCGGCGGCCAGGCAGAACAGCCGCGCGGACACCGCCAGGGAGAACGCCGCCAGCTCGACGGCGTGCGTGCCGTCCGGTCGGCGCGCCGCCTGCCACGGCACGCGGGCCAGGTCACCCATCGGCACCAGCACGAGGTGCGGGACCGCGCCCCCGGTCCGGGTGGCGAAGGACTCCAGCAGTGGCCCGATCGCGGCGCGCCACGCCCAGTCGCACAGCGCGTCGACCCGGTCGGCGAACTCGCCGTCGACCGGGCCCAGCTCGCGGGACCGGTTCGCCAGCGCGGCCAGGTACCGCTCGACCTCCGTGTCCGCCGCCACGTGGAGGTCCGGCAGCACCACGAAGCCGGGCGGTCCCTCGGCTGGCGCGACGACCGCCAGCCCGGGCAGGCCCGCGCCGCCGGGCACCAGGTAGACGAACGCGTCGGCTTCGGTGGCGCGCAACGCCGCGGTGATCTCGGTCAGCGCGGGCGGCCGCAGCGGGTCGCCGGGCAGGCCGGTCAACCCGAGCAACGCCGTGACGACCTCGTCGCGCAGCGCGGGTGACTCGTCCTCGCCCGCCGCCCAGCGCCGGGCCAGGTCGATCCGCCCCGCCGCCGTGAGCCGGTCGGGCAGGTCGTGCCGCAGGACCTCGGCGAACAGCATCAGCCCGCGCCCGGTGTCGAGCACCCGCAGCGCGTCCTCGACCCGGTCGGCCAGCAGGAACCCGCGGGCGTACCTGACCGCGCCGCCCACCGCGTCGGCGATCGCGACCTTGGCACCGGCGGTGTCGGACTCCAGCAGCGCGCGCACGACGTACCGGAGTTGGCCCTCGACCCCGGACTCGGCCGCGGCCCCGTGGTCACCGCGGTAGTGGCCGACGTGGGACAGCAAGTCGTTGACCAGTGGCCACAACGGGCTCTGCGGACCGTTGATCAGCGCCTTCGCGTCCAGCAGCACGGCCTGAGCCTCGTCGAGCCCGTCCACGGTGTCCGCCAGTTCCGCGCGCCGGAGCAGCCCGAAGGCGAGGGCGGCCAGCGCGTAGGGGTGCACGAATCGGCTCTGCCCGGCCGCGACCAGCTCCCGGCACTCGTCGAGTGCCTGCTCGACGCGGCCGAGGTCGGTCTCCTGCTGGAACCTGAACAGCATCGCCGTGGTGGCGATCTTGGCCGCCATCCAGTCGTCGTCCACCCCGACGGAGTCGGCGCGCAGCCGGACGATCTCGGCCTGGATCCTCTCGGTCGACGGGGTCTCGATCACTGTTGCCAGCGTCTGCACCTTGGCGAGGGCGTCGGCGAAGATCGCCTGCATGCCATCACCAATGGGATTCTCCCCATGGGCTTCGGTGAACATTCGGAGTCGCCGGACCACCTCCGCGCCGTCTCCGCTCTGGTTGGCCACGAGGCCCGCCCGGAGGTGGTCGATGAGTTCTCGTCGGGGGTCGTCGTCCGAGAGTGTCAACAGCGCCGTGAGGCGGTCCAGGGACCTCAGCCGCACGCTTTCATCACCGTCACGAGTCGCCGCGCTCTGCTTCACCGCCTCCTGCGCCAGCACAGCGAAAACGTGGTGGCGCGGTGAGCCCGCCGTTGTCGCGACCAACTCGGCTGCTTCCTGCTCGGCGGCAACGAGATCGAGATCGGGCAGTCCCATCAGGCAGTGCGCGAGGTACGCCGCCCGGGCACCTGCCCGCACCACCGGCCACTCCGGCCCAGGCGGCGGCGGATCAGCAAGGGCCAGCAGATCACCGAACATCGGCACGACCCGCGTCCAGGCCGTCCTCGACCGCTCGACCAGCGCACCGACCATCCCCGCCGCCAGCCGCGCGCGTTCCGGCCGCTCCTCGGGCACCCGCCGCAGGTCGACGATGAACTCGGCCACCGCCGCGACGTCGACCTCGCCCACCTCGACCCGCCCGAGCGTGTGCGAACACCGGGCCAGCACCGCCTCGGTGGTCATGGCCCCGCTGTCGTCCACTGGCACTGTCCTTCCGTCCCCGTCCCACCCGATGTCGGGACGCTGTCTCTTCCTGACGGACCGGGGAGTGGCGGGCGACCGCCCGGTGCGAAGGTGCCCTACTTGGCCCGACACGCCAGGTGCAGGGCAAGGCGGACTTCGGGGTCCGACAGGTTCGCGCCGAGCAGCTCCTCGATCCTGCTGAGCCGTTTCACCACCGTGTTGCGGTGGATCCCGAGGCGGGCGGCCGTCGAGGTGGCGGATGACTCCAGGTCCAGGTAGGTCTCCAGGGTCCGGGCGAGGTCGGCGTTGGCGGGGGAGAGCAGGGCGCCGAGCATGCGTTGGGACCTGGCGCGGACGTCCTCCGAGGTGGCCGCGGCGAGGAGGCGTCGAACACCGGCCTCGTCCGCGAACTCCACTCGTTGGCGCCCGCGCGAGGAGCCCGCGAACCGACTCAGCTCCTGCGCCTCGACGAGGGTCTCGACCAGGCCGGGGGCGCCGAGCAGCGGGCGTCCGACCCCGGCCACCAGGGTCGACTCGGGCACGAGCGGCAGGATCGTGTTGAGCTTGCCGACGATGTCGCGGCGTCGTTGCGGGGTGGCCTCCGTGCCGTCGGTGATCCACGTCGACCAGCCGTCGCCCCGTTCGACCAGCGGACCGGTGAGGTGCTGGGCGGCGAGTGCGTCGCGGACGTCGCGGGTCCTCGACCGCACGTCCTCCGGCGCCGAGCCGCCGACCAGCAGCAGGTGCACGCCGATGTGCCACCCCTCCAGCCGCCACCCCGCCGCGACCGCCTGGCTCAGGACGCGCCGGGGGACCTGCGGACCCGAGCCGAGCAGCTCGGCCAGGACCGTCGAGTGGAACGTCGCGTCGCGCTCGGCCCGCAGCCGCTCGGTGGCGGCCCACGCGGTGATCGAGCAGGCGGCGAGGTTCAGCGCGCTCTCGATCTTGACGGCGTCGTCGTCGCCGATCTCGCCGGTCTCCGCGACGAGCCACAGCCGCGGGGGTTCCCGGTCACCGACCTCGATGGGGACCAGGCACGTGAAACCGTCGCGGTCCCGCCAGGTCTTCGTCCCACCGCGTGTGTCGATGTGCAGTGCGCGAACAGGTTCCGTTCCCGCGAGGACGACGTGCTCGGCGCCGACCAGTGCACTGCGGATGCCGAGTTCGATGTCCAGCAGCTTGATCACGGTCTTCGCGTCGCCGACACCCTGCAGGCGCCTTGCCAGTCGTGCCAACGCGAGCCCGTGCTCGGACGCGGGTTCGTGGATCCGCACCCAGAGCCTGCGCGCTGTCTCAAGTGGATCGCCCTCGATCACCGCCAGGGGCAGGGCGAGGCGTTCGGCGAGGACCGTTGTCGAGGAGAGGAGCCGTCGCCGCGCGTCTACAGCCGTGACGACAAGGCTCGCTTCGCGGTCGTGCGCCCGGCGGAGCAGCAGTTCGAGTTCGTAACCCTCGAGTGCTCCGGTGACCACGATCGCCCCGCGCGGCACGTCGGGAGTTCGCCCTGGCGTGAGAGCGAGCACCTCGGTCGGAATGACATCGAGGTTGGCCGACCCGCCGACCACCGTGGCTGTGTCGAGCGGCTGCTCGGCGAGGAGGTTTCGCACTGACGGTCTGGCCATCTACAGCCCCACGTAGTCGAGTGAGTAGCCGAAGGCACGCGGGTCCACCAGCGGGAGCGCGTCCTCTTCAAGCCACCTGGCAGGCGCACCGAGCGTGAGAACGTGAACTTCAGACCCGACCGACACGCGCTCCGCCTGGATCGGCCGCAGCGATCGCTGGTCGAGCAGGCAGATGATGTCGGGCGTGGTCGCGACCGGGATGCCGTCATCGATGACCACGAGGAACTCGCTCTGCATCTCGATCCTGAGCACCCGCTGGTCGTCGGCGGTGCGCAGGGTCAGGCTGCCCGCGCCGAACGACGAGCCGTGCCGCCACTCGACCTCGATCACCCGACCTGACGCGAGGTGCCGCGCCCCGGTGACCGACTTCGCAGTCGAGTCGACCTCCAGGAGCGCCGTGCCGAGATCTGTCGCCGCGCGCAGCGTGCCCGCGACCCCGTGCTGCCGTACCCGCGCGATGGGAAGCCGGTAGCCCGCGAAGCCGGCCCACCCACCGAGCAGCGCCGTGTTCGCCCGGAGCAGGCGCTCGGCCTCCGACGGGGTGTCGGTGTCGATGCGGACAAGGGTTCCGCTGGTGTCGATGAGCGCGAACGGGGACATGCTCAACCCGGCCGCGGTGTAGGTCGTCTGGTCGAGCCGCGGCAACGCTCGCCCCATCCCGCTGACGTCCAGCAGCGGCGTGCCGGTCTCGGCCGCGACGAGGATCCCGGCGAAGGCGTTGGCCCCGGCGCCCTCGTACCCGGCGACCAGGTGCGGCCCGCCACCCGTCGGGACGAGGCTGGTGAACGCGTGCGTGAACTCCCCGCCGCCCATAGGTTTCTCGGCGAACGCCGTGATCGCCCCGACGAGCCCGACGTGCACCACGGTGACGTCATCCGGGGCTTCGCTCGGATCGATCACGGTGACCGGCCCGTGGTCCCGCACCGCTTGTTCGGCGAGCACGCGGAACAGGGTGGTCTGGCCTCCGCCACCGGATCCCAACAACGCCGCACCCAGCTCAAGAGCGGGCAGCGTCTCACGATCGATCGTCCACATAGGCGTGGTGTCCGTAGGTCGGAGCGGTAGCGGACCACGGAGGTTACTCCGATCGCCACCACCGAGGCTAGTGGCGAAGGGGGCATAGTGCACTCCTCTGTCCAGGTCGAACGGACACAGTGCACACTGCGCCGCGGACGACGCACGGCCTAATCTCTGGCTCTCGGTGAGCCGCATCACAGGCTGACCCGGAACTCAGGAGGGTCAGCCATGTCATCCACCCAGGGAGTCGACGACTACGCACTGGAACGCGTGCCCGCCGGGGCCCGCTACTCGTGGTGGTCGGTCTGCGTCCAGCGCTTCGGGCAGCTCTCGTGCCTCTCGCAGTTCCTGATCGGGGCCACGCTGGGCTTCGGGATGTCGTTCTGGTCGGCCGTCCTGGCCATCACGCTCGGGTCGGTCATCCTGGAGGTCGTCGCGATCTTCACCGGCATCGCAGGCCAGCGCGAGGGCCTCTCCACGTCGGTGCTGACCCGCTGGACGGGCTTCGGCCGTTACGGGTCCAGCTTGGTCGGGTTAGCGATCGCGCTGAGCCTGATCGGTTGGTTCGGCGTGCAAAGCGCCATCTCCGCGCGCGGGCTCACCGAGCTGATCGGCGTCCTCCCGACCTGGGGCTGGGCGCTGGTGTTCGGGATGGCCGTCACCGGGATCGTGATGTACGGGTTCGGCTCGATGGCGTGGACGGCCTACATCACCGTCCCGGCGTTCCTGCTGCTCGCGGGCTACGCGGTGATCAGCGAGCTGTCCAAGCACTCCCTGTCGGACCTGGTCAGCTCACCCGCGCCGGGGCCGCAGATCAGCCTCGCCGCGGGCACGACGCTCGTCGCGGGCGGGTTCATCGTCGGGATGGTCATGACCCCCGACATGACCCGGTTCAACCGCTCGACGAGCGACGTCGTCAAGCAGACCTTCGTGGGGGTGACGATCGGCGAGTACGTGATCGCCCTGGTCGGGGTGCTGCTCGCGCACGCCGTGGGCACCAGCGACATCATCGGCATCGTGACCTCGAGCGCGGGCCTGCTCGGGACCCTGATCATCGTGGCCAGCACCGTCAAGATCAACGACTGGAACCTCTACTCCGCCTCGCTCGGCGTGGTCAACTTCGGCAAGACCGTCTTCGGGGTGAAGCTGCACCGGGGGCTGGTCACGCTGACCGTCGGCGGCATCGGCAGCGTCCTGGCCGCCGCGGGCATCCTGGAGAAGTTCACCGACTTCCTGATCGTGCTCGGCGTGGCCTTCCCGCCGCTGGCCGGGATCATCATCGCGGAGTACTTCTTCGTGAAGCTGTGGCGCTCGGACCTGGACGAGTCCGGTGACGACCTGCCCGCCGGCTGTCCCACCTGGGTCCCCACCACCCTGGTCGTCTGGGGGCTGTCGTGGGCCGTCGGGTACTACGTGGACTTCGGGATCGCCTCGATCAACGCCTTGGTCGCCTCGTTCGTCCTGTACCTGGTCGCGGGCAAGCTGGGCCTGGTGCGGCCGCTGGGGATATCGCGCACCGGGACCGCTCAGCCGGCCGACGACCAGCACGCCTGAACCGGGGGACTGCCATGCGAATCGGGATCGATGTCGGCGGCACCAACACCGACGCCGTGCTCATGGACGCCCGCCGGGTGCTGGCCGAGGTGAAGACCTCGACGACACCGGACGTGACCTCGGGCATCGTCACGGCCATCGCCGAACTCCGCAAGGCGTCGCCGTTCGACCCGCTGGACGTGCGGGCGGTGATGATCGGCACGACGCACTTCATCAACGCGATCGTCGAAGCGAACAGGTTGGCCCCCACGGCGGCGGTTCGCCTCGGACTGCCCGCGACCCGGGCCCTGCCGCCGCTCGTCGGGTGGCCCGAGCACCTGGTGGCGGCGATCAAGGGGGAGGGCTACCTCTGCCACGGGGGCAACGAGTACGACGGCAGGCTGATCAGCCACCTCGACCGCGACGAGATCAAGCGGGTCGCCGACGACATCGCCCTGAAGGGGATCCGCAGCATCGCGGTGTCCTCTGTGTACTCACCGGCGAACCCCGAGCTGGAGGTCGAGGTCGGCGACATCCTGTCGGAGCACATCCCCGGCGTGGCGGTGAGCCTGTCCCACGAACTCGGCCGCATGGGGCTGCTCGAACGGGAGAACGCGACCATCATCAACGCCTGTCTGCGCGAACTCGCGGGCCACATCTGCGACGGGCTCTCCGGCGCGCTGACTGACGCTGGGATCCGCGCACCCCTGTTCCTGAGCCAGAACGACGGAACGTTGATGGACGTGGACTTCGCCCGGCGCTACCCCGTCGCCACCTTCGCGTCGGGGCCGACGAACTCGATGCGTGGAGCCGCTTTCCTTTCTGGGCTTGGTGACTGCGCTGTCATCGACGTCGGCGGGACCACCAGCGACATCGGCATCCTGCAGAACGGCTTCCCGCGCGAGGCGACGACCGAGGTCAGCGTGAGCGGGATCCGCACCAACTTCCGGATGCCCGACGTCCTGTCCATCGGCATCGGGGGAGGGAGTCGGGTGCGTCTCGGTGAGCCCACCGTCGGACCGGATAGCGTCGGGTACCGCATCCGGCAGGAGGGGCTGGTGTTCGGTGGGGACACGCTCACGGCCACGGACATCGCTGTCGCCGCTGGGATCGCGGAAATCGGCGACCCCAGCCTGGTGGCCCATCTTGATTCGTCCCTTGTGGACGCCGTGCTCGCGCACATGTCGCGGGAGATCGCGTCCGCTGTCGACCGCATGCGGACCAGTGCGACGCCTCTTCCCGTGGTCGCGGTTGGTGGAGGGAACATCCTGGTGCCCGAGATGCTTGAGGGGTCTGGGAAGGTCCACCGGCCTGAGCACTCCGGCGTCGCGAACGCCATCGGTGCCGCGATCGCCCAGGTGGGTGGGGAAGTAGACCGGATGTTCGCGGTCGCGTCGGGGACCCGGGAATCGGTGCTCGACGCCGCGAAGCAGGAAGCGGTCGACCGGGCCGTCGCGGCGGGAGCGCGTCCCCAAACGGTGCAGATTGTTGAGGTCGAGGAGGTTCCTTTGGCCTATCTGCCGGGGAACGTCACCCGGATTCGCGTCAAGGCTGTGGGAGACCTCGTCTTCGGAAACGACATGGGAGGCCGACGTGGCCACTGACATCACGCTCGACGACCTGCCCGACCTGGCCAGGGGAGCGGCTTTGCTCGGCACCGGCGGGGGAGGGGATCCCTACATCGGCCTGCTCCTGGTCAGCGAGGAGTTGCGGCGCGGCAGGACAATCAGGCTGCTCACCACTGACGAGGTCGATGATGATGACCTCGTCGTGGCCAGCGCGTTCATGGGGGCACCGACCGTTGTCGTGGAGAAGATCCCGTCTGGGGACGAGCCCGTCACGGCCCTACGCACGCTTGAGAGGCGTCTGGGGCGTGCGGTTGACGCGATCATCCCGATGGAGTGCGGGGGCCTCAACTCGATGATCCCGCTCTTGGTCGCGGCCCGAGCGGGTATCCCGATCGTGGACGGGGACGGGATGGGCAGGGCGTTCCCCGAACTCCAGATGGAGACTTTCGGCGTGTACGGGGTGTCCGGGTCCCCGATCGCGATCTGCGACTCGAACGGCCACACCACGGTCATCGACACTGGGGTGGACAACAAGCAGATGGAGTGGCTCGCCCGCGGGGTCACGATCCGGATGGGCGGCGTGTCCTACATCGCGGAGTACCCGATGACCGGCGCCGAGGTGAAGCGCACCGCCATCCCCGGCACGATGAGCCTGGCGCTCGCCCTCGGCCGGTGCATCCGCGAGGCCCGAGAACACCACCGCGACCCGTTCGACGCGCTGGGCCAGGCCCTCGAACGGTCGATCTACGGGTCCGGCCGGGTCCTCCTGGAGGGCAAGGTCATCGACGTGGAACGCAGCAGCTCCGACGGCTTCGTCCGCGGCACAGCCACCGTCAGCACCTTCGACGGCGACACCGCGGTCACCCTCACCTTCCAGAACGAACACCTCGTAGCCCACCACGACGGCCGCGTCCTGGCCATCGTCCCCGACCTGATCTCCGTCCTGGACGCCCAGACCGCCAACCCCATCACCACCGAATCCCTCCGCTACGGCCAACGCGTCAAGATCTTCGCCATGTCCACCCCACCCATCATGCGCACCCCCGAAGCCCTGGAGGTATTCGGCCCGCAAGCCTTCGGCCTCCACGACCCCTGGACCCCCGTCGAGGCCCTCGCCCCGGTCTAGGCACCTTGACGGCGACCGCCCGCTCCGGTGCCTGATGTCGGCGGGGGCCTGAGGAAGGACCCCGCTACCATCGCCTTCACTGACACGGAGGGGGTCCGGATGTCGAACCTGCTGGGGGAGCTCGACGACATGGTGGACGTCGAGTACGGCCAGTTCACCGTGCAGGAGGTCAGCATGATGCGCCACGCGCTGGCCGTCGGGATTCCAGCCGGGCCGTGGACGGCCGTCGGAGGTCCAGGCGGCCTGCTGCTGCACAGCGCCGCCAACGACCACTACCCGACCGTGCGCCTCGAACTCTGGGACGGTGTTCCGCCAACGGCACCCGGCGACTGGGACGAGGTCCTGGAACTGACCTGCGACATCGACTCAGCGGTCCGCCTGCAGTCCGTCACCGCGTCCTTCTCCACACACACGTTGCCGATCGCCCACCCGGGCTCACACCACGCCCGCATCCACGTCGGCAACCGCGACGCGGCAACCGACCTCGCCGAGGGAACCTTCACCTCCGGCATCGAACGCTGGCTCATCCAACTCTGGCACGACTGACCCGCCACTCGCCCCACCGCATCCGCCGCGACAACCACCGGCGCACCAGCGCCGAGCACAGCCAGAACCGCAATCCCGCATGGGGTCAGTCTCGCTTCGGGCGGCGCTTTCGGGTCACGAGGATGAGGGCGGTGCCTGCGGCCAGTGTCAGGGCGCCCAGGCCTAGGAGCCAGGGGATGCCGGAGACGCCGGTGTCGGGTAGGGGTGGGCGTGAGTTGTTCGGGGCGGGGGGCGGTGAGGTCGTGGTTGGTGGGGGTGTGGTGGGGGCGGGTGTTGTTGTCGGCGGCGGCTGCGGGATGTACACGCCCGCGTCGATTGTGTGGTTTACCTCGCCGGGGGTGTTGGGGGCTGTGACGGGGGTGGATCCGTCGCAGAGTTGGCCTGTGGTTGGTGGGGTGACGTTGGAGTCGTGGACACGGTCGGTGCCTGCCACGGGGAGGGTGAACCGCAGGTCGGTCGCGGCGGGCTTGCCGGGGACCTTGTCCGTGTTCGCGGTGCACACGTTGAACTGGACCGTGTACCTCGCGCCTCGGGTGAGTGTGTAGGTCGCGCCCACGCCGCCGAAGTAGTACTCGCCCGCGGCGTCGGTCTTGGTGGTGGCGACCTGGTTGCCGTTGGCGTCCAGGAGGTTGATCGTCGCCCCGGGCAGTCGTACGTCCGCCGGGTCCTGGACGCCGTTGTGGTCACCGTCGAACCACACCAGGTTGCCGATCTGGACGGGCGCGTTCGCCGCCTGGTAGGCGAGGGCGCCGAGCCCGCCCGCCTTGCCGAAACCGTTCTGGTTCGGGCCGACGAACTCGTACGCGTTGGCGTTCGGGTTGTTGCCGGGCCCCTGGCCGGTCGTGATGTCGTAGTACCCGGTCCCGCCGGTGATGACGCGGGTCGTCGGGTCCATCTGCGTGCTGACCACCCATTGCTGCTGGGGGATATAGGCGACCGCCCCCTGCGCGGCCTCCTGGTGCGGTCCGCGCGTCGTCGGCCCTTGTGGGGCGAAGTAGTCACCGGGGAAGTACTCGACCACCCCGGCGCCCTGCTGGCCGTTGTTGGTGGTGGCCGCGTGGTCGGGGCAGGTCCCGGTGCCCTCCCAGGAGTACCCGCCAGCGGGGTTCACGCAAGCCATGTTGATGTCGCCGCCGGAGAACCCGTTCTGCGCGGCGTTGTTGCCCGGCCGCGGGTCCAGCCCACCCCAGGCCACCACGTCCATGAACCGGTCGCGGAAGCCGAGGATCATCGACCCGTCACGGGCGAAGGCCAGACTGGCCAGCTGCGGCTGCGGGTCGATCATCGAGCCGCCACCGACATCGTGCGTGCCCCACGTCGCCAGTGCGGTGTCCCACGGGTTCCAGTGGCTGCCCTGCGCGCTGCCGGTCGAGCCCACGAGGACCTCGCCGCGCGCGAAGTCGAGCCGCTGGGTCAGCACCGCGGTGAACTGCGACCCCTTGTAGGCGTAGACGACAGCCTTGAGGTCCGCCCGGTTCTGGGTGCTCTCCGCGCTGCACACCCCGCCGACGTAGAGCGTGTTGTCGTGTGTGGACACAGCGAACGGACGCCAGTCAGCGGTCGCCGCGCAGCCCGGGTCGGGGATCGGCACAGTGGCCTGGGGCGCCGCGGCGGTGCTGCCGGTCGCGTCGAACGTGACCAGGCTGCGGGTCAGCAGGTTCACCGCGTACAGCTTGGAACCGTCCTCGGACAACGCGAGGCCGCCGATGCTTTCCTTCGTCGGCGCCTCGGTGAACGCGGCGTCCTTGGTGAGGTTCGCCGTGTCGTGCGGCGTCACCGCGGCGCCCGGCACCTTCGCGAACAGCGTGGGTGCGCCGCTGCCATCGACCGGCACGGCGTGGATCGCGTCGCCGCCATCGGGGCCGTAGAGGGTGTGGCGCCGAGCGAACGCGCTCTGCAACAGCCGATTCCGGTACTTGTCGTAGACCAGGCCGAAGGTCGTGCCCACCTGCGCTTGCGTGGCGAGAGTCGTCGGGCACGCGATCTGGGCGGGGCACGTGCCGCGGGTGTTCACGCCGAACGACACCAACGCTCGGGTGTCCGTGCCGGTTCCTCCACTTTGGATCGGCACGAAGTAGCGGGAGTCCGGCAGGGTGAAGTCCGCCGCGTTCCACACCCCGGTGACCACCGAAGCGTCCTTGCCGTTCGCCACTTCTACGAAGGTGGTGAAGCTGTCGAAGTGGTTGGTCGCCGTCGAGGCGGGCGCCGCTTGTAAGTAGTCGCTGTAGGGGGCCGGAATCGTGACATCGACGCGATAGCTCCCGCCGACCAGCGCGGTGGACGGCGGAACCACGACCTTGCCGGTGGCGTCAGTGGTTCCGGTGACCTGGCGGCCCCCGCGGTCGGACACCCGGACGTCGATACCCCGCTGCGGTACGTCCATCGTCGCGTTGATGACACCGGTGCCGAAGAAGTCTCGCAATACCTGGACCGTCAGGGTTCCGTCCGTCGCGTCCGCTGCGGCCACACCGGACGTCCCGATCATCGCGCTGGACGCGAGTAGTGCCAGGGCGAATCCCACCCGTGCTTGCCCGACCGTGCGTCGCCAGGTTGTCCGGCGCATCGCCGTCCCCTCGTGGAAGTCGTCGCGAACCGCCACAGACAACCAGAACGGCGACTCGTTGGGTGCGGGCGACCGGGTGAATCAGGGGGGTGAACCAGCGGCCCGTTAAGATCACGCCGCGTGCGGAGCATTCGAGCTCGACAACGTCCTGCGCGGCGTTCGTGGTCACCGCGACGCCGAATGGTGGTCGTCACCGCTGTCGTGGCCGCCGTGGCGATCGGCGTGGCAGTGACCCTGATCGCCAATTCCCCCGCGACGCCAAGGGGCCCGCGTCCGCTGACTACCGACGAGGCGAACCGGCTGGCGGTCACGCGGTTCCTGAATTACCAGGCGGGTGGTCGCGCGGTGACGATCACCGTGCCGACCACCTCGGGCGGGTTGGTGATCACCGGGTCGGTCGATTACCGGGCCCATCTGGGTTATGGCGTGGTGCGCGGCACCGGCCGTGACACGTCCAGCGATGGGCTGATCCAGTGGAACAGCACCGCGGTGTTCGTCCATCCGATGACGGACTCCCTCGCGGAACCCCCTGTCACACCACCGGGTTCGGGCTGGCACCAGCGTCCGCTGACCACGTCCGGCAGTTCGCTCGACAGCGCGCTGCTGATCACCCTCGGCTTGGGCAACGACCGGCCGGACAACGCGGAACTGCTGCCGCAGAACGGCGCCACGTGGGTCCGCGACGACCAGGTGCGCGGCCGCCGCGTGGACGTCATGGCCGGTCCAGCCGCTCGCGCCAAGCCGGACACCGCGGGCAACGTCCGCTACTGGGTGGATTCGGACAGCACCTTGCACCGGGTGGAGGCCGATGTGGCGTCCGAACCCCAGCCGGTGGTCATCGACCTCAACGCCCGGCCATACGTGCCCGTACAACCCGCACCCGGTGTCACGCCGTAGCGCTATTCAAGACGCACCACTGCCTGATCGGCGAGGAGGGACACCGCTGGCAGCGGGATGTTCGCGAGGTCCGGTAGCACCGGGACATCGGGGACGACGGTCGGACCGGCGGTAGTGGCATTGGGGAACTGCGGTTGCGGGCCAGGCGCTGTTACGTCGGTGAACGGGATACCACGGGGCGGCTTCGGTCGTGCCCACGTGCCGGAAGGCGACACGTCGGTGGTCGGGCACGCGGCGGACGTCGCGAGCCCGGCGGGTGCCGTGGTCGTGAAGTCGTTTCCCCGCAGGCAGTTGCCCTGGCCGCGAGTGGCGGTGGGGAACGCCCACCCGATGTCGACGCCGTTGGTCGCGAACACGTTGTCCACGACCTCGTTGCCGTTGGCGGGAATGTCGGAGGTCGCGGTGATCACCAGACCCGCGTTCGCGTTCCCGGTGATCCGGTTGCGGACGAACGTGTTGTCGCTACCGCCGTCCACGCCGATGCCGATACCCCAGCCGCCGTCGGCTTGTTCCGGTGTCGAGGCCTGCTGGTTGTCCGACACCAGGTTGCCCGCGACCGTGGCGCCCTGTTGGGGGAGCAGCTTCTCCTGGTGGTCGGAGCTGGTGGTGAGACCGACCCGGTTCCCGGCGAAGCGGTTGCCGACGACGTACATCTCGCCGCTGGCGTTGGTGCCCTCGTAGCCGACCGCGTTGAGCTCGGCGACGTTGTCCCGGACGACGATGCGGCAGGGCTTGCACTGCCCCACGTAGATGCCCGAGTCGGGCGAACCTGAGGCGTACGAGTGCTCGATGACCCCGTCCTGGGCGGAGAACGCGTAGATGCCGTACAGGCCGTTGCCGGTGGCGGTCACGTGGGAGACCAGAAAGGATCTCAGGAACGTGACCGGTTCGTCGCCGGTGTCGTAGCCGCCCTGGCCGGGTGACCCGGCGGCGGCCCGCGCCGACCCGGTGACCAGGACCCCGTTCTGCGTGTTGCCGCGCACCGTCAGGTTCTGCACCGCGACGCCGGGCGCGGTGACGACGATCCCGTTCGGCTGCCGCAACCGCCCGTCGATGACGACCCCGTCCCGGGACTCTCCGCGAAGGGTGACCCGCTCGGTGCTGACCTTGACGGACTCGTGGTACACGCCGGGTGCGACCAGCACGAGATCCCCGGGCCGTGCGAGGGATACGCCCGCTGTGATCGTCGGGGCGTCAGCGGGAACCCGGATCGTCACGTGCGCGCCCTCGGGTCGCACACCACTGCCCGGTCCGGCACTGCCCGGTCCGCCACCGTCGGAGCCGCAGCCCGCGAGTGCCAGTACCGCCAAGACCGGGGCGAGACCTCGACCAAGCATGGGTCCCAGTCTGGCACGGTGGCCGGATTCGCCGACAGCAGGGCGAATGTGGCACTCTCCACCGGTGCGCCAACCGTCACGTCGTGCGTTTTTCGGTGCTACAGCGGCTGTTGCGGTCGGGAGCCTCACCGCGGCGTGCGAGTCCGACGTGCCGCGGGAGACCTCCACGGCGATCGCTCCGGTACCGCCAACCGGGCGTTTCCAGGCGGGGATCGTCGCGCCCCAGGAAGCCCAGGCCACCGTGTTGGTCGTTGTGGCAGATCTCCACGACGGAGTGGCTGTCGGTCCGCTGGTGGCCGAACTCGGTAAGACCGTCCAAGCGCTCACGGCGGGAGCCGACGCGCGGCTGTTCGGCCTGCCACCGGGTGATCTCACCGTGACCATCGGCATCGGCCCCAGGCTCGTGCGCATGGCTGACCCAGCACTTCCTGGTGCGGAGGACCTCCCGGAGTTCCCCCACGAGCAGATCCCACCGTCGGCGCGCGGCGGCGACCTGTTGCTGCAGATCTGCGCCAGCGATCCGATGATCCCGCCGATCGCGGCCGCTGCCCTGCTGGAGAGCCGCGGTCTGCGAGAGCGGTGGCGGCAGTCTGGCCACCGTGGCACGACCGTCCCGGTGGAGGGTGGCCACACCGCGCCGCGAAACCTCTTCGGCTTCACCGACGGCATCGTCGGCCCGCGCACGACCGCCCAGCAGCACCAGAACCTCTGGCTTCCCGATGGTCCCGCCACCGATGGGACCATCGCCGTACTCCGCCGCATCCAGCTCGACCTGCCGCGATTCGCTGCTTTGCCCGTCACCGAACAAGAAGCGGTCTTCGGCCGACGCCGCCACACGAGCGAACCACTCTCCGGCGGCACCATCGCCTCCGACCCGGACCTCACCGCGAAGACCCCCGACGGCCGCTACCGGATCCCCGCGGACGCCCACGTGCGCCGAGCCCACCCCGCCGCGGTGGGCGTCGGCCTCATGCTGCGCCGCTCCTACAGCATCACCGACCCCGTCCCCGGTCTGCTCTTCATCAGCTTCCAGAACGACATCCGGACGTTCACCAAGACCCTCACCCACATGAGCAACGGGGACGCGCTGCTCCCGTTCACCACCACGACCGCCTGCGCGACGTTCCTGATACTCCCCGGCTTCGACGACACACACCCGCTGGGCGCAACGGTTTTCCGCTAGCAGCCACACCGCTGAGGGTCAACGGACCCCTGGCTGACCAGCGCGGTAGTCGGCGGCCAGGAGACCGAACAGCAGGTCATCGGTCCACTCGCCGCGCAGCCAGGTGTTCGCCCGTCGCAGGCCCTCACGCTGGAAGCCCACCCGTTCCAGGAGACGCGCGGACGCCTCGTTGCGCGGGTCGCACTCCGCCGAGACCCGGTGCAGTCCCCGGTCGACGAACAGATGCCGCAGCACCCGCGCCACAGCCTCAGTGCCATACCCGAGCCCCTGCGACGACGCCGCGATGGTGAACCCGATCTCGGCCTGCATCCGGTTCTCGTGCAGGTTCACCCCGAGATCGCCGATCAACACCCCATCGAGCGAGATGGCGTACTGAAACCACCCAACCGCCCCCGGATCATCGACCGCATACCCCGCGACGACCTCGCCCGCCCGCTCCACCGACAACGGCGTCTCCCACGCCTGGTACCGAGCAACCTCCGGATCCGACCGATAGGCCGCGAACGCCTCCGCGTCCCCCGGCTCGAACGAACGCAGCACCAGCCGCTCAGCACTAAGACGCATGGCGTGGAGAGTAGGCGATGCCGCACTTTTTCTTGCCGCCAACGCGGGCGGAGTGTCGTGCTGGGAGGTCAGAGGCCGCCGATGAGGATGGGGGCCACGTCGGAGAATCGGGCGAGGGTGGCGAAGGTGTGCGCTCCGAGGGCAACCCGGTTCCGTGCCTTCAGCTCTTGGCGCCGCCGCGCTTGCGGTTGCGCGGGGGAGGCCCACCGGGAGGGTGCTCGGTCCACTTCCACCAGGTGTAGTGGTATTCGCCTTGTTCGACCTGGAATTGGTGGCCGCAGTCGTGGCACTCGCAGATGCGGTCGGGTATCCATTGTCCGTCGTTGGGGACTGTGGCCACGATGCGGATGTGGTCCTGAACCTCCTCCTTCGCGGGGTCGTAGAACTGGTGCGAGAGGTAGGCGGCGCAGAGGCAGGTGCCGTTGGTGAAGAGTTCGATCCGGTGGAGTGCGTGGTCCAGGTGGGACCCGTTGGAGGCGAGCGCGCCGCCGAGGTCTGCGTTCGCGGTTGCCTTGCGGATGGCGGGTAGAGCGCGTGCCAGTGGTGTCAGGATCTCGGGGTCGCGGGTCTTGATGACGGCCCACACCCCGGACAGCACCCGGTCCTTGTCGCCGGAGAGGAGGTCGGCGACCACGGGGGAGTGGAGCGCCTTTTCCTCGTCGCCCGGTCCGGCTAGCCACCGCGCGGGCAGCACGAGTACGGCGGCCTTGCTGGCCTTCGGCGCGGCAGCCGAGTTATCGATGAGGACCACGGCGTCGCTCCCGGACCGCCACCAAGTCGCGCTGTCCGAGTCGAGCGCTCGCACCAGGCTCGCGGGTGCGCTGCGCCGGTCGTACTTCGTCGAGCCCGCGTCGTCGGTGAAGCGTGTCGCGTCGAAGCGGTGGCGGGCGCCCCAGCGCTGGTCGGCCAGCGTGCGGAGGGGCGAGGTCAAGGCCGCCAGGGCAGCCGCGTCCGAAGTGGCGCCGAGGGGGAGGACGTGCATGAGGTAGCTGGTTTGCCCGGCGAGCCCGTCGATCTCCCATTCGAGCCACTCGTCGCCGTCCGGCCAGGGCAGGTCGGCCATCTGCTCGATCACGGCCACCACCCGCGCAGGGCTGGCGTCGACGACCTCGTCAGGCACTCGGGCCCGCCAGCACCTCGCGGTAGCGGGCGACGTGGTACTCCGCCGGGGTCGGTGACACCGTCGGCTCCGGGAGCTCGTCGGGATCGTCGGCGCTGATCGTCACGCCGTGCGATCGGCACCGCGCGACCAGGTCGGGATAGCCGTCCTCGGTCCACTGGCCGTACTCGTCGCACAGGGCCTCGCTGAGGGTGGTACCCCGCAAGACGTGGAACTGGCCCTCGTTGTCGAAACTGACCACAGGCGCCACGGACAGCGGGAGTTCGCCGGGACCACGCCAGTAGCCGAACGCCTGCCCCTCGTCCGCGTCCTCGGCGACCCACGTGATCAGCGCGGCCGTCTCCTCGATCGCCCGAACATTGGCGGCGATATCGGGATTCGCGAGATCCTCGGCGCTCAAGTAGTCGGTGCCCAGCGCCTCGGGCCGCTCACCGTCGGCAAGCAGTCGCACACTGCCCGACCACGGGTTCACCCCACCGGCGTTGTGGTGGCGGCGCCACACGGCGAGATCGTCGGGAACCATCGTCCTGTCTCTCCTGGGTGTGCCGCTCCTCGGTGGCGTGCACCGCGCAGCAGTCTCGCACGGAGGTCGGAGCCGTTGTTGTCGACACCGGGACAGGGATGACGACCGGCACGACCAGGTCGACCCAAAGGTCCACAGTGGAGGGATCGCGTCGGGGTCCACCGCGGTGCTTCGGTGCCGGAAGGGCTGGAGGTGGCCGGCTTCCACCAGCCGATCGGCGCCCACGACGGGGAGCCTGGACCGGCCGGGCACCGGGTCGGACCCGGTATCACGGGCGGTGGTGGTGAGGTGGGGACGCGTTCACCCGTTTGACGGTGCAGGAGCCGGGCTTCCAGTCGTTACGGTGGTTGATATAAGGGGGTCGACAAACGTCGGGGAAACTCTCGTGAACAGGGTCGGTGCTGCCGTCCGGTATTGGTCTTATCCGGGCGGTTTCAGCGTGCCCGATCATTAGGGGGCTGGGGTTGTTCAGCGTTGTGCCGTGCCGCGCAGATGACCGGAATTCGGACAAGCCCGACGCCGATGGCGGAAGGTGTTCGGGGTGAGCGTCGATCGGCGGCCCGACGGGGGTCCGGTTTCCGAGGAATTCCTGTTTCCGGCCTCGCGGGCCCAATACCAGTTGTTCTTCGTGCAGAACCTGCTGGGCACCGCGCCCACCTACCACGTCGCCCTGCGCCACCTGGTGCGCGGCCCGCTGGACCGCCGCGCGCTGCGAGCGGCCCTGCAGCTGCTCCTGACCAGGCACGAAGCGCTGCGGACGCACTTCACCCTCGCTGACGGCCAGCTGTTCCAGGTGGTCCGCGAGGACGCCGCGCTCGACTACCTGGAGACCGACGACCCGGCGCCTGCGTGGCTCGACGACCGCGACCGGGAGCCGTTCGACCTCGAACGGGGTCCCCTTTTCCGGGCGCGGTTGCAGAACCTCGCGGCGGACCGATCGGTCCTTTCCCTGGCCATGCACCACATCGTCGTGGACGGGTGGTCGGCGGGGATCCTGCTCGACGAGCTGATCGTCGCGTACCGGGCGATCGCGACCGGCGCCGAACCCGACCTTCCCGTGCCTGAATTCCAGTACGCCGATTATTCGGGCTGGCAGGATGAGTGGTTGCGCGGCGCCGCGGCGGCTCGTCAACTCGATTACTGGCGAACCGCCCTCGCGGGTGATCTCCCGGTTCTCCGCTTGCCTTCCGACACGGCCGAACCGCCGTCGTCGGCCGGTTCCTCGATCGCCTTCCCGCTGCCCGACGACCAGATCGGGGTCCTGCGCCAGGTGGCCAGGGACGCGGACGGCACCCTGTTCCTCGTCCTGCTCGCGGCGTTCACCGTGCTGCTGCGCGAGCAGACCGGCTTCGACGACATCGTCGTGGGGACCGCCGCCGCCAACCGCGGTCGCCGCGAGTTCCACCGCACAGTCGGCTTCTTCGTCAACACCGTGGCGCTGCGCGCCGACCTCGGTGGCGACCCGACCTTCCGCGAGCTGGTCGAGCAGGTGCGGCGCACCGCGCTGGCCGCCTACGACAACCAGGAGGTGCCGTTCGACCTCGTGGTCACGGCGCTGAACCCGGACCGGGGCCCCGAGCACGACCCGGTGCTGCAGGTGCTCTGCACGCTGAACGAGGCCACCGCGGCGCCGGTCGAGGCGGCGGGCGCCCGGTTCGAGCCCGCCGAGCTGAGAACGGAGACCGCCAAGTACCCGTTCTCCCTGGCGATCACCGACGAGGGCGCCGCGGTCAACGCCGAGTTGGACTACCGCACCGGTCTCTTCAGCACCGAACGGGTCGAGCTGTTCGCCGAGCGCTACCTGGCGATCCTCGCGGGTGCGTCGGCGGACCCGGACGTGCCGGTATCCCGCCTGATCGGTGCGCCAGCGCCCGTCCGCGCACCGCGTGCGGCCCCCGCCGAGGACGACTGGGACGAGCCGGTCCCCTACGCGCCACCGACCTCGCGCACCGAGGCGGTGCTCGCGGAGATCTTCGCCGAGGTGCTCGGCCGGGACCGGGTCGGCATCGACGACAACTACTTCGAGCTGGGCGGCGACTCCATCCGCAGCGTGCGGGTCCTCGCACACACCCGGGCCGCGGGTCTGCGGGTGCGGCTCACCGACCTGATCCTGCACCAGACCATCCGCGAGATCGCCCCGCTGGCCGTCGCCGTCGACCCGGAGCCCACCGCGGGTGCCGAACCGTTCACCCTGATCAGCGCCGCGGACCGCGACCTGGTCGGGGCGGGCGTGCAAGACGCCTACCCGTTGCTGGGCGTGCAGGCCGGGATGGTCTTCCACAGCGAGGCCACCGGCGAGAACCAGCTCTACCACAACGTCGCCACCTACCTGCTGCGCACCGAGCACTCCACCGGGGCGTGGGAGCGCGCCGTGCGGCGGCTGACCCGCCGCCACGAGGTCCTGCGGACCTCGTTCTCCCTCGGCGGTTTCAGCACCCCGCTGCAGCTCGTCCACCGCGAGGTCCCGCCGCCGATCACCGTGGAGGACCTGCGCGACCTGCCCGAAGACGCCACCCGGGCCGCGGTGGACGCGCGTTTCCGGTGGGAGCGAACACATCCGTTCGACCTGGGCCGCGCGCCGCTGATCCGCTTCCACGTGCAGCGGTGCACCGAGGACACCGCCCAGCTCTGGGTGGTCGAGCACCACGCGATCATGGACGGCTGGAGCGGGCGGTCGCTGTTCGCCGAACTCCTCAACACCTACCTCGACGAGCTGGGCAGGCCCAAGGACATCCCGCCCGCACCCACCGCCCGGTTCCGCGCGGCTGTCGAGGCCGAGCGGGCCGCCGTGGCCGACACCGCGCAGCGCGAGTTCTGGGCCGAGCAGGTGCGCGACCTGACCACCACCGGCCCGCCGCGCACCGGCACGGCACCCGCCGACATGCGGATGGCCGAGTTCGCCCTGCCCGCTCGGGTGTCCGACGGGGTGGCCGAGCTGGCCAAGGCGGCGCGCGTCCCGGTCCGGATCGTCCTGCTGGCCGCGCACCTGCGGGTGATGGGCCTGCTCGGCGGCGGGCCCGATGTGGTGACCGGCGCGGTCTACAACGTCCGCGGCGAGGAGGTCGACAGCGACCGCGTGGTCGGGCTGTTCCTCAACACCGTGCCCTTCCGCTGCTCGCTGACGGGTGGGACCTGGCGGGAGCTGGTGGCGCGGGTCGCCGCGGTCGACCTCGCCATCCAGCCGCACCGCCGCTACCCGCTCGCGCAGGTCCAGCGCGAGCACGGTGGCGGCCCGCTGTTCGAGACCTTCTTCAACTACACGCACTTCCACGTCTCGCGCACGCAGCCGAC
Source organism: Actinokineospora globicatena (assembly GCF_024171945.1). Classification (GTDB taxonomy): domain Bacteria; phylum Actinomycetota; class Actinomycetes; order Mycobacteriales; family Pseudonocardiaceae; genus Actinokineospora; species Actinokineospora globicatena. The sequence goes on from NZ_JAMTCR010000003.1 coordinate 235,424, forward strand.
CGCCGAGGACGACCTGGAGGTGGTGGCCGAGGACGGCGTGGTCCCCACGAACTTCCCGTTCGGCGCGGAGTTCTTCCAGGAGCTGGGCGCCGAGTCGATCGGACTCGCGCTGCGCTACGACGCCAACCTCCGCACCGACGACGAGGTCGCCCGGATCCACGGCTACTACGTGGCCGCCCTCACGGCCCTGGTCGAGACCCCCGACGAACCGCACGCCGAGGCGGTCCTGCTGTCGGCGGACGAGCTGCGCGCGCTCGCCGGGTGGAACGCGACCGAGCGCGCGTACTCCGCCACCCACGTCCTGCACGAACTGGCCCGCGAGCGCGCCGCCGCCGTTCCCGACCTGCCCGCCGTGATCCACGAGCGGACCACCCTCACGCACGCGCAGCTGCACGAGAGCGCGAACCAGGTGGCCCACCGCCTCATCGAGCTGGGCGCCCGTCCGGGGCGGTTCATCGGCGTCACCGCGCACCGGTCGGTCGAGCTGGTCGTCGGCCTGCTCGCGGTCCTCAAGGCCGGGTGCGCCTACGTCCCGCTCGATCCCGACCACCCGCGGGCCCGGCTCGCCGCGCTGGCTCAGGACGCCGGTGTCGAGCTGGTCCTGGTGGGCCCCGGCCTCCATGTCGACGGCGTCAGCACCGAACCGCTCGACCTCGACGCCGTTGGACACCTCCCCACCACCGCGCCCGAGGTGGTGGTGGCACCCGAGGCTCCGGCGTACCTGATCCACACCTCCGGCTCGACCGGCAAGCCCAAGGGGGTCGCGGTCTCCCACCGGGCGATCTGCAACCGGCTCCTCTGGATGCAGGACGCCTACCCGATCGGCCGCGACGACGTGCTGGTGCAGAAGACGCCGTTCTCCTTCGACGTGTCGCTCTGGGAGTTCTTCTGGCCGATGATCACCGGCGCCCGGCTGGTGGTCGCCCGACCCGGCGGCCACCGCGACCCCGCCCACCTCACCGACCTGATCCAGCGGCACGGCGTCACAGTGATCCACTTCGTGCCGTCGATGCTGCGCGCCTTCCTGGCCGACGACGGGCTGACCGGGTGCGCGAGCCTGCACCGGGTGTTCTGCAGCGGTGAGGCCCTGCCGTTCGACCTGCAGCAGGACTTCCTCGCCCACCACACCGCCGACCTGGTCAACCTCTACGGCCCCACCGAGGCAGCCGTCGACGTCAGCCACTGGCGGTGCCGCGACGGCGTCGAGCGGGTGGTCCCCATCGGCCACCCCATCGCCAACACCGCCCTGCACGTGCTCGACCACGACCTCAACCCCGTCCCGGTCGGCGTCGCGGGCGAGCTGTGCGTCGGCGGCACCGGCCTGGCGATCGGCTACCCGAGCGACCCGGACCTGACCGCCCACCGCTTCCCCACGACCCGCCACGGCAGGGTCTACCGCACCGGCGACCTGGCCCGCCGCCGACCCGACGGCGCGCTGGAGTTCCTCGGCAGGCTCGACGACCAGGTGAAGATCCGCGGCCTGCGGGTCGAGCCGGGCGAGGTCGAAGCGGCGCTGCGCGAGCACGGCACCGTCCGCGACTGCGCTGTTCTCGTCCGCGGCGACACCCTCGTCGCCTGCGTCGTGGCGGACCCGGCACTCGACTCGGCCGCGCTGCGCGCCTGCCTCGCCGAGCGCCTTCCCGAGCACCTGATCCCCGGCCTGTGGATCCCGGTGACCGCGATCCCGTTGTCCGCCAACGGGAAGACCGATCGCCGCGCCCTCGCCGAGCTGGTGGCGCGAGAGCGGGTCCCCGCGCCGGTCGACACCCGCGTCGCACCGCGCACCGAGGTGGAGCGCGAACTGGCCGCGATGTGGGAGGAGGTCCTCGGGGTCGGCCCGATCAGCGTCGAGGACACCTTCGCCGACCTCGGCGGCCACTCGCTGGCCGCGCTGCGGGTCATCGCCGCGGTGCGCGGGCGGTTCGACCGCTCGCTCTCGCCCGCCGACCTGCTCGGCGGCCGCACCGTCGCCGCGCTGGCCGCCAAGCTCGGCGACAGCGGCGTGGGCGGTGGCGGCGTGGGCGGTGGCGGCGTGGGCCGCGACGACGCGGCCGAGCTGCTGGTGCTGCGCGCGGGCGGCGACCTCGACCCGGTGGTCCTCATCCACCCGAGCGACGGCGGCGTGTTCTGCTACGAGGCCCTCGCCGCCCGCGTCGACCCGCGCCACCCGGTGCTGGGCATCGCCGCCGCGGGCCTGCACACCGGCGCCGGGCCCGAGGACGTGCCCGCGATGGCCGCCGACTACCTCGCCCTGCTCCGCGCGGACCGCGCCACCGGCACCCGGTTGCTGGTCGGCTGGTCCTTCGGCGGGGTGGTGGCGCACGAACTGGCCCGGCAGCTGACCGCCGCGGGTGAGCGGGTCGGCCTGCTCTGCCTGGTCGACTCCGCGTTCCCCGGCCAGTACGACCACTCGGGCGAGGACCCCGCCGAACTGCTCCGCGCGGACCTCACGGGGCCCGAGCCGCACGACTGGTCCGCGCTGGTGGCGGTGTTGCGCCGGAACCTGGCCGCCCAGGCCGCCCACCGGCCCGGCACCTACCCGGGCGACGCGGTGTTCGTGCAGGGCGACCACCACGGCGACCACGGCAGCGCCGACCTGTGGCGCCCGGTGATCGGCGGCCGTCTCACCGTCCACGAGACCGGCATCGACCACAAGGACCTGGTCGCGCCACCCGGCGTGGACGTCCTGGCTGACCTGGTCAACCGCGCGCTCGACGGTGGTGCGGGGCGATGACGAACACGACGGGGCTCGATGAGTACGGCGCCGCCCGCGGGTCCCGTGGCTGCCGGGTCGAGGTGAACCAGGGGCCGGTGGTCGGCCACGGCCGGGCCTGCGGCACCTTCGGTGAACTCCTGCAGGGCGTACTACCCGACGGCGACCGGGACTTCCTGGTCACGCTGCCGATCACCGAGGGAGCGGGCGCGCGGCTCACGCTCACCGGGGGACCGGGACCGGTGCTGGTCGTACCCGAGACCAAGCGCAAGTCGCACCGGCTCGTGCGGTCGATGCTCACCGCGTGCGGTTACGAGGGCGGCGCGGTGCTGGAGCTGACCGGGAGGCTCCCGGAGGGCAAGGGCCTGGCCAGCTCGTCGGCGGACTTGGTGGCCACCGCCCGGGCGGTGGCCGACGCGCTCGGGGCGCGCCTGGACAGCACCGCGATCGAGGCGCTGCTGCGCGGCATCGAACCCTCCGACGGGGTGATGCACGACGGGATCGTGTCCTTCTACCACCGCGAGTCCCGGCTGCGGGAACGCCTGGGCTGCCTGCCCCGCCTGACCATCGTCGGGGTCGACGAGGGCGGCCAGGTCGACACCGTGCGGCACAACCGCGTCCCGCACCCGCGCAGCGGCCGCGACAAGCACGAGTACGCCGAGCTGCTCGACCGGCTCGCGGGCGCGGTCCGCACGCACGACCTCGCCGAGGTCGGCGCCGTCGCGACCCGCAGCGCGCAGCTGAGCACCAAGGTCCGCCCGCGCCGCCACCTCGACGCGCTGCTGCGGATCACCGCCGAGGCGGGCGGCCTCGGGCTGGCCGCCGCGCACAGCGGCACAGTGCTCGGGGTGCTCATCGCCGCGCACGACCCCGAGCACGACGCCAAGGTCCGCGCGGTCGTCGCGGCGGGGGAGCGGCTCGCGGGCTCGGTGTCCACGTTCACCTCTCTGTGCAGGCACGAGGAATGCCTCCCCGCCGCGGGGGGTGCGCCGTGCTGACCGTGCCCGCCCGGTTCAACGGCCCCCCGGACTCCGGGCACGGCGGCTACACCTGCGGTCTGCTCGCGGGCGCCGCGCTGCCGGGCACCGACGCGTCGGTGACCCTGCTCGCCCCGCCGCCGCTGGACGAGCCGATGCGGCTCGCGGCCGGGCGGCGGCGGTCCGCGCTGTGGTGGGACGAGGAACTCATCGCCACCGCCACCCCGGCCGCCGCGACGGCGACGCGGGTCCCCGAACCCGTCTCGGTGGACCTGGCCCGAGTCGCTTCCGAGGGGTTCACCGGGGTCGACGCCCACCCGTTCCCCACCTGCTACGCCTGCGGCCACGAGCGGGCCGACGGCAGCGGGCTGCGGCTGGCGCCCGGCCCCGTCCCCGGCCGCGCCGACACCGTCGCCTGCGTCTGGACCCCGGCCGACAGCGGCGCGGCGCTGCTGTGGACCGCGCTGGACTGCCCCGGCGGGTGGGCGGCGGACCCGCGGACCGCGACCCGGGTGCTCACCCGGATGACCGCCCGGCTGCTGCGCGCCCCGCGCCCGGGCACCCCGCACGTGCTGGTCGGCTGGTGCGCGCCCGGCGGCGGTCGGACCGCCACGACGGCGACCGCCTGCTACGACGCCGACGGCGCGCTGGTCGCCACCGCCGCCTCGGTGTGGACCGCGACCGAGTGCTCGAGGAAGGGATGACAGTGCCGAACCCCACGCCCGCGCCGGACCCCCTGCCCGCTGCCGACGCCGCGGCGCTCCCGCTGCCGGTGCTCTTCGCCCGCCAGGTGGCCGCCGCGCCGCGGCGGATCGCCGTGCGCCAGGGCGCGCGGCGGCTCAGCTATGCCGTCCTGGACGAGCGGTCCGCCCGGCTGGCCGCGCTGCTGCGCGAGCGCGGCGTCGGCGCTGAGCGCCCGGTCGGGGTCCTGGTGGAACGCTCGGTGGCGCTCCCTGTCGCCCTGCTGGCCGTGCTGCGCGCCGGTGGCTGCTACCTGGCGCTCGACCCCGCCTGGCCCGCCGCCCGGCGCACCGCGCTGCTCGCCGACGCGGGGGCCGAGGTGGTCCTGACCCAGCGCTCGCTCGCCGACGCGGTCGACCCCGCTGCCACGGTCGTGCTCGACGACCCCGACCTCGTCCTACCCGAGCGCGGTCCGGACGCGGTCGTGCACCCCGACTCCCTGGCCTACATCGCCTACACCTCAGGTACCTCCGGGAAGCCGAAGGGCGTCTGCGTGACCCACCGGGCCGTGGCCAGACTGGCCGTGGACAACGGGTTCCTCGACGTCCGGCCCGACGACGTGTTCTTCCAGTACGCGCCGGTCGCGTTCGACGCCTCCACCCTGGAGCTGTGGACCCCGCTGCTCAACGGCGCCACCCTCGCCGTCGCACCGGCGGGGGAGCTGTCCCCGGTGGAGCTGGCCGAGGCGGTCCGCGCCGAGTCGGTCACCACGCTGTGGCTGACCGCGGGCCTGTTCCACCAGGTGGTCGACACCGCGCTCGACGCCCTCTCCGGTCTGCGCTACCTCATCGCGGGCGGCGACGTCCTCTCACCGTCGCATGTGGACAAGGCGGTCGACGGACTGCCCGGTGTCACCGTGGTCAACGGGTACGGGCCCACCGAGAACACCACCTTCACCTGCTGCCACCCGGTCACGGCCGCGCTCACCACACCGACCGTGCCCATCGGGGGGCCGATCAACGGCACCGGGGTCCGGCTGCTCGGCGAGGACCTCACCCCCGTCCCCGACGGCGAGGTCGGTGCCCTGCACGCCACCGGGGCGGGCCTGGCCCGCGGGTACCTGGGGCAGCCCGCCGCCACCGCGGCGGTGTTCCTGCCCGACCCGCACGGCGCCCCCGGCTCGCGCATGTACCGGACCGGTGACCTCGCGCGGGTGTTGCCCGGTGGCGCGCTCGCGTTCGCGGGCAGGCTGGACCGGCAGGTCAAGGTCCGCGGCTTCCGGGTCGAACCGGAGGAGGTCGAGCGGGCGTTGCTGCGCCACCCCGATGTGACCGAGGCCGTCGTCGTCGCCCAGGACGACCCGCACGGCGGTCGCAGGTTGGCCGCGTTCTACACCAGCGACTTCGCCGTCCCGGTGGCCGAACTGCGCCGCGCGCTGGTCACCGAGCTGCCCCGGGCGCTGGTGCCGAGCTCGTTCGCCAAGCTCGACGAGCTGCCGCTGACCGCCAACGGCAAGGTCGACCGCGCCGTCCTGGCCGCGCGGACCACTCGGCGGCGTCCCGACCTGGGAACCGACCCGCTGCCGCCGGAGGGCCCGCTGCAGGAGTGGCTGGTCCAGCTGTGGGCGGACGTGCTCGGGCTGGAACCGGTCGGCGTGGACGACGACTTCTTCGAGCTGGGCGGGCACTCGCTGCTGGCCACCCAGATCACCACCGAGGTCAGCGCGGAGTTCGGCATCGCACTGCGCGCGCGGACCTTCTACGAGCACCCGACCATCGGCGAGCTGGCCGAGCACCTGGCCGCGGTGACCGGTGGCGCGCGGGAGGTCCCGTGCGGCTGACCGTCCCGAGTGGACTCCCCGACACCGACCTCACCGCGGTCGACCTGTTCGACCCGGAGCTCTACGCCACCGGCGACCCGCACCCGCTGTGGCTGGCCATGCGCGAGCGCGCCCCGGTGCTGCGCCAGACCCTGCCCGACGGGCGCGGGTTCGCCTCGGTGACCCGGCACGCCGACGTGCGGGCGGTGCTGCGCGACCACACCCGGTTCACCTCGCGCCGGGGCACGCTGCTGTCCATCCTCGGCTCGGACGACCCGGCCGGGGACAAGATGATGGCCGCCAGCGACCCGCCCGTGCACACCCGGATGCGCTTGCCGCTCAACAGCGTGCTGTCGTTCGCCGCGCTGCGCTCCCGCGAGCCCGGCATCCGCGACGTGGTGCGCAGGCTGCTCGCCCCGTTGGCCGCCGGTGAACCCTGGGACCTGGCCGTGGCGGGGGCGGGCTTCCCGATGGCGTTCACCGGGGCGCTGATGGGCCTGCCCGAGGCGGACTGGCCGGAGCTGACCCGGCTCACCACGATGGCCGTCGCCCCGCAGGACCCGATGTTCGGCGCCGAGGCCGACGACGGCTCCCTGGTCGCCGCCCACCACGAGCTGTTCGAGTACTTCGCCGGGCAGGTGCAGGCCCGCGGGGAGCGCGACGACCTCGTCGGCTTCCTCAAGCGGATGGACGCGGGCGGGCGGCCGCTGCGCCTCGACGAGATCGTCTACAACTGCTACAGCCTGCTGCTGGGCGCCAACGTCACCACCCCGCACGCCATCGCGGGCACCGTGCAGGGGTTCATCGACTTCCCCGACGAGTACCCCCGGCTCGACGGCGACCCCGACCGCACGACCCTCGCGATCGAGGAGGGGCTGCGCTGGGCCTCGCCCGCCAACCACTTCATGCGCTACGCCGTGGCCGACACCGAGCTGTCCGGGGAGCCGGTGCGCGCGGGCGAGGCCGTGGTGGCGTGGCTGGGGTCGGCCAACCGGGACGAGCGGGTGTTCGACGACCCGTACCGGTTCGACGTCGCCCGCAGGCCCAACCGGCACGTGGCCTTCGGCACCGGCGTGCACTACTGCGTCGGCGCCCCGCTGGCCCGCGTGGCACTGCGGTCGCTGTTCGGCGAGGTCGTCGACCTGGTCGAGCGCTTCCACCCGGCCGGGCCGCCCGAGCACCTCAAGTCCAACTTCGTCGCCGGGGTGCGGTCCATGCCGGTGACCGCCGAGCTGCGCCCCGGCGCCGCCGACCTGCTGGCCACCGCCACCGCGGGGGCGGGCCCGCTGCCCGAGCTGCCCGCCAGGTGAGCACCGCGCCCGACCGAGAGGAGCGACCGTGAGCACGTCCCCCACCCGCGCCCGACCGGGCAAGTGGCTGCTGCGCAGGCCCAAGGACGACGCCGCGGCCCGGTTGTTCTGCTTCCCCTACTCGGGGCTGGGCGCCTCGATGTACAGCCGCTGGCCGGACTCGACCGGGGCGGTGGAGATCTGCGCCGTGCAGCCGCCCGGCCGGGAGAACCGGATCCGCGAGCCGCACTTCGGCGAGTACGCCGACCTCGCCGAGCAGGCCGCGGCCGCCCTGCGCCCCTACCTGGACCGCCCGTTCGGCTTCTTCGGCCACTGCGGCGGCGCGCTCGCGGCGTTCGCCACCGCTGTGCGACTGCACGCGGACGGCGGCCCGGTTCCCGACTGCCTGTTCATGTCCTCGCAGGTCGCGCCGCACGACGGGCCCTTCGGCCGGTTCCTGTCGATGTCCGACGACGAGCTGCGCCTCGAGCTGACCGAGCTGACCAAGGCCCTCGGCGGGCGCCCGGACCCGGACGTGATCGACCTGGGCCTCGGCGTGCTGCGCGCCGACATCACCGCCAACCAGCACTACCGCCTCGACGCCCCGGTCGTGCTGCCCGGGGCGCTGCACGCGATCGGCTGGACCGACGACGCCGAGATCCGACCCGACCAGATGGGCGGCTGGCGCGCGTACGCCACCCCGGACCGGTTCACCGCCGAGGTCCTGCCCGGCGGGCACCACACCTTCCTCGACGCGCCCGACGAGCTGATGACCGCGGTGCGCCGGGGCCTGGCGCCCGCGCCCCGACCGACCGGGGGGACCCGATGAGCGAGTACCTGCTCTCCTGCTACCTGACCGAGCCCGGCCCGGCCTCGGTGCTGCAGACCCGGCACGACCAGAACATCTGCCTCTGGCGCCGCGGCGGGTCGAGCGTCGACCTGGTGCGGATGTGGGAGGTCGAGCGGTTCAGCGGGCAGAAGCACCACTACTGGCCGCTCTACACCGCCGACCGCGCCGAGAAGCTGCTGGCCGAACTGCTCGCCGAGGAGGGCCTGACCCTCGCCGACATGACCGCCGTGTGGGGGACGCCCGGTCTGCCAGGAGCCGTGGAGCTGACCGTGCCCGCCGGGGCCCAGGGGCTGCCGCTGCACACCCTCGGGCACCTGTTCAGCGGGTTGCTCATGGACACCCGGATCTTCAAGCAGGAGACGATCGTGGCGATGGCGATCGACGCCGCCCCCGACTTCGTCCAGGAGAAGGGTGCGTCGCTCGCCTGGTACGCGGGCTGCGTGTCCCAGCGCGGGCGGCTGACGTTCGCGCCGGTGCGGTCCCCGGCCCCGCTCTACACCGCGGGCGAGATGCTGTTCGGCAAGGAGCCGGGCACGCTGATGGCGCTGGCCACCGCCACCGGCACGACCATCGAGTTCGACGTGGCCCCGGTGCTCGACCTCAACCTGCTCGGTGGGCGCGAGCACCCGGTCTCCGTGGCCGTGCCGTTCGTCGAGGGCATCCTGGCCGAGGCCCGCCGCCAGCTCCACGGCCGTGACCTGGCGGCGGGTTTCACCGAGGAGGAGCACGTGGCGAGCGCGGTGATGGAGACCGTGCAGCGCTGCTGCGAGGAGGTCGTGCGGCGCAACGTGGTGGAGCTGTGCGAGCTGGCGGGGGTCCGGCCGCAGGACAGCTACCTGTCCACGAGCGGCGGGTTCGCGCTCAACTGCCCGGCGAACTCCTTGCTGGTGAACGAGTTCGGCTTCAAGGGCCTGCTGACCCCGCCGTGCGCCAACGACTCCGGCCAGTCCTACGGACTCGGGCTGCTCGGCCTGCACGCCGCGGGCGCGTTCGACGACGCCGACCACGTGCTCGAGCACGCCTACCACGGTGCCGAGCTGCCCGACCTGGACAGCGCGCTGGCCGAGTTCGCGCCCTGGGTGGCCGAGGTCGACGAGTTCGACCCGGGCCGGTTCGTCGCCGACGTCACCGCCGAGCCGCTGGCCTGGGTCGACGGGGCGGCGGAGATCGGGCCGCGCGCCCTGTGCCACCGCAGCCTGCTCGGGGACCCGCGCGCGCAGCGGACCAAGGACCGGCTCAACGAGCACAAGCAGCGCCAGTGGTGGCGGCCGGTCGCGCCGGTGGTGATGGCGGAGCTGGCGGGGGAGTGGTTCGAGCAGAGCAGGCCGTCGCCGTACATGCTGGAGACCTCGCTGGTGCGCGCGGACCGGCGCGCGCGGGTCCCGGCGATCCTGCACCTCGACGGCACGGCGCGGCACCAGACGGTGACCGAACGGGTGAATCCGTTGCTCTACCGGGCACTGAGCGCGTTCCACGCCGAGACCGGGGTCCCGATCCTGTGCAACACCTCGCTCAACGACCGCGGCGAGCCGATCGTGGGCACCGTCGCCGAGGCGCTGACCTTCTGCGTGCGCAAGGGGGTCCCGGTGCTCTACGCGCAAGGCAAGCGGATCGCGCTGCGCCGAGAACCGGTGCCGCCCACCGCGCCGCCCGACGGCCCGCGACCGCGTCGGGCGGGGTACTTCGCCGGGCAGGAGGCCGACCGCGACGCCATCTGGCAGCGCTGGCTCGACGCCGGGTTCACGGAACGGGCGATGTACCTGCTCACCCAGATGCCGGAGATCCGCGCGGACGAACGACTCCGCGTCGCCGAGGACCTCAACGCGCTCGCCGAGTACGTGGCCGGGGTCGACCCGGTGTTCGACGCCTGGGTGCGCGACTTCCGCGCGTCGCAAGGACCCGGGGTCACCTTCCCGGCCGGGCCCGTCCACCCGCACCGCCCCGCACCGTGACGGTGTTGTAACTTGCCGTGAGTACGGGGTTTGCCAAGCGGTATCAGGGAAAGGCAGTTCGGTGGGCGCACAACCGAGGACCTTGTGGGGCAATGGCGACTTCCGCAACCTGTGGATCGGCCAGACCGCGTCCATGCTCGGCTCGCACGTCACGGCGGTGCTGCTGCCGCTGATCGCGGCGATCACGCTGTCGGCGTCGGTGTTCGAGCTCGGCCTGCTCACCGCGGCGGGCTACCTGCCGTACCTGGTGATCAGCCTGTTCGCCGGGGTGTGGCTGGACCGGCGGGCGAAGCGGCCGATCATCGTCGCCGCCGACCTGCTGCGCGGCCTCGCCCTGGCGGTGGTCCCGGTCGGCCTCTGGGCCGGGGCGCTGACCGTCCCGGTGCTGCTGGTGATCACGCTGGTCGTCGGGTTCTGCAGCGTGGTCTCCGACATCGGCGGCGCGTCGTACCTGCCCGCGGTGGTGGGGCGCGAGGACCTGGTGGAGGGCAACAGCAAGCTGGAGCTGTCCAGCTCGGTGACCAACGTCGGCGGCAACGCGGTCGGCGGCGCCGTGCTGCAGGTGCTCAGCGCCCCGGTGGCCATGCTGTTCAACGCCGCGACCTACCTGGTGTCCGCGGTGTTCACCGCCCGCATCGGCACCAGGGGCGAGACGGCGGACGAGCGGTCCGGCGGCGGTTCGATGTGGACCGACATCGCCGAGGGCGCGCGGTTCGTCGTGGGGCAGCCCGCGATCCGGGTGATGGTCATCGCCACGCTGATCTCCAACTTCTGCGCGCTGGCCCTGGAACCGCTGTTCCTGGTGTTCGTCACCAGGACGCTGCGGCTCGACCCGTTCTACATCGGACTGATCTTCGCCGCGTCCGGGGTCGGCGCGCTGATCGGCGCGGTGTGCGCGTCCTGGCTCAACCGCAGGCTCGGTCTCGGCGCGGTGATCGTGCTGTCCACCACCGTCGCCGGGCTGGCCTCGATCCTCACCCCGGTCGCCACCCTGCTGCCCGAGCCCGCGGCGATCACCCTGCTGGTGCTGATGCACCTGGTGGACGCGGCGATGATCATCACCTGCAACATCAACCTGCGCAGCTACCGCGCGGCGATCACCCCGGACGCGTTGCAGGGCCGGATGAACGCCTCGATCCGGATGGTCGTGATGGGCATCGCGCCGCTGGGCGGGGTGTTCGGCGGCCTGCTCGGCGGCTGGCTGAGCATCACCAGCTCGCTCGTCGTGATCTCCGCCGGGATCCTGCTCTCCGCGGCGATCGTGTTCTTCTCCCCGATCCGCAAGGTCAGGGCGATCCCGACGATCGCACCGGCCGGGGACGACGCGGCACCGCCGACCGCGGTGCCCGGTCGCACGGCGGCCACCAGCGAAGGGAACGCCGAATGACGTCCACCCCGGTCCTGGTCACGGAGGACACGTTCCACGCGACCTACCTCGTGCACCGCTGGCGCGCCGAGATCGGCACCTCCGTGGCGTTGCGCGCGCCCGCGCCGGACCCGGACCTGGCCGCCGCGCGCGCCCGGTTCCACACCGAGTTCGCCGGTCGCACCGAGCTGCCCGCGAGCGCGACGGCGGAGTTCGACCGGCTCTACCCGGGCTCCGGCGAGGCCGACCGGACGATGATCTCGCTGTTCGGCGTCCCCGAGCGCCCGGCGCACGCCGGACCCGACCTCACCCACCTCGGGCGGGCGATCAACGGCGAGCGGGCGCGGCGGTGGCTGACGGGCCTGACCGGCGCGTACGTGCACGTGTTCCTGGACCGGATCCTGGCACCGTGGTGGATCCGGTCGGTGGACGGCCGCATCCTCAACGCGCACTCGGCGATCCTGCCCGTCGCCAGGGGCACCTTCGCCGTGGAGCAGGTGGCCGCCGCGAACGACATCGAGCGGTTCGCCCTCTCGACCGGGGCGACGGCGCACTTCGTCGACGATGGCGTGGACACCGGCGCGGTCATCGAGGCCCGGCCGCTGGTCGACCCGTGGGCGTGCGCGTCCATCTGGGAGGTCAAGTGCCGCTGCTTCGCCACCGCGTTCGACCTGCTCGTCGAGTCCGCCCACCGGGTGCGCGCGACCGGGACCGCCGCGGCGAACCCGGTGCCGCAGGAGGGCAGGCCGGAGTGGAACGAGTTCAAGCGCGGTGACTTCACCGCCGAGCGGCAGCGCGCCGCCGAGGCCGGGTTCCTCCGCATGAGGCACGAGCACGCGGGCAGGCGGATCACCGCCTGACCCGGCGGGGGGACCCCCGCGTCCGACCGCACCGCCTGAACCAGCCGAGCAGCACCAGCCGCCGAACCAGGGAAGGGTCCGCAGATGCCACCGGAAGCCGACGTCGAGCTGGTCAACCGGTGGAACGCCACCGCCGCGCCCTTCCCGGACGGCTGCCTGCACGAGTGGTTCGAGCGCACCGCCGCGACCACCCCGGACGCGGTCGCGGTGATCGCCGGGGACACCCAGCTCTCCTACCGGTGCCTCGACGAGCGGGCCAACCAGGTGGCCCACCACCTGCGGCGGCTCGGGGTCGGTGTGGACGCGGCGGTGGGCGTCGGCGTGCCCAGGTCGGTGGACCTGCTGGTCTGCCTGCTCGGGGTGCTCAAGGCCGGTGCCGCGTACCTGCCGCTGGACCTGGACCTGCCCGACGCCCGGCTGCGCCAGGTCGTGGCGCTGGCCGACCCGCCGGTCTGCCTGCTGACCGCGGACTCGGCCGCCCGGCTCGACGGCGTGTGCCCCGTGGTGGCCGTGGACCGGGACCGGACCGCGATCGCCGCCGAGGCCACCGACCGCCCGGAGACCGGGGTGGGCCCGGCGAACCTGGTGTCGGTCTACTTCACCTCCGGGTCGACCGGCGTCCCCAAGGGGGTGTGCAACACCCACGGCGGCTGGGTGAACCGGATGTCCTGGATGCGGCGGCAGTTCCGGCTCGCGCCGGGGGAATCGGTCCTGCACAAGACGATCCTCACCTTCGGTGACGCCGGGCTCGAGCTGTTCTGGCCGCTGACCGCCGGTGGCCGGGTCGTGATGCTCGCCCCCGGTCAGCACCGCGACCCGGCCGCGGTCGTCGACGACGTCGCCCGGTACCGCTCGGTGTACCTGCAGGTCGTGCCCAGCATGCTGACGATGGTCCTGGACGTGGCGCGGCGGCGCGGCCCGTGGTGGCTCTCGTCGCTGCGCGACACCACCTCGACCGGTGAGGCGCTCTCGCCCGAACTGGTCCACCGGTACCGCGAGCTCGTCCCCGGCAACCTCAACAACACCTGGGGCGCCACCGAGGTCTCCATCGACTCGACCCACCACCTGTGCACCGAGCAGGACGCGCGGGGCGGCACCGCCGTGTGCGTGGGCACGCCGTTCGACAACAACCAGGTCTACGTGCTCGACCACGACCTCGAGCCCGTCGCGATCGGCGAGGAGGGCGACCTCTACATCGGCGGCACCGGCCTGGCTCGGGGGTACCTGGCCGACCCCGTCCGCACGGCGGCCGCGTTCCTGCCGAACCCGTTCCTGCCCGGCCAGCGGATGTACGCCACCGGCGACCGCGGGTCCTTCCGCCAGGACGGTGGTATCCGCTACGCGGGCCGCCGGGACGACCAGGTCAAGATCCGCGGGATGCGGGTCGAGCTGGGCGAGGTGGAAACCGCGCTGCGGCGCCACCCGGCGGTCACCGCGGCCGCCGCGCTGATCCGCGAGGACGTGCCCGGTCGCCCCGACCTGGTCGCCTACGTGGTGCTCGACGCGCGGGCCCCGGTGGCCGAGCTGCGCGCTCACGTGGCCAACGACCTGCCGGAGCACATGGTCCCGCGGTTCGTCGTGGTGCTCACCGCGCTCCCGCTCAACGCCAACCTCAAGGTCGACCGCAACGCCCTGCCTGCCCCCGAGTACGCCTCCGACGCGGTGCGCGCCGGGTACGCCGAGCCCGCCACCGAGGCCGAGCGGCTGGTCGTCGAGGTGTTCCGCGACGTGCTGGGCATCGCCGAGCTCGGCGTCGAGGACGACTTCTTCGCTGTCGGCTACTCGTTGCTCGCCGTGCGGGTGATCTCCCGGTTGCGGGAGGTGGCCGGTGACCTGCCGCTGGCGCTGCTGTACGAGAACCGCACCGCTCGGGCCCTGGCCGCCGCGATCGAGGGACGAGCGAGCACCGGCGCGGCACCCGCGGCGCTGTCGGTACCGGGTCGTGGGTCCACCGGTCCCGCGCCGCTGACGGTCGGCCAGGAGCAGCTGTGGTTCTTGCACGAACTCGCCCCTGACCAACCGCTCTACAACGAGCCCGCCGCCCACGTGCTGACCGGCCCACTCGACGTGCCCGCCCTGATCGCGGCACTGCGCGCGGTCGTGGCCGGTCACGACACCCTGCGCACCGCGTTCGTGCTCGACGGCGACCGCCCGGTCCAGGTCGTCCACGACGACGTCGTCCTCGACGTGCCCGTGCTCGACCGCGCCTGCGCGGGCCCGGACGATCCCGCCCTGCTCGCGGAGCTGCTCGAGCTGGCACGCACCCCGTTCGACCTCAAGCGGCCCTGCCAGCTGGCGGCACGGCTCTACCGGATCGGCGACGAGGAGCACGTGCTGTTCCTCAACATCCACCACATCGTCAGCGACGGCTGGTCCAACTCCGTGTTCGCCAGGGAGCTCGCCCGCTGCTACCGCGCCGCCTCAGCGGGTGCGGAGCCCGAGACCAGGCCGCCCGCCGTGCGGTTCGGCGACTTCGCCGAGTGGCAGCGCTCGCTGCTCGCGGGCGGCGCGCTCGACGACCAACTCGCCTACTGGCGCACCCAGCTCGACGGCGCACCCACCGCGCTGGCCCTGCCCAGCGACCGCCCGCGCCCGGCCGACACCCGGCACAGCCGCCGCGGCGCCCGGCTCGGGTTCGAGCTGGACGCGACCACCAGCACCCGCCTGCGCGACCTCGCCGCGACCACCGGTTCCTCGGCCTACCTGGTGCTGCTGTCGACGTTCCTGCTGGTCCTGCACCGCACGACCGGGCAGGACGACGTCGTCGTCGGGACCCCGATGGCCAACCGCGCGGCACCCGCGCTCGACGAGCTGATCGGGTACTTCACCAACGTCGTGCCGATCCGCGGCCGCTACGACGCGTCCGCGACCTTCGTCGAGCACCTCGACCGCGTCCGCGCCACCGTGCTGGCGGCCGGGGAGAACCACGACGTCCCGTTGGAGGACGTCCTGCGGGCCGCGTCGACCGAGGGCTCCGCGGTCCAGGTCGCGTTCGCCTACCAGCACGACTTCGACCTCGCCCTCCGCCTGCCCGGTGTCACCTGCCGCAGCGCGCCGCTGGACACCGGGATGGCCCGCTACGACCTGACGCTGCTGGTCACCGAGACCGCGGCGGGCACGCTCGACTGCGTGCTGGAGTTCGCCACCGACATGTTCGAGCGCGAGACCGCCGAGCGCCTGGCGGGCGGCTTCACGACCGCGCTCACCAGCGCCCTCGACTCGCCGCGGCGCCCGGTGGCCGAGCACGAGGTCGTGCGGCCCAGCGACCTCGACCTGGTCGCCGGGTGGAACGCGACGGCGGTGGCGTTCCCCGATGTCGGCCTGCACGAGCTGTTCGAGCGCTCGGTCGTGGACTTCCCCGACGCGGTCGCCGTGGTGTGCGGGGACGTCCAGCTGTCCTACCGGTGCCTGGACGAGCAGGCGAACCGGATCGCCCACCACCTCGTCGGGCTGGGCGTCGCCGTGGACGAGGTGGTCGGGGTCTGCGTGCCGCGCTCGGTCGACCTCCTCGCGGTCCTGCTCGGTGTGCTCAAGGCGGGCGCGGCCTACTTGCCGCTGGATCCGGAACTGCCCAAGCTCCGCCTGGGCCAGGTCCTCGGGCAAGCCGCCACCCGCGTCTGCGTCGTGGACGCCGACGCCGCGGAGCTGTTCGCGGACCTCACCCGCACCGTGGTCCTCGACCGCGACCGCGAGCTGATCGCCTGCGCGCCCGCCGTGCCGACCGGGCGGTCCGTGGCCGGGAAGAACCTGGTGTCGGTGTACTTCACCTCGGGCTCGACCGGGGTGCCGAAGGGGGTCGCCAGCAGCCACGACGGCTGGGTCAACCGCATGGCGCGGATGCGGTCGCGGTTCGGGCTCGCGGCGGGGGAGTCCGTGCTGCACAAGACAGTCCTGACCTTCGACGACGCCGGGCTGGAGCTGTTCTGGCCGCTGTCGGTCGGCGCTCGGGTCGTCATGCTGCCCGCCGGCCTGCACCAGGACCCGGCGGCCGTGCTCGACGGTGTCGGCCGGTACCGGTCGCGCTACTTGCAGGTGGTGCCCAGCATGCTCGCGATGCTGCTCGACGTGGCGCGCGGCGAGGGCCGGTGGTGGGTGTCGACCCTGCGCGACACCACGTCCAGCGGCGAGGCGCTCCCGGCTGAGCTGGTGCGCCGGTTCCGGGCGGACGTGCCGTGGTCCGCGTTGCACAACACCTGGGGTGCCACGGAGGTCTCGATCGACTCCACACACCACGAGTGCGGGCCCGAGGACGCCGAGGGCTCCGGGGTGGTGAGCGTGGGCAAGCCGTTCGACAACAACACCATCTACGTGCTGGACACCGCGTTCCAGCCGGTGGGCATCGGGACGATGGGCGAGCTGTACATCGGCGGCCTCGGCCTCGCCCGTGGGTACGCCGGGGACCCGAGCAGGACGGCGGAGGCCTTCCTGCCCGACCCGTTCGTGCCCGGCAGGCGGATGTACGCCACCGGTGACCGCGGCAGTTTCCGCCCGGACGGGGCGATCCGCTACGCGGGGCGCCGGGACAACCAGGTCAAGATCCGCGGGATGCGGGTCGAGCTGGGCGAGGTGGAGGCCGCGCTGCGCCGCCACCGGCTGGTGCGCGACGCCGTCGCGATCATCCACGGCGGCGGCGGGGGGTCCGGCGTCCGGCGGCTGGTCGCGTTCGTCACCGCGCGGTCGGCCACCGAACGGCCGACCCCCGACGAGGTGCGCGCCGCCGCGGCCGACTGGCTGCCCGCGTACATGGTGCCGTCGCTGGTGCTCGTGGAGGAACGGTTGCCGCACAACGCCAACGGCAAGGTCGACCGGGGCGCGCTGGTCGTGCCGGACGACATCCGCGACCACACCTCGGCCGCGTTCGAGCCCTGCCGGGGCCCCGCCGAGGAGGCCGTCGCGGAGGACCTGTGCGAGCTGCTGGCGCTGCCCGAGATCGGCGCGACGGACAACTTCTTCCAGCTGGGCGCGCACTCACTGGTGCTCAGCAGGCTCGCGGCCCGGCTGCGGCACCGGTTCGACATCGAGTTGCCGCTGCGCGTGCTGTTCGACCGCCCGACCGTGCGCGGGGTCGCCGCCGAGGTCGAGGCGCTGCTCGCGGCCAAGATCGACGACCTGTCCCCCGACCAGCTCCGCGCCCTGCTCGCCGACCTCGGCTGAGCGGATCGACCACGAAGGACCCACCACCCGCGCCGACCGCGCGGTGACCGAACCGCTGGAGAGGGAGACCGATGGCCGAGACCGACGAGGACACCCGCGCCTACGTGGTCGTGGTGAACGACGAGGAGCAGTACTCCATCTGGCCCGCCGACCGGCGGCCACCCGCGGGCTGGACCGCCCCCGGCGCCCGGGGCAGCAAGCAGGAGTGCCTCGACCACATCGCCGAGGTGTGGACCGACATGCGCCCGCGGAGCCTGCGCGAGGCCATGCGCGGCACGGGCTGAGACCAGCACCACTACGACAGGGGGGTTAGGGACATGCAGAACCTGGTCGACCGGCTGTCCGAGAAGGACGGACCGGTCAGCTTCGAGGACGCCGCGGAGCCGCTGGCCGACATCTCGCGGCGGATCACCGAGCTGGGCCACGTCGCCGTGCGGTTCACCGCGACCGCCGGGGGCACGACCCTCGGGGTGAGCGTCGACCCGGTGGCCACCGACCTGACGGGCGCCGACTTCGCCGCGGGCACCGGATGGGTGCACCTGGAGGGGACCCTGGTGCTCGACTACACCCCGGTGCGCTGCGTCGTCGACATCGACCTCGCCACGCGCACCGGGACCGGCAGGCTCGTCCCACGGCCCGCGCGGGACGACCGGTGACCGCCACCTCGGGTACCCGGCTCACCGGCCGGATCGCCGAGCGGCCCAGCGCCGTGATCGACGAGGAGGTGCTGGCGCCGCAGTTCCGCTACGAGGTCGCCGCCCTGCTGCCGCACTACGTCTCGGTGGAGAAGGTGCTCGCCCTGGAGTACCGGCGGATGGGCCTGCTCACCGACGCCCAGGCCCGCGAGGTCGGCGGGCTGCTGAGCGGGGCGCGGCGGGAGCTGGCGGCGGCCGACCCGTCGGTGAACATGTCCGACATCGCCTTCGCGCTGGAGCAGCACGTGCGCTGGGGGCTCTCGGCGCCGCTCGCGGCCTGGCACGTCGACCGCAGCCGCAACGACTTCCAGGCGTGCGCGCAGGTCATGCACCTGCGCGCGGGCCTGCTGGAGGTGCTGGACCTGCTGCTGGGCCTGTGGCCGCTCGCCGACGAGCTGGCGACGGCACACCTGAGCGCGCCCATGCCCGGCCACACCCACTTCCAGGCGGCGCAGGTGATCACCCCCGCCTTCTGGCTCACGGCGTTCACCGACCAGGTCCTGCGCGGCGCCGGACGGCTGCTGAGCACCTACGACCTGATCGACTCCTGCCCGTTGGGGGCGGGCGCGATGGCGGGCCAGGAGCTGGACTGGGACCGCGAGCGGATGGCCGACCTGCTCGGCTTCGCCCGCCCCACCCCGCACGCGCTCGCCGCCGTGGCCTCGCGCGGGCACGTGCTGGAGGTGACCGCTGAGCTGTCGCTGCTCGGCGCCGCGATCAGCCGGTTCGGCACCGACCTGCTGATGTGGGGCGGCAGCGACTGCCAGTTCCTCGACCTGCCCGACGAGCTGTCCGGGATCTCCTCGGCCATGCCGCAGAAGAAGAACTTCCCGGTGCTCGAACGCGTCCGCGGCAAGTCGGGGCACCTGGCCGCGTTCCACACCGACGCCCTGCTCGGACAGCGCAACACCCCGTTCACCAACCTGGTCGAAGTGTCCAAAGAGGCCGGTGCGCACGCGCACCTCGCGCTGCGCGAGGCCAGGTCGATGCTCCGGCTGCTCACCGTCGTGCTCGGCGGGCTGTCGTTGCGCACCGACCGGATGCGGGAGGCCTGCGAGCGCGAGTACTTCGGCGGGTTCACCCTCGCCAACGC
Organism: Actinokineospora globicatena; assembly: GCF_024171945.1. Taxonomy (GTDB): domain Bacteria; phylum Actinomycetota; class Actinomycetes; order Mycobacteriales; family Pseudonocardiaceae; genus Actinokineospora; species Actinokineospora globicatena. The sequence goes on from NZ_JAMTCR010000003.1 coordinate 254,873, forward strand.
GCTGACCACCCGCTTCGCCGTGCCGTGGCGGGATTCCCAGGTCGTCGTCGGCGCGTTCATCACCGCCAGCCTGCGTCGGCGCACGGCACCGGGCGCCGCGGACCCCGCGCTGCTGGAGTCCATCGCCGCCGACCACGGCTACCCGATCACCGGGACCGAGGACGCCGTGCGCGCGGCGTTCGACGTCGACCGCGCGCTCGTCGTCAAGACCAGCGCCGGGTCCACCCACCCCGACCGCGTGCGCGACCTGCTGGCCGCCCAGCGCACCGAGCACGACCGCCGCACCCGCGAGCTGGACGAACGCCGCGAGCGCGCCACCGCTGTCGACGACCGCGTCGATGCCCTGCTCGCCGAGGGCGCCGACGCCTGACCCCGCCCGCCCCGACACGACCGCCACCGACACGACCGCCACCGACACCCGCGGTGGGCGAGACCACAAGGGACGGTGACACGTGCTCTTCGAGAGCATCATCGACAGCATCGGCCACACGCCGCTGGTCCGGCTGCGCGCCCCGCTCAGCGCGGGGGTCGAGCTCTTCGCGAAGCTGGAGCTGCAAAACCTGTACGGGATGAAGGACCGGGTCGCCAGGAACATCATCCTCGACGCCCGCCGCACCGGGCAGCTGCGCCCGGGGGACCCCATCGTGGAGAGCTCCTCGGGCACCATGGCGCTGGGGGTGGCGCTGGTCGGCACCGCCCTGGGCCACCCGGTGCACATCGTCACCGACCCGCGCATCGACCGGATCACCCTGGGCAAGCTGCGCGCCCTGGGCTGCGAGGTCCTCGTCGTGGAGAAGATGACCGCCAACGGCTGGCAGAGCGCCCGGCTCGAGGCGCTGCAGGCACTGCTGACCGGGCTGCCGCGGGCGTTCTGGCCGCGGCAGTACAGCAACCCGAACAACCCGGCCGCCTACCGGGCGCTGGCCGACGAGGTGCTGCGCGAGTTACCCGGGGTGGACGTGCTGGTCGGGTCGGTCGGCAGCGGCGGCTCGCTGTGCGGGACGGCGCGCAGGCTCCGCGAGACCCAGCCGGACCTGCGGGTCGTCGGCGTGGACTGCGTGGGCAGCGCGCTGTTCGACCAGCCGGACCGCCCGCGCCGGTTGCAGAGCGGGCTGGGCAACAGCCTGCTGCCGCACAACCTCGACCGCGGGCTCATCGACGAGGTGCACTGGCTCAACGACCACGAGGCGTTCCAGGCCACCCGCGACCTCGCCGCCGAGCAGCAGATCTTCGCCGGGAACACCTCCGGCTCGGTGTACCGGGTGATGTGCGAGGTGGCGTCGCGGGCGGAGCCGGGCACCCGGGTCGTCGGGATCTTCCCCGACCGCGGCGACCGCTACGTCGACACCGTCTACGACGACGAGCACTGGGCCGAGCACGGCCTCGGTGCGGTCGAGGTCTCGCGCACACCCGAGGTCGTCGAGTACGGCACCGAGGTCAGCCGGTGGTCCCGGTCGGTCAACCGGGCCGCTGACAACACGCCGCGGCACCTGCTGTTCGTCGAGTCCAACACCACCGGGACCGGCATGGCCGCGCTGCGCCAGAGCGGCGCCCTCGGGTTCCGCCCGGTCCTGCTCACCAGCGGCCCCGAGCGCTACGCCGGGCTCGCGGACACCGGCGCCGAGGTCGTCCTTTGCGACACGAACTCCACGGCGAGCCTGCGCCAGACCATCCAGGACCGGTGGCGGCGCGAGGAACTGGTCGGCGTCACCAGCACCAGCGAGTTCTACATCCCCGCCGTCGCCGAGCTGGCGGGCTGGCTGGGCCTGCCGGGCAACCCGCCCGCGGCGATCCGGGCGTGCCGGGACAAGTCCGAGCTGCGCGCGGTGCTGGCCGGGGCCGGTGTGCGCCAGCCCCGCTTCAGCGCCCTCACCGGAGCCGACGGCGACCGGGCGATCACGGAAGCGGTGCGAGCGGCGGGGTTGCCGTGCGTGGTCAAGCCGGTGGACGACTCCGGGTCGAACGCCGTGCTGCTGTGCGAGACCGAGGAGCAGGTCCGCGCGCAGGTCGCCGCGGTGGTGTCGGTGACCGCCAACGTGCGCGGGCTGCCGATGGCCGGGGCCGCGCTCGTGGAGCAGTACCTCGACGGCCCCGAGGTCAGCGTGGAGGTCTTCAGCCTCGACGGCGCGCACCACTGCGTCGGTATCACCGCCAAGTCGGTGGGCTGGTTGCCGAACTTCGTCGAGCAGGGCCACGTGTTCCCCGCCGACCTCCCACCGGAGACCGCCGAGCTGATCCGGGCCGAGGTCACGGCCGGGCTCGACGCCGTGGGCTGGCGCACCGGCGCCTCGCACACCGAGGTGAAGCTGACCCCGGCCGGTCCGGCGATCGTGGAGATCAACCCCCGGCTCGCGGGCGGCATGATCCCCGAGCTGGTGCGCCTGGCGACCGGCGTCGACGTCCTGGGCCAGCAGCTGCTCGCCGCCGCGGCCCGGCCGGTGTCGTTGCCGGGCGCACCCACCCGCACGGCCGCGATCCGGTTCCTGACCGTCCCCCGGACCGGGGTGCTGCGGCAGGTCGAGGGGGTGGAGCGCGCGCTGAAGGTCGACGGGGTGGTCGCCGCCAAGGTGACCGTCGGGGTGGGTGCCCACGTGCGACCGCCGCGCAACGCCTACGAGCGCCTCGGGCACGTGATCGCGGTCGGCGACGACCCGGACCGCGTGCGGGAGGCGCTCGACGAGGCGGTCAGGCAGATCGAGCTGGTCGTGACGGCCGACGAGGACGGGGGTACCCGGTGATCGAGCTGCGCAGTGACACGTTCACCAGGCCGACGGCGGACATGCTGGCCGCGATGGCGTCGGCCACCCAGGGCGATGACGTCTACGGCGAGGACCCGACCGTGCGCGAGCTGGAGGAGTTGGCCGCGCACACCCTGGGCAAGGACGCCGGGTGCCTGATGCCCAGCGGGACGATGGCCAACCTGGCCTGCCTGATGGCGCACGCGCCGCGCGGCACCAAGGTCCTCGTCGGGCGCGAGAGCGACATCTACATCTACGAGGCGGGCGGCGCCTCGGTGTGCGGTGGGCTGGTGTACGAGCCGATCGACAACCAGCCCGACGGCACGCTCCGCATCGCGGACCTCGTCGAGGGCTGCCCCAAGGACCCGGAGGACCCGCAGTTCGCCCTACCCGCGGTGGTGTGCGTGGAGAACACGCAGAACCGTTGTGGCGGCAGGATCCTCTCCGCCGAGCACCTGGCCGACGTCCGCGCCTTCGCCGATGACCGCGGCCTGCGCCTGCACCTCGACGGAGCCCGCCTGTTCAACGCCGCCGCGGGCTCCGGCCGCACCCCCGCGGAGATCGCCGCTCCCGCCGACTCGGTGCAGTTCTGCCTGTCCAAGGGGTTGAGCGCGCCGATCGGTTCGATGGTGGTCGGCGACCGGGAGCTGGTGGCCAAGGCCCGCCGGATCCGCAAGATGCTCGGTGGCGGCATGCGGCAGGCGGGCTTCATCGCGGCCGCGGGCATCGTCGCGATCAAGACCGCGGACCGGCTGGTCGAGGACCACGCCAACGCCCGCAGGCTGGCCATCGGGCTCGCCGACATCCCCGGCGTCGAGATCGACCCGGAGGTCGTGGAGACCAACATCTGCATGTTCCGGATCACCGCGCCCGGTTGGACGCTGCCCGCGTTCTTCGCCGCCGCCCGGGAGCACGGGCTGGCGCTGGCCGAGCTGGGGCACGGCAGGGCCAGGGCGGTGACCCACCGCGGCGTCGGCGCGCGGGACATCGACGACGCGGTGGACATCGTGGCCAAGGTCCTGGCCTCGGGGAAGGGCGTGGCATGAGCGCGGCCGACGACGAAGCCGCCCGGCTCAAGCAGGAGCTGCTCAGCCGTTTGCTGGCCAAGCGGGCGGGCGGGGGCGCCGCCGCGGTCCGCAGGGTCGGGGCGGACGAGGACGTCGCGGCCTCCTTCGCCCAGCGGCGGCTGTGGTTCCTCGACGAGCTGGCGGGCGGGGCGGCCACCTACAACGTGCCGTTCGGCTTCCGCGTGGTCGGCGACCTGTCGTTCGAGGCCGTCGAGCACGCCTGGCGGGAGGTCTTCACCAGGCACGAGGCGCTGCGCACCCGGTTCGTCCGCACCACCGGCGGCGAGTTGGTGCAGCGGCCGCGCCCGGCCGAGGACCTGCCGGTGGACCTGGTCGACCTCGCGGACACCGGGCAGACGGCGGCGCAGCGGGTCGCGGAGTTCGGCGCGCGCCCGTTCGTCCTGGCCACCGACCCGCTGGTCCGGGTCGAGGTCGTGCGCACCGCGCCTGCCGAGCACCTGGTGCTGGTGAATATCCACCACATCGTCTCCGACGGCTGGTCCGAGCGGTTCGCCTTCGCGGAGTTCGCCGAGCTGTACGCCGCCCGTGTCCAGGGGCGCGCGGCCGAGCTGCCCGAGGTGCCCTACCAGTACCGCGACTACACCGCGTGGGAGTACGGGGTCGCCGCGAGCGGTGGGTTCGACCGCGACCTGGACTTCTGGGCCGAGCAGTTGGCGGGTGCGCCGCCGCTGCTCGAACTCCCGCACGACAAGCCCTACCCGCGTCGCGCCTCCGGCGAGGGGCGCACGGTGTCCTTCTCGGTCGACGCCGAGATCACCGAGGCGGTCGACGCGCTCAAGACCGCTTGCGGCACGACCGCGTTCGCCGTGGTGATGAGCGCGTTCGCGGTGCTGCTGCACAGGATCACCGGAGTGGGCGACCTCGTGCTGGGGGTGCCGGTCGCGAACCGGGGTCGACCCGAGTGGGACCGCACGTGCGGCCTGTTCGTCAACACGGTGGTCGTGCGGATCGGCGTGCGGGGCGAGCAGTCCGCGCCGGAGGTGGTCCGGGCGGTGCGCGACCGGCTGCTGAGCGCGCAGCAGCACGAGAACGTGCCGTTCGACAAGGTCGCCACCCGGGTCGCACCGGGGCGGGACGCCGCGTTCACCCCCGTGTTCCAGGTCATGTGCAACGCCGACGAGGCGCCGCACGCGCTGCCCCTGCCCGGTCTCACCGCCACCCCGCTGGAGGTTCCCAGCGCGACGTCCAAGTTCGACCTGACCCTGCACGCGCGCGAGGACGGCTCGGGTCGCTTCGTGGGCTGTGCTGTCGAGTACCGCACGGACCTGTTCGACGCCGCCGAGGTCGACACCCTGGTCGAGCACTTCCGCACGGTCCTGCGCGCGTTCGCCGACAGTCCGGACCAACCCGTGTCCCGACTGCGGCTGACGGCGGACACCCACGACGGCGAGCCGCTGCTCGACCAGTACCTGCACCCCGTCGCCCCGGGCGCGGTCGGCGAGTTCCACCGACGCGGCGAGGGGACGACACCACGCCCGACCGGTGTCCACGGCAGGCGACGCGTGGACGGCACCACCGTGGTCCTCGGCCGCGCCGACCGCGTGGTCGTGGGCGACGGCATCCCGGCCCGGCCGGAGCTGACCGAAGCCGCCCTGCGCGCCTTGCCCGAGGTGTCCGACGCGGCCGTCGTGCCCGCCGGGGGCGGCCGCCCGGGGTTGATCGGCTTCTTCGCCGCCCCGGACGGCACCGACCCGGCCCCGCTGCTGGCCGCGCTCTCCCGAACCCTGTTGCGCCACCAGGTGCCCGCTCGGCTGATCCGGCTGGCCGCGCTGCCCCGCACCCCGCGTGGCGCGGTCGACCTGGAGTCGCTGTCCACGGCCGCCGAGCGGGACGCCGCCGACGCCGCTGACACCGGTGCCGGGTGGACGCCGACCGAGCGCCGGATGGCGGACCTGTGGTCGGAGGTCCTCGGCCGCACCGGCCTGCGCCGCGACGACGACTTCTTCACCGCGGGCGGGCACTCCATGCTGGCCACGCTGCTGATCGCCCGGATCCGCCGCGAGTGGGGCCTGGAGGTCCCGTTGCGCGGCGTGTTCGAGGAGCCGGAACTGGGGTCGTTGTCCGCGCTCGTCGACCGGCTGGTCGCGGGCGGCGCCCGCGGGCGGGGCGCGGCGGTGATCCCGCGCCGACCGGACGGCCCGATCCCGCTGGCGCCCAACCAGGAGCACCTGCTGTTCCTGGACCAGCTCTCCGACGAGGACGGTCAGTACAACCTGACCCAGAGCCTGGAGCTGGAGGGCGAGCTGGACGAGCCCGCCCTGCGCGCCGCGATCGCCGCCGTGGTCGACCGGCACGAGTCGCTGCGCACCCGGTTCCGCCGGGTCGACGGCACCCCGGTCCAGGTCGTGGTCGAGCGGGCGGAGCTGGACCACGCCGTGGTCGACCTGACCGGGGGCCCGGACCGCGCCGAGTCCGTCGCCGAGGACCACGCGCGCGTGCCGTTCGACCTCGAGCGCGGCCCGCTGCTGCGCACCCGCGTCTACCGGCTCGCCCCCGACCGGCACCTGTTCGTGCTGATCATCCACCACCTGGTGTTCGACGGCCGGTCCGGCGCGGTCTTCCAGCGCGAGGTGGCCGAGTTCTACCGGGCCGAGCTGACCGGCACCCCCGCCCAGCTGCCCGCTCTCGCCGTCCAGTACCCGGACTACGCGGTCTGGCAGCGGGATCGCCACCGCGGTGCCGCCGGGGCCGCGCACCTCGAGCACTGGGTCCGCCACCTCGCCGACGCCCCCACCCAGCTCGACCTGCCCACCGACCACCCGCGCCCGCCGGTGCGCACCTCGGCCGCCGAGATGGTCCGCGCGCTCGTGCCCAAGGACCTGCTCGACCAGGTCGCCGAGGTGGGCGCCGCGCAGGGCTGCACCCCGTACATGACGCTGCTCTCGGCGTTCGCGGTGCTGGTCCACCGGTTCAGCGGCCACCCGGACGTGCTGGTCGGCACCACGGTGACCAGCCGGGGCCAGGTCGAACTGGAAGGCCAGATCGGGTACTTCGTCAACACCACCGCCGTGCGCTCGCGGCTGACCGCCGACACCGGCTTCCAGGACGTGCTCGCCGCGGTCCGGCGGGAGGTGCTCGACGGCCACCCGCACCGGGAGGTGCCCTTCGCCGAGGTCGTGCGGCGGGTGGCGCCCGAGCGCTCCACCGGCCACTCCCCACTGGCGCAGGTCCTGTTCGACATGCACGCCGAGTCCGAGCGCGGCGCGGAGCTGACCGGTCTGCGGGTGCGGCCGGTCCGGCTGCGCGCCGCCGCGGTCGACTTCGACCTGGTCCTGGCCGCCCGCATCACCGCCGAGGGCCTGCACCTGGAGTTGGAGTTCGGCACCGACCTGTTCACCGGGGCGACCGCCCAGCGGCTCCTCGGCCACTTCCACACCTTGCTGGCGAGCATCGCCCGCACCCCCGACGCCCCCGCCGCCCGGCTGCCGATCATGACCGGTGAGGAGCGCGCGGCCGTGCTCGCCACCGCGTCGGGGCGCCACCGGGAGGTCGAGCCGGTCACGGCGCACGAGCTGTTCCGACGACAGGCCGAGCGGACCCCGGACGCCGTCGGGCTGACCCACCGCGGGGTCCAGCTCACCTACGCGCGGCTCGACGCCGACGCGAACGCCCTCGCTCACCGGCTCGTGGAGCGCGGCGTCGGACCGGACATCCGCGTCGGGCTCCTCATGGACCGCGGCCCACGCCTGTTCACCGCGTTGTTGGCCGTGCTCAAGGCAGGTGGCGCCTACGTGCCGCTGGACATGTCCTACCCGGGCGACCGCCTGCGGTTCATGTGCGCGGAGGCCGGTGTCCGCCTGGTCCTGACCGACGCCGACGCCCGGGCGGTGGCAGCGGAGGTGGGGGAGGTGGGGGAGGACGTCCTGGAGATCCCACCCGGCCCCATCGCGACCGGCCCGGTGCGACCGCCGCGGGTGGACGTCCGGCCGGACCACCTCGCCTACGTGCTCTACACGTCCGGGTCGACCGGGCGGCCCAAGGGGGTGGCGATGTCGCACCGCGCGCTGGCCAACCTGGCGCGCTGGGACCGCGACGAGATCCCGGTGCGCCCCACCGGCGCGGTGCTGCAGTTCAACTCGCTGGGGTTCGACGCGTCCTTCGTGGAGATGTTCGCCGCCTGGCAGGTCGGCGCCCGCCTCGTGGTGCTGCCCGACGACGCCGCCCGACGCGATCCGGCGGTCGTGCTCGAGCACCTGGAGACCGGTGGAGTCGAGCGCTGGGACGTCCCCTACGCCGGACTGGTCAACGTGGTGAGCTGGACCCGTGCCCTGGACCGGGCTCCGCTGCTGAGGCTGCGGGCGGTCATGTGCGGTGGTGAGCAGCTGCAGGTGACCGACGACCTCGCCGACTGGTTCGCGGCGCTGCCCGGCTGTGGGCTGGTCAACCAGTACGGGCCGAGCGAGGTCAGCCGGGCCACCAGCCACTGGCTGCCCACCAGCCCGGGGCGGTGGCCGGTGCTGCCGCCGATCGGGAGGCCCGCGGACAACACGGCCGTGCACGTGCTCGACCCCACCGGCGAGCCGGTGCCACCCGGGTTCCCCGGGGAGGTGTGGATCAGCGGGGAGAACCTGGCCCGCGGGTACGTCAACCGCCCGGACCTGACCGCCGACCGGTTCGTCCCCGACGTCGTGGGCGCGGTCCCCGGGGCGCGGCTGTACCGGACCGGTGACCTCGCCCGGTACGACGCGGCGGGCAGGCTGGAGTTCCTCGGCCGCGTCGACACCCAGGTCAAGCTGCGGGGTCACCGCGTCGAGCTGGGCGAGGTCGAGGCGGCGCTGCAACGCCTGCCCGCGGTGTCCGCCGCCGCGGTCGCGGTCGCGGGCACCGGGGTGGCGAAGGGGTTGGTCGCCTACCTCGTCCTCGCCGAGGGCGCCGCGCCGCCGAAGCAGGCGGAGATGACCCGGGACCTGGCGCGGCACCTGCCGGACTACATGGTCCCCGTGCGGTTCACGGTGCTGGACCGCTTGCCGCTCACCGCGAGCGGCAAGCTCGACCGCCGCGGCCTGCCCGAGGTGGACGGAGCTGAGCTGCCCACGCAGGACTTCGTCGCGCCCGACGGTGAGCGCGAGGTCCGGGTGAGCGCGATGTGGGCGCGGCTGCTCGGCCGCGAGAGCGTGGGCGCCACCGACAACTTCTTCGCCCTCGGCGGGCATTCCCTGCTGGCCACGGAGTTCGTCGCCCGCCTGCACGACGAAGCCGGGGTCTCCGCCCGCGTCTCCGCGTTGTTCGAGAACCCGACCGTGCGCCGGTTCTGCGCGGCCGTGGCGTGGACCGGCCCCGAGCCGGACGAGCCGCGCGTGCGCAAGCTCCCCCGCCGCGGCCGGGCCCGCACTGGGGGCTGAACCCCGCGCATCCCTCTCGCACTGCCCCCTCCCGCACACGGAGTCCGCACCCCCACCCAGCGAAAGAGGAGCGATGAACGACCGACTGCTGTACGACTGGTTCGGGGACTCCGTCGAACCGCACGCCGGGCTCGTGGCGCTCGAGGTCGACGGCCACACCCTGACCTACCGGGAACTCGACGAGCTGGTCCGCGCGGTCGCCGCCCGTATCTGCGGGGCCACCGGCGGCCCACCGGCCCGGGTCGGCCTCGCGGTCAGCCGGAGCCGCACCGCCTACGCGGCGTACCTGGCCACCCTGCGACTGGGCGCGACCCCGGTCCCGCTCAACGCGGGCTTCCCCGCCGCGCGGTTGCGGTCCATCGCGGACAGCGCCCGACTGGACCTCGTCATCCGCGACGCGGGCGGCGCCGAGGTCGACCCCGGCGTCCCCGCGCTGGACCTGCCCGACGCGGCGCTCGACGCCCTGCCCGCCACCCCGGCGTCCGCGTTGCCCGCGTCCAGGGCCGGACTCGACGACCTCGCCTACATCCTGTTCACCTCCGGGTCGACCGGTTCCCCGAAGGGCGTCCCGCTCACCCACCGCAACATCTCCCCGTTCGTCGCGCACGTGCGCGAGCACTACCCGGCGGGCCCGGGGTGCAGGCACTCCCAGGTCGCCGAGCTGACCTTCGACCCGTCGGTGCACGACATGTTCGTCGCGTGGAGCACCGGCGCCGCGCTGGTGGTGCCGACCAAGCGGGAGATCCTGTCCCCGGTGGACTTCGTCAACCGCCGCGGCCTGACGCACTGGTTCTCCGTGCCGTCCATCATCTCCGCGGCCGAGCGCCTCGGCGACCTGGCTCCCGGGGCCATGCCCGGGTTGCGCTGGAGCCTGTTCTCCGGCGAACCGCTCAAGTGGCAGCAGGTCGAGCAGTGGCGGCGGGCCGCGCCCAACAGCGCGCTGGACAACATCTACGGGCCCACCGAGCTGACCGGGTGCTACGAGCACCGGGTCGCGGGCAGCCCCGACGAGGCCACCGGGAACGGCACCGTGCCCATCGGCCGTCCCTACCCGGACATGGAGATCGCGGTGATCGGCGACGACGGCCGCCCAGCCGCTGTCGGCGAGCTGGTGATGCGCGGTGTCCAACGCTTCCCCGGCTACCTCGACCCGGCTCAGAACACCGGCCGGTTCGTGGCGATCGACGACGGCGTCGCGCGCGTGTACGACGGGACGGGACCGGTGCGCGTCGACCACTGGTACCGCACCGGCGACCTCGTGACCCACAACGGGGACCTGGCCGTGCACCTGGGCCGGGTCGACCACCAGGTCAAGGTCCGCGGCCACCGGGTGGAGGTCGGCGAGGTCGAGCAGGCCCTGCGCACCCGCTACGGCGTGCGCGACGCGGTGGTGCTCGGCGGCGCGGTCGGCGACGGGGACGTCGAGCTGCGCGCCGCCTTCACCGGTGTGCGCCTGGACACCGCCCCGGTGCTGGCCGAGCTGGGTGAGCTGTTGCCGGAGCACATGGTGCCGCGCAGCCTCACCTGGTTCGACGAGCTGCCGCTGAACCCCAACGGCAAGATCGACCGGCTGATCCTGTCCGCGGTGCTCTTCGACGCCTGAGTGCCGCCGCCCCTGACCCGGCTGAACAGCCCGAACCCAGACGAGCGACCGGAGGAACCACGGCATGACCGATACCGCGACCCAGCTCGCCCGAGCGGGTGCCGACTACCGCAGGCAGGGCTGGTGCGTGCCCGCTGACCCGCTCCCGCCCGACTCGCTCGCGCGGCTGCGGACCGCGATCGAGGGCATCTGCGCGGCCGACCGCCCCGAGTCGGTGTACGAGGAGGGTGGTGTGGTGCTGCGCGCGCTGCACGGCTGCCACCGCTACGACGAGGTGTGCGCCGCGCTGGTGCGCACCCCGGCACTGCTCGACCTCGCCGAGGAGTTGGTCGGCGACCAGGTGTACGTCTACCAGTTCAAGGTCAACATCAAGAGCCCCCGGCAGGGCGGGCGCTGGCCGTGGCACCAGGACTTCGCGTTCTGGGCGCTGGAGGACGGCATGCCCGCCCCGGCCGCGGTCACCGTCGCGATCAGCCTGGACGAGGTGCACGCGGGCAACGGCCCGCTGACGGTGCTCTCCGGGTCGCACCGGCTGGGCATCATCGGCTCGGACGGGTCCGAGGCGCTGGGCAGCCGGGGGACCTGGACCGACCACGTGTCGGCCAAGCTCGCGCACAGCATCCCCGACGAGCGGGCCGAGGCGCTCGCCGAGCGGTTCGCCGCGCACCGGCTGCTCGGGCAGGCGGGCGCGATCTCGGCGTTCCACCCGAGCATCGTGCACTCCTCCTCGGACAACACCTCCGACGACCGGCGCACGGTCGTGTTCATCACCTACAACTCCGTCGGCAACGCGCCCCGACACGCCACCCGCCCCGAGTTCCTGGTGGACCGCGACACCCGGCCGCTCACCCGCGCCTGACTCGGGCGCGCACCACCCGCGGAAACCGCACAGCAGAAGGAGAGGAAGCGCACGTGGAGAAGCTCGCTCTGAAGACCGGCGGCGCCCCGGACCCGATCGCGCACTACTCGCAGGGCGCGCGCATCGGCCGGGTCGTGCAGGTCTCCGGCCAGATGCCCGCGGACCCGGCGACCGGTGAGCTGGTCGAGGGGATCGAGGCGCAGGTGCGCCGCTCGCTGGACAACGTGGTCGCCGTCCTCGCCGAGGCCGGGGCCACCTTCGCCGACGTGGTCATGACCCGCGTCTGGCTGACCGACTACGCGCACTTCCGCGCGATGGACGAGATCTACCGCACCTACGCGGGCGAGCCCGCCCCGGCGCGGATGACCTGCTACGTGGGCCTGCCGCCGGGGATGTTGGTGGAGTTCGACGTGCTCGCTGTACTCGAGGACGACTAGCTCTCGAGGACGACTGGTTCTCGACGACTGAGCTCGCGCGAGGACTGAGCGGGGCAGGCGCACCGCCGCGGTCGGGCCACCCGGGCCCGGCCGCGGCGCGGTCACTCGCCGACCAGGACCCGGCTCACGAACAGCTCCACGTTGAGCACCATGCGGTCGATCTTCTCGCTCAGGTCGATGGTCTCGGTCGCCTGCGGCACGTCGGACTTGCGCTTGCCGCGCACGTACAGGCTGCAGGCGAGGTCGCGGCAGATGTAGGTGCCGACGGTGTCGCCCTTCTTGCCGGACTTGCCGGACTTGCGCGCCGAGAACAGGACGATGTCCGAGGCGGGGTGGATGGTGTGGCAGAACGCGCACATCGACGACCGCAGCTTGCTGCGCGGCGGCGTGGCCATCCGCAGCGAGATCCCCACGACCTCACCCTGGTACGGCAGCACCAGGTAGGCGTTGTTCACCGCGCGCGGGTCGACCCAGCCGAAGAAGTCCAGGTCGTCCCACGCCACGGTGTCCAGGTTCGGCATGGTCATCTTCTTCGCCTCGCCCTTCGAGCAGTTCGTGAGCGAGTCGCGGATGCGCTCTTGGTCGAGCGGTTGCATCAGGCGTCCTCCTGTGTTCCGAGCCCGCGCGGCCGGTCGGCTCCTTGATCACCAGGTGTGCGGCCACTGTAGCGCGCCGTACCCGGTCCGTACGCCGAATATCCGGGTCACGACCCCGACCGAGCGCCTCGCCGGGGTCCGGTCGCCGGGACGCGCGGCTCGACCGGGCGGAACGTGGTGGTGCGGGCGCGCAGGGCGGAGCGGAACAGGTAGGCGGTGGCGGCGAGGAGGACGGCGGTCAGGACCCAGGCCAGTTCGGCCAGGTCCGGGAACGACGTGGGGAGCCGGGCACCGACAGCGCCGCCCGCGTTGAGGGCGAAGCCGTAGAAGGCGATCGCGGTGGTCTGGGCGGCGCCCGCGTTGGTGCCGATCGACTGGATGAGCGCGGGTCCGGCGGTGGACATGCCGAGCATGAACAGGAACAGCGCGATCCCGATCCCCAGCGGACTGTCCGAGACGATCGCCGTGCCCGCCATACCTGCGGCGGCGAGGGCGAAGGCGGCGCAAACCCTGATCGTGGAAGGGAATCTGCCCAGGACCGGTGCCAAGAAGACGGCCAGCAGCAGGGCGGGCAACGCGCTGGTGCGCAGTGCGAGCATCGCGTCGTGGTCGCTGACCAGTTCGGCGGGGCCCGCGAGCTGGACTCCCGTGTAGACGGCGGTGATGCTGCCCGCCACCAGCAGCGCGATCAGGTAGAGCGGCGCGCGGCGGACCAACGTCGGCACCGTGCCGTGCACCCGACCGGCGACCGGCACCTGACCGTCCGGGTCGTGCATGACGCGGTAGACGATCACCACGGCGGGCACCAGCAGCGCGGCGGTGACCCAGAAGACCGCGCGCCAGCCCAGGTACTGCGCCACCAGCTGCGACTCGACCTGGCCGATCACCACGGTGCCGCCCATCGACGCCGAGATCATCGTCAGCGCGGTCGGCAGCCGCCGCGCGGGCACGGTCGCGCTGAAGTGGGCGTAGGCCATGGGCACGAACGCGCCCGCGAACAGCCCCTGCAGGCCGCGCAGGACCGAGCCCGTCACCAGGCTGTCCGCGAGCGGGAGGACCGCCGTCACCACGGCCATCGCGGCGATCCCGCCGACCATCACCGCCCGCCTGCCCCAGCGGTTGGACAGCGGGCCGCTGATCAGGGACCCGCAGGCGTAGGCGATGGCGAAGGCGGACGTGGCCCAGGCCGCGGCGGCCGGGTCGACCGACCACGCGCCTGCCAGGTAGGGGATCAGCGGGATCGTCGCGTACATCTGCCCGACGACCACGATGCCGACCAAGCACAGGACGGCGGCCATCGCGGCGAACGGCGGCGCGGGCCTCGACGGCGCTCTGGTCGTGTTCAGCATGATTGCTTCGTACCGCACCGCGACCGGGCAGCACGACCACGCGGCGGGAAGTCAGTCAAGTCCGGGTGGGGCCCGATCGGGGCCCGGCGCTATTCGCGACCACCGGTGTCCATATCGGCGTGCAAGCCACTCACCGTGATTGCACTGGGAAAATGTTCCCTCGATCGAGGGTAGGCAACGGCATTCTTGTGACGTACTGGGTCTGACGTGGACGATCTTGTCGGGCCCCGGGGACGAGGATCAAGGCACGCACCCAGTCCACTGTCACCCCTTCCGGGTGAAGGACACCGCCACTCGGTTCCCCGCTCCCAGGAGGAATTCGGTCGTGCCCACTTCCGCGTCGCCCACCGCTGTTTCCGCCACAGCCTTCTCGCCCAAACCTGCCTCGACCACCGGGCCGTCATCCGCCGCTCCCGTCGTCGTCCGCACCTCGGCGGGTGCCGTGCGGGGGACCCGTCTCGGCGGGGTCACCGAGTTCCTCGGTGTCCCCTACGCCCAACCCCCGGTCGGCCCGCTGCGCTTCGCCTCGCCCCGGCCGCCCCAACCCTGGACAGCCGTGCGCGACGCCACCACCCGCGGCGCCCAGTTCTGCCAACCCGGGGTGCCGGGCAGCGCCGAGGACGCGTTGTCCGCCAACGTCTGGACGCCCGACGAGGGTGGCTCGCTGCCGGTCCTGGTGTACGTGCACGGCGGCGCGTGGCAGGTCGGCGCGGGCAGCCTGGCCAACTACGACGGCGCGCTGCTGGCCGCCGAGGGCGGGCTCGTGGTGGTGACGTTCAACTACCGCCTGGGCCCCTTCGGTTTCGGCTTCCACGAGGAGCTGGCCGACGTCGACACCGGGCTGCACGCGAACTGGGGCCTGCAGGACCAGATGGCGCTGCTGCACTGGGTCCGCGACAACGCGCCCGCGTTCGGCGGCGACCCGGGGAACGTCACGCTCGTCGGCACCTCCGCGGGCGGCGCGAGTGCGCACCAGTTGGCCCTGCTCCCGCAGACGAAGGTGTTGGTGCGCCGGGTGGTGGAGATCAGCGCGGCGCACGTGCGGGCACCGCAGTTGTCGATGACCGCCCCGCACGCCCGTGCGTCCGCCGAACGCCTCGCGGACCGGTTGGGGACAACGGTGCCCGGTCTGCGCCAAGCGCCCGCCTCGGTGCTGTTGGCGGCGTGGAACGAACTTGGGCAGAACCGGCCCGCGCACAGCGGTCGCGAGTTCCGCGGACCCGTGCTCGACGGGACCACGATGCCCGGCTACGACCACGACTCGCCGCCGCCGGACATGCCCGTCATGTCGGTGCACACCCGCAACGAGGGCACGTTCTTCACCGTCCCCGGGATGTCCGTGCTGACCCCGACGCCCCCGCCCGCCACCTTCCTGCGGTTGCGCGGTGTCGTCCGCGACATCCTGCGGGCGCTCGCCGACGACGTGTCGGAGTACGACGTGCAGGACTGCCTGCAGGTCTACCGCGACGCCGCCGCGCTGGGCGCGTTCGCCCACGACCCGGCGACCGTCTGGTCCGAAGTGTACGGAGACGCGCTGCTGCGCCACCGCGTCGTGCGCCTCGCCGAGCGGCACGTGCGGATCGGCCGTTCTCCGCTGTACGCCATGGAGTTCACGCACCCGACCCGGGTCCCGGGGGTCGGCGCCCCGCACGAGGCCACCTCCAAGTTCCTGTTCGGGACGCACGCCACGCCCGCCAACATCGACATGTTCGGTGACGGCCCGCTGGAACGCCGCGTCGGGACGACCCTGCGGCAGTTGGTCGCCTCCTTCGCCACCACCGGGCACCCGAGCTGCGCGGACGGCCCCGCCTGGCCCGCGCTCGACGAGCACGGCCACGGCTCGCTCGTCCTGGGCGGTCCCGACCTGGCCGTCGTCGGCCGGGTCGAGCGCTCCGAGCGGCTGCGCTTCTGGGACCGCCCCGGCCTGGCCCCCTGGCCCACCCCGCACCACGCGCGACCGCGCGCCGCCATGACCCCGGCCGAGCGTGTCCCGGCCGGCGCACCACCACCGCTCACAGACAGGAGGAACCGATGAACGGGATCCACGCAGTGGAGCGCCTGCCCGCTGCCCAGCAGCCGCAGTGGGCGCCGCTCGACCGGCTCGCCGAGGTCGGCAGGGAACTGGCCGCCCTGCCCGGTCTGGTCGCCGAGTCCGATGTGCGCGACCTGCGCCGCGAGCTGGCCAGGGTGGCCGAGGGGGAGGCGCACGTCGTCCAGGCGGGCGACTGCGCCGAGGACCCGGCCGAGTGCAACGCCGGGGACATCGCCCGCAAGGTCGGTGTGCTCGACCTGATGGCCGGGCGGGTGCGGATGTCCACGCACCGGCCGGTGCTGCGGGTCGGCCGCATCGCCGGGCAGTTCGCCAAGCCGCGGTCCAAGCCCACCGAGCTGTTCCGGGGGGTGGACCTGCCGGTGTTCCGGGGCCACATCGTCAACTCGCCGGACCCGGACCTCACCGCGCGCAGGCCCGACCCGGACCGGCTGCTGATGGCCTACCACGCGGCGGCCGAGGCCATGGGGCACCTGGGCTGGTCCGGCGACTCGCCCCGCTCCGCGGTCTGCGCCCCGGTGTGGACCAGCCACGAGGCGCTCCTGCTCGCCTACGAGGTCCCGTTGCTGCGCGAGGACTCCACGGGCGGGTACCTGCTGGCCTCCACGCACTGGCCGTGGATCGGCGAGCGCACCAGGGACCCGGAGGGCGCGCACGTCGCCCTGCTGGCCCAGGTGAGCAACCCGGTCGCCTGCAAGGTGGGGCCCACCATGGAGGTCGAGCACCTGCTGGCGCTGTGCGCGAAGCTCGACCCGAACCGCGAACCGGGCAGGCTCACCCTGATCGCCCGCATGGGCGCCGACTTGGTCGACGAGCGGCTGCCCAGCCTGGTGCGCGCGACGCGTTCGGCCGGGCACCCGGTGATCTGGTTGACCGACCCGATGCACGGCAACACGGTCCCGGGGCCAGACGGCCTCAAGACCCGCTTCGTCGACGACGTCGTCACCGAGGTCGAGCGGTTCCAGTCGGCGGTGCGCGCCTGCGGGGGGATCGCGGGCGGCCTGCACCTGGAGACCACTCCCGACCAGGTGACCGAGTGCGTGCGGAACGCCTCGCAGATCGCGCACGTGCCGGACAAGTACCTGAGCCACTGCGACCCGAGGCTCAACCCCGACCAGGCCACCACCGTGGCCTCGGCGTGGCGGGGCTGACCGGTCGAGCACGCCCGGGTGGCGACCGCCGCCCGCGCACACACGACCCGAGGAGGTAGTGCCATGAGGGGAAAAGTCGCCCTGGTGACCGGGGCAGCAGGGGGGATCGGCGCGGCCATCGTCGCCGAGCTGGCCGAGCGGGGCGTGCTGGTGGCCGCGGTCGACCGGGACAAGTCCACATTGGACGACCTGGTGCTGCGCACACCGCGCGGCGCGGTGGTGCGGCCCTACGCCGCCGACGTGACCGAGAGCATCGAGGTCGAGCAGGTGGTCGACGCGGTCGAGCGCGAGCTGGGTGACCTGGACTTCCTGGTCAACAGCGCGGGGGTGCTGCGGCTGGGCGAGGTCTGGTCGTTCGGCGACCAGGACTGGACCGACACCTTCGCCGTCAACGCCACCGGCGTGTTCAAGATGTCCCGCGCGGTCGTGGCCCGGATGCGCCAACGCCGCGCCGGGGCGATCGTCACGGTGGCGTCCAACGCCGCCAACACCCCGAGGGTGGCGATGGCCGCCTACGCCGCGTCCAAGGCCGCGGCGAGCATGTTCACCAAGAGCCTCGGCCTGGAGGTCGCCCGGTTCGGCATCCGCTGCAACCTGGTCGCCCCCGGGTCCACCGAGACGCCGATGCTCACCTCGATGTGGCACGACGCCTCCGGCCGCGAGAACACGCTCAAGGGCAGCCCGGAAGCCTTCCGGCTGGGCATCCCGCTCGGCAAGACGGCGACCCCCCGCGACGTGGCCTCCGCCGTGCTGTTCCTGCTGTCCGAGGAAGCGTCGCACATCACCCTGCACGAGCTGACCGTCGACGGCGGCGCGACGTTGGGCGCCTGACCACCGACCGGACCCACGAGGGAGATCGACCGTGCCACCGACCCTGCCCACGCCCCTGACCCCGACCCCCGTGAAGCCACCGACCCCGAAGCTGGGTTTGCCCCCGATACCGAGCTACGCGCTGCCCACAGCCGGAGAGGTACCCGCCAGCACCGCCCCCTGGGTGGTGGACCCGGACCGCGCGGTCCTGCTGGTCCACGACATGCAGCGCTACTTCCTGGCCCCCCTGCCCGAACAGCCGCGCGCCGAACTGGTGGCCAACGCGGTCGCCCTGCGCGACCGCGCCGACGCCCTCGGGATGCCGGTCGCCTACACCGTCCAACCCGGCGGCATGACCCCGGCCGATCGCGGACTCCAGCGCGACATCTGGGGCCCGGGGATGCGGGTGGACCCCGAGGACCGCCTGGTCGTCGACCCGCTGGCGCCGCGGCCGGACGACTGGCTGTCCACGAAGTGGCGCTACAGCGCCTTCTTCCGCTCCGACCTGCTCGAGCGGTTGCGCGACAACGGGCGCGACCAGCTCGTCCTGTGCGGGGTCTACGCGCACCTGGGCGTGCTGGTGACGGCGATCGACGCCTACAGCAACGACATCGAGGCCTTCCTGGTCGCCGACGCCGTCGCCGACTTCTCCGCCGAACACCACCGCGGCGCCCTCGCGCACGCCGCGAGCAGCTGCGCCGTCGTGCTGACCACGAAGGAGGTCCTCCCGTGACCGGCCACCCACTCCACCGACTCCTGCGTCTCTCGGCCACCGGCGACGCGCCCCCGTTCGCCCTGCTGCACCGCCCGGAGCACGCGGGCGCCGACGTGCTCGAGGTGCTCACCGGAGAAGTGTCCACTCCGGACACGCTGAGCCGGTTACCCCGGCGGGAACGGCCGGACGGGCACGTCGGGCCCTGGCACGACGTGCTCACCGTGGTCCCCTTCCGCCAGGTGGCGGAGCGCGGCTACGACTGCGCCGACGACGGGGCGCCGCTGATCGCGCTCACGGTGCGCGAGCAGGCCGCGCTGTCGCTGAGCGAGGTGCTCCCGGAGATCCCGCTGGTCCCGGTCGCTCTGGTCGGCGGCCACTTCGACCTCGACGACGACGCCTACGCCGAGGTCGTCGGCCGGATCGTGGCCGACGAGATCGGGCAGGGCGAGGGCGCCAACTTCGTCATCAAGCGCACCTACGTCGCCGAGATCGCGGGCTACCGGCTGGGGTCCGCGCTGTCGTTCTTCCGCAGGCTCGTCGAGCGGGAGAAGGGGGCGTACTGGACGTTCCTGGTGCACACCGGCGACCGGGTGTTCGTGGGTGCCAGCCCGGAGCGGCACGTGAGCCTGCACGGCGGCACCGCGGTCATGAACCCGATCAGCGGCACCTACCGGTACCCGGCCGCCGGGCCGACGCTGGGCGGCGTGCTCGACTTCCTGGCCGACACCAAGGAGATCGACGAGCTGTACATGACCGTCGACGAGGAACTGAAGATGATGTCGCGGGTGTGCCACGACCGCGTGCGGGTGGTCGGGCCGCACCTCAAGGAGATGGCCCGGCTCGCGCACACCGAGTACCTGATCGAGGGCTCCAGCGACCGCGACCCGCGCGAGGTGCTGGCCATGACCCTGTTCGCGCCGACCGTCACCGGCAGCCCGGTGGAGAGCGCGTGCAAGGTGATCCGCAGGTACGAACCGGAGGGACGGGGCTACTACAGCGGTGTGGTCGCGCTGATCGGCACCGACGCCGACGGTCGCACCAGCATGGACTCGGCGATCATGATCCGCACGGCCGAGATCGGGCCGACCGGGCTGGTGCGCATCGGCGTCGGCGCCACGCTGGTGCGCGACTCCGACCCGGTGGCCGAGGCCGCCGAGACCCGGGGCAAGGCGGCGGGCCTGCTCGCCGCGCTCGACCACGCCCCACCGTCGCTGTTCGCCCAGCACCCGAGGGTTCGGGCGGCGCTGGCGGGCCGCAACACCGGGATCGCGGGCTACTGGCTGGCCCGCGACGAGGACGCCGACCGGCCGCGCGACGGGCTGGCCGGGCGGCGGGTTCTCGTGGTCGACGCCGAGGACACGTTCACCTCGATGATCGCCCACCAGTTGCGCTCGACGGGCATGGACGTGCTGGTGCGCAGGCACGACGAGCCGTTCGACCTCGACGGCCACGACCTGGTGGTGCTTGGCCCCGGCCCGGGTGACCCGCGCGAGCACGGCCACCCCAAGATCACCCGGCTGCGGTCCTCGGTCCGGTGGCTGCTCGAGCACGGCCGCCCGTTCCTGGCGGTGTGCCTGAGCCACCAGGTGCTGGCCACCGCGCTCGGCCTGCCGCTGCGCAGGCGGACCGTGCCCAACCAGGGCGTGCGGCGGGAGGTGGACCTATTCGGCAGAACCGAACAGGTCGGTTTCTACAACACCTTCGCCGCGCGCAGTGAAAGCGACGAGTTCCTCGTGCCCGGAATCGGGCCGGTCTCGGTGAGCCGCGACCCGCTCACCGGCGAGGTGTACGCGATGGTCGGACCGAGTTTCGCCTCGACGCAATTCCACGCCGAATCCGTGCTGACCCGCGACGGCGTCCGGATCACCTCGGAACTGGTGCTCGGCGTGCTCGACCGCGTGGGTGCCGCGGCCGAACTCGTTTCCTGACCTGCTGTTCGGCGCCGGTGGCCGGACCACCGCGGACTCGTCCGCGAACGGTGGTCCGGCCACCGGCGTGTGCGGAACCGGGCGCCTGGACCTGACGAACTGCCCCGCACTTGACAAGGTATTCCGACCGCCTTGGTCCCTTTCGTCGACTGCGTCACGATCTTCTCAACAGCGTGAGCGGGTTCTTTCACGAGACCGGCAGACCGATCGCCACCGGGATGGGAGGAATGAGATGATCACCATTGGGACCAGCGGGAGCGGGAGGCTGGTGGGTGGTGTCGGCGTGCTCGGCACCGGATCTTGTCTGCCCGCGCACGTGGTCACCAACGACGAGGTCGGCGAGCCCGCGGGCGTCACCGGCGACTGGGTGCGGGCCAAGACCGACATCCGCACCCGCCGCCGCGCCAAGCCCGACGAGGCCACCTCGGACCTGGCGGTGGTCGCCGCCCGCGCCGCGCTGGCGGACGCGGGTCTCGGGTCCGCCGACGTGTCGCTGCTCGTGCTCGCGACCTCCACCCCCGACTCGCCCCAGCCCGCGACCGCGGCCGTCGTCGCCGACGGCCTCAACCTGCGCCCCGGCACCCCCGCCTTCGACGTCAACGCCGTGTGCAGCGGCTTCCTGTTCGCCCTCGTCACCGCCGAGGGACTGCTGCGCGGCACCGGGGGCGCGGGCCACGCCCTGGTCATCGGCGCCGACATCTACTCCCGCATCCTCAACCCCGCCGACCGGCGCACCGCGGTGCTCTTCGGCGACGGGGCGGGCGCGGTCGTCCTCGGGCCGGTCCCGGCCGGGCGCGGCCTGCTCGCGGGCAGGCTGGCGGGCTTCTCCGCCGACCGGGACCTGATCGAGGTCCCCGGCGGCGGCAGCCGGTTCCCCGCGTCCGAGCGCACCCTGGCCGACGGCCTGCAGTACTTCACCATGAACGGCCGGGGCGTGCGCGAGTTCGTCACCGAGCAGGTCCCCGGCGCGCTGCGGGACTTCCTGCGCGCCGCCGAGCTCACCGTGGCCGACGTCGACCACTTCGTGCCGCACCAGGCCAACGGCCGGATGCTGCGCGAGCTGGCCGCCGCCACGGGCCTGCCGTGGGAGCGCACCCGCACCACCTACACCGACTTCGGCAACACCGGCTCCGCCTCGGTGCCGATCACCCTCGACCACGCGGCCCGCTCAGGCCTGGTCGCCGAGGGCGACGCGGTGCTGCTCGCCGGTTTCGGCGGCGGCATGGCACTGGGGCTCGGCCTGCTCCGCTGGTGACCGACCCGCACACCGTTGGCCACCCACACCGTTTCACGCCACACACACCGTTCACCCGGCACCGCGCACCCCATCGGAGAGGACATCGAGATGCTCGACGACCAGCTGGTGACCGCCTACCTGGACCGCATCGGCGCCACCAGGCCCGGCGCCCCCGACCTGGCAGGCCTGCGCCACCTCCAAGAGCGGCAGGTGCTGTCGGTGCCGTTCGAGAACCTCGACTACCACCTCGGCGAAGAGATCTACATGGACGAGCGCGTCCTGGACAAGATCGTCCGCGCGCACCGCGGCGGTGGCTGCTTCGAGGTCAACCCGGCGCTCGCGTTCTTACTGCGCAGCCTCGGCTACCACGTGGACATCCTGCCCGGCCGGGTGCACCGCCCCGACGGCCTCGGCCCGCTGCAGGGCCACCTGGCGCTGCGGGTGCGCGCCGACGGCGAGGACTGGTTGGTGGACACCGGGTTCGGCCGCAACAGCCGGTTCCCGCTCGCGCTGGCCTCCCGCGACGAGCACGACGACCCGCACGGCCGCTACCGGATCGCCGACAGCGACAACGGCGCCATCGACCTGTTCTACAACGGCAAGCCCCTCTACCAGGTCGTGCCGAACCCGGTGGAGATCGCCGACTTCGCCCCCACCCTGTGGTGGTACCGCACCGCGCCGGAGTCCTCGTTCCTGCAGGCGCTGTTCTGCTCGATCCGCACCGAGACCGGCATGGTCACGCTGAAGGGCGACCTGCTCTCCACCGTGGTCGACGGGGTGCGCGAGCAGGTGCGCCTGGCCGACGACGAGGCGGTGCTGCAGGCCTACAAGGAGCACTTCGGCTTCGGGCTCGACAAGCTCCCCGCCGAGCCGGAGGGGGGCGTGACCACCGGCGTGCGGGTCGAGTGACCCCGGCCCCCGAACCCTCAGTCCACGCAGGACGGTCCTGGTAGGTCCAGACAGGACAGTCCGCACGGGACACCAGAACACCATCGGCGCCCGCAGGGCTGGAGCCGGTACCCGTCCACCCACCGCGAACCAGAAAGGTTTCCACCATGACGTCCTCGGCTGTGGGCGCCCCCGAGCGCGCCCCGAAGCGCCGCGTGGGCCTCACCTTGGCCCTGTTGGCCTTCGCCCAGCTCATCATCTCCATCGACTACAACATCGTCTACGTCGCGCTGCCGCAGATCGGCACCGAGCTGGGCTTCTCCCAGCAGACCCTGCAGTGGGTCATCAGCGCCTACGCGGTGGCCTTCGGCGGGTTCCTGCTGCTGGGCGGTCGGGCCTGCGACCTGTTCGGCCCGCGCCGGATGTTCGTCCTCGGCCTGGCCCTCTACGGCGCCTCCTCGCTGCTGGGCGGTCTCGCCCCGAACCCGCAGCTGCTCATCGCGGCCCGCGCACTGCAGGGCGTCGGCGGCGCGTTCCTGTTCCCGGCGACGCTGACGCTGGTCAGCACCAGCTTCGCCGAGGGCCCCGAGCGCAACCGCGCCTTCTCCGTGTGGGGCGCCGCGGGCGGCAGCGGCATGATCCTTGGCTCGCTGCTCGGCGGCGTGCTCACCCAGTCCTTCGGCTGGGAAGCGGTCTTCTTCGTCAACGTCCCGCTCGCCGCCCTGGCGCTGGGCCTGGCGTTCGTGCTCATCGCCCCGGACGTCGTCGCCGCGGCCAAGCGCAAGTTCGACCTGCTCGGCGCGCTCACCTCGACCATCGGCACCACCGCGGTCGTCGTCGCCCTGGTGCAGGGCCCGGAGTCCGGTTGGCTGTCCCCGGTGGTCGTCATCAGCGCCGTGGTCGGGATCGTGCTCCTGATCAGCTTCCTGCTCATCGAGAAGAACAGCAGCGACCCGCTGATGCCGCTGCGGCTGTTCCGCAACCGCAACCTGGGCACCGGCATGGCCGTCACGTTCCTCTACATGGCGACCATGGGCACCCTGCTGTACTTCCTGACCGTCTACTTCCAGGGCGTGCGGGGCTACAACGCGCTGGAGACCGGCCTGGCCTACCTCGTCCCGATGGTCGCCATCTTCACCGGCGCCATGGTCGGCGGCAACCTCGCCACCCGCTTCGGGATGCGGGCCGTCATGGTCGGCAGCCTCGTCGTCGGCGCGGTCGGCACCCTCATCACCGCCCTGTCGATCTCCCCGGACGGCACGTACCTGGCCCTCGTGCCCGGCATGCTGATCCTGGGTCTCGGCCAGGGCACCGGCTACACCCTGATGTTCGGCGCCGCCACCTCGGGCATCGACCCGGCCGAGCAGGGCGTCGGCTCCGGCATGGCCTCCACCAGCCAGCAGGTCGGCGGCGCACTCGGCCTCGCCATCCTGGTCGCCATCGCCAACTCCGTCACCGACGGTGCCACCGGCGAGTCCCCGGCCGCCGCCACGGTGTCCGGTCTCACCACGGCCATGCTGGTCGCCGCCGCGGGCATCGTGGTCACGGTGTTCGTCGCGCTGAACTTCGCCCGCCCCAAGCCCTCCGCCCCGGTGGCGCGCGAGGAACTGGAGGTGGCCGCCGCGGTGTGACCGGCCTCCCCTCCCGGCCACACCCACGGCTCCGGTGCGATCGCCACAGCGGTCGCACCGGAGCCGTTTCGCGCGTGCACCAGGAGTTCCCCCCGGGTGGGCTGCTGCGGCAGTGGTGCCGGGCACGCGATTCCTGGCCTGGCGCGGCAGCTTCAGCGCGACCTCGGTGTGAGCGGGCACCTGTGGGCACTACGATGCCGCTGTGTCCACACCGCTTGTTCCCGGGATCGAGTCCCACGCCCGCACCGCCACCCGGTTGCACCCGCGGGCCGGTGCGCCCACCTCGGCGGACAGCCACATCGGCGGCCCGATGCGCTGGCCCGTCGATGAGCCTTGGCCGTACTGCGTGGATACGCTGGAAGACGGCTCGCTCGGACAGGCGCTGCTCGGGGCCGCGCAGTTCCACCGCCGGGATTTCCCGATGCTGCCATTCCCAGCGGGCCGCGACCTGCTACAGGTGTTCTGGTGCCCGGTCGTCGACGACGGTCACCACAACCACAACTACGAGCCCATGGCGATCCGCCTGGTGTGGCGGGATTCGACGGCCCTGAGCGGTCCTGACCTCGATCAGCCCAAACCCGTGCTGCTCGACGAGGAAGCCGTACCCGATCACGCGTGTGCACTGCGGCCGTGCCAGGTCACGGAGTACCCCCACTCCTATGACGCGAAGGAGCTGGGGTTCCAGCCCGGTGACGACTGGCCGGACCTGGCCGACGGCTCGAAGATCGGTGGCTGGATCCCCTGGTGGCAGACCGGCCCCACGACGTTCCCCTGCCTGGACTGCGGAGTGGACTCGGTCCTGCTGCTGTCCCTCCACACCCGAGAAAGCAGCGACGGCTGCACATGCGAGACCGACGAGACCGGCGTGGGCTGGCAGTTCGGCCGGGACGGTGCGCTGAACATCCTGGTCTGCCCGACTGATGTGGAGCACCGACCAACCCCCTGGATCGACTAGGGCCGCGTCATCCGTCCTCGGGCTGGTATCCGGTCTGAGAGCGCCAGAGGGGCTACACGACAAGGGCCGCCGACGGGTGTCGGCGGCCCTTTGTGGGGGGGCGGGGGTGGGTCACCGCAGTGCGGCCTGGAGTTGTCTGGCGTGGGCTCTGGCGGTGGTGGCCATGTCGTGCGCCTCGGGTGAGCGCGTTCCCTCCTCTCGGGCGATGCGGTCGAGCAGGTCGGCCTTGCTCGTGTACCAGGCGGCGATCTGGGCTGGGGTGGCCGTGGGGGACGGCGTCGCCAGCACCACTCGGGTCATCTCCTCCAGCAGGGTCATGTCGGGTTCCTCCTCATCGGACCGCGGCGGGCGGGTCAGCTCACACGATCACGCCGATCAGTTCCTCGGGTTCGACCGGCGTCCGCACCTCGGCGGGCACGTGGGCCACCGGGGGCAGGTCCAGCAGCGCGCCCGCGATGGCGTCGGAGTCGCCGAGGGTCACCGAGTCGACGCCGGGGCGGATGCCCGCCGCGGTGACCCAGTGGACCGACTCGGTGGGCACCCCGTAGGCGAACCGCCGGGGGTGGGCGGCGCCGCGGGCGTCGAGCAGGCGGTAGGGGCGCTCGGTGACGGCCAGGCCGCCGGTCTGGTACTCCGAGCCGCCTGCGCCGGAGACGCGGTAGGGCAGGCACTGGTCGGTGTCGAGCAGGTGCCGCAGCAGCGGGTCCTCGGTGCGCCGCAGGTCCGGCTCGGCGAGCCGGGCCTCGATCAGCGCGCCCGCCCGGATGGGCTCGCCGGGCACCTGGGTGGAGTGCGCGACGAACGCCGGGTCGGCGATGTCGATGCGGACCTGGGTGCCGGGGCCGAGGATCTCGAGCACCCCGGCCTCTATCAGCGCCACCATCTCCTCCAGCCGGGAGGCGGGCGGGCCGATGGACAGGAACGCGTTGAGCGGGGTGTACCAGCCCTCCAGGTCGTCGCGGTGCGAGTCGCCGTCGAGGCCGCCGTGGTCGACCGCCAGGCGCAGTTCGTTGCGCAGGTCGCGCAGCACGTCCAGGGCGGCCTTCACCGGGCCGCTCACGTTGCCCTGCTTGGCGTGTGCGACGTCGGCGTTGAGGTAGTCGACCAGCCACGAGCGGAACTCGTCGCGGCAGGCGAACTCCCGGCCCGCCGTCGGGTTCGACAGCCGCTGCCACGACCAGTGGTCGGAATCGGGGATCCCGTACTCCGCCAACAGGTCCAGACCGTCCTCATCGGACTCGGGGCGGTGCAGGTAGCGGTCGACGAACTCCTCGCTCACCGCGCCGTGCCCGGTGCGCCGCAGCAGCGCGCCGTAGTAGACGCTCTCCACCTCGCGGCGGATCAGCGGCCACAGGTCCTTGCCGAAGCTGATCCCGCCCTCGTGCCGGGTGCGCTCGCGCAGCGCGGCGATGTGCTCGGCGGTCAGCAGCCTCGCGAAGTACCTGCCGTGCGCGCCCTTCTCGTTCTCACCGCGGGAGTGGTACGGCACGCCGCGGCGGGAGAAGGCGTAGAGCTGGGGCTCGGCGCCGGAGGGGCGGTACCGGAGCTTCCCGTCGACCCGCTCGAACCGCCCGCCCCGGCCTGACGAGAACAGCGCCATGTGGTCGAAGAAGTTCAGCCCCAACCCGCGCAGCAGGACGGGGGCGCCCGCGCCGATGATGCTCAGGTCCAGGTCGGCCGGGTTGGCCGGGGTGACGTAGGTGAGGTGGTGGATGCGGGCGAGGCTCGCGGTGCGGGCCTCCCGGGGGGTCAGCCGGGCGGGCACGTGGCCCTGGGCGAGCACGACGGCGTCGAGCCGGTTGAGCCGGGTGCCGTCGGCCAGCCGCACACCCTGCGGGCCGCCGGGCACGCCGTGGGTGTCGGCGAGCGCGACCGCCCGCGAGCGGTGCACCCGCACCGAGACGTGCGCGGGCGCGGAGGCGACGATCCGCTCGAAGCAGTCGAGCAGGTACTGGCCGTAGAACGCGCGCGTCGGGTAGGTGTTCTCACCCAGCGCGGCCGCCTCGTCGAAGGTCGCTCGCGGGTACTTGTCCGGCGGTGCGTCGGCCAGCGTGCGCGCCCACTCGTAGAGGGTGGGGCCGTTCTCGACCGGACCGGCGATCCGCGCGCTGTCGTCGGTGTACACGGTGATCTGCGCGGCGACGGTGTTCATCAGCAGGTGCCGCGACTGGTCGGTGCGCCACACCGTGCCCGAGCCCGGCGCGGACGGGTCGACGACGTGGACGGTCACGGTGGCGTGCGTCGGCGCCGAGCGCTCGCGGGCGCAGATGCGCTCGAGGACGGACAGGCCGCGGGGACCAGCCCCGACGACGCAGACCTCGAAGGTGTCATCGCTCATCGGATTTCCCTTTCCCCCTCTCGGGTGTCACAGGTCCCGCGGGCTGGTCAGCAGCCTGCCGAGCTCGAGCCGCTTGATCTTGGTGGTGGCGGTCTGCGGCAGGTCCTCCAGCCGCCACTGCACCGGCGGCCGCAGCGGGGGCAGGGTGGCGACCGCGGCGCGCCACTGCTCTTGGTCGAGCACCTTGTTGTCGCGGGTGCACACGACCGGGACGGCCTTGCCGTCGGCGTCCGGCACGATGATCACCTCGACCAGGTCGGGCAGCCGGGCGAAGAGCTTGTCCTCGATCTCCAGCGTGCTGCCGATGCCCGCGATGGCGTCGACCTCGCGGTCGAGCAGGTGCAGGCAGCCCCACTTCGTGCGGTAGCCCAGGTCGCCCATCCGCCACCAGCCGTCGGAGACCTGCTTGGCCCAGCGCTGGTGCTCGCCGAGGTAGGTGACGACGCGGCCGTCGCTGCGCACCTCGATGAACCCGGGGGAGTCCTTGGTCGGCGGCTTGCCGTCGCGGCTGACCACCCGGACCCCGGTCATGCCGGGGAACGGCCTGCCGACGCAGCGGCCGTCGGCCTCGGTGCCGCGCTTGCGGCCGTAGGTGCGCGCGGCGATCGGGCCGACCTCGCTCTGCCCGTAGGCCTGGGCGAACAGCGCGCCCTTGCGCCGGGAGGCGCCCAGCAGCCGGTGCACGGTGCGCGGGTGGATCGCGTCGAAGGTGCTGCTGAAGTACTTGACGCCCGCGAGCGGTCCGCGCGGGTCCTCGGCGAGCACCTCCCAGCGCAGGAACGTGTTGGGGTGCGCCTCGATCAGGCCGGGCGGGACCCGCAGGAACAGCTCGGCGACCACGGCCGGGTCGTCGTCGCGCAGCACGACGAGCGGGTGGCCCTGCAGCACCGAGATCGGCATGGCGGTAAACATGCGCGAGTGCACGAACGACACGTGCACCGCGATCGGCTCCCGCTTGCCCACCAGCGACACCACGCTCGCCTGCGGCCGGTAACGCGACTGCATCGTGTGTCCCGTGTGGACTGCCAACTTGGGCACGCCGGTGGTGCCCGAGGTGTGCGTGATCAGCGTCGGGTGCGAGGGCGGCATGGACACTGCGGCCACCCTCGGCGACCCGGCGAGGGAGGCCAGGGTGGTCGCCGAGGGGTGCTCACCGGAGGCGAGCAGGACCGCGGTGGTGTCCGCGAAGGCGACGTCGCCGAGCTCGGTGTCCAGCTTGGCCTGGTCGGTGACCAGGTACGGGCGGTCGACCCGGCGCAGCAGCACCCCCACCGTCGCGCCGTCGAGCTTGGGCGAGAGCAGCACCGGGATGGCGCCGGTGCGGGCGATCGCGCACGCCAGCAGGCTGATGTCGAACCCGTCGGACTTGTAGACGACCACGTGGTCGCCCGGCCGGACCCGCGCCGCCCACAGCCGCGAGGCCAGGTCGGCGACGAGCTCGGCCACCTCGGTGACGGTGAACCGCGTCCCCAGCTCCGGGGCGACGTCGAGGGTGTGGTCGGTGATGACCGGGCTGCCGGGGTGCCTGCGGGCGGCGCGGTCGAACAGCGTCCCGAGGCGGATACCGCGGTTCGCGATGCGTTGTAACAGCATGGTGCTCGCCTTCTCTTTCCGTGACTTGGCGTGCGGGACGGCTCAGGCGGCGGTCTCGATGACGTCCCTGATGAGCTTGAGGGTGTCGGCGAGGTCCTGGGCGAGCTTGCTGGTCCACTCCTCGATGAACCGGACCCTGGCGGGCTCGTCCAGGTCGGCGACGATCTTGTGGATGCCCGCGGTGGCCAGGCCCATGCGGAAGTGGTGGGTGAGCACGGTGCCGCCGCCCTCGGCGGGACGAACGTCGAAGCCCCAGACGCTCTCCTGGTCCTCGCTGGCGTGCGAGAGCATCATCCAGCGGAAGGTGCGACCGGGCTCGGCGGCCACCACGCGGCACTCGGTGTACCAGGTGCCGCGCACCAGCGGGGCCCAGGAGACGACGTCCTCCTGGCGCAGGTTCTCGCCGCGGAACACCGCGCCGACGGTGGCGGGCTCACCGGAGATCCACTCCCCGCCCTGGCACTCCGGGCTCCACTCGCCGCTGCGCGACAGGTCGCTCACGACGGCGTAGACGCTGTCGGGGGTGGCCGCCACGACGATGTCGGAGCGCAGGTCGAACAGGGGGGAGGTGTCGACGATCGAGGACATGGGGGTTCCTTCCGGTGCGGTCGGCGAAGTCGCCGGTGGGATGGGATGGGGAATCGTTGGTGGGGAACGAGCGTGGGAACAGCCGGCACGGGGTGGTCAGCTCGTGACGGCGAGCACGACCTTCGTGCCGCCCGCGCCGCCGCGCTCCACCGCGCGGTGCGCCTCTGCGGCCTCGCCCAGGGCCAGCCCGTGCACCCGGCGCGGGCGCAGCAGCCCGGCCGCGAGCAGCCGGTTGACCCGGACGGCGGCCTCGGCGAGTTCGGCGGTGCTCGCCTGCGAGATGGCGAAGCCGACGACCGAGCAGTCCTTGAGGTACAGCGCGCCGACCGGCAGCACCGGGCGCGCGGCCATGCCGGCGAGCACGACGAGCCTGCCGCGCTTGGCGAGCAGCGAGACGGCGGACTCCAGGTCGTTGCGCCCGGCGGCGTCGACATGGACGTCGACGCCACCGGGGCTGGCCACGGCGATTTGGGTGGGCAGGTCGTCGGCGCGGTAGTCCAGCGTGACGGCGGCACCGAGCTCGCGGCAGTGCTCGGCGTCGGCGGCGCCAGCGACGGCGATCACCCGGGCGCCCGCCTCGGCGGCCATGACGACCGCGGCGGAGCCGACGCAGCCGCCCGCGCCGACGACGACGACCGTGTCGCCCGCGCGGGTCCGGCCGTGGGTGAACAGGGCCAGGTGGGCGGTGGCGGCGGAGTGCGCGACCGCGACGGCGTCGACCGGGTCGACCCCGTCGGGCAGCGGGTAGAGCCGGTCCGCGGCGACCGAGGCGAACTCGGCGGCCGCGCCCTGCCTGCCGTCGTGGCCGAGGCTGTTGCACCAGACCCGGTCGCCCGGCGCCAGGCCCGCGACGCCGTGGCCGACGGCGGCCACCGAGCCGACCAGGTCGCGGCCGATGACGAACGGGAACGGCACCGGGGTGGACCAGGCCCCGGAGCGGACGAAGGTGTCGACGTGGTTGACGGCGGAGTGGGTGACCGCGACCAGCACCTCGCCCGGTCCGGGCGTCGGGGCGGGCAGGTCGCCGCAGCGGATGACCGCTGCGGGGCCGAGGGAGTCGATGTAGGCAGCGCGCATGGCGGTGTCTCCTGGGCGGGGACCGGGACGGGGAGGGGAGTCGGGTCAGGCGCGGTCGACGCCGGGCGGGTTGTCGATGGCGTAGCGCCACCGCCCGTCGGGGCCGCGGCGGGCCACGTCGGTCGCGCTGCCCTCGTGGTGCACGGCCTTGCCGTCAGGGGTGGTGCCGACGATGCGGTAGTCGCCGATGATCAGCGCCAAGTCGTCGTGGACGTAGGTGTGCCGGGGGCTGAGCCGGATCGGGATGCCCAGGGCGAGGAAGCTCGCGGTGGCCGCGCGCCTGTCGTCGCCGACGACGACCTCGCCGGGGCGCAGCACGCGCACCGCGCCCGGCTCGAAGAGGCGGTCCACGGCGGTGAGGTCGCCCGCGTTGAACGCGCGGGCGAAGGCCTCGGGCAGCTCGGCGGGGTCCTCGACCCCCTCGGGTGCGGTGTGCTCAGGCCGGAGGTGGGGTTCGTGCACTGTCATGATCGCTCCTACGCGGTCTCAGCCGGTGTCCCAGCAGTGGTGTCGACAGTGGTCTCGTCAGCGGTGGTGGCAGCAGCTGCGACGACGGGTTCCAGCCCACCGCGCAGCACGGCGGCGGCGACGGCGATGGTCCGCTCGGTCTGGAACTCGATGGCCTCGAGGTTCTCCTCGTGGACGGCCCCGGTCGAGCTGGCCCCGTACGGGTTCCCGTTGTGCGGCTTGAACAGCACCCCCGCGGTCGACCCGGTGGCGATGATGATCGAGCCCCAGTGGCAGATCGCGTTGTGCAGCGCGAGGATCGTGCTGACCTGGCCGCCGTGCGGCGCGGACGCGGTCGCGAACGCCGACACGACCTTGGTGGACAGCTTGCCCGCCACCGACAGCGCGGAGGTGGTGTTGATGAACTGCATCACCGCGGGCGCGGCGAGTCCGAAGTGGACCGGGCTGCCGATCAGGATCGCGTCGGCCCAGTCCAGGTCCGCCGCCTCGGCGACGGGGACGTGCTCGGTGGCCGTGCGGTGCTGCGAGGAGCCCGACCGGCTGGCCGCCGCGGCGCCCGGGTCGAGCTCGGCGACGCGGCGCAGCCGCACTTCGGCGCCGAGCTTCTCCGCCGCCGCGGCGGACGCGGCGGCGAGCGCGTACGTCGCGCCGGTGGACGAGTAGTAGACGACGGCGAGGTTGACCATGGCTCGAGCGCTCCCTTGGTCGGTGCTTGGCCCTGGCCGCGACCGTTGGCGCGCCGGGGTGGTGGGGGACTCACCCAGCGTCGGTGACCCGGTGCCGCCCAGGACAGGACCTGCTGGGCAGTCCGTCAGAACGGTCGCGAGTTGACAGACTCCCGGGCGCGGTTTGCCCAGCGCCGGGGCCGGGGTCAGGATGGATCACGAGGAGCTACGCGACGCGGGCGGACGTGCCAGACCCGCGTGCGAGCAGCCAGACCAGGGGAGCGAACCACCATGACCAAACTCGCCGTCGTCTACTACTCGGCGACCGGCAACATCCACAAGCTCGCCGTCGCCGCGGCCGCCGCGGGCGAGGCCGCGGGCGCCGAGGTGCGGTTGCGCCGGGCCGCCGAGATCACCGACAAGCCGCTCGCGCCCAACTTCGCGGCGTGGGCCGAGGCCAACGTCGAGCACGTCGGCGCGTCCCGCGACGTGGCCGAGGCGACCATCGACGACCTGGACTGGGCCGACGCCGTGCTGTGGGGCAGCCCGGGCCGCTACGGCCTGATCGCCGGTCCGCTCAAGCACTTCATCGACCAGACCTTCGAGCTGCACGCGCGCCGCGGCCTGGTGAACAAGGTGATGTCCTCGTTCACCTCGACCGGCAGCGCGCACGGCGGCCAGGAGAGCACGATCCTGTCGCTCAACACCGTGTTCTACCACTGGGGCGCGGTCATCGTGGCGCCCGGCGTCATCGAGGACATCATGCTCGCCCCGAGCAACGGCAACCCCTACGGCGTCAGCGCGACCTCCGGGCTGCAGGCCGTCCCCGGTGGGCTCGCGGGCAACGTCACCGAGGACAACGTCGCCGCGATCGGGTTCCAGACCCGGCGCGTCCTGCAGATCGCCTCGGCGCTGCGGGTGGGGTTGGCGGCAGACTCGACCGAGTGAGCGGAGCCGCCGCCCGCCGGGGTCGCCACTGCGGCGCGTTCCCCGGCGCGCGGCGGCGGTCGATCATTCGTCCATAGTGGAGTGATGGGGTTCCGGCGCGCTCGCGCGAGATCCCGACACGACGTGACAGAGTCGCAGGCAGCAC
This sequence comes from Actinokineospora globicatena, assembly GCF_024171945.1. Taxonomy (GTDB): domain Bacteria; phylum Actinomycetota; class Actinomycetes; order Mycobacteriales; family Pseudonocardiaceae; genus Actinokineospora; species Actinokineospora globicatena. The sequence continues at coordinate 288,072 of NZ_JAMTCR010000003.1, forward strand.
GTGGAAGACAGTCCGACACGGTGCGAAGCTACTGGTAGAGGCCAAGTCTTCACCGTCTGACCCGTGAAGGATAACCATGCTGCTGATCCGGAAGAACAAGACGCCGCTCTACATCGGACTCATCTCCGAGCGGGCCGCGGTCAAGCACGGCGGCACGCCGACCACGCTCGACCACGACCTCGACGTCCTGCCGGAGGTCGGCAGGCGGTTCACCACCGCCGAGTTCGCCGACCACGTCGACGACATCGCCGCCCGCCTGCACGCCGCCGGGGTGCGCCCGGCCGAGCGGGTCGTGATCCACAAGAGTGCCAACTTCGACATCTGCCTGCTCGCCTGCGCCGTCGCGCGGGTCGGCGCGGTGCCGGTGATGCTGTCCCCGCACCTCGACGGCGAGACCGTCGCGACCCTGCTGGCCAGGCTGGACCGGCCCACGCTGCTCACCGACGCCGCGAAGCTCGACGGCGAGCTGGCCGGGCTCGCGTTCGCCGAGCTGACCGAGCGGGTCGTGTCCGTCACCGCGCCGCGGCCGGGCGCGATCACCCTGGCCGACCTCGCCGGGTCGCCGCGCCGCGCCCCGGTCGTGCTGGGCCCGGACGAGCCCGCGCTGATGACGCACACCTCCGGCACCACCGGCGTGCCGAAGCTGGTCGTGCACTCCGCGCGCTCGCTGGGGTCGCGCTACCGCTGGCAGACCATGGTCGTGCGGTTCATCCGCGGCCCGCAGACCGTCGCGATGCACGTGTCCTACGTGCACTCCCGGATGTACCTCGGCCTGGCGGTGCTGCAGATGCGCGGCCTGCCCGCGGTGTTCATCGACGACCCCGCGCCGGAGAAGGTCGCCGACGTGCTGCTCAAGCACCGGCCCGGGGTGCTGGAGACCCACCCGAACCAGTTCCTGGAGTGGGAGGCGCTCGCCGACGACCCGCGCGCCCCGCTGGCCACGGTGAAGTTCTTCAACAGCACGTTCGACGCCATCCACCCCAGCACCATGCACAAGCTGCTGCACGCCTCCCGGCGGCGCAGCCCGGTGTTCCTGCAGGTGTACGGGCAGAGCGAGTGCGGTCCGCTGACCGCGCGCACCTACCGCAAGCGCAACGCGCTCAAGGCCGACGGCCGCTGCCAGGGCTACCCGACGCCGGGCATGACGACCTACCGGCTGGTCAGCCGCGACGGCAAGCGCCCGAGCAGGACCTCGCCCGGCTACATCGACGTGCAGACCTCCGGGCGCGCGCTGACCTACTACGGCGAGCAGGAGCGCTTCGACAAGCAGGCGCTCGGCCCGTGGTGGCGGGGCGGCGACGTCGGCTACCGCACGAAGTGGGGCTGCCTGCACCTGCTCGACCGCGAGGTCGACACGATCCCGGGGATCGACAGCACGCTCGAGGTCGAGGACGCGGTGCTGAGCAGGCTCGACGAACTCACTGAGTTCGTGCTGGTGCCGGGCCCGGCCAAGGAGCCGGTGCCGGTCGTGTGCACCCGCCAAGACCGCCCGCTCGACCTGGACCGCTGGCGCACCGCCGTGGCCGACCTGCCGCCGATGACCGACCCGGTGTCCTGGCGGCTCGGTGACCTGCCGCGCACCGCCACCGCGAAGATCCGCCGCGTCGAGCTCATCCGCAGGCTGCACGAGCAGATGGCGGGATCGGCATGAGCGCCGCGCAAACCTCTGACGAGCGGGCCGCCGCCGACGGTGACGTCGATGTCCTGGTGGTCGGCGCGGGCCCCAGCGGCCTGCTGACCGCGTGCGAGTTGCTGCGCCGCGGCGCGCGGGTCCGCGTGGTCGACCGGGCGGCTGAGCCGTCCACCACCCCCAAGGCGCTGTCGGTGTGGCCGCGCGCGTTGGACATCCTGACCGACCTCGGCCTGGGCGAGTCGGTGGACCGCGAGTCGGTGCCGATCACCGCGCTGAGCTACTTCGCCGACCGCGCCCCGCTGGCCCGCTTCGAACTGGGGCCGGACGTGCGCTGCAACACCCTGCCCCAGCACGTCACCGAGCGGCTGCTGACCGAGCGGCTGCACGCGTTGGGCGGCAAGGTCGAGCGTGGTGTGCGGCTGCTGGCCCTCGACGGCGTCGACGGCGCGGGCGGCGGTGCGCCGCCGGAGCGGGTCACCGCCTTGCTGCTGCGCGAGGACGGCGCCGTCGAGCGCGCCCAAGCGTCCTATGTGGTCGGTGCGGACGGCGCGGGCAGCGCGGTGCGCGGCCAGCTCGGCGTCGGCTTCGAGGGCAGCACATACGAGATGGCGTTCGCGCTGGTGGACGGCCGGATCGACGGTGCGCTGCCGCCCGACGAGACGCTGTTCTACCAGGGTGCCAACGGTGCCCTGGTGATCGTGCCCCTGCCGGGCGGGGTCTTCCGGTTCCTGTCGATCATGCCACCGGGCCAGGCCGGTGTCACGGTCCCGATGATGCAGGCCATCATCGACGACCGGGGCCCGGCCGGGGTCGTGTTGCGCGAGGCGGTGTGGCAGGCGGTGTTCCGCGTGCACGCCCGGGTCGCCACGTCCTTCCACCGCAACCGGGTGTTCCTGGTCGGCGACGCCGCCCACGTGCACAGCCCGGCGGGCGGGCAGGGCATGAACAACGGCCTGCAGGACGCGCACAACCTGGCCTGGAAGCTGGCGGCGGTGCTGCGCGGCGACTCACCGCCCTCCCTGCTCGACAGCTACGACCACGAGCGCCGCGAGGTGACCGCGCGCATCCTGCGCGACACCGACCTGCAGACCAGGGCGTGGGTCGTGAACACCCCCGCCGCGACCGCGGTGCGCGACTCGCTGTTCCGCTTCGGCGAGCGCAGCGGGGCCGTGTCCCGGTACTACGCGCCGGTCATGGCTGGCCGCCGGATCGCCTACCACCCGGTCCGCCGGACCCAGCGCCCGTCCGGGTTCGCGCTGTGCCGGGCCCGCGAGCACAAGCCGGGCGCGGTGCGCGTCGGTGGTGTGCTGCCGCGCGGGTTCGCCCTGTCCACCGGGATCGGCGGCGAGGCGGCGGACCCGCACGCCTGGGTGCTGCTGCTGAACGCGAGGCCGGGTGACCGCACCTGGCTCGCGGTGGTCGACCAGCTGGTCGCGAGCAGGCCGAGGGTGGCCACCCGGCTGGTCGAGGACAGGCGCGGGTTTGCCTGCGGGCGCACCGGGTATGTCCTCGTGCGCCCTGACGGCCACGTCGCCGCGCACGGGCACCGCGGTGACCTGGACCGGTTGGCCGCCGAGCTGGACACCGCGTTCGGCCCGGCCCCCCGCGTCGAGCCAGGAGCGGGGGCGGGATGACATGCGCATGTCCGAAGGCGTCGAGTGGGCCCTGCACTGCTGCGTCGACCTCTCCCGGGTCGGCTCGCCGCAGGCGGTGCCCGCCGCCCGCCTCGCCGCGCTCTACGACCTGCCGCCCGCCTACCTCAACAAGCAGCTCCAGGCCCTGGGCCGGGCCGGGATCGTCACCTCGACCGCCGGTCCGCGCGGCGGGTTCCGGCTCGCCCGGCCCGCCGAGGAGATCACCGTGCTCGACGTGGTGATGGCCATCGAGGGCACGACCCCGGCGTTCCGCTGCACCGACATCACCCACCGCGGCCACGCGGGGGTGCTCACCGGCCGCTCCGCGCGGCCCGACGTCGACCGCCGGGTGCCGTGCGCGATCGCGCAGGCCATGCGGTTCGCCGAGCTGGCCTGGCGCAGGCACCTGGCCGCCCGCACGGTGGCCGACGTGCGGATGGTCGCCGAGGAGCGCTCGCCCGCGGGCACGAAGCTGATGCTGAGCTGGATGACCACCCCCGGCCCCGAGCCGACGGGCGCCACCAGGGCACGCAAGACCCCCACCAGGAAAGGGAAGTCATGAGCACGCCAGACAACACCAGGATCGCCGTGATCATCGGGAGTGTCCGCAAGGGACGGTTCGGACCGGTCATCGCCAACTGGTTCACCGACCGGGTCCGCGAGTACGGCGGCGTCGACATCGACCTGATCGACCTGGCGGAGCACCCGCTGCCCACCTCGCTGACCGACGAGCCGGACGAGACCACCGCGGCCTCGGCCGCCGCGCTCGCCGAGCGGCTCGGTGCCGCCGACGGCTTCGTCCTGGTCACCCCGGAGTACAACCACAGCTACCCGGCCTCGGTGAAGGCGGCCATCGACTGGACCGGTGTCCCGTGGCAGGCCAAGCCGGTCGCGTTCGTCGGCTACGGCGGCCACGGCGGCGGCGCCCGCGCGGTCGAGCACCTGCGCTGCGTCTTCGCCGAGGTGCACGCGGTCACCGTGCGCGAGGCCCTGATGCTGCGCTTCCCGTGGACCTTGTTCGACGAGCAGGGGCAGCTGGTGCGGCCCGACGCCGTCGAGGCCAACACGAAGGACCTGCTCGACCAGCTCACCTGGTGGGCGGCGGCGCTGCGCGAGGCGAAGGCGACGCGTCCCTACGCCGCGTGACACCACCCGGTGGCACGCGCGAGACGAGAGGCGGTGAAGGGGTCATGACGAACTCGACGGGCGCGAGCCTGGACGGCCTGATCTCGGAGGGGGTGTCCCCGTGGTGGGACGGCCTGGACCGGCGGGGGATCGACTCCGGCTGGTTCGCCTCCATGGTCGGCACGAAGGGCGTGTCAGGTGCGACCGCGGACCAGCGGGCACTGCTGCGCGCGCTCGGCGAGGACGTCGGATTAGGGCCCTACCGGGACCAGTTGGCTGACCTGGCGCGCCAGGGCGCCAGCCCGGAGGACGCGGTGATCGCCCTCGCCGCGGGCGACGGGCGCGCCGCGGGGGACGCGCTCTACGAGGTGTTCACCCACTCCGATGGCCAGGACGGGTACGTGTCGGTCGACGTGCCCGCCGCCGCCGTCCGCGACCCGCGCGGCGCGGTCCCCGCCGCGTTGCGCGCCACCGCGGAGCTGGCGCGCCCCAACGTCATGGTGAAGCTCCCCGCCACCGAGCTGGGCCTGGCCGCGATGCGCGCCTGCCTGGCCAGGGGGATCGGGGTGCACGCCACCGAGGTCTACTCCCCGGCGCGCTACCGCCAGGCCGTCGACGCCTACTTCGACGGCCTGGCGGCCGCCTCGGCCGCCGGGCTCAGCGTGGCCGCGATCCCGTCGGTGGTCGCGGTGCCGGTCGGGCGGATCGACGAGGAGGTCGACGCCCGGCTCGTGAGCACGCGCGACAGCGGGGCGACCGACCTGCTGGGCACGGCCGGGCTGGCCACCGCCCGGCTGCTGTACCGGGAGTACGAGCACTCGCTGGGGACAGGTCGCTGGCGGGCGCTGCACGCCGCGGGCGCCCGTCCGCAGCGGCTGGTGTGGGTGGCCGCGACCGACACGGACCCGGGTACCCGCTACGCGGGTCGGGTCGTGGGCTGGGGAACGGTCACCGCCCTGCAGCGGGCCGCGCTGGACACGCTCGAGGTGGCCGAGGAGCTGGCGGGCGACACCCTGCTCGGTGAGCACGCCGCCGCCCAGGCCGTGGTGGAGGGCCTGGGCGGGCTCGGGGTCGGGCTGGACGAGGTGGCGCGGGAGCTGGAGTGGGACGGGACCCACCGGGTCGCGCGCTACTGGGAGGAGCTGAGCGCCGTGGTGCGCGACAGGCTGGCGGCCGCTGCGGACTGAACGGTGGTCGCGGGCTCACCGACCGCCGCGACCAGGCCGCGGCCGGTGAGCCGGATCAGCGGCCGCGCCTTGACCACGGTCTCGTCGAACTCCGCGCACGGGTCGGACAGGGCGATCACCGCGCCGCCGACGCCGTAGGTGATGCGGCCGGGGGTGACCACGGTCGTGCGGATCGCGACGCTGAGGTCCGCGGCACCGGTCAGCGAGAAGTAGCCGACGGCGCCGGAGTAGACGCCGCGGGCGCCGCCCTCCAGCTCGTCGATGATCCGCATGGTGCGCTCCTTGGGCGCCCCGGTCATCGACCCGGGCGGGAACGCCGCGCGCACGCAGTCGACCGCGCCGATCCCCGGCCGCGCCGTGGCGCGCACGGTGCTGACCAGCTGGTGGACCGTGCTGTAGGTCTCCACCCGGAACACGTCGGTCGCGGTGACCGACCCGATCCGGGCGCACCGGCCCAGGTCGTTGCGCACCAGGTCGACGATCATCAGGTTCTCGGCGCGGTCCTTCGGGTCGTTGGCCAGGTCCTCGGCCAGGGCCCGGTCCTGCTCGGGGGTCTCGCCGCGCGGCCGGGTCCCCTTGATCGGGGAGGACTCCAGCGCGCCGTCGGCGCCGACTCGCAGGAACCGCTCGGGTGAGGTGCTGAGCACGCCGACGTCGCCGAACTCCAGCAGCGCGCCGAACGGGCTGGGACAGGTGCGGCGCAGGAACCGGTAGGCGTCCCAGGTGTCCACGTCGCCGTCGGCGGAGACCATGTTGGTCAGGCACACCTCGTAGGTCTCGCCCGCGGCGATCCGCAGCTGCGCCACGGCGATGCGGGAGAGGTACGCGTCGCGGCCGTGCCGGGGGAGCAGCGGCCCCACCTCGGCGGGGACGTCCGGGACCTCGTCCAGCACCGGTGTCGGGCCCGCCAGCACCTCCTCGGCGTGGTCGAGCCAAGCAGTGGCGGTCGCGCTGGTGGCGTCGTCCTCGGCCAGGGCCAAGAGGTGTGTCGTGCCGGTGTGGTGGTCGACCACCAGGGCGCGGTCGCTGAAGACCATCACCGCGTCGGGCGTGTCCGCCCGGTGCCCGGTGCTGCCGCCGCACTCCACCTTGAGCTCGTAGCCCAGGTACCCGACCCAGCCGAGGGCGAAGTCGGTGGGCAGCGCGGGCACCCGGGTGCGGGCGCCGCGCAGGTCGGCGTCCAGCCACTCCAGGAACCCGCCGGGTACGACCTCGGTGTCCCCGGCCGACCGCACGGTCACGGTGTCGCGCCGCACGTCCGCGCTCGCCACCCGGCCCAGCGGGCCGCTCGCGTCACCCATGATCGAGAACCGCGCGTCCGGCCGGTCCTGGCCGCTGCTGTCCAACCAGTACGCGTGGTCACCGCCGCGGAAGAGCTGGTCGTAGGCCTGCTCGCCGCTCCACGGCGTGCGCACCGCCCTGGTCAGCACGGTCAGTTCCCGGACCGCGGTGCGGTCAGCAGCCGTCTGGACCGAGTGGGCCGTCCGCACCGGCCTGCTCCGCGCGCGTCCGGCGGCGGTGTTGTGCAGGGTGGCGACCCGGCGGAAGTTGGCCAGCAGCGCCAACCCGTGCTCGCTGCCCACCGACTCGGGGTGGAACTGCACGCCCCACAACGGTTTCGCCCGGTGCCGCAGCCCCATCAGCAGCCCGTCCTCGGTCCACGCCGTGGCCGCCAGCTCGGGGGGCAGGTCGTCGACGACGAGCGAGTGGTAGCGCACCGCGTGGAACGGCGAGGGCAACCCGGCGAACAGGTCCTGGCCGTCGTGGTGCACCCCCGAGATCCGGCCGTGGAAGGCCGGACCGCGTCGCACCAGCCCGCCGTGCCCGTGCGCCATGCCCTGGTGGCCCAGGCACACCCCCAGCACGGGGACCCGGCCCTGGGCCACCACGGACCGGCAGATGCCGAAGTCCGCGCCGCGGCCCGGGTGCCCCGGTCCCGGCGAGACCACGACGCTGTCGAACCCGTCGAGGTGCTCGGGGCGCCAGGCCTGGTCGTCGTTGAGCAGGACCTCCGGCTCCTGGCCGTTGACCTCGGCCAGCAGGTGGAACAGGTTGTAGGTGAAGGAGTCGTGGTTGTCGATCAGCAGTGTGCGCACGGGTGTCCTGTCAGGAGTGTGGTGGCCTGCTCGGTGCGGCTGGTGGCGGGGGGAGAGAAGAAGGAGGCGCGCTCAGGCGACGGGCAGCACGGCGCGCGCGGCGGCGGGCGCGGGAGCGGCGGGGAGAGTGGTGGCGGGGAGCGCGGCGTGGGGGAGCGCCTGCTGGCGCGTCACCTCCACGAGCATGTGCTCGACCTCGCAGCCACCCTCGATGTTGGTCACCGTGCGCAGGGTGCGCAGGCCCAGGTCGTGCTCGCCCGCCATGCGCAGCAGGCGGGCCAGGTCGCCGCGGCTGCTGAAGTGCAGCACCACCGAGCCGCCGGGGATCAGCCAGTGCGACGCCTCGGCAAGGAACCGGCGGTGGGTGGCGTACCCGGCGTCCACGTAGGCCCGCTCGTGCACCGACTGGTACTCGTAATCGGCGGGGGCGAGGACGTAATTGGAACTCCAGAAGATCATGTCGAACCGCTCGCCGGGGTCGAGCGCGGCGAACAGGTCGCTGTAGCGCGTGCTCACCCGGTCCGCCACGCCGTGCCGCTCGGCGTTGAGCGCGGTGTTGCGCACGGCCTCGGCGTTGATGTCGGTGGCGACGACCCGGTCGCAGCCAGCGAGGGCGCAGGACACGGCGATGAGGCCCGCCCCCGCGCCGATCTCCAGGAACGAGCCGGTCCGCGGCACGGGGGACGGCTCCGCTAAGCCGAGCAGCTCCATGACCACCCCGGTCGTCGGCGAGCAGACCGGGGAGAAGACACCGGGCAGCATGTCCCACTCGCGGTGGTGCAGGGTGAACGTGCGCGGCCGGTCGATTGTCCTGAGCGCATTCCTGCTGCGTTCCAAGGATCTGCGGTAGTCACGAACTTCCGACATTGTCTCCCCCTTTTGCTCGGCACTCGGACGATTTGGAGAATCGGCGGCCGCGCCGCCAGCGCTGTTGTCCTGCCCCGGATAACTCTCGCTTCCGCGGGCGGTTAGCGGAAGGTGATCGGGCCAACGTCTCGGCGCCGCGCGGTGGTGGCCGGAACACCAGGGCCGACCACACGCCGTGTGCGGGTCCGGTGACGCGCGGTTGACACCGTCATATGCAACCCGTATATTCGTTAGACAACGTCGATAATGCGCGTCGCGGTCACCCGCAAGACGCGGGCCTAGCTGCATGATGAGGGCATGGGTGTGGTTGACAGGCTTTTCGACGCCGACTCCACCGTATTGGCACTTCTGGAGTTGCTGTCGAACAATGCTCCGCAGCACGAGTTCGACGCGCTGGTCGCCCGGGCCGCCGACGCCGGTATGGACGTCGCGGCCCTCGAGCACGCGCGGCGCCTCGCGCTGACCATCGCCGACCAGCTCAACCGGTACCGCCAGCGGGAGGCGGACTTCTCCGCGCTGGTCGACACCGCGCGCGAGTTCACCGTGGTCGCCGACGTCGACAGCCTGCTGAAGATGATCACGCGCCGGACCCGGCTGCTGCTCGGGGTCGACATGGCCTACATCAGCTTCCCGGACGGCGACTCGATCTACATCCGCACCGCCGACGGGCACACCTCGGTGCTCAGCGTGGGCCTGCGCCTGCCGGGCAACGGGGGCCTGGGCAACAAGGTGCTGGCCAGCTCGGCGCCGTTCTGGACCGCCGACTACCTCAACGACGACCGCATCGACCACAGCCCGGAGATCGACGAGGTCGTCGAGGCCGAGGGCCTGCGCACGATCATGGCGGTCCCGCTGTTCTACGGGAACAAGCCCTCCGGCGCCCTCTACGCGGGCTCGCGCCGGGTGCGCCGGTTCACCGCCGACCAGGTGTCGCTGATGAGCAGCCTCGGCGACCTGGCCGGGGTGGCCATCGAGCGCGCCAGGGTGCAGGAGCACGAGCAGCTGCGCGAGCGGCAGAGCGCCGCGGAGACCACCGCGGGCGCGGTCCGCGACTTCAGCCGGGTGCACGCCAGGATGCTCGAGCTGGTCATCGGCGGCGCCGACCTCAAGGCGGTGTTCGCCGAGGCGCACCAGCACCTCGGCGGCGGGCTGCGGCTGTGCGCGGCCAACTCCGACGTGCTCGTCGCCCTCGGCGACCTGCCCTGCGAGGACCACGAGTCGCTGATCGGCGCGATGGTGCAGGCCCAGTCCGCGCGCGAGCCGGTGCGGCAGGCGAGCGGGCTGTGGACCATGCCGCTCTACGCGGGCAACCGGCACTTCGGCGCGCTGCTGGTGCGCCCCGAGCACGAGCCGGGCGAGTTCGAGCTGGGCCTGGTGCAGGTGGCCGCGCACGCCGCCACCGCGTACCTGCTGCTCGACGACCGGGCGGGCGCCTCCGAGGACCAGATCCGCGACGAGCTGCTCGACGACCTGCTCGCCCAGCCGCAGCGCCCCCCGCAGCAGCTGCGCAAGCGGGCCCTGCGGATGGGCATGGACCTCACCAAACCGCACGTCGTGGTGGTGGCGAGACCCACGGAGGACGCGCTGGGCAAGATCTCGGTCTGGGCGTCCTCCTACAGCCACCGCTGCGGCGGTCTGAAGACCCTGCACCGCGACTGCGCGGTGCTGCTCATCCCCGGCGACGACCCGGACGCCGCCGTCCGAGCGGTGTTCGACAGCGCCACCGCCTCGCTGCGCCAGTCGATCACGGTCAGCGCGTCCAGCCCGGTCGAGGACGCGGCGTCGGTGTTCCACGGCCACCGCGAGGCGGTGCGCTGCATGGAGGCGATGACCGCGCTGGGCATGACCAACCGGGCCTCATCGGCCCGCCAGCTCGGCTTCCTGGGCATCCTGCTGTCCGACCACCACGACGTCGACGCGTTCGTGCACTCGGTGCTCGGACCGGTCCTCGACTACGACCAGCTGCGCACCACCGAGCTGACCCGCACCCTGGAGGCGTACTTCGAGGAGGGCAGCAGCCCCACCTACGCGGCCAAGAAGCTGCACGTGCACGCCAACACGGTGGCCAGGCGGCTGGAGCGGATCACCGAGCTGCTCGGCCCGGAGTGGCAGCAGCCCGCCCAGGCCCTGGAGGTGCAGCTGGCGCTGCGGCTCAACCGGGTCCGCTCGGTGCTCGACCAGGGCGGTCACCCGGGAGCACCCGAGGCGGACCCCGGCGATCAGCTGGCGTAGCGGTCGAACGCGACCTCGCTGAGCGCGGCCACCGCGTGCGCGGCCGAGGCCAGCGTGACGTGCCGGTGCCAGCCGTCGTAGGAGCGGCCGACGTAGTCGCGGATCCCGGTCCGGTCGGTGATCCGGTCGAAGTTGTCGTCCACGCCCGCCACCAGCCGCGAGAGCCCTACCAGGGTGGACAGGCCCGCTGAGGTGATGTCGGTGAGCCAGTAGCCGACCGGCCCGCCGCGGCCGTCCCAGTGCCCGACCAGCAGCAGTTCGCGGCCCTCGCGCCCGGTCCCGGGCAACCGCACCGGCACCGTCGCCGCGGAGTGCCGCCCCGACCGGCTGCCCGGCACGTGCACCGGGCGCCGCAGGTGCCGCACCTCGGCCATCAGCTGGTGCGCGGAGACCGGACCACTCACCCGACCAGGCAGCGCCTGCTGCGCGAGGACCAGTCCCTGACTCGCGGAGACCCGCACGAACAGCGGTAACCCCGCCGCCTGCAGCCTGCGCACCGTGCCGCCGACCTCGGTGGAACGCGCGTCGAGCACGACCGGGCGCACCGGCAGGCCCCAGAACCCGCCGGTCTCCAGGCACGCCGACACCGCGCACCCGGCCATCGACTCCGCCGCGACCCCGACCGGGATCGCCGCCCTGCTGCGCTTGTCCTCGTCGTCGAGCCACGGCTTGGGCAGGTGCAGCCGCCAGTTCACCGGGCTGGCACCCTCGTCCGACGCCGCCCACACCCCGACCGCGTACTGGGCGTTGAGCACCTGGCCCGCCTCAGCGGAGAACCCGCGGTCCACGCCGACGGAGTGCTCGCCCGCCTTGGGCGTGATCATGGGCCGCACCACCCAGGCGTGCACCGGGATGGTCCGGGTCACGTAGCGCGCCAGCGCCGCCCGGATCGGCCGCCAGTCCCACGTCGAGCTGGACACGAAGTGGTGCAGCCCCTGCTCGCTGACCTCCCCGCCGCTGACCGCGGCCAGCTTGCGGATCGACTTGCGCCCCTCGGCGCGCAGCAGGCCCCGCACGTAGACCGCGCCCTTGGTCCGCTGGTCGCTGCGGGGCAGCGAGGCGAACAGCTCCGCGCACATCTCGGCCAGCAGGATCTCGTCGACCCCGGCCGTTCTGGTCGTGTGGTGGGCGAGCGTGGTCATCGGGAGCCCCCTCCTCGTCGGACGCCGCCTCGCTGGGCGCCGTGCTGAAGTGGCTCAACACTGGCGCCGCCCAGGCCCTGTGCCCAGGTGCGGCTGGCACCGGCCCCGGCCCCGCGCAGGTGGGCCCACCACCACTCGGCGGTATTCGCCCCCGTGCAGCGCCTGGAAGCCCCGCCCCGGATGGTGGCCTGACCACCACCAAGGGCCGTGCGCGGCGAGGCAGGGCACCCACACCCTCGGACGGCGGTCGGTTCCCGCCGGTGACCGGACCGTTGAGCAGGACCAACACCGGATGGTGGCCGGACCACACCCGGCGCGGGAGCCGCCGCCGCGCCCCGACCCCGGGCGAAGTGCCCGTTCGAGTGGTCTTCGTGGCCGCCGGAACCGCACCCGAGCACCGGTTTTCCGCGCGTTTCCCGAATGGCGCCGACCCGGCGATCTCGCGGCCGTTTCCGGCGGCGCCCATTCCGCTGGAGTTGGTTAGCCCACCATCCCCGCCCGCGCGCGCGACCCAACCGCCGCACCCGGCAATGGCACCGGGATCGGCAAGCGGCGGGCAGGCAAATGGATCACCACTACCATAGCCAAAAGGTGTAATGCGATGCGCCCCCGTCGACCGCGTCCCCGGCAGTATCCGGGTCCGGGACACCATTATCTTGCGATCGCGTTCGGCGTCTGCGAGCGTTGGACAGAGTGACGTGGCGGCGCCCGCGGCCGTACTCGCTGGGTCTGGTAGTGGTCCACGGCGCTCCCGTTCTTCGCGAAGTCGAGCAACCGTCAGTCATTACGGCATTGCCATCCATGGTGGGGCAGGACCACCCGCGCGGTGCTCGCCCGTGCCGGGTGGAACAACCAGGTGAGGATCACCCGATCCGGCGTAGACCGCCGCCCCGACGATCCCCACGGCCGCCGCTGACTCCCAGGCCGCGTCCACATCGGACCAAGGCCGCGGGTGGCGTCACCCCAGGTGTCGTGGTATCCGGAGTACCAGAGGCCAGGCGGCTGAGGCGGCGGCGAAGAACAAGACTGTTCTTCCCGGACATGGCTGTGCACTCTCGAAGGCACCAATCGTCAACCCAGGGGGCCTACGGGGATGACCGGTAGTGACATCGACCGTGAGATCGACATCGAGCAGCGGTATGTGGCGGATCTGTACGCCCGTGTGGATGCCCTGCGCGTGGTGGCGGCCGCGCGTTTGCTGGCCGCGCGGCGTGCCGACGGGGATCGGGACGCGGTGGCTGTCTGGCACGCGGAGGTGGCCCGGCTGGACGCGGCGGAGCAGGGCTTGTGCTTCGGGCGGCTGGACATGCACGACGGAAGGCGTATCTACATCGGCAGGCTGGGGCTGTTCCGGGACGGGGACGCGGAGCCGTTGCTGGTGGACTGGCGCGTCCCGGTGGCCCGGGTGTTCTACACCGCGACGGCGACCACTCCGCATGGCGTGCGACGGCGGCGGCGCATCACCATGCGAGGCCGGGCGGTCGTCGCGCTGAACGACGAGCTGCTGGACCTGAACAGTGCCGGTAGCGGTGGTCTGGTCGGGGAGGCGGCGTTGCTGGCGGCGGTGACCGCGGAGCGGACCGGGCGGATGAGCGACGTCGTGACCACCCTGCAAGCCGAGCAGGACCGGATCGTCCGGCACGAGACGAGCGGGGTCCTGGTGGTGCAGGGTGGTCCTGGCACGGGCAAGACGGCCGTGGCGCTGCACCGCGTCGCGTACCTGCTCTACACCCGTCCGCACCTGCGCACCCGAGGTGTCCTGGTCGTGGGTCCCAGTCGGGTCTTCCTCGACTACATCGGCCAGGTCCTGCCGGGTCTCGGCGAGAACAGCGTGGTGACGGCCACCATCGCCGACCTATGGACGGGTAACGAGACCAGCCGGGTGGAGCCCTCCGAAACCGCGGAGCTCAAGGGCCGGGCGGTGATGGCCGACCGGTTGGCGGCCGCGGTGCGGTCGCGGGTCCAGGCGCCGGACGACCCGGTGGAGGTCGAGTTCGAGGGCCAGGTGGTGCGGCTCGACCAGCGCACGTGCGGCCGAGCGGTGCGGAAGGCCAGGCGGACCGGGCTTCCGCACAACCAGGCCAGGTTGGCGTTCCAGCGGGAGATCGTGGATGTGCTCGCGCGGCGCCTGATCGAGGACATGGAGGCGATCGTGCTCACCGACTCCGGTGCGGCGATCGACGGCGGCAGCCCGGACGGCCGCCTCAGCGAGGCCGACCTGCGCGCGCTGGCCGCGGCGGGCGTCGTGCTCGGTCAGGACGATCACGACGGACCGAGGACGCTGCTGGACGAGACCGACCGGAACGGCCTGCGGGACTCGCTGCTCGCCGACACCGGCGTCCAGGCCGCGCTCGACGGGGTGTGGCCGCCGCTGACTCCGGAGCAGGTGGTGTCGGACCTGCTCGGCGAGCCCGCCGACGGCTGGAGCGCCGCGGATGTCCCGCTGCTGGACGAGGCCGCCGCCCTGATCGGGTTCGACGACCGGGCGGTGTTCGGGCACGTGGTCGTCGACGAGGCACAGGAGCTCTCCGAGATGGCCTGGCGGATGCTCATGCGCCGGTGCCCCACCAGGTCGATGACCATCGTCGGCGACCTCACCCAGACCGGCGACCCGGCAGGCGCCACCTCCTGGGACCGCGTGCTGCGGCCACACGTGCGGGACCGCTGGCACCTCGCTCGGCTCACCGTCAACTACCGCACACCAGCGGAGATCATGGCCGCCACCACCGACCTACTAGCCGCCCACCACCCCGCGACGCCACCACCCCAGTCGGTCCGCTCAACCGGCGAAACCCCGTGGCGCACCCGCACCACCCCCGCCGACCTACCCGCGGTCATCGCCCACCTCGCCTCTACACACACCGACGGCCAACTCGCGATCATCGCCCCCACCATCCACATCAGACCCCTCTCCACCGCGCTTTCCCTTCCCACACAACCGGACCTGACCCACAAGGTGGTACTACTCACCCCCGACCAAGCCAAAGGCCTGGAGTTCGACTCAGTCCTGATCGCCGACCCCACCACAATCCTCAGCGCCTCACCACGAGGCCACAACGACCTGTACGTAGCCATGACCAGAGCCACTCACCTACTCGGAATCGTGCACCCCGGCCCACCACCGACCGAGCTGTCGGCCATCCGGGAACTCTGCCCTGACCTCCCCCGCATCCCACGATGAGGTGACGTGTGTCCACAAGCTCCCGCGACCGCAGAGGTCCCGGGCCTTGTCGTCCCCGGGGTGAGCGCCATGTCCTAGCGTGCCGTGTCGGTCGCCCTGCCGCCGTCTATAGGCGTAGATGAAAAGGCGGCCGTTCGAGTGGACGTGCCACCACTGCGACCGTCCCAACGACGCACCACACATGCGAAAGCCCTCACGGCGCGCGCCTGGCCCCGCAACTGACGCCGCACCGGGAGGCTGCCTTCGCCGCAATGGGGCGTGGCGAAAGTTCCGCAAGCCGCAGGAGCTCCACAGCGCCCTTGAACTGGAACCGCACTACAACGCCGAAGACCGAGTGCTTGAAGCCAGCAGTTGTTCCGGTAGGGGTACTTCGCCGCGAGGAGACCCCGTGCGATGGGGACAGCACCAGGTTTCTGCGGTGCTCTCGGTGGTGGCGGTGGTCGCCTCGACCTTGTCCCCGAGCAGGGGAGGCGCACCAGCGGTCCGCCGACCCAGCAGCACCACCCGGAGGCGCCAGCTACTCCTACGACGGGGCGGGTCAGCTGGTCGGGGCCGACGGGTCAGTGGCGCGGTGCACCTATGACGCCGCGGGCAACGCGCTCGGTGTGGACCGGCTTGGGGACACCCGCCCGTTGAGTGGGCCGTGGCGGGGCTTGACGTCGTCGGGTAGTCGGCGCTTCTCAAGGGAGCCGGTCACTGTGGGGGGTGATAGGTTGTCGGTGGCCCCAGACCCCGGTTCTCGACGATCGCGGAGGCAGGTCACGGGCCGACGACTCCTACTGGATGAATCACATCCACCTCGTTCGCCGATCGGCCCTGGCGTGTGCCACCGCCGTCTGTGTCGAACCGTCCGCCCACGTGGCGGGGAAACCACTATCCTGTTCCAGGAATCGAAGTAGTCATGCGACGTTTGCACAGTGTGGTCCAAGTCCTGCTCGGAACCACCATCGCGGCCGGTGGTGTGATCGCCATCGCCCCGGCGGCGCAGGCCATCACCATACCGGTGGCGTGCAGCGAGAACGCCCTGGTCGCGGCGGTGACCCTGGCCAACTCCACTCCCACCGCCGATACCCTTGTCCTCGCGGGCGGCTGCACGTATGGCATGACCACCGGCCACGGGGGTGCCGCGAACGCGCTGCCGGTGATCACCACCCCGATCGAGATGGTCGGCCCCGCCACGGTCACCAACGCCTCACTTCTGGGCCTGGGGTTGTTCCGGATCGCCGAGGTCGGCCCGAGCGGCACGCTCACGCTCACGACCGGGGTCGCGTTCACCCGCGGCAATGTCCTCGGTGACGGTGGCGGAATCCTCAACCGAGGTGCCGTCACCCTCACCGGCAGCACCCTGACGGGCAACACCGCGTCGGGCAACGGCGGTGGTCTCGCGAATGCGGACACCCCGTCGGGCACCGCGCCCGCCGCGACGCTCACCAACAGCCCGCTCTCGGGCAACCTGACCCTGCTCGGCAACGGCGGTGCCGTGTACAACGGTCTCCGCGGCACGCTGACGGTCACCGGCGTCTCCGGCAGCCCGCTGTTCATCACGAACAACCGGGCAGGCCGGGGTGGCGGGATATCCGCGGTCCGTTCCACCGCGACGACCCTCACCCAGACGGCCGTGACCGGCAACCACGCGTTCCTGCTGGGCACCGCGGGCGGCGTCTACCGCCAAGGCGGCACCATGACCACTACCGACTCGCCCATCACCGCCAACACCCCGAACAACTGCGTCGGCAGCGCCCCCGCCGTACCCAACTGCACCGGCTGACCTCCGCGGCTGTGGCACCGCGGATCCACGCCTGGCCCACCACGTCGGTGGGCCAGGCGTGGATCCGCTCGCCGGGAACCCGGCTGCTGGAGACCGGAAAGTCCTGGCCAAGCTCGCCGTTGTCCAGAAAAAGGACTCAAATAGGTTTGCCGCTGCATCCGCGCTGGGGAAGCTCTTGTCGCGTTCTCCGGTCGGACATTCTCTCGCCGAGAGGAAAGTCCTCGCAAGAGGGTGACAAGCCAGCACTTTCCTTGCCAGTTCCGATGGATCAGCGCAGGGTCGACCTGGGAGTTCAGACGAGCGGGCGTATCCGTCCGCCTCGCCGCACCGCGAGATCTTCGCGAAGAAGACCTGTCTCCCGAGCTGGTGGCCAACCCTTGCCTCCGGCGGCAGCGACCGACGATCCGACTCATCGTGGAACTGGAGAAGAACCTTGAACTCGACCATGCGCGCCACCACGGCGGTACGAGTCCGACGTGCTCTGATCGGGCTGGGAACCGTGGCGGGATTCGCCCTGGTGGCTCCCGGCTCCGCCTACGCCGCGGATCCGACCGGCTGTGTCCGCACCGGTGAGAACGTGACCTGCACCGCGGGCGTACCCGCGGGCCAGGTCGTCACCGGCTCCGCCAACGCCAACACCATCACCATCAGCGGCGGCCCGGTCGCAGGCACGATCTCCACGTTGGGGGGTAACGACACCATCGTCATCACCGGCAGCGCGGGCATCAACGGGGCGACGGGTCCTCCCGGCACGAACGGCACGGTGGGCACCCCTGCGGGGACCGCGGGAGGCAACGGCGGCGTCGGGACCACCGGCGGCGTCGGCATCAGCAGCACCGGCATCGTCGATGGTGGTGACGGCACCGACCAGATCACCGTCACCGGCGGTCTCGGCGGCACTGCGGGCAACGGCGGTCCGGGCGGGACCGGGCTGAACAGCGGCGCGGGTGGCGCGGGCGGCAACGGTGGTGTCGGCGGTGTTGGCGGCGCCGCCAACGTCGGTTCCATCACCGGCGGTGTCGGCGGCGACACCGTCACCGCCACCGGCGGCAAGGGCGGCCTCGGTGGGATCGGCGGTCTGGGCGGCAACGGCGGAGCCACGGCAGGCGGGGCGGGTGCGGGCGGTATCGGCGGTGCCGCGGGCGTCGGCGGTGTCGGCAACTCGGGGACCGTCAACGGCGGCACCACGGACTCCGGCATCGACAACATCACCACCAACGGCGGTGCGGGCGGTGCGGGTTCCGCCGGTGGGGTCGGCGGCTGCGGTAGCGGCGGCGGTGCGGGCGGCGTGGGCGGCGCCGGTGGCGCGGGCGGTGTCGGCAACTCCGGGACCGTCAACGGCGGTGCCGGAGCGGACACCCTCAAGAGCAAGGGCGGCCTCGGTGGCCTCGGCGGTCTGGGTGCCAAGGGCGGTAACGGGCTGAGTGCCACACAGCCTGGTGGCGCGGGCGGCCTCGGCGGTGCGGGCGGCGCCGGTGGCGGCGGCAACTCCGGGACCGTCAACGGTGACGCCGACAACGACATCATCACCAACACCGGCGGGACCGGCGGCAACGGCGGTGCGGGTGGCAGCGGTGGCACCGGCTGTGCCGGTCCTGGCGGCGCGGGCGGTCTGGGCGGTGCCGCGGGCGCGGCAGGCACGGGCAATGTCGGAACCGTCAACGGCGGTACCGGCGTGAACACCATCACCAATCCCAACGGCGCGGCAGGCCTGGTCGGTTCGAACGGCGTGGCAGGCGTCAACAACACCGGTGTCTGCGCCTGCTGATCGGGTAGCGACAAGCCTTCTCACGAAGGGCCGGGGTTCCTGGCGATCACCAGGAACCCCGGCCCTCCGCCGTGCCTGCGCTGACCGCGATCGTGGCGACGAGGAACCGGCCGCTGTCCCAGCAGGCTCGGATCGCTGGAGCCGCCAAGGCCTGCGGTCGTGGTCCTAGGGCGCGACTGGGGTCGGCCGCTGGTCGGTCGCCGTGGTGAGCGGAACGGGTGTTCGGGAGCCTCCAGAGAGGCCGTTGCTCACGGGGTCAGCAACAGGGTGGCGCGGTGGTCGCTACCGGAGAGCAGGGTGTTCGCCGCGGCGGTCAGCGGGCCGCACCCGGTCAGCGGCGGCACGGTGAACGCCGCGGTCAGCTCTCCACCCAGCCGCAGGTCGAAACCAGGGCGCGAGCGCAGCGGCAGGTCGATGGGCGCGGTCCGGCAGCCCACTGGCACGGAGAATCTCCTGCCGCGCACCGTCACCGACTTCACCACGACAGCCACCCGTGCGTTCGCGGTGAACACGGTCGACGACAGGGAACCGGTGATGGGTGCCGCCTGCTCGAACTCCACGTGCGCGGACACCCCCCGCGCTGACACGTCGGTCGCGTTGAGCGCCAGTTCCGAGCTGTGTTTGCCGGAGGCCGCGTCCACGACCGTGTGCAGGGACCCGCGCAGGGGCACGACCGCGCCGTTGACCGCGGCGGATCCGGTGATCGCGTAGTGGAAGGTCGCTGTTCGCGGGAGAGTGCGAAGTTTGATCGGCGGGGTTGAGCGGACCAGGCGATCGGGCCGGGTGATCGGACGAACTTGGACGTAGTACGCGGTGTCCGGGACCAGACCGGTGATCACCGCCGACCGGCTGTCGGCGCCGGTCGTGGCGACGACCGAGTCGTCGAGCAGCACCTGGTAGCCGGTCGTGGCCGCGTCCGACGGACCCCACTGGGCGGTGATCGTGTCCGCGGTGGACGTGGTTGTGAAGGGTGTGGGCGCGGGCGCGTAGTCGACCCGCATGTCCATTGTGGTCACCGAGTACCAGCGGGTGGCGGGCTGCTCCCCGCGTGTGCACAGGGTGCTGACCGGCGGGATGTCCGACCGGTCCGCCCGCTTGCCGGTCAGGCTGATCTGGACGCTGTCCACCTCGACCGTCGTGGATCCCCAGGCGTTCCCGACCAGGGCAGCGGTCGCGTACCCGAACACCGGCACTACCACGTCCTGGCCGGTGACCGGGGTCGGACGCAGGTCCAGGGTCCGCACCGCGGTAGCGCTGCCCAGGGCATTGCGGGACTCCAGCCGGACCGCCACGGTGCCCTCGACCCCGACCGCGCCGACCGCCGCCAAGCCCGCGGCGGGAATGGTCAGCGTGCCTCGCACCGCACGTGGCTCCGGGCCGAGCCAACCGTAGATCGGGTCCTCGGCGTTGGTGGCGAGCACGAGGTCCGCGCGAGCGACCACCGAGGAATCACACATCCGCGCCACCGCGACCGACCGCTCCACCGCACCGGCGACGCCTCCTACCGCGAGCACGCCACCCGCGGCGACGAGCACAGCGGTGATCACGGGTCGTACGCGCATGGGGACGTCCATTCGGCCGGGACCACTCGGTGTCGGAATGGTAGGGGCGCTGCAGATCGCCGGCAATCAGGTTGCGCCGAACGCGGGCCGGTGCTTTCACGCTCGAGTCGATGAAAGCGGCAACTTCTCCTCGAACGATGGATTTCGGCGACCACCGCTCTCCGACCTGGACAGGTGAACGCGGGGTGCCCGTGTCGAGCGAGACGTGCGACACCGGCACGGGGTCGCGGTGCGTGTGGGACGTCGCCGGCCCCGACTGGGCCACCGGCGGCACCATCTGCTCCTGGGCGTTAGCCACCAACGTCAAGTCGGTGTGGGACTGCTGCCCGAGGTCGTTGCTCGCCCGCACCCGGCCCGGCGGCCGGTGCGTGGCCCAGGTATGCGTGGCGCGATCGCCTTCGCCCTCGGTTCCGTTGGCCGAGCGGGGAATCCCTCCTCGCCGCCGACTGGAGGGACCGATCCCGCTTGACCTCGGGGCGATCATGTCAGGGTGGACAACCACAACCACCTCTCCGGTGACGTGCACCATGCCGTCATGGCGCACTCCATCAACGGCGATGTCCACCTGGGTGCGCCACGACCGCCGGGCCCCACACCGGTTCGACCAGCTCCCGGTGCGCTCCGCCGCCTTCCAGAGCCGCGACGTGGTCCTCGGTGACGGCTGCACGGTCGTGGTCGGCGTGGCCGGGGCGGGCAAGACCCAGCTCGCGGCCGACGCCGCGCACCGGGCGCGGGCAGCGGGTACCGGGGTCATCTGGATCGTCGCGGGCTCCCCTGCGCAGGTGACGGGCGCCTACGCCGATCTCGACGAGCGTGTCAGCGGCGTCCGAAGGGACACCGACGCGGCCGCCCGGTCGTTCCTCGGTTGGCTCGAGACCCACCCCCACCTCGTCGTCCTCGACGGTGTCCCCTCACCTGCCGACGTGCACGGGCTCATCCCGGTCGGTCAGGTCATCGTCACCACCCAGGACCGCGGCGCCGCGCGGCGCGCCGACGGCAGGAAGCTGGTCGAGGTCGGCCTGTTCACCCACGGCCAAGCCCGCGACCGCCTCGCCTCCTGGCTCGCCGACCAGCCCCACCTCCTCGACGGCGTCGACGACCTGGTCGTCGAACTCGGCCACCTCCCGCTGGCCGTCGCCCAGGTGGGCGCCTACCTCGCCATCACCTGCGCCGACTACCTCGACCGGTTCCGCGCCCACCACGACCGCCTGTCCGACCTGTTCCCCGACGACCACGACCGCGTCGTCGCCACCACGTGGACCCTGTCCATCGCCCGCGCCGATCAACGCCGACCGGTCGGCGTTGATCGACCGCTCCTGCGGTTGCTGTCGCTCCTGGACCCCGCGGGCATTCCCCTCAGATCCTCACCGCACCCGCGCTCCACGAGTTCCTGGACGCGGACGAGACCCAGGTCCGCGACGCCGCGCGGTGCCTGGACCGGTTGAACCTCATCTCGATCGACGACCACCCCGCCGCCGCGGGCGTCGCCATCTGCCTGCACGCCCTCGTGCAACGCGCCACTCGCGAGTCGAGCGCGCCGGACACCGAGATCGAGACCGCCGCCCAAGCGCTGTGCGACACCTGGCCCGAGGTGGAGACCGATGCCGCTGTCGCGGACGCGTTGCGCCAGAGCGCGACCGCGCTCGGCAGGTGCGCCGGGACACTGCGCCCGAATCCACTGTGGACCCCGCGACCGCATCCCGCCCTGATCCGCGCCGGACGCAGCTTGGAGGACGCCGGACACCTCACCGCCGACATCCACGGGAACGCCGAGGATCCGGCTGACGGGGCGGAAGCCCCGCGCGCCCGCTGACCCGACAGCAGTTCGGCAGAGGTGAACCGACATCGGCCGCACGCGACTACGGCGTGCCGCGACCACCCGGCACACCCCCGGGCCGCGGCCCCGGTGCACACCGCACTCCCCGGGGCGGGTGGCCAAGGCCGTCGTCAAGACTGGCGACGACCCGCGCACTGACGCGCGCGGAGAGGTATCCGGCAACGTATGCGAGCCAGTGCCCGGGCAAGAACGAGTCCGCGGGCACTGGCCCGACCCCGCGTCCGGCCCGCTGACAACGCGGGGGATGCTGCCGACCGAACGACCGGCAACTCCTGAGTGTTGATGACGGCGACAACTACCGCTCGGTCCACCCGGTGGCCCATCAGGCAAACCCTGCGGCTACCGGTGTGCGGCCCGCCGCAGGCAGCGGGCCGCACACCGGTCATCCTGATCGGGATCAGCCGGTGCAGGCGGGTAGGTGCGCGGCCTGGATCCAGCCCCAGCGGCTGCCTGGGGTGCGTAGCCCAGGACCCACTGCTCGGGCTTGAACGGTGTGCCCTCGGTGGTGCGGCACTTGTCCCGGGTGATGCGGAAGTCCCAGCCGCGGTCGAGGTTGCCGATGGCGAACTGCTTGGGGCCGCTGCGCAGCGTGCCGGGGGTCCCGACGTGCAGGGTCTTCTTGGTGGGGCCGTGGTGCGGGGGGTTCATGTCGACGGCCTTGGGCGCGTTGTCGCCGCCGACGGCTCGACGGTCGCCCAAGGGGTGGGCGTAGGTGTCGCGGTCGGGGACGGTTCGCTTGTCGTCCTTGGCCGTCGCCCCGCGGGGGAACTCACGGGCGACGGGGTCGACCAGGCAGGACTTGTCGACCCAACCCCACCAGGGGTAGGTCCCGCCGCGGCCGTGCGAGTCCGGTGCACGGGTGTAGTCGAGCACGAGGGCGTGGGCGCCTGCGGTGTAGCGCACACCCACTGCCTTGGACGCCGTCGACGGTCCCGCGGACCACTGCCGATCGGGCAGGCCCGCTTTCGGGTAGTTCCAGTTAATAGCGCAGTCGTGGGCGAGCACCGTGGCGTTGGTGTAGCGCGGCTTGGGCTGGGGCGTGGTGCTGTCAGTCAGCGGCGGTGGCGGTCGCTGCCGACAGCGACAGCAGTGCCGTCCCAGTTGACCCACCACGCCGACGTCCGGGAAGGAAATCGGTCACAACCGGCTGACGGCGGACATCAGCGGATGCCGCCGGACCGCACCGGATGCCTGTGACCAGCGCTTTTCCCTGTTCGTGCACGTGGAGGAGATGCCGTGTCCACCGCGCTCGACCAACTCCAGAGAGCCTTGAGCAGACTGAGGCTCAAGGCCGGACAACCGACCTACGAGCGGCTCGCGACGCTGACCAGGTTCAGCCAGACCGCGGTCAACGACGCCTTCATCAAGCCCTGTCGCCCGAGCCGGCAGGTGACACGCGCGATCGTGCGCGCGCTCGACGGCGACGAGGACGTGGTTCTGCGCCTCGACAATGATGATCGTCCGGTGCACCGCAGGAGGATCAGCCACTGCGCCACCGACTCAGGCCACCAGCCGGGACTGGATCATGAGGTTCCAGGATACTCGTACCCACCCGTGGCGGCGCAAGACAGTTTGTGGTCAATGGTCTAGTCGGTTGGCGAGGAACGTCGTGCAGGAGGTTGGCGGCGCAGGTGGCAAGAGCGTGCCGCGGGTGTGCGGGAGCCCGACGCCGTGCTCCTGATCCCCGTCCTCGGTGTGGAGTCGGGATTCTCACCGCTGCCGTGTCGAGATGCCCGGCTCATTGTCGACCGCGTGTCGGGCCGGGGTGCGAGCAGCGGAGACAACTGCCCTGTTCTGAGCGCGATCGTCTTGGCCGCGCGATGGTGACAAGGGTAACCCCAGAGGCGCTGATTGGTCATCGTCGCCGCCAGGCTGCACGAGGTGGCGGGACTGTGGAACGGTTTCCGGTGGTGACCCCCTCGGGACCCTGTCGGCGTTCAGCGGGTGCATCGCTCCACTAGGGCGCTTGGGCCATGGCCCGACGCGCTGTCCCGGCGGCGACAATCAGTACGGCCGCGAACAACACGTAGGAGGCCAGCAACCCGCTGGAGCTCTCGGACGAGCTGAGTGTGCCGCCGATGGCGCGTCCCAGCAGTTGTCCGGTGCACTCGGCCGTGATGACCGCGGCAGCGAGGTCCGTCGCGGTGAACGCACCCGAACTCGAAGTCGTCGACCTGATGTACAGGCCGGGATAGGAGAGTCCCACCCCGATCCCGCCCGCTGCCCAGGCGACGACTGCCACCGCGAAGGGCATGCTGACGACCAGCCCCGCGGTCAGCACGGCGGTTCCGAGGGCGGCCAGACCAAGGCCGATGGAGGGAAGGCTCCGTGTGTTCCGCGACGAGGTGAACCGCGTTGCGAGCAGGCTCGTCAACCCCCAGCACAGTGGCGCCGCGCTCAGGACGATCGCTGCCTGCCCGAGGCTCATCTGCATTCCGGAGGTCAGCAACACGGTGATCAGGCTGTCCGCGCCGAAGTAGCCGACCGCGAACAACACCATCGTGCCGAGAGCGGCAGGGGTTCCCGGGCTGAACCGCGCGGTCCCCTCCGGCATGAGGCTGACCATCCCCGCCAGCGCCGCCGCGGCGCCGATGATGGCCAACGGCCACCACTGCATGCTCAGCACCACACCCGCGGCGCCCAACGGGATCAACAGCGTTCGAACCAGCGGGCGGTGGGCGGACTCCTCCGGGGGGTCACCGCGAACGGTGCGCACCACGAGCAACCGTCCGAAGAGGACGAATGGTAGCGGGACGAGGAGGGTCCAGCGCCACCCCACGAGGTGTTGCAGACCCAGGGTCGCGGCTGGCCCGACCAAGGCGGGCAGGATCCACATCGCCGATGAGGCCGCCACCACCTGGATGCGCAGTTGCTCGTCCAGGTAGCGGATCGCGGAACTGATGCCGAAGACCGCCAGGAGCCCACTCGCGAGCCCGTTGGCGAACTGGCCCGCGGCGAACACCCACGCTGCCTGGGAAGTCGCGGCCAGGACGAGCCCACCGATGTAGATGACGATCCCAACCCCGAGCGCGCCCCGGGTGCCCAGCACGCGCAGAACCCGGCTCGCCAGAGGCAGTGCCACGAACAACCCCAACGTCGACCCGGCGATCAGCAGTGCCAGGTCGTTCCGCGCACCCAAATCAGGGGCGACGACGGGCAACAGCGTGGCGGCGACGAAACTGGTCACCGCGGCGGCGAATTCAAGCGAGACGATCCCGATCGCGAGAATCAAGGACCCAGTCTTCTGATTCACACGACCATCAGACATCCCAGCACGTTAGCATCCGAGTCCGATGTCTACCACGCGGCCATCACTCGCGGTTTCCCCGAGGCCTCCCCACGGCAATTTCCAGCCAGCAGGTTCGAGCTGTCGCAACAGGTGATCTTGGTGTTCGGGGGGAACGTCCTCTGTCACGTCCAGGGGTCACGCGGGTGCTGTGCGCGACGGTGAAGTCACGGGCCCTACGACCGTGCGCGGGCTCACGGCCTCCGGCCTGTGACGGAGATCTTCCGGCCAGTGGTCGCGCGAGGCAGCCGACCGTCACGGGGGCGAAGACGCCGTAGTAGTCAGGTGCCGGGGTCTCCCGCTGGGTGCGCGGGTCGTCGTGGCGGATCGCGGTGATCGTGCGGTCACCGGTGAAGTGGGTGAGCCCCGAGGCGTGCTTGGAGTACTTCGAGGGCAGCGAATCGCGGCGAGCGGGTGGGGTGGAGTCGCGGCGGGAGTGCAGGGCGGCCGAGTTGCTCCGGGCAGCCGAACCGCGGTGACGGAGGGGGCTGGGAACTGGTAGTCGGCACCGCCTGCCCGGGTGACGTACTTCGTCGACGGGACCTTGGTCGGCGGGGTGACCGGGGTCTGCGAGCGCGGTTCGTGCACGCTCACCTTCGCCCCCGAGGTGACCAGCAGTCTGGGCGCACCGTCCAGGCGCACGCTGGTGGGGACGCCTGTGCCGGACCAGAGCAGGGCGCCAGAGCGCAGGTCGACCACGTGGAACGGGCCAGGCCCCGAGACGACCGCGGTCTCCTGGTCGAGCTAGGTCACCTGGGACCTGGTGGCGCCGGGCACCGTGGCCCGCCACCTCTTGGCCCCGGTGCGCAGGTGGTAGGCGGTCGCCGAGTCCCCGGGACCGTCCTCGTCCTCGCCGATCACCAGTAGGGCACAACGATCAGATCACCATCCACCACGAACCGGCTCGGCCGGGACGCGCCAGCGCTCCTTCGGTTCACCCACCGGCACCGGGGGCAGTGCCCGCCAACCCGCCTGCCGGTTCCACAGTTCCGTGCGGGCGAGTTTCGACGAAACCTCGCCGGACGACGACTCGGTGTCCCGGTTCTGGTGTGGGGCACGAAGCCCATCGAGATGGGCGCCAGTTGCTTGTCGTCCACGGGCAGTGCGAGACCCGCTGCGCCTGCCCGGCCGAGCTGTGCGGAGAGTTGGGCGATTGCCGTGATGGCGAAGCTCGCCGTGGTGAGTGAGGTGAGCTGGTCAGGGAACAGGTGGGCGAGCGTCGGGTGTTCCGGGGCGAGGTCGCGCACGCCTTGGTTGGTGAATGTCCAGTCGCATGGGACGGGATCGGCGGTGCGCGTCGCTACTCCTCGGCTGCGTCGGGTTTGCACAACATCGTCACCGCGTTCGACAGCGACTTCGGCTGGTCCCACCCGCCGACCGCGGTCCGCCAGCCGGGTCCCGCGACGATCAGCCGCGTACCCAGAGCGGCGATCGCCGAGGCGGCGTTGTGGTGTTCGGGATCCCGGCGGTGCGACCACAGCACGACGGCTTCCGGTGTGGTCGAGGTGACCGCTCGCACCAGTGCCGGTGTGGGCATGGCCGCTCCCAGGACTCGAGCGGACACGTCGTTCTCCGCCAATGCGGCCGCCAGGGCCTCGACGGGCAGGGCGTGCTGTTCCCCCGGGGCGCAGGCGAGCATGACGGTGGCTGGTCGCAGTGGTCGGTGGACCCGGTGCAGTGCCACCGTCATGGACCAGGACAAGGCGTGTTCGTCGTCCACGCAGTCCGGATCGCTGCGTTGGTCCCGTTCCACCGAGGTCAGCGAGGGCCTGCAGACCCGGTCCCACGTCCGCACGACCCCCCATCGGTGGATCGTCTGGGTCAGCAGGTCCGCACATGTCGCGGTGTCCAACCGTTTGGCGGCCACGACCACCGCGGTGTGAACATCTCTGAGCGCTACCGCTCCGTGGAGCAGGTTCGCGGCGGCCGAGGGGCGCATGCCTCTGTCGATGAGTTCGCGCATCCGGGTCAACCGGACCAGGTCCTCGGGGTTGTAGCGTCGTTGCCCACCCTGCCGCGCCGAGTACGGTTCCATGCCGTAGCGGCGGTGCCAGGAGCGGAGCGTGGACTCGGAGACTCCGAGACGACTGGCGACCTGCCCCGCTGTCCACGTTGGTTGCCGGTCCTTTCCCTGGGCGAAAAGGGAGTCTGGCTCCTCGTGTTCGATGTTCATCGAGGTGGGCGTCCCAGGGTGTGCGGGGTACCTGGTGCGGAAAAGCTACGGATCATCTCTCCAGCTTCGACTCGACATGTGCGCGGCGGCAACGGGCACCCGAGCGGAATCGGAGTGCGGTTGACGCCTGCCCGGTGGGCTTGAGCGGCGTGGAGGCTCTGCGACGTTCGGCCACATCGCAGAGCCTCCACCGAGCCCTGGGTTAGGAACCGACAACCGCCCCCAGGACCTGCTGGAGAAGAGTGATCACGATGCCAAGCAGTCCAGCATCCATTGCGCTCCCCGATCATTCCCGCTGTGAACTCCTGACACGGATTGTTCTAGTCCCCGGCTGCCGGGCCCGCTCGGCAATACACGCGTTCTGATGACACTCCGGCGTGTACTTTCGTCGAAACCGTTGCATTTCTGTTGCGCAGCGTGGCGGAAGCGGAGTGTCGTGAAGAGGGCGCCGGGAGAGTGGATGTCCAGCGGCGAGGGCTTGTGCACGACCTCAGGCTCGGCGCACCGGACCGGCGTGCCTGCCGCCGCTTTCCCCAGCCGATGTCCGGTTCAGTGCGGTGGACGCACCAGCGGATAAGCGAAAGCGAGGCGCCAACGGCGAACTTTGGTCCTATCAGGACTCACCAGGACCGGACTCCACTTCACACCCGACGCTGTGGCCGGTTCCTGGATATCCGCTCATTGCGGCGGGCTCATCGCCCCTGCCCGGGAACCGCGCGCTGGTCAATGCCCCGATACGGTGATGGTGTGGCAACGGAATGAGGTCCAGACTCACCCCATGGATGATTGCGGTCGTAGCTCGGTTCACCGCCGTCTCCCGCGGATGGGCACCGTCGCGACGGTTGCGCTGATCGCGGTCGGTGCGATCACTCTGGTGGGATATGCGGTGGATTCCAGGACCCTCGCCGCACTGGATCCCGATGGGGTCGCCGTGGACCCGATATCGGCGATATCCCTGGTTCTCCTGGGGATCGCCCTGTACTTGGTCGCGCCCGCGGGCGGTCCGCCCGCCCGGCGGCGGACAGGACAGGCGATCGCGGCGGTCGTGGCCGTTGCCTGCGCCGTGGCCTTCGTGGCGGCCGTCGCCGGTCAACTCCCCACCGGCGACGCCTTGCTGTTCTCGGACCGGGTCCAGGCTTGGGCGGCGGGCACCGGTGCTCCCCCCGCGGTGGCGGCCGCGGCGCTCACGCTGGCCGCCTGCGGTGTGATCGCCCTGGACGTCGACACCGCGCTCTCGACCGCCGCCGCCGTGGTGGCGGCGGTGGCAGTGGTCGCAGGCGGCCACGACCCCGTGGCCGGCCACGCGATGTCGCTCCCGGCGGGAGTGGGTGTCGTCGCGGTCTGGGCAGCCGTCCTGGCGGCTCGGTCCGACCTGTCGGCGGTCCGCAACCCCGCGGGCCCGAACCGGGTGGCAGCGGACAGGTTCGGCTCGGTGGCTGCCGCGGTGGTGCTCCTGGCGGGCCCGCTGCTGGCGGCGGTCGGCGTGGTCGATGCCGCGACCCCCGCTGCCGTGCTGCTGGTGGCGGTGCTGCTCGCGACACTCGCCCACGCGAACGGGAGGTCGCGGCCCACCGCCGAGGCGGCCCCATTCGAGGGCGAGCAGCGGTTCCACCGCCTGGTGCTCGGCGCGCCGGACGCGATGGTCATCGTCGATGAGCGCGGCCTCATCACGCTGGTCAACCAGCAGACAGAACGGCTGTTCCGCTACCGGGCCGACGAGCTGGTCGGCCAGCCCGTCGAGGTGCTGATCCCGGAGCAGTTCCGCCGGGACCACGTGCGCAACCGGCACGAGTACCTCACCTCGCCGTCGCACCGCGGAATGGGCGTGGGCCTGGAACTGGTCGGCCAGCGCAGTGACGGCAGCCAGTTCCCGGTCGAGATCAGCCTGGCCCCCCTGGCGACAGACCAGGGGGTGCTGGTCTCGGCGGCCATCCGCGACACCAGCGAGCGCCGTGAGGCCGAACAGGCGCTGGCGGCCGCGCGCGACGAAGCGCTGGCGGCGGTGCGGGTGAAGTCGCAGTTCGTCGCGATGGTCAGCCACGAGATCCGCACCCCGATGAACGGCGTCATCGGCTTGACCGACCTGCTGCTGGACACCCCGCTGGACGCCTCGCAGCAGCGCTACGCCCAGTCGATACGCGCCTCGGGCCGAGCGCTGCTGACGATCATCAACGACATCCTGGACTTCTCCAAGGCGGAGGCGGGCAAGGTCGAGCTGGTGGAGACCGAGTTCGCCATGGACCAGGTGCTCGGCGAGGTCGTGCACGCCGCGGTGGAGGCCGCGCGCGACAAGGACATCGAGGTGGTCGGCCACTACCCGCCGGAGCTGCCCATCAGGCTGCGCGGCGACGCGGGCAGGCTGCGGCAGGTGCTGCTCAACCTGCTGGGCAACGCGGTCAAGTTCACCGAGCGGGGATCGGTGGTGCTGCGCGCGGAACTCCAGGGGGTCGACGACGACGGCAGGGTCCGCATCTGCTTCGCCGTCGAGGACACCGGGATCGGCATCGCCGTGGCGGAGCTGCCGTCGCTGTGCGAGCCGTTCTCCCAGGTGGAAACCGCCGCGAACCGCCGCTTCGGCGGGACGGGACTCGGCCTGGCCATCACCCGGGAGCTCGTCGGGCTCATGGGGGGCGAACTGGAGGTGGCCAGCGAACCGGGCCGCGGCAGCCGGTTCAGCTTCACGATGCCGTTCGACAGAGCGCCCGAGACGGACGCGCCCGTGTCCCGGCACTTGGCGGGACGCCGGTTGCTGCTGCTCGACGACAACCCCACGACCCGCGACCTGATCACCCGGCACGGCTGGGCCTGGGGCATGGTCCTGACCTCGGAGACCGACCTGACCACCATGCTCGAGCGGCTCCGCGCCGCCGAGCCGCTCGAGCCGTTCGACGTGGTCGTGATCAACCAGCACGTGGCGAACCGCCGCGGGCTCGACCTGGTCGCCACGATCGCGGCCGACACCGACCTGGCACACATCAGCACCGTGCTGCTGACCTCCGGGTCCTACCAGGACGACCAGCGGGCCATCGAGGCGGGTGCCAGCGCTGTGCTGCCCAAGCCGATCAACCCCTCCCAGCTCTACAACTGCCTGGTCGGATTGCTCGACCCACCCGCGGGGCCTGCCACCGGGGCCACGCCCTTCCCCGCCCAGCGCGGCCGCTCCGAGGTGGACGGGGAGATGATCCTGCTCGCCGAGGACAACGAGATCAACCAGATGGTCGCGGTCGGCATCCTGACCAAGCTCGGCTACCAGGTCGACGTCGCCGACAACGGCCTCGAAGTGCTCCGCCTGGTCGGGACCAAGCCCTACGCGGCGATCCTGATGGACTGCCAGATGCCGGAGATGGACGGTCTCACCGCCACGGTCGAACTGCGCCGCCGCGGCGAGGCGGCCGAGGTGCCCCCGATCATCGCGATGACCGCGGGCGCCTTGGCCGAGGACAAGCAAGCCTGCCTGGACGCGGGCATGGACGACTACGTGACCAAGCCCGTCGACCCGGTCGTCCTGCGCAACACCCTGGAGAAGTGGATCCAGCGCACGCGAAACCCCTCGGGCAGGCACGGGGTCGGCCAGTCCTAGACGTCGCGATGGCGCGGCCGCTGTGTCTGCCGCCAGGACAGGATGTCCCTTGTCCGCTAACGGCCGAGTCATTCACTCGGTCTTGTTCACCTGGGTGAAGGCCAAGCTGGTCCTGGTCCGCCGGGCCATTCCGGAGGTGAAAACGCCAGGCGCGAAGACCCTTTCGCGTGGCGAATCGGTGTTGTACCCGTAGTAAGACCGTGTCTCATGTGGGGAGCTTCTTGAAGCAGGTCAGGGCGGTGGCGAGGGTGGCAAAGGCGAGGTAATGGCGAGCGTGGCGTTCCCAATGTGTGGTGAGTCGCGACCAGTCGACCAGGCCTTGTTCGCCGAGACGGTCGAGGACGGCATGATTGATCCGGGTCCAGAGCCCGGCCTTGGTCCAGTCGGCGAACCGCCGATGCGCTGTGGGCACCGCGACCCCGAACGAGCGTGGCAGCATCCGCCACGCACGCCTAATGGTCAACACGAACACGATCGCGGTGAACACCGCTCGATCATCCACCGGAAGCGGCTCAAGGACGCCGAGGGGCGCTTGCAGCGCTACCAGGAGGCCATCGGCGCCGGGATCGACCCCCGCTGCCTTGGTTGACGCGATGAACCAGGCCCAAGCCGAGAAGTTCGCCGCACAGGCGGAACTGGGAGAGGCACCAGAACCGGGCACGGTCAGCGCCGCTGAGACCTACGCCGTGATCGACTCACTCGGCGACGTCCAAGCCATGGTGGACAACGCCGACCCGGCCAACCTGGCGGCCCTGTATGACGCGATGGGGCTGGAGATCCGGTACTTCAACGACGAAACGGCCGTCGAGATGACGGCCGCTCCACGGGTGAATAGTGTGCGTGTCCGAGGGCGGTTCAGTGCGTAAACCCTACGCCCAGCCCCAGGAGGAAGATCAGTTGGTCCCGTTCAGCGGTCCTGCTTAGACACTGCCATGGTCGCACCAAAATTTGCGCACACTGCCAGGAATGGCGAAAGTGAACCTGCGATTAGTGTCGATGTTCCTGCTGTCGATACTAAGTTCTTCCTGGCCGGAAACTATTTTAACCGCCTGACAAACTGCAAGATAAGCATCTTCCTGTTTGGAAGTTTAGGTGGAAGTTCGGCGTTTACGGGAATCGTTGGCATATCCCGTGAAGATTTGTGCGGCCATAGCTTGGCATCGAGCGAAGAGTAAGGACTTCAAGGGCTTGACCTCTCGATATTTAGAGGGCCCCTTCAGGGGACCAGTACGCGAGATTTGGCCGAGCGCTAGACTATGCGGCAAACCTAGCTCGACGGGTGAAATGGATACTGGGTGATACTGAATCTCTTACCCGCACTGCGGGACTTTCGATCCCCGCTCACGGTTGGATATTTGCTAGTATTGACCTGTTACTTGCAGTGGTCAGAACAGTACGAAAAGTTTCTTTCAAATAATTCATACGGAAAAAGCGTTGCCAAGCTGGCCGTCCAACTCGGTCCCGCGGCGACTATCGGCGCCGCAACGTTTGCGGCCTTTGTTCTTGGTTCGATTTGGGTCGACCTCATACCCAACGGTGCTCGTCGAGCTATACGCATTGCCAAAACTCCGATGTACTTTTTCTGGATCTGGCGTTCGGTCAATCATGGACTAATCGACAAGGCGATCTCATTTATCGACAGTGCAATTGCCGGTGCAGGTGAAAGCCGCATCCGTGATGCTATCGGCAGTATGGTGCGTCAGCGAGTCATGATGCGAGTGGCAGAGGATGGAGACTTTGCAGATGCAGTCAGAGGCCAACTAAAGGACTTTGAGCGAAACGTGCAGATCCCACTTATTGAGAATGAGGGGGTATTTCAGGTCGTGGATGTTAACCGCCACGTGACCGAGATCCTGCGAAACATAGATAATGTTCCCATGCGACTTCTCGGCGCCGAACCTGACTTGTGGAATACCTGGGATCGAATACGCGCCGAGGGTGAGTTCCGCACAGCTCTGGCTACAGCTCTAATTCCTCTAGGGGTGGTACTGGCGCACAACATTTCCCAATGGAATGCGCTAATAGTACTGATCTCGATTTGTTTGTGGGTGTTGGGCAATCGGAAGATGCGCCAAGCGAAATCGATGATCTATGACGCGCTAGTATCTGGGCGCGTCTCCATGCCCGAGTTAGAGCGGTTTAATAGCCTAAGTTCGACGTACGGGAGTCGTAGAACGACCTACGTTCAGGACCGTGAAATTGAGCCCTTAGCTCAATTTCACGCAGCCAATGAACGGTCTGACTCGATTGAGGCGGCAAACCGGTGGGGTTTGATAGAAATGTGTCGCAAGCACCTGTCATCTAGCGAACGAAGTTGGGCGGTCCGACTGAGGAAGTTACGGTTCTTATGGAGGATTGCCCGCTCTCGATAGCGAGTTTCGCAATGCTGGAATGATCACGCGAGAGGCGGCCGTCGGCATTAATATTCGCCATCGATTACAAGGTCGCGGTAATGGATAGATGTCGGTCGATTTCCTCAGGGACGGACAGCAGGTTGGCGGATCGCAACGTGGTTTCGGCTCGGTTGGAAGACGTCTCAGCGGAGGAGCGCGTCTTCGTGTAGCTGGCTAGCCTGGCCAGGTCGGGTGGCCAGGGAGTTCGATTGATCTTTCAGGCACAACAGAATCCTGGCTATTGGCGAGTAGGGGTGGGGTTGGAACTATCCATAGTGACCGGAGTTGGATCTCTGATCGTCTCAACGGGTGCGGCTGTAGCGACGTTTCTGCAATGGCGACGTAGTGGACACCGGGTGCGAGTGTCACTGATGACGGCACTCGTGTTCGGCTTCCCCGATGGGATGACCAGGTCGTGCGTGACCATCTCGGTCTATAACGATGGCAGACTTCCAGTTCAGGTGCTTCATTGGTCCCTCACGTCTGCGAGTAGCATCTTTTCCTTCGGCGGGGGCGGAGAGGTGTGGACTTACGGTCCTGAGAGGCCCGCCGTGTTGGAGCCCGGCGGAGCTCCGCTCATCTGGCACGTAGATTATTTCGCTCTGCGTGATTTTGCCAATCGGAAGTACCCTGATGAGACTCACAAGATTCGCGTGCGGGTAAACTGCGGCAGCAAGTCATACCGTTCGAGGGAGTTCGTATATCTCGACCTTCCACAAGAAGATGGGCGAATGCCCGATCGGCGATCTTGGTTGACTCGCCTCCGTGCTCGGCTGGACGCTTCGTTGTTCGCATACTTCGCGGTAGATAAGGCAACCTCCGAGAAGCGTTGGCATGTGACTGCCACTAGTGGATATCTAGGTGCGCGCAACGTGCGCCTCGACATCGTTCCTGAGGACGGCCTTGACAACGATGCAAAGCGCGCGGCTCTAGAGATCTTCCCGCCGGTGAAGTACCGCTACTTCTGGTGGAGGCGCACCATCTCCATTCCTGCGAGCGACTTGGACAAACTGCCTCGCAATCATCGATGGGAAGCACGCGTACGCTACAAGCCTCTCTTGGGCAGGGGCGCGGAGTATCGACTTATACTTTCGTAGTTGTATTAGCTGCGATACCGAGCTATTCTATCTCAGTGCGCCAACCGCTTGCATATGTAGCCAGATGACAGTTTGTTCGTGGGATAAACTTCGGTTACGCAGTTCTTCGATGCAAGCATTTGCGTGGGCAATGAGGATTATGTTGACCTGATTTGTTAGTTTGCCGAGAATCTGGACTTCGACACCCTTTGCTGGTGGTTTTCCGGTGAGGCGGGCTTGGGGGATGAGGAGGGTGTTGGCCCAGTGGAGCATGGTTGCGGCGGTGATGCTGAAGTTGTCGGATTCGATGGTGAGGGTGATGTGGTCGCTGGGCTTGGCTCGGACGGAGAGTTCGACGTGGCTGGGGGCGGGGAGTGAGTAGGTGGTCAGGTGGGTGTCGAGGGTGTTGGCGAGGTTGGTGATGGCCTCGCCGATGAGGGTTCGGCTCGTGCTTGCTGGGGTTCCAGGCGAGGGGTGTCGAGCGTTCGGGTCGGTGTCGGGCTGGAGTGGCGAGATGGGTGCTGCCGGGGTGCGTGATGTGGAGGTGGGTGAGGTTGCGCGGATGGCGGTGAGGTGACCGGCGGGCCATTCGAGGGCGGTGGAGAGGGCTTCGAGGGTTCGGTAGCTGCGGCGTCGCTCGACGGTGTTGTATTCGAGTTCTCGGATGATGGCTTGGGAGACGCCGGAGCGTTTGGCTACGTGGTGTTGTTTGAGGCGTAGTTGTTCCCGGCGTTGGGACATGGCTTGGCCGACTGCCTGCCAGTTGTCGGGCATCAGGAGGCCGCCTTGTGGTGTACGGGGAGCATGTCGCGGAGTTCGGCGGTGACGATGGCTAGGGCTGCGGCTGTGTGGTGTCGGTACGTGAGGGTGAGTTGTTCGTGGTGAGCGGTGCTGGTCATGGTGATGCCGTCTGGGGTGTGGGAGGCGGTGAGGGTTATGCCGGGGTTGGTGAAGGTGGCGGTCTGGCCGGAACTTCGGCAGACGTCGGCGAGGTGCTGGGTGTCGCGGGTGATGAGGGCGATGCTGTAGGTGGGGATGGCCGCGGGGTGGATGAGGGCGGTTCGGAGGTCGGGGGACAGGTCAAAGATCGTGGTCGCGGGGGCGCCGTCGGGGAGGTGGGCTTTGAGGCACCAGCGGTGGGCGAAGTGGTCGTAGATCGGGCCGTGGCGGACGATCAGGGAGTCGGCTGGGAGCGTCCGCGTGGTGGCATGGGTCGGCCCTTGGTAGGGAGTAGCACCGGGTACGGGGTGGCCACAGGTTGTCCTGGGCGGGACAGGTTGACGGTCGCGGCGGGACGGCCTGATCAGATACCTGACCTGCGGTTTCGCGGCTGGGACAGGGTGCGGCAAGCCGTCCCGAGTTGGCTTGGTCAGCCCTGGGCGGCGCTGGACTGAGCCGATGAGATGGCCTGGCCCGCGTCGAGCCTCGCTAGGGAGGTCTGGGCGAGGTCGATGAAGCGGCGGAGGCTCGGGCGGTCGAAGCCGAACTCGAAGGCGTCGGTGGTGGGGCCGATGATGAAGTCGATCTGGTCGTCGGTGGGGTGCAGGGTGGCGGTCATCTCGCAGGTGTCGCGGATGGCTACCCAGGTGATGACTTTGAGCGGTGCGGTCATGGTTCAGCCTTCGTCGGGTAGTGCGGAGTGGAGGACGTGGCGTTCGTAGGTTTGTTCGATGAGTCGGTAGACGGCGGTGCACGTCGCCCTGACCAGTTCTTTCTGGGCGTCGAGGGTGGGAGCAGGTGCGCTGCCGTCTTGGGCGCGGATCGAGTCGAGGACGTACCGGCCGAGGGCCGCGGCGGTGGTGTTGAGGTCGGTGACCATGGATTCGTCGAAGCGCCAGGTCGAGTCGGTGGTCATCGGCGGGGGTGGCGGGTCAGCCATCGGAGCGAGGTGAGGACGCTGGTGGCGGTGTCGTCGAGGTTGTCGACCTCGGGGCCGTGGCCCAGGCGGTCCTGTTCGAGGGCGGTGGCGACGGCTTGGATGCAGCGGGTGAGTTCGTCGAGGTCCTTGGAGAGGTAGGGGACGCCGGTGGGGTGGGGCTGACATCGTGCGGGGAAGGCTGATATCAGCTTGGCGGCGATGGCGCGGGTTAGGGCCTTCATTGGCTGCGCCTCCTTGGGTGCTGGTGGGTGTTCGACTGGTGCGGTGAGGGCATTGGCCTGGGGTCGGGTGGTGTAGTACCTAGTCAAGGGCCTGCACGCGGTCGGGGACAGAGAACCCGAGTGGGAGGCGTGTGGGAGGTCTGCGAGAACCGGCGGCGGGATTGGTTTCGGCTGTACGGTTGCGGTGCTGATATCGGAGGTGGTCCGCATGGAGCCTGGGCGTCGTCGGGTTGAGTTGGCGGCTGTGCGGCGTGGGGCGGGGTTCACGCAGGAGTCGTTGGCGGAGGCGCTGGGGGTCGACCGGAGCACGGTGATCACGTGGGAGGCGGGGAGTCACGCGCCGATGCCGCACGTCCGGCCGCGGTTGGCTCAGTTGCTGGAGCGGTCGCCGGAGGAGCTGGATGAACTACTCAGTGGTCGGCCGAAGGTGGTCGAGTTCGGACGGCCGGATCTTGACGCGGTGTTCTCCTGGTTGGACCGGGTGGCGGGCTGGGATCGGGGCACGAGTCGGCAGAAGGTAGGCGAGGGGCTGGCGGACGTGCTGCCGCGCGTGGCGGTGGGGCGTGCGGAGGTCGCGGACCGGCTTGCCCGGTACTACGGCAATAGAGGCGTGTTCAGCGCACAGGTCGGATCGACAGAGGTGCTGACCAGCGTGGTGACGCGGCCGGAGTGGCTGGACCTGCGGTGCGAACTGTCGCCGACCGGGGATCGGCTGGAACTCAGCGTGGGTGCGGAAGCCCGGTGGGCGATGAGCGAGCGGGCAGCGCTGACAGCGACAAGGCGGCTCGTGGACGCGGTGGTCAAGGGTGCGCGGCTGACGGATGCGCCGGTGTACCGGTTGGTGGAGGCCACGCCAGAGGCGGGAGTAGTGCGCGGTCAGGTCGAGGTGGCGTCCTTCTTCGACTACGCGTTGACGGCGGATCTGCTGGAGCGGGAGCTAGCGGACTCGCCGGATGAGCTGCCGCTAAGGGACGCGTGGATGCCGGACCTGGAATCGGTATTCGACCTTCGGGGACGGCTGTGTGCGGGCGGGGCGTTGGCGTTGTTCGCGGCGGCGCGACCGGCGGACCCGTTCCGCGGTGAGGCT
The DNA here is from genome assembly GCF_024171945.1 of Actinokineospora globicatena. Classification (GTDB taxonomy): domain Bacteria; phylum Actinomycetota; class Actinomycetes; order Mycobacteriales; family Pseudonocardiaceae; genus Actinokineospora; species Actinokineospora globicatena. The sequence continues at coordinate 325,799 of NZ_JAMTCR010000003.1, forward strand.
GACTATGTGCTGCTGGTGCAGGAGCGGTCCAGCCAGGTGGTGAACGCGGCGGGGCGGTTGGCGGTGATCCCCAAGGGGTTCCACGGGCCGCTCAACGACGTGCGAGCGGACAGCCGGATCGGGGCGACGTTGCGGCGGGAGCTCGAAGAGGAGCTTTTCGGGCGCGGGGACGTCGACGTCACGGGTGGACCGATGCGGGCGGCTGACCTGATGCACCGGGACCGGCTGTCGGCGCCGATGCGGTGGTTGAGTGAGGACCCGGCACGGTGGCGGATGGAGTGCACTGGGTTCGGGCTGAACCTGGTCAGCGGGAACCACGAGTTCGCGTGCCTGGTCGTCATCGAGGATGAGGAGTTTTGGCAGCGGTTCGGCGGCCAGATCGAGGCGAATTGGGAATCTGACGGCCTGCGGCAGTATTCATCGCAAGATGGGGAATCGCTCGAAAAACTGATCGCGGATGACTCGTGGAGCAATGAAGGCGTGTTCGCGATGGTGCAGGGGCTGCGCCGGTTGCGGGAGATCGGCGGCGAGCGGGTGAGCGTGCCGCCGATCGAGTGGCGGGTGGGTTAGGCGGCGGAAGGCCAGCGCACCGTCATGACCACGGAGGCGGCTAGGGCCTCCCACGAGTGATCGATGCCGGGACCCCACATGACGTAGTCGCCGGGGCGGGTCATGGTGTGGCCGCCCTCGGTGAGGTCGACGCGGAAGTGGCCGCTGACCAGCACGACCAGGGTGGTGCGCTGATCATCAGAGGTCCAGTCAGGGCGCTTGTCGCCCTCGGGGTGAGTACCCCACTTGACCTCAACGTCCTTCGAGGAGCGGACACCCTCGGACGGGTCGATGAAGTGGCCGACCAGCCAGCCGCGGGTGTTGGTGGTGTCGTCGGCGGCGTTGCCGCTGGACCAGCCGGTGGTCACTCGGTGATCTCCCAGTCGAGGGGTGGCAGGGTGACCCGGTCCGGGTCGACTTCGGCGAGGCGTCGCAAGCCCTGGAGCATGGCGAACAGTCCTTCGTTGCTCCACGCTACATCAGCCAGTAGTTCGCCAATGATGTCCGGGTCTTGTGTGGAATAGCGGTGCAGCCTGGACGATTCCCAGTTGGCTTCGACCATTCCGCCGAATCGTGGCCAGAAGTCCTCGTCGTGGATGACTATCAGGCTGGCGAACTCGTGGTTCCCACTGACCAGGTTCAACCCGAACCCGGTGCACTCCATGCGGAGGCGGCCGGGCTCGGTGAGGAGCCAGCGGAACGGTTCGGACAGGCGACTCGGGTGCATGGGGTCGGCGCTGCGCTGGTCTCCCAAGGTGCTGTCGATGTCGGCGCGGCCGAACAGTTCTTCTTCCAGCTCGCGGCGCAGCGTGGCACCGACCTGGGCGTCCGCGCGGATGTCGGTGACGGGCTGGTGGAAACCCTTGGGGATGACGGCAAGGCGGCGGGCGGCGTTGACGACGTGGCCGGATCGTTCCTGAATCAACAGGAGGAAGTCGGCCGGTCCGCGGTACGGGTCGGCGGGGCGGGCGATCGCGGTGAGGGCCAGGGCTCCGCCGGCGCACAGGCGGTCGGCGACATCGAGGACCGTGCCCAGGTCGGGGAGGTACCGGTCTCGTAGGGGCAGTGTGGTGCGGCCTGCGGTGATGGCGTCGATCAGCTCGGCTTCGAGGAGGTCGAGCGTCAGGGCGTACTCCACAAACGAGGCGATGCCGACTGTGCCCGCGATGCGTCCCGAACCCACATCAAGGCTGGTGAGACTGTAGAGGGGCGCGTTGACCAGGCGGGTTCCGAGCGTGAGCGTTTCGGCGAGCCGGTTGATGGCGGCGTCGTGGTCGAGGGTGACGGCGGCGCTGGGGGCGGTCGTGGCGCGGAGGCGGTCGTGGATGGCGTCCAGCGGGCACGCGATGTCGAGCCACTCGGGGCGCGTCACGATGCTGGTGGTGAGGAGCTGGTTGCCGAAGCGGGCGCGGTAGAGGGGCGTGGGGCCGTAGTAGGCGGTGAGCGCGTCGGCGATGTCGCGTTGGCTGACGCGGGCACGGTGGTGGCTGCGGTCTTGGAGCTGGTGGCCGTCGAGCTGCGCGGCGCGGGCAGCGACGCGGGTGCGCGCGGTGCCGGGGTTCCATCCCGCTTGGCTGTCGACCCAGTCGAGCGCGGCGACGATGTGCGGGTCGAGTCGGAGCCGGTCGTCGGTCGCGGGCCGGGTGAGTTCGGCGAAGCGGGCCTGGGCGTCCGGGGCGGCTTGAGCTAGGGCAGTATCGAGGAGTTGTTGCATCTCCGACTGCGGCTTGACCGTGGGTTTCTGGTGCCAGGCCGCGACTGTGCGCGCGGAGATGCCGAGGTGAGCGGCGAATGCCTCTTGGCTGAGCCGTAGGGCAGCCTGGAGCGCGGCGGCGGTGCGGCCAGTCCACGCGCTACGCATCGGATTCTCTGGCTTCTGCGGTGTTGTTGCGGTGGTTGTGCGGTGCTTGTGCATGGGACCGAGCGTCGTTTCGGCCTTGAATCGGTGGTGTGGAAATCACCCCGAACTCACTGCCTGCCGGTATTGCGCAGCACCGCGCGCAAGTCGTTCTGAATGCTGTCGAGAACGCCGGCGATCTCGGTGACACGGCGTTCGAGGGTATCGAGCCGGGTGACGACAGGATCGGGCGCCGGTGGTGTCTGTCCGTTGAGGACAGCGTCCAGGTGCTGCGGGTGCAGGCCGAGTGCCACCGACAGCGCTTCGAGGGTCCTCGCGCTGCGGCGGCGTTCGACGATGTGGAGTTGCAGTTCGCGGACGATGGCCTGGGAGACCTGCGAGCGTTCGGCGAGTTCGCGTTGGCGCAGGCCGAGTGCGTCCGCGCGCTCGTTGATGACCCTCGCGACTGCCGCCCAGTCTTCCGCCACGCATTCCTCCGTGCTCCGCCTCCTGCCCGACATTAGTGCCTTGACCTCTTAACGCGCCGCTCATCGGACGCGGCGGACGATCATGCCTATCGGGCAGATGATTTCTTACTTACGGGTGGACTTAAATCATTCCTGGAGCCTGTGATGCTGTTCTACTCGATTCGAGAAACGGCCTGGATTCTCGGTGCGCCGCTGTGGCGGGTGCGGCGCGCGGTCCGGCTGGGGACATTGCCAGCGGTGCACCGGCGCGGGCGGCTGGTGGTGCCGTCACACGAGGTCGCGCGCTGGTTCGACGCGGCGGGGGTGCGCCGTGAGCGATGAGCGGTGGTTGGTCGCGATCGCGTGGCGGCTGGACCGGTTGCGATGGGTTCCGACGTCGGTGCTGGACGCGGTCGTGCGCCGGGACGGCGCGTGCGACACGGAGGAACCGAACTGGTCGGGGACGGACCGGGAGATCGCGGCGCGGATGTGCGCGGGCTGCCCGGTCCGGGACGAGTGCCTGGAGTTGGAGTTGCGCACGGCCGGTGAAGCGACGGTGGGGGTGTTCGGCGGGCTCGGGGATGAGGACCGGCGGGCGCTGTATCCGCACTGGTTGCGGCGCGGGGAGCGGGTCGAGAGGGGGCCATTGACATGATCGAGTTCACGACTCTGCACGTGGTCGCGGCTGCTGGCGGCCTGCTCGTGTTGCTCGGGGTGTGGCGGGCTGGTGCCCGGCGCGCTCGGGCGGCGGCTGAGGCGACCCGGAGCGGGGCGCGGTTGGTGTCGCTGGTCGGACGGGTGTTATTCAACGCCGGGTTGATCGTGGCCGTTCAGTGGGTGGTGATCACGCACCCGGGGAATCCGTGGCTGCTGCTGGCGGTCCTGGGACTGCCTGCGTTGTTCGCCGCGTATGCGCTGACCAGGGCGTTGACGGTGACGACGGTGGACACGTCGAGGCGGCGCCGATGAACGGGGACCTGGAGCGGATCGCCCTGGACGGCGAACTGGTGGACGAAACGCCGGTCCGGCGGGTTTCCTGGTGGCGACGGTCGACATGGGTGCCGGTGTGGCTCAAGAGTCGGCGGGACTTCCTGGCCGTGGCGCTGGTGGCGCCGTGGCGGTTCGTGGGTGCCGTGGTGCGTGGGCTGGTCGCAGTGGGCCGGTGGTGGCGTCGGTGGGTGACGGTGCGGGATTACCGGGAGGCTGCTGAGTCGTCGGAGAAGTTGGCGGACAAGTTCGAGCCGATCCGCGCGTTGACGTTATTCCGGTGGAAGGTCACCGCGGCCGTGGTCGTCGCCAGCGTGGTCCTGGTGGCGGTGCTGGACCTGGTCTATGGGGTGCTGTGGGAGATCATCGCCGCGGTGGCCGTGGGGCTGGCGGTGCTGGGGCGGCGCCGTGAGGGAAGTCCGGGGCGGCGGGCGGTGCTGGCGGGACCACGGGCGTTGACATGGACGATGGACCCGCAGGTGCTCATCGACGCGTTCCGGGACGCGAAGCTCATCGGCAAGGACGAGACGCTACGGCTGGTCGAGCGTGCCCGGCGCGACGGGGCCGGGTGGGCGGTGACGGTCGACCTGCCCGCGACGCGCAAGGCCGCGGACGTGATCCGGAACCGGGACGCGTTGGCATCGGCGCTGGCGGTCGATGAGGTCCAGTTAAGCGTGGAACGGGTCCGGGGCAACGGCGGACACGCGGGCCGGGTGGCGATGTGGGTTGCCGATGCGGACCCGTACGCGACTCCGCCGGTACGGACTCCGTTGGTGGAGGTCGAACGGTGGGACGCGTGGCGGCCGGTCCCGTTTGGACGGGACGCGCGGGATCGGCGGGTGGACTTGCCTCTTGTGTGGACGTCGCTTCTGGTGGGCGCTATCCCGCGCCAGGGCAAGACGTTCGCGGCTCGACTCGCCGCGGCGGGGTTGATCCTGGACCCGCACACCCGGCTGTATGTGGCGGACTTCAAGGCCGGTAAGGACTGGGACGCCGCTGGCCAGGTCGCGCACCGGTTCATGTCCGGCGATGAGGCCGAGCACGTCGTGACGTTGGTCGGGTGGCTGATCGAGTTGGTCAGCGAGGTACAGGCCAGGTATCGGCGGATGCGGATGTTGGACGACGTGACGTGCCCTGAGTCGAAGGTGACTCCGGCGATGTCGCGGGACCTCGGGCTGGGGATGCCGATCACGGCGTTGTTCGTCGATGAGGTCCAGGTGCCTCTGGAGGATCGGACGCAGATCAAGGTGCAGGACCGGCGGGTCACGGCGGGTGAGTACATCGGGGAGTTGTTGACCTGGTTGGCGAAGAAGGGGCCAGCGGCGGGGCTCGTGCTGGTGCTGGCCACGCAGCGGCCGGACTCCAAGACCATTCCGTCCGGGCTGCGGGCGGTGTTGGGCTCGCGGTTCGCGCTGCGGGTGATGGACTGGCGGGACTCGAACATCGTGCTCGGCGAACAGATGAACACCCGCGGCTATGACAGCAGCCGCCTACTCGCCGCGCACAAGGGCGTGGGCATCCTGCGGCCGGACGGGGAGACCCAAGCTGGGGCGGACGTGCTGGCGGTGACGGTGCGGACGTTCTACATGCCGAATGAGGATTGGCGGACCATCTGCGCTCGCGGTCGGGAGTTGCGGGAGGTCGAGGGGACGTTGACCGGTCAGGCCGCTGGACAGGACACGGCGTTGGTGCTCGATCACGCGGCGGCGGCGAAGGCGATCGGGGCCGGTACCGGTGGGCCGGTGTGGCAGCCGGATGGGTTGCCGGAGCCGTTGGCGGCGGTGGTGGCTTACCTGGGTGATGACCTGGAGGCGCGTGAGTTCGTGCCGACCGCGGAGTTGGTGGAGGCGCTGGAGGTCGAGCCGACCGCGTTCGCCCGACAGATGCTTGGGCTGGGGTGTAAGCCGCTGCGCAACCGGACGCCGATGGAGGGCGGCGAGGTCAGGCGGGTCCGGGGCTACTTCACCAGCGACATCCGGGCGGCGGTCGAACAGGCAGGTAGTGGTGATTTCAGCTCTCCTGTCGACGCCGAACCGAGCGAGTCATGAGCAGGGCCGAGGAGATCACCGTGCGACTCCCCGCCGAAATACTCACGCTCAACCAGCGCGCGAGTCGGACACTTCTTGCCATACTGGTCGAGCTGACCACTGTCGAACTGCTGGACGAAGAGGTTGACCGTGACTCGTGAAATCAGCTTGAACCCATGGGCGACGCTCGATGATCTCATGGGGATCGAGATCGCGGCGCACGTCGTGGACGAGCGCGTCGGGGCGTTGGCCTTCTACGGGCGGTGCTCGACCGAGGACAACCAGGACCCGGAGACGTCGTTGGGGTGGCAGCAGGGTAACGCGGCGAAGTTCGTGGGGCCGCTGGGTGGGCGGATCGTGGCCGAGTTCTTCGACATCGGGCAGTCGCGGTCGGTGCCGTGGGAGCGGCGGGAGGCTGGGGCGCGGTTGCTGGCGGCGCTCAAGGACCCGGGGCGGACGTGGACGGGTGTGGTGGTCGGTGAAGGCACTCGGTGTTGGTTCGGGAATCAGTTCTCCCTGATCGCACCCCGGTTCGCCGCGTATGGGGTTGACCTGTGGGTTCCGGAACTAGGCGGGAAGTTCGACCCGCGCAATCCCTCGCACAAGATGTTGATGAGCGTGCTTGGGGGTATGAGCGAGTCCGAGCGGCAGCATGTCCAGGCCAGGGTGCGGGCGGCGATGGACGCTCAGGTGGTCAACGAGGGGCGTCACCAGGGCGGGCGGACTCCGTATGGCTATCTGGTGGTCGACGCTGGGCCGCACCCGAACCCGCGCAAGGCCGCGGAGGGGTTCCGGCTGCGGGTGCTGACGGTGGATGAGCCACGCGCCGAGGTGGTACGCAGGATTTTCGCGGAGTACTTGGATGGCAACGGCGATCGGGCTATCGCGACCTTGTTGAATCGGGAAGGTGTGGTGTGTCCCTCGGCGAATAGGCCGGAGCAGAATCGGCACAGGCTCGCGGATGGTTGGCAGGGCAGTACTGTGCGCGCGATTCTGGACAATCCGCGCTACACCGGATACGCGGTGTTCGGTCGGTGGGCCAAACACGAGATGCTGATGGACCCCGATGATGTTGCCGCGGGGCACGTGACCCGGTTCCGTCGCGCCAGCCCGGACCGGATCGTGCGGTCGCGGGAGCAGGCGCATCCGGAGATCGTGTCGGTGGAGACGTTCACCGAAGTCCAGTTGAGGCGTCGGGCGAAGTCGGCCGGTGGGTTGGACACCGCCCGCAAGTCCGAACGCGGCCCGAGCGCCACGGCGCGTACCTACCTGTTGCGGGGCATCGTGCGGTGCGGGGTGTGCCACCGGAAGATGCAGGGCGCCACGATCCGCAATGGCGCCTACTACCGGTGCACCGCCCGCACGATGGCGCCGGGTTCGGCGGCGTTGGCCGGACATCCGAAGACGGTCAACCTGCGTGAGGACGCGGTGGTGGAAGCGGTCAACGACTGGATCAGCGGTCTGTTCCACCCGGACAACGTCGACCACACCGTGACAACCCTGCTGGACGCTCAACCGGACATGACGAGCGGGTCGAGCCGTGAAGACGCCAAGGCTCGGAAGGCGGACGCGGAGGGTCGCCTACGGCGGTTCCAGGCCGCAATCGCGGCGGGAGTGGACCCGACGGCGATGGTCGAGGCGATCAACCAGGCGCAAGCGGAAAGGGCGGCGGCGCAGGCCGAGATCGACAACGCCCCGGCCAGCGCCGCGCTGGACCCTGCGGAGATCTACGCGATGATCGACTCACTCGGCGACATCGGCGCCACCCTCAAGGACGCCAAGCCGGAGGGGCTCAACCGGCTGTACCGGGAACTGGACCTGAGCATGGTCTACAAACCAGAAGAGCAGGCCATCGATGTGACGGCCTGCCCCCGTGTAGCTAGTGCGTGTGTCCGAGGAGCGAGGGACGCACTACTCACCCGTAAGCAGGTGTCTGCCAACTAGCCAAGACTAGGGGTCTGCCTGGTCGCTGCCAGTTGGGTAGCTACGCTTTCGACACCGAGTTGCTCAATAACTATAGGCTCTGTGAGGCCCCTGGATCGCAACAGACGAGGGTGTGGCAGGCTGCCAGTATGCGCGTGTACGTCGCGGCCCCGGTCCATCTTGATCTAACGCCTCTACTAGCAGTGTTGAAGGAGGAAAATGTCGAGCTATATGCTAGAGATGAGTTCCTAGATTATCCTTGGCAGGGGCGTCGCACAGTCGACGCAGTCGTTGCCATCCTGGATAATAGTTCATCGACCGAAAGGGAGAACATACTTGTAGAGTGCGGGATAACCATCGGCTGCGGCATTCCCTTGTTGGCCTTCGTTGAGGATCGCAGCCCGGACGTACTTTTTGGTCGAGCCCAAGTCATTCGCTTGAATGGCACAGTCCTCAGAATTGACGCGCTTCGGTTCCATATTGGACTTTTCCTAAAGCGCGTACAGTTGGAGCCGTCAGGCTTGGACAGTATGCGGAGAGCAAATCTGCGCGATCTCGACTTGATGGAATTCAGGCGTCGCCTCGAACGCCTACATGAGCTCGATTCAGGCGAGTCTAGGATTCAGTATCAAGCTTACGAGATCTGGGTTAGAGATTTGCTTGAAACCGCAGGGGCGGATATTTCAACCCCCACGGACAAGGAGGAACGGGGATTTGACCTTGCCGCCGCGGTGCCGTCGATGCCTTCATACTTTGGACCGCTCATCGTCGAGGTGAAGGTCGTTACCAGCAGCCGGAGCTTGTTTGATGCTGCACTCCGTCTTGGAGACCGAGTAGCCAAAGAGAACATAAGCCTGGGGCTCCTACTCTTTGACGACGCGAAGGTTCAGGTCCCGCTAAAGATTGAGGCGGTGCCGAGAGTAGTCTATCTTGGATTTAGGCAATTGCTAGATGCGCTCAGGAACAATTCGCTTGCCAGGGTTGTTATGGATACCCGCAACGAGGCGGTGCATAGGCCATGACGGACTTGGACAAAGCGCGAATCGTTGAACTGCTAGATCAGGCTTCGAATGGACTGACGGCCGACTATCGCGGCAAGAAGTACGAAGAACTACTGAAGTTCATCTTCGAAAGCGTGCCTGGGGTATTTTCGGCGACGAATACCAGGAATTACTTTGGTGCCGAGCAAGTCGATATCGCGATCGGTCATAGCGGCGCATTTCGCGGTGTACCCAGCGAGTTTCTGGTCGAATGCAAGAATTATTCCAGTCCCCTAGACAGCAAGGCTGTCGGCTACTTTCTGTTTATTTGCCTCAGCCGAAATTCCAGCCTTGCAGTCATAGCTGCGGCGAGTGGCCTTTCTGGCGATCCTGAAGACATGACTTATGCGCATTCGCTGGCGCTCGCTGCATCCGCTATGGGCTGCCGCCTGATCATCATTACCACGAAGGATATCCTTGGTTTTCAATCTACTAGCGATATCGTCGATCTTGTGAGCAGGAGATGGCTGTCGGCATTCGCTAACGGTGGTATCGGATCTGCGTGACCGAACGAGTCCTATATAGTCGACGTTATATTTTGTCAACATCCTGACGACTATTTTACTTGAACCTCAATACGCGCGCTTCTCAAGGCCGATTTCGCATAGACGCGGGATTTGATGTAGCCATCTGCCTTCAATCGGCCGAACACAGCTTCGTGATGCCTATTTCTGGGGAGTGTAAGCTTGTGGCCACTTACGGTCAAATTAACGTATGGTTCATCGGTCTCAACCAGCGCAGCGATAATCTCGCCTGAGGTGAGAGCTTCATGAAATTGGAAAGCTAGGCGGACGATTAGATTCCCGTCTTGGGTTCCGCGCGCAATCAAGGAGATGGCCGTAGCACTGAGGCTGATGTTGTTCACGAGCGCGGCCTGCCCCGCTACCTGAAGGGCAGCCCGGTCGTCGACCGGGATGAACTCATCTACGCGGGCTAGGATAGCAGCTTTGATGTTCTTGCCGATATCGGAGCCGCTCAGGACGTGCTTCGCCATTGACGAGTTGAGCAATTCTGGCTGGACGAACTCGACGAATTTTCTGGAATGCGCAATGCCGTGGCTGAGGGTGAGCCAATCGTTCGTGTCGAAATGCGAGAAGGTAGCGGCGTCGTCTGTGCAAATACCTGCCCTGAGAAGGTATCCCAGCAGCGGACCGGATTCTGCAGGAACCTGAGTTACCGGGAGCGGAGCCGCGAGGTCAAGTGACACAACAAGCATAGTTCTCACAGCTAGATCTGGAATAGTTGCCGCAGCGTTCAGCAAGGCCCCGGCGACGCGGATCTTCACTGCTTCGATCGCGCTGGCCTCCAAGCTTTCTCTCTCGGTGGCCACTTCCGAAACAGATTCGCCGTTCACGTCGTCATCTTTCGACCTAGACAGAGTGATGGAGCCGGTATGAGTGAGTATGGCAGCCAGGCCCGCGTCGATGGAGCCAGCATGCTCGATGTAGGCATCTATATTGTCGAGCGTTGGCGCGAACCGCTGACAGTCAGCTAGCGCGGTCCAGATAGAGCGCGGTACCGCTGTAAGGTCGTCGATGCTGCAGCTGGGGTGCGCACACTTAAGGACGCGCAAAACGTGCTGTTCATCCAGTTCTGCGAGGTCGTTCACGATGGCGCAAAATTCGGCGGGATCTTCGATGGTCCAGGATGCGCCATACTCGCCTTCAACTACATTGGGTGCGGCAGCACGGCGTTCGAGGCGTTCGGCATCAATGACATTGAGATACTCATCAATGAGGCCGAGTGCACGCTTGTAAACATCAATGTTGATCCTGCGAACGCGGTCCAAACTCAGTGTTAGGGGCTGGTCAAGGGCTACCCTCAGGTTCGCGGCAGTAAACGTGTAACAGTTCAGCTCGACAAGAAGCCGCATAGCCAAATCTCGCACGGCGGCGAGATTATCGCACTCAAACCGCGCTCGACCTAGTGTGTGGATCGCGTAACCGATGGCCATTTCGGATGTTTCTGCGTCTTTTGTAGGATTCGTGCAGTCGGACTTACCAGTTGGTGCGAGTGGGGAAATTGTGCAGAACTTCTCGTAGTTGAACTGGAAGAACTCCCGGATAGTTTCGGTGAACCAATACTCAGTTTGCTCACCGGAGTTGGCAAGTGCGATGTCTACGAGTTCGACCCGCCTAACGTGGCTCAGACCCACACTATCGACCAGTTCGTTGAAGATCTTCGGCCACCGCGGGGCAAGGTAAGCAACTGCGTCGCCTGCATGCACGCCGTCGTTGAGGTAGGCTTCAATGAACGCGCGCTCCGTGTCCCCGATATGCCGAATGACGTTGTCCAGGACTGCATGGGCGCCTTCGTCGCCGGTCTTAAGGAGATGGTCGAGAATGTCGATATTGTAGGCACTGACTTCTTTCAAGAACGAGCGCTTTGTCTCGACTAGCAATGCGGCAACTTCGTTTGGTTTGAGGGTGTAAGTGATATCAGCTCGGTTTGTATCCACATTCTGTACAATATAGCTCATTGCATTGGTCGGTAGGCGTTCGCCGTAGTACTGGGCGATGTACATGTTGTAGTACCGGTCGATGTACCCGCTGCTAATAAGTGCCTGAGCCAGTTCGGAGGTAACTATGTCGGCAACAAGATGTCGAAAATCGGTTGGTGCGCCACTATGGATTAGAGTGAACTCTGGGTATTTGGCCAGGTCGATGAAGTCGGCTACCCGAAGCCTCTCTAGGTCGACCCGAAGCTCGGACTCTTCGCGCAGAACGTCGTCCCGCACGGCGGCCGCCCAGTCGAAATTGGCCACCTGGTCACCAACGAGATTGTGAAGTTCGTTAATGTCGAGTGAGACAGTTTGCTGATTCCCATAGTAGCCGAACGAGCCTTGAATCTTGACGCCGCTGCCTCTATTTCCGATTTCATGCCAAAAGGAGACGGAAGTGATTTGATCTTTGGCGCGAAGATCGCTGTTGATGAAATAGCCGGTAACTTGCCCGCCGCTCGCGGCTGCGACCTTGCGGGCAAACCAATCGAGTCGCTCGCCCCATTTCTTCGCTTTCTCGTCGATCGCGTCCTGGGAGGCGACGCCGTCGGTAATCTGCCGGAGTCGGGTGCGGCGCTTACTCGTGCTCTCTGCGACCAAGTCGCGGCTAAGTTGATAGACGCGGTCGAGTCTGCTGCGTCCGACAAGTATGAGTTCGAAATCTTCGGGGTGAAGGTTCTTGTAGACGACAAGGGCGAAGAGTCGGTCTGGCGTGAGGGTGTCCATGCCGTGGCTATTAGTGATAAGGCGATTAGCAAAGATAGAATATTCGTTACGGATGTTGGTCAGCAGTCGCATGTCAGGGAGATGGCGGGCGACCAAATCGACCAACTCGTCGCTGACCTTCGGAACTGGTGCGAGTAGGGGATCTACAAGTGCCTTATGTAGAAGTTCGCGAGCTGTACGATGGGTTATAAAGGGAATGAGCGGGATGACCAGGTCGAAGAATTTTGTGCGATTAGCGCGGATGATCTCGGCCTGCGCGTCATCGTCGGCCAACTGCTTAGTATCGTGGCCGAGTTGTTCAAAAATGCTATCACGCAGCGCATATATAAATCGAACAGACCTTTGGTCGCGCTTCAGTGGCCGGCCCGCGATGATCTGTTTGCTTGTATTCAGTAGCGTGTTGAGTTCACGCAGTGCGTCGAAGATTTCAGGATGATTGAACCGGTCGAGGTCCTCGAATACGACAACATCGATTGCTGAATGAGACTCGAAGAAGTACACGATCTCGTCGAGATACTTGTCGAAATAGGTCTCGGACTTGTTGGTGAGGGTGATCGCGGTACCGGCGGCCGAAACCTGGGATACCACGAGACGATTGTGGATCGCTATGCGTACTGCAGCCAGTAGCCAGATCAGACATCCGATGATCACTGTGCTCGCGGCGACACGAACCCCTGCGGGTGCGTCCGCCCGCAGCCCGGACACGCGGCCAGGGATCACACCGAACAGCCACAAGCCCACCGCCATAATAGCCATGGCGCCAGTGACCTGCCCCACGGCCTTCCATTTGGGTAGCCGCTCAATTCGCTGGTAGCGGGACTGCCGTACTCGGGCTGGCTTCTCCCGATGCAGAAGCTGCTTAACGAGCTCCTTCTCGATTTGGTTCGTCTTAGTTTCGTTGGGTTCATCTGGCCCTAGGGTGGAGAGTGACAGGAACAGGACGCGCTTCCTGTTCTGGCGAGCAAATTCCTTCAGCACGCTCGACTTGCCCGCCCCATAGCGTCCGGTCACCGCAATGTTGCGGATCTCTTGGTCGTCCAGCGCGGCGTTCAAGTGGGACACGAACACCTCGTGCTGGCTACCCTGGAACTGCGGCGTGAGGGGCGCGAGTTCGGCACGGGGATCGGATTCCCTGGTCAACGTCCGAGTAGCCCTTGCGGTGACCTGGGCGACCCACCTACCAATCGAGGCCCGCACTCCTCTACCAGGCCGACCTTCGCCATCGACTTCCACCGGGCCCTCACAGATCTTCCGATCCGAACGGCCCACCCCCGAGGCCGTGCTGTCGCTGTCGATGCTCTCAAGCCACGGCAAGTAATACCCGTAGACACGCCCGCCCGTCGTCTCGTCAACTACGAGGGGAGGGAACTTGGACCGGGCACCGCACTAGTTTGCCCCTCTTGAGTGATCGTCATCAGGCTCTCTCGCCTCGGCAGCCTGTGGCACGCGTACCCGGAGCTGGTGCGGCTCAGATACAGGGAGGCTGACTACGAGGCGCCGGAGCGGCCGTACTTCCATCTGACGGGGATGGCGGGGTACTCGAAGACCGGGATCATCGGGTACCCGTCCAAGGCAACCGCTGACAAGGGCGCCAAGGCGCTCGACTCGCTGACCGCGTCGTTCTGCGGACTCTTCGACCTCTTGGTAGCCGACTGACGGTCAGCGGCCGGCTGTCAGAGCGGTTGATGCCTGCTTGTGGAGCCAGAGCAGGGTTTGTTCGGGGTCGAGGGCTTGGCCGCGGAAGTTGTCTAGGTGGTGTTCGGGATGGGCGCATACCTGGATTTCGGTGTGGTCGGGGAGTCGGCCGTGTATTTGGATTTTGGCTGTGTAGTCGTCGGTTTCGCCGAGGAGTCTGGGTTGTGGGTTGGTGAGGGTGTTGGCCCAGTGCAGGAGGGTCGCGGCGATGATGGGGAGGCTCTCGGAGTGGATCATCACTCGTGCGTAGTCGCTGGGGCGGGCTCCTACGGACAGGGTGATGAGGTGTGGGGTTGGCAGTGAGTAGGTGATCAGGTGGTGGTCGAGTGCGGTGGTCATTCTGGTGAGGGCTGCGGTGATGGCGGTGCGGCTCACTGCGGGGTGTGCTTTCTGCGGGTGGGTGTCAGGCGGGGATGCGCTGGGGTCGGTGGTCGGTGAGTGTGCCGAGGGGGCGGGTCTCGGCGGCGAGGTCGGTGAGCAGGGTTTCGTAGGTGCGGATGGTGTGGGGGTCCTCGGTGTAGAGGTTCGCGGTGTGGGTGGGTAGGTGGACGACCTCGGCGCGGCTTGTGGTGTGGAGGAGCCCGAAGGGTGTTATGAGGTGAGGGCTGGCAAGCGCTGGAAGGTTGAGGACGCGGATGGAGATAGTGGGGGCTGAGGCGAGGGTGTAGAGGTGCTGGAGTTGGTCGGGGAAGGTCTTGTCGCGGTTTGCGGCGGTGAAGAGGGCCAGGTTGCTGAGGATGACGGTGACGGCGGGCGGCGTCTTCCTGGTGAGTAGCTGGCAGCGTGCGCGGTGTGCGGCGAGGCGGGTGGGGATGGTGTCGGCGGGGACCAGGGGTGATGCGGTGAGGAGGGCGTGGTAGTAGTCGGGTGTATGGAGGATGTCGGGTAGGGACGTCGGGGTGTAGTAGGTGATGGCGGTGGAGTCGTGTTCCAGGTCGGTGAGGGTGTGGGCGTAGAGGCCGGTGTCGTGGTGGTCGTGCCAGTGGTGCGGGGTGTGGTGGTCGGCGGCGAGCGCTAGGAGTTGGTCGCGGTCGGTGCGGTGGGTGTGGCGGCAGGCGATGAGCAGGTGCACGAGGTCGGCCGGTGGGATGTGGCGCTGGCCGTTGACGTAGCGGGAGAGGGTCGCGGGGTGCCAGCCGAGGAGGCGGGCGAGGTCGTTGTTGGTGTGACCGGCGTCGGTCATGATGCGGCGGATTTCACGACCGAGGATCCAGGTGCGGAGTGTGTGGGCGGGGCTGGGGTCGCGGCGGTTGGGCATGGGGTGGCTTTCGGGTGTTGGCGTGGGGGTTGAGGCGTGGGTGGCGGGCTAGGACGCGGTCTACTCGCAGCACGAGGGTCGCCAGGAGCTGTTCGAGAGCGTCGAGGCGTTCCGCGATGGGGTCGTCGTCGGCTTCCGCTGGGGGTGCGATGTGTGGCAGTGGGCCGCCGGTGAGGACGTTGGTGAGGTAGAGGGCTGGTAGTTCGAGGGCGGTGGATAGGGCTTCGAGGGTTCGGGTGCTGCGGCGGCGTTGCACGAGGTTGTGTCGGATCTCCTGGACGAGGGCCTTGGAGAGGCCCGATTGTCTGACCAGTTCGGCCTGTGTCATGCGGAGTTCGCGCATGCGGTGGTTGACGGCGGCGCTGACGGCATCCCAGTCGTCGGGCATCAGGAGGCGGCCTTCTGTTGGGTGGGGATCATGTCGTGGAGTTCGCCCAGGATGACCGCGAGCGCGGTGGCGGTGTATCGCCGGTAGGTGATGGTGAGTTGGTGGGTCTTGGTGGCGCTCGCCATGGTGATGTCGCCGTCGGCATGGGTGACGGTCAGAGTCGTGCCCGCGTTCCGGAACGTGGCTGTGCGGCCGGGCGTTCGACAGATCGTGGCGAGGTGTGCCACCGAGGTCGTGGTGAGTGTGAGGCTGTAGGTGGGGATCGCGGCGGGATGGATCCGCGCGGCGCTGAGGTCGTGGGCGAGGTCGATGATCGTGGTCGCGGGGCCGCCGTCGAGTAGCTCCCCCTTGAGGCACCAGCGGTGGGCGAAATGGTCGTAGATCGGTCCGTGGCGGACGATGAGCGTTTCGGCTTCTGGGGTGGGGCCGACAGGTCGTCCGCGCGGGGACATGGTCAGTCCACGATGGTGCAGTCGCCGAGCAGGCGGACGAGGTTGTGGGCCAGGGTCCAGACGACGGCGGGGTCGGTGTAGTCGAGAAGGACCTGCTCGCCGGGGGTGATGCCGGTGCGGCCGGGGTGGAACTGGAGACCCTGGATACCGGAGATCTCGTACTGGCGGGACCGGACAACGACGTAGCCGCGACGCAGGGCCGGACAGTGGCGGGTGGCCACGTCGATACAGGGGCGGCAGATCGGCGGTTCTGTGACACCCATGCCATCCGGCCAGCCGGACCAGTCGCCGCGGTGGTCCAGCAGTAGCCACAGGACACCATCGGGGGTCTGGTCGGCGGGCTTGGCGCAGACCTGGCACAGCAAGCGACGCATCGCTCGGCGCTGGCGGGCTGGGTGGATCTTGCCGAAACTGGGGCGGCCGATCTCGGGGGCGGAGTTCGCGCGTGCCCAGAGGACACCGTGACGGTCACGGTCGCCCAACGTCTCGTCCCGGTAGGCGATGCCACGGCCGGACGGGCGGCGGGTGAGCTGACCGAGGTAGGTTGCTTCGGTGCTCCACCTGGTGATGTACGGCGCGATGACTCGGGTGTCAGGCATCGAACGCTCCGAGTTGGTCGAGCGACAGGCCGCCGTGGAGGAGGACGGCGTGGAGGGCGTTGGGGCTCGGCTCGTGGCCGTTGGCGCGATGGACGCGGTCGGAGACGGCTACCAGGAGCGCGATGGGGGTGGTGCCGAGGGCGGGGGCCAGCTTGAAGACGCGGGGGAGGTCGGGGTGGTGGGTACCCTTGGCGTAGGCCCGCAGGGTCTGTTCGGGTATCTGGGAGGTCTCGGAAAGGTGGCGGAAAGTGGCACTCGCCGCGGTTCGGTAGTCCGTTAGTGTGAGGGCAAACGCTAGGCGGTAGTCGCGGAGAGCGTTGTTTGTGGGTCGCATCGGTGCCTGTTCGGGGTTGTCAACTGGGCAACTGGTCCGAAGGTATGAAGCGAGCGGATCGGTTCCTGCACCCCGAAGGCATGATCTGTATGCGCGCCACGCATATAACAGATGCCCGGGGTCTAGTGTGGGCGTTGAAGTCACCGCAGCGGGTTGGAGAATTGATGTCGGGCCGGTACTGCATGAGGTGCGGCGGCAGGCTCGCGCGGGACACGAGGGTGAGCATGTGCGCTCCGTGCAGGCAGGTCAGTGGCATCGGGACTGATCACGCGCCCGACCTGGGGTTGGACTTCTGGACCACGGACCAGATGCGGAACGCGTTCGCTACCAGGGACATGGGCGTGGTTGTCCGGACGTACCGCTATCACCCGGCTCACGGGCACAAGGCGTTGCCGCAGGAGACGATCAGCCGGTGGCTTGGGACGGTTACTCAGTCGCAGCTGAGCCGGATTGAGTCCGGGCGGAACAAAGTGGACACGTTGGAGAAGCTGGTCCACTACGCACGCGCGTTGAAGATGCCCGCCGATCTCCTGTGGTTCTCACTTCCCGAGCACCCGGACGCGATTCCGTTGCCGCGTTCGGACGAAATACTGGCGTTGCCGGATGGGCCGCTGGTTCCGGCGGCGAGTATCAACACCGGTTCGGCGATCGCGGATTCGTTGCTGAAGACGCTTGATCACTACGCCAGCACGGACAATCTCGCGGGACCGCGTTCTCTGGTCCAGGTGGTGCCGCAGCAGCTGCGGTTCATCGAGGAGCTCTTGCAGAAGGCCCGTGGCAAGGACCGCGCGCAGTTGCTACGGGTAGGTGCCCGGTACGCGGAGTTCGCGGGATGGATCTACCAGGACACGGGGACGCTGACCACGGCGATGCAGGCGTCAGGCGAGGCGTTGGACTTCGCGCAGGAGGCCGAGGACGACGAGCTGGCCTCCTACATCCTCATGCGGCGGAGCAACATCGCGACGGACGCGGGCCGGTATGACCTGGCGTTGAAGCTGGCCAACGCGGCGCTGTCGCAGTCCAACCGGCTGTCGGCGCGATTGCAGGCGTTGGCGCTACGGCAACAGGCCCACGTGTACGCGCAGAAGGGCGACGACGCGGCGTGTGCCCGGGTGTTGGAGGCGGCGTTTCGGCTGGCTGAGCGGCCGGGCGACTCGGAGATGGACCTAGGGCACTACTGCACGCCGGAGTACCTGGAGATGGAAGCGGCCCAGTGCTGGGTGGAGCTGGGGCGTCCCCACGAGGCGATCGACTCGCTTCGGCAGGGGCTGGCGGGGTGGCAGGCAGAGTTCCGGCGTGACCTGGGGCTGTGCCTGGCGCGGTTGGCGATGGCGCACGCGGTCGAGGCCCAGGCCGACCACGCTGTGCAGGTGGCGCGCAGCTCGACCGGGATCGCCATGGAGACGCGCTCGCACCGGATCGTGGCGCAGTTGCAGCGGATTCCGGCTGCGCTGGAGTCAGCCGGTGCGGATGAGGAAGCGTCTCAAGTTCGCAGACTGGTAAAGTCGCTGGGGTCTTAGAGTCTGCGAATGAGGGTGCGCATGATTACCGCGGCGACGTCAACCGAAGAGGCGCAGCGCGACGCGCGGGTGGCGATTCTCGCGGTCGGGAGTTTCGAGCAGCACGGCGGACATTTGCCGCTTGCCACGGATACCATTGTCGCCGAAACGATCGCGGCGCGACTCGCTGAGAGCTACGACCTGTTTCGGCTGCCGCCAATCACTATGTCGTGTTCCCACGAGCACGCGGGATTCGCCGGAACGGTGAGCATCAGCGCCGGTACGTTGATCGCGACGATCGCGGACGTCCGGGCTTCGCTCGCTGGGCTCGGGATCACGCGGCTGGTGCTGGTGAACGGCCACGGCGGCAACTACGTGCTGTCCAACATCGCCCAAGAGGCGAACGTGGGTGGCGCGGCGGTCGCCCTGTTCCCGGGCAAGCATGATGTCTCCGCTGCTCGGGCGGCTGCGGGGATGGAGAGCACCGCAGATGAGGACATGCACGGTGGCGAGTGGGAGACGTCGATCTTGCTGCACGCGCACCCCGAGTTGGTGCGTGAGGACTACGCCGAGGCCGACCACGACGCTCCGGTTCGTCCGCACCTGCACTTGACGGGCATGGCGGGTTACACGAAGTCCGGGATCATCGGCTATCCCTCGCGGGCAACAGCCGCCAAGGGCGCGCAGGTGCTCGACTCGTTGGTGGAGTCATTTCGCGAACTGCTGGACGCGCTTACTCATTGATGCGCGCCGCGCATAGGTCGTATGCGCGCTAAGGGAGAACTCTCGCGCATACGCATAATGCGCGGCATGAGTCCTGTTGTGGTTGGTGGCCCCGTTTACTCGGTTCTACGGGCTGGCGAATACGCCGGCTCGACACCGAGTAAACGGAGATCGAACCATGGAACGCTGGGAAGACCTTCAGTGCAGGCTTTTCCACCTGGGCTACCTGGGTGAGGAGCTGGAATATTTCGCGGGCACCAGTCACGGTGCCTGGCTGTATCGGCAGATCGCCCAGGAAGCGGCTCGGGCGGCTGAGGTTGCCCGGGAGTACGCGGGTGAGGTTGAGCAGGCATCGACCTACTACGCGGACGGTGGCCTTTGAAGGCCGGACGCAGGTGGGTGGCGTACTGGCCGTCTCTGGCCTATCCGGCCATCGTGGGCCGCGCCGCGCTGTCGTGGGCTCGGGATGCCCGGGGTTGGGTTCTGCACGTGGCACCGCGCTTGCTGTGGCGTGGGGCAGTGAGGGGCGCGCGGTGGTTGGTCTTGCGCGGTGTGCCCTGGTCGCTGCGGGTGCTGTGGCTCGCGGTCGTCGGCGGCCTGTGGTTGGCCGGGTGCGTGGGCCGCTACCTGCTGGCCTACCGGGAGTACGGGCCGCTGGTGCGGGAGCTGGAGGTTGAAGGGGCTCGCGCGCACCGGGTGAAGCGGGCACGTGATGCGTGGCGGCGTGCGGCTTACCGCCGGTTGTGGCTGGTCATAGGCTTGATCGCTGGCCTGCTGGGTGGCGTGGCTGTCTTGGCGAGGCAGTTCGGGACGTGGGCGTCCTGGTCGGCCGGACTGGCGGTGGTCACCGTGCTGGCACTGGTCGGACGCACGCGGGTGCCAGCGCGGGCAGGCGCTGAGGCCGTGCCGGAACGGGGGCCGTTGGAGCCGTTCCCGATCGCCGATGCCCACACCAGAGGCCAGGCGGCGGACTGTGTTGCCAGGGCGGTCGCGGCTGAGGGGATCGAGCTGCGCGGTGTGGAGAGCACCAGGCGGACGCCGTGGGGCTGGGAGGCGGCGGTAGTGCTCAAGCGCGGGACACCGGCTGGTCTGGTGGCCAAGGTCGCGGAGTTGGAAACCACGCTGGACCTGCCGTCGGGTGGGGTTCTGGCGGCACCGGATCGCGGGCGTCGGGCGCGGGTGGTGTTGCGGCTGGCGGAGCGGGATCCGTTCGCTGGAGTGCCTGTTGCGCCGGATCATGCGCCCGGGTCGTTGTCGATCAAGGACGCGCACGTTGTTGGGTCGCGGATGAGTGGCGATGACCTGCGGTTGTCGCTGTACGGGGTGCACGCCGTGGTGATTGGTGGGCCGGGTGCGGGCAAGTCGCAGACCCTGCGGACGTTGGCTGACGCGGTGTCGGCGTGCGCGGACGCTGTGGTGTGGGACTTGGACCCGGCGGGGAACGGGCTGGAGGTGCTCGGGGGCGCTGTTGCCCGTACCGAGCGGGACCAGGCCGGGATTGAGCGGGCGTTGTCCGATGCGGTGGCGATGGCGCAGGTGCGGCCGAAGCTGCTGACCCGGTTGGGCATGGGTGACGCGTGGGACGCGGCGCCGGAGCGTCCGGCGGTGGTGGTGTTCTGCGACGAGTACCCGCGCCTGTCCGATCAGGCGAAGGCGCTGGCGATCGACCTGATCAGGATCGGTCGGAAAGCGCGGGTGACGTTGGTGTTGGCGGCGAGTGAGGCCACGTCGGACGCGCTCGGGGCCGCGGTGGCCGAGATCGCGGCGTTGAAGATCATGCACGCGTGCCGGCACGCCGATGTGCGGCTGGTACTCGGGGCGAACATGATCGCGGAGGGCTGGCGGCCGGACCGGCTCAACCCGGCCACCGGTGAGGCTCCCGAGGATGCCGGGGTTTGCTACGTCCACGCTGCTGGGGCGCGAGACCCGATCCTGAACAAGATCCGGCCTGTACCGGCTGCGCGTGCTCGGCTCAACGGCTCGCACCGTGCCGCACGGGGACTGCCGCGCGTCGATGTGGACAGCCTGCCTGTGCCGTTGGTCGAGGTGGACACAGTGGACCGTGCGGCTGTGGTGGACGTGTTGACCGCGTTCGGTACTGATGATCGCTTGTGGACCGACACGCTGTTGTCTCGGCTGGGGACGTTGGATGAGCGGTACGGCGCGTGGACTGCTGAGGATCTCGCGGCGGTGTTGGTACCGCTGGAGGTGCGACCGGGCCAGGTGAAGATCGGTAGCCGTAACCGCAACGGATACCGCCGGGCGATGTTGCGGGACGCGTGGGAGCTGTATCGGGGCGGCCGGTGAGGTCTACCCGGGTAGAGGCAGGTAGACCCGGCCATGATGCCGCTGACCTGGGCGGTAGGCAGGTAGAGCCCCGAATGCTGACCGTGTCCCGATACGGGCTCACGGTGCGTCGTCCGAGTGAACCTCCTGTGCTCGACAGGAGGGCCTACCGGATTCTGCTTGCGATTCTCATCGACTACACCACCATGGGAGATCCGGAGAGGGGGAGCCAGCATGAGCGCTAGCCCGTGGTCACGGTTCGACGAGCTGTTCGGGGTCGAGGTCGACGCCAGCCCTGTGGACGACGGTGTGGGTGAGTTGGCCTTCTACGGCCGGTGCTCCACCGAGGACAACCAGGACCCGGAGACCTCTCACGGCTGGCAGCGCGGCAACGCGGAGAAGTTCGTCGGGCCGCTCGGCGGTCGGCTGGTGGCGGACTTCTTCGACATCGGCCAGTCCCGATCAGTGCCCTGGGAGCGGCGGGACGAGGCGTCGCGGTTGCTGGCGGCGTTGAAGGACCCGCGCCGCACGTGGACCGGTGTGGTGGTGGGTGAGGGCACGCGGTGTTGGTTCGGCAATCAGTTCTCGCTGATCGCACCCAGGTTCGCCGCCTATGGCGTGGACCTGTGGGTGCCGGAGTTGGGTGGCAAGTTCGACTCGCGCAACCCCTCGCACAAGATGCTGATGAGCGTGCTCGGCGGCATGAGCGAGTCCGAACGCCAGCACGTCCAGGCCCGGGTCCGCGCGGCCATGGGCTCACAGGTGGTCAACGAGGGCCGCTATCAAGGCGGTCGGCCGCCCTACGGGTACTGCGTAGTCGACGCCGGACCACACCCGAACCCGAGGAAGGCAGCCGAGGGGTTCCGCCTGCGGGTGCTTGCACTCGACGAATCGGCGGCGGAGGTGGTGGAACGGATCTACTCCGACTACCTCAACGGCAAAGGTGACCGGGCCATCGCCAACGCCCTCAACCGGGAGGCCATCTCGTGCCCTTCGGCAGCGCGACCGGAGCAGAACCGACACCGAATCGCCGATGGCTGGCAGGCCACCACCGTCCGGTCGATTCTGGAGAACCCGCGCTACACCGGCTATGCGTTCTTCGGCCGGTGGACGCGCCGAGAAATGCTGCTCGACCCCGACGACGTCAGCGCAGGCCACGTGGTGCGGTTCAAGCGCGCCGAGGCCGACAAGGTCGTGCGCTCCCGGGAGCAGGCGCACCCGGTGATCGTGCCGGTGGAGGTGTTCACCGAGGTGCAGTTGCGCAGACGCGGCAAAGGCGCCGGAGGACTACGGGCCACCGCCAAGAACGAACGCGCCGAACGCCCCACGAAACGCACCTACCTGTTCCGCGGACATCTCCGCTGTGCGGTGTGTACCCGGAAGATGGAGGGCAGCCCCCGCAAGCACGGCATGTACTACCGCTGCCCCGCGCGCACCCTGGCACCAGGCTCACCGGCGCTGGCCAACCACCCGCCCACGGTGTACCTGCGCGAGGAGCCGTTGCAGAAGATCGTCAACGAATGGTTGATGGAAGTCCTGCACCCGGGCCGGGTCGATGCCACCGTGCAGGCCCTACTCGACGCGCAAGGCACGGCAACCGGTGCGGCCGACCATGAGGCTGCGCGGAAGCGGCTCAAGGACGCCGAGGGGCGCCTACGGCGGTACCAGGAGGCCATCGGCGCCGGGATCGACCCCGCCGCGTTGGTCGACGCGATGAACCAGGCCCAGGCCGAGAAGTTCGCCGCACAGGCAGAACTGGGGGAAGCACCAGAGCCGGGCACGGTCAGCGCCGCTGAGATCTACGCCATGATCGACTCACTCGGCGACGTCCAAGCCATGGTGGACAACGCCGACCCCGCCAACCTGTACGACGCGATGGGCCTGGAGATCAGGTACTTCAACGACGAAGCGGCCGTCGAGATGACGGCCGCTCCACGGGTGAATAGTGTGCGTGTCCGAGGGGGGACTTGAACCCCCACGCCCGTTAAGGGCACTAGCACCTCAAGCTAGCGCGTCTGCCATTCCGCCACCCGGACTCGCGGGGGATGGCCCCGCGTGGTGTGGGCATACCGTAGCCGATGGTGGGGGGCTGTCCCAAACCGGGGCTGTCGGGGGTGGCGGGGGGTGGTAGGAAGGCGGGGTGAGTGAGCAGCAGAGTGCGTTGGCCGAGGCCCATGACACGTCGGTGTCCGAGGAGGAGGCGGTCGCGCTTACCAGTGAGTTGATCCGGATCGATACGACGAACACCGGGGATCCGGCGACCGTGGTGGGGGAGCGGGCGGCGGCGGAGTACGTGGCCGAGAAGCTCGCCGAGGTGGGGTTCGAGACCACCTACGTGGAGTCGGGGGCCAAGGGACGGGGCAACGTCGTCGCGCGGTTGGCGGGGGCGGATCCGTCCAGGGGGGCGCTGCTGGTGCACGGGCACCTGGACGTGGTGCCCGCCGACCCGTCGGAGTGGTCGGTGCACCCGTTCTCCGGCGCGGTGCAGGACGACTACGTGTGGGGGCGCGGCGCGGTCGACATGAAGGACATGCTGGGGATGACCCTGGCGACGGCGCGGCGGTTCAAGCGGGACGGGATCGTGCCGCCGCGGGACCTGATCTTCGCGTTCCTGGCCGACGAGGAGGCCGGGGGCGAGTACGGGGCGCAGTGGCTGGTGGAGAACCGGGCGGACCTGTTCGAAGGCGCCACGGAGGCCATCAGCGAAGTCGGTGGGTTCTCGATCACCATCAAGGACGGTGTCCGGGCCTACATGATCGAGACCGCCGAGAAGGGGATCGCCTGGTTGCGGCTGCGGGCCAGGGGGCGGGCCGGGCACGGGTCGATGGTGCACGAGGACAACGCGGTCACGAAGCTGACCCAGGCCGTGGCCAAGCTCGGGACGCACAAGTTCCCGATCGTGATGACCGAGTCGGTGAAGGAGTTCCTCGCTGCGGTCACCGAGCTCACCGGCATGGAGTTCGACGAGGCGGACCTCGACGGGTCGGTCGCCAAGCTCGGGGCCGTCGCCCGGATGATCGGCGCCACGCTGCGCGACACCGCCAACCCGACGATGCTCAACGCCGGGTACAAGGCCAACGTGATCCCGTCGGTCGCCGAGGCCGTGGTGGACTGCCGGGTGCTGCCCGGCCGCCGCGACGCCTTCGAGCGCGAGCTGGACGAGCTGCTCGGCCCCGACATCGAGCGCGAGTACATCACCAACCTGCCCTCGGTCGAGACCACCTTCGACGGCGCCCTAGTCGACGCCATGACCGCGTCGGTGATCGCCGAGGACCCGGGCGCGGTCACCATGCCGTACATGCTCTCCGGCGGCACCGACGCCAAGTCGTTCCAGTCCCTGGGCATCCGCTGCTTCGGCTTCGCACCGTTGCGGCTGCCCGCCGACCTGGACTTCTCGGCGCTGTTCCACGGGGTGGACGAGCGCGTGCCGGTAGACGCGCTGAAGTTCGGCACCCGGGTGCTGGACCGCTTCCTGCGCAGCAGCTGACGTCGCGCACGGCGGGTGGCGGGTTTACCGTCACCCGCCTGCGAGGTCGAGCGGCCCAGGGACGTGGCGTCAACGGCGACATACGTGATTGCGGAGCCAGGGGTGAGATTCGCCTGTGCTGGTTCGGTAAGCACCTTTGGCATGGTCGCCTGCGGGTCGTCATCGGAAGTCACGGGCGGCGCCCAGGTGTGGCTGCGGTCGGACCGGTCGAAATACACGGCGCCAGTGGGACTCGGCCTGGCAGGATCCGGGGTGTGGATCATGAGTTCGAGGGCCCCGAGGACGAGGCGCTGGCCGCGGTTGTGGCGGACTGGTTTGTGCGGGTCCTGGGGGACGCCGGGGTGGGGTTGGTGCCGGAGGCGGAGGACGGGGATCTGCTGCGCGACGCGGTGTTGCGGGGGTTGCCGGTGTTGTTCCTCGGTCGTCTGTTTCCGGAGAAGTACGACGAACTCCGGGGTGAGCTCCGTGCTGTGTTCACGTCGGGGCGGCCGAGCGGGCTCGGGGCGTCCGCCACGGGGGAGGATCTGCGTCGTCTGGTAGCCGAGACTGTTGCGCCTGTTGTTGGCCATCCCTTCTTTCGCTTCGGTTACCGCGATTTGGCCGACGTGGTGATGTCTCTGGCGCATCAGGTGCTTGGGCGGGTGATCGCGGTTGGCGGGCTCGGGCGGGTGGGTCCCGTGGAGGGCAGGCGGGTCGCGGCGCGGCTTGGGGAGTTGGGTTTCGCGGACTTGGCTGAGGTGTTCGGGGCCAACGTGCTGTCCGGGGTGGTGAACGGGCCGGTGGTGCAGGCCAGGGTCATCAACGGCGGGGTTCACTTGGTCGTCAATGACGTCGAACCTGGGCCGCATGAGGATCCTGTGGTGGCGACGGTGTCGGTCCACCAGGAGTTCGGCGTGGTGGGGACCGACGGTCTCAAGTTCGCTGTCAGCGGGCACTGTTCGATCTCCATCTTCGTGGAGGCGCGTACCGCGCGTGCGGTGGCGTTGACCGCGTTGCGGCCGGTTGTGTCGCGCCGCAGGCAACCTCAGCCCACATCCGGCTCGATGACCCTGGGAGCGTTGGAGGTCCGCTACTTCCGGACGATGCTCGACGACGACGTCCCGCGCCTGGTCCCGATGGCGAACAAGGTCGAGCGCAAGCCGGTCTGGCTCGACGGGTTCTTCTTCCGCAGCGCCCGGGTGGCAGACTTCCCGTTCGCCGTGGCGCCGATGGACCCGGAGATGTTCGTGGTCGAGCCGATCACGACCAAGTGGGAGACCGAGTTCCGGTTCGAGCTGGACTGGATCCACCTCGGCAGGCGGGGGACGACGGTGATCGACAACGACGGGTACCCGTTCCTGGTGGCGCCGAGGACGACGAAGGCGATCAGCGGGTTCGGGCCGCCGGTGGAGCCCGCTTCGACCAAGGTCATCACGGACTCGCATTTCCCGTGGCACCGTCGCCGGAAGTGACCTGAGTCCACTGTGGTCTGACGGGACTGAAGGTATTCTGTGACTTGGGGGGTGCGATGAGCTGGGTCACGAACGTGATGCTTGGGGCCGACATGGGCGACTTTCGGGTCGTTGACGAGTTCAACGTCTGGCTGTGGGAAGGGTTGCCGCAGCGTGACTATCCGGAGCGGTCCGGGCGTGGGCAGCTCCGGCGCATCACCGGGGACGACAACGGGTGGGGCGGGCCCAAGCATCCGGAGTGCGAGGTGTGGGCCGGGACGTTGAACCACGGCGATCTCGACGCGGTGCTGGCGAAGGTGCGGGCGTTGCCCTGGACCCACCCGAACCAGGTGCAGCTGTTCATGATGGACCAGGAGCAGTCGTTCTTTCGGCTGTGGATGTTCCGCGACGGTGAGCTGCGCCAGTACGCGCCGACGACACCGGTGGAAGAAGACGCGGACTTCTTCCCACCCTGGGACCTCTGACGAGACGGTGAGGTCATGGCGGTACCGGTTGGGCCAAGGCTGTTGACAGCGAGTGAGCGGGCGGTGGTACTTCGGTTGCTCGAGGCCGACTTCGTTGGCGTGGAGGAGTTGCGCGCGCAGGTGGACGTGGCTGAGGTCGTTGCCAAGTGGGGTGAGGAGTCGGTCAGCGTCGACCTGCGGGTGCCGGCGGGAGTAACGCCGTCGCCGGTGGGGAATGGGCCCGTTCCGGTGCGGGCGACTGTGTCTGACGGGGACCGGGGAGTTGTTGCTGTGGGTCGGCCACGGGCTGCTCGCGGCGTTGGAGTACGCGTGATACCTCGATGATGAGCCGAAGGAGTTGCCGGTGCCCTCGATGATCTCGTTCGATGACTGAGCGGTTCCGGTCGCCGTGGATGGTGCTGGCGGTGTTGTGCGGCACGGCTTTCGCGCTGTTGGGGGTGGTGATGCTGGCGTATTCGAGGGATGACATCGCCGCAGTGCTGCTTGGTGCGGGGCTTTTAGTGATGGGCGCGGTGTTTGTGGTGGTCGCGTCGCGGGCCGGGGTGCGGGTTGACGAGGCCGGTGTGCTGGAGCGGCCGCTGTTCGGGGTGGGGCGGGTTGTGGCTTGGGCGGAGGTGAGCGGAATCGCCATCGTGGGGAACGAGGCGAATACGTTGCCATCCAGGGTGCCGGTGCTGATCACCCGGTCCGGCGGGGAGATCCCACTGACGGCGCTCGCCTTCTACGGCAGCACCCCGCGTCGGGTGCGGCGGCTGAGGGAAGTGGTCGAGCGGCACGCCCTGGACTGACCGACTCGTGGTTGTCCGGTATTTGTCTAACCCTGGCACGCCGAGATCCGATACAACTTCTTGGTGGTTCACAACAGGGTCGACACCGTGTCCGGGAATATCATGCAGGCCAACGTCATTCGAGGTGAAGTCACCTTCACCAGCGCGAGCAACCACGACATCGGCCTGGCTCTGCGCCACCGGGATCGTGAGGTCTCCCTGGTCGTCGGTGAGCGGACGCCGTTCGATGTCACGGTGCGCAACGCCTCTGGCCAGCTGCGAGAAGTCGAGTTCGACCTCGACGGGGTACCGGGCCTCCATTGGGTGATCACCACCCGCCGAGGCGCCGGTGCCGCTTCGGTGTCGTTGGCAGCCGGGGAATCCGTGGACCTGACACTCACGGTGTGGTGCACCCCGGCGCGGCCGACTGTGGGCCCCGCGCAGCTGCGCGTGCTGGCGACGACGGACCGGAAAGCTTGGTGGCGCAGCGACCCGAAGCCGGTGCTCGTCGAAGCGAGCGCTGAGGTCGAGGTGACGCTGGACTTAGTGCAGGTGACCAAGCCCGGTCCCTACAGCGGATCACTCAAGCTCCGCAACGTCGGCAACACGCAGGTGCGCGTCGTCCCGCGGCGGCGGACCAGTCAGGAGGAAGGCGACAAGAACTGGTTGCCCGCGGACGCCGTCGAGTTCGATTCGGCGGCTGTGGTGCTGACTCCCGACGCCACGGCGACCATCGACCTCCGGGTGACGATCCCGTCGTGGAAGCCCGGTGTCACGATCTGGCACGTTCCGGTCGAGATCGGCACCGAGCGCCCGGAGGTCCGCACGCGCGGCCTGCCGCTGCGGATCACCCAGCACGACGTCGCGGCGGACCTGCGCAGGTTGTTCTGGACGAGGCGGTCCGTCCCGCAGGGCGTTCTCGTCCTGGGGGTGGTGTTCATGCTCGTATCAGGCTTGTTCCTCGGCTCCGAGTGGTCGGATCCTGCGGAACTCACCGTCGCGTCGTCTGTCCCGTGTGGTGATGCCGAGAAGCGGGTGGTCGCGCTGGAGTCGCTGACGAAGGAGGAGTTCGACGCTGACGGGCGCATGATCCTCGACTACGACAAGCGAGCGCTGCGGACCCCGCCGTCCGGGCAGTCGACGCGGTGGGCGAGCTACCAGGTACAGCTCAGCAGTGGGGATGCTCTCTGCGACAAGGGGGCGGCGGGGGAGTTCCAGTACTTCGTGTGGCTCGGCCCCGTGCCCGTCGCGGACATCCCGGCTCTGTGTGCTGATCTGGGGCGGGTGCCCGGGGTGTCGTGCAACCAGCTGTGATCGGCGGGCCAGGAAATCGGTGGTTTGGGCTGGTGGGGGTCGACAGACTGGCTCGTGGGCGCTGCGGTGGCGGCTGGGAGGACAGGGGAAGTGGGATGCGGGTCAGTGTTGAGTCCGGCTCGTCCATCGGGGGGTTGTTGAACTACGTCCGGGATGAGTACTCCTTCGCCTACTCGGTCGATCCCGGGGAGCGGGGCAAGATGTTCGACCGGGCGGGAGATGAAGGTCCCACCAGTGTCCTGATCGGCATGTTGCAGGTCGAGGTGGGCGCCGAGACGGGGGCCGCGCTGTTCGCGTGGGGCTACCACCCCCACATCAACTGGCAGGACGGACACTTGCCCCAGCCGGTGGCCACTCCCGGGATCGTTCGATTCGACGAGGACTTCACCTATGCCGTGTCGGTCAGCGTCGCGGCACCCATGGAGTGGGCGACCACGCGTGACGTGTCGTCGGGGTGGCTTCGGGTGGCCCCGGTCGGCTCCCCGGTCGACGAGGCCTTGGTCGAGATCGCCACGGACGTTCTGCTGGGGCACCGCGATGGGGAGTTCGCGGCGGTTTGGCTTCGGCCGACGGTGGTCGACTCGCTCGGTGAGGACGACGACTGAGGGGTCAGTGCTTGCGGAGGGCGTCGATCTCCTCGGCGATCAGCAGGTCCAGGTCGAGGTCCATGTTCGCGAACTGACCCGCCAGGTCGAGGGAGAGGATGCCGTGCAGGCGGGTCCAGAAGGTCAGCGCGCGGCGGATGGCGCTGCCGGTGGCGGGGTGGTCGTAGATCCAGGCGCGGTGGGCGTCCAGGTGGGTCTCGAGCGGGGTCGCGGGCTCACCCGCGGGTAGGAGCTCGCCGGCGTCCAAGAGGACGGCCATGACCTCGGCGGCGATCGCGGTGGTGTCGTCGGGGGCGTGGTAGCCGGGCACGGGGGTGCCGAAGATGAGGAAGTACCGCTGGGGGTCGGCGCGCGCCCAGTCCCGGATGACCCAGGCCAGCCCGGACAGGTCGGCGCCGTCCTTCGCGGCGGCGGCGACGGTGTCGGCGAGGCTGCGGTAGGCGTCGCGGATCAGTTCGGTGATGAGGTCGTCGCGGCTGGCGAAGTAGCGGTAGAGGGCGGGGCCGCTCATGCCGACCAGCTTGGCGATGGCGTTGAGCGAGAGCGCGGAGACGCCCGCTGTGGCGATCTGCTCCCACGCGTGCCGCTTGATGTCCGCGCGGACCTGGGTCCGGTAGCGCTCGCGCGGGCTGTGCCCCGGGTCCGTCATGCGGTGGTCCTCCTGGTCGGCGAAGTCGGTTAGAGGTTATCACGATCACTATTGACTCTCGCGAAGTGATAGTTATAAGTTCTAACTATCGCGAGAGCCTCTAGCAAGGAGAGTCTGCATGACCACCGCCCCCAAGGCCCGTCGATTCCGCACCGCCCTGCTGGCCATCCCGCTGGCGGCCGCCGGGTTCCTCGGCGCGGCCCCCGCCACCGCCGCCGCGACCACCCCGACCGGGCTGACCTGCCAGGGCAAGGGCATCAACCCGGCCGCCAAGATCCACTACGGCACCGAGACGGTCATCAAGGCGCCGCTGAGCACCGTGTGGCGGCTGCACACGAACGTCGAGGCCTGGCCGTCCTGGCAGGGCGCCGTCACCAGCGTCAAGCGGCTCGAGCCCGGCCCGCTGCGCCCCGGGTCGCGCTTCCGGTGGACCACCCCGGCGCCGCCGACGCCCACCACCCCCGAGACCACTCTGGTGATCACCTCCACCGTGGGGCAGGTCAAGCCCGGGCAGTGCGTCCGCTGGACCGGTCCCGCCGTCGGGGAGGGCCTGCGCATCGACGAGGGCGTCCACGTGTGGACGTTCACCGAGGTCAGGGGTGGTGTCATCGTCCGCACCGAGGAGAGCTGGCGCGGCGCCCAGGTCGAGGCCGACCCGGAGACCGCGCTCACGTACCTTGCGCCCGGTCTCGACCACTGGCTCGCCGACCTCAAGGCCGCCGCCGAGTCCCACTGCGGGCGATGAGCGCTCCGATGACCAGCACCGACCGCATCCCGCTGTCCGCGCTCATCGCCGCCTACGCTGTCCCGGTCTTCGTGGTCGGCGGGTTCGCGTTCCTCTCCGTTGTCCCTATCGCCGTGGCGGCCGTCGGCACCTTCCGGAACCCCCGCGTGCGGTGGTGGACGGCGGCTCTAGTCGCGGTCTATGTCGTACCGGTGACCCTCTGGCTGGCCGGTCCTAGCGACGCACCGAGCCTGTCCAAGTACCTCAGTCCCGTCGCTACCGCGCTGTTCGCGTCAACCGCGGCCGTTGTCGCTATCGCGTACCACCTCGCGCGTAGACGTACCGGAGCGAAGGCCGCGTGACTGTGCGCCCCGTGCTTAGCGCGGGGCGCACTCGGTCATGAATGGAGAAGCACAGGTCAGGCGGCCGCACTTAGCGTTATCGGCATGACCTCACTCGACAGCATCACCATCGAGGTGGCCGATCCAGCGGCCGCCGAGCACTTCTACGCGACGTTCGGAGTGGACGTCCGGATCCGTGCCTCGCAGGAACCGACTACGGGCTTCCGGGGCTTCACCCTGTCTCTTATCGCGGCGCAGCCCGCTGACGTCAACGCCTTGGTCGACGCCGCTGTTGGCGCCGGGGCCACGGTGATCAAGCCTGTCACCAAGTCGATGTGGGGCTACGGCGGCGTGGTGCGGGCACCGGACGGGACGATCTGGAAGGTCGCCACCTCGGCCAAGAAGGACACGGGACCGGCCAGCACGCGGGTCGACAGCATCGTGCTCCTGCTGGGCGTGGCCGACATGGCGGCGAGCAAGCGGTTCTACGTCGACCGAGGCTTCACCGTGTCGAAGAGCTTTGCCCGCATGTACGCCGAGTTCGACGGAGGCGCGGTCAAGCTCGCCCTCTACCGCCGCCGCGCCCTCGCCAAGGACGCGGGCGTACCGCCGGAGGGCACCGGCTCCCACCGCATCAGCCTCGGCTCGACCATCGACCCCTGCGTAGACCCGGACGGCTTCACCTGGGAGACCACCGACGTGACAGCCAGGTCCTGATGTGCCTCTCACCCTGCCCCGGCATCCTCGCCGCCCTCAGCCAAGAACCCCCCACCCCCGCTGACACCGAACACCCACCCGCTGATGCCCCAGCGGGTCAAGGTGTCCAGATCCCGCCGACAGCTGAGGTCCACACCAAGGATGAACGAGCACCTGCACAAGCTCGGTGTGCTGACCGTTGAGGAGTTCGGGCGCAAGAAGCAAAAGTTGCTGGTGCGCGTCGAGCGTTGTCCTCAGGGGACCGTTCGTCCCCCGCGTTATCGCCGATCTGACCCTGTGCTGGCTGATGCGGTCGTTGTCTGGGGCTAGTCCCACCGGATGGCGATGGCTAGGTGGCGGGGGCGGCCTGGATGGGGAAGTCGCGAGCGAGGGTCCTCCCGCCGCGTCGAGGCGTAGTCCCACAGTGCGTCCATCGGCTCGGCGGATCGGAGGCGGTCCGCCAAGTCCGCCGGGTCGAGTCGAGCCAAGTGCTCGGTGATGGCCATCCGGGCATCATGCCCGCGCCGCCGCGGCGCGGGAATCGCTTTGGGGCTCGGGCGGGATCCGGGCGAGGGTGACTTGGCCGGAGAAGGCGCTCTCGAGCAGGGTGTGGGTGGTGGGGGAGTAGGCCCAGAACTCCGGTGTGGACTCCAGGAGATGGGCGAGGTGGGAGAGGAAAAGGCCTGTGTCCACGCGCACCGTGGGGACGAGCGGGGTCTGCCAGATGAGGATCACGTGTGGGGCCGGGGTGAACCACTGGTTGGCCATGGCGATCGCGGCGGGCGAGTCGCGGTGGGTGGTGCCGAGGACCAGGTCGGGCACGGCGGACCAGTCGATGGCGGCCTCGGTGGTCCAGGGGAAGCGGTTGAGGCTTTCGCGTTCGTGGTGGTGGTGCTCGGTGTGGTCGAGCAGGTGCACGCCCGGGCGGCCCGACCACTCCAGCAGGCGGTCTGCGCGCGCGGATCGGACCACCCGCGCCAGGAACGCGGGTAGGTGGTCCCCTCGGGTTCCGTACGGCATCGAGCCCCTCCTCGCACAGTGGATTCTCAGCGTCAGGTTGTGGCGGGACCAGCGCGGACGCGGTTGACTGAACCGGACCGCGGGCTGGTGCGTACTTGGTGGGGCGACTATCGGAGGTGGATCGTGCCGGAGTTCATCGATGGGTTGCCGTTGCACGCGCTGGTGGTGCACGCGGTTGTGGTGCTGGTGCCGCTCGCCGTGCTGGGGACGATCGTGATCGCGGTGTGGCCCGCGGCGCGGCGGCGGTTCGGGTGGTTGGTGGTGGGGTTCGCGGCGGTGGCGGCGGTGTTGACGCCGATCGCGTCGTCCAGCGGCGAGGACCTGGAGAAGCGGCTGCCGGAGAACGACCTCATCAAAGCGCACGAGGAGCTCGGGGACACGCTGATCTGGTTCGTGCTCGGCCTGCTCGTGGTGGTCACCGCCCTGATGGTGGTCAGCACCCGCTCGGCGGAGGCGTGGACGAAGCCCGCGGTGATCGTGCTCGCGGTGCTCTGCGTCGGCGCGGGCGTCGCGGCCGGGATCCACACGTACCGGGTGGGAGACGCGGGCGCGCGCGCCGTGTGGGACGGGATCGACCAGCAACCCGCTCGGTAATCGGGTGGACACGTCGCGCTCGAGCAGGTTGGTATGGACCTGACCCGAGGAGGCGACTTGTCCGCAGGTGACACCTCATCGACCGAGGTGACCATCACGACCGCTCTTGTCCGAGACCTGGTGGCCGCGCAGTTCCCCCAGTGGGCCGACCTGCCTGTAGCGCCGGTGTCGACTCAGGGGGTCGATAACGCTACCTACCACCTGGGCGCCGACATGTCGGTACGCCTACCGAGGTTCGCGCGCTGGGAGGGGCAGGTCGAGCGCGAGCAGACCTGGCTGCCCAGACTGGCCCCACACCTGCCGTTGACCGTGTCCCAGCCGCTAGAGCGTGGAGTGCCAGGACAGGGCTACCCGCTGCCGTGGTCGATCTACCGCTGGCTCGACGGCGACCGAGTCGACCCGGACAGGCTCGACGAGCGCCAAGCCGCGACCGATCTCGCCGCGTTCCTCGGTGCCCTCTGGTCCATCGACACCGCGGGCGGTCCGCCGCCGGAGTGGAGCAACGGGTTCCGCGGCGTCGACCTCGACGACGTCAGCTACTCGCCGGTCGTCGCCTGGGTGCTGCAGCAGAAGATCGACGCGCTGGTCGGGGTGGTCGACACCGACGCCATCACCGCCGTCTGGGAACGCGGGCTGGCCGCGCCGAAGTGGGCCCGGCCGGGCGTGTGGATCCACGGCGACCCGGCGGCGAGCAACCTGCTGGGTGACGGCCCGCGGATCACCGCCGTCATCGACTTCGGCACTCTGGCCGTGGGCGATCCCGCGTCCGACCTCATCGCCGCCTGGACCGTGCTGACCCCGCGCGGACGCGACGTGTTCCGCGCGGCCCTCGACGTCGACGACGCCACCTGGGCGCGCGGCAGGGTCTGGGGCCTGTCCGGACTTCTGCCCGGCCCAGGCGGACCTCTCGACCGCCAGCGGCTAGAGGCCCTGTTGACCGACTAGATCGCGACCCGCGGTAGTCCTACCTTGCGCACCTTGCGCCGCAGCAGCACCTTGCGGGTGCCGTCGGCGTAGAGGCGGACCCGGGACAGCTCCCAGCCGTTGAACTCGGCCTGGATGGCCAGCTGCGTCGCCGCCGTGAGCCGGGAGACCCCGGGCGGCAGGCGCAGCGGGAGGTACTCCCAGTCGCCCTCGACGATCGTCTCGCTCATGGCCGCACCACCTGCACACCACCTCCATTGGCGGACGCGACCACCACGCGCCCGGTCTCTGGATCGACCGCCACCGAGTTCGGCTGAGAGACGGTCGGGTACCGGTGCCGTTCCACCGGCTCCTCGCCGCCGACCTGGTAGCCGACGAGCTCGTTGGTCTCGGTCAACGTCACCCACGCCAAGTCGCGCTTGGCGTCGTAAGCGATCCCGTACGGCGACCCCGCCACCGGGTAGCGCTGACGCATCAACAGCGGGTCTAGCGAGAACGCGAGCAGGGCGCCGCCACGGGTGTCGGTGACGAGCACGCGTCCCCACCGGTCCACGACTCCGTTGGTCGAGCCCTGCCCGGCGCGCAGCCCTTGGCCCAGGGTGCCTTGCGCGACGTCCAGTTGGAACACCGCGTTGCGCAGCCGGTCGAGCACCAGCGCGCGCGGGCCGGTGCTGAACACCTGGTCGGCGCTGAGCAGGCTGCCCGAGATCACGCGGCGCACCTGACCGTCGCCCAGGACGGCGATCTGCTTGCGGTCGCGGACGGCGACAAGGGTGTCATTGCCGAAGGTCGCCGTCGCGGTCGGCAATCCGTCTACAGCGGACTCGTCCAAGGTGCCGTCAGGTAGCGCTACCCGGACCACGCGGCCCGGGATGGTCGCGAGCACCGCGCCACCGTTGCCGGCGAGGGTCAGGGAGTCGGCCGGGCCGGGCAGCGTAAGAGCGCGCGGGGACTTGTCCGGCGCGTCGAGGTCATAGAGGCGGAGTTCGGCGCCAGAGGCCACGGCGAGAACACGGGTGGTCGCGTCGGTGGCGACCGCGGTGACCGGTGCCGACAGCGGCAGCACGGTCCCGGCCGGGGTCGCGGACTGCGCGGGTGACTGGGCCGGGGTGGCCGCGACGGGGTTGTCGGTGACCATCAACTCGTCCCTCGGCTGATCACCCGACGAACACCCCGCGGTGAACGCGGCGCAGAGCGCGGTGGCGGTGACCAGGACGATGGCGCGGGTCAAGCAGACCTCCGGACGGCGGGGACGGACGTCTCCCCAGCATCCCGCACCGAGGACGTCAAGGCCACGTCCGGCTGGGTGTGTCCGCCCACGATCCCGCCGACCGGAAGCCCCTTGCTCAGGCGGCCAGTTCGGCCTCCGCCCGCGCGGTCACGACGGCCAGCACCCGGCCCGCGGTCTCCTTGTCCTCGGCGGGCAGGTCGCCGTAAAGCGTCTCGGTGATGCGGTCGAGACCGTCGCTGATGTGCTGGAAGCGGACGCGGCCATCGGCGGTCAGCGCCACTCCCGTGCTGGTCAGGCCGGTCGAGGCGAGGCTCGCTACGGCGGCTTCGGCCTCGATGCGGTCGACGCGCAGGCGGGTGGCGAGCCGGTCGACGAGGTCGTCCTCGGGGATCGGGCCGTCGGCGAGCAGGACGAGGGCGACCCACTCGGAGAAGGTGGTCGTCGTGTCGTCGAGCAGGCGGTCGAGCAGGGCGCGGGTGGCGCGGCCCGCCTGGCCGATGACGAGGCCGTTGAACGGGTAGGTCATGTCTCCTCCAGTGTGGGGCTGTCTGGCATGTGGTCCGCTGGATCACCGTCGTCCAGCAATGTGTGCAAGGCGTCGACCAGCGCGCGCGTGCGGGGGCTGTCGAGTCCGCCGAGCGGTGCGGTCAGGTCGTCCTGGAGCGCGCGAACCGCGGCGATGGCCCGTTCGGCGCACTCGCGGCCGTGGTCGGTGGGCGACAGCAGCATCGCCCGGCTGTCGTCGGGGTCCGGGGTCCTGGTGAGCAGCCCGGCCTGCTCCAGCGACCGGGCCAGCTTGGACACGTACAGCGGCTCCAGACCGGTGAAGTCCGCCAGGCGGCGTTGGCTCGGCCGGGTGCCCGATCGGTGCAACGTCAGCAGCGGGGCCAGCACCGCGTACTGGGCGTGGGTCAGGCCGTGCGGGGTCACCGCCCGGTCGATGGCCGCCCGCCACCGCGTCGACACCCGCCAGAGCAGCCCGGACACCGGGGTTCCCATCGCAGCCACACCAGACACAGTACATGGCTACTAAGTACATGGACAGTGTTCGCTTTGACACGAAATACGCAGGTCGGGTTCACTAGATCCGGGACTGTGTTGCGCCGGGCGAGTGATGTCGAAACCAACTTGTAACACCGACTGTGGCGCGGCCGACGGAGCAGGCACCAGCGCAGGGAGGTAGCCATGGCGATCGACCCCGCTCACCTGCCGATCTTCGGCGATCCCGAGCCCGTCGACGCGCCCGCGCCGGTCCGCGCCGCGATGGTCCTGCTGCTGCTCAACGTCGGGTTGACCGCCGCACACCTGGCCGTCGTCTCCGCGCGCACCGATCACGACGTGTCGCTCTCGGTCGTGCCGATCTGCCTGGCCATGGGCTTCGCGCTGTGCGTGCGGTCCGGCCGCGACTGGGCCAGGGTGGCGTCGCTGCTGGTCGCCGGGCTCGCGCTGCTGCTGATGCTCGGCATCGCCGAGGGCGTCCTGGGGACCGCCGCGTTGGTGCTGTCGACGCTGCTGGTCGTGTCCGCCGCGCACCTCATGTACCGGACGGACGTGCGCGACTACTTCGTGCTGGGCGACGACACCGACCTGGATGGCACTGACTCTGACAGCACTGACCTTGACGGCGCCGACTCCGGTAGCGCTGGCGGGGCCGCTAGTGCAGACGTCGCTCGGGGTAGCCGAACTCCACCGCGCTGACGTCGTCCAACGCGGATCTGATCGCGGCAGGTAGCGTCAACTCCTCCGCTGCCAACGACCCCTTCAACTGTGTCGTGTCCCGCGCGCCCACCACCGGCGCCACCACGCCAGGACGGTCACGCACCCACGCTAGGGCCACCGCCAACGGTGAGGTCCCCAGTCCGTCCGCCGCCGTGGCCACCGCCTGCACGATGCGCGCCGCCCGCTCCGTGCGGTGCCGTTCGACATACCGCGCGAACACCGGCGACGCCCCACGCGAGTCCGCGGGCGTGTTGGTCCGGTATTTGCCGGTCAGCACACCGCGTCCCAACGGCGCCCACGGCAGCACTCCCAGCCCGTGGTGCAGGCATGCGGGAACGACCTCCCGCTCTACCCCGCGCTCCAGCAGCGAGTACTCCACCTGCGTGCTCACCAGCGGTAGACCTACCGACGCCTGATGCGCCGCCGCCGTCGCGGTCTGCCACCCCGAGTAGTTCGAGATCCCCGCGTACCGCACCTTGCCCGCGCGCACCGCGCTGTCGACCGCCGCCAGCGTCTCCGCCAACGGCACCGACTCGTCCCACGCGTGCAGCTGCCACAGGTCGACGTGGTCGGTGTCCAGCCGCCGCAGCGACCCCTCCAGCGCCGTCAGCAGCGCCCCGCGCGACGCCCCGCCGCCGAAGGGCCCGTCGTGCCTGCGTGCGACCGCCTTGGTCGCCAGGACCACGCGCTCGCGCGGCACCAGGTCGCCCAGCAACGAGCCCAGCAGCTTCTCGGCCTCCCCGTCGGCGTAGATGTCCGCGGTGTCGACCAACGTCCCGCCCGCCTCGGTGAACGCCGCCAGCTGCGCCGCCGCCTCATCGGCGCCGGTGTCCCCGCCCCAGGTCAGCGTGCCCAGGCCCAGCCGGGAAACCCGCAGCCCGCTGCGCCCGAGGTGTCGTTGCTCCACGATCACCGAGCCTAGGCGGCCACCCGGGTACCGCCACCGGAGGCCCACTGGCCAACCACCGCTACCGGTGAGTAACCTGCCGGTCATGCGACTCGGACTGAACATGGGCTACTGGGGTGCGGGCAACGACGCGGCGAACCTCGAGCTGGCGCGCGAGGCCGACCGGCTCGGCTACTCGGTGGCCTGGGTCGCCGAGGCCTACGGCTCCGACGCGCCGTCGGTGCTGGCCTGGGTCGCCGCGCAGACCGAGCAGATCGACGTGGGCAGCGCCATCCTGCAGATCCCGGCGCGCCGCCCGACCATGGCCGCGATGACCGCCGCCACCCTCGACACCCTCTCCGGCGGCCGGTTCCGGCTCGGCCTCGGCGTGTCCGGCCCGCAGGTCTCCGAGGGCTGGTACGGGGTCAAGTTCGACAAGCCGCTGGCCCGCACCCGTGAGTACGTCGACATCGTCCGCGCGGCGCTGCGCCGGGAACGGGTCGACTACCAGGGCAAGCACTTCGTCCAGCCGCTGCCCGACGGCCCCGGCAAGGCCCTCAAGCTCACCGTCCACCCGGTCCGCGAGCACATCCCGATCTACCTGGCCGCCATCGGCCCGAAGAACCTCGAGCTCACCGGCGAGATCGCCGACGGCTGGCTGGCGATCTTCTACTCCCCGGAGCACGGCCGCGAGTCGCTGGAGCTGATCGCCAGGGGCCGGGCCACGGCGGGCAAGACCCTCGACGGGTTCGACGTCGTGCCCACCTCCCCGCTGGTGGTCGACGACGACTGGCGCGTCGCGGCCGACACCGTCCGCCCCTACGCCGCCCTCTACGTCGGCGGCATGGGCAGCCGCGAGCAGAACTTCTACAACGCCCTCGCCTGCCGCATGGGCTACGAGGCCGAGGCCGCCGAGTGCCAGGACCGCTACCTCGCCAAGGACTACGCAGGCGCGGCCGCCGCGGTGCCGCTCGGGTTCATCGACTCCACCTCGCTGCTCGGCCCCAAGGAGCGCATCGCGGAGAGGATGCAGGCGCTCGCGGAGTCGGGGGTCACCACGCTGACCGTTTCACCCATCCTGCAAGATTTGGAGCGCAGCAAGGCGGCCCTCAGGGTGGCCGTGGACGCTCTGGATCTCGCGGGAGTCGGTAGTTGACCTGGTTGCAAGCAATCGTCCTCGGCATCGTCCAGGGGCTCACCGAGTTCCTGCCGATCTCGTCCTCGGCGCACATCCGGATCGTCTCGGAGCTGTGGTTCGGCGGTGACGCGGGCGCCTCGTTCACCGCGGTCATCCAGCTCGGCACCGAGACCGCGGTGATCATCTACTTCGCCAAGGACATCTGGCGGCTGCTGCGCGCCTGGTTCGTGGGCCTGTTCAAGTCCGAGGCGCGCAGCGACCCGGACTACAAGCTGGCCTGGTACGTCATCATCGGGTCCGCGCCGATCGCACTGCTCGGCGTGGTGTTCAAGGACCTCATCCGCTCGGGCCTGCGCAACCTGTGGATCACCGCCGTCGTGCTGATGGTCTTCGCGGTCGTCCTCGCCATCGCCGACGAGCTGGGCAAGCAGCGCCGCGACCAGCTGACCATGCGCGACAGCATCGTCATGGGCTTCGCCCAGGCCATGGCACTGGTGCCCGGGGTGTCGCGTTCGGGTGGGACGCTCACCGCGGGCATGTTCCTTGGCCTCAAGCGCGAGGCGGCCACCCGGTACTCGTTCCTGCTGGCCATCCCGGCGGTGTTCGGCGCGGGCATCTTCAGCATCCCCGACGTCATGGACCGCAGTGGACCGGGCGTGCAGGCCAGCATCCCGCAGACCGTCGTGGCCACCGCGGTGTCCTTCGTCGTGGGCTACGCCTGCGTCGCCTGGCTGCTGCGCTACGTGTCCAAGAACAACTTCATGGTGTTCGTCTGGTACCGCATCGCCCTCGGCGCCGTCCTGTGCGGACTGCTCGCCACCGGGGTCGTCGCACCGACGTGATCACCCACTGCCTAGGCTGATCGCCCATGGCAACACTCGTCCTCCTCCGCCATGCCCGCTCCACCGCCAACGGCTCCGGTGTGCTCGCGGGTCGCAGCGAAGGCGTCACCCTCGACCCGACCGGTCAGCGGCAGGCCGCCGACCTGGTCGACCGGCTCGCCGAGGTGACGCTGCACGGGATCGTCCGGTCCCCGCTGCCGCGCTGCGAGCAGACCGTCAACGCCCTCGCCGCCGCCCGCGGCATCGACCCCGTCGTCGACGACGCCTTCGCCGAGGTCGACTACGGCGCCTGGACCGGCAAGGCCATCAAGGACCTCGTCGGCGAACCGCTGTGGAAGGTCGTGCAGCAGCACCCGTCCGCCGCGGTGTTCCCCGACGGGGAGGGCCTGGCCGACGTCCAGGCCCGCGCCGTGCGGGCCGTGCGGGCCCACGACGCGCGGATCACCGCAGAACACGGTGAGCGCGCTGTCTGGCTGCTGTGCAGCCACGGCGACGTCATCAAGTCGATCCTGTCGGACGCCCTCGGCCAGCACCTGGACACGTTCCAGCGGATCGTGGTCGACCCGGCGTCGGTGAGCGTCATCCGCTACACCGAGACCCGCCCGTTCGTGCTGCGCATGAACGACGCGGGCAAGGAGTTCGCCTCCGTTGTCCCCCCGGAACCCAAGCCGGACGAGGCCCCCAGCGGCGACGCGACGGTCGGTGGCACTACCGGGCGCTAGTGCTGTCCGGTCCGGACGCGGTACCCGTCGCTGGTACCGCGTCCGTCGTACCGCTGCCTTAGCGCTTGGGTGGGTGTCCGTCGGTCAGCAGAATGTGAACCACGGGTTGTCCGGCCGGTTCGTCGACGCGATGACAGCACCGGAGGGAGCACGCACCACGGCTGACACGTCGACGCACGTGGTGCCGGGCGCATAGACCTGCATCCCGTAGCTCGACCCGACCGCCGGGTCCGGCTCGTACTGCTCGAAGTAGCCCAGCCACCCGCCATTCCCGTCGGGCTGGCTCGACATCCGACGGATCCCCTTGGTGACGGTGTTGGCGCCGTCGTTGACCAAGATGTTCGCCCGGACCCAGTTCGTGCCGCAGGTGGGCGAGTACCGAAGCTCCATGGTGCCGTGAACTGCTTGCGGACTCGCGATGTTCCGGGTGGCGATAGTGATCGCGTCCGCTCCGCAGCCCGTTGTCTGGGGGTTCGTCCCCGTGTACGGGTCGTTCGGTGCCGCTTGGGCGGGTAGGCCGGTGGTGACGACGGCGCACGTTGCCAGCGCGACGAACAATGATCTTCGACCGACGGTCCTTATCGGTTCTCCTCCCGTTGTCCGGAGGAGTGAACAAGGTCGTGTCGTGGCCGAGGAAGAGGCCAGACGGGTTCGTGAGTGGTCGATCGAGTGGTTGTCGTGTGCGTCGCGGTCAAGCGAGTGACGGTAAGGCAGCGCTTCGCTCTAGGTCCGCAAGCCTGGTTTGTGCTCTGCCTGCACTTCTCGGGTGTCTCTAGTAGCCGAACACGTCGTTGCTGCTGACGATGGCGACGCACTGGTTGGAGTACTCGCGGGTGAAGAAGACGTAGTCCCCGTACCAGTCACCCTTGGCCGTGACGACCACCGGGTCGTAGTTGTACGGGCAGGGCCTGCTGGTGTCGGGCAGTGCGTCGAAGTCGGCGTTGACGGACTTGAGGGCGTCACACGCCGCCTGCGGGTCCGCGTGGGTACTGCCGTCGGTGGGGTCGCAGTTGAGGATGGCGGCCTTGGTGTTGCCGCTGTTGAGCCACTGGGTCGTCAGCACGAACGACGCCCCCGGCTCAGCCGCCACCCTCACCTCTTCGGCCTGGCTCGCCGTCGTCGCGGTAGCGGCGGCGGCACTACCCACGACCATCCCCGCCAAGAGCACACTGGTGAGCACGGTGCTGCGCATGGAGAACCACATCCCGGGAGTCTCTGGACTTCGCCCTACCGTCCCTGCGTACCCGCCCCCGAACGCCGAGGTCCGCACCGACCCGGCCAACCACACGATCGTGCGGATTTCCTCACCCGCGTGAGGGGTGCGCGGCTCACCCCGCACCCCTCACCACCCTCACCCGCGGCGACGGCCACGACGCCCGCGCGCCCGCTCGGTCGACGTCGCGGTGACCATCGCGAGCAGCGCGGGAGGCAGCAAGGCGAACCCCGGCGCGGTGGCGGCCGCACCGGAGAACACCAGCATGAGTTCGGCGATCAGCACGGCGCTCAGCGCCATGACCCTGGACAGTGGCGATAGGTCGTAGGTCGCGAACAAAGTGATCAGCGCTCCTGTTCGTCGGGGTTCTCATGTCTCGGTCGTGGCTGCATCCACCTCACCGCCTTTTCTTCTTGCCTCAGCACGTGCTCGCGAGCTACTTGAGGGACCGCTAGGCCCAGTACGGGCAGCCGACGGACAAGGAGTTGGCGCGCCGCGCCGGTGCGCGGGCGCTGCGGGCCTGGAGACCCAGTTTCGGCAGCGGTGGTTGGTCGCCCGCAAGGAGATGGACGCGCACAAGCACGGTCTGGCGGCCGCCACCGCGCCACCCGTGGAAGCGGTCGGGGTGGCGTTCGAACGCGCGCACACGGCGACCACGATGGTTCCGGCCACCTATTACCGCGAAAAACCCAAGTTCTACCGGGTCGGTGCTCGGCGGGTTGTTTCCGCGCGCGCCGAGGTGCGGGTGACCTATGTGCGGCAATATCCGCCGACGGTGTTCACCACTCCGGCCTCAGCGGAGTACTTCGAGGCCATCCTCGGGTGGGCGCGGCGGCGGGATGGTTCGCAGCGGACCGTGCGGCGCATCATCGGGGTGCCCTACCGCGAGGACGGGCCTGATCTGGCGATGGTGGCCTCGCCGCGCGAACACCACGAGCAGAGGGTCGAGATCTTCTTG
Source organism: Actinokineospora globicatena (assembly GCF_024171945.1). GTDB lineage: Bacteria > Actinomycetota > Actinomycetes > Mycobacteriales > Pseudonocardiaceae > Actinokineospora > Actinokineospora globicatena. The sequence continues at coordinate 368,834 of NZ_JAMTCR010000003.1, forward strand.
AGCCGTATCTGCGGGGGATCGGGCAGGTGTAGCCGGGATCAGTCCCGGCGGATGGAGATGACGTGGGTGATGACCGCGGCGACGGCGAGGACGGCTAGGCCGATGGGGAGGAGTGCGGCGGCGGTGGGGAGGACGTCGGCGGCTTTGTTGGTGTTGGCCATGCCTTTGAAGAGGGTGTTGGGGGGCGAGCCTGTTGTCAGCAACGCGGCGGTGACGAGTGCTAGGGCTGTGAGGAGGGCATAGCCCTGGCGGCGGATTACCAGGCGTGAGCACAAGAGACCGACGGCGAGGCCTAGGGATGCGCACAGTAGGTGGGCCAACGCGCCTGCGGGTAGGTCGGCGGCGGTGATGGGGCGGGGGTTCATCAACAGCGGCAGGCCAAGACCGATGATGGTCAGCCCTACCGCGAACAGGGCGCTCACCGCGATCGTCGCCGCTAGCACCTTGACCGGGCCGCGCGCGGCTACCACGGTGATCGCGCGGTGGGTCGGGTCCTCCACGCTGATCACGGCCATGGTGAGCCAGGTAGCGCAAACGAGCAGGATGCCGGAGTTGAGTGCGTAGACCCCCGGCAGCGGGCCAGAGTCGCTGCCGGACGAGATACCGACGCCAGCGCAGAACAGCAGGACCGGGGCCAGGTAGCGCTGACCGTGGATGGTCGTGGCCAGGGTGTAGCGGATGAGCGCGATCATGGGGCCGCCTTCTCCGGGGTCACGCTGTCGATCGACCAGCCGTGGCGCAGTGCGATGGTGAGCAGGGCGTCGGAGTGGTCGCGGTCGACGCGGACGAACAGCTGGCCCTGGTGCGTGACGGCGGTCAGCACGCCGTCAACCTCGTCCCAGCCGGGGTCCTCGGTGTCCTGACCGGACTGCGTTAGCGCTACCTCGACGATCGCACGCCCGGGTGCGGTCGCCTCGGCGATCCTGCCGTCGTGGATACGGTGGATCCGGGTCGCGTTCGCCCTGGTCACCGACTCGCGGTGGTCGGTGAACACCACCGCGCCGCCGGCGGCCGCGACCTCGGCGATGATCGTCGCCAGGACCCCGTGCGCGTCGGCGTCCAGGCCCGACCACGGCTCGTCGAGCACCAGCAGCCCCGGCGGGACCAGCAACGCCTGCGCCAGCGCCACCTTCTGCGCGTTGCCCTTCGACAGCGTCCGCACCTGCGCGTCGAACCCGCCCTGCAGGTCCAACCGCTCCAGCAGCTCCTCGGCGCGCTCGGCGGCCGCTATCGAATTCATGCCCCGGATCCGCCCGAGGTGCTCGAGGTACGCGGCTGCGGACAGGCGCTCGTTGGGCGGGAACCGCTCCGGTACGTACCCGACGACGTCCGGGCGACCGCTCACCGTCCCCGCTGTCGGCCGTGAGACCCCGACCATCAACCGCAGCAACGTCGACTTGCCCGAACCGTTGCCGCCAACGATCGCGACCACGGCACCGGGTTCGACAGTCAGGTCTACCTCGCGCAGCACCCAGTTACCGCCGCCGTAGCGCTTGCTCACTGCCTCCACGCTCAGCATGGGGCCACCTCAGCTCGTGCCGGGGTCCTCGTGGTCGGCCAGTAGTTGGACCTGGGCGAGTCGGGTAGGACCGTCGAACACGAGACGGTAATGCCGGTGGTGTTCGGGTGTTGTTACCTCGAACGGGCGAGTCTGCCGACGCCAGCGGAAAACCTGGTCGGACTGCCGGTCCAGCTCCCGCCACTCGCGCCCGTCGGACGAGCCGAGCAACGTCCAGGCGACCGGGTCGGGACCGGCCGACGCCGAGGTCAGCGTGTAGAGCAGGACGCGCCCGGCGACGTCGACGGTGACCGGACCGTCCACGGTGGTCTCGGTGCGGGCCGTGTCGTCGAACAGCGGACCGGGCAGGCTCGCGGTGAGGTCCCGCAGGGGCGGACCCGACCCCAGCGGCTCGGGAAGCCGGTCAGCGCCCCACAGCGACGGCGTCGGCCCCATGGTGAACTCCAGCCGGGCGCCCGCCGCGACGACGTCGTGGTCGATCCACGCGTGGTCGTGGGGCTCACCGTTGACCACGAGCTTCTGCACGTAGACGTTGTCGTGGCTGTTGCCGTGCGCGATGACCTCGAGGTCGCCGCCGTCCAAGTGCACCACGGCGCGGCGGAACAGAGGCGAGCCGATGGCGTAGACGGGCAACCCGACACGCAGCGGATAGAGGCCCAACGCGCTGAAGAGGTACCAGGCCGACATCTCGCCGTTGTCCTCATCGCCGCAGTAGCCCTGACCGATCTCGCTGCCCTGATAGAGCCGAGCGAGCACGTCTCGCACGATCTCCTGCGTGCGCCAAGGACGGCCGAGCTGGGTGTAGAGGTAAGCGATGTGGTGCGCGGGCTGGTTGCTGTGCCCGTACTGCCCAAGCCGGACGTCGCGCGCCTCGATCATCTCGTGGATGGGGCGACCGTAAGAGCCGGGGAACGCGGCCGTCTCCGGGGTCGCGAAGTACTCGTCGAGCTTGTCGGCCAACGCAGCGGGACCGCCGTAGAGCGCCGCAAGACCGATCGGATCGTGAGGCACGCCGAACGCGGCCGTCCACCCGTTGGTCTCGGTGTAGTCGTAACCCCACACGCGCGGGTCGAACTGCTGCGGAGACCACCGCCACGTCTTGTCCCTGCCCTGGAAGAACCCGACAGCGGGGTCGAAGTGGTGCACGTAGTGGCGAGCACGGTCGAGGAAGTACGCGTGGTTGGCGGTGTCACCGAGCGCGGCGGCCATGGTCGCGATCCCGGCGTCGTTGACGCAACCCTCCAACGCCCACGACATGCCCTCGTTGACCGTCGTCGGCGTGTAGTGCAAGAAGATCGACCGGTCGATCCCCTTGCGGCCGACGCTCTCGTCCGGCGGCACTACCGTCGCGTTCCGGATCGCCGCGTCGTAGGCGTCGCGCACATCGAACCCGGACACACCTTTGCCGTGGGCGTCAGCGAACGCGACGTCGGAACTCGTGCCGGTCATGAGGTTCGCGTAGCCGGGGGAGGACCACCGCGACACCCAGCCGCCGTCGCGGTACTGCTGCACGAACCCGTCGACCAAGGCGCCGCAGCGGACCGGGTCCAGCAACGCGTAGGCGGGCCAACACGTGCGGTAGGTGTCCCAGAACCCGTTGTTGACGTAGATCTGCCCGTCCTTGACCGCAGGCGGGCTTACCGGGCTCGCATAGCGCGTTCCGGCGTCGGTGTGCTCGAACCCCGAGTTCGGGTAGAGGAACAACCGGTACAGGCATGAGTAGAGCGTGGTCAGCTGGTCGTCAGTGGCGCCCTCGACCTCTACACGGTCGGTGATCGCGGCCCACTGGGACTTGGCGTCCTCGCGCACCGCGTCGAAGTCACGCTCGTCCAGGTTGCGCGCTGCCTGCTCCGGGCTGATCAGCGAGGTCGCGACCCTCAGCGTCACCTGGGTCGTGCCCTCGGGGAACCGCACCAGCATCGTGCGATCACGCGCTAGACCCCGCCACCGGTGATCGGCGCGCGCGATCGGTGTGTCCACCTTCCCGTGGACGTACATGCGGCCCGCGCCCACCGACAGTCCACTACGGACATCGGTGTACCCGGTGATCGTGTCGCCGTTGACGCTGACCTTCCCGCCCAGACCGACGTTGTCCAGCACTAGATGCGCCGGACCCGGGGGATAGGTGAACCGCAGCACGGCAGCGTGATCAGATGGCGCTACCTCGGCGCGCACGCCGTTATCGAACTCGACCAGGTAGTGATACGGGTGAGCGTGCTCGTTGGCGTGGTCGAAGGTGAGCGCGCGCGCCTGCCCACCGACCTTCGTGCCGGTCGTGGGCATGAAGTGGAACGTGTGCCGATCACCCATCCACGGGCTGGGCATGTGGCTCAACCCGATCGCCTGCACCGCGGGCCGGTTCTCTGCCGCGTTGCCCCGGTGGTATTCGTAGGACCAGTTCGTCACCGCCGCGTTGGTGACCGGGATCCAGAAGTTGAACCCGTGCGGCACCGCTGTCGCCGGGATCGTGTTGCCCCGGGAGAACGACCCCGTCGAGTGTGTGCCCCTCGTCGTGACGATCCGCTCGACCGGAGCCGTCGGCCGAGCCGCGACCGGACCGATAGCCAGGTCGTCGACCCACCCCGCGAACGACGCCGGTCCGTCGGGGATGTCGACGGCCAACAACACGCGCGCGATTGTCTTGCCGTCAGCGACAGAGAGCCGCACGGCGCGGTGGTTCCACTGGTCGGGGAACAGCGCCTTCGACTCACCCTGCGCGCGGGCCGTGAGTGCGTAGCCGAGCTGGTCTACCGCCCCTAGGTCCGATAGCCGGGTCCCGTCGCTGAACACGAGATCGAGCGCGACGTGCGTGGACAGGTAGCGCTCATCGAACTCGGGAAACACTACGTACGACAACACGCAGTCAGCGGTAACCGGCTGATCTGACCAGAACAACCGGTTCGCGGCCGCCCCCGATCCCTCGCCCTCGTAGCGCAGCGCGCGCAGGCCGGTGAAACCGACGCCCGGCTTCGCGGCGGGCGCCTTCGCCGGGCCGGGACCGAGCCGGGTGCGCAGGGCGATCGCGGGGGAGCGGGCACCCAGTTCCGGGGTGTCGGTCCAGGTCGGAACCGGATCGGCCGCCTCGAAGGACGTGCGGAACCCTGGCATGCGGATCACGCTACGCCCGGGCGGCGGCGCCGAAGTGATCTTCTGCCCGGATGGCCGATCGTGACGGAGGTCATTTCCCCCGATCCGCCGCCGACCGCGCCAGTAGGGTCGGCCACCAGGGCGGGGAGGAGGGGCTGGTGCCGCCGGGAACCGGGGAACTGTTCATCGCTGAGGTAGACCGCGACGCCTGGCGCCGCCCGCTCGTGCCATGGGTCGTCGGTGGCGCTGTCGTCACCCTGACCGGGCTGGCGCTGCTGCTCGTGGGCTGGTTCGGGATCGTGGTCGCGCTGGCGGGTGCCTGCGTGGTCGCGGCCAAGGTCGGCGGCTACGTGGCCCGGCGCAAGCGGCGCTCGAGCCCGCTGATGATCGACCTGGACGGCGTGACGCTGCCGACCGCCCAAGGGCCCGCGCTGCTGCCGTGGGACACCCTGCGCGCCGTGGTCGTCGACGGCCCCACCCTGCGGTTCCGCGTCCGCCCCAGCGTCACCCCCGCGACCCCGGGCGTCACCGGCCTGCACCGCCGCGACGCCTGGCCGGTCGCCTCCGGCCCGGGCCTCCCGCTCGACACCCGCCTGTTCACCCGCGACCGCGACGAGATCATCACCGCACTGCGCGACTACTCCCACGGCTCACTGCGCATCTCCTAGGCGGCACCGCAGCCGTACCGCTCGCGCTCCGACGCCGGGTGGATGCACTCAATGGCCTCGTGCGTCCATCGAGGGGCACCGAACGGGGTACCTCCGTCGGAGATCGCACCACAGCGTGAACCGTCAGGCTCTGCCTCGAGCTCCGAAATCGTCCGCGCCGGTGTCCGGTGGCGACCTGGGTATCGACACCCTCCGTCGCCGGGACGAGCGGAAAGACGGTTACAGAGAGTCGATGGAGATGTCACTCAGATGGCGTGCACGTGAATCTGCACGGGCGGTCTAGGGTTGGCAGTCGGGTGTCACTCGATCGTGCACTGGCGAGGTGGTTGGGCCGTGATCTCTGGGGTCGGTGGGCGGGTTCGGTCGCCGTTGGTGGACCTGGTGCGGTTGACCCGGGTGGTGCGGTGGGGGTCGGGCGCCGAGGCGGTCGAGGTGATCGCCACGGAGGCGGACACGCCGTTCCTGAGCGGGGTGGGCGGTCGGGACGGGTTGGCGATCAACCCGTTGTCGCCGGTGCTGACGCGGGCGGTGGGGCAGTCGCGGCCACCGGGGGAGTTAGCCGGGGTGCTGCGTGCCGTGACGGCCAGGATCGCGTTGGTGAGCCTGGCGGTCGGCGAGGGTGACGAGCACCCGTTGCACGCGGCACTCGATGACACCGCCACCCGGGACATCCTCGTCGTCACCGCGGGCGACACCGCCGTCGCCGACCACCCCTGGTCCATCCCCGTCCTGTCCTGCACCCCCTCCGGCCGCCCCAGCTGGTTCGTCGACCCCGACCCGGACGCGCGCGGGCTCCTCGCGCCAGGCGAAGAGGTCCCCGGCCCGCAAGGCCCCACGACGGGCAACGGAGTCGCCGCGGCCGTCGTCGCCGCGACCGCCGCGTTGCTCTGGACGATGTTCCCCGCCGCGACCGCGTCCCAGGTCCGGTCAGCGCTCCTCATCGGTGCCAGCCACCGCCCCAGCGGCCCGCCGCTGCTCGACGCCGAACGCGCCTACGAGCAGCTGGCCCACTACGCGACCTGAGCGTCAGCCGGACATGACAGCGTCAGCCGGACATGACCCGGTCCAGCACCTCCACGCCGAACCGCAGCCCCTCCACCGGCACCCGCTCGTCCACCCCGTGCGCCATCGCCCGGTAGTCGAAACCCTCCGGCAGCAGCAGCGGCGCGAACCCGAAGCACTCGATGCCCAGCTTGCTGAACGCCTTGGCGTCGGTGCCGCCGCCCATGCAGTACGGGACGACCACGCCGTCGGGGTCTTGGGCGCGGATCGCCGCCGCCATCGTGTCGAACCACGGGGAGTCGACCCTGGACTCCACCGGCGGCTGGTTGGCGATGAACTCCCGCCGGATACCCGGACCGAGCAGGTTGTCGATATCGGACAACATCCACTCCTCCGTGCCCGGCAGCACTCGGGTGTCCACCTGGGCCTGTGCCACCCCGGGTACTACGTTGACCTTGTAGCCCGCCGACAACACCGTCGGACGCGTGCTGTTGCGGACGGTGTTCTCCACCAGCTTCACCGCCGGACCGAACCGGGCGATCGTCCCGTCCACATCGTCCCAATCGACCGGCACGTCCAACGCCGCCGCGGTCCGCTCGATGAACGCGCGCACAGCGGGCGTCAGCACTACCGGCCACTGGTGGGCCGAGAGCCGGTGCAGCGAGTCCACGAGCTTCACGACCGCGTTGTCGTCGTTGCGGCGAGAGCCGTGCCCAGCCCTACCTGTCGCCGTCAGCAGCAAGTGCGCCGTGCCGCGCTCAGCCGTACCGACGGGGTAGAGCCGTACGAGCGACCCGTCCTCGCGTCGCACCGGCACGGTGTACCCACCGGACTCGCCGATCGCGGCGACACATCCCTCGAAGAGCTCCCGGTGTTCCTTGACCAGCCAGTGAGCCCCGTAGTAGCCGGTGTCCTCTTCGTCCGCGACGAACGCGACCACGATGTCGCGCTGCGGAACCCGCCCCTCCTCCGACCACCTACCGAGCACCGTCAGCACTGACGCGCACATGTCCTTCATGTCCACCGCGCCCCGGCCCCAGACGAAACCGTCGCGAATCTCACCCGAGAACGGGTCGACCGACCACTCGTCGGGATCGGCGGGCACGACGTCCAGGTGCATCTGCACCAGCAGCGCGGGCAGGTCCGGGCGCGCCCCCGCCACCCGCGCCACCACGTTGGACCGCCGCGCCGCGCGCTCGAGCAGCACCGGTTTCTGACCCGCGTCGGTCAGCAGGTCCGCGACCACCTCCGCCGCGTCGCGCTCACCCCGCCCCTGCCCGTGACCGCGGTTGGTGGTGTCGAAGCGGATCAACCGCGCGCACAGGTCCTCGACCGGCTCGGTCATGGGGCGGGGCCTCCTCGTGGGGTCGGTGGCGCTAGGGCCGTTCGGCTCCACCCTGGCCACATCCGCCCGGGGTGCGCAACGTGAACAACCGCGCAGGTGGGCCGAACGGCGGCAGGCCAACGGAGCAACGAGGTGTGACCATCCGCACGCGACAGGTGCGCCCGGAACGGCCATCACGCGGATGCGGTCGCGCGCGCCTGTGTAATCTCATCTCCCGATGGCCACCAGCACAGAACCGTCCCCACACGTGGATCACCCCTTGGGCGCTGACGAAGCGGACACCGCGAACACCCTGCCCGACCAGGCGGAGACCGTCGCCGACGGTCGCGACGACCAGGTCGACCGGCGGCCCAACCCGCTGCCCGTGCGCACGATCGCACTGGGCACCGCGGGCAGCCTGCTGATCCTGCTCAGCGCCTTCGGCGCCGCGGGCGTCCTGGTCAGCGACCCGGTCCTCGGCCACGGCCCGCTGTCGTGGATCCGCTACGGCCACGGCCAGATGCTGGCCACCGCCACCCTCTACCTCGGCTTCGGCCTGGTCGTGTGGGCGTGGGTCCGGCTGGGCAGGCACGTGCTCGCCGGGCGGGTCGGGTCGCGACCGGTGCTCATCGGCGCCGCCTGCTGGATGGCCCCGCTGCTGTTCTCGCCGCCGGTGTTCACCCGCGACGTGTTCTCCTACCTGGCGCAGGGCACCCTGCCGCTCTACGGGCAGGACCCGTACGCGGTCGGGCCCATCGTGCTCGGCCTGCAGGAGGTCGTGCAGAACGTCCACCCGTTCTGGCAGACCACCGCGGCCCCGTACGGCCCGCTGTTCATCATGCTCGCCAAGGGCGTGGCCTGGGTGTCGGGCACGAACATGATCCTCGGCGTCGTCCTCATGCGCCTGGTTCTGCTCGGCGGCCTCGCGCTGCTGCTGTGGTCGCTGCCCGGCCTGGTCCGCCACCTCGGCGGGCACCTGCCCACCACGCTGTGGCTGGCCGTGGCCGGTCCGATGACCGTGGTGCACCTGGTCGGCGGACCGCACAACGACCTGCTGATGGTCGGCTTCCTCGCCGCGGGCACGCTGTGCGTCCTCGACCGCAAGCACGTGCTCGGCATCGCCCTGGTCACCCTCGGCGCCGCCGTCAAGGCGACCGCCGCGCTGGCCTTGCCGTTCCTGGTGTGGGTGTGGGCCGGGCACCTGAAGTCGACGTTCTGGAAGAACTTCACCCGCGCCGTGGCTGCCGCCGTCGCCACCACCGCCGTGGTGTTCACCGCGACGACGCTGCTGGCCGGGGTGAACCTGGGCTGGTTCAACGCGCTGCAGGCCCCCACGATGATCGTCAACTGGCTGTCGATCCCGACCGCCGTCGGCGAGGCCGTGCACACCGTGGTCGACCTGTTCTTCGACGTCAACAAGAGCTGGTTCGTCAACACCACCCGGGTCATCGGTGGCCTGCTGTTCTTCGCCATCGCCATCCGCCAGTGGTGGCTCTCCCGCCACGGTGGCGCTGACGCGGTCCGCCGGATGTCGTTCGTGCTCTTCGCGGTCGCCATCCTCTCGCCCGCGACCCTGCCGTGGTACCTCACCTGGGGCTTCGTCATCGCCGCCGCCCTGCCGTGGCAGCGCAGGCAGCTCGCGATCCTGGTCGGCGCCGCGGTGTTCCTGGTGCTGACGTACTCGCCCGCCGGTGAGGACCTGCTCTACAACTGGCCGTTCATCGCCTGCGCCATCGCGGTGTCGATCCTGGCAGGCATCTCCCTGGTCCGCCACGACCCGCTGCGGCTGTTCAACGACCGCCACGAGCTGGTCACCGTGGACGCCCCCACGAAGGTCTGAAACCCGGTTGCCCTGGCCGCGCCACGCCGGCCAGGGTGACCAGGTGCGGATCCTGGTCAACTTCGTCTACTGCCACCCGCTCGGCCACGCCATAGGGCCCTGCACTACGCCCAGCGGTCCGTGTCCTTCATCGTGTAGCACGGTGACGTGCTGCGTCGCTGCATCGAGCAGCCAGAGCGGTGGTGTACGTCGTGGCAGCGCCGACGATCATCGTCCACGAGCACGTAGGGTGGAAAGCTCGCTGAGAGCGCTACTGTCGGGCGAACGAGGATCCAGAGGGTGTCCCCTGGCGTGACCTGCGTGGTCCCTCGCGGGCCGAGGTTCGCCACGTGGTAGCCCGATCCGGTGGACGACGACGGGCCGCGCGCGCCCAGCATGTCCTACCAGCGCATCGCTGAAGACCTCCCCGAGATCGGCGAAGGGGCCGCGCGGCTTGTCGAGCGTCGGTGGCCCTACCGGGTGGCTCTTGCCGATCACGTGCGGCGGATGTCCACTGTGGGTGGTGTGCGGTGGTCCATTGACGATGCGCACCTGCTCTAAGCGAACGCGCGAGCCAACGGCGGGCGCACGGTCCTAGCGTCGAAAGCATGCGGATCTCTGAGCGGCTGACCATGTTGGCCTTCCCGATTGGACAGGCCTACCTGTGGCGGGACGGCTCGGCACTGACCTTGATCGATACCGGGATCGCGGGCTCTGGGGCGCGGATCGCCGCGGCTGTCGCGGAGATGGGGTTGGACACCGCCGCCATCAAGCGGGTGGTCCTGACTCACGGGCACAACGACCACATCGGGTCGGCCGCCGAGGTGCGGGGGTGGCACGGCGCGACGGTGTACGCGCACCGCGGGGACGCCGACGTGGTCAGGGGGATCGCGGCGCCGGGGGTACCGGTGATGGCGGACTGGGAGGTCGAGATCTTCGCGGCGACCCTGCCCCACGTGCCGCCAGCGCCACCCTGTCCGGTCGATGTGGAGCTGACCGGGGGAGAGGTGCTCGACTTCGGCGGCGGGGCGCACCTGGTGCCGGTCCCCGGCCACACCGACGGCAGCCTCGCGGTCCACCTGCCCGAGCACGGCGTGCTGTTCACCGGCGACACCATCGCCTCCCACGAGGGCGAGGTGATCCTGGGCGTCATCAACACCGACCCGGCTCTGGCGGTCGCGTCCATGCGGGTCCAGGCCGACCTCGGCCCCGACACCGTCTGCTTCGGGCACGGCGCACCGGTGCTGACCGGCGGGGCGTCCGCTCTGCGGGCGGCGGTGTCCCGTTTGGAGTGAGTGTGGCGGAGAACGCTCCCAAAACGGCTCGCGCGGGGGCCCACCCGGCGGTGAGGATGATCGCGTGACTGGTGTGGCCTCTCCCCCCGCTCCCGTCCGAACCCCGTCGTTGGCCCCGCTGGCCACCACCGCGGCCGCCGTCGGCGTGGCCGGAGCCCTCGGTGTCCCGTTCCTGCCGCTGTTCCTCACCGAGGAGGTCACCGCCGACCCGGTCGCGCTCGGCGGGTTCCTGCTGGCCGGGCCGATCGCCAGCGTCCTGGTCAGCAGCCTGCTCGGCCGCCTGTCCGACACCAGGGCGATCCGCCGGGCGCTGATGGTCGGCGCGGGCGTGGCGGGCGCCGCGGGCTACGGCCTCTACACGATCACCCGCGACTACTGGCTGCTGCTGGCCCTGTCGATCACCCTCGTCGCCGCGAGCACCTCGCTGATATCGCAGGTCTTCGCCTACGCGGGCCTGGTGCTGGAGCGCTCCGGCTCCACCAGGGCCCCGCTGATCATCAGCACCCTGCGGATGCTGGTGTCCGTGTCCTGGGTCGCGGGCCCACCGCTGGCCGCCCTGCTGGTCTCGGTCGCCGGGTTCACCGGCCTGTTCGCCGCCGTGGCCGTCTGCTACGCCCTCATCGCCGCCGTCGCCTGCCTGCTCCCCGAACCCGCCGCCGAGCACCACGGCGAACGGCAGGACCGCCCCGCTCCGGCCGCCAAGCGCAAACTGCTGTTCGCGGTACCGGCCTTCGCGCTCATCCAGGCGGCGGGCGCGCTGGGCATCATGGCGCTGCCGTTGTTCGTCGCCGCCGAGCTCGGCGGCACCGCGGCTGACGCGGGCCTGGTCATGGGCCTGTGCGCCGCGCTGGAGATCCCGCTGATGCTCGCCTTCGGCGCCCTCGCCGTGCGCACCAGCCAGCACCGCCTGGTCATGGTCGGCATGGTCGTCGCCGTCGCCTACCACGCGGTGATGGCCGCGACCGGCGCCATCTGGCAGGTCGCCGTGGCGCAGCTGCTCAACGCCGTGGTCATCGCCGCGGTGATGGGCGTCGGGATCTCCTATTTCCAATCCCTGGACCCCGGCCGCCCCGGCGCCGTTACCGCCCTGTTCGGCAACACCACCGTCGCCGGGACCATGGTCGCCGGACCGCTGCTCGGCCTCGCCCAGCAGATCGGCTACCGCGACGCCTACCTGATGTCGATGATCATGGCTGCCGCCGGAGTCCTGCTGCTCGCCCTGGCCCGCCCCTCGGGCAAGACCCGACCCTCAGGACAGGGCGGCCTCGGTCACCGTCAGCGTCCCGTCGTCGGCGTCGAGCACCGCCTCGGCCCCGAGCGGGATGGTGAGCTGACCGGGGCAGTGCCCGAACCCCAGCTCCCACACCATCGGCAGACCGAGCCCCCCGAGTAGGTCCTCGATCACCGAGTAGACCTCCTCGGGCCGCCCGCACCCGGCCCACGAGCCCAACGCGACCCCCGAGACCCCGGTGAACCACCCGGCCCGCAGCAGCTGCGTCAGCATCCGGTCGACCCGGTACGGCGCCTCGTTGACGTCCTCGAGCAGCAGGATCGCCCCGTCCGGCGGCGGGAAGTAGTCCGCGGCGCCCAACCCCGAGGTGATCAACGACAGGTTCCCGCCGACGGTGACCCCCGCCGCCACCCCGTGCCCGGCCGTCGCGGTCGCCGGACCGATCAACCGCCGCGCGCTCTCCGGGTAGAACAGCGTGTCCTGCAGGTGGCGCTGCGCGTCGGCGTCGAACAGCACGCCCGCGATCATCGGCCCGAACAGCGTCACCAGGTCCAACCGGGCCCCGAGCGCGTCGTGCAGGCACGTCGCGTCGCTGGACCCCACGAACACCTTCGGGCCCGCCGCCGCCAGCTCCGACCAGTCCAACAGGTCCAGGACCCGCTGCCCGCCGTAGCCACCGCGCGCGCAGATCACCGCCTCGACGGCCGGGTCGCACCACGCGCGCTGGAAGTCCGCCGCCCGGTCGGCGTCGCTGCCCGCCAGGTACGGCAGCTTCGGGTGGTGGCCGAGCAGGTGGTCGCCGACCTTCACGGTCAGGTCCCACGACTCCAGCACCGCGACGCCCTCGGCGAGCAACCGCGGGTCGACCGGACCCGACGGTGCCACGACCGCGACCGTGGAACCGCGGCGCAGCCTGGGTGGGTGGGCGCGCTTCACCGGTGCAGCTCCACCTCGGGCGCGTCGGTCGCGAAACCGAACACCTGCCCGTAGAACGACAGCTCCGCCTCCGCGGCCGTGGCGATCGTCGACGCCGCCCGGAACCCGTGCTGCTCACCGGCGAAGGTCAGGTACGCGTGGGGGACGCCGGTGCCATCGAGCGCGGCCACGAACCGGTTGGCCTGTGCGGGCGGGCACACCTGGTCCTCCAGCCCCTGCAACAACAGCACCGGACCGGACAACGTGTCGATGTGGTTGATGGGGGAGCGCTCCAGGTAGCGCTCACGGTGCTCGGGCAGCGACCCGACAAGGCCCTCCACGTACCGCGACTCGAAGTCGTGGCTCTCCACGCCCCCGTCCGCCCACGGCGTCAGGTCCAGCAGCGGGTACCGCAGCACAGCGCACTGGAACGTGTCGACCGACGTGATGGCCGCAGCCGCGGTCCACCCACCCGCGCTACCGCCGCGGATCGCGATCCGACCTGGGTCAGCCAGCCCCTCCTTGACCAACGCCGTCGCCACCGTCGCGCAGTCACGCACGTCCGCCACGCCCCACTGCTCCTTGAGCAGCTCCCGGAAGGCCCGACCGTGCCCGGTGGAACCCGCGTAGTCGACCGTGACGACCGCGAACCCGCGGCTGGTGAAGTACGCGATGTCGTAGGACAACGCCGGCACGTCGTGCGAGGTAGGGCCACCGTGCGCGCACACCAACAACGGCGGCAGCTCACCGTCAGGACCAACGAAGTCCGGGTTGGTCGGCGCATAGACGTGCGCCGGGATCCGGTGCCCCTCCGGCGCGTCGAACAGCACCGTCCGGGGCTCCGGCAGGTACGCCACCGACGGCGGGTCACCCGGGGTCCCGAGGACCGCCAGCTCACCGGTCGACAGGTCCAGCCGCACCGGCGTCCAGTCCGACCGGGGACCGGCCGCCGACGCCACCACGACACCGTCGGTGCCCGCGTCCAGGTTCGACCACACCGGCAGGTCTGTCTCGACCTCGGTCACCGTGCCCGACCGCTCGTCGAGCACCGTCAACCGGTTCCGCCGCAGCACCGCGAACCGCCCACGCCCCAGCTGCGCGAACCACTGGTAACCCAACTGCCACAGCGCGCCACCCAGCTCGTGCTCACCGGGCGCCAAGGCGACCACCGAACCGTCGAGCCCGATCCGGTGCAGGTTCCACCACCCCTGCGGGTCGGTCATCGCCAGCAGCGAGTCCGGCGCCTCCCACTGCACCTGGCACACCGACTCGCGCGGACCACCCGCGACCACCCGGTGCGGACCGAACGTCCCGTCCGCGCCAACCGCCGCGACGCACAACTCCGTGCCGTCCCACGGCATGTTCGGGTGCTCCCAGCCGATCCACGCCGCGTGCCGCCCATCAGGGCTCGGTTGCGGCGCCGTCATGAAGTGGTGCGTACGACCCAGCACGCGGGCAGGACCACCGTCGAGAGGCAGCGCTACCAGCTCGCGGTAGTCCGAGGCGTCCTCGCGCACACACCACACCTCGGCGTCGCCCGGCCCCGCCACCAGGTCCACGTACCGCCACCCCTGCGGGGTCGACGGCTCAGCCGAGATCGGCGCCGGGTCCACACCGTCCCGGTCGGTCAGGTAGACCCGCTGGTCGTCCCAGTTCACGAACACGACCCGGTCACCGAGCACCAGGTACGGCAGCCCGCCATACTCGTGCACCCGGCTGCGCACGTTCCACGGCGCCGCCAGCACGCGCCGCACGCGCTCGCCGTCGTGCCGGAACAACGCCGACCGGCCGCCCTCCAGGGGCTGGCCCTCGGTCCAGAACACCTCGTCGCCGTGCCTGCGGACCCACGACGGGGCACTGCCCGCCCTGGCCACGTCGGCCGCGCCGAGAGGGGACACCCACGTACCGTATGGAGCGATCTTCGCCACAGGCAGGACCCTACAGACCCCGCTGTGGTGGCCCGATACGGTGGACCGGTGCGGGGACTGCGGTGGGTACGGCCTGCTCGCCGCCGGGATGTCCCATAAAGTCGGAGGTGCCATGGCCCGTGTCATCCACGTCTTCCGCCAACCCGACCGGTTCGTCGCCGGGACCGTCGGGCAACCCGGTGACCGCACGTTCTACCTGCAGGCCGTCGAGAGCGCCCGCACCGTCAGCGTGACCATCGAGAAGCAGCAGGTCGCCGTGCTCGCCGAGCGCATCGGCTCGCTGCTCGAGGAGGTCCACCGCCGCTTCGGCGCCGAGGTCCCCGACGGGGTGCCCGACACCGACGTCGACGCCGAGCCGCTCACCGTGCCGGTCGAGGAGGAGTTCCGGGTCGGCACCATGGGCCTGGGCTGGGACGCCGAGACCCGCGCCGTGGTCATCGAGCTGCTTGCCGCGACCGAGGGCGAGGTCGACGAGTCGGTGGTGCTCGACGACACCGAGGAAGGCCCCGACGCCGTGCGGGTGTTCCTCAGCCCGACCGAGGCCAGGGCGTTCGCCGAGCGCGCCGACCGGGTCGTCAACGCCGGGCGCAAGCCGTGCCCGCTGTGCGGCGAGCCGCTCGACCCCGGCAACCACGTCTGCCCGCGGCAGAACGGGTACCGCCGCAGCGACGACGAGGACTGAGGACACCCGTGCTGCCCACCGACCCCGGTGTCGGCGAGTTCCTCCTGCACGGCTCCCTGGAGATCGAGGGCAGGCTGGTCGACGCCTCCAACGCCACCCTGTTCTGCGCCATCGAGGCCGACGGGGTCACCGCCCAGTGCGTCTACAAGCCGGTGCGCGGGGAACGCCCGCTGTGGGACTTCCCCGACGGCACCCTGGCGGGCCGCGAGGTCGCCGCGTACCTGGTCGCCCAGGCCGCCCGCCTGCCGCTGATCCCGCCGACGGTGCTGCGCGAGGGCCCGTTCGGACCGGGGATGGCGCAGCTGTGGATCGACACCAAGGAGGGCGACGACCTCGTCGACGTCGTACCCCCCGACGAGGTCCCGCAGGGGTGGCGGCCGATCCTGCACGCCCACGACCGCTTCGGCGACCCCGCGGTCCTGGCCCACTCCGACGCCGCGCCGGTCGCGCTGATGTCCGCCATGGACGTGGTGCTCAACAACGCCGACCGCAAGGGCGGGCACGTCCTGCACGGCACCGACGGCGGCGTCTACGGCGTCGACCACGGCATCTGCCTGCACCAGGAGAACAAGCTCCGCACGGTGCTGTGGGGCTGGGCGGGGGAGGCCCTGCCGGACGAGGCCGTCGACGCCCTGCACGCGCTCAACGCCGCGCTGCGCGGACCGCTGCCGGGGGAGCTCGCCGAGCACATCACCCGCGCCGAGATCGCGGCACTGACCGCCCGGGTGAAGGCGCTGCTCGCCGCCCCGGTGTACCCCGTCCCGGACGAGGACGGTCGCCCCATCCCGTGGCCCGCCTTCTAGCCCACTCGGTCTAGTCACCCGCTCTCACCAGGTCCTCCCTCCAGCGCTCTCCCACAAACTCATTATCAGCTATCGACTATCAAGATATCCGATAGCTCTGCTCCTGGACACCACAAAACAAGAGAGGCAAGGACATGGGGGAGCGGGCGGTGCGGACGCTCGGGTGGATACGCCGGGACATCATTCCGGTTGTCCGAGTCGGCGTTTTATGGCCTGCTCCAGGGAGCCGTACGGTCGGATCCATGGAGTGGATCTCTCAGACGGCGGAGGAGTTGGCGGCCGCTTTGCGCGCCGGTGACGTGACCTCTGTGGACCTGACCGACGAGGCGATCGCCCGTATCGAGCGGGACGACAAGGCGATCAACGCGATCTGCGTGCCGGACTTCGACCGGGCGCGAGCCGCCGCGCGCAGTGCCGACCAGGCGTTGGCTCGCGGTGAGGACCGGCCGTTGCTCGGGATTCCGGTGACGGTCAAGGAGTCCTACAACGTGGCTGGTCTGCCCACGACCTGGGGCATGCCGCAGCACCGGGACTTCGTGCCCGCCGAGGACGCGGTGCAGGTGTCCCGGCTCAAGGCCGCCGGGGCGGTGGTGCTCGGCAAGACCAACGTGCCCCTGGGTCTGCAGGACATCCAGACGTTCAACGAGATCCACGGCACCACCAACAACCCGTGGGACCACGACCGCACGTCGGGCGGGTCTTCTGGCGGGTCCGCGGCGGCCCTGGCGTCCGGGTTCGGCGCACTGTCCATCGGCTCCGACCTCGCCGGTTCGCTGCGCACACCCGCCCACTTCTGCGGCGTCTACGCGCACAAGCCGACACTCGGGCTGGCGCCGACCCGAGGCATGGTCGCGCCGCCTGCGTGGGCGTTGCCGACCGAGCACGACCTCGCAGTCGTCGGTCCGATGGCGCGCTCCGCCCGCGACCTGACGCTCCTGCTCGACGTCATGGCCGGGCCGGATCCGCTGACGTCCGGCGTGGCGTACCAGTTGACCCTGCCGCCCCCGCGCCACCAGCGGTTGAGCCACTTCCGGGTCCTGGTCCTCGACGACCACCCGTTCATCCCGACCGGGTCCGCCGTGCGGGCGGGCGTGAACCGGGTGGCCGACGCGCTCGTCAGCAGCGGCGCCCGCGTCGAACGGCACAGCTCGCTGCTGCCCGACCTGGCCGAAGCCGCGACGCTCTACACCCAGTTCCTGTTCTCGAGCTTCGTCGCGCGTTTCCCGGTCGACGCGCTCGAGCAACTTCGGGTCCACGCGGCGAGGCTGGCGGCGGATGACCGGAGTCTCGACGCGGCGAGGCTGCGCGCCATGGTGTTCAGCCACCACGACTGGCTGGAGGTCAGCAACCGCCGCGAGCTCCACCGGCACGGCTGGCGGCAGGTGTTCGCCGAGTTCGACGCCGTGGTGTGCCCGATCACGCCGACTCCCGCGTTCCCGCACGACCACAACCCAGACCTGCTGGCCCGCCGGATCGACATCGACGGTGTCGAGTACCCGTACTTCGACCAGCTCGTCTGGGCCGGTGTCGCGACCATGCCCGGCCTGCCCGCCACCGCCATCCCCACGGGACAGTCACCCGAGGGTCTGCCGGTGGGCGTGCAGCTCATCGGCCCGATGTTCGAGGACCGCACCCCGCTGCGGCTGGCCGAACTGCTCGAGCAGGAGATCGGCGGCTTCCAGGCACCGAACTAGAACCGGCGGGGGAGGGGCTCAGCTGGGGGAGAGGGCGGCGTGGCGCTCCAGGAACCTGGCCACGTCGTCGGTGTCCTCCAGGGGGAGCGGGTACAGCGTGAGCCGGGTGACCCCGAGGTCGGCGTACTGGGCCGCCGCGGTGGCGGTCACCTCGACCGGGTCGACCTGCATGAAGTTGATCTCCAGCTGGCCGAGGGCCGCCGGGCGTTCGACCACTCGGGCCGCCTCGACCAGGCCGCGCAGGTGCCGGGCGAGGTCGTCGGGGGAGGAGCCGGTGCCGAACCAGCCGTGGCCGCGGGCGACCACTCGGCGGAACGCGGCGGGGCTGTGGCCACCCACGACGATGCGAGGACCGCCCGGGGTCGCCGGTCGCGGGTTGGCGTCGACGTTGTGGAACGACACGTGCTTCCCGGTGAAGGCGACCGGGGCCGGGTCGTTCCACAACGCGCGCATCGCGTCGATGTACTCGTCGGTGCGGCTGCCGCGCTCCGACAGCGGCACGCCCAGCGCGGCCAGCTCGGGTTCGAGGTAGCCGCCCGCGACGCCGAGCAGCAGTCTGCCGCCGGAGAGCACGTCCAGGCTGGCCGCCTGCTTGGCCAGGACCAGCGGGTTGCGCTGCGGCAGGATGACGATCCCGGTTCCCAGCTCGATCCGCGTGGTCACGGCGGCCACGTAGGTCAGGTGGATCAGCGGGTCGAGGATCGGGTCCTCCGGCGCCATCGGTGACTCGGGCACCCGCGGGCTGGGCAGGACCACGTGGTCGCCACACCACCACGACCGGTACCCGAGGTCTTCGGCCAATGCGGCCAGCCGCCCGGTCTCGGCAGGCCGGAGTGTGGCCTTCGCGCTCAACCCGTACACGCCCAACTCCACGAGCCAACCTCCTGGTGATCGTCTACGGCTGATTCTCGATCCCCGCGACCCACCAGGCCAAGTGCTCTCACCGCAGTCTCCGGTCCCGCTCCCCCATGAGACTCATTATCCGCTATTAACTATCAAGATTACCGATGATTACTCTAACCTGGCCCACCGGAAACCGAAACGGCACTGCCCAAAAACAGCTTCGACACAGGGGAGCGGGTCGGCTCGGCGTGCCTCGGGCTGGGGGAGCGGGTGGGTCGCTAGCGTGGCGGCGTGCGCTCTCAGGATTACGGCGACATCACCTCCGGCAGGCCGCGCAGGCAGATCCCCGAGGTGGTGGCCGAGGACGGGTTGGTGGTGGAGGACGCGGCCACCGGGTTCTGCGGTGCGGTGGTGCGGTTCGAGTACGGGAACGTGGTGCTGGAGGACCGGCACGGCAGGCACCGCTTGTTCCCGTTGACCCCGGCCGGGTTCATGGTCGACGGCCGCGCGGTGACCCTCGTGCGCCCCGCGCCCGTGCGGGCACCGGTCGCGCCGAAGCGGTCGGCGTCGGGGTCGACGGCGGTGCAGGGGCTGCGGGCGCGCACGGCGCGGGAGAGCCGGATCTGGGTGGAGGGCATCCACGACGCGGAGCTGGTGGAGTTGGTGTGGGGCCACGACCTGCGGGTCGAGGGTGTGGTGGTGGAGCCGCTGGACGGTGTGGACAACCTGGCCGAGTTGGTGGCGGGGTTCGGCACGGGCCCGGGGCGTCGGCTCGGGGTGCTGGTGGACCACCTGGTGGCGGGCAGCAAGGAGTCCCGGATCGTCGACGGGGTGCGTGACGAGCACGTGCTGGTGACCGGACACCCCTATGTGGACATCTGGCAGGCGGTGAAGCCGTCGGTGCTGGGGATCGCGGCCTGGCCGGTGGTGCCGCGGGGCGTACCGTGGAAGGACGGTGTGTGCGCGGCGCTCGGCTGGGGTGACCCGGCGGACGGGTGGCGCCGGGTGCGCGGGTCGGTGCGCGGGTTCCGCGACCTGGAGGCGCCGCTGGTCGGCGCGGTCGAGCGGTTGATCGACTTCGTGTCCGACCCGGGTTCTGCCTGATCGGGACCCGGGTGGGCGCGCGGTCTGGGAGGATGATCGCATGGCGGCTCTGGTCTGGCTCGTGGGTGGGTTGCTGCTGATCGCCGCCGAGGTGCTCTCGGGTGACTTCGTGTTGGTCATGCTGGGGGTCGCGGGGTTGTTCGGCGCGGGTACCGAGGCGCTCTTCGGTGAGCCGGTGCTCACCGTGGTGGTGTTCGCGCTGGTGTCGTTGGGGTTGACGACGGTGGCGCGGCCGGTGTTGCGCCGCCGGCTGGGCGGGGCGCACGTGCGCGACAACGTGGCCGCGTTGGTCGGTGAGCGCGCGGTGGTCCTCGCGCGGGTCGACGAGCACGGTGGGCGGGTGAAGCTGCGCGGCCAGGAGTGGTCGGCGCGCGCACTGGACGCCACTCAGGTGTTGGAACCCGGGTCGTCGGTGACGGTCATGGAGATCGCCGGGGCGACCGCGGTGGTGTGGGCCGACCAGTAGGCCCGGAGGTTGGAGGGTGTTGTGAGTGTGCCGCTGATCGTGGGCATCGTGGTGGTGTTCTTCGTCCTGGTCGTGATGGTGAAGTCGATCAAGGTGATCCCGCAGGCGCAGTCGGCGGTGATCGAGCGCCTCGGTCGGTTCCGGACGGTGGCGGAGCCGGGGTTGAACTTCCTGGTGCCGTTCTTCGACCGGATCCGGGCGCGGATCGACCTGCGGGAGCAGGTGGTGTCGTTCCCGCCGCAGCCGGTGATCACGCAGGACAACCTGACGGTGTCGATAGACACGGTGGTGTACTTCCAGGTCACCGATTCGCGGGCGGCGGTGTACGAGATCGCGAACTACATCATCGCGGTGGAGCAGTTGACCACGACGACGCTGCGCAACGTGGTGGGTGGGATGAGCCTGGAGGAGACGCTGACCTCTCGCGACCACATCAACGGGCAGCTGCGCGGGGTGTTGGACGAGGAGACCGGTCGGTGGGGGATCCGGGTGGCGCGGGTGGAGTTGAAGGCGATCGACCCGCCGCCGTCCATCCAGGACTCGATGGAGAAGCAGATGCGCGCGGACCGGGAGAAGCGCGCGATCATCCTGACCGCGGAGGGGCAGCGGGAGGCGGCGATCAAGACCGCGGAGGGCAGCAAGCAGAGCCAGATCCTGGCGGCTGAGGGCGCGAAGCAGGCGACGATCATGGCGGCGGAGGCGGAGCGGCAGTCGCGGATCCTGCGGGCGCAGGGTGAGCGGGCGGCGCGGTACCTGCAGGCGCAGGGTCAGGCGAAGGCGATCGAGAAGGTGTTCGCGGCGATCAAGGCGGGGCGGCCGACGCCGGAGGTGTTGGCGTACCAGTACCTGCAGACGTTGCCGGAGATGGCCAAGGGTGACGCGAACAAGGTGTGGATGATCCCCACGGACTTCAGCCGGGCGTTGGAGGGGTTCGCGCGGCAGTTCGGGATCAAGTCCGACGACGGGGTGTTCCGGTACGAGCCGTCGGACGAGCCGGTGGCGTCGGCGCCGCAGGGCGATGACGAGGAGGTCTCGGACTGGTTCGACACGTCCACCGATCCGGAGGTGGCGAAGGCGGTGCGGGCGGCGGAGGCCGTGGCGCGCAAGGAGGTCGACCCGTTGTTGCCGCCTCAGCTGTGAGGTGTCGGTGGGTGCTGGTGTACTGCGCCCATGGGTTTGCTGACTGACTATTTCCGGGCGCCGTCGGCGGCCGTGGTGGTGGCCGCCGTGCAGCGTTCCGGCGGCCATTCGCCTGTTGGCGAGTTCGACGGTGTGTCGGCGAAGTGGCTTGAGGTGCTGGTCGTGTTGGGTCGGTTGGTGGTGGCCGCGACTGGTGAGTCGTACCGGGTCGGTGAGCACGAGGCGGTGTGGCCGACGACGCCGGAGCCGACGGGTGTCCCGGAGGACGGGGATCCGTGGGCGGAGGGTCCGTGGGTCTACGAGGTGGGGGTCGAGGCGCACGACGCGTTGGCGTCGATCACTGATCCCGGGGTGGTGGCGGCGAGGTTGGTGGCGACGGCCGAGGAGTTGGACGGGGCGTCGGCGGGGGAGTGGGAGCCGGTGGTGGCCGAGTTGGCGGCGTTGGCGCGTCGGGCTCGGGCGGCGGGGGAGCGGTTGTACTGCTGGATGTGCCTCTAGTGGGTGTCGCGGCGGTGTACTTCCAGGCGCCGGGTGTGGGGGCGGTGCTGGCGGGTGTGGCGGATCGGGCGACGTTCCCGGATTTCGATGGTGTCGAGGCGGAGTGGTTCGGGTTCGACGCGGCGATGGACCGGTTGGTGGCGTTGGCGCGTGGTGTGGACGAGCACGTGATTGTGGAGTGTCAGGTGTGGCCCGCGGGTCCGGACCCTGAGGGGCCTGTGGCTGCGGGTGATCCGTGGTTGACGGGGCCGTTCGTGTCCGAGTGGGACGTCGCGACCCGGGACGCGTTGGCCGCGTTGGCATCGGTGTCCGATGAGGACGTGGCGCGGGTGGCGGTGGCGTGGGCGCGGGGTGAGGAGTTGGAGCCGGGGGCGGAGGTCGTGCAGTGGGTGGTGTCGTTGGTGCGGGTGGCACGGGCAGCGCGGGACGCGGGGGAGTCGTTGTTCTGCTCGGTGGTGTGAGTCAGGCGCGGGTCATGCGGTAGGTGAAGTAGTCGACGGTCCAGCCGTCTCGGGTGTGGTGCGCGGTGGCGAGGGTCTCGCTGGTGAGCCCGGCGGCGGTGGCCTGGGTGTGCAGGTGGTCGAGGTCGCCGGAGGTGCCGAAGAAGATGAGGAGTCGGCCTCGGGTGGTGAGGTGGGTGTCGACCTGGGCGAAGAAGGTGTTCATGGCGCGGTAGCCGTGGTCGGTGGTGGCCAGTTCGGTGGTGTCGCGGGGGGCGAACCAGCGGAACGGCGGGTCGAAGACGATGAGGTCGTACTGGCCGGTGACGTGGCTGAAGACGTCGCTGTGGTGGGCGTCGATGGTGACGTTGTTGCGTTCGGCGTTGGCGCGGGCGGTGGTGACGGCGTGGGGGTTGAGGTCGACGGCGGTGACGTGGTGGGCGGTGGCGGCGGCGAGGATGGCGTTGACCCCGCTGCCGGTGCCCATGTCGAGGACGCGGTCGTCGGGGCGGACCTCGGTGAGGACGGCGTCGCCGAGCAGGTGGGAGACGGGGGTGATGGGTTGGATGCCGTTGGGGATCACGAGGGTGCGGCCGAGGTAGTCGACGGTGGTGTCGGGTCGGGCGCGGGACTCCTGGTAGGCGTGTTCGTGCCAGGCCCGGACTCGGGTGACGTAGTCGGCGGGCAGCCGGGTGTCATGATCCATGGTTCGACGGTATCGGCGGCCGCACGCGGTTTTCGCCGGACGACCCGGGGTCAGCTGGTGAGGGTGCGGTCGAGCAGGGCCAGGAGCCGGTCCCAGTGGTGTTGGGCGGCGTCGGGGTGGTAGGCGTCGGTGTCGGCCATGGTGAAGCCGTGGACGGTGCCGGGGTAGATCTCCGAGGTGTGGGTGATGCCTGCGGTGTCGAGGGCGTGGTTGAGGTCGGTGAGGGCTTCGGGGGTGAGGTCGGTTTCGGCGTGGCCGAAGTGGACCTGGGCGGTGAGTTCGGTGAGGCTGTCGAGTCCGTCGGCGGCGACGGGGCTGTGGAAGGCGGCGACGGGGCTGTGGAAGGCCGCGACGGCGGCGACCTGGTCGGGGTGGGTGCGGGCGGTGCGCACGGCCAGCAGGCCGCCGATGCAGTAGCCGGTCACCGCGACGGGGCCGGCGCTGACCTCGGGTTGTGCGGCGAGGAACTCGAGGTAGGCGTCGGCGTCGCGGTGGACGCGGTCGGTGGTGTGGGCGTGGATGAGGGGCATCAGTTGGTCGATGATCGCGGTGCGGGCGTCGCCTGCGATGTGGTCGGGGAGGTCGACGACGGGTGTGGGGCCGTGTCGGTAGAAGTAGTTGGGGACGAGGACGTAGTAGCCGTGGCGGGCGAGTTCGAGGGCCATGTCGCGGAGTGCGGGGCGGATGCCGAAGGCGTCGCCGTACATGAGCACCGCGGGGTGGTGGTCGCCGTGGTCGGGGGTGGCGGCGATGGCGTCGGAGTGGCCGTCGGGGGTGGGGATCCGCAGGGTCTTGACGGGCATGGGTCTCCTGGGTCAGGGGTTGGTCGTCCAGTGGACCTCGTCGGGTCCGGTGAGGTGCTGGATGGACAGCGGGTGGCAGGTGGTGGCCTTGGCGAGGGCGGTGCTGAGGGTGTCCTTGCGTTGGGCGAGGAGCTTGAGGATCTGTTCGGGTGGGGTGAGGTCCTGGCCGCGGGCGTGTTGGGTGCTGTGCCAGCGGCCGAGGATCTCGAGGGTGACGTCGACGATGGCGCGTCCGGCGTGGGCGGTGGCGAGGTCGACGGGTCCGGCGAAGCGGCCGTGGTGGAGGGTGATGTTGCGGGTGGTGTAGAGCCAGTCGAGCTGGGCGTGGAAGGTGTCCTGCTTGTCTTGCAGCCACGTGGCGAGCAGCGGTGGGGTGGCGAGGCGGTGGCGCCACAGGTCGATGGTGTGCTCGGTGAGTCCCCCGGCGAAGGCGCTGAGGGTGGTGACGGCGTGGCGGGCGGCGTGGAGTTCCGGGGTGTCGTCGTCGCGGGCGGGTAGGAGCAGGTCGAGCCAGCGGTCGGGTTCGACGAGGGTGGGTTTCCGGTGGTCCTGGGGACGTGGGCGTCGACGAGGGCCATGAGCGCGGCGGTGTCGGTGGCGGCGTGGTCGTGGGTGGTGGTGTGGTCGTGCCACTGCTGCCGTGTGCGGGCGACGGTGTCGGTGAGGGCCTGGGTCTCGGCGGGGGTGGTGCGGTCCAGTTCCGTGCGTCGGGCGAGGACGCGTTCGGCGCGGCGGTGGGCGGTGTGGGCCTTGTCGGCGCGGTCGGCGAGGCGGCGGAGTTCCTCGGTGACGCGCAGCCGCAGTTGGGTGTGGGCGTCGATGATCTGGTGGCGCAGGGTTTGCAGTGCGCAGGCGCGGGCGAGTCGGCCGGTTTTCTCGACGAGCAGGCCGGTGGCCTCGATGGCGCTCCAGCTCAGGGCGGCGCTGGCCATGGGGGCCTCGACCTGGGTGGCGATGTGGGCGATGCGCAGGGCGGGGCGCAGTGCCTCGGACCAGGAGGGTGACAGCGGGGTGGCGCGGTAGACGCCCGCGCGGGTGGGTGCGCCGATGACCGGGTTGTCGTCGGGGCCGGTGAGGGTGAGGTCGGCGACGCGGTTGCCCGCGACGTACTGGTCGAGTGCCTCGCTGATGGCGCGGCGGCCGAGGACGGCGGCGGTGCCGAGGTCGGTGGCGTCGACGGGGACCTCGATGAGGGCGCCCGCGCGGGTGATGGGGGCGAGGGTGGCCAGGAGCGCGGTGTGCGGGGCGGGTCGGGGGCGGGTGTCGTCGACGGTGACGGGCCACTGGCGGGAGCCGGGGAGCAGGTGGTCGAGTCGGTGAGGTGGCGTGCGCCGCTGACCAGGGCGGTGAGGTGGTGGCGGCGTGGTGGTGGCCAGAGCAGGGCGGCGATGTCGTCGGCGGTGGGTGTTCGGGTGGTGAGCAGCGCGGTGAGGTCGTTCTTGAGTGCTTCGCCGTCGCGGCCGCGCAGGTAGACGGACACGGCGATCTCGGCGGCGGCTCGGGTGTCGCGGGTGGGGTCGCCGGTGGTGGTGTCCCAGAGGGTGCGGAGGTGGTCGGTGATCGCGTCGGTGATGGCGGTGATCAGGGGTTCGAGGGTGGTGGCGCTGTGGCGGGCGAGGGCGCGGTGGTGGGCGGGTTCGGCGTCGCTGAGCGCGGTGGTGGTCGTGGTGAGTTCGGTGATGGCGGCGCGCAGGTGGGGGCGTCCGGTGCGGGGCGGGAAGATCGGGAGCGCGGCGCGCAGGCACAGGGCGCTGGTGCGTAAGACCCGTAGGAGCAGGGGGCGTTGGGGTTGCTCGTGGGCGGCGTGGTTGTCGAGTGCGTCGTGTGCGCGGATGAGGGCGGCGAGGGCGCTGTCGGTGGTGGAGGCGTGGAATCCGAGGGCGGAGCCGGGGTCGAGGGCGCGCAGGGTGTGGTGCAGGAGGGCGCGTTGGTGGCGGGTCAGGTCGGCTGCGGTGAAGGCGTCTTGGATCGCGGTGTCGCTGCTGGACCTGGCCACCGGGGCACGGTACCGGCGGGGTCAGGTGGTGGTGACGCGGACGTCGGTGAGGCCTCGGGCGGCGGCGACGCGGTGGGCCTCGGCGTCGACGGCTTTGGTGGGGATCGGTGTGTCGAAGGCGTCGAGGGTGATGGTGAGGGTCTTGCCGGTGGTCTTGGTGCGCCAGGTGCCGGTGATCTCGCCGCGGTGCAGGACGGCGCCGGGGTTGCCTATCATCCGCCAGAGCCGTTTGTGGTGGGCGGGGTCGGGGACGATGAGGGCGCGGTCGCGGGTTTGCAGCCACGGGTCCAGGGGCGGGAGGAGCCGCAGGAAGTCCGGGGGTGGGGCGTCGCGCAGGGCGTCGAGTTCGGCTTCGGGGAACCAGCGGCCGTCGGTGGTCTGGACGAGGCCAGCGGGCCAGGCGGGTTTGACCTGGGCTTGGGTGGTGTCGAGGAACGCGGCGACGTCGGCGGGGGTGGCGGGTCCGTGCAGGCGCAGGTAGGCGTCGATGATCGGGCCCGGCCCGGTGGACTCGGTGGGGACGGGGTGCCGGTGGGGGAGGGGGCGCAGCAGGGTGGGGCGGGACTCGGCGTGCACGGTGACCCCGGCGAAGAGGCCGACGATCTGGAAGATGCTGCCGTAGACGTGGGTGGCGGCGCAGGGGGCGCAGTCGTAGGAGTAGTCGGCGGGTAGCCGGGCGGTGAGTTCGGTGCTGACCTGGCCGCGGGGTTTCTCGGTGTCGACGACCTCGCGCATCGCGGTGGCGGCGGTGGTGTAGGCGGTGAGGCCGGGGATCCCGGCGCGGCGCAGGGTGGTGCCGCTGGCGTTGAGGCGGGCGATGGCGTCGGCGTCGGTGCGCGGCCACAACGCGGTGGCGAGGGCGGGTAGGTCGGTGGTGCGCAGCAGGTGGGGTGCGCCGCGGTGGGCCCAGACGGTGGTGAACCCGTCGAGTGGGGCGTCGGCGGGGAGGCGGGCGGCGAGGGCGACCTGCGGTGAGCGGGCGCCCGCGTCTTGGACGCCGAGGTCGAACACGGTCAGGCGCGCGGGGTCGGGTTGGTCGCGGTGCAGGCCGTGGCGGAGGGCGCGGTGGGCGAGGACCTGGTGGCGGGGGATGTCCATGTCCACCCCTTAGTCGATGCGCAGGACGTGGTGGGTGGTGACGGGCCCGGGGTAGGCGCCGCAGCTGGCGGGCCGGTCGGGGCCGGTGGTGTGCTCGGCGACGGTGACCCGCCAGCCGCGGCCGTCGACGTGGCGGACGGTGACGCGCCAGTTGCCGTCGTCGTCGAGTTCGGGGTCGCGCACCCGCAACACGTCCGGGTGGGTGGTGTTGGTGAGGTCGCGGACGGCGAGTTCGGCGGTCTGCCCGGCGGGGGCCCAGGTGGAACGGCCCCGGCAGCGGTCGGTGACCACGGCGGTGTCGGTGAGCAGCGCGCGGGCGCGGGTGGTGTCGAGGTCGCCGTAGGTGTAGCCGGTGGGCAGCAGGACACCGGTGGGGGCGAAGCGGTGACCGCCGATGTGGGTGCACTCCCAGACGGCGTCACCGTGGGTCGCGGCCAGGTCGGCGGCGACGCGGCGGCCGAGGACGGCGCAGCACACGTCGCGGCGGCCGTTGGTGCACACCAGCAGCACGGGCCAGGTCACGGGATCACCGAAACCGCCGACCTCACCGGACCCGGCGGCGGCGAAATCGAGGTCGAGCAGGAGCTTCGGGTCGGCGAAGGTGTCGCGGCGCAGGAACGCGCGACCGGGCACGGTGTGGGCGAGATAGACGCGGCGGGGCGTGGGGCGGTGCCGGTCGGGGTGGGGCCCTGGGCGGCGGATCAGCAGGACGCGGACACCGGTCCCCTTGGCGCGGGCCGCGAGTTCGGCGGCGAGACCGGTGTCGAGGTGGCTCTGTGTGAGGGCGTCGCGGCCCCAGGGTCCTGGTTGTTCCAGGCAGAGCCAGGTGGTGGCCGTCGCGGCGCTACCCGCGAGGGGTTCGTCGTGGGCGCGGGACGCCGCGGAACACGCGGTGGCGGGCAGCGCCGGGGGTGAGGTGGCCATCGGCACAAGGCTCTCACGGCGGATACCGCCGTTCGAGTGCACCGCCGGTATCCGCCGAGTGAAGCTCGGGTGTCGCACCCCAACACCCATCCCACCGGGATGCCGTTCACGAAGGCTGGAGGGTCCTCCGTGGTTTCCCACCCCAGCACCTCTCACCGTCCACTTGGAGCATCGCGGGTGGGTTCAGGTGTCGGTGGCGGCGCGGGTGAGGCGGGCGGCGAGGCCTGCGAGGCGGGTGACGAGTTCGGGTGGGGAGTGGACCTGGAACTCGCAGCCGATCATCGCGATCCACATGGCGAGGCCGTCGAGGGAGTTGGATCCGGCGCGCAGGGTGCAGCTGGTGTCGTCGAGGGGTTCGAGGACGCCCGCGGTGGCGGTGATCTGTTCGGTGGCGGCGGCCAGGGGCATGTGGAGGGTGAACACGCCCTGGTAGCGGTAGGCGGAGTTGGAGAGCTTGTAGGAGGTGTAGGCGGCGAGGTCGGTGTCGGGGGGTTCGCGGGGGGTGAAGCGGGGGCCCGTGGGGGTTCGGGGGGTGAGGCGGTCGACGCGGAAGGTGCGCCAGTCGTCGCGGTCGACGTCGAAGGCGACGAGGTACCAGCGGCGGCCGGTGTGGACCAGGCGCAGGGGTTCGACCTGGCGCAGGGTGTGGTCGCCGTCGTGGTCGCGGTAGTCGAATCGGAGCCGTTCGTGGTCGCGGCAGGTGGCGGCGATGACCGAGAGGGTGGCGGGGTCGACGGTGGGTCCGCGGCCCGGTAGCGGCAGCATCGCCGACTGCAGCGCGTTGACCTGGTTGCGCAGCCGCGAGGGCAGGACCTGTTCGAGTTTGGCCAGTGCCCGCACGGAGGTCTCCTCGATCCCGGCGACCGTGCCGCCCGCGGCGCCGCGCAGGCCGATGGCGACGGCGACGGCTTCCTCGTCGTCGAGCAGCAGCGGCGGCAGGGCGGCCCCGGCGCCGAGCCGGTAGCCGCCGGTGGTGCCGGTGCTGGCGTGCACGGGGTAGCCCAGGGAGCGGAGTTTGTCGACGTCGCGGCGCACGGTGCGGTCGGTGACGCCGAGCCGGTCGGCGAGGTCGGCGCCGGACCAGTCGCGGCGGGTCTGCAGCAGCGAGAGCAGGCGCAGCAGCCGCGCGGAGGTCTCCAACATGCCGTCCAGTCTGACAGCCGTTGCGGACCACACCGGTCCGCAATGCTCGGTAGGTTCTCCCACCGTGACGACCCCGGTGCTGACCCGACGCGCGCTCAACCGCGCCCTGCTCGCCCGCCAGTTCCTGCTGGAGCGGGTGCCGCTCTCGCCGTTGGAGGCGGTGACGCACCTGGTGGGGATGCAGGCGCAGGCGCCGAACCCGCCGTATGTGGGGTTGTGGTCGCGGTTGGCGGGGTTCGCGTTCGCGGACCTGGCCGAGTTGCTCAGCTCCCGGCGGGTGGTGCGGTTGGCGTTGATGCGCTCCACGATCCACCTGGTCGCCTCGGTCGACGCGGAGCCGTTGCGGGCGGTGCTGGGCCCGGTGTTCGAGCGGGGGTTCCGCTCGACGGTGGGGCGCGCGTTCGACGACGTCGACCACGAGCAGGTCGCGGCGATGGGTGCCGAGATCGTGGCGGGGGAGCCGTTGACGGCCGCGGAGTTGGGCAGGCGGTTGGCGGTGCGGTGGCCCGGTCACGAGCCGGACCGGCTCGCGGCGCTCGTGCGGACCCGGGTCGGGTTGGTGCAGGTGCCGCCGCGGGGGCTGTGGGGGTCCTCCGGGCAGGCCCGGCACACGACCCTCGGCGCGTGGCTGGGGGAGGGGGCCGTGTCCCCGCTGTCGCCGGACGTGTTGGTGCGCCGGTACCTGGCGGCGTTCGGGCCCGCGAGCCCGGCTGACGCGCAGGCGTGGAGCGGGCTCACGGGGCTGCGGGAGGTGTTCGAGCGCCAACCCGACCTGCTGGTGTTCCACGACGAGTCCGGCCGGGTCCTCTACGACCTGCCCGAGGCACCGCGCCCACCGCAGGACACCCCGGCGCCGGTGCGGTTGGTGGCCGCGTTCGACAACCTGGTCCTCTCCCACGCCGACCGGACCCGGGTGATCGACGACGAGCACCGCAAGCCGGTGATCATGGGCACGGGCAACGGCAACGTCCGGCCCACGGTCCTGGTCGACGGTCGGGTGGTGGGCATGTGGGGCACCCGGCGGGTCAAGCGGACCGCGGTGGTGGAGGTGACCCAGTTCGGGAAGCTCACCGCGCGGACCAAGCGCGAGGTGGAGGCCGAGGCACGGCGGCTGCTGGCGGTCACCGACCCCGACGCCGACACCACCGAGGTCCACTACCTGCCCTGACCCGACCATCAACCTCAACTTGAGGTTCACACTCGGGTGGGGCAACCCTCGACTTCACGGTTATGTTCGCGGCCCGCGACGAGGCCCGGGTTCGCCTAGAATCGAGCCCATGTCGATCACCGGGCCGGATCGCGCCTGGCCCCGCACCGACGCCGACGACGAACTCCGACTCCAGTGGGAGTTCCTCGCCTTCCTGCGCGCCACCGCGCTCATCAAGACCACCGGGCTCACCCCCGCCCAAGCCACCGAGACCCCGCTGACCACCTCACCGCTGATGAGCGTGCTGGGCCTGGTCAAGCACCTCACCGCCGTGGAGCGGTACTGGCTCACCCGCGTCGCCGGGGGCGCCGACGAGCCGATGCTGTGGGAGCCCGACGACGTCCACGCCGAATGGCGCCTGGGTCCCGCCGACACCCTCGCCGCGGTGACCGGCGCCTACCGGGACGAATGGGCCCTCGCCGAGCGCGCCATGGCTGGGCTGCGCGCGGGCGACCCCGCGCGGGCCGATCCGGACCGGACCGTGCGCTGGACCCTCACCCACGTCATCCAGGAAACCGCCCGCCACGTCGGGCACCTCGACATCCTGCGCGAGCACCTCGACGGCACCACCGGCGAGTAACCGGTCAGGCGGTGTTCTTGCGGCCCAGGGCCCGCAGGCCCGCCTCGGTGACCCGGACCGCGACGTCCTTGGTGCCCAGGACCACGCGGAACACCACCAGGCCGCGGCGTTCCAGCACGGTCAACGCCTCGGTCACCCACTGGGGCACCCGACCGGCCGGGCCACCATCGGGCCCCGCCCACAGGAACCCCGTCGGCACACCCCACAGCCCGGAGTGGAACAGCACGGCGCCCTCCGCGGCGTGACGCAGCGCGCGCCTCTCGTCGTCCGTCATCACAAGACCTCCCCAGATCCCCGCCGACCGCGTGGCACCGATCACAGGCCTTATCGGCAGGTTCGCGCGCCCGCCAAGGAATCACCACCCCTGGCCTGCCCCCGACCTACCCCAGCCATCGGTCGACCCCACGCGTCACCTCGGCTTTCACCCCGTCCGGCGCGAACGACGCCCGCGCCGAGGCCACCGCGAGCGCGGCCAGGTCCCCGTCGTCGAGCCCGAACGCCGCTCTCGCCACCGCGTACTCCTCGGCCAACGCGCGCCCCGTCACGTCCGGGACATCGGTGTTGACCGTGACCACGAGCCCCGCCTCCAGCAGCCGCGGCAACGGGTGCGCCGCGGCGGAGGAGACCAACCCCAACGCCACGTTCGACGACACGCACACCTCCAGCGCCACCCCGCGCTCACGCAGCAACGCCACCACCGACGGGTCCTCCACCGCCCGGAACCCGTGCCCGACCCGCTCGGCGCCGCCGAGCTCCACCGCCTCCCGAACACTCTCGGGACCCGCCGACTCCCCGGCGTGGTGCACCAACCGCAACCCGGCCGCGCGCGCCTCCCGCAGCACCCCCGCGAACGGCGCCAACGGGAACGCCTCATCACCGGCCACCCCTACCCCGACCACCTCGTCGTGGGCCAGGGCGAGTTCCACGGTGCGCTCCAGGCGGGCCACGGACTGGCGCCGGGAGTGGTCCAGCAACACCCGCACCACCACCCCGTGCGCGCGTTGCCCCTCCCGCAACCCGGTGATCACGGCGTCCAGCGGCATCCCCAGGTCACCGAGGCGCTCACCGTGGGAGGCCGCGGTGAACGTGACCTCCGCGTACCGGGTGCCCTGCGCCGCCTCGTCCGCGCAGAACTCCACCGCCAGGTCATGGAAATCGCGCGGGGTCCGCAGACACCCCCGCAGCAGCGAGTTGCGGTCGGCGAACTCGCGGAAACCCCGGAACGGCCCCCGCCCCGGCACCGGCACCCCCTCCCGCGCCGCCAACGCCGCCACCCGCCCCGGCCGCGCCGTGCTCTCCAGGTGGACGTGCAGATGGGCCTTCGGCAACGCGACGAGATCCCGCACCCCACCAGGCTAGGAGCCCGACCCCCACGATCGCCCCCGGTTTTCCGGCAACCTTTCCGGTCCGCCGGTGATCAAGGGGGAGTAGGCACCACCCCACCAGCGAGAGGCGCGATCCACCGTGGCACTGACGTTCGCCAAGCCCGACCGCAGACTCGACATCACCGTCGACCGCACCGGCCGCCACGTCACCGTCGCCGCGTCCGGCCGCATCGACCTGGCCACCGAGACCCCCTGGCACGAGGCGGTCATGCGGTCCTGCACCGCCACCGACGACACCACCCGCGTCACCGTCGACCTCACCGCCGTCACCTTCCTGAGCTGGGCCAGCACCGCGGTCCTGCTCCGCGCCCACCGCGCCTGCCAACGCCGCGGCCGCGCCCTGCGCGTCGTGGCCACCGGGGCCGTGCTCACCGGCCTGCACCTGACCCGCCTGCACGAGGACATCACCGTCACCCCCGCGCACCGCCCCACCCAGACCACCCGCCCGCGCGCCTGCTCCGGCTGGCTCATCGCCTGATCGGGTGTACGCCGACTGGCACGAGCCGCACCAGGACCCCAGGGTGAGCCGGTGGACTTCCCCCAGTTGGACGCGCTCAGCGGCCAGTACGAGAGCCCCTTCGCGACGTTCCTCGCCCACACCGACCAGAAGCGCAAGGCCAACCGCTACCTCGACGACGTCGTCGCCACCCTCGCCCGCCGCGGCACCTTCGTCGACGCCGGGGCGGGCACCGGCGACACCGCCGCGCACCTGGCGGGGTCCTTCGACGAGGTCATCGCCATCGAACCCAACCCCGCGCTGCGCGCCCGCCTCGCCGGGACCGCGCCCGGGGCGACGATCCTCGACGTGCCCATCCTCGCCGCCGACCCCGGCCACACCGCCGACCTCGTCTACTGCGGCCACGTCCTCTACTACGTCCACGTCGACCTGTGGCAGGCCCACATCGACGCCCTCACCTCCTGGACCGCGCCCGACGGGGAGTGCGTGATCGCCCTGCAGAACCCCAGCAGCGACTGCATGGTGATGCTGCGCGAGTTCGGCGGGCCCCGCTTCGACCTGCCCCCGTCGGTCAAGGCCGACACGACCACCGTCCCGTCGTTCGTGCAGGCCGACGACCTCGACACCGCCATCGAGATCGCCGCGTTCATCCTCGGCCTGGCGCCACTGCCGGTCACCCGCGACCTCGTCGTCGACTACGTCACCCAGAAGTTCCGCTCCGCCAACGGCTACCTGTTCTCCTGCACCCAGGACTTCCACCACATCCGCTGACCCCGCCAGTCCTAGTGGTCGAGGTGGTGCTGCACGGAGTCGAAGAACGCGGTCTTGGCCACCGTGTAGGCGTCGTTGCCCTCGTCAGCGGCGTGCGCGACGGCCAGGTCGCGTTTGACGGCCTCGTACTCCCGCCGCACCCCCGCGTCCACGTGCAGCAAGTCCCGGAACGCCCGCGTGTAGTGCCACCACGGCGACCCGATCTCCCGCACGTGCAGGATCGCTCGCCTGCCCGGATCGGCCGAGGCGAACAGCCGCTTGTCCCACCGCGCGCCCGCCCCGAACCAGTCCCGAGGGGTATCGCGCAGCACCCCGGGCGACCCAGGGACATGCGGCGCCACGTCCACGAAACCGACGCTCGACAGCGCCTGCGCCAGACCGGGGAGCGCGTCCAGCGACGGCACCCCCATCTGCAGGTCGATCACCGGTTTCGCCGCCAACCCCGGCACCGACGTCGACCCGATGTGATCCCACACCACCCCCGGCAGCGCTGTCGCCCGCCCCAACCGGCGCAGCAACCGAGCCGCGACCACCGCCCACTCGGCGTCCCACGGGTGCAACCTCGGCGGACCCGCGGCCATCGCGAACCGGCCCTCCGCGACGTTGCGCGCGAACGGCTCCACCCGCCCCACCCACACCGCGTCGAGGTCCCCGGCCGAGGACACCACCACGTCGACCTCCGGCGACGCGTGCCCGCCGAGGACCAACGCCGCACCGCCCACCTCACCCAGCCGCGTCACACCGTCGCGGTCCAACTCGGCCAACCGGGCGCCATCCACACCACCCACCACAGCGATCTCCACCGGCACACCAGCCAGGATGCCCGACCCACGAACCCGGTCCCGGCTCGCGCCCAGGCGTAGGGTGGGCACCAGCCCCACATCGAGAGGGGGCACCACATGACCGATACGCCGGCCGCCAGGCCCGTACAGTCGAACACCCCGCCCGCGGACCCCGCACCACCCGCAACACCACCACCGGGCACCGCGCCACCACTACTAGCACCAGCCGCCGCGGACCCGCTGCGCCGCTCACGGACCAGCGCCCTGTGGGTCGGCGTCATCGTCTTCGCCGCCGTGCTCGTCCTGCTGCTGATCTTCGTCCTGCAGAACACCCAACCGGTGCTGATCTCCTACCTCGGCGCCACCGGCGAGGTCCCCCTCGCCGTGGCCATGCTGCTCGCCACCGCCGCCGGGATCCTGCTCACCGCCGCCGCGGGCTCCCTGCGCATCCGGCAACTCCGCCGACGCCTGCCCCGCCGCCGCGGCCTCTGATCGCCGACACCACCTCGCGCGCCCCCCGGCCCGCGAGCCGCCGAACGACGACCAGGAAATGTGGAAGCACACGTTGATATCGTTCGTCTGGTCACCCGGCAACCCGCTGCCCGCGGGCACCGGCGGTTCCGAGAACTACACCGTCGGGCAGGTCAGGGAACTGACCAGGCGCGGCATCCCGGCCCAGGTCATCACCATCGGCCTCGGCACCGGTGACGGCAGGGACGAGTTCCCCGGCGTCCCGTTCCACGACCTGGCCACCACCGCCGACCTCGCCCACCTCGAGGGCACCGTCGTGTTCGTCAACGAGTCCAGCCCGGTCCCGACGCGCAACCCGGCGTTCCTGATCCTGCACAACCCGCCCCCCATCCGCGACGAGAAACGGCAGTCGGTGGTCGCGGGCACCGCCGCGCACGCCCTCATCGCCACCAGCCTCTACGCGGCCACCCTGTGGGCGGCCTACCTCGACGTCGACATCGCCACCATCAACGTCGTCTACCCCTTCGCCGAACCCTGCTTCGCCGCCCAGACCCGCACCGAGGGCCCGGCAGGCAAAACCCGCGTCCTGTTCGCGGGCAGGCTCAGCCCCGAAAAGGGCGTCTACACCCTGCTCGAGACCCTGCACATCGACATCATCGAACAGGACACCGACCTCACCTTCACCGCCACCACCGCGGGCGCCGACAAACCCCAAGGCAAGATCATCGAGGACCTGCTCGGCCACCACCCCGGGATCTCCGTGGTCGCCGCCCGCAAGACCCCCGCCACCATGGCCGCCCTGATGGCCGAACACGACATCGTCGTCATGCCCTCCAACAGCCAGTACTGGCACGAGACCTTCGGCATCGTCTCCATCGAGGCCCAGCACGCCGGCTGCTGGGTCATCGCCTCCGACGACGGCGGCCTCCCCGAGACCGACTGCGGCGGCGTCGTCCTCATCGCCCCCGACAACGCCGAGGCACTCGCCCTGGGCATCCGCCAAGTCATCGCCGGACGACCGTTCACCGCCGCCAGCAGACGCGACGCGGGCGCCTGGTTCACCGTGGCGCAGTCGGTGGACAGCCTGCTCGACGTCCTGGCCCGACCCCAGGCCATCCCGCCCGCGATCATCATCGAACGGCTCGAGGAACTGGTGCGCGCCCCCTCAGCCGAGCAGCCACGCGCCCGCGGCACCACACCGGCCACCGCGACCCCGTAGTGCAGTGGCTCCGCGCTACCGCGTCGCCCGGTCCGGGCGCAGGACCTGGCGGACAGTGGCGCGGAGCCAGTCGTGAGCGCCGTCAGCGGTGTGGCGCGGATGCCAGGCCATGCCGATGGTCAACGGCGGCAGGGGGAGCGGGACCCCAGCAGACCCAAACCCAGGGTGCGGGCGGCATTGCTCACCGGCGACGGGGGAGCACCCGGCAGCGCGGCCGGGACCAGGCACATCACATCACCCGGCCACCACCCCCTTCGCCTCATGGTGCGCCAAAACCCTCAAGGAGACCCGGGAAACCCCACTGAACCACCCAGCACCGCGTTCACCGCACCGACCACGGCGCTGGACCCGTTGCCTTAAGCGGTCGTGGCGAGGTCGGCGCTGGTCTGCGTCGCCATCGCCGACCAACCACACCGTGCATCAACCAGGAACCGTCACTGGGTGCGGAACCGCGACACCAGGCCGTTGAGGCGGGCTGACAGGAGTGACAGCTCCCGCGCCGCGCCCTTCGTCTCGCCTGCGCCCTCCGCGACCGACTCCGCCACCGCCGCGACCTCGCGGATGTGGGTCGAGATCTCCGACGAGCCGTCCGCCGCGGCGCTCAGGCTTCGGTTCATCTCGCCGGTGGTGGCCTCCTGCTGCTCCACCGCCGCCGCGATCGTCAGCTGGTGGTCGTTCACCTCGCCGATGATGCCGCTGATCTCCGCGATCGCCGCCACCGCCGCGCCCGTGTCCGCCTGGATCGCCTCCACCCGACGCGAGATGTCCTCCGTCGCCCGCGCCGTCGCCTGCGCCAAGTCCTTCACCTCACTGGCCACCACCGCGAACCCCTTACCGGCCTCCCCAGCCCGCGCCGCCTCGATCGTCGCGTTCAACGCCAACAGGTTCGTCTGACCCGCGATCGCCGAGATCGCCTTCACCACCGCCCCGATCTCCTCACTCGACGACCCCAACCGGCTCACCGTCTCCGTCGTCCCCCGCGCCGCCACCACCGCGCGCTCCACCACCCGCACCGCGTGCCCCGCGCTCTCCGCGATCGCCCCCACCGCCGCGCTCATCTGCTCCGACCCCGCCGCCACCGACTGCACGTTGCGCGTCACCGACGCCGCCGACCCCGTCACCTCACCAGCCCGGTCCCGACCACTCTCCGCGTCCTTCGCCATCCGCCCACTCGCCGACGCCACCCGACCCGACGCGACCCGCAACTCCGCCGCCGACCGCTCGATCTCACCCAACGCCTCACCGATGGTCCCCACGGCCTCGTTCACCGTCTCCGCCATCCGCCCCACCTCGTCACGACCCGACACCGCCACCCGCACCGTCAGATCACCCCGCGCGAACGACCGCAACACCTCAGCCACCCGACCCAACGGACCCACGATCCGCCGCGTCACCACCAACCCCAACCCCAACGCCGCCAAGACCGCCACCAGCGCCACCAGCAACGTCCACAACGCACCAGACGAGTACGCGTCCTCCGACGCCGCCCGCCACGCCGCGCTGTCCACGCCCCGACGCGCCTCCAACTCGTCCAACGCCGACGCCGCCTGCTTGATCGTCGGCGCCACCTGCTCGCTGTACGCCGCCCACCACGCCGCCTGGTCACCGGAGCGCGCTGCGGGCAACAACACCTGCTGGTACTGCGACCGCACCCGCCCCCACGCCGCCACGAACGGCGCCAGATCCGTCGAGTTCCCCACCGCCGAGTCGTACGCCGCGACCGCCGCGTCCAACTCCGCCTCGTCCGCCGTGATCGCCTTCTCCCACGCCGCGCGCTGAGCCGGGGGAGCGGCGACGTGCGCCATCAGGTCCATCCGGACCTTGATCTCCTGCTGGTGCACCAGCGACTCCTGCTGACCCGGCGCCGCACCCGAGGCGTAGAGCGCGTTCACGCTCTCGTCCATCGTGCCCATGCTCACCCGGGACGTCACCGCGGCCGCCACGATCCCGACCGCCGCCACCGCCACCACCGCGAGGACCTTGACCCGCACCGAACGGTCGTCGAGCACCCGCATGACCTCGCCCCATCTCCACCAGTACCCGCGCCGCACGCGCCGGTGATCACCTCATCGGCCGGGCACCGGGGGAGCTGAGCCATCACCGTCACGCTCGGTCAAACCCGCCAGCGCCCGGTACGTGCGGTTGCTCGCCGCCGCCGCCCGCCGCTGCGCCCCCGTCGCGTCGATGTAGTTCTGGCTGGTGTTCAGGCTCGCGTGCCCCAGCAGCAGCATGATCTCCACCGCGTTCGCGCCGTCCTCGGCCAACCGCGTCGCGAACGTGTGCCGCAACGCGTGCAGGTTCGCCCCCGCGGGCACCCGGTCGTGCATGCCCGCCGCCCGGAAGCACGCCTTCACCAGGTAGTCCAACGCGCCCCGCCCGATCCCGCCGCCGTCGGACCCCAACACCAGCGGCGACTCGTCGGCGAAGCGCGCCACCGGGAACCGCGACGCGCACGACGCCAGGTACGCCTCGATCACCCGCTCCAACGGCACCTCGATCGGGATCGACCGCTCCCGGTTCGCCTTGCCGTGCACGAACAACCGCCGCTCACCGGCCCGCCCCACCACCGACGACCGCCGCAACGCCCGCATCTCCGAGGCCCGCAACCCCGCCACCAGGCCCAACGCCAACACCAGCAGGTCCCGCTCCGGCCACGGCGCCCTGGCCTTGCGCGCACCACCGGCGACGGCCTCCAGCAGCTGCTCCGGCGTGCCCTCACCACGCAGCGGCTTGGGGGAGAGGGGAGCGGGCCGCGGCCGGCCGATCGCGCCCATCGGGTTGCCGAACACGATCTCGTCGGCCACGCAGAACTGGAAGAACTGGTTCCACGTCGACCAGGCCCGCGCCACCGAACTCTTGGCGTGCGTGTCCGCGAACCGCCCGAACGCCTCCCGCAACACCTTCGCGTTGACCGCGTCCAGCGCCACCCGGTCGACCTCGGCACCCACGGCCTCCGCCACGAGCGCGTTCACCCCGGCCAGATCCCGCCGGTACGCCACCGTCGTGTGCGGCGAGTCCTTCCGAGACCGCCGAGCCAGGAAGAAGGCGTCCTGCGCCTCGATCAACATCACCCCCTGTACATACCCGATCACCCCGACACTCCCGCCATCGCATGCATAAGCGCGATTATCCATCAAACAGGTGTTCGAGAGGCCCGGAGCGGGTGATCACCAGGCCCAGGGGACGACGCGTGTTCGCACGCCTTACACGCCTCTCGCGCGGCCGCCCGCCTGCCCCTGGCGGGCGGGCCGACTCGCCGCGGCCGGACGGTCGACCCGAGGGCTCTGGCAGCGCCGTGCCGCATACCAACCGCGAATCGTCACAGTGACGTATAGACACTGTGCGACGCCCCCTTCGACCGCTGGATCCTCAGGTCATGATTTGGTTGATAATCTACATTATGTCAAGTAGCACCGATCAGGACGCTCCCCGGTCGCTGTCCACGTCCCACGCGGCGGCCAACTGCGCGCCCAAGCGGCCCAACCCCGAACAGCCGCCGAGGCGCTCGGACGCGAGCCTCGGCCGGCTCGCTGTCGGCGCCACTGGGCGGCGATCTCTGCGGTGCGCTCGGACCGGCAATCGGCACTGTCACTGTCACAGGCGTTCTTGGCGTTCTCGTGGCGTGTCGGTCGGCCGCGACCCGTCTGGCACCTGGCTCAGGATCGCCCCTAGCCCAGGGCGCGCGGCATGCACCGAGACGATCGAGTCAATTCCCTCGCCCAGTCGGTGATCTTGGACCCGCCGCCTCTACCTGGCCTACTCCCCTGTTTCGACCCCACAGAGGCCCGACTCCCTCATCTTGACCTGCGAAAACAGCCTCCGCCACACCCTCGAACCGGGCCCTGAAACAGCGCCTCGCGCGCGCGAAAAGCGAGTGCCCGGCCCCCACCCTCTCCGGGGGGCGTCCCTGGGCCAGTCTACCGGCACCCCCCGACAGTCGATCTTGAACCGACCCCTGCGGAGATCCACATGTGGATAACTTTTGTCACCCATCGGAGTGGATATCGGCAAGGGGTGGGCGGTCAATCCGCAGGTGGAGAGGTGGGAAGGGGTGCAGAAGGGGGTGTTGGGCGGGGCGCGGAGGAAATTGGTGGGGCGGTTGGCTTGTGGTGGTGGATAGGCGTGAGGCGGGCGGAGCCGCAGGC
Source organism: Actinokineospora globicatena (assembly GCF_024171945.1). Classification (GTDB taxonomy): domain Bacteria; phylum Actinomycetota; class Actinomycetes; order Mycobacteriales; family Pseudonocardiaceae; genus Actinokineospora; species Actinokineospora globicatena. Next base: position 408,979 of record NZ_JAMTCR010000003.1, read on the forward strand.
GAGCGAGCCGGGGTGGGCTCGGGGCTGAGGGGTGGGTGAGGCAGGTGGAGTCTCCCGGCGAGCGCTGGGGAAGGCGGAGTCTTCAGGTAAGCGGGCTGCGGGCGAGGGGCGCGCTTGCGGGCGGAGGGGTGGGTGTGGGGGTGTCTAGGCTGCGGGAGTGGTGAGGCGCAAGGTGGTGTCCCCGCTCCCCCAGCGGCATGGGTTGGATGCGGCGAGGCTCAGGTTCCCGGTCGTGGGGACTTGGGCGACGGCGTTGGAGCACCTGGTGGAGCGGTTGCCCAGGGTGGAGCCGGGGCGGATCGAGGCGATGTTGCGGGAGGGTCGGATCGTCGGGTCTGACGGGCCGGTGGGGGTGGACGCGCCGTTCGTGCCGGGGGCGGTGGTGTGGTTCCACCGGGATCTGCCGGTGGAGGTGCCGGTGCCGTTCGAGGTGGCGGTGGTGCACCAGGACGAGGACATCGTGGTGGTGGACAAGCCGCATTTCCTGGCGTCGATCCCGCGGGGCAAGCACGTGGTGGAGACGGCGTTGGTGCGGTTGCGGCGGCAGTTGGGGATCGCGTCGTTGAGTCCGGCGCACCGGTTGGACCGGGTGACGGCGGGGTTGTTGTTGTTCGTGGTGCGGCCGGAGGCGCGGGGGCGTTATCAGACGTTGTTCCGGGATCGGTTGGTGTCGAAGGAGTACGAGGCGGTCGCGCCGGTGGGTGCGGGGTTCCCGAGGACGGTGCGGTCGCGGATCGTGAAGGAGCGCGGGGTGATCCGGGCGTTCGAGGTGGATGGTGAGCCGAACGCCGAGACGGTGGTGGAGCTCGTGGAGCGGCGTGGTGATCTGGGGCGGTACCGGTTGACGCCGGTGACGGGGCGGACGCATCAGCTGCGGTTGCACATGGCGGGTCTGGGGGTGCCGATCCTGGGTGATGACTTCTACCCGGTGCTGACCGACCGGCCGCTCGACGACTTCTCGCGACCGTTGCAGTTGTTGGCGCGGGTGTTGGAGTTCCCGGATCCGGTGTCGGGGGTGCGGCGTCGGTTCGAGAGCCGGTTGCGGTTGGCGGCGTGGGAGTCGCCGGAGAGTTGGGTATCGGGTGGCCACTGACGAGGCGACGGGTTCGTAGACACATCGGACCACGAGGGCGATCTGATAACGGGTTTGGGCGGTTCTCTGGGGAGCTCGGGGGACCGTGCGAGGCCGGGTGGCTCTGGTACGAACGGGCACATGTTGGTGTGGGTGAACGGGCCGTTCGGGGTGGGGAAGACGCAGACGGCGTGGGAGTTGGCGCGTCGGGTGCCTGGTGGTGTGGTGTGTGATCCGGAGGCTGTGGGGTTCGGGTTGCACCGGGCGATGCCGCGGTGGTTGCGGGAGGACTTCCAGGACCTGCGGTCGTGGCGGGCGGGTGTGGTGGAGGTGCTGGACCTGGTGCTGCGACGGCACGAGGGGGTCGTGGTGGCGCCGATGACGCTGGTGGAGCCCGCGTACTTCGACGAGGTCGTGGGTGGGTTGCGCGGGTTGGGGCACGACGTGCGGCACTTCGCGTTGTTGGCCGAGCGGGAGACGGTCGTGGATCGGCTGGCAGAGCGCGGGTTCGGGCACGCGGTGGCGTGGGTGGCGGGTCGTGGGGCGGCGTTGCGGCGGGAGAGTTTCGCGTTGGCGAACCTGGACCGGTGTCTGGAGCGGCTCCAGGAGCCGGGGTTCGCGACCCATGTGTGGACTGATGAATTGTCGTTGCGGCAGGTGGTGGACCTGATCGCGACGGAGGTCGGGGTGGCGGCGGTGCCGGACACGGATTCCGCTGTACGCGGGTGGGTGCGGCGGGCGGTGGTGGGGGCGCGGCACATCAGGTTGTGAGGGATTGGCAAGTGGGGATGGCGTTCACACAAGTACCTCACAGCTCGCGCACACCGGGTTCCTAGACAGCGCTCCTAGCTTGCTCACCGCTGGTATCCGAACTGGCACAGTGAGTTAGGAGCATTCACCATGCACGATGACGACGAACCAGTCGGTCGCGTCTTGGGCAGGCGGCACGCGTTGGCGGTGTTGGGGCTCGCGGGTGCGGCGTTGACGGCGGTCGGGTCGGGGGTCGCCGCGGCCGCGTCCACAGGGTCCTCCGAGGTCGGGGTGGCCGGTGGTGGGGATTGCGACGTGGACTGCGTCGCGCGGCCTGAGCAGGTGGAGGGGCCGTACTTCGTGGACGAGGGCCTCAACCGGTCCGACATCCGGTCGGACCCGGCGACCGGGGTCCGCTCCCCCGGTATCCCGCTGGAGTTGGGGCTGTCGGTGCTGTCGATCCGGGACAAGCGGTGTGTGCCGCTCAAGGGCGCGGTGGTCGACGTCTGGCACTGCGACGCGGCCGGGGTGTACTCCGACATCGCGAGTGAGGGGTCGGCGGGCAAGAAGTTCCTGCGTGGCCTGCAGGTGTCGGACCGGGGTGGCCGGGTGCGGTTCACCACGGTGCTGCCTGGGTGGTACCGGGGTCGGACGGTGCACATCCACATCAAGGTGCAGACGACGGGGACCGACGGTAAGCCTTACGAGTTCACGTCGCAGTTGTATTTCACCGACGCGTTCACCGCGGCGTACCTGGCGCAGCCGCCGTACGCGGCGAAGGGCAAGCCGGACACGACCAACGCCGCCGATTTCATCTACCTGCAGGGCGGTGACCAGCTCACGTTGCGGCCGCGCCGCGCCCACCACGGCTACACGGCGGACTTCACCATCGCGCTGGACCTGTCCGACACCGAGGTCGGCGACGACGACAGCCAGGGCCCCGGTCCCGGCCCAGGTCCGGGGCCTGGCCCTGGGCCCTGGCCGACTCCGCCCACGGGTGTCCCGCCGACCCGTCCCCCGTCAACCACCCTGCCGCCGTCGACGCCGCCGGTCACCACCACGGCCCCGCCGACGACGTAAACCACCGCTCGGCTCTGGGTCCCCGGATGGCCTGTCCCGTCCGGGGACCCACGAGTTTGGTGCCGAGGTGTGTGTTCTGGGCGTCGGGCGGGTACGTCCAGGGCAGGACCAGGTGCGGTCTCGTGGTCAGCGCGGTGCCCTCCCCCGCGCGCCGACGAGGGGAGAGTGGATGAACCCGCGAGGATTGAGCAGCCACGAGCGCCGGGCGCTCGAGGAGATCGCCGACCGGTTGGGGACCGACTCCCCCGAGTTGGCGTCGTTGTTGGGCGAGCCCGCGCGCACCCAGGCACCCAGGTTGCTGTCGTTGATGTTGTCACTGGTCGCCGGCGGTGTCTGTGTGGTGGCGGGTGTGGCGGTGGGGGCGCCGTTGGTGGTGTTCATCGGGATGATCGCCGCGGTGGTTGTGCTGATGATCCCCATGCCCTCCAGCGACGAGGAGGGCGGTTCCGGCGCTGGTCGATAAGATGTGGTGTGGCGCGGTTACTGGGTGATCGGGAGCTGGAGAGCTCCTCGGTGGTGGCCAATCGGGACATGAACCGGGAGCGGGGGCTCGCCGGGTACGGCCGTGAGTTGGGGGTCGACGTCGCGGGGGTGGTGCGGCCGGGGGCGCGGTGGTTGGACCTGTGTTGTGGCAGTGGCGCGGCGTTGGTGGAGTGCGCGCGGGTGGTGCCGGGGGTGTCGATCACCGGGGTGGATCTGGTCGACTTCTACGCCGGCCCCGCGGTGGGTGGTGTGGAGTTCGTGACGGCGTCGGTCGGTGAGTGGGAGCCGGACGGGGCGTTCGACTTGATCACGTGTGTTCATGGGTTGCACTACGTCGGTGACAAGCTGGGGCTGTTGACGCGGGTGGCGTCGTGGCTGACCGGTGGTGGGTTGTTCGTGGCCAATTTCGATTGGCGGACGGTCCACACCGGACACGGCAGGTTGACTGGCGTGTTGCGGGAGGCGGGGTTCGTCTACGACGCGCGGCGGCGGCGGATCAGTCTGACCGGGCGTCGGGACGTGTCGTTGCCGTTGCGGTACTTGGGTGCCGATGATCGGGCGGGTCCTAACTACACCGGTCAGCCTGGCGTCGATTCCCACTACGTCAGGGTGTGACGATAGGGTCGCCGCCGTGAGCACGCGGTACATCACCTGGGACGAGGCGACCGATCTGTTCGAGCGGCGGGGGCTGCCGAAGTCGGTGTGGGAGAACCTCTACGAGGGCGGCTACGCCCTGCACACCGGCGACGCGGTCGTTGACGGGAACTTCCCGCTCAACAGCGGTGAGCCCGCTCCGTGGGACGAGGTCGAGGACTGGGACATCGGCTACATCGTCGACGGTGACCTGACCATCACCGGTGGTCTCTACGACGTCGACGACGGTGCCGCGGCGCTGGTGGTCCTCGGTGACCTGCGGATGGCCGGCTTGCACACCACGTGCGACCCGAAGATCGTCGTCACCGGCGACACCACCGCGGAGGTCGTCTACGGCGAGTACTCCGACAAGTACCTGGTGTTCCAGGGCGACCTGCGGGCGGCGGTGCAGGTGTGGCTCTCGGAGAGCGAGCCCGACCACATCGCGGGCACCGCCTCAGGCAGTCTCACCCCGGCGACCCTCAACGCGGCTCATGTGGACAACACCGCCACTCCCCTGTCCGAGCTGCTGACCCCGGAACTGCTCACCCCCGAGGGCGACCTCGACGCGGACGCCTTCCAGTCCCGTCTGCTCGCTGGTGAGCGCCTGCTGCTGCCCTGATTGTCGGGGCCCTCGGCGATACTGCGCGGGCACATCGGCGAACAGGAGATGGACGTGGTCAGCGAGTTCGTGCCAGGGCGTGGGTCACGGCCCTCCGCGGTCGTGTGGGACCGGGACTACCGGTACCCGAACCACCCGCTGCCCGGCGTGCCCCGACCGGCCGCCGCCGACCCCACCGGGCAGCCGACCGACCCCGGGGTGCTGCGCCGGGTCAGCGAGCTCGTCGACGAGTTCACCGCCCAGTACGAGCGGATCAAGGGCCGTCCGCCGGCGTTCGGGACCACGGTCACCGAGGCCGACTTGGCCGCCGCCGAGGCGCGGCTGGGTGCGCGGTTGCCCGAGGACATCCGGGCGTTGTACCTGCTCGTCGGTGACGACCCGGACGAGATCGGGTTGCTGGGCAGGTGGAGCCTGATGTCGCTGGACCGGGTCGTGGACCTCTACGGGTTCGATGGTCCCGGTGTCGGCGGCTACGAGGACGGCCTGTTCGACCTCGACCGCGTGGTGCTGGAGTCCGAGCCCGCCGGGTATGTGCGGCGCCTCTCGCGCGACGACTGGTGGATCATCGTCGGTACCGATGGCGGTGGCTGGAACCTCGTCGTGGACCTCGATCCGGGGCCGCTGGGTCGGTCCGGGCAGTTGCTCAAGACCGGCCGGGGCATCGACAACACCGTCGACTACGTCGCCGAGTCCGCGACCTCGGTGCTCGCGGCTGTCGTCGCGGCGGCCCGCGCTGACCGGTTCGACCCGATCCTCATCGAGAACCTGGACGAGGACCCGGACGACGACGAGTACGAGGACATCGGTGTCCTCATCGACGAGTTCCACACCTCCTACCCCCAGTCGTTCGCGATGGTTGGGCGCGCCCTGGCCGAGGTGGTTGCCGAGTTCCCGGATCCCCTGCTCGTGCAGGCCTTATCCCTGCACACGGCCACCGCGCTCGACCTCACTGCCCTGGCGGGCACGCCCCGGTTGCGGCGCTTGTTCGTCAACGCCACGGGCCACGTCCGGGCGTCGGTGCCGCCGCTGCTGGAGAGTCTCACCATCACCGCGGGCAGTGTCGACTGGGCAGCGCTCGCCGGTCATCCCACGCTCTGGGAACTGACGGTCACCGGCGCGCCGGTCCGGGCAGCCGATCTCGCGGCCCTCCCGGCGCTGACTCGCCTTGACCTGTCAGCGACCGAGGTCGACGATGTCGCCGCGCTGGCCGATCTGGACCTGCGGGTGCTCATCCTCAATCCCGCCCAGTGGGACAAGCTCGCGCGGCTCCCGGCCCGGCTGGTGTGTGCGGGGTTCGTGGGCGACGGTGCCGAGGACTGGGCCGCCCGGATCCGCGAGATCCACCCCGGCTGACCCCCGGCCTCAGGCGCCTTGGGCGAGGGGGGTGGGGTTCGGGGACAGGATGTCGCGCAGGGCGGTGACGGCGTGGCGCAGGACGGTGGGGTCGAGGTCTTGGCGGCGCCACGTGTAGAGGGGTAGCGGCGGGAGGACGGGCAGGTCGCGGCGGGGTACCAGGCCCTGGGGGGTGGTGCCGCAGGTGGCGAGGACGGCGACACCGAGACCGGCGGCGGTGGCGGCGTGGACACCGGCGAGTTGGTTGGCCTCGGCGCCGATCTCGGCGGAGAGCCGGTGCGCGGCGAGGGTCTCGAGGGCGGCGGTGCGCAGGGCGCACGGGTTGTCGAAGGCGACCAGGGGTACGGGGCCGTCGGGTCTGACCCAGCCGGGGGCGGAGTACCAGGTCAGGTCGAGTTCGCCGACGAGGGTGGCGCGGGGGTCGTCGGTGGCGCCGAGCAGCAGCGCGAGGTCCATGCGGCCCGCGCCGAGGGCGTCGCGCAGCGCGGTGCCGCGGTCGAGGCGGTAGCGGACGCGGTGCTCGGGCAGTGTCTCCTCGAGGGTGGCGCTCAACTGGGGTAGCAGCTGCGCGGCGGCGTGCTCGGTGGAGCCGATGACGATGGCGGTGTCGGTGTCCACGCCCAGCGCGCGCAGGGACTCGTCGTGCAGGGCGAGGATGCGCCTGGCGTAGCCCAGGAGCCGGTCGCCGTCGGGGGTGAAGCGGGAGCGGCGGCCGTCGCGTTCGACCAGGCGCCGCCCGGTGGCGGCCTCGAGCCTGCGGACGTGCCCGCTGACCGCGGCCTGGCTCAGGTGCAGGTGGGTGGCGGCGCGTTGGAAGCCGCCCCGGTCGGCGACGGCGACGAAGCTGCGCAACGGGAGGATGTCCAGGACGTTCGCCATGGGTCGGAAGCTACCCGAGCTCCGATCGCGTTCCGCGATGAATCCGCATCATGAAACATCGTTGGACACCCACTGGACACGCGCGTCATGCTCAGTGCCATGAACCGACCCGCTGACGTGATGAGCGCGCTGCTCACGTGCCGTCGCTGGTTGGACAACGCCCGCTGTGGCACGGCGATCTGTTCGCCTTCCGGCTGTCGCTGACGACGTCGCTCCCGTAGCGCTCGCGGCACCACCCCTGGTCAGTCCTCTCGCGTCGCCCCGGCTCGTCCGGGTCGCGTTCTCGCGCACGCCTTCACAGGAATGGATCACCATGTCTCGTCGCACCCTGAAACTGGGCGCCGTCCTGCTCGGGGTCGGGGGGCCAGGTCAGCACAACACCTGGCTCGACCCCGAGATCCCCGCCGACGCCAGTGTGGACATCGGCTGGTACCTCGCCCGCGCCAAGGAGGCGGAGGCGGCGCTGTTCGACCTGGTGTTCATCGTGGACAGTCAGTTCATCACCGAGAACTCCCCCAACCACTACCTCAGCCGCTTGGAGCCGTTGACGTTGCTCTCGGCGTTGGCGGTGCACACCAGCCACATCGGTCTGGTGGGGACGGCGACCACGTCGTACAACGAGCCGTTCAACCTGGCGCGGCGGCTGTACTCCCTCGACCACATCAGCGGTGGGCGCGCGGGGTGGAACGTGGTGACCAGTGGCGACGCGGGTACCGCGGGCAACTACAGCCGTGACGAGCACTACGACTACGCCACCCGCTACGGCCGTGCCCGCGAGCACGTCCAGGTCGCGCAAGGGCTGTGGGATTCCTACGAGGCCGACGCGTTCCCCCGTGACCGCGACACCAAGGTGTTCCTGGACCCGAGCAAGCAGCACCGGCTCGACCACAAGGGCGAGTACTTCTCGGTGGTCGGGCCGCTGAACCTGGAGCGCTCGGCGCAGGGCCAGCCGGTGATCTTCCAGGCCGGGGACTCCGAGGAGGGCCGCGACCTCGGGGCGAGTGTCGCCGAGGTGATCTTCACCCACGCCCCCACCCTCGACAAGGCGCGGGCGTTCCGGACCGAGTTGCGCGAGCGCGCCGCCGCGAAGGGCCGCAACCCCGACCACGTGCTGATCCTGCCCGGGATCTCGCTGGTCATCGCCGACACCGACGAGGAGGCCCGCGCCAAGGAGGACGCCAAGCTCGGTGGCCGCAGCTTCGAGCGCGCCCTCAAGGAACTGGGTCGCCCGTTCGGCTGGCACGACTTCACCCAGTACGACCTCGACGCGCCGTTCCCCGACGTCGCCGCGCTCGGTGAGCGCAGCTTCCGCACCCAGGCCGAGGGCATCAGCAAGCTCGCCAAGGACAACGGGTACACGCTGCGGCAGGTGGTGCAGCACCTGTCCGACGCGGCCCGCTCCCCCTTCGTCGGCTCCCCCACCACCGTCGCCGACACCATCGAGCACTGGTTCGAGCAGGGCGGCTTCGACGGCATCAACGTCGTGATCAACGCCCCCAGCGAGTTCGCGCTGTTCACCGATCGGGTGCTGCCGATCCTGCGTGAACGTGGCGTCGTGCGCTCGGAGTACGAGTCGAGCACCCTGCGCGGCAACCTCGGTCTCCCGATCCCCGAGAACCGCCACACCGCCGCCCGCCAGCACGCCGCCGCCCAGCAAGACACAGCGGACCAGACAGCGGCCAAGCAAGACGCCACCGAGGCGCCAGCCGAGCAGCGGGCCGAGGAGCCCGCCGCCCCGACCGCCGCCCTCGTCCCGTGACCCCCACCCCCGCGCGCGTGAACGGCGCGGAACCCAGCTCCCCGAGATCCCCCCGAAGAGGAAGACAGCACATGTCCGTTCGCACCACCGCCCGCCGTCTGCGCGGCGCCGTCATCGGGATCGCCGTCGTGGCGACACTGGCGTCCACCGTCTCCGCGTGCGGCAACGGTGGCGCGTCCGCCGCCGCGGGCGGCCCGAGCACCCTCAAGTGGGCCTCGTCCTACTTCCCCACTCACTGGGACCCGGTGGTCAGCGGCAGCGGCGCCCAGTTCCGGTTGCTGTCGCTGGTGCACGCGTCGCTGACGCGCACCGACGAGTCGGGCAAGGCCGTGCCGGACCTGGCCAAGGACTGGGAGTACAACACCGCGGGCGACCAGGTGACCTTCCACCTGCGGCCCGGCCTGAAGTTCACCGACGGCGAGCCGGTCGACGGCGCCGCGATCAAGTTCGCCATCGAGCGCGCCAAGACCCAGAAGAACTCGGCGCTCTTCGGTGACCTCACCTCCATCAAGGAGGTCACCGCGTCCGGGCTCGACGTCGTCGTCAAGCTCACGCAGGTCGACCACCAGATCCCGCAGCTGCTCGGGCAGCGGGTGCTGCAGGTCAGCAGCCCCAAGGCCGCCCAGGACCCGGCCAAGCTCGACCAGAACCCGGTCGGCGCTGGCCCGTTCGTGGTCACGCAGCTGGTGCCGGGCACCAAGGCGGTGCTGAAGAAGAACCCGGACTACTGGGACGCGGCCAACATCCACATCGACAACGTGGAGCTGACCTCGGCGCCGGACGCCTCCACCGTGGTCTCCGGTCTGCAGACCGGGGTCTACAACTTCGCCGACCTGACGCCGAGCCAGGCGGACGCGGCGAAGAAGGCCGGGCTGGATGTGTTCGTGCAGCCCGGGTTCAACGCCTCCAACATCAGCATCAACGTCAACAAGGCGCCGTTCGACAACCCGAAGGTCGTCGACGCGGTGCGCCACGCCATCAACCGCAAGGAGTTCGTCGACAAGCTGACCTTCGGTCTCGGCGAGCCCACCGACCAGCCGTTCCCCGAGGGCTACATCGCCTACGACCCGGAGTCCAAGAACCGGTGGCCGTATGACCCGGCCAAGTCCAAGGCGCTGCTGGCCGAGGCCGGGTTCCAGCCCGGTGACATCAAGCTCGACCTGGTGATCCCCGACGCGCAGCCCGCCTCCGAGATCGTGCAGTCGCAGCTGGCGGCGGTCGGGATCACGCTGACCATCAAGGTCGACAAGAACTGGTCCAAGCCGTTCTTCGCCAAGGAACTCGCCCTGTCGATCTACGGCACCACCGGCCGCGACTCCGCGGTGCAGACGCTGACCGCGCACTTCGGGCCCAACGGGCCGCTCAACCCGAGCACCCCGTACGAGCCCGCCGGGTTCGAGGCCGCCGTGGCGAAGGTCCGCCAGACCCCGCTCGACTCCCCCGACTACCCCACCGCGCTGCGCGCGGCGACCAAGGCCGGGCTCGACAGCAAGGCGCTGGTGTTCACCTACTCCGCGCCGAACCTGTTCGTGAAGAACAAGTCCGTGTCGAACCTGCCCAAGAACCCGGCGCACATCGACTGGACCGGGGTGAAGATCAGTGGCCGCTGACCCGCTCGCGGGCCGTGCGGTCACGGGGGTGCGGGCCCGCCAGGCAGGGTGGCGGGTCCTCACCACCCTCGGCAAGTCGGTCGCGATCTTCGTGCCGGTGTTCTTCGTCGCCACCTTCGTGACCTTCGCGTTGCGCTCGCTCAGCGGCCTGTCGCCCGCGCGGCTGCAGCTCGGGGAGAGCGCCACCCCGGAGGCCATCCACAACATCGAGAGCCAGTGGGGCCTGGACCGGCCGTTCCTGGTGCAGTACTGGGACTGGTTCACCGACGTGCTGCACGGCCAGTTCGGCACCAGCTGGGTCAACGGCGCCGACGTGGCCACCCTCATCGGCCTGGGCCTCGGGGTGAGCGTGTCGGTGGCGCTGCTGGCGCTGGTGCTGGGCGGGGTGCTCGGGTTCGCGCTGGGCACCCTGGCCGCGCTGCGCCGCTCCACCTGGGTGGACCGGGCCATCACCGGGTTCGTCACCGTGGTGTCGGTGATGCCCGCGTTCGTGGTCGGCATCGTGCTGGTCGAGATCTTCGCCGTCGGCCTGGACCTGCTGCCCTCCGGCGGCTACATCCCGATCACCGAGGGCGTGGACCTGTGGCTGGCGCACGTCATCCTGCCCGCGCTCGCGCTGAGCTTCGACGTCGTCGCCGACGTCGCCCGGCAGCTGCGGACCGGGCTGGTGTCGGCCTACCGGGAGAACTACGTGCTCGGCGCGGTCGTGCGGGGCCTGAGCCCGCGGCGGGTGTTCTTCCGGCACGTGCTGCGCAACGGCGTCGGACCGGCGCTGGCGACCCTGGGGATCAAGTTCCCGTCGCTGGTCGGCGCGTCGGTGGTCACCGAGTGGATCTTCGGGTTGCAGGGCTTCGGCCGCTTCGCCAACGACTCGGCGCAAGCCGGTGACGTTCCGGCTGTGCAGGGGGTGCTGGTGGTGTCGGTGGTGATGGTCGTGACGTTCAACCTGATCATCAACGTGGTGCTCGGCAAGGTGGCGCCCGCGGCGCTGCGGGGGGTGTGAGCCGTGGTCCGCCGAGTGCTCTCCCTCACCGCCGGTCGCGTCAGCGCCGCGATCCTGCTGGCCATCGCGCTGCTGGCGGTCCTCGGGCCGCTGCTGGCCCCGCTCGACCCGCTCGCGGTCAGCGACGACACCCTCGCCGGGATCTCCGGCAGCCACTGGCTGGGCACCGACTACCTCGGTCGCGACGTGTTCTCCCGGCTGCTCGACGGGTCCCGCGCCAGCGTCGTCGGGGCGCTGGAGGTGACGCTGATGGCGCTGGTCGTCGGCGCCATCCCCGGGATCCTGTCGGTTTACCTGGGGCGGGTGTTCGAGTGGGTGACCCTGCGGGTCGCCGACACGCTCATCGCGCTGCCGTTCCTGCTGTTCGCGGTGGCGATCACCGCGCTGCTGGGCAACGGCATCACCCAGGCCATGCTGGTCACCGGGGTGCTGGTGTCGCCGCTGTTCTTCCGGGTGTCGCGGGCCGCGACGCTGGCGGTGGCCCGCTCGCAGTACGTGGAGGCCGCGCTGATCTCCGGGGCGTCGCTGCCGTGGATCATCCGCCGCCACGTGTGGGCCAAGGTGCTGCCGCCGATCGCGGTCGCGCTCGCCCAGACCCTCGGCGTCGGGTTCATCATCGTCTCCAGCCTGTCGTTCCTCGGCATCGGTGTGCAGCCGCCCGAGCCGACCTGGGGTGGGCTGCTGGCCTCCGACCTGGGCTACCTCGACTACCGGCCGTGGGCGCCGTTCGCCCCGGCGCTGCTGATCATGGCGACGGTGTGGGCGAGCAACCTGCTCGCCGACGCGATCCGCGACGTCTCCGGCGAGGCGGGTCGCGCCCTGCTCAACAGCCGCAAGGTCCGGGCCAACCAGGCCGCCGCAGCAGGAGGTACGGCATGACCACCTTCACCAAGACCAGCCCCACCGAGACCAGCCCCACCGAGATTGCTGCGAGCCCGACCACGCTCGACCCGGTCTTGTCCGTGCGCGACGTGCGCGTGCGCGGGCAGGTCGACGACCGCGAGTTCGTCAAGGGGGTGAGCTTCGAGCTGACCCCGGGCAAGGCGGTCGGCATCGTCGGCGAGTCCGGCAGCGGCAAGACGCTGACGTGTCGGGCGGTGCTGGGTGTGCTGCCCGAGCACTTCGAGGTCAGCTCCGGGGACATCCACGTCGCCGGGGTCGATATCGCCTCGGCGACCCGCGAGCAGCTCACCGACCTGCGCGGGTCGACGATCAGCGCGGTGTTCCAGGACCCGGCGTCCTACCTGAACCCGTCGATCCAGGTGGGGCCGCAGATCGCCGAGGTCGTGCGGGTGAAGAAGGGCCTCAAGCGGCGCGCGGCACGGCGCCGCGCGGTGGAGTTGCTGGCGGCGGTGCACCTGCGGGACCCGGAGTTGGTGTACTCGCAGTACGCCTACGAGCTCTCCGGTGGGATGTTGCAGCGGGTGCTGATCGCCGCGGCGATCGCCGCCGACCCGCGGATCCTGATCGCCGACGAGGCCACGACCGCGCTGGATGTCACCGTGCAGGCCGAGATCCTCGACCTGTTGGCCGACCTGCGGGAGAACGCCGGCCTGGCGCTGGTGGTGGTGTCGCACGACCTGGCCGTGGTCGCGCAACTGTGCGACGAGGTGCTGGTGATGCGCGAGGGCGAGGTCGTCGAGCAGGGCCCGACCGCGCGCGTGCTCTACGAACCCCAGCACGAGTACACCCGGCTGCTCATCAGCGAGCACGAGCAGTACGGCCTGGAGAAGTTCCTCACCCGGGAGGGGCCGTGACGGTTCTGCAGATCACCGACCTCGATGTCCACTACGGACTCGGGCGTCGCCGCCGTCAAGCGCTCAAGGGCGCGTCGCTGGCGGTGGAGCCGGGGGAGGTCCTCGGGCTCATCGGCGAGACCGGGTCGGGCAAGTCGACCCTGGCCCGCGCCGTGCTCGGCCTGGTCCCGGCGTCCGGGGGGCGGATCGTCATCGACGGCGAGGACGTCAGCGGGTACCGCGCCCGGCAGTGGCGGTCGCTGCGGCGCCGGGGCGTGGTGCAGTACGTGTTCCAGGACCCGTTGCGCAGCCTGGACCCCGACCTGCCCATCGTCGAGTCCCTCATCGAGCCGCTGCTCATCCAGGGCGTCGCGCGTGAGGAGGCCGTCGCGAAGGCGCGCACGTTCCTGCCGAAGGTACGGCTCGACACCGAACTCCTGGACCGGTTGCCCGCCCAGCTCTCCGGCGGGCAACGGCAGCGCGTCGCGGTGGCCCGCGCGTTGATCACCGAGCCCAAGCTGGTGATCCTCGACGAACCGGTCAGCGCGCTCGACGCCGCCAACCGGGTCGGTGTCCTGGAGATCCTCAAGGACCTGCGGGCCACCGGCATCGCCCTGGTGTTCATCTCCCACGACCTCGGCTCCGTCGCCGGGATCGCCGACCGGGTCGCCGTGCTCTACCAGGGCGAGCTCGTGGAGGTCGGCACGGCCCGCGAGGTCGTCGCCACCCCCCGGCACCCGTACACCCGCCTGCTCATCAGCTCCGCGCCCACGCTGCGCACGGCCTCCGCGGGCCGCGCCGAACGCGAGGCGCTGCGCGCGCTGCTCCACGCGTGAAGGGACCCCACCCCATGACCCGCAAGATCCATCTCGCCCTGCACCCCTACGGCGTCGGCGGTCCCGGCCAGCACGGCCTGTGGAAGGACCCCGGCGTCGCCACCAACGCCAGCATCGACATCAACTACTACATCGCCCAAGCCCAGGCGGCCGAGCACGCGCTGTTCGACGCGTTGTTCATCGTCGACAGCCAGTTCATCAACGCCACCTACCCGGCGCACTACCTCAACCGGCTCGAACCGCTGACGCTGCTCTCCGCGGTGGCGACCCACACCAAGCACATCGGGCTGGTCGGGACCGCGAGCTCCACCTACAACTCGCCGTTCAACCTGGCCCGCCGCTTCGCCTCCCTCGACCACATCAGCGGCGGCCGCGCCGGGTGGAACGTGGTCACCAGCTTCGACACCGGCACCAGCCGCAACTACGGCCTCGAGGAACACCTCGACTACGCCACCCGCTACGGCCGCGCCCTCGAAGCGGTGCGCGTCATCCGCGGGCTGTGGGATTCCTACGAGGACGACGCGTTCCCCGCCGACCTCGAGACCGGGGTGTTCCTCGACCCGAGCAAGCTGCACGCCCTCAACCACGTCGGCGAGCACTTCCGCGTCGACGGGCCGCTCAACCTGTCCCGCTCCCCGCAGGGCCAGCCGGTGATCTTCCAGGCCGGGGTGTCGGAGGAGGGCCGCAACCTCGCCGCGCAGGTCGCCGAGGGCATCTACGCCCCGGGCGGCTCGTTCGACGACGCGCGCGCCTACTACGCCGACATCAAGCGCCGCACCGCCGAGGCAGGCCGCGACCCCGACCACATCAAGATCTTCATCCACGGCGGCCCCGTCGTCGCGGGCACCGACGCCGCCGCCCAGCGCCGCGCCAAGGACATCCTCGCCGAGGACGACGACTTCGACCGCAACGTCGGCCTGCTCGGCCGGGCCTTCGGCGCCCACGACTTCAGCCAGTACGACCCCGACGCCCCCTTCCCCGACGTCGCGCACCTGGCCGAGAAGGGCGGCCGCACCGGCGCCGCGCGGATCATCGGGCGCGCCACCGAGCAGGGCCTGACCCTGCGGCAAGTCGTCGAATCCTTCAACGACCACAAGGTCTCGCCGTTCGTCGGCGCCCCCGGCACCGTCGCCGACACCATCGAGCAGTGGTTCGCCGCGGGCACCTTCGACGGCATCAACCTCGCCTTCCGCAACAACGACGACCTCGCCGCGTTCGTCGACGGCGTGATCCCCCTGCTGCAGCAGCGCGGCCTCTACCGCACCGAGTACGAGGCCGACACCCTGCGCGGCAACCTCGGCCTGCCCATCCCCGCCAACAGCAACACCGTCCGCGCCGACACCATCCCCGCCGACAGCGACACCATCCCCGCCGACAGCGACACCATCCCCGCCGACAGCGACACC